>NZ_CP136959.1:0-2548098 GCF_033106145.1 Helcobacillus massiliensis
ATGAAGGTACTGATCGTCACCGAGACGTTCATTCCCTCCATCGACGGGGTCGTCACCCGTCTGAAGCGACTCATCGACCACCTCATCTCCGAGGGCCACGAGGTCCAGGTCATCGCGCCTGACCTCGGCGCCCGCGTGTACGAAACGGGCGGCCGGCGGGTCCCCATCCACGGCGTGCGCGCCGTGAAGACGCCGTTCTACAGCCACCGCCCCTGGTCCCTGCCCCTCGTGCAGGCGCGCATCGTCGCCGATCAGGTGGTGCAGGACTTCCGCCCGGACGTCATCCACGCCGTGCAGCCGATCCTGCTGGCCCAGGTCGGCGTGTGGGCGGCGAAGAAGTACGGCATTCCGCTGGCGGCGAGCTACCACACGAACCTCCCGGCGTACCTCGAGCGCTACCCCGCCTGGTCGTGGGGCGCGCCCCTGGTCGGCTGGGCGACCGAGAAGATGCACCGTGACGCCGAGGTCAACATCGCCACCAGCGCCACCGCGCGCTCGGAGCTGATGGCGCAGGGCGTGCGCCGCGTCGATGTGGTGCCGTCGGGCGTGGACACCGAGCTGTACCGCCCGAGCCGCGCCGATGACGAGATGCGCGAGCGCCTCGGCGGTGTGCAGGGCCGACGGCTGCTGCTGTTCGTCGGGCGCCTCGCCGCCGAGAAGGACCTGCACCTGCTGGAGCCGATGATGCGCCGCCGTGACGACATCGCGCTCGCGGTGGTCGGAGACGGCCCCGTTCGCGGGGAACTGGAGCAGCTGTTCGCCGGCACGAACACCACCTTCGCAGGGTTCATGCGCGGCGAGGAGCTGGCGCGCGCGTTCGCCTCGGCTGACGCGTTCGTGTTCCCGTCGGTCACGGAGACGCTGGGCCTCGTGATCCTCGAGGCGAAGGCGAGCGGGCTTCCGGTGATTGCGGCGCGGTCGGGCCCCACTATGGAGCAGATCACCAGCGGGGAGAACGGCATCCTCTTCGATGTCTCTGACTCCGCTGTGCCGGGCGGCTCCCTGGAGCGGGCCGTTGAGCTGCTGGACGATCCGCGTCTGGTGGACCGCGTCCGTGCGGCGGGTCGTGCGGATGCCGAGGAGCATTCGTGGCCGCGCGCCAGTGCCGTGTTCGTGGCCCTGTACGAGAAGGCGATCCGGCGTCATCGTGAGGCGCAGGCCTTCTCCACGGCGTTCGCGGTTGTCGAGCAGGATCTCGCGGATCTCATGGATCGCGCCGAGGCGGAGCGGGCCGCGGAGCAGGGCGCCGGCGATGGGCAGCAGGTCGCTGATGCCGGGCAGGGTGCCGGGGCGGCCGATGCCGCCGGCGCTGCCGCCGGTCAGGCCGTCACCTCCGCTTCCGGGACCGGTGCCCGGTCATCCCGCGGCTGGACTGTTGTGCCGGAGACCGTCATGTGGGGCGGCACGGTGACGATCCGCCACCACGACAAGGCCGGTCGCCTGGAGCCGAAGAAGCCGGCCCGCCTGTGGATGGGCAGCGGGTCGACCGCCCGCACCCCGTTCTTCGCTCCGTCGAAGCGGGAGAGCGGCTCCAGCATTCGCACCCGCTGACCTACCGCTGCTGCCCGCCAAGCGATCGCTTACGGGGCTCGCTGCCTCGTCGCTGCAGCGTCGCTCCGAGCCCGCCCAGCCATCGCCCGCGGCGGTTCAACGCAATTCAGCGCTCATTCCAGGCGGAATGGGCGCTGAAGCGCATGCAACGGGGTGTGCGGCCGAGAGTCGCTCTGCGCCCGCCGGGTCGCGGCCCCGCGGGACACCAGGCTGCCGGTTCTCGGTCTCGCGGGGCGCCAGGCTGCCGGGTCGCGATCCCGCGAGGCGCCAGGCTGCCGGTTCTCGGTCTCGTGGGGCGCCAGGCCGCCGGGTCAGGGCCGCCCTTGTGCACAAGATGGAGTGAAGCGCCCCAGATCCGGCCATCGGGCCACCTGAGGGGCGGTTTCACTCCAACTTCTGCACGTCCGCGGCGGCCTCGAATGACTCGTGGCCACCGCTGGCATCAGCTGACTCAGCCGGCGCGCCCCTTCATGCGCGGGTTCTTCTTGTTGATGACGAACGTGCGGCCGCGTCGGCGCACAACCTGCGCGCCCGGCTGCTTCGCGAGCGACCGGATCGAAGCACGGACCTTCATGCTGCTGACTCCTTCTTCTCTGCGCCGGCGGCCTTCCGGCCGTAGCGGCGGTTGAACCTCTCCACGCGGCCGGCCGTGTCCACGACCCGTGCACTGCCCGTGTAGAACGGGTGCGACGCGGACGAGATCTCCATGTCGATCACGGGATACTCGCGGCCGTCCTCCCAGGTCACGGTGCCGGTGGCGCGGCCGGCGGCCGTGGATCGGGTGAGGATGGCGAAGTCCGCGGACTTGTCGCGGAACACCACCGGTTCGTAGGTGGGGTGAATGTCCTTCTTCATGTGTGCTTCCTTGTCTGTGCGCGGCTGTGCAGTGCGGCGGCGCGGGCGTGCGGCGCCGGATCGGGGTGCGGAGGAACCCGTCGGCCCCTCACCAGCTCGACTTCGTGACCCCGGGCAGTTCGCCGCGGTGGGCGAGTTCGCGCAGCCGCACCCGCGAGAGACCGAACTTGCGGTACACGCTGCGGGGGCGGCCGTCGATGCGGTCGCGATTGCGCAGGCGGGTGGCGGAGGCGTCACGGGGCTGGCGCTGCAGTTCGGCCTGGGCGGCGGCGCGCTGCTCGGGTGAGCTGGCCGGATCCTTGATGGTGCGCTTCAGTTCGGCGCGGCGGTCGGCGAACTTCGCCACGACCTGTTCGCGCTGGCGGTTGCGGGCGATCTTCGAGGTCTTCGCCATCAGCGGGTCTCCTTGAACTCGACGACGCGGCGGGCGATCGGGTCGTACTTGCGCAGCACGAGGCGGTCCGGCGTGTTCCGCCGGTTCTTCGTGGTGACGTAGGTGTAGCTGGTGCCGGCGGTGGACTGCATGCGGATGATGGGTCGGATGTCGCTGGCCTTCGCCATGTCAGATCTTCTCCCCTCGGGCGATGAGGTCGCGGGCAACGGAATCGATCCCGCGGCGGTTGATGGTCTTGAGGCCGACGGCGGAGACCGTCAGCGTGACCCGCCGACCGAGCGACGGGACGTAGAACATCTTCGTCTGCAGGTTCGGGCGGAAGGTGCGGGCGGTGCGCTTTCCCGAGTGGGAGACGCGCCTGCCGGATGTGGGGCGTTTGCCGGTGATTTGACAGTAGGTGGTCATGGTGAAGCACTATAGCGGATGAGAACCGTTATCAACAAGAAGGAGGAGGGGACGCCATGACCCACTCCACGCCCATCGCCATCGTCGCCTCGATGGACCCCGTCCTGCGCGACGGCCTCGCAGCCTCACTCATGCTCGGGGCCCGTCGGACCGTGACCCTCCGTCACAACCTCACCGGGCACACCCTGCGCCGCGTCGTCTCCGACTCCACCGGCATCCTCGACGACACCGCGATCCACCTCGAGCATCCCTGCTCCACCTGCGCGATGAGCACCGAAGCGATCCCAACCCTCCGCTCCCCGGTCGACGCCGGGCGCTGGGAAGCGATCGTCCTCGCCGTCCCCGTCACGGCCGACCCCCACGTCATCGCGCACCTGCTCTCCGCATCCGTCCCCGGCGCGCACCTGGCTCGCGTGGTGACCGCCGTGGACTCCCGCACCGTGCAGAACGACCTGCTCGGAGACGACACCGTGGCCGAGCGCGGCCTCACTGCATCCGGTGCGGACGAACGCAGCATCGGCGAGGTGCTCGCCGCCCAGGTGGAGTACGCGGACATCGTGGCGGTGGACGAGGAGGACCCCGTCGGCCATGACCTGGTGGCGCAGCTCGCCGCCGCCGACGCGATCCTCACCGACCACTACGACGTGGACGACGAAGCTGTGTTCGGCCACCGCCATTCCTGCGACTCGGCCCACTCCCGCCTCGTGCGACCTCACGCGCACCCGTCCACCGCGCATGCGTGGACGATCGAACTGGAGGACGAGCGGCCCTTCCACCCGGACCGCCTGGTGGAGAACATCGAATGGATCGGTGCGGGGCGCCTGCGTGCTCGCGGCGAGTTCTGGGTGCCGACCCGACCGCATTCGGTGTGCCGCTGGGAGGGTGCCGGCGGGCAGCTCGCCATCGGTGTGGATGCGGAGCAGAGCGAAGCGCGCACCGGCCTCGGCCGGGACGCCGGGGGAGGGGCCGACGGGGCAGCGCCGACCCCGGGGCCCGTGCCCGCAGTGACGGCTCTGCCGCGCACCCGCCTGGTCATCACCGGAGTGGACCCCGCTGATGCCGCGCGTGTGCGCCAGGCCTTCCAGACCTGCCTGCTGACCGAGGAGGAGTGGGCCGACGGGCTCGCCCCCTGGCTCGGGCGCGCTGACGCGCTGGACCCGTGGCTCGGGCAGCGCGCCGCATAAGGTCAGCGCACATTCCCGGTTCCATGCGTTTCAGCGCTCTCAATCGCCGGAATGAGCGCTGAAACGCATGCACCGGACCGGTGGGCCCGGGCCAGGCCGGGGCGGGGCCGGACCGGAGCGGAGGGAGCATCAGGCCCGCTCGAGGGCGGCGATTCGATCCCCGCGGCCCGGCGGCGGGGTCAGGACTCCGAACGGCCCACCCGCCAGTAGCCCATGAAGCTCACCTGCGTCCGGTCGATACCGGCGTCGCGCACCAGGTAGCGGCGCAGCTGCTTGATGACGCCCGCCTCCCCGGCGAGCCACGCGTAGAACGGCAGCGACCCGCCCGAGGCGGTCTCCCACAGCATCATCTGGTCCACGTCGATGTCCTCCGGCTCCTCCCCGGCCTCCAGGAACGGCGGCGGCGCCACGCAGCTGCGCACAGCGTCCTCGAGCAGAGCCCCGGACGGCTGCGACCCGCGCACCAGCCACTGCACGCGCACGGCGCTGCGCGTCATCACGGGCATCTCATCAGCGGAATCCGGCACTTCGATCAGAGCGTCACCTGTGAACGATGCGGGCAGCGCCTCCAGGATCGACAGGATCGCCGGCGCCGCCGTCTCGTCCCCGGCCAGCAGCAGGCGCCGCGCGTCCCCGGGGCGGAACGCGATTCCCGCCCAGTCCGGCCCCACCACGTGCCGATTCGGTCCGAGGATCTCCACCGTGTCGCCCACCTGCACTGACTGGAGGAACTCGGAGGCCCGGCCGCCGATGTGCCGCACCACGTCGATCACGATCTCCGGATGCGGACTCGCATTGCCCGGGTGCAGAGCCTGCCGGTGCTCGCGCACGGTGTAGGTGCGCATGACGCCGCGCACCTCCTCCGGCACCTGCAGCCACTCCTTGTACCAGGCGTCGGCCTCGGCCTCAGTGCAGCTCGCCCCGGGCCGCAGACGCTCGATCGGGTCGGCATCGCCACGGGCGCCGGCGGACGGTGCGGCAGCGGAGGCAGCAGCGGTGCCCGCCGGGCGCCCCGGATCGGCCGACGGAGGCACCAGCACCTTGACCCGCAGATCCTGCGGGTGAGCCCCGCAGCCGAAGTGCTGCAGGTCTGGGCCGGCCAGCGTCAGGCGCAGGAACGTGGGGGAGAGGTTCTCCACCTGCGCCACGTGCGTGCGCATCAGCAGCGAATGGGCGATCTCCAGCACCGGACGGGGACGATCCGCAGCCGCCGCCCGGCGCGGCACCACCATCGGTGTCCGGGTCTGCGGGTCGGTCACCACGTCCGCGTCCAGGCCGAACACCTCGCCCACCAGCTCCGATGTGACGACGTCCCCGGGCGCCCCGGCGGCGACCACCGCTCCCTGCTTCATCGCCACCAGGGTGTCGGCGTACCGGGCGGCGAGGTTCAGATCGTGCAGGACGATCGCCACCGTGGTTCCGCGCTCCCGGTTCAGCCGCTGCACCACGTCCAGCACATCGATCTGGTGCGCCACATCCAGGAAGGTGGTCGGCTCGTCCAGCAGCAGCAGGTCGGTCTCCTGCGCGAGCGCCATGGCGATCCAGGCGCGCTGCCGCTGCCCGCCGGACAGTTCACTGGTGATCCGGTCCGCGTGCTCCTGCATCCCCGTGGCGGCCAGGGCACGGTCCACGGCGGCGTGGTCCTCCGCGGTGAGGGTGCGGAACAGACCCTGGTGGGGGAACCGGCCGCGTCCCACGAGGTCGCGCACGGTGATGCCGTCGGGCGCTGTCGGCGTCTGCGGCAGCAGGCCGAGCTTGCGCGCCACCTGCTTCGGCGACTGCTGCTGGATCGACTTGCCGTCCAGCAGCACCGAGCCGCCCTGCGGGCGCAGAAGCCGGGACAGGCCCCGCAGCAGAGTCGACTTCCCGGACCCGTTCGCGCCCACGATGATCGTGACCTCGCCGTGGGGCAGCTCAAGGGAGAGGTCGTCCACGATCAGGGAGCGGTCATAGCCGAGGGACAGGTGGTCGGCGCGCAGACTGGTCATAGGGAGGAGTCCTTTCGGGTCAGCATCCACAGCAGGAACGGAGCCCCCAGCAGACCGGTGATGACACCGGCGGGCAGAGGAGTGAGGTCCGCTGTCACGGTGAGGGCGGCGCCCACGGCGGCCGCGGCGGCGAGGGTGAGGCCGAGGGCACGTCGGCCGGGAAGGAGCAGCCGCGCGAGCGGCCCGGAGAGGAACGCGACGAAGGCGAGCGGCCCCGTCACCGCGATCGCGACGGCGCTCAGCGCCACGGCGACCAGCACCACCGCGACGCGGGCCGTGCCGACGCGGGTACCGAGGGACGTGGCCGCATCCTCGCCGAGCTCCAGGGAGGACAGCGGCCGGATCACCAGCGCCGCCGCCGGCGCGAGGCCCAGCAGGCAGAGTGCGAGAACACCCGCGCGCTCCCACGACGCGGACGCCAATGACCCCACCAGCCAGTGCAGCAGGTCCTGCGCGGTGCGCGCATCAGACCGGGTCAGCAGGAAGTTCACCACCGCCTGCAGCGCGGCGGCCACCGCGATGCCCACGAGGACGAACTGGGTGGTCCCGCCGCGCGCCACCCACATCACGAGCAGCGCGGACGCCAGACCGCCCAGCACAGCCACCGCGCTGAGAGCGGGGCCCTGCAGGGCGAACACGCTCATCCCCACCACGGCCGCCGCCGACGCTCCATAGCTGACGCCCACCACATCCGGGGCGGCCAGAGGATTGCGCAGCAGAGTCTGGAACAGGGTGCCGGAGGCACCCAGTGCCGCCCCGGCGAGGACGCCCACCGCGACCGCGGGCAGGCGGGACTCCACGAGGATGAAGCGCACTCCCGGGGCGTCGCCGGTGAGGCCGAGGATGATGTCGCCGGCCAGCAGCAGGGGATCGCCCAGCATGAGGCGCAGCAGGCACGCTGCGGCGAGCCACAGCAGCACCGCGGTCAGTCGGAGGGCAGCGCTCACAGTCCCGCCTGCCTGCCGGATCGGATCAGTGCGATGAACACCGGGGCGCCGATGACCGCGGTCATCACCCCGACCTGCACCTCCGCCGGCGGAGCGATCACCCGGCCGACGGTGTCGGCGACCAGCAGCAGCACCGGCCCCAGCAGCGCGCTCAGCGCAATGATCCGGGCATAGTCACCGCCCACCAGCAGCCGGACCGCATGCGGAACCACGAGTCCCACGAACGCGATCGGTCCGGCCAGGGCGGTCGCTGAACCCGCCAGCAGCACCGCACCCGCACCGAGCAGGATCCGGCCGCGGGCGACGGAGATGCCGAGGCCCGCCGCGGAGTCGTCCCCCAGGGCGAGGGTGTTCAGCAGGCGAGCCGACCCGGCGATGACCGCAGCGCCCGCCAGCATCAGCGGCAGGATCAGGAGGACGTCGCGGACGCTGCGGGCGCCGAGCACCCCCACCTGCCAGAAGCGGAACTGCCCGATCGCGGTGTTGTTCGTCAGCAGGATCGCGGAGGTGGCAGCGCTGAGCGCAGCGGACAGTCCCGCGCCGGCGAGGGCGAGGCGCACCGGGGTGGCGCCGGCGCGGCCGAGGGATGCGATGACGTACACGGCGACGGCGGCGACGCCCGCACCGAGGAACGCGGCGGAGGCGAAGCCGAGGACGGAGCCGATGGAGAACAGCTGGATCGCGGCGACCACGGCGAAGGCGGCGCCGGCGTTCAGGCCGAGGATGCCCGGATCCGCGAGGGGGTTGCGGGTCATGCCCTGCATCGCGGCACCGGCCACGGCGAGGGCTGCACCCACCGCGACGGCGAGCACGGTGCGGGGGATCCGGGAGCGGACCACGTCCGCACTGGTGGAGTCCGCCGCGGTGGTCAGCGCCGCCCAGACCTCGCCGACGGGAACTGCGCGCGCGCCGATCGTCAGGGAAGCGACGATCCCACCGGCCAGGGCGAGGGCGCTGACCAGCAGGATCACCGGGACGGGCAGGCGTGTGCTCACGCCGTGATGGTCTCGATCCAGGCGGGGATCACGTTCTTCACAGCCCAGGGGAGGGACAGCGCGCTGGCCGCCGAGACCGACAGGGTGGCGTGGTCGGAGTCGGTGACGATCAGCTTGTCGTTCTGGACCGCGGGGATCCGGCTGAACAGGGAGTTCGCCTTGACGTCAGCGGGCTTCGTGCCGGCGGGGATCCACGAGTAGATGACGTCGGAGTCCAGTTCATCGGCGCGCTCCGGGGACCATTCGAAGAAGAACTGGTCCTTCGGGGCGTTCTTGCGCACCACCTCCGCCTCCGTCATGCCGAGGGCGCGCAGCAGGCGGGGGCGGGTGTCGTCCCCGGTGTACAGGGAGATGGTGTTCGCCGCAGTGTCGAGGGTGGAGGCGATGAACGTGGTGCCCTTCGGGATGTCTTTACCGGCATCGGTGATCTGCTTCTCCACCGAGGAGATGAGCTCCTTCGGGTCCTTGCGCAGCGCGGCTCCGATGGCGGTGGCGGCCTCCTGCCAGGACGTCAGGTAGTTCGCCTTGATGGGGCCCACGACGCGGGCGATCTTGGAGAGCTTCTCGTACTCGTCCTTGGTGAGTCCCGAGTAGGCGGCGAGGATGACATCGGGGGTGGCGGCGGCGATGGCGTCGGCGTTAATGCCGTCGGCTTCGGAGAACAGCGTGGGGGCGGGGCCGCCGAGCTCCGCGAGCTTGGCGTCGATCCAGTCGGTGGACCTGTTGCCGTTGCCGCCCCACTCCATGGCGGGCATGGCCACGGGCACAACACCGAGGGCGAGGGCGGTATCGGCGTTGACCCAGGAGACGGTGGCGACCCTCGTCGGAGTGGAGGGGATCTCGGTGGTGCCGTAGATGTGCTTGATCGTCACCGGTGCCGCAGCGTCACTGCTGGAGTCCGATCCGCCGGCGCCCGGGGATGAGGCCGAGGTGGTGCAGGCGGACAGGGCGGTCGCCGCGAAGGCGGCGGTGGCTGCCGCGGATGCGGTCAGCAGGGATCGACGAGAAACGTTCATGAGGTAAGGCTAGCCTTACGGGCTCCGATTCTGCAACGCAGAAGTTGCGTAAATCGATTTGCGCAAGGGTGAGATGAACCACCCGCCGGCAGCGTCCGCTCACGCAGCCGAGCGCCGGTTTCAGTGAACCGCGTGCGAGCCGCCCTCGCTGCTCGGGTGCTCAACGTCGCTGACCGCGGGCGTCGACGCCTCCGCGCCGCGGGAGGATCCGTACAGCAGCCAGAGGGTGTGGCGCGTGGAGAGCAGCCAGCCGCCGATCACGGCGATCGCCGCGAGGATCGCGGTCATCAGCACCCGTCGGACGGAGGAGCCATCCGCACCGGCGGCCTGCTCGCCGCCGAACAGGTCCGGCAGCGACAGCCCCAACCAGCCGACGAGCACCAGCACCGCCAGGGTGATGGTGAACGCGCGGGAGAAGGCGATGAGCCACTGCTCGGGCTCCGCGGGGTAGCCGGGGCCCGAGCGGTGGCGCTTCGCGGCCAGGGGGCCGACGGCGCCCGCCGCGAGGAACGACAGCACCCACCACAGCAGTGACAGCACAGCGGCAACGGTCGTGTGCCCCGTCAGGATGACGGCCGAGATGACGCCGAAGACGACTCCGATGATCAGGAGCCGGATCGCGTACGGCCCCAGTGTGGTCAGCTGCGGTGGGATCATGCGTTCAGCCTACCTGTGCGGCTGCGCGAGCCGCCGCAGGAAGCGCCGAGACGACCCGGTCGATGATCGCGTCGTCGTGGGCACGGGACACGAAGTACGCCTCGAACGCCGACGGAGGCATGTACACGCCCTGGTCCAGCATGGTGTGGAAGAACGCCGCGAACGCCTCCGTGTTCTGCGCCTTCGCCGCCTCGTAGTCGCCGACGGGACCGTCGGTGAAGAACACGGAGAACAGGGTGCCGGCGGTGTTCACGGTGTGCGGAACTCCCTCCGCGCTCAGCGCCGAGGTCAGTTCGCGCTTCAGCGCGTCACCGGCGGTCGTGATCTGCTCGTACACCGGCTCCTCCAGCTGGCGCAGCGTCGCCAGACCCGCCGCTGTGGCGAGCGGGTTCCCCGACAGGGTTCCCGCCTGGTACACGGGGCCGAGCGGGGAGAGGCGCTGCATGATGTCGGCGCGGCCGCCGAACGCGCCCACGGGCATGCCGCCGCCGATGACCTTGCCGAAGGTGACGAGGTCAGCGGCCACACCGTCCACCCCGTAGAAGCCTTCGCGGGAGGCGCGGAAGCCGGTGAGGACTTCGTCGATGATGAGCAGGGAGCCGTGCTGGTCGGCGGTGCGGCGCAGGAACTCGTTGAAGTTCCCCGGGTTGATGACGCCCATGTTGCAGGGCGCGGCTTCGGTGATGATCGCGGCGATCCGTTCACCGTGCTCCTCGAACGCCGCCTCAAGGGCCTCCTGGTCTCCGTACGGCAGGACCAGGGTGTCGTGGGCGGTGGCGTCGGTGACGCCGGCGGAGCCGGGCAGCGCGAACGTGGCGACACCCGAGCCCGCCTCCGCGAGCAGGGAGTCCACGTGGCCGTGGTAGCAGCCGGCGAACTTGATGATCATGTCGCGGCCGGTGAAGCCGCGGGCCAGGCGCAGCGCGCTCATCGTCGCTTCGGTGCCGGAGTTGACCATGCGGATCTGCTCCACCGGTGCGATCCGTTCGATCACGGTCTCCGCCAGTTCGATCTCGCCCTCGTGCGGGGCGCCGAATGAGAGGGACTTCGCGGCGGCCTCCTGGACGGCCTGCACCACCTGGTCGTCGGCGTGGCCGAGGATCATGGGGCCCCAGGAGCCGACCATGTCGACGTATTCGTTGCCGTCGGCGTCCCACAGCAGGGCGCCCTTGCCGCGCACGAGGTACGGCGGGGTGCCGCCGACGGAGCCGAAGGCGCGCACGGGGGAGTTGACGCCGCCGGGGATGGACGCCTTCGCGCGCTCGAACAGGGTGCTGCTGGTGGTCATCTCAAAGCTCACAGGTACTCTCCGAATTCGTCGGGGCGCTCACGCAGCAGGCGTGCCGCATGCGCCGCATAGTAGGTCAGGACGCTGGAGGCGCCGGCGCGCTTGAACGCCAGCAGGGACTCCAGCACGGTGCGGTCGCGGTCCAGCCAGCCGTTGGCGGAGGCCGCTTCGATCATCGCGTACTCCCCGGACACCTGGTACACGCCCACCGGGACGGGGGAGGCCTCCGCCACCTGGCTGAGCACATCGAGGTAGGGCAGGCCCGGCTTCACCATCACCAGGTCGGCGCCCTCGGCCACGTCCAGCTCGAGTTCGCGCAGCGCTTCGGCGCTGTTCGCGGAGTCCTGCTGGTAGGTGCGGCGGTCGCCGGTGAGGGAGGAGTTGACGGCTTCGCGGAACGGGCCGTAGAACGCGGAGGAGTACTTGGCGGTGTAGGCGTAGATGCCCACGTCGGTGCGGCCGTGCTCGTCGAGGGCGTCGCGGATGACGCGGACCTGGCCGTCCATCATGCCCGACGGCGCCACGATGTGGGCGCCGGCATCGGCCTGCTGGCGCGCCATCTCGGCGTACACCTCGAGGGTGGCGTCGTTGTCGACGGTCCCGTCGGCGCCGAGCACGCCGCAGTGGCCGTGGTCGGTGAACTCGTCCAGGCACAGGTCGCTCATCACGAGGATGTCGTCGCCGACTTCGCGGCGCACCTCGCGCAGGGCTCGGTTGAGGATCCCGTCGGGGTCCACACCGCCGGTGCCGGTGGCGTCCTTCTCCTCCGGCACCCCGAACAGCATGATGCCGCCGAGGCCGAGCTCAGCGGCCTCGCGGGCGGCCCCGCGCAGGGAGGAGAGGTCGTGCTGCACCACGCCGGGCAGCGACGAGATCGGCTGAGGTTCCTCCAGGCCTTCGCGCACGAACATCGGCAGGATGAGGTCGGCGGTGCGCAGGGTGTGCTCGCGCACCAGGCGGCGGTGGGCGGCGGTGGCGCGCAGGCGCCTCGGTCGGTGGATCATCAGTGCTCCTCTCGATGGGGCGGGTCGGTGGCGGTGAGCGGCGTCGGGCCCGTCGGGCCGGCTGGGTCGCTGCTCAGGGCACGGAGGGTGGCGTCGGCGAGGGCGGTGTCGGTCGGGTCGGCGGCGATCGCGTCCGGGGGGTGGCCGACGGATTCCGCGGCGGCCCGGGTCGGCTCCCCGATCGCGACGACTCGCACCCCGGCGGCGAGGGGATGCTGCAGGACTGCCCGGGCGATCATCGGGGAGGTGAGGACCACGGCGCCGACGGCCCCGTCGGCCAGGTCGGCGATCACCGAGTCCGGGAGGGGACGCGGGACGGGCCGGTAGGCGACGATGCGGTCCACCGCCCAGCCGGCTTCGCGCAGGCCCTCGGCGTGGGCGGGGTCGGCGGCGGATGACGCGGGCAGGGCGAGCCGCGCGCCCGGGGCGGGGGCGGGCAGCTCCCGGACGAGGGCCTCCCCGCTGCCCGAGGCGACGAGGTCGACCCGCAGGCCGGCTGCGCGGGCGGCGTCGGCGGTGCCGGGGCCGACGGCTGCCACTGTGAAGTCCTGCCGGCCGGACCGTGCGGGCCAGCCGCCGGTGCAGAGCGCCTCCACGGTGGTGCGCGAGGTCAGGGCGAGCGCATCGTAAGCGCCGGCATCGAGGGCACGGCGCAGGTCCGTCAGGTCGCTGTGCTCGAACGCGGTGACGGGATGGTGCACCCCCTCCAGGCCGCGGTCCGCGAGGGCCCGCAGCAGGGCATCAGCGCGGCCGTCCGGCCGGGCCACCAGGACCCGACCGGACGGTGCAGCGGATGCAGACGCGGCGGTGATGGGGCTCAGATCCCTTCGGACAGGAGGTCGCGGGCGCCGCGGCCCAGCATCGTCTCCGCCATGCGGCGGCCCAGCTGGCGCGGGTCCTCCATCGGGCCGGCCGCCTCCTCCAGCATGTGCGCGGTGCTGCCGTACGTGCCGGCCTGCATGCGCAGCTGGGCGCCGTCCACCACCGCGTACGCGGCGACGGGGGCGCTGCATCCCGCCTCCAGGGAGTTCAGCAGCTGACGCTCCGCCACCACGGCCGCGCGGGTCACGGGGCAGTCGAGGGCGGCGAGGGCGTCATCGAACCGGTGATCGTCCTCCCGGACCTCCACCGCAAGGGCGCCCTGCGCGGGGGCGGGCAGGAACACCGTCGGGTCGAACTCGTCGGTGATGCGGTCCGTCAGGCCGAGCCGGTTGAGTCCGGCGGCGGCGAGCACCACCGCATCCAAGCGGCCCTCGCTGACGTTCGCGATGCGGGTGTCGATGTTGCCGCGGATCGGCTGCACGTCCAGGTCGGGGCGCTGGAGCCGCAGCTGGGCGGCACGGCGCGGCGAACCCGTGCCGACGCTCGCCCCCGCCGGGAGGGTCTCGAGGGTGAGGCCGTCGCGGGCGATCAGGGCATCACTGGGCGACTCGCGCGGCGGGACCGCGGCGAGGCGGATCCCGTCGGGCTCAGCGGTGGGGAGGTCCTTGAGGGAGTGCACCACCACGTCGACCTCGCCGGACAGCAGCGCTTCGCGGACAGCGGAGACGAACACGCCGGTGCCGCCGATCTGCGTGAGCGGGGACGTCTGGTCGCGGTCGCCGTGGGTAGAGACGTGGACGAGCTCGAACTCGACCCCGAGATGGCGGGCAGCCCAGGCGGACTGCGACAGCGCCAGCTTCGAGGCGCGAGTGCCCACGCGCACGGGCGCATCCGTCATCGGCCGGCTCCCTCCCGCTTCGCGCGGATCATCAGCGCGAGCTCGCTCGGTTCCCCGGCCTTCTCCCAGTCCTCCTCGGAGTCCACACCGGAGGTGGTGGGCTGGATCGCGCGGGCATTCGGGCAGCACCCGGCGCCGCAGACGTCGCCGCACTGGATGTCGCCGCCCACAGCGATCGTCGGCTCAGCTCCGCTGATCCGCTCCTCCACGAGGTCCACGAGGGCCTCGACGAAGCGGTCGCTGCTGCCGGACGTGGGGACGCGGATGAACGCCAGGCCCTTCTCCTCAGCGGTCTCCTTCGCCTCCGTATCGAGGTCCCACACGACCTCCACGTGGTCGGTGACGAACCCGATCGGCACCACGATGACCGCGGTGCGGCCCTCCAGGCCATCGATGACGTCGTTGATGTCCGGCTCCAGCCACGGAATGTGGGCGGGGCCCGACCGCGACTGGTACACCAGCTGGTGCGGCACATCCGATGCGCCGGCCTTCTCGATGACGTAGTCGATCGCAGCCTGATGCTGCTGCACGTACCAACCGCCGGAGCCCTCCTCCCACGTGTCGCGGGGACCGGAGGTGTCCGCCATCGTGTTCGGGATGGAGTGCGTGGAGAACAGCACGTCGATCGCGGAGCGCTCGTGGCCGTCGGCTTCGAGATCGGCGATGGCGCCGCGCACCGAGTCCACGACCGGGTCGAGGAACCCGGGATGGTTGAAGTAGACGCGGGCCTTGGAGATCTCGAACTCGCCCTTGAGGTCGTTCGCCTGCAGGGCGAGGCCGAAGTCCTCCCGGTACTGGCGGCAGGACGAGTAGGAGGAGTAGGCGCTGGTGACGAGACCGAGGGCGTGGCGGTGCCCGTCGGCGTGCATCTGCTTGACCGTGTCGTTGACGTACGGCTCCCAGTTGCGGTTGCCCCAATAGACCGGCAGGTCGATGCCGCGCGCCGCCAGAGCCTTCTCCAGGCGCGCGATCAGGTCCTTGTTCTGGTCGTTGATGGGGGACTTGCCGCCGAGGGCGCGGTAGTGGTGGCTGACCTCCTCGAGGCGCTCGTCAGGGATGCCGCGACCGCGGGTGACGTTGCGCAGGAACGGCATCACGTCATCGAGGGTCTCCGGCCCGCCGAAGGAGGCGAAGAGGATCGAGTCGATGGGGGCGCTCACAGGAGGATCTCCGCGACGTCGCTGAGCTCGCCGAGGCGGCGGCCCACGTGGAACGGCAGCTCTTCGCGCACGTGCAGGCGCGCCTTCGTGTAGCGCAGGTGCCGCATCATGTCGACCAGTTCGTGCAGCTCATCGGCCTCGAAGGAGAGGAGCCACTCATAGTCGCCGAGGGCGAACGCGGCGGTGGTGTTGCCCCACACGTTCGGGTAGTCGCGGCCGAACCGGCCGTGCTCGGCCATCTGCTCGCGGCGCTCCTCCTCCTCCAGCAGGTACCACTCGTAGGAGCGGACGAACGGGTAGATGGTGATCCACTGCTTGCGCGGCTTGTCGTCCTCCATGAACGCGGGGCGGTGCGTGCGGGTGAACTCGTGCTCGCGGTGCACACCGGAGGCCTGCCATACCTTCTCCAGGTAGGTGCCGGCGATCGACTGCTCGAACAGGCGCAGCGCCTCCTGGATCACCTCCGGCTTCTCCGCGGAGACCCACAGGATGAGGTCGTCCTCCGCGCGGAACGCGGTGGCGTCGTAGAAGCCGAGGACCTCCACACCGAGCGGCGAGAACGCCTCGGTGGTCTTCCGCAGGTCCTGTTCGACCTGGTCGGCGCTGACGGTGCCTTCGTCGTTGAGGCCGCCGATCTTCTTGTAGACGGTGTAGGTGGTGAAGCGGATGATCTCGCTCATGAGCGGGTGTCCCTTTCTCGAGTGATGGCTTCCAGTCCGGTGCCGTCGATCCAGGCGCCGGACAGTTCGATGGTGGCCGGCAGCGCCGACCGGAGCGCCGCGACCGCGTCGGAGTGCCCGGCGGCGGCCCTGCGCTGGGTGCGGGTGATGTCGGTGAGGGCCCAGTCCACGAGGCTGAGGCCGGCGCCCTCCACGCCGAGGATGCGGGCGGCGTCCCGCAGCGCCAGGTCGGGGAATCGGTCGCGGTCGGGGAGGGGCTCGTCGCCGCGGCCGTAGCTGAGGCGGATCACGTGCCGGTGCGGGTGCTCGTCCGTGCGGGCCGCGGTGCGGACATGGTCCCATTTCGCGCTCGCGTGCGTCATCGCCTTCGCCGTGATGGTGGTGGCCGACGGGGCCACGAGCGCCCCGTTGCCGCGCGGATGGCGGCTGAGAGCGGGCGCCTGCAGCACGAGGGTGCACAGCCGCACCGGCACGGGCCGGGAGGCGGGCACGAGATCGGCGAGGCTCGCCTGGGCGGGGTCGGTGTCGAGGCCGCGCAGGAGGTCGCGGGTGGTGTCCGGATCGGTCGCGATGACAAGGCGGTCCGCGGTGATGCGCTCCGGCGCGCTCGCGGTGTGCTCGGGTGCGGTGCTGTCGGCGGACTGCTCGGGTGCGCCATCAGCGCCGACGGGGTCGAGCACCACGGACCAGGCGTCGCCGTCAGCAGCGAGGGACACAGCCCTGGTGGAGGTGCGGATCGTGCCGCCGAGCTCACGGATGCGCTCGGCCATCGCCTCGGGGATCGCCGCCATCGTCGGGGTGACCGCGCGGACCGCGGCGCCCGCCCGCACGGGCTCGCCCGACCTGCCGGCGGCACCCGTCGGCCGGGCGGAGGCGCGAGGGCCCGCGGAGGCTGCACGGCCCCGCTGCGCGGCATCCCGCTCGGCGAGCATGCCCGCCACCGCCTGCTGCACACTGCCGGCCTGGTCGGCGCGGCGGCGCAGACCCGGCAGCACAGTCTCGAGTTCCAGCGCCATCGGATCCGCGGAGTGCACCCCGGTGATCAGCGGCGCCACCAGGCGGTCCAGCACCCGTCGGCCGAAGCGGCGGCGGGTGAGCTCCCCAATGCTGATGCCGTCCCGCCAGCCGTACGACGCCGGCAGGAGGCGCTCCGCCGCGGCGCGCAGGGAGCCGACGAGGCCGAGTGCGCGACGCGACTCCGCCGACAGCGGCTGTGCCGGCAGCCCCATCACCGCGCGCGACGGCGACGCGAACGCATGGTCGTCCAGGACGATGAAGCTGCTGGACCCGGCGGGTTCCACCACACGGTCGGCGAGGCCGAGCTCCTCCACGAGGGCCTGGACCCGGCCGCCGCGGGACGCGTACGCCTCCGGACCGGCATTGAGGTCGAGACCGTCCACGACGGCGGAGCGGATCACACCGCCGGTGACGGAATCGGCTTCCACGAGCGTCACCTGCTCGCCCGCCTGGGCGGCGCGCAGAGCGGCGAGGAGGCCGGCGAACCCTCCGCCGATGACGAGAGTGCGGGTGGCGGTGGCGGTCACAGCGAATGGATGTGGGCGACGAGGTCGGTGAGGACCTGCGGGTCGGTGGTGGGCGGCACGCCGTGGCCGAGGTTCACCACGTGACCGGCGGCGGCGCGGCCCTGCTCGACGACGCGCTTCGCCTCAGCAAAGCGGACCTCCTCAGAGGAGAACAGGACCGACGGGTCGATGTTGCCCTGGACCGCGAGATGGCCCGGCAGCAGGTCGATCGCCTCGGACAGTTCGATCCGGTGGTCCACGCCCACGCAGGTGGCGCCGGCGTCCGCGATCGCCGGCAGCATGTGGCCGGTCCCCACCCCGAAATGGGTGCGGGGGACATCGAGGTCCGCGACGAAGCCGAGGGTGCGCTCCGAATGCGGCAGGACGTGCTCGCGGTACACCCGCTCGGACAGGGACCCGGCCCACGAGTCGAACAGCTGCACGGCGGAGGCGCCCGCTTCGACCTGGGCGCGCAGGAACTCGCCGGAGAGGTTCGCCACCCATTCGGCGAGGTGCGCCCACAGTTCGGGTTCGCGCGTCATGAGGGAGCGGGTGGTGAGGTGGTCGCGGGAGGGGCGGCCCTCCACCATGTACGACGCCACCGTGAACGGGGCGCCGCAGAAGCCGATCAGCGGGGTGGAGCCGAGCTCCTCGACGGTGATGCGGACGGCCTCGCGGATCGGGTCGAGCGCTGCGCGGATGACGTCATCCACCGGCGGCAGTGCGCGGATGTCCGCTTCGGAGGAGATCGGCTCCTCGAACACGGGGCCGATGCCCGGCTCGATGTGGACGCCGAGCCCCGCGATCTTCAGCGGGGTCATGATGTCCGAGAAGAAGATGCCCGCATCGACCTTGTGTCGCCGCACAGGCTGCAGGGTGATCTCCGCCGCCATCTCCGGGATCAGACAGGACTCCAGCATGCCCGTGGTGCCGCGCACCTGCTTGTACTCCGGGAGGGAGCGGCCGGCCTGCCGCATGAACCACACGCTCGGCGGAGCGTCCGCGACCTCGGCGCCCCGGCCGGCCAGACGCTTGACCAGCGGCGACTCAGCGGGGGACGGGGAGGGCGCGCCAGAAGGCCCTGAAGAGGGCGCAGAGAAGTCAGTCATGATGCCGCTCATTGTGCCCTAGTGAGCTGAACGGCGAACATTCGCGTCCCGAGCACATCAGCCTTAAGGTTGATTCCATGCTCATCGCTCTTCGCGCCACCCATGATCGGCTCGGGCTCGATGGCCTGGACCGCCTCGCACGCGGCGCTGAACGGCTCGACGCCGTGATCGGCGAGCTCAACGAGGAGCATCCGGACCAGCCCCTGATCGGCTGGGTGGTGATCGCCACCTGCAACCGCCTCGAGATCTACCTCGACGCCGACCGCTTCCACGACGCGGTCGACCTCGTGGTGCGCGCCGTCTCCCACACCAGCGGGCTCGATGAGACCACCGTCGCCGAATCCCTCGTCGCTGACGCCGGCCGCTCCAGCGCCCGCCAGCTCTTCTCCGTCGCCTCCGGCCTCGATTCCCAGGTCATCGGCGAAGCCGAGATCACCGGCCAGGTCCGCACCTCGTTCTCCGAGGCGCTCTCGGAGGGACGCACCACCAGCCTGCTCAACGACCTGTTCCAGGGCGCCATGCGCACCGCGAAGAAGGTCACCACCTCCACCCGGGTCGGCGCCGCAGGCCGCTCATCGGTCGCCGTCGCCCTCGACGCCGCCGAAGGGCTCGTGGACTCCCTGCGCAACCGCGACGCCCTCATCATCGGCACCGGTGCGATGGCCCGCATCGCGTCGGCCGAACTGCACCGCCGCCGCATCGCCACCCTGCGCGTGTTCTCCCCGTCCGGCCGCGCCCCCGGCTTCGCCGACACGCACAACGCTCTTCCCGTGACGGAGGAGGAGCTGCCGGCCGCCATCACCCGCTCCTCCGTCATCGTCGCCGCATCCGGCGGCGGCACCACCGTGCTCAGCGCCGACAACGTCCGTCCCGAGGGCGAACTGGTGATCCTCGACCTCGCCCTCCACTCGGACGTGGACGACTCCGTTGCGGCCGTGGACCGGGTGCATCTGCTGGGCCTGGCCGACATCACCGCGGAGACCGGCGAGACCGACGAGATGGAGCGCGCTCGCGGCCTTGTGGAGGACGGCGTCACCCGCTTCGAGGAGCGCCAGCGCATCCGCGCCATGGACCCTGCCGTGTCCGCGATGCGCGCCAGCGTCCGCGCGGAGGTCACCGCCGAAGTGGAGGCTGTCCGTGCCGCCCGCGGTGATGACGCCGCCGAGCAGGTGGAGCGCTCCCTCAACCGCGTGTACAACCGGCTGCTCCATTCGCCGATGGCGCGCGCCCAGGAGCTGGCACGCACCGGCAACGGGGAGAAGTTCCTCCACGCCGTCCACACCATCTTCGGCGTGGACGTCTCCGATCAGCTCAGCCTCAGCGCCTCGGACGGCCAGGCCCCGTCGGACGACCTCCACCAGCCGCCGATGACGGTGGCGCAGATGAACGACGCCATGAAAGAGGTCGACGCCCGTGTTCGATGACGTCCGCACCCTCCGCGACGAGGACCGCGCAGCCCTGCGCGCCCTCCTGAGCACCGACGCCCCCGCCTCCAGCGCCGACGCGTTCCGCGCCCTGCCCGCCATCCTGGCCGACGGCGACGACACCCCCGCCGCGATCCGCGCCCGCATCGACCTGACCCTGCTGAGCATCCTCGACGGATTCGTGGACAGTGCCGTCTACCAGGTGGACGAGCTGACGAAGGACGCCCGCCGCGTCGCCGATCTCAGCGGGGACCAGTCGCTGCCGCCCGCCGCCGACGCGGTGCGCGACGCCGTGGAGACCGCGGCGCAGCACTCCACGATCTGACGCCGATCGGCCCGCATCACCAGCGGAAACCCGACTCCTTCAGTTGCCGCTCCACCTCCGGTGCTGCGCTGGCCGCGTAGGTCGAGGTCAGGTGGTAATGGTCAGTGAAGACCGTGACGTTGCCGCGAGCCGGAGCACACTCTCCATCGGGACACACCACGGGCGTGAGATCCACAGGATGGATGTGATCGGCGCCGACGAGGTCGGCGTCCGGGCGGGCACGGTCCAGTCCCTGCCCCAGAGGCGAGGTGCAGTCCGCTGACCGCTCCTCACTGCAGGCGTTCGGCTCAGTGCTCAGCCGCGGAGAATCCCTCAGAGCGATCACCTCCACCCCATCAGCGGCCATCTTCTCCGCCAACCGTGCGGCGCCGGGGAAGGGGCGCTCATCGCCGCGAATGGGCACATCGGTTGTGATCATCACGACCGCGTCCGGCTTCACCGCCGCGACGTACTGTTCGGCGAGCTCGGTGTACTCCGAGCAGCGCTTCGCATTGCCGCCCCACGCATCCTTCTCGGCGCCGAAGCCGCAGCCCGGTTCGAACAGGGCGATGGCCCGCCACCCCTTCGCCTCCGCGATCGCGTCAACGCTCGGCGCTATCTGCTCCATTCGTGAATTGCCGATGTAGACGATGACCTTCTCATCGCCGCGCATCGGCTCCGCAGGGCTTCGCATCCGGCAGGAGGACAGGCCCTTCGGCGCGGCGAAGCGGCCCTCACACTTCTCCTTCAGCCCGAACCAGTCCTTCGGGGCGCCGTCCCGGCCCGGAAGCTCCGGGGCCGACGGGTCCCGCTGCGGGTGGGGCGTGAAACCGGGCTCGAGGGCACGCGCCCCAGGGTTGTTCGCGTACGCCAGCCTCTCCTGCTCCGCGATCTGCCCCGATGCGCCGCGATGGACACCCCAGACCCCGCCGGCGCCCACAGCCAGCACCGCCGCGATCACGACCGCAGCCCGCACTGGGCGCTGCTCAGCCCACCTCAGGCGCCGGAACGGAGTGTCCACCAGGCGCGTCAGCAGCCACGCCAGCACCAGCGACACCGCCACCACAGCCGCCCCCACCAGCGGGGGGAGGCGCAGCTCATCGCGCTGAATCAGCAGAACGATCAGCAGAGGCCAATGCACCAGGTACAGGCCGTAGCTGATCGACCCGAGGAACTGGAACGGCCGCGAGGCCAGGAGCTCATTGTGTCCGGCGAGCATCACCACCGCCGCGGCCGACAGCGGCCACAGTGCGATCAGGCCGGGGAACAGGCCCGCCACATCGACCAGGGCTCCCATGGAGACCAGCGCCGCGACCGCACCGTAGGACGCCGCAGCGCGCGCAACCGGCCGCTGGGCGAAGACGGCCAGGCCTCGGCCACCGCGATGATGCAGCGCAATCGCCACCAGGCAGCCCAGGCAGAACTCCCACAGCCGTGCCGCGGTGTCGAAGTACGCCACCTCCTGATGACGGCCCGTGGACACGATCGACCACACGAGGGACACAGCGAACAGCGCCCCCAGCACGAGTGCGGCCGAGCTGAAACGGGCGCGGGTCCGGCGATGCGCCGGGACGCGGCGCGTCAGCACCGTCACCAGCGCAAACAGCAGCGGCAGCAGAAGGAACACCTGCGCCTGGATCGACAGTGACCAGAAGTGCTGCAGCATCGGTGCCCGCTGCTGCGCCGCTGCGTAGTAGTCCACGCTCTGGCCGATGAGGAACCAGTTCTCCACCTGCGCAAGGGACGCTACCGCGTGCGGTAGTTCGGTCATCACCGCCTGCGGCCCCGCCAGAGCCCACACCAGTGCGAGCGACCCCACGATCACCACAGCGGCCGGCGGCAGGAGTCGTTTGAAGGTGCGGGCCCAGTAGGCGAGGGGTGCCGATGGCTGATCGCGCTCCCATCGCCGCAGGAACGTGCCGGTCAGGAAGAAGGCGGAGACGAACAGGAAGACGTCGACGCCGCCGGACACCCGGCCCACGAAGACGTGGTACAGCACCACGAGCAGGACGGCGAGACCGCGCAGACCATGGATGTCGCGCCGGAACACGGGGCGGTCGGACAGAGGCGCGCGGCGGCGTCCACGGGGCTCCGCGGTGGCGCCGGGGCGGCCGACGGGCCCCCGGCGACTCGGCCGGTTCGGGGAACTGCTCACGAAGGGCTCAGCGGGCGGATCGGATCGCCGTCTCAGTCAGCAGGGACTTCGCCGCCAGGAACAGGTCATGCGGGTCCGTCACCGCGGTCATCTCCCGCAGGGAGTGCATCGACAGGATCGGCACACCCACATCCACGGTGAGGAAGCCGAGACGGGTCGCGGTGATCGGGCCGATCGTCGAACCGCACGGCATCGCATTGTTCGAGACGAACTCCTGCGAGGTGACACCGGCGGAGGCGCACGCGGCCGCCCAAGCTGCGGCGCCGCGGCCATCGGTCGCATACCGCTGATTCGCGTTGAGCTTCAGGATGGGACCGCCGCCCGCGACCGGCAGGTTCGCCGGGTCGTGCCGCTCCGCATAGTTCGGGTGCACACTGTGGCCCACATCCGAGGACACCAGCAGGCTGTCCGCGAACGCCCGCCGGCGCGACGCCTCATCCCCGCCGAGCGCCAGGTGCAGGCGCACCAGCACGTCCTCCAGGAACGGACCGGCCGCACCCGACCGTGTCGCGGAGCCCACCTCCTCATGGTCGTTCGAGACGAACACGGCGATGTGGTCCGCAGGCTCAGCATCGATCATGGCACGCACACCCGCGTGCGTGGACAGCAGGTTGTCGAGGCGGCCCGAGGCGAACAGCTCCTCGCGGGCACCGATCACGGCGGGGGCCTGCGTGTCCGCGGTGACGATGTCGTACCCGGCGATGTCCGCCGGGTCCACCGGCGCCGCCTCACCCGTCACCGGGTCCTCGGCGAGTGCTGCCAGGTCGGCGAGCACATCGTGCTCGTCGGTGGCCAGTCCCGTGATCGGCTGCAGATGCCGCTGCGGATCCAGCTTCAGCCCCTCGGAGTTCACCTGGCGGTCCAGGTGGATCGCCAGCTGCGGGACCCGCAGGTACGCCCCGGTGCGGACGAGGCGCACGGTCCCGCCGGCCAGGACGATCCGGCCCGCCAGCGCCAGGTCGCGGTCGAGGAACGAGTTCAGCAGCGCCCCGCCGTACACCTCGACGCCGACCTGGGAGAACCCGGCGGCACTGGTGGAGGGCTTCGGCTTCAGCTTCAGCGACGGCGAATCCGTGTGTGCGCCGAAGATCGTCAGCGGCGTGGTGGGGCCGGCACCCGTCGGCACCGCGGCGGCGATGATCGAGCCGTCCCGCACCACGAAAACCCGCGCGCCCGGCTCGACCTGCCAGTCGTCCTCTTCGCGCAGTTCGGAGAAGCCGGCCTCCCGCAGGCGGCGAGCGGATTCGCGCACCGCGTGGTAGCTGGAGGGGGAGGCGGTCACGAACGCGGCGAGATCATCGACGAACTCGCGGGCGTCGGCGAGGCGGGGCATGGGGTGTCCTTTCGAGGGGGAGAAGGGCTTCCGTTCAGCGTACGCGACCGTCGGTGCCGCGGCAGGGCTTCATGCGAAGCAGCTTCGCGTCCCCCACCTGGTGCACCACTTCGGCGGCACCCGTCTCGGAGATCTCATTGAGGCCCGTGTAGGTGGCGCTGCCCTCTCCGATCTCCTCCGGCCCGAAGTCCAGGGCGTAGTCGACCCCGAGATCGTGCATCGCGTCGCACACCTTCGGGTCCTCCTGCGCGTCATCGAGCTTCGCGTTCAGCAGGTGCTGCTCACGCGGGGCGGAGAAGCTGACCGTGTAGTTGAGGACCTGTCGGTCGCCGATCGCATACGCCAGCGACGACCCGTTCAGCGCGTTCGTGGCGATGACCGCATCCTCCGGCACATAGGCGGGCAGGGAACGCATGAGGACCTTCTCGTCATCGCTGACGAGGCGACCCGGGCGCCACTGGTTGTGAGCGATCTCCACCACTCGCTCTGATGCCCACGACATCGAGCTGAGAGCACCCACAACAACGAGTCCGACCAGAACGATGCGCGGGCTCGCCCACTTCTCGGCAATGACCTCCGCGGCCAGGCCGATCGCGGGCAGTGCCACGACGAGCGGGATCGCCGCCATGCGCCACTGGTCGCTGTAGAACGGGCCGGTGACGTCGTAGCGCAGCGGCTGCTCGTTGACCGCCAGCGCCACGTAGAACACCCACGCCGCCGCCGCGAACGACACAACGAGGAAGGAGAAGCGGCCCCGGTGGGCCACCGCGGCGATCACCAAGCACACCAGGGTGAGACCGGCCAGCAGGATCTCCTGACGGACGTCTGGGAAACCGAGGGCGAAGATCTGCCGCAGCGCCTGCAGCGGCGTGGAGTCCGCCTTCCAGACCGCGGCGGAGGCCGCCGGGGGTCGCAGGGCGGTCCACACCCACCAGGCGAGCGTGCCCGCCAGTGCGAGCGCGACAGCGCTGAACACTGCCCATCCCCAGCGGCGACCGATCAGGTGATGAACCACGGTCCACGCGATCATCGGCACCAGCAGCAGGAAACCGGCGTGCACGCCCTGCGGGTGCGCCACCGCCACCGCGGCCGCTGCCAGTGCTGCCAGGGGAACCGCTACCAGGGGATGGACGTTCGTCCCAGTGCTGATCCTGACGGCGAGCGCCACGATCGCCACCAGTGCCGGCATGAGCGTCATCGCCAAGAGGAACGGCAGCAGGATCCCGAACACGCCGGGCCCGTACGGGAATCCCATGAACATGCCGGCGACCATGCCGGTGGCGAGCAGGCCGACGCGGCGCAGCCCCAGCACGTCCTTCGCAATGGCCAGCAGACCCAGGGGCCACACGATGCCGCTGACCACGAACATGAGGGCGTTCTGCGCCAGCCAGATCGGGGCGCTGAACATGATCACCGGCAGGGATGCGAGCTGATGCCACGCCGACGGGTAGTACGACGGCGGATGGTCCTTGATCGTCAACGACCCCACGTTCCAGGCGGAGGCGCTGCCCGTGTTCTCGATCCAGCGGATCGCATTCATATGGAAGATGTTGTCGTACGTCTGGCTGATCTCCACCGGTGTGCCCATCAGCAAGCAGAACGTCCAGGTGGTCACCACTGCGGCGATCGCGAGCGCGACCGGCACGGCGGGGTCATGGCGGCGCAGAACACGAGTCGCGCCGCGGGATCTGCTCGACGCTCGGTGGCCTCCGTCGGCGTTCTGCACGGCCCGCTCACTGGCACGTCGGCGGCGCAGACGCACCGGCAGCATCGCCAGCGCCGTCACCGCGACGAACAGCAGGGTCACCGCCAGCACCGGCAGCGGCGACCAGCTCACGCCCAGTCGCGCTGCACTCTCCGCAGCGACGAACACGATCACCACGGACACGGGAGCGGCAAGCGCGGTGCGAGATGTCCAACTCAGCGGCAGCTGCCAGGTGATGGCGCTGCCGGGCAGGAACAGGACCGCGATGGCGGTCAGCGCCGAGGCGAACAGGTACAGATAGTCCACGAATTGTCCTTGTGCGGGGGCCGGGGAGCGGCGGTTCCCACCATTATGGGGTCACCAACAGGTCGGGGTAGGACTCGGCGATGACCTCCAGCATCCGAGGCTGCATCGCTGTGGCGAACACCTTCGAGACATGGTTGGAGTCCATGAACACCGCGGTGTTGCCCTGGACGGGCACGCACTGGCCCGACGGGCAGATCTCGGGAGTGAGATCGGCCGTCACCACGCGGCCGGGCCCGGGGGCAGCCGACGCTGTCAGCACCTGCGGGTCGACGAGGGACAGCACAGAGGCAGCGGGGACCCCGCACTGGGCGTTCGCGTCCGCTCCTGTGCCGTCGTTCTCCAGGACCTTCTCCGCGCACGTGTACATGTTCTGGGAGAACCGGGGGTTGTCACGAATGGTGAGAACGTCGATTCCGCGCGCGGTGAGTTCGGCGGTGCCGGAGGCCATACCAGCCAGCGCGACGTCTCGGTTGCGGCCGAGGTCCACGGCTGACCCGTTGATGACGACCAGATCAGGCTTCAGCGCAGTCGCCTGGTCGATCACCCAATCGCGGTAGCCGGCGCAGCGGTCCTCCGGGTTGGGGGCGTCGGCGAAGGGGCAGGCGTCCATGTGCATGCTGATGATCTGCCAGTTGCCCTTCTCGGCGGCGGATTCCATCGCCGGAATCCACTGGCGGGCGTGAGAGGACCCGGCCACGAGCACCAGGTGGTCGTAGTCGGCGTCGGCGGGCAGGCGCATGTCGCAGTGCTGGCCGGGGAACGCTGCAGGGGCACCGGGACCGGAGCAGCGGTACCGCTGGGCTGGCCACTGGCTGTCGAGCTGATGCCCCGCAGGCACGAGGTCACCGGCGCGCACGTCGGCCGGCTCGGGTGCCTTCTGCTTCTCCTGAACACCGGAGGTGGGGCCGATGGCGGCGGTCCTCTCCGCTTCGGTGGACAGCTGGTAGCGCCAGCCGAACGCGCCGCCGGCCACGAGCGCGAGGCACAGGCCGATGACGGCGAGGGACCGGCCCGTGGGGGCGGCCTTCCAGCGGGGGTGGCGGAACTGCGAGTCCACCAGGCGGGTCAGCGCCCAGGAGATGAGCAGGGAGACCGCGATGATCGCGAACCCGTCGGCCAGGCCCGCGCGGGGCTTGTCGAGCACATGCAGGGTGAGCACGAGGATCGGCCAGTGCACCAGGTACATCGCGTAGGAGATGGAGGCGAGCGAGCGCGGCAGTCGCATGGTGAGGATGCGGTCGAAGCCCCAGCGGGTGCCGGAGTGGCCCGCGGCGATGATGAGCGCGGCGGCGGTGATCGGCCAGATCGCGATCCAGCCGGGGAACTGGCCCTGCACATCGAGCACGATGCCGGTGGAGACCAGCAGGCCGAATCCGACCCAGCCGGCGAGGCCGCGCAGCACGGCGGAGCCGGGGCGGGAGCCGGAACCGGGGCGTTCGGCGCGGGTGGCGCGGTCGATGCGGGGCAGCAGCAGCGCCAGCAGGGTGCCGGCGGCGACCTCCCACAGGCGCGCCTGGGTCGAGAAGTACGCGGCGGTCTGCTCGGTGGCGGTGAGGTGGACGGAGTAGGCGAGGGAGGCGGCGAACAGGGCGCCGAACAGGGCGAACGCGAACGCCTTCGGCTTCGCGCCCGGCCGGCGGGACACCAGCGCCACCAGACCGAACAGCAGCGGCCACAGCAGGAACACCTGCCCCTGCAGGCTGAGGGACCAGAAGTGCTGCAGCGGGGAGGCGACCGAGATGTCCTGGGCGTAGTAGTCGACTGCTTCGCTGCTCAGCAGGATGTTCTGCCAGTAGGTGGCGGAGGCGAGCGCCTGCGTGATCATCGGCTGCCAGGCCGACGGCGGCAGCAGGAACCGGGTCGCGATCAGCACCGCGAGGATCACGATCACCGCGGGCGGCATCAGACGGGTGAAGGTGCGCAGCCAGGTGCGGATGGGGTTGCCGAGGGACCCGGTGCGCAGCCGCCGCCCGAACGACGCGGACAGCAGGAACGCGGAGATGAACAGGAACACGTCCACACCGCCGGAGACCCGCCCGAACCACACATGGAAGACGACGATCAGCGCGACCGCAACGGTGCGCAGGCCCTCGATCTCGGGCCGGAAGTGGGAGGTTCGGCGGCGGGCCGACGGGGGCCGCAGGTCGTCAGGGTCCGCAACGGGGCCGGAGCGCCATAGGTCGATGGAGGTGCTGCCCGGTGCGGCGCCGGCGGCGGGACCGCCCAGGGCGGGGTCGTCGGCGTCGGTGGGGGAGGAGGCGTCGGGGCCGACGGAGCCGCGCTCGAGCGCGTCCCAGTCGGGGAAGTCGTCGCGGGCGTCGTCGTCCAGCCAGGCGGGGGAGGCGTCCCAGGGGGAGTCGTCGCCCCCGGATCCCCAGGCCGCGAAGTCCTCGAAGTCGTCCTCGACGGGGTCCTGGGTCCAGTGGAAGTCCTCGCCGGCGGGTTCACCGGAGCGCGAGGGCTCCTGGAGGAAGTCCTCGAGGCTGAACACGGGGCCGCGATTCGACATCGAGCCGAGTGTAGTCGGCCCTTGACGGGGATGTGAGGCACTCGTGGGAAACTTCATGCATGCCTCGAACCACGTCCTTCTCCCTCGGCACCCGTGCCGCAGATTCCCGCGCCCGCACCGGTGTCATCTCCACCCCGCACGGCGACATCGCCACGCCTGCGTTCATCCCCGTCGGCACGAAGGCGACGGTGAAGGCGGTGCTGCCGGAATCCGTGGCGCAGCTCGGCGCCCAGGCGGTGCTCGCCAACGCCTACCACCTGTACCTCCAGCCCGGCCACAACCTCATCGACGAGTCCGGTGGCCTCGGCCGCTTCATGAACTGGCCCGGCCCCACCTACACCGATTCCGGCGGCTTCCAGGTGATGAGCCTCGGCGCCGGGTTCAAGAAGGTGCTCAGCGAATCGTTCTCCGGCAATCAGCGGGCCACCACCCCGTCGGGCCGCGATGATGACGTGGAGGCCGGCAAGGACCGCCTCGCCCACGTCGATGACGACGGTGTGGACTTCCGCTCCTTCATCGACGGCTCTCAGCACCGCTTCACCCCCGAAGTGTCGATGCAGATCCAGCACGGTCTCGGCGCGGACATCATGTTCGCGTTCGATGAGCTGACCACCCTGATGAACTCCCGCCGCTACCAGGAGGAGGCGCTGGAGCGCACCCGCCTGTGGGCCCAGCGGTGCCTGGCGGAGCACGCCCGCCTCACCGAGGAGCGGCAGCACAAGCCCTACCAGCAGCTGTGGGGCGTCATCCAGGGCGCCCAGTACGAGGACCTGCGGCGCAAGGCCGCCCGCGACCTCGGGTCGATGGAGGTGGACGGCTGGAGCTTCGACGGTTTCGGCATCGGCGGTGCGCTGGAGAAGGAGAACCTCGGCACGATCGTCGGCTGGGTGACGGACGAACTGCCCGACGAGAGGCCCCGCCACCTGCTGGGCATCTCCGAAGTGGACGACCTGTTCGTCGCGATCGCCGCCGGCGCGGACACCTTCGACTGCGTGTCCCCGTCGCGCGTGGCCCGCAACTCCGCGGTGTACACCCGCACCGGCCGGGTCAACCTGACGGGAGCGAAGTACCGCCGTCAGTTCTCTCCGATCGACGACACCTGCGACTGCTACACCTGCCAGAACTACACCGCCGCCTACGTCCACCATCTGTTCCGCGCGAAGGAGATGCTGTCCTCCACCCTGTGCACCATCCACAACGAACGATTCGTGGTGCGGCTGGTCGACGAGATCCGCGAGTCCATCACGAACGGCACGTTCGCCGAGCTGCGGGAGGAGCGCACCGGCCAGTACTACGGCGAGGTGCGGTAGCGACCCGTCAGCGGCGCCGTCGGCGGTCGCCGCCGGCGGCGATCCGGACATCGCCCAGCTGGAACTGAAGATCCTGCCGAGTTCGCTGTTGGAGGCGGCGGCCTGACCGACGGTGCTGTGAAGGAGTGACCCGTGTCGACACTGCCGATTCCTGACATCCACACTGGTGAGGGCCGCCTCGCGCCCCGCGCGTGGCTGCGGTCGGACGCCCCCGAGCTGTCCCTCGACGGCGACTGGGCCTTCCGCTTCGCCCCGGACGGGGAGC
Organism: Helcobacillus massiliensis; assembly: GCF_033106145.1. Lineage (NCBI taxonomy): Bacteria > Bacillati > Actinomycetota > Actinomycetes > Micrococcales > Dermabacteraceae > Helcobacillus > Helcobacillus massiliensis. The sequence continues at coordinate 29,788 of NZ_CP136959.1, forward strand.
GGTTCGGGGAGAAGACCAGCATCCGGGTGCCCGGCATGTGGCAGCTGCAGGGCCACGGCGCCCCGCAGTACACGAACTTCATCTACCCGTTCCCGCTCGATGTCCCGCATGTCCCGTCGGAGAACCCGACGGGGGACTATCTGCGCACGTTCGAGCTGTCCGCCGAGTGGGGGAGCGCCCTGGCCGACGGCGCCCGCGTGTTCCTCCGTTTCGACGGCGTGGACTCGCACGGGCAGGTCGAGGTGAACGGGACGCGGCTCGGGGCGACGGCGGGGTCGCGCCTCACCCAGGAGTTCGACGTCACCGAGGCTCTCACCTCGGGTGAGAACAGTCTGCGGGTGCTGGTGCGGCAGTGGTCCGCCAATTCGTACGTGGAGGACCAGGACATGTTCTGGCTCTCCGGCATCTTCCGGTCGGTGACGCTGCTGCTGCGGCCTGCCGGCGGCCTGCACAACCTCACGGTCAGCACCGACTTCGACGCCGCCGCCGGGACCGGTTCGCTGAGCATCCGGCCCGATCTCCTCACGGCCTCCGTCGGCACCGTGATCTCCGGCCTGGAGGAGCATGAGGCGGCGCAGCAGGTGCCGCCGGAGCGGATCGAGCTGGTGATCGAGGAGCTCGGCATCCGACGCGTGCTGACCGCCGGAGAGACCACGACGGTGGATATGGGCAACGTGGAGCCGTGGAGCGCGGAGACTCCGCGCCTGTACGATGCGCTGGTCCGCACCCCGAGTGAGTGCGTGTCGGTCCGGCTCGGCTTCCGCCGAGTGGAGCGCGTAGGGGAGAGGATCCTCGTCAACGGACAGCGCGTCGTGTTCCGCGGGGTGAACCGCCATGAGGTGGATGCCGTGACCGGGCGGACGCAGAACCCGGCGAATGAGGACCGCGACCTGGAGCTGATGAAGCAGCACAATGTGAACGCGGTCCGCACCTCCCACTACCCGCCGCATCCGCGCTTCATCGAGCGGTGCGACGAGCTGGGGATGTATGTGATCTGCGAAGGCGACTTCGAAGCGCACGGCTTCCACCTGGACCGCACCGAGTCCGATGACCGCGGCACGCAGCGTCGACCGGCGAACGATCCGCGGTTCGAGAAGACGCTCGTGGAGCGGACGCGCCGGTTCCTGCACCGCGACAAGAACCATGCCTCGATCATCATGTGGTCGATCGGCAATGAGTCCTCCACCGGCACCGTGACGGATGCGATGTGCGCGGCGGTGCGGGAGATGGACGACGGTCGTCTGCTCATCTATGAGCAGGACTATCTGGGGCGCACCGTGGATGTGCATTCGCTGATGTACCCGGATCATCGCCGCAGTGAGGCGATCGGCGCCCGAAACATCGATGACGACCTCGCGGACCTGCTGATGCGCCTGTGCCTGGATGCCGGGGTCGATGCCGATATGGACACGGTGCGGTCGGCGCGGGCGTGGAGCCTGCCCTTCCTGTGGATCGAATACGCCCACGCGATGGGGAACGGCGCGGGTGCGCTGAAGGAGTACTGGGATCTGGTGTGGCGCTATGAGGCGCTGCACGGCGGGTTCATCTGGGAGTGGATCGACCACGCCCTGCTCACCACGACCGCGGACGGCACCGAGGTCTACGGCTACGGCGGCGACTTCGGGGAGCGCATCCACGACGGCAACTTCGTGGCCGACGGCCTCGTCCTCCCGGACCGCACGCCGTCGCCGGCGCTGCTGGACATGAAGCAGGTGTACGCACCCATCGCGTTCGGTTTCGAAGGCGCGGACGGGTCCGTGCAGTTGCGCATCCGCAACCAGTACGCGTTCCTCAGCACCGATCATCTGCGCGTCGAGCTCTCGATCGATGAGCAGCGCACGTGGTCGGAGCTGGAGATGGAGCCGGTCCCGGCGGGCGGGGACGCCCTCGTGCCGGTGCCGAACGGTGAGGTGCTGACGGTGCGGGCGGTTCTGCGTGACGCTGATGCGGTCCTGCCGCGGGCGCTGCCGGCTGGGCACGTCGTCTCGATCGCGGACCGTGTGGCTCTGCGGGCCCCGTCGGCCCCTGCCGCGCCTTCCAGCACCGGCACCGCACCCAGCGCACCCGCCGCGGGCGCCTGCTCCGCCTCGGACGCGTCCCCTGCGCTCCCGGAGGAGGCGGCCGACGGCACCTGGCGCCTCGGCCCGGCGCGGTTCGACCGCCACGGGTCCCTCGAGCGTCTGGGGGACCTGCCCGTCACGTGGGCGGGTGTGGACCTCACGCGCGCCCCTGTGGACAACGAACGCGCCTTCACCTGGACCGGTCTGGAGACCCGCTGGCGGGCTGTCTGCCTGGACGTCGCACAGCTGCGACTGGCGTCGGCGGAGGCGGACGGTGCATCGCTGCGGTTCGCCAAGCGGCTCGGTCTGCCGGGCACCGGCATCGGTGCGGACATCCGCGAAACGTGGACGGCCGACAGCGGCGGCGTCCACGTCGCCGTCGATGTGGAGTTCGACGGGTGGCCGGATGACCTGCCGGTTCCGCGCATCGGCTACACGCTCGCGATCGACGCTGCCCCCGCTGCCGGCGACGACGCCGTCACCTACCGCGGCTACGGGCCGTTCGAGCGCTACCCGGATACCGGCAGCGGCACCACGTTCGCCACCTGGAGGCGGTCGATCGCGCAGATGAGCACGCCGTACGTGTTCCCGCAGGAGAACGGCAACCGTCACGGTGTGCGGTCCGCGCAGATCCGCACCGCTGCGGGGGTCCTAGGGCTGCGCACCGACAGCGGCCTGGGTCTGGCGGTGCGGCCCTGGTCCTCAGCGGAGCTGGACCGTGCCCAGCACGACGGGGAGCTGCGGCCCGACGGCCGGACGTGGGTGACGCTGTCGGCGGCTCTGCACGGCGTCGGCTCCGCGGCCTGCGGACCGGGTCCGTTGGATCAGCACCTTCTGATGGCGCGCCCGGCGTCGTTCGGCTTCGCACTGAGCCCTGAGCATTGAGCCCGCCCGGTGTCACCTCTTCGCGGTGGTGAACGCGATGATCGAGCTGATGACGCTGAGCAGTGTGAGCAACGGCGACACGATCATCACTCCGATCACGCCGAGGCCGATCAGGCCCATCTGATCGTCGGTGAGGGTGCTGTTGTTGACGCCGACTGCGATCACAGCCGCCAGCAGCAGGACCACGCCGGCGGCGGCGAGGATCACCAGCAGGGCCGCCGTGAGGGAGAAGAAGCGGGAGGCGCCGCCGTGCCGGATCGCGGCGATCAGGCTTCCGATCACGGTGAGGAACGCGAAGCCGCCGTTGATGGCGAGAAGCACGAGGAAGAACGCGCCGAACACCGCGGACGAGTCCTCGCTGCTGCTGACCCCGCTCATCACCAGCATGCCGGCGGCGATGCCGCCACCGGCGAGGGTGATGAGGTTGAGGATCAGCGCGGTGAGGAGGCTGGTGCGGCTGACCGGCTGGACGGGAGTCCAGGCGGGAGCACCGAAGCCGGCAGGTGCGGCGCTGCAGCCGACGGGGGCGGGGTAGGCGGTCATGGTGGAACCTCTGCTTCCAGGTAACGGGGTCGTGGATGTCTTCGACCGTAATCGCCGTCCGCCAGGGCCGCGAGGGGCACTGGTGCCCGGGCCGATTGATACCCTGGGGCGCGTGAAGCACCAGGGAGCACCGGGCGCGCAGCGCCTCACAGCCGGTGAGCGCAAGTCCGCCTACGAGAAGCTGCGCCGCATGTCGACGTGGCGCCTGCTGAGCGCCCACAAAGCACCTGCTGTGCTGGCGATCCTGCAGTCCGTGTTCCCCGCCGGTGACCGGCGCCTGGAGCGCAGTGAGATGGTGGCGCGGGTCAACACGCACCTCGGCCTGCTGCACGACGACGATGAGCAGCGCACCACCGCCGGCGACTACGTGGACTCGTGGGTGCGCGAGGGCTACCTGACGCGCCGCGACGATCCCCATTCGGTGGAGACCACGTTCGAGCCGTCGCCCGCCACGGTGGACGCCGTCCAGTTCATCGCGTCCCTGGAGGAGCACAACCCGACCACAACGGAGTCCCGCCTCACCCTGGTGCTGCAGCAGTTCGAACGCCTCGCCCAGGAGACGGAGACGGACCGTGACGTGCGCCTGCGGGACCTGCAGCAGCGCCGGGAGGACATCGAGCGGGAGATCCGGGAGCTGTCCGAAGGGGAGCTGATGCTGCCCAGCCAGGACACGTCTGTGGACCGCCTGAAGGACATCCTGCTGATCGCCGACCGCCTCTCCGGCGACTTCCTGCAGTACCGAGAGGACCTGCGGGCTGTGGACCTGCATCTGCGTGAGCAGATCCTCTCGCCCGAGGGCTCCCGCGGTGAGATCCTCGAACAGCTCCTCGCCGGGGACGACCTCCTCGGCCAGTCCACGGTGGGGCGCACCTTCACCGCTTTCTTCCGCCTGCTGAACGACCCGCGGCAGAACGAGCAGGCGCAGGACGTGGTGGACCGGCTGCTCTCCCGCGAGTTCGCGAAGAAGCTGACCCGCGCGGAGCGGGAGAAGCTCGCGAACGTATTCAGCGACCTGTACGAGCCGGCGCAGGAAGTGCTCGATGTGAAGACGGAGCTGTACCGGTCCCTGGCACGGTTCGTCCGCTCCCAGGACTTCCGCCAGCACCGGGTCCTGCTGGACCTGCTGCAGGAGGCTCAGGGCATCGCCCTGGCGCAGAAGGACGAGGTGCCGCCGAAGTCGCCGTTCCCGATGGAGCTGGACCTCACCCGCATCCAGGTGACGAGCGTGGCCCAGCATGTTCTGAAGGACCCGTCGGACCCGGGCCTGCCCGCCGAAGCGGTGGTGCACGACGCCACCATGCTCAGCCCGGAGGCCCTCGAGGACCTCGTGCAGACCAACGACATCGACCTGGCCGGCCTCACCGCCCGCGTCAACGACACCGTCGCGGCCCGCGGGCAGGCGACGGTCGGCTCCCTCGTCCGCGACGGCGCCGCCACCCAGGGTCTGGCGTCCGTGGTGGGCCTGATGCTGCTGGCCACGCAGTACGCCTCGAAGCGTGAAGGCGATGCGGAGCTGATCCAGTGGGTGGAGCCGGGCGATGTGCCGTACGCGGCGAAGATCCCCGCGTTCTACTTCCTGGAGGCCCTGCCGGACGCCTGAGCGCCCGCGTTCGCGGACCCCGCCGGCGCCGGCCCTGAGCGCTCTGCTTGCGCGTGCCGGACGGCGATCCAGCTGAGCACCGCGGAGGCGATCGGCAGAACAGTCAGCAGCAGCACCAGCGCCAGCACATCTGCCCACCATTGAGGCGACGCGGCGTCGGAAAGCGTGGTGCTCGGACCCCCAGCCAGGGCGAACCAGGCGGCGAGACCGACGACGGCGAGGAGCAGGGCTGCGCCGCCGGCACCGGCGTATGCGCGCACCCGTCGGCCCCCGAACACCAGCAGCACCGCGTCCGCAGCCAGGGTCACCAGAGCCGTCGCCGTGACCACGAGCAGGCCCACGACCATGGCGAACAGCAGGCGCCCCAGCCACTCGGTCCCGTCCAGCCCCTGCCGGTCCGCTACGGGGATGAGCAGCGCTGACACGGCGAAGGCAGCGGTGGTGAGCGTCGCCGTGATCGTGGCGCAGACGGCCCCCGTCAGCTCCGCAGCCCGGTGACGGCGAGAACCCGCCGAGATCCCCGAGAGCGGAGCCGACGGGTTCTGCACCTCAGGCACGGGCACTCTCAGCGGGCCGGGCCGGGGCGGCGGGGGTGCTGGTCGGCAGTGCCCGCCCGGCGGTGACGTCCCGGCGAGCGGCACGAGCAGCCAGCGCATTGGCCGCCGCCGCCAGGAACAGCGGCAGGGCGATGAACAGGAGCCTCGCCAGAATGAAGCCGATGACCATCCCGAGTCGCTCCGCCTCGCTGGCTCCCGGCCCTGGGAGAGAGGTGCCCTCGCCGTCGATGTCCGCGACCAGTCTGCCGAGGTTGACCAGACCGCTGAACAGGACGAGGACCAGCGATGCAGCCGCCCAGGCTCGCACCCTGCCCGGGCCGCGCACCAGCAGCACGACGTCCAGAGCAACGACAGTCAGTCCCGTCAGGAGCCCGAGCAGGACGAACAGAACGGCTGTGATGACCAGCACCGTCGGAACGACCTCGTTCGGATCCCGCATAACAGGGGAGAGCCCCGCCGCCACCACCGGCAGGATCGATCGGTACACGGTGACGCACACCGCGGTGACGACCGCGGCGATCAGGGCGATGCGGGCGAGCACCTGCGTGGTGCGGGCGCGTCTGATGACCGCCCCGGCGTTGGCCGGTGCCAGCGGGTCAGCGGGAACAGCGGTGGACATGGCTCTTCGCGACGTTCACGGACGGCACGGGGATCAGTGCGCGGCGGACCGCAGGCCGGTTTCGGCGGACCGGTACGAGGACCAGGCGCCGAATGTGCCGATCGCCTTGACGATGATCGTGAGCACCGACATGACCAGGGCCGCAACAGCGACGGTGGTGAAGCTGACCGCACCCGCTGCGGCGACGGTGAGTGCACCGATGATGAGGCCGACCACGACGATCACCGCGAGGTTCACCAGCTGCATGGCGCCGCAGATGATGGCGCCCCTGCGGATCTGACCGGAGCCCTTCACAGCGACGATGATCGCGAGGACGAACGTGATGAGGGCGACCACGATGAACACCAGGCCGACGGCGCCGCTGGCGACGTCCGCGCCGGACAGGGAGGCGGCGTCACGGGGGCTGGGATCGCCCGAGAAGTTCTGCGCCGTCTCGATGATCGTGGAGACGAGCGTGTACATCAGGCCGAGCCCGCTGAGAACCAGCAGGACGAACGAGAGAGTGCGCAGGGTCTTCAGCTCGCTGGTGGCCGGCTCGGAGCCGTACAGACCGCCGTGCGGGGCCCCGGCCGGCTGAGCGGTCGGGCCCGGTCGGCCGGACGGATCAGGCTGGTTCGGCTGCTGCTGGGGTGCGGAGGACATGGGTTTCCTTTCGTCGAGTGGAGGGGTGGGTGTGCGGGGCGGCTCAGAGGGAGCCGGCCCGGACCGCCTCGTGAGCGGACTTCGCGGAGATGATCGCGGCAACGGTGCCGACGGTCTTGATGAGCAGGACGAGCAGACCGCCGATGAGGGCGACGATGCCGAGGGCGACGCCCCCGCCGGAGGAAGCGGACGAGGCGACGATGATGCCGATGATCATGCCGGCCACGAAGGAGACGATGAGGTTCACCGGAAGCAGGGCCCCACAGATGATCGCACCGGTGCGGGTCCGCCCCCGCCCCATGATCGCCACGATGATCGCAAGGACGAACACGAGGATGGAGATGCCGCCGAACAGCAGGCCGATGAGGCCGCTGGCAACGCTGGCACCGGTGACATCGGTCGAAGCGGCATCGGTGCTGACAGCGCCGCTGATGAACCCGGAGATCATCGAGATGACCTGGTAGAGCAGGCCGAGCAGGCTCAGCGCCGCCATCACGATCGCCAGGATGCGGACCACGCCCGCGTTCGGGTTCGAGGGCTGCATGCCGAACTGCTGGCCGCCGTACTGCTGATTGCCGAACTGCTGGCCCCCGAAGGGCTGGTTGCCGGACGGCTGGCCGCCGAAGGGCTGGTTGCCGGACGGCTGGCTGGGCTGGAACTGCGGTGTGGAGGACATGGAGTGTTTCCTTTCGTCGAGTGGAGGGGGGTGTGCGGGGCGTCTCAGAGCCGGGGTCCCGGTGCGCCGGCGGACAGGGGGTCGGTGGTCTCATCCAGCTGGTCCGATGCCGATGACCATGACGTCCAGCAGCCCCACGCGGCGGTGCCCCACAGCACGGTGGCGCCGGCATGGAACAGGACCCGGGTGATCAGCAGCCAGGTGGGGGCGGAGCCGAAGCCGTACGTCGTGGAGTCGGCGGCGCTCGCGATCAGCACGACGTACTCCAGGGTGTACATCCCAAGCCACAGCATCGGGATCACGCAGATGGCGCCGCCGGCGATCGCACCACCTGTCACCACAGCCCTGCGGCCCATCGCCATCAGCAGGATCACCAGGACGACGAGGACGCTGATCACCGGCCAGATCGCAAACCACAGCAGGAGACCGGCGAGCTGCCAGCGACCGTCGGCACCGAAGAACGCGTTCTGCGGCACAAGGTGGGTCAGAGCGATGACGGTGCGCAGCACCCCGTACAGCACCATGAGGACGGAGCAGACCAGAGCCGCGATAGCGATCCCGCGCACCCGCAGAAGCCGTCGGCGGGGATCCACCTGGGCCGTGGCCCGCAGAGCCCCCTGGCCCGACAGCTGCGGGCCGTGGGCGTGCGGAGGCTGGATGCTCACGACGAGTCCTTCCGGGGCTCAGCGGCGGAGATGGGTGACGGACAGAACACTACGGGGCCCCGGGGGCGATCGTCCACGCAGGGAGCCGCGATCTGATGGGGATCTCTGTCCCCGACCGGTACGCTGGACCGGTGCACAGCCGAACGATCAGGGAGGGCGAATGAGCCAGGGATCCGAACTGGGCGAGAGCGCCCTCGAGGACTGGGGCCTCGCCGACGAGGAGGACCTCCGCAGCGCCGGCAGCACCGGCGGCGCCCTCGTCGAGGAGTCCCGACGGGTCCTGGTCGCCCTCCTGCAGGGCCCCTACCTCGACGGCCGCAAGGACACCGCCCGCTACGGGCAGCTGCTGCGCGACCGCACCGCCATCGAGAACCGACTCGCGGACATGTTCCTCGAACTCATCGTCGATGACGACTCCCAGGTCGCATTCGTGCGCCAGAGCGAGAGCGACCCGGACGCCCCGAAGCTGCTGCGCCGCCTCAGCGGCCTCAACCGCCTTGACTCCGTTCTGCTGCTCGTGCTGCGCCAGCACCTGCTCACCCAGGCGTCCCGCGGGCAGCGCGCAGTGGTCAGCGAAGCGGAGCTGCTGGCGGCGCTCGCGGCCTACCGCCGCACCGACTCCACCGACGAGGCGGGCTTCGCGAAGGACGTCCGCCATTCGATCGCCAAGCTGCAGCGGGCGGCCCTGCTGGAGGAGCAGGGGGACTCCTATGAGGTCTCGCCCGTGCTGAAGCTGATGATCACCCCGGACACGGCGCGCGAGTTCATCGAGCTGTACCGCGGCGCCGGTGTCGATGTGGAATCCGTCGGCCTCGACACCGACACCACCGCAGACACCGATGCCGCCGACGCCGACGACAAGGAGGATCAGCAGTGATCCAGCAGAGCCTGCTCGACGACGAGACCCCGTCGGCCCCCGAACAGCCGCCCGTCACCGACCCCGACCACCCGCACCCCGGCCAGTGGCGCCTCAACCACGTCCAGCTGAGCAACTGGGGAACCTTCCACGGCACCCACGACCTCGACATCTCGTCCAAGGGCTTCTTCCTCACCGGCGGCCCCGGCACCGGCAAGTCCACCCTCCTGGACGCCATCAGCGCCCTGCTGACCCCGCCGCGCAGCCTTCACTTCAACGCCGCCGCGTCCGACGCGGGTCCGCGCCAGAAGAAGTCCCGCCGCACCGTCGCCTCCTACGTGCGGGGAGCCTGGGCGATGCACTACGCCGCCGACACCGGCGAGTTCAGCCAGGAAGTGCTGCGCGACGGCACCACCCTGTCCGTCATCTCCCTGCGCTACGGCAACGGCCGCGGTGACCTCATCCAGCTGACCCGCATGCTGCTCCTGCACGCCGGCCATACCGCCGACTCCGACGTCAAGAGCCTCTATGTCATCTCCGACCGAGCCTACGACGCCGCCGAACTGCGCCCCTTCGTCACCACCAGCATCGAGGGCCGCGCCCTGGAGAAGGAACTGGCCGGCACCGAAGTGTTCCGCCAGTTCCGCGACTACCGTGCGCGCTTCTCCCAGCTGCTCGGCATCCCCGACGAGAAGGCCCTCAGCCTCCTGCACAAGATCCAGTCCGCGAAGGAGCTCGGCGACATCAACGCGCTGCTGCGCGACTACATGCTGGAGGAGCCGCGCACCTTCGACCTCGCCGACCAGGCGCTCGCGAACTTCCAGAACCTCTCCGAGGTGTACGCCGCGCTCGTCACTGCCCGTGAGCAGAAAGCGGTCCTCTCCGGCCTGAAGGACGCCCACGCCACCTGGCAGGACGCCCAGCAGCGCGGTGGGGAGCTGGTGGACCGTCGCGGCGACATCGACGCGTTCGCCGCCGAGCACCTCGTGCGGCTTCTCGCGGAGGAGAACGACCGCCTGCAGAGTGAACAGGACCGCCTGCGGGCGCAGCAGAACCGCGTCAGCTCCGACGTCTCCGAAGCCCGCGAGGACCTCGCGCAGCTGAAGGAGCAGCGCCGCTCCGCCGGCGGCGGCGAGATCGACGACTGGAAGAAGCAGATCGCCGGTCTCGAAGTGGAGCGCGACCGGCGCCGCTCCCGCGCCACCGAGTTCTCCAGCCAGCTCGCCACCGTGGAGCTCGGCAGCCCCTCCAACGAGGAGACGTTCCTGTCGCTGCAGCGCGATGTTGCGCGCATGCGGGACGGCCTCACCGCCGACGAGAAGAACGACCACCAGCGCCAGTGGGAAGCGGAAGCGCGGGTGCGGGAACTCGCCGCCGACCTCGAGGGCACCAAACAGGAGCTCGCCTCCCTGTCGTCCCGCGCCTCCAACCTGCACAGTGACGACATCGCGGTGCGGGACCTCCTCGCGAAGCGCGTCGGAGTGCCTCCCACTGATCTGCCGTTCGCCGCAGAGCTTCTGCAGGTGCGCGCAGGGGAGGAGAAGTGGACCGCGGCAGCTGAGCAGGCGCTGCGGGGCCTCGCCCGCTCCATTCTCGTGCCCGAGCGGATCTACCGCGCGTTCGCCGGCGAGATCAATGAGATGAAGCTGCGCCGGCGCGTGTCCTACAACCGCGTCAACACGGACGCCCGCCAGCCGGCCCGCCAGATCCGCCCCCGCACCCTCGCGGAGAAGATCGAGGTGAAGGACGGGGAGTTCCACGCCTGGCTGTCCGGTGAGATCGCCTCCCGCATGGACTACGTGTGCGCCGAAGACCTGCAGGAGTTCACCACCCTGCCGCGCGCCGTGCTCCAGTCCGGCCAGATCAAGCACTCCGCCACCCGGCACGAGAAGAACACCGACCGGCAGATCAACGACCGCTCCCAGTGGGTGCTCGGCTTCGACAACCGCGCCAAGCGCTCCGTGTTCGAACGGGAGCGCACCCGCGCCGAACAGGCCCTGTTCGAGGCGCAGGCCCGCCGCAAGGACCTCGAGCAGGAAGCGGCTGCCCGCCGCGACAAACTGTTCGCCCTCCAGGCCATCAGCGCCGTCACCTGGGACGACATCGATGCCGCCTCCGTTGCGCGCCGCATCGCCAACCTCGGTGAGATGGTCCGCGCCGCGGAGCAGGGATCCGGCGCCCTGTCGGAGCTGGCGCGCCAGATCGACCAGGTGGAGAAGGAGATCAGCGAGGGCGACCAGGAGCTGCTGGACATCACCGGACAGCTGGGCCGCATCACCGAACAGCTGGAGCAGGCCACCAGCCGCGCTGCGGAAGCGGAGCAGCGCCTGGAGACCCGTGAGATCAGCGAGGAGACCCGCGAGGACCTCACCGAACGGTTCCGCGCGATCTCACCGACTCTGCGCCTGTCCACCATCGACCGCGTCACCAAGGACGCCTCCGCCACCCTCGACGCGGAGCTGATGCAGCTCACCCGTGCGCAGTCCCGTGCGGAGGAGGACATGCGCACCTCGATGCGGGAGTTCGCGCGCCGCTGGCCCGCCGAAGGCGCCGACACCGACACTTCCCTCGAGGCGGCCGGTGACTTCCTGGCGATCCTGCAGCAGATCGAGGAGGAGCGCCTGCCGGAGGTGGAGGACCGATTCTTCGAGTTCTTCACCGGCAACACCCTCGGGGACGTGCAGGCGCTCGCCACCGCGATCGCGCGCGAACCCGCGCAGATCCGCAAGCGCCTGGAGAAGATCAACGAACTGCTGGCGCAGGTGGAGTTCCACCGGGGCCGCTACCTGCAGCTGTCGATGCGTCCCGTGCACCTGGCGGCGCTCGACGACTTCAAGCGCGCCCTGGACGATGCCGTGGGGGCGACGCTGGAGAACGACCTGTCGAAGGACAGGGAGAAGGCGGAGGAGCGGTTCCAGGCGCTGCAGACCCTGATGGACATCATCACCCGGGCCCGTACGAAGGACGACCTCGCCTCCCGCGTGATCCTCGATGTGCGCCGCCACGTCCACTTCCACGCCGAAGAGGTCGACGAGGCCGGCACCGTGGTCCACGCCCACGAGTCCGGCGGCCCCCTCTCCGGTGGTCAGAACGAGCGCCTCACCACGTTCTGCCTGGCGGCGGCGCTGCGCTACCAGCTCGCCGGCACCGGTGCGGACGTCCCCGTGTACGCCCCCATCATCATCGACGAGGCGTTCTCGAAGGGCGCCGGCAAGTTCATCACCGCCGCGATGGAGTCGTTCCGCCACTTCGGGTTCCAGGTCATGCTCGCCAACCCGGGCAAGAACCCGCAGGCGCTCGCGCCGTTCATCGGCGGTGTCGGCGTGGTCGCCATCAAGGACGACCGCTACTCCTCGGTGTCCCCGATCCGCTTCGTCCCAGCCGACGGATCCTGACGGTGACCCGTCGCAGCAGCACCCTGGCAGCGGCCGCGCTCAGCGCGGTCCTGCTGGGCGCGCCCGTCGCCCTGAGTGCGGCTGCGGACCCCGCGGCGGCGGCTCCCACCGCCCAGCCCGACCTGCCGACCGAGGGCTTCGGCGACGTCGACGGCTTCGAAATCCCCCTCGACAGCACCGAAGTGAAGAGCACCCCCGGCTCCGCCGCCCGCTTCGATCTCGCCGACCACATGTCCACCGCCGAACTCCAGCAGCTCGACCTCACCACCCTCAGGTTCGACAACGGCCTCACCCACCAGGCCGTCTCCGGGCAGGGAACCTGGTCGATCAGCGGCACTACCATCACCTTCACCCCAGAAGGATCAGGCCAGCAGGGCCCGCGCAAAGCCACCATCCGAGTGAAGTCCGAGAGCGGTCGCAGCTCGCTGCCCACCACCATCACCGTCTCCTACCCGAGCCTGCCGTACCGCCAGATCACCGCGAGCGAAGGCGACGCCATCAGCGTGGACCTCGGCATCGACGACGAACTCGTCGACCCGGGCAGCATCCGCCTGTCCCTCGACTCCATGCCCGGCGGCACCGTCCAGACCGACAGCGGCCGCCGTCTCGTCGTGCCCGGGGAAGGCACCTGGTCCCTCTCCGCCGACGGCCGCAACGCCGTGTTCACACCCCAGCAGCCGCGCCTCGGGCGCCAGCCGTCCACCGTGTCCTTCAGCGGCACCGACCGCAACGGTCAGGTCCTCACACCGGGGAAGATCCGGGTGGTTACGCCCGCGGTCCCGGACATCGTCTCCTCCGCACCGTTCGGCGATCGGGTCGAATTCGACCTCGGTGCGAAGGCGCAGAACATCGACCCGGCCACCTTCGAACTCGTCCCCTCCCTCTCCGACGACACCACCACCGTCAACAAGGCGAAGGACCGCGTCACCGTCAAGGGGCAGGGCACCTGGGCGCTGAACCGCGACGCCGGTACGGTCGTGTTCGCCCCGGAGCACTCCTCCGTGCACGCCGTCTCCTCCATGGGTGTGCGCGGCTCCGACGCCTCGGGCCACACCGCCTCCATCGGCGCGCTCCAGGTCGGGTACCCGCAGCTCAGCGCCCAGAGCCAGCCCCTTGTGTGGGGCGAAAAGGCGCTGTTCTACCCCCTCGATGGGTCCCTGCACGTGCAGCAAGAATCGCTGCAGTTCTCCACCGTCAACATGCCCGACGGGTCCGAACTGTCCAGCGACGGCACCCTCCTCACCGTCCCCGGTGAAGGCGAATGGGAGTTCAACAAGGACACCGTCGCCGTCACGTTCACTCCGGTGAAAGGGCTGAAGAAGTCGCCCACGCCCGTCACCTACACGGTCAACGGCAGCGCCTCCGGCAACATCGGCGCCTCCACTCTCGGTGTCCAGTACGCGAGCCGGGTCCCCACGCTGCGCGACGACGACGTCCAGACCGGGTCCGAAGAGGCCCAGACCATTGACGTGCTCGCCAACGACACTCCTGCGGCTGCCGCGGATCCGTTCGACGCGGCGACCCTGGAGCTGCATTCGGCCCGGGCCACCAACATCAGTGAGCTCACCACCGGCACCGGCCGTCGCCTCGAGATCCCCGATGAAGGGGTCTGGGAGGTCACCGATGCCGGCGCGGTCCGCTTCACCCCCGTGCCCGGGTTCCGCGGCCGCACCACTCCAGTGGAGTACCACGTGAAGGACCGCAGTGGTCTGCACTCGCGGGCTCGGGTGGCGGTGTCGATCGACCCGCAGCTGGTGGGGGAGAACAGCTCGAAGGAGTCATCCAGCGGCATCAACGCGCTGCTCGCGGGCCTGCGCCCCGAGGACTCCACGATGTTCGCGGTGTACACGTCGGTGACGGCGCTGCTGATCTTCTCCGGCAGCGTGTCCCTCTGGGTGGGGCGGCAGATCGAACGGGGCCGGCGCTCGCAGCGCTGACCGCATCAGTCGTGCGGCTGGATCCCCAGCTGCCGCAGAACACCCGTCTGCGCCTCAACGCGCCGCTTCGCGTCCTTCACGTCCTCCAGCTGACCGTTCCAAGCGCGCTCCGCGACCGCCACGAGGCGCGGGAACAGCATGCGGTGCAGGTGCTCCTCATCCGCCACGTACTCCGTCCACATCTGCGCCTGAATGCCGAGCACACCGCTCTGGTCATCGACGTCCTGACCGGCGAGCTCGGCGGAGAGGATGTCCTTCACCGTCAGGACCTGGTCGGTCTGCGCGAGCGGCTCCCCGCGGCGGGCCTGAGCACGGTCCAGGTACAGGTGCTCCTGGTTGCCGATGACGGTGGAGAAGCGCCGATCCAGCGACACCTGCACACCGTCCACGGACCGCCAGTTCATAACCACGACACCGTCCGGGACGTGGCGCTCCAGCGCCTCATCCCACACAACTGCGGTCTTGCCCGCCTTCTGCAGCTCATCCACCGCCATGCCCATCAGATGGCCCTGCAGCGCTTCAAGGCGCTCCAGACCCCACTCCTCCAGGCGCTCCGGCACCTGGGGGTTGTGCTCCCACTCGGTCATCGGCACCTCGTCACCGCCGATGTGGACGTACGGGGAGGAGAACACCTGCGCCGCCTGCTGCACCACGTCGCGAATGAACGCGATCGACGCATCCGACACCCCGAGGATGTGCTCGGAGATGCCCCAGGTCTCTCGGACCTTCAGCTGCCGCTGCGGGTCGTTGCCGATCTCCGGGTAGGCGGCGACGGCCGCCTGCACATGGCCGGGCAGGTCGATCTCCGGGACGATCCGGATGCCGAAGTCGGCCGCGTAGTCATCGAGCATCCGCAGCTCGGCTTGCGTGTAGAAGCCGCCGTGGCGCTCCTGGACGTACTCATCGGCGTCGGTGAACGTCGGCTTGCCGACGACCGTCGCGTCGCGCCACGCGCCCACCTCGGTGAGCCGCGGGTAGCTGCGCACCTCGAACCGCCACCCCTGGTCGTCGGTCAGGTGCAGGTGCAGAACGTTGAGGCGGAAGATCGCCATCGCTTCGATGATCGTCTTCAGCTCGTCGATGGGGCGGAAGTGCCGCGCCACATCGAGCATCAGTCCGCGCCAGGCATGCAGCGGACGATCCGAGATCACCACCCCGGGGATCGCGACTTCCCCGGTCAGGGCGCCGGTGGCGGCGCGGGCGGACAGCACGATCTGGGCGAAGGCGTTGCGGCCGTCGGCGAGGGCGCTGTCACTGCCGGCGGTGATGGAGGCGCCCGTCGGGTTGATGGTGATGGAGTATTCGTCGGCGTCGAGGTCGCTGTTGAGGCCGACGGACACCTCCTCGAACGGGTCCGTGGTGACCCAGTCCTCGCGCATCCACAGTGCGGAGTCGGGGGCGGGAAGGAGCGGCAGACGGGCGGGGATGCGCGAATCGTTCATGCGCCGATTCTGGCAGGCCAGGCTGTGTGCCCGCGCACATTCCCGAAACGCGGTGCGGGAACGATTCGTCTGCGCGTTCGGGATTCGGCGGCGGAAAAAGCCCGAATGCGCACACCGATCGTCATGAGGGTGGGGGATGGGGGCCGACGGCTGCCGCTCGCCCTGGCAGGCGCAGCAGCAAGAAGAGCCCCGATCTTCCGGAGCTCTTCTCTCTGACCGCTGTCCGACTCATCGACGGGCGATGGTTCGTGCAGCCACCTGGTCGCCCTTATTCATCTCTGTTCAAATGAATAGGGAACAGAGGTCAGCGTCACTCAGATCCGCGAGATTCTGTGCAGTTCCGGGGATCGACCGGCTTCTACCACGGCACCCAAACCTCACCGGAAGTGGACGCGCCTTAGGCCCGAACAGCGCCAGGAGGTGGTGGATCGCTACGAAGCGGGCGAACACACGACTACGTTCGCAATACTGTTCGGGAGATTCTTAGACCTGGGTGCTTCGTTGGTAGTTCAGTGGTTCGACTTCCTTGCCTGATGGGGCAGCGCTCACATTTCGGTCTACAAGTTCGAAGCCTGCCCGCTCCAATACTCGCTGAGACGCGGTGTTTTTTGGAATAGTCCGTGCTGTGAGGTTCGGGATAGAGCTTTCTCCAATGAACTCCACGGCAAGTTTTAGGGCAGCGCTGGTCACCCCTTTGCCTCGGTGACTGGGGTTGAGCCAGAAGCCAGGGACTGGTGAGGATACGCCGACGGTAGATCGTGCTGTCATTATGACGTCGATTATGAACGGTTGCTGCGTTACTGGCAAGGCGCAGGCTGTAGTCAATAGACAACAGCCTGGCTCTGTTTCTCCGCGCTGTCAGAACCGAACTCGGGCAAACACACCACAGTAGACCGACCCGCGATTAGTCGCGCTTGTAGCCAAGTCGGCCGCGCGTCACAATAATCGCAAGGGCGGCAATCGCGGTCATTCCGATGGCGGCCGGCCAGTTGTTGACCACTGCCTCTCCGGTCAAAGTCGCAACAACGAACAGCGCCCAGTTAACGGTGTTGTGGCCGAGGATTGCCAACAGCACACTCCCACGCGCCACGTTGACAAGCCACGACAGAACGACCGACAGGCTCACGACAAGAACGAGATACGCAACGAGCTGACCGAGGTCGCCCCGGGCAGTGTCCCACTCCTCAGTAAAGAACAGCGGTGTGTGCCAGAAGCAGTGCACCACGCCAAGAACCAGCGCGGCCACGATCGGATGAAACATGTTCTGCAAGCGAGGAAGTGTGAAGCCTCGCCATCCCGGCTCCTCTTGGAAAGGGCCACCGAGAAGATAGATGAAGAATGTGCTCGCGAGCGTCCCCACTACGCTGAAGGAGATAGCTTCTCCAATCGACAGCCCGCCAGGAAGAAGGGAATAGCATCCGATAATTGCCGCGGGGATAACAAGAAGCGCGAGCACATATGCAAGCTTCTTTGCGCGCCACTGAGTGATGGTGTGCCACAGCCGCTTCACACCGTCGCGACCTTCAACGATGCGTGTCACGAGGAATGCTGCAAGGAACGGCCCGGCGAACAATCCGAGCTGGTTGATGCCCGCAATCGCACTGAACGGCAACTCGTAGGAGAAGAGGCCCAGCCCGCTCGATGAGAGCCACCACGGGCTCCACGCGAGCCAAGAGCCGAAATACGCAAGTGTGAAGAAGGACAGCAGCGGATGCCGACGAATCAAGCCTGTGAAGCTGCGGCCCGTCCCCGTGGCTGTGGTTGCGGCGTCATTTATCACCGAGTCTGTGTCCTTCGTCTTTGCCGCGTGGGGTGTATCCCAAGTCTTTCATGTTCTACGACTGGCTACAAGGGAGAGCCCAACGATTGTTAAGGTGCTTTCGGTCTTCCCCTCGCTATTCGTTCTCACAACGCCGACCTGCGCTCGCTCACCGCGCTCGGGGCACGCTCTCCGAGCGGCTCGGCGGCCTCCAACGTGCTCGATGAGGGGGGTGTCCCTATGTTTCGAGTCAAGCCGCGAGAGCGGTCGGCTCGGGGGTAGGGGCGGTTGTCGGTGGCTGGTAGTAGGTGCCGTCGCGGAGCATGGCGTAGATGACGTTGCAGCGGCGGCGGGCTAGGCAGATCACGGCGGCGTTGTGCCGTTTGCCTTCGGCGCGTTTGCGATCGTAGTAGGCCTTGGAGATGGGGTCGTGGTTGGAGGCGACCCAGGCGGAGTAGAACAGGGCGTTCTTCAGGCGTTTGTTCCCTGACCGGGCGGGGAACTCTCCGCGGATCGAGGTGCCTGATCTGCGGGTGACCGGCGCGATCCCGGCATAGGCCGCGAGGTGGCTGGCGGACTCAAACGCGGAGCCATCACCGATCGCGAGGAGGATCTGGGCGGCGGTCTTGATGCCGATCCCCGGCATGCTCATCAAGACCGAGGCGAGAGGGAAGTCCTCCAGCATGCCCTCCACTTCGTGGGCCACGGTCGCGCGCTGTTCTTTCAGCTCTTTAACCTGGCCAGCGACTCGGGGGATCACCAGCTCAACCGCTGCGGTGGCGGGCACGATGACGGTCTGCTCGCTAAGGGCTGTGAAGATCTGCTCGACCAGCGTCTCGGGGTCGCGGCGTGAATGCGCGCGGGCGAACCGCAGCACCTTCCTTCGGCCGGCACTTCGGAGGCCGGTGGGTCCGCCAAACTTCTCCAGCAGGTCCAGCACGAGCCCAGTGGAAAGCTTCCCGCCTGCGAAGACGCGCTCGAGCGCGGGGTGGATCTGGGTGAGCAGGGACCGGATCCGGTTCAGCGCCCTTGTGGTCTCGTGAGCGAGGTCCTCATCGAACCCGGCCAGAACCTTCAGCGCGGAGAGGACCTCGCTGTCACGATCGACCTGCCGGAGGGTGTGAGGCATGGTGCGGGCCGTGTCGGCGATGATGAAAGCATCCCGCGCATCAGTCTTTGACCTGCCCGGATACAGATCCGCGGCCTTCCGCATCGCCAATCCGGGAAGGTAGGCGACTGTGCAGCCGGTATCCCGGGCCACCGCGATCGGCAACGCTCCGATGGTGTTCGGCTGGTCGACGACCAGCAGCACTTCGCCGTGGTTCTGCAGCTGGGTGAACAGCTCGCGAAGTTTGGTCTCGTCCTGCGGGAGGGGCTTGTCGAACAGCTTGTTCCCCTCCGGGTCGAGTGCGCACGCGTGGTGAGCTGTCTTCCCGACGTCCAGGCCGATCACGACCGCGAACCCTGTGTTCATGACGCTGTCCTCCTCATCACTGCTGGCCGCAGTCTCGACACCCGATGCCGGCACCCACGTTACGAAGAGACCTCAGACAGAGCTGGGCCGTGTCCCTATCAGCGGTCAACGCGTGTCTCTCGACCGGGCGGCAACACCCCCCGGACCATCAATGGCAGGGCAACAAAGCCATACCCGGCCGAGCGACCAGACCCCGTCCATCGGGGTGCTCACAAGGTAACGGGGCGGCAGGTCTGGGCTCGACTGTGACAGTTCGTGCTCCTTGATCTGACCGCCCCTGCATGATCAGGCAGATGCCTGCTTAGGTGATTCGGAAGCAGACGTAACTCCGCTGCTTCCGAGAACGGCCGCGATTGCGTTGCGCTTCGTCTCAGCCTCGCGTTCGATCCTGTCGCGCACCTGTTCCGCCCGTTCGAGCGCGGCGCTGCTGCCGGTGGTGGTGTGCTCGCTCATGGCGATCCTCCTTCATGCGTGCGGCCCGCGATCTATATCGATTACGTTCGAACCGCATGGCAGCAACGAGGTGTCCCGAGTATGACTCGATTCTTCAGATAATCAATACTCCGTTCGGTGGTGTTGTGAGAACTACGGCGTTTGACCTCGTAGTCTGATGCGAATCCCTTTGCTGCGTTCGTTCTGTCAAGACGTGAAAAAGAGCCCATCGTTCACCTTGAGCGGTGGGCTCTTTTCCGGTCCACGATGGGCTGAATGCGGCTGGACCGCAACCTGGATTGTGTTGACGTGGGTGGCGACAGCTTCGACATGTCCGCCGACAAGGCCCTCAAGGTCGAGCGTGGCGGCTCGGTCGGACGCGCGAAGCTCGGCTGTCTCAACGTCCGTAAAGACCTCAACGGGTGCCTCGTGAACAGCATCGACGTCGATGAAGAACGCGCACCGCTGATCGTGTGGGCGTTCGAGCAGTACGCGACCGGCCAATAATCAATCACGCCGCTCCAGGCCATGCTCGAAGACCAGGGGCTCACCACCCGGCCCTCAGCGAAACGCCCCGCACGGCCGCTGTCCAGCAGCCAGCTGGCGAAGATTCTGCGCGACCCGTACTACACCGGCGTGATCCGCTCCAAGGGCACGCTGTACCCCGGCAGGCACACGCCACTCTTCGAGAAAGAACTCTTCCTGGCGGTGCGGAAGATTCTCGACGGACGCAACCGGCGCGGGGGAGAACGCCGTCGCAGACCTCGTCGCCGGGGAACAATTCACGGCTGAGGAACTCGCCGCGATCCGCACCGAGGCTAGCGCCACGCTCCACGAATGGCGCACCCAGCACCGCTTACGACACCGCGCCAACAGCGCAGCAGGCCAGCACGAAGCACGTCGGGAAAAGAAAAGGAGCCTCCCGCATTTCTGCGGAAGGCTCCTCATCTGTAGCACTTCACCGGCCTACTCAGCCCACAGGATTGAATAGGCCTGTACTGGTCGGGGTGACAGGATTTGAACCTGCGACCTCTTCGTCCCGAACGAAGCGCGCTACCAAGCTGCGCCACACCCCGTGACCGTCCGCTCACGCGGACCCCTCAACTGTACATGTCCCCCGGCAGCGGCGCGAATCGGCGCCGAGTGAGTGTGACCACTCACTCGCATCAGCGTGCGCTCCGACACCCTCTGGTGCACGTGGGGGGGGCGGCAGCGGCGAGCGGGCCTCAGGCGCGGCGCTGCTTGAGCGTCAGCAGGGTCGCTTCGGGGCGGTTGAACATCCGCATGTTGTAGAACGGGTTCGCGCCGAGGCCACCGCTGACATGCAGCGGCACACCGTGGTGCATCGACACGCCCTTCGCCTGCGACCGGTGCAGGTCGCAGTTCGTCACCAGTGCACCGAACCACGGCAGGGCCAACTGGCCGCCGTGGGTGTGCCCGGCGAACAGCACATCGGAGCCGTCCTCCACCATCTCGCGGATGACCCGCTGATACGGCGCATGCATCACCCCGACCCGCAGGCGCGGACGCCCCTGGGCTGCGACGTCGCCGGCGGGGGAGGGCTGGCCGACGGAGTCCCCGCGACCATCGGGCGCCGGGAACTCGTCATGGTCCAGGTGCGGATCATCCACGCCGACGAAGTCAACGTCGCAGCCGGACATCTGCAGTGTGCCACGCGCATTGTTGAGCTCGAGCCAGCCTGCCGCGGTGAACGCGTCGGTCATCTGCTCCGTCGGCAGCGGCGGATCCTTCGGACCGCCCTCCTCGCGAGGGTCGGGCAGGAAGTACCGGAACACGTTGCGCTTGCCGGCCGCGTACTTGTCGTTCGAGCCGTTCACGAACACGCCCGGACGCTCCAGCAGCGGCCCCAGCGCATCCAGCAGCACGGGGATCGCGGCGGCGCTGGAGACGTTGTCACCGGTGTTCACCACCAGGTCCGGCTTCATGGTGGCGAGATAGCGCAGGAACTCGATCTTGCGCTCCTGTCCCACGGCGAGGTGGATGTCGGAGATGTGCAGGACCCGCAGGCGGCCGGCACCCGTCGGCAGCACCGGGAGGGACAGCTCCCGCACCTCGAACAGGTTCGGCTCGATGTGCCGAGCCCACACGTGCGCACCAGCAGCGACAGCGAACCCTGCCGCGCCGACAGCGGTCGCCGCAATGCCCACCGGCGAACGGGAGAGGGGCAGGCCCGTCACGATCAGTCGCCCTCCTGGCCCGGGGCGGTGGTGTCGCCTTCGGCGGCATCGGGACCCGTCGGCTTCTTGCCGCCGGATTCCTGCTCCACCTGCTTCTCCTGTGCGGCGCGCTCCTGCGCGTCCTGCTTCTTCTCCGCTGCATCTGGCTTCGGAGGCTCCGGCGGGAACGGCTTGTTCGGCAGGCCCTCATGTGAGCGCTTCATGTATTCATGCCAGGTCGGCAGGGACACCGTGTTGCCCCACACGTGACCGCGGCGGAGCGGCTGACCGTCCACGTTGAACCCACCCGGGCGGGTATTGGAGGTCGGGTTGCCGAACCACACAGCGGTCGACTCCTGGCCGGTGAAGCCCACGTACCACGTGTGGAACTGGCTGCCGGAGGTTCCGGTTTTGCCGCCGGCGTCGTGGCCGGGGATGGTCATGCCCTTACCGGTCGCCTTCGGGTCGGAGAGGTCCTGCATGAGCGTCCACGACATCGCGTCCGCCACTTCCGGCTTGATGACGTCCTTGCACTCGCCGCCGGTGATCGGCAGCTCCTCACCCTTGCGGTTGGTGACCGAGGTGATCGCCACCGGGCGGCAGAACTTGCCGCCGGCCGGGTAGGTCGCGTAGGCGGCGGCCATGTCCAGGGCGGAGATGTTCAGCTCGCCGAGCGCCAGCACGGCGGGGGAGAGGTCCGTCTTGTACATGTCCTCCACGGGGACGTTGAGGTTCTCCTTCTTGGAGGTGTCCCAGTACGCCGGAACCGCGCCCATGGAGCGGGCCGTGTCGGCGATCTCGCACAGGTCCGAGCGGTGAGCGATGCGGGCGTAGGAGGTGTTCACCGAGAACTTCGTGGCGTCCAGAACGGTCTGGTTCGGAGGCAGGGAAACGCTCACGGCGTTGTCCGGGTTCCATCCGGCACCTTCGAACCAGCGGCCTGAGCCGAGGCACTTCGCGGGGAACTCGCGGAACACTTCGCGGTTCGTGGCGACCGTGTCCCAGATGGACCCGCCCTGCTGCAGATAGGTGGTCAGCACGAACGGCTTGAACGTGGAGCCCACGGGGAAGCCGCTGCCGCCGCCCATGTGCTTGGGGGCGTTGAAGTTCAGGGACGTCTCGTTCTCCTTGGCGTCCTGGCGCGGGTTGTACACGCGGTTCTGCGCCATGGTCAGGATCTTGCCGGTGCCCGGCTCCACGCTCACGACGGTGTGGCCGAAGCCGTTGGAGTGCTCGGCGGGGACGCGGCGGTTCACCACGTCCTCGGCGATCTTCTGGCGCTTCGGGTCGAGCGTGGTGGTGATGGTGAGTCCGCCGCCGTACAGCAGCTTGCGGCGCTCTTCGAACGTGGGCGCGAACGCCGGGTCGCTCAGCAGGGACTTCGTGACGTAGTCGCAGAAGAAGCCGGAGCCCTCCGCGTCCGCACAGCCGGCGGTGATGTTCTTGACCTTGAGCATGTCCTTGATGGGCTGCTCGGAGTACTTCTTCAGCTCCGCGTCACTGATGTAGTCCTCGGCCCGCATCTTGCGGAGGATCTCGTTGCGACGCTTCTTCGCGTTCTTCGGGTGCGCGACGGGGTCATAGTAGTTCGGTGCGTTCGTGACGCCCGCCAGCAGGGCGGACTCGCCCGGGGTGAGGTCCTTGGCGCTCTTGGAGAAGTAGTGCTGGGCGGCGGTCTCCACTCCGTACTGCGACGGCCCGAACTGGGCGGCGTTGAGGTACCCCGCGAGGATCTCCTCCTTCGACAGCCGCTTCTCCACGGAGATCGCGAGCTTCGCTTCGCGCAGCTTGCGCGAATAGGACTGCTCGGTCGCCTTCTTCATGGCCTCTTTGTCGCCGCGCTGCATGGCGTCGGCCAGCAGTGCGTTCTTCACGTACTGCTGGGTGAGGGTGGACGCGCCCTGCGTGTCACCGCCGCGCGCGTTGGAGGCCAGGGCGCGCAGCGTGCCCTTGGCGTCCACGCCCTGGTGCTCGTAGAAGCGGCGGTCCTCCACGGCGATCACAGCGTGCTGCAGGTGGGGGGACACCTCCTCCAGCGGGACCATGATGCGGTTCTCGGAGTAGAAGGTGGCCAGAAGGGTGCCGTCGGACGCCTTGATATGGGACGCCTCGTTCAGCGGCTGGACTTCGAGCTGGCTGGGCAGCGAGTCGAACAGCTCCGCGCCGTCTTTCGCGGCGGTGGAGGTGAGCGCCACCGCGGGCAGGAACAGCGCCGCGATCATGACCCCGGCCAGTGTGCACACCGCTGCAAGCCCCGCGAGCAGGACGACGATCTGCGAAAGCGCGAGCGACACCGAGTGCTGCTCGCCGGCGGGGCGCTGATGCGGTGCTTCGGTCTGGGCCATGCGATCCAGAGTACCCAATGGACCCCCTCCAGTCGCGCACGCGAGGTGAACACCATGTGGGGGTGGTGCGTGGGGGCGTCGGGGCCGACGGGTCCTCCAATCAGTCGCAGCCCCCGTTTTGTGAAAACGCTGCACAGCTCCCTAGGATGTAGGTCACATTCGAATCAGTGTCGATTCCAAGGAGCACATCCGTGACGGCAGTCAGCGTCCGCACACCGACCGAGGAACGGTTCTGGGCCACCGAAGGCGCCTGTGCACAACTGGACCCCGATGAGTTCTTCGTCCGCGGAGCGGATCAGCAGCGTGTGAAGCAGTTCTGCCGCGGCTGCCCAGTCCTCAATCATTGCCTCGCCGATGCGCTGAACAACCGGATCGAGTTCGGTGTGTGGGGCGGGATGACCGAGCGTGAGCGCCGCCGCCTGCTGCGGCAGCATCCCGGGGTGGTGGACTGGCTCGATGTCCTCGAAGCCGCTCACGAGAAGACCGCGTAGTCTTGGTGGTATGACTGCACACACCACATGGGAGTACCTGACCACGCCCCTGCTCATCCATAACACCAAGGCGATTCTGGACAACTTCGGCTCCGATGGATGGGAGCTCGTCCAGGTGATCCAGGGCCCGCAGGGCCCCGAATCCCTCGTCGCCTACTTCAAGCGGCCCATCATCGGAGGAGACCAGTGAGCGATCAGTCCACCGGCGCTGTTGAGAAGCGCCTCGCCGAACTCGGCCTGACCCTGCCCCAGACTGCGAAGCCGCTGGCCGCATACGTGCCGGCAGTCGTGGTCGGCAACCTCGTGTACACCTCCGGTCAGCTGCCGGTGGTCAACGGCGAGGTGCCGGAGGAGGGCGCCGTCGGCCGCGAGGTCAGCGCTGACAGCGCGAAGGAGCATGCGCAGACCGCTGCTCTGAACGCACTGGCCGCCATCAAGGCGGAGATCGGTGACCTCGACCGCGTCACCCGCATCGTGAAGCTGACTGGATATGTGTCCAGCGCCCCCGACTTCTACGGCCAGCCCGGTGTCATCAACGGCGCGTCCGAGCTGATCGGGAGCGTGTTCGAGGGTGAGGTCGGTCAGCACGCCCGCGCCGCCGTCGGCGTCGCCGCTCTGCCGATGAATGTCCCCGTCGAAGTGGACATCATCGCCGAGTTCCGGTGACCACTGGACTTCATCGGGTCCGCGCGTCCAACGCGGGCCCGATGACGCTGTCCGGAACCAATTCGTACCTCCTGACCCGCGGCGAGACCGTGTGGGTGGTGGACCCCGGTCCGGCCGATCGCGACCACCTGCAGGAGCTGCTGGACGTGGTCGTCGCGACCGGCGCCCATGAGGTCGGCGGCATCGTGCTCACGCACCATCACGCCGATCACACCGACGGTGTGGCCGCGCTGCAGCGCGCTCTGTCGGCCGCGTCGAGGCGGTCCGGTCGCCGTGAGATCCCCGTGTGGGCCGCCGACCCCCACCTCGTGCCCCGCAGCACCCCCATCCCGGACCTGATCGGCCCGATGGATGACCCCGTCGCGGAGGTGATCCGCACCCCCGGGCACACGGGCGACTCCCTCTGCCTGCTGCTGCCGGGCGGGCGCCTTCTGACGGGCGACACCGTTCTCGGGCACGGCACGTCGGTGATCATGGCCGACGGGTCCCTGCGCACCTACCTTGATGTCCTCCGCTTCCTGCGCGATATGGCGGCCGATGGCACCCTGGTGTCCATCCATCCGGGTCACGGGGACGAGATCGAGGGCCCGCAGGCGATCCATGAGCACCTCGGCGCGCTGATCGAGCATCGTGAGGCGCGAATCCGGGAGGTGCAGGCGGCGATGTGGGCGGACCTGACGGTGGATCAGACGGTGGAGCACCTGTACGGCGAGCAGCTGTCGTTCGTGCCGGAGGAGCACCGTGCGCAGCTGCGGTCCGCGGCCGCTCTCAATGTGGAAGCGGCGATCGAGTACCTGTCGGGCAACTGAACAGCCCCGACCCCGTCGGCCCCGCCGCAGCGCCCTGTCTCGCAGCGGACCCCGCTGGACAGAGAGAAGCGCCCCGTCCCCTCACCGTCCGAACCGGAACCGGTTCGCCGTGAGGGAAGCGGGGCGCTTCTTCGTGCTGGGTCAGCGTGCGCGGCGGCGCAGTCGCTCGATGTCGATCAGCAGGACGGCGCGTGCCTCCAGGCGGATCCAGGAGCGGGACGCGAAGTCCGCGAGGGCCTTGTTGACGGTCTCGCGGGAAGCGCCGACCAGCTGGGCGAGCTCCTCCTGCGTGAGGCCGTGGGAGACCATGATGCCGTCATCGGTCTGGCGGCCGAAGCGCTGCGCGAGGTCCAGCAGGTTCTTCGCCACGCGACCGGGGACGTCCGCGAACACGAGGTCCGCAAGGGAGTCGTTGGTCTTGCGCAGACGGCGGGCGAGTGATGCGAGCAGGTGGCGGGCCACCTCGGGGCGCTGCGCGAGGACGCGGTACAGGTCCTGCTGGGTCAGCGAGTACAGGGTGGTCTCGGCGACCGCGGTGGCGGTGGCGTTGCGCGGAGCCGGGTCGAACAGGGACAGCTCACCGAGGGTCTCGCCCGGGCCGAGCACAGCGAGGAGGTTCTCGCGGCCGTCACCCGACGCGTGGCCCACCTTGATCTTGCCGGAGCCGAGGATGAAGAGGCGGTCGCCCTGATCCCCCTCGCGGAAGATGACGGAACCGCGGTGGAAGTCCTCCTGCGTCATCGAGTCGAGGACGGCCTGCTTGCCGTCGTCGTCGAGCGCGGCAAACAGGGGGGATGAGCGTACGATGTTTTCGTCCACGATGATGGTCTCCTGAGCCTTGTGATGGTGTACGCATGACAGGGTACATCCCCTGATCGATCAACGGGTGAGAGAACGGAGATTCCCAGTGACCACGCCCGCTCCGAGCGGCGCCGCGGACCGCGCCCCTCTGCCCATGCCGACGGCCCGGACCGTCCTGCACGAGCTGTACCCCGACGCCGCCTGCGAACTGGACTTCACCACCGCCTTCGAACTGCTGGTGGCGACCGTTCTGTCCGCGCAGACCACCGATGTGCGCGTCAACCAGGTGACCCCCGCGCTGTTCGGCTCCTATCCCACGCCCGAGGCGATGGCGGAGGCCGAACACGCGCACGTGGCGCAGATTCTTCACCCCCTGGGCATGGGGGCGCGCCGCGCGGAACGGGTCATCCGGCTCTCCCAGCAGCTGCTCGCCGACCACGGCGGCGAGGTCCCGGACGATCAGGACGCGCTGGAAGCCCTCGCCGGAGTGGGCCGCAAGACGGCCCACGTGGTGCGCGGCAACTGGTTCGGGCAGTCCCTGCTGACCGTTGATACGCACGTGGGCCGCCTGTCCGCGCGCTTCGGCTGGAGCGCGAAGAAGAGCCCCCTGGCGATCGAGAAGGACGTGGTCGCGGTGGCGGAGGCGGCCGACGGCGACACCGACCTCACCCTGCTCAGCCACCAGATGATCCTGCACGGGCGGCGCGTATGCACGGCGCGTCGGCCAGACTGCGGCGCCTGCCCGCTGCAGGAGGCGTGCCCCCAGGTGGGGGTTGCGTGAGCACTCCGCCCAGTCCTGACAGGGTCCCCGCGTTCCTCGACGCCCTGCGCACCCGCCTCGCCGCCGAGCGCCCCTGGGCTGATGTCCCCGCCCAGGACGGCGCCGTATCCGACTCGGCGGTGCTCGCGCTGATCAGCGGCACCAGCCTGGACGACGCCGCGATCCTCATCGAGGAGCGCGCCCACACGATGCGCTCCCAGCCGGCCCAGTTCGCGCTGCCGGGCGGCCGACGGGACCCGGGCGACGCCACCGCCGAAGCCACCGCCGTGCGCGAAACATGGGAGGAGGTGGGGCTGAGCGCGGACCGCTTCACGGTGCTCGGGGCCCTCCCCCCGGTGGTGCTGGCGCTGCGGGACATCCGGGTGGTGCCGGTCATCGCGTGGATGCCGTCGGCCCCCGCCTCCCTCACCCTGAGCGAAGCGGAGGTGCACCGGGTGCTGTGCCCGCCGCTGCGGGGCCCCGGTTCGCTCAGCGACCCAGCGGTGGTGTGCTGGGCGCGGGCGATGGGCCGCAGCATGGGGGAGGCGTACGATCTGCCGCAGGACCCGGACGACCCGGATGACGATGCGTTCGTGTGGGGCTTCACGGCGGGGCTGCTGCGGCGTCTGCTGGCGGCGATCGACCCGTCGCTCGTGGTGGAGCCGACCGAGGAAAGGCCCGTTCCCGCGTACAGGGTGTGGCGGCCCGCCGGGTAGACTGGAGCGGATCAACGATCACAGATGCGTCGCGCGCAGAACCCTGCGACCGCTGACGCAGGCGAGCCGAGAACGAGGAGTGCGAGAGACGTGCCCAAGGGACGAGTGAAGTTCTTCGACGTGGAGAAGGGCTTCGGATTCATCACCAGCGAGGATCGGACCAGCGTATACGTGAACGCCTCGGTCCTCCCCGATGGTCTGACCAGCCTGCGTCCGGGCACACGCGTCGAGTTCGACATGGTCGACGGTCGCCGCGGACCCCAGGCGCTGTCCGTTCAGCTCCTGGAGCGCAGCCCGTCCGTGGCGCGCAACCGCCGCACCCCCGCGAAGGACATGGTGCTGATCGTTGAGGACCTCATGCAGCTGCTGGACGGAGCCTCGACGTCGCTCCGCCGCGGCCGCTACCCCGAGAAGCAGCAGGCGGAGAAGATCGCCTCCGTGCTGCGTGCCGTTGCCGACGATTTCGAGGCGTGAGCATGACGAAGAAGGCGAAGCTGGACGCGGTGAGCGCAGCGGCCGTTGACCTGGCCGCTGAGGCGCTCGTGGACGTCACCGAGTCAGGACAGGTGGGTGCGCATGTGCGCGCCGAAGCGACCGGCGAACGCCTGGTCACCCACGTGTTCGAATCCACCATCGAGGGCTACGCCGGTTGGTACTGGATCGTGACGCTTGCGCGCGCACCCCGCGCGAAGCAGCCGACGGTGTGCGAGACCGCGCTGGTCCCGGGCGATGACGCCCTCCTGGCGCCGGAGTGGAAGCCGTGGGCGGAGCGCCTGCGCCCCTCCGATGTGGGAGCCGACGACGTCCTCCCGTACCGCGAGTTCGATGAGCGCCTCGAACAGGGCTTCGAGCAGACCGACGCCGCGGAGGAGGACCGCGCGGTGCAGTGGGAGCTGGGCCTCGGCCGCCCCCGTGTGCTGTCCCGTGAGGGCCGCGAGGAGGCCGCGACCCGCTGGCACGGCAGCGACTTCGGACCGAAGCCGCTGTCCAACCGTCGCCGCCGCGGCACGGTGCAGGCGCACTGCTCCTCGTGCGGGTTCCTGTCCCTGCTGTCCGGGTCGCTGCGCCAGGAGTTCGGTGTGTGCACCAATGAATGGTCCCCGGCAGATGGTCGCGTGGTGTCCCTGCAGTACGGCTGCGGCGCCCACTCGGAGACCCGGTCCGGTGACGAATCCACCGGTGAGCAGCTGCCGCCGGCGGTTCTCGACGACAACGAAGTGGACTTTGTGGATCGCTTCGAGGAGAAGTCGATCATCGACGAGAAGCTCCTGCAGAAGGAGATCGAGAAGGCCGCGAAGGCGGACGCCGCCAAAGCCGACGCCGCCAAAGCCGACGCCGCCAAGGCCGAGGACGGCAAGCGCGACGGTGCTGAGGCCGATGGCGCGAAGGCCGACCAGGCCGATGACAGCACGCGCGATGACGTCGCGAACGAAGACCAGGCGAAGGACTGACCCCGTGGGCCCCGCTCAGCCGAGCGCGGCCTGAGCCAGCAGCGCCTCCAGCGCCAACTGCGGCGGCACGTTCCCGCCGATGCGCTCACGCGCCGTCCCCACCTCATCCAGCATCGCCAGGCTCGACGCCGGCGTGCTGTACTCCGCGCGCGCCTGCAGAGCATCCATCACACCCTCGTTGATGATCTCCGCGCCCGCATTCAGCTGCAGGGTCAGCACATCGCGGAACACCGAATGGATGTCCAGCAGGAACCGGTCGATCACATCGCGGGTCATGCGGGTGGCGCGCTTCTTCGCCTCATCCTCCAGCTGCTTCAGCTGCGACCGCAGCTGCGGCGGGATCCGCCCCGCAGCTTCCTGACCCGTGGCGCGCAGGAACTCCTCCTGCTGCGACTGCGCCACCCGGTCGGCTTCATCCTTCGCCTCCGCGTTCGCCGCCTCCACCAGCTTCTGCGCATATGCAACCGCGCCGCCCACACTGGTCAGCGCCAGCAGCGCCCGCGCCGCCTCCTCGCGCTGAGCCAGTGCCTCCGGCTGATGCACGTACCGGCGCGCAATCCCGATATGGCCCTGCGCTGCCCGCGCCGCCCGGCTCGCCGTCTGCGGATCCGCGCCGTCCCGGCGCGCAAGCAGGTCCGCCACATCCGCCGGCGCCGGTGTCACCAGCGTGACGAGCCGGCAGCGGGACCGGATCGTCTGCGCCATGTCCTGCGCCGACGGCACGCACAGCATCCAGATCGTCCGCGGCGGCGGTTCCTCGATCGCCTTCAGCAGCACATTGAACGTGCCCGCGCTCATCCGGTCCGCATCCTCCACGATGATGATGCGGTACGGCGCGGTCGCGGGGGAGCGCTGCGCAGTCGCCACCAGTGACCGCACCTCATCCTTCGAGATCGAGAGCGTATCCGTCGCCACCACCGACACATCGGCGTGGGACCCCGCGAGGACCATGCGGCACGCGTGGCACTGCCCGCACCCGTTGGCCTGCTCGCACTGCAGCGCCGCCGCGAACGCCCGCGCCGCAATCGACCGGCCCGACCCGGGCGGCCCCGCGATCAGCCACGCCTGCGCCAGATTCCCGCCGGGGACGAGGGCCCGCGTGAACTGCTCGATCGCGGCCCGCTGGCCGACGACCTCATCCCACACGCTCACAGCTGTCCCAGCTTCTCCGCCACCACGGCGGCGTGCGTGCGGGCCCATCCGGTGATGGCGTCCCGCAGCTGCTCAGTGACCTCATCGATCCCCGCGCCTGCATCGATCACGGCCCACCGGTCCGGCTCCTTCGCCGCACGCTCCAGGTACGCGGAACGGACGCGCTCATGGAAGTCGAGGGCCTCGCGCTCCAGCCGGTCATGCGTCCCCACATCGCGGCGCTCCGCCAGCTTCTGAGGTGCGATGTCCAGCAGCAGCGTCAGGTTCGGCATCAGACCGCCCACCGCCCACATGCTCAGCGACTCGACGTCTTCGACCGGGAGGGTGCGGCCCGCCCCCTGGTACGCGACCGACGAATCCAGATACCGGTCCGTCAGCACGATCCCGCCGGCGTCCAGATGCGGCCGGATCACCGTCTCCACATGGTGGGCGCGGTCCGCGGCGTACATCAGCGCCTCCGCGCGGTCCGCCACATGGTCCGAATGCAGGATCAGGGAACGCAGCTCGGCGCCCAGAGCGCTGCCGCCCGGCTCCTTCGTCCGCAGCACCGGCGGGCCGGTCGGAGCCCCGCCGGGCCGGGACCCGTCGGCCCCCGAGGAGAAGCCGACGAACGGGCTCTCGGGGCCGGAGAGGAACTCGTGCACGCGCGGCATCTGGGTGGTCTTGCCGCCGCCGTCGCCGCCCTCCAGGGAGATGAACAGTCCGCTCTCAGCGGTGCGGGCAGCAGGGGGAGTCAGCGAAAGCATGCCGCCATTCTCGCAGATCCCCGCGAGAGAACCCGAGCGGTACTGACGCGACTGTGGAGGACTGGCAGGCTACTCGTCGTAGACGTGCCCGAGGCCCGACGCCCGACGCCCGCATCTCCTTCACGCGCTGGTGGTCGTGCTCCACACTGAGCACGGAGTACCCGTACTCCTCGGTCAGCTCACGGTACGCGGCACGACCCACCGTGCCCATGCCCGGCACGATCGCGTTCGCATCCCCCAGCTCGATCGGACGGTCCTCGGGGGGGGGGAGGAACGGAGGGTCCATGCCGCCGCGCCGCGGGACGGGCGCGGCGCGCGGGTCACCTCTTCTGCGCGGCCTTCGAGGTCGTGGTCTTCTTCGCGGGCGCCTTGCGGGTGGTGGTGCGCTTCGTGGTCCGGCGCTTCGCCGGGCCCTTCGCGCGCTTCTCCGCGAGGCGCTCCACTGCGATCTCGTGCGTCAGGTTCTCCAGCACATCGTCGCGGCGCAGGGTCACGTTGGTGGTGCCGTCCGTGATGTACGGGCCGAACCGGCCGTCCTTCACCACGATCGGCTTCTCACTGGTCGGGTCCGTGCCGAGCTCCTTCAGGGGCGGCTTCGCGGCGGCGCGGCCGCGGGTCTTCGGCTGCGCGTAGATCGCCTGCGCCTCCTCCAGGGTGATGGAGAAGATCTGGTCCTCACTCTGCAGGGACCGCGAGTCCGTGCCCTTCTTCAGGTACGGGCCGTAGCGGCCGTTCTGCGCCGTGATCTCGGTGCCGTCCTCCTCGGTGCCCACCACCCGCGGCAGGCGCATCACCTTGAGGGCGTCCTCGAGCGTCACGGTCGCCATGTCCATCGACTTCAGCAGGGACCCGGTGCGCGGCTTCGGACGCTTCGTCTTCGGGATCGACTCGTCCACCTCGAGGACCTCGGTGAAGTAAGGGCCGAAGCGGCCGTCCTTCACGATGATCTCGTTGCCGGTGTCGGGGTCGGTGCCGAGGGCGCGGCCGTCGTCCTTCTGACGCTCCAGCAGCTCCTTCGCCTTCTCCAGGGTCAGCTCATCGGGCGCCAAGTCACCGGGCACGTTGGCGCGCACGGGGGAGCCGTCCACGGTCCTCTCCACGTACGGGCCGTACTGGCCGATGCGCAGGTCGATGCCCTCGCCGAGCTCGGTGGTGTTGATGGCCCGGGCATCGATCTCGCCGAGGTCGTCCACCAGGGTCTTCAGGCCGTGGGCGGCGTCGGGCGCTGCGCCCGGCCCGGCGTTCTCCGGACCGAAGTAGAAGTCCTTCAGCCATTCGGTGCGGTCCTGGGTGCCTGCGGCGATGCGGTCCAGACCCGCCTCCATATCGGCGGTGAAGTCGTAGTCCACGAGCTTGCCGAAGTGCTCCTCCAGCAGGCGCACCACGGAGAAAGCCAGCCAGCTCGGCACCAGCGCGGTGCCCTTCTTGAACACGTAGCCGCGGTCCTGGATCACGCCGATGGTGGCGGCGTAGGTGGAGGGGCGGCCGATGCCGCGCTCCTCCAGTGCGCGCACCAGGGATGCTTCGGTGTAGCGCGGCGGCGGGGTGGTCTCGTGGCCGTCCGGCGTCAGCGACACCACCGACAGCGCCTGCCCCTCCGACATCTGCGGCAGGCGCTTGTCCTTCGCGTCGTCGTCGTAGCGGCCCTGGTCGCGGGACTCCTCGTAGGCGGCGAGGAATCCGCGGAACGTGATGATGGTGCCTGATGCAGTGAACTCGGCGGTGCGGCCCTTACCGGAGACGCCGAGGGTGACCGACGTGGTGGTGCCCTTCGCATCCGCCATCTGGGAGGCGATGGTGCGCTTCCAGATCAGCTCGTACAGGCGGAACTCGTCACCGCTGAGCTGCGACCCCACCTCGGCGGGGGTTCGGAAGTTCGAACCGGCGGGGCGGATCGCCTCGTGCGCCTCCTGCGCGGACTTCGACTTCGAGGAGTACACGCGGGGACGGTCCGGCACATACTCGTCGCCGTAGAGGTCGGCGGCCTGGGCGCGGGAGGCGCGGATCGCCTCACCGGACAGCACCACTGAGTCGGTTCGCATGTAGGTGATGTAGCCGTTCTCGTACAGCCGCTGCGCCGTGGACATGGTCTGGCGGGCGCTCATCCGCAGCTTGCGGGACGCCTCCTGCTGCAGGGAGGACGTGGTGAACGGGGCGGCGGGCCGGCGCGTGTACGGCTTCGATTCGAGACCGGAGACCGTTGCGGGCTCTCCGTCGATCGCGGAGATGAGGGAGGCGGCGGACTCCTCGGTGAGGACCGTGACCGACGGGTTCTTCAGCTCACCGGCATCGGTGAAGTCGCGGCCGGAGGCGATGCGGGCGCCGTCCACGGTGCGCAGCAGCGCCGTGAACGCGGGGGTGTCCGCGGTGCGGTCGGCCCCGTCGGCGGTGGAGAACTCGCCGGTGATGTCCCAGTAGGAGGAGGGGACGAACGCCATGCGTTCGCGTTCGCGGTCCACCACGAGGCGGGTGGCGACGGACTGGACACGACCCGCGGACGTCCCGCGCTGCACCTTGCGCCACAGCACGGGGGAGAGCTCGTAGCCGACGATGCGGTCGAGGATGCGGCGGGTCTCCTGCGCGTTGACCAGGCGGTTGTCCAGTTCGCGGGTCTCGTGGAGGGCGCGCTGGATGGCGTCCTTGGTGATCTCGTGGAACACCATGCGGTACACCGGCAGCGACTTCTTCGGCTTCAGCGTCTCCAGCAGGTGCCACGCGATCGCCTCTCCCTCGCGGTCCTCATCGGTGGCGAGGTAGAGGGCGTCGGCGTCCTTCAGCAGGCGGCGCAGCTCGGTGACCGTCTTCTTCTTGTCGGGGGAGACCACGTAGTAGGGCTCGAACCCGTTCTCCACATCGACGGCGAACTTCTTGTACGGGCCCTTCTTCAGCTCCGCCGGGAGGTCCTTCGGCAGCGGCAGGTCGCGGATGTGGCCGACGGACGCCGCCACGGTGAAGTCGTCACCGAGGTAGCGGCCAATGGTCTTGGCCTTGGCGGGGGACTCGACAATCACCAGATTGCGGTCTGCACTCACGGCGGCACTCTCCTCGATCAACGTCTACGGCCTGGTCGCCATGAATGTAGCACCCTCGTCATTCGGCCCGGAAAGAGAGGAATCCCCAGTGGAGAAGTGTCCGCACCTGCTCCAGGACCCGCTCGCTCACCTCCTCGAACTCCTCACCGGACAGCGCTGCGTATGCCTGGACGAGCGGCTTCAGCGGGTGGGTGCCGTCGAGAACGCCCAGCACACCGGCCATTTCCGAGGTGAGCGGCAGAGTGCGTCCGAACGCGCCGCCCTGCACCAGATCGATCATGACGGGGTCCTCCGCCCCGGGCACGAAGTGGCGGCGCTCCATGACGTCGTCCGCGCGCGCGAGGTGGGATGCGAGCAGGTCATCATCGTTGAGGCCCGCCAGGGTGACGGCGTTCACCAGCATTCCCTTCAGTCGCGGACCCAGCGGCCCCTGCCCCGTGGTCCCCACCTCATCGAGCAACCGCACCGCGGGGCGGGTGTCCGTCGGCCGGTGGAGGATCACGTACCCGAAGCCGACCTCCTCCACATCTCGGGACGCGAAGTCCTCTAGGTAGGCGGTCATCATCGCCGCCCAGCGGTCATCGCGCGGGGTGAGGCCGCCGTCGCGCAGCCACGTCTGCGCGTAGGAGGCGGGGTCCTCCCGGTCGCGCTGGATGACGAACGCGTCCACGTCCGAGCCGTCGAGCCAGGCCGACGGGTGCTCCCGCCAGTCGGCACCGGCGGTGATCTCCCAGTTCGCGAGCATGGCGGCGATGCCGCCCGGCTCCAGATGGTTCGGGAGGTCGCGGATGAGGTCGGCGACGAGGGCATCACCGGCGCGGCCGCCGTCGCGGTAGGTCCACGTGTCCCCGCCGGGGGTGCGCGGGGTGATGACGAACGGCGGGTTCGAGACTACGAGGTCGAAGCGCTCCCCGGCGACGGGCTCCAACATGGAGCCCTGACGCAGCTCCAGGGCGCACCCGTCGGGCAGCGATTCTCGGTTGAGGAGGGCGTTGAACGCGGTGAACGCGAGAGCGCGCTCGGAGATGTCGGTGGCGATGACGCTGCGGGCGTGGCGGGCGGCGTGCAGCGCCTGGATGCCGCAGCCGCAGCCGAGGTCGAGGGCGCTGCGCACCTCACTGCGCGGGGTGAGGGCGATGAGGGTGGAGGTGGCGCCGCCGATGCCGAGGACGTGGTCGCCGTCGAGGGCGCGGCCGGTGGCGGTCTCGCCGAGGTCGGAGGCGATCCACCAGAGGATGGCGCCGTCGTCGTCCTCGGCCTCGTAGGGGCGCAGGTCGATGGCGGCGCGCACGAGGCGCGGCCGGCCGTCAGCGTCGCGCCCGAGGGCCCCACCGGCGGGATCGCCGGCGGGGGTGAGTAGGCCGAGCGCCAGCGCACCCGCCACCGTCAGCGTGGGCAGAACCTCCTCGACCTCGTCCGCGGGCAGAGCGGCGCCGAGCGCGAGCAGCCGCATGAGCAGGGCCGACGGGTGCTCACTGACCGCCAGTTCCCGCTGCGCCGGGATCGCGTTCTCCGCCTCCAGGGCGCGCTGCGCCATGGGGGAGAGGACCTCATTGAGGCGGGTGACGGTGAAGTCAGCGGCCGCAAGGTCCGCGCGCAGCGCGTCGATCGGAGGGAGGACTCCGTCGGCCCCCGCCTCGCCGCTGATGCGGAACGGTGACGCGCTGTGCGTGAGGTGACCGAGCAGGGGCCCGATGGACAGCGGTTCAGCGGCCATACCCCACCCCCTGCGGCACCACACCCGCCTGGCGCGCCTGCGACAGGAGGTTCGCGCGGTTCGCCTCCATATGGTTGAGGAAGTACTGCTCCGCCTCGAGGTGGCGGGGCTTCGCGCCGTCGGCCAGCAGACGCTGACGGGTGAACGCCAGCTCCGCCGCCTGACGGATGAACTTCTTCATCGTCGGCTTCGCGTTGAACGTGGCGGCCCAACGGCGGCCCTCGCGGCGACCGCTCCAGGTGGCGAGCATGGTGACCTCGTCGTGGGTGAGCCAGCCCTGGTTCGCGTAGTCGCCGAGGCGGGCGCGGGTCAGGCCCGATTCGAGGCGGATCAGGACCGCGATCAGAATGAACCAGATCGTGAACATGACGAACCAGCCGATCGCCAGGAGGACCAGGCCGCCGAAGCCGCCCAGGAGCGTGGAGGAGAAGTTCCACATGAAGTGCAGGAACATCGCCGGCAGCGGCGCCACCAGGAACGAGAGGATCGCCGGGACCAGACCGAAGCGCCGGTCGATCAGGCCGATCACCATGCCGGTCATCGACGTGAACACGCAGTGACCCCAGATGCCGAGCACACCGCGCACCACGATCAGCATGGTCGCGGCCTGCACCCCGCCGGCCTCCGCGGCCCGCAGGTAGTACTGAATGTTCTCCACGAACGCGAAGCCGCCGCCCACCAGGGCACCGATGATGATGCCGTCCAGCGGGCCCGTGATGTGCTTGCGGAACACCAGGAAGATCAGCGCCACCCCGAGGCCCTTCAGCAGCTCTTCGGTGACCGGCGCGGAGAACATCGCGGTGGCTGCGTGCGCGGTCTGCTCATCCAGGAAGTACGCGTACGCGAACTCGCCGAACACGGAATTGAGGATGCCGGCGATCATCGTGGACACGCCCGCACCCCACAGCACCGCGATGATCTTCATATAGACCGGCATCGGGTGCCACATGTCCACCAGGAACATCACCAGGATGATCACCACGAGGGAGCAGAAAGCGACGGTGCCGTAGAACGCCGTACCGAGGACACCGAACGTCAGCGCGTACAGCAGGAACGACGCCGCGAGCACCACCAGCAGCACCGGCACCATGAGCCAGCCGATGACGGCGCGCCAGTTGACGGTCCTGACCTCATTGTTGACCGCCTCGATGCGGCGCAGCTGCGTGCCCCACGCCGACTCCGGCTGGATCTGCTGCGGCTGGGTGACCGGCTGGCCCCACTGGTCGAGGGCCGGCGCAGGCGCCTGGCGGCGCGGCCTGGGACCCCCGGACACTCCCTGCGGCTGTGCGAACTGCTGCTGGCCCGCGTATCCCGGACCCTGCGGCTGGCCCGCCGTACCGGGCCCGCGCGGAACCGACGGCGGCTGCTGCGGCTGCGCGCCCGCGCGGCGACGCAGCCCTGTGCCACCTCCCTGGACACGGCGCAGCCCGGTCTCGAACAGCTTCGGAACCTCGTAGGACTGCTGCACCGGCTGCTGCTGCCACACCGGTGCCTGTCCACTCGCCGCCGGCTGACCGGCCGCACTGCTGGGGCCCCGTCGGCCCGGCTGCTGCGACTGAGCGGACCGCCCAGGCTGACCGGGTCCACCGGGCTGAGCAGGATGACCAGGCTGACCGGGCTGCTGCGGATGGGAGGGGTGGGCGGGCTGGCGGCGGGGGTCACGGGGTGAGTTCGCGTTCGACGCGGGGTGAGATGGGTGGCTCATGACTACCATTGTGCGGCAATGACAACCGCGGCACAGCTCGTTGAGCGGATAACGGGACCCATCGATCGGGCGGAGAGCCTCCTCCGCCTCGAACGCATGCCCGGCCGGGCCGCCCAGCACGCACCCTGGCCCCGCTGGATCGACCCCCGGCTCGTCCTCGCTCTGCAGGACCGCGGCGTCCGCGAGCCTTACACCCACCAGGTGGAGGCCGCCGAGTTCGCCCGCGCCGGCCGCCACTGCGTGATCGCCACCTCCACCGCGTCCGGGAAGTCACTCGCCTACCTGATGCCGGTGCTGACGGCGCTCGCGGCGCCCCGCTCGGAGGCGAAGCGCGCCACCGCCCTCTACATTGCGCCCACGAAGGCGCTCGCGCAGGACCAGCTGCATTCGGTCCGGACCCTGGCCCGCGACGCCGGCATGCCCGAGGTCCGCGCCGCCACGTTCGACGGCGACACCCCGAGCGAGGAGCGCCGCTGGATCCGCAGCCACGCCAACCTCATCCTCACCAACCCGGACATGCTGCACTTCGGGATCCTGCCCGGTCACGAGCACTGGGTGCACACCCTGCGGGCGCTGCGCTACATCATCATCGACGAATGCCACGTGTACCGCGGCGTCTTCGGCGCCCACACCGCCATGGTGATGCGCCGCCTGCAGCGCATCGCCCGCCACTACGGCGCGAACCCCACGTTCATCCTCGCCTCCGCCACCTCCGCGGCCCCGTCGGCCTCCGCCTCCCGCCTCACCGGGGAGTCCGTCACCGCCGTCACGGCCGACGGGTCCCCGCATGCGGGCCGCACCATCGCGTTCTGGCAGCCGCCCGCGGATGCGTCACCACCCGCCGAAGCGGGCGGGCTCCTCGCCGACCTCGTGGATGCCGGGGCGCAGACCCTCGTGTTCACCCGCGCCCGCCGCTCCAGCGAACTGGTGGCGCGCACCGCCCAGCGGATCCTGGAGAGCCGCCGGCCCGACGCCGGCCGAGTGGTGGCGGCCTACCGCGGCGGCTACCTGCCGGAGGAGCGCCGCGCCCTCGAACAGCGGCTGCGCAGCGGCGACCTGCGGGGCCTCGCCTCCACCAACGCCCTGGAGCTCGGCATCGACATCGCCGGGCTCGACGCCGTGGTGGTGACGGGGTGGCCCGGCACCCGCGCCTCCCTGTTCCAGCAGTTCGGGCGCGTGGGCCGCTCCTCCGCCAGCGGGGCCGACGGCGGCCTCGCCCTGTTCGTGGCGCGCGACGACCCCCTGGACCAGTACGTGGTCACCCACCCGGACACGATCCTGGATCAGGACGTGGAAGCGGCCGTGTTCGACCCGGAGAACCCGTACGTGCTCTCCCCGCACCTGGCGGCGGCCGCGTCCGAGCTGCCGATCCGGGACGGGGAGGAGCACGTGTTCGGGCCGACGGCACGGGAGCTCCTCGACGAACTCGCGGCGCGGCGCGTGCTGCGACGGCGAGCATCGGGCTGGTTCTGGACGCTGGATGCGAACGCGCACGACCTCACGGACCTGCGCGGCAGCGGCGGGGAGCCCGTCAGGATCGTGGATTCGGAGACGGGGCAGCTGATCGGCA
Organism: Helcobacillus massiliensis; assembly: GCF_033106145.1. Classification (NCBI taxonomy): domain Bacteria; kingdom Bacillati; phylum Actinomycetota; class Actinomycetes; order Micrococcales; family Dermabacteraceae; genus Helcobacillus; species Helcobacillus massiliensis. The sequence continues at coordinate 69,468 of NZ_CP136959.1, forward strand.
CTGTGGACGGCGGCTCCGCGCACACGCACGTGCATGACGGCGCGGTGTACCTGCACCAGGGCGTCAGCTTCGTGGTGGACCGGCTCGATGCGGATGCGAACGTGGCGATGGTGCACCGGGAAGCGCCGCCGCACACCACGCACCCGCAGTCGCAGACGTCGCTGACGATCCGACAGGTGCGCGACTCTGTGCGCTGGGGCGAGGTGCAGGTGTGCACAGGCCGCGTGGACGTCACCAGTCAGGTCACCGGGTATCAGGTACGGGACATCTACACCTCCGCCGTGATCGCGAACCGGAATCTGGACCTGCCGCCGCGCACGCTGCAGACCGCGGCGGTGTGGTTCGAGATCCCGTCGGCCCTGACGGAGGCGGCGGGGATCGAGGCGGCGGACCTGCCGGGCGCGCTGCATGCCGCGGAGCATGCGCAGATCTCCCTGCTGCCGCTGCTCGCCACCTGCGACCGGTGGGACCTCGGCGGGCTGTCGAGCGCCCACCACCCGGATGTGGGCGGGCCCGCAATCTTCGTGTACGACGGCGCCCCCGGTGGTGCGGGCTTCGCCGAGCGCGGCTACGCGACGGCGCAGTCGTGGCTCTCGGCGACGGCGGACCTCATCGAGTCATGCCGCTGCGCCGACGGGTGCCCCGCCTGCGTGGTGTCCCCGAAGTGCGGCAACGGCAACGAGCCGCTGTCGAAGGCGGGGGCGGTGCGGCTGCTGCGGGCTCTGCTCGACCGCGTGCCGTCGGACTAGCCGCGCAACCCGTCGGGCCAGCCCCCCACGACCCGCCGGGCCGTCTCGCCCACGAGGACCATCATGGCGACGAAACCGATGATCGAGTCCAGGGACGAACGCGGGACCAGACCGACCACCCTGGCCGCCCACAGCACACCGATGATGATGACGCCCTTGATCGCGCCGGTGAAGAGGTGCCCCGTGATGGCGTGGACCATTGGAGGCGGAGTGAACTGGGCGGATGCTGGTTCGCTGCTCACGTCCTGTCCCAGAATCGGGGATCTGCCTTCCACCCTAACCAGAGCGCTCGGCGCCGGTGGGTGCGGGACCGGCACGGGCGATGGCGCGCGCGGATCCGATCCGTCCCGCAGGGAGCCGCACCTCGATGACGACGTCCTGACCGTCGCTGCTGCAGGAGAGCACATCCGCCCCGTTCGCGTGCGCGATCATGGCCGCAGTGGAGCACCCGTCGGCCCCAACAGCGGCCGCGTCCGCGCCCGAGAGCGCCGCCAGATCTGCCGCACCCTGCGCACGGGCATGGGCGATGTGCACCTGGCCGAGCATGACCACGAGGGCGAGCAGCAGCGACGCGATGGAGCACCACGTCAGCATCGCTGCCGGTGCCGACCCCTCCTCCGAGCCGCACCGCCCGATCACGCGGCGGCGCGCTCCAACAGGAGCGGCGCTCGCGGGCCGGCGGGGCGTCACGGTGCACCACCCGGTGCCAGATGCGGTTCCAGGCGCGCCGTCGCCTCCGACCTCAGCGTCAGGCTGAGGCCGCCGAGCAGCCCACCGGCGAGGCGGTGCTCCTTCGTTGCCCGCACCGTCACGAGGTCACCGGACCGCGACACGCTGAACTGAGCGCCGTCCCCGGCGACGGCACGGCCATCACGCGCCGGATCGTCCTCGCCGCGCATAGCGGCGCGCGCAGTCGCGGAGGCGCCGTCGTGCAGGCGGGCGCCGTCGGCCATCACTGCCCCCACCTGCGCGATCAGCAGGAGGAGGGCGGAGACGACCGTGAGCACCACAGCCGTCTCCGCCGTGACGGCACCGCGCTCGCCGCGAAGTGCCGTCATCATCAGCCGCCCATTCCCAGGGCACTGGTGACGATGCCCATCAGCAGGCTCTGCACCTCCTCGGACCGCAGCAGTGCGACCAGCACAGCCGCGAACCCGCAGGCGGCGAGAAGAGTGATGGCGTATTCCGCGGTCGTGGCGCCGTCCTCACGGGCGAGTCGGGCGCGCAGGGTGCCGATTGTGCGGTTCATGCGTCGGCGGATCGTGGTGGTGGACATGGTTTCTCCTTCTTTCTCCAACCGGGCCGGGCGGCCCGGAGACAGCGGGGGAGAGGGGCGGGGGTTGCCGGCGCTGCAGGCGGGAGGCCGACGGGGCCGTCGGGGGCGCAGGAGGGAGGCCGACGGGTGCGCCGGTGGGGGCCGACGGAGCCAGCGGTGGGTGGGCTACCCGCCGCCGAGGATCAGGCCCAGATCGGCGGTGAGCAGGTCGATGATGATCGGGACGATGCCGAGCGCCACGAACGCGGGCAGGATCGCGACCCCCGTCGGCAGGACGAGCCGGACGGCGAGCCGCGCCGCCGCCGCTTCCGCATCGCGGGCGCGGGAGCGCCGCAGGTCCCGAGCCTGCATCCGCAGAAGCGGCGCCAGCTGCGCACCCGTTGCGTGCGCGAGGATAGCGGTGGAGCGGATCGAGGCGAGCTCGCCGCCCAACCGGGACAGCGCAACCGTCGCGGCGACTCCCTGTTCGAGGGCGAGCCCCGCGCGGACCAGTTCCGGGCCGGGCGGTTTATCGCCCAGCGCGCGGCCCACTGCTCGCAGCGCGTGCGCGAGCGGTGACCCCGCTTCGATCACGGCGGCCAGAACATCCAGGATGATGCTGGGGTCCACGTGCGGAACCGTCCCCCGGGCCACGTGCAGAAGGCGCAGCATCCACCACCAGCCCGCGGCGGTCAGCGTCCCTCCGAGCGCCAGCAGACCGAGACCGGCGGGGGAGCCGAACAGAACACTGAGCGGGTCCGCGCCGAGCGCGAATCCGAGCACGAGCGCCGCCAGCGGCAGCGCCATCAGGATCCGCGCCGTCGCCTTCGGGCCGGCGAACGCGCTGTCGCGGGCGCGCTCTGCATCGGCCAGGTCCCGCAGGGAACCCGCGAGGTGCAGCAGCAGACTGCTCGCCGCCGCGCCGCTGGTGGCGCTGATGCGCAGACAGAGCGCCAGGGCCCGCAGGTGCGGGTCGTCGCCGTCGGGAACGGCGCCGAGAGCGATCCGCTGCGCGAGAGCCTTCGGCGCCTCCGCCTCCTGCGCGGCGGCGACGGCAGCCCAGGCGCGCGACGGTGCGATGCCGCCCTGCAGCACCATGGACACCTGGTCGAGCAGGGCCGTCAGCTCCGCCGGCGCGGGATTCGCGCCTCGGGCCGGGCGGGCGCGCCGGACCGCGCGGTCGACCTGGGCAGGGCGGTCGAGCCGAGCGGGGCCGACGGGGACCGAAGCACGCGCCGCAGTCATCGCAGCCTCGCTTCGATCTGGTCGAACGCCGGGAAGAACCGTGCATTGTCCCCGGTGAACCGTGCTGCCAACTCACTGGTGAGGCGCCCGTCGGCCCCGCGGCAGAGGATCGCGACCGAATCCAGCACTCGGTGCGCGCCGTCGCGGCGCATGTGCAGCACGAGGTCGATCGCGGACAGCACCTGCGCGCTCAGAGCACGGTCCGTCAGCCCCGCGAGCGACCCGAGCGCCTCCAGACGCGCCGGCACATCCGCCGCCGTGTTCGCATGCAGCGTGCCGCAGCCGCCCTCATGGCCCGTGTTCAGCGCCTGCAGCAGTTCACGGATCTCCTCACCGCGGCATTCGCCCACCACGATCCGGTCCGGCCGCATCCGCAGGCACTGCCGGACGAGCATCCCGAGCCCCACCTCGCCGGCGCCCTCCGCATTCGCGTGCCGTGCCTGCAGATGCACCGTGTGCGGGTGGTCCGGCTCCAGCTCAGAGGCATCCTCCACGATCACAATCCGCTCCCGCTGGCCGACCTGCGCCAGCATCGCGGACAGCAGAGTCGTCTTGCCCGTGCCGGTGCCGCCGGAGATCAGGAACGCGCAGCGGCGGTCGATGATCCGCTCCAGCAGGGTGCGAGCCGACGGGTGCAGTGTGCCCGTCGCCTCCAGCGCATCCAACGACAGGGGAGTGGCGGCGGCCAGGCGCAGCGAGATAACGGCCCCGCCGGCGCTCAGCGGCGGCAGCACAGCGTGCATGCGGATCCCGCCGGGCAGCTGCGCATCCGCCCACGGCATCGCGTCATCGAGGCGGCGCCCACCGATCGTGGCGAGCCGCACCGCGAGCTGCCGGGCCTCGTCCCGGCCCAGGCGCAGGTCAGCGCGCTTCAGACCGTCGGGGGAGTCGGTCCAGACGGTGCCGTCGGCGTTGACGAGGATGTCGGTGACGCCGGGGGCGGCCAGCGGCTGCAGCGGGCCGAGGCCACTGATGTGGTCGCGCAGCTCCGCGGTGACCTCCAGCAGGCTCTGCGGGCCGCGCACCTGGCCGTTCTCCTCCAGTACCCGGGCCACCCTCGCCACATCAACCTCGCCCGGGTGGGCGAGCAGGTCCGCGTGCACCAACGACAGCAGATCGGTCATGACCGTGCCTCCCATGACGACCAGAACGCCGCGCAGGCGGCATCGGCCCCGCCGCGGCGCACATCCACCACGGGCTGCACGCCGGGGCGGCTGTCGCGGAACGACATCGCCACCGGCAGGTCCAGGTCTGCGCGCACATCCCGCACCCCCACATCGCCATGGCGGCGCACAGCGATCCCCATCGACGGTGCCGCCTCCCGCAGCTGCTCCGCGCGCCGCACAGCCGAGCGAACAGCGAGGTCACGGGCGTGCACCACCATGAGCACCTCGCGGCTGAGCGGCGCGATCTCCGCGGCGATGCCGAGCCCCGCATCGACCACCACGAAGCCGTCCACGCTGGTGAGCGCGGTGAGGATCCGGCCGACGGTGGCCGCCGCCGGCACAGGCCCGGTCAGCAGGTGGATCCCGTCGATCTGCGGCAGGGCGGAGCGGATCGCGGACCCGGCCGCGGCATCCGCGTCTGCGAAGTCCGGCCAGTGGGCGCCGGGGACGTGGGCGGCGCCGATGACGTGCTCCATCCCCGGCCCCGACGGGTCCGCATCCACGAGGGTGACGGGCCTGCCCGTGCGGGCAGCCGCCCCGGCGAGACGTGCAGCGAGGGATGTGGCACCGGCGCCGCCGGACCCGGGTACAACGGTGATGATCGCGCCGCGGCCGGGCCGGCGGGATGCGCCCGCGAGGTCTGCGAGCAGGTCAGCGGATTCGCCGGGGAGGATCCGGAGGCTCGCCGCCCCGGCGTCCAGGGCGCGGCGCCAATCAGCGGCGCGGGGAGCAGTCGAGGTCAGCACGATCACCGGCGCGTCAGGCGAGGCGAGCGATGCGGACCCGGCGGCGGAGCTGAGGTTCGCCAGCCCCGTCAGTCCGGTGAGGACGACGGCGCAGCCGGGCTGGGGTTCGGTCACCACGCGCATCTGCGCCGCCTCAGCATGGTCGATCGCCGACTGCCTCAGGTCGGGCGGCAGGTCGACCACGGCCGCCGTCGGCTGTGATCTGTGCGGGTGGGTGGGGAAAACGCTCATGTCCCCATCGAACGGGAGCCGCCGGCACCGGGCCAGGGGCGGGCCCGGGATGGGGACAAGTGGGATGGGGGACGGACGTCCCGATGCCTCCACCCCATCCCCATCTCCATACGACTGTCAGGTAACCATCGGGTCACAGGGTCTTGTGCATTGGATCACAGCGCCGCACAATGGAGGACGTCCGCGCTGCCGCGCTGATACACCCCCGTCATCCGCTCCCGGTCCGTTCGGATCAAGGATTCAGCGAAGGAGCCACCCGTGACCTCAGAGATCCCCGCCCAGCCCATTGCGGCATGCGGCTGGTACATCGATGTCCGCACGCTTCTGCCCGTCATCAACGACCTCGCCGCATTCCGCGCCCACTACGCCGCCGACCCCGCCCGTGACGCCGTCGAAGCGCTCTGGACCGGTCACCCGGACCGTGCCGAACAGCTGCTGATGGAGCTCAGCGCCGAGAACCCGTCGAACCTCCGCTACCGCGCCCTCCTCGCGGACGCCCACCGGGACCAGGGCGACACCGACTGGGCGGTCGCCGCCTACCACCAGCTCGTGGACGCGACCCGCGGCGGCGCGCTCGAAGCCGTCATGTGGCAGCACCTCGGCAAGGCGCTGTTCGTCGCCGGCAGCTTCACCGAAGCGGAGAACGCGTTCAGCCGCGCGCTCGACCTCCGCATCGCCGGCGGCGCCGACGACGACCTCATCGAGTCATCCATGCTGGCGCTGGACCGCGCCAAGCAGCTCGCTCACAGCGAGACGTCGAGGATGATCGGCGCGTGATCGCTGGTGCCCTTCTGGGCGCGCTCCTCCGTGTCGATCATGGCGCCGGTGGCGGCCTCATGCACCGCCGGTGAGGAGAACAGGAAGTCGATCCGCATGCCCTGCTTCTTCTGGAAGCGGCGAGAGGTGTAGTCCCAGTACGTGAACGTGCCGGGTGCGTCCAGCCAGTCGCGGGTGGCGTCGCGGAACCCCGCCCCCTCCAGCGCTCGGATGCGGCGGCGCTCCGGCGGTGTCACGTGGGTCTTCCCCTCGAAGAACGACGGATCCCACACGTCGGCATCCGTCGGCGCGACGTTGAAGTCACCGGCGAACACGATGGGGGCCGACGGGTTCTTCGCCAACAGAGAGCGCCCATGCTCGGTGAGGCAGTCCAGGAACTCCAGCTTGTAGTCGTAGTGCGCGTGGTCGATCTCCCGGCCGTTGGGGATGTACAGGGAGGTCAGGCGCACCCCGCCGACGGTCGCGGTGATGGCGCGGGCTTCGGCGACGCCGTCGTACTCCGGCATGTCCGGCAGGCCGATCTCCACATCCTCCAGACCCACGCGGGACACGATCGCGACACCGTTCCACTGGTTGAGCCCGTGCGCCGCCACCTCGTAGCCGCGGGCCTCGAGCTCGGCGAGGTCCAGCTGTTCGGGCTTCGCCTTGATCTCCTGAAGGGCGATGGCGTCGATCTGCCGGGTGTCCAGCACGTCCAGCAGGCGGCCCATGCGGGCGCGCAGTGAGTTGATGTTCCACGAAGCGATGCGCATGCGGGCCAGTCTACGGGCGGCGGGTGGCCGATTCCTCGGACCCCGGTGAGCATCGCGGTCTACAGTGGCGCTATGACTCGAGCACTGATCACCGGCGCCACTTCCGGCCTCGGTCTCGAATTCGCCTGGCAGCTGGCCGGGCTCGAGCACGATCTGGTGCTGGTCGCCCGCAACGCCGAACGCCTGGACGCTGTCGCTGCACAGATCGAATCCCTCCACGACGTCCGCGTCAGCACCCTCGCGGTGGACCTGTCGGACCGCGACGGGCTCGACCGCGCGGCGCGGCGCCTCACCGACCCGGTCACTCCGATCGATCTGCTGGTGAACAACGCCGGCTACGGCCTGCACACCGAGTTCCTCGCCACGGACGTCGAGGAGCACGAGATCCAGCTGGACCTCCTGGTCAGGGCGGTGCTGGTGCTCTCGCACACGGCCGCGAACTCGATGATGCAGCGCGGCCGCGGCGCCATCATCAACGTGTCCTCCCTCGCCGGATACACCGCCGCCGGCACGTACGCCGCCGCCAAGAGCTGGGTCACCGTGTTCACCGAAGCGCTCGCTCTCGAACTGGAGGGCACGGGGGTGACCGCGACTGCGCTGCTGCCGGGGTTCGTGGAGACGGAGTTCCATGAGCGCGCCGCGATCGATGTGCAGGGCCTGCCCCGCGTCACCTGGCTGAAGGCCCCGTACGTGGTGGAGCAGGCGCTGAAGGACAGCGCGAAGGGGGAGGTGCTGTCGATCCCGTCGCTGAAGTACCGGACTGCCTCGGAGATCTCCCGGATCATGCCGCGGCCGCTGATCCGTCGGCTGACGGGGCCGGGATGGTCGCGCCGCCTGAACGAACGCAAGCTGCGCACCGCCCGCACTGGCAGTGCGCTGCGCCGCCTGCGGATGCCGTGGTGGGACGCCCCGGAGGCCGACGGGGGCCGCGGCGACAAGCCCCGCCGTTGAGGCAGTCGCGCCGCTTAGACTGGGGGCATGGTCACCAACAGCCCCTTCACCGTCTCCTCTGAAACCGCTCGCGCCCGCCTGCTCGACCTCATCGGCGAACTCGCCGTGGTCCACCAGCGCGTCACCCTGTCCTCCGGCAAGGAGGCCGATTTCTACATCGACCTGCGCCGCATCACCCTCCACCACGAAGCAGCCCCGCTCGTGGGCCGCGTGATGCTGGACCTCTTCGAATCCCAGGGCCTGCTGGGGACGGTGGAGGCCGTCGGCGGCCTCACCCTCGGTGCCGACCCCGTCGCCACGTCCATCATGCACGCGTCCGCGGCGCTGTCCGCCGCGGGGTCCCTCACCGGTGACCCGCTGGATGCGTTCGTGGTGCGCAAGGCGAACAAGGCGCACGGTCTGCAACGCCGCATCGAGGGCCCCGGTGTGCAGGGGCGCCCCGTCATCGCCGTGGAGGACACCTCCACCACCGGCGGATCGGTGCTCACCGCCACCGAGGCGCTCGAACAGGAGGGTGCGGACATCCGCGCGGTCGCCGTCATCATGCACCGCTCCGAGGAGTCCCGCCGTGCCGTCACCGACGCCGGCTACGACTACATCTACGCCTACGAACTGTCCGAACTCGGGCTCTGACCTCAGACTCGCCAGCGACCAGGCCTGCTCCCCCTGCGCCCGTGCCGCCGGCGCAGGTGTGTGCGCATGAGAAAGCGCCCCGCCGGAGATGATCCGACGGGGCGCTTCGTCAATCCGAATCGGGCTGCGGGGTCCGCTCCCGCTGCCGCTGTGGGTCAGCCGCGGTTGCTGAACGTGTCGCAGGCGCCGTAGGAGCCTTCGTTGTAGCCGGTGATGAACCACTGCTGGCGCTTCTCACTGGAGCCGTGCGTCCACGTATCGGGCTGAACCCTACCGCCGGCGACCTCCCCCTGAATGTGGTCATCGCCCACCGCGGAGGCGGCCGAGAGGGCGTCCTTCACATCCTGCTCGGTGAGCGGCTCCATGTAGCGGTTGCCGTCCGAGTCCTTCGTCTCCACAGCATTGCGGGCCCAGACACCGGCGTAGCAGTCGGCCTGCAGCTCGAGCGCCACCTGGTCGGACTTCGGGCCCGTATCACGACGGTTGATGCGGTTCATCGTGCCGTCGAGGTTCTGGATGTGGTGGCCGTACTCGTGCGCCACCACGTAGGCCTTCGCGAGCTGCCCCTGGTTCGCGCCGAAGCGGCTGGAGAGCTCATCGAAGAACGACACGTCCACGTAGATCGTGGAATCGGCCGGGCAGTAGAACGGGCCGGTGTCCGAGGAGGCGGCGCCGCAGCCGGTGCTGACGCTGCCGGAGAAGACTCGGCCCTGCGGCTCCTTCCAGGTGAAGCCGGCGGACTTCGCCTCCTGCTGCCAGAACGCGTCCGCAGTCTCCACCACGGCCTGGACGTAGCAGTCGTCCTTCTCGTTGGCGTCCTTGCCGGTCTGGCAGTGCTCCAGGGCCCCTCCCTGGGCGCTCTGCTGCTCCTGGCCGCCACCGCCGCCCCCGCTGAACATGCCGGAGAACAGGAGGAACAGGATGATCAGCACAATGGTGCCGCCGCCACCGCCGCCCAGCATCATGAGCGGGCCCAGGGGCAGTCCGCCGCCCCCGAATCCGCCGCCACCGCCGGCGCGGCCCACGTTCCCTGAGCCGATGTTGGCATTCGGATTGAAAGTCATAACAGTACGGTAACCCTCCGACCGTCGCATTCCTACTGAATGCGGCGGATCCGTGCCCGTCTGCGGAGCCCGTCGCCCCTCATCCCCGCACCCGTCGGCCCCCGCTCCCGCCCACCCTTCAGTCGGGTTCGTCACCCGTTCGCGCAGACGACGTGCAGAACTCGTGGAGGCCGGCCGGGTCGTCGGGGGAGGTGCGTAGGATTGCCGGCGTGAACATCATTGACTGGGCCGTGAACACCATGGGGACGCTCGGCGGGCCGGGCGTTGCCCTGCTTCTCCTCCTCGAATGCGTCTTTCCGCCGATCCCCTCCGAAGTGATCCTCCCGCTCGGCGGCGTCTCCGCCGGCCGCGGCGAACACACCTACATCGGCATCCTCATCTGGTCCGTGATCGGGTCCGTGCTCGGCGCGTACATCCTGTACGGCATCGGCCGCGCCCTCGGCCCGGAGCGAACCCGCGAGATCTTCATCCGTCTGCCGCTGATCAACGCCAAGGACTTCCAGAAGACCGACGAGTTCATGCAGAAGCACGGCAAGACCGCCGTGTTCCTCGGACGCTTCATCCCCGGCATCCGCTCCCTGATCTCCGTGCCCGCCGGCATGTTCGCCATGCCGTTCGGTGTGTTCACCCTGCTCACCGCCGCCGGCTCCGCGATCTGGAACGCGATCTTCATCGCCTTCGGCTACTACCTCGGCTCCCGCTGGCAGGTCATCGAGCCGTACACCGACATCTTCTCCAAGGTCTGCTACGTGCTCGTCGTGCTGGTGTGCCTGTGGATCCTCGTCAAGCTGATCATGCGTGAGCGCAAGCGCCGCGCCGCGGGCCTGCCGGACCCGGACGAGAAGCACCTCGAAGAGCTCAAGAAGGACCAGTGAGCGCCAGCGACCCCGTCGGCCCCGCTGACCCGGCGGCGCCCGCCGCACCGGCTCAGCCGGCGGAGCGCACCGCCCCGGCAGCCCCTGCGACGTCGGCCTCCCCGGGCCGGCCGGCGGTCGGCGTGGGCCCGCACCCGGAGCCCTGGCCGACGGATCCCCGCCTCGACCCGGACCTCCTCGCCCACGGGGACCGACGCAACGTCCCCGATCGCTTCCGCTACTGGCGGCGCGACGCCATCGTGGCCGAGCTCGACCGCGCCACCCGCAACGACCTGCACATTGCGATCGAGAACGTGGAGCACGACTTCAACATCGGCTCCATCGTCCGCACTGCGAACGCCATGGGCGTGGCCGCGTTCCACATCGTCGGCCGACGCCGCTGGAACCGCCGCGGCGCCATGGTCACCGACCGCTACCAGCACGAACACCACCACCCCACGCCTGAAGAGTTCATCGCCTGGGCGCGCAGCGCGGGCCGCGAGATCATCGCGATCGACAACGTCGACGGCGCCGTGCCGCTCGAGCACACCCCGCTGCCCGCCAGCAGCGTCCTCGTGTTCGGTGAGGAGGGCGGGGGAGTGAGCCCCGAGATCCTCAGAGCCGCATCGGCCATCGTCGGGATCTCCCAGTTCGGCTCCACCCGCTCCATCAACGTGGGGCACGCCGCCGCCATCGTCATGCACACCTGGGTCACGCAGCATGTCGACGTGCCGCGCGACCTGCACCGGTAGCCCGCCGAACCTCCAGGCCGCGTCGCTACCCTGGCGGCATGACCTTCACCGTGAAAGCCCTGCAGAAGACCGGACCCGATCAGCCCTTCGACGTCGCCGAGATCGAACGCCGCGACCCCCGCGCCGACGACATCGTCATCGACATCAAGGCTGCCGGCGTGTGCCACAGCGACATCCACACCATCACCAACGAGTGGGGCCGGGCGCACTTCCCGCTCACCGTCGGCCACGAGATCGCCGGCGTCGTCAGCGAGGTCGGCGCGGACGTGACCCGATGGAAGGTCGGCGACCGCGTCGGAGTGGGCTGCCTCGTCAACTCCTGCGGCGACTGCGAGCAGTGCCGCGAGGACAACGAACAGTTCTGCCTCAACGGCGCCACCGGAACCTACAACTCCGAAGACGTCGACGGTACCATCACCCAGGGCGGATACTCCGAGAAGATCGTGGTCAACGAACGCTTCGCCGTCCGCATCCCCGAGAAGCTCGAGTTCCTCGAAGCCGCGCCGCTGCTGTGCGCCGGCATCACCACCTACAACCCCATCACCCACTGGGACGTGAAGGAGGGCGACAAGGTCGCCGTCGTCGGTCTCGGCGGGCTCGGCCACATGGGCGTCCAGATCGCCGCTGCGAAGGGCGCCGATGTCACCGTCCTGTCCCGCACCCGCGCCAAGGAGGCCGACGCGCTCGCCCTTGGCGCGAACCGCCTCGCGGCCACCGCGGAGGATCCCGACTTCTTCGCGAATCACCGCGGCGAATTCGACTTCATCCTCAACACCGTCTCCGCCGCATTCGAGCTGAAGGACTACCTGGGCCTGCTGAAGCCGCGAGGCGCCATGGTGCTCGTGGGCCTGCCACCCGAGGGCCTGCCGCTGCCGGCCGGCGCGGTCATCGGCAACTCCAAGGTCCTCGCCGGCTCCAACATCGGCGGCATCGCCGCGACGCAGGAGACCCTCGACTTCTGCGCGGAGCACGGCCTGGCTGCGAAGATCGAGGTCATCAGCGCTGAGCAGATCGACGAGGCGTACGAGCGCGTGGTCACAGGCGATGTGCACTTCCGCCTCGTCATCGACACCGCGACGATCACCGACGCCCCCGTCGGCCCAGCCGCAGCCGCCAGCGCCGCATAGCAGCGCCCGGCCGCCTGACCCGGCCCCCGGTCACCGCCCGGCGCTGCGGACCAGGCCGTTCTCGTACGCGAACACGACGATCTGCGTGCGGTCGCGCAGATCCAGCTTCTGCAGGATCCGCGACACGTGCGTCTTCACGGTCGGTTCGGCGAGGAAGAGCTCGGCGCCGATCTCGGCGTTGGACCGGCCCGCGGCGATCAGCTGGAGCACACCCTGCTCCCGCTCGGTGAGGGTGTCGTACGCGGCAGCAGCGTCGGAGCGGGGCTGACCGGAGTCGTCCGACGGGGTCCACTTCCGCTCCGGGTCCGCGGCATAGTCGGCGATGACCCGCTGGGTGATGCTCGGCGCGAGCAGAGCCCCTCCTTCGTGCACCACGCGGACGGCGTTGAGGAGCTCCGGCACGGCGGCGTCCTTGAGGAGGAAGCCGCTGGCGCCGTCGCGCAGGGCGGTGAACACATAGTCGTCCGCATCGAACGTCGTGAGGATGATGATGCGCGGGGCGTCGGCATCGGCGCCGTGCTCCGCGAAGATGCGGCGCATCGCCTCGAGCCCGTCCATCTGCGGCATGCGGATGTCCATGAGGATGACGTCCAGGGGGCTGGACTGGGCGAGGCGGACGGCCTGGAACCCGTCGGCGGCGGTGCCCACCACCTCCATGTCCGGCTGCACTGCGAGGATGGCCGAGAAGCCCTCGCGGACCATCGGCTGGTCGTCCACGATGGCGACGCGGATCGGCGCGACCGCGCCCGCACCGCCCTCGGACGGGCCGGTACCGGGCGCGGCGGTGGGAGTGTTCTTCTCAGGTGCGGAGCTCATGGTCTCAGAGTATCCGTCGGCCCCGCCGCGGCGCCTCCCCCGACGGGCCCCTCCTCCGCTCGGCTGAGCCGCGCCGGGCGCAATGGTCCTTCGGCATGACGCGCGCGCCCGACCCCGCCGCTAGCGTGGACACATGATCACCGCTCTGCGCTTTCAGCTCATCCGAGCCGGCCACGACCTCGTGTTCGTGTCCGGCGGCATGCTGATCTCCGCCGCCCTCACCATCGCCACGTTCGGCGTGCTCACCCTCCTCGGTGTGGTCGGCCCGCTGGTGATCGCGGCGATGGTGCTGCTGCTGCCGCCCACTCTGCTGCTGTGCGGGTGGGCGGCGCAGCTGACCCGCTCCCGCGTCAACTTCTGGGCGCAGGACGACGGGTGGCGGATCCCCGATGCGGGGTACGAGCCGATCACGTCGATGGAGACCCTCGGCCGGGCGTTCGCGGATGTGCGGCGCTGGCTGGACGTGCTGTTCGAAGCGGTGGTCGCGCCGATCATGCGCGGATGCTGGGCGGTGATGCTGGTCGGGTGGGCGGCTCTCGCACTGTTCTCCACGGTCAGCGCGGTGGCGGCGCTCGGGTCGCTGGGGGTCGCCGGCACAGAGCCCGCGACTCTGCAGGTGGTGCGGATGCTGATGGGCATGGACCCGTCGGTCCAGGAGGCCGGCGGCGGCTGGATGGTCGCTGACCTGGTCGTCTTCACCACGATGGCGGTCGCGTTCATCGTCACGGCCCCGCTGCTGCTGCGGGTGATGGCGCTGATCGAAGCGCGGGTGACGCTGGCGGCGCTGGGGGACCGTCGGGGTGCGGTGCCGCTGGAAGGGTGGGAGGAGGCCGACGGGACCCGCGATCGTCTCGGCTTCTCCCTGCACGGCTGGGTGGTGGTGCAGGCACTGCTGGGGGCCACCGCCCTCGTGCCGATCCTGCTGCTGATGTTCGCGGTGGTCTCCTCGTGGTCGAGCGCGGATTCCGGGGCCGGGACGGAGGTGTTCGGGCCGGTTGCGCTGACCTCGATCGCGCTGCTGGTGGCGGGGCCGGCGCTGATGTGCGCGTCGGTGGCGGCGGCCGGATGGTGGCCGCGCATCACCTCGGCGACGATCCTGTTCAGCGCGGTCCTCCTGCTGAGCATCCGCTTCATCTCGGGCGATGCCCTGGTGGCTCTGCCCACCACGCTGGCGGCGACCCTCGCGGTCAGCGTCTTCGTGTACCTGCAGCTGTTCGCCGGCCGGCAGGTCCTCGGCCTGACGGTCGCCTCGGCCCTGCTCGGCGCCATCATCGTCTCCGAAGCGGCGGGGGTCCTCCTGCACACCTCGCTCGGCTGGGCAGTGACGATCGTGCTGCCGATCCTCGCCGCGAGCACCCTCGCGACAGCGGGGGTCGCCGGGTACCTGCTGAACCAGTTCCTGGAGAACCGGCAGGCGCTGGCGGCGGAGCGGCGCGAGTCGCTGCGGGTGGTGCAGGAGCGCGACCGGTCGGAGCAGGCGCGCACCGACCTGGAGGAGCGCACCCGGATCGCGCGCGAGCTGCATGATGTGGTGGCGCATTCGATGTCGGTGATCAGCGTGCAGGCGTCAACAGCGCAGTACCGCCTCCCGGGGGAGATGGCACCGGAGGTGGTGGAGGAGTTCGACCAGATCGCGGCGACGTCCCGGCAGGCGCTGACGGAGATGCGGTCGCTGCTCGCGATCCTCCGAGCGAATCCGGATCCGGCCGCGGCAGGCGCCGCGGGCGCCGGTGCTGTGGGAACAGCCGCACCCGGTGCGGCCGGTGATTCCCGCGGGGGATCCGAGACGGGCGGCGGGGGAGCAGGCGCGGTCGACGGGTCCGCTCTCACCGCGCCCCAGCCCGACCTCACGGACCTGCCCCAGGTGATCGACGGCACCCGTCGGGCCGGGGTCAGCGTCACCGAGCACTGGCACGGTGACTGGGAGCAGGCGCCGCTGGAGCTGCCGCCCACCCTGCAGCTCGCGGTGTGCCGCACCGTGCAGGAGGGACTGTCCAACGCGATGCGCCACGCGCCCGGCGCGGCGGTGGACGTCGACCTGGAGCGGAGCGCGGACGCGGTGACGGTGCGGATCCGGTCCGGGAAGGCGGTCGATGAGAACGCCGTCGCCGCCCCCGGTGCGGGTCTCGGAATCCGGGGAGTGCGCGAACGCGTCGGCGCTCTCGGCGGGGAGGTCACCGCGGAGCCCACGGAGGACGGCGGCTTCGTCCTCGCCGTGACCGTGCCGGCGAACGGTCCGACGGCTGGACGCATGCCGAGCCGGTGACCGGTGCCGCAGCGGGGGACTTCCGCCCTGCTGGACGGCCAGGTGCCCTGTGGGAGGATGGAAGCGTTCTGTTCGACAGCCCCATGAAGGAGATCAGGGATGGCCATCGCAACCCCAGAGAAGTACGCCGAGATGATCGACCGCGCGAAGAAGGGCAAGTTCGCCTACCCCGCGATCAACGTGTCCTCCTCGCAGACCGCGACCGCCGCCATCCGCGGCTTCGCAGAGGCGGAGTCCGACGGCATCCTCCAGGTGTCGTTCGGCGGCGCTGAGTACTTCTCCGGCTCCACCGTCAAGGACCGCGTCAAGGGCTCCCTCGCGTTCGCCGAGTACGTCCACGTGATCGCTGACAGCTACGACGTCACCGTTGCACTGCACACCGACCACTGCCCGAAGGACATCCTCCCCACCTGGGTGGACCCGCTGATCGACTGGGACCTCGAGAACCGGGTGAAGAAGGGCCTGAACCCCCTCTTCCAGTCGCACATGTGGGACGGCTCCGCTGTGCCGGTCGAGGAGAACCTCGAGATCGCCAAGCGCCTGCTGGAGAAGTCGCAGGAGGCGAAGAAGATCCTCGAGATCGAGGTCGGCGTTGTGGGCGGCGAGGAGGACGGCATCGCCGCGGACACCTCTGACAAGACCAAGCTGTTCTCCACCGTTGAGGACGGCATGGCGATCGTGGAGGCCCTCGGGCTCGGCGAGAACGGCCGCTACCTCACCGCCCTCACCTTCGGCAACGTGCACGGCGTGTACAAGCCGGGAGGCGTGAAGCTCACCCCGTCGATCCTCAAGGAGATCCAGGACGCTGTGGGCGAGAAGTACGGCAAGGACGCGCCGTTCGACCTCGTGATGCACGGCGGCTCCGGCTCCTCCCACGAGGACATCATGGAGGCCGTGGACAACGGCGTCATCAAGATGAACGTCGACACCGACACCCAGTACGCCTTCACCCGTCCCGTCGCCGAGCACATGCTCCGCAACTACGACGGTGTCCTCAAGGTGGACGGCCAGGTCGGCAACAAGAAGATGTACGACCCGCGCGCCTGGGGCAAGGCCGCTGAGGCCGGCATGGCCGCCCGCGTGGTCGAGGCGGCGGAGAACCTCCGCTCCGCCGGCACCAAGATGAAGTGATGCGGCCCGGGACCGCCACGGTCCCGCACTGCCGAATCGACGCGGGTCCAGCCCGCTGACGTGAACGACCGTCCCCGCAGACCCGGGGGCGGTCGTTCGCTGTGTACGCTGAAACCGCTGGCCGGCCTCGGCCCGCACGAGCCCCGGGCATTCGCCCGCACACCAGGAGGAGCGCATGACCGATCTCGCCGACCTGATCCCCGCCGGAGCGGTTCGTATCCGAGCCGAGGTCGCCGACTGGCGCAGCGCCGTCGTCGCGGCGGGTGCCCTGTTGGAGGAGGCAGGGGTTGCGGACTCCGCCTACACCGACGCGATGGTCGCGAGCGTGGAGGAGCACGGCCCGTACATCGTGATCGCCCCCGGGTTCGCGCTGCCGCATGCGCGCCCGTCGGACTCCGTGACCCGCACGGGGATGTCGGTGCTGCGGCTCGCCCACCCGGTCGAGTTCGGGCACGAGAGCAACGACCCGGTGGAGATGGTGGTGGCGCTCGCCGCTGCGGACTCCGACCAGCATCAGCAGGCGCTCGCGCAGCTCGCCGGCGTGCTCGCGGATGCGGAGCAGCGGCGGCGCCTGTTCGCGGCCCGCAGTGAGCAGTCGGTCCGACGGGTGCTGCGCACCCGCGATGCCGGGGCGGCGCCCGCCGGGCCGCCGCCCGCGACGGACCCGCCTTCTCGTGGTGATGATGAGGGGCCGACGGGTGCCGACCGCGCCGCCGGCACCGGCACTGAGACGCACCTGGCGCTGACCGTGTGCGGCAACGGACTGGGCACCAGTCTGTTCCTGAAGAACACGCTCGAGCAGGTGCTGGAGGACTGGGGCTGGACCCGCTACGTGAATGCGGAGGCGACGGACACGATCTCCGCGAAGGGCCGTGCGAAGGAGGCGGCGTTCATCCTCACCTCCGGCGAGATCGCGAAGACCCTCGGCGATGTGGGGGTGCCGATGGAAGTGATCGGCGACTTCACCTCGAAGCAGGAGATCGACCAGGCGCTGCGCCGCATCTACGACGTCTGATCAGTCCCGCGCGAACAGTTCCACGAACGCCCGCAGCAGACGGTTCGCCTCCGGGGTGCGCGCCTGCGCCACCCGGCCCAGCAGCTCGTCCATCTCCTCGGGCGCGAAGTATCCCTCGTGGCGGTAGATGCGGATGCGCTCCGCCAGGCCCTGCTGGTCCAGTTCCGGATGGAACTGGGTTGCGTACTGCCGGGTCCCCACGCGGAACATCTGAACCGGTGCGGCCTCACCGGTGGCGAGCACCACGGCATGCTCCGGCAGGGATGCCACTCCCTCCTTGTGCCCCACGAACGCGGGGAACGTGCCCGGCAGGTCAGCCTGCCGGATCAGCGGGTCGGCGGCGCCGTCGGCCGTGAGCGTGATCGGCGTGGGGCCCACCTCCTCCCCGTATTCGGTGCTCAGCACCGCGCCCTGGTGGACGCCGAGCGTGCCCACGCCGTAGCAGGCGCCGAAGAAGGGGATGTCGCGGTCGATGACCTGGTCCAGCAGCGCCGACAGCTCCGCCTCCGCCGCGACCTGCTCCGCAGACTTCGCATGGGGCGGATCTGAGGTGGTGTAGGGCGAGCCGCCCACGATGATGCCGGAGATGTCGTCGAGGTCGATGTCGGAGGGGAAGGGCCCTGCTTCGAGGCGGACACGGCGCAGCTGAGACGGCTGCAGGCCCGAGAACCGCAGGACCGCTTCGTACTCGGGGTCGGCGGCGGCGTCGGCTCGGGTGGCGATCACAATGAACGGCTTCATGGCGGGAATCGTAGCGGCCGACGGGGTCTCCCCGCCCGGTAGTCTGACGTCATGGACATCCTGGTCAGCATCGCCGCGTTCATCGTCAACGAGATCCTTGCGGTCCCCGCCTTCCTCATCGGCCTGATCACCGCTGTCGGCCTGCTCGCGCTGCGGCGCTCCACCGGCCAGGTGATCGGGGGCGCCGTCAAAGCCACCCTCGGGTTCCTCCTCATCGGCGCCGGCGCCGGCCTCGTCGTCGCTTCGCTCGCGCCGCTGGGCACCATGATCGAGGACGCGCTCGGCGCGCAGGGTGTGGTGCCCACGAATGAGGCGATCGTCGGCATCGCCCAGCAGGACTTCGGCGCGCAGGTGTTGTGGCTGATGATCGCCGGGTTCCTCGTCGCGATCCTGCTGGCGCGCATCACTCCGCTGCGGTACGTGTTCCTCACCGGGCACCACCTGCTGTTCATGGCCACCCTGCTGACGATCGTGCTGGCGTCCGCGGGGATGCCGTCCGTGCTGGTGGTGCTGATCGGCGCCGTTCTGCTCGGCATCATCATGGTCGCGACCCCCGCACTCGGGCACGTCTGGACCCGTAAGGTCACCGGGAACGATGCGATCGCGATCGGCCATTTCGGCACCGCCGGGTACATCGCGGCGGGCGCTGTGGGCCGCCTCGTGGACCCGAAGGGCCGCTCCCGCTCCACCGAGGACATCAGGGTGCCGGAGTCGCTGCGGTTCCTGCGCGACTCGATGGTCGCGACCGCGCTGTCGATGGTGATCATGTACGTGATCGTGGCGCTGGTGGCGCTGGCCCGGGTCGGCCAGGAGAAGGCGTTCGCGGCGTTCGCCGCCGGGCCGGGGGAGGCGGGCGCATCAAGCGTCGGCAACTTCATCATGCTGGCGGTGACGCAGGGCCTCCAGTTCGGCATCGCCGTGGCGGTGATCCTGTTCGGTGTGCGCACCATCCTCGGTGAGCTCGTGCCCGCGTTCCAGGGCATTGCGAAGAAGGTGGTGCCGGGCGCGATCCCCGCGCTGGACTGCCCGATCGTGTTCCCGTACGCGCAGAACGCCGTGCTGATCGGATTCCTGTCCTCGTTCACCGGCGGTCTGATCGGCCTGCTGCTGCTCGGCACCGTGTTCGGGCCGGCGTTCGGCCTCGCGCTGATCCTGCCGGGCCTGGTGCCGCACTTCTTCACCGGCGGCGCAGCGGGCGTGTTCGGCAACGCGACCGGTGGCCGGCGCGGAGCCATCGTCGGCGCGTTCGTCAACGGCCTGCTGGTGACGTTCCTGCCCGCCCTGCTGATGGGGGTGCTCGGCTCGTTCGGTTCCGCGAACACCACGTTCGGCGACACGGACTTCGCCGTGGTCGGCATCCTGCTCGGGTGGGGAGCGTCGGCGGGCGCCGTGCTCGGCGCGGTCCTGCTGCTCGTGTTCGGCGCCCTCCTGCTCGGGGCGGCGATCCTGGTGCAGCGCCGCCTCGTGGACGGCCACTGGGATCCGGCGCCCGCCCGCCGCACCGTCACCGCGGGGACCCCGGGTGTTGACGGATCCGCTGGCGCCGCGGGCGCTGCAGGGGCCGACGGAGCCACCGCCCCCACCGGTTCCGCTGCCGCAGTCTCGGCCGTCAGCGGCCGCTACCCGAAGATCCAGCCGCCCGCCGGCGCCCCGACCCCTCCGGCCGCGCTCTGACCCTGCCGCCTGCTCACCGACTACTCCGGCTCCGCTCTGGCCCGGCCGTCTGCTCCCTGACCCGCCCCGCCGGGACGGGCATGGGCGCCTAGCGGCAGGGCAGCCGCTCTATCGCAACAGCCAGCCGATAGACGCCCGTGCCTGCTCTCAGGCGCCTGCGGCCGCGCCGACGCTGGTGACCGTGCCGGTGTCTGCGGCCGCGCCGGCGCTCGCGTGCGCGGCGGTGGGCTGGGGGACATTCGCGTGCGCAGTGGCGGGCCGGGCGGCAACGGGCTGCGCGACGCGCTTCTTCTGAGATCGGCATCCGTCGGCCATCCACGACGGCTGCTGCACCGGGAAGCTGTGCTGGGGCGACATGCGGCCGAGAGCGTGGAACACCCAGCCGGCGGCGCGCCACGCGGCCGGATCGAGGACGTTGCGGGCGTCGATGATGGACGCGCCCGGGTGCACGAGCCGCATCGTCACCGTCGGCGACAGTTCCCTGAAGCGCGCCCACTCGGTGCCGAGGATGACCAGTTCCGCATCGATCATCGCCTCCTCACAGTTCTCCACATACGTGAGCTCCGGGAAGCGCCTGCGGGCATTGGGGATCGCCTGCGGGTCCGTCACCGTCACCTTCGCGCCCTCCCGATGCAGCATGTGGGCCACGTCGAGAGCGGGGGAGTCGCGGGTGTCGTCACTGTTCGGCTTGAACGCGGCGCCGAGCACGGTGACGCGCTTACCGGCGAGATCCCCCTGCAGTTCGAGGCGGGCGAGGTTGAGGACGCGCTCACGCCGGCGGATGTTGATCGCGTCGATCTCGCGGAGGAAACCGACCGCCTCACCGACGTTCAGCTCCTCCGCGCGGGCCATGAACGCCCGGATGTCCTTCGGGAGGCAGCCGCCGCCGAAGCCGAGACCGGCGCGCAGGAACTTCGACCCGATGCGCTCATCCGCCCCGATCGCCTCCGCCACCTGGGTGACGTCACCGCCGGTGGCTTCGCACACCTCGGCGATCGCGTTGATGAAGGAGATCTTCGTGGCGAGGAACGCGTTGGCGCTGACCTTCACCAGTTCGGAGGTCTCCAGGCCGTAGACGAAGCGGGGCACACCGGTGTCGATGATGGCCCGGTACACCTCGTCGAGGATCGCGACTTCGGGTGCGGTCTCGTCGTCGGCGGCGACGCCGTACACGAGGCGGTCCGGGGTGAGGGTGTCCTGGACGGCGAAGCCTTCGCGGAGGAACTCGGGGTTCCACATGAGGTCAGCATGGTCGGCCACCTGGTCGCGCAGCTTGCGGGCAGTGCCGACGGGAACGGTCGACTTCCCGACGATCAGTGGGCGGGACCCCTCGCCCCCGCCGGAGGCACCGGCGGCAGCGAGGGCGCCGGTCAGGGAGGCCAGTGCCGACTGGATGTAGGACAGGTCCGCGCTGTTCGAATCCGGCTTCTGCGGTGTGCCGAGCGCGAGGAAGTGCACCCGGCAGTCGGTGAGGTCCGCCCAGTCGGTGGTGAAGCGCAGTGTGCCGCTGCTGATCCCGTCGGACAGCAGCTCATCGAATCCCGGTTCGAAGAAGGGGGAGCGGCCCTCGTTGAGAGCGGCGACTCGGTCGGCATCGATGTCGATGCCGACCACGTCATGCCCCAGCTTCGCCATCGACGCGGCATGAACCGCACCGAGGTAGCCGACTCCGATCACTGACATCTTCATGGACGGGCTCCTTCCAGGATTCGGTCATCGTGAGGGCCCCGCGGCGCAGCGTCCGGATGGGCCGGTCACGATGCCCACCTTGGTGCGGCCCGGCAACACGATGGGGAACACAGGATGATCGACCGGTGAGGGACAGATGAGCGTCCAGGCAACCTCGCCGAGCCTCGGCTGGTGGGCTCGCCTGAGGTCCCGGGCCGTCGCGGCTAGAGTGAGGCCATGAGGATCACCACCACACCGGAGTTCATCGACGCGATCGGCCGCATCGTCGAGACCGTCCCCGCCGAGGCCCCGACTCGGGATCAGCGCCGCGTCGCTGCGCTCTCCTACGCTGACGACTTCGCCGCCATCGCCGAGGCCTTCTCCCGCGGTGACGACACCTGGTTCGACGACTTCCGCGCCGCCGCCGAAACCCGCGCCCTCGCCGACCCTGATGCTCTGCGGATGATCGGCGACGCCCGAGACCGGGTGGGCGCCCAGCAGGTGGACTCCGCCTTCGCCCAGCTGTTCGCCGCCGGCACCGGCTCCAGCGCTCTCGACTCCATGGTCCCCGCGCTGCGGGCCTACGACTCCGACCTCACCGCCGAAGCCGTCATGGGCATCGGCGCCGCGGTCCTCTTCGGACTCGCGCCGTGGGAGTACGTGCCGTACCACGACGCATCCGCCAGCTCATTTCTGCGCCGACTCGGCACCGAGCCGTGGCCGATCGACGAGCCGTCCGACCGCTACGAGCAGGTCATCGGAGCGCTCGCGATCCTGCTGCGGGTATCGCGACAGGCCGACGGGCCCCTGCGCGACCTGGTGGATGCGCAGGTCGCGGTGGATCAGCTGATGAGGTGATCACCGGAAGTTAAGGTAACTTAACTTCCATGTCTGCTCGATCCCGCCTCATCGTCCTGCTCGGTCCCGCATTCGTCGCCGCTGTCGCCTACGTGGACCCCGGCAACGTCGCCGCCAACCTCACCGCCGGCGCCGACTATGGCTACGGCCTTCTGTGGGTGCTCGTGCTCGCCAACCTCATGGCGGTGCTCGTCCAGTACCTCTCCGCGAAGGTCGGGATCACCTCCGGCCGTTCCCTGCCGCAGCTGGTGGGGGAGCGCCTCGGCCGGCGCAGCCGCCTCACGTACTGGGCGCAGGCGGAACTCGTCGCCGCCGCCACCGACCTCGCCGAAGTGGTGGGCGGTGCCATCGCGCTGCACATCCTCTTCGACCTGCCCCTGCTCGTCGGCGGGGTCATCACCGCGGTGGTCTCCCTCGGCATCCTCGCCCTCCAGACCCGCCACCGCTCCCGTACCTTCGAGATCGTCATCCTCGGACTGCTGCTCATCATCACCGGCGGGTTCCTCGCCGGGCTCGTCATCGCCCCGGTCAGCGCCACCGGCATCGCCGGCGGCCTGGTGCCTCGGTTCGCCGACACGAACGCGGTGCTGATCGCCGCCAGCATGCTCGGCGCCACCGTGATGCCGCACGTCATCTACCTGCACTCCAGCCTGGGGCGGGATCACGCCGAGCGCACCGGCGCCACCCGAACCAGCGCCGCCCGTACCGGCACCGGCAGCTCCGGCGCCACCACCCGGGCCCGCCTGCTGCACGCCACCCGCATCGACGTGGTCCTCTCCCTCCTCCTCGCCGGCTCGGTCAACATCGGCATGCTCGTGCTCGCCGCCGCGGCCCTCCCAGGGGCCGACGGGACCGACACGATCGACGGCGCCCACGCGCAGATCGCCGCTCAGGTCGGCCCCGTCGTCGGGGGACTGTTCGCGGTGGGCCTGCTCGCCTCCGCCCTCGCCTCCACAAGCGTGGGGGCGTTCGCGGGGTCGGAGATCATGGCGGGCCTGCTGCACCGTCGGATCCCCCTGCTGGCCCGCCGCGCCGTCACCGTTCTGCCGGCCCTCCTCATCCTCGCGATCGGCGCCGACCCCACCGAGGCGCTCGTCCTCAGCCAGGTGGTGCTGAGCCTCGGCATCCCGTTCGCGCTCGTGCCCCTGGTGCGGTTCGCCTCCGACCGCACCCTCATGGGCGAGCACCCCACGTCCCGCTGGCTCATCGTCGCCGCGTGGACGACGGCCGTCGCGATCATCGCACTCAACCTGCTGCTGGTCGCACTATGGTGGGGGCCGTGGACATCGACGATCTGACCCCGGTGGCGCAGGACTATGTGAAGGCGATCTGGGCCGCGGCCGAATGGGACTCCCAGCCCCCGTCGGCCGCCCAGCTCGCTGAACGGTTCGGCACCTCCCGCGCCGCCGTCACCGACACGGTCCGCCGTCTCACCGCGCAGGGCCTGCTGACGCACGAGCCGTACCGGCCGGCTGAGCTCACCGACCTCGGCCGGCGCCTCGCCCTGCAGATGGTGCGCCGCCACCGCCTCATCGAGACGTACCTCGTGGAGGCCGTGGGCTACGCGTGGGATGAAGTGCATGATGAGGCCGAACGGCTGGAGCACGCGGTCAGCGACCTGTTCCTGGACCGCATCGACCGCCTGCTCGAGCATCCGCAGCAGGACCCGCATGGGGATCCGATCCCGTCGGCCGACGGCGTCCTGCCGCCGCTGAGCACCTCGCAGCCGGCGGTGCTCGCGGAGGCGGAGGCGGGGTCCTCGGTGACGGTGGTGCGGGTGTCCGACGCGGACCCTGCCGTCCTCGGCCGGGCGCGTGAGCACGGCCTGCTGCCGGGGGCGCGCGTCACTGTGGGTGCGGACGCTCTGGCCGATGAGGACCTCGCCGCCGCCGTTCTCGTGCGGCCGACGGATGCCGCTGCCGACTAGCCGATCCGTCGTCCCCGCGGTCAGACGTCCCGGGTCCAGAGGAACAGGCCGGCGCCGAAGAAGATCGCCGTCACCACGGTGGACACGATGACCGGGGCGGACGCCAGGGCGCTCCCGGTGAAGATGAAGAAGATGCCGGCCAGACCGGCGATCGCCGCGATGACGATGAGTGCGAACGCGATCTGGAGGCGCCGCTCCCCAGCGGGGTCGGCGCGCAGATCATTGCGGCTCTGCGGTGCGCGGTTCACCGGCCGGTCACCCGCTTCAGGTTCGGCAGCATGTCCGCGAGGAACACGCCGGCCACGCACACCGCCACCATGGACAGCAGGAAGAGCCGGCCGCCGGACAGGAAGCTGAGCACGCCGACGGCGAGCGCGCCTCCAGTCAGCGCCACCCAGAAGCCCTTCGGGCGCCGGAAGGTCGCGTTGTAGGCGTCATTGCTGAAGCGGACTGCGTTGATGAACGCCCACACCTCCACACCGAGGGTGAGGATGAGCAGGACGAACTGGATCCACGAAGCAATGACGAAGGCGAACACGCAGCCATCCTATGTCAGACGCCGCGGGTGATTGCGGTCCGGGTCGGTACGGTCGGTGATGAGCAGCTCCAGCGCCTCGGTCGTGGCCGGCGGCTCCACGGCCTGCAGCTCCATCGTGAGGGGGCGCGGCCCGATCGCGTTGCCGTCGGACGCGACGATCAGCGACGGCAGGAACCTGCGCGCCTCCGCCGCCTCCAGGCCCGTCGCCTCCAGCAGGTCGATCGCGAGCGACCGCAGCTGGATAACGAGGGTGATGCCCTGGAAGTGAGCGGCACGGCCCAGCGGATCCTCGCCGCGAGGACGCAGCAGGTCCTCCGGCGTGAGGTACGCGGTGAACTCCTTGAGCTTGCGGCGCGCCTCGGTGAACTCCGCGTCCTCACCCACCGAGAGGCGGATCGCCTGCACAGCGTCCACGCCTGCCACATAGGCAGCGGCGAGGGTGGGGAATTCGCGCCCGGGCGAGGCCGACATGAACTCGACCTGGCGGCGCGCGATCACTCGGACGTTGCGCATGGCGCGGTCGGAGCCCACCAGCAGATGATGCACCTTCTGAACATGCCGGGCGTGCCGGTGCGCGGTGGGGGAGTAGGTGGTGATCTCCTCCGCCGCATCATTGGCGAGCTGCCAGGCGTCCGTGTGGCGCTGGGAGCTGCGGCGCAGACTCCGCAGCGCGGCCCGCGCCACGTCCTGTGTGCCGGTGCGGGCACTGAGCGCGAGGGAGTTGAGGGCATCCTCCAGCTCGAGGAAGAAGCTGTTCGCGGCGCGGGACTGGGCGCGGCGCGGATCCCCGGTGAACAGGAACGACGCGATCGCGCCGAGGATGATCCCGGTGAGGGCGTCGACGATGCGACTGGTCGGCTCCATCACCGGCGTCACCGGCATCACCATCACCAGCAGGGACTGGATGCCCGCCTGGATGGAGAACACGATGCCGTCGTTGAGGAACCGGGAGATCGTGACCGCCACCGTGATCGTCACGAAGATCTGCCATACGCCGGAGCCGATCGTGAGCCGGGCGGTCTCCCCGAGCAGCACGCCGAGCAGAACCCCGAAGGAGAACCCCAGCACCTTGTTCACCTTCGTCTCCAGGGTGAATCCGATGATGATGAACGCGGTGATGGACGCGAAGAAAGGGTACTGGTGGCCCCACAGGGTCAGGCAGATCAGGTACGCGACCGCGGCGGTGCCCGCCGCGAGGAGGATCTGGGGCAGGCTCAGCTTCACGCGTGTGAAGCCGCCCCCGGCCCAGCCGCCGACGGCCATGCGCACACGGTCCGAGACCGGCGGAGCCACGTCAGCGCCTCGTCAGGCTGGACGTCGTCGGCCGGGCGGCATGCTCGCGTTTGCGCACGATCGGCTCCTGAGCGGCGTCGACCGCGACTTCGTCCTCACCCACCGTGAACTGCACGGTCAGCGGCTGGTCGAGGGGGACGGCGCGGCGCACCATGGCGAGGCCGACGGGCCCCGCATCGGCGTGGACCACCGATGTCGTCACGGTGCCGACGCTCTTCTTCCCGAACTTCACCTCGGCGCCCACCGGCACGAGCAGGTCCTGGGAGCCGTCGAAGTGCAGCAGGACGAGCCGGCGCGGCGGCTGCCCAAGGTTCAGCACCTTCGCGACCGTCTCCTGGCCCCGGTAGCAGCCCTTCGCGGTGTGCACGGCGGTGCGCAGCAGGTCCAGTTCGTGAGGGATGGAGCGGTCGTCGACGTCGCGGGCGAAACGGGGCCGGTGGTTGAGCACGCGGATCGCTTCAGCGGCGGCCAGCCCGGCCATCTGCTCGGCCTTCAGGCGGCCCTCCGCCACGGCGGTCCGCAGCGCGGACTCCTCGAACAGGCCGATGAACCACGGCTCCACCAGATCCGGGCCGGTGCTGTAGGCGACACCCCCGGGCGCCACCTCAGGCCATGACTCCTCGAACTCGGCGACGGGCTCGGCGCCGTCGATGAACCCGCGCAGGGAGCACGTGGCGCCGAGGGCGCGCAGATCGTCGCGGTCGGTGAGCTCGATCCGGTTCGCGAACGTCATCAGCTCCAGGTAGTCGCGCAGGCCTGCCCGAGCTCCGGTATCCAGGATCATGAGCACGGAATCAGGGGTGCCGATGACCTGCGCCCAGTGCTCCACGCGGCCCTGCGGGGACAGCACCGTCAGTTCGGCGCTGTCACCGTCGGCGAGGGCCGAGAGGTCCTGCGAGGTGATGGTGGTCAGCCAGGTGAGGCGGTCCGGACCGGAGACTTCGATGATCTCCAGGTGCGGCAGGTCCACCACGGCGCGGCCGTCCTCGAGGCGGCGCTGCTCGCGCAGCAGTTCGCCGTAGTGCCAGGCGGCAGCGGCGTCGGGCCCGTCGCCGGGAACGGCGCCCCGGGTGATGAGGGTGTTCAGCGCGCTCATGAGCGATCCAGCTCCACCGAAAGGGTGGGGGACAGGTTCGTGGGGGAGTCCCCAGCTTCCTGCAGCCACATGATGCGGGGGCCGATCATGCCGAACATGCGGGTGAAGAAGCGCCCGTCGGCCTCCGCTCCCACATGGAGGCGCGGTCCGCGGACCTCACCGTTCCAGGTCTCACCGCCGTCCACGGTGAAGCGGACGCCGTGGGAGAGGTAGGACTCGGGGGAGCCGGCGGGGGCGGCAGCGGCGGCCTCTTCGTTCTGGCCGGGCAGCAGACCGGTGGTGGTCCAGGTGCCGCGCTCCTTCATGAGGAGTTCGCGTTCGGGGCCGTCGTCGTCGGTGCGCAGCAGCCAGGTCTGCATCGACCAGGTGAGCTCGGGGGTGCCGCTGTGGGACACGGTGACGCGCTGTTCGATGCGGCGGCCGTGCTCTTCGCCGTCGTCACCGGTGAGCTGAGCGGCGCCGGTGCCGCTCCATTCACCGACGAGCCACGCGAGGGGGCGGATGTCGGGGTGGAGGGTGTCGTCGAGCGGGATCGCCATATCAGCCGCGGTTGAACAGGCGGGAGACCACGACGTACGCGAAGCCGGCTGTGCCCACGCCCACCAGGCCGGAGAGGATGAGGAAGATGACAGACAGTGCTTGTTCCATGCCCGCCATCCTACGTCGTTGCTGCGCGCACCGCGATCAGCGCCGTCACCGCAGCGGACGCGTCGGACACGGCGGTGGGAGCATCGGCTGGGCAGGTGGGAAGGGCGCTCAGCCGAGGCCGAGCCACTGGATGCCGGCGCGCATGAACAGCAGCACCGCCACCCCGGCCACCGCCACGGGGGCGGCGCCGACGGCTGCGTACCCGGCGTTGTCGTACGCGGCGATGACGCGCACCATCAGATAGTGGGTGGACACGGCAACGCCCGCCACCACGGCCCCCATCGCCCCGCACAGAAGGATCGTGAGGATCGGAGAGGTGAACACGGTCGCCATCAGGGAGCACATCACGGCACCGGCGATGATTGAGCCCGGCACCCGCGCCTTCCCGCTGCCCGGCAGCGCCAGCACGGCGAGGCTGGCGCACAGCCCCAGGGTGAGGGAGGCGAACAGGGCGTCGGCGCGCCACGGCGACGCCTGCGCCAGGGAGAACGCCTGCAGCCAGGTCACGCACAGCAGGCTGAACAGGCAGCCCACCACCGTGCCGGACAGCGACAGGGTGAGGCGGTGACGGGAGGGCCGCAGCATTTCCCGCATGATGCACAGGAAGAACACGATCGCCATCACCACGGAGATCGGCACTTCGAGGCTCAGCTCCGTGTTCAGCAGCCAGCCCACCCCGAGGGCGGACAGGCCGGACGCTGCGATCAGAAAGGTCGCCGAACGGGGCGCCGGCAGCTCCAGCAGGCGCGGCCACCCCCAGGCGAGCAGGCCGATCGTCACGACGATCCCCGCGATCAGCAGTTCGCGCGCGAACAGCGTGGACAGCGTGGACAGGGAGAGGAGCAGCGCCAGGGCGCTCCCGAGGGGAGCCCGCACCTGCTGGACCATCGACGACCGCCGTTCTGCTCAGACAACTCGTTACAGTTGAGTGTAGTTCCGATGAGGAGGACCGATGACATCCGACGCCCTGGTCACCGAACTCGCGCCCGCCGAGGTGGACGCTGTGCGGGACCTTCTGCGGACAGCCGAGCAGGCCGACGGGGACGCCGCCCTCGACGAAGCGGCCCGCCTCGCCCTCAATCGTCCAGGCACCGCCCGCCACGGCCTCATCACCGGGGACGGCGGTGCTGCGCTCGGGTACGTCAGCCTGCTGGCCGACGGAACCGTGCAGGGCATGGTCCACCCCGATCACCGCCGGACGGGCCTCGGCTCCCGACTGCTCACCGCCGCCACCGCCCAGGCCGCGGCCGACGGCACCACCCCCGCCGTCTGGGTGCACGGCGGATCCGGCGATTCCCTCACCTTCCTGCGCAGCCGCGGATTCACCGCGGTGCGTGAGCTGCTGCAGATGCGCCGCGAGGCCGCACCGATCGAAGTCGTGGATCCGTCGGCCGCGGACATCGCCTTCGCCCCCTACGCCGGTGAGTGCGACCTCGACGACCTCGTCGCCGTCAACGCCCGCGCCTTCGCCGACCACCCCGAACAGGGGCGGCTCACCCGTGAGGACCTGCAGGCGCGCATGGCCGAGCCGTGGTTCAGAGCGGAGGACCTGCTGCTGGCCCGCAGCGCGAACGGCGACCTGCTCGGCTTCTCCTGGCTGAAGCGGGAGGACGGCGGGGTCGAGGTGTACGTGGTGGGTGTGGACCCGTCGGCCCAGGGGCAGAAGCTCGGAGCTGCACTCACCACCCGCGGCATCGCCGCAGCCGACGGCGCCGCGGTTGACCTCTTCGCCGACGGCGACAACGCGCCTGCGGTGACCATGTATGAGAAGCTCGGCTTCGCCGTGACGGGCCGGCACCTCCAGCTGATCCCTCACAGCAGCCGTTCCTGACAGTCAGATCGGCAGTCCGCAGGGGGAACATGGGCGCCGACATCACCAGCAAGCGAAAGCGAATCCGTGCCCTCCAAGATCGTTCTGGCCGCCGGTGCGCTCGTCTGGCGCGAGCACAACGGGTCCATCGAAGTTCTGCTCATCCATCGCCCCAGCTACAACGATTGGTCGATCCCCAAGGGCAAGTTGGACAAGCGCGAATCCTTCCCCGCCGCGGCCGTCCGCGAAGTGGAGGAGGAGACCGGCTATGCGATCCGCCTCCACCGGCCGCTGCCGTCCACCCAGTACAAGGTGGGCCGGAACACGAAGTTCGTCGCCTACTGGGTCGGCACGGTGCGTGCGCGCCGTCGCCCGGGACCGGTGAACCGCGGTGAAGTGGACCAGGTTCAGTGGATGAGCCTCGACGAAGCGCTCGCCCGCGCCACCGGCGAGCACGATCAGGAGCTGATCCGCACGTTCGCGAAGTCCGTCAGGAAGAACCAGCACCGGACGGCCGCGGTCATCGTGCAGCGCCACGCCTCTGCCCTGCCCCGCTCGAAGTGGCCCAGTGGTGAGGAGGCGAGTCGGCCGCTCACCAAGAAGGGTCGCAAACAGGCATCCGCGCTGCCGAATCTGATCTCCGCCTTCGACCCCTCCAGCGTCATCAGCTCCCCGTGGCAGCGCTGTCTGGACACGGTCATCCCGTACGCGGAGAGCGCCGGGCAGGACGTGGTGGTCAAGACCCAGCTCACCGAGGACAACCATTCCCGCCGGCCCTCCCAGGTGGCGGCGCTGGTGGCGCGCTCCCTGGAGCAGAGCGAGGCGACCCTCATCTGCACCCACCGCCCCGTGCTGCCGACCGTGTTCACCACGCTGCGCAACTGCGCGAAGAAGAAGGTGGCCGCGTCGTTCCCCGACGGGGACCCGTATCTGCTCTCAGGGGAGATGCTGGTTGCTCATGTGACCAGTGAGGGCAAGGTCATAGCGACCGAGAAACATATGCCTGACCTGGGCTGATTCCTCCAGGTTCCCTGAGTTCACCCAGTGTTCACCAACCGGAGCGCTGGAGGACACCTCGTCTCCGTACGTTGGGTCCGTCCCATTCGGGACCCCTGACCCCGTGCCGGACACCGCGTCCGGAAAGGAACGAGAAGTGAACGTTTTCTCCCGTAAGACCATTGCTGCGCTGGGTGCAGTCAGCGTCCTTGCTCTGTCCGCATGCGGCTCCGACGGCGGCAAGCCGGTCGACGGCGGCAAGGCCGACACCGGCAAGTCCGACTCCAAGCCGGTCTCCGGCAAGCTCGTGGGCTCCGGCGCCTCCTCCCAGGGCGGCGCACAGGACGCGTGGCTCGCCGGCTTCACCGCGCAGAACCCCGAAGCACAGGTCACCTACGACGCCACCGGCTCCGGCAAGGGCCGCGAGGCATTCCTCTCCAAGGCCTCCGACTTCGCCGGCACCGACGACTTCCTCGACGAGGAGGAGATGACCAAGGCGAAGGACCGCTGTGAGGGCGGCACCGCGATGAACATCCCGGTGTACATCTCCCCGATCGCCGTGGTCTACAACCTCGAGGGCGTGGACGACCTGCAGCTCTCCCCGGAGACCCTCGCCGGCATCTTCGCGGGCACCATCACCAAGTGGGACGACCCGAAGATCAAGGCTGACAACCCGGACGCCGAGCTCCCCTCCAAGCCGATCGTTCCGGTGCACCGCTCCGACAAGTCCGGCACCACCGGCAACTTCACCGACTACCTCTCCAAGGCTGCTCCGAACGAGTGGACCCACGGTGCGATCGAAGAGTGGTACGAGTCGGGCGGCCAGTCCGGTGACAAGACCGCCGGCATGATGTCCACCGTCAAGGGCGGCGACGGCACCATCGGCTACGCCGACGCCTCGCAGGCCAAGGACGTGGGCGTCGCCAAGATCAAGGTCGGCGAGAAGTTCGTCGAGCTGTCCGCTGAGGGCGCCGGCAAGACCGTCGACGACTCCAAGCCGGTCAAGGACGGCGACCTCGCCCTCGAGCTGAACCGCACCACCACCGCTGACGGCGCCTACCCGCTGGTCCTCGTCTCCTACATGGCTGTCTGCGACACCTACGACAGCCAGGAGAAGGCAGACCTCGTGAAGGCCTACGCCTCCTTCGTCATCTCCGAGCAGGGCCAGAAGGACGCCGAGAGCTCCTCCGGCAGCGCCCCGCTCCCCGCCGAGATGAGCAAGAAGGCGCAGGAGAACGTCGACAAGATCAAGGCTAAGTGACCCTGTGACCACCACCTCCCCTCAGAAGACGAACAGGACTCCGGTCCGCCTCGGCGACAGGATCTTCACCTCGCTGAGCGTGGGCTCGGGCCTGCTCATCTTCGCCGCGCTCCTGGCCGTCTTCCTGTTCCTGCTCGCGCAGAGCTGGGATGCGATCCGGGCCTCCACTGAAGTCATGGGCCAGTCCGGTGAGTTCTCCCTCGCGGAGTTCGTCGGCCCGCTGGTCTTCGGCACGGTGCTGGCGGCCGGACTCGCCCTTGTGATGGCAGTGCCCGTTGCCGTGGGCATCGCACTGTTCATCTCCCACTTCGCGCCGCGCAAGCTGGCGACGCCCATCGGATACGTGGTCGACCTGCTCGCAGCGGTCCCCTCCGTTGTGTTCGGTCTGTGGGGAGGTGTGTGGCTGGTCCCGAAGCTCGAGCCGGCGTTCCGATTCCTGCACGAGTCGCTGTTCACCCGCTGGTTCCCGATGTTCCAGGGCAGTGACCAGGAGGTCACCAGCCCCATGCGCAACGTCCTCGCCGCGGCGGTGGTGCTCGCCGTGATGATCCTGCCGATCATCACCGCCGTGTCGCGGGAGGTCTTCCTCCAGGTCCCCCGACTCAACGAAGAGGCCGCCCTTGCACTGGGCGCCACCCGCTGGGAGATGATCCGCACGGTGGTGCTGCCGTTCGGCCGCTCCGGCGTCGTGTCCGCCTCCATGCTCGGCCTCGGCCGTGCGCTCGGCGAGACCATGGCGGTCCTCATGGTGATGGCCCCGGGCCTCACCTACACCCTGCACGTGCTCGCCGTCGGCCAGCACTCGACGATCGCGTCCTACATTGCGGCGCAGAACGCCGAGTCCACCGGCCTGGACATGTCCAAGCTGATCTTCGCCGGCCTTGTGCTCTTCGTCATCACCTTCATCATCAACTTCATCGCACGCGCGATCGTCTCCGCGAGCAGCAAGAAGTAGGAGTTCGGATATGTCGTCTTCTGCAGTCATCAAGGACCAGGACCTCGTCCGTGGTCGCGCTGCTCAGCAGTCCCCGCGCCCGAAGGGCCCCCGTTCCGCCGCCGCTCGTGAAGAGCGCCGCCTGCCCTGGTACCACGCACTGATCACCGCCGGCATCGCCCTGGCGCTGTCCGTGGTGATCCTCGCCGGCGTCCAGGCGCTGGTGGGCCTCCTCCCGGAGGATCAGCAGGTCAATCTGGTGGGCCGGGACTTCTCGCCCTTCTCCCTCGCCTCCGTGCTGGTGTTCGGCTACGTGCTGCACCTCGCGGTCGCCTATGTCTACTCCCGACTGCGCGAGGGACGCCGCTGGGCGATGGACCGCGTGGTCACCCTCGTGGTCACCGGCGCCTTCGTGATCGCCATGATTCCGCTGGTCTCCCTGCTGACCGAGGTCGTTGCACGCGGCCTGCCCCGTCTGCTCACCCCGGGCTTCCTGACCGGCACCATGCAGGGCTTCACCGGCGGCGCCGACGGCGGCGGCATCCTCCATGCGATCGTCGGCACCGTCCTCATCACCCTGGGTGCGTCGATCATCTCGATTCCGATCGGCCTGTTCACCGCCGTGTTCCTGGTGGAGTACTCGAAGACCGGTGTGAAGCGGATGCTCGGCCGCGGCGTCACCTTCCTGGTGGACGTCATGACGGGCATCCCCTCGATCGTGGCCGGCCTGTTCGCCCTCGCCCTGTTCATCACCATCACCAATGACCCGGGCATCCGCTCCGGCCTGATGGGCTCTGTGGCCCTGTCGCTGCTGATGATCCCGACCGTGGTGCGCTCCAGCGAGGAGATGATCCGCCTCGTGCCGCACGACCTGCGCGAAGCAGCCCTCGCCCTCGGCGTGCCCCGCTGGATCGTGACCGTCCGCGTGGTGCTGCGCACCGCGATCGCCGGCCTCACCACCTCGGTCACCCTCGCCGTGGCCCGTGTCATCGGTGAGACCGCGCCCCTGATGTTCACCATCGGCGGTCTGACCCTGCTGAACGCGAACCTGTTCGAGGGTCGTATGGCGGCTCTGCCGCTGGTCATCAACGGCCAGTACGCCGCCGGTGCAGCACCGTGCTCCGGTGACACCGTGATCAACTACTTCACCCGCGCCGAGTACGCCTGCAACACCGGCATCAACCTCGAACGCGCTTGGGCCACTGCGCTGACGCTGATCATCCTGGTGATGGTGCTGAACGTGGTCGCCCGCCTCGTGTCCTACTACTTCGCCCCCAAGACGGGCCGCTGAGCATCCGGCTCAGGAAAGGAACCACTGTGTCCCTCCCCATTGAGATCGAGGACCTGAACGTCTTCTACGGCGACTTCCGCGCCGTGGACGGGGTCTCGATGACCATCGCTCCCAACAGCGTGACCGCGCTGATCGGCCCGTCGGGCTGCGGCAAGTCCACCTTCCTGCGGACCCTGAACCGCATGCACGAGGTCATCCCGGGCGCCTACGCCGAAGGCACCGTTAAGATCGACGGCCAGAACATCTACGGCCCGGGCGTCGACCCGGTGAACGTGCGCCGCCGCGTCGGCATGGTGTTCCAGAAGCCGAACCCGTTCCCCACGATGTCGATCGCGGAGAACGTCCTGGCCGGCGTGAAGCTGAACAACAAGCGCGTCTCCCGCGCTGAGGCGGACCAGATCGTGGAGGAGTCGCTGCGCGGCGCCAACCTGTGGGAAGAGGTCAAGAACCGCCTGAACAAGCCGGGCGGCGGCCTCTCCGGTGGTCAGCAGCAGCGCCTCTGCATCGCCCGCACCATCGCGGTGAAGCCGGAGGTCGTCCTCATGGACGAGCCGGCGTCCGCGCTCGACCCGATCTCCACCCTCGCCATCGAGGACCTGATCGGTGAGCTGAAGAAGGACTACACGATCGTGATCGTCACGCACAACATGCAGCAGGCTGCGCGCGTGAGCGACAAGACCGGCTTCTTCAACATCGCCGGCACCGGCACGCCCGGCAAGCTCATCGAATACGACGACACCAACACGATCTTCAACTCCCCGGCCAACAAGCAGACCGAGGACTACGTCTCCGGCCGCTTCGGCTGATCGGCCACCGCAGACCGACGGGTCCCTCCAGCCGTCGGGACCGCAGGGCACCAGCGGTCCCCGCGTGATGGAGGCGACACCGTACAGGGAGAGCCCCGCCCGGCACAGCATGTGCTCGGCGGGGCTCTCCGCATTCGTCGGTCCCCTCGCCTCCCACAGGGCCCGCCCGTACACTCGAGGTATGAGCTTCGAATCCGTCGGCCC
This sequence comes from Helcobacillus massiliensis, assembly GCF_033106145.1. NCBI lineage: Bacteria > Bacillati > Actinomycetota > Actinomycetes > Micrococcales > Dermabacteraceae > Helcobacillus > Helcobacillus massiliensis. The sequence continues at coordinate 104,743 of NZ_CP136959.1, forward strand.
CACTGAAGTGCCTGAGAACGCCCATCTGATCGACGTGCGCGAGGACCAGGAGTGGGCCGCTGGGCATGCTCCCAACGCCCAGCACATCGCCGCCTCCGGTCTCCTGGAGAACCTCGACCAGCTGCCCGAGGACGGCGACCTCTACATCATCTGCCGCTCCGGCGGCCGCAGCGCCCAAGTGACCCAGTGGCTGAACCAGAACGGATTCGACGCCATCAACGTCACCGGCGGCATGGACCAGTGGTTCATGGCTGACCTCCCTCTCGTCAGCGATGACGACTCGCGAGAGCCGTACGTGCTGTGAGCCGCTACCTGATCACCGGGGCGAGCCGCGGCATCGGCCTCGCGATCGCCCGTGTCCTCCACCCCCACCACGACCTCATCCTCACCGCTCGCTGCGCTGACGGCCTGGATGCCGCCGCCCAGGAGCTGTGCGCCGGTGACAGCCGCGGCGGCAAGGTCCGCAAGCGCGTCGCCGCCGGAGGATCCGTCGAGACCCTCCCGCTCGACCTCTCCGACCCTGACTCCATTCCAGGGGCCGTCGACGGCATCGACGGTCCCATCGACGGGGTCATCCACTCCGCTGGTGTGCTGGTGTCCGGGACCGTCGCGGATCTGACGGCGTCGGACTGGCAGCGCTCCCTCACCCTCAACGTGACCGCGCCGGCGGTGCTGACCGCGGCGCTGCTGCCGCGCCTGCGGGAGAGCCGCGGGTCGGTGGTGCTGATCAACTCCGGCAGCGGCTTCACGGCCGGTGCGGGCGGCGGTGCCTACAGCGCCTCGAAGTTCGCGCTGCGCGCCTTCGCCGATTCGCTGCGCGCGGAAGAGCGGGAGAACGGGGTGCGGGTCATCAGCGTGCACCCCGGCCGTGTCGATACGGATATGCAGCGGCAGCTGCGGTCCTTCGAAGAGGGGGAGTACGAGGCGGAGAAGTACATGCGGCCGGAGTCGGTCGCTGCGGTCGTCGCCTCGACCCTGGCGATGGGGCCGGACGCCACCATCGAATCGGTCAGCGTCCGCCCCGCCTGAGGCCGTCGGTCTGCGCGGGGGTGGGGCGCTGAGGCGGGGTCGGAGGTCCCGGGCGCGCGGGTTTAGGATGAGGGCTGTTATCTTTCTGTGACCTGAACCGCTCGGAGGCCTCTATGAGCTCAACCCCATCCCATCGACGGGCATCCGCCGCCTCCCGCGGCCCGGGCGCCGACCATGCCGACGGGTCTGCCCCTTCGGGCACCGCCCGCGCTGACGGTCCCCGCCGCGCGCGCCGGGCCGCTGAGGCCAGCGCCACGGAGGGCATCCCGCGGGCCGACGGGTTCCGCGCCACTGACTCGTGGCTGTTCGGCGCAGTCCTCGCGGTCCTCACCTTCTGGCTGTTCGCCCAGACCCTCGTCAACGTCAAGCCCGACATCGAGGCGGAGCTCGGCACCGCCACCACCATCACGAACCTCGCCGTCTCCATCACGGCCCTGTTCTCCGGCATCTTCGTAGTCCTCGCCGGCTCCCTCGCCGACCGGCTCGGCCGGGCCACCATCCTGAAGTTCGGCCTCCTGCTCAGCATCATCGGCTCCGGTCTGATCGCGGGCACTCCCGTCAACGCGGGCGGCCTCACCACGTCCATGCTGCTCGGCGGCCGCATCATCCAGGGCCTGTCCATCGCGGCGATCATGCCCGCCGTCCTCGCGCTCATCAGCACCTTCTACGAGGGCGCGGCGCGTCAGCGCGCCGTGTCGTTCTTCTCCATCGGCACCTTCGGCGGCTCGGCCCTCACCTCGATCGTGGGCGGCGTCGTCGCCTCCGCCATCGGGTGGCGGTTCATCTTCATCGCGTCGATCCTGGCGGCGGCGCTGTCGCTGTACCTGGTGCGGAAGACCCCGAACGTGAAGGCGGAGTTCGACGAGGCGAAGGGCTACCCGGCCTTCGACTGGGGCGGCTTCCTCACCTTCATGATCGCGCTGGTGGCGATCAACGTGTACATCTCGCAGGGCAAGCTGATCGGCTGGACGTCCTGGATCGGCATCCTGCTGCTCGTGGTGTTCGCCGTGTTCGCGGTCGCCTTCATCCTGTGGGAGAACAAGCGGCGCGGCCTCGCCCCGTTCATCGACCTGGGCCTGTTCAGCAACAAGCGGTTCTTCGGCCCCACCCTCGCGAACTTCCTCGTCAACATGGGTGTGGCGGTCCTGCTCGTCACCCAGACACTCGCGCAGAAGGGCGCGGGCATGAGCGCCCTGCAGGCTTCCCTGCTGACCCTCGGCTACATGATCGCGATCTTCCTCGTGATCCGCGTGGGGGAGAAGCTGCTGCGCCGCTTCGGCCCGAAGAAGCCGATGCTCTGGGGGCTCGGCATCGTCGCCATCGGCACGGCCCTCAACACACTCACGTTCGTGCCGCAGACTCCGTACCTGGTGTTCGCCTTCATCGGCTTCACCTGCTTCGGCATGGGACTGGGCTTCTTCGCCACGCCGGCGACGGATGCCGCGATCTCCTCGGTGCCGAAGTCGCAGACCGGTGCCGCGTCCGGCATCTTCAAGATGGGTTCCTCCCTCGGTGGCGCCATCGGCATCGCGATCGCGGCGGCGCTCATGGTCGCCGGGTCCGGTGTCGCGATCCAGACCGTGCAGGAATGGGGCTTCTTCACCGGGTGGACCGCTGAGGCGGGCCCGCTGCGCTTCGGCGCGTTCCTCGGCAACCTCTTCGTCGTCATCATGATGGTCGTGGCCCTGGTCGCCACCGTCATCACCGTTCCCGCCGGTCAAGAAACCAAGGAGTGAACCCCGCATGTCTCTGATCACGCCGTTCGAATCCGCCCTCACCGAGCGCACCGACCTGGAGGAGCTGTACAAGCACTTCCACCGCCACCCCGAACTGTCGATGCAGGAGGAGAGGACCGCGGAGCGCATCGAACAGGAGCTGCGGGCGCTCGGCCTGCAGCCGCAGCGCATCGGCGGGGGAGTGGTCGCCGTCATCGAGAACGGTGACGGACCCGTGGTGCTCACCCGCGCCGACTTCGACGCCCTGCCCGTCACGGAGGACACGGGGCTGGAGTACTCCTCGGAGGCCGACGGGGTCATGCATGCCTGCGGGCACGACTTCCACACCACCGCGCTGATCGGCGCGGCACGGGATCTCGTGGATGACCGCGACTCCTGGTCCGGCACGGTGATCGCCCTGTTCCAACCGGGTGAGGAGACCGCGGAGGGCGCCGCCGCCATGGTGGCGGACGGCCTCGCGGATGCTGTCCCCGCACCGGATGTGGCCCTGGCGCAGCACGTGATGCCGGCGAAGGCCGGGCACATCGGCACCGCCGTGGGTCCGATCCTGTCGCAGGGTGATTCGGTGAGGGTGACGATCCACGGGAAGGGGTCGCACGGGTCGATGCCGCATCTGGCGATCGATCCGGTGGTGATCGCGTCCTCGATCGTGGTGCGGCTGCAGTCGATCGTGGGTCGTGAGGTGCCGCCGAACGAGTTCTCCGTGGTGACCGTCGGTGCGATCAACTCGGGCACGAAGTCGAACATCATCCCGGATTCGGCCCAGCTGCTGCTGAACCTGCGGCACTACGAGCCGGCGGTCCGGGACCGCGTGGTCGCCTCCCTGGAGCGGATCGTCAGGGCCGAATGCGCGGCCGGCGGCTGCGAGAAGGACCCGGAGATCGAGTTCTACGACCAGTTCCCGCTCACCACGAACGACGAGGACCTCACTCGGGTCGTCACCGATGCGTTCATCGCCGAGTTCGGTGAGGAGAAGGTCGGCACACAGGTGCCGGTGACGGCGTCGGAGGACTTCTCCCGCATCCCCGATGCGCTCGGGGCGCCGTACACGTATTGGACGGTGGGTGGTTTCGAGGAACCCGACGGGGCTCCCGCGAACCATTCGCCGTTCTTCGCGCCGGTTCTGCAGCCCACCCTCGATGTGATGGTTCAGGCGCAGATCACTGCGGTGCGAGCGTTCGTCGGGAAGTAGTCATTCAGCGCCGCGGTGCGTCACATGAGACGGCGCATCGCGGCGAGGACCTCATCGAGCTTCTCCTCGATGACGGCGCTGTCCTCGGACGCGACCGCGTCATGCACACAGTGGTGCATATGGTCCTCCACGAGGGCGAGGGAGACGGACTCCAGCGCCTTCGTGGTGGCGGCGATCTGCGTGAGCACGTCGATGCAGTAGGTGTCCTCGTCCACCATGCGGTGCAGTCCCCGCACCTGGCCCTCGATCCTCTTGAGGCGGGCCAGGTACTTGGACTTCGCATCGTGGTAGCCGGGGCCCACCTCGTCAGCCATCGAGGTGCTCCAGGATCCGCGGCGCCAGCCCGATGTAGGCGGCGGGCGTCAGCTCCAGCAGACGCGCCTGCTCCTCCTCCGGCAGACCGAGTCCCATGATGAACTCCCGCATCGCCTCACCGTCCACACGGTGACCGCGGGTCAGCTCCTTCAGTCGCTCGTACGGCTGATCCATGCCCTCCACGCCCTGCACACCGAGGGTGCGCATCACCGACTGGACGGCTTCACCGAGCACCTCCCAGTTCTGGTCGAGATCGGTGAGCATCTGCTCGGTGTCCACATCCAGGCCCTTCAGGCCGCGCTCGATGTTGGAGATGGCGAGCAGGGAGTGGCCGAACGCCGGCGCAATGTTGCGCTGCGTGGTGGAGTCCGTCAGGTCGCGCTGCAGGCGGGAGGTGACGAGGGTCTGCGCCAGGACGTCGAACAGAGCGCCGGAGATCTCCAGGTTCGCCTCCGCATTCTCGAAGCGGATCGGGTTCACCTTGTGCGGCATCGTGGAGGAGCCGGTGCCGCCCTGGGCGGACAGACGCTGACGGAAGTAGCCGAGCGAGATGTACGTCCAGATGTCGGTGGCGAGGTTGTGCAGGATGCGGCCGGCGCGGGCCACATCGGAGAACAGCTCCGCCTGCCAGTCATGCGACTCGATCTGGGTGGTGACGGGGTTCCAGGTGAGGCCGAGGTGCTCCACGAACGTGCGGGAGACCTCCTGCCAATCGGTGCCCGGCACGGACACGGCGTGCGCGGCGTAGGTGCCGGTGGCGCCGTTGATCTTGCCGAGGATCTCGTCGGCCTCGATGCGGCGGGCCTGGCGCTGGAGGCGGTAGGCGAACACCGCGATCTCCTTGCCGAGGGTGGTGGGAGTGGCGGGCTGGCCGTGGGTGCGGGACAGCATCGGCGCGTCCTGGCAGGAGCGGGCCAGCTCCTCGAGGTCAGCGATGATGCCCTTGAGGGCCGGCAGCCACACGTCCTGCACGGCGCCCTTGACCATGAGGGCGTAGGAGAGGTTGTTGATGTCCTCGGAGGTGCAGAAGATGTGCACGATCTCAGCGAGGTCCTCCAGGCTGGTGCCGGTCAGGCGCCGCTTGATGTAGTACTCCACGGCCTTGACGTCGTGCACGGTCTCGCGTTCGATCTCGGCGTGCTCGCGGATGCCGTCGGCCCCGAAGCCCTCCGGGATGGAGCGGAGCAGGGCGCGCTCCTCATCGGTGAGGAGGCGCAGGCCGGGAATGGCCTCGCTGTCCAGGAGGTGGATCATCCATTCGGTCTCCACGATGATGCGCGCACGGTTGAGGGCGGCTTCGGAGAGGTGGTCCACGAGCGGGGCGACCTGCGGGCGGTAGCGTCCGTCGAGCGGGGTCAGGGCAATGGGCGGCTGAATGTCCGAAAGATGCATGGGTCCATCATCTCATGGCGGCAGTGCCTAGAATCGGCCCCATGACTGAGGAGATGACACGCATACGCGCCTGCCTGGAGGGCATCCCCGCCTACGTCCCCGGGAAGCCCGCCCCCGCCGAATCGGCGAAGCTCTCGAGCAACGAATCGCCGTTCCCGCCGCTGCCGGCGATGCGGGACGCTGTCGTCGCCGAGGTCGACGGCCTCAACCGCTACCCCGACGCCGCTTCCGTCGCCCTGCGCACCGCCCTCGCCGAGAAGCACGGTGTGGACTGGACGCAGATCCACGTCTCCACCGGTGCCTCCTCCGTGCTCGGGGAGATCCTCCGCGCCGTCGCCGGCGCCGGTGACGAGGTCGTGTTCCCGTGGCGGTCCTTCGAGCTGTACCCGATCATCGTGCAGTCCCACGGCTGCGACCAGGTCCGCGTCCCGCTCACCGAGGACCACCGCGTGGACCTCGACGCGATCGCGGACGCGATCACCGATCGCACCCGCCTGGTGTTCCTGTGCACGCCGAACAACCCGTCCGGTAGCTGCGCCACCACCGAGGAGCTGCGGTCCTTCCTGCAGAGGATCCCGTCGGACATCGCGGTCTGCCTCGACGAGGCGTACGGCGAGTTCGCCGGCGACCTCCACCCCGATGCGGACGCCCTGTTCCGCGAGTTCGGCAACGTGGTGCGGCTGAAGACGTTCTCGAAGGTGCACGGCATCGCGGGGCTGCGCCTCGGCTACGCCATTGCCCACCCGAAGCTCGCCGCAGCCCTGGGCCTGGTGACGATGCCGTTCGCGGCGAACACCCTCGCGCAGGCCGCGGCCGTCGCCGCTCTCGAGCCCGCTGCTGCCGCTGAGCTGCAGGAACGGGTCGAGTTCGTCATCGCTGAGCGCCAGCGCATCGTGGAAGCGCTGGAGCTGGACCTCCCGGCCTGCGGCGGCAACTTCGTGTTCCTCCCGCTGGCGGAGCGGTCGGGTGAGTTCGCGGACTTCGCGCGGGAGCGCGGCCTCGTCGTCCGCGCCTACGGGACCGACGGGGCCCGCATCAGCATCGGCACCGCCGAGGAGAACGACCGGACGATCGCGGTGGTCGGCGAATGGTTCGCCTCAGCGCCCTCCGATAGTCTCATTCCGTGACTGTTTTTCGAACGAGCATCCCGCAGGCCCCGCAGGAGGAGCCCACGCTCCGCCTCCTGGAGGCCGACGGGACCCGGCATCCGCACGAGGAGCTGGATGCGGCCATCGCCGATGTGACCGCTGAGCAGATGCGCGGCTTCTACCGGGACATGGTGATGATCCGCGCCGCCGATCTCGAGGCGACGAACCTGCAGCGGCAGGGGCAGCTGGGCCTGTGGGCGAGCGCCCTGGGGCAGGAGGGCGCCCAGATCGGCGCCGGTCACGCCTGCCGCCCCCACGACTACCTGGTCCCCACGTACCGGGAGCACGGCATCGCGTGGGCGCGCGGCATCGAACCGTGGCGCCTGCTGGAGATGTTCCGCGGCGTCAGCCACCTCGGCTGGGATCCGAAGGCGCTGAAGACGCACCCGTACATGATCGTGCTCGGCTCGCAGGTGCCGCAGGGCGTCGGTTACGCCATGGGCATCAAACGCGACGGCCTCGTGGACACCGGCGACCCGGACAAGGACACGGCCGTGCTCACCCTGTTCGGCGACGGCGCGTCCTCCGAAGGCGAAGTGTCCGAGGGGTTCACGTGGGCGGCGTCGTTCCAGACCCCGACCGTGTTCTTCACCCAGAACAACCAGTGGGCGATCTCCGTGCCCACGTCCGTGCAGACCCGGGTGCCGCTCGCGCAGCGCTCCCGCGGGTGGGGGATCCCGTCGGCCCGCGTGGACGGCAACGACGTGCTCGGTGTCCTCGCCGCCACCCGCATCGCCATGGATGCGGCCCGCTCCGGCGGCGGCCCCCGCTTCATCGAAGCGCTCACGTACCGCATGGCGGCGCACACCACCAGTGATGACGCCACCCGTTACCGGCCCTCCGAGGAGGAGGAGTCGTGGCGGCAGAAGGACCCGATCAAGCGCCTGGGCGCCCACCTCGACTCCCTGGACGAGATCGATGACGACTTCGTGAAGTCCTGCGAGGCGGAGGGCCACAACCTCGCGATGGAGCTGCACCACCACATCCATGCGCTGCCGGACCCGGACCCGCGGGAGATGTTCGAGTACGTCTACGCCGAACCGCACCCCCTGATCGAGGAGGAGCGCGCCCAGTTCGAGGCGTTCCAGGCCCAGTTCGAGGAGGACGAGTGATGGTCGAGAAGCTCCCCATCGCCAAGGCGATCGGCCTCGGCCTGCGCGATGCCATGCGCGCCGACGACAAGGTCCTCATCATGGGCGAGGACGTGGGCCGCCTCGGCGGTGTCTTCCGCGTCACCGACGGCCTGTTCGACGAGTTCGGCGGCGACCGCGTGGTCGACACCCCGCTGAGCGAAGCGAGCATCATCGGCACCGCGATCGGGCTGGCGTTCCGCGGCTACCGCGCGAACTGCGAGATCCAGTTCGACGGCTTCGTGTTCCCCGCGTTCAACCAGATCACCACGCAGCTGGCGAAGATGCACAACCGCACCGAGGGCCGTGTGCGGGTCCCCGTGGTCATCCGCATCCCCTACGGCGGCGCGATCGGTGCGGTCGAGCACCATTCGGAGTCGCCGGAGGCGTACTTCACGCACACGGCGGGGCTGCGCGTCATCACCCCGTCCACCGCGAACGACGCCTACTGGATGACCCGCCAGGCCATCGAATGCGAGGACCCCGTCATCGTGTTCGAACCCAAGCGCCACTACTGGCTGCGCGGCGAGGTCGACCTCGACCATGCCCCGGAGGAGTCGGCGTTCCAGGCACGCATCGCCCGCCCCGGTGAGGACGCCACCGTGGTCGCGTGGGGGCCGACGGTCTCCACCGCCTTGGAAGCGGCCGCGCTCGCCGAGGAGGAGGGCCGCAGTGTGGAGGTGATCGACCTGCGGTCGCTGAACCCCATCGACATGCCCACCGTCATCGAGTCCGTGCAGCGGACGGGCCGGCTCGTGGTGGTCCATGAGGCGCCGGTGTTCGGCGGACTCGGCGGTGAGATCGCCGCGCGCGTCACCGAGCAGTGCTTCTACCACCTGGAGGCGCCCGTGCAGCGCGTGGGCGGCTACTCCACGCCCTACCCGCCGGCACGGATGGAGCGCCACTACCTGCCGGACGCCGAACGCGTCCTCGACGCCGTCACCGCAAGCTTCGCGTACTGAGAGGGACCGCTATGAGCGACATCGTCACCGTTCAGCTGAACGACCCGGGCGAAGGCCTGACCGAGGCCGAGATCATCGAGATCCGCGTCCAGGTGGGCGACCGGGTCGAGATCAACGACCCCATCGTCACGGTGGAGACCGCGAAGAGCGCGGTGGAGCTGCCCTCGCACGTGGCGGGCACCGTCGCTGCGATCCACGTCGCCGTCGGCCAGGAGGTCCCCGTCGGCGATCCGCTGCTGGACATCGACACCAGCGGGGGAGGGGCCGACGGATCCGCCCCCGCCAGCAGTGCCGACGCCTCGGCCGCCGACGCTGACGCCGGCTCCGCAGCTGGCGCCGTCGCTGGTGAGGCCCCTGCGGGTGCGCAGGCCGCCGCCGAGACCGGCGGTGACGACGCGGCCGCCGCAGCGGAGGAGCCGAAGACCCTCGTCGGGTACGGCGCCGCCGCTCCCACCGCCCGCCGGCGCCGCCGCACCGCCCCCAGCGGTGATGACCAGAAGCAGGTGCCGATCGACCGCATCCTCGCCAAACCGCCCGTGCGGAAGATGGCGAAGGACCTCGGCGTGGCGCTGCACGACGTCCTCGCCACCGGTCCCGGCGGCACCGTCACCCGCGCGGACGTCCTCGCTGCCAGCCAGCGCGCCCTCGACGGCGACTTCTTCCCCGATGACGCCCCGCAGGCCCCCGAGGACCTGTCCGGGTCGATGAAGGCGCCCCGCAGTCAGCCGTTCCCCGGCGTCACCAGCGACGACTCCACCACCCGCGTCCCGATCCGGTCGGTCCGCAAGCGCACTGCTGAAGCCATGGTGTCCTCCGCGTTCACCGCGCCGCACGTCACTGTGTTCAACGAAGTGGACATGACCGAGACGATGGAGCTGATCGCTCAGCTGAAGGCGTCCCGCGAATGGTCCGACATCCACATCTCCCCGCTCGCGGTCCTCGCCCGCGCCGTGCTCGTGGCGATCCGCCGCAACCCGGAGGTCAACGCCTCCTGGGACGAGGACGCGCAGGAGATCGTCTACAAGCACTTCGTGAACCTCGGCATCGCCGCCGCCACCCCGCGCGGCCTCATCGTGCCGAACATCAAGGATGCGCACCTGATGACCCTGAAGGAGCTGGCGCAGTCCATCACGGAGCTCGCGCAGACCGCCCGCGCCGGCAAGACCACGCTGTCCGCCACCCGCGGCGGCACCATCACCATCACGAACTTCGGTGTGTTCGGCATCGACTCCGGCACCCCGATCCTCAACCCCGGGGAGTCGGTGATCGTCGGCTTCGGTGCGATCAAGGAGAAGCCGTGGGTGGTGGACGGCCGGATCGAGCCCCGGAGGATCTGTCAGCTCGCCGTCAGCTTCGACCACCGCCTCATCGACGGTGCGCTCGGCTCCGAACTGCTGCGCGACATCTCCGCCGTCCTCGAACGCCCCCAGCTGGGCCTGGTCTGGGGCTGAGGCATGACCGAACGGTCGTCACGCCGCTCCGACCTGATGCACACGGCGGAGTTCCACGCCGTCACCAGCGCGGACCTCGCCGATGACCGCCCCGCCGAGGCGCCCGAACCCGGCGCTGGGCTGACCGCCCTGCTCGTCGGCGTCGGCGGTGCCCTCGGCGCCGCGATGCGCTGGTCCCTCGAACTGCTCTACCCGTTCTCCGTCACGCCGACGCTCGCGGAGATCCCCGTCGCGACCCTCAGCGCGAATGTCATCGGCTGCCTGGTCGCCGGCCTCATCGCCGGTGTCCTGGACGCGCGCCCCGACACCCCCGGGTGGGTGCGGCCGCTGACAGTCGTCGGGTTCTGCGGCGGCTTCACCTCCCTGTCCACGTTCATCATCGGCGTCGGCTCCATCATCGGCGGTCACGCCGCCCTGGTGGCACTGGAGTACGCGTTCCTCACCGTCGGCCTGGTCGTCCTCTCGGTCGTGTTCGGCTTCGTCGTGGGCCGCGCCGGAGCGAAGAGGAGGGTCGCATGATGCCCCTGGCGATGGTCATGCTCGGCGGCGGCCTCGGCGCGCTCGCCCGCTGGTCGCTCACTCTCATCGACCGCGACACCGACGATGAGCGCATCCTGCTCGACTTCCCGTGGGCGACGTTCAGCGCGAACGTCCTCGCCTCCTTCGTGCTCGGCGTGGTGGTGAGGATCCTCGGCTCCTCCACCGACCCGCTGAAGGAATCGCTCCTGCTGCTGCTCGCCACCGGCTTCTGCGGCGGCATGTCCACCATGAGCACGTTTGCGCTCGAGCTGCTGATGCTGGTGCGCCGCTCCTCCACCGTCACCGCTGTGGGGTACCTGACCCTGTCGATGGGCTGTGCGATGGCGGCGTTCTGGGTGGGCACTATGTTGGTCCCATGATCGTCCTCGCCGCCGCTCTGATCCTGGCGCTCGCCGTATCCGCGGCGGGCGCTCTGTTCGCCGAGGGCAGCGCCGCGGTCCTGTTCGACGCCGCCGGCCCCCTCACCCAGTACGGTCTGCCGCTGGTCGGCACCGTGGTGGACACCGCCATGCTGCTGGTGCTCGGCGGCTGCGTCCTCGCCGCGTGGATCCTGCCCGCTGCGGCACCCGTCGGCCCTCAGCGCACCCGCATCCTGCAGATCGTCGCCGGCGCCGCCGTCGTGTGGACCCTCGGGGACATCGCCCACCTGCTGCTGTCCTACTCCCTCGCCACCGGGCAGTCCCTCGGATCCGGCCGCTTCGGCTCCGACCTGCCGGTCTACCTCGCCTCCGACCTCGGCCGCTGGCTCATCGTCGGCATCCTCCTCGCTGCTGCCGCCAGCGTCACCGCCCTCACCGGCACCAGCCGCAGCACCGCCGTCATCACCGGCGCCCTCGCGGCCCTGGCCCTGTTCGGCAAGGCCATGACCGGCCACGCCTCCGGCGGCTCCGACCACGAGACCGCCACCAGCTCCCTGCTGTTCCACCTCGCCGCGGTCGCCGTCTGGGTGGGGCCACTGCTGCTCCTGCAGCTCATCCGCGTGGACGATGCCGCCCTGCGCGCCCGCATCATCCGGCGCTTCTCCGCCGTCGCCCTGATCGCCTGGACGGTCCTCGCCCTCTCCGGTGTGTGGGCGCTCTGGGTGCGGATCACCTCCGTCAACGACCTGGTGGCGGCCCCGTACGGGCAGCTCGCCACCGGCAAGATCCTGCTGCTGCTCGTGCTCGGGGCAGCCGGCTGGGGGCAGCGCCGCCTCATCGCCCAGCGGGCCGACGGGTTCATCGCCCTGGCCCGGCTCGAGGCCGTGCTGATGATGCTCGCGGTCGGCCTCGGCGCCGCCATGAGCTCCTCCCCGCCGCCCGCCCCCGAAGCGGAGGTCGTGCCCGGCCCGGCGGGCCTGCTCACCGGGTTCCCGCTGCCGCCGAACCCGCAGTGGGGGATCCTCACCGAGCTGCGGCCGGACGTGTTCGCGATCTTCACCGCCGGCATCCTCATCGCCGTATGGCTGTGGGCGGACCTTCCGCACCGCCGAACCCTCGTCACCGCAATGGTCCTGTTCGCGCTGATCCAGTCCAGCAGCATCGCCGTGTACGGCAAGGTCCTGTTCTCCGCGCACCTCATTCAGCACCTGGTGCTGCTGGCCGCCGTCGGCCTGCCCCTGTCGCGCCTGCTGCCGTCGGCGTGGATCGCACGGATCACCGGGCGGCGCCGCTGGGTCCTCACCGCGGCGCCGCTGGCGATCATGGTCCTCTGGTACCACTGGCCGGCCGCGCTGTGGGCAGCGCTGGACACCCACACCGCGCACCTGGCGATGGTCCTCTCCGCCGTCGTCGCCGGTGTCATCTGGGGCGCCGTGTCACGGGCATGGGCCCCGTCGGTCCTCATCCTCCCGGCGCTGTTCGCCGCATGGGGCTTCGCGCTCACCATCAGCGACCGCGTGCTCGCGCCCTCCTGGTTCGGCGCCACCGGCCGCACCTGGCTGGCCGACGCGCTCGCAGATCAGCGAAGCGCCGCACTGGCCCTCGTGACCGGTGCGGCGCTCATCGCGATCGTGCAGGTGCTTCAGCGGCGCACGCGGCCCCGCGCGAAGATCGACCGGGCCTGATCCAGGCCCTCCTCGAGGCCGGCGCGGGACGACGTCCGCACGCGCGCGAACTCCTCGGCTGCGGCCGGGTCGATCGCCTGGGCGCGCAGCTGCAGGGCAGCGATCTCCGCCTGCGACTGCAGCAGCGGGATCGTGCCCGTGGTGGCGCTGACCTGGCCGAGGACCGCAAGGTCTCCGCGGTCGCGGGGGAACGTGTCGAGGTACATGTCCGCGGTCAGCGCTGGGTCGATGACATCCACCCCGGCTTCGTGGCCGGTCGCGAACACGACCAGGTCGAACGACTCCAGCGGCAGGTGGCGGCCGTCGAGTGCGAGGGCGATGCGGTGGTCCCGCACCAGCGGCAGCAGCTCATCGGACACCACCGGTTCGGACTCCAGCAGCGGCGTGGACGGCAGCGGCAGACCCGCCGCCTCCTGGTCGCCCTGCAGAGCGGACACCGCCTTCGCCGCGATCTTCTCGTTGAGGCGGCCGAGGAACCCGGGCTTCGCCGAAGCGATCGCATCCGCCGGGACGGGGCCGATCGAGCGGGGCACCACCCAGCGGCGCTCCTCCCACAGCATCGTGATGCGGCGGTCCGGGTCTCCAGCGAGATCCACGGCGACATCGGCGGCGGACTGCGTGGAGCCCACCACGAGGACGCGACCCTCCGGGGTCTGCTCGGAGCCGGCGTAATCATCGGAGTGGATCCAGCGGACACCCGCGTCCTCCACATCCCAGCGCAGCTGGGTGGGCAGGATGCGGCGCGTCGACGCCCCGGTGGCGACGATGACCGCGCTGTACGGGCGGACCTCACCGGTGGAGAACTCCACCTCCCACAGCCCCTCCTTCAGCGAGCGAGCGGAGCGCACCTGCGTGTTCGGCTCGAACTCCTCGGACAGGTCCGCGTGCGCCACGAACGCCCGCAGGTACATGCCGTACTGCTCCGCGGTCGGGAACGTCGGGAAGGAGACGGGCATGCGCAGGCCGTCGAACTCCGTCATCGACTTCGAGGAGTGCATCCGCATGCCGGGCCATGCCGGGGCGTCGGGCGCCTCGGTGCACCACACGCCGCCCACCTGAGGGCGACCGTCGACCAGATCGAACGGGAGGCCGGCCCGCTTCAGATAGGACGCGGCGGCCAGGCCCGCGGGGCCGGCGCCGATCACGAGCGTCTTCTTGGGCATAGGGAAAACCTTCCGTGCAGAGGCTGAGCTGAAGCCATCCTAAACGGGCGCCCCTGTCATGTTCCTTCACGGACCTCGACCCGCTCGCGCCTGCGCTGCGAGGATCGCTCCATGACCCACAAGTTCAGCACCCTCGCCATCCACGCAGGCCAGACCCCTGATTCCGATCACGGCTCCCGCGCCCTGCCCATCCATCAGACCACCAGCTACGTGTTCCCCGACCAGAACACCGCCGCCGCTCGCTTCGCCCTCGCCGAACCGGGCCAGATCTACACCCGCATCACCAACCCCACCCAGGGCACCGTGGAGGACCGCATCGCCGCCCTCGAGGGCGGAGCGGCCGGCCTCCTCGTCGCCTCCGGGCAGGCCGCCATCACGTTCGCCGTGCTCAACGTCGCCCGCGCCGGCGACTCGATCGTCGCGTCCCCGTCCCTGTACGGCGGCACCGCGAATCTCTTCACCCACACTCTGCAGCGGCTCGGCATCACCACCCACTGGGTGCAGAACCCGTCGGACCCCGAGTCCTGGCGCGCCGCAGCGGACGAGACCACGAAGCTGTTCTTCGGTGAGACGATCCCCAACCCGAAGCACAACATCCTCGACATCCGCGCCGTCGCCGACACCGCCCACGACATCGGCGTCCCCCTCATCGTGGACAACACGGTCGCCACCCCCTACCTGCTGCGCCCCCTCGAGCACGGCGCAGACGTGGTCATCCACTCCGCCACGAAGTTCCTCGGCGGCCACGGCACCGCCATCGCCGGCGCCATCGTCGACGGCGGCACCTTCGACTTCACCGCCCACGGCGAGAAGTTCCCGAACTTCACCGAACCGGACGAGTCCTACAACGGGCTGCGCTTCGCAGACGTCCCCGCGCCGTTCGCGAGCCGCGCCCGCGCGCAGCTGCTGCGCGACATCGGCGCCGCCGTCTCCCCGTTCAACGCGTTCCTCATCGCCCAGGGCATCGAGACGCTGCCGCTGCGCCTGGACCGGCATGTGGAGAACGCCCGCGCCGTCGCCGAGCACCTGGAGGGCCATGCGGGCGTGAAGTCCGTGACCTGGGCGTCGCTGGACTCCTCCCCGTACAAGGAGCTCGCGGACCGGTACGTCCCCAAGGGCGCCGGTGCGGTCCTCGGGTTCGAACTGGAGGGCGGCCTCGAGCAGGCCGCCGCGTTCGTCAACGCCCTGGAGCTGTTCTCCAACCTGGCGAACATCGGCGATGTCCGCTCCCTTGTGGTGCATCCCGCCTCCACCACCCACTCCCAGCTGACCGCTGAGGAGCTGGAGGCGCTCGGCATCTCGTCCTCGTTCATCCGCCTGTCCGTGGGGCTGGAGGACATCGACGACATCATCGCGGACCTGGAGAGGGGGTTCGCGGCCGTGGGCGCCTAGAGTGGAGGGATGCTCCCCGATTTCACGCCCCGAGCCCTCGTCTTCGACTGCGACGGCCTGCTGCTGGACACGGAGTCCCTGTGGAACCGCACCCAGCAGGCCGTCCTCGCCGATTACGGCACCACTCTCACCGACGAGCAGGAGGCCGCCATCATGGGCACCACCCTGCACGACACGGCCACGATCATCGCCGGTGCAGCCGGCCGCTCCGTCGAGCAGGTGAAGAGCGATGTGTCCGAGCACTTCACCCGGTCCCTGCACGGCAGCATCGAGGTGATGCCCGGTGCCCGCGAGCTTCTCGCCTCCCTGCACGGCCGCATCCCGATGGCAGTCGCATCCAACTCGTCCCCGGACGAACTGCAGCTGAAGCTGGAGGAGGGCGGCCTGATCGGCTTCTTCGACTCCCTGCACTCCGCCGGCAGTGTGGAGCGGCCGAAGCCCGCCCCGGACATGTACCTCGCCGCGGCCCGCGACCTCGGGGTCGAACCGGAGCACTGCCTCGCGTTCGAGGACTCACCCGTCGGCGGCCGCGCCGCGAAGGCCGCCGGCATGCGCCTGGTCGGCATCCCCTCCACCGCGCTGCCCGTGGACGTCGCCGACGTGCAGGTGCAGTCGCTGTGCGACCCCAGGCTGATCGAGTACCTCGCCGATAGGCTGGGCGCTGTTCCTTTCACCGCCGAGGAGACCCCTGATCATGACTGACACCCTCGCCACGCCCGAGCGGCCCGACGCCCCGGAGCTGCGCGGCCGCTCCTGGCTGAACACCGGCGGCGCCGCCCTCACCCTCGATGACCTCCGCGGCAAGGTCGTGGTGCTGGACTTCTGGACGTTCTGCTGCGTGAACTGCCTGCACGTCCTGGACGAACTGCGTCCCCTGGAGGAGGAGTTCGGAGACGTCGCCGTGGTGGTCGGCGTGCACTCCCCGAAGTTCGAGTTCGAACGCGACCCGGACGCCCTGGCCGCCAACTGCGAGCGGTACGACGTCCACCACCCCGTCCTCGACGACCCGGAGCTGCGCACCTGGACCGCGTACGGCGCGAAGGCATGGCCCACCCTGATCGTGCTGGACACCCACGGCCGCATCGCCGCGTCCATGTCCGGTGAGGGCCACCGCGAGAACCTCCGCGGCATCATCGAGCGCCTCGCCGCCGAAGGCAAGAGCGACGGCTCCCTGCGCCGCGGCCCGGCCCCCACCGTCATCGAGGAGCGGGAGCTGCAGCCGCTGCGGTTCCCCTCGAAGGCGGTCCGCCTCAACGACGGCCGCTGGGCCGTCTCCGATGCCGGCCAGCACCGCGTGGTCATCACCGAAGCGGACGGCTCCACGGTCTCCGAGGTCATCGGCACCGGTCAGCGCGGCTGGGCCGACGGGGAGGCCGGCGAGGCCCAGTTCGCCGAACCGAACGGCATTGCCGTGCTGCCGCCCGAGGTCGCCGACGAGTGCGGCTACGACCTCGTCGTCGCGGACACCGCGAACCACCGTCTGCGCGGCATCGCCCTGGGCCATGCCCGCCTGCTGCGCTCCCGCACCGCGTCCGTGGTGCGCTCCCTCGCCGGCACGGGCCGCCAGTGGATGCAGGGGGAGCCGCTGGCGTCGTTCTCCGGCAGCCCGCTGGCGTTCAGCCTCTCCACCCCGTGGGACCTGCAGTACGATCCGGTGTCCCGCCAGGTGCTGATCACCATGGCCGGCATCCACCAGCTGTGGGCGTACACCCCGGCCGTGGTCGACGACAACGGCGAGTTCGGCGACACCGGCGCCATCGGCGTCATCGCCGGCACCACCCAGGAGGGCTCCGTGGACGGCCCCCTGCACGACTCCTGGTGGGCGCAGCCGTCCGGCATCACCGTGGACGGCTCCGGCTCCCTGTTCGTTGCGGATTCCGAGACCTCCGCCATCCGCATGGTCGACCATGAGCGCCAGGCCGTCACCACCCTCGCGGGTGCTGGCCTGTTCGACTTCGGATACGTGGACGGCCCGCTGGAGACGGCGCGCTTCCAGCACCCGCTGGGCATCACTGTCATGACCGATGGCCGCATCGCCGTGGCGGACACGTACAACGGCGCGATCCGGATCGTGGATCCGTCGCAGGACTCCGTGGTGACGATCGCGACGGGCCTGAACGAACCGTCGGATGTGCAGAACGCCGACCCGATCGACGGGGTCGCGCAGCTGATGGTGGTGGAGTCCGGTGCGCACCGCATCAACTGGATCTCCGCCGCCCCCGCCGCAGAGCAGCACATCGACACGGGCGCGCAGGAGACGCAGCGTCCCGTCACAGATGTCCCGGCCGACGGGCGCCTGCGCGTAGACGTGCTCTTCACCCCGCCGGAGGGCCACAAACTGGATGACTCCTACGGCCCGGCCACCAAGGTGTCGATCACGACGACACCGCCGGAGATGCTGCTCAGCGGCGGCGGTGACAGCACGGACCTGTCCCGCACGATCGAACTGGACCCGTCGATCCCGGAGGGTGTTCTGCATGTGAACGCCCGCGCCGCCAGCTGCGACGCGGACCCGGCGAACGAGTTCCCCGCCTGCCACATGCACCAGCAGGACTGGGGTGTGCCGATCGCGCTGGCCGACGGGGCCCCTGACCACCTCGACCTCTCACTGCTTGGATGATGCCCGACTTCTCGCTCGGAACTGATGTCCTCTGGTCCCTGATCGCGCTGGCCGTGGTGTCGGCGGCGCTGATCGTGGTGCCGCTGGTGCTGGAGCGCCGCGGCGCGGCCCGTCCCGATTCCACGCTGCGGCTGGCGCTCGCGGACCTGCTGAACGCAGCCGCTCGTCCCGCGCTCATCGGTGGCGTCATCATCGCGGTGCCACTGCTGGTGGTGCCCGGCGGGATGGACGTGCGGTTCATCCGCGCGGGTGCTCTGCTCGTCGGCATCCTGGTGGGTGTGCTCACCACCTGGCGGATGATCACCCCGCTGGCGTCGGCGGTCCCGCCCGTGGACGCCGCCGATGCACCTGAAGGCGGCTCCGGCGAGCCGGGCACCGCGGCCGCGGAGACGGCAGCGCCGGACACGTCAGCACTGGGTGCTGCCGGTCTGCTCACCGCGATCGCCGTGTTCCTGCTGCAGGCGAGCGCGGGCATCCCGCTGATCACCGCGGCGGGCGGCCTCGCCCTGTTCCTCGCCGCCCTGCAGGCGGTGCGGTCGGTGACGGGCGTCGGAGCGATCAGCGCCCACCTGCTGGTGGGGGTCCTGGAGCGCGAAGAAAAGGTCGCGCCCGGCGCCTCCGCGGAGCGGGCCGACGCCGCACTCGACCGCGCGTCCGGCACCCTCCTGCGGGCCGTCCTCGCGCTGCTGCTGCCGGGTGCTGTGATCACTGCCGGCGGCCCCCTCATCGGTGTGCACGCCGTCATCCTCGGCCTCATCGGTGTGATCGCGATCCAGGTGGCGGCTGTCCTGCCGCACCTGCTGGGCCGCCTGTTCCCGCAGTCGGCGGTTCTGCGCACCGCGATCGGTGCCGGGATCCCGCTGGCCGGCCTCATCGCCGGACTGGTGCTGTGGCTGCCGAGCCGGTACTCCCAGCTGCGGATGGCGCAGGCCGGGCACGGCTTCTACGACGATCCGCTGCTGCTGTCGATGTTCGTCTCCCCGAACCCCGACGGGTCCCCGCCCGCCCCGCTGAACCGGGATGTGCTGGAGCCGCAGATGGAGGAGATGGCGCGGAACTTCCACCAGTTCCAGGAGGGCCTCGATGATTCCCCGGCGGTGCAGCGCGTCGCCGACGAGATCGTGCTGCACGGGCAGAACCCGTCGGCCCTCATCGGCATCGCCCTCGGCATCGGCGCGCTCTCCGCTCTCGCCATCGCCGTCCTCAGCCACCGCATCACCGCGGGAGAGCTGGTGCAGCGGCAGGCCCGCACCGGCCGCACCGGCCACATCGGCGCGCAGCTCGCAGGGTTCGGCACCACCGCCCTCGTCGTCACGGTGAGCGGCGCGGTCCTCGCCGCCGCCGGCACCGGTCTGCTGGTGCTCACCACCGGCAACCGGGAGTTCGCGCTCATGCTCACCCTCGCCGCGGCGCTCGCCGCCGCTGTGGTGCTGTCCGCTCTCGGCGAGGCGCGCTCACGGGTGCTGACGGGGGCCGTCCTCGGTGGTGCGCTGATCGGTCTGCTGGTGCCGATCTCGAACGTTCTGGGCGGCACGAAGCGCCTGCCGGTGCTGTGGGAGGACCGCGCCCTGCGCAGCGACGCCCTCTCCTCACCGACGATCCTCGCCGGTGGCCTCCTGGGCCTGGTCAGCGCCGCGATCCTCGCCGGGCTGCTCGCGGAGGCGCTGCGCCGCACCACCGCGGACTCCGTTCTCGATGCCCGCGACGCCGCTGACTCGGGCGCTGACGCGCCGCTGGAGTCCCGCGCGGTCCGCGGCCGCACGCTCGCGCTCGTGCCGGTGCTGCTCGCTCCCGCGGGCATCAGCGTGGCGGCGTTCGGCATCGGCGGCGCCGCCCTGCAGTCCTACGTCGCGGTCCTCGCGGCCGCGGCCGCGACCCTCACCGTGGTGGCGGCGGTGCGGGAGCGCACCGCGGTGGCGGCGCTCGCCGAGTACCACGCGGACCGCTTCGGCGGCCGCGGCTCCTGGGGCCATTCCGCTGTCACCGTGGATGCAGCATCCGCCCGCGTCACGGCGCTGATCGCGCAGGCGACCGCTGCGGGCGTCGCCGCGGCGGCGATCCTCGCCGCGGTGCTGGCGCCGTTCGTCGCCCAGGTGGGGTCCGATGGGTCCAGCCCGATCCTGCGCCTGCTGATCGCGGTGTGCGGTGTGCTGGTGATCGTCGGCATGTGGGCGCAGGTGCGCGGCGTGAAGGAACCGGACCTGCGGGACGACTGACCCCGTCGGCCCGCCCTGCCGCTGAGGCCCGGCGGGATGCACGGGAGCGCCCCGGCTGGAACGGCGCGAGTCAGAGGCAGTCGCCGGTCGCAGTTCCCGAGGCCGCCACGACAGCGGGAGTGCCCTCGGCGACGATCCTGCCCGCGTCGAGGTCGATCACGTGGTCGCAGCCGGCGACCACCCGCATGTCGTGCTCCACCACGATCACGGTGGCGCCCGCGTCGACCAGGCGGTTCAGCTCCGCCACCAGCAGGTCCACATCCGCCGGGTGCAGGCCCGTGGTCGGCTCATCCATCAGGTAGACGGTGCGGCCGCGCGCCGTGCGCTGCAGCTCCGTGGCCAGTTTGATCCTCTGCGCCTCGCCGCCGGACAGCTCCGTGGCGCTCTGCCCGAGCCGCAGGTACCCCAGCCCGATCGCCTGCAGGGCCCGCAGCGCCCGCGCCACCCGCTGGTCCTCGGCGAACACCTCCACTGCGTCATCCACGGTGAGGGCGAGGACACCGGCGATGGTGAGGCCGTTCCACTGCACGTCAAGGGTGTCGGGGGCGTAGCGCTGCCCGTGGCAGGTGGGGCAGGTGGTGAAGCTGCCCGGCAGGAAGATCAGCTCCACTTCGATCTGGCCGACTCCGGAGCAGTCGGGGCAGCGGCCCTCGGGGGAGTTGTAGGAGAAGCGGCCCACGCCCCAGCCGCGTCGCTTCGCCTCCTCGGTTCCGGCGAACAGCTGCCGCACCCGGTCGAACAGGCCGGTGTAGGTGGCGAGGCAGGACCGTGGCGTGCGGCCGATCGGCTTCTGCGTGATGTGCACGAGCCGGTTCACCCGGTCCGCGCCGGTGACGCCGCCGAGCACCGGGGCGGAGTCGTCCGTGTCGGGGCCGACGGGGTCCGCGGCATCAGCGGGGTCGTCGTCGTTGACGGTGGTGCGGACGTTTTCGCTGAGGGCCCGCCCGATCACCTCCGTCAGCAGGGTGGTCTTGCCGGCGCCGGAGCGGCCGGTGATCGCCGTCAGCGTGCCCAAGGGGACGCGGACGGTCACGTTCTGGAGGGTGCGGGCACTCGCGCCGGTGATGACGAGTTCGCCCGCCGCGGCCCGGACGTCGCCGGGTCCGGCCGGCTGGGGCTTCTCGGCCCCGAGGTAACGCGCGGTCTGGGATGCGCCGACGGACTCCAGCTCATCCGTCGGGCCGGAGAACAGGACCTCGCCGCCGCCTTCACCGGCGCGGGGCCCCACATCGACGATCCAGTCCGCCTGCGCAACGAGGGACATGTCGTGCTCCACGATGAGCACGGAGTTCCCCTGCTCGATGAAGTCGGTGAACAGGTCCTGCAGGATCCCCTTCTCACTGGGGTGCAGGCCTGCTGACGGCTCATCCAGCACGTAGGCGACGCCGAACAGGCCGGAGCGCAGCAGGGCGGCCAGGCGCAGGCGCTGCAGCTCGCCGGTGGAGAGGGTGCGGGCCTGCCGGTCCATGCTGAGGTGTCCGAGGCCGAGGCCGGTGACGGCGTCCAGCACCGGCAGGACGGTGGGCAGCAGGATCCGCTCCGCCTCCTCCTGCGGGGTGGTGGGGTCACCGGCGCGCTCGGCGCGGTCCGTGAGGAGGGCGCGCAGGTCCTCCAGCGGCATAGCGGTCATGTCGACGATGGAGCGGTCGAGGTACCGGAAGCGGAGCGCTTCGGGGGTGAGGCGGTGGCCGCGGCAGTCGGGGCAGGTGCTGCGGTTCATGTGCTTGAGGGCGCGGGCGCGGGTGTGCTCGGACTTCGAGTTCGCGGCGGACTTCTTCAGGTGGTCGGCGGCGCTCATCCACTGGCCCTGGTAGGTGCGCTGCGTCTGCGAGGGGGAGCGCTCCGGGGTCACCGTCACCACGGGGGTCTCATCGGTGAACAGGACCCAGTCGCGGGTGTCCTGCGGGAGGTCCTGCCAGGGGGCGTGGACGTCCACGCCGAGGACGGCGAGGATGTCGCGGAAGTTCTTGCCCTGCCAGGCGCCGGGCCAGGATGCGATCGCGCCGTCCATGATGGACAGGGTCGGGTCCGGGACCATGGAGGACTCCGTGGGCTCCATGAGGTAGCCGGCGCCGTGGCAGCGGGGGCACTGCCCCTCGGCGGTGTTGGGGGAGAAGGAGTCGGAGTAGAGCTGGAGCCCGTCCGGATGGGTGCCCACGCGGGAGAACAGCAGCCGGATCGAGTTCGAGAGGTTCGTCAGGGTGCCGACTGTGGAGCGGGCGCCCCCGGCGGCGGTGCGCTGCTCGAGGGCGACCGTGGGTGGGATGCCGTCGATGTGCTCCACCTGCGGGTCCACCGCTGAGCCGATGAGGCGGCGCGCGAACGGCGCCACGGACTCCAGGTAGCGGCGCTGCGACTCGCCGTGGACCGTGCCGAACGCGAGCGAGGACTTGCCGGAGCCGGAGACCCCGGTGAACGCCACGACCTTCCCGCGGGGGAAGTCGACGTTCACGTGGCGGAGATTGTGCAGGTGGGCGTCGCGGACGCGGACGAGATCGGACATGCGCTCACGGTAGCAACGGCACGTGAGCCCACTGCGGCGCGGCAGTCCGATCCGCGCCGCACAGCGCAGTACGCTGGTTCCTCACTGCTGCTTCAATGATCGGACGGTTCGTGTCTCTTCCCCCTGAAACCCGCCGCCTCATCGGCTGCGGCACCGGCTGCTGCACTGCGCTGATGGTCCTCCTCATCGGCCTGCTGGTGGCGATCGGCGTGATCGCCGGCGACACCACCGCGAGCCCTGAGCAGACCCGCCCCGGCATAGAACTGAGCGAAGCCCCCACCGGCGAGCCCAGCACGGCGACGCCTGCGTCCGAGGCCCCGTCGGCCTCCCCGACGCCGTCGGCCACCGCGACCGCGCAGCCGACCACTCCCGCCGCCTCGAGCGCGGCCCCAACCCCGGCGGCGAAGCCGTCCACCGCGCAGACCCCGTCGGCCGCCCCCGCTCAGAAGGGCACCCCCGCCCCGGCTGACGGGACCGCGCTCGCGACCCTGCGCACCCTCGAGGTGAAGGGCCGCGCACCCGAAACCGGGTATGACCGGGACGACTATCAGTGGCGCCAGGACACCGACCACAACGGCTGCGACACCCGCAACGACGTGCTGCGTCGCGACCTCCAGGCCGTGATCCTCAAACGCGGCACCAGGGGCTGCGTGGTAGCGGCCGGGCAGTTCACCGACCTGTACTCCGGGAAGGTCATCACCTTCGACGAACCCTCCGACGCGGACATCGACCACATCGTGGCCCTGCAGAACGCGCACGTCACCGGTGCGTTCCGCTTCGGTAGTGCGAAGCGTATGGAGCTCGCGAACGACCCCCTCAACCTGATCGCGGTGGATGCATCCCTCAACCGGCAGAAGGGCTCTGCTGACGCCGCGACCTGGCTGCCGCCGAACACGGCGTTCCGCTGCGAATACGTGGCGCGGCAGATCTCCGTGAAGAAGAAGTACGGTCTGTGGGTGACCCCGCCGGAGCGCGACGCGATGGAGCGCATCCTCACCTCCTGCCCCGACCAGAAGACCTACTCCAGCGCGTCCCTGGCGTGGCCGGGCCGCGGTGAGGGGGACGTGATCGGCGAAGGGGAGCGCCCGAAGCCTGTCAGCGGCAGCGATTCGACGACCAGCGAACCGAAGAAGAAGCAGCCCGCTTCGTCGCCGAAGCCGGCCGCTCCGAAGAAGGAGCAGAAGCAGGGCGTCGTCGGCGACTCCCAGAAGAAGCCCGGCTCCGGGCGGGAGCCGAGCGGCGGCTCGGTGCGGTTCAAGAACTGCCGGGAGGCATGGGATGCGGGCGCCGCGCCCCTGCGCCGCGGCGACCCCGGCTACGAGTCGAAGCATGACGGCGACGGCGACGGCGTCGCCTGCGAGAAGCGCCCGCGCTGATACCCGCGGCAACGAGTGAACCCCAGGCCAGCCGGGACTGGGACCTGGGGTTCCGTGGAGCGGGTGACGGGAATCGAACCCGCGCTGTCAGCTTGGGAAGCTGAAGTTCTACCATTGAACTACACCCGCGTACCCCGTCAGCTTAGCCCCGGCACGCCCCGTCGGCCAAAACGAGGGGGCCGCAATCACGGCCGGGCCGGGTAGTCTGGGGGCGTGTTGCTTTCGGATCGCGATATTCGCAGTGAGATCGAGCAGGGCCGCATCCGCCTGACCCCGTTCGATGACCAGTTCATCCAGCCGGCGTCCGTCGATGTGCGCATCGACCGGTTCTTCCGGCTGTTCGACAACCACAAGTACGCCATGATCGACCCTGCCGAGCAGCAGGATGAGATGACGCGCCTCGTGGAGGTGGACCCGGACCA
Source organism: Helcobacillus massiliensis (assembly GCF_033106145.1). Taxonomy (NCBI): domain Bacteria; kingdom Bacillati; phylum Actinomycetota; class Actinomycetes; order Micrococcales; family Dermabacteraceae; genus Helcobacillus; species Helcobacillus massiliensis. The sequence goes on from NZ_CP136959.1 coordinate 129,374, forward strand.
GCCGTACATGCTGCATCCCGGGGAGTTCGTCCTCGCCTCCACCTACGAGACCGTGGAACTGCCCGACGACATCGCTGCCCGTCTCGAAGGCAAATCCAGCCTCGGCCGCCTCGGCCTGCTCACCCACTCCACCGCCGGGTTCATCGACCCCGGGTTCGACGGCCACATCACCCTCGAACTGTCCAATATGGCGACCCTGCCGGTGGCGCTGTGGCCCGGAATGAAGATCGGGCAGCTGTGCTTCTTCCGGCTGTCCTCCGCCGCTGACAAGCCGTACGGCAGCGCCGGCAACCTCAACCGCTACAAGGGGCAGCGCGGACCGACCGCGTCCCGCTCCTACCTGAACTTCCACCGCACCCACATCCCCAAGGAGACCGCATGAGCCACCGCCTGCTGGCCGACGACCCGATCGACCTCGACGCCGTTCACTCCCTGGTGCGCTCCCGCTACCCCGAAGCGACCCACAACCTCGACACCATCGAGATCGGTCAGGGCGCATCCTTGACCTCCGCGGGGGAGCGCGAACTCACCCTCGAGCCCGGTGACGCGGAGGGGATGGAGGATCTGATCGTCGCGATCGCCCGCCGCATCGGCGGGAAGGCGGAGCTGGAGGGCGGCCACGAGATCGAGCCGAGCCGCTTCGACGTTCCCGCCCTCGACGTCATCTCCCCGTACGCACTGGAGGAGGACGACACCCTCGCTGTGGTGAAGGGCCTCATCCGCGAAGCCGTGCTCGATGAGGGCCCCCACGCGAACGGAGCCGCCCACCAGATCTCCGCCGCCGTGTTCCCCTTCGCCGATGTCATCGTGCGGGCCCGGCCCCTCTTCGAAGGCGAAGTGATGACGGTGGCGCACGTGGACTGGGTGAAGGAGGGCGCGGTCCGCTACCACGTGTCCCTCACGCAGCGGCCCGACCGCGAAGAGGGCCAGGGGCTCGATGACGCGGCCCGCCGGCGGATGGAGCGCGAGGCCTACCTCGCGTGCGCGGCGGTGGCCAAGCAGCTGCACGAGAAGGTCGGCGGATTCATCGTGGACGGCGACGGCTTCCTCGTGAACCCCGACGACATCCACTGACGACGCCTCACCGCGCGGGCATCACCCGTCGGCCTCCCGCTCCTCGGCGGGGGAGGGGCCGACGGGTGCCCGCCCCGCGGCACCGAGCCTGACCGGCAGGAACAGCACCAGGCCCAGCAGCAGCACCGCCACGATCCCGAGGATGCCCATCGTGACCCCGCCCAGGTGCGTCACCGCGAGGGTGAACGCGCCGGTGCCGAGGAATCCGAACGCGCGCCCCGAGGTGGCGTACAGGCCGAAGTTCTCGGTGTAGCGGTCCGGGTCGCTCAGGCGCGTCAGCAGGGTGCGGCTGGAGGCGTTGATCGGTCTCACGAAGAAGCACAGGGCAAGACCCGCCGCCCAGAACGCGGCTGCTGTGCCGGCTACGAGGATCACGCAGCCCAGCACGATCACCGCCACCAGGGACGCGACGATGACGGCGCGCGGACCCACCCGGTCCTCAACACGCCCACCGATGAAGACACCCACACCGGCGATGAGGTTTGCGGCGATGCCGAACACGATGATCATGACGGTGGAGAAGCCGTAGGCTCCCGCGGCGATCACACCGGCGAGGGTGAACACGGCGCCGAGCCCGTCGCGGTACACCGCTGACGCCACCAGGAAGTGCAGCATCTGCGGTTCGTCGCGCCACGTTCGCACGAGCCGGCGCCCGATCTGCCGGTAGCCGTCCCACGGGGTCCAGCGCGGGGCCGACGGGTCCCGCGGTGACGGCGGCACCCACCGCATGATCGGAAGGGTGAACACGATGATCCACAGGGCCGTGAACAGGGCGATGGCGCGCAGGTTCCAGCCGCGCTCAGAGGTGATGCCGAGCAGACCGGTGCCGGGCATCACGAACAGCACCAGCACCAGCACCATGCAGAGGATGGAGCCCCAGTAGCCGAGCGCCCACGCGGTGCCGGAGATGCGCCCCCGGTTCTGCTCCGTGGAGATCTGCGGCAGCACCGAGTTGACGAACACCAGCGCCAGCTCCGAGGTGACCACGGCGGCGGCGATCAGCACGCAGCCCCACAGCACGAAGGCGGGGTCCATCGCGACCGTCACCATCAGCGCCACCAGCACCCCCGTGGCGAGGGTGGTGATGCGCAGCAGGGTGTTGCGGTGGCCACCGGTGTCGGCGAGGGATCCGAGCAGAGGGGCGAGCAGTGCGACCGCGACCGCGGCCCACATCTGGGTGCTGGACAGCAGCGCGGAGGCGCGGTCCGTGGCGGCCTGCGCCGCGGCGGGGTCCTCGATGCCGGCGGTGGCGACCCCGGTGGTGATGTACGCCGCGAACACGAAGGTGAGGATGACCGACGAGAAGGCGGAGATTCCCCAGTCCCATAGGCCGAACGCCCGGATCTGCGCGGCGAGGGCGGAACGGCGGGGCGTGAGTGGGCCCTCCTGAACTGCGGTCATGATTCCAGAATAGGCGGCGCGGTCGTTAGACTGGGCCCATTCCACCCTTCCCCGGCCAGGACGGAGAACGCCGTGTTCACAGCTCTCGCCGTCCACTTCGCCGCGGCGGCGCTCGCGCCGGCCCTCGTGCGCCGCCTGGGACGCGGAGCCTTCTACCTGCTCGCCCTGGTACCGGCCGCCACCGCCGTGTACGTCGCGGTGCTGGGTCCGCAGGTGATCGCCGGCTCCCCCGTGGTGGAGGCGCACCCGTGGATCCCGCAGTTGGGCATGACGCTCACGCTGCGGCTCGATGCTCTTTCCTGGGTGTTCCTGCTGATCGTCTCCGGCATCGGCGCCCTGATCTTCGCCTACTGCGCCCGCTACTTCAGTGACTCCGAGCCCGGGCTGGGCCGCTTCGCCGGCGTCCTGCTGGCGTTCGCCGGTGCTATGGCGGGTCTCGTCATCGCCGACGACATGATGCTCCTGTTCATCTTCTGGGAGCTCACCACGATCTTCTCGTACCTGCTGATCGGGCACTACCTGACGAAGCAGGCGTCGCGTCGCGCCGCCATGAACGCACTGATCTCCACCACCATCGGCGGCCTGGCGATGATGGTGGGGTTGCTGATCATCGCACACGACGCGGACTCCATGCTGCTCTCGGACGTGCTTCAACGCCCGGAATCCGTCGGCGTGGTGGCCCTCGTGCTGGTGCTGGTCGGCTGCGCCACCAAGAGCGCGCTCGTGCCCGGGCATTTCTGGCTGCCGGGCGCGATGGCCGCCCCCACCCCGGTGTCCGCGTACCTGCATGCCGCTGCGATGGTGAAGGCCGGCATCTACCTGCTGCTGCGGATGGCGCCGTCACTGGAGCTCTACGATTCGCTGCGGATCGCGGCGGCTGTTCTCGGTGTGGCCACGATGGTCCTCGGCGGCTGGCGGGCCCTGCGCCAGTTCGACATCAAACTGCTCCTCGCCTACGGCACCGTGTCGCAGCTCGGCTTCATGGCCGCGATCGCTGCCCTCGCCACCGATCAGGCCGTGTTCGCGGCGGTGGCGCTCGTGATCGGGCACGCCCTGTTCAAAGCGCCCCTGTTCATGGTGGTCGGTGCGATCGACAAGTCGTACGGCACGCGTGACCTGCGGCGCCTGCACGGCGTGTGGAAGGACGCCCCCGCCCTCGGCATCATCGCGATCCTCGCTGCCGCGTCGATGGCGGCGATCCCGCCGCTGTATGGGTTCATGGCGAAGGAAGCGGTGTTCACCGCGATGCACGAAATGGGCGGCTGGGGCCTGCCGGTTCTGGTCGGCGTCACCGCCGGTTCCGTGCTCACCGTCGCCTATTCGTGGCGGTTCATCGCCGGGGTGTTCCCCGGTGAGGGAGGCATCCTGGAGCGGCCCGTCCCCGTTCTGTTCTGGGCCCCCGCGGCGCTGCTCGTGGCAGTCTCTGCTGCTCTGATCCCGCTGGTGGGAGCTCTGAACACTGTGCTGCACGCGATCGTCACCGGCCCGTTCGACCTGCACGTCGTCCCCGTGCTCGGTCTCCCGCTGCTGGCCAGCGGCATCGCCATCGTCGGCGGTGTCCTCCTCGCGCTGTGGGCCGACGGGTTCGAGGCGCTCCAGAAGCGCGTCTCCCCGCTGGAGCGGCCGTGGGGGAAGTATGTGGACGCCGAACGCGGCTTCCGTTCATTCATGCGCGGCATCGACCTTGTGTCGGTGAAGACCACCGCCCAGTACCAGAGGGGCTCCCTGCCGCTGACGGTCGGCACGATCCTCGGTGTGATGATCATGCTGGCTGGTGTGCTGATCCTGACCCGCGGCTTCTGGCCGCAGAACGTTGTGGCGTTCCACCACTGGAGCGAAGCAGCGATCGCGGTGCTCGCCATCGGCGCCGGCATCGGCGCGGCGAGGAGTCGCCGGCGCCTGCGTGCCGCGCTGCTGCTGACCGGCAGCGGCTACGCCGTGGCGCTGCTGTTCATGGTGGCGGGCGCCCCCGATGTTGCGGCCACGCAGCTTCTGGTGGAGACCGTGGTGACGGTGGTGTTCGTGCTCGTGCTGCGCCGCCTGCCCACCCACTTCTCCATCCGGCCCCTCAAGCGGGACCAGTGGTCCCGGTGGATCTTCGCGATCGGCACCGCGATCGTGGTGTGCCTCGTCGCCGTGTACGCGGCGTCCGCGCGCAGCGCCGATCCGACGGGACCCGACCTCATCGACGCGGGCTACGAGATCGGCGGCGGCCACAACACAGTGAACGTGACGCTCGTGGATGCCCGCGTGTGGGACACCATGGGCGAGATCGCGGTGCTGCTCGTGGTGGCCTCCGGGGTGGCGTCCCTGCTGTTCGTCACCAAGAGCGAGAACCATGTGATCCGCGTGCGGGATGTGAACCAGACCGTGCCGGTGTGGCGCCGCAGCCAGGACGCGGACCTGCCGGACAACATCACCCACTTCGACGCCACCCCGGAGGAGGCCGACGGCAACCGCTGGCACACCTGGCTGCACGCCTCGAAGACCCTCGCCCCGGAGCGCCGCCTCGTGATGATCGAAGTGATCACCCGCGTGGTGTTCCCGCTGCTGATGGTGCTGTCGGTGTACCTGCTGATGGCGGGCCACAACCACCCCGGCGGCGGCTTCGCCGGCGGTCTTGTGGCCGGTCTCGCCGTCACACTGCGCTACCTCGCCGGCGGCCGGTTCGAATTGGCGGAGGCGATGCCGGTGCAGGCTGGGCATGTGCTCGGCGCCGGCATGGCGATCGCTGTGCTCTCCGGCGCCGCGCCCCTGCTGTGGGGCGGCGGCATCTTCGACTCCGTGGTCCTGCACCCCGTTGTGCCGGTGATCGGCGAGGTGGAGCTCGCCAGCGCCCTCGTGTTCGACATCGGCGTGTACCTCGTGGTGTTCGGCATGGTGCTGGACTTCCTGCGCACCCTCGGTGAGCAGATCGATCGACAGCAGGAGGCTGAGCTCAGTGCCCATTAGCCTCACACTCGTCATCGTCTCCGGTGTGCTCATCGCCTGCGGTGTGTACCTGGTGCTGGAGCGCACCCTGACCCGCATCATCATGGGGTTCGTGCTGCTGTCCAACGGCATCAACCTGCTGTTCCTGATGGCGATCGGTGTGCCCGGCAGGCCCCCGTTCCAGGGGGCGGCGCCGGTGGAGGAGATGAGCGACCCGCTGCCGATGGCGATGGTGCTGACCGCGATCGTCATCTCGATGGCGCTGTCCGCGTTCGGGATGGCGCTGGCGCACCGCGCCTGGCAGCTGTTCGGCCACGACGAGGTCCCCGACGACGTCGAGGACCGACGGGTCCGGGCGCGCACCCGTCGGCGCCGCTCCTCGAAGGCGACCGGGACGCCGACAGGCCCCCAGCGGGCCCTCGTGGACCTCGTCGGCGCCGAGGCCGACTTCCCCGACGACGACCATGACGAGATCTCCGACGACCTCACCTCCGACGACCACGTCGAAGGCCCGGAGACGGAGGCTGATGAGGAGACCGTGCGCACCGTGATCATCCCGCCGAAGGGCCAGCGAGGCAGTCGGCCGACGGGAGGGGAGTGCTGATGGATCCGGCAACCCTCATCGCCCTGCCGGTCATGCTGCCGCTGCTGGGCGCGGCCGTGGCCCTGCTGACCCGCCGACGCCACCGCCTGCAGCTGTGGGTCACCATCTCCACTCTGGTCGCGATCCTCGCGGTCGCGGCCATGCTGGTGTTCTACGCCCACACCGGTGACGTGATGGTCCTCCAGATCGGCCGCTGGACCCCGCAGCTCGGGATCGTGCTGGTCGTCGACCGCCTATCAGCGCTGATGCTGCTGGTGTCCTCCATCGTGACGCTCGCGGTCCTCGTCTACTCCAGTGCGCAGTCGAACGCGGGGCGCGCCGAGCGGACACCCGTGGCGATCTTCCACCCGTCCTACCTGGTGCTGGTGGCGGGAGTGTCGATCGCGTTCGTGGCGGGCGACCTGTTCAACCTGTACGTCGGGTTCGAAGTGCTGCTGTCGGCATCGTTCGTGCTGCTCACCCTCGGCGGCTCGAAGGAACGAGTCCGAGCCGCCACGGTGTACGTCATCGTGTCGATGCTGTCCTCCATGATCTTCCTGGTGGGGCTCGCCGCCGTCTACATGGCCGTGGGCACCGTGAACTTCGCTGAGATCGCTGTGCGCATGGACCACATCAGTGAGAGCACGCGGCTGATGATCGAGTTCGTGCTGCTCGTGGCGTTCGGTGTGAAGGCGGCGATCTTCCCGCTGTCGGCCTGGCTGCCCGACTCGTACCCCACCGCACCCGCTCCCGTCACCGCCGTGTTCGCGGGTCTGCTCACCAAGGTGGGCATCTACGCGATCATCCGCCTGGAGACCCTCCTGTTCCCGTTCTCGGAGATCTCCACCCTGCTGCTGGTGGCGGCCGGTCTGTCACTGATCATCGGCATCTTCGGTGCGATCGCCCAGACGGACCTGAAGCGCGTGCTGTCCTTCACCCTGGTCAGCCACATGGGGTACATGCTGTTCGGCATCGGAGTGTCCACCCAGTTGGGGATGACCGCGACCGTGTTCTACGTGGCGCACCACATCACCGTGCAGTCCACCCTGTTCCTCGCCGCCGGGCTCGTGGAGTACAGGGGCGGGTCCACGAATCTGGCGAAGCTGGGCGGGCTGGCGAAACTGTCCCCGGTGATCGCGATCCTGTTCTTCATCCCGGCGATGAACCTCGCCGGCATCCCGCCGTTCTCCGGCTTCATCGGGAAGGTGGGGCTGATCCGCGCCGGCATCCAGTCGGACACCTGGCTGTCCTGGACCCTCGTGGCGGTGTCCGTGATCGCCAGCCTGCTGACACTGTACGCCATTGCGAAGGTGTGGAACCGCGCGTTCTGGCAGTCGGCGCCGCCCGAGGTGCTGAAGCAGAACCCGGACATCCCCGAGGCACCGTACGCCGCGACCGCCGCCCTGGTGGCCGTGACCATCGCGCTGACGGTGGTGGCGGGTCCGCTGATGGGCTACGCCGAGGAGGCGGCGAAGTCGCTGCAGGCGCGCGCCCCGTATGTGAGAGCGGTGCTGGGCGATGAGGGCGTGGACCGCATCGTGTACCGGCTCGGTGAGGACGGGCAGCGGGTGGTGCAGCGATGAGCGAGCTCAGCAGGCGCCTGCGCGGCCTTCCCGAGCATGTGATCGGCATAGCGGTCGCACTGATCGTGTGGTGCGGTCTGTGGGGCGGGCCGACGCTTCTGAACGTAGTGGGAGGGGTCGCTGTCGTCCTCCTGCTGGAGCTGATCTTCCCGATGCCGGCGATCGGTCGCGAGCTGACTGTGCGACCGGTGGCGGCGGTGGTGTTCCTCGCCCGGTTCTTCTTCGACATGTTCCGCTCCGGCCTGGAGGTGGCCTGGGCGGCGATCCGGCCGCGGCCGGTCCCCGACTGCTCGGTGGTGGGGGTGCAGCTGCGGTCCAGATCGGACCTGTTCCTCACCTTCACCGCGATGCTCGCCACCCTCATCCCGGGTTCCGTGGTGGTGGAGGCGCAGCGCTCCAGCGGAACGGTGTTCCTCCACGCCTTCGACGTCACCACCCCCGAGGAGGTGGAGGAGTTCCGCCAGTCCATCCTCGACCAGGAGGAGCGGGCCCTGCGGGCATTCGCCCGGCGCGAGGTCCTCGAAGGGGCCGGCTTCAGCGTCCGGAAGGGAGGGCGCGATGCCTGACTGGGTGATTCTGGTGGCGGGCATCATCCTGTCCCTGTCCACGATCCCGGTGATCTACCGGATGGTGGCGGGCCCCACGATCCTCGACCGGTCGGTGGGGGCGGACATGCTGATGGTGTTCGTGCTGCTCGCACTGGCGCTGTTCACAGCGGCCACGCATTCCACCTTCGCCATTGTCGGGATGTTCGCGATCACTGCGCTCGGCTTCATCGGCACGATGGCGGTTGCCCGTTTCGTGTCCCGTGAGGAGACGTCGCAGGCGAAGGACAAGAGTGACGGGGTGAAGCAGCTGTGACGGCGTTCCTCTCCAGTGCTCTTGTGCTCGCCGGCGCGATCATCGCCGGCATCTCCACCATCGGACTGCTGCGCTTCCCGGATGTCCTCACGCGGATGCATGCGGCGTCGAAGCCCCAGACGGTGGGGATGATCCTGTTCCTCGTGGGCGTCGCAATCGATGTGGGCTCCGTCAGCGTGGCGGCCCTGCTGGCGATGGTGGGCCTTGCCCAGATGGTGACCGTGCCGGCGTCCAGTGCGATGGTGGGCCGGGCCGCGTTCCGCCGCGGCTTCATCCACGACGGTGAGTATGCGGTCGATGAGCTGTCGCCCCGCCTGGCGATGGGTGGGGAGCCCGATGATGACGACGACGGGTTCATCGACGAGTACGCGGGGCCGGGGGATGCCGATCCGGCGAGCGCGGAGTCGCTGCCGGACAACCGGTTCATCCACACCTCGGGCATGGACCTGGCGGAGCTGAAGAGCTGGGCTGCAGACTCCGGCACGGACGGCCGCGTGGATCTCGGTCCCGAGGACGACCGGACCGACCGCGACGCGCCGAACCGCCCCGCCTGAACCGGCGCCCGGAACCGGCACCCCTCGCTTCCGCGAACTTCAGGTGAATCATCCACCTCAGGACGGCCCGTGAGGTGGATGATTCGCCGCACGTTCGGAAACAGGTGGGGGCGGGGGAGAGAGGGTGGGGCGGCCCACGCCGCCGGGCATGACAAAGCGGCCGACGTCCACCGGCCCCATCTAGGGCCAGCAGCCGTCGGCCGCCGCTGTCAGGTGATCAGGGCTCCCGGCCGGTCGGGCTCAGCTGAGCCGACTCGGACCGGGTGCCTGACCTGATCCGATCAGAACAGACCGAACGCCTCACCGTTGTCGTCCAGGCCCATGCGCAGAGCTGCAGGCTGCTTCGGCAGACCCGGCATCGTCATGACGTCACCGGTCAGCGCGACGACGAAGCCGGCGCCGAGCTTGGGGATGAGGTCGCGGATGTGCAGGACATGGCCCTCGGGAGCGCCGAGCTTCGTCGGGTCATCGGAGAAGGAGTACTGGGTCTTCGCCATGCAGACCGGCATCTTGTCCCAGCCGTTCTTCTTCAGGCGACGCAGTGCGGCCGGAGCCGAACCCACGTACTGCACCTCGGACGCGCCGTAGATCTCCTTGGCGATGGTCTCGATGGCGTTCTCGATGCCGTCCTCGGTGTCGTAGATCGGAGCGAACTTCACCGGCTCGTCGATCGCCTTCAGCACCTGGTCGGCGAGCTCGAGTGCGCCCTCGCCGCCCTTGGCCCAGACCTCGGACAGAGCAGCCTTGAAGCCGTTCTCCTCAGCCCAGTCCAGAGCCGCCTTGATCTCCTTCTCGGTGTCGTTCGGGAAGCGGTTCAGGGCGATGACGGGCTCCACGCCGAACTTGCGGACGTTCTCCACGTGCTTGCGGAGGTTCGAGGTGCCCTCGAGCAGTGCGTCCACGTTCTCGGTGTTGAGGTCGTCCTTCTTGACGCCGCCGTGCATCTTGAGAGCGCGGACGGTCGCGACGATGACGACCGCGTCCGGGCCGAAGTCACCGAAGCGGGACTTGATGTCCATGAACTTCTCGCCGCCGAGGTCCGAGCCGAAGCCGGCCTCGGTCACGGCGATGTCGCCGAGGGAGCGGGCGAGGTTGGTGGCGATCATGGTGTTGCAGCCGTGCGCGATGTTCGCGAACGGGCCGCCGTGCACCAGTGCCGGGGTGCCGCCGAGGGTCTGCACCAGGTTCGGGTTCAGCGCGTCCTTCAGCAGCAGGGTGATGGCGCCCTGCACCTCGAGCTCACGCACGGTGACGGGCTCGCGGTCGTAGTTGTAGGCCACGACGATGTCGCCGATGCGCTTCTCGAGGTCCTTGAGGTCGGTGGCGAGGCAGAGCACGGCCATGATCTCGGAGGCGACGACGATGTCGAAGCCGTCCTCACGCGGGACGCCCTGGGCGGGGCCGCCGAGGCCGACGACGATGTTGCGCAGCTCGCGGTCGTTGACGTCCACAACGCGCTTCCACTGCACACGACGCGGGTCGATGTTCAGCGGGTTGCCCTGGTGGATGCTGTTGTCCACGAGGGCCGCGAGGGTGTTGTTCGCGATCTGGATGGCGTGGAAGTCACCGGTGAAGTGAAGGTTGATGTTCTCCATCGGGACGACCTGGGCGTAGCCGCCGCCGGTCGCGCCGCCCTTAACGCCCATGATCGGGCCGAGGGCCGGCTCGCGCAGGGCGACCATGGTGTTCTTGCCCTTGAGGCTGAAGGCGTCCGCCAGACCGACCGTGGTGGTCGACTTGCCCTCGCCGGCGGGGGTCGGGGAGAGAGCGGAGACGAGAACCAGCTTTGCGGGCTCCTTCGGCTCACCGATCTTCTTCATGTCCACCTTGGCGATGTGCTTGCCGTAGTGGATGAGGGCGTCCTCGGGGATGCCGGCCTTCTCGGCGATCTCGCCGATGGGCTTGAGGGTGTGCGCCTGTGCGATCTTAAGATCCGGGTTCTCAGAAGCCGTCATTCGAATCTCCTTTGACGATGTAGAAGTCGAACTGTCCGCTGCCAGGGCTCATTCGTTCAGCCCGGGCGGGGCCAGCTGATGTTCATGCTAAGCCCGCGCATTGAGCGGTTGCTGTGCGGAACCGGTGCCGTATGGCCCCCGTCACGAACGGGGGCGTGCCCGTTATGGGCGGCTGTGAGGACGCTCCCATCTGGGCCCGTCGGCGCCGAGGGGAGGCCGGCCGACGGATCCCGGCGAACAGACGGGGCGGGGCGGAACCGGTTGGTCCTGCCCCGCCCCGTCAGTGGGCGGCTGCTGGTGGGTCAGCGGCCGTCTGGGCGGCCTTCGTGGCGACCGTGGCGATCACCGAGGTCGTCCTGGGCGTCCTGCGAGAAGTCCTGGTAGCCGGAGTCGTCCACCTGGGCGTCCTGCGAGAAGTCCTGGTAGCCGGCGTCGTCCACCTGGGTGTCCTGCGAGAAGTCCTGGTACCCGGAGTCGTCGACCTGGACCTCCTGCGAGAAGTCCTGGTAGCCGGCGTCGCTGCCCGCGCGGGTGTCCACGTCGATGTCGCCCTGGCGTGCGTCGCCGGGGCCGCGGTCGTACAGGCGGGGGTCATCGGTCTGCGAGTAGTCTTCGTAGCCGGAGTCGTCGCGGTGATCAGTGCGATCCTCGACGCGGTCAGTGCGGACCTCTCGGTCCTCGTGGCGCTCGAGGCGGTCATCACGGCTGTCCTGGTCGGCGCCGACGACGGCGGCGGGGCGGCCCTCGGAGCGGTGCTCCACGTGCTCCTCGTCGAGGCGGCGGTCATGGTCGACCGCGTCGCGGTGGTCAGCATCGGCGGCGGGGCGGTCCGCGCGGCGGCGGCCGGTGGCATTGGTGTCCGGGTCGAGCTCATCGGCGCGGCGCAGGCGGTCATCGAGGTCCTCACGGGCCTGGACGGCGTCGCGCTTCTGCTGAGCGGCGCGCTCAGCCTGCTCGTCAGCGGCGCGCTTCTGGCGCTCGGCCTCGAGGCGGGCACGGTCGGCCTGCACCTCGGACTCGCGGGCTGCGAGCTCGTCCTCCTCGATGCGGGTGCGGTCCTGGGCAACGCTCTGGCGCAGCTCAGCTGCCTCGCGGCGGTCGGCTTCGGCCTGTCGCTGCTTCTTCTTGGAGCTGAGAACGGAGATGAGGATGATCAGGGCGAGCAGGACCAGCGCGATGATGATCGCGGGAATGACCCAGCCGGGAAGATTGTCCATGGTGTGCTCCTTCGGTCGGTCCGAGCCAGCGGGCCCGGGTGGTGCGCCGACGGGGGCGGCGGCGTCACTTGATTCAATCAGATGCATGTGGCGCCCGCCACGATCACCGGGAGGAATGTCACGGTGAGGTCACGGGCAGCTCCCCGGGCACAGCGGCCAGCGGTGCAGGCCATCCAGAGTCTGCGGCATGGACACCGGTGCCCGGGCACTGGTGCTCGGGGATGGAAGCCCAGGTCGCGGTGTCCTTCGGTGCCCATCGTGTCGGTGCCCGGGTATCCGTAGCGTCGGGGTCATCGGCCGTTGGCGATCAGCGGCCCCGTTGAAGGCGACGCATCATGACCATCAATCGTCGACGATTCCTCACCCTTGCCGGCTCCGGCTTCGTCCTCGCCGCGGCGACCGGCTGCAATCCCTCTGAGCTGTTCGGCGGCGACGGCGACAACGACACGAACGGGGACGACCAGGACCGCAGCAGGAAGGACGCCAAGGGCGACGGCAGCGACGGCCAGAGCAGCGATGGCGACGACGGCCAGAGCAGCGATGGCCACGACGGCCAGAGCACCGATGGCCAGAACCAGGGCAGCGATCCGTTCGGCGGTGACGACTCCGGCGACACCGTCCCGAGCGGTGACGGCAACGGAGACTTCCGGCAGGAGAAGGCCTCCGGTGCTCAGGCCGCCACGGGCCGCTTCCAGTACACGGTGCCGAAGACGTGGACGCCGGTGCAGAAGAGCCGCTTGGACAGCCGCGACGTCGCCGGGTACGACATCAACAACGGTCGCCACGGCTACCTGCGGATCACCGACGTGGTGAAGCTGCGCGGCGGCCCGTACACCCAGGCATCGAACTGGGAGAAGGACATCAAGAACGCCTCCGATCTCGAGTTCGTCGAGAGCCGAGCGGTGAAGCAGTGGGACATCTCGACCGGTCAGAAGGCGTTCACGAAGCTGATCGCCGTGAAGATCAAGAAGACCGGCGCGAAGGCGGTGTCGATCCTGATGATGATCGAAGTGGAGGAGCACAAGGCGTACCACGTGATGCGCGGCATGGTGACGCCGAGCTATGCGCAGAGTGCGGAGTTCAAGTCGTTCGTCAACAGCATCCGCCTGTCCTGACGGCGGTGGTGGCTGGGGGCCGCTCTGACGCTGCAGCTTCGTGCATGCCCCCGGGCATGAAGGAACCCCCGCGATGTAGAAGCTACGCGGGGGTTCCAGTGGCTCCGACCGGCGTCGATCCGGTGACCTTTCGATTTTCAGTCGAACGCTCTACCAACTGAGCTACAGAGCCGTGTCACGAACACTCAGTGGTGCTCACGAACCAGATCAGAGTAGCAAGAACCGATGCGCGGCGCGAATCCGTCGGCCCCACTGAGAGGGAGGCCACGCCCGAACCCGGGTGGAGGCGCACCCACTACGCTGAGGGCACCACCCCCGAACCCCCAGGACGACCCGTTGAGCACCTCTTCCGCGCTGATCGCCGCCCTCACCAGCAGTGACGTCCGAGCAGATCAGCACCGCCTCCTGTTCATCCACGCCCACCCCGACGACGAAGCGGCCCAGACCGGTGCACTCACCGCCTGGGCCACCGGCCGCGGCATTGCCGTCGCCGTCCTCACCTGCACCCGCGGGGAGGAGGGCGAATACGTGCCGGGGACGCTGGCCGACGGGGACGACCTCGTCACGGTCCGCGCCCGCGAACTCGCCGGCTCGCTGCGGGAACTGGCGGTCGATGCCCACGCCTACCTCGGCACTGAGCCGGCCCTGCGCGAGGGCGCCCAGCCCCGCCACTACCGCGACTCTGGCATGCAGTGGGTCGCACCGGGCGTGGCAGGCCCCGCCGACACCACCGATGAGCGCACCTTCACCGCCGCGCCGATCGCGGAGGCGGCCGCGGATGCCGCCGCCTTCGCCGCTGACTTCGGCGCGACCGCGATCATTTCCTACGACCAGTACGGCAGCTACGGCCACCCCGACCATGTGCGGGCGCACGAGGTCGCGGTCGAAACGGCGCGCGTCACGGGCCTGCCGATGCTGGAGGTGCTCTCACCCGTCGGCCCCGAGAGCGACGCCGGGTTCACCCGCCTGGACGCCTCAGACGGGTTCCGGGCAGCGCAGCGTGCGCTCGCCCACTACCCGACGCAGATGCGGGTCGACGGCGACGAGCTCGTCCACGTGGGCGGGCAGCGCACCCCGATCGAGACGAGCGTGGGGCTGCGCGGCGTCGAGGTCGGTGCATGAGTGGGGCACCCGTCGGCCGCCCCGCTCCAGATTGCCGTCCCGCACCCGGCGGCGCTGCCCCCGCGGGGCGCCGCGTCGTCATGGTGACCGTCCACACCTCCCCGATCGCGGGCCCCGGCTCCGCGGACGCAGGCGGCATGAACGTGATGGTATCCAGCATCGCCGCCGCCCTCGCCGACCGCGGCTGGCAGGTCGACCTCGTCACCCGCCGCACCGCCCCCGACCAGCCGGACCGACGCGACGTCCACCCCGGCGTCACCCTCCACCACCTGCCGGTGGGGCCGCCCGTCACCGTTCCGAAACCGCAGGCGGAACGCCTCATCGCCCCGTTCGCCGACGCGTTCGACACCTGGTGTGAGGAGCACGGCGACGGCGTGGACATCATCCACTCCCACCACTGGTTCTCCGCCGCCGCGGTCCTCGACATCGCCCGCCGCCGCAGCATCCCGCACGCCGTCAGCTACCACTCCGTGGCCGCGGCCGTGGGCGAGGACGGCCTCGACGCCGGCGAGCAGCCCGAATCGGACGGCCGCCGGGCAGGGGAGCAGCGCGCCGCCGCAGAATCGGATCTCGTCATCGCCGTCTCCGACACCGAGAAGCAGATGATCATCCAGCGGTGCGGCGCCGACCCGGATGCGATCGACGTGGTCCGCCCCGGGGTGGACCTCGACCTGTTCCACCCCCGCAAGGCCGTACCGAGCGGGCCGACGGGTGCCGCGCCCACCGCCGCAGCACAGGGGGAGGGGCCCCATCGCCTCGCCTGCGTGGCCCGCCTCGAACCCCTCAAGGGCATCGACCAGGCGATCCGCATCCTCGCCGCCCTCCGCGACGAGGACGTCACGCTCACCATCGCCGGAGCCGCCGCCGAGGACTACCGCGACTACGAACGCCGGCTGCACGCCCTGACGGCCGAACTCGGCGTCAGCGACCGGGTGCGGTTCGTCGGCGCTGTCGACCGGGAGGACCTCGCCGCTCTCCTCGCCGGCAGTGACCTGCTGATCAACCCGTCCTATTCGGAGACCTACGGCATCATCAACATCGAAGCCGCGGCCTCCGGCACCCCCGTGATCGCGCACCGCTCCAGCGGCATGCGCGAATCCGTCATCGACCACGTCACCGGGATCCTGATGGACACCCGGGACCCGTCGGCCTGGGCCGACGGCATCCGCACCCTCATCACCAGCCCCGCCGCCCTCGAGTCACTGTCCCGCTCCGCCGCCGAGCGGGCGCAGCGCCGCACCTGGGCATGCGCCGCCGAACAGTTGGAGGACTCCTATGAATCAAGCGCTCTACGATGACCGCGTGCCGAGCTTCTCGGCCACCCTCACCGGCCACATGATCTCCGGCGCCATCAAGGCAGTGTTCGTGGCGCTGATGCTGTTCGCCACCTCCGCCACGGGCGCCATCAGCGAGATCACCCTCTCCCACGCGCTGACCTTCGCGTTCGTCGCCATGATCCTGGTGGAGACCGTCAGCGCGGTGATGTTCCACGTGGTGGCGCTGCGCCGCCGCCACCCCCGCCCCGGCAGCACTGCCGTGACGGTGGTGGACCTGGCGCTGCCGCCGCTCGCGGCGCTGCTGTTCGGCACGATCCTGCTGGGCGGCGGGATCGTGATCGCCGCAGCGATCTGCTTCACCATCGTCTTCTGGGTGTTCACCCTGCTGGTGGAGAAGCCGTGGCGGGAGGACGACGCGGCCGTGGAGGCGATGGAGAAGTCCCGCTGGTGAGGGCGCTCACTCGGTCATGACCTGCGGCACAGTCAGCGCAGCCGGCCCCGCCTGAACGCGGACACCGTTCAGCGCGGAGCCGCTGCGCGTCCGCGTCCGCACAAACAACAAGAGCCCCACCGAAGTGGGGCTCTTGTTCGTCCTGCGACCCTGACCGGGCTTGAACCGGCGACCTCCGCCGTGACAGGGCGGCACTCTAACCAACTGAGCTACAGGGCCTCATTTTTTCCGCCCCTCTCGGAGCGACAAGAAATACTCTACGCGACCCCAGGGCCGAGCGCCAATCCTGGGGCTGTGACTCTGATCGCACAGGTCAGGTCAGGTCCTTCAGCTCCTCCAGCAGCTCCGCCACACCGTCGAAGTCCTGGTCGGGACGGAACGGGAACTGCTCCAGCGTGCCCGGCTGCGTGATGCCCGTGTAGACGAGGATCGTGTGCATGCCGGCTTCCATCCCGGCGACGATGTCGGTGTCCATCCGGTCGCCGATCATCGCGGTCGTCTCCGAGTGCGCCTCGATCTGGTTGAGGGCGGAGCGGAACATCATCGGGTTCGGCTTGCCCACCACATACGGGTGACGGCCCGTCGCCTCCGTGATCAGCGCCGAGACCGCGCCGGTGGCGGGCACGATGCCCTCTCGGGACGGACCGGTCGCGTCCGGGTTGGTGGCGATGAAGCGGGCGCCCTCGGAGATCAGACGGATCGCGCGGGTGATCGCCTCGAAGGAGTAGGTGCGCACCTCGCCGAGCACCACCACGTCCGGCTTCGTGTCGGTGATGACGAACCCGGCGTCGTGCAGCGCGGAGGTGAGGCCCACTTCGCCGATCACGTAGGCGCGGCCGCCGGGCAGCTGCTTCTTCAGGAACTGCGCGGCCGCCAGCGCCGACGTCCAGATCGACTCCTCCGGGATGTCGATGCCGGAGGCCTGCAGGCGCGCGTTGAGGTCGCGCGGGGTGTAGATCGAATTGTTGGTCAGCACCAGAAAGCGCTGCCCCTTCTCCCGCCAGTGATCGATCAGCTCCGCCGCGCCCGGCAGCGCATGGTTCTCGTGGACGAGGACGCCGTCCATATCGGTCAGCCAGGTCTGGACGTCAGCGAGCGTGCGGTCGATCTTCATGTGACCATGATCGCTCATCCCGGCAGTGGGCACAATGGGTGCGTGCACCTCCCCGAGACTCCCTTCGACCTGACCGCCATCGGCTCCGGCCTCGTCTTCGCCGACGTCCTGGACGACCTCGCCCGCGCCCTCACCGCCGAGGACGCCGCCGCGGTCGTGCAGGCCCCGCCCGGCACCGGCAAGACCACCCTCGTCCCGCCGCTGGTCGCGAACCTCGCGGGTGGGCGCGTCATCGTCATCCAGCCCCGGAGGGTGGCCGCGCGCGCCGCCGCCCGTCGCCTCCACCAGCTCTGCCCCGACCTGCCGACGGGCGCCGTCGCGTTCAGCGTCCGCGGTGAGTCCACCACCCGTCCCAGCACGATCATCGAGTTCGTCACCCCCGGCATCCTCATCAACCGCCTCCTCGCGGACCCGGAGCTCACCGGTGTCAGCGCGGTGATCCTCGATGAGGTCCACGAACGCGCCCTCGACTCCGACCTCGCGCTCGCCATGCTGCTGGATGTGCGGGAGCTGCGCGGCGACATGCGCCTGCTGGCCCTCTCGGCCACGCTCGACGCCGCCCGCTTCTCCCGCCTCATGGACGGCGCACCCGTCATCGACTCGCCCACCGCCCTGCACCCCCTCACCGAACAGTGGGCGCCGCCGCCGGGGCCTCGGCTCGATGACCGCGGCGTCACACCGGCATTCCTCGAGCACGTCGCCGCGACCGCCGCCGACGCCCACCGCACCCATCCGGACAGCGATGTACTGGTGTTCCTGCCCGGGGCACGGGAGGTCAGCCGCTGCGCCGACGGGATCCGCGACCGCCTCACCGACTCAGGCGTGGAGGTCCTCGAACTGCACGGGCAGGTGCCGCCTCGCGAGCAGGACCGCATCGTCTCCGGCGGTGACGCCCCCGGCCGCCGCATCATCGTCTCCACAGCCCTCGCGGAGTCCTCCCTCACCGTGCCCGGTGTGCGCGTGGTGGTGGACAGCGCCCTGGCACGGGAGCCGCGCCGCGACTCCCTGCGGCGCATGACCGGACTGGTGACGCTGACGGCATCCAAGGCGTCGATGACGCAGCGCGCCGGCCGCGCCGCACGGCTCGGCCCCGGCACCGTGATCCGCTGCTGCGACCCGTCGACCGCTGCGGGCGCCGCCCAGGCCGCCGCTGCGGAGGTCACCACGGCGGACCTCACCGGCGCGATGCTGACCGCCGCTTGCTGGGGCGCCCCGGGCGGGGAGGGACTGCGGATGCTCGAGCCGTTCAATCCGCGCGCCGCCGCCGATGCTCGCACTGACCTCACCGCCATCGGCGCGCTCATGGAGACCGGGCACGCCACGGAACTGGGCCGGATGCTCGCCGCCGTCCCCACCGATCCGCGCCTCGCCCGTGCCCTCCTCGACTCGGCGTCCGCGGGGGAGGGGGAGCTCGCCGCTGACGTCATCGCGCTGCTGGGGGCCGACGGGCGCCCCGCGTCCCTGGAAGCGGACCGCGCGCTCGCCGCCGCCCGCGGTGACAGGAAGCATCAGCGGGAAGCGGAGCGCCTGCGCCGCATCGCCGCGCGATCCGCAGGCACCGGCACAGGCTCAGGCTCAAGCTCGGGCTCAGGAACAGGCGGGGGTGCGGGTGAGTCGGGCACTGACCCGGACGCCGTCGGGCGGGTCATCGCTCGCGCCTTCCCGCTGAACATCGCCCGCCGCATGGTCGATGGGCCCGACGGAGCCGCATCCTTCCTCCTCGCCTCCGGCACCCGTGTGGGCGTGCCGGCCGGTCACCTCGCGACCCAGGAGTGGATCGTGGTGGCGCACTCCGGCCGGTCGCAGGCCCGCGCCGCCGCCGGAACCGGTGCGGTGGCGCGGCTCGCCGCCGCGATCTCGGAGGAGACGGCGCTGAGCATGGGAGAGCACCTGCTGGCCGACCGCGTCACCACCCGATTCACCGAGCAGGGTGCCCAGGCGCGGCGCATCCGCTCCCTCGGCGCCATCACCCTGTCCAGTGCACCGGCACGGCCGGAGGGGCCTGAGGCGCGCGCAGCCGTCATCGACGGGATCCGCGAGCAGGGACTGGGCGCATTCCGCTTCAGTGACGCCGCCCGCTCCCTGCGCGAACGGGTGCAGTTCCTCCACCGCACGCTGGGGGAGCCGTGGCCTGACCTGTCGGACGCAGCGATCATCGCCCGGCTCGACGACGTCGCGGCGCCGGAACTGGACCGCCTCGCGGGGATCGGCGGGAAACCGGTGCGCCCGTCGGCCATCGATATGCTGCCGATCCTGCAGCGCCTGCTGCCCTGGCCCGCCGCAGGCCGCCTGAGGGAGCTGGCGCCGGAGCGGCTGGAGGTGCCGTCGGGCTCCGCCATCCGGCTCACCTACCCGCCGCTGGAGGAAGCCGACGGGGCCGACGCGAGCGACGGGGCCGAGCATTCCGCCCCGGGCCGGGTCGTGGCGGAGGTGAAGCTGCAGGAGATGTCCGGGCTGGCTCAGTCACCGCGGATCGCGGACGGCGCGGCATCGATCCAGTTCCACCTGCTGTCGCCGGCGCGGCGGCCGCTGGCGGTGACCGATGACCTGGCGTCGTTCTGGGACGGTGCGTATGCACAGGTGAGGGCGGAGATGCGGGGGCGCTACCCGAAGCATCCGTGGCCGGAGGACCCGTGGAGTGCGGAGGCGACGGCGCGGACCAAGCGCCGCCCGCCCCGCTGAGGACCGCCCCGCTGAGGACCGCCCGGCTGTAGCGCGTCCCCTACGGGACGATCCGTTCGCCCTCCAGGTCGCGGGCGCTCGCGGCCCGGCTGCGGGCGGAGGCGCCGGAGGCGATCACGAAGCTCGCCAGCAGCCCCACGGAGAACACGGCGGAGCCGAGCAGGCACACCGCCCAGCCGAGCACGAACAGGATCCCCACCCAGGCGCTGGTGGCGCCGTAGAGGGACATGAGGTGGCCGTTCCACAGGGCGGCGGCTGCGATGATGCCGACGCCGACGGCGAGGATCCCGATCCCGGTGAGGATCGCGATCATGCCGCTGCAGCCGCGGGGACGATCAGGCAAGGGGGACGGCGCCCTTCAGCGACGCGGGATCCTGCACCGGCTCGGTGACGGTCCGCTTGATCAGGCGGCGCGCCTGATCCATCTTCCCGTACACGTTCCAGGTGAGGACTCCGCGCACCACCCCGTCCTTCAGGTAGTAGACGGCGGCGGTGTCGAGGTCGTCGTTCCCGGCGTCCACGACGGTCTGCAGCGACGAGTCGATCTCGCCGACCGCTTCGTACCCGTCCTCGAAGAGGTCGGACCAGAACATGGGGGTGCGGGTGTAGTTCACCTCGGCGCCGGTCATCGCCTTGCCGGCGGCCCTTCCCATCCGCTCCGCCTGATCGGCGTGCTCCACGCGGCGGACACCGAGCGCGGAGTCCTCGTAGGTGGCGATGTCGCCGGCGGCGAAGATGCTGTCGTGGGAGGTGCGCAGGCCCGCGTCGACGCGGACGCCTTCCGTGGCCTCGTCGATGTGGAGACCGGCCCGCTTCGCCAGCCCCACGTTGGGGAACGCGCCGATGCCGATCACTGCGCCGTCACCGGCGACGGACTGACCGTCCTCCAGCTGCACGCGGACGCCGTCGGTGGTGTTCTCCGCCGTCTCCACACGGCCGGTGACGAGCTGCACGCCCGCCTTCTCGAAGCGCCGAGTGATCCGATCGGAGAGCTCAGCAGGCAGCATATGGCCCAGCAGCGGCAGCGACGGCGTCACGAACGTGACCGTCACACCATCCTGCTGCACGAGCGCGGCCGCCATCTCGGTGGCGATGTAGCCGCCGCCGGCGACCACGAGGTGCGCACCGGGCTTCGCGAGCTCCCGCACCCTGTCGTAGTCGCCTTCGGTGCGGAAGAACGCGATCCGGTCCGACGGCGCCATGCCGTTCTTCACCGGCGACATCCCGGTCGCCAGCAGCAGGGCGCCGTACTCGACCTCGGTGCCGTCCTTCAGCGTCAGCAGCTTGGCCGACGGGTCCAGGGACTCCACCCGGGTCTGCAGATGGACGAGGTCCTCATCGCCGGCGGGGACGAGGTGGTTGCCCTCAGCGGTCTCCTCGCCGTCCAGCCACAGGTCCTTGGAAAGGACGGGCCGGTAGATCGGCGGGTTCTTCTCGGCGCTGAACAGAGCACAGGTGGCGTCGGGGTCGAGTTCCCGCAGGCGCGCCAGGGCGTTTGCGCCGGCGATGCCGCCGCCGATGATGACGTAGTCGAACGACTGCCGCTCGGTCATGTCTCCTCCTCGCCGGGCGGCTCAGACAGCCGCCCCTGGGATTGGTCCTCTCCCCACGGTAGGCCCGCGCGCTGGGTGCGCGTTCAGCTTCACCGCCGGCCTCCCAGCGGAGGCTCGGACTCGGCGGGCGGCGGCACCCGTCGGCCCCCTCACTGCACAGCGAAGCGGCCCGCCCAGCGTGTGTGCTGGAGCGGGCCGCTTCTCTCGGAGCCCCCTGCCGGAATCGAACCGGCGACCTTTTCATTACGAGTGAAACGCTCTACCGACTGAGCTAAGGAGGCAACGCCTCCCTAATCTACACAGCGCCTCAACGGGTGGGCAAAGCGGTCGGGGGAACTGTCGCTCAGGTCACGAGCAGGTCAGGCCGTCCTGCGGCTTGGTGCCGTTGAGGAAGAACTCGTCCACCGCGTCCTCCACGCAGCCGCCGGAGGAGCCGTAGGCGGTATGGCCCCAGCCGTCGTAGGTGATGAGGGTGGAGTCAGCGAGCTGCTCATTGAGGCTCACCGACCACTCGTACGGGGTGGCGGGGTCGTTCTTCGTGCCGATCACCACGATCGGGCCGGCGCCCTCGGCGTCGATGGTGGCGGCCTGCCGGACCGGCTTCTGCGGCCAGGACCCGCAGATGGCTCCGGTGTAGGCCATCTGATCGCCGACGGCGGGGTACGCCTTCTTCAGGCGCTCGGACTCCTCATCCATCCACTTCTGGTCCGTCACGTACTGGCGGTCCAGGCAGTTGACGGCGTTGATCGACCAGGTGGAGTTGCCCTTGTAGGTGCCGTCCTGGTTCCGTTCGGTGGCGAAGTCCGCCAGCATCATCATGGTGGTGGCGTCGCCGTTCTTCATGGCCTGGTTGAGGCCGTTCTGCAGCGGCTGCCAGTTCTGCGTGTTGTACATCATCGAGATGATGGTGGTGCGTGCGAGGTTCGGGGTGAGGGAGCGGCCGTCGGGGCCCTTCAACGGCTTGTCCTCGAGGCTCGAGGCCCAGTCCATCATCTGCTGGGCGCCCTCTTCGGGGGTGCCGGTCAGCGGGCATTCGGAGCCGCTGTCCATGCAGAACTTCGCGAACTTCTCCAGGGAAGCCTGGAAGCCCCGCGCCTGCCCGGCGGCGATCTCGTCGCCGGTCAGCTGCGGGTCGACCGCGCCGTCCAGCACGAAGTGGCCGGTGGTGTCCGGGAACAGCTCGGCGTAGGTGGCGCCGAGGAAGGTGCCGTAGGAGAAGCCGAGGTAGTCGAGTTTGTCCTCGCCGAGCGCCGCGCGGATCACGTCCATGTCGCGGGCGGAGGAGAAGGTGTCCATGTACGGCAGGATGTCGCCGGAGTTCTGGGCGCACTGATCGAACGCCTCCTTCATCTCCTTGGCCTGCCCCTCGACGTCATCGGGGTCGGAGGAGAAGTAGGTGCCGTCCATCCAGGCGTCCATCTTGTCATCGCCGATGCACCGAATGCCGTGGGAGTCGGCCACACCGCGCGGGTCGAAGCCGACGATGTCGAAGCTGCTGCGCAGGGTGTCGGTGACGACATAATCACCGTAGCTGCCGACCATGTCGGCGCCGGACCCACCGGGCCCGCCCGGGTTGATGAGGATCGAACCCTTCCTCTCACCATCGGCGGCGGCGCGCCGCGTCAGCTGCAGCTCGATGTTGCCCTTGGACGGGTCGGACCACTGCAGCGGGACCGTCACGGTCGCGCACTGCGCCTGCCGCCATTCGGGCTTCTCGCAGCCCTTCCATTCGATCTTCTGCGAGTAGTACTTCGCGTAGGCCCCGTCGGTGCGGGGGTCGACCGTGAGCTTGAGGGCGTCGGAGTCGGTGGCGACGGGGGAGGCTCCGGTCAGCTGTGCCATGCCGTCGGTGCCGGGGCCGATCGGGGAGGCGCCGTCGAGGCTGCGCGGCTCGTCGAGCTTCGCGTCGGTGATGCCGGGAGCGGTTCCGGGCTTGGTCGTGTCCGTGTCGCCGTCGCCGCTGAGGGAGGAGATGAACCCGCAGCCGGACAGCGCGAGCACGGCTGAGGCGATGAGGGCCGCGGCGCTGCGGCGTCGGCGAGGCGAATGCACTGTCATGGTGTCCTTCGTGTCCGGTGTCGTGCCTGCCATTGAACCACCCGAGCGGCCCGGAGGAGGCGTTCAGGCATCGACTGTCTGCCATGACGGGTACGACTTTGGGCCAGCGGTGGTCCTCGGAGCTGGCGGCGAGCAGTCACGAGCCGCCACACTGGGGTCGTGAACACCGACGCCCCCACCGCTTCCGCTCTGGATGACGCCGCCCTGCGCTTCGTGCGCTTCGTCCGGCCCCGACTGGGAACGATCGTCATCTGCATCCTCTTCGCACTGGAAGTGCTGGCCATGCTTCTGGTCCTGCAGTTCCTCACCGTGACGTGGCGACAGGTGATGGGGTTCGTCATCTCCACGGTGTGCTTCGCGCTCCTCTTGACCCGGCACCGCACCTGGCGCTGGAGCCTGCCGCTGGTCATGCTGCTGAGCTTCGGCCGCTTCCCGTTCGCCCACATCGCGATGTACGGGTACGCGAAGCGCCAGCCCAGCCGGATGCGGACGGGCGCCTGGCTGGGCGGCACGATCACCGCGCACGTGGCGTGGAACGTCGGCTCCTACTTCCTGACGGGCGAACGCGAGCGGCTCATCAACGACCCGGAGTTCGCGAACGACCCCATCACCCCTACCTTCGAAGCGGTGATGATCACCTCCCTGGAGCTGATCGCCCTGCTGTCGCTCAGCCTGGCGATGGCGATCGGCATCTATGTCGCGATGCGGCGGGAGAGGACCGCGGCGATGGAGGATCGGCTTCGGATCGCGCAGGAGGGCCGCAGAGCCGCCGTGGAGCAGGCCCGGGCATCGGAGCGCACCCGCATCGCCCGGGAGATGCACGACATCGTGGCGCACAAGATCTCCCTGATCGCGCTGCAGGCCGGTGCGATGGAGGTGAACGATTCGCTCACGCGCGAACAGATGGCGGAGGGGACCGCGCTGATCCGGTCGACTGCATCGAACGCGCTCACGGAGCTGCGGCAGGTTCTCGGGGTTCTGCGGGACGAGGACACCAGCGCGCCCCTGACGCCGCAGCCGGCCTGGTCCGATGTCATCGGCCTGGTGGAGACCTCCAACAATGCCGGCGCCCGGATCGAACTCGACAACCGCCTCGGCGACGATGCGGTTGTGCCCGAGGCGGTGGCTCGCACCGCCTACCGGGTCCTGCAGGAATGCCTGACGAACGTCCACAAGCACGCGCTGAACCGCGCGGCACTGGTCGTGATCGGCCGGTGCCCGCTGGAGGGGGCCGACGGGTCCGAGGCCGCGGGGCAGCGCGCCCTGTGCATCGAGGTGCACAATCGGATCCCCGACCACCCGAACCATTCCCTCCCGGGTGCGAGGATGGGACTGGTCGGGATCGAGGAGCGGGTCAAGCAGGCCGGCGGCACGTTCCGTGTTCTCCCGTCGGCCCGTGGGGACTTCACCGTCCGCGCTGAGATCCCCTGGGGCGCCTGCCCCACCTCCTGACCCCGATCCGCCCGCCGCCCGCCCCGCCTTGCTGACGATCCGAGGAACGCTATGACCGCTTCTGATTCCGCACCCGCCGACCGCCCCACCCGGGTGGTCCTCATCGACGACGACTCCCTGGTCCGCGCCGGCCTCAGCATGATCCTCGGATCCGCCCCCACGATCACCGTGGTGGGGGAGGGGGCCGACGGGGCCGACGCCGTGGACCTGGTCAACCGCCACTACCCGGACGTGCTCCTGATGGACGTGCGGATGCCGAAGGTGGACGGCCTGACCGCGCTGCGCAGTGTGAAGGCGCTGCCGAAATCGCCGCGAGTCATTATGCTCACCACCTTCGACCTGGACGAGTACGTGTTCGCTGCCCTGGAGGCCGGGGCCGCGGGGTTCCTGCTGAAGGACACGCCGCCACGGGATCTGATCAGCGCGGTGGAGGTCGTGGCGCGCGGCGATGCGATGCTGTCGCCGGCGGTGACCCGCCGCATGCTGGAGCACTTCACGCACGCGAACCCCGCGCAGGCCGCGCCGGAGGTGCCGGGCCTGGACAAGCTGACGCAGCGGGAGACCGAGGTGCTCGCGAACGTGGGCGCCGGCTTCTCCAACGCGCAGATCGGACAGCGCCTGTTCATGAGTGAAGCAACGGTGAAAGCGCACATCTCGAAGATCTTCGCGAAGCTCGAATGCACCAACCGGGTGCAGATCGCGATCGTGGCGCACGAGGCGGGGCTGACGGTCGACCTCTGATACGGCCGGGCGTTCGCGGAGACATCGCTCACGCGCGACGGAATCCCAGGTTGGCCGCGGTGGCGCGGTGCCGCTATAGTCGGACCGGTACGCCCCGTTCGTCTAGCGGCCTAGGACACCTGCCTTTCACGCCGGCAACACGGGTTCGAATCCCGTACGGGGTACACAGAGCAGAAGCCGTCTTCTTCGGAAGGCGGCTTCTTCGCTTCTTCAGGGGCCCTCAGGCCAGGTGCACAGCGGTCGGCGGCTCCTCGCCCCGCTCGAACGCCAGCACCGCCTCATGCAGAGCGGCGGCGATGTCCACGGGCCGGGTCTGCGCCGAGATGTGCGGCGTGATGTGGATGCGCTCATCGCCCCACAGCCACGAGTCCTCATCCAGCGGCTCCGTCTCGAACACGTCCAGTACCGCCCCGCTCACTCGGCCCGCATCCAGTGCCCGGCGCAGCCCCGCCTCATCCAGGCTCACACCGCGGCCCACGTTGATCAGCAGCGCCTCGTCCAGGTGCGAGAACAGGTCATCGTTCAGGATCCCCGCTGTCTCCTCCGTGCCCGGCAGGGCGGAGACGACCACGCCGGCGCGCTCCAGCTCCGGATGGATCTGCCTGAGCGGTGCGGTGCGGGAGAACCCGTCGGCGTCCCGACCGGAGCGGTTCGCGCCCACCACTGCGATGCCGAGCGACTCCAGTGCTCGTGCGACCCCTGCGCCGATCGGGCCGGTGCCGAGGACCACCGCCCGCTCGGGCAGCGGGGCGGTGCGGCGCGGCTCCCACGTGCGGCGGTCCTGCGCACGCACATAGTGAGCGGTGTGCAGGCAGTGGTTGAGCACCCACGCCTGCGCGTACCGGCCCATCTGCTCGGGCATCGTGCCGATCGTGCGGGTGAGGACCTCGAAGCGGTCCGTGTACGGCGCGAAGGCGTCGAGACCGGCGCTCATCGTGTGCGCCCAGACGTAGCGGCCAGTGCCGTCCGGATCGGGGAACGGCCAGCCGGCGACGGAGTCCGCCCAGCTGAGGTCCTCAGCCGACGGCTCGGCTGCGTGGCGCAGCCGGATGGGCGTCCCCCAGGATTCGAGGTGCTCATGGACCCGCCGGGCGAAGCGTCCGGTCAGCAGGAGCCGCGTGGGGCGGATCGGGGCGCGGGTCTCAGGAGAGCTGGTGGTCATGGTCCTACCCTAGGTCGGGCCCACGAGGTGAACACCAAGTGAATGGAGGCAGTCATTTCCTGGACTGTGTCCAGAAAATGTTGCTACTGTTATCGCCATGACAGCATCCCTCACCGCCGCAGAGCGCGCCGGGACCGATTGGGTCCAGGCGCTGCGCGACGCTGGGCTGCGCGTCACTGCACCGCGCATCGCCGCACTCGAGGTCCTGGCCTCCAGCGCCCATGTGGACGCCGAGGTCATCGCCGCCGAGGTGCGGGCCAAGCTCGGGGCCGTCTCCAAGCAGGCCGTCTATGACGTTCTCGCAGCCCTGACCGACGCGGGACTGGCCCGCAAGGTCAGCCTCGACGGCCGCCGCGCACTGTACGAGCTCCACCGACACGACAACCACCACCACCTCGTGTGCCGCCGCTGCGGCCGCCTGGAGGACGTGCCGTGCGCCGTCGGTGAGGCTCCGTGCATCCCCGTCGCCGAGAGCGAGTCCCACGGATTCGCTGTCGACGAAGCCGAGGTGACCTACCGGGGCCTGTGTCCCGACTGCGCAGCTCGCTCCTGACCCACCGAACCGATCGTTCATCACAGATCCCCAAGGAGGAATGATGACCAGCTTCGATCCGAAGGCCAAGTCCACTACTGAGAACGGTGCTCCCCGCGAGTCCGACCGCTTCTCCCTCAGCGTCTCCCACGACGGCCCGCTGCTCCTGCACGACATCGCCCTCGTTGAGAAGCTCGCCCGCTTCGACCGCGAGCGCATCCCGGAGCGCAGCCCCCACGCCAAGGGCTCCGGCGCCTTCGGTGAGCTCGAGGTGACGGAGGACGTCTCGCAGTACACCAAGGCGGACCTGTTCCAGAAGGGTCGCAAGACCCCGATGCTGGCCCGCTTCTCCACCGTGGCCGGTGAGCTCGGCTCGCCCGACACCTGGCGCGACGTCCGCGGCTTCGCCCTCAAGTTCTACACGCAGGAGGGCAACTACGACATCACGGGCAACAACACCCCGGTGTTCTTCCTCCGCGACCCGATGAAGTTCCCCGACTTCATCCACTCGCAGAAGCGTCTGCCGGACTCCGGTCTGCGCTCGGCCACCATGCAGTGGGACTTCTGGACCCTCATGCCGGAGTCCGCTCACCAGGTCGCCTACCTGATGGGCCCGCGCGGTCTTCCGAAGACCTGGCGCCACATGAACGGCTACGGCTCGCACACCTACATGTGGGTCAACGAGTCCGGTGAGAAGTTCTGGGTGCGCTACCACTTCCACACGCAGCAGGGTGTGGAGTACCTGTCCAACGAGGAGGCCGAGCGCATCGCCGGTGAGGATGCCGATGCCCACCGCCGTGACCTCTTCGAGGCGATCGAGAGCGGCGACCACCCGAAGTGGGATGTGCACGTGCAGGTGATGCCGTACGAGGACGCGAAGACCTACCGCTTCAACCCGTTCGACCTCACCAAGACGATCTCCAAGAAGGACTACCCGCTGATCAAGGTGGGTCACTTCACGCTGAACCGCAACCCGAAGAACCACTTCGCGGAGATCGAGCAGGCTGCGTTCAGCCCGTCGAACCTGGTGCCGGGCATCGGCCTGTCGCCGGACAAGATGCTGCTGGGCCGTTCCTTCTCCTACCCGGATGCACAGCGCAACCGCCTGGGCACCAACTTCAACCAGCTGCCGGTGAACGCCCCGATCGTGCCGACCAACTCCTATGACAAGGAGGGTGCGATGCAGTTCCACCACAGCGGTGACGCTCCGGTGTACAGCCCGAACTCGTTCGGTCGCGCCTACCAGGAGGGCGAGGTCGTCTCAGAGACCGGCTGGGAGGCCGATGGCGAGATGATCCGCGCCGCGTACACCCTCCACGAGGAGGACAGCGACTTCGTGCAGCCGGGCATCCTGGTGCGCGAGGTGTTCTCCGAGGAGGAGCGCGAGGGCCTCATCGAGACCGTTGCCGGTGGTGTCGCCGACATCCCGGAGCCGGTCCTCAGCCGCGTGTTCGAGTACTGGAAGAACATCGACCAGGAGGTCGGTGAGCGCATCGAGGCGAAGGTCAAGGGCGCGTGAGCTTCTGAGCCGCGTGTCCCGCAGGGCCCACCCGTGACCGCCGGGTGACCGGTGGCCCGGGTGGGGGCCTGGGGAATGCACGACGACCCGTCCAGCATGATGCTGAGCGGGTCGTCTGCTGTCTGTTCGGGGACGTGAGGGTGCAGCGCTGGGAAGCTGTGCTGGGGCTCAGGCGACGAGGACGTCGCAGGGGGCGTCGAGCAGGATGTGCTGCACCGTGGAGCCCAGCAGGTGCGGCGCGAACTCGCGGTTGCGGCGCACCCCGATGGTGAGCGAGTCGGCGCCCTCCTCCTCCACCAGGCGGATCAGCGCGGTGGAGGTGGAGACGTCCTCCGGCACCTGCACGGTGCGCACCGCGACGGACAGGCCGGCCTCGGTGCCGCGGGCGCGGGCCGACTCCAGCTGGTCCGCAGTGGCGTGCCGGGGATCGGGGGAGGAGCCGCGCTGCAGGTTCGCGATCACGACGGACGAGCCGGAGCTCTCCGCCCAGGCGAGGGCCGCGCCCAGGGCGGCGTCGCCCTCAGCGGTGGGGATGTAGCCGACGACGATGCTCATCGACGCTCCTGTCCGGACAGTGCCTGAATCTCATCCATGATGCGCTCGGTCATAGCGCGGCGCCGGGCGGCCTCACTGGGGATCTCTTCGAGGTCGGAGAAGTCGATCGGCGCGCCGAAGGAGACGGAGAAGCGGTGCAGGCGCGGCAGGATCTGCCCCTTGTTCCACAGCTTCTCCGTGCCCTTCAGGCCGACGGGGACCACGGGCGCACCGGACCTCTGCGCCAGCCACGCTGCGCCCTGCTTGCCCTTGCCGAGCAGGCCGTCCTTCGACCGTGTCCCCTCGGGGTAGATCGCGAACACGTCCCCGCCCGTGAGGACCTCGAGGGCGGCCTCGAGGGAGCCGCGGGCGGACTTCAGGGTGCCTCGGTCCACGGGGACGGAGCCGATCGACTCGAAGAACCTCTGCTGGATGCGGGCCTTCAGGCCGGTGCGCTTCCAGTATTCGTCCTTGATGATGAAGCGGACCTTGCGGGTGGCGATCACGGCGATCACCAGGGAGTCGATGTTCGCCAGGTGGTTGGAGGCGAGCAGCACGGGCCCGCTGGTGGGGACGTTCTCGAGCCCGGCGATGCGGGGCCGCCAGAGGAGACGAACCACGGGGACGAGGAGCCGTCGGGCGTTTTCGTAGAACACGGGGCGCGCATCCTTTGCGGCGTGGGGGAGCGGGGACCTCTCTACTGTACGCCCGCATGGGCGGGACGGGGCGCCTGGGATGCGAGGCTTCCGCTGGGCGTGCGTTAATGTGGCGGGACATGCTGAGAGCGCGCACCCGTCGGCCCCGACTGCCGAGACCGGGGCGGTGCGGCGCCGGCCGACCCCGGGAGGACCAATGGCGGACAACATCCGCGTCGCTGTCGTGGGGCTGGGCTCGATGGCCCAGTCCGTGCACCTGCCCATGATCCTGCGCCGGCACGACCGGTTCGAGACCGTGGCGATCGTGGACATCTCCGAGCGCCGCCGTCAGGACGTGGGGGAGAAGTGGCGCCTCGGCGAGGACGCCCGCTTCGCGTCCGTCCAGGACCTGATGGCGGCGGTGCGCGCCCGCGACCTCGCCGTGGACGCCGTGGTGTACGCGGCCGACGGGGTCAAGGCCGACGACGTCCTCGCCATCATCAAGCGCGGCATCCACGTGCTGCTGGAGCCGCCCGTCGGCTACGGCGCCGAGGAGATCAACCGGATCGCGGAGTTCGAGCGGATGACCGGGCGGTCCCTCGTGACGGTGGCGAACGCGCAGGCGCATGACCAGGCGCTCGTGGAGATGGAGGACGACAACACCGCCCGCGACCTGCGGATCATCGAGTTCGAGACGCTGATGCCGGCGATGAACGCCCTCTACGGCAACCACCACGTGACGTCCGCGGCGTACGACCTGCCGTTCGAGGAGCGCACCCACCGCCGCGAAGCGATGGATGCGGCGCTGGAGGCTGCTGCCGGCCCGGGCGCGAACCAGCGGGACCGCGACCTGCTGCTCAAGGGCATCCTGTCGGGTCTGGCCGTGCAGCTCGGGGTGCTGCGCTCGGTGTACGGCGCGATGACCGAGCTGCACGCGGTTCGGCAGTGGCCCGAGACCGTCACCCCCGGGTCGTTCGAAGTGCTCGGCGCCCTGGAGGACGGCGCGCGGGTGCGGATGGTGTGGCACTATCTGCCGTTCGCGCCGCAGCTGCGGGATTCGATCCGGTTCGTCGGCGTGCGCCGCCAGGGCCGCGTGGACCTGCCGAACCCTGCTGACCTCGACGTGTGCGGCCGCTATTCGGTGACGCAGAAGACCAGCGGCAAGGTCGTCACCACCGAGATCGACTCGGAGCACTCGCCCGCGTACGCCATGTACGAGGCGTTCGCCGCGACGATCACGGAGGGGGCGGCGCCGCGCTGCACCGTGGAGGACGCGCTGCTGGACGCCGAGGTCGCGCGCACGCTCCTCGCCCAGATCGCGGAGGCCGACGGGCGCGACATCGACCACGACCCCGACGCTGACTCGGCGGACGACCCAGCGGACGGCCGGGCAGACAACCAGATTGGTGACGGAGCGGACGACGCCGCCGAACCGATGCCGGCAGTCGAGGACGTGCCCGAACCGATCGATGCCCCCGAGAACGCTGACGATTCTGCCCCCGCGGACGCGGCCCCTGAGGCGAGCGAGTCTCCTCGCGGGACCGAGAGCTGAGTGCTCCGTTCTCATCCCAGTGCGTGACACGCCCGGGCGCAGACGAGTTCTGCACCCGGGCGCTCTGCTTCCTGAGAGCTTTCCCACCGGTTCTCTGAACGAGATATCCACCGTCGTGACCGGCCCGCTCCGCTCGTCCACAGGGTTATCCACGGCCGGCCTGCGGGTTTGGGCGGGAGAGGCGCGGACTGTGCACACAGGGTCCACCTCCATCCACAATGCCTCCACACCACATCCATGTAATTCAGTACATCTAGTGGTCTGGCAAAGCCTCAGACACTAGGTGTAGTGTTGTCCCCGTTGGTCATCCACAAGGAGACCAGCCCCCTCAGCTCTTCCCGTCCCTCAGCGAAAGGCAGCTTGTCACCATGGAGATCACCGTCTACTCGAAGCCGATGTGCGTGCAGTGCGATGCGACCAAGCGCGCGTTCACCAAGGCCGGCGTTGCCTTCAACGTCGTCGACCTCACCGAGGACGCTGACGCCCTCGCCACGGTCAAGGCCCTCGGCTACCAGCAGGCGCCCGTCGTGATGACCTCGACCGATCACTGGGCCGGCTTCCGCCCCGACAAGATCAAGGCCACCGCCGCACAGATGGCGGACACCGCGGCGCATGCACGCGCAGTCTGACCCCGTCGGCCGGGCAGGCCGCACCCACCACATCGAGCAAGAAAGGGCAGGGAAGCGCGCAATGGGCAGCCTCGTGTACTTCTCGTCCGTCTCAGGCAACACCAAGAGGTTCGTCGACAAGCTCGACTACTCCGAGGACTCGGTCCATCGGATCCCTCTGCGACGCACGGAGGATCCTCTCGTGATGGAGGATGAGTTCGTGCTGGTCGTCCCCACCTACGGGGGCGGCACCGTCAAGGGCGCTGTTCCGAAACAGGTCATCACCTTTCTGAACGACAAGCGCAACCGCACTCTGATTCGCGGTGTCATCACGGGTGGCAACACCAACTTCGGCGAGGCCTACTGCAAGGCGGGAGACATCATCTCCGCCAAATGCCAGGTCCCGCACATGTATCGATTCGAGCTGTTCGGCACCCCGCAGGATGTCGACCAGGTGAAACAGGGATTGGAACGGTTTTGGCACAACTGACTGACATGCCGGCTCACGAGCACTCCAAGGCGCTCGACTACCACGCGCTCAACGCGATGCTGAATCTCTACGACTCCAACGGTCAGATTCAGTTCGACAAGGACCGGGAGGCGGCACGGGAGTACTTCCTGCAGCACGTCAACCCCAACACGGTCTTCTTCCACTCGCTCAGCGAGAAGCTCGAGTACCTCGTGGACAACGAGTACTACGAGAAGGAGGTGCTCGACCAGTACGACTTCTCGTTCATCGAGTCCCTCTCCGCCCAGGCCTACGCGCACAAGTTCCGCTTCAAGACCTTCCTCGGCGCCTTCAAGTACTACACCTCGTACACGCTGAAGACCTTCGACGGCAAGCGCTACCTCGAGCGCTTCGAGGACCGCGTCATGATGGTCGCGCTCACCCTCGCCCGCGGCGATGAGGAGCTCGCTCGCAGCATCGTCGATGAGATCCTCACCGGCCGCTTCCAGCCCGCCACCCCGACGTTCCTCAACGCCGGCAAGGCGCAGCGCGGCGAACTCGTCTCCTGCTTCCTCCTGCGCATGGAGGACAACATGGAGTCCATCGGCCGCGGCGTGAACTCCGCCCTGCAGCTGTCCAAGCGCGGCGGCGGTGTGGCCCTCCTGCTGAGCAACCTGCGCGAGTACGGCGCGCCCATCAAGCAGATCCAGAACCAGTCCTCGGGCGTCATCCCCGTGATGAAGCTGCTGGAGGACTCCTTCTCCTACGCCAACCAGCTCGGTGCCCGTCAGGGCGCCGGTGCGGTGTACCTGCACGCCCACCACCCGGACATCCTGCGCTTCCTCGACACCAAGCGCGAGAACGCCGACGAGAAGATCCGCATCAAGACCCTCTCCCTCGGCGTCGTGATCCCGGACATCACCTTCGAGCTCGCTCGTAACAACGAGCCGATGTACCTGTTCAGCCCGTACGACGTCGAACGCGTCTACGGAAAGCCGTTCGCCGACGTCAACATCTCCGAGCACTACCGCGAGATGGTCGATGATCACCGCATCGCCAAGAAGAAGATCAAGGCGCGCGAGTTCTTCCAGACCATCGCGGAGATCCAGTTCGAGTCCGGCTACCCCTACATCCTGTTCGAGGATGCGGCGAACCGTGCGAACCCGATCGCCGGCAAGATCACGCACTCCAACCTGTGCTCGGAGATCCTGCAGGTCTCGACTCCGTCGGAGATGAACACCGACCTCTCCTACTCGGAGCTCGGCCGCGACATCTCCTGCAATCTCGGCTCCCTCAACATCGCCTACGCGATGGACTCCGAGGACTTCGCCAAGACGATCGACACCTCGATCCGCGCCCTCACCGCGGTCTCGGACACCTCCGACATCGATTCGGTGCCGACCATCGCCAACGGCAACGCGAAGTCCCACGCCATCGGCCTCGGCCAGATGAACCTGCACGGCTACCTCGCCCGCGAGCACATCCACTACGGCAGCGAGGAGGGCCTGGACTTCACGAACATGTACTTCCTCACGGTGACCTACCACGCCATCAAGGCGTCGATGGGCATCGCGAAGGAGCGCGGTGAGAAGTTCTACGACTTCGAGAACTCGAAATACGCCTCCGGTGAGTTCTTCCAGAAGTACATCGAGAAGGAGTGGGCCCCGCAGACCGAGAAGGTCCGCTCCCTGTTCGAGAAGTCCAACGCGCATCTGCCCACGCAGGAGGACTGGAAGCAGCTCGCCGAGGATGTGAAGACCCACGGCATGTACAACGCGTACCTGCAGGCCGTTCCGCCGACGGGGTCGATCTCCTACATCAACCACTCCACCAGCTCGATCCACCCGATCGCGTCCAAGGTGGAGATCCGCAAGGAAGGCAAGATCGGCCGCGTCTACTACCCGGCTCCGTTCATGACGAACGAGAACCTTGAGTACTTCCAGGACGCGTACGAGATCGGCTACGAGAAGATCATCGACACCTACGCCGTTGCCACGCAGCACGTGGACCAGGGCCTGTCGCTGACCCTCTTCTTCCCGGACACCGCCACCACTCGTGATCTCAACCGCGCGCAGATCTACGCGTGGCGCAAGGGCATCAAGACCATCTACTACATCCGTCTGCGCCAGATGGCGCTCGAGGGCACCGAGATCGAGGGCTGCGTCAGCTGCATGCTGTGACGCCCGCCCTCCCTTGCTGCCGAAAGGACATCGCATGAACACCGATCATCTGAAGACCTCGGTGCAGGCCATCAACTGGAACCGCATCGACGACCCGAAGGACCAGGAGGTCTGGGACCGCCTCACCGGCAACTTCTGGCTGCCCGAGAAGGTCCCGGTCTCGAACGACATCCAGTCCTGGAACCGCCTCAACGAGTTCGAGCAGACCCTCACCATGCGGGTCTTCACCGGACTCACGCTCCTGGACACCGTGCAGGGAACCGTCGGCGCGATCTCCCTGATCCCCGACGCCGTCACCCCGCACGAGGAAGCCGTCTACACGAACATCGCGTTCATGGAGTCGGTGCACGCCAAGAGCTACTCGCAGATCTTCTCCACCCTCTGCTCCACCCCGCAGATCGATGACGCGTTCCGCTGGAGCGAGACCAACGAGAATCTGCAGAAGAAGGCGCAGATCATCATGTCCTACTACAAGGGCGATGATCCGGATAAGCGCAAGGTGGCCTCCACCCTGCTCGAGTCGTTCCTCTTCTACTCCGGCTTCTACCTGCCGATGTACTGGTCCAGCCGCGGCGAGCTCACCAACACCGCCGACATGATCCGCCTCATCATCCGCGACGAGGCAGTCCACGGCTACTACATCGGCTACAAGTTCCAGCGGTCCGTGGAGAAGCAGTCCGCTGAGCGCCAGGCCGAGCTGAAGGACTACACCTACAGCCTCCTCATGGACCTCTACGACAACGAAGAGGAGTACACCGAGGACCTGTACGACCCGGTCGGCTGGACCGAGGACGTCAAGATGTTCCTGCGGTACAACGCGAACAAGGCCCTGATGAACCTGGGCTACGACGCGCTGTTCACCCCGGACCAGACCGAGGTGAACCCCGCGATCCTCGCGTCCCTGTCGCCGAACGCCGACGAGAACCACGACTTCTTCTCCGGCTCCGGCTCCTCCTACGTCATCGGCAAGGCCGAAGAGACCGAGGACGACGACTGGGACTTCTGATCCCCGAAGATCCGCTCTGATCATCCGGCGCACGAGCCGCCGCGGCGTTGTGCCGGGTGACCAGGGACGAAGGCCGGGCCCCACGCAGCAGCGTGGAGCCCGGCCTCACTCCTTAACTGAACAGTTTTCCCAAAACGCTTGTCGCGTTGCTACCCCGTCTGTAAGGTTGCTCACTAAGCAACTCCTGTGGCTCAGGCCACAGAGGAGCTTCAGTCGAGAACTGTCTCAGAAAGGTCCAATCATGAAGCGCATGGGCGTTGACGTCGGCGGAACATTCACCGACCTCTACTTCAGCGAAGACTCCACCCGACGCGTGGTGATCGAAAAGGTCCCCTCCACCCCTGACGATCCCTCCCGCGCCGTCATCAACGGGCTCCAGCGCCTGTCCGAGAAGGCCGGCGTGGACCTCAGCGAAATCGACCAGCTGGTGCACGGCACCACGGTGGCCACGAACATCGCGCTCACCCACAAGGGCGCCAAGGTGGGCATGATCACCACCGAAGGCTTCCGCGACATCCTCCACATCGCCCGCCACAAGAAGCCGTACAACTTCTCCCTCCAGCAGAACCTGCCGTGGCAGGAGTACCCGCTGGTCAAGCGCCGCTACCGCCTCACCGTCAAAGAGCGCCTATCCGCTCCGAACGGCGATGTGCTGATCCCGCTGGATGAGGACTCCGTCCGCGCCAAAGCCCGCGAGCTGAAGGCAGCCGGAGTGAAGTCCGTGGCGATCTGCTTCCTGCACTCCTACCTCAACCCGGTGCACGAGCTGCGCGCCAAGGAGATCGTGCTCGAGGAGTTCCCGGAGGCGTTCGTCTCCACCTCGCACGAAGTGGTGCCGCTCTACCGCGAGTTCGAGCGCTTCTCCACCACCGCCCTCAACGCCTTCGTGGGCCCGAAGGTCTCCAAGTACCTCAAGCGCCTCAACAAGGCCGTCACCGAAATGGGCTACAAGCGCGAAATGCTGCTCATGCAGTCCAACGGCGGCATGGTGCCGATCATGAAAGCTGCCGAGCAGCCGGTGAATCTGCTCATGTCCGGCCCCGTCGGCGGCCTCATCGGCGGCATCTGGTCCGCCAAGAAGTCCGGCTTCGAGAACGTGGTCACCCTCGACATCGGCGGCACCTCCGCTGACATCGGCGTGGCGCACAAGGGCCAGATGCGCATGCGCCACCTGCTGGACACCAAGGTGGGCGCCTACCAGGCGATGGTTCCGATGGTCGATATCGACACCATCGGCGCCGGCGGAGGCTCCATCGCGTTCGTCGATGACGGAGGCGTGTTCCGCGTGGGCCCGCAGTCCGCAGGCGCCACCCCCGGCCCCGCCTGCTACGGCCACGGCGGCGAAGAGCCCACCTCCACCGACGCGCAGCTGCTGCTCGGCCGGATGCGCGCCAAGCGCATGCTCGCCGGTGACGAGATGGAGCTGGACATCGACGCATCCCGCAAGGCGATGGAGCCGGTGGCAGAGACCCTGGATATGTCCATCGAAGAGGCCGCCATGGGTGCCCTGCAGATCCAGAAGTTCGGCATGACCCAGGCGATCGAGCAGAACTCGGTGCGCCGCGGCTATGACCCGCGTGACTTCACCCTCGTGGCCGGCGGCGGCGCCGGCGCACTGTTCGCCTGCGAGATCGCAGCCGAGCTGGACATTCCGAAGGTGCTGATCCCCGCTCACCCGGGCATCATCGCCGCCACCGGCCTGCTCGCCTCGGACCAGAAGTACGAGTTCATGAGCACTGCCCGCTTCACCTTCCCCGATGAGTCGTTCAAGATCTCGCAGCTCGACGAACTGTTCGCCGATCTTGAGAAGCAGGCCGCCGACCAGCTCGATGACGACGGCGTCAGTGAGGACCGCCGCACCCTCGAGCGCCTCGCCGATGCCCGCTATGTGGGTCAGGGCTACGAGGTGCGGGTGAGCGTCCCCGAGCTGAAGGGCAGCTCCGAGAACTGGCAGAAGGCCATGATCGCCGCGTTCCACGAAG
Organism: Helcobacillus massiliensis; assembly: GCF_033106145.1. Classification (NCBI taxonomy): domain Bacteria; kingdom Bacillati; phylum Actinomycetota; class Actinomycetes; order Micrococcales; family Dermabacteraceae; genus Helcobacillus; species Helcobacillus massiliensis. The sequence goes on from NZ_CP136959.1 coordinate 167,256, forward strand.
CGCACGACGCCGAGTACGGGCACCGCTTCGAGGAGGGCCATGTGGAGATCGTCAACATCCGCGTGGTCGCCCACGGCCGCATCGACGACCTGCCCGCCCCGAAGAACGAGGCGACCGGCACCGACCTCACCTCCGCGGAAGTGGCGCGCCAGGAGACCTTCTTCGACGTCGACGGCAAACCGCAGGGCATGCAGACCCCGTTCTACGACCGCGAGAAGCTGAACGTCGGCATGCGGATCGACGGCCCCGCCGTCATCGAGCAGTACGACGCCACCGTGGTGATCCCGCCGAAGTTCATCGCCGAGATCGACGACGCCAACAACATCGTCATCTCCACCCCGTTGCACGAGGGCAAGAGCGACGCCGAACTGGCCGAGCCGATCCTGATGCGCGTCATCGGCGGTGCTTTCACTGCGGCGGCGAAGGAGATGGCGTCGGTTCTGTTCCGCATGTCGTACTCCTCCATCATCCGCGAATCCGAGGACCTCGGCGCCGGCATCTTCGACATCGACGGCAACACCCTCGCCGAATCGGACTCCACCCCGATGTTCATGGGAGCCATGCCGAAGATCGTCAAGGCGATCATCCGCCTCGCCGGCGACGACATCAACGAGGGCGACATCTTCATGCACAACGACCCGTATGAGGGGAATACCCACTCGCCGGACGTCGCCATCATCACCCCGATCTTCCACGACGGGAAGCGCATCGGCTTCGCCGGTGCCTCCGGTCAGCTGCTGGACATCGGCGGCGCCTACCCGGGCCTGGCCGTGGACCTGGTCGACAATCAGGCCGAGGGACAGATCTTCCGGGCACTGAAGATCCAGGACCGGGGAGTGCGCCAGGAGGTGCTGCTGAAGCAGATCTTCTCCAACACGCGCACACCGACGCAGAACGAGGGCGACATCGAAGCGATGATCGCCGCCTGCACCCTCGCTTCCAACCGGGTCCTGGAACTCGTGGAGCGCTACGGCGTGGAGGCCGTGGACCGCGCCGGCCACCACTGGCTCACCTACTCCGAAGCGATGCTGCGCCAGGAGATCGCGAAGATCCCCGACGGTGTCTACGAGGCGCCGATGGGGTACCTGGACGACGACGGCAAGAACTACGGCCGGAAGCTGCCGCTGAAGGTGACCGTGGAAATCCGCGGAGACGAGATCATCTACGACCTCACCGGTTCCGCGGCCCAGGTGGAGACCTCCTACAACTGTCCGTTCGAGGGCACCACGGTCTCAGCGTTCAGTTTCATCACCCGCATGATCTTCCTCGATGAGGCGGCGCACCCGGTGTTCGTGCCACAGAACGAGGGCATCCTGCGTCCGATCACGGTGATCGCGCCAGAAGGGTCGATCTTCAACCCGAGCTACCCGGCTGCGTGCGGCGCCCGCTTCGGCCAGGTGCAGCGCGTGGTGGACCTCGCCCTCGAAGCGCTCGCCCCGGTCATCCCCGAGAAGGTCACTGCCGGCAACTCCGCCCACATCCACTTCATGTCCTACTCCGGCTGGGACGAGAAACAGGGGGAGTACTGGGTGTACCTCGAGGTCAACGAGGGCTCCTACGGCGCCCGACCCGACGGGGACGGCCTCGACTCGGTCGACAACCTCATCGCCAACACCCGCAACAACCCGATCGAGGAGCTGGAGTTCCGCTTCCCGATGCGGACCGACCGGTACGAGCTGCGGGCGGACGTCCCGGCTGCGCCCGGCAAGCACCGCGGCGGCATCGGGGTGGTGCGCGAGAACCACTTCCTCGGTGACACGGTGATCACCGCGGAGGCGGACCGCCAGGAGTCGGATGCTCCGTGGGGTGTGTTCGGCGGCCATGACGGTGCGAACGCGAAGCTCACGAAGAACCCGGGCCGCGAAGGGGAGGAGTCGCTGCCGTCGAAGGTCACGGCCAAGATGTTCCGTGCGGGTGACTCCCTGGAGATCACCGTCCCCTCCGGCGGCGGCTACGGCGACCCGATCGAGCGCACGCCGAAGGCCGTGCTCAACGACGTCCTCGACGGCTTCACCACGGAGGAGCAGGCCCGCGACGTGTACGGAGTGGTGCTGGACGTGCAGGCCGGCAAGGTCGACAAGGACGCGACGAAGGAGCTGCGCCGCACCATGGCGGCCGACGGAGCCCGCAAACCGGTGAGGCAGGAGCTGGTCGTGGATGAGGAGCACCTCGCCGCGACCATCTGACACCTCTGGTCGAGGTGCATCAGCCTCCGAGGCAGGAGCCCCTCCACAAACGTGGAGGGGCTCCTGCCGTCTTTGTGTCCGTTACCGCCGGCATGAGCGGAAGGCGCTTGTGTGTATCACGGGAGAATTTCAAAGGACATTTCGGACCTTTTATTCTCGGTGGGGCGTCTCTCGGGTCGAGATGATGGCGCTCTGCAGGGCGTTGTCCAGGGGAAACGCGGCGCCGGGCCCCGGAAAAAGCTGAGTGGGCGAGACGTGCTTCGGATGCGATGGGTGCGTCGCTGAAATCGACACATTTGACCGATGGTCACGGTTTGATATAATTCAAGAGTCAATCGGTTTCCCTTCCCTCTAAAGGAGAACATCATGGGCCTTCTGTGGGCAATCATTTCCTGGATCATCATCGGTGCCATCATCGGCCTCATCGCCCGTGCGATCATGCCGGGTCGTCAGGCCATGGGCCTGGGCGCCACCATCGTCCTCGGCGTCGTCGGCGCCATCGTCGGCGGTTTCATCGGCGGCCTCTTCGGTGGCAACGGCGTTGCCGGCATCATCAACAACCCGTGGAGCATCGGCACGATCATCCTCGCCGTCATCGGCGCGCTGATCGTCATGTTCGTCTACGGTCTGATCACCAAGAACTCCGCTGGCGACCGCAACACCGCCCGCTGATCACCGTGATCTGACCAGCCGCACCCCCTGCGGCGGTTGAGCACCAGGAACGCCCCCTCCGCTGCGGAGGGGGCGTTCCTTCGTCTCTGCCCGGGTGCGGCGGCACGAGGAGCCGTGCTGTCGGGTCAGCCCTCAGTGATGTGGGGCACTGTCGTCCGTGGTCTCATCCGCTGCGACCACCGGGATGTCGCCCGTCATGGTCAGCTGCTCCGCGAGGGGTCGGCCGCTGGTCTCCGGCATGAGGCGGATGGCGATCAGGCCGAGTGCGCAGATCACCGTCAGGTAGACGGCGGGGGAGATGGCGCTGCCGGTGCGGTCCACCAGATAGGTCGCCACGTAGGGTGCGGTGCCGCCGAAGATCGCGTACGCCACGTTGTAGGTGATCGCGGAGGCGGTGTAGCGGCTCGCCGTCGCGAATGCTTCGGACAGCAGCACCGCCGTCACCACGTTCGCTGACACGGCACCCAGCGACAGCAGGATCTGGCTGGACAGCGCAGTGACCAGCGTTCCGTTCTGCGCTAGGAGATATGCCGGGATGGCGAGGCCGCCCAGGAGGAGCGCCGAGGCGTACATGATCGGTCTGCGCCCCACGCCGTCGCAGATGATGCCGATGACCGGTGCGAGCGCCGTGGCGAACACCAGGGCGAGCACGTTGGACAGCAGCACGGTGTCCGAGGACATGCCCACCACCTGCTGCAGGAAGGTGGTCATGTAGGTGGAGAACATGTAGAAGCTCAGGCCGGTGATGGAGATGTAGCCGGCGAGCACTGCCATGGCTCGCCACTCTCTGCGGACCACGGACCGAATCGACGGCTGCTCCGCCTCAGCGGAGTCCCGCTCCGCCTGCGCCTTCTGGAACTCCGGGGTCTCGTCCAGCTTCTGTCGGATGAAGAACGCGACCAGACCCAGCGGCGCGGCGATGAGGAACGGGACGCGCCACGCCCAGTCCTGCATGCCCTGCTGGCCGAACAGCTCCGTCAGGATCCAGGTGATGGTGGCCGCCGCCGCGAACGAGCCGAATGTGGCGGCGGGCATGGCGGATCCGTAGCGGGCGCGCCGGTCATCGGGGGCGTGCTCGATGACGTACGCGGCGGCCCCGGCGTATTCGCCGCCGGCGGAGAGGCCCTGTGCGCAGCGGGCCACGGTCAGCAGGATCGGTGCCCAGATTCCGATGGTGGCGTAGGCGGGCAGCAGGCCGATCGCGGTGGTGGCCACTGACATCAGCATCACCGTCATGGCCAGCACCTTCTTGCGGCCGATGCGGTCGCCGAGGCGGCCGAAGACCGCGCCGCCGAGGGGTCGCAGGGCGAAGGCGACCGCGAAGATCGCGAAGGTCTGCAGGAGGGCGGTGGCTCCTTCGGAGTCGGGGAAGAAGGTGGTGGCGATGATCGGGGCGGTGAAGCCGTAGACCGCGAAGTCGAACCATTCGACCACGGTTCCTGCGCCGCCGGCGAAGGTCACCTTGTTGAGGGTCTGCTGCGAGACCTTGGCGGGCGCGGCGTCGGGAGGTGAATCGGATGCGGTGGACATGGGTGCTCCTAGAGCTGGGGGATTCGGAGGAGGCGGCACGGCCCGTGCCGCGACATCGGGCAGATGCTGCGGCACGGGCCGTTGGTGTGGACGAGGCAGACCTCACCCGGGGAGTGTCAGAGGCGCTCCTCCGGATCGGCCGGGCACTCCACCTCGGGCTGGGGGTCGGCGAGGGTCTTCGGCTCGGTGTCCTCGAACATGGGCAGGTTGTTGAGGTAGGCGACGACGTCGTCGGTCGCTTCGACGTCACCGAACTTGTTGTCCATGTCGTAGAGGTTCCACTGGACCACGCCGGGTACGCGGTCGCCAATGGTCTCGCGGGGGATGATCGGGCGGAAGCCCTTCGCGATCGCGTCCTCAACCGTGTGGCGGACACAGCCGGCTGCGGTGGCGCCGGTGACGATCAGCGTGTCGATGCGGTTCGAGGTGAGGAACAGCTCGAGGTTCGTGCCGGGGAATGCCGAGGCGCGGTTCTTCTCGATGACCACATCCTCCGGCGCTGGCTCGATGCGGGAGTCGATCTGCGCCCAGTAGGAGTCGCGCGGGAGGGTCTCGGTGGGGATCTTCGAGTACCAGAGGCCCATGTCGTTGGTGCCGGAGGTGGCGTCGGTGTTCTCGTAGACGTTCGTGGTGTAGAAGATCGGCACGTGCTTCTTGCGGGCGGCGGCGTTGATCTTCTGGACGTTCTCGATGATGTCGTCCACGCCGGCGCAGGTGAAGGGGTGGCCGGGGCGGGTCCAGGCGTTCGCGAGGTCGATGTGGATGATCGCCGGGCGGTTGCCGTAGCCCACGCGGCGCTTGAAGCCGCGCTTGTTGTAGATGCCCTCGCCTGCCTTGAACGCCTCTTCGAGGATCGCGGAGAGGCGGGATTCGATGTCGTTGTTCTGGTCGGTCATGCCAGTGTCCTTTCGTCAGGTCGGTCGCGGTGCGGTCCGACCACCATCTCTACTGTTGCTGAGTCAGAAACTAAGTTGCTGATGCAGAGAACAATACAGTGCGGTGCATCACAATGGAAGGGGTTTCGCGGAATTCCTCTTCCCGGGTTCCGTCGGCCTTCATCGGCCTACACTGAACTGGGCTTTTGCCCGCAGACCGATGCTGACGAGAGGGGACAGCACCCATGAGTCGACGACCAGTCTCGGACTCCGAGCGCGCCGAGAGGACCGCGAAGCCGCAGGGGATCGCCGCGTCCCTGCTGAACGGCTTCAGCGTTCTGGAGGCGTTCACCATCGCCGAACCCGTCCTCGGCGTCACCGAGATCGCTGAACGGGTCGGCCTGCACAAGTCCACCGTGTCCCGCATCCTGCAGGGCATGGCGGAGGCGGGCTACGTGGAGCGGAGCGAGAGCAGCGGCAAGTACATGCTCGGTCTCGGCCTCATCTCGCTCGCCGGCCCGCTGCTGGCGAACCTCAGCGTCCGCAAAGTCGCCGCCGAGCTCCTGGAGAAGGCCACCGACACCACTGGCGAGACCACCGCCCTCAGTGTGTTCAACGGCGTGTTCCCCGTGGTCGTGGAGCAGGTGGACTGCCCCCAGTTCGTCAAGCACACCCAGTACGTGGGCACCCGGTACAACCGCTGGCACAGCTCCTCGTTTGAGGTTGCGATGTCCTACCTCCATGCGGATGAGGCGCTCAGCATCATCGGATCCGGTGAGATCTCGTCGGCGCCGCCGGTGGGCAGCTCGGAGGAGCGCAGGCAGGTGCTGACTCTGCTGGAGTCGGTGCGCCGTGAGGGGATCGCCGTGAACGACGGGCTCACCCATCCGCAGGAGTTCGGCGCCTCCGCCCCGGTGCACGACTACGACGGTGATCTCGCCGCCGTCGTCACCATTTCCGCCCCGCGCGCCCGCGTGGAGGGTGAGCACCGCGACCTCATCCTGGCGACCGTGCGCGACACCGCTGAACAGATCTCGAAGAGGATGGGGTACGTCGCAGGCTGAGAGGAGGACGTCGCGGGCTGATCCGGCTGCGCTGCCGCCCGGGGGCGGGGAGCGCGGTCAGAGAGTTGCGGGGCGGTCGGGCCGACGGATGCCGCAGCGCCGATGTGCGCGGTGTGCTCGGTGTGAGGCGTCGTTCTCCCTGATTCCGTCGGCTGGCTTGAGCTCCCCTATACTGGCAGGGCTTCGAGCAGGGGCCTTTAGCTCAGTTGGCAGAGCATCGGACTTTTAATCCGCCGGTCGCGGGTTCGATCCCCGCAGGGCCCACTCGTACAACAGCAGACGAACCCCTGGTCCCACCGTCATGACGGTGAGGCCAGGGGTTCGTCGCTGTCGGGCCAGCGTGGTGCTGTGCGGTCGGGTCAGCGTGGTGATGCGCTGTTGTGGCGGTGCCGGAGCCCCAGGGCCGCGACCCCGACGATCCTTCGTCGAGTTCGGGGTTTTCCTCGCGCGAAATCCCGATTGCGCAGAAGGATCGTCAGCCGCGGCGCGCCGGCTGCGGTGGGCGCGCCGGCCGCGTCCCGCCAGGCGCAGCGCGTCAGCCCTGCAGAGCCTGCTTCCAGGAGATCCGCTTGCCGGTGCGCAGAATGGAGCGTTCGTACACCCGCGCCGCGAACATCACGGCCAGGACCAGGGACGCCACGAGGATCGCCGCGCTCAGCGCCACGAAGCCCCAGGAGAACTGTCCGGTGTACACGCCCACGGGCACCGCAACCGGAGAGGAGAACGGGAACAGGCCGAGCACAGTCATCAGGGCAGGGTTGTCATGGAAGATCAGGACCGCGATGTACGGGAACATCACCAGGTACATCAGCGGAGCAGCCACCTGGTTCATGTCCTCCTGGCGGGAGGTCAGGGACGCCGCAGCGCCGTACAGGGAGGCTATCATCGGGAACGCCAACACGAACAGTCCCACGAACAGCAGGATCGGCATTCCGAGGCCGTCGAGGTTGAGCACACCGCCGTTGATCTGCACGGTCAGCAGGCTCGCCAGCGCCAGCAGGCCCACCTGGCCGAATGCGAGCGCTGAATTGCCGATCACCTTGCCGGCGAGGATGGCGCGGGCCGTGACGGTCGCGAGGATGATCTCCACGATCCGCGACTGCTTCTCCTCGACCACGGACTGCGCCATCTGCAGGCCGTAGGTCATCGCGATCATCATGAAGATCAGGCCGAAGCCGAGCGCGATCATGTAGACCAGCAGCGGGTTCGGGGCATTGGGATCCAGCAGCTGGACCTCCGGGCGCAGGGAGAGGACCCCGGTGAGCTCATCGGGGGTGTCCCGCAGCCCGATCACGGCGACCTTCGTGGGGGAGGAGTCCGAGGGGACGACAGCCGCGTCGGCCTTCTCCGATCGGACCGCGGCCTCGGCGGCGTCGGTGTCGGCGACGACCTCGGCGGTGTAGCCGTCGCCGAGCTGATCCACCAGCGGCTTCGTGTCCGCGGTGACGGCGATCGTGTCCTCGGAGGAGAAGATCTCACCCATGCGCGGCAGGGCGAGACCCGCGAACAGCACCAGGGCGAGGGCGACGACCGTGGAGAGGACATAGGCGCGGCTGGTCAGCTTCACCATGATCTCGCGACGAGCGATCGTGAGGGCGGCCTGCCAGAAGGTGGGGCGGGCGGAGGCGCCGGCGCCGGCGCCGCCGCGGGTGACGCGGCTGGATTCGGCAGTGCTGCCCGAGTTGGTCGAGGGGTCGGTGTGGGGTGCCTGGGTGTTCATCGCATTGCCTCCGTGAAGATCTCGTGCAGGGTGGGGGTGCGCTGGCCGAAGGAGAGGACGGTGCCGCGGGCCTGCGCTTCGGCGAGGACGGCGTTGGCGTCCTCCAGGGAGCGGGCGGCGAATCGGACGTAGCCGCCGTCGAACTCGCGGACTGTCACCGGCATGTCCCGCACCCAGCCGGTGTCGGAGCCGGCGCGCAGCTCCCAATCGGGCTCAGCGCCGGCGCGCAGCAGCTCGTCGCGGGTGCCGGCTGCGGCGATCTGTCCGCTGGCGATGATGACGAGCTCGTCGCACAGCCGCTCCACCACATCCAGCTGGTGGGAGGAGAACAGGACCGGTGCGCCGGAGGCGGCGACATCGCGCAGCACCTCCAGGGTGGTGTCCACTGCCATCGGGTCGAGGCCGGAGAACGGCTCGTCGAGGATGAGGGCCGTGGGCTGGTGGACCAGCGCCGCCGCGATCTGGGCGCGCTGCTGGTTGCCGAGGGACAGGGATTCGAGGGTGTCGCCGCCGCGCTCGCCGAGGCCGAGGCGCTCTAGCAGGTCGGTGGCGCTGCTGCGGGCGGAGCTGGCGCTCATGCCGTGCAGCTGGCCGAGGAAGACGAGCTGGTCCAGCACCTTCATCTTCGGGTACAGGCCGCGCTCTTCGGGCATGTAACCGACGCGGGCGCGGAAGTCGGCGTCGATCCGTTCGCCGTTGACGGTGACCTCACCGGAGTCGTGGGAGAGGACCCCGAGGATGATCCGCATGGTGGTGGTCTTGCCGGCGCCGTTGCCGCCCACGAACCCGGTCATCAGCCCGGGTTTGATCGAGAACGAGACGTCGCGCAGCACATGGTGGGTGCCGTAGGTCTTGTTGATGTCGGTGAGTGTGATCATGGCTCCAACCTACGGAGCCGTGGTCCGCCGCAGATCCCCCACCCGGGGGAGATATGCGGGGGAGATCTTCTCAGCCGACCACGTGGTTCTCGTACGCCCAGATGACGGCACGGATGCGGTCGCGGATCTGCAGCTTCATCAGAGCGTTCGAGAGGTGCGTCTTCACCGTCGCATCGCCGAGGAACAGGCGCTCGGCGATCTGCCGGTTGGACAGGCCCTGCACCACGAGGTCGAACACATCGCGCTCCCGAGCGGTGAGGAGGTTGAGGGCGCGCTGCGCCTCCGGGGTGGGGGCCCGGTCCAGGGCGGCGGCCGCGTCCGGGGAAGCGGCCGACGGGTGCTGCGCCTGCGCCGGTTCAGCAGCGTCAGCAGACCTCGTCGGCGCGCTCGGCGACTCAGCGCCGGAGCCGTCAGCGCTGCCACCGGTGTTGCGGGCGATGACGCGGCGCGTCACCTCCGGCGCCAGCAGCGCATCGCCGCGGGCGAGCACCCGCACCGCGTTGATCAGCGTCTCCGCTTCCGCGGTCTTCAGCAGGAACCCGGAGGCGCCCGCATCGAGGGTGGAGAACAGGTAGTCGTCGCGGTCGAACGTGGTCAGCACCAGCACGGCGGGTGCACCGTCCTCAGCGGTGATGCGGCGGGTCGCTTCGATGCCGTCCATCACCGGCATCTGCACGTCCATCAGCACCACATCGGGCAGGAGCTCCTGGACCATGGTGACCGCTTGGGCCCCGTCGGCCGCCTCCCCGACGACCTCGATCGCTTCGCCGTCGAGGTCGGCGGTGGAGAGGATGGCGGCGAAGCCGGTGCGGATCATCGCCTGGTCGTCGACCAGCAGGACGCGGATCATGGGGTTCCTCCTCGGATGGGGACAGCGGCGCGGACCAGGAACCCGCCCGTCTCCTTCGCGCCGGCCTCCAGGGTGCCGCCGACTGCTTCGGCGCGCTCCCGCATCCCCTGGATGCCGGTCCCGGTGCCGGGCAGAGCGGACCGGCGGGCGAAGCCGTCATCGGAGACGTCCAGTTCGGCGGCATCGTCGGAACGTCGGCGCAGGGTGACGGTGACGCGGGCGGCCGCCCCGGCGTGCTTGCGGGCGTTCGTCAGGGACTCCTGAGCAATTCGCAGCAGCGCGGTCGACGCCGTCTCCTGCAGATCGGTGAGGGGGTCCAGCACGCGCAGCTCCACCTTCTGGCCGGCGCGGCGAGCATCCTCCACGATCTCCGGAAGCTGCGCGAGCGTGGGGGAGGGCGCGTTCGTGGACGGGTCACGCAGGGTGCCGACCATGGTGCGCAGGTCTTCGATCGCGGAACGGGCGGAGGACTCCACGGAGAGCAGGGACTGCTCGGCGCGGTCCGCGTCCCGGTGCAGGAGGCGCCGCGCCGCCGCGGCCTGAATGCTCATGGCACTGACGTGGTGGGTGATGACGTCGTGCAGTTCGCGGGCGATGCGGATCCGCTCCAGCTCCACGGCGTTGCGCGCGATGACGGTGCGCTGATCCTCGATGGTGGCGGCTGCGTCCTCGAGGTCCTGCCGCTGCAGCGCCTGCTGCCACGCGCGGTTGCCGAACACCCACGCGGCGGTGAAGTAGAACAGGTTCACCGTCACGTTGATCATCAGCATTGCGAAGTAGGCGTTGACGCCGCGCTCACCGGTGGTGGGGTCGTAGAAGCCGCGCACCGCTTCGCCCAGGATCCATGTGCAGGCGATGACCACGATGACGGTGCGGGCGATGGTGGCTCGCCGACGGTTCGGCTCCCACGCCCCGATCGCATGCATCGCCAGGAACATGGCGATATTGGTGCCGACTGTTTCGAACCCGGTGGCGATGCCGAAGCCGGTGAACATCGCCATCATCACCAGGCCCGTGGGGATGGGGAAGCGGCGGGCCGTCACCACGGGCAGGCAGATCGCCACACCCACCAGCACGGCCCAGCCGGTGTCGACCCGCAGCAGGCCTGGCATGGCGAACGCCGTCAGATAGGTCATTTCGATGCTGACCACGCACAGCAGCGCGGTGAGCAGGAGGTCGCGGCGCAGCCAGCCCTCCGGGAGGCGCCGCACCGGCCTGGCGGGGGAGGGGCCGACGGGGCCTGCACCGGCGGGATCAGTGCCGACAGGGGCGGGAACGGTCATGCCCACGAGAATAGACAACCGGCGGACCCGAAGGGATCCGCCGGTTGGGGGAGATGCGCGAAGGCGAGGAGCCTCAGGCCGCGGTGGGGCCGTCGGCCGCGGCGAGGTTCGCCTCGGCGTCACGACCGGTGCGGCCGGTGACGATGTCGCGGCCCTGCGCCAGCTTGTCCACGATCATCGCGATGGCGCCGTCACCGGTGACGTTGGTGGCGGTGCCGAAGGAGTCGATGGCGATGTAGATCGCGACCATCAGCGCCACCTGCGACTCGTTGAAGCCGAGGTTGGACTGCAGCAGCGCAGCAGCGGTCACAATGGCGCCGCCCGGCACGCCCGGCGCGGCGATCATGGCGATGCCGAGCAGGAACACGAAGCCGATGAGGGCGGGCACGGAGATGGTCGCGCCGGTGGTCCACATGATCGCCAGGGCGAACAGGGTGATCTTCACGGTGGAGCCCGCGAGATGGATGGTGGCGCACAGCGGGATCACGAAGCTCGCCACCGGCTTGGACACGCCGATGCTCTGCGCGCAGCGGGTGGTCACCGGAATCGTGGCCGCGGAGGAAGCGGTGCCGAGGGCGGTGGCGTAGGCGGGCAGCATGCCGACCAGGGACGTCAGGGGGTTGCGGCGGGTGATGACGCCGGCGACCGTGTACTGGCAGATCAGCATCAGCGCCGTCAGCACGAAGGCGAGGACCACGATCGTCAGCATGTCGAGGATGATCTCGCCGAGGGTGCCGTCAGCGGTCATGGTGGCGAAGACGGTGAAGATGTACACCGGCAGCAGCGGGATGATCAGCGAGGAGATCAGCAGGTTGACAACGGTGCGGAACTCATCGGCCACGCTGAACAGCGTGTTCTTGCCCTGCGAGCGCAGCACGGCGATGCCGAGGCCCAGGACGAACGCGATCAGCAGGGCGGTGAGGACACCGAACGCCGGATCGATGACGATCTCGAAGAACGGCTTGAACCCGGCATCCTCGGGGTTGGCGACCTCCTTCAGGTTCCCGCCGCGGTTCAGCAGGAACGGGAAGGTGAGGTAGCCCGCGGCGATGGCGTACAGGCCCGCGCAGATGGTGGAGCAGTAGGCGATGCCGGCGGTGACGCCGAGCCACTTGCCCGCGCCGCGACCGAACTCGGCGATCGCGGGGGCGATGAGGCCGATGATGATCAGCGGGATCGCGAAGCCCAGGAACCCGGAGAACAGGGTGGAGAAGGTCTGGAAGGTGCGGCTCAGCCACTCCGGTGCGATCATGCCGACGGCGAAGCCGAGGACGATCGCAATCAGGATCCTGAAGAGAAGGGATTGGAACAGTTTCATGCCGTCGGGGACTCCTATGTCGGCGACTCAGACCGCACTGCTGGTGCGGGGGCTCTGCACAACGATGTGCATCGCGTGCATGGATTCTATGGGCGCACTCGCTCACGCCGCCGTTTAGACTGCGTTCATGCGCCAGTCGAGGAAAATATCATCCGACCAGTCGGATCCAGTACCGTGACCACCCCGTGGACCGCGGCCCCCGCCTGGGTCCCCGGCGCCCGCACCTCCTTCCTCCTGCGCGGCAGCGCCTTCATCAACCCCGACGGGCACCGTCGGCGCCTCGCGGCCGCCGGCGCCGACCAGGCCGCCATCACCACCGCCCTCACCGAGCTGCGCACCGCCGCTGCGGACGCGGGCCCGCTGCTGTTCCCGCAGATCCTCCTCGGCGACGCCCCCGGGATGCTCAGCATCGACCCCCGGCCGATCACCCCGGACCGCCTCAGCGCCACCGCCCGGCTCATCACCCACCCCGGGCCCGATCAGCGCACCCGGCCCCACATCAAAGGCCCCGACTTCCCGTTCCAGACCGCGGTGCGCAAGGCAGCAGTGCGCGCCGGCGCCGATGACGCCCTCCTCCTCGGCCCCGACGGCACCATCCGCGAAACCGCGTTCGGCACCGTCGTCGCGTGGCGCGACGGCGCCCTGGTCAGTGCGGCACCCGTCGGCCGGCTGCCCTCCACCACGGAGGAAGCGCTGATCGCCGCCGCCGAGGCCGACGGGCTGCGCACCACCACCGCTCCGCTGACCCCCGTCGAGCTCCGGGACGCCGACGCAGTGTGGCTGCTGAGCGCCCTGCACACGATCCGGGAGGTCACGCACGTGGACGGCGCACCCGTCGGCCTCGCTGCTGGCCGGGGCGCAACCCCCTCACGTGGTAGTTTCCAACAGCGGCTGTGGGCCGGCGCGCAGGACCTGCGCGCGCTCACCGACCGCGACTGACGCCCCGCCAGGGGCCGCTGAAGAACTCGGGAGGTTCGGGCACTGATGGGCATCGGCAGCGCGCCGCGCGTTCTGATCGTCGACAACATCGACTCCTTCACCCACAACATCGCGCACCTGGTGGCGTCGGTGACGGGGGAGGAGCCGGTCGTGATCGCCAACGATGACTACGGCCCCGACGCGGTCGCCGACCTCCTCGACCAGTTCACCCACGTCATCATCGGGCCCGGTCCCGGCACACCCCACAACCCGGCCGATGTCGGCATCTGCCCCGCGGTCCTTGCGGCCTGCGCCGCCCGCTCCGTCCCCGTGCTCGGCATCTGCCTGGGCCTGCAGCTGATGGCTGTGGTCGAGGGCGGCCGCGTCTCCCGCGCCCCCGAACCGATGCACGGCCTCGAATCGCTCGTCACCCACACCGGCGATGCGATGTTCGAGGACGTCCCCTCCCCGTTCACCGTGGTCCGCTACCACTCCCTCGCCATCACCGAACTGCCCGAAGCCCTTGAGGTGACCGCCCGTTCCGAGGACGGCGTCATCCAGGCGATCCGCCACCGCACCCACCCGTTCATCGGCGTGCAGTTCCACCCCGAGTCGATCCGCTCCGACGCGGGCCGCCTCATCATCGGCACGTTCCTCGGCATCGACCTCGCGCCCGGCTCCGGCACCAGCGCCGCCCAGACCGGCGGCCCCGCGCCGCGCCGCGCACCCGTCGGAACCCCCACAGCGCACCCCACCCACCGGCTCGCGCTCGAGGGCCCCATCCCGCTCACCGCCGACGGCGACGCCCTCTTCCGCGCCCTCTACGCCGACGACGACACCGCCGTCTGGCTCGACTCCAACTCCCACGACGCCCGCGCCGAGATCTCCGTCATGGGCGCCCTCGACGGCCCCGACTCCCACGTCATCACCCACAGCGCGCACGTCAGCTCCCCCGGCGGGTCCCGCGTCGGGGAGACCCGTCTGCGGTGGGCCGACGGATCCGACACCATCCGCACCGGCACCACCCTCGCTGCTTCGGCCCGCCACCAGCTCGCCCAGATCCGCGTGGCGCCCCGCACCGACGAACAGGAGGAGCTGCCGCGCGCCCTCGCCGAATTCCAGCTCGGCTACGTGGGCTTCCTCGGGTACGGCCTGAAGGCGGAGACGCTCGGCCTGCCCGATCAGGCACCGGCGTCCACCCCGGACGCGCACCTGCTGTTCCTGCAGCGCGCCGTGGTGATCGACCACCGGGAGCAGACGATCTGGCTCGCCGAACTCGAGCGCATCCCCGGCCCCGCCGCTGATGACCCGGCAGCCCGGCGGGAGCCGTGGCGCGTCAGCTCCCGTCGGCTGATCGAGAGCGTCCTCGCCGCCGGCCCCGCTGAGCCCGCAGCGGCCGCCGCGGTGGGCGGCTCTGCTGCGGCCGCCGCCGACCGGGCGCCGCTGACCGACGTCGACGTCGAAGCCGCCATCACCCTGCGCCACAACGCCGACGCCTACCGCGCCCTCATCGGCCGCTGCCAGGAGCTCATCGACCGGGGCGACAGCTACGAACTGTGCCTCACCAACGAAGCGGAGTTCACGCGCGACGCCCTCGGCTGCGATCCGGCCGACCTCGACCCGCTCGCCGTGTACGAACGGCTGCGCACCATCGCAGAAGTGCCGTTCGGCGCCCTGCTGCGGTGCGGCGACTTCTCCGTCATCGGCGCCTCCCCGGAGCGCTTCATCGAAGTCCGATCCGACGGCGTCATCGAATCCCGTCCCATCAAGGGCACCGCCCGCCGCGGCCACACCCCTGAGGAGGACGAGCGGCTGTGCTCGGCGCTGCTCGCCTCACGTAAGGAGCGGGCCGAGAACCTCATGATCGTGGACCTCGTCCGCAATGACCTCGCCCGCGTCAGCGACTTCGGCAGCGTCCACGTGCCGTCTCTGTTCGCCATCGAATCCTTCGCGACCGTCCACCAGATGATCTCCACCGTGCGCGGCACCCTTCGCGGCGACTGCGACGCCCTCGATGTGCTGACTGCGACGTTCCCCGGCGGCTCGATGACCGGCGCTCCGAAGGTGCGCAGCGTGGAGATCCTCGACGAGCTCGAGCAGGGCCCGCGCGGGGTCTACTCCGGTGCGATCGGCTGGCTGTCCACGAACGGGTCCGCGTCCTTCTCGATCGTGATCCGCACCATCACCGCGGAGCGCGACCGGGTCGCGTTCGGGGTGGGCGGCGCGATCACGCGCCTGTCGACGGCGGATGAGGAGTTCACGGAGACCCTCATCAAGGCCCGGACCGTGGTGGACGCCGTCACCCGGCGCTGAGGCGCACCGCGGTATCGGCGCGCCGGTGCTGAGCCGCGCGGCCGTTCGGCCGCTGGTGCTGAGTCCGACCGGGGGCGGGGTCAGTCGGCGGCGGGGATGTCCACGTGCGCCCACCCGGCGGTGGTGACGCTGGCGCGGCCCGCACTGATCTCCGCGATCGCCCGCGCCACGTCCTCCCGCGCAGTCGGCAGATGCCCGATCATGATCTCCAAACCGTCCGCGCCGTAGTCCGCCTCCAGCACCGCCGTCTGCTCGGGTGCCGATGGACCCTCCGCCCACGACCGCACCTGCGCCTCCACCTGGCCGGCGATGTCATAGCCGACGGATGCGCACGTCACCTCGTGCACGATCCTCTCCAGGATCAGCCCCTGCGCCGACGCCGCATCCAGCGCCTCCGTCACGGACGACCCGTAGGCACGGGTCAGGCCACCGGCGCCGAGCTTCACGCCGCCGAAGTAGCGGGTGACGATCGCGACGGCGTCGGTGATGTCGCGGCCGCGCAGCGCCTGCGCCATCGGCAGGCCCGCCGTCCCGCCCGGTTCGCCGTCATCATTGGACCGCTGCAGGGACAGGGGAGTGCCGAGTGCGAGCGCTGTGCAGGTGTGGCGGGCGTTCGGGTGGGCGGCCCGGCGCTCCCGGATCAGCTCATCGGCGTCCTCCACCGCCGTGACGGGGGCGATGAGGGTGATGAAGCGGGACTTCTGGATCGTGAACTCGTGCTCGATCGGCCGCTTCAGCAGACGGATGCGGCCGGTGGATTCTGGCTGGGTGTCGAGCAGGGTGAGCACCCGCCCATGCTATCGGCCGCCCGGATCGGGTTACCCGCCGCGCCGCCTAGGATTGCTGTCATGACTTCCGCAGCAGAGCATGTCGACATCCTCCTCATCGGCTCCGGGTCGGGCAATTCGTTCCCCGGCCCCGAGTTCGCGAACCGCACCATCGCCTTCGTGGACCGCGGCGTCAGCCCCCGCCGCGTGTTCGGCGGCACCTGCCTGAACGTGGGGTGCATCCCCACGAAGATGTTCGTCCACACTGCCGATGTCGCCTCCGCCCCGGAGGAGGCACCGAAGCTGGGGGTGGACCTGCCGGACTCCGCGGTGGACTTCCCGGCGGTGCGCGACCGCGTGTTCGGCCGCATCGACGCGATCAGCTGCGGCGGCCAGGAGTACCGCGCGGACCATGAGGACAACGAGAACCTCACCCTGGTGCGCGGTACCGCGCGCTTCACCGGTCCGAAGGCCGTCACTGTGGACCTCAACGACGGCGGGCAGCGCGCCTTCACCGCGGACACCGTCATCATCGGTGCCGGCTCCCGCCCGATGATCCCGGACGTGCCCGGTCTGCGTGACCTCGACCCCCTCACCTCGGACACCATCATGCGAATCGAGCAGCTGCCGGAGTCGATCGCGGTGCTCGGCACCGGGGTGATCGCGCTGGAGTTCGCCCACATCCTCCGCTCCTTCGGGGTCGAGGTACACCTGATCGCCCGCTCCGACCTCGTCCTGCGCTCCTATGACTGCGACATCGCCGAACGCATCACCGAGGTGTCCCGCGAGCGCTGCACGCTGCACACGAACACGTCGATCACCGCGGCGCGGCGGGAGGCCGACGGGTCCGTCCACCTCACCCTGGACGAGGACGGTGAGAGCACGCAGCTGCAGGTGGGGGACATTCTGGTCGCCACCGGCCGCGTTCCGAACAGTGACCTGCTGGACGCCCGGGCGGGCGGTCTCGGGGTCGATGAGAACGGCGTGATCACCGTGGATGCCTTCCAACGGGTTCTGGATCCGCAGGGCCGTGTGCTGGAGGGCGTGTGGTCGTTCGGCGACGTATCCTCGCCGGTGCAGCTGAAGCATGTGGCGAACCATCAGCAGCGCACGATGCGGCACAACATCCTGCACCCCGATGATCTTCGCCGCGCTGATGAGATGCCGGTCCCGGCGGCGGTGTTCACGCACCCGCAGATCGCGACGGTCGGGATGACGGAGCAGCAGGCCCGTGACTGGTCGGAGCGCTCCGGGCGGGAGATCCGGGTCGCGGTGCAGAAGTTCAGCGACATCGCCTACGGGTGGGCGATGGAGAACGAGGGCGACTTCTTGAAGCTGATCGTGGATGCGGCGTCCACGGAGGTGCTGGGGGCGCACATCATCGGCCCGCAGGCGCCCACGCTGATCCAGCAGTTCATCCAGGCGATGAGCCTGGGGATCACGGCGCGGGACATGGCACGTCACCAGTACTGGATCCACCCGGCGATGCCGGAGCTGGTGGAGAACGCGCTGCTGCAGACCTTTTCCGAGGACGACTGACTCCGATCTGGCCCGGCCCGCCCAGCGCGCCGGTCCGGGAACCCCGGACAGATTTCGACGGATGGTCGCTATTCAGCGCGAATAACGACCATCCGTCGAATTCTCTGGTCAGAGGCGTCGGCCCTGGCCGGGGGGGGGTGTCCCTATGTTTCGAGTCAAGCCGCGAGAGCGGTCGGCTCGGGGGTAGGGGCGGTTGTCGGTGGCTGGTAGTAGGTGCCGTCGCGGAGCATGGCGTAGATGACGTTGCAGCGGCGGCGGGCTAGGCAGATCACGGCGGCGTTGTGCCGTTTGCCTTCGGCGCGTTTGCGATCGTAGTAGGCCTTGGAGATGGGGTCGTGGTTGGAGGCGACCCAGGCGGAGTAGAACAGGGCGTTCTTCAGGCGTTTGTTCCCTGACCGGGCGGGGAACTCTCCGCGGATCGAGGTGCCTGATCTGCGGGTGACCGGCGCGATCCCGGCATAGGCCGCGAGGTGGCTGGCGGACTCAAACGCGGAGCCATCACCGATCGCGAGGAGGATCTGGGCGGCGGTCTTGATGCCGATCCCCGGCATGCTCATCAAGACCGAGGCGAGAGGGAAGTCCTCCAGCATGCCCTCCACTTCGTGGGCCACGGTCGCGCGCTGTTCTTTCAGCTCTTTAACCTGGCCAGCGACTCGGGGGATCACCAGCTCAACCGCTGCGGTGGCGGGCACGATGACGGTCTGCTCGCTAAGGGCTGTGAAGATCTGCTCGACCAGCGTCTCGGGGTCGCGGCGTGAATGCGCGCGGGCGAACCGCAGCACCTTCCCTCGGCCGGCACTTCGGAGGCCGGTGGGGCCGCCGAACTTCTCCAGCAGGTCCAGCACGAGCCCAGTGGAAAGCTTCCCGCCTGCGAAGACGCGCTCGAGCGCGGGGTGGATCTGGGTGAGCAGGGACCGGATCCGGTTCAGCGCCCTTGTGGTCTCGTGAGCGAGGTCCTCATCGAACCCGGCCAGAACCTTCAGCGCGGAGAGGACCTCGCTGTCACGATCGACCTGCCGGAGGGTGTGAGGCATGGTGCGGGCCGTGTCGGCGATGATGAAAGCATCCCGCGCATCAGTCTTTGACCTGCCCGGATACAGATCCGCGGCCTTCCGCATCGCCAATCCGGGAAGGTAGGCGACTGTGCAGCCGGTATCCCGGGCCACCGCGATCGGCAACGCTCCGATGGTGTTCGGCTGATCGACCACCATCAGCACTTCGCCGTGGTTCTGCAGCTGGGTGAACAGCTCGCGAAGTTTGGTCTCGTCCTGCGGGAGGGGCTTGTCGAACAGCTTGTTCCCCTCCGGGTCGAGTGCGCACGCGTGGTGAGCTGTCTTCCCGACGTCCAGGCCGATCACGACCGCGAACCCTGTGTTCATGACGCTGTCCTCCGCATCACTGCTGGCCGCAGTCTCGACACCCGATGCCGGCACCCACGTTACGAAGAGACCTCAGACAGAGCTGGGCCGTGTCCCTATCAGCGGTCAACGCGTGTCTCTCGACCGGGCGGCAACACCCCCCGGACCATCAATGGCAGGGCAACAAAGCCATACCCGGCCGAGCGACCAGACCCCGTCCATCGGGGTGCTCACAAGGTAACGGGTGTCCCTATGTTTCGAGTCAAGCCGCGAGAGCGGTCGGCTCGGGGGTAGGGGCGGTTGTCGGTGGCTGGTAGTAGGTGCCGTCGCGGAGCATGGCGTAGATGACGTTGCAGCGGCGGCGGGCTAGGCAGATCACGGCGGCGTTGTGCCGTTTGCCTTCGGCGCGTTTGCGATCGTAGTAGGCCTTGGAGATGGGGTCGTGGTTGGAGGCGACCCAGGCGGAGTAGAACAGGGCGTTCTTCAGGCGTTTGTTCCCTGACCGGGCGGGGAACTCTCCGCGGATCGAGGTGCCTGATCTGCGGGTGACCGGCGCGATCCCGGCATAGGCCGCGAGGTGGCTGGCGGACTCAAACGCGGAGCCATCACCGATCGCGAGGAGGATCTGGGCGGCGGTCTTGATGCCGATCCCCGGCATGCTCATCAAGACCGAGGCGAGAGGGAAGTCCTCCAGCATGCCCTCCACTTCGTGGGCCACGGTCGCGCGCTGTTCTTTCAGCTCTTTAACCTGGCCAGCGACTCGGGGGATCACCAGCTCAACCGCTGCGGTGGCGGGCACGATGACGGTCTGCTCGCTAAGGGCTGTGAAGATCTGCTCGACCAGCGTCTCGGGGTCGCGGCGTGAATGCGCGCGGGCGAACCGCAGCACCTTCCTTCGGCCGGCACTTCGGAGGCCGGTGGGGCCGCCGAACTTCTCCAGCAGGTCCAGCACGAGTCCGGTCGAGAGGGTCCCGCCTGCGAAGACGCGCTCGAGCGCGGGGTGGATCTGGGTGAGCAGGGACCGGATCCGGTTCAGCGCCCTTGTGGTCTCGTGAGCGAGGTCCTCATCGAACCCGGCCAGAACCTTCAGCGCGGAGAGGACCTCGCTGTCACGATCGACCTGCCGGAGGGTGTGAGGCATGGTGCGGGCCGTGTCGGCGATGATGAAAGCATCCCGCGCATCAGTCTTTGACCTGCCCGGATACAGATCCGCGGCCTTCCGCATCGCCAATCCGGGAAGGTAGGCGACTGTGCAGCCGGTATCCCGGGCCACCGCGATCGGCAACGCTCCGATGGTGTTCGGCTGATCGACCACCATCAGCACTTCGCCGTGGTTCTGCAGCTGGGTGAACAGCTCGCGAAGTTTGGTCTCGTCCTGCGGGAGGGGCTTGTCGAACAGCTTGTTCCCCTCCGGGTCGAGTGCGCACGCGTGGTGAGCTGTCTTCCCGACGTCCAGGCCGATCACGACCGCGAACCCTGTGTTCATGACGCTGTCCTCCGCATCACTGCTGGCCGCAGTCTCGACACCCGATGCCGGCACCCACGTTACGAAGAGACCTCAGACAGAGCTGGGCCGTGTCCCTATCAGCGGTCAACGCGTGTCTCTCGACCGGGCGGCAACACCCCCCGGACCATCAATGGCAGGGCAACAAAGCCATACCCGGCCGAGCGACCAGACCCCGTCCATCGGGGTGCTCACAAGGTAACGGGGACGACGTTCGCGACCCTCGTAGGTTCGTAACCTCGTAGGTTCGTAGGTCAGGCAGTGGCCACAGGAACCACGAGGACGAGCAGGGTTCCCAGGATCAGGCCGGGACCGAAGGGGATGTGTCCGCGGATGCCTCGTCGACGCCGAACGAGGATCCATCCCAGAGTGCCGATGCAGCCCAGCCAGATGCCAGCGAGCATCATCAGCGGGGAGACGAAGCCGCTGTAGAGGGCGAGGGCGGCGACGAGGATGACGTCGCCGAAGCCGAGGCCGCCGCGCGAGATGACGAACAGGACCAGCATCAAGACGGTGGCGATCGCGCAGGTGACGGCCGCCCAGATCAGATGGTCGAAGCCAACCCAGACCGCGGTGATCGGGAGTGCGACGGCGCCGGTGCCGAGCAGGCCGAGATTCAGCGGCAGAGGCAGCCGGGACTCGCGTGCATCGGTGACGACCATCGGCAGCGCGAGCAGGAGGAAGAGGGCGAGGGCCGGCCAGAGCTGGGGCGTGAGGAGGTACATCGGTGCTACCCCTCCTCGAGGCTGCTGGGGCTGGGCATCGTTGTGTCCTTCGTCCGGTGGATGGTCACCCTGTTACCGCGGCTAGGGCGGGCTCATGTGACCGCTGGGGACACTCTTCCTGATCCGCGGGGACGGCCGACTCCGATCAGCGCGTGAGGGACGGGCTCAGCTGGCGGCGGTGTAGGCCTCACGGATCTCTGCGGAGACGCGGCCGCGGTCGCCGATCGCGTACCCGTTGGCCTGCGCCCACTCGCGGATCCGCCTCGTCTCGTCGCTGCGCCCGCGGGAGGTGCCTCGTCGGGCGCGGCCCCCGACGCGCCGTGCATGCTCCACCCATGCCGCGAACTCGTCGCGGAGCTTCTGCGCGTTCTCGTCGTTGAGATCGATCTCGTAGGTGACGCCGTCGAGGGCGAAGCCGATCGTCGAGGTGGCTGCGGAGCCGTCGAGGTCGTCGGTCAGGACGATGCGAGTCTTGCGGGCCATGCTGCGTGTCCTCCTGGGTAGATATTGCGTTCAGCGTACAGAACGGCGAACGCATGATGAGGGGTTCTGCGTGACGGGGACTGTGCAAATGCTTGGCGAATTCCCGATCCGTACGAGTAGCGTTCAAGGACCACCAGCATCGAGGAGGCATGCGATGGACGAGCACGAGGATGACGAACGGCTGGCGGCCCTTGCGGAGCGGGCCGAGCGTGGGGAGCTTCCCGTGCCACCAGGGGCGCGGATCCAGAGAGCCTCGGACGAGGGCCCTGCCGGCGCCGCCGAGCTGCTGGAGATGGCGGGGGCGAGCACGCTCGACGAGGCGTTCGAGGTGCTGCGTGCGGCGGCAGTGCGCGACGGAGCGAAGTAGACAGCGCCGGGCCCCGCGGTCAGGGGGAACCGCGGGGCCCGGACAGTCGAGAGGCGGGGTCAGCCGCCGAAGGAGAGGACCGTGCCGATGAGGGCCACGGACAGTTCCTCATCGGGGTACTCGGCGCGGACGTAGTCCACGGCATCGAGGTACTGCTGCTTCCGGTCAGGGGTGAGCTCATCCCAGGCGTGCCGGTCGGCGTCGGTCACGAAGTCGGGGTAGGTGGTCATCTGGTCAGCAGCGCTCATGACGTGTGTCCTGTTCTGGTGTACTCGTCGGCTTCATCGTAGTCCTGGAACGATCTCGGTTCGGGGCGGCCGAGTTTCTCGTATTGGTCCTGCGTCACCATGAAGGTGATATCGGGTTCTCCGCGAGGTGGGGCGACCCTGCTCATGGCCGAATAGTCCCAGCCGTCGGGCGCGAATTCTCGGTTGAAGGGGATCGAGGCGACCTTGACGAAGCCGCTTCGGGCGTAGATCTTCGGCAGGAACGTGTCGAAGCACTCGAGGTGTGTCCCACCGCGCTCTGCTGCGATGGGCAGCAGGGCACGCGTCGCGCCGCGGCTGCTGCCGTCGGAGTACACCGCCGAGATCTCGCCACTGTGGCGGACGGCCGCGCCGGCGCGGCCGTCCGCTAGCACGAGCATCGTGTGGAAGTCGCGTTGGAGCTCAGTGGGGGTGGCCCTGGTGACCTGCTTCCCCGCGGCGTCCTGGGTGTACCGCTCCGCGAGCCCACTGCTGTAGGACCGTGCGGATGTCGGACCGGTGACCTCAAGAACGGTGTGCCCATGCGAGGTGTGTGCGCGCACGACGCGGAACGATCCTCCGGGCAGCGTGAGCGGCTTCCCGGTGGGGGAGTCAGCGACGTAGCGGTTGATGTTCGCGGTGAGCTGCTCGGCGTCGTAGGAGCCGCCTGCGGCGGTCCGCTCGGTGATGTGCTCCTGGAGCCCGGTGCGGGTCTGGATCAGATCGGCCCGGGCGGTCTCCAGGCGCGAGGTGATCTCCTCGTGCTCGGCGGTGTCGGGTGAGGTCTCGGCGAGCCGCTGCTCGAGCTTGTCGACGCGCTGGCGTTGATGCGCGTAGCAGCGTCGTCCCCCTTCGGCTTGGGACTGGCACATCGGATCTCCGTTCGGGTCACGGTGGACGTGGTGCCTCGACGACACCCACATCCCTCTACCGCGGGTTCCCGGGGGTCGTGTGACCGCACAGCATCAATCTGTCGCGCGCGGCGGCTCTGCTTCAACCTGGCGTCGAGGGCACCGGGTGGTCTCCTGCGGGGTGGACGGGCCGTCGAAGCGTGGGTATACTCGGACCTGCGGACCCGCCCAACGTACGTTGGTCAACGGGTCCTGCTTCTTTTTGGGTCAGACGCTGATGGTGGTGGCGCTGAGCGATGCGAGCTTGGGGTACCACGGCCAGGCGAACTGCTTCTCGGGGATTCGGGCAACGTCCTGATAGGCGGCGTAAGCAACGAGATCTGCAATCTGAACCCATTGGCTGCGGCTTGAACTCTGGAACGAGGGGTCCTCGAGCAAGGAGCGCGTCTCGAGGGGGAGCTCGCGGTGCGCGGATATGTAGCTAGTGTCGGAGCCGTCGCCATCCATGACTAGAGTTCCCCACTCGTCGGCGTTGCGGAGCTGCTCGTCGAGATGGTGGATGAGGTGGCTGTAGACCCGGTGGCGCTTCTTCTTGAAGCTCTCGCGGTGGCTCGTGGAGTTGGAGTAGATCGTCCCGACAGCCATCCAGTCCCAGGTGGCGAAGCGATCGAAGGTCTCGTCGAGCACGGCTGAGCGATTCGCCTTCCGGCGGTTCCAGGTGTCGTCCAAGGACGGGTTTCCACGTCCATTTGCGAACTGTGTTGCGTGCAGCTCGTAGTTCTTGGGGATGCCGTAGGTACTGGTGAGGTGGGCACGCCAGGAGAGGACGTCACTGAGGGCCTGGCGCCAGTGGTCGAATGCAACGGTGACCCAGCTATAGGTGGCGAAGCCCGTGTGCTCGGCGCCAGAGTCATCGACATAGATGAAGCGTGGCGGTCGAGCAGGAGTGTTCACGCTGACACCCTATGGGGAACGAGACGCCGGCGGGCGGCGGATACCGGCGTCGATATCGCCGTGCAGGCCTACTGCACGATCAAGAGCCGTTGAGCTCGCCGCGGCGAGGGCTGGCGGAGGGTCCGTCGCTCGGCTGTATGCGGCCGGGTCGGAGGCCGGCGCTCTGGGCCTCCGGTCGGCCGGCCGCGCGGGCGATCTCCTGCCCCATCGCCTTCGCATCCTCGCCGGTCAGCACCCTATGCGGACCGGAGAACCCTTCGGGTGTGGCCATGGCTTCTGCTCCGTTCGATCAGTTGTGCTCGAGGTCAGATCGGTGCGATCAGGGAAGGATCGGAGCGGTCCAGGCCGCGGACGCTGTTGACCTGCCGATCTAGGGGGCGGGTGACGAGCTGCCCCGCGATCGTGGACGAGACGTCCTCGAGCTGCGCGAGCAGCGGCGCCTTCTGGTCGGCCTCGAGCTTCCCGGGGGAGAGCCACTCCTCGATCGCGTCCTCGGTCAGGAAGGTCGGCATCCGGTCGTGGACCTCGCCGCCGGCATCCCGCGCCTCGCGCGTGATCACCGTGAAGGACACGTCCCACGCGTCGCTCTCGTCCTTCCTGGCGGCCGTGAGACCAGCGGCGTGCAGCAGCTCCCCGTCAGGGTGATGGATGAAGAACGGATCCTTCCCGCCGTCGGCAGCCTCGACCCACTCGAAGTAGCCGGTCATTGGGATCACGGCCCGGGCGCTCGAGAACGCGCCGCGGAACATCCCGTTGCTGCTCACGGTCTCCAGGCGCGCGTTGATCGGCCGAGGTCCCTTGTCCTTCGCCCACGCCGGGTGCAACCCCCAACGGGCGAGCTCGAGGGTGCGGTGTGACGCTCCGTCCTCGTCGACGAACTCGCGCACCACGGGAGCCTTCGTGCGCGGCGCGATGCTGTAGGTCGGCTCCCACTGAGCTGCCCGGTCATCGCTCGTGGCGACGTAGGAGCGCAGCAGCCCATCTCCGTTGCCGGGGGAGAGATTCATTCGGCTGAGCATTGTTCTCAGGGTTCTGCGTCAGTGCCGGATGAGGCGCGGGCCCGGGACGCACCTCACGGTCGATGCCTACTACGTGAGTCCGTGGCACGCCGAAGCCTCGAGTTCTATATAGCTAAGTTGAAGATTCGAGGCTATCGTCGTGCCATGTCCGTCGATGAGCTGTCTGCGAGTGCCCAGAACTATCTGAAGGCGATCTGGGGGTTGTCCGAGTGGAGTGACGAGCCAGTGACGTTGAAGCTCATCGCGCAGCGGACCGGTGTTGCCCTGTCGTCCGCTTCGGATGCGGTGCGGAAGCTGACTGAGCAGGGTCTTCTGTCTCACGCGAGGTATGGCTCGGTCGAGTTGACGGAGGTCGGTCGTTCGTACGCGCTGGTGATGGTGCGGCGGCATCGCTTGATCGAGACGTTTCTGGTGGAGACCCTCGGGTATCGGTGGGACGAGGTCCACGAGGAGGCCGAGCAGCTCGAGCACGCCGTCTCGGACTTGATGGTGGAGAGGATCGATGACGTTCTGGGTCGCCCCCGGCGTGACCCGCACGGTGATCCAATCCCTGCAGCGGACGGAACAGTGACCGTGCCTGATGCGCGGCGTCTCACCGACGTCGGAGCGGAGGGCAGGTTTGTGGTCGAGCGGATCTCGGACACGGACCCGGCGATGTTGCAGTTCTTCGAGTCCCAGGGCATCGGAGTCGGGGTCACGCTTGTGGTCGCGGCGGGAGCGCCGTTCTCCGATGCGCTGGAAGTTCGTTCTGGAGAAGTGGGTTCGCCAACGTTGCTGGGACGCTCTGCGACAGATGCCCTCTACGTCTCTGCGGGGCCTACCTGATCCTCACGCCGGCGAGCCGTATCGCGTCGATACCGGCGAGCTCCGACCTTCTTGCTGAGCAGGCCGTGCTTGGGACTGATGAGGTAGACGAGTGCGAAGGCGCATCCCTGGGTGAGGACGACGAGGCCGCCGGGTGAGGCGTCGACCCAGTAGCTGATGTAGATCCCGACCACGGAACAGAGTGACGAGAGGACCGGCGCGATCACGAGCATCCGCCCGAAGCGGTCGGTGAGCAGATAGGCCGTCGCTCCGGGAATGATGAGCATCGCGACGACGAGCACCACTCCCACGACCTGGAGAGCGGCAACTGCGGTCAGCGCCAGAAGACCCAGCAGCAGCGCGCCGAGGAATCGGGGAGACAGGCCGATCGCGTGGGCGTGTGTCGGGTCGAAGGCGTAGAGCGTGAGGTCGCGGCGTTTGAACACCAGGGTGACAAGAGCCACGGTAGCCAGGATCGCGATCTGGACGAGGTCTGCGCGGGAGACGCCGAGGATGTTGCCGAAGATGATGTGGTTGAGGTCGGTCTGGCTGGGTGTGACCGAGATCAGAACCAGCCCGAGGGCGAAGAGAGTGGTGAAGACGATGCCGATGGCGGCGTCCTCCTTGACGCGGCTCGTCCCGCGGACGAGCCCGATCATGCCGACCGCCAGGAACCCGAAGACGACCGCGCCGATGGCGAACGGGACACCGAGGATGTAGGCAATGACGACTCCGGGGAGGACGGCGTGAGAGACGGCGTCCCCCATGAGCGACCAGCCGATGAGCACCAGCCAGCACGACAGCAGTGCGCACACCACGGCAGCGATCACGGTCGTGACGAGCGCACGGGTCATGAAGTCGTAGGAGAGCGGCTCGAGGAGCCAGTCGAGCGGGGTCATGCGGCACCCTCCTGCTGCAGAACGTCCAGGCCGAAGGCGAGAGCGAGCCTCTCGGGTGTGAGGGCCTCTTTCACCGGGCCGTGGAAGAGGATGGTTCGCAGCAGCAGCACGGCGTCGTCGGCGAGCTGCGGCAGAGCATGGAGGTCGTGGGTGGAGACCAGGACGGTACGGCCGTCGTCAGCGAGTGCGCGGAGAAGATCGACGATGGTGGCTTCGCTGCGCTTGTCCACGCCGGCGAAGGGCTCATCCAGCAGCATGATCCGTGCGTCCTGGGCGATCCCGCGGGCGACGAAGGCGCGCTTCTTCTGCCCGCCGGAGAGCTGGCCGATCTGTCGATCGGCGTACTCCGTGAGCTCCACCCTCTCCAAGGCTTCGTCCACAGCGATGCGGTCAGCGGGCCGAACTCGGCGCGTGGAGCCCTGGTGGCCGTACCTTCCCATCATCACAACGTCTCGGACGGAGACGGGGAAAGCCCAGTCGACGTCCTCGCTCTGGGGGACGTAGCCGACGAGTCCTCGCCGCCTGGCCGGCGCCGGCTGCGCGCCATTCAGCAGGACGCTGCCTGCGTCAGGCCGGACCATGCCGGTGATCGCCTTGAACAAGGTGGACTTCCCGGAGCCGTTCATTCCGATCAGCCCCGTCACCGCACCCGCCCGCACCGCAACAGATACGTCGTCGAGGGCGAGTACATCGCCGTAGCGGACGGTGACACCTTTGACATCGATCGCCGCTGTCGTCATGAGTCCTCTCCGGTGAGTCCCGCAGTGATGGTGTCCGCATCGTGGCGGATCAGATCCAGGTACGTGGGCACCGGGCCGCCTTCCTCGGAGAGCGAGTCCACGAACAGCGTTCCTCCGAAGCGTGCATTCGTAGCACCCACAACCTGCTGCATGGGGTCGTCGGAGACCGTCGACTCGCAGAACACGGCGGGGACCTCGTTCTCGTCGACGAACTCGATCGCGGAGGTGATCTGCTGCGGGGTCGCCTGCTGCTCGGCGTTGACGGGCCAGATGTACTTCTCGGTCAGCCCGGCATCTCGGGCGAGGTAGGAGAATGCGCCCTCGCAGGTCACCAGCGCTCTCTGGCTGGTCGGAAGACTTTCGAGCTCGCCCGTCAGGTCATCTTGGACCTGCTGGAGCTGCTGCTTGTAGGTCTCCCCGTTCCTCTCGTAGTCCTCAGCGTGTTCCGGGTCGAGATCGCTGAACGCCGCGACCATGTTGTCGACGTAGACCTGCACGTTCTTCGGGCTCATCCAGGCGTGCGGGTTGGGCTTGCCCGCGTAGGCGTCCCCCGCGATGTCGATGGGATCGATCCCCTCCGAGACCACGACATGAGGCACATCGACTTCCTCGACGAACTGGCCGAACCACACCTCCAGGTTCAAGCCGTTGTCCAGGATCAGGTCGGCATCCGAGGCCTTCCGGATGTCTCCCGGCGTCGGCTCGTACCCGTGGATCTCCGCGCCAGGCTTCGTGATCGACTCGACCACGAGGTGGTCGCCCGCAACATTCTCCGCGATGTCCTCCAGCACGGTGAACGTCGTCAACACCACCGGCTTCTCTCCGTCGTCGGCAGCATCCGGCCTGGCCCCAGCGGAGCAGCCGGTGAGCACCAGCGCCGCACTCGCAACGACTGCGCCGAGCGCAGCCTTCCATCGTCCTCGCATGTGCATCGGCGACCTCTCTTCGTTCGCGGCCACAGGCGTGGCCACTTCCGGACCCTCAGATCGTATGGTTCGGTATGCCGAAGTTGCAAACCCGGCGTGGCGTATGGTCGAGGGCTGCCAGGACTGATATAACTACATGTGTCACCCCCGCGGAGTGCAGACCCAACATCTAGTAGTTCGAGGTCAGTCGGATGGGACGACGACGAAGGAGGGATCGATGACGGCAGGCATCGAGCGCGCAGCACCGGGACTCGGAACACGTGACCTGACGCCACAGGAGTCAGCAGATCTCGTGTTCTTCTCCAGCGTCTCCGAGAACACGCTGCGTTTCGTGGAGAGGCTGGGGCGGCCTGCGGTGCGGATCCCGCTCCGCCCCCGTGTCGAGGGGATGGTCCGCGTGTGCCGCCCCTTCGTTCTGGTGGTCCCCACCTACGGCGGCGGCGAGCAGGCCGGGGCCGTGCCGAAGCAGGTCATCGCCTTCCTCAACGATCCCGCCAACCGTGCGCTGCTGCGCGGGGTGATCACCGCAGGCAACACCAACTTCGGCGAGCACTACTGCCTCGCCGGCCCAGTCATCTCCCGAAAGTGCGGTGTCCCAGAGCTCTATCGCTTCGAACTCCTGGGCACCCAGCGCGATATTGAGTGCGTGAACGAAGGGCTCGACCTGTTCTGGCAACGGACAGCCACGACGAACGACAAGAACAACGAACAGAGGAGAACAGCATGACCGCCACAACAGCCGTAGAAGGCTCCATCACCCCTCCGGCATACCGACACGACCCCAGCGCACCGCTGCGTCCGATCAACTGGAACCGCGTGAGCGACGAGAAGGACCTCGAGATCTGGAACCGCCTGACCGCGAACTTCTGGCTGCCCGAGAAGGTGCCCCTGTCCAACGACCACCAGGCCTGGCAAGCACTCGCGCCCCATGAACGAACCCTCACCATGCGAGTCTTCACCGGCCTTACCATGCTCGACACCGTGCAGGCCACCGTCGGGGAGATCTGCCAGATCCAGGACGCCCGCACAGAGCACGAGGAAGCCGTCTACACCAACATCGCCTTCATGCAGTCCGTCCACGCCCGCTCGTACTCCTCGGTGTTCTCGACCCTGACCAGTACCCGAGAGATCGATGAGGCCTACCGCTGGGCGATCGGAAACGACCTGCTTCAAGCGCGATGCAAGAAGGTGCTCCAGTACTACTACGGGCCCGACCCGTTAAAGCGGAAGGTGTCCTCCACCCTGCTCTCCAGCCTTCTGCTCTACGCCGGCTTCTACCTGCCGCTGCACTTCTCCGTGCACGCCACCCTGACCAACACCGCCGACATGATCCGACTCATCCTGCGCGACAAGGCCGTGCACGGCTACTACTCGGGCTACAAGTACCAGCGCGGCCTCGAGGCTCACCCCAACCGCCGCGACGAGATGAAGGAGTTCACGTACACCCTGCTCGAAGAGCTCTACGACCTCGAGCTCGACTACTCAGGCGAGCTCTACGAACCCCTCGGCCTGATGGGCGACGTCGCCGCCTTCGTGCGCTACAACGCGAACAAATCCCTCATGAACCTCGGCTACCCGGCACGGTTCACCGCCGAGGAGACGTCAGTCAGCCCAGAGATCCTCGCCGCCCTCGCCCCCAGCGCCGACGAGAACCACGACTTCTTCAGCGGAAGCGGATCGTCGTACATCATCGGCAAGGCCGAGCACACCAGCGACGACGACTGGGACTTCTAGGCACGCAGACTCACCTGTCGGACGCGAAGCGGTACCGCGCATGCCCCGGATCGCTACGACCCGGGGCAAGCACTCAGCGCAGACCGTGCTGCGACAGACCTGAACCCGTCCGCAGGTTTGCCGCAACGGCTCGCCTGGCCACTCGCACTCAGATTGCCGGGGGACGGTATCGTTCGGTTGAGCATTGTTCTCGCGGCCGACCCTCGCGCGAAGGTGTTCGGATCTCGTGCCGCAGGTGCTCGGTTGGCCAGGGAGTAGGTCTTCCGGATGTCCTGTTGAGGTGTTCGGCGCTGCATGGCAGGCAGGTCTGTCACGAAAGTCCCGGCGGGGACAGAGCGCTCAAGTTCGAGGCAGTCGGTTACGGGACGGCCGTTTCTTTGGTCCCCGGGACGATTGCGGGCACGATTCGGACGAGGATGACCATGGCGATGAGTTCGACCAGGGTCTGGGTGACAACTGCGAGTGGCGCGATCGCAAATGCGTCTGGGAGGGCCAGTGCGAGGGGAAGGACGACCAGGGAGTTGCGGGTGGAGACGGAGAACATCACCGCCCGCGTCGATGGCGTATCCAGCCTCGTGGCTCTTGAGGCAACCGCACCGATGAGAACAGCCCCAACGACGAATCCGGTGTAGAGGGGGAGGAGGCGTGCCAGGGTCCCGATCTGCGAGCCGACCGCAGCGATCTGGGAACCGATCACGGTCGCGAGGGTGATCATCATCAGCGGAACCATGGCCCGCGCCATTGCGCCTTCGATGGCTCGGCCCGACTGGTGACGGCGCGCCAGCGCCTGCACGGCCGTCGCCGCGGCCAGCGGCACCACGATCAGCAGCACGGACGCTTCCACAAACGGGGCCACGTCGATCACGCCGACGACCTCGCGGCCCGCGAAAACGAACAGGTACAGCGGCAACAACGCCAGTTGGAGGAGCATCAGCAAGGGCGCTGCTGCCAGCAGTTTCGCGTGCGCTCCGCCAGCCAGGCCTGTGAAGACGATGACGTAGTCGATGCATGGGGTCAGCAGCACCAGAAGCACGCCGAGCAGGAGCCCTTGGTCGTCCGCGACGAACCGTGATAGCGCCCAGGCCAGCAGCGGCACGATCGCGAAGTTCGCCACGAGCACGGTGCCTAAGAACCTCCGGTCGCGGAATGCCTGGCCGAGTTCGATCAGGGGCACGCTCAGGAACGTGGCGAACAGCAGCAGCATCAACACCGGCTCGATGGAGTGCTCCAACGTCGGCGCGAGCCCTGGCGCAGCCAGTCCAAGTGTGGCGCCGGCTGCGATAGCGGCCAGGTACAGGGTGATCTGGTGGGTGTCCCACCAGGAGACAAGGCGATTCACAGTCGGGGATCTCCTTCGTGGGCATCACGGGAGGTACAGGGCTGGTGGCGGTCATCTAGGAGGATGCATTCGCTGCGGCACGCGGCGCCGCTGTCCGGGCATGCGGTGACGCGCTGGTTCGCAGAGTCGAGTTGATTCCGCAGCCGCTGTAGCGCCGCGAGGTGCTCATCGACCTCTCGGAGGCGGTCGGCCAGCCGGGGAGCCAGGGCCTCACGGACCTGCGTGCAGGTTTCCTCCTCGACCACGACCAGCAGGCCCGCGATCTCGGTGAGCGGCAGTGACAGGGCTTTGGCCGCCTCGATGAAGGCCAGGCGCTCTAACACGGTGTCGTCATAGGACCGGTACCCGTTGGCTTCCCGGCGGGCCCCAATGAGACCGATGGTGTCGTAGTAGCGCAGCGTGGTCGCGGGAACACCCGACCGGGCTGCGACCTCGGAGATTCGCACCACCGAAGGCTAGACCTTCCAGTCGACTCGAAGGTCTAGCTCTATCGCTGTGACCTACATGATCGTCCTGCCCTGCATTGACGGGGACTGATGCACGGTTACGCACCGGCAGCAGTGGAGAGGCCGGTGCGGGAACCCTGGCTCCGGCCATGATCTTCCATAGTGGTCAGCGACTACTGTATGGTCAGCCTGTGCTGACTATTGCTTCTCGTTTGGACATCATGAACCGCCTGGGCCGTGCGATGGCAGATCCGACGCGGTCACGAATCTTGCTGACACTTCTGGAGGCTCCGAGCTATCCAGCAGTGCTCTCACGCGAGCTTGAGTTGACGCGGTCGAACGTATCGAACCATCTAAGTTGTCTACGGGACTTTGGGATCGTGGTCGCCGAGCCGGAGGGACGGCAGACCCGGTATGAAATCTCCGATCCGCACCTCACCGCGGCCTTGAACGCGCTGGTCGAGGTGACTCTCGCGGTCGATGAGAGTGCCGTGTGCCTCAATCCTGCTTGCCCGGTCCCGGGCTGCTGCGATGCGGGGGCTCTCGCGTGAGCGCGGTGACGGATCCGCAGGTGAACAGCGTCGACGTCGACGATCACGACGACGGTGACGGGCCCTGGTGGAAGGACCGCGAGGTGCTCCTTCCCGTGCTCTCCGGGATCGCGTTTCTTACTGGCCTCCTTTGTGAGTGGTCCGGCGCGGAGATACCCGCCCTTGCGTTTTTCTGGAGTGGCCTGCTTCTAGGCGCCTCAACGTTCACGCCCGGCGCGATCCGGGCACTGCTCAAGGGCAGGCTCGGCATCAGTCTGCTGATGACGATCAGCGCGGTCGGTGCGGTGATCCTGGGCTACGTCGAGGAAGCCGCGGCACTGGCGTTCCTCTACTCGATCGCCGAAGCGCTGGAGGATAAGGCGATGGACCGGGCCCGTGGCGGGCTGCGGGCCCTGTTGAAGCTGGTCCCCGACACCGCGTCCGTCTCCATCGACGGTGCGTGGACTTCGATCGCCGCACGGGAGCTGACAGCGGGTCAGGTGATGCTGGTGCGCGCCGGTGAGCGGATCGCGACCGACGGGATTGTGCGCTCAGGGCACAGCAGTCTGGACACTTCCGCGATCACCGGGGAGTCGATTCCCGTCGAGGTCGAACCTGGCGATGCGGTTTCGGCAGGGGCGATCAACAACGCCGGAGCTCTCGAGGTCGAGGCGACCGCAGCGGGGACGGACAACTCGCTGACCACTATCGTGGAGCTGGTCGAGCAGGCCCAAGCCGAAAAGGGCGACCGCGCCCGTCTCGCCGACCGCATCGCCCGCCCTTTGGTTCCCGGGGTGCTGATCCTTGCGACCTTGGTCGCGCTGATCGGATCGATACTCGGCGATCCGGAGTTGTGGATCACCCGCGCACTGGTGGTCCTGGTCGCCGCATCGCCGTGCGCGCTAGCGATTTCCGTACCGATCACCGTGGTCGCGGCGATCGGCTCGGCCAGCAAGTTCGGGGTGGTCATCAAGTCCGGTGCGATCTTCGAACGCTTTGGCGGCATCCGCCACGTCGCTCTCGATAAGACAGGCACCCTGACTCGTAATCAGCCGACCGTCACCGCCGTCCTCACTGCCGATGCAGTCGAAAGCGAGGTAGTGGCCTGGGCGGCCGCGCTCGAGCAGCACAGTACCCACCCGCTGGCAGCCGCGATCACCGCCGCTGCACCCGAAGCACCGAAGGCGACCGAAGTGACGGAGCTGGCTGGTCAGGGAATCCAGGGAGTCGTGGGCGGAGCCGTGATCACGGTCGGAAGCCCGCGCTGGCTGGCATCGGGCGCACTCGCGGAGCGAGTAGAGGAACTCGAGACTCAGGGCATGACCGTGGTCATCGTGCACCACGAGCATGAGCCGGTCGGGGCGATCGGAGTACGCGATGAGCTGCGGCCGGAAGTTCCCGAGGTGATCCGCACCCTCAGCGACCGAGGCATCGGGATCACCATGCTCACCGGAGACAACCTGCGCACCGCGCAAGCCCTCGCAACCCAGGCCGGGATCAGCGACGTCCGGGCCGCGCTGCGCCCCGAGGATAAAGCTGCCGCGATCAGCGAGCTCTCCCGCACTGCTCCGGTGGCGATGATTGGTGACGGCATCAACGACGCCCCAGCACTGGCCGCCGCGGACATCGGGATAGCGATGGGCGCCACCGGTTCGGATGCAGCCATTGAGTCGGCCGACATCGCATTCACCGGGCACGACCTGCGCCTCCTCCCGGCCGCCTTCGACCATGCACGTCGTGGACGGCGCATCATCACCCAGAACATTGCCCTGTCGCTGTTGATCATCGTCGTGCTCCTCCCCCTCGCACTGAGTGGAGTCCTCGGTCTCGCTGCGGTCGTCCTGGTCCATGAGGTCGCCGAGGTGGCCGTCATTGCCAACGGAATGCGCGCCGCCCGGACACGCAGCCACGCCGCTGCGCAGGAGTCACCCAGCCACGTCCGAGACGATTTGCGAAAGCCGACGACCACAGGAGGACCCGCATGAGCAGGAGTGTCAAGCTCACATTGGGGCTGATCGCCGTAGCCGCCCTGGTCTTCGCGGGGTTCGTGATCTTTCTCGACCCCAAGGAAGATCAGACGGCACCCTCGGAGGCCACGGGAACCGCGACGGGTCAGCTCGTTCGAGAGGACAGCCCGCGGCTTTCGGAAGGTGGCGATGCCGTCTTCGTGGAGTACCTCGACTTCGAATGTGAAGCCTGTCTATCCCTGTATCCCGCGGTCGAAGAGATTCGTGCCGAATACGGCGACCGGGTGACCTTCGTGGTCCGCTACCTGCCCTTGCACGGCAACTCCGTTGAAGCCGCCAAGGCGGCTGAGGCCGCCGGAGAGCAGGGCGAGTTCGAAGCCATGTACAAGGCGCTGTTCGACAACGCGGCCGAGTGGAGTCACCAGGAGACGTCCCAGCGGGAGGCGTTCTTCGGGTATGCCGAGGAGCTCGGACTCGACATGGATCGCTTCGAGCAGGTCTACGACGATCCGGCCACCCTCGAGCGCATCGAGCAGAGTGCTGCCGATGCCGAGGCGCTCGGTGTGACGAGCACTCCCACCTTCTTCCTCGACGGGGAGCGCCTGGAGCCCACCCGCGTCGAGGACCTCACGGACCCGCTCGATGCCGCACTCGAGGGCTGACGGTCCGGCCGCCGGGGCGGCTCGGGATTCGAGGGCGCCGCGCGGTCTCGGATTGCTCTTCACCGTCATCGGCGCAGTTGGCTTGGTCATGGCCGTTGTGCTGCTGGTCGAGAAGATCGCTCTGATCGAGGACCCCAGCTACGTCCCCTCGTGCAGCCTCAATCCAGTGCTCTCCTGCGGCTCCGTGATGGACACCCCGCAGGCCTCAGCTTTCGGCATCCCGAACCCGATCCTCGGCATCGCCGGCTTCGCGGCCGTTCTCGCCCTCGGATTCGCGTTCCTCGCCGGCGCCCGTGTGGCGCGCTGGATGAGTGTTCTCATCCAGGCAGGCGTGACCTTCGCGGTGCTCTTCGTGCAGTGGCTGATCGGACAGAGCCTGTACGAGATCGGGGCACTGTGCCCCTACTGCATGGTTGTGTGGGTAGTGACCATCCCGCTGTTCTGGTTCACCACTCTCCACCATCTCCGCGCTCTGGCAGAGACCTCCACTCCGGCCGTGCGGCGGGCGGTCCGTCTCGTGATCGAGTTCCGCGTCCCGCTCCTTGTGGCCTGGTACCTCGTGATCCTGACACTCATCGCCGTGAGGTTCTGGGACTACTGGTCCACGCTGTTCTAGACACGGAAGAACCCGCATCCTGCCCCTCTCACCCGTCCCCTCTCGATCACCTTGAAGGAGCGAGCACATGCGCGCCCACCCCCGGCGACGGATTCTGTACGCCACCGGTTTCATGGCCGCTACCGGTCTGTTCACTGCCTGCGGCAGCACTGACACCGGCGATCGCTACGACTCCGAGGACGCCGGATACGTCTCCGGCAACGGTGTGACCACAGAGATCGCTCCCGCCGATCGCACAGAACCCGTCGAGTTCACCGGGACCAGCTACGACGGTGCACGATTCGACTCCAGAGACCACTGGGGATCGGTGCTGGTGGTCAACGTCTGGTACGCCTCCTGCCCGCCATGCCGGGTGGAGGCACCGGATCTGCAGGCCATCCACGAGGAGTACGCCGACCAGGGCGTCTCATTCATCGGGATCAACGTCCGCGATTCGGCAGGGCCCGCCGGGGCCTTCGAGGAGACCTACGGGATCACTTACCCTTCGCTGCCGGACTCGGACGCAGAGATCATGTACCAGCTGCGCGGCCAAGTCGCACCCAACGCGGTCCCCACTACTCTCGTCCTCGACCATGACGGCCGCGCCGCAGGCCGGATCTCTGGAGCGATCGACCCCTCCATCCTGAGAGCGATGCTCGATGCCGTTCTCGCCGAAGGAGCCGCGTGAGCGTCAATGGACTCGCGGAGACGTTCCAGTCGATCGCCCTGTCCGGGTCTCTTCTGCTGGCCATCACCGTCGCCGCTGTCGCTGGCCTGATCGCGTTCCTCTCGCCGTGCGTGCTGCCGATCGTGCCGGGCTACCTCGGTTATGTCTCCGGGCTTGCCGGACAAGGACTGAAGACCACCAAGCTAACCCGGCAAACGCCTGAGAATACCGGGACGGCGCGACGACAGGGGACCCTTTTCCGAGAGGGAACTGGGAGAATGTTGGGTGGGAGCTTGCTGTTCGTCGCGGGCTTCGCGGTGGTATTCATGGCGCTGGGCGGGTTCGCTGGCGCGGTGGGATATCTCCTTCAAGCGCACGCAGTATGGATCAATCGGGTCGCGGGCCTCATCGTTATCTTTATGGGGCTCATTTTCATGGGCATGTTCCCTCGATTGACAGGAAATGTCCAGGTGTCCAGGAGACGCCCTGATGCGGGCCTTCTGGGGGCCCCGTTGATGGGCTTCGTCTTCGGGCTGAGCTGGACACCCTGCATCGGCCCTACCTACGCCGCGATCATCGCGCTATCCCTCGACGCCGGCGCCGACGGAGGTTCTGCGGCTCGGGGCGCGATCCTGGCCCTGGCGTACTCGCTCGGACTGGGCATCCCCTTCGTCCTCAGCGCCCTGCTACTTGACAGGGCGATGGGCGTGAGCAGGGCACTTGCCCGCCATCGCCGACTCATCGGAGTCCTATCCGGGGCGCTGCTCATCGCGATCGGCCTGCTGCTACTCACGGGAGTGTGGGCCTCATGGATGGATCAGCTCCAAGGCTCCATCGCCACATTCCAGCCCGTCGTCTGAGCCTCACGAAGGTACTCTCTCCTCCCGATCTGCTACCGGTGACCGACACGGGCCCGTCCACCTCGACTGCGACTCGTGAGGTCGACCCCATTGCGGCACCGGGGTTTGGTAAAGAGACGGTGTGACCCCGAGGCCCATGGGACGAGAGTGCTCAAGAGAAGGAGAAATCGTCGGTCGGGGTCGCCCATGGCGCTATTGGGAGGGTGTTTGGGTCGGTACGTTGGTCCCACCGGTAACGAGGTACGAGATTCCTTCCCGACGCGTCCTCTGCTGTCGACGTTGCCGCGACCAAATGCCAGACGACCCCGTGGATACATGCGGGGATATTCACGGAGTACATTCATGGCCACGAGCAATTCCCATCGCGCGGCCGGCCGCGCAGTCACCCCCCTTCGACACAGCGGACGCGCCCTGCGTGGCACCGGAGGTGCCGCCCTCCTCGGCACCGTCCTGCTCGGGTCCGCCTTCGCTGGTGGTGCGGCCCAGGCAGCACCCGCAACTCCTGCGACCGTGCCGTCCGCGGCCACGCAGGCCGCCGCGCCTGCTGCTCCGGCGCCGACGCAGGCACTGCACTCTTCCGAGAAGCTTCGCTGGGGATCCCAGGGTGCCTCGGTCGAGCAGCTCCAGTCCGCGCTGAACGATGAGGGTTCCTCACTCGCCGTCGACGGGAAGTTCGG
This sequence comes from Helcobacillus massiliensis, assembly GCF_033106145.1. Lineage (NCBI taxonomy): Bacteria > Bacillati > Actinomycetota > Actinomycetes > Micrococcales > Dermabacteraceae > Helcobacillus > Helcobacillus massiliensis. Next base: position 205,521 of record NZ_CP136959.1, read on the forward strand.
CCCGCGTACCCATGGCGCGGTGAAGGACTACCAGCAGGCCAACGGCCTGCAGGTCGATGGCGTGGTGGGCCCCGAGACGCGCGGCTCCCTGAACGGTTCGGCCCCCGGTGTCGGCGGTGGTGGTGCGTCGGTTCCTGCGCCCGCATCCTCCTCCAGCAGCACCGGGCAGGCGATCGTCGACGCCGCACGGACCCAGATGGGTGCCGCTTACTCCTGGGGCTCGAGCAACCCGGGCGTGAGCTTCGATTGCTCCGGCCTGACCCAGTACGCCTACAAGCAGGTCGGCATCGACCTTCCGCGCACCTCCGGCCAGCAGGTCGACGCCGGCACCCAGATCTCCAAGTCCGAGGCGCAGCCCGGCGATCTTGTCGTGTGGCCCGGCCACATGGGCATCTACGCCGGCGGCGACAAGGTCGTCGATGCAGGACGCTCTCCCGGCGCGGTCACGGAGCGCACCATCTGGGGCAATCCCACCTTCGTCTCCTTCCGCTGAGCCCAGCGACCACTCGCGGCGCGCACCCCACCATCGAGGGGTGCGTGCCGTCTTTGCTCTCGCCTGCGGTCAGGAGGCGATCGGATCCGTGGGTGCTAAGTGTGCAAGGGACGTTCGGATTCACCTCGATGCACGGACGGGCTCTCCAGTTGGATCGTGGCGTGCTCGAACGCTATCGGGAAGTGCGTCCTGACGCAGACATGGACCTCTTCGAGGATCCGCAGTGCATGGGCCGATTCGAAGCACTCCTCCCCGACGACGACGTGCGCAGAGAAGATCGGCAGATTGCTCCCGATCGCTGAGGCGTGCAGGTCGTGGACGTCCTGGACGTGGTCGAGCGCGAGGATGTGCTCACGCACCTGATCGAGATCCACACCCTTCGGGGTGTACTCCATGAGGATCCGGAGCGTCTCGGCCATGATGCGGAACGCCCGAGGCACGATCAACGCGGCGATGAACAAACCGGCCAGCGCATCAGCCTGCTGGAATCCGGTCAGCTGAATCACGATCGCGGCAGTGATCACGCCGAGCGAACCGAGAGCGTCATTGAGGACCTCGAGGAACGCGGCACGCATGTTGAGGCTCGAATCCTTGCCTCCGGCCAGGATGAGGATCGCGGCGATGTTCGCGACCAGCCCGATCACACCGAAGATGAGCAGCTCACCCGAGGGAACGTCCGGGGGGTCCGTCAGTCGCGAAATGCCCTCGACGGCGGTGTAGGTGCCGACCACGATCAGGAGCGTGGCCTGGGCCAAGGCTGCCAGTACCTCGATGCGAGCGAATCCCCAGGTCTTACTGCTGCTGGCCGGGCGCAACATCATGGTCGCCGCAATCAACGCGACCAGCAGACCGGAGGCGTCGACAAGGGCATGCGCCGTGTCCGTGAGCAGAGCAAGACTGCCGGTGACGACGCTCCCGATCGCTTGCGCGAGCACGATGACGGAGGTGATGGCGAAGGCGATGGCGAGTCGCGTCCGGGCCGTGCTCGATCCGCTACCGCCGTGCGAATGGTCGTGTCCTGAGCTCATCAAAGGCCCCCGTCCTCGAGGTTCTCGTGATCGCGGTGGTTCTTCAGGGATAGGGTGGTCCCGGAGGTGTCGAGCAGGTCGTCAGCCGCCTCGAGTAGGTCGCTCAGTCGGGGCAGATCGGTGAGAGCGAACCACGATGCGCGGCCTTCAGTGCGCGCGGTGACCAGACCACAGTCGCGCAGGCACGAGAGATGCTTGCTGACGGTCGACTGGGCAAGGTGCATGTGTTCGACAAGGTCGCGAACTCGATGCTCACCGGTCGAGAGGTGCTGGAGGAGAGCCAAGCGTGTGGGTTCTGCGAGAGCATGGAAGAGCGCGGCATGACTTTCTGCCACCTCGAACTGCGGCTCGGCCGGGATCGCATCAATCGTCATATGGCGATGATATCGTCGTGTGGGGTTCTGTAAAGGGGTGGGACTGGACGAGTCGATCCTGGGAGATGAGCGAAGGGGTCGCTGGTGGCACGTCGCTACACTCGATGCGCCCCGGTCATGGGGACAAACCGGCCCGCACGAGGGGTCACCCGAGGAGGAGACGTTCATGACGGCGGACACGACGGCTGCTCGCGGAACCACCGGGACGGCGGTGCGGATCATGCTGGCCAGCCTGTTCGGGCTGCTCGCCGCCGTACTGATGCCACTGGTGGTGCCCGCATTGTTGCCCGCGGCGTCGGCGCACGACACCTTGACCTCTTCGAACCCGGCAGCAGGCGAAAGCCTCGAGCAGGCTCCCGAGGCGCTCGAGCTCACCTACAGCGATGAGGTTCTCAACCTCTCTCCGGCCGTGCGACTGACCACCTCCGCCGGCGAGGAGATCTTCACCGAGACACCCGCCGTGTCCGGCAACACGGCCACGATCGACCTGCCGCCGCTGCCCGCCGATGACTATCAGGTCTTGTGGCGTGTCGTCTCCTCGGACGGCCACCCGATCGAAGGCACGGTCGACTTCACCGTCACAGTCGGTGCCGAGCCCACGGCCACAGCGGACTCCGAATCGGAGGAGCCGAAGGAGAGCGAGGAGCCGACCGCCGGGACGGACGAACCGAGCACGGAAGACACCGCTGCCGAACCGGCAGAGGCTCAACAGAGCGAGGGCGGCCTTCCTCTCGGTATGATCCTCGGCGGCCTCGCTCTGCTCCTACTGCTCGCCGCGATCGGTGCGATCATCGTCCGCCTGCGCCGCAGCCCCGGTGACAACACCGACTGACCATCACGAACCCGATCAGGACAACGCATCACGGCACGCCGCGGCGAGCAACAGAACCCGGCTCAGTACCGCGCTGAGGCGGAACGACCTACGGAGAGTCCTTCGCTGCTCCGTCGCGATCGCGAGATGACCGCGCCGTGCAGGACTGCCAGCGTCAGAACCAGCGCAAGCAGGACCCGGCCACCAAGCCTTTGATCTCCGAACGCATCGGGGCCCCAGGTCCGCCCCATGACTGCGAACCAGTCGGGCTCCACGACCGGGAGCGCCAGCACCAGCAGAAGCGCCAGCCCAGCAAGAAAGCCGGCCCCCACAACCAGGGCCACCCAGCGCTCCCGCCCAGCGACCATGCCACCACCCAGCGCCCTACCCTGGAATGGCAGCGCCACAGCAGCACCGGCCACCACAGCGGCAGTAAGCACGACCAGTCGGCCGGGCGCGGTATGCAACCCCGCGCCGAGCGCCGGGGTCAGGTAGATCGCTGCAAATCCCGCCGCGCCGAGCAGCGCCAACACCGCCGGGTGAGCGAGCCACCGACCCGCACGGGAGCGAGGCTTCCAGTCGACGAGCTCGCGCAGTCCCGCCGAACCGTCCGACCGAGGAGCGATCCGATCCCGCACGAGATCACCGAAACGCCCGGCAACCAGTAGAGGCACTGCCACCAGAGCAAGCAGCGCGTGCTGGCTCAGGTGCACGGAGAACTGCACCGGCGCGTACACGCCCGGTGCCCCGTTCGTCACCCAAAAGATGACCACGCATCCCGCTACCCACGCCGAAGTCCTGGCCACGGGCCAGCGTCGCCCGCCAGTGCCCGTCAACGGGCGGCGCAGGTGCACCCAGAGGTAGATGACCGCGAGACCGAGGGCGAGTGCCATTCCGGCGACGTCCACACGCCAGGTCGTCAGCAGCGTCGCCAGCTCAGGCGGAGCAGGCAGTGGATAGTCGGTCAGCGCCTCAGCCGTCGAGGTGACCGGCTCAGGCTCGTCCGGCACCGGAGGCGCCGTGTTCGACAGTGCGGCAGCGAGTCCGGTCGCCGCCGCGATCAGGAAGACTTCCCCCGCGGCGAGCCACAGGAAGTCTCTCCGGCGATCCGAGTCCCGCAGCCGGCCCAGTACCCGTCGGCGCTGCCACCAGCCAGCGCCACCCAGCAGCACCAGCAACACCGTCTTCAGCACGAGCATCCACCCGTACGCGGTGGTCACAAGGTCCAGAGGCGCGGAGAGCCGGACCAGGGCAGAGGCGATACCGCTGGCGGCCAACGCCCCATAACAAGCAAGCGCCAGGACGCTGAACCGTTCGGCGACATCCCTCAGTCGTGCTCCGAGCCGGCCCGCAACCAGCACGAGCAGCGCGAGCCCACCCAGCCACACTCCGGCAGCCACGAGGTGCACGATCATCGCGCTCGTGGCCGCCTCATGGGAGGTCTGCCCCGAGGCGTGGCCCGTCATCGACTTCGTCACCAACGCCGCGAACACCAGACTCAGCGAGATCAGCAGCCCCGTACGGGACCTCACGACGATCAGCATGGTCGAGGCAGCGGCGACGAACACCGCCCCGGCAAGCTGGTATTGACCGAGCTCAAGCCGTGTGATGTACATCAGGAGATCGGAGCCGAACCGCGGGGAGAAGGGTGCCTGGCCCGCCGCCAAAGCGTAGCCAAGCACCATCCGTACGACCAGCAGCGTTGACCACACCATTCCCAGGCCCATACCGATATCGAGCGTCCGCTCGTACGCTGGATGGAACCGAGACACGGCAGCGTGTTCCTGATCAGCCTCCGACGCGGACGGCTCCGCACGGCGGGGCAGCACGACGAGCGCCAGCACGAGGCACGCCACGGTCGCGGCACCGACCACATCACCGATGGCATCGACGATCGGCAAACCCCACCGCACCACCGGGCCGGCATCGACGAGCTCCATCGAGACCGGTGCTCCCGCCATGGCGGCCGCGATCACCGTCCAGAGCAGAGCCCACGGGGCCGCAGCACCCACGATGAGGATTCTGGTGCGAATCGAGCTCACCAGCTCGCCCCGCATCGAATCCCGGAAACTGCTGCGCCGACAGGCGAGGCGGCCGTCTCGGCGTCGTTGTCTGCCACTCTGTTCGCCGCACGGGAAGCAACCCGGCGCGTACCGATCCTCAACATGCTGCCCAGTCTCCCGTTCACTGTTGCGCCAGCTACTCCACTAGCCCCGGTCAGGCTAGCCATCGACCGGTGCGCGCTGGAACTCAGACGAGCTCACCATGAGCAAGCCCTCCCCGTTGAACGGTGGGAACTCGTCGGGGCTCAGATCCGGACTCCGCTCGGACGATGCCGACGCGACGAAGTGTCCCGGGTCCAGGTTCCGGGACCGATCTATCGAGCCCGGGACCTGTGTTTGCTTTAGCTGAGTCAGAGGCCGAAAGCTCCGCCACTGACAAGGATGACGATGCCGAGACCGATAAGAACGATGGGGAAGAGGATGTGCTCCCAGCGTTCGAGGACTTCGGCAATCGGTGGGCGAGTGGCGACGAACTTTGCCAGGGCCACCAGGACCGCGACGAGGGCGAGGAAGACGATGCAGTAGGCGACTACGGCGAGAGGTTCCACGCTGAGGAAGACAGGGGTGTACACGCCGATGTTGTCGCCGCCGTTGGCAAGGGTGACGCCTGCGACTGTCCACACGCCGACCTTCTTGCCGGCAACCTTGGCCTCGTCGTCGTCATCGTCGTCATCGTCTCCGCGCCAGGCCTGCCACGCGGCCCACAGGCCGAGGCCCAGAGGGATGAGACCGAAGTACGGGATGGCTGCCGAGGGCAGGAACGCTCCGGCGCCGATGGTCACCAGGACCGCGGCACCGAGGATGCCGGCGAACCCGAGGTATTGGCCGACCAGAATGCGGGCGGTAGTGCCGCGCTGGCCTGCCCCTCGCGCGAAGAAGAGGGAGAGCACGATGATGTCGTCGATGTTGGTCGCTGCGAACAGGCCCATCGCCTGCAAGACCGAGGTGAGGATCATGCGCCCTCCCCAGCTGCGTCGCATCCGGGAAGCGAGCAGGCAGGGTCGATGCACGGGGCGTCTTCGTCCACTGCCAGGGTGGCATCGACCAGTGCCGTCAGCGCCTGCGCCAGGTGCGAATCGGCGATCTCATATCGTGTCCGGCGACCTTCGGGCTCGGAGACGACGGTCCCGCAATCGCGCAGGCATGCCAGGTGGTTGGACACGTTCGGGCGTGTCAGGTCCAGATCTCGGGCCAGTTCCGCCGGGTAAGCGGGATGGTCGAGCAGGGTCAGGATGATCCGGGATCGAGTGGGGTCGGCCAGTGCGCGACCCAGGCGGTTCATCACGTCGAGACGCGAAGCAATAGTCAGCATGCACTGAACTATACAGCATGCACTGAACACTCCGTCCCAGGCGTCAGGCCAGATCTCATGCCCGTAAGGGGAGACTACCGGGGACCGGCATCGTTCGATCGCGAATTATTCCTCGGTGGTCGTAGCTCGCAGTTCAGGGTAGGTGCCCCAGGTTGCATTGGTGTTGGCGGCATGTTTGAGGGCGGTTGCGATGTTGATGCCGACGACGTCGGCCACGACGCTGGCGGGGACCTGTTGGACGAGCTGGTCGATCCGGGCGCGGCGGACTTCTCGCACGCGGATACCGCGTGAGGAGAGGTGAAGGGCTACGTTGGCCTCACTCGTGTGGTGCTGGGGCATGGCGCCGGCGAAGAGCCATTCTGAGCCGCCGCCAGCGAATGGTCGCTCAGCCCGTGACTCGTCAAGGTGCTGACGAAGCAAACTGGTGATCGATGCAGGGAGCACAACCGGCGTCTTGCCGAACGCGATGGATACTTCGCCTTTGTCGTCGACGACGTCGGTTCGTCGCAGGCGGACGCAGTCGCACAGCCTCTGGGCGAACACCAGGATGAACAGGCCAATTATCCGACTGGGCAGGGGGATCGAACGGTCCTCAAGGAGAAGATCGATCTTGCTCCAGATGACCTCATCTGGCACCGAGGCATCGGGCCGAGGGGGCTTCCTGCCGGGTACGGCGACGGGACCCGTGAGGTGGTGACGCACGGCCCAGTTGAGGAAAGTCCTGTGGACGCTCTGATAGTCATGCTCGGCGAAGAATCGATCGAGGGCGGCCTGGTTCAGCGTGGACAGTGAAAGGCCGTGGTCGTCGAGCCATGCCAGTAACCCTGCTATCTTGCGCAGCTCGGAGTACCGAGAGTTGGCGGTACTGGCGGTCACGGGCTGAGTAGTGGCGCGTTGGCGGAGCTTGCGCAGGATTTCCCAGGTGAAGTACTGCTTCAGGATCGCGGCGTGTTTATCAGGAAGGCCCGCGATGAAGGCGGTGGCCTTGAGCTCGAAGTCGTTCAACTCGACGTCGATGGCGGAGAGTGTCCCTGCGCTGATGAGCATGCGGCGGAGGTAGCGAACACGGGGCGATAGCGGGAGCGCGTTCAGTGTGTCGTGGCTGATTGCTGCTTGCCCAGTGGCCATCGCTCGGAGTGTCTCCCCGATTGGCTCACGCCGGAGCCATCGTGTGGCCGAGCGGGGGTCGCGCGCGGTGAGCAGGTGTTCGTGTAAGGAAGCCAGGTCAGGGTGGATGCGCCCGTGCTTGTCGGAGAGGACTTCCCGGAGGCGGTCGGTCAGTCGGCATGTCCCGCACTGGGACCCGGTGAGCTGGTCTTCGCTACCGCAACTGGTGCAGCCGAACCGCGGCGGTGCGCCAGCGCAGCTCGCGCAGACGACACGCCTGTCACTGTCGTAGAACGCGAGGACTTTGACCTGACGGCATCCGGGGCACTGGCCAGGATGTCGCCTGAGCCGGGAGTAGCAGGCATTGCAGATGCGCCGCTCGAGGATGGCGTACCGAGCAGGGCCACCGCTTCCGCAGGAGTCGCAGCCGATTTGCACCGGAGTCATAGAGGCTGCCTGCTCGTCTTACTCGGTCGGGCGATGAATCTTGGCCGGGATGGGCCGGAGGGAGCCGATAGCGGGGCCTTCTGTCCGTGGCGAGCCTCCAGCTCGGCGCGCGCGTTTGGCTTGGGCCGGCGGGATTTCGATGAGGTCGTTCGGAGTGCAGTCGAGGATGCGGCAGAGTGCCGCGAACACTTCGACGTTGAGGCGTTCCGGCGTCTTGGTCACAAGGCGGAAGACTTGCTCCCGTGAGAGTTGCACTCCCTGGGAGCGCAGTGGCTCGATGAGGTCGGTGGTTTGGAACATCCCCGCGGCAGCCATTACCTGGCGAAGCTGCCAGGTGATCGGAGTGTCATCACTGGGTGGTGTCATCAGGTCCTCCATAGACACGAGAGAGCGCTTTGGCGATCATCCGGTTCTTGTAATCGTCGCCCACGGAGGTGTAGATCGCCGTGGTCGAGGCATAGGCATGCCCTACTTGGTCCTGGACGAACTTCTCCGCATAGCCCCACTCGATGAGGTTGGTGACGTAGGTGTGTCGCAGCGCGTGCACGCTTAGCTCGGCCGGCCATTCCAGTTGGTCGCGGATCGCGGCGAACCGCAGATCAATGTAGCGCGGCGACACCCGGCTGCCTCGCTCGGTTGGCCAGAGCGGCCCCGATGCCGAGTCGGTGAACCGTGGGCGAGCCGCGTCGATCCATTGCGCGAGGCCGTCGGTGATCCAGCCCAGCTCGGGCAGGGTCAACACTGATCTCCGGCGAGGTCCGGATCCGTGGGACCCCTTTCCCCACCGCACATCGACAGCTCCAAATCGCCCGAACCGTGGAGCCGCGCCGTTGGGTCGCAGATCTGCCACGTCCAGTCCGGTGGCTTCCGCCCGCCTCAGCCCGTAGGCATAGATCGTCTTGAAGATCTGGGCATCTCGGAGCGCCGAGAGAGCTCCCTTCCGGCCGCGGTGAACGATGGTCTCGACCCGTTCGTCGACTGCGGTGAAGAACTGCTCCAGCTCGTCGTAGGTGAGGGCGCGCCGCTCCGCGCGCCCTTCCTAGTCGAGTAGATGAGTAGCCGTGTTCCACTCGTGACAGATCTGCTGAGGCGTCGATCCGAAGCGTTCCTCGCACTCCGTTGCCCACTCGTACCGTGCGTCGGTGAGGTAGTCGCAGAACAGGCGAATGATCGTGTGATACCCGCGGATCGTTGATCGCGCCGCTGGATGGGGACGCGACTTCGCCTGCGTGGTGAAGTCCTCCAAATCGCCCGGCGACCACTCCCACGGATACCGACCCGTGAACTCCCCAAACCGCCGCACAACTTGTGCCCGGCTCGCGATCGTCTGCCACGAGAGCGCCCTGCTGGCCTGCTGATCACTCCACCCCGAGAGCATCGCGTCAAGCACGAACTGCTTCTCGTCCAGCGCGCGCACGTTGCCGAGCCGTCGAAGCGGAGACACTCCGGGATGTTCGTGGACCATCGGGACAGTATTGCATCTGCTGCATCATTGATGCATCCCCTACAGGGCGCATCCGGAATTCGTGCCGAACCTACGGGTTGCTTAGTGCTCGTCGCCGAGTTTGCCGGAGAGGCGCTCCAAGCGCTCGAGGCTGGCGCCGTCGAGCCCGATGATGCGTGTTTCCTTGCCGCGGGCGGTGTATTTGGTCTGCACGGCGTCGAGGGCGGCGACAGTGGAGGCGTCCCAGACGTCGGCGGCGGTGAGGTCGATGATCACGGTTTGGGGATCTCCGGCGTAGTCGAACTGGTAGACCAGATCGTTGCTGGAGGCCCAGAACAGCTGACCCTTGACGGCGTAGCGGCGAATGTCGATGGCGCCATCGCTGTTGACGTCGGTTTCCCACACCTTCTCGATGTGCACCAGGTGGGCGACGCGGCGGGCAAACAGGATCATCGCCGTGATCACGCCGAGGACCACGCCGATGGCGAGGTTGTGGGTGGCGACGGTGGCGATGACGGTGACCAGCATGACGGCGGTCTCGGACCAGGGCATCAGGCGCAGGGTGGAGGGCCGGATGCTGTGCCAGTCGAAAGTGGCGACGGAGACCATGATCATCACGGCGACCAGGGCTGCCATCGGGATCAGGCCGACGATGTCTCCCAGGGCCAGGACGAGGATCAGCAGGAAGACGCCGGCGAGGAAGGTGGAGATCCGGGTGCGGGCTCCGGACTGCTTCACGTTGATCATGGTCTGGCCGATCATGGCGCAGCCGCCCATGCCGCCGAAGAACCCGGAGGCGATGTTCGCGATGCCCTGCCCCCAGGACTCGCGGGTCTTTTTGGAGTGAGTGTCGGTGATGTCGTCGACGAGTTTGGCGGTCATAAGCGATTCCATGATTCCCACGATCGCCATCGCGAAGGCGTAGGGGGCGATGATCTGCAGCGTCTCGAGGTTCAGGGGCACGTTGGGGATGAACAGGGACGGCAACGATTCGGGCAGCTCGCCCTGGTCGGAGACATTGGGCAGCTTCCATCCACTGACCAGCACAGCGCCGGTCAGCAGCACGATCGCGATCAGGGGCGCGGGGACCACGGTGGTCAGGCGCGGGACGAGGACCATGATCGCCAAGCCCGCCAGCACCAGGGGGTAGACGATCCAGGGGATGTCCTCACCGAAGAGGTGAGGCAGCTGGGCGGTGAAGATGAGGATCGCCAGGGCGTTGACGAAGCCGGTCATCACGCTGCGCGGGATGAACCGCATCAGCTTCGCCACGCCGAGCAGCGCCAGGACGACCTGCAGAACCCCGGCGAGGATCACGGTCGCGATCAAGTAATCGAGCCCGTACTCAAGGGCGATGGGCGCGATCACCAGGGCGATCGCGCCGGTGGCGGCGGAGATCATCGCGGGCCGGCCACCGACGAACGCGATCGTGACCGCCATGACGAACGAGGAGAACAGCCCGACCTGCGGGGGGACGCCGGCGAGGATGGAGAAGGAGATCGCCTCGGGGATCAGGGCGAGAGCAACGACGAGACCAGCGAGGACCTCGGTCTTGAGCCGGCGGGGATTGCGCAGGGCCGAGAGAACGGTGTCCGGCTCCTGCTGGGAGTGTTGGGGTCCACTGTCGACGGGCGCAGCGCTGAGGGAAGTCACGGGGGAGTCCTAGCGAGATGAGAGGGATGGGCCCCGGCGGCACGGAACGTTTCCGTGAGGGACCCAAAGGCCAACCCTCACGTTACGTTAGCTTTTACCTCGTGAATACGAGTTCTGCGTCACAGACCACCCTCGCGTCAGGCCTCGCGCTCCCCTGCATCGTCCTGGTGAGCGGGGGTCGAGAGGTCGCGGAGACGCGAGAGGAACTCATCGGCCATCGCGACCTTCTTCTCCAGCGCGCTGCGTCGTTCGATCGCGATGGCCTCGATCTCGTGCAGCTTCTGCCTTGCTTCGAGCGGCGCGTCGGGCTGGGCGACATCGTGGGTGACGTCGAGCAGCTCGCGCATCTGCTCGAGCGTGAAGTCCAGCGGCTTCATGCGACGGATCAGCAGGATCCGCTCGACGTCGGCTTCGGAGTAGAGCCGGAACCCTCCCTCGCTGCGCTCGGACGGGTTGACCAGACCGATCTCGTCGTAGTGTCGCAGCGTCCGCAGGCTGAGCTCCGTGCGCTCAGCGACCGCACCGATGTGCAGTAGCTGCTGGCGATCGTTGTTCTGGCTCATGTCCTCAGTTTGCCCCACCGTGATGACGCTCCCAGCACCTCGGGCGAACCTTGGCGCCCGCGCCCGAGGCACACCTCGTGATGCGCGTACCGCACTGAAGGGAACGCGATCCAGATTAGGGCCAGTACCACACCTGCCCACCTGCCCGTGTCGAGCGTGGGAACCGCCTTCACACCCCGCGCCACCAGCACCACGCACATGTAAGCCAAGGGCGAGACCTGGGTTGCTCGATGGGCAGCCGCGGATCACTGTTGCATCTGTTCAATAATTCTCAGATCGAATGCCAGCGTGAATCGTCCGCACATCGAGAACCTCCCTCAGGCTGCCCCCAGTATGGGGCGAGGGGAGGGGATCCGCGAGGTCACTCGATGCCGAAGCGCTCGAAGAACAGGCGCATGTTGTCGTCACGGTCCGCGCGGAGTGCCTTCTCACGAGCTCGCCACGACGGATCGACACGGTCGGCGTACTCGGCCGATTCCTCATCGTTGAGGAGGAGGCACGAGGTGTCCCCCTGGATCATCCCGGCGACGTCGTTGATCTTGTAGTTGTACCAGCTGATCACTGCCAGGTTGCCTTTCGACTTCCTCATCAGGTGGTTCGAGACCTCCCCGTTCTCGTCGACGAGGATGTCCTGGCTGATGACCGGGGGCTCCTTGGTCCGGGCCAGCAGTGGGTGGGCGACGTAGCCGTTGTCCCGGGTGAACTCGTCCGACCAGCGGTTGCACAGGGCGTTCGTCGCGGGGTCCTTGAACAGCTCGGCGGACAGGCTCTCGGCGAAGTTCGTCATCGTGCTGCCCGTCGTCCAATCGCCGACCTTCAACGGGATCGACAGGTGCATGAACTGCTCGGTGGAGCGTCGGAAGATCCTCCCCGAGCGCACCGTGCGCGCGAAGGTCGCTACCAGGATCAGATCGCGGCCGTGCCCGATCGGGTACGTGACGATCTCCTCGCGAGCGAGCGCCCAGGTGGGCCCGTCCTGGATGTCGAGGTTCTCGGGCATCGTGCTCTCCTATCAGCGTGCCTGGACTGGGTATCTCTGGTCGGATGGATCAGCTCGCTGGCCGGGGCCGCGGATCCATGTAGTCCTCGAGGGTGAGGTCCTTGGTGGCCTCGTAGGTGAAGGGGAACCCCTGGCCCTGATCTGTGGCTCGATCGGTGAGCAGGAGGAGGCCCTCGATTGGCCCGACGTGGGTGACCTCCTCGGTGAGCGACATGTCCTCGATCTGGCCGCTGGCATGGGTCAGGCGGACCGTGGTGACAGCCTCCCTGCGGTTGCCGGTCGGCTCGCCGAATCCGAGGTGTGCGCTGGTGATCGGGTCGGTGACGTTCATCGGTGCTCCCAGGAGGTCGGGGTGGTCAGGACACGTCGGTGACGACGGTCTGGTACTGGCCGATGCGCAGCTGCTTGGACGTGGTCAGCTCGACGGGGATCGTGCCGGTCTCACCGGTGTTCGACTCCCACTCGACGCCCCAGTGCGCGGTGATGTTCACGGTGTACAGCCCATCGGGCTGTTCATCGCTCATCTGCTCGTAGACGTGGCCGCAGTCGGGGGAGGGGTCGATTCCGGTGCCGGGGTATTCGGTCCCGGGTCCGTCGCACTCGATCGTGGTGCCGTCGCCCATGTCGATCGACATGCCCGTGAACTTGGCCGTCGCGGTGACGGTCACCGCTCCGGCGGACGCGCTGGTCGTGTTCGGACCCGTCGTGGTCTCTCCGGGGTTGGCCACCCACAGCCACACCGGCAGCCCCACGGCGCCGAGGGTCTCGGTGTCGTTCGGTGTCGAGGCGATCTCCGGAGCCTCCAGCCCCATCTGGGAGACCGCGGTCTGCGCGAGCTCGGCAGGATCCACCTGAGGCGCGGCCGGCTCGCCGCCCTCCTGAGGCGCGGGATCCGGAGCGGGAGCCGCCGGCGCTGCCGGATCCGCCGGCTCGGGCTGGCCCTGGGTCATGCCGTCGAAGAAGGCGGTGGGTCCCCCGTTCTGCCCCTGCACGTACGCGCCTTCGGGCTGGTAAGTGGCTCGGGAGCCGTCGTCGAGGATCTCGACGTTGTCCGGGCGGCTCGAGGACACCGAGGACGGCGAACCGCTCGAGTAGTTCCCGACGCTGGTTCGGCCACCGTTGCTGACGGAGGTAGTTCCACCTCCACCACCGCCCCCGGAGGAATTCCCACTGCCGCCTGAGGACTTGCTCCCCCCGTTGGAAGATCCGCCGCCACCCGACGAATTTCCCCCGCCGGACGAGCTGCCACCCCCACCGGAGGACTTTCCGCCGCCGCTGCCGGGATCCTCCACTTCAACTGTGACGGTGCCCTTGGAACCGTCACCGCGCCAGTTGACCCCGTCGTCGGCCCAGGCCGGCGCAGTGGTGAGCGTGAATGCTGTGATTGCTGCGGTGCTGACGGTCAGCCGCCGAAGTGTGCCTCGCACGTCGTCCCCTCCTCGTAGTACCCCATCTGCTCGATCATCCACGGCCCCTCCGCGGAGTCACGGACGAGCTTGTACTGGGCAACGCTGGGCTCACCCGGCTCGTTGCTGATGTCGTACGGCTCGCCATCCTTGGTGGCCTGCATGTCCGTGCCGTCCTCGCAGAACTCGATGGTCGCGGTGGTGTCGGCCTCCTCGACGACCGTCCAATCGGAGAGCTTGCGCTCTCCAGTGATGATCGCCCCCGTCTCAGCGTTCTCCGCGTCTTCCGTCTTCACCTGCTCGGCGAGCTCAGGGACGAGGTACTCGTCGTTGTATGAGCTGTCCGGCCAGCCTTCGGCAGCGGCGGCATCCGCTTCGTTGAAGTACGCCGTGATGCGCTCCTGGGGTGTGGCGTCGGCGGGGTCGGCCGTGGGTGGGGCCTCCTGGCTGGTGGCCGTCGTGGTGGGGTCCTCCTCGCCGTTGCTGCTGGTGCAGGCGGCGAGGGGGAGAGCGAGGAGGGAGGCCATCGCGATCGTGGTGAGTGCTCGCTGTCGGATCATCGGTTGGTCTCCTCGGTGGCGGGGGATGGGGGTGGTCATGGGGGCCTCAGATTGCGATGCGGTGGGGGGGTGTCCCTATGTTTCGAGTCAAGCCGCGAGAGCGGTCGGCTCGGGGGTAGGGGCGGTTGTCGGTGGCTGGTAGTAGGTGCCGTCGCGGAGCATGGCGTAGATGACGTTGCAGCGGCGGCGGGCTAGGCAGATCACGGCGGCGTTGTGCCGTTTGCCTTCGGCGCGTTTGCGATCGTAGTAGGCCTTGGAGATGGGGTCGTGGTTGGAGGCGACCCAGGCGGAGTAGAACAGGGCGTTCTTCAGGCGTTTGTTCCCTGACCGGGCGGGGAACTCTCCGCGGATCGAGGTGCCTGATCTGCGGGTGACCGGCGCGATCCCGGCATAGGCCGCGAGGTGGCTGGCGGACTCAAACGCGGAGCCATCACCGATCGCGAGGAGGATCTGGGCGGCGGTCTTGATGCCGATCCCCGGCATGCTCATCAAGACCGAGGCGAGAGGGAAGTCCTCCAGCATGCCCTCCACTTCGTGGGCCACGGTCGCGCGCTGTTCTTTCAGCTCTTTAACCTGGCCAGCGACTCGGGGGATCACCAGCTCAACCGCTGCGGTGGCGGGCACGATGACGGTCTGCTCGCTAAGGGCTGTGAAGATCTGCTCGACCAGCGTCTCGGGGTCGCGGCGTGAATGCGCGCGGGCGAACCGCAGCACCTTCCCTCGGCCGGCACTTCGGAGGCCGGTGGGGCCGCCAAACTTCTCCAGCAGGTCCAGCACGAGCCCAGTGGAAAGCTTCCCGCCGGCGAAGACGCGCTCGAGCGCGGGGTGGATCTGGGTGAGCAGGGACCGGATCCGGTTCAGCGCCCTTGTGGTCTCGTGAGCGAGGTCCTCATCGAACCCGGCCAGAACCTTCAGCGCGGAGAGGACCTCGCTGTCACGATCGACCTGCCGGAGGGTGTGAGGCATGGTGCGGGCCGTGTCGGCGATGATGAAAGCATCCCGCGCATCAGTCTTTGACCTGCCCGGATACAGATCCGCGGCCTTCCGCATCGCCAATCCGGGAAGGTAGGCGACTGTGCAGCCGGTATCCCGGGCCACCGCGATCGGCAACGCTCCGATGGTGTTCGGCTGATCGACGACCAGCAGCACTTCGCCGTGGTTCTGCAGCTGGGTGAACAGCTCGCGAAGTTTGGTCTCGTCCTGCGGGAGGGGCTTGTCGAACAGCTTGTTCCCCTCCGGGTCGAGTGCGCACGCGTGGTGAGCTGTCTTTCCGACGTCCAGGCCGATCACGACCGCGAACCCTGTGTTCATGACGCTGTCCTCCGCATCACTGCTGGCCGCAGTCTCGACACCCGATGCCGGCACCCACGTTACGAAGAGACCTCAGACAGAGCTGGGCCGTGTCCCTATCAGCGGTCAACGCGTGTCTCTCGACCGGGCGGCAACACCCCCCGGACCATCAATGGCAGGGCAACAAAGCCATACCCGGCCGAGCGACCAGACCCCGTCCATCGGGGTGCTCACAAGGTAACGGGGGATCAGTTGTACGGGTCGGTGTCGCCCGGCATGCAGGACTTCAGCGGGTCCTGCGGCAGCTCCACCTTCCGCTCATCCTTCTTCTTCGGCGTGGAACCGGCGTCGGTGGAGGCGGACTCACTCGGAGTTGCGGACTGCGTCGGCGACTTCGACTCCGTCGGCTCGGCCGACGGGCTCGGTGACTCGCTCGGCTCCTTGGACGCGCCGTCCGCCGGCTGCGTGGTGGCCGGCTTCGCGTCCTTCGAACCCTTCGGCGACGGCTGCGCGGACTTCTCCGTGTCCTTCTCCTTGGTGCCCAGCGCCGTCTCCGGCGCGGTCTCCATCGAATGCTTGATGGACTCCTGCACCCAGCGGTGCAGGTAGTCGAAGTCCGGGTTGCCCGACGGCGTCACCGACGGGTTGATCGGGTAGGACTCGAACCCGCCCTTCTGGATCCGCATGGCGAGCATCGCGAACGCATCCATGCGGTCGGCCGGAATATCGGTCACCACGGAGTCTCCGGTCGCGTTCAGCAGACGCGGCAGGGCGAGGGCGATCTTCGGGACGTCCGCTTCCTCTGCGACCGCGCGGACGATGCGCTGCTGGCGGCAGTTGCGGTCGAAGTCGCTGGAGCCTTCTCGGCTGCGGGCGTACCAGAGCGCGTGGTGGCCGTCGAGGCGCTGCCAGCCGGGCTGGATGTAGCCGTCGATCTTCGCGGCGCCGCCGCCGATCGGGATCTTCCGCTCCACCTCGAAGTCGATGCCGCCGATGGCGTCGACCATCTGCTCGAAGCCGCGCAGGTCCACCATCGCGTAGTAGTCGACCTTCAGCCCGAGGGTCTCCTCCACCGCCATCGTGGTCGCGGTCAGGCCCGGATTCGGGTCACCGGGGAACAGGTCGGGGCGCACGTCCTCCGCCCAGGTCCACACGGCGTTGATGAGGTTCTGGTTCTTGCCGTAGTAGTCGAACCCGTTGGGGAACACCTCGGCCGGCTTCGACCCCTTCGGGAACCGCACGTACTGCAGATTGCGGGGGATGGAGAACAGGGCGGTGCGGCCGGTCTTCGTGTCCACGGACGCCACCATGATGGTGTCCGGGCGGGTGCCGGTGCGGTCCGCGCCGGCGTCCTGCCCGAGCAGCATGATGTTGACGCGGTCCACGTTCTTCCAGGCGTCCTCGCCGCTCTTGCCGCTCTTCGCCTGGATGAACGAGTCGCCGCCGATCAGGGAGTTCGCCGCCCACAGGGTGTGCGCGGCGTGCAGAGCGGGCAGGCCGATCGCAATGGCGAGAGCGAACGCGAGCGCCTGCGACGCCGAGCGCGCAGGCCCCTGCAGCCGCTCCTTGCGGTTGTGGTGGTTGTTCGTCAGCCACAGCAGACCGAGCCAGATCACGGCGACGAGCGCGATCGTGATCATCGCGGTGGTGAGGAACCACGGTTTGAACGCAAAGCCGATCAGGGTCGCGGTGGGGTCACCGGCCAGCAGCCAGACCAGGCCGCTGAGGACGGTGATGACGAACACGGCTGCGGTGATGATGCCGAGGACCCGCAGCGGGGTGGGCAGCAGGCCGAGGCCGGGAATCAGGCCGCTGGCGGCGGTCCACAGGGAGGCGCGGCGCAGGGAGCCCTCGCCGGGCTGGCGGGCACCCCAGCCGCCCTGGCCGCTGGAGCCATCGGGGCTGACGGGGCCGCCTGGACCGCGGCCTCCGCCGCGTCCACCAGATCCGCCGCGGCCGGCACCGCCTGAGGCTGCGCGGCGCAGCACGGATGACCCGCGGCGCGGGCGCGGATCGTCATCGATCGGGCGCAGTCTGATGGTCTTCTGTTCGACGGGCGGAGCGACGTCGGCACGGCGGCGGCCCCGCTTCGGGTGCACGGGGATGGGGCCGTCGGACGCTCCGGGCGCCGGGGGGATGGGTGAGGAGTGTGAGGAGGCCAGAGCTGACGCGGCCCGCGCGCTCGGCCTGGACGCGGCAGCGTCCGTCTCAGCGGCGGCGGGTGGGCTCGGCGGGGAGGTCCGACCGGCGGCGCTGGACCCCTGGGAGGTCGCGCGTGCCCGACGGCCGTTGGGGGAGCCGGGCCAGATCATCGGGGTCGATGAGGAGCGCAGACCCGTCGAAGCTGCGCGGCGCCCGCGCCGCTGCGGGGCGCGGCGCTGACCGTCGCCTGGCCGATCGGGGCGGCCGGCGGGAGGATTCTCGCTCATTCGGCCATCATACGTCCGGGTCGACGGCTCACCATCGGCCCGTCGCCGAATCCACACCGCATTTTTACAGAGCCGGTGCGTGCTCCTGCGGAACGGGTGCGGACCGCGCCCGTAGAGTAGGGGACATGACAACTCTCGTGATCGGAGGAGCCGGTTACATCGGCTCCCATGTGACCCGCCTGCTCGCCGACCGTGGACAGGACGTCGTGGTGGTGGACGACCTCTCCACCGGTTTCCGCTCCCGCCTGGGCGATGTGCCCCTCGTCGAGATCGACGTGACCCGCACGGGCGCCGCCGATGAGCTCGCCGCCGTCATGCGCGAGCGGTCCGTCAGCGCCGTCATCCACTTCGCCGCCCACAAGCAGGTCGGCGAATCCGTGGCGAACCCGGAGATGTACTGGCGGGACAACGTGTCCGGTCTCGCGAACGTGCTGGACGGCGCCGCCCAGGCCGGTGTGCGCGACATCGTCTTCTCCTCCTCCGCCGCCGTCTACGGAATGCCCGATGTGGACCTGGTGCAGGAGGACCTCACGCCGGAGCCGATCAACCCCTACGGCGCCTCCAAGCTGGTGGGGGAGTGGATGCTGAAGGACGCGGAGCGCGCGCACGGCATGCGCACCGTCGGCCTGCGCTACTTCAACGTGGCGGGCGCCGGGTGGCCCGAGCTCGCCGACACGCTGGTGATGAACCTCGTGCCGATCGTGCTGGACGCCCTGGACCGGGGTGACCGCCCGAAGGTCTTCGGCGATGACTACGACACTCCCGACGGCACCTGCATCCGCGACTACGTGCACGTCCTCGACCTCGCCGAAGCGCACATCGCCGCGCTCGACTACCTCAAGCGCGACACCCGCGAGCACCGCGTGTTCAACGTCGGCACCGGCACCGGCTCCAGCGTGCTGGACGTCATCAACGCCATCGCGGACGCCACCGGCACCGAGATCGACCCGGAGATCGCGGACCGCCGCCCCGGCGACCCCGCGAAGCTGGTCTGCTCCACCGACCGCATCCGCGAGGAGCTGTCCTGGAAGAGCGAGCACACCCTCGCCGAGATCGTGCAGTCCGCCGTGGACGCCCGCCGCCAGCGCGACTGAGCCCCACCCCAGGCACCAGAACTCCCCGGACCCTGCCGCTGAGCAGGAGGGCCCGGGGAGTTCTGCCTCTCGCGGCCGGTGCACCCTGCGCCTAGCCTCGGGGGCATGGACACCACTGCGGACCCCCGCCTCCACCGCCGCTGCCTCCTCGGCGCCTGCGCATCGCTGAGCGCCCTCGCGCTCGCCGCTGCATGCGGGACCCGTCGGCCCACCACCGGCCCCAGCGGCGCCGCCCCGACCGACCCCGCGACCCCCTCACCGTCATCCGCCCCCCCCACCGTGCGCGGCATTCCCTTGACGGAGGTCCCCGACCCGATCGAGCTCGGCATCGGGGAGAGCATCTCCATCGAACTGGGGCACTCCCACCCGTCCGTGGGCATGCAGTACTACGTGGTCATAGGCGATCAGCGCCACCGCTCCCGCATCGATGACCCCACCATCGGCGCCGAGATCACCCACATCTCGGCTGACCCGGGGCCGATTGAGCCCGGTGGGGACCGCGGCCACAGCGTCCTCACCATCACCGGCACCGCCCCCGGCGAGCAGGAGGTCCGGGTGCTCTACTGCTTCCAGTCCGCGCCGGACCAGAACGGCTCCTGCGACCAGAGACGGGTGGGCAGCGCCGAAGGACTCACCGATGAGACCTTCCGCGTCCGGGTGGAGGAGTGAGCATGATGGACACGACGCACCTGAACCGCCGCATGCTGCTCGCATCCGTCGGCGCCCTGGGCATCACCACTGCGACCACCGGCTGCGGAATGCTCGGCATCACCCGCGGCAGCCGGCCCGGGCTCGAGGGGGCGCCCAGCGACAAGCGGCCCGGGCTCGATGGGGTGCCCAGCGAGGTGGAGCCGGTTCTGCACAGCGATGTCAGCGGCCCCCTCGAACTCTGGAAGCGGGAGAACGCCCTCATCGACCTCGGTGTCTCCCACCCGTCCGTCGGGAAGGGCTTCAGCATCGTCGGAGCCGTCGACGGCGTCTACCGCGACAGCATCCTGGAAGCTCGGGTCCGCCACGTCTCGAAGGAGCGGAACAACGGCGCCGGTGGCCGCGCCGGTGGCGACGGAGGCCGCTCCTACCTGCACGTGTGGGCGAACGGCGGCATTGCCGGCACGGTCGATCTGCGGGTGGTCTACTGCTTCCGCGATCGGCCCGACCAGAACGGGACGTGCGATCAGACCTACGCCAGGCCCGGCGAGGACGTCGTCGATACGACCTTCACGATCCGCGTCATGTGAGATAGCGGTACATCGGGTCCATCGGGTCGATCCGCTCGATCGGCATGTTCGACGTTGCGATCCGTGCCAGCAGCGGCTCCAGGTTCTCCCGGGCGCCCAGTTCGATGCCGACCAGCGCCGGCCCCTGTTCACGGTTGTTCCGCTTGATGTAGTCGAACAGGACGATGTCGTCGCCCTCGCCGAGGACCTGGTCGAGGAACCGGCGCAGCGCGCCCGGCTCCTGCGCGAACGTCACCAGGAAGTAGTGCTTCAGTCCCTCGTGCACAAGGGATCGCTCCACCACTTCGTTGTAGCGGGACACATCGTTGTTGCCACCGGAGACCACCACCAGGATGTCCCCGTCGGCCTCCCCTTCGGGGCGGGCGGCGGCCGACGGGTCCTGCCCCTCAGCCGTTGCCTCCCCGGGGACGGCGCGGGTGGCGACCGCGGTCGCCGCCAGCGCGCCCGCGGGCTCCGCGATGATGCCCTCCACCTGGTACAGGTTCAGCATCTCGGTGCAGACAGCGCCCTCTTCGATCGCGATCAGCTCCGGTGCGATTCGGTCCACCAGCTCCAGGTTGGCGCGGCCGGCGCGGCGCACCGCGGCGCCGTCGATGAACGAGTCGATCTCCGCGAGGGTGACCGGCTTGCCCTGCCGCACCGCGGTCGCCATCGACACGGCACCGGCGGGCTCCACCCCGACGAGGCGGACCGACGGCATGCGCTCCCGCAGCCACGCGCCGGTACCGGCGATCAGACCGCCGCCGCCGACGGGCACCACGACAGTGCCGATCTCGCTGCCGAACTGCTCGCGGGCCTGCGCGACTGCTTCGCGCACCACCGTGCCCTGACCGGTGATGACAGTCGGGTCGTCGAACGGCGGCACCATCGTGGCGCCGGTGCGCTCCGCATCGGTGTGGGCGGCCTCAGCGGCGTCGTCGAACGTGTCACCGGTGAGGACCAGCTGCACCCATTCGCCGCCGATGGCGAGGATGCGCTCCCGCTTCTGCTTCGGGGTGCGGGTGGGGACGTAGATGCGGCCCTGGATCTTCAGCCGGTTGCAGGCGAACGCAACGCCCTGCGCATGATTGCCGGCGCTGGCTGTCACCACACCGGCGGTCCGCTGTTCCGGCTCGAGGCCCGCGACGAACAGGTAGGCGCCGCGGATCTTGTAGGAGCGCACCGACTGCAGGTCCTCCCGCTTGAGGAACACGTTGCGGCCCGAGATCTCCGAGAGCCGATGGGAGCGCTCCAGCGGGGTGCGGCGGACGACTCCGGTGAGGATCTCCGCGGCCTGGTCGATAGCGTCCGCGGTGACGTCGGCGGGGGATTCGATTCTCACGGGGTGCCTCCTTCGGGCAGGACGAGGCCGGTGGCGACGGCGGCGACGCCCTCGCCGCGGCCGGTGAGGCCGAGCCCGTCCGTGGTGGTGCCGGCGATGGACACGGGGGCGCCGAGCGCTTCGCTCAGCACCTCGGTCATCTCCTGCCGACGGGGCGCCAGCTTCGGCCGGTTTCCGATCACCTGCACGGACGCGTTGAGGATTTCGAAGCCGGCGGCGCGGACCCGGCGGGCGGCTTCGCGGACGAGGCGCTCACCGGACGCGCCGGCGAACTCCGGGTCATCGGTGCCGAAGTTGGAGCCGAGGTCGCCGATGCCGGCGGCGGATAACACGGCATCGCAGACGGCGTGGGCGGCGACGTCCGCATCCGAATGGCCCACGAGGCCGACTTCGCCCTCGAAGAGGACACCGCCGATCCAGAGGGGCCGGTCGGAATCGGGGGCGGCGAAGGCGTGCACGTCCGTGCCGATGCCGATGCGCGGGTGGGCCATGGGAGTCCTTCCACAGCGGGGACGGGGAACCAGGTCAGTCTAGGCGGCGCCGTGCGCCTGGATCAGATCGACCAGCGAATCGATGACGTGGTCGGAACCGGTGCCCAGCAGCAGCGGCATCCCGGACACGACCGGGATCCCGAGTGATTCGGGCAGCTCCACGGTGGAGACCACGATGTCCGCGCTGAAATAGGGGGAGAGAAGGTCCATCACGGTGGCCTGACGGACACGGGCGGCGATGTCCCGTTCGGCCAGGCAACGGCGGACCTCCTGGGTCAGGCGCACCGAGGTGGCGACACCGGATCCCCCGACAATGGCAATCGTGAGCAACAGGGTTCTTTCGCGAAGCGTGGACGTGGCAGTGGAGTGCTGTGGTTCTCCCCACCCTATGACACTGTGTGAACCGGCGCGAGTGGACCCGACCACGTGCGCCCACCGCGGCGGCCCGCCTCTGGATGCGCTCGCCGCCTACACTGGAGGGGTGAGTGACCATCGCCCCGCTGCTGCGCCTGCCCCGAGCCCACCTGTTCGCGGCGGCGCTGACCGGCCCCTCGCCGCAGGCGTGGTCCTCGCCGGCGGCAGCGGGTCCCGCTTCGGCGCCGGCATCAACAAGGCATTCCTCACCCTCGCGCACCGCAGCATCGCCAGCTGGTCCCTGCTCTCGATGGCGGCGGTGGACGGCATCGGCCCCCTCGTGTTCGTGGTCCGCCCCGAAGATCGCGACCACGCCGAGCACACGGTGGCCCGCGAACTGGGGGAGCGGCGTGTGGAGATCATCGGCGGCGGCGCCACCCGCCAGGAGTCCGAGCTGCAGGCGCTGCGCCACCTCGCGGACCGCATCGAGAGCGGCGCGGTGGACACCGTGCTGATCCATGACGCCGCCCGGCCGCTCGTCTCCCGCGGCCTCATCGCCACGGTCCTGCGCACGGCGCGCCGCCACGGCGGGGCGCTGCCCGGATTCCATGCGGACGACATCGCGGCGCTCGCACCGAGCGACGGCGCGGACCGGCTCGCCGCCGAGCAGCCGTTGGGCGACCTGATCCGGGTGCAGACCCCGCAGGGCTTCCGTGCCGATGCGC
The DNA here is from genome assembly GCF_033106145.1 of Helcobacillus massiliensis. Taxonomy (NCBI): domain Bacteria; kingdom Bacillati; phylum Actinomycetota; class Actinomycetes; order Micrococcales; family Dermabacteraceae; genus Helcobacillus; species Helcobacillus massiliensis. The sequence continues at coordinate 228,724 of NZ_CP136959.1, forward strand.
TCCTGGAGGCCTACGAAGCAGCGGCCCGCGACGGGTTCGCCGGCACCGACACCGCCTCCTGCATCGAGCGGTACACCACCACCCCCGTGCAGTGGGTGCGCGGGGAAGCGGAGAACTTCAAGATCACGTTCGCGCAGGACCTCGCGCTCGCCACCGACGTGGTGCGCGCCCACGGACTCGCCCCCGGCCGCTGACGCGTCTGATCCGGCGCCGCGAACGGCCGCGGTCGCCGAAGAGTGCTGATCCGCTCAGGCGGGCCGACGGGGCCCGGACGTGTCACGGGCCAGCCCCAGCGCGATCTGCGCACGCCACAGGGACAGCTCATCGGTCATCGGCTCACCCGCATGGGAGCCGTCCACGACCACCACGTCAGCGCCGATCGCCTGCATCTCCCGCACCGCCGACTGCGTGGTCCACTCATGCTCCAGCGCCCGCTCCAGCAGATGCAGATCCACCACGATCGGGGACTGCAGAGCGGTCAGCGACGCCCGCTCGATATTGGTCAGCTGGTCGCCCCGCACGCTCTTCACCGAATCCGTCACCGGGATCCCCGGCACCGCACAGACGGCGCCGTCGCGCCACGCCTGCACAACGGAGCGGACCGTCGCCTCGGTGGTGAGGGGGCGGCCCGCGTCATGCAGCAGGACTCCGTCGGCCCCCTGCTGGCTCGCCCACTGAGCGAGCACGCGGCAGACGTCCTGCGGGTGAGCGGTCGCGGCGGCCAGCGCCGCCGTCCCCGCGATCTCGGCGTGGTCACTGCTCGCACGGCCGGGGGCGGCCGTGATCAGGCCGACGCGGCCGCCGGCGACCGACGGATCCACCACGGTGTCCAGGGAGCGCACGGCCCGCTGGACAAGCGACATCCCGCCCAGGATGCGCCCTCCGGGGACGTCGGAGGAGTCAGCGCTCGCGGCGCTGACGGCACATGCCAGACGGGATGTCATCAGCTGGTCAGCTGGGCTCAGGATGCGAGGACCTCGTCGAGGATCTCGTCAGCGCGCTCCTGGTCGACGTCCTCGGCGAGCGCGAGCTCGCTGGTGAGGATCTGGCGAGCCTTGGAGAGCATGCGCTTCTCACCGGCGGACAGGCCGCGATCCTGGTCGCGGCGCCACAGATCGCGGACGACCTCGGCGACCTTCTTGATGTCACCGCTCGCCAGCTTCTCGACGTTAGCCTTGTACCGGCGGGACCAGTTGGTCGGCTCCTCAGTGTGCGGCTGACGGAGGACATCGAAGACCTCCTCGAGACCCTTCTTGTCCACGACATCGCGGACACCCACGAGCTCAGCGTTCTCCGCCGGAACTTCGATGGTGAGGTCGCCCTGCGCCACCTTCAGCTTGAGGTAGGTGCGCTCGACGCCCTTGATGGTGCGCTGGTTGACCTCTTCGATCAGAGCAGCGCCGTGGTGTGGGTACACAACGGTCTCGCCCACAGAGAAATTCATGTCATCGGCCCCTTTCATCCGCTCTATCCTAGCAAACCCCCGATGTGCTAGGGTGTGCGCTCCACATCACGGCGAGCCCGTCCCACGGCCCGCCCCCGCGGGGAGGACAGGGCCGGGCGGGGTGTCGGCGCCCACGCGCGGGGCATGCCAGGTCGAGCCGATGACGCCCTGAGAATACTGGTACCCTTGGGAGGTCGAAGGCCGCCCGGCCGTCCCTTTCCCCTCCCGAGGAGTGAGCGTGAAGATCCGTCGCCCGTCTGCCCGCATCGCCGCAGCGGTCGCCTCCGTCGGCATCGCAGTCGTGATGTCCGGCTGCAGCAACCTGAATCCCATTCAGACCCACGAGTTCTACCAGTCCGCGGAGGGCACTGTCGCGAACGTGTACCCCGCTGGTCCGGGTGAGCCCGTCGGCCTGCGCAACATGCTGATGATCAAGACGGACGACGGCGCGGGCCTGTTCACCGGCACCCTCTCCAACGACACCGCCGAGGAGCAGACCGTCGAGATGACCGGCAAGGCCGGCGACACCGAGCTCTTCTCCGAGACCGTCACCATCCCCGCCAACGGCACCGTCGACCTCGGCGAAGGGGAGCACCAGGCGATCAAGGTCGACCAGCTGTCCGGCATCGAAGCCGGTGACAACATGCAGGTCACCTTCTCCGCCGCCGGTTCCGAGGACACCGTCACCGTGGCGGTCCTCGACACCTCCCTGCCGTACCTCAAGGAATACGTCGAGGGCCTCACCACCCAGCAGTGAGACCCTCGTCGCTGTGACCGGCCGGCCCGGTCAGGCGTCCTCGAACTTGTATCCGAGCCCGCGCACCGTCACCAAGGTGCGCGGGTTCTTCGGATCCTCCTCGATCTTCGAGCGCAAGCGCTTCACATGCACGTCGAGGGTCTTGGTGTCCCCCACATAGTTGGAGCCCCACACGCGGTCGATGAGCTGACTGCGGGTGAGCACGCGGCCCGCATTGCGCAGCAGGAACTCCAACAGGTCGAACTCCTTCAGCGGCAGCTGCACGCGCTCACCGCGCACGCTCACCACGTGGCGCTCAATGTCCATCCGGATGCCGGCGGCTTCGAACACGCCGTCGTCCTCCGCCTCATCCGCGGCCGCACCGGCAGCGTCAGTGCTGCGGCGCAGCGCCGCCTTTACGCGCGCCATCAGTTCACGGGACGAGTACGGCTTCGTCACGTAGTCATCGGCGCCGAGCTCCAGACCGAGGACCTTGTCGAACTCGTCGTCCTTCGCGGTCACCATGATGACCGGGACGCTCGAGGTGCGGCGGATCTCGCGGCACACATCCGTTCCGCTCATGCCGGGCAGCATGAGGTCCAGCAGGACCAGGTCCGCGCCGTGACGGTTGAAGATCGCCAGACCGTCCACGCCGTTGTCCGCAACTGCCACCTCATGGCCCTCACGCTGCAGGGCATAGCTGAGGGGATCCGAGAACGACTCTTCGTCTTCGACGACAAGGATGCGGGCCATGCTACGAATTCTCCTTCATTCGGGCACCGGCTGCCACCGGAACGGACAGCTCGGGGATCTGGAGGGTGAACGTGGAGCCGGCATCGAGCACCGACTGGGCGTTCACACTGCCGCCGTGGTCATTGGCGATGTGTTTGACGATCGCGAGGCCCAGGCCGCTGCCGCCGCGGGCGCGCGAGCGGGCCTTGTCCACGCGGAAGAACCGTTCGAAGACGCGCTCCAGGTCCTCGGGGCTGATGCCCATGCCCTGGTCGCGGACCGACACCTCGATCATGCCGTTGTGGCGGCGCGAGCAGATCGTCACGGTCGAGGACTTCGGCGAGTAGGTGACCGCGTTGGCGATCAGGTTCGACAGCGCCGTGATCAGCATCGACCGGTTGCCGTACACCAGCAGATCGTCCTGCGCCTGGTTCACGAGGCGGATGCCGGCGCCCTCCGCCACGGTCTGGTTGACGGTGATCGCCTGCTCGGCCACATCCGCCATCGACACCTCGTCGGCGTCCTGCAGGGCACTGGAGCCCTGGATTCGGGACAGTTCGATGATCTCGCGCACCAGGGAGCTCAGTCGTGTGGACTCCGACTGCATGCGCTGTGCGAAGCGGCGCACCGCGACCGGGTCGTCGGCGGCGTCCTCCATCGTCTCGGCGAGGAGGGCGAGGGCGCCGACTGGGGTCTTCAGCTCATGGGATACGTTCGCGACGAAGTCGCGGCGCGTGGCCTCCACGCGGGTGGCGCGGGTGAGGTCGTCGGCGAGCAGCAGCACATGGTCGGAGCCGATCGTGCCGATCTTCACGGAGATGATGCCGGTGCCGTCGGCTTCGTGGGAGCGGCTGAGCTCCAGGGTCTGGTCGCGGTATCCGCCGTTGGAGCCGACGTCCGTGACCATGTCGATGAGGACGGGGGAGGCGAGGCGGGGGTAGTCGCCGTTGGTGGCGCGGACGATGCCGTAGCTGAATGCGAGGGGCGAGGCGCGGACCACGTCACCGGTGCGGTCCAGCAGCACGTGGGCGGTGGAGATGATCGTGAGGATCTCGGAGGTGACGTCTGCGACGGCCTGGTGCGGGCGCGGCATGTCGACCGTGCGGCGCGAGTCGTTGCGCTGCAGGGCGACCATGGCGGCCACGCCGAAGACGACGCCGATGGCACCGGCGATGAGAAGAAACAGGAGATCCACCCTTCCACCCTAATCCGTCCGTTGAGCGGTCCGGTCGTCGGGGCGGCTGGCTGCACGGGGCCGATCGGAGGAATTCACGGCTCGTTCACTTGGAGGTCACGGAGGGATCAAGGTGGGCCACAGACGAGTGGGCCCGGCCACCTCCGCGCAGGGGCGGGGGACCGGGCCGTTCAGCGGAGATCCGCTGGCTGTGGGGCCGACGGATGCCGGGGCGTCAGCCGCGGTTCATCGGCGGACGGCGGTGCGCCAGACGGTCAGCACCGCGCTCCGCGCCCCGCTGAGCCGCCAGCTGCAGAGCCGCGATGACCGCGCCCGAGAGGACCGTGTAGAGGCTGATCTTCCACACCGGCAGGGCGTCGTAGGAGGACTCCATCGCGCGGATCTCCTGCTTCGACGCGCCCTGCTTCTTGGCGCGCTTCATCTCCTCCTTGAGTGCCTTGTCGTTGTCCTTCTGCACCTTCGACGTCGGTGCCTGCTCTCCGAACACGACTCCCCAGGCGCCGTTGACGAGCTTCGTGCCGATGACGCCGGCGAGTGCGCTGGCGGCGGTCATCGCGAGCTTCGTGGCGATGCCGTGGTTCTGCTTGGCCATGGATATCTGCCCTTCTGTGGTTCCGGATGCGCGAGAGAGTCTACGCGCCGTGTCTGGCCGGGCACCGGGAGGCCGGGCCCGGCCGGGCGCTGTGCGCGGGACTCAGAGGTTCTCCTTTGCCCATTCGTCCAGGCGGTCCTCCTTCAGCGCGGTGCGGAACTTCTCCATTCCGGCGTCGTCGGTCGCCACCACGGACGCACCGCCCGAGGTGGTGGTGGGGTCGCCGTGCGGCATGGAGCCGTAGGTGATGTCCTCCGAGCGGAGACCGCGGTTCGCCAGCCCCAGCTGCGCCACCTTCGTACCGGTGAGGCCGTCGTCCACCGTCATGTACGGGGTGATGTCGCCGGCGAGCTGCTGGATCTTGTTCGGATCGGACAGGGTGTCCCCGGAGAGGATCTTCCCGACCAGAGCGCTGAGCAGCGCGCGCTGGTTGGCGTTGCGGTCGAAGTCGCCGCCCGGAAGCTGCTTGCGCTGGCGGACGAACGTCAGCGCTGTCTCGCCGTCCATGTGCTGGGTGCCCTGGGTGAACTGGATGCCGTCGCCCTCGAAGCTGCGGGACACCTCCACGTCCACACCGCCGAGGGTGTCGACGATCTTCTTGATGCCGTCGAAGTCCACCAGCGCCACGTGGTCGATCTTCGTTCCCACGTACTTCTCCACGGTCTGCGTGGCCAGCGGGACACCGCCGTAGGCGAGTGCCGAGTTGATGCGGTCCTTGCCGTGGCCGGGGATGTCGATGTACAGGTCGCGCGGGAACGACAGCACATAGGCGTGCTTGTTGTCCGCATCGATGTGCACCAGCATCATGACGTCGGAGCGCTGACCGGTGACGGTCTTCGCCTCCTCGCCGCTGCGCTTGTCCGAGCCGAGCAGGAGGATGTTCGTGCCCTTGCCCTGCGCTTCGCGGTCCTTCTTATCCAGCGTCACGAAGTCCACGTTCTTCTGGTACTTGTCGTTGAGGGAGAAGAAGTAGCCGCCCACCACGGCGGCGGCGACCAGCGCGAGGATCAGAACAGCGGACAGGCCGCAGCACAGGCCCTTGCGGCGGCGCGACCGGCGGCGGCCCGTCGGCGCGGCCTCATCAGCGGCGAGCGCGCCGTCGTCGGGGCCGTCGAAGTCGTCACGGTCGAACAGGTCGTCGCGGTCGTCATGGGTGGAGCTCATCGGCAGGTCCCCTTGGATGCTCAGCGGGTCGTGGGTTCAGAGGCGGCGCTGCCGTCCTCGGTTGCGCTCGCCGCCGGTGCAGCCGGCTTCTGAGCAGAATAGGAGAGGTCCCAGATGAGGCGGCCGGCGCGCAGCGCCTTCCCCTCGAACGCGGTGCGGACACGGCGCTCGAATCGCGGAGCCCACCCCGTGGCGGGGGAGTCCTCCGGGATCTCGTCAGTGGTGGAACCCGTCGGCCTCGGGCCGTCCGGGTGGTCGTTGGTGAAGAGGCCGCGGGCGGCCACCGTCTCGAAGGCGTGCGCCTGGTGGCTGGCGTAGTCCGCCCAGTCCGTTGCGGTGCGGACCCGGCCGCCCGGCTTCAGCAGGGTATGCAGCTCCTCCAGGAAACCGGCGGAGACGAGGCGGCGCTTGTGGTGCTTCGTCTTGTGCCACGGGTCGGCGAAGAAGATCCACACCTCCTCCACGCTGCTCTCCGGCAACAGGCCGGGCAGGGAGTGCTCAGCATCGAACTCGAGGATGCGGAGGTTCTGCGGCAGGCCCAGGCGCTGCAGGTGCACGACGGTCTGGGCGTTGCCCGGCCCCCACACTTCGAACGCGAGGAAGTTGTGGTCCGGCATACCCGCTGCGGCCTGGGCGATGTTGTCGCCCTGACCGGAGCCGATCTCGATGATCAGCGGATTGTCGTTGCCGAACAGCTCCACCGGGTCCAGGCGCACATCCGGGTGGATGAGAGTGTCCCGCTCGCCCTGGGGAACGTCCAGCATGTACTGCTCGTGGTGGGCGTCCCACGCCTCGGTCTGCTCCTCGGTGAGGCGGCGGCCGCGGCGCACGAAGCTGACGATCTCGCGGCGGGGACGGGAGGCGGCGGCGCTGCGGGTCCGTCCGCTGTTCTCAGTCGGGGTCTGTTCAGGCATCAGCGCGGGACACCTTGCCATCGGTGACGGTCAGCTTCACGGTGGGCAGGGGCTCCACGGCAGGGCCCTGCTCCGGAGTGCCGTCCTTCAGTTCGAAGGTGGAGCCGTGGCAGGGGCAGTGCAGCACCTCGTCCTGCGGGGACAGAGCGCAGCCCTGATGGGTGCAGTAGCCGGAGTAGCCGGTGAGGTCCTCCCCGGAGCCCCGCACAACCGCGACGTAGCCGCGTGATCCGCCGAAGTCCACCACGGTGGTGGCGTTCTCCGGGATCTCATCGAGGCTCACCTGGCCGGACGCGTCACTGGTCACGGACGACGGCTTGTCGGGGTTCTTGCCGCGGTCGGGGCCGCAGCCGGTCATCGCGATCGCCGCGGCGCCGGTGACGCCGAGGGCACCGAGGGTGCGGCGGCGCAGGCAGGGCTGGGAGAGCGGAGAGTCAGTCATGTCCCCAGACTACCCGGACCGATCCGGTTCCTTCGGCGGAGCCTGGTCGTCCGGGCGCGGATTCACAGCGAGCCAGTGGTCCGCCTCCGCCACGAGGACACCTCGGCGCACGGTGATCGGCTCACCGGTGCGGGCGGACTCTGCGACGCTCCGGCACATCTCGGCCTGCCGGGCCTCATCGCGTTCGAAGTACTCCAGCGTGCCGCTGTGCACCGGCTCCAGGCAGAGACGGTCCCAGGCGGGCAGGCCGGCGGCGATCTGGCGGGCGCGCAGGAACTCCGCATCGATGATGGTCCCGGTGATCAGAACGATGGCGGCGAGCCACGCCAGCACGAGGATCCCGATGAGGGAGTTCAGGGTGGTGAGGACCTGTGCGTAGGAGGTGATGACCTCCAGCAGCCAGCCGAGGGCCGCTGCCGCCCCGAACAGGGTGAGGACGCTGAGCGCGGAACCGGCGGTGATGAGCCGCTCGTACGGCAGGCGCACGTTCGGCACGTACACGGAGGTGAAGGAGATCAGCACCGTGATGAGCAGCAGCAGGATCGGCCATTTGATGATGCTCCAGGTGTCGAAGGCGGCCTCCGGGACGCCGATGTGGACGCCGACTCGGCGGGAGAACTCGTTGCCGAGCAGCAGCACGATCATCGCGAGGGTGAACAGGACCATCAGCAGGACCGTTTCGCCGAGCACCACGAGGCGGAACCAGAGGAACCTGCGGCCCTCGCGAGTGTTGTACACCCGGTGCATGGTGCGGTGGTAGGCGGCCACGCCGTTCGAGCTGGAGATGAGGGACCCGGCGATGCCGAGCACGAGGCCGGGCAGACCGCCGCCGGTGGTGGACAGCGTCAGCACGGCGCGCTCCCACGGTTCCGGGTCGGCGGTGGGGAAGATCTGGGTGATGAGGGAGCCGACGGCGCTGACGCTCTGCTCCTCGATGCCGAGCATCGACAGGATCGAGATCAGCGCGATCGAGGCGGGCAGGGAGGACAGCAGGGCGTAGAAGGTCATGGTGGCGGCGACATCCCACACCTGCACTTCGAGCATGCGCACTCCCACTCGGTGCAGAACGTGGATCACCGTGAGGCGCGGACGCCTCACGGTGATCTCAGACTTCTGCGAGCCCATGCCGACGACTCAGCGACGGCGCATCAGGCGCGCTTGTCGCCCACCAGCTTCCACGCGGCCGGAAGCAGCGCAGCCGCGGCGACGGCCTTCACGATGTCGCCCGGGATGAACGGCACGAGGCCCTGCACGAGGGTGGTGGAGAGGTCAGCGCCGGTGGCCAGAGCGAGCCACGGGAGGCCGGCGGCGTACACCAGGGCGGTGGCGGCGATCGCCGCCAGGACGGTGCGCCAGGCGGAGCGGTCAGCGCCGCGACGGGCGGCGACGCCGAGGGCGGCGGCCGCGAGCACGTAGCCGATCACGTAGCCGAAGGAGGCGGCGGCGACACCGGTGGAGGACCAGCCTGCGAGTACGGGAGCGCCCACGGCCGCGAGCACGGCGTACAGGCCGACGGCGGCGGTGCCGCGCGCCGGGCCGAGGCTCGCGCCGACCAGGAGGGCGCCGAAGGTGGCGAGGGTCAGCGGCACTGGGGTGAACGGCAGCGGAATCGACACCTGGGAGATGAGCGTCAGGGCCGCGGTTCCGGCGAGCACCAGGGCGATGGTGCGGGCTGCGGAGGAAGCGGGCAGGAATCGCTCGGACAGCACGGGGCGGTGAGCCAGCGTCGTTGCGGAGGAGGTCATAGCGTTGATCCTTGGGTTGGGCGAACTGGTCAGTGCGGCGGCGGTGCGGCGGTGGAACGGGTCAGCTCGTGTGAGCGTCCGGCTCCCCCTCCGCGTCCGACGGTGCGCCCTCAGGATACTCCCAGGGCGACTCGGGGTCGGCGGGGACCGTGCTGGAGACGACGGTGCCGTCGGCCCGCACGTCCCCGACGGAGGACGGCGTGCGCAGCTCCCCGGGCGCCAGCACCGGGCCGTGGCCGTCCAGGGCGACGGCGACGCCGTCCGCCGTCACGCGGACGCGCTGCCCGCGCACATCGACCTCGATCTCGGGGCCGTCCAGCAGCGTGAAGGCGATCTCGTCCGCGGTGACGCGCACCTCGAAGCGGGAGCCGCGCACCAGCAGGCTGAACTCGAGGGACGGCCAGGCCGCCGGCAGCCGCGGATCGAACTCGAGCTGTTCGCTGTCGCTGCGCAGCCCGCCGAAGCCGTGGACGAGGGCGTTCCAGACACCGCCGGCGGAGGCGATGTGGACACCGTCGCTGGTGTTCTGGTGCAGGTTCGCGAGGTCCACGAACAGGCCGTCCATGAAGTAGTCCATCGCGAGGTCCTGGTGGCCCACTTCCGCCGCGATGATCGACTGCACGACCGCGCTCAGCGTGGAGTCGCCGGTGGTGATCGGGTCGTAGTACTCGAAGTCGGCGCGCTTCTGCTCGAGGGTGAACTCGCTGCCGCGCAGGAACAGTGCGAGCACCACATCGGCCTGCTTGATCACCTGGAAGCGGTAGATCACCAGCGGGTGGAAGTTCAGCAGGAGCGGGAAGCGGTCCTTCGGCGTATTGGCCACGTCCCACACTTCGCGGTCCAGGAACTGGTCGTCCTGCGGGTGGATGCCGAAGTTCTCGTCCCAGCCGATGTACATGCCCTCGGCGCAGTGCCGCCACTCCGCAATCTCGCCCTCGTCGATGTCCAGGCGCTCCACCAGGGTGCGGTAGGCGCCCGGGTCGCGCTCTGCGAGCTCGGTGACGACTTCGGCGGCCTTCTCCAGGTTGTTCTTCGCCATCACATTGGTGAACAGGTTGTTGTTCACCACGGTGGTGTACTCATCCGGGCCGGTGACGCCGTGGATGTAGAACACGGCTTCGCCGTTGGAGCGCCAGAAGCCGAGATCGGCCCACATACGGGCGGTCTCCACCAGCACCTCCACGCCCTGGGAGTCCATGAACTGCTGGTCGCCGGAGACGGTGGTGTAGGTGTTGAAAGCCCACGCGATGTCGGCGTCGATGTGGTACTGCGCGGTGCCGGCGGCATAGTAGGCGGAGGCCTCCTCGCCGGTGATGGTGCGCCAGGGGAACAGCGCGCCGCGCTGGTTCAGCACGGTGGCGCGCCGGCGCGCGGACTCCAGCAGGCCGTAGCGGAAGCGCAGGGCGTTGCGAGCCCATTCCGGAGAGGTGAAGGACAGGAACGGGACCACGTAGATGTCGGTGTCCCAGAAGTAGTGGCCCTCGTACCCGGAGCCGGTGACGCCCTTGGCGGGGATTCCGCGGCCGTCGGCGCGCGCAGCGGCCTGAGCGAGCTGATAGATGCACCAGCGGATCGCCTGCTGGATGTGCTCAGCGCCCTCCACGCGGACATCGGAGCGGCTCCAGAAGTCCTCGAGGAACTCCGCCTGCCACTGGTGGTACTGGGCGAACCCGTACTTGCGGACCCGGTCCAGGGTGCGGCCGGTGCGGTCGGCCAGCTCGCGGCCGGGAGCGTGGGAGCCGTAGTGGTAGGCCACGGACTTCGTCACGGCCAGGCGCTGCCCCTCCGCGAGCTCCGCCCGGAACACCGTGCGGCCGAGGTCCTCGGAGACATCGGTGGCGAGGTCGACATCGACTCCGTCGGCCGTGGCGACTTCGTGGTCGCAGGCCACGGACACGCCGATGCCGGAATGGGCGGTGCGGTAGCCCAGGTGGATCCGCCCGTCCCGCTCCTGGGTGTGCTCGGAAAGCAGCACGCGGTGGTTGAACTTCGCGGCCTTGCGGGGGTCGGCGCTGCCCTGATCGGTGGTGCCGCCCGCTTCGCGGTCGAGGTCCTCGCGGTTGAGGACCTGGGAGGAGATGAGGATGGGGGCGGTGCCCTTGACCATCTCCACCTCGTAGGTCATCAGCGCGAGGTGCCGGTCGGTGAAGGACACCATGCGGGTGGAGGTGACGCGGACGTGCTTGCCGGCGGGGGTGCGCCACCGGACGCTGCGTCGCAGCACGCCCTCGCGGAAGTCGAGGGAGCGCTCGTAGTCGAGGATGTCCGCCTTGGACAGCACGAGCGGCTCATCGTCCACGTACAGCTTGATGACGGTCGAATCGGGAACGCCCACGATGGTCTGACCGGCGGTGGCGAAGCCGTAGGCGGATTCCGCGTGGTGGATGTCCCAGGTCTCGTGGAAGCCGTTGAGGAAGGTGCCGTGCTCGGTGGCGTCGCGGCCCTCCTCGGGGGTGGCGCGCATGCCGAGGTAGCCGTTGGCAGAGGCGAAGATCGTTTCGGTGACGCCGAGGTCGCCACCGGGTCGGCTCTCCACCAGGCGCCACGGGTCGACCGGGAACTGCTGGCGGTCCATCGGGTCGCGCCGGTGCGCGTGCGTGGTGTCGTGCGGGCGGGGAGTCATGCGAGCACCCCCAGGTCGTCCACCACGAGGGTCGCGCCGGCGGCGTACAGCTTCTCTGCTCCCACGCCGCGGTTCACGCCGAGGACGGCGGCGAACGGCCCGGCGGCGCCGGCCTTCACCCCGGAGACGGCATCTTCGACCACGAGGGCGGCGGCGGGGTCCGCGCCGAGCTGTTCGGCGGCGTGGACGAACGTGTCGGGAGCGGGCTTGCCCGGCAGTCCCTCGCGCTCGGCCACGTTGCCGTCCACGATCACGCCGAACCGGTCGAGGAGACCGGCGGCGGTCAGCACCTCTTCCGCGTTGCGGGAGGAGGAGACCACGGCGATGCGCACGTCGTCGCTGAGGGAGTCGAGCAGCGCCACAGTGCCGGGGTACGGCTGGACCCCCTCCTCGCGCAGCAGGGTGAGGACGAGGTCGTTCTTGCGGTTGCCGAGGCCGCACACCGTCTCGGTGGACGGGTCATCGGTCTTCTCGCCCCAGGGCAGGTCGATGCCGCGGGACTTCAGAAAGGAGTCGACGCCCTCATAGCGGGGCTTGCCGTCCACGTAGTCGAAGTAGTCGTGATCCGTGTACGGCTCGCTGATGCCGCGCTCGGTGAGGAACTCGGTGAACATGCGGTCCCAGGCCCGCATGTGGACCTCGGCGGTCGGTGTGATCACTCCGTCCATGTCGAACAGGATCGCTGGGAAGTCGGAGAGGCGGAATTCGGCCACGCTGGGGTGCTTCGACGTATTCACGCGATCTACGATAGAGGAGGTCCGCTCTTCGGCGAAGCGCCCGCTCCGCTGTCGTGCAGTGGGTCATCATCCTGATCATCGCCTCGGAGGAATCGTTGACCAGCACCCGTCCCTTCATCGATGCCGTTGTCCGCTCCCTGCAGATCGACGATGACGCCACCTCCGATGACGCGGTCGCCCTGCGCCTGACGCTCGCCCTGCACGGCTGCGGCGCTCCCACGGACCTGTTCCCCCTGCTCACCGATCCGCAGCATCTGGTCCGCTGGTACGGACCCGTCACGGTCGACGGCGGTGAGGGCGGCGCCTTCACCGCCCCCGGCGGCGTCCACGGCACCATCCGGTCGGTGCAGTCCCCGCACCGAGTGGATCTCACGTGGGAGTATGAGGGCCGCGCCGATGAGCTGACCCTGCGCATCGACCCCACTGACGACGGCAGCTCCTCGCTGCTGATCGAGCACAGCCTCGCCATGCCGGCCGAGGTGTTCGCCCAGTACGGTCCGGGGGCTGCGGCGCTCGGCTGGGAGATCGCCCTGATGGGCTTCGCCCGCTACGCCGAGATCGGTGGGGATGCCTCCATCGCCGCCTGCGCAGCGGATCTGCCGGCTCCCGACCCGGTGTGGCTGGCCAGTGAGGACGGCGCGCAGACGGTGCGCGCCTGGGCGATCCGCTGGGCCGCTGCTGCCATCGCGGCGGGCGTCCCGGAGGCGACGGCCCGGGTGGGCGAGGAGAACACGGTGCGCGCCTACACCCCGCAGGCCGCGCAGAGCTGACGCCCCGGGTGCGCTGGGCGGCTCTCGCGCCTCACACTTCGCTGATCACCAGCTGCTGACCGGTGCTGCCGGGAGCGTCGGCGAGCTCCAGCAGCCGGGCCGCGCACGCCTGTGCGCTGACCTGCGCGGACGCCTGCGGGGCGTAGGACACCGGCAGCAGCTGCGTGGGCGCGGGTCCCGGCGCCACCAGCACCGGCGGGTGCGCGATCGCTGTCCAGTCGGCGCCGCTGAGCAGCACCAGTTCGAGGGCGCGCCGCGCATCCAGCAGCTGCGCGCGGCGATCGGTGGCCCCGCGGACGGCTCGGGCGCGCTCCAGCAGCGGGGTGCGGCGCGTCGGGGCCGACGGGGCCCTGCGCCCGTCGGTGCGCAGGCCGAGCGCCTCGATCGGGAGGGACACCACCAGTCGCGTCGCCGCGCCGTCCTCGCCGGCCGAGCGCAGGGCGCGCAGCAGCGCCAGGGTCACGGCCTCATCCGTCGGTCGACCACCCGCCGGAGCGAGCGGCGGGTCCTGCAGTGCCGCGCCCAGGCACAGCACCACCGCGTCGCTTGTTGCTGCGGCGTCGGCGAGTCGGTCCGGGGCAGCGTCGCCGCTGATCACCACGGGGGTCACGGCGCTGGAGAACACGACCAGGTCGCTAGGAGCGCTGGTGAGCGCCTGTACCCGTCGGCCCTGCAGGGCGGCCTCCCGCATGACGGCGTCGCCGAGGGCTCCGGCGGCATCGATGACGGCGACCTCGCCGGTGCGGGCAGTCGGGGATGCGGGCATGGGGACTCCGTTTTCTGGCTGAGACGGCGCGGGGCGCCGATGCTGACCGGGCATAGTCTAAGGACCCGTAACCACAGGACGACACCGGCGGGCAAGGGAGGCGGCGGATGCTGAAGCGGCTGATCCTGCCGATCTATCTGCCCCTGTTCCTCGAATATGCGGGCGTGTCCGCCTATCTGCCGCTGCTGCCGCTGATCGCGGTGCGCCTGGGCTTCAGCGTCCCCGAAGCGGCCGCCCTGGGCCTCATCCAGGGGCTGTGCGCGGTGCTGCTGCCGATCCCGCTGGCGCGGCTGCTGGCGGCGATGGGGGAGCGGAGGGCGCTGCTCGCGAGCGGGGCGCTGCAGGGGGTGACCTCGCTCGGCCTCGGGGTTGTGGTGCATCGCGCGCTGGCGGCCGGTGGGGCCGACGGGGCAGGGCCCGCGGATCGCCTCGCCCTCATCGCGGGCCTGCTGGTGATCAACATGGGGCTCGTGCTGTGGCATGTGGGCCGACAGGCGTATCTCGCGGATGCGCTGCCGGAGTCGATCCGTGCGCGCGGCCTCACCACCCTCGGCGGGGCGCTGCGGATGGGGCAGGTGGTGGGCCCGTTCATCGGGGCGGCGGTCATCGCCGCCGGCAGCACCGCCGGGGTGTTCTTCCTGCACACGGGCCTGATGGTGCTCGCGACGGTGCTGGTGGCGCTCACCCTGCTGCCGCTCGATGATCCCGAACCCGGGCCCGCCTCAGCCGATGCAGCGTCCGCGGATGCCGCTGCACCTGACAGTGCGACGCCCGATGCAGCCGCACCCGGGACCGGGGCACCCGATGCCGCTGCGCCTGCTCCGCTGCGCCGCCCGACCCCACCGCTCAGCCACCGCGACGCCGCCCGCCGACGCATCGCCGTCGCCGCCGGCATCCTGCCGGTGTCGATGAGCCGCTCCAACCGCATGATCATCATCCCGCTGGTCGCGCTCAGCCTCGGCCTCGGCGAGGACCATGTCGCGATCGTGGTCGGCATCGCCGCGGTGGTGGAGATCGCGCTGTTCTATCCCGCCGGACTCCTCATGGACCGCTTCGGGCGCGCCGCCGTCGCGGTCCCCTGCAGCCTCGGCCTCGCCGCCGGGATGGCACTGATGGCCCCGCTCGCGCTCGGCGGCCACGCCACCACCCCGCAGCCGTGGGCCCTGCCGGCCCTGCTGGCAGCGGCGACCGTGATGTCGCTCGGCAACGGCCTCGGCTCCGGCATCCAGGTCACCCTCGGCGTGGACCTCGCCCGCCCCCAGTACCGGGTGCGGGACCTCGGGCGCTGGAACTCCCTGGTCGGGGTGGGGCAGCTCGCCGGCCCCGGCCTCGTCACCGCCGTCACCGTGGTGGCGCCCGTCGGCGTCGCGGCGGGCACGATGGCGGTGCTGTGCGGCGCCGGCGGGGCATGGCTCGCCCGCATCCTGCCGCGCGTCACCCCCGCCCCCAGCCGCCGGTGAGGCGCGGGGGCGTAGGCTTCGTCGCTCACCCACGGACCCGACCCCAGCCGGAGGATCGATGGCGAGAGCTGCCGGCGCCACCGCGCCCACCCGCGCCGCACGCCCGTACATTCCGTTCCTCGACGCCATGCGCGTCATCGCCATCATCGCCGTCCTCGGCATCCACGCGATCGCCCCGGCGTACACGGCGGACACCGTCGACTGGCCCACAGCGCTGCTGCGCTCCGCGCTCGGCCCCGCGGTTCCGGTCTTCGTGATGATGTCCGGCGCGCTCAACCTCACCGAGGGGGCGCATCGCCGCGGCACCGCTGCGTTCCTCCGCACCCGCTTCCTGCGTCTGCTGCCCGCCGCCCTCGCGTGGAGCGCGCTGTACATGCTGGTGGTCCAGCCGCTGCTCTGGGGCACGGAGCTGACCGGGAAGGGCCTGATCCGGCAGGCGATCCGGGCGGACGCCGCCCCTCACCTGTACTTCCTGTGGGTCGTGCTGGGCCTCTCGCTGCTGTCCCCGGTGCTCGCCCCGTTCGTGGAGCGCAGCGCCGGCCATGCCTATGCCCTCGCCGCGGCCGGTGTCGCCTGGACTCCACTGACGGCCGTCGCCGCCGGCCTCCTCGACCAGGCGGATGCCCCGATGGACCTGCTGCCCGGCAGCATCCTCACCTTCTTCCTGCCGTACGTCGGCTACTACGTGCTCGGGTACGCCCTCGTCACACATCCGCCGAGCCGCAGCATCGGGTGGACGTGTGCGGCCCTGTTCCCGCTGCTGGTCGCGGTGTGCGCCTGGGAGATCCTGCACCCCGGTGAGGCGCCGCCGCTGCTCGATTCGGCGCTGGTGATGTCGTACTTCTCGCCGCTGCTGACCGCGATGAGCGTGGTGCTGTTCGTCGCGGCGGCCTCCCTCGGCATGTCCTGGCGGGTGGGGGACGGGGGCCGACGCCTCCTGCGGCCGCTCGCCAGCGCCTCCTTCGGCGTGTACCTGGTGCACATGGTGTTCGTGGCGGAGCTTCGCACCTGGTTCCCGGCGCTGGAGTCGGAGGCGCTGGGCCCGAACCTCGTGGTGTGGGCGCTCGCGGTGGTCCTGTCGTTCGCGCTGATGCTGGTGTGGATCCGCATCCCGGGACTGCGCCGCTTCGTCTGAACCGGGTGCGGCTCACCGCGTCGCCGACCTCCAGGTCATGACCTTCGGCGACAGCTTCAGCCTCGCCCTCGAGCAGCACGAAGCCCCCGGCCAGCAACATGCTGGGCGGGGGCTTCTCGTGGAGCGGATGACGGGAATCGAACCCGCACTATCAGTTTGGAAGACTGAGGCTCTACCATTGAGCTACATCCGCGAAGGCTTCCGGACGAGGCCGTCGGCCGGTCTCCTATTCAATCACAGAACCCGTCGGCCGCCCAACCGTTCCGGCGTCCCAGAAGTGTGATCTGCCCGATGAGGCGGGTCACAAAGGTCAGCACAGACCCAGCGCCCTTTCAGCGGTGAGGATAGACTCGCTGGGGTCGTCTTTTTCGGGATGTAGCTCAGCTTGGTAGAGCGCGCGCTTTGGGAGCGTGAGGTCGCAGGTTCAAATCCTGTCATCCCGACCAGCCGGCTCCGGCGCGGCAGAGCCACCGGAAGCGGCGCTGACAGCACGAGAGCTGCGCGGCCGGTGCCCCGACGCACTGGCCCTTCTCATTCTTTATCGTCGATCAGTCAACCAAGGGAGTGTCCCCCACGTGAAGACCTCAGTCGAGAAGCTCGACGCAACCCGCGTCAAGCTCAACGTCGAAGTTCCGTTCGAAGAGCTGAAGCCCGCCATCGACCAGGCCGCGAAGAAGATCGCGAGCGAGGTGCAGATGCCCGGCTTCCGCAAGGGCAAGGTGCCGACGGCTCTCATCGAGCAGCGCTTCGGCAAGGCCGCCATCATCCAGGAGGCCGTCAACGACGCCCTGCCCGGCTTCTACTCGCAGGCCGCTGCCGAGGCTGAGATCAGCCCCGTCGGCCGCCCCGAGGTCGACGTCACCGAGGTCCCCGGCCTCGAGGGCGAGGAGGAGGGCAACCTCGTCTTCGTTGTGGAGCAGGACGTGCGCCCCGAGATCGAGCTGCCCGACTTCGCCTCCTACGAGGTCGAGATCGAGGAGCCGACGGTCGACGACGACGCCGTGCAGGTCCGCCTCGACGCCCTGCGTGAGCGCTTCGGCACCCTCAAGGGCGTGGACCGCCCCGCCAAGGACGGCGACTTCGTGTCCCTCGACATGGACGCGAAGATCGACGACGAGCAGGTCGACACCGTGGAGGGCGTCTCCTACCAGATCGGTGAGGGCAACATGCTCGAGGGCCTCGACGAGGCTCTGACGGGCCTGTCCGCCGGCGAGACCACCACCTTCTCCTCCAAGCTGGCCGGCGGCGACCGCGCCGGTGAAGAGGCTCAGATCACCGTCACCGCCAAGAGCGTCAAGGAGCGCGAGCTCCCCGAGGCCGACGACGAGTTCGCCGAGCTCGCTTCCGAGTTCGACACCATCGACGAGCTCAAGGACGACCTGAAGAAGCAGGCCGAGAAGGACGCCGACGCCAACAAGGCCGGCCTGGCCCGCAACGCCCTGCTGGAGAAGCTCCTCGAGGACCTTGAGATCCCCGTGCCGGAGCAGCTCGTCAAGGACGAGATCACCGCTCACCTCGAGAACGAGGGCAAGGCCGAGGACGACCCGCACGGCGATGAGATCAAGGACGACACCGTCAAGGCCATCCAGGCCCAGTTCCTGCTCGACGCCATCCTCGCGGACAACGAGGTCGAGGTCGGCCAGGACGACCTGATGAACTACATGTCCGCCATGGCCGCCCAGTACGGCATGGACCCGAACACCTTCCTGCAGGCAGTGGCGCAGTCCGGCCAGATCGAGCAGATCTTCGGCGAGGTGCAGCGCTCCAAGGCCCTGGATGCGGTTCTCGCGAAGGTCACCGTGAAGGGCAAGGAGTCCGGCAAGGCCATCGACCTGGGTCTGGACGCCGCCGACTCCGAGAAGGCCGACGACGCCGAGGACATGGACGAGAAGAAGCCCGCCAAGAAGGCACCGGCGAAGAAGTCCACCAAGTCCACCGCCAAGAAGGCGCCGGCGAAGAAGTCGACCACCGCGAAGAAGACCACCGCGAAGAAGGACGAGAAGTCCGACGACGCGAAGTGATCTGATCACTCGCCGAAGGGGCGGGCACCATCGGGCGACCGACGGTGCCCGCCCCTTCTCGTTGCGCGAGTGCGCCCCTGGCGAACACGTCCAGGCAGCGGCCGGGCCCTCGCGTAGTCTGGAAACAACCATCGTCGAGCCCCTACAAGGAGTGCACTGTGACAGATCAGCCTCGCAACGCGTCGGGCGAGCTGCCCCTCGGTCTGGATGACAACGTCTACCAGCGCCTGCTCAAGGAGCGCATCGTGTGGCTCGGTTCGGACGTGCGCGATGACAACGCGAACGCGATCTGCGCCAAGCTGCTGCTGCTCGCCGCTGAGGACCCTGATAAGGACATCTACCTCTACATCAACAGCCCCGGCGGCTCGATCACCGCTGGCATGGCCATCTACGACACCATGCAGTTCATCAAGCCGGACGTGGTGACGGTCGCCATGGGCATGGCGGCATCCATGGGCCAGTTCCTGCTGTCCTCCGGCACCAAGGGCAAGCGCTACGCCACGCCGCACACCCGCGTGCTCATGCACCAGCCGCTGGGCGGCCTCGGCGGCACTGCCTCGGAGATCAAGATCCAGGCGGATCTCATCCTCTCGATGAAGAAGCAGATGGCGGAGCTGACCGCGGAGCAGACCGGCAAGAGCGTTGAGCAGATCATCGCCGACGGCGACCGCGACAACTGGTTCACCGCCCAGGAAGCCCTCGAGTACGGCTTCATCGACCACATCGTCTCCGGCGCGGAAGACGTCACCGGTGCCGGCGGCACCGCGAAGAACTGACCCGTCGAGACTGAGGAGACCCTTCCATGACCTTTGACCCCATGATGGCTTCCGGTTCGATGCCGTACGCGTCCGCCGGCCAGATGCCCAGCTCCCGCTACGTGCTGCCCACCTATGAGGAGCGCACCCCTTACGGCTTCAAGCGCCAGGACCCGTACGCGAAGCTGTTCGAGGACCGCATCATCTTCCTCGGCGTGCAGGTGGACGACGCCTCCGCCGATGACGTGATGGCGCAGCTGCTCGTGCTGGAGTCGCAGGACCCGGACCGTGACATCACGCTGTACATCAACAGCCCCGGCGGTTCGTTCACGGCCCTGACCGCGATCTACGACACCATGCAGTACATCAAGCCGGACGTCACCACCGTGTGCCTCGGCCAGGCCGCATCCGCGGCCGCTGTGCTGCTCGCCGCCGGCGCCCCCGGCAAGCGCCTCGCACTGCCGAACGCCCGCATCCTGATCCACCAGCCCGCGATGGGCGGCCAGGGCGGCGGCCAGGCCTCGGACATCGAGATCCAGGCGAACGAGATCCTGCGTATGCGCACCTGGCTGGAGGACACGCTCGCCCACCACACGGGCCGCGACCGGGACCTCATCCACAAGGACATCGAGCGCGACAAGATCCTGACCGCTCAGGCTGCGCTCGAGTACGGCCTGGTGGACCAGGTGCTGGAGCGCCGCACCGACGCGGCCGGCCAGATCCCCAACTGATCCGGCCCACTTCACTCTGATCCGGACGCGCCGGGTCCCGCCCCACCGAGGGGCGGGGCCCGGCGCTTCTGTTCGCAGGGCACCTGTTCCGGGCGCGGGCGCGCGGCGGCGAGGTGCAGGTCACACTCGGTGTGTGCTGGCGGCGAACGGTGACGCGCCCCGCCTCCGAAATCCGGGAGCGTGCCGACGGTTTCGATAGGCTGAACGGACCACAGCGGCTTCGAAAGGGATTCCTCCATGGCGCAGCTCGGCGACGATTCCGACGTTTTCTCCTGCTCCTTCTGCGGCAAGTCGCAGAAGCAGGTGGAACGCCTGATCTCCGGCCCCCACGTGTACATCTGCGAAGAGTGCATCGAACTGTGCAACGAGATCATCGCTGAGGAGACCCAGGCAGAGAAGGCGAAGGCCGAACCGGAGCAGGAGCTGCCCTCGCCGCGGGAGATCTTCGACTTCCTCGAAACCCACATCATCGGCCAGGAAGAGGCGAAGCGCGCCCTGTCCGTGGCCGTCTACAACCACTACAAGCGCGTGCGCGCCCGCGATGAGGCAGCGCAGCACCCGTCGGCCCGCCGCGAGGACGAGTTCAGCGACGTCGACGTCGCCAAATCGAACGTGATGCTCGTGGGCCCCACCGGCTGCGGCAAGACCTACCTCGCGCAGACCCTCGCGAAGATGCTGAACGTGCCGTTCACCATGACCGACGCCACCGCCCTCACCGAAGCCGGCTACGTGGGCGAGGACGTGGAGAACATCCTGCTGCAGCTGCTGCAGGCCGCGGACCATGACGTGAAGAAGGCGGAGCGCGGCATCATCTACATCGATGAGGTCGACAAGATCGGCCGCAAGGCGGAGAACCCGTCGATCACTCGTGACGTGTCCGGTGAGGGCGTGCAGCAGGCGCTGCTGAAGATCCTCGAAGGCACGGTGGCGGCGGTGCCGCCGCAGGGCGGCCGGAAGCACCCGCAGCAGGACTACATTCAGCTGGACACCACGAACGTCCTTTTCATCGTGGCCGGTGCGTTCGCCGGCATCGAGGACATCGTTGCGAACCGCACCGGCAAGGGCGGCATCGGCTTCGGCTCCCAGCTGCCCAGCCGCATGGACGAGAAGGAGCTGTACTCCAACGTGCAGCCGGAGGACCTGCTGAAGTTCGGGCTGATCCCCGAGTTCATCGGCCGCCTGCCCGTGCTCACCTCCGTGAAGAGCCTCGACAAGGACGCGCTGATCCGCATCCTGACGGAGCCGAAGAACGCGATGGTGAAGCAGTATCAGAAGATGT
Organism: Helcobacillus massiliensis; assembly: GCF_033106145.1. NCBI lineage: Bacteria > Bacillati > Actinomycetota > Actinomycetes > Micrococcales > Dermabacteraceae > Helcobacillus > Helcobacillus massiliensis. The sequence continues at coordinate 249,965 of NZ_CP136959.1, forward strand.
TCGCCTATGACGATGTGGAGCTGTCGTTCGAACCGGCGGCCCTGGATGCGATCGCGGACCGTGCCCTGCAGCGCGGCACCGGCGCCCGCGGGCTGCGCGCCATCATGGAGGAGACCCTTCAGCCGATCATGTTCGACATCCCCTCCCGCAGCGACATCGCGAAGGTCGTCATCACTGAGGGCGTGGTGACCAGCGGACGCGAGCCGATCATGCTGACGCAGAAGGAAGCGCAGAAGCAGCAGGAGTCGGTGCGCACCAGCGCCTGACGCTTGCGCCCCGCGCATCAGCGTCCCGAGGCGGGACAGGCTGCGGCGGGGCGGATCCCGGCGGGGCAGGCCGCGGCGGCGGGGCGCACCCCACCGCCGCGGCCGGATTCTCAGCCGAACACGAGGCGCAGAATCCACACGGAAACGGCACCGATGAGCGCCGCCGCCGGCAGGGTCACGACCCAGGCGAGGGCGATCGGGCGCATCAGCGACCAGTTCGCTGCCTTGTTCACCAGGCCCACACCCAGCACCGCACCGATGAGGATGTGGGTGGAGCTCACCGGCAGACCCAGCGACGATGCACTCATCACGACCGCGGCAGCAGCGAGCTCCGCCGCGAAGCCGCTCGAGGGGTGCATGCGGGTCAGACCGGAGCCGACGGTCGCGATCACCCGTCGGCCGATGAACCACAGACCCACGACCAGGCCGATGCCGAAGGTGATCATCACCGGGGTGGGAACGACGGCCTCTTCGCCGACGGCGCCGGTCCGCAGCACATCCAGCACTGCAGCGAACGGGCCGATGGCGTTGGCGATGTCGTTGGAGCCGTGGGAGAACGCGAAGGCACTGGCGGTGAACACCTGCATCCAGGAGAACAGCAGGAAGGTGGTGCGGTCGAGGTCGTACTTCTTCATCGACTTCGCGAAGATGAACACCGCCATCCACACGGTCGCGCCGACCATGCCGAGCATGAGAGTCGTCGCCAGCGGGGACACGTTGAGCTCGAGGTTCTTCAGACCCTTCACCAGCAGCATCGAGCCGATGATCATCGAGCCGAAGGCGGCGAGCAGCGGCACCCACACCTCGATCGCGCGATGCGATTCGACGCCCTGCGCCTCCTGCTCGATGTCGTACAGGTTGCGGTAGTAGGTGGACTCCAGCTCGTCCCGCTCGTAGTCGGCGGTGCGGACGGTCGCGGAGTCGCGCGCCATGGCGTTGGTGTACGCGATCTGCTGGATTTCGGAGAGGCGTTCGAAGGCGCTGCGTTCGCGGCGACGGTGCTCGATGCGCTTGAGCTTCAGCTCCCGCATCGCCTGGTCCGCTTCCTCGTTGTAGCGCAGGATGTGCCGTTTGATCAGGCCGAACAGGACGAACGCGACGATGCCGCCGAGCAGCGGGGACAGCACCCAGGACATGACGATCGTCCAGATCTCGCTCCACTGCACCATGTCGAAGCCGCCGGAGCCGGTGGTGAAGCCGATGCAGAGCGCGGCACCGACGATGCCGCCGACGATCGAGTGGGTGGTCGAGACCGGCCAGCCCATGCGGGTGGCGAACAGCAGCCAGGCGGCGGCGCCGACGAGCGCGGACATCATGATGAACACGAAGTCCATGGGGGAGTGGGAGATCGTGTCGAGCTCCACGATGCCGCTCTTGACGGTGTCGGTGACCTCGCCGCCGGCGATGATCGCGCCGGAGACCTCGAACACGGCGGCGACCATCAGCGCCTGCTTCATCGACAGCGTGCCGGCGCCGACGGACGTGCCGAAGGAGTTCGCGACGTCGTTGCCGCCGATGGTGAACGCCATGAACACGCCGAGGAGGACCGCGAGGATCAGCAGGACCACGGCGCTGGTGTCGCCGACGTAACCGAGGGTCCAGGGGATGAACGCGGCGAGCGCACCGATGAGGATGACACCGAAGGCGACGTGCCAGCGGGCGTCGCCGGGCGGCTTGGCTGTGGTCTCGCCGGCGCTGTCGTTCTCGGCAGCGGGGGACTGGCTGATGGAGGAGGACATCGCCGATTCCTTCCGTGTGGGGGACGGTCCATCTGCACTCTGACCGGTCGGTGTGAACGGCTCACCACATCGAAGTGACAGCGAGGGAATCGATGCCCACTCCTCGCGCTTGCCGGTGATGAGACGGCCTGGGCAGGTGGGTCCCGCTCTGCGAGACTGGCCTGATGAACGCGATGACCGACTCCGGCCCCGCCGCTGACGACGCCGCCCGCGCCCAGGAGCTGCTGCGTCGCCACCGCCAGACCATCGACAATGTGGACGCCGCGCTCGTGCACCTGCTCGCTGAGCGGTTCAAGTGCACGCAGGCGGTGGGCCGCCTGAAGGCGGAGAACGATCTGCCGCCGGCGGACCCCGCTCGGGAGGCCCGGCAGGTGGAGAGGCTGCGCGCCCTGGCCGACGAGTCCGGCCTGGACCCCGTGTTCGCCGAGCGGTTCCTCCGGTTCATCGTGCGCGAAGTGATCCGCCACCACGAGCAGATCGCTGACGAAGAGCGCCCGTCCGCATAGCGGACTGTCGTCCCGGAATATGGCGCCTCCCGCCTAGTCTGATCACCTTTGCGTTCGGCTGACCGGTCGAACACCCGAGACGACCTGAGGGAGGGACCTTGTCAGCGACCACATCCGCGCAGGCCGGGAGCACAGCTGCCGCCGACCCCGCCGGGACCGCGCCAGCCGAAGCGGACCTCCGACTCACATCGAAGGAGCGCCGGCGGGTCATCATCGCCTCCCTGGTCGGCACGACCATCGAGTTCTACGACTTCTACATCTACGCCACCGCCGCCGTGGCCGTTCTGCCGGCCCTCTTCTTCCTCGACGGTGACGACACCTCCAAACTGCTCGCCTCCATGGCGACGTTCGGGGCCGCGTTCATCGCCCGGCCCCTCGGCTCCATCGTGTTCGGGCACTTCGGTGACCGCATCGGCCGCAAGGCCACCCTCATCGGCGCCCTGCTCACCATGGGCATCGCCACCTTCCTCATCGGGCTGCTGCCCACCGCCCACCAGATCGGGCTGTGGGCACCTGCCATGCTGACGATCCTGCGCTTCACCCAGGGCCTCGGCCTCGGCGGCGAATGGTCCGGCGCCTCACTGCTGGCCACCGAGTACGCCGAAGAGGGCCGACGGGGGCGCGCCGCGATGTGGCCGCAGCTCGGGGCACCGTTCGGGTTCATCCTCGCCAACGGGTTCTTCCTGGTGCTGACCGTCCTGTTCGCGTTCGACTCCACCTCTGCCGTGCTCGACCACAGCTTCCTCGTGTGGGGCTGGCGCGTGCCGTTCCTCGCTTCCCTGGCGATGGTGCTGCTGGGTCTGTGGGTCCGGGTGAAGCTCGAAGAGACGCCGGTGTTCCAGCAGGCGGTCGACGAGGACAAGAAGGTGAAGTCGCCGGTGACCGAGGTGTTCCGCACCGCGTGGCTGCCGCTGATCCAGGGCACCTTCATCATGCTGGCCACCTACGTGGTGTTCTACCTGATGACCGCGTGGGTGCTGTCCTACGGCATTGCGAAGCCGGAGGCCGGCGGGCTGGGCATCAGCTACACCACGTTCCTCATCCAGCAGCTGCTGAGCGTTCTGCTGTTCGCGGCGTTCATCCCCGTGTCGGGCTGGGCGGCGGACCGCTTCGGGCGCCGACGCTCGCTGTCGGTCACCACGGCCTTGATCGTGGTGTTCGGTCTGCTGTTCACTCCGCTGATGGACCCGGCGAAGGTCGGGGTCGGCGAGGACGTTGCCATGTGGCGGGTGCTGCTGTTCCTGTCGCTCGGCATGATGCTGATGGGTCTGTCATTCGGGTCGATGTCCGCGCTGCTGCCGGAGCTGTTCGCCACGAACGTCCGGTACACCGGCAGCGGCATCGCCTACAACGTCGCCTCGATCCTCGGCGCGGCCATCACCCCGTTCATCGCGGTGTGGCTGAACGCCCGGTGGGGCGTGGGTGCAGTGGGAGCCTACCTGTCACTGGCAGGCGTCATCACGTTCGTGGCGCTGCGGCTCTCCCCGGAGACCCGGGACCGGGATATGCGCGAGATCTGATCGGCATCCCAGAGATGTGCAGGAGCGGCGGGGATGTCCCCGCCGCTCCTGCACATGCGCCTCGGATCGGGCGCCGGCTGCTGCGGCCCGATCACGCCGGGAGTCTCACGCGCGGGCGCCGAGTCCCTTCACGTGCTCCGGCAGGCGCTCGTTCGTGCCGTACATGAAGTGGTTCGCCATGTTCTCCGAGAACCGGCTCGCCTCCGTGGTGAGGCCCACGGCTTCGGCAACCTCGCGGATGTCGGCCGGGGAGGCGCCGCAGCAGACTCCGAGGTAGTTGACCCCGAGGCCGTAGGCGGTCTGCGCGAACTCCCGCAGTTCGTACCGGTTGCCGCGCAGCGGGTCCAGGGCCGTGGGGAAGGTGCGGCCGTGCGGTGACGGGACGCGGGCGCCCGGGTCGGACAGGTTGAAGAACGTCGGCTCCGCCTCGGTGGTGCGGTAGGGGATCGGGAGAGCGCCCACATGGCAGGAGACGGCCTCGCGGATCTTCTCCAGCCACGGCAGGAGCGTGTCAGGGCCGCGGAAGCAGTTGAGGCCGACCACGTCGGCCCCCTCCTGTTCGAGGCGCTGCGCGGTCTCCACGATGCCGGCCCCCTCGGCCATCTCCTGGAACGCCATCGGCGCGAGCGTCAGCACCACCGGCAGACCGGAGGACTTCGCGACCTCGAGCGCGGTGAGGGCTTCGCCGGCGTAGTAGAAGGTTTCGCCGATGATGATGTCGGCGCCCTCCTCGACGGCCCAGCCGACCATCTCCTCGAAGATGGATCGCACTTCGCGCTGGCTGGCCTCGTCGGCGGGGTCCCAGATGTTGGAGTTCGAGATGTTCCCGGCCACGAGGTTGCCGGGCTTCTCATCGGCCACCTGGCGGGCGATCCGCAGGGCGGCGCGGTTCAGCGGCTCCAGGAGGTCCTCCTTGCCGATGACCCGCATCTTCTCGCGGTGACCGTTGTAGGTGAACGCTTCGACGATGTCGGAGCCGGCGCGCTGGAAGTCGCGGTGCAGAGTCGCGAGGGCGTCCGGGTGTTCGAGGGCCACCTCGGGCACGAATTCGCCGGCGGTGAGGTAGCCGCGGCGCTCCAGTTCGAAGAGGAATCCTTCGGCGCAGATCACGGGCCCGGCGTCGAGGCGCTGGGTGAGGCTGAGGTCGGTCATTCGTCCTCCACGGGGTGCGGGGCGGGGCGCCCGGGTGGGCGCTGCGGTCCGGTTGAGCGTGGCAGGCCGACGGGTCCCGGCCCAATGCCTGTGGCGGACTGTGGCGACAGATGGCGCCCCACGACCCGGCGTGAACGCCGTATCGCACCCCCGCACAGCGAGGGGCGGGAGCCGGTCCTCGCTGACCAGCCCCCGCCCCTCGTCATCGCTCCGTGCGAGCCCGCGCTCACGCGCGGTTCACAGCACCTCGTCCTGAGCGAACTCCTTCATACCGTCCAGCAGCCAGCGGACGGTGAAGTCCGCGAACGACTGGCGCGGGTAGATGCGCCACACGTCCTCGCCGGCGCGGTGCAGGTAGATCGGCACCTTGCCGAGGCTGGTGGTGATGGCGGTGTTGACGCCGAACTCGCGCGGGTGCAGGTCGGCGTGGCAGCTCTTGGCGAGCACGTCACGGGCGGCGGCGCCGACGAGCTCCAGCACGGTCCGGTTGGCCGACAGCTCCACTGCGTGACCGGGCTTGCCGGCCAGTGCGTCGATGTAGCGGTCGGAGTCGCCGGGCTGCTGGCGTGTGGAGACGTCGACGGCGAGGAACTCGTCCGGGGACAGCCACAGGACGTGCAGACCCATCGGGTCGCCGGTGACCTGGCCGACTCGGGAGGGGAGCTCGAAGCCGAGCTCCTTCTCGATGAGCTGAGCGGATTCGGAGCCGATCTCGCCGCGCAGACCGATCTGCAGCGGGAACTGCAGCTCCCGCAGGGACACTGAGCGCGCACCGGTGACGGTGGCGGCCTCCATGTCGCCGGCGAGGTGCGCGGCCGGGGTGAGTCGGTGCTCGTCCAGCGGGACCGCCGGAGGCTCGGGCGTGTGCAGGGTGGTGGGGTTCTCAGCCATCGCGGCGCTTTCCTTCCGGGTCGAACAGGCACAGCGGCCCGATTTCCACTTCAACGAGTTCGCCGTTCACCAGCGACTTCATGATCTCGCCTTCGCGTTCGCGGCCGCTCTCGATGAGGGCGAGGCCGAACGGCCGGCCGAGGTTCGGCGACATGTACGACGAGGTGACGAAGCCGTAGGAGTGGACCTGGCCGTTGCTCGGGGTGACGGGGTCCTGGACGGAGCCCTTCTTCGGCGTCGGATCGGCGTCCTTGGCGATGAGCTGCGCGCCTTCCGGCAGGACGGTCTTCTTGTCCACGCTCATCACGGAGACCAGCTGCTTGCGGTCGGGGCGCTGGGAGTCCTCGCGTTCGAGGGAGCGCTTGCCGATGAAGTGCTTCTTCTTCGTGGAGACGGCCCAGCCGAGCCCGGCGTCGTCGGGGGTGACGGTGCCGTCGGTGTCCTGGCCGACGATGATCAGGCCCTTCTCGGCTCGCAGCACGTGCATCGTCTCGGTGCCGTACGGGGTGATGTCGAACTCGGCGCCGGCCTCTTCGACGAGCTTCCACGCGGACAGGCCGTAGAAGGCGTCCACGTTGATCTCGAAGCTGAGCTCACCGGAGAACGAGATGCGGCAGATGCGGGCGGGAACGCCGTTGGACAGCTCGGCGTCCTGGAACTCCATGAAGGCGAACGCCTCGTTGGAGACGTCCAGGCCGGGCGCCACCTTGGCGATGACGTCGCGGGACTTCGGGCCGGCCACGGTGATGGTGGAGTACTGCTCAGTCACCGAGGTGAGGGTGACGTCCAGCTCCGGCCACTCGGTCTGGTGCCATTCCTCCAGCCAGTCGAACACGGCAGCGGCACCGGAGGAGGTGGTGGTCATCAGGAAGCGGTCGTCGGCGATGCGCATGGTGACGCCGTCGTCCATGATCATGCCGTCCACACCGCACATGACGCCGTAGCGGCCCTTGCCCACCTTCAGCAGCTTGAAGCCGTTGGTGTAGAACCGGTTGACGAACTCGGCGGCGTCCTGGCCGCGGATCTCGATCTTCCCGAGGGTGGTGCCGTCCATGTAGCCGACGCTGTCGCGCACGGCCTTGGATTCGCGTTGCACCGCCTGGTGCATGTCCTCGCCGTCCTTGGCGAAGAACCAGGGGCGCTTCCACTGGCCGACGTCCTCGAACTCGCAGCCGGCCTCGAGGTGCCACGGCTGGATGGCGGTGACGCGTGCCGGGTCGAACAGGTCCCCGCGTTCGCGGCCGGCGAGGGCGGCGAACGGGAGCGCGGTGAACGGCGGGCGGTAGCCGGAGACGCCCACGGCGCCGAGGTCCTCTTCGCCGATCATGTGGGCGAGCACGGCCATGGCGTTGACACCGGAGGTCTTGCCCTGGTCGTTGGCGGTGCCGATGGAGGTGTACCGCTTGATGTGCTCGATGTTGGTCATGCCGGCACCGTAGGCGCGCTCGATGTCCGAGACGGCCTGGTCGCGCTGGAGGTCCACGAAGGAGTCGTCCGTGCTGCCGGTGGCGGACGGCACCAGCCACAGCGGCTTCACCTCGGCGCCGCACAGCGGCGCCTCATCGGCGACCTGGGCCGACGGAGCCTTCGCGTCGCCGGAGCCGGAGCCGGGGTCGAACCCGGCGTTGGCGGCAGCGGCCGCGAGGGCTGCCGCGCCGGCACGGGTGCCGGTGTCGAGCGCGCCCTGGGTGGAGAAGTCGCCGGTGAGGGCGCCTGCGCAGTGCTCGCCGGTGACATCGTCGTTGGGGACGAAGCCGGCGATCTCGGTGTTCCAGGTGGTGGTGCCCTGACGGTGGGTGTGCAGGTGCACGGTGGGCGAGAACCCGCCGGAGACGGCGAGCAGGTCCGCGTCGACGGTGCGGGTCTCACCGGTGAGGGCCCCGTCGGCGTCCAGCTCGGAGATGCTGACGGCGGCGAGGCGGTCACCCATCACGGATGCGTTGGTGCCGATGACTGCTGAGGACAGCGACAGTTCGGCGCCGGTGCGCTCGGCCGCGGCGGTGGCCGCTTCGCTGGCCTTCTCGCGGGAGTCGACGAGAGCGACGATCTCGGCGCCGGCGGCGTGGAGGTCGAGCGCGGCCTCGTAGGCGGAGTCGTTGGTGGTGAAGACCGCGATCTTCTGGCCGGGCAGGGCACCGTACCGGTTGGTGTAGGTGCGGGCTGCGCCGGCGAGCATGACGCCGGGGCGGTCGTTGGTGGAGAACACGATGGGCCGCTCCATGGCGCCCGGGGCGAGGACCACCTGGTCGGCGCGGATGTGCCACACGCGCTGACGGGACACGCCTTCGCGGTGCTTCGGCTCGAGGTGATCGGTGCGGTGCTGCAGGGCGATCACGTAGTTCGAGTCGTAGTTGCCGAACGCGGTGGTGCGCGACAGGTAGGTGAAGTCCGGGTTCTCGCTGAGCTCGGCGATGGTGTCGGCGGCCCACTGGGCGCCGTCGGTGCCGTCGATCTGCGCGGTCCGGGAGGACAGGAGGGAGCCGCCGGGGCGGTTCTCCTTGTCGATGAGGACGACGCGCGCCTCACCCTGGAGGGCGGCGCGGGCGGCGGCGAGACCGGCGGGGCCGGCGCCGACGATGAGGACGTCGGCGTGCATGTGCTTGCGGTCGTACAGGGCCGGGTCCGGGGTCGGGTCCAGGGCGCCCTGGCCGGAGACGTAGAACGCTTCGAGGCCGTCGGTCGCCTCCACGGAGGTGACCGGGAGCATGGTCTCGTCGATGTCGTCCTCGGAGCGGGCCTTGACGGTCACCAGACCGTTGGGCTCTTCGACGCCGGCGGCGAGGATGCCGCGGGGACGGTCGAGGTACATGGAGTTCGCGGTCTGGAGGCTGCCGCCGGCGATGAGGGCGGAGGCGAGGCTGTCCCCGGCGAAGGCGTCGTACTTCTGGCCGCCGAAGGTGATGGTGATGGGCTGCGAACGGTCGATGCCGTGGCCGGGGGCCGCGTCGGTGCGGCGCGACGGCGAGCTGCTGGCGGTGGTCACTTCGCGTCTCCTTCCTTGATGGTGGGGGCCTTCTCGCCCATGGCGTAGGTGCCCTTGAATTCGTAGGTTGCTGTGTTGCGGATGGCATTGAACCACTTGCGGCAGCCGCCGGAGTGGATCCAGCGCTCAGCGAAGTCGCCCTTGGGGTTCTCGCGGTAGAAGAGGTAGCGGCCCCATTCGGCGTCGTTGAGGACCGACGGGTCCTCGGGGTAGACCACGTGGGCTTCGCCGCCGTAGGAGAACTCGATTTCGTCGCGCGGTCCGCAGTGGGGGCAGTCGATCAGAAGCATTGGCGTGTCCTTGTCTGTCGAGATCTGGTCGGGTCAGTGGGCGACGGCGGCTGCGCCGTGCTCGTCGATGAGCTTGCCCGTGGTGAACCGGTCCAGGGAGAACGGTGCGTTGATCTCGTGCGGCTCGTCGTTGGCGATGGTGTGGGCGAAGGTCCAGCCGCAGGCGGGGGTGGACTTGAAGCCGCCGGTGCCCCAGCCGCAGTTGACGTAGAGGCCCTCGACCTCGGTCTTGGAGACGATGGGGGAGGCGTCGAACGTGACGTCGACGATGCCGCCCCAGGTGCGCAGCAGGTGTGCGCGGGCGAAGATCGGCATGAGCTCCACGGCCGCGGCCATCTGCTCGGCGACCACGTGGAAGGATCCGCGCTGGCCGTAGCCGTTGTACTGGTCGATGCCGGCGCCCATGACGAGCTCGCCCTTGTGCGCCTGGGAGACGTACATGTGGACGTGGTTGGACATCACGACCGTGGGGTGCACCTGCTCGAACAGCTCAGACACGAGCGCCTGCAGCGGGTGCGACTGGATCGGGAGGTCCACGCCGGCGGTCTTGGCGACCACGGAGGAGTGACCGGCTGCGGCGAGGCCCACGCGGGGTGCGAGGATGCGGCCGCGGGTGGTGTCCACGCCGATGGTCTTCTCGCCGTCCTTGAGGACCTTGGTGACCTCGCAGTTCTGGATGATGTCCACGCCGAGCTCCTGGCACTTGCGTGCGTAGGCCCAGGCGACCCAGTCGTGCTTGGCGATGCCGGCGCGCGGCTGGTAGGTGCCGCCCATGATGGGGTAGCGGACGTTGTCGGAGATGTTGAGGATCGGGCAGACCTCCTTGACCTCCTCGGGGGAGAGGAACTCGGAGTCCACGCCGTTGAGGCGGTTCGCCTCCACGCGGCGGACCGATTCGCGGACATCGCCGAGGGTGTGGGCGAGGTTGAGGACGCCGCGCTGGGAGAAGAACATCTCGTACTCGAGTTCTTCGGTCAGCCCCTCCCACAGCTTGAGCGCGTGCTCGTACATGGCTGCGGATTCATCCCACAGGTAGTTGGAGCGGATGATGGTGGTGTTGCGGGCCATGTTGCCGCCGGCGAGCCATCCCTTCTCGAGAATGGCGATGTTGGTCATGCCGTGGTTCTTCGCCAGGTAGTACGCGGTGGCGAGGCCGTGGCCGCCGCCGCCGACGACGATGGCGTCGTAGGACTTCTTCGGTTCCGGGTCTGCGGCCCAGAGGAAGTCTGGGTGCTCCGGGAGCGTTTCAGCCATGGGGTCCTTCCTTTCCTCAGCTAGGCGCCCTCGCTTAGCCGACTACTGATATATCAGCATTGTGGTTGATAGTATGGCCGCCATCACGCCCCGTCAAGCATTTTTCGCAACATTGTTCTGATCAGTGCAACAGTCCAGCTCAGTACCGCCATCCGATGGAGATTTCCGCATGAGTTCGCAGACCACGACCGACGACGCACCGCTGTCCGCCGGCAACGGGCTCGCGATCATCCAGGGGCAGCGCACCGCGGAGGCGGGCGAGGGGTCGATGTCCGAGCGCGCCTACGCTGACGTGCTGCGGCGGCTCATCATGCTGGACATCCGTCCCGGCGACCCGATCAACGAGAGCGCCCTGGCCACCGAGCTCGGCGTGGGCCGCACCCCGCTGCGCGAGGCGCTCAAGCGCCTGGAGCTCGACCAGCTGGTGGTGTCGTATCCGCGCCGCGGCACCTTCGCCACGCACGTGGACATCACCGAGCTGCAGTCGATCTTCGAGGTCCGACGGGTGCTGGAGCCGCTCGGTGCCCGCCTCGCGGCCGAGCGCCTCACGCCTGGTGACCGGGAGGTGTTCCGGCGCGTCGCGGACGACATCGGGCAGCTGGATCCGTCGGCGATGAGCCGACGGGAGCTGCTGGAGTACGACGTCGACGTCCACCGCGTGATCTACGCCGCCACGGAGAACACCCACCTCGCCGGGGAGCTCATCCGCCTGGACAACCTCGTGACCCGCATCTGGTGCGTGGTGCTGGATCGGATGCCGACGATCTCCGAGCACATCGTGGAGCACCGTGCACTGATGGAGGCGATCATCGACGGCGACGCGGACCGTGCCGCCGACATGGTCAGCGCCCACGTGGACGGCTTCGAAGCGGCGGTCCGCGCCGTGCTGTGATGCCAGCCGCACTGATCGCCTCCGCCGCCGGCGTGCTCGGCATCGCGCTGAACTGCTTGCTCGCCTGGCCGCAGGTGGCGCGTGCATTCCGCAGCGTGGAGGGCATCGCACTCGGCACGATCGTCGCGGGCTTCACCGGCCGGGTGCTCTGGTCCGTGCACGCCCTGCAGGGCAGCGGGGTCGATGTGCCGCTGCTCGTCGGCCAGGTGCCGATCGCGATCGGGTTCGCCCTGATCGCCTTCCTCGTGGGGCGGGCCCGGCCCGAGCTGCGGGTGCGCCTGCTGCTGACTCTGCTCAGCATCCTCGTCGTGGTCGTCGGGACGAGCCTGCTGTCACCTGCAGCGGTGGCGGCCGCCGCCGTGGTGGTGACAGCGGTGATCAACCTGCCGCAGATGGTCCGCGTGATCCGTCGACCGGACAGCGCCGCCGGTGTGAGCGCCGCCATGTACTGGCTGACCGCCGCGGCGAGCGCCTCCTGGATCGTGTACGGCGCGCTCAGTGGCGACTGGACGATCCCCCTGCCGCACCTGCTGCTCCTGCCCACCGGTGTGATCACCGCGCTGGCGGTTCAGCGCAGTCGACCAGAGTCTGCCGCCCAGTGACACGGACCGATGAGGCCCCCTCGCGATTTCAGGCGTACCGCCGCGCCAACTGATCGAGCGAGGAGCAGATCGACTCCTCGTTCCCCTCGAACACACCCAGTCGCCGGCACCCGCGCAGCACGATCGAGGGGACATGCGAATAGTCGAAGGTCTCGGTGGCGATGCTGACCCCGTCGGCCCCCGGGACCGGTTCGAAGTCCCACCTCCAGCGGAAGCCGAGCGGGTGGCGGAACTCCACCGTGCGGCCCGGCACCGACTCGGTGACCCGCATCGGCAGGCGGTAGGTGAGGCCGAACTTCGTGGTGCGGACACGGAACACGTCGCCGTGCCGCAGCTCGTCCGGGCCGATCGCATCGGTACCAATGGAGGAGGAGCCGTCGAGTTCATGGTGGCGGTGCGGGTTCGCGGCGATCGCCCACAGCTCGTCGGCAGGTCCGTCCACGCGGACGCTGTACGACATGGTGAACGGCTTCGACGGGACACGGGCAGCAGAGTGCTCAGCAGTCATGGCACCGACGCTACGGCCATCACCTGAACACCCGCCCCGCTCGGTCAGGCCGCGCTGCGGATCTCCACGCGACGGTTCTTCGCCCGCCCCTCCGGGTTGTCCTCACCGTTCTTCTCGTTCGGTTCGATCGGCTTCGACTCGCCGAATCCCTTCACCGTCAGAGTCAGGTCCGCTCGAGCCGCCGTGATCGCATCCGCCACGGCCTGAGCGCGCTTCTGCGAGAGCACATCGTTGCCCATGCTGGAGGGGACCGAGTCCGTGTGCCCTTCAACCCGCACCTCAGTGCCGTCCGGCAGCTTCGACACCAGCGCCACGATCTTTGCGGCGGCGGACTTCGAGAGGTCGTGCCGACCGAAGTCGAACAGGATGTCCGAGTTCAGGGTGATGACGCGGTCGGCGCCGTCCGTGGACTCCTGCTCCAGGGGTTCGATCAGCGGCTTCAGCGGGATGATCTCGGGGTTCAGGGGCTCGATGGTGCTCATCGGATCGGCACCTGCTTCACCAGCGGCTCCCCGGTCCACAGCACCACGTCCATGGCGGTGACGTCCGCGGGCGGAGCGCCGAACACCCACTGGCCGCGCTTCGCCTTCTCCGGGTTGAGGACCAGCTCGGTGGATGCCGTCGAGACCTCATCCACCGCCACGTGCTTGTTGAGGTTCTTCTGGTCGATGAGGAACGGGCGGAACTTGGTGGCGCCGTTGAACTCGTGCAGGCTGTCGATCCGCCCGGAGTCACCATCGGTGGTGGCGTGCAGTGTGTATTCGTAGGTGGCTTCGAGGGTGTCGCCGCTGCGGGTCAGTGCCAGCAGCGACGCAGTCATTGTGGCGTCCGGATCCCCGGGCCGGGTGATGGGGGCCTCCGCGGTGGCGATGGGGTCGGCGCCGGTGCTGCTGGGCGTGCCGGAGGTGGTGCCTGCGCCGCCTCCGTCGGAGGCGCTGCTGTCACGCGCGCCTCCGCCGTCGGACGCGCTGTCGGCCTCCGGTGCCTTCGAGGCCGCCGGTGCGGCCGCGGAGCCTGCCGGGTCGCTCGAATCCGAGGCCTTCGAGTTGGCGCCGCAGGCGGTGAGGCCGAAACTGCTGACGGCGAGGAGGCCGAGGGCGCCGCGCCTGGTTGCTGTGGTGGGGTGCATCGTGCTGGTCCTTTCCCGAAACCGTGGGCGGCTCGGTGCCGCCGCTGATTCCGAGACTAGGGCCTCCCTGGGTACCCTGTCGCGCCCCGGAGACGGGTCCCCGTCCCCACCTGGGCACTCCACCCCATCAGGCGAAGCGTTGCACCAGCTCCGCGGTCCCGTCCGGATCCAGCACGGCCGACGGGTGCGGCCCCGCCGCGCGCCACCGCTGCGCCTCGGCAGACACATCCATGCCCGCGGCGGGGGAGAGGCCCGGACCGGCCGCCAGCACCAGGTTCCCCGGCCGGTTCCCCGCGAGCATCGACGCATCGGTCAGCGTCCACACCCCGCCCATGCCCGCGGTCTCCGCGGCGCCCTCCATCAGAGCGGCGTGGCGGGAGAACAGCTGCAGACCGGGGGAGTCGCCGATGTTGACGATCGCGACGCCCCGGTCAGTCAACAGCTTCAGCAGGGCGGTGTAGAACTGCGGGGCGCCCAGATCCGTCGGCCCCGTATCGGTGAAGATGTCCACCACCACGCAGTCGAACGAGGACGCCTCCAGCTGGTGCACGATCGCCAGCGCATCGTCCGCCACCGCGGTGAGGCGGGTGCCGGCCGGCAGCGGCAGGTGCTGCAGCACCCAGCCCACCAGCTCCGCCTCCAGCTCCACCACGGTCTGCTCCGAGCCGGGCCGCAGCGCCTGCACGTACCGCACCAGGGTCAGCGCCCCGGCGCCGAGGTGCAGCACCCGCAGCGGCCCCGCCGGCAGCGAATCGACGACGTTCGCAACGCGGCGCAGGTACTCGTGGCGGATCGCCGACGGGTCCGCGAGGTCCACGTGGGACTGCTCCGCGCCGTCGAGGATCAGTACGTGGCCCTCGCCCACCTCAGCGGGCTCGATGACGGCGTCCTGGCCGCTGCCGGCAAGGCGGATTCGCGCGGTCACGGCAGCGGTCAGTTCCGCGGCCGCTTCGCCGGCGGTTCGCCCAGCTCAGCGCCCTCCACCCGGATCGACTGGTCCTCCGCACCCTCATCGATCGCCTCGATCGTCAGGTCCTCGATGGAGCCCAGGCGGCACACGTCGTCCGCGTCGCGGCGCAGCAGCTCCACCTGTGCGGCGGGCACATGCAGAGCGGCCCGCAGCAGCGGGGTGCGCTGCGAGACCTTCGCATCGCTCTTAACCTTGCGGACCACGATGATCGCGGCGCTGACCACATCGAGCAGCTCGCCGGTCTCCGTGCCCGCAGCCTCCCGCAGGGGAGCGGCCTGCGGCCACGCCTGGGCGTGCACGGAGCCCGTGCGCCACCAGGACCACACCTCGTCGGTCGCGAACGGCAGGTACGGCGCGAACAGGCGCAGCTGCACATCCAGCGCGATCGTGAGGGCGGCGCGGGCACTGAGCGCGGCCTCCTCACCGGCGTGGCCGTGGGCGCGGGACTTCACCAGTTCGATGAAGTCGTCGCAGAACGTCCAGAAGAACGGCTCGATCACTTCGAGGGCACGGGCGTAGTCGTGCTTCGCGAGCGCGGTGGACGCCTGCTCCACCACGTCGGCGAGCGCCGCCAGCATGGAGCGGTCCAGCGCCTCGGTGACGGCGGCCGGGTCAGCCGCGAGAACACCCGCGGGGTCCGACGGGGCCTCGCCGAAACCGAGCGCGAACTTCGAGGCGTTGAGGATCTTGATCGCCAGGCGGCGACCGATCTTCATCTGCCCCTCCTCGAACGCGGTGTCCGCGCCCTGGCGGGCACGTGCCGCCCAGTAGCGGACGCCGTCGGAGCCGTACTGCTCCAGCAGGTCGATCGGGGTGACCACGTTGCCCTTGGACTTCGACATCTTCTTGCGGTCCGGATCCAGGATCCAGCCGTTGATCGTGGCGCCCTTCCACGGCAGGGAATCCGTGAGCAGGTGGGAGCGCACCACGGTGGAGAACAGCCAGGTGCGGATGATGTCGTGGCCCTGCGGCCGCAGATCGAACGGGTACACCTTGTTCAGGATGTCCTGCTCGCCCAGCCAGTCCGTCACCAGCAGCGGGGTCAGCGAACTGGTCGCCCAGGTGTCGAGGATGTCGGGGTCGGCGGTGAAGCCGCCCGGCTGGTCGCGCTGCTCCTCGGTGAAGCCCTCGGGGACGTGCAGGGTCGGATCGATCGGCAGCTGCTCCGCCGACGGCGTCAGCAGCGTGTCGTAGTCCGGGGAGCCGTCGGCCGCGACCCCGTACCAGACGGGGATCGGCACGCCGAAGTAGCGCTGGCGGGACACCAGCCAGTCACCGGTCAGGTTCTCCACCCAGTTGCGGTAGCGGGACTCCATGAACGGCGGGAACCACTCCAGCTCCTCGCCGCGCGTGATCAGCTCGGCGCGCAGGTTGGTGTCGCGGCCGCCGTTGGAGATGTACCACTGGCGGCTCGTCACGTATTCGAGGGGCTTATCGCCCTTCTCGTAGAACTTCACCGGGTGGGTGATCCTCTTCGGCTCGCCCACCAGATCACCGGAGGCGGTGAGCTTCTCCACGATGCGCTTCTGCGCGGTGAAGACGGTGGCGCCGGCGACCTCGGCGTAGTGGGCCGCGCCCTCCTCGGAGGTGATCCACTCCGCCTCGGGAATGAAGCGGCCGTCGCGGCCGATCACGGCGCGGGTCGGCAGGTCCAGTTCGCGCCACCAGATCACGTCCGTGGCGTCACCGAACGTACAGATCATCGCGATGCCGGCGCCCTTGTCCATCTGCGCCAGCTCGTGCGCCTTCACCGGCACCTCCACATCGAACAGCGGGGAGGTGACGGTGGTGCCGAACAGGTCCTGGTAGCGCTCGTCGTCCGGGTGGGCCACCAGTGCCACACAGGCGGGCAGCAGCTCCGGGCGGGTGGTCTCGATGAAGACCTTCTCGCCGTCCGGCTTCGTGAAGCCGACGCGGTGGTACGCGCCCGGGCGGTCCTGGTCCTCCTGCTCGGCCTGCGCCACCGCTGTGCGGAATGTGGTGTCCCACGGGGTGGGGGCCTCCGCCTGGTAGGCGTGGCCGGAGGCGACATGGTCGAGGAACGCCTTCTGGCTCGTGGCCTGGGCCTTCGCGTTGATGGTCTGGTAGGTGAGGCGGCCCCAGTCGACGGACAGGCCGAGGGTGCGGAACACGTGCTCGAACGCCTTCTCGTCCTCACCGGTGAGCTCCAGGCACAGTTCGATGAAGTTGCGGCGGGAGATCGGCTGCTGGTTCTGCGGCTTCGCGGTCTGTGCGTTGCCGCCGCGGTGCGGGGGCTCGAAGCCCTCCTCGTACGGCAGTGACGGGTCGCAGCGCACACCGTAGTAGTTCTGGACGCGGCGCTCGGTGGGCAGGCCGTTGTCGTCCCAGCCCATCGGGAAGAACACGTTCTTGCCGGTCATCCGCTGGTAGCGGGCGATGATGTCCGACTGCGAGTACGCGAAAACGTGGCCGATGTGCAGGGAGCCCGACGCGGTCGGGGGAGGGGTGTCGATCGAGAAGACCTCGGACCGGGTGGTGTCCGGGTCGAATGCGAAGACCTGGGAGTCAGTCCAGTTCTGGTCCCATTTCTCTTCCAGGCCCTCCAGGCTGGGCTTGGCGGGGATGGCGGGTGCGCTCGCGGCCGAGTCGTGGCCTGCGCGGGAATCGATCTCACTCATGCGGCCCATTGTCTCAGATGCCCCGCCGCAGCCCGACGCTGCGGCGCGTGGCACTGCTCGCACCCCCCGGGCGCGGGCGCGACGGCCCGAGCCGCGCTCAGTCCTCCACGTGGCCGGCGAACCCCATCCGCTCACTGATCACCGAGGCGACGTCCGCGCAGGCGGGCCCCAGCTGTGCGATGAGGGCGTCATCGGTGCGGTAGCGCGGAGCTGCGATCATCAGCGCCGCCGTCACGATGCCCCGATGGTCGAACACGGGCGCGGCGATGCCCACCTCGTCCGGGTGGGTGAGGCCGGCGTTCGCCGCGAACCCGTCGGCGCGCGCCTGCCGCAGCGCCGCGAGGTAGTCCTCGGCCGACGGGGCCGTAGTGAACTCGAAGCGGCCCTCCGCCAGCAGCTCACGCACCCGCTCTTCCTCGACGTGGGCGAGGAACACCTGGATGCTGGCGGAATGGCCCGTGCTGTACCGCGTGCCCATGGGGGAGGTGTGCTTGATGTGGCGGGGGCTCGCCACCTGCTCCACAGAGATGCCCTCCAGGCCGTCGAACACCACCAGGGAGACCGTCTCCTGCGTGGAGTCGCGCAGGTCCTCCATCAGCGGGTAGGCGACCCTCCGCACCGACAGCTGGCTGAGCAGCGGCCCGGCGATGCCGAGCAGACCCCAGCTGAGTTCGTACTTGCGGGACTGCTCGTCCTGTACCACCAGGCGCTCCTGCTGCAGGGTCTGCAGGATGCGGGACACGGACGACTTGTGCAGTCCCACCTGGGCGGCGATGTCGGTGACGCCGCGCACCGGTTCGTTCACGGTGAAGCAGCGCAGCACCTCGATCATGGTGCCGATGGTCGACGGGTTCTTTGCGGATTCGGAGTCGGTCATAGTCGTCTCAGCCAATCGCAATCGGGAAGGAATCTTGAGGAATCCGGCGTAAATGGGGCGAAGCGCACCGGGCCTCCGTCCGTGACCGCGGACTGGCCGGGTGCGCACATGCCGCCGGGGCCGGCCGTTCGCAGTGAACGACCGGCCCCGGCGGCGGAGGAGGATCAGGCCTCGATGATGTTCTTCTCCGGGCCGTACGGGAACTTGGTGATGTTCTCCACCGAGTCCTCGCCGACCACGAGGATGTCGTGCTCGCGGTAGCCGCCGGCGCCCGGCTGGCCGTCCTCGATGGTGATCATCGGCTCCATGGAGACGACCATGCCCGGCTCGATCACGGTCTCGATGTCCTCGCGCAGCTCCAGGCCCGCTTCGCGGCCGTAGTAGTGGGAGAGGACGCCGAAGGAGTGGCCGTAGCCGAAGGTGCGCTTGGGCAGGATGCCGTAGCCGGCGTAGATCTCGTTGAGCTCGAGCGCGATGTCCTTGCAGACCGCGCCGGGCTTGATGAGCTCCAGGCCGCGCTCATGCACCTCGACGTTGATGTTCCACAGGCGCAGCGACTCCTCGTCCGGCTCGCCGAGGAACAGGGTGCGCTCCAGTGCCGTGTAGTACCCGGAGGTCATGGGGAAGCAGTTGAGGGAGAGGATGTCGCCCTTCTGCAGCTTCCGGGTGGTGGCCCAGTTGTGGGCGCCGTCGGTGTTGATGCCGGACTGGAACCACACCCAGGTGTCGCGCACCTCGCGGTGCGGGAAGGTCTTCGCGATCTCGTGGGTCATCGCCTCGGTGCCGGCGAGGGCCACCTCGTACTCCATGACGCCTTCACGGATCGCCTGGCGGATCGCCTCACCGCCGAGGTCGCCGATGCGGGCGCCGTGCTTGATGACCTCGATCTCCTCGGCGGACTTGATCATGCGCTGGCGCATGGCGTCCTGCGAGACGTCCTCGAGGGTCGCATCCGGGAAGGCATCCTGAAGGCGCTCGCGGATGAGGGCGGGGACGGTGTCGTCCTCGATGCCGATCTTCTTGGCCTTGACGCCGTCGCGCTTCAGGGCCTCCTGCAGGCCGTAGTAGAAGTTGTCGCGGCGCCAGTCGGTGTAGACGATGTTGTCGCCGAAGCTGGTGCGCCACGGCATGCCCGCATCGATGTTCGCGGTGACGGTGGTGGTGTTCTTCTGGGTCACCACGAGCGCGTAGGAGCGGCCGAAGTAGGTGAACAGGAAGTCCGAGTAGTACTTGATGCCCTGGTACGAGGTGAGGATGACCGCGTCCATGTCCTTGGCGGCCATGATCTCTCGCAGGCCCTTCAGGCGGCGCTCGAACTCGGCATCGGAGAAGGTGAGCTGCTGCTTCTCACCGTTGTGCAGGGTCTTCAGGCGGTCGAGGTCGTTGACCGAGGTGACGGTGGTATTCATGACACTCCTTTGTGGTCGAAAGAACGGTGGAAAAGTTGAAGGGAACGGACCTGCCTGCCCTGTTGCGGCACCTGCAACGCCGTTCCCCTCAAGGATACTCATGGTGTGACGAACGTCAAGTCCTGCGCTCCGTCACGCGGATGCCAGCCGGAGCTCGGCTGCGATGTCCTCCGCCATCAGGCCCGCCGCCTGCGCGAACAGCAGCTCACCCTTCTCGGCCGAGGATCCGTCGGGCGCCGACAGGCACCCCGTCTCCGGGGTGCGGGAGGCGATGACCGGCAGACGGTCGAAGCGCGGCAGCTCCGCCGGAGGATGCGACACCGCCCGCTCCATCCGCACGTGCTCGGGATGCAGATGCAGCATCAGCGATGTCTCCAGCACCCCGCCGTGCTCGATGTCCCAGCCGGGGAAGCCGTCCGGGTAGACGGCGCGCAGAGTGTCCTCGGTGACGAAGTCCCAATAGCTCAGCAGCATCGCCGACTGCCCGCCCTCCTCGCTGATCCCGAGGTCCCGCAGCGCCAGGTCGATGCCCTCGTACAGGAACTGGTAGTTCTCGTAGTGCCCGTTGACGAACACCACGTGGCTCACCCCCTGCTGGAGGAAGCCGCGGGCGATGTCGCGGGTCTGGGCGATCAGCGTGGAGGCGTCGAGGCTGATGGTGCCCGGCAGGTGGTCGCCGCCACCGGACTTCTGCTGCGACTTGTAGCCGTGCGTGAACGGCTGCGCCACCGCCGCCGCCCCGGGGGCGACGCGGTTGATCCGCTCCGCTGTCCCGCGGGCCATCGCCGTGGACAGGATCGCGTCCGTCCCCAGCGGCATGTGGGGGCCGTGCTGCTCGAACGCGCCGACGGGGATCAGCACCACCGAGGTCCCCTCCGTCCACTCGCGGTAGGCGACGGCATCGAACAGTGCCAGGTCGATGGGCTGCTCGGTCATTTCTGTCCTCCCTTTGGCTTGGGGCTGCGGGTGTCGAAGTCGTAGTCGATGTCGGCGACCGCCGGGTCCCGGCGGAACTCCTCGGGGATCTCGATCTCACCGGTTCGCGAGAACGGGTCCTTGCCCTCCTCCATCGCCAGGGTGATGTTGTGCGGGTGCGGAGTTCCCTCGATCGGCATGCCGTGCTCGTCCACGAATGCATCCTCAGGGCGATGGTTCGGGTCGTTGACCGCGCGCTCCAGCTGCTTGATCTTCTTGTTGCGGGCGCGCAGGCGGCGGAACAGGTTGAAGTACATGATCAGCAGCACGAACGAGAACGGGAATGCGCCGAGGATCGTGCCGGTCTGCACGGTGTCCACCACGGCGCTGCCGCCGATGGACAGCAGCACCACCGCCACGGTTGCGATCGAGAACACCAGGATCACGCGGAACCACGGGCCGGACTTCTTCGGGGCCGACACGAACTCGGCGAGCGCGTAGGTGCCCGAGTCCAGGGAGGTCACGTAGTAGGTGGCCACCAGGATGGTCGCGACGACCAGCAGGACGGTGCCCACCACGGGGATCATGTCCAGCATTGCGAACAGGCCCGCGGAGGTGTCCTCCGCGATGGCGCCGGAGATCGCCTCATTCGATCGCTGGTCGTAGAACAGGCCGGCGGCGCCGATGATGCCCACCCAGACCATGACGATGAGGGAGGGGACGATGGTGACGCCGAGGACGAAGCTGCGGATGGTGCGGCCGCGGGAGATGCGGGCGATGAAGCCGGCCACGAACGGGCTGAAGGCGATCACCCAGCACCAGATGAACACGGTCCACCAGCCGTTCCAGGAGTCCTGCCAGGTCTCCAGCGGGCCGGTGGCGCCGTCGGCGCCGGTGTAGAAGCTCATCGAGATGAAGTTCTGGATGAACGAGCCGAAGGTCTCGAACAGGGTGGACAGGATGTAGACGGTCGGTCCGAATACGAACACCCCGACGATCAGGGCCACCGACAGGTAGGAGTTCAGCTCGGAGATCCGCTTCATGCCCTTGTTGACGCCCATGAAGGCGGATACCGCGGTGAGCGCGCCGAGGCCGAGGATGACTGTGAACCACAGCACCGGCGAGCTGGTCAGGCCGGTGAAGGAGGCGATGCCGGAGGAGAACTGCATGGCGGCGAAGCCGAAGGAGGTGGCCAGGCCCAGCGTGGTGGCGATGATCGCGAGCATCTCCACAACCACGCCGGCGGGGCGCTGCGCGGCGCGGGGCAGGAAGTCCACGGTCGCCTCGCGGAAGGTGAGGGTCTTGCCGAGGTTGTGGTGCGAGTACGCCAGGCACACGGCGACGGCGCCGTACATGATCCAGGCGGTCAGACCCCAGTGGAAGTACGTCCACACGATGCCGACATCACCGGTGTTGGCGCCGCCGGCGATGACGCGGTGCTCGCTCTCCGGCTTGAGCATGATCGGCTCGGCGATCGACCAGAAGATCAGGCCGATGCCCTGGCCGCAGGCGAACAGCATGGAGTACCAGGCGAAGTTCGAGTGCTCGGGCTTCGCCTTCGGCCCACCGAGGCGCACCTTGCCGACCTTCGAGAAGCACAGCCAGGTGCACAGCGCCACGGCGATCAGCGAGTACATCACGAAGTACCAGGTCCAGCCGGAGGTGACCTTGGTGCGCAGATAGGAGATGAAGTCCGAGGCCGCATCTGGTGCCACGGTCACGGTGATGACCAGTGCGACGATCAGGATCGGCGGCAGCACCTTGATGATGAGGGAGTCGATCGGCGGGATCGACCGTCCGCGGAAGCGGGGGAGATCGACTCCCACCTGCTCCGTCGGTGGCTGGGAGCCGGGTGATGCTGGGGGGAAGGATGATGAGGGCATGCGTTCTCCTCCTTGCGAGGCGCGGCGCAGATGGTCAAAAAGTTGCGTCAGCAACAACTAGGTTGCAAAAGACTATATCGTGACCGGGGTCACGATGGAATCACGGACTCCTCAGGTCAGCGGGCGACGACTCGTCTCGGGGGACAGCGCCACCGCGATGAACGACACCACAGCGGCGCCGATCAGGTAGTAGGACGGCGCGATCTGCGAACCGGACGTCGCGATCAGCCAGGTGCAGATCGCCGGCGCGGTGCCGCCGAAGATCGCATTGCCCAGGTTGAAGCTGACGGCGAAGCCGGAGTAGCGCACCCGGGTGGGGAACAGTTCGGACAGGAAGCTCGGCAGGGTGCCGTCGTTGAGCGTGAGGGCGAAGCCCAGGACCACCTGCACCAGCAGGATCACGACGAAGCTGCCGGTGTTCAGCAGCATGAATGCCGGAATCGTCAGCACCACGGCCAGGACCGCCGCGGCCATCAGCACCCGTCGGCGCCCGAAGCGGTCCGACAGCGAGCCGGTGACGAAGATGAAGCCGATGTAGGTGATGAGCGCGACCGTGGTGGCGATGTAGCTCAGGGTCGAATCCAGCTTCACAACCTCGGACAAGTAGGTCGGCATGTAGCTGAGGATCACGTAGAAGCCCACTGCGTTCAGCAGCACCGCGCCGAAGGCTCGCAGCAGCGCAGGCCAGTGGTCGCGGAACATCTGCATCATCGGGGCCTTGATGACCTCGTCCTCCGCGGAGATCTCCTGGAAGGCCGGGGTGTCCTCCAGCTTGTTGCGGATGTAGCGGCCGATCAGGCCCATCGGTGCGGCGAGCAGGAACGGGACGCGCCATCCCCAGTCGTGCATCTGCGCATCGGTGAGGACGGCGGTGGACACCGCTGCGAACAGCGAGCCCATCAGCAGGCCGGTGGCGGTGGAGGCGGGGACCACTGCGGCGTAGCGGCCCCGCTTGTCCGCCGGGGCGTACTCCACGAGGAATGCGGAGGCGCCCGCGTACTCGCCGGAGGCGGAGAATCCCTGCACCAGGCGGCACGCCAGCAGCAGCAGGGGAGCGGCCACGCCGATCGTGGCGTACCCGGGGATGAGGGCGATGCAGAAGGTGGCGGCGCTCATGATGAGGATCGACCAGCTCAGAGCTGTGCGCCGACCGATCCGGTCGCCGAGGTGTCCCCAGAAGAAGCCGCCGAGCGGGCGGATGAGGAAGGAGATCGCGAACAGGCCGAAGGTCAGCAGCAGCTTGTTCTTCGAATCCGGGAAGAAGACTTCGGAGATGACCACCGCGAAGTAGCCGTAGACGGCGTAGTCGAACCATTCGACGAAGTTGCCGATGAAGCTGGCGGTGAGGACCCGCGTGCGGGTCTGGCGGAGGGTCTCGGCCTTGCGGGGCTGGCCCGACAGGGTGGTGGAGGTGGGTGCTGAACTCATCGTGATCCTTTGAGTCGGGGGCGCTGCAGGCGTCATCGCCGCGCCGAAGGCAACCGGGTTGCGGGAATTGCAACTCCTTGGCTGGCTATTGAACCACCGACTGTGATCTGCGTCTACTGCTTCGCCCGGCGAGTGCCCGGGCATCGCCGTACGATGACAGCATCACCCGCCCCGATCCCCGGAGGAATCCGCATGCACAAGAACGAGAATCAGCGCACCGCCGTCGTCACCGGCGCGAGCTCCGGCATCGGCCGCGCCGTCGCCCGCCGCCTGCAGGCCGACGGGTTCCACGTCCTCGCCGTCGCCCGCCGCGGCGACCGGCTCGAGGCGCTTGCGGCCGAGACCGGCGTCTCGACACTCGTCGTGGACGTCTCCGATGGGGCATCCGTGGACCGCCTCGCCGAACGCGCAGCCGAGCTCTTCCCCCAGGGCGTCAGCGCCCTCATCAACGTGGCCGGAGGCGCCCTCGGAGTGGACTGGGTGGAGCGCGCGGACTTCGAGAAGTGGACCGGCATGTACGCCTCGAACGTCCTCGGCGCCGGGCGCGTCACCAAAGCGCTGCTGCCGCAGATCCGCACCGCCGGCGGCGGCGACATCGTCTTCCTGACCTCCACCGCCGCACAGGTCGCCTACGAGGGCGGTTCCGGATACAACGCCGCGAAGGCGGCCGAGCACATGCTCGCAGCGGCCCTGCGGCTCGAACTCGCCGGCGAGCCGATCCGCGTCATCGAAGTCGCGCCCGGTCTCGTGCACACGGACGAGTTCTCCCTGACCCGCCTCGGCGGCGACCAGGCCGCGGCCGATGCCGTCTACGAGGGCGTCGAGAAGCCGCTGACCGCGCAGGACGTCGCCGATGTCATCGCCTACAGCATCGAACTGCCCGCCCACGTCAACCTCGACCTCATCACGATGCGGCCGGTGGCGCAGGCGGCGGCCCACAAACTGATGCGCCGACCCCTCGAGGTCAAGCGGACACCGTGAGCCCCTGCTCCTCTGCGAGCCGAACGATCTGCTCGCCGAGCGCGACGTCCCTGTCGCTGAGGGATCCGACGTCATGCGAGGACAGCGCCAGGCGCACCCGGTTGAACCGGATGTCGATATCGGGGTGGTGGTCAGCGGCCTCCGCGAGCTCCGCAACGCCGGTGACGAAGCGGATCGCATCCGCGAAGGACCGGCCCTTCGCCTGCAGGTGTGCGGTGGAGTCCTCAATGCGCCACTGCGGCATGCGCTCAGCCGCCGCGGCGTCGGTGATGGAATCGTGGTTCTTCGTCATGGCCCCACGCTAGGCCAGGTGCGCTGGGCGCAGGATCAGACGTCGATCTCGATCTCGCCGATTCCGCGGGACACGCAGGTGGTCATGTGGGTCTCGTGCTCGTCGTCCATCAGGAACTCGTCCTGGTGGTCGACCTCGCCGGACACCAGCGGCACCACGCAGGTGCCGCACACGCCGCCCTCGCAGGAGTAGTCCATGTCGATGCCGGCGTCCAGCAGGGCCTGCAGCAGGGACTGGCCCTCTTCGACCTCGACGGTCTTCTGCGACTTCAGGCACTTCGCGGTGAACGGCTCTCCGAACAGGGACATGTCATCTCCTCGATCCAGCTGATGGGAACAGCGCACACAGGTTCTCACACGGGCGCTGTGGACCCGAAGGGTCTGCCTGCTCCATCACATCGGTCAGATCACGAACCGGTCCCGCGCCCACCGCGTCAACTCGTAGCGGTTGGATACCTGCAGCTTCTTCAGCACTTTCGACATGTGCGTCTCCACGGTGCGGTCGGAGATGAACAGTTCGCTCGCGGTCTCCCGGTACGTGTACCCGCGGGCGATCAGCTTCATCACTTCGGTCTCGCGCGGTGACAGGAGGTCCAGCTCCGTCGGCCTCGGCGGCGCCTGCCCCCGGAACGCATCGAGCACGAACCCGGCCAGGCGCGGGGAGAACACCGCATCGCCCTCCGCGATCCGGTGCACCGCATCCGCGAGGTCCTCGCCGGTGATGGACTTCGTGACGTAGCCGCGGGCGCCGGCGCGTATCACGGCGATGACGTCATCGGCGGCGTCGGACACGCTGAGGCCCAGGCACCGCACCTCCTCGCCGACGGAGCGCGCCACTTCCGCACCCCCGCCGCCGTGGCCGCCCGGCAGATGCACGTCGAGAAGCACCACGTCGGGCTTCTCCCGCCCGATCACGGTGATCGCCTCGTCGACGGTCGCGGCCGTGCCGACCACTTCGATCGACGGGTCGGCCCGCTGCAGTTCGTCGATGACGCCGAGCTGGAAGATGCGGTGGTCGTCCACCACCACGATCCTCACCGTGTCCTTCGTGCTCATGGCTGTCCTTCCTCGGGGCGCTCCAGTCGCAGCGCCACCTCCATGCCGCCGCCGGCGGCGCGGCGCACCCGGGCGGTGCCGCCGGCGCGCCTCATCCGGCCGATGATCGACTCTCGCACACCCAGGCGGTCCTCCGGCACCGCGTCGAGGTCGAAGCCCTCACCGCGGTCGCGCACGAACGCTTCGATGACGTCGGGGGAGATGTCCACGAACACCCGCACACCGGTGCCGCCGTGCCGAACCGCGTTGCTGGTCGCCTCCCGCAGCGCCTTCACCAGCGGCCGCGCCCGGGGGCACAGGGGGGCGTCGCCGACGATGACCGTCACGATCTCCACGGCGTGCTCCGCCTGCAGATCCGCGCACATCTCCTCGACCGCAGTGCGCAGGCTGCTGCCGTCCGCCTCCGCCTGGGCGTCCTGCTGCCCGTACAGCCATCGCCGCAGCTCCGCTTCCTGCAGCCGCGCGAGCTGCTTCATCGACTCGCCGTCGCGGCCGGACTGCTGGATCACGGTGAGGGTCTGCAGCACCGAATCGTGCAGGTGCGCGGTGATCTCCTGGCGCTGCTGCGCGAGCGCCCGCTCCTGCGACTCCTCCTGCAGGCCCCGCCACAGTCGCCGCAGCCACGGCACCAGCACTGCCGCCACCAGCAGCATCACGATGACCGCGACGGCCAGCGCCACCAGCAGAGCGCGGGGGCCGAACAGGGCGGCGGCCATGCCGAGCGACCCGGCGAGCAGCAGCACCACGGACAGCCCCAGCGCCACGATCGCGACCGAGGGCACCTGCGCGATCCGACCGCCCCACCGGGCGCGGTCCACCGCGTTCAGCGGCAGCACCCCGAGGGCGATGCCGGCGGCGCTGATGCCGCAGAACGCGGCGATCTGAGGCCAGCTCGGCAGCGCCCACACCACCGTGGTGCCGATGCCGGTCACCGTCAGCATCACGGCCGCGCCGACGAGAGCAGCGATGAGCATCCACTGCAGGAGCTGCGAGGCGGGGGAGCGCAGCGCCATCGACGCATCCGACAGCGCCGGCCGGCCCCGCATCGGCGCCTGCGAGAGCCCCATCAGCAGCTCCCGCTCCGCCGATTCGTCCAGCGGCAGCGCCCACCAGGCCACCATGTAGGCGAACACGATGCCGCTGGCCAGGCCCGCGAACGTCAGCGCGACCATCGGCGGCTGGTTGAGGCCGAGCGTGACCGGCACAGCGGCGAAGATCATCACGAAGGACAGAAGGGTCAGGCCCCGGATCGGGGCGACCGGCACACCGCAGCCGCGGGCGAGGGCGCCGCACACGCCGACCAGTTGAGCGTCGGTGAGGGTCCGCGCCCATCGATCGGCCGACGGCTGGGTGATCTCGGGCATGCCACTATGGTGCCATGGCAGAACCCCACGACGACGGGTCCCGCAGCGTCTTCGACACCGTCATCGCGCCGCCCCGCTCCCTCACACCGCGCGACCGCGCCCTGCGCTACGGCGTGGTGCGCCGGCCCGGAGGCGGCTTCGTCGGCGGTGTGTGCCTCGCCCTCGCCGACGGGTTCGGCCTTCCCACCCGCCTGGTCCGCGCGTGCGCGGTCCTCCTCGGCATCCTCGGCATCGGCCCCCTCATCTACCTGATCCTGCTGATCCTGCTGCCGCGCCAGCTGCCCGGCTCCCGCTTCGACACGCCCCTGCAGGCGCTGCGCCGGCGCCGCCCGCAGCCGGGCGACCTCGTCATCGCTGCCGCGATCCCCCCGGCGGTGATCCTCGCCGGGCTCGCCGTCTGGGCCTACATCCGCTGGTTCGTGCTCGCCCTCGCATTCCTGCTGCCGCTGCTGCTGGTGCTGCTGGCGATCGTCGTGGTGGGCGGCTGGCAGTCCTCCCGCGCCCGCTCCGCCTACATCGTCGGGCAGCTCGGTGCCCGAGCCGGCATCCTCACCGAGCACGAACTCGCCGACCTCGTGGGCCGTCTGCGCCGCGACGCACCGCTGGCGTGGGGCGCCGACGCCGATCCCCGCGCCACCGGCCGCGCCGACGCCACCACCGACCCGGGTGGAAGGCCGACGGATCCCCGCACCTCCACGGTCCTGTTCGCGATCGCCGCTCTCACCGGCATCGCTGCGTTCAGCATCCTGTCCCTCTTCCCGCACCTCGCGCCGACCCTCAACCCCGACGGGCCGCTGGCCTTCATCGGCCGGATCGGCGCCGGCGCCTCGGCGACCCTCGCACTCACCGGCGCGGCGCTGATCGTGCTCGGCCTGCGCGGCCGCACCGATACGCGACTCGTGGTCCTCGGCACGGTGTGCGCCGTCGCGCTCGCGGGCTCGGTGATGTGGGTGCGGCTCACCGATTCCCGCCACCAGGACCCGGTGGTGGTGAGCGTCGCCGAGTACGAGCCCGGCACGGTCGTGCCCTGTTCACCGGGCGGTCCGCGCGACTGGTCCACGCCCGTGGTGCTGGACATGTCCGCGCTGCCGCCGCCGCCCGACCCGGCGGAAGCGGAGGCGCAGTGGCGGGCGAAGAACCCGTCGGCCCCCGCCGCCGAGTCCCCGCAGCTGGCGATGCGGGTGGTGTGCGACCGGCCCGTCGGGGACGTCACCGTGATCATGCCGAAGCACTCCTGGGATGTGGGCTCGGACATCACCACCGGCATGGGCAGGCAGCGCGGCACGGAGCATCGCGGCACGGATGCGTGGAACCCGTCGGCTGTGCAGGTCCGCGTGATCGGGCGCCTCGGCGTCGGCGACGTCACCTGGAAGGAGGCACGATGATCTCCCGCATGACCTCGAGCGCCTGGGGCGTGAGCGCCGGGCTGTTCTTCGTTCTGCTGACCGGCCTGTTCGCGGCGGTGCTCGTGCTCGGCGATGCGCTGCCGCTGTGGCTGATCGCCGCGGGCATCCTCAGCGCCGGGGTGCTGGCGATGCTGCCGTCGGCCTTCCTCCGGCCCGCCCGCCCCGCGCCCACCGAGCCCGCACCCATCGAGACCGCAGCGTCCGCGCCCACCGCGCCCGAGACCCCCTCGCGCCCAGCCGACGAGGTCGGTTAGACTCACCCCATCGGCATCGACCCGGCCATCACCGGAGAGCCGCGGGAAGAACCGGCCGCCCCAGAGCGGCCTCAGTAGAACCCGCCGGGACCAGCCCGTCACAGCTGATGAATGAGCGGGCGCCCCACGGGGCGCCAACCGGGGTGGTACCGCGCGCCCAGCGTTCCCGGGTCTGAGACTTCCCGACCCGCAGCAGCGCAAGGAGCAGTGCCCGATGGCCTACCCGAAGAACGGTGACGACCTCACCGCCTCCCCGAACCTCCCCGAGGTCGAGTCCGACGTCCTCGGCTTCTGGAAGCAGGACGACACCTTCCGCGCCTCCATTGCCAACCGCGACGGCGCCGAGGAGTTCGTGTTCTACGACGGCCCGCCGTTCGCCAACGGCCTGCCGCACTACGGCCACCTCCTGACCGGCTTCGTCAAGGACGTCATCCCGCGCTTCCGCACCATGTGCGGCTACAAGGTGGACCGCCGCTTCGGCTGGGACACCCACGGCCTGCCCGCCGAACTGGAGGCGATGCGCGAGCTCGGCATGACCGAGAAGCGCGAGATCGAAGAGATGGGCATCGCGACGTTCAACGCCGCCGCCCGCTCCTCCGTCCTGAAGTTCACGGACCAGTGGCAGGAGTACGTGGAGCGGCAGGCCCGCTGGGTGGACTTCGAGAACGACTACAAGACCCTGAACCTGCCGTTCATGGAGTCGGTGCTGTGGGCGTTCAAGACCCTGCACGACAAGGGCCGCGCCTATGAGGGCCACTCCGTGCTGCCGTACTGCTGGCGCGACCAGACCCCGCTGTCGAACCACGAACTGCGGATGGATGACGACGTCTACCAGGACCGCCAGGACCCGTCGGTCGTGGTCACCTTCCCGCTCACCGGCGAGAAGGCCGCCGGCCTCGGTCTCGACGGCGTGCACGCGCTCGCCTGGACCACGACTCCGTGGACGCTGCCGACGAACTTCTCCCTCGCGGTCGGCCCCGAGGTGGAGTACGTGGTGGTGCCGGCGGGCCCGAACGGGGCGGCCGACGGAGGCGCTGCGTCCGACGGCGCCCGCTACATCGTCGCCGCCGACCTCCTCACTCAGTTCACGAAGGAGCTCGGCTACGATGACGCCGAGGCGCTCGACGCCGCGGTGGAGGAGCGGCGCTTCGTCGGCACCGAGCTGGAGCACATCACCTACGAACCGCTGTGGGACGTCTACTCCGCCGACCGGGAGAAGTGGGGCACCGAGAACGCCTGGATCATCACGGTCGCCGACTACGTCACCACCGGTGACGGCACCGGCATCGTCCACCAGGCCACCGCGTACGGTGAAGAGGACCAGAAGGTCAACGCCGCCTACGGCATCCCCGTCATCGTCTCGGTCGATGAGGCCGCCCAGTTCCTCGACTACTTCCGCGGCACCGCGCTCGATGAGATCGCCGGTGTGCAGGTGTTCGAGGCGAACCGCCCCATCATCACCATCCTGAAGAAGGATCAGCGGCTCTTCCAGGAGAAGAGCTACGTGCACTCCTACCCGCACTGCTGGCGCTGCCGCACCCCGCTGATCTACAAGGCCGTCAGCTCCTGGTTCATCAAGGTCGCCGACCAGCGCGAGCGCATGCTCGAGCTGAACGAGCAGATCGAATGGGTGCCGGGCAACGTGAAGCACGGCCAGTTCGGCAAGTGGCTCGAGGGCGCCCGCGACTGGGCGATCTCCCGCAACCGCTACTGGGGCTCCCCGATCCCCGTGTGGAAGTCCGACGACCCGAACCATCCCCGCACCGAGGTGTACGGCTCCATCGCGGAGCTGGAGGAGGCGTTCGGTGAACTGCCGCGCGATGAGAACGGCGAGGTGAACCTGCACCGCCCGTACATCGACGAGCTCACCCGCCCCAACCCGGACGACCCGACGGGGAAGTCCACGATGCGGCGCGTGGAGGACGTGTTCGACGTCTGGTTCGACTCCGCGTCCATGCCGTTCGCGCAGGTGCACTACCCGTTCGAGAACCAGGACTGGTTCGATTCGCACAACCCGGCGGACTTCATCGTGGAGTACATCGGGCAGACCCGCGGCTGGTTCTACGTCATGCACGTCATGTCCACCGCCCTGTTCGACCGTCCCGCATTCACCTCGGTGATCTGCCACGGCATCGTCCTCGGCGACGACGGCGAAAAGATGTCGAAGTCGCGCCGCAACTACCCGGACGTGCGCGAGATGTACGACAAGTACGGTGCGGACGCGATGCGCTGGTTCCTCATGTCCAGCCCGATCCTGCGCGGCGGCAACCTGATCGTGGGGGAGGCCGCGATCCGCGACGCCGCCCGCCAGGTGGTGCTGCCGCTGTGGAACGTCTGGTACTTCTACGCCCTCTACGCGAACGCCGCCGGGACGAAGGACGCCGACGGCCGCCCCGCCGGGTACGAAGGGCGCCTGCGGTACGACTCCACGGACGTCATGGACCGCTACCTGCTGGCCCGCACGGGGCAGCTCGTGGAGTCCGTGCGCGGGCAGATGATGGGTCTGCATGTGGCGAGCGCCGCGGCGGAGATCCAGGCGTTCCTGGACATGCTCACCAACTGGTACGTGCGCCGCTCCCGCGACCGCTTCTGGGAGGGCGACGAGCAGGCCATCGACACTCTGTTCACGGTCCTGGAGACCCTGCTGCGCGTGATGGCCCCGCTGCTGCCGATGCTGTCCGAGGAGATCTACCAGCAGCTCACCGGTGAGCGCTCCGTGCACCTCACCGACTGGCCCGACGCATCCGTGTTCCCCGCCGATGACGCCCTGGTGGAGGAGATGGACGCGGTCCGCGAGGTCGCCAGCACCGGCAACGCGCTGCGGAAGAAGGAGCATCTGCGTGCTCGCCTGCCGCTCGCGGGCCTGACCGTGGTGCACCCGCAGTCGGCGTCGCTGGAGGACTTCTCCTCGATCATCGCCGATGAGCTGAACGTGAAGTCGGTGCGCCTGCTGGACCTGGATTCGCCGGAGGCGCAGGACCTCGGCGTGGAGCAGAAGCTGACGGTCAACGCCCGCGCCGCTGGGCCCCGCCTCGGCAAGCAGGTGCAGCAGGTGATCAAGGGCTCGAAGAGCGGCGACTGGTCCGTGGCGGAGGACGGCACCGTCACTGCCGGCGGCATCGACCTCGTGGACGGCGAATACACGCTCGACCTCGTGGCCGGGTCCGATGCGGCCGCCGACGGTGTCGCGATCGGTGTGCTGCGCGGCGGCGCGTTCATCGTGCTGGACACGCAGCTCACGCCGGAGCTCGAAGCCGAAGGCACCGCCCGTGACGTGGTGCGTGCGGTGCAGTCCGCACGCCGCTCCGCCGGTCTGAACATCTCCGACCGCATCCGCCTGCACATCGCCGGCGCCGATTCCGCATCCGCCGAGTCGATCGAGTCCGCAGTCCGCTCCTTCGAGCAGCTGGTCGCCGGTGAGGTCCTCGCGCGTGAGGTCAGCATCGGCGGGTCCGCGGCCGACGCGTTCGGCGGCGACCCCCTTTTCAGCACCGACGAATCGGTGACGGCCGGGCCCGTGGCGATCGCGCTCGCGAAGGCGTGATCACGCTCCTCGGCGTGACCGGCCGCGCCGCATAGCCGGGCCGCGCCCCGGCGTCAGCGGTGCGCATCACCTCTCCACCCCTGTGGTGACGACGGTGGTGCGCACCGCTGTCACGTTCTCACCGGTGTACGTCCCCTCAAGCCGCCGGTTCAGGGCGATCAGCTGGTCGTTGCTGTTCTCGAACTTCGCAATGGAGCCGGTGTAGCCCCAGTCCCTGCGGATCTCGCCGTTCGGGTGAGTGTGCCCGCTGTTGTGGTTCAGATCCAGGTAGTTGACCTCGGAGTTCGGCGCCGGTTCCTGATCGGGGAGGTCGATCGCGACCAGTTGTTCGTTGAGCGAACGCTCGTTGAAGTCGAGAGCGGGGACGATGTCGCCATCGGTCGGGAGCGGCACACGCATGCCGCCGACCTCGAGGTAGGAGTCCCCGTGCGAGATCGACGTCAGCTGCGTGTTCGTATGCGCGGGCTGAATGGAGTCCACGGGGGAGCCGACGGTGACGACATCCGTCACGAGGTGGGCCCCCGGGCCGTTGTACTGCGGATCCTGGGCGAATCGCGCCGCCGCCAGCCCGCCCTGTGAATGGCCGACCAGGAGCACAGGAGTGCCCGGCGGCAGATCCGCCTCCTTCAGAGCCACGTCGATGTCCTTCACGGCCGCTGCGTCGCGGTCCGCAGACGCGAGGTGGACGTTGCTGAGCCAGTCGCGGTTGTTTCCCTGCGCCCCGGTCCATGCGTCGATCTGATCGATCGGTGTTCCTTCTGTGGGCGGGACGTGCACGATCGCCGTGGCCTGGCCGTTCTCGTCCCGCAGTTGCGTGACGGAGATCCTGCCCTGGTCGGTGCCGGCCTCCACCGTGGGTGCACGGACGTCTTCAATGCCGAGGACGAGTTCAGCAGTGTTCGCGGGGACTGTGCCTCCCTCGGTGGTGGCGACGTCGAGGACCGCCGGTTCGGCATTGGCGAAATCGGGAATTGGTTGACCGTTGACGACTGCGGTGACTGCGTTGGCGATGCCCTGGAGGTTCTGCCCATGGGCGAGGAACGGGCTGGCCAGGAGCAGAGCGGCCCCGGATGCGGTCTCCATCGCTGAAGGCGCGGGACCGGTCCCATCGATGAACCTCAACAGGGGTTCCACGGCGATCTCGTCATTGCGGCGCGCCTGCTCCACGATGTCCGGGTGGACTCCCTGAGAACGCAGCTTCGCCTCGCGCTCGTCCTGCCAGGCCCCAACAATCGCGCGGCCGCCCTGCCCGATGAGCGACAGTCCCTTCTCGACCGGGCCTTCGAGCCAGTCGGGCGCGGGGTCATCGTCGTCGAGGTATCCGTTGGTGGAACCCGTCGGCGCCCCGAATGTGCGGGCGGGGCCGTAGCCGAGCGGCACGCCGCGGGCAATGTGCGGCGCGCCCTGCTGGAAGCCGCTGCGCAGAGCGGAGCCGAAGCCCCCGGGGTCGGGGATGATGCCGCGGGCGGTGGAGGCGTCGATCTGGTGGCGGACCTGGTCGTGCAGTTCCCGGGCGATGCGGCTGATCTCCGAAGCGACCTCCTGGCAGTCGCGGTCGAACACCTGACGCACCCATCGCCGGTGCTCATCGGCATCGGGGCCGTCCCAGGACATGGACGTGGCGATGTGCGCCATGTCCTTCTGCCCGGTGAGGATCGTGGCGGCGGCCTCCTCGAGGGCTGTCGCAGCGGCCTCGACAGCGGCGGGGTCCATCCCGATCGCGTCAGCAGCGGTGGGGTCGGTGACGGCGGGGTCGGCGGCGGGTGCAGTCATGGAGTGTCCTCGTTCCCGGGTGGAGCGGATGATGCGGTCCAGGCTAGGGAGAGCAGCGCGGGGAGACGCACGGCACCCGTCGGCCTGTGGACAACCGGGTGGGGGCGGGAATGTGGACATCGCGCCCGTAGACTGGCTCGGGGCCGCAGGAGCACCCGGTCCCTGTCTGATTCGTGGAGGAGAGAGCGTGGAGCACTCAGAGGACTTCGCACGCGCCTACGCCGCACTGGTGGCGCGCGCCCCTGAGAACGAGATCGAGCCGGGCCTGGAGCGCATCCGTCGGGTGATGGAGCTGATGGGCGACCCGCAGAACTCCTACCGCAGCATCCACATCGCCGGCACGAACGGCAAGACCACGACCGCCCGGGTCGCCGAAGCGATCCTCATGGGCGCGGGCCTGCGGGTCGGCCGCATCACCAGCCCCCACCTGCACTCTCCGACGGAGCGCATCGCCATCGACGGCGACCCCATCAGCGAAGCCGACTTCGTGCAGGCGTTCGAGGACGTCATGCCGTTCGTGGAGCGCGTCGATCAGGAGTCCCTCGCCGCCGGCGGCCCCCGCATGACCATGTTCGAGGTCCTCACCGCGATGCAGTTCCAGGCGTTCGCCACCGCCCCGGTCGACGCCGCCGTCATCGAGACCGGGCTCGGCGGCACCTGGGACGCCACCAACATCATCGACAGCGACGTCACCGTCATCACCTCCATCTCCCTCGACCACCAGGAGTACCTGGGCGACACGATTGAGGAGATCGCGGGGGAGAAGGCCGGGATCCTGAAGCCGGGTGCGATCGCTGTGCTGGGCGCACAGAAGCACCCGTCGGCCATGGACGTGCTGCAGGAGGTCGCGGAGGAGCGCGGCATCACGGCGGCTGTTGAGGGCGAGCAGATCGCGGTGCTGGACCGTGTTCCCGGTGTGGGCGGGCAGATGCTGTCCGTGCAGGGCATCGCGGGCCGGTACGACGAGGTGTTCCTGCCGCTGCTGGGGGAGCACATGGCGTCCAACGCGCTGCTGGCGATTGCGGCGGCGGAGGCGTTCCTCGGAGGCGGCGATGAGCCGCTGAACCTGGAGCTGCTGCGCGAAGCGGCGGGGTCGGTGACCTCGCCGGGCCGCGCCGAGGTGGTGCGCCAGTCACCGACGATCGTGGTCGACGCGGCGCACAACCCTGCGGGTGCCGAAGCACTGGTGGAGACGGTGCGGGAGAACTTCCGCTTCACCTCGGTCACGGGGATCGTGGCGGTGCTGCAGGAGAAGGACGTGCACGAGATCCTGTCGATCTTCGAACCGCTGATGGACACGGTGGTGATCACGCAGACGTCGTCGCCGCGGGCGATCCCGGCGGACCGCCTGTCGATGATCGCGGAGGACGTCTTCGGTGATGAGGACCGCGTGATCGAAGCGGCGCACCTGCCGGATGCGATCCAGCGCGCG
Source organism: Helcobacillus massiliensis (assembly GCF_033106145.1). NCBI lineage: Bacteria > Bacillati > Actinomycetota > Actinomycetes > Micrococcales > Dermabacteraceae > Helcobacillus > Helcobacillus massiliensis. The sequence goes on from NZ_CP136959.1 coordinate 285,919, forward strand.
GTCGACATCGCGGAGGCCGGGGGCGACTCGTTCGGCGGCATCGTGGCCGCGGGGTCGGTGACGCTGTCCGCTGAAGTGCGTCAGCTCCTGGGCCGGGACGGTGAGGTGTGATCATGGCCGGAATGTTCGATTTCACCCCGTCCCGCCGCAAGGGTCCAGCGCAGCGCATGCTGGCGGCGACCACGCTGATCTGCGAAGCCGCGGTCATCTTCTTCTCCGTCCTGGTGGCGCATGGTCTGGCGCCGGAGCACCGGGCGGTGACGTGGACGGTCGGTCTGGCCCTGGTGGTCCTGCTGCTGGTCGCGGTGGGCATGATGAGGCGGCCGACGGCTGCCGGGTACTGGCTGGGCCTGGTGCTGCAGCTCCCCGTTCTCCTCATGGGTCTGGTGGTTCCCGCCATGTGGGTGGTGGGCGCAGCGTTCGCGATCCTGTACCTAGTGAGCGTGGTGAAGGGCCACACGATGGACCGGGAGAAGGACGCGGTGGACGCGCGGGTCCTCGGCACCGACGGGCGCGGCTGAGTGCATTCGCGGACCGACGCCCCGCGCGGGCACCGTGGTCATGGCGGCGAGGGCCCGCCTGGTCGTCGGCGTCGCGGAGCGTGACGCGGCGGTTCTGCTGGGCGCGCTGAGCCCGGTCGTACACGGTCTGCGGGTCCAGCTCCGCCATGCGGCGCCGCGTATGGTCCCGCCACGCTCGGGTCCCCGCGGCGGTGAGCTGAGGGGCGTCCTCGGACAGGACCCGGTCGAGTTCACGCTGATGATCCAGGCTCGGTGCGAGGGAGGCTTCGTGAGTGATGGTGAGGGCAGCTTCGTGCTCCACGGCCCCGGTGACGACGGCTTCCCGAAGGCGCGGCATCGCAGCGTTCATCAGGGCGTGCCCGGTGATGAATCGGCGGGCGCGGTGGTGGGACTGGCGGGTCCAGGTGGCGACTTCGTGGACCGCTGAGCGGGTGGCCTGCGCGGCGAGCGTACCGAGGAGCAGGGTGATCTGGTCACGGGCAGCGGCGACGGCGGTGGTGGCGCTGGCGTAGTCCTGACCGGCCGCGAGAGGAGCGCCGAGCAGGTCGGCGTGCAGGGCGGACGCCTGCGCTGCCAGGTTCACCGCGGCCTGGTGGATGCTGTCCAGTGTGCTGTCACCGCTCTTCGGCAGCGTCCGCAGCGGCTCGATGTCCAGCGCCATGATCTCTCCTCCTTCCGGCCGACGGTGTCCTGTTCCGATGGGTGCAGTCAGGCTGGGGGAGGGGTGCGACATTGAAAGTCGGGGTCGGCGAATGCCCAGTTCGCAGGGTATTAAAGGGTGTTGTCGGGTGTGGGGAAGTGGTCGTCCACACCCGGTCCGACCGGCCCGTGGGAGTGCCCCGCTGGCTCCACCGGATAGTGTGGGCCCATGAGCACTGAACGAACACTCGTCCTGCTGAAGCCCGACGCCGTCCAGCGCAGCCTGCGCGGTGAGATCATCCGCCGCATCGAGGCGAAGGGCTACGACATCGTCGCCCTGTCGCAGCGCACCGCCACCAAGGAAGAGCTGGCCGCCCACTACGCCGAGCACGAGGGCAAGCCCTTCTACGACCCGCTCGTGACCTACATGGCCGGCGGACCGATCGTCGCCCTGGTTGCTGAGGGCGAGAACGTCATCAAGGGCTTCCGCTCCCTCGCCGGCGGAACGAACCCCACTGAGGCCGCGCCGGGCACGATCCGCGGCGACCTCGGTCGCGAATGGGATGCCCCGGTGATCCAGAACCTGGTGCACGGCTCAGACTCCGTCGAATCCGCTGACCGCGAGATCGGGATCTGGTTCCCGAACCTCTGATCCTCTGCCCCGAACCCGTTCGATGCGCGCGGCCCCACTTGTGGGGTCGCGCGTTTCACATTCCCGGTTCATCATTGGTGACGAATTCCCCTACCGGGAGGGCGGCTGCTGGTGCACACTATGGGCATGGCTTCCGTCGTGATCTTCCTCCTCTTCGCTGTGGCCGTGTCAGCAGTCCTGCTCATCGTCGTCGCAGCCCTTGCGCTCGCTGAATCGCGCCGTTCCCGCGTCACCGATTCCCCGACCGCCGTGCGCGTGCCGGCCCGCACGCCCGCCCCGGCCGAGCCGGCCGCACCGGGCGTGCGCCATCGCAGTGCGCCGACGGGCCCCGCGCCCCGTCGGATCGTCCCCGATGAGGAGGCGACCGTGCTGCGCCGCGCAACGGGCATCCACCGTTCGCCGCGTCGCCCGCGCCGCGACTCCATCGCCGCCTGACCTCCCGCATAGACTGGTCTCAGCGCTGAACCGGTGCGCCCGCGCGCATCCGGTGCTCCGGCGCGCTGACTGACCCATCGGGCGCATGCCCGCCCGCATCCCGCACCGGCGCCCCACCGCGCCCGGCTGCGCAACACTACGGAGGTGCCTGTGGATCCCAATGACATTCTGATGGCCGTTCTCGCCGGCGGCGGCGGACTCGCCGTCATCGGCGGCGGCATCTGGGCGGGCATGCGCTCGCGCACCAAACCCACCACCAAGACCGACGGGCGCCGCCCCGAAGGCCGCGGCGCGGAGACCGTCCGCCCGCCGGCGCGCCCGCGCCCCGCCGCACCCACCTGGGGTGACACGCTGACTGCCCCCGCCGCGCCGAAGAAGTCGGAGGAGGCGGCCGACGCAGGCCCCGAGACCGCTGAAGCTCCGGAAGCGCGTGAGGCAGAGGCTCCGTCGGCCGGCGGCTCCACCGCCGCAGCAACCGCCCCCGAGGCCGAGACCGAGTCGGCAGCCGCGCCCGCTGAAGCGGCCGATGAGACGGTGGTGGACGAAGCACCGGTCGAACTCGAGCAGCCGGAACCGACCGCTGATCGCATGGTGCGCCTGCGCGCCCGTCTGCAGCGCTCCGGCGCCATGGGCCGCGGTCTGCTCAACCTCCTCACCCGCGACGAGATCGACGACGCCACCTGGGAGGAGATCGAAGAGACCCTCCTGCTCGCCGACCTTGGGCCCGCCGCCACCGATGAGCTGATGGACGGCCTGCGCGCCCGCGTGCAGGTGCTCGGCTCCCGCGACCCCGCGGAGGTGCACGACATCCTCCGCGACGAGCTCGTCAAGGTCGTGGACCCGACCCTGGACCGCCGCATCGCCGCCAGCGCCATCGAAGCGCCCAGCGGTGAACGGGTCCCGTCGGTCATCGTGATGGTCGGCGTGAACGGCACCGGCAAGACCACCACCACCGGCAAGTTCGGCCGCGTCCTCATCGCGGAGGGGCGCACCGTTGTGTTCGGCGCCGCCGACACGTTCCGCGCCGCGGCTGCTGAACAGCTCACCACCTGGGGTGAACGGGTCGGCGTGGACACCGTCCGCAGCGACCGCGAGGGCGCCGACCCCGCATCGGTCGCGTTCGATGCGGTCACCGAGGGCATCAAGCAGGATGTGGACGTGGTCGTCATCGACACCGCGGGCCGCCTGCAGAACAAGAAGGGCCTGATGGACGAGCTCGGCAAGATCAGCCGCGTCGCATCGAAGGCGCTCAAGGGGGCGAAGATCCAGGAGATCATCCTGGTCATCGACGCCACCACCGGTCAGAACGGCATGCAGCAGGCGCGCGTGTTCGCCGAAGCGGTCGACATCACCGGCATCGCCCTCACCAAGCTCGACGGCACCGCGAAGGGCGGCATCGTCGTCAACGTGCAGCGCGAACTCGGCGTGCCGGTGAAGCTCGTCGGCCTCGGCGAAGGCATGGACGACCTCACCCCGTTCGACCCGTACGGCTTCGTCGACGCCCTGCTTGAGGCCTGAGCGGCCGACGGACTCCTCACCTCACCCGCCGCACCCGCGTGCGGGGCCCCATCCGCCACCGGTAGGATGGTCGGGCCCGGCATGCGGGTGCGCCACCATTGGCGCGAGCCGTCACACCGCCTGCCGCCCCGATCAACCGCTGAGGTCCATTCTTCGTGTTCAACAACCTGTCCGACCGGATCACTCAATCCCTCAAGGGTCTGCGAGGCCACGGCCGCCTCACCGAAGCGGACGTCGACAAGACAGTCCGCGAGATCCGCCGCGCACTCCTGGACGCCGACGTCGCCGTCCCCGTGGTCCGCTCCTTCGCCGCCCAGATCCGTGAGCGCGCCCTCGGTGAAGAGGTCTCCAAGGCTCTCAACCCCGCCCAGCAGGTCGTCAAGATCGTCCACGAGGAGCTCATCGAAGTCCTCGGCGGCGCCACCGGTGAGCTGCGCCTGGCGAAGAACCCGCCCACCGTCATCATGCTCGCCGGCCTCCAGGGCGCCGGTAAGACCACCCTCGCCGGCAAGCTCGCGAAGTGGTTCAAGGAGCAGGGCCACACGCCGATGCTGATCGCATCCGACCTGCAGCGCCCCAACGCCGTCAACCAGCTGCAGATCGTGGGTCGCCGTGCCGGCGTCGCCGTGTACGCCCCGCAGCCCGGCAACGGTGTGGGCGACCCGGTGCAGGTGGCGCGCAACGGTGTCGCCATCGCCCGCGACAAGCACCACGACATCGTCATCGTCGACACCGCGGGTCGCCTCGGTGTGGACGAGGAGATGATGCAGCAGGCCCGCGACATCCGCGACGCCGTCAACCCCGACGACACCCTGTTCGTGGTCGACGCGATGATCGGTCAGGACGCCGCCCGCGTCGCCGAATCGTTCCGCGACGGCGTCGGCTTCACCGGCGTGGTCCTCTCCAAGCTCGACGGCGACGCTCGGGGCGGTGCCGCCCTCTCCATCACCGGCGTCACCGAGCGCCCGATCCTGTTCGCCTCCACCGGTGAGGCCCTCGGCGACTTCGAACGGTTCCACCCGGACCGCATGGCCAACCGCATCCTCGACATGGGCGACATGCTCTCCCTCATCGAGCAGGCGGAGAGGTCGTTCGATCAGAAGCAGACCGAGCAGATGGCGTCCAAGCTCACCAAGGGCGAGGACTTCGACTTCAACGACTATCTGGGCCTGATGGCGCAGATGAAGAAGATGGGGTCGATGAAGAAGATGCTCGGCATGCTGCCGAACATGCGCCAGTACAAGGAGCAGATCGACCAGTTCGACGACTCCCAGCTGAACCGCATCGAAGCGATCATCCAGTCGATGACCCCGTTCGAACGCGCGAATCCCAAGCAGATCAACGGGTCCCGTCGGGCCCGCATCGCCGCCGGCTCCGGTGTGACCGTCACCGAAGTGAACCAGCTGCTGGAGCGCTTCAAGCAGGCGCAGAAGATGATGGGCTCCATGGGCCAGGGGATGGCCGGCGGCGGCATGCCGGGCGGCCCCGGGATGGGCTTCGGCAAGAAGTCCAAGGGCCGCCAGCAGCCGCAGCAGAAGAAGCGGAAGTCGAAGTCCGGCAACCCGGCGAAGCGCGCCGCCCAGGAGAAGGCGTGGGCGCAGAAGCAGGCGAACCAGCCCGCCGGGTCCGCCTTCGGCCTCGGCGGTCAGGGCGGCGGCGAGATGCCGGACCTGTCCAGCCTCGATCCGAAGCAGCTGAACTCCCTGCCCCCTGAGATGCGGAAGATGTTCGGCAAGTGACAGCCGCGGAGGTGCTCCATCTGAGCGGGCCCATCCTCACCGCCGCCGGTGAGGAGGCCCCCCAGGCGTGGGTGGTGGGCGGCCGGATCACGTTCGAGCGGCCGACGGGTTCCGCCCCCACCCGGCGCCTGGCCGGATACGCGCTGCCGGGCCTGGCGGACCTGCACTGCCACATCGGCATCAACGACAGCGGTGAGGGCACCACCCTGGAGACGGCGCGCGAGCAGATGCGCCGCAACCGCGACACCGGTGTCCTCCTGATCCGCGACGCCGGGTCCATCATCGACAACTCCCCGCTGCAGGCCACTGCGCCCGGCGAGGCAGGGCACCTGATGCCCGATCTGGTGCGCTGCGGCCGCCACGTGGCCCGCACCCGCCGCTACCTCATCGGCTATGCCGACGAGGTCGACCCCCAGGACCTGCCGGCCGCGGTGACGACGCAGGCGGAACGGTCCGACGGGTGGGTGAAGATCGTCGGCGACTGGATCGACCGTGACAAGGGCGACCTCGCCCCCTGCTGGTCCGCGGATGACTTCCGCGCCGCCGCGGATGCCGCCCACGCCGCCGGTGCCCGCATCACCGCGCACACGTTCGATGAGGAGACCATCCCGCTGATGCTTCAGGCCGGCTTCGACTGCCTGGAGCACGCCACCGGCCTCACCGACGAGACGATCCCCGCGGTCGCCGAGGCCGGTATCCCCGTGGTGACGACCCTGGTGAACGTGGACCGGTTCACCGACTACGCCGACCAGGGGGAGCGGAAGTTCCCGCAGTACGCCGCGCACATGCGCCGCCTGCGGGGGGAGCGCTTCGAGCGGACGTGCGACGCCGTCGACGCGGGCGTGCAGCTGCTGACCGGCACGGACAGCGGCGGCGTGCTCGGCCACGGCATCATCCACGACGAGCTCGACGAGATCGCCAAGTGCGGCCTCAGCGCCGAGCAGATCCTGGATGCGGCTGTGTTCGCGCCGCACGAGTTCCTCCGCAAGCCCGGGCTGGTGGAGGGCGCGCCGGCGAACCTCATCGTGACCGCGGAGGATCCGCGCCGCGACCACCGAGCGCTGCGCGATCTGGACGCGATCATGCTGCGCGGGGAGGTCGTCGGCGGCTGAGGCCGTCAGCGCAGGATCCGCATCAGCGCAGGATCAGTGTGAGCGCGATGACCAGCATCGTCACGCCCACGAGGACGTCGAGCAGGCGCGCCCCGTAGCCGAGCGCCGTGAACCACAGGATGCTCGCAGCAATCGCGCCGAGACCGAAGCTCCACCGGCCGTCCCCGTGCGCTGCCGCGCCGCAGGGACAGCAGTCCGGAGAGGAGCATGGGGTCGATGGTGGGGCCGGTGGGCAGGATGCGACTGTGCGGACCGGCACATGGGATCGCCCTGGCCGGGTGCGGTGAATCCTGGCATAATCATCTGCTGTATGTGTCGCCGGCAGCCCTCTACCTGCCGCCGATGCGTCCAGCCGAAGGACGTGCGCCCCGCATGACCCCACAGGGTGCGCCGAATTCACCCACCGTCAAGAAGGAGAGACAGCCGCGTGGCCGTCAAGATTCGTCTGAAGCGCATGGGCAAGGTCCATGCACCCCACTACCGCGTCGTCGTCGTCGATTCGCGCAAGAAGCGCGACGGCGCCGTCATCGAGGAGATCGGTGTCTACCGTCCCACCGAGGAGCCCTCGCTGATCGAGGTCGACTCCGAGCGTGCACAGTACTGGCTGGGCGTCGGCGCCCAGACCTCCGACCAGGTCGCAGCCATCCTGCGCGCGACCGGCGACTGGGCCAAGTTCAAGGGCGAGGAGGGCGCCGAGGGCACCCTGAAGACCAAGGCCGAGAAGGAGTCCGCTGAGGAGCGCATCGCCGCCGCTGACAAGCAGGCAGCTGAGAAGCGCGACGAGGCGAAGAAGGCCAAGGAGAAGGCAGAGGCTGAGAAGGCCGCCGCCGAAGCCGAGGCCGCTGAGGGCTCCGAGGACGCTCCGGCTGAGGACGCCTCCGCTGAGGCGTCGGACGAGGCCTGAGCATGACCGCTCGCGCTGAGGCACTGTCGCACTTGGTCAGCGGCATCGTGGACAACCCCGATGACGTCCGCGTCAGGGAGAAGAACACGCGCCGCGGCCCGCTGCTGGAGGTCCGGGTCAACCCCGAGGACCTCGGCCGCGTGATCGGCCGCTCGGGTCGCACCGCTCGCGCTCTGCGCACGGTCACCCAGGCGCTGTCCGATGACGACGTCCGTGTCGACATCGTCGACACCGACAAGCGGTGACCCAGCCGCAGCGACCGTGCCCCTTATGCACCAAGGCGGCAGCACCCTCCGGGGCGCTGCCGCCTTCGCTCATCCCCACCACCTGAAGGCAGACCAGTGACCATCACCCGTACGCTCCGCCGCACCACCGCCACCACCGCAGCGGCCCTCAGTTCCCTGCTGCTCATCGCCGCCTGCACCGGCCCCGGCGGGCAGGCGCAGAAGCCGGCCGAGCAGCAGAGCCCGTCGGCGTCCAGCATCGCCGCTGAGGACCCCGCCACGAAGGCGGCCTGCCTCGACTTCTTCGGCGACCCCGACTACCTGTCCCCGAAGGCGTACGAGATCCTCGGGCTCGCCGGCAGCGTCGCCGAATCCACCGATGGCGACACCCAGTTCTTCGCCTCCGGCGCCGACACCCTGCGCACCGTGTTCCAGGACGCCGACGACTCCGTCCGCACCGACGTGGAACCGCTGATGGTCTGGTTCCAGGACGAAGCCCCCAAGGGCTCGAAGGCGGACATGGGGGCGTTCGCCGACGCCTACCGCGGTGTCGCCGCCGCCTGCTCCGGCTATTCGCAGGCCGCCGCGTTCGACGCCGACCCGTCGAAGGGCGGCCAGAAGTCCGCGAAGCTCGTGTGCTCCGAACTGAGCACGAAACCGCAGACCCTCGGTGTGTTCAGCACCGCGAACGTGCTGCCGTCCGAGATGTTCCGCGTGGTGGGGCTGTCCCCGCGCACCGTCAGCGCTGACGACATGGACACCGTGAAGCGGGTCAACGACTACCTCGAGCAGCAGAAGCGCGCGGTGGACGATGAGGGCGTCGCCGCCGCCATCGGCGAGATCCAGAAGCCGTTCACCGCCGCTCTGGACGGCGACATGGACTCCCCGGGGCTGCGGGACGCGATGGACCAGTTCGGCTCCGCCTGCTCGTCCGCCGGATTCTCCGGCGCCAGCGACGTCACAGACAGCGAGTCCGGCGACCTCGCCGGCTGACAGACAGGAACTCCCATGCCCAGCGAGAACACCATCACCGTCGCCGTCGGCACCATCGGCCGGGCGCACGGACTCAAGGGGGAGGTGGCCGTCATGCTGCGCACCGACATCCCCGAGGTCCGCCTCGCCGACGGGGCCGTGCTCGATGTCAACCCCGCCGGCGTCATCGGAGCGGACACGACAGCTCTGCCGCGCACCCTCACCGTCACCTCCACCCGCATCCAGCAGGGCCGCTGGTACGCGAAGTTCGCTGAACTGCGCGACCGCACCGCCGCCGAACAGGTCCGCGGCGCCGACCTCACGGTGCGGCTGGACCGGGACGAGGAGTTCGAGCAGGATCCTGACGCCTGGTACCCGTCGGAGCTGAAGGGCCTGCCGGTGGTGACGGCCGACGGCACCGAACTCGGCACCGTCCTCGACCTCGAGCACTACCCCGCGCAGGACGTCCTCATCGTCCGCGCCGTCAGCGGTCAGCGCGTCATGCTGCCGTTCGTGGAGGAGCTCGTGCCGGAAGTGGACCTCGAGCAGGGGCGGATCGTCGCCGACCCGCCCGGTGGTCTGTTCGACCCGGAGAACGCGGACTCGGAGCGCGACTGACATGCGCATCGACGTCATCACCATCTTCCCCGAGTACCTGCATCCGCTGGACCTGTCCCTCATCGGGAAGGCACGCCGTGACGGCGCCCTCGACCTGCAGCTGCACAACCTGCGGGACTTCACCCACGACCGCCACCGCACCGTGGACGACACTCCCGTCGGCGGCGGCGCCGGCATGGTGATGAAGCCGGAGCCGTGGGCGGAGGCGTTCGCCCACGTCATCGAGGCGGGCCGACGGGCACTGGGGGACGATCAGGCGCAGCCGATCGTGATCTTCCCGAACCCCGCCGGTGAGCCGTTCCGGCAGGCCGCGGCGCAGTCCCTGAGCGGTGAGCAGTGGCTGATCTTCGCCTGCGGTCGCTATGAAGGCATTGACGAGCGCGTCTACGAATACCTGCGGGACACCGGCATCGAGACGCGCCTGCACTCCCTCGGCGACTACGTCCTCAACGGCGGCGAGGTCGCGGTGCTGGCGATGACCGAAGCGATCGTTCGGCTCGTGCCCGGCGTGCTCGGCAACCCGGAGTCGATCGTGGAGGAGTCCCATTCGGTCGGTCTGCTGGAGTACCCGATCTACACGAAGCCGGCATCGTGGACGTCGCCGGACGGGCAGGTGCGCGACGTGCCGGAGGTGCTGATGAGCGGGCATCACGGTCGCATCGCCCAGTGGCGGCGCGAGCAGGCCGTGCAGCGGACCCGGGAGCGGCGGCCGGACCTGCTGGGGGAGTGACCCCGTCGGCCCCCCTGCGCGCGGCAGGCGGCGGCCTGTGGTGGGATTCGCACCGCAGCGGCGGGGCGCAGCATTGCCCCCGCGGGGCTTTGGTGGAAGAATCGTGGACTGTGCGCATCGCGCCGTCCACTGCCTCAGGGGTGGTCGGCACTGAGCGATCGGGCAGGTCCGTTGCCATGGGAGTGGCAGCCAGAGGCCCAGCACACACCTCATTGTGAGTGACGCTCGTCGGCCGCGTGCCGGCGAGGGTGAAGACATCTCCCGTCGACCTGGGGCGAGGGGTAGGAGAGACATCATGCAGAAGCTCGATGCACTCGATGCAGCTCAGCTGCGCGACAACATCCCGGCGTTCCGCGCGGGCGACAACGTCAAGGTCCACGTGCGCGTGGTCGAGGGCAACCGCTCTCGTATCCAGGTGTTCCAGGGCTACGTCCTCGCTCGTCAGGGCGGCGGCATCCGCGAGACCTTCCGCGTCCGCAAGGTCTCCTTCGGTGTGGGCGTGGAGCGCGTGTTCCCGGTGCACGCACCGACGATCGACAAGATCGAGGTCGTGACCCGCGGTGACGTGCGCCGCGCGAAGCTGTACTACCTGCGCGGCCTCACCGGCAAGAAGGCCCGCATCCGCGAGAAGCGCGACCACAGCTGAGCACCGCTCAGTCACGTCCGGAACGGCGGCCCCTGTGGACAGTGGTCGCCGTTTCCGTCATTCTCGCCCTCCTGGCGGTGCTCGGGGTGCGGCAGTTCGTCACCGAACCGTTCCGCATTCCCTCCGAGTCGATGCAGCCCACCCTGCAGCGCGGCGATGTCATCCTCGTGGACCGCAGCACCCGGGGCACCGCAGAGCGCGGCCAGGTCGTCGTGTTCGACGGCACCGGCTACTTCTCCTCGGCCGACGGGTCCACCCACTTCTGGACGAAGCGCGTCATCGGGATCGGCGGGGACGAGGTCCAGTGCTGCAGCCCGTCAGGCGCCATCACTGTCAACGGCGACGAACTGGACGAACCCTACCTGCCGCCGGGGGTGAAGCCGTCGGCCCAGGAGTTCCACGTGAAGGTCCCGGCAGGACGGATGTTCGTCCTCGGCGACAACCGTGAGAACTCCGCTGATTCCCGCAGCCAGCTCGGCGCCCCCGGCGGCGGCATGGTGCCCGTGGAGCGGGTGCGCGGAGAAGTGCGCTGGATCGTGCTGCCCCCTGGGCGCTTCGGCGGCGCCCCCGACCTAGGATGAGACCGATGAGCACCTCACCTGAGACTTCCCCACCGGCTGCGGAGCCCGATCCCGCGCCGACCGGCCGCCGCCGTCGCGCAGCGCGCCGCGGCCTCGGCCGCACCATCCTCGACTACGCCCTCACGCTCGGCATCGCGCTGCTGATCGCCGTGCTGATCAAAACATTCGTGGTGCAGCCGTTCTACGTGCCGTCCGGGTCGATGCGCCCCACCCTGATGGAGCAGGACAAGATCCTCGTCTCGAAGTTCCACGACGACCTCAAGGACATCAACCGCGGTGACGTGGTGGTGTTCGAGGACCCGTCGGACTGGGTGGGCAGCGAGTTCCCGGAGCCGACAGGTGCCCGCGCCGGTGTGCAGAAGGCCCTCAGTGTGGTGGGTCTGATGCCGGACCCCTCGCAGCGGTTCCTCGTCAAGCGCGTCATCGGCATGCCCGGTGACACCGTGCAGTGCGAATCCACCGACGGGCCAGTGAAGGTCAACGGCGAAGAGCTCACGGAGCCGTACATCAGTCCCGATGCGGGCGCCTGCCAGGCGGAGTTCTCCGTCACCGTCCCGCAGGGCAAGTTCTGGGTGATGGGCGACAACCGCTACCGCTCCGCCGACTCCGCCTACCGCGAAGCCAGCGGCATCGACGGCTTCGTGCCCGAGGACCACCTGGTGGGCCGCGCGTTCGTCATCATGTGGCCGATCAGCTCCTGGGCATGGCTGAACGACGGCGAGAAGTCGTTCAGCGGCGTGCCGGAGCCGTCCGCCCGCGCCGACCAGGTGACGCTGCGACGCGGCGACCTCGCTGCCGCCGCCTGACATGGTCGTGGACCCCACCGCGGTCGACGAGGAGCGCCTCGCCGCGGACCTGTTCGCCGCCCACCCCGACGCGGCCCGCGCCGCCGTCATCGGTGTGGACGAAGTGGGCCGCGGAGCCCTCGCCGGCCCCGTCCTGGTGGGCGCGTTCGCGCTCATCGTCCACCGGCGGGCCGACGGGTCCGCCCGCGCCCAGGTCCTGCCGGACGGCATCCGCGACTCCAAGCAGCTCACCGCGAAGCGCCGGGCCGCCGTCAGCGCCGCCCTGCGGGCGGACGAGGACCTGATCTGGGCGACCGGGTCCGCCGCCGCGGTCGAGATCGACGAGGTCGGAATCGGCGCCGCGCTCGGCGTGGCGGCGAGGCGGGCACTGGAATCCGTCGGCCGCCGCCTAGAGGAGACGGATGCCCAGCTGCCGATCGCAGGGATCATCCTGGACGGCAACTTGGACTTCGTCACCGACGGCCTCGGCCCCGTGCCCGTGCTCGTGCGGGTGAAGGCCGATCAGGACTGCGTCAGCGCTGCCGCGGCGAGCGTGCTCGCGAAGGTGGAGAGGGACTCCCTCATGGAGGCGCTGGACCGGACGGCGCCGGCGTATGCGTGGGCGTCGAACAAGGGGTACGGATCGGCCGCACATCGCGCCGCGATCGCTGAGCACGGTCTTCACCCGGAGCACAGGTCCACCTGGAAGCTGGCGTAGGGTTGACGGCGTGAGTGCACACGATCTCGAAGAGTACGAAGCGGAGATGGAGCTCGCGCTGTATCGCGAGTACCGCGATGTGGTCAGCCTGTTCACCTACGTGGTGGAGACCGATCGCCGCTTCTACCTCGCCAACCAGGTGGACCTGCAGGTCCGCTCCGCCGGCGGGGAAGTGTTCTACGAGCTCACCCTCGCGGATGCCTGGGTGTGGGACGTGTACCGCTCCTCGCGGTTCGTCCGCTCCGTGCGCGTGGTGACGTTCAAGGACGTCAACGTCGAAGAGCTCGCGAAGCCGGACATCTCCCTGCCGTAGCAGCCGGCGGCTGAGCAGGCGCTCGGCGGCGTTCACACCACCACTTGTCCCCGGGGAGGCCGACGGGGCGGCGCGCGGACCGATGGCCGGGCACGGTGGGGTGCATGAGCATCGCAGCATTCGCCACCGGAGACCACATCGCCGCCATGAGCCCGCGGGAGATCGGCCGGCTCGGAGAGGACCTCGCCGTACGCCGCTTGGTGCGGGACGGCTGGACCATCCACGACCGCAACTTCCGCACCCGCCGCGGGGAAATCGACATCGTCGCCTCCGACGGCGACACCCTCGTGTTCGTCGAGGTGAAGACCCGCCGCCCCTCCCATGTGGGCGCCGGTGTCCACGCGGTCGATGAGAACAAGGTGCGGCGTCTGCGCACCATGGCGGGCTACTACCTGATGAACCGGGCGCCCGCGCACAGCGCGATCCGGATCGACGTCATGTCGATCGCCGTCAGCGTCCACGCCGAGCCGCGCATCGACCACATCCAGGACGTCTGCTCATGAGCGTCGCGCGCACCCTGTCGATGGCGCTGAACGGGCTGGACGGCACCGTGGTCGATGTCGAGGTGCAGCAGACTCAGGGTCTGCCCGGGATGAAGATCGTCGGCCTCGCCGGCACCGCCACCCTGCAGGCGCAGGACCGGGTACGGGCCGCCTGCCACCATGCCGGGCACCCGAAGATCAGCCAGTCGAAGTTCATCATCAACCTCACGCCCGGGTGGCTGCCGAAGAGCGGCTCCGGGTTCGACCTGCCCGTCGCCGTCGCTGTGCTCGACGCCCACGGTGTACTGCGGTCCGGCCCGCGCTCTCGGACGCTCCACATCGGGGAGCTCAGCCTGGACGGCGCGATCCTCCCGGTGCCGGGCGTGCTGCCGTCCCTCCTGGCCGCGCGCGAGGCCGGCATCACCCGCGCCGTCATCCCCGCAACGAACGCCGCGGAGGGCCGCCTCGTCCCCGACCTCGAGGTGATCGAAGCGGAGCACCTCGCCGATGTCATCGCCCTGTACGGCGGGGCGTTCACCCGCACCCGCAGCGACCGCACCGACCATGCCGCGCCTGCGCCGCGCACAGCCAAGGCACCCGTCGGTGACTTCGCGGATGTGCACGGGCAGGAGCAGGCGAAGCTCGCCGCGGAGGTCGCCGCCGCCGGCGGCCACCACCTGTCCCTCATCGGCCCGCCCGGTGCCGGCAAGACCATGATCGCTTCCCGCCTGCCGGGCATCCTGCCGCCGCTCGCCACCGCCGATGCCCTGGACCTGTCGGCGGTGCTGTCCCTCACCGGGGAGTTCGACGCCGCCGCGGGCCTGCGCCGCACCCCGCCGTTCATCAGCCCGCACCACACGGCCTCCACCGCGTCCGTCATCGGCGGCGGGTCCGGGATCGCTCGGCCCGGTGCCGTCTCCCTCGCCCACGGCGGTGTGCTGTTCCTCGACGAAGCCCCCGAGTTCCAGCGCACCGCGATGGAGGCACTGCGCGAACCCCTCGAATCAGGCGTGGTGCGGCTGCACCGTTCCCGCGGCGCCATCACCTACCCGGCGCGCTTCCAGCTCGTCATCGCCGCGAACCCCTGCCCGTGCGGACAGGCCTGGGGCAAGGGCGGCGCCTGCACCTGCTCCCCGATGGCGAAGCGCCGCTACCTCACCCGCATCTCCGGACCCATCGCCGACCGCATCGACATGCGGATCGACGTTCCACCGGTGCGCGCCATCGCCGCGGACACCGCACCTCCGGCCGAACCCAGTGCCGTGATCGCGCAGCGCGTCCGCGCGGCCCGCGAACGCCAGGCCGCCCGACTCGCCGGCACCGGGTACCACCTGAACGCCCAACTGCCCAGCAGCACCCTCTCCCGTCTGATGCCGCTGCCCGCCGCCGAGGAGGCCCTGCTGCGCCGCCTCGTGGACCGCGGTGCCCTCACTATGCGCGGGCGCGCCCGCGTCCACCGGCTCGCCTGGACCCTCGCGGACCTCGCCGACCGCAACCAGCCGACGGATGCCGATGTCGGCCACGCCCTGCAGCTTCGAGGAGAGACCCACTGATGAACGACCGAGACGCCCGCGCCGCCTGGAGCGCGCTCGCCGAACCCACCGACCCCGTTGCCCGCGCCCTCATCACCGAATTCGGGCCCGACCGGGCTCTCCAGCTCGCTCTGCAGCCGAGCGTGCACCAGCTGCATGACGCGATCCGGCACGCGGCCGAGAGCCCGTCGGCCGATGAGATCGCGGTGGAAGCCGCGGACCGCTCGGCGCTGCGGGCCCCGTCGCTGGAGATTGCGGAGCGCGCCCACCTTCGCTGGTGCGACCGCGCCGGATCCGTGCGGCTGGAGGACCTGATCGATGACGCGGACCGCGCCGGCATCGGCTTCCTCACCCCGGAGGACGACTCCTGGCCGGGAGCCGTGGAGGACCTCGGGGTCAACGCCCCGTACGGACTGTGGATGCGCGGCAGCGCCTCACCCGCGGACCTGCTGACGGCGCGGCCGACGGTCGCGATCGTCGGAGCCCGCGCCGCCACCGCCTACGGCGCCCAGGTCGCGGGGGACCTCGCTCTTGGTGCGGCGGAGCGCGGCATCACCGTGGTCTCCGGCGGCGCGTACGGCATCGACGCCGCTGCCCACCGCGGCGCCCTCAGCGCAGGCCAGTCCCTGACCTGCGCGGTCCTCGCCGGCGGCCTGGACCGGTTCTACCCGCGCGGCAACGAGGACCTGCTGCGGGCCGTGGAGCGGCACGCCCTCATCCTGTCCGAAGCGCCGATGTTCACCGCGCCCACCCGGTGGCGGTTCCTCGCCCGCAACCGCATCATCGCCGCGCTCAGTGCCGCGACCGTGGTGGTGGAGGCGGCGCTGCGCTCCGGCGCCCTGTCCACTGCGAACCGGGCTGATGACCTGTCGCGGCCCGTCGCGGCGGTGCCGGGGCCTGTCACCAGTCCCGCCAGTGCCGGCTGCCATCGTCTCGCCCGGGAGAACGGAGCCGTCCTCATCACCGACGCCGACGAACTCGCCGAACTCGTGACCTCATCACCCGCGAGTGACGGCACGGGCGTGGTCGATGAGCTGGATCTGCTCTCCGCCGCGGACCGGCGGGTGCTCGATGCGGTCCCGCCGCGCTCCGTCATCTCCTGCCGCGCCGCCGCTCGCGACTGCGGCCTGGGCGTGGATGCGGTCCAGGCGGCTCTGCAGCGCATCTCGATGCTGGGGCTGGTGGAGCTCACGGGCAGTGGGGTGCGGCGGCGGCTCTAGACTGGCGGGATGAACCGCACCGCCACCGCCCCGACCCTCGCCCCGCAGCTGCTCGCTGCGCTGAACGACCCGCAGCGACTGCAGATCGTCGGCGCGCTCGCGGGCGGGGCGAACAGGGCGGATCTCGCGGCACTGGTGGGGGAGAAGGCGCTCGCCGGGCACCTGAAGCGGCTCGCCTCCTGCGGTCTCGTCACCGACCCCGACGGCGAACCCGCCCTGGACCTGACGGCGTTCGCGACGGCTCAGCAGGGCGTGCAGACGCTGCGCATCGCGGCGCGCGGCCCGGCACCGCTGGAGCGCCCCGACATCAACGCCCTGTTCGAGGACGGTCTCGTGCGGACCCTGCCGGTGAAGCCCGCCGCCCGCGACGCTCTCCTGGAATGGATCGCGGAGCGCTTCTTCACCCGCGGCTCCTGGACCGAAGGCGAAGTGAACGCCGTCCTCGGCACCGTCGTCATCGATCACGCCACCGTTCGCCGCTTCCTCATCGACCAGGGCCGGCTGCGCCGCAGCGCCGACGGCTCCACCTACGCCCGGCCATGACCGCCCCGAAGCTGACCGACGCGCAGCAGGCCGAACTCCACGACTTCGCGCGGTACCTGCGGCTCGAACGCGGCCGCTCCGCCCACACCATCACCGGCTACCTCCGCGACGTCACCTCCCTGCTCACCTTCGCGAACGCCCTCGGCGAAGAGGTCGAGCTCGCAACCATGCGGGACTGGCTCGCGCAGCGCTCCGAGAAGGGCCAGGCTCAGGCCACGCTCGCCCGCGCCGCGGCCGCCACCCGAACCTTCACCGCGTGGCGCCTCGACACCGGCCGGGCCGACCACGACCCGGGCCGGCGACTGCGCACCCCGAAGCGAGGCCAGCACCTGCCGAGCGTGCTCACCGCCCGGCAGATGACGAACCTCCTCGACCAGCCCGCGGAGGCATCGGCCGGCGAGGACGGCGAGATCAGCGACCAGGACCGCGCCCTCGCCCAGCGCGCCACCGCGATCCTCGAGATCC
Organism: Helcobacillus massiliensis; assembly: GCF_033106145.1. Lineage (NCBI taxonomy): Bacteria > Bacillati > Actinomycetota > Actinomycetes > Micrococcales > Dermabacteraceae > Helcobacillus > Helcobacillus massiliensis. Next base: position 303,268 of record NZ_CP136959.1, read on the forward strand.
TCTACTCCACCGGTCTGCGCGTCAGCGAACTCGTCGCCCTCACCCCGCGCAGCATCGACCGCGGCCAGAACACGATCCGAGTGCGCGGCAAGGGCAACAAGGAACGCGTCGTCCCCGTCGGCCGCCCCGCCCTGCGCGCCCTCGCTACGTGGATGGAGGACGGCCGACGGGTACTGGCCAGCCAGAAGACCCCCGCCGACGCCGTGTTCCTCGGCGTGCGCGGCGGCCGCATCTCCGACCGCGAAGTGCGCCGCATCGTCGCCGACGCAGGCCAAAGAACCGGCACCGGCGGCCGCATCAGCCCGCACACCCTGCGGCACAGCGCCGCCACCCACCTCGTGGAGGGCGGAGCGGACCTGCGCAGCGTGCAGGACATCCTCGGCCACTCCTCCCTGCAGACCACGCAGATCTACACGCACGTCACAGCGGAGAGGCTGCGCTCCACCATCGACCAGGCGCATCCGCGGGCCTGACCGGAACGCGCGGCGGTGCCGTCGGAGGGGCAGCTGCGGCGTGAGCGGGGACCTCAGCGCTGGAGCGGGGCAGCAGCACACTCGGGCCGCGCACCCCCAGCAGCGGCAGCGGATCCAGGTACTCCAGTTCCCGCGGCACCCCCGTCCGCTTCGCCCCCAGATGCAGGCACGGCACGTCACCGCAATGGGAGAAGCCGCCGGAGCCGTCCAGCTCGCCGATCACATCGCCCCGTCGGACCGCCTCCCCAGCGCGGCGCTGCGTGAGAACCGGTTCATACGTGGAGACCAGGCCGTTCGCGTGGCGGATCGTCACCACAGGTTTGCCGGCCACCGGTCCGGCGAAGGCGATCACGCCGTCGTCCACCGCGGTGACGGTGGGGGAGGAGGCGGTGATGTCGATGCCGCGGTGACCTGCGGAGTAGACGGTGTCCGGACGGTCGAAGAGTGAGACCACGTCGTGGTCGGGGCCGAGCGGCCACGCCCAGATCCCGTCGGCCTCGCCGCCGACTGCTGGAGCAGCGGGCACGGCAAGGCTCAGCAGGAGCGTGAGGAACAGGGTGAGAGCGCGTGCAGCAGACATGCTTCGAGGGTGCGTCGGGCCGCACGGCGGGGCAACGGTGAACACCCGGGTGTGGACAGGTGAACGTCCACACACGTGTGCGTCACAATCGCCCCGCGGGCCCTGTTGGGCGGCTGAGGCCGTGGGCTACCATGACTGCGGCACTCGTCGCAGACGGGTGACTATCGCGTGTCCATCCAGGCGACCTTCCCACCGGTCTCACCCGCATCCTCGGGGGAGCGGGCAGGGCGCCGGGCACCAGGCCGAGCGCTGCCGACCGGCAGCGTCGAATCAACCGAGAAGAGCCGCTTCTGCGCCCCCGGGGCCCAGAAGCGTAGAAAGAGAGACGACCATGGCAGTCGTTACCATGCGCCAGCTCCTGGAGAGCGGCGTCCACTTCGGTCACCAGACCCGTCGCTGGAACCCCAAGATGAAGCGCTTCATCTTCACTGAGCGCAACGGCATCTACATCATCGACCTGATGCAGTCGCTCACCTACATCGACCAGGCCTACGACTTCGTGAAGGAGACCGTCGCCCACGGCGGCACCATCCTCTTCGTCGGCACCAAGAAGCAGGCGCAGGAGACCGTGCAGGAGCAGGCCACCCGCGTCGGCATGCCCTACGTGAACCAGCGCTGGCTCGGCGGCATGCTCACCAACCTCCAGACCGTGTCCACGCGCGTGAACCGTCTGAAGGAGCTCGAGCAGATGGACTTCGAGGATGTGGCCGGCTCCGGCTACACCAAGAAGGAACTGCTCATGATGCGCCGTGAGAAGGACAAGCTGGAGAAGACCCTCGGCGGTGTCCGCGACATGGCCAAGGCACCCTCCGCTGTGTGGATCGTCGACACCAAGAAGGAGCACCTCGCCGTCGATGAGGCGCAGAAGCTCAACATCCCGGTCGTCGCCATCCTCGACACCAACGCCGACCCGGACGAGGTCCAGTACCCGATCCCGGGCAACGACGACGCCATCCGCGCCGTCACCCTCCTGACCCGCGTCATCGCCGACGCCGTCGCCGCTGGCCTCCAGCAGCGCCACGCGAAGTCCGAGGACAAGGGCGAGAAGAACGTCTCCGCTGTTGACGCCGAGCCGCTCGCCGAGTGGGAGCAGGAGCTGCTCAAGCAGTCCGAGGTCCAGCAGGACCAGGCCAAGGCCGAGGAAGCACCGAAGGCTGACGAGGCACCCGCGGCCGAGCAGGCCGAGGGCGAGAAGGCAGAGTCCTCCGAGAAGGAAGAGAACTGATCCATGGCGAACTACACCGCAGCTGACATCAAGGAGATCCGCGAGCTCACCGGCGCGGGCATGCTCGACGTCAAGAAGGCTCTCGACGAGTCCGAGGGCGACAAGCAGAAGGCCATCGAGGCCATCCGCATCAAGGGCCTGAAGGGCATCTCCAAGCGCGAGGGCCGCTCGGCCTCCGAGGGCCTCGTCGCCGCTGACATCCGCGACGTCGACGGCGGCCAGGAGGGCACCCTCGTGGAGATCAACTCCGAGACCGACTTCGTCGCCAAGAACGCCAAGTTCGTCGCACTGGGCGATGAGGCTGTGGCCGCGGCCGTCGAGTCCGGCGCCTCCACCCCGGAGGAGCTGCAGGACACCGCGTTCGGTGAGAACCTCACCAACGCCGCCGCCACCATGGGCGAGAAGATCGAGGTGCGTCGCATCGGCCGCGTCAAGGGCGAGGTCGTCACCAACTACATGCACCGCACCAACAAGGACCTCCCGCCGCAGGTGGGCGTCCTCGTGGCCTCCGACGCCGCCGGCGCCGAGGTCGCCCGCGACGTCGCGATGCACATCGCCGCCTACTCCCCGACCTACCTCACCCGTGAGGAGGTCCCCGAGGACGTCGTCGCCGACGAGCGCCGCATCGCCGAGGAGACCGCCAAGGGCGAGGGCAAGCCGGAGAAGGCGCTGCCGATGATCGTCGAGGGCCGCCTCAACGGCTTCTTCAAGGAGAACGTGCTGCTCGACCAGGCGTTCGCCAAGGACCCGAAGCAGTCCGTCGGCAAGGTCGTCGAGGCCGCTGGTGGCACCATCACCGGCTTCGTGCGCTTCCGCGTGGGCAACTGACCCGCACGGCATCCGCTGAACGCTGAAGGGCGTCTCCCCGCTGAGGGAGGCGCCCTTCGCGCGTCACGCGGGGCATCCGTCGGCCCGCGTGGGAGGGGCCGACGGGTGCCGGGCCGCACACCGGGCCGCGCCGGGCAGGAAGACTCCACCTGTGACCGGTAGGATTGACCGCAGCGCCCGTTGGCATGCCCCGCCGGGCCGTCCCGTGGCGACAGCGGAAGGACAGACATGAGCCAGGACCCCGATCCGATCACCTCGACCATGCCCGTCATCCGGGCCCAGGAGGGCAGGCGTCGCGTCCTGCTCAAACTGTCCGGTGAGGCCTTCGGCGGTGGCAGGGTCGGCGTGGACCCGGACGTGGTCTCCCGCATCGCCCGCGAGATCTCCGAAGCGGTCGCCTCCGGTGTGGAATGCGCGATCGTCGTGGGCGGCGGCAACTTCTTCCGCGGTGCCGAACTGTCCCAGCGCGGCATGGACCGCCGCCGCGCCGACTACATGGGCATGCTCGGCACCGTCATGAACTGCCTCGCACTCCAGGACTTCCTGGAGCAGGCCGGCACCTCCACCCGCGTGCAGACCGCTATCACCATGGGCCAGGTCGCGGAGCCGTACCTGCCGCTGCGGGCCGTGCGCCACCTCGAGAAGGGCCGCGTGGTCATCTTCGGCGCCGGCGCCGGCATGCCGTACTTCTCCACCGACACGGTCGCTGTGCAGCGCGCACTGGAGATCGGCTGCGAAGAGGTCCTGATGGCGAAGAACGGCGTGGACGGCGTCTACACCGCGGACCCGAAGAAGGACCCCACCGCGGAGCGCCTGGACCACCTCACCTACGAGGACGCCCTGCAGCGCGGCCTGCGGGTCGTGGACGCCACCGCCTTCAGCCTCTGCATGGACAACAAGCAGCAGATGATGGTGTTCGGCCTCGACACTCCCGGCGCCATCACCCGCGCGATGAACGGCGAACGCATCGGCACCGTCGTCACCGGCGCCTGAGACCCGCATCGACCACCCCAACACAGAAGGAACGCATCATGAGCGAAGGAATCCCCGCAATCCTCAAGGACGCCGAAGAGCGGATGAAGAAGTCCGTCGAGGTCACCCGCGACGAGTTCTCCACCATCCGCACCGGTCGCGCCAGCTCGGCGATGTTCGAAGGCATCACCGTGGACTACTACGGCGCTCCCACCCCGCTGAACCAGCTCGCCTCCCTCCAGTTCCCCGAGGCCCGCACCATCATCGTCACCCCGTACGACAAGGGCGCGATGAGCAATGTGGAGACCGCCCTGCGCGACTCCGACCTCGGCGTGAACCCCACCAACAACGGCGACAACCTGCGCGTGGTCCTGCCCGCCCTCACCGAGGAGCGCCGCAAGGAGTACACGAAGCTGGCCCGCACCAAGGCCGAGGACGGCCGCATCGCCATCCGCGGCACCCGCGGCAACGCGAAGAAGGCCATGGAGCAGCTCGTCAAGGACAAGGAGATCGGCGAGGACGAAGGCGTGCGCGGCGAGAAGGAGCTCGACGCACTCACCAAGAAGTACTCCGAGATCGTCGACCAGGCCCTCGAGGCCAAGGAGCAGGAGCTCCTCACCGTCTGATCCGTCCCGCCGCCGCGCCCCGTGCGCGGCGGCACCGTCTGCTTCGAGGAGCCACCCGCCCGTGACCACAGCGCCCGCAGCCCCGGCTGCCCCGGCCCCGTCGGCGCGCCGCAAGCGCAGCGCCGGACGGAATCTGCCCGCCGCCATCGGCGTGGGCGTGGCGCTCAGCGCCATCCTCCTGGGCGTGTTCTACCTGGTGCCGGCGCTGCTGCCCGCCCTCGTCGCGATCGCGGCGGTGCTGGCCACCCTCGAGGTGGCCCACGCGCTAGGCAGCGCCAACCTGCGCGTCCCCGCGGCGCCGCTGCTGGTGGCGGCCGTCGGCATCGTCGTGTGCACCACCGTGTACGGGGCCGACGGCATGCTGATCTCCACCGCCGCTGGCGCTGTCGTCCTGATCCTGTGGCGGGCCGTGGAGGCGACCGGGCTGATGGCGATCCGGGACGTGGTGGCGGGGATCTTCACCCTCATCTGGGTGCCGTTCCTCGGCAGCTTCACCCTCCTGCTCGCCCAGCAGCCGAGTGCCAGCCACAAGCTGATGCTCGCCCTGCTGATCCCCATCGCCTCCGACACCGGCGGCTACATCGCCGGTGTCCTGTTCGGCCGCCACCCGATGGCGCCGACCATCAGCCCGAAGAAGACTTGGGAGGGCATGGCCGGCTCCCTCCTCTTCGGCGTCGCCGGCGGCACCGCTGTGGGGGCACTGCTGCTGCCTGAGGAGCTCGGCGCCCTCTTCGGCGGCGTCTTCGGCGCCCTCATCGTGGTGATCTCCACCATCGGCGACCTCACCGAGTCCCTGCTGAAGCGCGACCTCGGCATCAAGGACATGGGCGACCTCCTGCCCGGCCACGGCGGCATCATGGACCGTCTCGACTCGATCCTGCTCGCCGTCCCGACCCTGTTCATCCTGCTGTGGATCCTGGAGGCCGTGAATGGCTGACACCCCCGACCGTCCTGCGAACCCCCGCACTGACGCAGCGCCCGGCACCGGAGCGCGCCCCACCGGCAGCGGCCTCGCCGTCCCCAAGGACCTCTCCCGCGAGGTCGTGAAGGGCGAGAAGGTCATGCTCGCCCCCGGCCAGCTGCAGCTGCGCCCCACCCGCCGCGGCAAACCGCCTGCGCATCTCGCGGACCTCACCCTCGCCGAACGGCAGGACGCGGTGAAGGAACTGGGTCTGCCGGCGTTCCGCGCCAAGCAGCTGTCCACCCACTACTTCGAGCACTACACCACCGACCCGGAACGGATGACCGACCTGCCGAAGGACCGCCGGGAGGAGCTCGCAGAGCACTTCTTCCCGACGCTGCTGACCAAGGTCAGCCAGCAGGCCGCGGACCACGGCGCCACCCAGAAGTTCCTCTGGAAGCTGTTCGACGGCTCCATGGTCGAGTCCGTGCTGATGCGCTACTCCAACCGCGTCACCCTCTGCATCTCCTCCGAAGCGGGCTGCGGCATGAACTGCCCGTTCTGCGCCACCGGCCAGCTCGGCCTCACCCGCAATCTCTCCGCCGCGGAGATCCTCGAACAGGTCCGCATCGCCAACCGCATGCTCGCCGACGGGGAGATCCCCGGCGGGCCCGGCCGCGTCTCGAACATCGTGTTCATGGGCATGGGGGAGCCGCTGGCGAACTACCGGCCCGTCGCCACCGTCTGCAAGCGCCTCAACGCGCCCGCGCCCGAGGGCTTCGGCATGAGCGCCCGCAACATCACGGTGTCCACCGTCGGCCTCGCCGCCGCGGTCCGCAAGCTGGTGCGCGAAGAGATCCCCGTGACCCTCGCCGTGTCCCTGCACGCCCCGGACGACGAGCTGCGCAACGAACTCGTCCCCATCAACCAGCGGTTCGACGTCGACGACATCCTCTCCGCCGCCTACGAGTACTTCCAGGCGACCGGCCGCCGCGTCTCCATCGAATACGCGCTCATCCGCGACATCAACGACCAGGCGGAGCGCGCCGAACTGCTCGCCCGCCGCCTCATCGACAAGGGCGGCGCCGGCTGGATCCACGTCAACCCGATCCCGCTGAACCCGGTGCCGGGATCCAAATGGACCGCCTCCGACCCCCAGGTCGCGAAGCGGTTCGTGGAGACGCTGCGCAGCCACGGCATCTCCACCACCGTCCGCGACACCCGCGGCAGCGACATCGACGGCGCCTGCGGCCAGCTCGCCGCCACCGTCGTCGAATCCGACTCCCGCCGAGAGGACCGCGAAGCCCGCGTCGCCCGGGTGGAGCAGGTCGCGTCCGCTACAGTGTCCGAGCAGCCGAAGGAGAGGACCTAAGTGAGCACGTCATTCGAGAAGGTCGGGCGGTTCAGCCAGGGTTACAGCATCCGCGAAGTCGACGACTTCCTGGAGCGCGCCCGCGCCGCCTACGAGACCGGCACCGGCGACTTCGACCCCGACACCATCGCCACGGTCGACTTCGCCGCTGAGCGCGGCGGCTACAACATGGGCATCGTCGACGAAGCCCTCGACCGCCTCGCCGACGCGTTCGCGCTGAAGAAGCGCGACGAATCGATCGACGCCCACGGCGAGGACGCCTGGATCGCCGGTCTGCTGGAGCGCGCCGACGTCCTCGAGGAGCGCCTGCGCCGCCCCGCCGGTGAGCGCTTCGCCCCCGGCCCCGCCGGTGAGCCCTCCTACGACCGCGCCGACGTCGACGCCCTCTGCGACCAGCTGCTCGCCTACTTCACCGAGAGCCATCCCATGAGCGTCGACGATGTGCGCCGCGCCGCGTTCCGCCGCCGCAAGGGCGCCGACGGGTACTCCGAAGCCGTCGTCGACGTCTACCTCGACCACGTCGCCCGCCTCATGGCGTCCGTCCCGTGACCAGCGCCCGCCTCACGATCCTCGGCTCCACCGGCTCCATCGGCACCCAGGCCGTGGACGTCATCACCCGCTACCCGGACCTGGCGCGGGTGCACGCCCTCGCCGCGACCGGGTCGAGGCCGCAGCTGCTCGCCGAGCAGATCGCCCGCCTGCAGCCGCGCACCGTCGCCGTCGCCGATGACGCCCGCGTCGACGACGTGCAGCGGGCACTGCACGAGCTGGGGGAGGACCCGTCGGCCCTGGAGTTCACCGCCGGCCCCGGCGCCGTCATCGACGCCGCCGGCGACCTCGGCAGCGACGACGTCGTGCTCAACGCGATGACGGGGTCCGTCGGCCTCGCACCCTCCCTCGCCGCCCTCGACTCCGGCGCCCGGCTCGCCCTCGCCAACAAGGAGACCCTCATCGCCGGCGGGTCCCTCGTGCGCGAGCGCGCCGCCGACGGGCAGCTGCTGCCCGTGGACTCCGAACACACCGCCATCGCCGAATGCCTCGCCGGGATGCGGCCCGAGCACATCCGCCGGCTCGTCATCACCGCCTCCGGCGGACCCTTCCGCGGCCGCACCCGCGCCGAGCTCGGGGACGTCACCCCCGCCGACGCCCTCGCCCACCCCACCTGGGACATGGGCCGCGTCATCACCACCAACTCCGCCACCCTCGTCAACAAGGCCCTCGAAGTCATCGAAGCATGCTGGCTGTTCGACCTCCCCGAGGACCGCGTGGACACCGTGGTGCACCCCCAGTCCATCGTCCACTCCATGGTGACTGCGACCGACGGATCCACCATCGCGCAGGCCTCCCCGCCGGACATGCGGCTCGCCATCGGCTGGGCCCTCGCCCACCCCGACCGGCTCGAAGGCCTCGCCACCGAGCTCGACTTCACCACCGCGCAGTCCTGGACGTTCGAACCGCTGGACGAGGACACGTTCCCCGCTGTCCGCATCGCCCGAGCCGCGCACCGCGACGGCGGCACCCGCATGGCGCAGTTCAACGCCGCCAACGAAGAGTTCGTCGATGCCTTCCACGAGGGCCGCATCGGATTCCTGCAGATCGTCGACCTCATCCGGGACGTCCTCGACGACCCCGCCTCGCCCCGCACAGACCCCACCGGCGTGGAGGACGTGCAGGCCGCCGAGACATGGGCGCGGACGCGGGCGCACGAGCTGATCGATCAGACCGAAGCCGCCAGCCGATGAGCGCCCTGCTGTACGCGCTCGGCATCCTCCTCATCGGCATCGGGCTCGCCGTCTCCATCGCCCTGCATGAGATCGGCCACCTTGTGCCCGCGAAGAGGTTCGGGGTGCGGGTCACGCAGTACATGATCGGGTTCGGCCCCACCGTCTGGTCGCGGCGCCGCGGCGAAACCGAATACGGCATCAAAGCGATCCCGCTGGGCGGCTACATTCGCATGATCGGCATGTACCCGCCGCACAAGGGGGACGCCCCCGGCACTATCCGCGAGGACTCCACCGGCTTTTTTCAGCAGATGTCCGACGAGGCCAAGGAATGGGAGTCCTCCCAGTACAGCCCCGAGGAGCAGCACCGCACCTTCGTCAACCTCAGCGTGCCGAAGAAGCTCGCCGTCATGCTCGGCGGGCCGTTCATGAACCTCGTGCTCAGCGTGCTGCTCCTCGCCGTGCTGCTGATCGGCTTCGGCCTGCCCACCACCACTGCCGAGGTGAAGTCCGTGTCGCAGTGCGTGGTGCCCGCCACCGCGCCGCCCGACGCCGACTGCGCGGGCATGCCGCCAGCGCCCGCCGCGGCCGCCGGCATTCGCCCCGGGGACGAGATCACCGCCATCGCCGGCGAACCCGTCGGCGACTTCCAGGACCTCTCCCGGATCGTCCGCGCCCACCCCGACCAGGAGATCGAAGTGGAGCTCGTGCGCGACGGCGCGCCGATGACGCTCACCGTCACGCCCCTGTCCAACGACGTGGTGTCGCTGGACGCCGACGGGCGCCCCATCATCGGTGAGGACGGCACGCCCCGCACCGAGAAGGCCGGTTTCCTCGGCGTCTCCGGCACCCAGGCGATGGTCCGCCAGTCCATCACCGGCCTGCCCGGCATGGTGTGGGACACCTTCGCCGGCACCGCGAAGGTGGTGCTGACCCTGCCGATGCGGCTGTGGGACATCGGCGTCACCGTGTTCTCCGACCAGCCCCGCGACCCCAACGGCCCCCTCGGTGTGGTGGGCGTGTCCCGCCTCGCCGGTGAGGTCGTCTCGGCCGACGCCCCCGGGTTCGAGGCGAAGGAGCGCGCCTTCACCCTCATCTCGATGCTGGCGTCGCTGAACATGGCGCTGTTCGTGTTCAACCTGATCCCACTGATGCCGCTGGACGGCGGGCACGTGCTCGGCGCCCTCATCGAAGGAGCTCGGCGGCAGGCGGCGCGACTGCGGGGCCGCCCCGACCCGGGACCGGTGGATATGTCGCGCATGCTGCCGGTAACGAATGTGGTTGCGCTCGCGTTCATCGGCATGAGCGTGCTGCTGCTGTATGCGGATATCGTGAAGCCGATCCGGATGTTCGGGCCCTGAGCTGACTCTCCAGGCGGTCTGCGCGATAATGACGACGTGAGTACTCCGTCTGTGAACCTTGGCATTCCGTCCGTCCGAGAGACCCCCGTCATCTCCCCGCGCAGGCCCACGCGGAAGGTGCGGCTCGGCGACATCCACGTGGGCGGCGACGCACCCGTCACCGTGCAGTCGATGACCACCACCCCCACGCACGACATCAACGCGACCCTGCAGCAGATCGCCGAGCTCACCGCCGCCGGCTGCGACATCGTGCGCGTGGCGTGCCCCCGCCAGGAGGACGCGGACGCCCTGCCCGCCATCGCCGCGAAGGCGCAGATCCCGGTCATCGCCGACATCCACTTCCAGCCGAAGTACGTGTTCGCCGCGATCGAAGCCGGCTGCGCCGGTGTGCGCGTCAACCCCGGCAACATCCGCCGCTTCGACGACCAGGTCAAGGAGATCGCGAAGGCCGCCAGTGACCACGGCACCGCGCTGCGCATCGGCGTCAATGCCGGCTCCATCGACCCGCGCATGATGAAGGGCGACCGCGTCACCCCCGAAGCGCTCGTCGCATCCGCGAAGTGGGAGGCGTCCCTGTTCGAGGAGCACGGCTTCCACGACTTCGCCATCTCCGTGAAGCACAACGACCCCGTCATCATGGTGGACGCGTACCGTCAGCTGTCCGCGGAGGGCGACTGGCCGCTGCACCTCGGCGTCACCGAGGCCGGCCCTGCGTTCCAGGGCACCATCAAGTCGTCCGTCGCGTTCGGCATCCTGCTCGGTGAGGGCATCGGCGACACCATCCGCGTGTCCCTGTCGGCCCCGCCGGTGGAGGAGGTGAAGGTGGGCAACCAGATCCTCGAGTCGCTCAACCTGAAGCCCCGCAAGCTCGACATCGTCTCCTGCCCCTCCTGCGGCCGTGCCCAGGTGGACGTCTACACCCTCGCCGACGAGGTCACCGAAGGCCTCAAGGGCCTGGAGGCACCGCTGCGCGTCGCCGTCATGGGCTGCGTGGTCAACGGTCCCGGTGAGGCCCGCGAAGCGGACCTCGGCGTGGCCTCCGGCAACGGCAAGGGGCAGATCTTCGTCAAGGGCAAGGTCATCAAGACCGTCCCCGAGGCGGAGATCGTGCCGGTCCTCCTCGAAGAGGCGAAGCGCATCGCCGCGGAGATGGACGCCCCGTCGGGCACGCCCGACGTCTCCGTCGGCGCCTGAGGACCCGAGCACCCGGGGGTCCTCATCAGCCGCTCCATCGACCGATCGGTCGTCGACCTGTTCCGTCGGCAGACCTCCGCCGTGCGGCCGCTCACCACGGCCGCCGCACCCGCCGCGATCGCCCTGCTGGAACAGGACCCGATCGACAACGCCCTCGCCGGCAGTCGACTCGTCGACATCACCGGCACCCGCATGCTGTCCCGTGAGTTCTCCGGACTCTTCCACCGCGGTGACCTGACCGCGCTGCTGTGGCACGGCATCAGCCTGTCCGTCATGGGGGAGGTGTCCCAGGGGGACCTCGAACTGCTGGCGGAGAGGGCGCGTCGGGCCCGCCGCGAATACGCGAGCGTGGTGGGGCCGAGCCGGGACGTGGCGCGGCTGTGGCCCCTGGTGCGGTCCTCCCTGGGCCGGCCGCGGGAGTTCCGGTGGACGCAGCTGATGATGCTCGCCGACCAGCGGCCCAGCGTCGCCCCGTCCGACGAACTGCGCTTCGCCCGCCCCGAGGAAGCGGACCTCGTGTTCCCCGCCGCCGTCGCGATGTTCAAGGAGGAGGTCGGCACCGACCCCACCGCATGGGACGGCGGCCGCTCCTACCGGGACCGGGTCGAGCAGCTGATCGCCGAGCGCCGCACCGCGGTGGTGCGCCGCGGCGACGACATCGTCTTCAAAGCGGATGTGGGGGCCATCTTCGGTCCCGTCGCGCAGATCCACGGGGTGTGGACCGCCCCCGCTGAACGGGGGAAGGGCCTCGGCTCAGCGGCGATGGCGCGGGCCGTGCAGCTGTTCCAGCTGCAGCACAGCACCCCGCAGGTGACGCTGTACGTCAACGACTTCAACAGCGCAGCCCGCCGCGCCTACACGCAGGCGGGGTTCCGGCAGGTGGGGGAGTTCGCCTCCCTGCTGTTCTAGACCGAGTCGCTCGGGTTCTGCGCACGGTGGGCGTCGGCGCGGATCTGGGTCATCTGCGCATCCAGGTCACGGGAGGACTGCGCGATCTGCCGCAGCTCGTCCCGCAGATGCTGCGGCAGCTGACCGGAGAACTTGTACGCGAGCTCATGCTCCACACTGGACCAGAAGTCCATCGCGATGGTGCGGATCTGGATCTCCACCGGCACGTGCACCGTCCCGGTGGACAGGAACACCGGCACCTCCACGATGAGGTGGAGGGAGCGGTAGCCCGATTCCTTCGGCTCTGCGATGTAGTCCTTCTCCTCCACCACGGTCACATCGGGCTGGGAGGACAGCAGCTGCGCCATCCGGTAGCAGTCCTCGGTGTAGATGCAGGTGATGCGCAGGCCCGCGATGTCCCGCACGCCGTCGCGCAGGCCCTCCAGGGTGTGGGCGCAGTCGGTGCGGATCATCTTGTCGAGGATCGAGTCGATGCTCTTCACCCGGTGCTTGATGTGCTCGATCGGGTTGTGCTCGCCGCGGGCGGTCATCTCCTCGTTGAGGATCTGCACCTTCGTGAGCATCTCCCGCAGACCGAAGCGGTACGGCAGCAGCACTTCGCCGAGCCGGCGCCGCACGGTGCGCATCGCCTCGTTCTCCGCGGTGCCGTCGGCCGCAAGAGCGCTGACCAGGGCGGCCTTCGCGCTCATCGGGGCGATGGGCGGGGTGTCGTCGACGGACTGGGCGGTGGGCATGGTGGGCGAACCTCGTCGGGCAGGGGAGCAGCGGGCGGCGGATGGCGTGTGCGGGGGCTCTCAGGAGCCCGATACACTGGCCGCACCGACCATCCATCTTCGCCCAGGAGGCTCAACAGATGCTCCGAATGTCCACGGCGTTCCTGCGCACACTGCGCGACAACCCGGCCGATGCCGAGGTCGCCAGCCACCAGCTCCTCGTCCGAGCGGGCTACATCCGCCGCGCAGCGCCGGGCATCTACACGTGGCTTCCGCTGGGGCTGAAGGTGCTGCGCAAAGTCGAGCAGATCGTCCGCGAAGAGATGGACGCCGCCGGCAGTCAGGAGCTCCTGTTCCCGGGCCTGCTGCCCCGCGAACCCTACGAAGCGACCGATCGCTGGGCCGAGTACGGCGACAACCTGTTCCGCCTGCAGGACCGCAAGGGCGCGGACATGCTGCTCGCTCCCACGCACGAGGAGATGTTCACCCTCGCGGTGAAGGACCTCTGCAGCTCCTACAAGGACCTGCCGCTGTCGCTGTACCAGATCCAGCACAAGTACCGCGACGAGCTGCGTCCCCGCGCCGGCCTGCTGCGGGTGCGCGAATTCGTGATGAAGGACGCCTACTCGTTCGACATCGACGACGAGGGCCTGCACCGCTCCTACGCGCAGATGCGCGAGGCGTACAAGCGGGTGTTCGAGCGCCTCGGCCTGGAGGTCGTGATCGCGAAGGCGGATGCGGGTGCGATGGGCGGCTCCCAGTCGGAGGAGTTCCTCCACCCCACTGAGATCGGTGAGGACACCCTGGTGATGTCCGACGGCGGCTACGCCGCGAACGTCGAGGCCGTCACCACGGTCGCGCCGGAGCCGCTGACCGCGGAGCAGATCGCCGAGCTGCCCGCCGCCCGCACCGCCCGCACCCCGGGGGCCTCCACCATCGCCTCCCTCGTGGACCACCTCAACGAGGCGCAGCCCCGCGAGGACGGCCGCGCCTGGGAGAAGAGCGACACCCTCAAGGCGCTCGCCTACATCACCATCGACGCCGATGGGGCGGAGGAGCCGCTGCTGGTGATGATCCCCGGTGATCGCGAGGCCGATGAGAAGCGCCTCGAAGTGGCGCTCGCACCGCGCGAGTTCCGTCCCTTCACCGAGGACGACTTCACCAGGCATCCGCAGTTCGCGAAGGGCTACATCGGTCCCGTCGGCTTCGGCCTCGACACCGACGCCGGCGCCAACGGGATCCGCGTGCTGGTGGATCCGCGCGTTCAGGCCGGCACCGTGTGGGTCGCCGGGGCGAACAGCGCGGACGAGCACACCATCGGACTGGTCGCCGGCCGCGACTTCCAGGCCGACGGGTTCATCGAAGCAGCAGAGGTCCGCGACGGCGACCAGGCGCCGGACGGCTCCGGCCCGCTGCGCCTCACCCGCGGCATGGAGATGGGGCACATCTTCGAACTGGGCCGCAAGTACGCCGAAGCGCTCGACCTGCAGGTGCTGGACCAGAACGGCAAGCAGAAGACCGTCACGATGGGCTCCTACGGCATCGGTGTGACCCGCGCGGTCGCCGCCATCGCCGAGAAGCACCACGACGAGAAGGGCCTCGCCTGGCCGCGCAGCATCGCCCCGATGGACGTGCATGTGCTCGCAACCGGCAAGGGCACCGAGGTGTTCGAGAAGGCGGAGGAGATCGTCGCCGCCCTCGAAGCGGAGGGCCTGGACGTTCTGTTCGACGACCGCCCGAAGGTGTCCCCGGGTGTGAAGTTCAAGGACTCCGAACTGCTCGGCATCCCCACCTCCGTGGTGATCGGACGGTCCCTCGCGGACGGCGTTGTGGAGGTGCGCGACCGCGCCAGCGGCAGCATCGACGAGGTGTCCCCGGACGAGGTGGTCGCCCGCGTCCTGCAGCAGGTGCGGGAGGGCTGAGCCCCCCCAGCAGGCGGCCCCGCGCGGCGGGCATCAGCCCTCGGCCGGCTCCTCCAGCCACGGCAGGGAGTCGACCGAGGCGGCCCGCTGCGCGAACACCGGTGTCTCCTCCGCCCACGCGGCGATGAACGCGGCGCGCTGATCGAACGTGGCGGCGGAGCTGAGCCGCACCGCGTGGGCGATCGAGGTTGTGGAGATCTCCTGCGCGAGCGCGGCCAGGCCCTCATCGGTCCGCTGCTCGGCGGTTAGCGGGTAGGCGGCTTCGCGGCGGGCCGGCTCCGCCTTCAGCGCGGTGATCGCCGGTGTGTACGACTCGGCGCGGCTCCGGTGGACGGCGGCGCGCTTCGCGTGGGCTGCGCGCTGGTCCTTCGGCGCGCGCGCTGCCACCACTTCGAGGGCGTACGCGCCGAACCATTCGTCGCGCTGCGCGTCCTGCATCAGCTGGGCGAGCCCGTCCTGCGGGTCGATGTAGGCGGGGTCCTCGGTGGGGACCGGACGCGTCGGCGCGAGGTCGGCGGCGGAGGGCGGTGCCGGGGGCGCGAGCGCCGAATCTCCGGTGACGGCGGCGAGACGGCTCAGCGCCCAGATCGAGAACACGCCCGCGGATGCGGTGATGCGCGCGAGTGATGCGGAGACCTGCACGGTGGCCTCCAGCATGAGGTCGCGCAGGGCGCGCAGCTGCTCGGCCACCTCGGCGGCGCCCGCTGCGGCATCGGCGGGGGAGGCGGCCGACGGGTAGGTGCCGTCCTCCAGTTCCGCTGCCGTGGCGAACGCCCGCTGCTGGTCCTGCATCGCTGCGGCGATGAGCGCGCTGAGCTTCTGGGCATCGCCCGTGGCCGCGGCGGCGAAGGAGTCGGTGACGGGGGCGGCGGTGACGAGCGCGGTGAGGATGTCGGTGCGGTACTGTTCGTCGATGCCCGGAGGCGGCGGGGTGTACTGGGCGGGCTGCCCCAGGCGCAGGCGGGCGCCGTTGGCGCAGCCGCTGAGCGTGACGCCGGCGGCGACGGCCCCGGTGAGGGTGAGTGCTCGCAGGGCCAGCATCCGTCGGCTGATGGGGCCGGGGGAGGGCGTGGCAGCGCTCATCGGTGGTGGTCCTTGTCCGGGTCGGCGGTGCGGGGGAGGGGTGCGCCACTGGGCCCCGGCTGGGGCGGGCGCCCTCCAACAGTAATAGAGTAGTGTCGAGCTCCTGCGCTCACGCAGTGCGGGGATTGTCAGACGAATACGAGGAGGACGCGGACCCGTGGCCATTCCACCGAAGCCGGACGATTCAGTCCTCATGGACGCGTTCACTCCGATCATCCACAGGCACGGCCTCGTCTGCGAATCCGTCCTCGCGCAGCGCGTCGGCGGCACGGTCCGCCTGGTCGTCACCGTGGACCTGCCGGAGGACGAGATCGGCAGCGCCGACCTCGACACCGTCACCGACGTCTCCGAAGAGATCTCGCAGCTGCTGGACGACGACCTCAGCCTCATCGGCGACGTCCCCTCGACGCTCGACGTCACCACCCCCGGCGTGTTCCGCCCCCTGGACAGCGTGCGCGCCTTCAAGCGCTCCCGCAGCCGCCTGCTCTCCGGCTCCCTCACCGACGGACGCACCTTCTACGGCCGCCTCACCGACGTGGTCGACGACGAGCTCGTCCTCGACGTGCAGAAGCCGCCGCACAACCCGAAGCGGAAGAAGAAGGGAGCGGCGGCCCCCGCCGCCGAGAAGCTGAAGCCCGGTGAGCACCGCGTGCCGATCACCGAGGTCGAGACCGCCGAGATCCAGCTCGAATTCCGCTGAGCACACCGCCACCATCCATCCGCACCGCCTGAGGAGGCCACCATGGACATCGATCTGGGAGCACTGCGCGCTCTGGAGCGCGAACGCGAAATCCCCATGCCCGTTCTGCTGGACGCAATCGCACAGGCCCTCCAGGTGGCCTACCAGCACACCCCGCACCCGGCGCCGAACGCCCGCATCGAGATCGACGAGTCCTCCGGCGCCGTGACGGTCATCGCCGAGGACCGCGACCAGACCGGCGAGATCATCGAAGAGTGGGACGACACCCCCGAGGGCTTCGGTCGAGTGGCCGCCGCCACCGCCCGTCAGGTGATCCTGCAGCGCATCCGCGAGCTCGAGGACGAGGCCGTGCTCGGCGACTTCGCCGGCCGCGCCGAGGAGATCGTCTCCGGTGTGATCCAGCAGGGGCGCGACCCGCGCCTGGTGTACGTGGACCTGCAGACCGTGGAGGGCATCCTGCCCCCGCACGAGCAGGTGCCGGGCGAGCACTATCCGCACGGCAAGCGGATCCGCGCCTACGTCTCGGACATCCGCCGCGGCGCGAAGGGCCCCGCCATCACGCTGAGCCGCACCCACCCGAACCTGGTGCGCCGCCTCTTCGAACTGGAGGTGCCCGAGATCGGCGACGGCACTGTGGAGATCCGCGCCCTCGCCCGCGAAGCCGGGCACCGCACGAAGATCGCCGTGTCCTCCGATGTGGACGGTGTGAATCCGAAGGGCGCCGCGATCGGACCGATGGGTCAGCGCGTCCGCTCCGTGATGGCGGAGCTCGAGGGCGAGAAGATCGACATCGTCGAGTTCGATGAGGACCCGGCGGTGTTCGTCGGCAACGCCCTCTCCCCGGCCCGCGTCAGCAGCGTGGTCGTCACCGATGAGGCCGCGAAGCAGGTGCTCGCGGTCGTGTCCGAGGGGCAGCTGTCGCTCGCGATCGGCAAGGCCGGGCAGAACGCTCGCCTCGCCGCGAAGCTCACCGGCTGGCGGATCGACATCCGCACCGAGGAGCAGCTGGCCGCTGAGCGCGCCGGCGGCGCTGCGGGGGAGCCGACGGATCCCGCCGAGACCATCGCTCCGGAGGCCTCCGTCGGCCCCGAGGATGAGGGCGACCTGGGCGCCTGATCTCGGCCAACGCGCACCCCGCGGGGGCGGCCGGGTGCGGGTGTGATCCCTCACCCGGGCGCTCACCGCACCCCGTTCCCGGGGCCACTCGGGTAGACTGGACAGGCTGGACGTGGGAACGGAGCGGAATTCAATGACCGATGAGGCATCGAATCGGCCGATCCGCACCTGCGTCGGATGTCGCACCCAGGACATCCGAGATCAGCTCGTGCGCGTTGTACGCGGCCCCTCCGCTGAGGGGGAGCCGCCTGCGGTCCGCCTCGATGAGACCCGCACCGCCCCCGGACGGGGCGCGTGGATCCATCCGGACGAGCAGTGCATCGCCGCGGCGCTCAAGCGCGGTGGTTTCAG
The DNA here is from genome assembly GCF_033106145.1 of Helcobacillus massiliensis. Taxonomy (NCBI): domain Bacteria; kingdom Bacillati; phylum Actinomycetota; class Actinomycetes; order Micrococcales; family Dermabacteraceae; genus Helcobacillus; species Helcobacillus massiliensis. Next base: position 321,315 of record NZ_CP136959.1, read on the forward strand.
CCGGGCCTTCAAGGGCCGGGTAGACATCACCGGACTCGAAGCGCAGCTGCGCGCCCGAGTGAACCCTTCGCAAGGAACCGAACCACCTTTGGAAGCGGGTAGAACACCAATGGACATCCGATGAGTACTCACCAATGAGCACCCACAGGAGCTAGTGGTCCGCGCCGCCCTGACTCGGCCGGCCGGACCGAGACAGGAGAATTGTGGCTAAAGTTCGCGTTCACGAGCTCGCCAAAGAGCTTGGTGTGACGAGCAAGGACGTCCTCAAGAAGCTTGAGGACCTCGGCGAATTCGTTCGCTCCGCCTCGTCGACCGTTGAACCCCCGGTCGCGCGCCGCGTTCGCGGCGCATTCCCGAAGTCCGACGGCGCCACCGCCGGCGGCACCCCCAAGCCCGGCCAGAAGCCCGGCGCCCCGAAGCCCGGCCAGAAGCCCGGTGCCCCCAAGCCCGGCGCACCCAAGCCCGGCCAGAAGGCAGCACCGGCGAAGGCCGATGGCGCCCCGGTCGCTGACCAGAAGCCCGCTGGCGACAAGCCGACCCCGTCGGCCGCGCCGTCCAGCGCCCCGAAGCCCGGCCAGAAGCCCGCTGCGAAGCCGGCCGCTGACGCCAGCCCGGCCAGCGCGCCGAAGCCCGGCGGCCCGAAGCCCCCGACCCCGGCGTCCGCTCCGAAGCCCGGCGCGGCATCCCGCCCCGGCCCGAAGCCGGGCGGCGGCCAGCGCCCGCAGCGCGGCGGCGCCGCCGGTGGCGGTCGCCCCGGCAACAACCCGTTCGCGTCCTCGCAGGGCATGCCCCGCCCGGGCGGCCCGCGTCCCCCGCGCCGCGACGGCGGAGGCCGTCCCGGCAACAATCCGTTCGCGTCCTCGCAGGGCATGCCCCGCCCCGGTGGCCCGCGTCCCCCGCGCCGTGACGGCCAGGGCGCAGGCCAGGGCGCACCGCAGGGCGCCGGCCAGGGTGGTCCCCGTCCCGGCGGTCCGCGCCCGGGCGGTCCCCGTCCGTCGCCGACCATGATGCCGGCACGGTCCGCTGCTGCTGAGAAGCCCCGCTCCGGCGGTGGCGGCGGCGGTCGCGGCCGTGGTCGCGGCGGTCAGGGCGGCGCACCCGGCGCAGGCCCCGGTGGCGGCGGCTTCGGTCCCCGTCCCGGTGGCGGCGGTCCCGGCCGCGGTCGCCGTGGCGGCACGCAGGGCGCGTTCGGACGCGGCGGCAAGCCCGCCCGCTCCCGCAAGTCGAAGCGCGCCAAGCGCCGCGAGTACGAGCAGATGCAGGCTCCGGCACCGGGCGGCGTGCAGATTCCGCGCGGTGACGGCTCCACGCCGATCCGTCTGCGCCGCGGCGCCTCGCTGACCGACTTCGCCGACCGCATCGACGTCAACCCGGCATCGCTGATCACCGTCCTCTTCGCCATGGGCGAGATGGCCACGGCCACCCAGTCCCTGGATGAGGACACGTTCCAGCTGCTCGGTGAGGAGCTCGGCTACAAGATCGAGATCGTCTCCCCGGAGGACGAGGAGCGCGAACTGCTCGAGCAGTTCGACATCGACCTTGAGGGTGAGCTGGACGAGGAGGACGACGAGGATCGTCTGCCCCGCCCGCCGGTCGTCACCGTCATGGGCCACGTGGACCACGGCAAGACCCGCCTGCTCGACTCGATCCGCCGTGCGAACGTCGGATCCGGCGAGGCCGGCGGCATCACCCAGCACATCGGTGCGTACCAGGTGCACGTGGACCACGAGGGCGAGGACCGCCCCATCACGTTCGTCGACACCCCGGGCCACGAGGCGTTCACCGCCATGCGAGCCCGCGGTGCGAAGGTCACCGACATCGCGATCCTTGTGGTCGCGGCCGATGACGGCGTCATGCCGCAGACCATCGAGGCGCTCAACCACGCCCAGGCTGCGGATGTGCCGATCGTGGTCGCGGTCAACAAGATCGACAAGCCGGAGGCGAACCCGGACAAGATCCGCGCCCAGCTCACCGAGTACAACCTCGTGGCTGAGGAGTACGGCGGCGACACCATGTTCGTGGACGTCTCCGCTCGCGAGGGCCTGCACATCGACGAGCTGCTGGAGGCCGTCCTGCTGACCGCCGATGCTGCCCTGGATCTGCGCGCCAACCCGGACAAGGACGCTCGCGGTGTCGCCATCGAGGCGAACCTCGACCGCGGCCGCGGCCCCGTCGCCACCGTCCTGGTGGAGCAGGGCACGCTGCGCGTCGGCGATGCGATCGTCTGCGGCACCGGCCACGGCCGTGTCCGCGCCATGCTCGATGAGAACGGCGACGCGGTCGAGGAGGCCCTGCCGTCCCGTCCGGTGCAGGTGCTGGGCCTCAGCTCCGTGCCCGGCGCCGGTGACACGTTCATCGTGCCCGCGGACGAGCGTCAGGCCCGCCAGATCGCTGAGAAGCGCGAAGCGGCCAAGCGCGCCGCCCAGCTGTCCAAGGCCCGCAAGCGCATGTCCCTCGAGGACATCAAGGAGGCCATGGAGCAGGGCAAGGTCGAGACCCTCAACCTCATCCTCAAGGGCGACGCCTCCGGTTCCGTCGAGGCGCTGGAAGAGGCACTGCTCGGCATCGAGGTCGGCGACGACGTCCAGCTGCGCGTCATCGACCGCGGCGTCGGCGCGATCACGATGAACAACATCAACCTCGCCATGGCGTCCGATGCCGTGATCATCGGCTTCAACGTCCGCGCCGAGGGCCAGAACGCCGAATACGCCGACCGCGAGGGCGTGGAGATCAAGTACTACTCGGTCATCTACCGCGCCATCGAAGAGGTGGAGAGCGCCCTGCTGGGCATGCTCAAGCCGGAGTACGAGGAGAAGGACCGCGGATCCGCCGAGATCCGCGAGATCTTCCGCTCCTCCAAGTTCGGCAACATCGCCGGCTCGATGGTCACCTCCGGCACGATCAACCGCGGCTCCAAGGCCCGCATCACCCGCAAGGGCGTTGTGGTCACCGAGAGCCTCGAGATCGCCGGCCTGCGCCGCTTCAAGGATGACGTCACCGAGGTCCGCGAGGGCTTCGAGTGCGGCATCAACCTGGGGTCGTTCAACGACATCCAGGAGGGCGACATCATCACCACGTACGAGATGGTGGAGAAGCCCCGTGAAGCGCACAAGACCAACAAGAAGGACTGATCAGCGCACGCTGAGATGATGAGGCCCCGACCGCGTCCGAATGGGCGCGGGCGGGGCCTCGTCGCTTCCCACCCATCGGCAGTGAGGACACCATGACCACCGTTCTGCACGGACTGCTCGCCCCATCCGCCAACCGCGTCTACGGCCAGCAGGCTGCGGCCCTCGCCGCCGCCGAGCTCCGCTTCGTTCTGGCGCACACCGTGCCCGGGGCCCTTGAGGATGTCCGCGAGGAGTCCATCGCCGGCATGCCGACCCTGCGGATCGAGCTCGCCGACTGGGCGCTCGATGCCGACATCGGCGGCGCCGCGGGGGAGGGGATCGACGCGGCAGCGCGCGCCCGGGTCCTCACCGCTCTCGCCCGATCCCCCCACATCTTCGGCGTGTTCGACGAAGTCGGCACCATGCCGGCCCCGGAACCCGTCGGCCCCGACCGGGAGGCCGCCGGCCCCGCGGTGGGCCCGGCAGACGGCGCAGCTGGCGAGGAGCGCCTCTACGTCGACGAGATGCCCGAGCTGCCGCTGCTGCTGCCGGTGCGGACACCAGCTGTCGACCGGTTCGACTCCACCCTGCTCACCACCCTGAAGTATCAGGGGAAGACCAACGAGCAGTTCACTGCGCTCATGCTCAGCTGCGCCATCGCCGCCAGTGCCGACGCGCACCTGATCGAGGACACCTCCCGCCCGTTCACCGTCCTCGACCCCGTCGCCGGGCGCGGCACCACCCTCAACCAGGCACTCATGTGGGGGCTGGACGCCGTCGGCGTCGACCTCGACAAGAAGGACGCCGAACTGTTCCGCGCGTTCCTCACCACGTGGATGCGGGAGAACCGCCTGAAGCACACCACATCCGCGGAGCGGCTCACCGTCAACGGCCAGCAGCTCGGGTCCGTGTTCCGCGCCGACCTCGCCCGCAGCAAGGAGGAGCAGAGGGCCGGCCGCGGCCAGTCGCTCACCCTGTTCACCGCGGACACCACCGGGCTCGGCGCATTCATCCGCCCCCGCAGCGCCAACGCGATCGTCGCCGACCTCCCGTACGGGGTCCAGCATGGCGCCCGCGCGCAGGCGGGGAAGCAGACCCGGACGCCGAAGGCGGGCAAGCAGACGAAGAACGCCGCCCTGTCCCGCTCCCCGCTGCAGCTCGTGGAATCCGCCCTGCCCGCGTGGAGCCGCGCCATGACCGACGGCGCCAGCCTCGTCCTCGCCGTCAACCGCCGCACCGCGCCGTACCCCGCGATGGCGGAAGTGCTCCAGCAGGGCGGTCTGCGCTTGCTGACGGAGGACGGCCAGTTCCGCCACCGCGTGGACCGCTCCATCGACCGTGACATCATCGTGGCTGTGAAGCGCAGCCACCCCGCTTCCTCGACGAAAGGGACCCCATCATGACCGGCAACCCTCGCTCCCGGCGCATCGCCGACAGCATCAAGAAGATCGTCGCCACCGCCCTGGACTCCAGGGTGAAGGACCCCCGCCTCGGCTGGGTCACCATCACCGACGTCCGCGTGTCCGGTGACGGCCAGCAGGCCTCCGTGTTCTACACGGTGTTCGGTGGGGAGGAGGAGCGCCGGGCCACCGCCGCGGCGCTGAAGTCCTCCACCGGCATGCTCCGCACCGAGGTCGGCAAGGGCCTCGGCATCCGCCTCACACCGTCGCTGAAGTTCTTCGAGGACGCCATCCCGGAGACCGCGAAGACCATCGACGACCTCCTGGTGGAGGCGCGCTCCCGCGACGCCGAACTGGCCCGCTACAAGGAGGGCAAGGAGTACGCGGGTGGGGAGAACCCGTACCGTGACGACGCCGACGCCGACGGCGCCGGCGACATCGACGACATCGGCGCCGAGGCTGCTGATGACGACGCCGCAGCGGACAGTGGCGCTGCGGTCAGCGAAGGCGAGGACGGCGAGCGCGCGTGAACGCCCCCGGTCCCGTCGGCATCGCGCTGGTCGACAAACCCGCCGGCCTCACCAGCCATGACGTGGTCGCGCGCCTGCGCTACCACCTCGGCACCCGCAAGGTGGGCCACGCCGGCACGCTGGACCCGATGGCGACCGGGCTGCTGGTGATCGGCGTCGGCCAGGGCACCAAACTGCTCACCTACGCCGTCGGCCTCGACAAGACGTATGAGGCGACCATCCGCCTCGGCGTCGCCACCATCACCGACGACGCCGAGGGCGACGAAACGGGTCCGCGCCGCCCGGCCGACGGCATCAGCGACGACCAGATCGCCGCTGCCGTCGAGGACCTGACCGGAGACATCCTCCAGGTCCCCAGCGCCGTGTCCGCCATCAAGGTGAACGGGCAGCGGTCCTACGCCCGCGTCCGCGCCGGCGACGACGTCCAGCTGGAGGCCCGCCCCATCCGCGTGGCCCGCTTCGAGGTGACGGGGACCCGTCGGCAGGCCGACGGGTTCTGCGACATCGACGCCGTCATCGACTGCTCCTCCGGCACCTACATCCGTGCACTGGCCCGCGACCTCGGCGAGGCCCTCGGGGTGGGCGGGCACCTGACGGCTCTGCGCCGCACCCACGTCGGCAAGTGGAGCGTGCAGGACGCCGGCACGGTGCCGAAGCGGGACGCGCCCAAGGCGGCGGAGGACCCGTCGGCCTCCCCAGTGGTGCTGCGCGGCCTCGGTGAGGTCGCCGGCGGCCTGCTGCCGGTGGTGCCGGTGGGGGAGGCGGATGCGCGCTCCCTCCGGTTCGGGCAGATGATCCACGCACCAGAGGCGAGCAGCCCTGAGGATGCGGGGGAGCTCAGCGCTGCGGTCGGTCCCGGGGAGGACCTCGTGGCGATCGTGGAGCCGCACCGCGGGCGCCTCAGACCGGCCACCGTGTTCCCCGCCTGAGGCTGAGAACAGCGAAGCGGGCTGGCCCCTGATCAGGGCCAGCCCGCTTCGTCATGCTGGGTGCTCGGTGCCGATCAGCGCGGCACGCAGTCGTGCATCAGCGGTGGGACACCACCTTGGTGCCCATCGGGGCCCAGTCGTAGAACCACTTCGCGTCCTGCACGGGCAGGTTGATGCAGCCATGTGAGCCGGCGTAGCCGAAGCTGGAGCGCCACGGTGCGCCGTGGATCGCGTAGCCGCCCTTGAAGTACTGCACGTAGGGGACGTCCTTCGTGTAGTAGTACTTCGGGTGGCCCTTCGGATACTTGTACTCGTTGGTCATGTCCTGCTTGTCGTAGCGCAGGTAGGTGGTGAACTCGCCGGTGGCGGTCTCATTGCCGGGCTTGCCGTCCACCATGGAGATCGGACCGTACACCTTCTGGGTGCCCTGGTACGCGGTGATGGTCTTGTTCGACAGGTTGATGTCGATCCACTTGTCACCGCTGGTCGCCTCCTTCGGCGCGTGCGCCGGCAGAGCGGGCTTGTCGTCCGTGGACTCCTTGTCCTCCGGCTTCGCGTCGTCGGACTTCTTGTCCGCAGCCTTCTTCTCGTCGGCCTTCTTCTTCTCGTCGGCCTTCTTCTTCTCAGCGTTGTCGGACTTCTTCTCGTCCTTCTTCTCCGCCTCGATCACGGTGGTGGTGTCCTTCGCCGGCACCTTCTTCGTGGTGAAGGTCGCGGAGAACTCCGTGCCCTTCTGCATCGCGGTGACGAACTCGGAGCTGACCTCATCCACGTTGGTGACGGAGGTGCCGTCCACCTTCTCGTTGAGGACCTTGATGACCTTGCCGTCACCGTCCACACCGGTCACACCGTTCTTCGGCGACACCTCGATCTCGTTCGCCATGGTCTGGACGTAGGCGGCGGCCTCGTCGGCGTTGACCTGCGTCTCGAAGTCGGTGCCATCAGCATTCGGTGCAACGGTCACGAAGTGGAGGCGGTCCTGCTTGGAGATCTCGAAGGTGCGGCCGTTCGGGCCGGTGACCGTCATCGGCTTGTCCAGCATCGCCTCGGTCCGCTTCACCGCGGCCTCGGCCTTCTCAGTGCTCAGAGCCGGCTCCATGCGGGTGAACTCCTGCGTGATGGTGAAGTCCTTCATGCCGGAGGCGCCCTTGCGGACCGTCTGCACGAACTGCTCCGGATCCACACCGAGGCCCGCCTGGGCCTCGGTCACGGAGAAGGAGCCGTTCTCGGGGTCGTAGGTGACCTCGGCGTTCTTCGCGCTCTCGCGGCCCTCGGGAACCAGGCCGGAGGCGTAGTCGGTGGTGACCTTGCGGTCCATCGTCAGGACCGGCTTGACGGCGTGGTCGCCGCCGAAGACCACATTGCCCACCGAAGCGTCGCGCTGCACAGCAGCGGCCGCGGTGGCCTGCGGATCCAGGGTGACGCCGAGGTCCTCGATCGGAACGGCAGTGCTCTCACCCTCGGCCACGATGGTGGCCTTGACGCCGGTGTCCTGGCCGGAGAGGAGCTTCGTGATCTCCGCCTGGGTCATCCCGGAGACGTCCTTGCCCATCACGGTCGTGCCGGGAAGGGCCTTCCCCTCGAACTGCTTGGCGTACGCCATGGAACCGCCGGTAGCTACGAGAGCGAGCACGGCCAGAGCAGCGATCACCCAGAGGATGATGCGGCGTGACCTGGTCTGCGTCGCAGTCGACATGTCTATCGTCCTTACGTTCTCTTCGATGCGCGGGCGTGTCCGCGCACATGGGCGCTATCGTACCCGCCTGCCAGGCGGAGGTGCTATTGATGCGCGTGTTACATCATCGGTGCCCTCACAGCCGGAGACGGTGCGCGCGGCGCGCCGGGGGCCGGTGCACAGGGTTTAGGGTGGGGGAGGCAGAACTTCGGACCGCGGCAGGAAGGCAGATGGTTGAGCAGAGGAGAGCTGTGGGCCAGCGCAGCTGACGTGCCCGCATCCGTCGAGCCCAGCGCCGTCACCATCGGCAACTTCGACGGCGTCCACCTCGGCCACCAAGCGGTGCTCCGCCAGCTCCAGGACGCCGCCGCCGCACGCGGCCTGCGCCCCATCGCCATGACCTTCAACCCGCACCCCCGGCATGTCATGACCGGCTCGGTGGTGCCGCCGCTCATCACCGGCTACGCCCGGCGCGACGACCTCATCCGCGACCTCGGCATCAGCGTGCTCGACCTCGAGTTCACCCGCGGCTTCGCCCAGCACAGCGCGGAGGACTTCGTGCGGATCTTCCTCGTGGAGCTGCTGAACGCGAAGGCGGTGGTGATCGGGCGCGATTCCCGCTTCGGTCGCGCCAACGAAGGCGACCTCGGCACCATGCAGGAGCTGGGGGAGAAGCTCGGCTTCGAGGTTCTGGTCGTCGATGAGCTCGGCATCTCCGCTTCCTGCAGCCGCGTCTCCTCCTCCGTGATCCGCGCCGCCATCACCTCCGGTGACGTCGGCAGCGCCGCCGGCATGCTCGGCCGCCCCCACGCGGTGGCCGACGTCATCCAGCACGGCTTCAAGCGGGGACGCGAACTCGGCTTCCCCACCGCGAACTTCAGCGCGCGGCCCGACGGCCTCGTCCCCGCCGACGGGGTCTACGCCGGCCTCCTGAGCGTCGAGGTGCCCACCCGGGCGGACCACCCGGACGCGCAGATGCGCCTGGCGCCGGCCACCATCTCCATCGGCACCAACCCCACCTTCGAGGACGGGCCCCTGCACACCATCGTGGAGACCTACGTGCACGGCTCCCACGACCTCGACCTGTACGACAAGCGGGTGCGGGTGGACTTCATCGAACGCCTCCGCCCCACCCTGGCCTTCTCCTCCATCGATGAGCTGGTGGTGCAGATGCGGCAGGACGTCGAGGTGACTCGCCGCACTCTGGGGGAGTGGGCCGGGGCCCGCTGAGCCCCCTGCTGGTACTGTGGGAAGGCCGTCAGATCGGCCACGGATCGTAGAGCCCGAGAGAACATGCCTCGGAGCGCCGTGCAGCAACACGTATAGAAGGAGAGCCAGTGGCCTTCGATTCTGCAACCAAGCAAGCCATTGTCAAGGAATTCGGTCGCACCGAGGGTGACACCGGTTCCCCCGAGGTCCAGGTCGCTCTGCTGACGCACCGCATCAAGTACATGACGGAGCATCTGAAGACCCATAAGCACGATCACCACAGCCGCCGCGGCCTCATGCTGCTGGTCGGCCAGCGCAAGCGCCTCCTGAAGTACCTTCAGGCCATGGACATCGAGCGCTACCGTGCTCTGATCCAGCGCCTGGGCATCCGCCGCTGATCACCGATCGCCGCTCACCTCTCAAGGTGGGCGGCGATTCGGTTCCCCTATACTCGCACCCGAAACACACCAACGAAGGGGGCCCGACGGAGTCGGTCTTCGGCAGTGACATCCGCGTTCAGAACCGCCCAGCGGCGGCCCGAGCAGACCGCGCGTGTGATTGTTGATGACCGGACCGGGGCCCATGAAGGAGAAGTTCCATGGACCACGATGTGAAGTCCACTCTCGCCGTCATCGACAACGGTGACTACGGCCAGCGCCAGGTGCGCTTCGAGACCGGCCGCCTCGCCAAGCAGGCCGCCGGCGCCGTCTCGGTGTTCCTCGACGACGACACGATGGTGTTCTCGGCGACCGCCGTCTCCAACCAGCCGAAGGAGCACTTCGACTTCTTCCCGCTGACGGTGGACGTCGAAGAGCGCATGTACGCAGCGGGCCGCATCCCCGGCTCGTTCTTCCGCCGCGAAGGCCGCCCCGGCACCGACGCGATCCTCGCCTGCCGCCTCACCGACCGCCCGCTGCGCCCCGCCTTCGTCAAGGGGCTGCGCAACGAGGTGCAGATCGTGCTGACCGTCATGGCCTGCAACCCGAACGACGCCTACGACGTCCTCGGCATCAACGGCGCCTCCGCTTCCACCCAGATCTCCGGCCTGCCGTTCTCCGGCCCGATCGGCGCCGTGCGCATCGCGCTCATGCCGAACGCCGAGGGCGGTCAGTGGATCGCCTTCCCGACCTTCGAGCAGCTCGACGAGGCCGTGTTCTCCATGGTCGTCGCCGGCCGCATCGTCGGTGACGACGTCGCGATCATGATGGTCGAGGCCGAAGCCACCGACAACGCCTGGACCCTCATCAAGGACCAGGGCGCCGTGGCGCCGACGGAGTCCGTCGTCACCGAGGGCCTGGACGCCGCCAAGGTGTTCATCCGCACCCTCTGCGAGGCGCAGCAGTCGCTCGCCGAGCAGGCCGCGAAGCCGGTCCGCGAGTTCCCGCTGTTCCTGGACTTCCAGGACGACGCCTACGAGATCGTCGAGCGCACCGCGAAGGACCGCCTCACCGAGGTCATGAGCATCGCCGACAAGCTCGAGCGCGAGCAGAAGACCGAAGAGCTCCTCGCCGAGGTGCAGGAGGAGCTCGCCGAGCAGCTCGAGGACCGCGAGAAGGAGGTCACCGGTGCCTTCCGTGCGCTCACCAAGGAGGTCGTGCGCACCAAGATCCTCACCGAGGGCGTCCGCATCGACGGCCGCGGCCCCCGCGACATCCGTCAGCTCTCCGCTGAGGTCGAGGTGCTGCCGCGCGTCCACGGCTCCGCCCTGTTCGAGCGCGGCGAGACCCAGATCCTCGGCGTCACCACGCTGAACATGCTGAAGATGGAGCAGCAGATCGACGGCCTCTCGCCGGTCGACCGCAAGCGCTACATCCACCACTACAACTTCCCGCCGTACTCCACCGGTGAGACCGGCCGCGTCGGCTCCCCGAAGCGCCGCGAGATCGGCCACGGCATGCTCGCCGAGCGCGCCATCACCCCGGTGCTGCCGGGCCGTGAGGAGTTCCCGTACGCGATCCGCCAGGTGTCCGAGGCGCTCGGCTCCAACGGCTCCACCTCCATGGGCTCCGTGTGCGCCTCCACCCTGTCCCTGATGAACGCCGGTGTGCCGCTGCGCGCACCCGTCGCCGGCATCGCCATGGGCCTCGTCTCCGCTGAGGTGGACGGCGAGACCAAGTACTCGGCCCTCACCGACATCCTCGGCGCCGAGGACGCCTTCGGTGACATGGACTTCAAGGTCGCCGGCACGAGCGAGTTCATCACCGCGATCCAGCTGGACACCAAGCTCGACGGCATCCCCGCGAGCGTCCTCGCCTCGGCACTGTCGCAGGCTCGCGAGGCCCGCCTGCACATCCTGAACGTGCTGAACGAGGCCATCGACCAGCCGGACGAGATGAGCCCGTACGCTCCGCGCGTCCTCGCCGTCACCATCCCGGTGGACAAGATCGGTGCGGTCATCGGCCCGAAGGGTCAGATGATCAACCAGATCCAGGACGACACCGGCGCCGACATCACCATCGAGGACGACGGCACCGTCTACATCGGCGCCACCGACGGCCCCTCCGCCGAAGCGGCCCGCGCCGCCGTCAACGCCATCGCCAACCCGATGGTCCCCGAGACCGGTGAGCGCTACCTCGGCACCGTGGTCCGCGTGGTCGACTTCGGCGCGTTCGTGTCGCTGACCCCGGGCAAGGACGGCCTGCTGCACGTCAGCAAGCTGCGCGACCTCAACGGCGGCCAGCGCGTGAACAACGTGGAGGACGTCGTCTCCGTCGGCCAGAAGATCGAAGTGGAGATCCGCGAGATCGATGCCCGCGGCAAGATCTCCCTCGACGTCGTCAAGGACGACGAGGGCGAGGACTCCGCTGAGGACAGCGGCGAGGAGAACTGATCCCCGCCTGCTGAGGACAGCATGAGCAGCCCCGCTGATCGAGCCCACCGCTCGGCCAGCGGGGCTGCCCCGTTTCCGCGCTGCTCGTGGGCAGAGGCGCCTGGGCATCGCGGTGGTCAGCGCCCCGCTAGAGTGGATGGGTGCCGATTCCACTCTCACTGACCGAGCCCGGGCTGGAGCAGACCCTCGAGGACTCCACCGGTTCCCTGATCCGCCGCTCCATCCTTCCCGGCGGCATCCGCCTCATCACCGAACGCGACCCGTCGGTCCGCTCCGCCTCCGTCGGCTTCTGGCTGCCCGTCGGCTCCCGCGACGAGACCCCCGAGCACGCCGGCTCCACCCACGTCCTCGAACACCTCCTGTTCAAGGGAACGCCGAGCCGCACCGCCCTGGAGATCGCCACCGCGTTCGATGAGGTCGGCGGGGAGACCAATGCCGCCACCGCGAAGGAGCACACCTGCTACTACGCTCGCGTGCGCTCCGCCGATCTCCCCATGGCCATCAGCGTCCTCGCTGACATGGTCACCTCCCCGCTGCTGGACGAGGACGCCTTCCTCACCGAGCGCGAAGTGATCCTCGAAGAGCTCGCCATGGCGGAGGACGATCCCACTGACGTCGGCTTCGAAGCCGTGATGGCTGATGTCCTCGGACCGGACACGGCCCTGGGCCGCCCCGTCGGCGGCACCCCCGAGACCGTCGTGGCCGTCGGCCTGGAAAACGTCCGCGACCACTACCGCGAGCACTACGCCCCCGAGCGCCTGCTGGTCACCGCGGTCGGCGACGTCGACCACGAGCAGGTGCGCGAGCTCGTCCTCGCCGCCGTCTCCGCCGGCGGCTGGTCGCTGGCCGACGGGGCCCTGCCCACCCCGATGCGCTCCACCACCGCGCACCGCATGCCGCCCGAGAAGCGGTCGATGCGGGAGCTGCGCCGCGACACCGAACAGACCCACGTCTTCATCGGCGGGCCGTCCATCACCGCGGTCGACGACCGCCGGCAGGCGATGACCGTGCTGATGAGCATCCTCGGCGGCGGCATGAGCTCCCGCCTGTTCCAGGAAGTGCGCGAACGCCGCGGCCTCGCCTATTCCGTGTACTCGTACCATTCGGCGTTCCGCGACGCCGGCATGGCCGGAATGTACGCAGCGTGCCGCGCCAAGAGCGCAGACGCCGTCGCCGACCTCCTCGTCGCCGAAGTGGAACGCATGGCCGAGCACGGCATCACCGACGACGAGCTGCGCCGCGCCCTCGGCCAGATCACCGGCTCGATGGCGCTCGGGCTGGAGGACACCCAGTCGCGGATGGCGCGCCTGGCCACCTCTGAACTGCTCCAGGGCCAGTTCCGCAGCGTCGACGAAGCGCTCGACGCTTTCAATGCGGTCGAGCGCCCCCAGGTGCAGCAGCTCGCCGCCGAGATGGCGGACGCCGTCGGCACCCGCGTGGACGTCGGTCCCGAACGCACCCCCACCCAGGCCATCCCCACCACCACCTCCGAGGAGAACCAGCGATGAGCACCATCCGCGCAGCAGTGATCGGCGCCAACGGGCGCATGGGCAGCGAAGCCGTCAGGGCCCTGGAGGAGGCCGACGGCATCGAGTTCGTCGCCGGCATCACCCGCGAGGACAGCATCGAGGACCTCCTCGACGAGAACGGGCAGAAGCGCGTGGACGTCCTGGTGGATCTCACCGTCCCCGATGCCACGAAGCAGAACGTGCTGTGGGCCGTGGAGCACGGCATCCACGTGGTCGTCGGCGTCACCGGCTGGACCGACGAGTCCCGCGCCGACGTCACCGCCGCACTGGAGAAGAGCCCCGGCACCGGCGTCATCATCGCCCCGAACTTCGCGATCGGCGCCGTCCTCGCGATGACGTTCGCCCAGAAGGCCGCCCGCTTCTACGAATCCGCCGAGATCATCGAACTGCACCACCCGAACAAAGTGGACGCCCCGTCCGGCACCGCCATCCACACCGCTGAGGCCATCGCCCGCGGCCGCGAGGCGGCCGGCAGGGGCCAGGCCCCCGATGCCACCGAGAAGGACCCGCACGGCGCCCGCGGCGCCCGCATCGACGGCATTCCCGTGCACGCGGTGCGGCTGCGCGGCCTTACCGCGCACGAAGAGATCCTGTTCGGCAACACCGGTGAGCAGTTCACCATCCGCCACGACTCCTTCGACCGCATCAGCTTCATGCCCGGCATCGTGCTGAGCGTGCGCGAAGTCGTGGACCGTCCGGGCCTCACCGTGGGCCTGGAGAACATCCTCGACCTCGACTGAGACGCACTGTGGGACAGAAGATCTTCGCCGCCGTCATGGTGCTGCTGTGCCTCATCTACGTGTGGGGCATGGGCTGGATCGCGTACGGCTTCCTCACCTCCGACACCCCGGTGGGCATCGGGCTCGGCCTCGCGCTCATCGTGCTGATCGGCCTCAGCCTGTGGGTGCTGTGGCGGGAGGTCCGCTTCGGCCTCGACACCCAGCGCCTCGCCCGCGCCGCCCGGGCCGACGGATTCTTCGACCGCGTCACCGAGGACGAGCTCAAGAGCTTCCCCGCGGCGAAGCGGGACGTGGAGGCGGACCCGGAGGCGTGGCAGCCGTGGCTGCGGCTGTCGCTCGCGTACGAGGCGAAGCGGGACCGCCGCAATGCCCGCATGGCGATGCGGGAAGCGGCGAAGCGCCACCGCGACTGAGCCCGGCCGCGCAGGTCCGGCCGGAGCCGGCGCGGGGACTCGGCTCGCCGGCGCGCTCAGCCCCAGCCGAGCAGGCGCGTCAGCGCCGTCGCCGCTGCCGCTGCGATGATCACCAGCAGGAACGGGGCGCGCCGCCACAGCAGCACCACCGCGACCGCCGCACCGACGATGCGGGCATCCACCGCCACGGACGTGCCGGACGTCAGCGTCTGGGTCGCCACCAGCGCCGCCAGCAGGGCGATCGGCATAAGCGACAGGATCCGCGAGATCCGCGGACGGTTCAGGAACGAGGCGGGGATCTGATAGCCCAGCCATTTCTGCCCCAGGGACAGCAGTGACGCCGCGATCACCGCCGCCCACAGCATCCCGCCGCTCATGCCCGCTCCTTCTCGTCGGAGGACACGGATGCAGCCGCGGAGGAGCCCTCAGCAGGCGCGGCACCCGTCGGCCCCTCGGGCAGGAACGCGAACAGCACCGCCACCAGCGCCGCACAGATCACCGGCAGCCCCGGCGGCATCAGCGGGACCAGGATCAGCGCCAGAAACGCCGCCGCGACCGCCAGCGCCACCGCTTCCCGGCGCACCAGGCGCGGCCACAGCAGGGCGATGAACGCGGCCGCCGCCGCACCGTCGAGCCCCCACGCGCCCGGGTCCGACATCCAGGAGCCGAGGAACGCCCCCAGCACCGTGAACGCGTTCCACCACACGTACACCCAGATCCCGGCGGACCAGAACCCCACACGCTGCAGCTCCGGAGTCGGGGCGGCCAGCGCGTTCGCCGCGGACTCGTCGATCGTCAGAACGGAGCGGGCCAGCCCGCGCAGGCCCCCGCGGGGGAGCACCGGTGTGAGGGAGATGCCGTACACCGTGTTGCGGATGCCCAGCAGGGTGGAGGTGGAGATCGCCGACACCGCCGAGCCGCCGGAGGCGACTACGCCGACGAACGCGAACTGGCTGCCGCCGGAGAACAGCACCGCGCTGAGCACAACCGCCTGCAGCACGCTCAGACCCGACGAGGTTGCGAGCGCACTGAAGGAGATTGCGTACAGCCCCGTCGCGAAGCCGATGGAGCGGCCTCGGGAGCGGACCGTGCGCGCAGCCTCGGCGGTCATCGGAGGGAACCTGTCGTCATGATGGACCCACCTTAGGGACGGCGGGGGCCCCGTGCGCGCATGCGCCGCGATCCGAGACGCATCGGACGTGCCGGCGAGGACGCGCCGGGACCCTCGGGCCCGGGCTCATCCCGTAGGCTGAGGGCATGAGTGAGATTGTGTTCCGTTCCGATGTGACCGTGGAGCTCGTCCGCTGCTCCGCCGCCGATTCGGACGTTGTGTTCGCCGCCCGAGTCTCGACCGTGGGAGAGCAGTCCAAGGATGTCGTGGGTCAGGAGGATGCGGGGCGCGATCGCGGCCTCATCCGCTACCTGATGCGCGACCGCCACGGCTCCCCGTTCGAGCACAACAGCTTCACCTTCTTCGTCGAAGCGCCGATCTTCGTGTTCCGCGAATTCATGCGCCACCGCATCGCTTCCTACAACGAAGAGTCCGGCCGCTACCGGGAGATGCGGCCCGTGTTCTACGTCCCCGGTGATGACCGCCGCCTCATCCAGAAGGGCAAACCCGGCGCGTACGACTTCTACGAGGGCACCGATGAGCAGCGCGAACTCGTCCAGGCCGAGCACCGCCGACAGGCGGAGGCCGCCTACGAGTCCTACCGCCGGATGCTCGATGCCGGTGTGGCCCGCGAGGTCGCCCGCGGCGTGCTGCCGCTGAGCCTGTTCAGCTCGATGTATGTGACGATGAACGCCCGCTCCATGATGAACTTCATCAGCCTGCGCACCACCAGCGACGACTCGCACTTCCCGTCGTTCCCGCAGCGGGAGATCGAAATGGTCGCCGAGAAGATCGAGCAGCTGTTCGCCGAGAAGATGCCGATCACCTACGAAGCGTTCAACGACGCCGGGCGCGTCGCCCCGTGAGCACGGCGGCACCGGCCCCTTCGTTCCACCTGCCCGGCCGTCACCGCCCCGGCGCCGCCGGTCGCGCAGAGCCCGTCGGCCCCCGATCATCGGAGATGAGATGACCACCGCAGAAAACAGTTCTCTGGACCTCGGGACGCTCGGCGTCGCGATGGTCACACCGTTCACCGAGGACGCCAGCGCGGTCGACCACGACGCGCTGCGAGTCCTCACCGAGCACCTGCTCGACATCGGCCACGACCTGCTCGTGGTCAACGGCACCACCGGCGAATCGCC
Source organism: Helcobacillus massiliensis (assembly GCF_033106145.1). Taxonomy (NCBI): domain Bacteria; kingdom Bacillati; phylum Actinomycetota; class Actinomycetes; order Micrococcales; family Dermabacteraceae; genus Helcobacillus; species Helcobacillus massiliensis. The sequence goes on from NZ_CP136959.1 coordinate 337,933, forward strand.
CACCACCTCGGATGAGGAGAAGCTCGCGATCCTCCGCACCGTCAAGGAGACCGCCGGGGACCGCGCACAGGTGATGGCGGGCATCGGCTCCAACAGCACCGCCCACACGGCCGCCCTGGCCCGTGCCACCGCCGCCACCGGCTGCGCCGACAGCCTCCTGGTGGTCACCCCGTACTACAACAAGCCGTCCCAGGGGGGCGTGAAGGCGCACTTCCGCGCCGTGGCGGAGGCGTCCGACCTCCCGATTCTGCTGTACGACATCCCCGGCCGCGCCGGCATCCCGATCACGCCGGAGACCGCGATCGAACTGTCCGCGATCCCAACGATCCGCGGCGTCAAGGACGCCCGCGGCGACCTGCACGACGGATCCGACCTCATGCGGATCACGAAGCTGGAGATCTACTCCGGTGAGGACGCGCTGAACCTGCCGTGGCTGTCCGTCGGCGCCTCCGGCATCATCTCGGTCTGCTCCCATGTCACCGGGCGCCTCGACCGCATGCAGATCGACGCCGCCCACCGCGGCGACCTCATCACCGCGCAGCGCATCCACTCCTCCCGGATCCCCTTCGTCAACGCCCTGATGAACCAGGTGCCGGGAGCGGTCGCCGTGAAGCACGCCATGGAGCACTTCGGCATCCTGCCGCACGCCACGGTGCGCCTGCCGCTGACTCCCGCGGACCCGCAGCAGATCGCGCGGATCACCGCCTCCAGCAGCGCCCTCGCGGGCATCGTCAAGCAGTTCGAACGAGGGGACAAGAAGTGAGCGAATCACCCTTCCACGCCAAGCTCGGCACCCCGCCGAAGCTCAAGCCCGGCACCCTGCGGGTCACCCCGCTGGGCGGCCTCGGCGAAGTCGGCCGCAACATGACCGTCTTCGAGATCGACGGTCGCCTCCTCATCGTGGACTGCGGCGTCCTCTTCCCGGAGGAGTCGCAGCCCGGTGTGGACCTGATCCTCCCGGACTTCACCTCCATCCGGGACCGCCTCGACGACATCGTCGCGATCGTCCTCACCCACGGCCACGAGGACCACATCGGCGCCGTGCCGTACCTGCTGCGCCTCAAGCCGGACATCCCCCTCGTGGGAAGCCAGCTCACCCTCGCCTTCATCGAGGCGAAGCTGAAGGAGCACCGCATCAAGCCGCTGACCATGGCGGTCAAGGAGGGCGAGTTCCAGGACCTCGGCCCGTTCGAATGCGAATTCGTCGCCGTCAACCACTCCATCCCCGATGCGCTCGCCGTCGCGATCCACACCGATGCCGGCACCGTGCTGCACACCGGTGACTTCAAGATGGACCAGCTGCCGCTGGACGGCCGCCTCACCGACCTGCGCGCCTTCGCCCGCCTCGGCGAGGAGGGCGTGGACCTGTTCCTCGTGGACTCCACCAACGCTGAGGTTCCTGGCTTCACCGTGCAGGAGCGGGAGATCGGCCCCGTGCTCGAGGGCATCTTCGCGAAGTCGGAGAAGAAGGTCGTGGTGGCGTCCTTCTCCAGCCACGTGCACCGCGTGCAGCAGGTGTTCGATGCCGCCGCGAAGCACGGCCGCAAGGTCGCGTTCGTGGGCCGCTCCATGGTCCGCAACATGACCATCGCCGCGGAGATGGGCTACCTGAACATCCCCAAGAACACCCTCATCGACGTCCGGAAGACCGACTCCATGCCGGATGACAAGGTCGTGTTCATGTGCACCGGCTCCCAGGGTGAGCCGATGGCGGCGCTGGGCCGCATCGCCAACCGCAACCACCGCATCGAGGTGGGGGAGGGCGACACCATCATCCTCGCCTCCTCCCTCATCCCCGGCAACGAGACCGACGTGTTCCGGGTGGTCAACGGCCTGCTCGCGCTCGGCGCGAACGTGGTGCACCAGGCGAACGCGCGGGTGCACGTGTCCGGTCACGCCAGCGCCGGTGAGCTGCTTTACTGCTACAACATCCTCCAGCCGAAGAACGTGATGCCGGTGCACGGCGAGGTCCGCCACCTCATCGCCAACGGCGACATCGCGCACTCCTCCGGTGTGCCGCGCGAGAACATCATCCTCACCCGCGACGGCGGCGTCGTGGACCTGAAGGACGGTGTGGCGAAGGTCGTCGGCGAAGTCGAATGCGGCTACGTGTACGTGGACGGCTCCTCCGTCGGCGAGGTCAGCGAGTCCGATCTGAAGGACCGCCGCATCCTCTCCGAAGAGGGCTTCATCTCCCTGTTCGCCGTGGTGTCCTCCGAAACGGGGGAGCTGGTGACCGGCCCGGAGATCCACGCCCGCGGCATCGCGGAGGACGACGACGTGTTCGAGAAGCTCAAGCCGCAGATCAAGAAGGCGCTGGTGCGTGCCATCGAGGAGGAGAAGGGACACGACACCGTGCAGCTGCAGCAGGCGATGCGCCGCGTGGTGGGCCGCTTCGCCTCGCAGCGTCTGCGCCGCCGCCCCATGATCATCCCGGTGGTTGTGAAGGCCTGAGCCGAGAACTTCCCGACATCCCCGCCCCCGTCCGGCGCCCCGCTTCGAGGCGCGGCGGGGGCGTCGGGGTAGATTGGGGGCATGGCTGCACGGACGTCTTCCCCCGCACGTGCGTCGAAAGGCTCTGCACGCAAGGGCTCATCGCGAACCGCGAAGCAGGACGGTTCCTCGACGCTCCCCCTTCCCATTCGGGCTGCCCGAGCGGGCTACCTCGGCGTGGCCCGCGCCGTCGGCGGCTTCATCCGCGGCATCGGCTTCGCCCGCTGGGACGTCGCCTATGAGCAGCGGCGCGACGGCTTCGCGCTGTTCCTGCTGCTGCTGGCGCTGCTGATCGCGATCCCGGACTGGTTCCAGGCGCGCGGCCCCGTGTTCGGCGCCGTGCACACCGTCTCCGCGTCCACGTTCGGCATCATGAGCGTGGTGCTGCCGCTGCTGCTGGGCGGCTGGTCGGTGCGCATGTTCCGCCGCCCCGACTTCGTCCACGCCAACACCCGCATCGGCATCGGCATCGCCGTGCTCATCGGCTCCCTCTGCGCAATCGCCTCGGTCAGCGCCCGCCTGCCCGCCCCCGCCGACGGAGTCACCGCCCTCAGCCTCGGCGGCGGTGTGCTCGGGTACCTGGTGGCGGCCCCGCTCGCTGCGCTGGTCCCCACCTGGGTGGTGGTGATCCTCGCGCTCGTCGCCGCGTTCTTCGCGGTCCTGATCATGACGGCGACCCCGCTGAATGCGATCGTGCCGAAGCTGCACGAGGTGTACCTCGCGCTCGTGGGCCACGGCCAGAACGAAGCCGATGAGCGCGCCGCGTTCGGGCTGGAGGCCCGCCCCACCCGGGAGGAGCGGATCGCTCGTCGCACCGGCGCTGTCCGCGCCGGGGGAGGGGCCGACGGGGACCGCGATGACGACGAGCCGAAGCCGTCCAAGCGCGCCAGCTCGCTGCTGCGCCGCCGCAAGCGCGGCCAGGAGCCCGATACCGAGGTGATGGCCGACGGCGCGGGGCACGACGAGTTCGGCTACAGCGGCGACACTCCGTACGAGACCGGTGTGACACAGGCCGATGCCCAGGGCGCCACGGCTGTTCTGCCCGCCGGCGGCGCCTCCGGGTCCCACGCGTCCGGGGCGACCGAGAAGCTGCCCCCCGTGGACGACGGCGACGAGGTGTACGACGTCCTCGCCGAGGAGACCGCCCGCCAGAAGCAGTTCCCCGGCCAGCAGCCGGCTGAGGGCGGCAGCACCGCCGTCGGGCAGGATCCGTCGGCCCCCGAGGAGAAGGACGCGGAGCTGATCCCGCCGCCGGCCGGGGATCTGCCCCGCGCCGGGGAGCAGCTGGAGCTCGACGGCGACATCGTCTATATGCTCCCCGAGTCCGACTTCCTCGCGGAGGGCCCGCCGTCGAAGTCCCGCAGCGAGGCCAACGATCGCGTGGTCGAGGCGCTCGGCGAGGTGTTCGAGCAGTTCAAGGTGAACGCGGAGGTCGTCGGCTTCTCCCGCGGCCCCACCGTCACCCGCTACGAAGTGGAGCTCGGCGCGGGCACGAAGGTGGAGAAGGTGACGGCGCTGTCCAACAACATCGCGTACGCCGTCGCCAGCGCCGATGTGCGGATCCTTTCGCCGATCCCGGGCAAGAAGGCGATCGGCATCGAGATCCCGAACACGGACCGCGAGATCGTCGCGCTCGGCGACGTGCTGCGCTCCGGTGTGGCGCGCGGCCAGTCCCACCCGATGGTGATGGGCGTCGGCAAGGACGTGGAGGGCGGCTACGTGGTCGCGAACCTCGCGAAGATGCCGCACCTGCTGGTCGCCGGCGCCACCGGTGCCGGTAAGTCCGGCTTCATCAACTCGCTGATCACCTCCCTGCTGATGCGCGCCACCCCGGAGGACGTGCGCATGGTGCTGGTGGACCCCAAGCGTGTGGAGCTCACCATCTATGAGGGCATCCCGCACCTCATCACTCCGATCATCACCAACCCGAAGAAGGCCGCCGAGGCCCTCGAATGGGTGGTGAAGGAGATGGACCACCGGTACGACGACCTCGCCCACTACGGGTTCAAGCACATCGACGACTACAACAAGGCGGTGCGCGCCGGTCAGGTGACGCCGCCGCCGGGCAGTGAGCGCACGGTCGCGCCCTACCCGTACCTGCTGGTGGTTGTGGATGAGCTCGCGGACCTGATGATGGTGGCGCCGCGCGACGTGGAGGGCTCCATCCAGCGGATCACGCAGCTGGCGCGCGCCGCTGGCATCCACCTGGTGCTGGCCACGCAGCGTCCGTCGGTCGATGTCGTCACCGGCATCATCAAGGCGAATGTGCCCAGCAGGCTCGCGTTCTCCACCTCGTCACTGCAGGACTCCCGCGTGATCCTCGACAGCCCGGGCGCGGAGAAGCTGATCGGGCAGGGCGATGCCCTGTTCCACCCGATGGGCAAGGCGAAGCCGATGCGTGTGCAGGGCGCGTGGGTGAACGAGTCGGAGATCCACAAGGTCGTGGACCATGTGAAGTCGCAGATGAAGCCGACGTACCGCGAGGACGTCGCCCAGGTCGCGGCGAAGAAGCAGATCGACGATGACATCGGCGACGACCTCGAGGTGCTGCTGCAGGCCACGGAGCTGGTGGTCACCACCCAGTTCGGCTCCACCTCGATGCTGCAGCGCAAGCTGCGGGTCGGGTTCGCGAAGGCGGGCCGTCTGATGGACCTGCTGGAGTCCCGCGAGATCGTCGGCCCCTCCGAGGGGTCGAAGGCCCGCGACGTCCTGGTGCGCCCGGAGGACCTCGGCCGTGCGATCGCCCGCATCAAGGGCGAGGACACCGACCTGTACGAGGACTCCGCCGAACCGGCCGGTGCCGCCATGGGAACCGGGTCACCGGAGGAGATGATGGACTCGGTGCCGGTCGCCGAGGACTACCATGACGACGACGAGGGCGGCTCCGATGACGCCTGGCAGCTGACCGGACGCTGAGGAAGGACCATGATGAGCAGCAGCGCACCCATCCCCGAGGGCGCACCCGGGGCAGCGGACCAGGCGGCGCCGCAGGCACCGCTGTGGAACATCGCGAACATCCTGACGATGCTGCGGATCGTCATGGTGCCCCTCTTCGTCATCGCCGCTGTCGTCTACCACGAGAACGCCCCGATGCGGTGGGTGGTGCTGGGGATCTTCGCCCTCGCCATGATCACCGACTTCGTGGACGGGCACCTGGCGCGCTCGCGCAACCTCATCACGGACTTCGGCAAGCTGATGGACCCGATCGCGGACAAGCTGATCACCGGCGCCGCTTTCATCATCCTCAGCATCTGGGACTACATCCCGTGGTGGATGACGCTGCTGATCCTGCTGCGCGAATGGGGCATCACCATCATGCGCTTCACGATCCTCAAGCACGGCGCGCTGCCCGCGAACTTCGCCGGCAAGGCGAAGACCATGATGCAGTCCATCGCCATCGCGTTCTGCCTCGCCCCGTTCGAACTGCTGATGCCGCAGCTGAAGTGGGTGGGCATCGTCCTGGTCGCCATCGCGTTCGTCCTCACGATGTGGTCGGGCTGGCTCAACGTGAAGGACGGCATCCGTCTGCGCCGCGAAGCCCTCGCCTCCGGAGCCTGAGCCGATGGCCGTGCCCGCAGCAGGCGGCGCGATCGACCCCGTCGGCCACGGTGCCGCCGGCCGCCTCCTCGCCGCCGCCCAGCAGCGCGGTCTGTGGATCGCGACTGCGGAGTCCCTCACCGGCGGGATGCTGGCCTCCCGCCTGATCGACGTTCCCGGCGCCTCCGCCTGCATGGCCGGCGGCGCCTGCACCTATTCGTTCGAGGCGAAGCACCGCGTGCTCGGCCTTGACCTCGCCGACCTCGAGGAGCACGGGGCAGTGCGCGGGTCCGTCGCGCGCGCGATGGCGCTCGCGGCCCGCCGCCTCTACGACTGCGACATCGCGATCGCCACCACGGGTGCCGCGGGCCCGGGCCCCGACGACTACGGCGTGCCCGCCGGCACCGCGTTCATCGCCGTGAGCGCGGGGGAGGAGCTGGTGGTGGAGGAGGTGCGGGCCGACGGGGACCGCCCCGCGGTCCGGGCCGCTGTGGCGCAGCGGGCGCTGGATCTGGCGCTGCGGGTTGTGGAGATGTGACGGACTGTGGTGACGTGCGTCCTGTCAGTTGTCCGCAACGGCGCTTTTCCCCGAGTGTGACCCGTAGAATCATGGGAACAAATCCGGCTCCCCATCCGTTGTGAGAGGCATGAACACCTCCCACATGAACCGCAGTCGGGCCGATGTCGCAGGCGTGCAGCGCGAAGAGCGCCGCCTCAGCGCATCCGGTGCCGGCCGCAGGAGCCTTCTTGCACTCCCCCCGAGCACGTCGCCGGACGAGGAGAGGAAAGGACGACGAGACATGGTGCTCTTCCGCCGCGAACTGGGCGATGTGCTGCGCGCTGCCCGGCTCCACCAGAGGAGGACTCTGCGCCAGGTCTCCGCAGATGCACGCGTCTCCTTGGGCTACCTCAGCGAGATCGAGCGCGGCCAGAAGGAGGCCTCGTCGGAGCTCCTGGCATCCATCACCCAGGCACTGGGCTACCCCCTGTCCCTGATCCTGCGCGAAGTGGCCGAACGGGTCGCCCTGCAGGAGGGGATCCTCGTGCCGGACACCGTCCCGGCCGATCTGGACTGCTCCGAGGGCGGCCGCGAGGACCGCGCCCTGGTGGGCACCCGCTGATCCGTGAAGCTCAGCGAATTCACCGAGCTCGCCGAGCATGTCTTCGGGCCCGCTCTGGCCCGCACCTATGTCGAGGAGATGGTGCTGCCGGACCTCGGCTCCGTCACCGCCCGTGAAGCGATCGAGCAGGGCGCACCCGTGCGCAAGGTCTGGACCTCGCTGTGCGATGCGATGGATGTGCCCGACCGCGACCGGTGGGAAGTGCCGATCGAAGCGCGGCCGCGCCGCTGAGATGGGCGGCGCCGGGGCACTGGCGGCATCCGATGAGGCGCGCGTCTCATCCTGTTCGAAGCGCTTCGGTGTTCGACTCGATCTCGAACGCCTGTTCGTCTATGCTGGGTCCAGCGGTTGTCCACGCCTGCACTTGCGCACCGGACGGCTGCCGGACTTTAAATGTCGCACCCCCTCTCTAGAGTGGGACCGAACCACGAAGAGACGTGAGGAAAGGAACCTGTCATGGCAGCAGCCCCGAAGGACCGAGACAAGTCGCTGGATGCAGCGCTCGCACAGATCGACCGCCAGTTCGGCAAGGGCTCGGTCATGCGCCTGGGCGATGACACCCGTCCGCCGGTCGAGGTCGTGCCCACCGGCTCGGTCGCTCTGGATGTCGCGCTCGGCATCGGTGGTCTGCCCCGCGGCCGCATCGTGGAGGTCTACGGCCCGGAGTCCAGCGGTAAGACCACCGTTGCCCTCCACGCCGTCGCCAACGCCCAACGCAACGGCGGCATCGCCGCTTTCGTGGACGCCGAGCACGCCCTCGACCCCGAGTACGCCAAGAAGCTCGGCGTGGACACCGACTCCCTCCTCGTCTCCCAGCCGGACACCGGTGAACAGGCCCTGGAGATCACGGACATGCTGGTGCGCTCCGGTGCCATCGACATCATCGTGATCGACTCCGTCGCCGCACTCGTGCCGAAGGCCGAGATCGAAGGCGAAATGGGCGACTCCCACGTGGGTCTGCAGGCCCGCCTCATGTCGCAGGCGCTGCGCAAGCTGGCCGGTGCTCTGTCCTCCACCGGCACCACCGCCATCTTCATCAACCAGCTGCGCGAGAAGATCGGCGTGTTCTTCGGCAGCCCCGAGACCACCACCGGCGGTAAGGCGCTGAAGTTCTACGCGTCCGTCCGCATGGACATCCGCCGCATCGAGACCCTGAAGCAGGGCACCGACTCGGTCGGCAACCGCACCCGCGTGAAGATCGTGAAGAACAAGATGGCCCCTCCCTTCAAGCAGGCCGAGTTCGACATTCTCTACGGCGAAGGCATCTCCCGCGAAGGCGGCCTGATCGATCTGGGCGTGGAGCACGGCATCGTCCGCAAGTCCGGCGCCTGGTTCACCTACGAGGGCGATCAGCTCGGCCAGGGCAAGGAGAACGCCCGCCGCTTCCTCAAGGACAACCCGGACCTCGCAGTGGACATCGAACACAAGATCCTCGCGAAGCTCGGCATCGGCGACCACGCCGAGAAGCCCGAGGAGGCCGAGGGCGCTGCGGGTGCCGAAGGCGAGTTCGTCGATGACGAGATCCCCGTCAAGATCTGATGCCCGCGCAGCCGCCTGATGAGCGGCCGCGGGACCAGCAGGCGGAGCGGGCGGGCGTGACCTCACGGCACGCCCGCTCCGCGCATCCTGACCCTGTGGTCCGCGGCTTCCAGCAGAACCTCGCCGCCTACGAACGCGGCGAGACGCCCCGCAACCGTGTGGTGCGGGAATTCCGCAGCCCGGAGGATGAGAAGCGGGTCGTGAAGGAAGCGCGCTACTGCATGGGCCTGATCGGCCGCCGCCTGCGCTCCGAATTCGAACTGCGCACCCGCCTGGCCGAACGCTGCCGGGACGAGAACGACCGTGTCGACACCGCGCTCGTGGACGAAGTGATCGCCCGCCTGGACCGAGCCGACCTCATCAACGACTTCCAGTTCGCCACCGAATGGATCACGCAGCGCCGCGCCGCGAAGCAGCTCGGCACCGGCGCCCTGCGCAGCGAACTCGAAGCCAAAGGCGTGGACGAGTCGATCATCAACATCGCGATCGACGACACGGAGGACGGCAGCGAAACCGAACGGTGCATCGCCCTCGTCCGCGACCGCCTCGACAGAGAACTGCGCTCCACCCGCGCCCTGAGCCGCGATCGCCGCTCCATGGCGCGTCGGCTGTGCGCCGCCGTGCAGCGCCGCGGCTACTCGCAGAACCTCGCCCTGCGGATCGTCAACCAGGAACTGGACATCGCCCGCGTCCCCTGGCAGGCGTGACAGCCCGCTCGCGATGGAGCAGGCCGCGCCTGAGCACCGCCGCTGCCGCCGACTCTTCTAGGCTGAACCCACTATGACGAGCACCCCCACCACCGGCCGCGGCACCTACCAGGTCCGCACCTTCGGCTGCCAGATGAACGTCCACGACTCCGAGCGCCTCGCCGGCCTCCTGGAGACCGCCGGGTACACGCCCGCGCCGGAGAGTGCCGACGTCGAACGCGGCGACGTCGACGTCATCGTGTTCAACACCTGCGCGGTCCGCGAGAACGCCGACCGGCGCCTCTACGGCCACCTCGGGATGCTCCGCCCCGCCAAGCGCCGCAACCCCAACCTGCAGATCGCCGTCGGCGGGTGCCTCGCCCAGAAGGACCGCTCCACCATCACCGACCGCGCCCCCTGGGTGGACGTCGTGTTCGGCACCCACAACATCCACTCCCTGCCGGTGCTGCTGGACCGCGCCCGCCACGAGCGCGACGCCCAAGTGGAGATCCTCGAATCCCTCGAAGTGTTCCCCTCCACCCTCCCCACGAAGCGCGAAAGCGCCGCCGCCGGCTGGGTGTCCATCTCCGTGGGCTGCAACAACACCTGCACCTTCTGCATCGTCCCCTCCCTGCGCGGCAAGGAGAAGGATCGCCGCCCCGGCGACATCCTCGCCGAAGTGCAGCACCTCGTGGACACCGGCGCGATCGAAGTGACGCTGCTCGGCCAGAACGTCAACTCCTATGGCGTCGAGTTCGGCGACCGCGGTGCCTTCGCGAAACTGCTGCGCGCCTGCGGCGAGATCGACGGCCTGGAGCGCATCCGCTTCACCTCACCGCACCCCGCCATGTTCACCGATGACGTCATCGACGCCATGGCGGAGACCCCCACCGTGATGCCGCAGCTGCACATGCCGCTGCAGTCCGGCTCCGACCGCATCCTGAAAGCGATGCGCCGCTCCTACCGGTCCGCGAAGTTCCTCCGCATCCTCGACAGCGTGCGGGAAAGGATCCCGCACGCTGCCATCACCACCGACATCATCGTCGGCTTCCCCGGCGAAACCGAGGACGACTTCCAGCGCACCCTCGACGTGGTGGAGGCATCCCGCTTCTCCAGCGCCTTCACCTTCCAGTACTCACCGCGTCCCGGCACCCCCGCCGCCGACATGGAGGACCAGGTGCCGAAGGAGGTGGTGCAGGACCGGTACGAACGCCTCACCGCACTGCAGGACCGCATCAGCGCCGAAGAGAACCAGCGGCTCATCGGCACCGAAGTGGAAGTCATCATCGGCGACGGTGAGGGCACCCGGGATCAGCAGACCCATCGCCTGTCCGGGCGCTCACGCGACAACCGTCTCGTCCACGTCGGCATCCCCGCAGGCCTCAGCGAGGCCGATATGCCCCGCCCCGGCGATGCGGTCACGGCGCGGGTCACGGCCGCGGCGCCGTTCTACCTCGTCGCGGACTCCGGCGTGACGCCCGCCGATGCAGGTCACGCCTCGGCGCCGACGGGCGCGAGCAGCGGTGAGCCGGCAGGGGAGTTCCGCATCCGCCGCACCCGCTCCGGTGACGCCTGGCAGGCTCGCCTCACCGCAGCGGACGACTCGTGCTCCACCGGTGGCTGCGGCACCGGGCCGGCACCCGCGGGGCCCGTCGGCCTCGGCATGCCGAGCGTGCGCGCCCCGCAGCAGGGGCGCGAGCAGGGGGTCAAGTAGGGGGGCGCGATCAGCGGGTGGCGGGGCCGTCGCCTTCGGAGATCTCCTCCTCCACGTTGTGGAAGAAGGTGATGATGGTGGACAGGGCCGTGGTGATCGTGTGGTCCAGCTCCGCGTCATCAACACCGAAGCGGAAGTCCATCACCGTCTCGCCGTACACGCCGAGCGCCTCATCGTTCTCGCGCCGCACGTACACCTTCGGCCACATGCGCTCCATGTTCCAGTGATTGCAGACGCGCACACAGTCCAGCTTCTGATCCGCCCCCGGCATGGTGTCCCACCGGCCGCGGATCAGCAGCAGCGAATCGTGCTCACCGGTCACCATGAACGTGAACGGGTACGAATCGAACCGCGCCCGCACCGAGTTCTCATGCTCATCGTCAGGGACGAACGAGTAGCCGTGGCGCTGCAGGGCGTCAGTGATCCGTCCCAGGGTCAGGCGCGGCCGCGTCGATGCAGGCAGCTGGTCGCGCTCAGGTCGTGTAGGCATCGCTCATCCTTCGTCTCGGGCGCCCACGCGGCCCTTCAGGGGCCGCGGACTGTCGGCAACCAACGCTAACCCACCCCTGCAGGCGCCACCACATCGCTGCCGAAGATGGAAGAATCGATCCATGGACATCCCCTTGATCGTCATCGCCGGCGCCACCGCCACCGGCAAGAGCGACATCGCCATCGCGCTTGCCGACCGCATCGGCGGGGAGATCATCAACGCGGATGCCCTCCAGTTCTACCGCGGCATGGACATCGGCACAGCGAAGACCCCGCCCGCTGAGCGCCGCGGCATCCCCCACCACCTGCTGGACGTCCTCGACGTCACCGACGAAGCGAGCGTCGCCCAGTACCAGCGGGACGCCCGCGCCCGCGTCCACGAGATCCGCTCCCGCGGACGGGTGCCGATCGCAGTCGGCGGCTCCGGACTGTACCTGCGGGCCCTCACCGATGAGATCCGCTTCCCGCCGACGGATCCCGCCGTCCGGCGCCGCCTCGAACTCTGGGCCCGGGAGGTCGGCAGCGCCGCAGCGCACCGCACCCTCGCCGAGAAGGACCCGTCGGCCGCCCAGCGGATCCAGGTCGGCGACGCCCGCCGCATCGTCCGCGCCCTCGAAGTCATCGAGCTCACCGGGGAGCCGTTCACCGCGTTCCTGCCCAGCTACACCTACGACGACCCGTGGGTCATCCACACCGCGATCCGCCGCGACCGCGACGACCTTCACCAGCGGGTGGAGCGCCGCGTGCACCTCATGGCGGAGCAGGGGCTCCTGGACGAAGTGCGCGACCTCATCGACAGCGGCATCACCGAGGGGAGGACCGCCCGACAGGCCATCGGGTACGCCCAGATGCTCGCCCACCTGCGCGGCGACCTCACCTGGGCCGAGGCGATCGACCAGACCATCACCGGGACGCGCCGCCTCGTGCGCAAACAGGACACGTGGTTCCGCCGCGACCCGCGGATCACCTGGATCGACGCCGCCGGCCCCGACCCCGTCGCCCGGATCCAGACCCTGGTTGCGTCCGGGAGCCCGGCGTAGACTGCGCCCCATGGGACTTCGCAGCACCGACCCCCGCATCAGCTTCGGGCACGGCACCAAGAACACGTTCGTGCTCGTCGACGACCCCGACGGCGAACTCGCGCTGACCGAGCAGGACGTCCGCGACCTCGCCGCCCTCTGGGGTGAGGACAGCGCCGACGGCGTCATCCGGGTGGTGCGCACCGCCGCCAGCGGCGAAGGGTTCATCGCCTCCGGTGACCGGCCCGACGGCACCGGCCACGAATGGTTCATGGACTACCGCAACGCCGATGGCTCCATCGCCCAGATGTGCGGCAACGGCGTGCGCGTGTTCGCCGCCCACCTCCGCGACCGCGGCTGGGTGGAGGCCGACGAGTTCCCCATCATGACCCGCGCCGGCGAACGCTCCGTCACCATTGAGCAGGCGCCCAGCGGCGGCGACGAGCAATGGCAGGTGAAGGTGGGCATGGGCCCTGCCCGCACCAATGATGCCGTCCGCATGGTGACGGTCGACTCCGACTCGTTCGAAGGCCGCGATGTCGACCTCGGCAACCCGCACTGCGTGGTGCAGCTGCCCGACGGCGTCGACTACGACTGCCTCAACCTCGCTGACCGGCCCGACCTCACACCCGAACCGGCCGACGGCGCCAACATCGAATTCGTGCAGGTCCTCGGCGACCGCCACATCCGCATGCGCGTGTTCGAACGTGGAGTGGGGGAGACCCTGTCCTGCGGCACCGGCGCCACCGCTGCGGTCGCCGCCACCGCTGACGCCCTCGGCGAGGGCTGGGGTGAGCAGTGGCTGGTGGACGTGCGCGGCGGCCAGCTGCGCATCGGGTGGGACAGCGACGGCCACATGACCCTCGCCGGTCCCGCAGTGCTCAGCCGCGCCGACTGACCTGCAGCAGGCGGAACCCCTTCGAGCTGTTCAGCCGCTCGACCCGGCGGTCCGGCCATTCCCGGCCGATCCAGGCGGCGAGGGAGTCCGCCCCCAGGTTCTTGCCGACGATCATCGACGCCGTCCCCTCCGGGGTGAGGCGGTCCAGCCAGAGCCGCAGCAGTTCGTGCAGCGCCTGCTTCCCGATCCGGATCGGCGGGTTCGACCAGATCGCGTCGATCCGGTCGCCCTCCGGGAACTCCTCGGGGGCGATGACCTCGATGTTCGTCAGGCCCAGGCGCTGGGTGTTCAGGGCGCACACCGCGCGCGCATGCTCGTTGACGTCCACGGCGAGGACCCGCGCCTGCGGCTGCAGCAGCGCCATCGTGAGCGCGATCGGTCCCCAGCCGCAGCCGAGGTCCAGCACGGTGCTGTCCGGCTCCAGCGGCGGCATCTGATCCGTCTGTGCGAGCAGCAGCGCCGTCGCCTTGTCCAGACCGTCGGAGGAGAAGATCCCGTCGGCCGAGAGGACGGTGCGCTCCTCACCGGCCAGCGGCACCCGCAGCTCCCGAGTGCGCAGATCCGCACCCGCGGCGGGCGAGAAGTAGTGGGCGGGCGTGCCGGGAGTGTCTGCTTCGCGTGTCACATGGGGGAGTGTAGGCCATAAATCGATCGACCCCGCGCCCCGGGCGTGCCATGCTGGAGCATCACCACCACCGCCGACCGAGAGAAGGCCCCCGACTTGCCCACCTCCTTCACCCCCGACCCCGAGTTCAGCCTCGACTCCGACGCCCCCGCCCGCGGGGAGCATGACGGAACCGGGCAGGCGGGCGCGGCCGACGGGGCAGCGGACACCGCACGGGGCCGCGGCAGCTCGATGATGGACCGCGTCCTGTCCCGCGGTGACGCCTCCATCTCCGCCGTCACCTACTCCAGCAGCGACTCCGACGGCGACCAGTTCGACCTCGCCGACCGCCACGCCCTGCGCCGCGTCGACGGCCTCTCCACCGAGCTCGACGACGTCACCGAGGTCGAATACCGCGAACTGCGGCTCGAGAACGTGGTCCTCGCGGGCCTGTTCACCACCGGCAACGTCACCGACGCCGAGAACTCCATGCGGGAACTCGCCGCCCTCGCCGAAACCGCCGGCTCCACCGTCCTCGACGGCGTCATGCAGCGCCGCGCCCACCCGGACCCCGCCACCTTCCTCGGCAAGGGAAAGGCGCTCGAACTCGCGGACCTCGTGGCGGAGGTCGGTGCCGACACCGTCATCGCCGACGGCCAGCTCGGCCCCTCCCAGCGCCGCGCCCTCGAGGACATCGTGAAGGTGAAGGTCATCGACCGCACCGTCCTCATCCTCGACATCTTCGCCCAGCACGCGAAGAGCCGCGAAGGCAAGGCGCAGGTGGAGCTCGCACAGCTCGAGTACCTGCTGCCGCGTCTGCGCGGCTGGGGCGAATCGATGTCCCGTCAGGCCGGTGGCCGAGTCGCCGGCGGCGCCGGCATCGGCTCCCGAGGCCCCGGTGAGACGAAGATCGAACTGGACCGCCGCCGCATCCGCACCCGCATGGCGAAGCTGCGCCGGGAGATCAAGGAGATGGCGCCCAGTCGTGCCGCCAAACGCGCCGACCGGTACCGCCGCGACGTGCCCGCGGTGGCCATCGCCGGCTACACCAACGCCGGGAAGTCCTCGCTGCTCAACCGCCTCACCCGCGCCGGGGTCCTCGTGGAGAACGCCCTGTTCGCCACCCTCGACCCGACGGTGCGGCGCGCGCAGACCCCCGACGGCCGCGAGTTCACGTTCGCGGACACCGTCGGCTTCGTGCGCCACCTCCCGCACGAACTGGTCGAAGCGTTCCGCTCCACCCTCGAAGAAGTCGCCGACGCGGACCTGCTGCTGCATGTGGTCGACGCCGGCCACCCCGACCCGGAGGGCCAGATCCAGGCGGTGCGGGAAGTCCTCTCAGACATCGAGGACTTCGACGTCCCCGAACTCGTCGTCTTCAACAAGGCGGACCTCGCCGCCCCTGAGACCCTGGCGCGGCTGCGCTCCCAGGTCCAGGACTCCGTCGCGGTGTCCGCCATCACCGGTGAGGGCATCGAGGAGCTGCGCGAGATGATCGCGGAGCGCCTCCCGCAGCCCACCGAAGAGGTGGACCTCGTGGTGCCGTACACCCGCGGCGACCTCGTCTCCCGCATCCACACCACGGGCGAGATGATCAGCGAGGAGTTCGAGGAGAACGGCACCCACGTGCACGCCCGTGTGGACGGCCGTCTCGCCGCTGAACTCGACGAAGCGCGGGTCCGCTGACGAGCGGTCAGGCGCGGGTAGGATCGACCAATGGCCACCGCACCGATCCCTCAGCTCCTGGAAGCCGCTGTCGACGCGGTCGGCGGTGAAGTCCGCACCGGTCAGCGCACCATGGCGGAGGGCATCGCCCAGTCCCTGGAGGACAAGCGGCACCTGCTGGTGCAGGCCGGTACCGGGACCGGCAAGTCCCTCGCCTACCTCGTGCCCGCACTCGCCTACGCCGTCGAGAACGACGCCCCGGTGGTGATCTCCACCGCCACCATCGCGCTGCAGAACCAGATCGTGGAGAAGGACCTGCCCCGACTGGTGGACGCGCTCGCCCCGATGCTGGAGCGCACCCCGTCGTTCAGCCTGCTGAAGGGCCGCTCCAACTACCTGTGCCTGCACAAGATCGCCGGCGGCTACCCGGACGACCTCGACCCCGGCGCCCTGTTCAGCGAAGCGTCCGTCACAGGCGAGCCGGCCGCGTCCGAACGCCTCGGTGACCAGGTGAAGCGGCTGCGCGAATGGGCGGAGGACACCGACACCGGCAACCGCGACGACCTGCGCACCCCCGTCTCGGACCGTGCCTGGCGGCAGGTGTCCGTCACCGGCGCCCAATGCCTCGGCGCGCAGTGCCCGATGAAGGACTCCTGCTTCGCGGAGCGCAACCGCGCCATCGCGAAGGAATCCGACATCATCGTCACCAACCATGCCCTGCTGGCGATCGACGCGTTCGACGGGCACGGCATCATCCCCGAGCACGACGTCGTCATCATCGACGAGGCCCACGAGCTCGCCGCCCGTGTCACCGGCGCCGTCACCGAAACGCTCAGCGCCGGCCACGTCCGCTCTGCGGTTCGGGACCTGCGAGGTCTCGGCGTGGTCTCCACCGCCCTCGACGACGCCGGCCACGCCCTCGGGGACGCCCTCGGCCTGCAGCCCGACGGACGCATCACCGGCGACATGCCGCCTGTCCTCAGCGACGCCATCACACTGCTGGAGATCGAAGCGCGCCAAGCCCACTCCGATGCCAAGGACGCCGGTGACTCGACTGCCGCCTCCACGGCCGGGGCGCGCAAAGCGGCCCGCACCAAGCTCCAGGAGATCATGGATGTGTGCGCCCGCCTCATCAGCCCGGATGAGGACGATGTCCGCTACATCTCCCACTCGGAGATGACGGGACGCTCCATCATCGAGGTGGCGCCGCTGAGCGTCGCCTCGGCGATGCGCCGCGCCATCCTCGATCAGCGCACCACGGTCTTCACCTCCGCGACCCTGGCGCTCGCGGGCAGGTTCGATCAGGCGGCGGGATCCGTCGGCCTGTTCCCCCGGTCGCGAGTGGATCTGGGCGCCCCGATGAGCGGGTTCATGCGGGAGTCGTCGTCCGCGGAGCGGGAGCAGTGGGCGGGCATCGACGTCGGCAGCCCGTTCGACTACCCGAAGCAGGGCATCCTCTACTGCGCATCGCAGCTGCCGCCGCCCGGACGCGAGGGTCTGTCCCAGCAGCTGCTGGAGCATCTGGTGGAGCTCGCGGAGGCGAGCGAGGGCGGCGTCCTGGGACTGTTCTCCTCCCGCCGCGCAGCGGAGACGGCGGCGGACTACGTCCGCGCCCACACGGGCCTGACGGTGGGGCTGCAGGGCGAGGACTCGCTGACGAACCTGGTGCGCCAGTTCCGTGAGGACTGGTCGATGTGCCTGTTCGGGACGCTGTCACTGTGGCAGGGCGTGGACGTGCCGGGGGATGCGTGCCGGCTGGTGGTGATCGACCGGATCCCGTTCCCGCGGCCGGATGACCCGCTGAAGGCGGCTCTGCAGGAGCGGCTCAGCGAGTCCGGAAAGAACGGGTTCATGGCGGTGTCTGCGCGGCACGCGGCACTGCTGATGGCGCAGGGCGCGGGGCGGCTGATCCGCACCCGCAGCGACCGGGGAATGGTGGCGGTGCTGGATTCACGGCTCGCGACCCGGCGGTACGGTTCGTATCTGCGGCAGGCGATGCCGCCGCTGTGGTACACGCAGCGCGCGTCCGTGGCGCTGGGAGCGCTGGAGCGCCTCGCCGCGGCGCCGCGCAGGTCCTGAGAGCCGCGCCCGTTCGGGGCGGAACCAGCCGGGAGACGCACATGCGCCCCCGGCGGCGAACCGGAGGCGCATGGAACGGAGACGACCGGGTGGGCCGGGCGGGCCAGCGGCTGGTCAGACGGAGCGGAGCACCGCCACGACCTTGCCGAGGATTTCGCTGAGGTCGCCGAGGATCGGCGTGTAGGCGGGGTTGTGCGGCATCAGCCACACGTGGCCGTCCCGCATGTGCAGCGACTTCACGGTGGCTTCGCCGTCGATCATCGCGGCGACGATCTCTCCCTGCTCAGCCACCCGCTGCGCGCGGACGACGACCCAGTCGCCGTCGCAGATCGCGGCATCGATCATCGAATCGCCCACGACCTTCAGCAGGAACAGGTTGCCGTCACCGACCAGCTGGGACGGCAGTGTGAACACGTCCTCGATCTGCTCTTCGGCGGTGATCGGCGAACCGGCGGCGATGCGGCCGACCAGCGGCACGTTCGTGGTGGCGGCCGGCTGGATGCCGTTGAAGTCGCCGCTGGTCGGAGCGGGAGCATCATCCCCCTGGACGAGCTCGAGGGCGCGCGGGCGGTTCGGGTCGCGGCGCACATAGCCCTTGGTCTCCAGGACGGTCAGCTGGTGCAGCACGGAGGAGGGGGAGGCCAGGCCCGCCTTCGAGGCGATCTCGCGCATGGACGGCGGGTAGCCGTGCTCGCGGATCGCATCCTCGATGACGTCCAGGATGCGGCGCTGACGGGCGGTCAGACGGGGGCGAGCAGCGCCGTCGGTGGTCTCGTTCGTCTCGGTCATCAGCGCCCTTTCCGCGATGGGGCGACTTTAAATGTCGCACCCCTCTGTTTGAGTCTGTCTCGACTCAAGAGTACGTGGCCCAAGCCGCATATTCAAACGATCGTTCGAAAGAGTCTTGACTTCGTCGAACAAGTGATCGTAGGGTCAAGTCATTCGCACATCGAACAAGGATTCCAATCATGACTGCCACCACCGTTCGTCCCGTCGCTCTTCGACCAGATGTTCGCCTGCGCATCACCCGTCGTGGTCGTGTGGTCCTCGGCCTGCTGATCGCCTCGGTCGCGCTCAGCCTGGCGTTCCTGATGGGCATGGCCTCCTTCACGCCCGCCGCTGAAGCGGGCTCCACCGCCACCACCGAGTACGTCACCGTGACCGTGCACGAGGGGGACACCCTGTGGGGCATCGCCTCGCAGTACGCCCCGGAGGGCACCGATGTCCGCGACTACATCCTCATGGTGGAGGACCTCAACGACCTGCAGAACGGCGTCGTGCAGCGCGGTCAGAGCCTGCACCTGCCCGTGTCCTGACCGGCACCACCGGACCCAGCCCGCCCCGTCACCCGCGAACCCCCTCATCGCCGCCGGTGACGGGGCGGAGCTGTTCCTCCACCCAGGGTGACGGTGGGACTGTCAGGCCGTTTAGTAGGATGACGCTGTGCATTGTCCTTTCTGCCGCCACACTGACTCCCGCGTCGTCGATTCACGGACCGCGGATGACGGCACCGTCATCCGCCGGCGCCGCCAGTGCCCGAGCTGCTCGCGCCGCTTCTCCACGATCGAATCAGCGTCGCTGTCCGTGGTGAAGCGCTCCGGTGTGGGCGAACCCTTCAGCCGTTCCAAGGTCATCTCCGGTGTCCGCAAGGCCTGCCAGGGCCGGCCCGTCACCGATGATCAGCTCGCGGTGCTCGCACAGAAGGTGGAGGAGAGCATTCGCCTCACTGGAGTCAGTGAGATCGAGGCGCACGATGTGGGCCTTGCGATCCTGCAGCCGCTGAAGGACCTGGATCTCGTGGCGTACCTGCGCTTCGCGTCCGTCTACCGGAACTTCGACTCACTCGAGGACTTCGAGAAGGCGATCGCCGAGCTGCGGGAGCAGTCCGACGCCTGAGCCGCGCAGCGGATATGCGCACTCGATTACACCTCGCGCCGCAGAGTGTGTATAATGAATGCTGACCGGCGAGTCTGGAGGGGAAGCCAGACTCGCCGGTTTCTTCATGCCCGAAGCGCGGCGATCGCGGTCCCCAACGAGAAGCGCCCCCCACCTCCCGAAACGGGAAGCGGAGGGCGCGTGCGCATCAGCGCCGTCGGCGCGTCAGCTGGCCTTCAGCAGCACATCAGCGTGCGGCGCGGCGACCGGTGGGCTCAGCGGTCTCGTCGGCTGCCGGCAGGGTCTTCTGCAGACCCATCACCCAGCGGTACAGCACCGCGATGATGCCGGCGAATGCGAGGACGCCGAGGATCATGGCGACGGACTGGAAGCCCTCACCCACGATCGCGAGCGGTTCCGCTTCACCGGAGGCCGCCACCACACCGGCGAACACGACACCGAAGAGCGACTCGCCCACGATGAGACCGGTGGCCAGCAGAATGCCGAGGCGCTTCATGACCTCCGGGCGCTTCGACGTGGAGGCCCAACGGTTGTAGACCAGGCCGATGAGGGCGCCGATCGGGATGATCAGGGTCAGCTCCATCGGCAGGTACATGCCCATGCCGACTGCGAGCGGCGGCAGGGCCAGGGCGCGCTTCTTACCCTTCGACGCGGCCCGGAGTGCCTCGTCGATGACGATCACCACGGCGCCGATGAGGGCGCCGATGCCGATGAGGCCCCAGTTGAGGTCGCCGCCGAGCACGCCCTTCACCAGGGAGGAGATCAGCGACGCCTGCGGTGCCGCCAGGGCGTCCGGGCCCGCGTTCGGGTCACCGGCGAAGCCGAAGGCGGTGTGCATCAGCTGCAGCACCGGCGGGATGATGATCGAGCCGAAGATGACGCCGATGATCAGAGCGACCTGCTGCTTCCACGGGGTCGCGCCCACGAGCTGGCCGGTCTTGAGGTCCTGAAGGTTGTCGTTGGAGATCGTGCCGATGCCGAACACGATCGCCGCGGTGAACAGGGTGAAGGCGACCAGGGACGCGGTGTCAGCACCGGAGGTGCCGTGCACCAGCTTCACCACGAGGGCTGCGGCGATCGCCACCAGGATGCCCACGCCGGAGATCGGCGAGTTGGAGGCGCCGATGAGGCCGGCCATGTAGCCGCACACGGAGGCGACGACGAGGCCGATCAGCAGGGTGAAGACCACGGCGACGGCGATCAGGCTGCCGGTGTGGTGGGAGATCGCGGTGTCCTTGAGGAAGGACCACAGCAGCAGGCCGATCGGGATCATGGACAGCAGGGTGATGCCCAGGACCAGCGACATCGGAATGTCGCGTTCGGTGATGTCGACCTCGCCGCCACCGCGGCGGCGACGGTTGGAGGCGAGCGCCTCGGAGATGCCGCGGACGATGGGGACGATCAGCTTCAGCAGGGTCCACACAGCGGCCACGGCGATGGTGCCGGCGCCGATGAAGCGGACGTCGCTGCCGAAGATGCCGCCGACGGTCTCCATCAGGTCGGCGTCGGCCGGAATCTGCCCCTGGGTGAGGGTCGGCAGGAGGATGCCGTAGGAGATGATCATGCCGATGATCATGGCGATGCCGACCGTGATACCGACCAGGTGGCCCACGCCGATGAGGGCGAGGGAGAGGCTGCCGCCCACCATGGTGCCGCCGGAGCCGAGGCGCAGGGCGGTGCCCACGGAGCTGGCGAGGACCTTGAGGTTGGCGAACAGGGAGAAGGCGGCGGCGCCGAGGGCGCCGGCGATGATGACGTGCAGTCCGCGCTTGTTCTCCTCGGAGGAGCCGGCGCTGTCGCCGACCTTCAGCACCTCAGCGGCGGCCACACCCTCGGGGTACGGCAGGTCGCTGCCGGTGACGAGGGTGCGGCGCAGCGGGATGGAGTAGGTGACGCCGAGGATGCCGCCGACGGCGCACACCAGTGCGGTGGTCCAGTACGGGAAGCCCGCCCACCAGCCGACGATGACCAGGCCGGGCAGCACGAAGATGATCGCGGACAGCGTGCCGGCTGCTGAGGCGATCGTCTGGACGATGTTGTTCTCCTGGATGGTGTGGCTGAAGAAGCGCAGCACCGCCATGGAGATCACGGCAGCGGGGATCGAAGTGGCGAACGTCAGGCCGACCTTGAGACCGAGGTAGACGTTGGCGGCGGTGAAGATCAGCGTGATGAGACCGCCGAGGACGACGCCTCGCAGCGTCAGCTCGCGCACGCTGGCCTGTCGGCGCCCGGAAGCGGCCGTTGTTGGGGTGGAGGACATACCTCTCCTTGTCGGGGCCGCCGCGTCAGGATGAGCGATCGGGCGGCGGCCGCTGGGGGTCAGGGAGCGCGAGTGCGCCCATCGTCCGTGCGGACGACGCAGATCATGCTACGCCCGACCGGCCGCTGATCGGCAACACACCGAGGGTCCGCGGAGGTCAGCGCTGCCGCGGGAGAGGGGAGCGCTGGTCGACCGGGTGCGGGGTGTGCCGCGGGGGCCTCATGCCGACGGGTCCTCGAACCCGTCGGGCAGGTTTCCGTGGTGCAGCACCGACAGCACCTGGGTGGGGCGCGTCATCGCCACGAACACGTCGTTCGCGCCGCGGGCGTGCGCCTCGCAGATGGTGGCGGGGTCGGTGAGGACCACGGCGTCGAACTCCAGGCCCTTGGAGTCGCGGGCGTTCATCACGGAGACGGGGGAGTCGATGCCGGCGGATCCGGCGCCGACCTCTCCCGGATCGAACTGCGCGCCGAGCGCTTCGACCAGGGGTGCAACAGCCGCGTCGGGTGCGACCACGGCGAGCCGGCCGTCGCCGATCAGGGCGCGCACCCGTCGGACCTCGGCGGCGATCGCGTCCATCTGCTCAGCGGACGGGGCCCCCTCGCCCACGCTGCCCGCCTGACCGGGCAGGAGGGCGAGGTGCATGTTGTGCTCGCCCTCGCGGACGGACTGCACCTCGGTGGCGAGGAGGTCGTGGGCGCGCGCCACGCGGTTCGCCGCCGCCATGATGCGGGCGGGGGTGCGGTAGTTGACGGTGAGCTCTTCGATCTGGGCGCGGTCCTCCACGAACGGCTCGAGCACGGCGGTCCAGGACGTGGTGCCGGCAGGGGAGGACGTCTGTGCGACGTCGCCCACCACCGTGAACGACTTCGTGGGGTTGCGGCGCATGAGCAGACGCCACATCATCGCCGACAGCTCCTGCGCCTCATCGACCACCACATGGCCGTACGTCCAGGTGCGGTCACCGGCGGCGCGCTCCGCCACGGTGCGGCGGGTATGCATGTGCGACACCTGCGCGGCGAGGTCCTGCGCGCTGATCATGCCGTCGGAGTCCATCATCTCCAGCACCTTCTCGGCATAGCCGATCTGGTCCTGCTGCGCGGCCTTCTGCCGCTTCTCCTCCTGACGAGCCGCGGCGTCGTCCTCCCCGAGCAGTTCGGCGATCTCATCCAGCAGGGGCACATCGTCGATGGTCCACGCGGAGTCCTTGGACCGCACGAGGGCGGCGGCGTCCTTCATCGGCATGAGGCCGTGCGCAGCGCGGCGCACCCGCTGCTCGGAGGCGAAGAAGGAGCGGAGGAACGATTCGGGCGTGTACGGCAGCCAGGCGCGGTTGAGGGCGACCTTCACCCCGTCGTCGGTGCGCAGATCGTTGATGAGGTCCGGGTGGTCCTCCTCGGTGATGGTGCGGCCCTGTCGGCGGATCTCGTCGGCGTATCTGTCCACCAGGCGATCCAGCGCGGCGCGCACGAACGTGGTGCGGGCGCGGTTGTGCGGGCGGCCGGAGGAGCGGGCCTCGGAGCGGGCGGCTTTGATGTCCGCCGGTGTGATCGTCAGGGGAACGCCGTCGATCCGCAGGTGGATGTCGGCGGCGGGCACGAGCTGGCGGTGGCGCAGGGCGCGCTTCAGCAGGTTCGCCATCACCGGGCGGCCCTTGATCTCTGCGATGCGCGCCTGGTCCGTCTCGGTGGCGGTGACGCCGGGGAACAGTTCGCCCGGGGTCGCCATGACGGCGCCGGATTCGCCGAGGCTCGGCAGCACGCGTTCGATGTAGGTGAGGAAACCGCGGGTGGGGGCCACGATCAGCACGCCCGCCTGCTCCAGCCGGGCGCGGTGCGTGTACAGCTGGTAGGCGGCGCGGTGCAGCGCGACCGCGGTCTTGCCGGTGCCGGGGCCGCCCTGCACCACGAGCACGCCGCGGTTCTCGGAGCGGATGATGCGGTCCTGTTCGCCCTGGATAGTGGCGACGATGTCCCCCATCCGGCCAGTTCGGCTCGCACTGACAGCGGCGAGGAGCGCGCCTTCGCCCTGCAGGTCGGAGGAGTCGTCGGAGGCCTCGTGCAGCAGGTCGCGGTCCAGGACGTCGTCGTCCACACCGGTGACGGTGCGGCCGTTGGTGATGAGGTGGCGGCGCAGACGCACCCCCTGGGGGGTGTGCGCGGTCGCCTGGTAGAACGCGGCGGCTGCAGGGGCGCGCCAGTCCATCAGCAGCTGGTCACGGTTCGCGGTGAACAGGCCGATGCGGCCGATGTAGCGGCGGGCGCCGTCGACCATGTCGAGTCGGCCGAACACGGCGGAATGGCTGACGGTGCGCAGCAGGGAGATGCGGTCCTCGTAGAACGCAGTGAAGGCGTCGCGTTCGCTGCGGTTCTGGTGGGTGGAGGCGCTCTGCGAGCCGGCCGTCCTCTCCATCTGGTCCGTCAGATGCTCGATCAGCTCATCGATCCGGCGGTACATGGTGTCCACCGCTGCCTGTTCGAGTTCGAGCTGCGTGCTGGTTCGTCCCACGACGTGCCTTTCAGCGTTGCCGGCTCTTCGACCGGTTGACCACAGTGCTGCGCCGACACGGCCGGTGCGCGGCCCCTCGGCGCGCCGGCGGCGTCTCAGCTCCAAGCCTCAATGCCGCGCAGGCGACATACCATTATGGTCGATGCACAGCGGGCCGCGCTCAGGACCGACTCAGGCGGCGGCACCCGTCGGCCGCCCCGCTGCCGGTCCCGCCAGGGGCCCGACGAGAACTGCAGAGCACACGAGGAGAGACGATGCGCGACCCCCGCGAGCTGTACCAGCTGGAGGACCACGAGGTCATCGCCGCCGTCCCCTCCGGGCCCCTCCCGCTGGTGGTGTGCATCCCCGGCATGATCGATGCCGGCCAGACCTGCCGGACCGCCGCCACCTACTTCCAGGAGAACCTCCGCAGCATCCGCATCGCCCGGTTCGACTCCGATGAGCTGCTGGACTACCGCTCCTCCCGGCCCCGCGTTGTGTACGACGGCCGCCGCTACCCCACCGTGGAGATGCCGGAGATCGCCCTGCACCTCGTCTACGACGACGCCTCCCGCCCCTTCCTCCTCCTCGAGGGCCCCGAGCCGGACCTGCGCTGGAACCTGCTGGCGGGCGCGGTGGTCGCGCTCGCGGACACGTTCGGCATCGACCAGGTGGTGACGCTGCGCGCGATCCCGTCGGAGACCCCGCACACCCGCACCATCACCATGCTCACCCACGCCAACCAGCTGGCGCTGGGGGAGGAGCCCCCAGCCGACGGATCCGCCGACACCACCGGTGCAGACACCGATGGGCCGGGCGAGCAGTGCGACACCAGTGAGCATCCCGCCAGCGGCGACAGCGCGGACGCACAGGAGGGCATCGCCGCCACCGGGGCGGGCCCCGAGCAGGTGTTCGAGATGCCCGGCAGCTTCATCCCCGTGCTGGAGAAGGAGCTGCAGCGCGGCGGCATCCGCTGCCAGGGCTTCGTTGCGCAGATCCCTCACTATCTGACCCGTTCGCCCTACCCGGCGGGCACGCTCGCGCTGCTGCGCCGCGTCAGTGAGACGGCTGCCCTGGAGATCCCGCTGATGGAGCTGGGGGACATCGTCGAGGCGAGCCAGCGGATGCTGGAGGACGAGGTGGAGGACTCACCGGAGCTGCAGGCGATGGTGAAGACCCTCGAGGACGGCTACGATCAGATGGCTCGGGACAACGACGGCACCGGATACGTGCCGGACATGCCGACCGCGGATGAGCTCGGTGACCGCTTCGAACGGTTCCTCGCCGAGAACACCGACGACGACGGCACCAGCGGTCCGCCGAGCGGCCCCATCAGCAGCTGACAGGGAGGAGTGCCGTGGCACTGGGCGAAGTGAAGTGGTTCAACGCCGAGAAGGGCTTCGGATTCATCGACCTCGACGGCGGCGGCGCGGACGTGTTCGTGCACCACTCCCAGATCGACATGGACGGCTTCCGCACCCTCGCCGAAGGCCAGCGCGTGGAGTTCGAGCTCATCCGAAGCGATAAGGGCCCGAGCGCTCAGCGGGTTCGTCCGCTGCCGAACTGACGGCTTCGCGGCACAGCACATGGCCGTGCCGGATCATCCGCTGCACCTCCGCGTTCGGCATCAGGCGGACGCTGACCGCATCGGAGCGGATCGCCCGCTCCACCTCCGGCGGCAGCTCATCATCACTGCCGATCAGGATGCAGTTGGCGGTCCTCCTCTTCTTCAGCGCCGACGGCTCCGCGATCAGTGACACGTGCTCGAAGACGCGCGAGAGCGTGGCGAGCTCGTCGGAGATGACGGAGCTGGCAGGGCGCATCACGGAGTTCGCGAAGTAGAACCCGCCGGGGCGCAGCACCCGTCGGACAGAGGTTGCCGCCGTGAGGTCCTGGAACGCGCGGGGGATCGTGCCGCCGGCGAACACATCCCGGATGACGAGGTCGAACCGGTCCTCCCGCCAGCCGTCGAGTGCGACGAGGGCGTCGTCGGCGCGCAGGGATATCCGCGGGGAGCGCGGCAGGTCGAACCAGGTGCGCACCAGGTCCAGGAGGGCTCCGTCGATCTCCACCACGCTGTTGGTGGACTGCGGGTACGCATCGGCGAGCGCGCGGGGGAGCGCCGCCGCGCCGCCGCCGAGGTGGGCGATCGCGAGCCGTCCCTCCTCGGCGCTGCTCTGCGGGTGGAGGGCGCGGATCGCGCTGAAGATCCAGCGCATGTACTCGAAGGACAGCACCTGCGCATCCGGGTGGATCATCGAGGACGGCATCCCGTTGAGGGTCACCAGCACGGACCCGTCGGTCTCCTGGTCGAGCCGCACCGTGCCGGTGTCGGTGGGGATCTCCCGCCCGAGGGGGAGGGATGGGGGGTTCGCGCGGGGGCGCTGGGAGCGCTTCGACCTGGCCATGCGGCCGATTGTAGAGGGAGCCGACGAAACCCCCGACTTTAAATGTCGCACCCCCTCTCTACGGTGGGCTCACCGAGTCACCAGGGGGAGAGACATGACCATCACTGTTCAGTCAGCGAACACGTGGTTCGATGCCTGCGACCGCATCGAGCAGCAGCTGGACCGCGCCGAACAGCTCATCGGCGAGGACCGCGCCCAGGCGTTCGAGACCTGCCATCGGGCGGCGCTGGCCACCGCCGGCATCATGCGGGACCGCGCGAACCAGGAGAGGCGCCGGCCGCTGCCGCTGAACGCCTGGACAGCTCTGTCGCGTCTCGGCACTGTGCACCGGGTGCGGGCCGCGGAGGTGGAGCCGTTCGTGCAGCTGCGGGCCCGCAGCGGTCCACTGCTGGAGAGTAGGGTGGACATCGCCGAATCGACGGTCCGCGAGCACATCGCCCAGTCCCGCCGCTACCTGCGGGTCGTGCAGGGTGAGCTCACGGACGAACTGGCCGCCGCCTGCTGAGGCGCGTGGCCTGCGAAGCAGAAGAGAGGTGTCCGCCCGGTGCAGTGGGACCCATCGGAACGCGCTGTTCTGCACCTGGACATGGACGCCTTCTTCGCCTCCGTAGAGATGCGGGACGATCCGGAGCTGCGCGGGCGCGCCATCGCCGTCGGCGGCGGAGGCCGGCGCGGAGTCATCGCCACTGCCAACTATGAGGCCCGCCGGTTCGGTGTGCACTCCGCTCAGCCCACCGCTCAGGCCCTGCAGCGATGCCCTCACCTGCTGGTGCTGCCGCCGCGCGGGGACGTGTACCGGGAGGTCTCCCGGCAGGTCATGGCGATCCTTGAGGACTTCTCGCCCTCCATCGAGGTGGTCAGCGTGGACGAGGCGTACATCGATGTCACCGGCTCCCAGCGCCTCCTCGGCACCCCGGAGGAGATCGCGGTGGAGATCCGCCGACGAGTGCAGGAGCGAGTCGGCCTGCCCTGCAGCGTGGGCGGCGGGATCTCGAAGTCGGTGGCGAAGATCTGCTCGGCGAAGGCGAAGCCCGCCGGGATCCTCGTCGTCGAACCAGCCCGCACTCGGGAGTTCCTCGCACCCCTGCCGATCAGCGTGATCCATGGGGTGGGCCCCGTGGCGGCGAAGAAGCTGACGGACATGGGGGTGACCACAGTGGGGGAGCTGGCGGAGCTGCCGCCGCAGACCGCGCGCCGACTGCTCGGCTCGGGTGCGCCCGCCCTGCAGGAGCTCGCCCGCGGCATCGACCGCCGCACTCTGGGGGAGCAGGCGAAGGACCACAGCATCGGGATGGAGCGCACCTTCGAGAACGACATCGGTGATCCGGACCTGCTGCGGTCCCTCACTGTGCAGATGGCGGACACGGTCGCGCACCGCGTCCGCACCCGCGGATTTGCTGCGGCGTCCCTCTCGGTGAAGATGCGCGCACCGGACGGCCGCACCATCACCCGGTCCATCTCCTTCCGCTCGCCGACGGCCTCCAGTGAGGAGATCCGCGAGCGGGCGCTGATCGCGCTGGAGCGCGCCCGGGAGCAGATCCGATGGGTTCGCCTGCTCGGGGTCCGCGCCGAGCACCTGGTCCCCGCCGGCGGGATCGCCATCCAGGACTCGCTCGACGGCGCCAGCGCTTCATGGGGGAAGGTCGACGCCGCGATGGATGCGGCACGGGCGAAGTTCGGCCGGGCAGCGCTCTCGCGCGGTTCCGCCCTGCGAGCCGACACCGACAGCACCTCTGTGCAGCGAACCCAGCGGACCGACCCGGACCACTGACCTGGGACATCACCGCCCAGCTGGCTCCAGCGCGCGCCCCGGGCGCCACCGTCGGTGCTCGCGGCGGGCCCTCCGAGCGGCGGGAGCGGGCACTCCAACCCTGGGAGAGCGGTTCCGGATCCTCAGGTTCCATGCCTATCCTTGGGGTCAGCAATCGGGCCGGACGCCCTGCAGGACACGCCGATCATGGGATCGGCACCGGGGCCGGACAGTCGAAGGAGGATCCGATGGCGCTGTCAGAGAACGAGCAGAAGATGCTCGACGAGCTGGAGAAGCAGCTGTTCGCCGACGATCCCAAGCTCGCACGCACCTTCTCATCGTCCTCCGCGTCGTCCGGCGACTCCGAGGCTGCGCAGAAGACCACCCTCAACCCGCGTCGCATAGTGCTCGGCTGCGTCGGGGTGCTCGCCGGCCTCGCCCTTCTCGTCTTCGCCGTGTCCCTGCCCGCCGTCTGGCTCGGGGTCCTCGCGTTCCTGCTCATGCTCGGCAGCGCCGTGTTCGCCATCACCGGCGACCGCGCCCGCCCCGCCACCGCGACCGTCACCGATGCGGACCGCCGCAAGGGCCGAGACGCCCACCCCGCCGGCAAGGGCGGCAGCCCCCAGGGCCTCATGAAGAAGTTCGAAGACCGCTGGGACAAGCGGCAGAGCGGCGACAGGTGATCCGCCAGCGCACACCACCACTCATCCACTGATCGACCCGATCGATCCGACGGGGTCCGCTTGAGGCGGGCCCCGTTTCTCATGCCCGGACCCTCCACCGTGCTCCACTCCTGAACCGAACCTGGGCATCTGTTCCCTCCACCTCCCTCCACTCGCACCCCCACGCGCCCTCCACCGCGCCCCACCCGCATCCCCCACAGATGGCGGAAATGCCATCTGACCTGCGCTTTTGCATGAGCGTGGGGAGTGGTGGAGGGGTGGGGGAGAGGTGGAGGAAACCTGCTGCGGCAGGCCCGCTCGGCACTGTGCGCGCAATCTCCTCCACCGCCCTCCACCGCTCTGACCTGGTTAAACGTTAGTGTGCGGAGACCCTCCCCGAACTTGGGGGTTGAGGGTGGTGGGAAGTGGGGTAAAGTGGGGGGACGAGGAAGACGAGCCCGCGTCAGGAGCGCTGGGAGGGGGTGCCCATGTTTCTCGGCACCTTCACGCCCAAGCTCGATGACAAAGGCCGACTGATCTTCCCTGCGAAGTTCCGTGACCAGCTCGCAGCCGGTCTCGTGATGACTCGCGGACAGGAGCACTGCGTGACGGTGTACCCCATGCGCGAGTTCGAGAAGGTTCACGAGCAGCTGCGGCAGGCCCCGGTGACGAGCAAGGACGCACGCGATTACCTGCGTGTCCTCCTCTCGGGCGCCGAGGACGTGGTTCCGGACAAGCAGGGCCGGGTCACCATTCCCTCTCACCTGCGGACGTACGCGGGTCTGGATCGCGACTGCGCCGTCATCGGCACCGGCAGTCGCATCGAGATCTGGGATACGGCCGCGTGGGAGGCGTATCTGGAGCAGACCGAGGAGGCCTTCGCGCAGACCGCGACGGAGATCGTCCCCGGACTGTTCTGACGACGCGACGTACCGCGAGACATCTCTTCGCTCGCGCCCCGACGCTTCTTCCCCGGCGCCGGGTAGTGAGCGGAGGGATGTCTGACGGTATGACGCACGCACAGATCTCAGGGCCCCCGCCCGCCCAGGGGCTGCCACGTCAGCAAGGAAGGGGTGAGAGCAGATGGACGATCAGACCTCCGGTTCAGCCGGCCCGGCCGCACGCGAGGACAGCGCAGCAGCCGCAGGCGCGCACAGCGAACGCACCGCCGCCGAGATGCACGCCCCCGTGATGGAGCGCGAACTGCTCGACATCTTCGCCCCCGCCCTGCAGGCCCCCGGCTCCGTCTACCTCGACTGCACCCTCGGCATGGCCGGCCACGCCTGCGCCGTCCTCGCCGCCAACCCGGAGGCGCGCCTCGTCGGCATCGACCGCGACAGCGCAGCCCTCGAACTCGCCCGGGGCCGCCTCACCGACGCCGGCTTCGACGGCCGCTTCAGCCTCCACCACGCGACGTACGACGAGATCCCCGAGGTCCTCGACGCCGCCAAAGTCGCCGCCGCGGACGCGATCCTCATGGACCTCGGCCTGTCGTCCTTCCAGATCGACACCCGTGACCGCGGTTTCGCCTACAGCGTGGACGCCCCGCTGGACATGCGGATGAACGCCTCCGGCGGCGGCGCCACTGCCGCCGACCTCGTCAACACCCTCGAGGAGCAGGAGCTCGCCCGCATCCTGTCGCAGTACGGTGAGGAGCGCTTCGCCCGCCGCATCGCCCGCTCGATCGTGCAGCGCCGCGCCGAGCAGCCGTTCACCCGCTCCGGCGACCTCGTCGAGGTCATCGACCGCTCCATTCCCGCGAAGTCGAAGCGCACCGGCGGCCACCCCGCCAAGCGCACCTTCCAGGCCCTGCGGATCGCCGTCAACGACGAACTCGACATCCTCCAGGACGCCCTTGAGGCCGCCCTGGGCGCCCTGGCCGACGGAGGCCGCCTCGCCGTGGAGTCCTACCACTCCCTGGAGGACCGGATGGTCAAGCGCGCGTTCACCGCCGTCACCACGTCCTCGGCGCCGCTCGACCTGCCCGTGGAGCTGCCCGAGCTCGCCCCCGACTACCGCCTTGTCCACCGCGGTGCCAAACAGGCCTCCGCTCAGGAGCAGGAGACCAACACCCGCAGCGCCAGCGTCCGGCTGCGCGCAGTGGAGCGCACCGCCCGAACCGCAACGTCCCAGGAGTCCCGCTGATGGCCCAGCTCGCCGCGCACACGTACGCCGTCCGTCCGCGCCGCACCGCCGCTCGGCCGCGTCTGGCGCTCATCGCGCGGCCTCGCCAGGAGCGGAGCATCGTGCCGTTCGCCGCGCTCATCACCCTGATCCTGGTGGCGACCCTCGCCGCCATGCTGGTGCTGAACGTGTCGATGACCCAGACCAGCTACGAGATCACCCGCCTGCAGGAGCAGGACATCGCCCTCTCCCAGCAGGCGCAGGCCCTGCGCGAGGAGAACGAGATGAGGTCCAAGCCGCAGGAGCTGGAGAAGCGCGCCCGCGACCTCGGCATGGTGCCCGTGCAGGACGTCGCGTTCGTGGACCTCGCCAACGGCCGCGTCGTCGGCGACCCGAAGCCTGCGCAGCCCGCCGCTCCCGGCGCAGCCGACAAGCAGCTGATCCCGCCGGCGGACCTGCCGCGCGCAGTCCCCGAACGCGGCGCCTCGCAGCCGCTCTATGATTACGGCATGGGCAACGAAGGACGGGACTGATGCCGGGAGATCGCCGATCGCCCGAGCGGCGCAGGCGCGTCTCCCCTGACCGGAGCACCCGTCATACGCGTCAGAGGCTCGAGCGACAGCAGCGCTCGAGCCGTTCGCGTTCCCAGATGCGCAGCGGCGCGACCGCTGTCCGCACCCTGCCCGCCGAACCCCACCGCCGCCACCGACTCGTCCTCATCGGCATCGCGATCTTCGCGCTGCTGCTGGGCGGTCGCCTCATCTGGGTGCAGGGCCTGAACTCCGCCGAACTGTCCGAGAAGGCCGTGCAGGCGCGCACCGTGGAGCGGACCATCCCCGCGCTGCGCGGCGACATCCTGGACACCAACGGCAACGTCATGGCCACCAGCGTGCTCCGCTATGACATCTGGGTGGACCAGCGGCAGGTCGGCGACTACCGCGCCAACGACGACACCGCCACCGAAACGGGTGTGAAGGCCGCCGCGAAACAGCTCGCGCCGCTGACCGGGATGTCCGTGGCGGACCTGGAGAAGAAGCTGACCGGCAAAGCCGGATTCCAGTACATCATCCGCAATGTGGAGCCGAGCGAACGCGACGCCATCATGGCGCTGGACATCCCCGGCATCGGTGCGGACCGCGCCACCGAGCGCATCTACCCCGGCGGCATGGTCGGCGCCAACGTCGTCGGCTTCGTCAGCTCCGACGGGCAGGCGCTCGGCGGCACCGAACTGTCCTGGGATGAGCACCTGCGCGGCCAGGACGGGCACACCACCTACGAGCGCGGAGCCGGCGGGCAGGTGATCCCGTCGGGCTCCAACACCACGAAGGACGCCGTGGACGGCCAGGACGTGGTCCTCACCATCGACGAGGACATCCAGCACCGCGCCCAGGAGATCATCACCGCCAAGGTGAAGGAGTGGAACGGCACCGGCGGCTCCATCGTCGTCATCGACACCGCCACGGGCGACATCGTCGCCCTCGCCGAGGACCCGACGTTCGACCCCAACCAGCCCGCCAAGGCGAAGCCCGATCTGCTCGGCAACCAGTCCATCTCGAACGTGTTCGAGCCCGGCTCCACCGGCAAGCTCTTCACCATGGCCGCCGCCCTCGAGGAGGGCGTGACGACCCCGTCGGAGAAGCACACCGTTCCGTACTCCAAGGAGTTCAAGGGGCATCAGGTGCGCGACTCCCACCAGCACCCCACCCAGTACCTCACCACCGCGGGTGTTCTGAAGGAGTCCTCGAACGTCGGCACCGTGGAGATCGCCAACCGGATGAGCCCGAAGACCCGCTATGAGTACCTGCGCAAGTTCGGCCTCGGTCAGCCCACCGGTCTGCCGCTTCCCGGCGAGTCCGGCGGCATCCTCCACAAGCCGGAGAACTGGACCGGCCGCACCGAGTTCACCACCTCTTTCGGCCAGGGATATGCCGTCAACGCCGTGCAGGTGACCAGCGCCGTCGGCACATTCGCCAACGACGGAGTCCATGTCCGCCCCCGCATCGTCAAGGGCGTGAAGGACGCCAAGGGGGTTCTGCGCCCCACCCAGAAGCAGCAGGCGGACCGGGTCGTCTCCCCGGAGACGGCCGCCACCATGCGCCAGCTGATGGACAACGACGTGCCCGACAACCCTGACTCCAACGCGCACGTGCCCGGCTTCGCCGTCGGCGGCAAGACCGGCACCGCGCAGGTGCCCGACGGCACCTACACCGCCTCCTTCATCGGCATGGCGCCGATGGACGACCCGCGCTACGTCATCGGCGTGTTCGTGTACGGTCTTCCGGCGTACTTCTCCGGCAACACCGTCGCCGCTCCCGCCTTCGCCGACATCATGAGCTACACCCTGCATGCACGCCGCGTCACGCCCTCGGGCAAGGACGGCGTCGAACTCGACAACACCTGGAAGTGATCCACCACCGTGACCAGCACTGAGATCGACTCGCGACCCCACGGCCTGCCTCCGCTGCCGGCGGACACCCTGGCGGAGCAGCTCGGGGCCCGCCTCGTCGGCGATGCCGCGCAGCTCACCGGCGCCACCATCGACTCCCGCGCCGTCCGCCCCGGTGACCTCTGGATCGCCGTGCAGGGCGAGAACAACCACGGCGCCGAATTCGCCGCCGGTGCCGTTGAGCTCGGCTGCGGCGCCATCCTCACCGACACCGCCGGCGAGCAGCTCATCCGCGAGAGCATCGCCGCTGACAGGATCCCCGCGCTCCTGCTCAGCGAGGATCCCCGCGCCCATGCCGCTCGCGCCGCGGACCTGATCTATGCCGAACCGTCCGCGTCCATGAGCGTCGTCGGCGTCACCGGCACGAACGGGAAGACCTCGATCACCACGATGATCGACCGCACCCTGCAGTCGATGGGCGTCGGCACTGCGGTCGTCGGGACGAACGGCACCTTCGTCACCCCCGCGGGGGAGGGGACCCGCACCGTGCCGACGGTTCGCACCACTCCCGAAGCGCCCGACCTGCACGGCATGCTCGCCATGATGCGCGAGAGCGGTGTCCAGACCGCGTCGCTGGAGGTCTCCAGCCACGCGATGATCCTCCACCGCGCCGACTCCGTCCGCTTCGCCTGCGCCGTGTTCACGAACCTGTCGCAGGACCACCTGGACTTCCACGGCACGATGGAGGCCTACTTCGACGCCAAAGCGATGCTGTTCGCCGGTGACCGCGCGCGGTCCGGCGTCATCTGCGTGGACGACGACTGGGGCCGCCGACTCGCCGATCGCGCCGAGATCCCGTCGGTCACCTACACCACCGACCCGGACCGCGAGGCCGACTTCCGCGTCACCTCCATGACCCCCGAGGGCTTCGGCACCCGCTTCACGGTCGCCTGGGACGGCGGAGACGACTTCGACCTCGTCGCCACCCTGCCCGGCACCCACTACGTCGCCAACACCCTCGGTGTGGCGCTGGCGCTGCACTCCTGCGGCTACGACTTCGACGTCGTCGCCGAGCACGTCGCCACCGCCGGCACCGTCCCCGGCCGCATGGAGCTGGTGCACGATGACGGCATCCGCGCGGTCGTCGACTACTCCCACACGCCGGACGCCCTGGAGAAGACCCTGGTCTCGCTGCGGGCCCTGCCGAATGTGCGCCGCATCCTCACGGTGATGGGCGCCGGCGGTGACCGCGACCGAGCCAAGCGCCCGCTCATGGGGGAGGTCGCCGCGCGCCTCTCCGACACCGTCGTCATCACCGACGACAACCCCCGCACCGAGGACCCCGCGTCGATCCGCGAGCAGGTCGCCGCAGGCGCCCACCGCGCCGCTGAGCAGTCCGGCGCCGACGTGATCGACCAGGGTGACCGCGCCGAAGCGATCGCCCGCGCCCTCCGCCTCGCGGAGGTGGGCGACGTCGTCATCGTCGCCGGCAAGGGCGCCGAGACCGGCCAGGACTTCGGCGACCGCGTCATCGACTTCGACGACCGCGCCCACGTGCGCGCCCACTTCACTCGGAAGGATCAGGACTCCACTCATGCTTGAGCTGACAGCCGCCGACATCGCTGAGATCACCGGTGGTCGGCTGGTCGGCGGGGCCGACGGGTCCGAACGCGTCACCGGCCGCGCCGTCGTCGATTCCCGCACCGTCCAGACGGGTGACCTGTTCGTCGCGTTCCCCGGTGAGCGCGTCGACGGTCACCGCTTCGCCGAGAAGGCCATGGCCGACGGGGCCGCCCTCACCCTCGTGACCCGCGACGTCGGCGTCCCCGCCGTCCAGGTCAAGGACGCCCTCGAGGCCGTCACGGAGCTCGGCCGACGGATGCTGCAGCGCGCCCGCACCGAGAATCCCGACCTGGCGGTCATCGCCATTACCGGCTCCTCCGGCAAGACCAGCACCAAGGACCTGCTGTACGCGATGCTCAGCCGTGTCGGCGAGACCATCGCTCCGGCCGGCAGCCGTAACAACGAACTGGGGCTGCCGCTGACGATCCTTGAGGCCACCGCGACCACCCGCTTCCTCGTGCTGGAGATGGGGGCGCGCGGCATCGGCCACATCCGCCATCTGACCGAGATCGCTCCACCGGACATCTCCGTGGTGCTGAACGTCGGGACCGCGCACGTGGGGGAGTTCGGTGGGCAGGACGCGATCCGCATCGCCAAGCAGGAGCTGGTGGAGGCGCTCGGTGCAGACGGCACCGCCGTGCTGAACATCGACGATCCCCGTGTCGCATCCATGGCCGACGCCACCGGCGCCCGCGTGCTGCGCACCGGGTTCGCCGCCGATGCGGACATCACCGCCGTCGACGTCGACCTCGATGAGGACGCGCAGCCCAGCTTCGAGCTGCGAGTCGCCGGTCAGTCCCGCCGCATCCGCCTTTCCCTGACCGGCGAGCACCACGTCATCAACGCCCTGTCGGCCGCCGGCGCTGCGCTCGCCGCCGGCCTCACCCTCGATGAGGTCGCCGACGGGCTCGAAACCGCCCGCTCCCGCAGCGAAGGCCGCATGCAGGTCAGCCACGTGCGGGACGGCATCACCATCATCAACGACGCCTACAACGCGAACCCGGACTCCATGCGCACCGCCCTGAAGGCGCTCGCACACCTGGGCCGCACCCGTCGCACCATCGCAGTGCTCGGCGAAATGCTCGAGCTGGGGGAGGAGTCGGTGCAGATGCACGACTCCGTCGGCCGCCTCGCCGTGCGGCTGAACGTCCACCAGCTGATCGTGGTCGGCAGCGGAGCCCGCGCCATCCACAACGGCGCGCACCTGGAGGGCAGCTTCGGGGGTGAATCACGCTATGTCGATTCGATCGACGAGGCCCGCTCTGTGCTAGAAACGATCCTGCAGAGCGGCGACATCGTTCTGCTGAAGTCATCCAACGGAGCCGGCCTGGCCGCGCTCGGCGAAGAACTGGTGAAGACCATGAGCACAGGAGAGGAGTCCGCATGATCTCCATCCTGATCGCCGGCGCTGCTGCCCTGATCCTCTGCGGATTCGGCACCCCCTTCTACATCCGTCTTCTCGTCAAGAAGCAGTACGGCCAGTTCGTCCGCGATGACGGCCCGACCTCGCACTCGACGAAGCGCGGGACCCCCACCATGGGCGGTGTGGCGATCATCGGCTCCGTGCTGCTCGCGTACGCGCTCGCGCACCTGATCACCTGGACGGCGCCGACGGCCTCCGGTCTGCTGGTGCTGTTCCTCATGACCGGCCTGGGCGCCCTCGGCTTCGCCGACGACTACCTGAAGATCGCCAAGAAGCAGTCCCTCGGCCTGACCGCGAAGAAGAAGCTGATCGGTCAGTTCACCGTGGCGACCGTGTTCGCGGTCCTCGCCCTCAGCTTCCCTGACGCGCACGGCCGCACCCCCGGCTCGTTCGAGATCTCGTTCGTCCGGGACATCGACTGGCTGGACCTCGCGTTCGCCGGCACCACCCTCGGCATCATCCTGTTCGCCCTCTGGTCGAACTTCCTCGTGGCCGCCTGGTCCAACGGCGTCAACCTCACTGACGGCCTCGACGGCCTCGCCACCGGTGCGACCGCCATCTTCACCGGCAGCTATGTCCTCATCCTGTTCTGGCAGTGGCGGCAGTCCTGTGAGATGGGCGTGGGCGGCGCCTGCTACGAGACCCGCAACCCGCTGGACCTCGCGCTGGTGTCCATGGCGATCCTCGGCGC
Source organism: Helcobacillus massiliensis (assembly GCF_033106145.1). Taxonomy (NCBI): domain Bacteria; kingdom Bacillati; phylum Actinomycetota; class Actinomycetes; order Micrococcales; family Dermabacteraceae; genus Helcobacillus; species Helcobacillus massiliensis. The sequence continues at coordinate 375,487 of NZ_CP136959.1, forward strand.
CTGCGTCGGCTTCCTGTGGTGGAACACCTCCCCGGCGAAGATCTTCATGGGCGACACCGGCTCCCTCGCCCTCGGCGGAGCCCTCGCCGGTCTGACGATCATCTCCCGCACCCAGTTCATCGGCGCCATCATCGGCGGCCTGTTCATCGCGATCTCCCTGTCGGTGATCATCCAGGTCACCAGCTTCAAACTGACCCGCAAGCGCGTGTTCCGCATGGCGCCGCTGCAGCATCACTTCGAACTGGCCGGCTGGAACGAAGTGACGATCGTGGTCCGCTTCTGGATCGTGGCGCTGCTGTGCGCCAGCATCGGTCTCGGGCTGTTCTACTTCGACGCCCTCACACTGCTGCCGAAGTGACGCACCCGCACCTCAGCAAGGAGACGACGCCCGTGGACGCATCACAGAACCGCACCCCGCTCGCCGAACGGCCCTGGCCGGGACTGGACGTCAGCGGTGCCCGCATCCTCGTGGCAGGCTTCGGCGTCTCCGGCTACGCCGTCGTCGACCAGACCCTGCAGCGCGGGGCGCACGTCGTCGCCGTGGACGGCAACGACAGCCCCGAGAACGAGGAGCGGGCAGAGATCCTCCGCGTCCTCGGCGCCGACATCCGGCTCGGCGCCGGCACCACCGACCGCCTCCCCGACGGCGACATCGACGTCGTCATCACCTCCCCCGGGTGGCGCCCCGACCAGCCGCTGCTGGCCGAAGCGGCCCAGCGCGGCATCCCCGTCTGGTCCGAAGTGGAGCTCGCCCGCCGCATGCAGCCCGAGGGCGGCCCCGCCTGGCTCACCGTCACCGGCACCAACGGCAAGACCACCGTGGTGACGATGCTCGAGCACATCCTGCGCACCGCGGGTATCCGCGCCGTTGCCGCGGGGAACGTGGGACTGCCCGTCATCGAAGCGGCACTGGACCCGATCGGGTTCGAGGTGCTCGCTGTTGAGCTGTCCAGCTTCCAGCTGCACTGGACGCAGAACCTCCACGCCGAGGCCAGCTGCATCCTCACCATCAGCGACGACCACCTCGACTGGCACGGCGGCGCCGACGAGTACGCCGCCGCGAAGGGCCGCATCTACGACCAGACCATCACGGCGTGCCTGTACAACCTGCACGAGGACCGCACCCGCACACTGCTGGAGGAAGCGGACGTGGTGGAGGGCTGCCGCGCCATCGGCGTCGGGCTCGGCACCCCGGGCCCGTCCGAACTCGGCATCGTCGATGACCTCCTAGTGGACCGCGCATTCGTGCCCGAGCGCCACCGGCAGGCCGCTGAGCTCACCAGCCTCACCGACCTCGCCCACCTCGGCCCCCACGGCGCCCCCGCTCATGTCGTGTTCAACGCCCTGAACGCGGCGGGCCTGGCACGCGCCGTCGGGGTGGAGCCCGCCCACATCCGTGACGGCCTGCGCACCTACAGTCCCGGTGAGCACCGCATCCAGGTGGTGCACCGCTCCGGCGGCATCACCTGGGTGGACGATTCGAAGGCCACCAACCCCGACGCCGCCCGCGCGGCCCTCGCCAGCGCCCAGTCCATCGTGTGGATCGCCGGCGGTGACACCAAGGGCGCCCCCATCGGCGACCTGGTCGCAGGAGCAGCCGACTGCCTGCGCGCCGTCGTCCTCATCGGCACGGATGCCACTGCCTTCACCGACGCGCTCACCGAGCACGCCCCGTCGGTCCCCGTGGTGCGCATCGACCCCGACCAGGAGGCCGACTCCGTGATGCGCGCCGCGGTCCGCGCCGCGCGCGAGCACGCCGCCGACGACGACGTGGTGCTGCTCGCGCCCGCCGCCGCCAGCATCGACCAGTTCCGCAACTACGCCGAGCGCGGCCGACTCTTCCAGCAGGCCGTGCTGGCAGAGGCAGGCGCCTGATGCCCGACGACCAGAGCACCTCCGCCCGCACCGTCCCCACCATCGTCCGTCCCACCAAGGACGAGCCGCTCGGCGACGTCCGCGGCAGCCTGAAGTCCGAAGTGGGGGCGTGGCTGCGCTCCCCCGCACTCGACTTCTTCGCCCTGCTCGTCATCGGGGGACTGCTCGTCCTCATCGGCCTGATCATGGTGCTGTCCAGCTCCTCGGTGGACGCCATCTCCAAGGGCCAGTCCGGCTACTCGGGGTTCCTCCGCCAGGGCGCGTACGCAGCCGTCGGCCTGGTCGCCCTGATCGTGGCGGTCGCGCTGCCGGCGCGGACCCTGCGCTCACCCGCGCTGCTGTGGGTGGTGCTGATCGGTGCGATGGCGCTGCAGCTGCTGGTGTTCACCCCGCTGGGCATCAACATCAACGGCAACCGCAACTGGGTGAGGCTCGGGCCGGTCACCGGCCAGCCCGCTGAGTTCCTCAAGCTCGCGCTCGCGCTCTGGCTCGGCTCCATCCTCGCGGTCAAGCGCAAGCGCCTGCGGGACGTCAAACATCTGATGATCCCGCTGGCCCCCGTGGTGCTGCTGTGCCTCGGGCTCGTCCTCGCCGGCCGAGACCTCGGCACCGTCATGATGATGGCGTTCCTCGTGGCGGGCGCCCTGTGGGTGGCGGGGGTGCCGAAGCGCTGGTTCATGATCGGCGGCGGCATCGCCGTGGTCGGTGTGATCGCAGCGGCCGTCATGTCGCCGAACCGTATGGCGCGCATCGACAACTGGCTGCACGGCGTCTGCGAAGGCGACTCCTGCTTCCAGGCGCAGAACGGCCTGGCCGCCCTCGCCGAAGGCGGCTGGTGGGGTGTGGGCCTCGGAGCGTCCCGCCAGAAATGGGGCCGCATCCCGCACGCCGACAATGACTACATCTTCGCCGTCATCGGGGAGGAGTTCGGCCTGCTCGGCACCCTGTCCGTGCTCGCACTGTTCCTCCTGCTCGGTCTCGTCCTGTTCCGCATGACGAGCCGCCTGCGGGAACCGGCAGCGCAGATCACCATCGCCGGCATCTCCTGCTGGATCCTCGGCCAGGCACTGGTCAACATGATGGTGGTGGCGGGCCTGCTGCCGGTGCTCGGTGTGCCGCTGCCGTTCGTGTCCGCCGGCGGCTCCGCGCTCGTCGCATCCATGCTGGCGCTCGGGGTGCTGCTCAACTACGCCCGCTCCGAACCGGGCGCCGATGCCGCGCTGCGGGCCCGCGCGGGCCTGTCGAAGCGCTCCGGCTCCGTCATCTCATCCGGCCATTCATCCAGGAAGTGACATGACCACCACTCGCACCGTCCTCGTCGCCGGCGGCGGCTCCGCCGGGCACGTCTCCCCGATGCTCGCCACCGCGGAAGCGCTGGTCCGCGACAACGACGACATCCGCGTGATCGCGCTCGGCACCGCCGCCGGGCTGGAAGCGGACCTCGTGCCCGATGCCGGGTTCGAGCTTCTGACCATCGACAAGGTGCCGTTCCCGCGCCGCCCCAACCTGGATGCGCTGCGCTTCCCGGGCCGACTCGCCGCGCAGATCCGCACGGTGCGGCGCCTGCTGCGCGAGCACGATGTCCGCGCCATCGCCGGGTTCGGAGGCTACGTGTGCCCGCCGGCGTACCTCGCCGGCGCCGCCGCCCGCATCCCGCTGATCATCCACGAGGCGAACAAGCGGCCCGGTCTCGCGAACCGGCTCGGGGCCCGCATCGCCCGCATCGTCGCCACCGCGTTCGAGGGCTCCACCCTGCCGAAGGCGGTCCGCATCGGCATGCCCATGCGCCGCGGCATCGCCCACCTGGACCGCGCGGCGCTGCGCGCTGAGGCACTCGAGCACTTCGGCCTCGCCCCGGACCGCCCCACGCTGCTCGTCACCGGCGGGTCCCTCGGTGCCCAGCGCCTCAACGCGGCGATCGGCGCCACCGCCCAGGAGATCGCGCAGACCGGTGCGCAGATCCTCCACATCACCGGCCGCGGCAAGTCGTTCCCCGTGGAAGCGGAGCACTACCGGCAGGTGGAGTACGTGACTCGGATGGAGCTGGCGTACGCCGCCGCGGACCTCGCCGTGACCCGTTCCGGCGCCGGAACGGTCAGCGAACTGACCGCGGTGGGCCTGCCCGCCGTGTACGTGCCGCTGCCGATCGGCAACGGGGAACAGGCGCTGAACGGGCAGGACGTGGTCGATGCGGGCGGCGCCCTCATGGTCCACGATGCCGACTTCACCGCCGACGCCGTCCGCTCCACGGTCATCCCGCTGCTCGCCGATGACGCCCGCCGCACCGAGATGGCCCGCGCCGCCCGAGGCTTCGGCATCACCGACGCCGCTGAGGCCCTCGCCGACCTGATCCGAGGAGAGATCCGCCGATGAGCACCGACTTCCTGGACACCCTGGAGCCGTTCGAGACGGGCACCCTGCATTCGATGCTGCAGCCGGGCGGCGTGGTCACCCAGCCGCACTGGCCGACGGATGCCGCCCCCTCCTCGATCCACGTGATCCGCATCGGCGGTGCCGGTATGAGCGCGGTCGCCCGCCTCGCCCTCGACGCGGGCCTGACCGTCACCGGGTCGGAATCGCAGGACGGGCAGTTCCTGCAGCCGCTGCGGGACCGGGGCGCCACCATCACCGTCGGGTTCGATGCCGACAACCTCACCGCCGACACGGACCTCGTGGTCGTCTCCACCGCCGTCCGCGCGGACAATCCTGAAGTCCTCGCCGCCCGGGAAGCGGGTATCCCCGTGATCCACCGCGCCGCCGCGCTCGCGGGACTGCTCGGCACCCGTCGGCAGATCGCGGTGGCGGGCACGCACGGCAAGACGACCACCACCTCGATGGCGGTGATGGCGCTGCGGGCAGCGGGGGAGGACCCCGCCTGGGCGATCGGCGCGGCGGTCCCGCAGCTGGGTGCGAACGCCGGGTTCGGATCCACCGACACCGCTGTCATCGAAGCGGATGAATCCGACGGCTCCCTCGTCGCGTTCAGCCCCGCCGCCGCGGTCATCACGAACTTCGAAGCGGACCACCTCGACTTCCACGGCACGGAGGAGAACCTCCGCGCGATCGTCTCGGCGTTCATCGCCCGACTCCATGACGGGGCACCGCTGATCGCCTGCGCCGACGATCCCGGCGCCCTCAGCCTCGCTGTGTCGGCCCGCGGGGCCGGTCATCGCGTCCTCACCTACGGGGAGCACCAGGACGCCGACTGGCAGATCCTCGAGGACCTCACCACCCCGGCGGGGGCGGCGGTCCGTCTCAGCCGGCCGACGGGGGCCGATGTGGAGCTGCGCCTCGCCGTGCCGGGGCGCCACAACATCCTCAACGCGACCGGTGCCCTGGTGGCCGCGGCGGAGCTCGGCTTCGAACCGGAGCAGGTGCTGGCCGGACTCGCGGAGTTCACCGGCGCCGCCCGCCGCTTCCAGCGCACCGCCACCATCGGCAGCATTGACGTCATCGACGACTACGCCCACCATCCCCGCGAAGTCGCCGCCACCATCGACGCCGCCCGGGACCTCGCCGGTGACCGGCCGGTGATCGCGGTGTTCCAGCCCCACCTGTTCTCGCGCACGAAGACGTTCACCCGCGAGTTCGCAGACGCACTCGCCGGTGCGGATCAGCAGGTGCTGCTGCCGATCTACCCGGCCAGGGAGGACTTCGACCCGTCGATCCGTTCGGAGGATGTCGCTGCGCTCGTGCCCGGTGGTGCGGCGCGGGTCGTGGAGAAGGGCGAGCTGCCAGCAGCCGTCGCCGACCTGGTCGGCGGCACGGGCGGGGCGGTCGTCCTGATGATGGGCGCCGGTGACGTGGTCGAGGAGACCGCGGCTGTCGCCGATGCCCTGCGCGCCGTCGGCCGCGACAGTTCCGACAGCACTGACAGCGCCGGTCAGGCCGACGGCCGCTGATGAAGCAGCCCCGGATCCGCCGCCCCAGCGGAGCGCCCCACACACCGCGGCGCCCCGTCGGCGACCAGCACCCGTCGGCCTCCGGATCGCACGCCGCCCCGGACCCTGCTGACTCGCAGCAGCGCGACCAGGTCGGCTCCGAGGTGGAGCGGCAGGAGGAGCCCACCACCCTCGCCCGCCGCTCCGGCTCCTCGCGCGTGGTCGACGCCCGCGACCGGTTCGCCTCCACCCATCGAGACGACGCCGGCGGCCGCGTCGGACTGCTGTCGCGCCTGCGCCCACGGCCCTGGCAGCGCAGCCGCCGCCCGATCGTCATCACCCTGCTCATCGCCGGTGTGCTGCTCGTGGCGGCACTGGCCGCGCTGCTGTTCATGCCGCAGTTCAAGCTCGAGGAGACCACGGTCACCGGCACCGGGTACGTCTCCGAGGAGTCCATCACACAGGTCACAGGCCCGCAGATGGGCCGATCGATCCTGCTGGCCGACACCTCCGGCGCGGCCGACGAGATCGCGACGATCCCCGGCGTGAAGGACGCCGAAGTGGACCGCGCCTGGCCGAACCGGCTGCGCGTCACCGTGACGGAGCGCGAACCAGCCGCTGTGGTGAAGAACGGCTCCGCCACCCACGTGGTCGACCTCGACGGCGTCGTCCTGCCCAAGGCGTCCGCGCAGGGGAAGTCTCTGCGCACCCTGACGGTGAAGGGCGAGGCGATCGATCCGGAGCGCACGCAGGAGGCGCTGATGGCCACCCTCACCACCATCGACCCGGCGCTGCTCAAGCAGGTGACGGGGATCGAGGCGAGCACGCCGTCGAACGTGACGGTGAAGATCACCACGGACAGCGGCCCCAAGACCATCATCTGGGGCACCGCGGAGGACGGCGAACTGAAGTCGAAGGTGGTGCAGGCCCTGCTGAAGCAGCCCGGATCCACGATCGACGTCTCCGCCCCGCACTCACCGACCACCCGCTGACACCGGCCGGCGCGCCCTGTGGAGGGCGGGCCGGCAGAGAACTGCTGTCAGACACGCATGCGAGAGTTGTTGCACTCACCTCGGCGGCAACTTAGCGTCGACAGTACGAAGAACGCAGCTGATTCCTCGACCTCAACTGGAGGTTGAGGGTTGAGAACCTCGGACGAAAGCAGGACCAACCCCGTGGACGGATCCCAGAACTACCTCGCAGTCATCAAAGTCGTCGGCATCGGCGGCGGCGGTGTCAACGCCGTGAACCGCATGATCGAATCCGGCCTGAAGGGCGTGGAGTTCATTGCGATCAACACCGACGCCCAGGCCCTGCTGATGTCGGACGCCGACGTCAAGCTCGACGTCGGCAAGGAGCTCACCCGCGGCCTCGGCGCCGGCGCCGACCCCGAAGTGGGTCGCCGCGCTGCGGAGGACCACAAGGAGGAGATCCAGGAAGCGCTCAAGGGCGCGGACATGGTCTTCGTGACCGCCGGCGAGGGCGGCGGCACCGGCACCGGCGGCGCCCCGGTCGTGGCATCCATCGCCCGCGAGATCGGCGCGCTGACCATCGGTGTGGTCACCCGTCCGTTCACCTTTGAGGGCCGCCGCCGCTCTACCCAGGCCGAGTCCGGCATCGAGACGCTGCAGGCTGAGGTCGACACCCTCATCACCATCCCGAACGACAAGCTGCTGCAGATCGCGGATGCCAAGATCTCCATGCTGGACGCGTTCAAGCACGCCGACCAGGTGCTGCTGCAGGGCGTCTCCGGCATCACCGACCTGATCACCACCCCGGGCCTGATCAACCTCGACTTCGCGGACGTCAAGTCCGTCATGCAGGACGCCGGCACCGCCCTCATGGGCATCGGCTCCGCCCGGGGCGACGACCGTGCTCTGCAGGCCGCTGAGCTCGCCGTCTCCAGCCCCCTGCTGGAGGCCTCGATCGACGGCGCCTACGGCGTGCTGCTCTCCATCCAGGGCGGGACCGACCTCGGCCTCGTCGAGGTGTCCGAGGCCGCGCGCCTCATCCAGGAGGCCGCGCACCCGGATGCGAACATCATCTTCGGCTCCGTGATCGACGACGCCCTCGGCGACGAGGTCCGTGTGACCGTCATCGCCGCCGGCTTCGAACCGAAGGGCGCGAAGAAGCAGGCCGACGAGGCCCGCGCCCAGCAGCAGGCGGGCCGTGTGCCGTCCTCCGGCGGCTACGGCTCCTCGGCCGCGGGCGGCTACGGCCAGTCCCGCCCCGCCGCTCAGCCGGCGCAGCCCTCGCGCTACTCCCAGCAGTCCGGGGGCTACACCCAGCCCTCCACCCAGTACGGCTCCTCCGAGCAGTTCAGCCAGCCGTCCGCGCAGGGCGACTACGCACAGGACCGTCAGCAGGACCAGCAGAGCAGTGCGTCGCAGTACGAGCAGCAGGGTCAGCAGAACCAGTTCGCTCAGTCGGCTCCGTCGGGTCCCGCGGCGTACGTGCCCTCCGCGTCCCCGCAGAACCGCATGGAGTCGGACTCCGTGGACCGCGACGATGAGACCGACCAGGACCAGCAGCACAGCAGCCCCTACTCGTCGGGCCCCTCGCGTGCGCAGGAGCAGCAGAAGCGCCAGCCGTCCGTCCCCACCATCGACGAGCAGCCGCGCCGCAGCGACGACGACCTGGACATCCCCGACTTCCTGAAGTGAGGATCGTCCACCAGTGACGACACCTGATCAGCCGTGGGCGCGGAGACCGGCCATTCCCGGACTCCGCGCCCTCGTCACGACCGTGCACGCCGGCAACCTCGCGCTCCACGCCGGGGCAGACCCGGGGGGCGCCCGCGCCGCCCGTGCCCGCCTGGAGGAGAGGATCGGCCGACGGGTGCTGTTCGTCAGCCAGATCCATTCTCCGCGCGTGGTCCGCATCGACCGCACCACCGACCTCGACGCCTTCGCCGCGGACCCGCCCGAGTGCGACGCCCTGGTCACCGCCCGCGATGACGTCGCGCTGGCGATGATGGTCGCGGACTGCATGCCGATCGCGTTCGCCGACCCCGATGCCGGTGTCGTCGGCGCAGCGCATGCGGGCCGCCGGGGCCTGCTCGACGGGGTCATCCAGAACACGGTGGCCGCCATGACCGACCTGGGAGCCCGGCCCGAGCGGATCCGCGCATCCGTTGGCCCATCGATCTGCGGCCGCTGCTACGAAGTGCCCGCGGACATGCTCGAGGAGGCGGTGCGCTCGAACCCCGCTGCGAGCGGCGAGACGCGGTGGGGGACGCCCGCTGTGGATCTGCAGTCCGGGGCGCGCTGGGCGCTGGAGCAGGCGGGGATCAGGGACGAGCACATGGAGCTGCCGACGGTGTGCACCCTGGAGGACGAGGACTTCTTCTCGCACCGCCGTTCGAGTGCGTCGGGACGGTTCGCGACCGCGGTGTGGCGGGACGGTTCAGCGGAGAATCCCGATTCTGCGCGACACGCCGCACAGCGATGAGGCGGCGCTCATGTCACTCATGTAATTTTCATGGTGGACCCACTGCACTCCCGTGCTTCCCCACGGGTCGTCACTTCGCGATGAGGGAGAGTAAAGAATGAGCGCAATGCGCAAGGCCATGGTGTACCTGGGGTTGGCCGACCAGACCGACGACGACCAGTACTACTACGATGACCTGGACTCCGCGGACCAGCAGCGACCGGCACCGGTGGCGGCCCGCGCGGTTGAGAACGACAAGGAACCCCTCGAGCGGGAGGCTCACGTGACCCCGATCCGTCAGCGCCAGCAGAACATCGTCTCCGTGGCGCCCTCCGCCGCGCCGGACGCCATGCAGCGCATCACCACGATCCACCCGCGCTCGTACAACGACGCCAAGAGCATCGGCGAGTCCTTCCGCGACGGCGTCCCGGTGATCCTGAACCTGTCCGACATGGACGAGGCCGATGCCAAGCGCATGGTCGACTTCTCCGCCGGTCTCGTGTTCGGTCTGCGCGGCTCCATCGAGCGCGTCACCAACAAGGTGTTCCTGCTCTCGCCCGAGTTCATCCAGGTCGATGGTGACGCCAAGGGCGAAGAGAACACGTTCTACAACCAGAGCTGAGGGACGTGACCACACTCCTCGGGCTGCTGTTCCTGGCGGTCTTCGTCTTTCGCACGCTGCTGATCGTCCGCATCGTGCTGGAGATCATTCAGTCGTATTCCCGCGGATTCCGGCCGCACGGCATCGTCCTGGTCCTGTTCGAAGTGGTGTACACGGTGACCGACCCGCCGGTGAAGGCGCTGCGCAAGGTGATTCCACCGCTGCGGCTGGGGCAGGTGTCGCTGGACCTGAGCGTGCTGGTGCTGTTCATCGCGTGCATGCTCGCCGAAGGCGCGCTGACCGGCCTGATCACCTCCGCCGCCTGATTCATGGGCCGACGGATTCAGGATTGACCAGATACTCTGTTCCCAAACCGATCTACTAGTCGAATGAGAAGGTGACCCCATGGCTCTGATGCCAGAGGATCTTGAGGAGAAGCGCTTCACCCCGGTTCGCTTCACCGAGGGCTACGACATGGACGAGGTGGACAACTACCTCGACCATGACGTCATTCCGCGTCTGAAGGAGCTCATCGAGGAGAACGAGCGCCTGAAGTCCCAGCTGGATGAGGCGCACAACCGGGTCTCCGAGCTCGAGTCCCGCGCCTCCGCCGCGCCGGCCGTGGACACCGCCTCCGAGACCGTCGTCGAGGAGGAGCAGGACACCGTCGCCGCTCCCGTGGCTGAGGAGCCCACCGAGGACACCGCCGCCGCGATGGCCGGCCCGGCCGCCTCCGGCACTTCCGACGCCGCCGGTCTCATCGCCCTCGCGCAGCGCCTGCACGACGAGCACGTCGCCAACGGCGAGTCCGAGCGCGACCGCCTCATCTCCGAGGCCGAGTCCGAGCACAAGCGCATCATCGATGAGGCGAACGAAACCTCCCGCACCACGCTGGAGAGCCTCGAGACCCAGAAGGCCGAGCTGGAGCAGGAGATCGAGGGTCTGCGCACCTTCGAGCGCGACTACCGCAGCCGCCTGCGCCGCTACCTCGAGAACCAGCTCCAGGATCTCGACACCAGCGAGACCCAGGAGTCGTCGGCCAGCCGAGGCCTGTGACCTCCCCCTCTGAGCAGCGCGGAAGCGCCGGGCAGCCCCTGCGGGCACCCGGCGCTTCGCGTCGTTGGCCGTCGGTTCTGCTCGCCCTGACCATCGGCGCAGCCGCGCTCATCGCGGACCTCGCCTCGAAGGCGTGGGCGGAGCGCACCCTGGCGCTGGGGGAGACCCGGCCGCTGGTGGGTGACCTGCTGCAGCTGCGCCTGATCTACAACAGCGGCGCCGCGTTCTCCCTCGGCTCCTCCGTCACCCCCATCATCACGGTCGTGCAGATCCTGATCTGCGTGGCGGTCCTCGGTTGGGTGCTGGTGAAGCTCGCTGACTGGCGCTGGGCGATCGCGCTCGGTCTGCTGGCCGGTGGGGCGCTCGGCAACATCCATGACCGCCTGCTGCGGGCCCCGAAGCCGCTGTACGGCGAGGTGGTGGACTTCCTCGAACTGCCGCATTGGCCGATCTTCAACATCGCGGACACCGCTGTGGTGACCGCGGCGGTCCTCATCGTGCTGCTGACCCTGTTCGGCGTCACCTCCGACGGCAGCGTGCTGGAGAAGGACGCTGACGGCAGCAGCGGCGCAGCGACCGGTGAGGACAGCGCCCCGTCCGGCTGCACCGCTGACGGTGAGGAGGTGCGATGAGCGAGCACCGCATGGTCATCGTCCCTGACGGGCTGCAGGGCGAACGGGTGGACGTCGGCCTCTCCCGCCTGCTCGGGGTGTCCCGCACCCGCGCCGCATCCCTCGTCACCGACGGCAAGGTCCTCGTGGACGGCCAGGTGCCTGTCCGCTCCGAACGCCTCCTGTCCGGTGCCCGCCTCGACGTGGAGATCCCGGGCCAGCGCACCGAGATCGAGGTCGAGCCGGAGGACGTCCACGGCATGACCATCGTGTTCGAGGACGCGGACATCGTGGTGGTGGACAAGCCCGTCGGCGTCGCCGCTCACCCGTCGATCGGCTGGTCCGGCCCCACGGTGCTGGGCGGCCTGCTCGGCGCGGGAGTGCGGATCGCGACCTCGGGCGCGCAGGAGCGGCGCGGCATCGTCTCGCGGCTCGACGTCGGCACCTCCGGTTTGATGGTGGTCGCCAAGAGCGAGATCGCCTACTCGGTGCTGAAGAACGCGTTCCGCAACCGCCAGGTGGGCAAGACCTACCACGCCGTGTGCCAGGGCCACCCGGACCCGATGCGCGGCACGATCGACGCCCCCATCGGGCGCTCGACCCGCCACGACTACAAGTTCGCCGTGATGGACAGCGGGAAGCCGTCGATCACCCACTACGACGTCGAGGAGATGTTCCCCGGCGCCGCCCTGATGCGGATCCAGCTGGAGACCGGGCGCACCCACCAGATCCGCGTGCACTTCTCCGAGTACGGGCACCCGCTCGTCGGCGACCCCCTCTATGGTGCGGACCCGACAATGGCGAAGGAGCTGGGACTGGTGCGGCAGTGGCTGCACGCGTCGGGGCTCACGTTCGACCATCCGACCGCCGCCAAGCCCGTCACATTCACCACCGAGTTCCCCGACGATCTGGAGACTGCGCTGGCGCGTCTGCGCGGAGAGTGACCTATCCTCGAGGCATGGCTTCTGAGGATTTCGTTCACCTGCACTGTCACACCGACTACTCCCTCCTGGACGGTGCAGCGAAGATCGACAAACTGGTCGCCGCCACCGCGGAGCAGGGCCAGAAGGCCATCGCCATCACCGACCACGGGTACGTGTTCGGTGCCTACGAGTTCTACCGCACCGCCGTCGCTGCGGGCGTGAAGCCGATCGTCGGTGTGGAAGCGTACGTCACCCCCGGTACGTCGCGGCATGACCGCACCCGCCAGACCTGGGGCACGAAGGCGCAGCAGGACGCCGGCGACGACGTCTCCGCCCGCGGCGCCTACACCCACATGACCCTGCTGTCCCGCACCACCGAGGGCATGCACAACCTGTTCCGCCTCGCCTCCTACGCCTCCCTCGACGGCCAGATGGGCAAGTGGCCCCGCATGGACCGCGAAATCCTCGCGAAGTACGCCAGCGGTCTGATCGCCACCTCCGGCTGCCCCTCCGGTGAGGTGCAGACCCGCCTGCGGCTCGGCCAGTTCGATGAGGCGGTCCGTGCCGCCGGCGAATTCCAGGACATGTTCGGCAAGGACTTCTACTTCGTCGAGCTCATGGACCACGGCCTGGACATCGAGCGCCGTGTGCGCACCGAACTGCTGGACGTCGCGAAGAAGATCGGGGCGCCGCTGGTCGCCACCAACGACCTCCACTACGTCCACAAGGAGGACGCCGCGATCCAGGACGCCCTGCTGTGCATCAACTCCGGCTCCACCTTCGACACCCCCGGCCGCTTCAAGTTCGACGGCTCCGGCTACTACCTGAAGTCCGCAGCCGAGATGCGCGACATCTTCCGCGACCTGCCCGAAGCGTGCGACAACACGATGCGCATCGCCGAGATGTGCGACGTCTCCTTCACCACCACCGATGAGGGCGCGAACTTCATGCCGCGCTTCCCCGTGCCGGAGGGCGAGGACGAGCACTCCTGGTTCATCAAGGAAGTGCAGCGCGGCCTGGAGTACCGCTACCCGGCCGGCATCCCGGACGAGGTGCAGGAGCGCGCCGACTACGAAACGTCCGTCATCACCAACATGGGCTTCCCCGGCTACTTCCTGGTGGTGTCCGACTTCATCAGATGGGCGAAGGAGCAGGGCATCCGCGTGGGCCCCGGCCGTGGCTCCGGTGCCGGCTCGATGGTCGCCTACGCCATGCGCATCACGGACCTGGACCCGATCCCGCACGGCCTGCTGTTCGAGCGGTTCCTCAACCCGGAGCGCGTCTCCATGCCCGACTTCGACGTGGACTTCGATGACCGCCGCCGCGGCGAAGTGCTCGACTACGTCACGAAGAAGTACGGCGATGACCGCGTGGCGCAGGTGATCACCTACGGCGTGATGAAGACGAAGAACTCACTGAAGGACGGCGCCCGCGTGCTCGGCCTGCCGTACGCGGTGGGGGACCGGCTCACGAAGGCGCTGCCGCCCACCGTGATGGGCAAGGACATCTCCATCAAGGGCATCTTCGACCCGGCCGACAAGCGCTACGGGGAGGCGGAGGAGTACCGCCGCCTGCACGCGGAGGACCCGGACACGAAGCGGGTCACGGAGCTCGCCGGCGGACTGGAGGGCCTGACCCGCGGCTGGGGCGTGCACGCCTGCGCGGTCATCATGTCCAGCCACACGCTCACCGACATCATCCCGATGATGCGGCGCCCCGCGGACGGCCAGATCATCACCCAGTTCGACTACCCGACGTGCGAGACCCTCGGCCTGCTGAAGATGGACTTCCTGGGGCTGAGGAACCTGACGGTGATCTCCGATGCGCTGGAGAACATCGAAGCGAACGGCAAGCAGGGCCCCGATTTCGAGACCCTCGGGTTCGAGGACCCGGAGACGTACCGGCTGCTGCAGCGCGGTGACACCCTCGGCGTGTTCCAGCTGGATGGCGCGGGCATGCGGTCCCTGCTGCGGCAGATGAAGCCGGACAAGTTCGGCGATATCTCGGCTGTGTCGGCGCTGTACCGCCCGGGCCCGATGGGCATGAACAGCCACACGAACTATGCCCTGCGCAAGAACGGGATGCAGGAGATCACCCCGATCCACCCGGAGCTGGCGGAGCCGCTGCAGGAGATCCTCGGCGAGACCTACGGCGTCATCGTGTACCAGGAGCAGGTGATGCAGACCGCGCAGAAGGTCGCGGGCTACTCCCTGGGACAGGCGGACATCCTCCGCCGCGCGATGGGCAAGAAGAAGAAGGAAGAGCTGGACAAGCAGATGGTGGGCTTCCGCCAGGGCATGCTCGACCACGGCTATTCCGAGCAGGCGTTCCAGGCGCTGTGGGATGTTCTGCTCCCGTTCGCGGACTACGCGTTCAACAAGTCGCACTCCGCGGCCTATGGTGTGGTGTCGTACTGGACGGCGTACCTGAAGGCGAACTTCCCCACGGAGTACATGGCGGCGCTGCTGACCTCCACGCAGGAGAACCGCGACCGCCTTGGCCTCTACCTGGGCGACTGCCGCCACCGCGGCATCACGGTGCTGCCGCCGGATGTGAACGAGTCCGGTATGTTCTTCCGCGCTGTCGGGGAGGACATCCGCTTCGGACTGTCCGCGGTCCGCAATGTGGGCGCGAACGTGGTGGAGGCGATCATCCAGGCGAGGGAGGAGAAGGGCGCGTTCACCTCCTTCAGCGACTTCCTCGACAAGGTGCCGCTGGTGGTGTGCAACAAGCGCACCATCGAGTCGCTCATCAAGGGCGGCGCGTTCGATTCGATGGGCCATAACCGCCGCTCCCTCGCCCTCATCCACGAGGACGCGGTCGATGGTGTGGTCGATGTGAAGCGCAAGGAGCAGCAGGGACAGTACGACCTGTTCGGCGAAGGCATGTTCGGTGAGGGGGAGGCGTTCGGCTCCGCCGCCACGATGCAGGTGCCGGACCTGCCGGAGTGGGACCGGAAGCAGAAGCTCGGCTTCGAGCGCGTGATGCTGGGCCTGTACGTGTCGGACCATCCGCTGCACGGCCTGGAGCACGTGCTGGCGCAGAACTCCTCGCACACGATCTCGCAGCTGGCGGAGGTGGAGAACACCGAGGCGCTCGGGATCGTGAACCTGTCGGGCCTGGTCACCGGTATTCAGCGCAAGACCACGAAGAAGGGCGACACGTGGGCGATCGTCACGATGGAGGACCTGGAGGGCTCCATCGACTGCCTGCTGTTCCCGAACACGTACCAGCAGGTCGCCACGGAGCTCGCGGAGGACATCGTGGTGTCCATGAAGGGCCGCGTGGACAACTCCAAGGGCAGTGCGGAGATGCGCGTCATGGAGATGACGCTGCTGGACACGTCGTCGGCCTCGGCGGATGGTCCGCTGGTGATCTCGATCCCGGATGCCCGCATGAACGAGCGGACGGCGGAGCAGCTGCGGGAGATCCTGGAGGACAATCCGGGCTCCAGCGAGGTGCGGCTGAAGCTGATGGAGCCGGGCCGCTCCACGCTCATGCGCCTGGATCGGCGGCTGAGCGTGCAGGCGTCACCCGCGCTGTACGCGTCGCTGAAGACTCTGCTGGGCGCGTCCTGCCTCGGCTGAGGACCGGCGGCTGCCGGCAGCCCGACGGGTGCCGGCGCGGCTCAGGCCAGGCGGCTCGCCCCGTCGGCCGCCCCTGACAGGCGGTCGTGCAGATCCAGCACCACGGCCGCGGCGCCGCTGACGGCCGGGCCCGAGGCGTCGAGGCGCTGCACGGCGCAGGTGCCGGCGCGGGCGGCGTCGTAGCCGCTGATCCACTCCTCCCGCGCGGACTGCTCGGCCGCGCTGGTGGTGGGGTAGTCGGCGGTGTCGCTGAGTGCGGTGACCCCGCACCGCCACGGCTTCGCGGTGAGGCGCGCCCGGTAAGTTGCGTGACGTGCGCACAGGCGCGCGTACAGCGGGTCCGCTTCCAGGTCCTGCATCACCTGCTGCATCTGGGCGGAGTCGGCGGCGGCGTCCAGACCGGAGATCGCGACGCGCAGCCCGGCCGCTGTCTCATAGGTGATGACGCTGCAGACCGGGTGGCGCAGCGCCCACGAGGCGATGAGGTCGACGCGCCGCTTCCTCTCCGCTCGGTGCTCCTCCTGCTTCTGCCGCCACGCGCCGCGACCGAACAGGGGCTGCTTCGCAGGCGGGGCGGGCGGCAGGTCGATGTCGACGAACGCGATCGTGTCGGTGGTGAGGATCAGGGACCCGTACCGGTTGCGGGTGATGACCGCGAGGAGCGCGTCGGCGCTGTCCCGCAGCTCCTGCAGGACCTCTTCGCGGGCGGGCTGTGCGTCGTAGTAGGAGCCCTCGTCGGTGCGCAGCGCGGCGCCGCCGGCGCTCAGGGAACCGCCCTGCCCCTCATCCTGGCGCCGCGGAAGGCCGTGGATGCGCACCCGCTCGGCGAGGCGCGCGAGGCGCTCGCGGGCGTGGGCGCGGGCGGCGTCCTCACTGGTGGGGGAGTGGCCCCACTGCGCGAGGTGGACGGGACCGGTGGGGGAGTCCACGCGCTCGGCGGCGCGGGCCCAGAAGCGTGCGGGTTCCTGCATGAGGACAGGGTACCGGCGGGCGGCGGGGAACTGCGGATGGTTCAGCGGCGCGGGCGGGCGCGAGATTACGATGGTCCGCATGGCTCTTCTCCACACCCTCGATCTGCGGGGCACCGATCTGTCCCGCTCCCAGCTGCAGCGCACCCTTCCACGCCCCGAGGTGGATGTGCATCGCGCGCTCGAGAAGGTGCAGAGCATCATTGACGATGTGCAGGAGCGCGGCGCCGAGGCGATCCTCGAGTACGGCGAACAGTTCGACGGGGTCCGCCCGCCCCAGCTGCGGGTCCCCGATTCCGTCCGCCGCGCCGCCCTGGACGGCCTCGACCCGCAGATCCGCGCCGCCCTCGAGGTCGCGATCGAGCGGGTCCGCGCCGTCGATGAGGCGCAGCTGCGCGACACCGACCTCGTGGAGGTCATCCCCGGTGGGCGGGTGGCGCAGCGCTGGGTGCCGGTGGAGCGCGTCGGCCTGTACGTCCCCGGCGGACGTGCCGTCCTGCCCAGCTCCGTGGTGATGAACGCCGTGCCCGCGCAGGTCGCCGGCGTCAGCGAGCTGGTGGTCGCCTCTCCGCCGCAGAAGGAGGCCGACGGGTACCCGCATCCCACGATCCTCGCCGCCTGCGAACTGCTCGGCATCACCGAGGTGTACGCCGCGGGCGGCGCTCAGGCGATCGCGATGTTCGCGTTCGGCGACGGCGTCGGCCTGGAACCCGTGGACCTCGTCACCGGTCCGGGCAACGTGTTCGTGGCGGCGGCGAAGCGCGCCGTGCGCGGCTATGTCGGCATCGACGCCGAGGCCGGCCCCACGGAGATCGGCATCGTCGCTGATGCGTCCGCGAAGGCCCGCTCCGTGGCGGCGGATCTGATCTCGCAGGCGGAGCACGACCCGATGGCCGCGAGCGTCCTCATCACCGACAGCCCTGACCTGATCGACTCCGTCCGCGCCGAACTGGACCGCCAGGTCCCGCAGGCGCGGCACGCGGAGCGGATCACCGAGGCGCTCCGCGGCCCGCAGTCCGCCGCGGTGCTCGTCGATGACATCGATGCTGCAGTCGCAGTGGCGAACGCCTACGGCGCGGAGCACTTGGAGATCCACACGGAGCGGGCGCGGGAGGCGGCGTCCCGCATCACGAACGCGGGCGCTGTGTTCGTCGGCGAATACTCACCGGTGTCCCTCGGCGATTACGCGGCGG
This sequence comes from Helcobacillus massiliensis, assembly GCF_033106145.1. NCBI lineage: Bacteria > Bacillati > Actinomycetota > Actinomycetes > Micrococcales > Dermabacteraceae > Helcobacillus > Helcobacillus massiliensis. The sequence continues at coordinate 393,611 of NZ_CP136959.1, forward strand.
GCTCGAACCATGTGCTGCCCACGGGCGGCTCCTCCCGCTTCTCCAGCGGGCTGGGGGTGCACACGTTCCTGCGCGCCATCCACGAGATCACCTACACCCGGGAGGCGCTGGCCGCGTCGCGCGAGGCCGCGGAGACGCTCGCTCAGGCGGAGGATCTGCCGGCGCACGGCCGCGCCATCGCGATCCGCTTCGAGGACTGAGCAGCACCTCGCAGCGGCGCTCAGAGCCGTTCAGCGGCTGAAGCGTTCGATGCCGTCCACGAACGTGGACAGCGGCCGCACCGCCAGCAGGCGCTCCGCCGCTTCCCGCGCCGCTGATTCGACCATGAGGCCGTCGGGACCCGTCGGCACCGGCGCGAACGGGTCGTCCTCCAGCAGCACCAGGTCCGCGAGACCTCCCACTTGGAGGCGCTGAACACCGTCCACGGATGCGGCGAGAGCCTCCAGGGGCTGCAGCTGCTGGGCGGGGAACCAGCCGGGGCGCTCATCGGAGGAGCGGTGCACCGCGGCCGCCATCGCCATCCACGGCGCGATCGGCGCCACCGGAGCATCGGAGCCGAACGCGAGCGGCACCCCTGCCTCGAGCAGGTCGCGCAGCCGGTAGGCGCAGTCCGCCCAGTCGCCCCATGTCTGCATGGTGGCGTCGCGGTCATCCAGCAGATGCACCGGCTGCACGGACGCGGTCACACCGAGGCGGGCCATGCGTGCAACGTCCTGGTCGGTCAGCATCTGTGCGTGTTCGATGCGGGCGGGGATCCCCGCCTGCTGGATCGCGTCGAGGGCGATGTCGGCGGCGGCGTCGCCGATGGCGTGGACGGCGGCGTGCAGGCCGAGGCCGCGGGCACGGCCCAGCAGGTCGTGCAGGTCGTGCAGCGGCACCGCGAGGACACCGCGGCCGTCCCCGTCGGGGGCGCCGTAGGCGTGGCGGCACAGGGCCGATTTGGAGCCGAGGGCGCCGTCCACGATCACCTTCAGCGGACCCATGGTCACCAGCGGGCTGTGGGCGTCGGCGGCGGTGATGGGGGTCCCCGTCGGCCCGGGAACGGATTCCAGGGTGGAGGCGTAGGTGGCGGTGCGGACCCGCAGGCGCGGCGCGCGGCGCGCCCACAGCTCCCAGTTCGCCGCCCACTCCATGTCGACGAGGCCGACGATGCCGCGCTCCAGCGCCTCCGTCTGCATATCCGCGACGCCGCCTTCGAGCCGGTCGGCGATGCCGGGCAGGTCGTCGAGGTGCTCCAGCGCCGTGAACCATTCGTCCTCGCCGACCACACCGCCCTCGGTGGGCAGGCCGAGGCCCGTCAGGGCGGCGGTGTTCATGAGGGCGTGGTGGGCGTCGGACCCGATGAGGACGATCGCGGTAGCGGGGGCCAGGGCGTCCAGTTCGGTGAGGACGCGGCGGGTGAAGGCATCGCCGTGCGGGTCGTCGTCGAAGTCGACGAGGCGGTGGCCGAAGCCGACAAGCGCATCGCCGCTGTGCACCGCGCTGCCGGCGAGCTGAGCGCGGCGGGCAGCGAGCGCCCGGCGGGCGAGGCCGAGCAGATCATCCAGGCTGGTGGCGCCGGAGGTGTCGAGGCGGGAGCGGCCCTGCGCTGTCTGCCCCACATGCACGTGCTGATCCCACAGGCCCGGGATCGCGAACGCCCCCGCCGCATCCACCACCTGTTCACCGCTCGTGCGGCTGAGCCGCTCAGCGATCTCGGTGATCCGGCCGTCGACGATGCGGACGTCCACCGGCGCGGCGGAGCGCGAGTAGGCGGGGGAGGGGCCGACGGGGTCGATCAGTCGGACGGTGCGCAGCAGCATCAGCAGCGGCCGCCGGGACTCAGCGGGTGCGGACCGCGCGGGCGATGGCGCGCCAGCCCAGCAGCAGCGCCGCATTCACCAGGACCGACACGATCACGAAGCTCGTCGCGGTGCCGTCGCCGATGAGGGAGCGGATCACCATTGCGGTCGCGATCTCCACCGCCAGGATCAGCACACCGTGCGGCCACAGGCGGAACGCCGCGGCCTGCACAGCGCTCGCCTCGGCCGCGGCGGGACGGGCCGCGACCGTGCGCCAGCTCTGCGTCACAGCGTGGCCCAGCAGCAGGCCCACCAGGAACGGTGCCCCCACCCGGAACAGGGTGCCGGCGCTGAGCGCCTCACCGTGGGAGAGGATCCCGGCGATGGTGAACGCGATGACGCAGACGATGTCGATCACAACAGCGGTGGCGAAGGTCTTCTTCATGCCCCCCACGGTAGCGCCGCGGCTCCCCGGGAGGGAGCGCGCACGCCCGGTGGACGCCGCCCTCGCGCTTCAGCTCACACCCATAGACTTGGCCCATGGCCTTCCACCCCCCTCTGCGCGACGATCTGCGCGGCGACGCCCCCTACGGCGCGCCCCAGATCGATGTCCCTCACCTGATGAACGTGAACGAGAACCCGTTCCCGCCGTCCCCGGAGTTCATCGCGCATCTGCAGGAGGCCGTCGGCCGCGCCGCCACCGGCCTCAACCGCTACCCGGACCGCGAGTTCCTCGACCTGCGCGCCCGCCTCGGCGCCTACCTCGCCGCGGACGCCGATCTGCCCGCCCCGATCCCCGCGGAGCAGATGTGGGTCGCAAACGGCTCCAACGAGATCATGCAGCAGGTCTTCACCGCGTTCGGCGGCCCGGGCCGCCGCGCCCTCGCGTTCGCGCCGCACTATTCGATGTACCCCGAGTACGCCCGCAACACACTCACCGAGTTCGTCACCGAGGAGCGCGGGAGCGCCCCCGGCTTCGAGCTCACCGACCAGATGGTGCTGGCCGGCATCGAGCGGCACGACCCCACGATCGTGCTGCTGACCAGCCCCAACAACCCCACCGGCACCGCGCTCAGCCTCGACCTCGTGCGCACGGCCGCCCGCACCCTGGAGGAGCGCGGAGCGATCCTCGTGGTCGACGAAGCGTACGCGGAGTTCCGCCACGCCGGCGTCCCCTCCGCCCTCAGCGTCCTGGACGAGCACCCGAACCTGATCGTGTCGCGCACCATGGCGAAGGCGTTCGCGCTCGCGGGAGCACGAGTCGGCTACATGGCGGCGCCGCGGCCCCTCGTCGACGCGGTCCGCGTGGTCCGCCTCCCGTACCACCTGTCCGCCATTGCGCAGGCGGTGGCGCACGCCGCCCTCGACTTCACCGATGAGCTCCTCGGCTCCGTCGCGTTCCTCCGGCAGCAGCGCGATGAGCTCGCCGCATTCCTCACCGGCCGCGGCCATGACGTCGCCCAGTCCGATTCCAACTTCATCCTCTTCGGCACCTTCGCGGACCGGCGCGCCGTCTTCGAGGCGCTGCTGCAGCGCGGCGTCCTGATCCGCGAGGTCGGGCCCGACGGGTGGCTGCGCGTCTCCGTCGGCTCCGCAGAGGACAACCAGGCCTTCCGCACCGCACTTGAGGAGATCGATCCCGCATGACCAGCACCGATGACCCCGCGCAGAACCCCAGTCAGCGCGCGCCCCGCACGGCGTCCCTGACGCGCACCACCCGCGAATCCAGCGTTGAGGTGGAGCTCAACCTCGACGGCACCGGCCAGGTCTCCATCGACACCTCCGTGCCGTTCTACGACCACATGCTGACCGCGCTCGGCACCCACAGCTCCTTCGACCTCACCGTCAAGGCGCACGGCGACACCCACATCGACGTCCACCACACCGTGGAGGACACCGCCATCGTGCTCGGGGACGCGTTCCGCGAAGCCCTCGGCGACAAGAAGGGCGTCACCCGCTTCGCCGACGCCTTCGTCCCCCTCGACGAGGCCCTCGCCCACGCCGTGGTGGACCTCTCGGGCCGCCCCTACTGCGTGCACACCGGGGAGCCCGCCGGCCAGGAGTACCACCTGATCGGCGGCCACTTCACCGGCTCCATGACCCGCCATGTGTTCGAATCCTTCGCCCTGCACGCCGGCATCTGCCTGCACATGCGCCTCCTCGCCGGCCGCGACCCTCACCACATCGTGGAAGCGCAGTTCAAGGCGCTGGCGCGGGCGCTGCGCGGCGCCACCGAGTACGATCCGAGGATGACCGATGTCATCCCATCCACCAAGGGAGCACTCTGATGACGCAGTCCCCGCAGGGACCCGATGACAAGGACCGTGTGGACGCGGAGTTCGCCGCGATGATGGAGGGGCTGGACTTCGACACGTCCTCCCTCGACGACCCCCTCACCGCCGCGGGCGGCCACTCAGCCGGCTCTGCGGACCAGGCACAGGCCCAGGACCCGTCGACCCCCGCCCCCATCGCCATCGTCGCCACCCCGGTCGCGACCGCGAAGGCCCTCGCCGGGGTGATCCGCCTCGCGATGGCCGCGAAGGAGGACCCGCTCGCGCTGCCGACGGGGTCCGCCACCATCGATGCCGACTCCGGTGCCCTCGCCGTCGGCCCCCTCACCGAGGCCGACGCGCACCGCCTCGCCGGCCTCGTCTCCATCGGCCTGCAGCGGCAGGGCGTGGTGCTGTTCTGGCGGCAGGGCGACCGCATGACCGCCACCCGCTACCGCTCCGGTGAGCGGATGGACGACGTCCCTCCCGCGTTCGTGCTCGGCGCCCTCGATTCCCGCGTGGAGGACCTGCTGCTCGGAGCGGAGTCCGTCGCCGAAGCGGAGAACGTGTACGACCCGGCGGAGCTGTCCCGCACCGAGGCCGTGAAGTGGATCGCGACCGGCAGGAAGAGGAAGCGGTGAGCCCCGCCCCCAGCGTCGTGGTCCTCGACCACGGATCCGGCAACGTCCGCTCTGCTGTGCGCGCCCTCGAACACGCCGGCGCCGCCGTGGAGCTGACTGCGGACCCCGTCGCCGCGCTCGAGGCCGACGGGCTCGTGGTCCCCGGCGTCGGCGCATTCGATGCCACGATGCGGCAGCTGCGCGCCGTGGGTGCGCCCCGCATCATCGGGCGCCGCCTCGCCGGTGGCCGCCCCGTCCTCGGCATCTGCGTGGGCCTGCAGGTCATGTTCGATGCCGGCAGCGAGCACGGCATCGAGGCCGACGGGCTCGGCGAATGGCCCGGGCGGGTGGAACGGCTGCAGTCCGCGACCGTCCCCCACATGGGCTGGAACACGATCGACGCCCCCGCCGGAACGCGTCTGTTCGCCGGTGTGGAGGACGAACGGTTCTACTTCGTCCACTCCTACGGTGTGCGCCGCTGGGAGTTCCAGCAGATCAGCGACGCGATGACCCCGCCGCAGGTGACGTGGGCCGAGCACGAGGGCGATCGGTTCATCGCCGCCGTGGAGAACGGCGCACTCTGCGCCACCCAGTTCCACCCGGAGAAGTCCGGGCAGGCCGGCATTCGGGTGCTGCGCAACTGGCTCAGCACTCTGCCGCAGCGAGAAGGCGCCCGCCCCGGTACCGCTGAAGCAGGAGGCGGTGCCGCATGATCCTCGCATTCATCATGCTGTTCGTCGGCGCGATCCTGCTCGGCGGCGCCTGGTCCTTCGCCAAGCAGCGCCACCCGTGGTGGTCCGTCGCCGTGCTCGCCCTCGCCGGTCTGCTGTGCATCGGCGTCTCACTCTTCCGCATCTACCAGTAGCCGCCCCCGCGGCTCCCACGTAAGGAGACCTTCGTGTCCGATTCCCTGATCCTCCTTCCCGCTGTTGACGTCGCCGGAGGGCAGGCCGTCCGCCTCGTCCGCGGTGAAGCCGGCACCGAAACGGTCTACGGCGCCCCCGTCGACGCCGCCCTCTCTTTCCAGCGCCAGGGCGCATCCTGGCTGCACCTCGTGGACCTCGACGCCGCATTCGGCCGCGGCTCCAACGCAGAACTGCTGGAGAAGGTCGTCTCCGAGGTGGACATGAACGTGGAGATGTCCGGCGGCATCCGCGACGACGCCACCCTTGAGCGCGCCCTCGCCACCGGCTGCCGCCGCATCAACCTCGGCACCGCGGCCCTGGAGAACCCCGAGTGGACGGCCGAGGTCATCAAGGAGTACGGCGACCGCGTCGCCGTGGGCCTCGATGTGCGCGGCACCACCCTCGCCGCCCGCGGCTGGACCCGCGAGGGCGGCGAGCTGTTCGAGACCATCGAGCGCCTCAACGACGCCGGCTGCGCGCGCTATGTGGTCACCGATGTCGCCACCGACGGCATGCTCAGCGGCCCGAACCTCGATCTCATGCGCCGGGTGTGCGAACGGACCGATGCCGCCGTCATCGCCTCCGGCGGCGTCTCCAGTCTCGACGACCTGAAGGCGCTGCGCGACCTCGTGGAGATCGGTGTGGAGGGCGCGATCGTCGGCAAGGCGCTGTACGCGCAGAACTTCACCCTGGAGCAGGCGATCGAGGTGGCCGGCGATCAGCACTGAGCAGCCCCGCCGCGACCAGCCTGACTCATCGGCGCTGCCGGAGCAGGCGGACCAGGTGCGCCGCACGCTGCCCGCCCACTTCACCCAGAAGTCGCATCTGACCGACACCGCTGGCGTGCCGTGGAAGGGGCGCGACTACACCGTCTCCCCGTTCCCCACGGACACGGGCGGCCAGGATCCCCGCATCGCCGCTGCGCTCGCCGCCGTCGACGCGGGGGAGGACCCCCACCATGAGGCGCTCGTGGCGGCGCTGCGCGGGCAGCGGGTGATGGTGCCGATCACCGCGATCGCCACCGACACCGAGGTCACGGCCGACGGGCTCGTCGCCGACAACGCCTCCGACATGGCCGTGGTGAAGATCCAGGCCGGCACTGACATCGCCCTGCCGATCTTCACCGGCACCGAGCAGCTCACCGCGTGGCGCCCGGAGGCGCGGCCCGTGCCGATGGTGATCGAGCAGGCGGCGCAGGCCGCAGTCGCCGAAGGCTGCACCATGCTGATCGTGGACATGGGACGGCCCCGCCCCGTGGTCCTGACCCGCTCTGCACTGTGGGCGCTCGGTCAGGACCGTCCCTGGACCCCGCCGCACGCCGACGACGCTGTGATCAGCGAGATGCGCGGCGCACTGCTGGGAACGGTCCCGCATCTGCGGGATGTGCACCTGCGTCCGCATCCCGAGCGCGAAGTGGACGTGGTGCTGGTGCTGGAGCCGGGGCTGCGCCGCGAGGACCTGCAGGCGATCCTCGGCGGCATCCAGCAGATCCTGGCGTCTTCGCAGCTGATCGCCGAAAGGGTGACCTCGCTGAAGCTGACCGTGACAGGCTGAGGGGTATGAACCTCAGCGCATACAAGGCGGTCCTCGCCCAGCCGAAAGCAGCATCGATCTTCCTGCTGGGGTTCCTGGCGCGCTTCCCGTTCTCCACCACGGGCCTGCTGCTGACCCTGCACTGTGTGCTGACCCTGCACGTGTCGTTCACGCAGGCGGGTCTGCTGGTCACCGCCGCCACCCTCGGTGCCGCGATCTCGGCGCCGTGGCGCGGCCGCCTCCTCGACAAGCAGGGCCTGCGCCGCACTCTGGTGCCGCCGATCATCGTCAACGGCATCGTGTGGATGACCGTGCCGTGGCTGCCGTACGCCGGGGTGCTGCCGCTGGTGTTCCTCGGCGGCCTGTTCTCCATCCCCGTGTTCTCCATCGTCCGCACCTCCCTCGCCGTGATCGTGCCGGCGAGGATGCGGCGCACCGCGTTCGCCCTCGACTCCGTGTTCACCGAGTTCGTGTTCATGACGGGGCCGGCGCTCGCCACCGTCCTGGTGTACTCCGCGGGGTCGCGCCCCACGATGATCCTCGTGGGGGTGCTGATCGTGGCGGCCGGGCTCGGGCTGATGGTGGTGGACCCGCCGCTGCGCACCGACCAGATCATGCTGCCCACGCACCTGTCGGAGCCGCTGGAGACCGCGGAGGCGGCCGCGGCCGCCCACACCGGCGAGTACAACGAACGCCGCGTCTTCGAGGACACGCAGACCGGCGCGATCCCCGTGGTGGGGGACCCGGCGCAGGAGCAGGCGAAGAGCGCGGCCCGCACCGCCCTGCTCAGCTGGGGCGGCATCTCGATCCTGGTGTCCACCGCGGTCGGCTCCATGCTGCTGGTGGCGACCGATGTGGCGTTCGTGGCGCTGCTGCGGGAGATCGGGCAGGAGGGCATGGTGGGCCCGATGGTGTCGATCATGTGCGCCGGATCCGCGATCGGCGGCATCGTCTACGGCGCGATGAGGACCGATGTGGGCGCCCTGTGGATCCTGCTGCTGATGGGCCTGCTGATCCTGCCGCTGGCGCTCACGCACACCCTGATCCTGCTCATCGTGTTCGCGTTCCTCGCCGGCACCACGATCGCGCCGCTGCTGTCCGCCACGGGTGAGGCGATCGCGCAGAAGGTGCCGGAGGAGGGGCGTTCGGAGGCGATGGGCTGGCACGGCTCATCGCTGACGATCGGCGCCGCGATGGGAGGCCCGATCTTCGGCAGTGTGATCGATGTCTGGGGCGCGAACTGGGGCTTCGGTGCGGCCGGCCTGGTCGCGATCGGCATCGCGGGCGCGGGCCTGATCGCGATGCGCATCCGACGGGTTCGTGTGCGGCGTCGGCTCGCCGCCACCGTGCCCGGGCTCAGCTGAACGGGCAGGTCAGCGGACGGGGCCGGTGAACTTCTCGCCCGGCCCCTGGCCCATCTCGTCGGGAACCGGCAGCGCCTCCTGGAACGCCAGCTGCAGGGAGCGCAGACCGTCCCGCAGGGAGCGGGCGTGCTCGTTGCCGAGGTCCGGGGCGCTCGCGGTGATGAGGGCGGCGAGGGCGTTGATGACCTTGCGGGCCTCGTCGAGGTCCTTGTACTGGCCGGTCTCCTCATCCTCCGCCAGGCCCACCTTGATGGCGGCGGCGCTCATCAGGTGGACGGCGGTGGTGGTGATCAGTTCGACTGCGGAGACGTCGGCGATGTCGCGGGTGAAGCCGGAGGCGTCATCGGCGTGCCGGTGGGATGCGCCGTCGGCGCCGGGCTGAGGGGCGCTCCCTGCGCCGGTGTGGTCGGTGCTCATGCGCCCCAGTCTAGGTCGGCGGCACCCGTCGGCCCGCCCGCTGAGCCGGCCGCGCGGCGGTGTGCATCACAGGGCGCTTCAGTTCCTGACGGTTGCTGGTAGAGTTGTCCATCGGAGCACACCTGTTCCCACCAAGTGGAGGCCTACTCCCACCTGGGCGATCGTCACCCGTTTCGGCGGCACAGATCGTCGGGTCAGCGCCCACGGCGCATCGCGAGTCGATGTGCCGTGCGATTCTGAGGCCTCTGCATGAGCAGGGGCCTTTTGCTGTGTGCTCACACCAGAATCGATTGTGAGGAGCAGTCATCAGCGAACAGCGCATCAACGGGCAGATCCGAGTTCCCAAGGTCCTTCTCGTGGGTCCGAACGGCGAGCAGGTCGGTGAAGTCCGCATTGAGGACGCCCTGCGGCTCGCCGCCGAGGCAGACCTCGACCTGGTCGAGGTGGCACCCGGCGCACGCCCGCCGGTCGCCCGCCTCATGGACTACGGCAAGTTCAAGTACGAAGCGAATCTGAAGGCCCGGGAATCCCGGCGGAACCAGGTCAACACCCAGCTGAAGGAAATTCGGATGGGTCTGAAGATCGATACGCATGACTACGAGACCAAGAAGCGCAACGTCGAGAAGTTCCTGTCCGCCGGTGACAAGGTCAAGGTCATGATCCGCTTCCGCGGCCGTGAGCAGTCCCGACCGGAGATGGGCTTCAAGCTGCTGCAGCGGATGGCTGAGGACGTCTCTGAGCTCGGGTTCGTGGAGACGCGCCCCCGCCAGGACGGCCGCACCATGGTGATGGTGATCGGTCCTCACAAGAAGAAGGCTCAGGCACGTGCCGAAGCCCGCAAGCGCAAGAGCGATGCGGAGAAGGCAGCTGCGAAGTCGAACGCCGAGTGACCTCGGCGAGCAACTGAAGGAGAAAAGGCACAATGCCGAAGAACAAGACTCATTCCGGTGCCAAGAAGCGCATCCGCATCACCGGCAAGGGCAAGCTGCAGCGCCAGCGCGCGAACGCCTACCACAAGGCTGAGCACAAGAGCTCGGCCCGCAAGCGCCGCCTCGCCGGCGTGGCCGATGTGGCCAAGGCCGACGTGAAGACCCTCAAGCGCATGCTCGGCCGCTGATCCGGCGCATCGCTCTCAATCTGAACTTCTAAGGAGAACAAAGTGGCACGCGTCAAAAGGTCCGTGAACGCCAAGAAGAAGCGCCGTGAGATCCTCGAAGAGGCCTCCGGCTACCGCGGTCAGCGCTCGCGCCTGTACCGCAAGGCCAAGGAGCAGGTCCTTCACTCGAAGACCTACTCCTTCCAGCACCGTCGCAAGCGCAAGGGCGACTTCCGCCGCCTCTGGATCCAGCGCATCAACGCCGGCGCCCGCGCCAACGGCATGACCTACAACCGCTTCATCCAGGGCCTGAACCTGGCCGGCATCGAGGTCGACCGCCGCATGCTCGCCGAGCTCGCCGTCAACGAGCCCGCTGCCTTCGCCGCCATCGTCGAGTCCGCGAAGAACGCCCTGCCCGAGGACGTCAACGCACCCGCAGCCTGATTGCTGCCGCCGATGAGCACTCCAGAACGCCCGGACAGGGCACCAGTGACGTCGACTCGCTCCGATCGAGTCCGCCTGGTCGCCTCACTGTCCGGGCGTTCTGCACGCTCCAAGCACGGACAGTTCCGGGTGGAGGGCCCCCAGGCCGTCCGCTCACTGCTCGACGCCTGGAGCGACTGGGCAACCGCCCTGTTCCTCACCGACGCCGCCCGCACCGACCACCCCGACCTCGTGCACCTCGCCGCCGAAGCGGGCCTGCCGATCACCCCCGTCACCGCCGAAGTGATCACCGCGATGGTCCGCGACCAGGGCCAGCAGTCCGTGGTCAGCCCGCAGGGCGTCATCGCCACCGCCCGCATCGTCGAAACCCCGTGGCTGGAGCTGCTCGAGCGGGCCGCCGGCAGCGGGGGAGAGGCCGACGGATCCCCGGTGACCATCGTCGCCGCCGACCGTCTGCAGGACCCCGGGAATGCCGGCACCCTGCTGCGCACCGCCGACGCCTCCGGAGCCGCCGCCGTGTTCTTCGGTGACGGATCCGTGGACCCGTACGCACCGAAGACCGTCCGCTCCACCGCCGGCAGCCTCTTCCACGTCCCGTTCGCGCGCCGCGTGCCCCTCGCGGACCTGCTCACCGAATGCACCCGTCGGCGCATCACCACCGCAGCCACCAGCGGCTACGCCCACACCAGCCTGTTCAGCACCGACCTGCCCGGCCGCATCGCCTGGCTGATGGGCAACGAAGCGCGCGGCCTCGGCGAGGACCTGCTGCAGCGCGCCGACCTCTCGATCGCGATTCCACTCTCCGGCCGCGCGGAATCGCTCAACCTCGCCACCGCGGCCGCTCTCTGCCTCTTCGAATCAGCACGCAGACGCTGACCCCGTCGGCCCGTCGGCCACCACCCGGCCGTACCGACACCCACCCCGGTCCCCACAACAGCATTTGGAGGGCTCGATCCCATGCCGGCCATCGGCGCACTGTTCCTTCTCATCGTCATGGTCACCACCGCGGTCGGCCTCGCCGCCACCGGCGCGATCGCCGACACCGCCGCGCTCGGCGTCACCACCGGCCTCATCAAAGGCGGCATGTACCTCGCCATCAGCGCCGCGTTCGGCTACGGCTTCACTCTGACGCTGCTGTACCCCGGGGAGGGCCGCACCCGCCGCGCCAAGAAGGGCGACAAGCCGTTCCCGCTCACTGCGGACCAGAACCGCCTGCGCACCGGTGCGCTCCTGGCGAGCCTCGCCACCATCGTCCTCATGGCCGGAACACTCCTGCTGCGCTACATCGACGCCGCCGGCACCGACTTCTCCCGCCTCGCGTTCTTCGCCTCCAGCACTGACGTCGGCGAGATCAGCGTCAACGGGATCGTCCTGATGGCGATCGCCGCGCTGCTCTTCGCGCTCGGTCGCCGACAGTTCTGGATGGGCTGGGCGATGGCCGCGATCGTCGCCGCGATCGTCGCGCTCGGCTTCCTCGGCCACGCCGGCGCCTCCATCGACCACAACAACGCCGTCAACGCGATGCTGCTGCACCTGCTCGGCATGGCGCTGTGGCTCGGCCCCCTGCTGGTCCTGGTCCACCTCGCTGCTCGCCGCACTGACGCGGCGGTGATCCGCACCGTGCTGGCGCGGTTCTCCCCGTGGGCCGTGTTCGCCATCGCCTGCCTCGCGTTCTCCGGCCTCGTCAACGGCCTCATCCGCCTGTCCAGCATCAGCGACCTCGTCACCACCGGGTACGGTCTGCTGGTGCTCGCGAAGACGATCGGCCTGGTTGCGATTGCGCTCGCCGGTGCCTCACAGCGCAGGAAGCTCGTGGTTGATGCCCCGTTCCGCCGCCTCGCGATCGTTGAGATCGCCGTGGCCGCGGCCGTCATCGGCCTGTCGATCGCGCTGGGCCGCTCCCAGCCGCCGGTGCCGCAGTTCATCTCCCGCGACAGCGCCGACCTCAAGGTCCTCTCGCTGGTCGGCTTCGAACCGCCCACCGCCCCGTTCGACGTCCCCACCCTGTTCACCCAGTGGCACATCGACTGGCTCGCCCTCGGCTTCTCCCTCACCATCGCCGCGCTGTACATCGCCGGTGTGGTGCGGCTGAAGCGGCGCGGCGATGCCTGGGTGTGGCACCGCACGGCGTTCTTCCTCGCCGGCAGCGCCCTCTTCATCTGGGTGATGAGCGGCGGTCCCGGCACCTACGGCCGCGTCCAGTTCGACGGCCACATGGTGCAGCACATGGCGCTGATGATCATCGTGCCGCCGCTGTGGGTGCTCGGCGCCCCCGTCACGCTGATGTCCCGCGCCGTCACGCCCAGGACGGACGGGTCCCGCGGCATGCGCGAATGGGTGCTGGCGATCCTCCACTCCAAGTACGGGGACGTGGTGTCCTCCGCGCCCGTGGCCGGGTTCATCTTCGCCGGGTCCCTCGTCGCGTTCTACTTCACGCCCCTGTTCACCTGGGCGATGTTCACCCACGCTGGGCACGCGTTCATGACGATCCACTTTCTGCTGTCCGGGTACCTGTTCGCATGGGTGATCATCGGCGTGGACCCGTCGCGCCGGCCGATCAACCCGATCCTGAAGCTGGTCACGCTGCTGGTGACTCTGAGCTTCCACGCGTTCTTCGGCCTCGCGGTCATCTCCGCCTCCTGGATCATCGGCGGCGACTGGTACCACGCGCTCGGCATGGCCGATGCCGAGCAGCTGATGTTCTGGCAGAAGCGCGGCGGCTCCATCATGTGGGGCGTGTCCGAAGTGCCGACCCTGCTGTACGCGATCGTGATGACGTGGCAGTGGACGCGCGCCGAGGACCGCACCGCCCGCCAGTACGACCGGAAGGCCGAGCGCGATCAGGGTGCGGAGCTGGAGGCGTACAACGAGTACCTGCGGACGCTGCGGGAGCAGAGCCGCAGCTGATGGCCCGCCCTGGTGCGGCGGTGCTCAGCGGCCGCTGCGGTCAGCGGTGCGGCGATGCTCAGCAGCCGCTGCGGTCGGCGCTGCGGCGGTAGATCATCGCGAGGATCGCGCCAGAGATGTTGTGCCAGATCGAGAACACCGCGGCTGGAAGTGCGGCGGCCGGGTTCATGTACTGCGCAGCGAGCGTGGCCGCGAGACCCGAGTTCTGCATGCCGACCTCAACGGAGGTGGTGCGGGACGCAGCCTCGCTCTGCTGGGCGAGCTTGGCGGTGCCGTAGCCGAGGAGGTACCCGGCGGCGTTGTGCAGCACCACGGCGGCGAACACGATGAGGCCGGCGCTGACTACGGTGTCGGCGCTGCCCGCCACGACCGCGACCACCACGAGGGAGATTCCGGCGACGGAGATCCACGGCAGGGCCGGCAGAATGCGGTCCACCAGGCGCGGCGCCAACAGGCGGATGAGCAGGCCGCCCACCACCGGAACGAGCACCATCTTCACGATGCTCATGGCCATGGCTGCGGCGTCGACAGGCATGTACGTGCCGGCGAGCCACACGGTGAGCAGCGGGGTGAACAGGGGCGCGAGCAGGGTGGAGATCGAGGTCATCGTCACCGACAGCGCCGTGTCCGCCTTCGCGAGGTAGGAGATGACGTTGGAGCTGGTGCCGCCGGGGGCGCAGCCCACGAGGATGACACCGGCGGCGAGCTCCGGCGGCAGCTGCAGCAACAGGGCCACACCAAGGCCCACCAGCGGCATGATCACGAACTGTGCGAGCACACCGATGAGCACCGGCAAGGGGCGACGCGCCACCAGGGCGAAGTCGGGCAGGGTGAGGGTGAGGCCCATGCCGAACATGATGACGCCGAGGAAGACGGACACCCATGGCGCGAGCGCGAGTCCCACGGGCGGGGCGACGAAGCCGAGGAGGGCGGCGGCGATGATGATCGCGGGGAACACGGTGACGGCGATGCGGGCGGAGCGGTCCTCGCGGGCGCGGGCGGCCGCCGTGGCGCTCCCGGACGCGGGGGAGCCGGGGTCGGTGGGGCCGACGGGGTCGGGATGCGCCGTGGTGCCGCCGGTGGGGCCGACGGAGCGGTCATTGTTCGGGATGGGGTTCGTGGACATGGAGGGAGACTACGTCCCGTGCCCACCATGTGAACGGCGTGTCCGAAGCATGGAAAGCGCGGGCTCCGTCGGCCGACACGGCACGCAGGATGGCCGAACGGACAGGCCATCCGAGTCTTCAGCGGCGACGACCAAATCCGTAGCGTGAATGGTGCGGCCGCAGCCACAACACTTTTCACAAGAAGGATTCTGACGCCATGAATGCAGTCATCCCCGCACCCCTGACCGCCTCACTGTCCGCGCTGTCCGCATCGGTGGACCGTGCGCTCGTCCGCTACGACGCCTGGTACCTCGTGTTCGTCGCCGTGATCCTCGCGCTCGGCGCCACCCTCCTGGCCGGCATGGCCGTGTGGTGCGTCGTCAACCAGAAGGGCACCTTCACCGGCTCATGGCAGTGGGAGAGCGGTGTCAAAGTCAAGATGGAGTGCGCGTGAGCCGGGAATCGGCCCGCTCCCTCTGAGCACCTGACGCTGACGGGTCCTGTCCGAGCACGAGTGACGTCAGGACCCGTCGGCCCCCCTCCTCCCGACCACCGTTCCCGAACCCGCAGGGCGCATCATGACTCTTCGCATCACTGACCTCACCTTCGGCTACACCCCCGTCACCGAAGCGCTTCACGTTCCCTCCCTGCGCGTGGACGCCGGTGAGATCTGCGGACTGATCGGCCCCAACGGCTCAGGGAAGTCCACTCTGGTGAACCTCATCGGCGATGCCCTCGCGCCCCGCACAGGCGCCATCACCGTCAACGGCGCCGACCACGCCTCCAGCGCAGGCCGCGACGACCTCATCGTCCTGTCCAGCAACGAGATCCTCCCGGAGTTCCTCCGCGGCCTCGAGTACATCGAACTGCTCCACCGCATGCACCGCATTCCACTCGACGAGAAGCGTATGGACGCCCTGTTCGAGCGCTACGCCATGGCGGGGCGCCAGCGTGACCTCGTGGAGGACTACTCCCACGGGATGCGCAAGAAGCTGCAGCTCATCGGTGCCCTCATGCTGCAGCGCCCTCTCACCCTCATCGACGAGACCCTCAATGGCGTGGACCTCGACTCCCTGTTCCATGCACGCGAGGACCTCCGCGCCCTCGCCGACGCCGGCAGCGCGATCCTTCTGGTCAGTCATGACTTCCCCCTGCTGGAATCGAGCGCTGAGCGGCTCGTGCTGCTGCGCTCCGGCTTCCTGGAACTGGACCGGCCCATGCCGGATGTGCGCCGCGAGTTTGGCAGCGTGGAAGCACTCGCCCGCACCGCCGTGCTCGCAGCTGATCAGGACGAGCAGCGGGAAGGGGCAGCAGATGCACCCCTCAGCCGCTGAACGCCCCGCCGGACCGGCACTGCGGATCCGCCTGGTGCTGCTGCTCGCCCAGTTCTACGCCCGCTTCATGGTGCGCCGCGTCGTCGCGACTGGGCTGATGGCGAACCCGTCGGCCCGTTGGGGGACGATCCTCACGGGCCTTGCCCTCGTCGCTGTCATGACGGTGGGCGCGTCCCTGTTCCTTCGGCAGATGGCGGGGGCCGACGGGTTCCTGCCCCTCCTGATGGACCTCACCAGCATTTCCATCATCCTGTGGGTCATCATCGCCTTCGCCGTGGTGAAGCTCCTGTTCTCCCGCAGTGCCGGTGTGCTCCGGACGTCTGCGCAGTTGCCGGTGACGGCGAAGGAGCGCGCTGCCGCGCTCATGGTGGTCGAAGCAGGCTTCGTCGCCGCGATCGTCACTGCGGTAACGTTCTCCGGCACCGCCCCCGCCCTCGTCCTGTTCGGGCTCGACGCGGTGGGGCGCGTCCTCACCGGCGTGGTCCTGCCCGCCGCGCTCACCTACCTACTGCTCAACAGTCTGTTCTGCGCGGGCGAGCGGGCTCTGACGGCTCTGGGCTTCGGCCGGCTGAGGGTCCTCATCCTGCTGGTTGTGGTGCTCGGCATGTCGGCCCTGTACTACACCACGGTTCTGCGTCAGACAGTTGCCGTGGCGAACGCGTACACAACTGGGGAGCGCGTGATCGTGGCTCCCGCTGCACTGTCGGCGCTGGCTGATGCGGCGGGATACCCGCTCGCTATCCTCGCCGGCGCGGCGGGGTGCGCGCTGCTGGCCGCACTGTGCCTGGTGCTGTCACCGCGCACCAGGGTGCCGTCCGGCCGGTTCGTTCCGGTGCCCCTCGGCTCGTTCGAGAACGCGTCCGCGGCGCGCATCTTCGCCGCCGCCACGGTCCGCTCGGTGGAGGGACAGCTCGCGATCCTGCTCGGCCTCGCCGCTGGCGCCGCCCTTGCGGTCTCCGGTGCCCCGCCTCTGCTCGGCATGGGCGCGGTGGTCCTGCAGGGCGTCTACGCCTACGAGGGCACTCGGCGCGCCGCGCCGCTCGTGCTGCGCACCCGTTCCCCGCTGAGGCACGCCGCCGTGCTCCTCGGCAGCCAGGTTCTGGTACTGGCGGTGGCGGCGCTGCCGCTGCTGGTGCTCAGCATCGTCATCGGGCAGAGCCTGCAGACCACGGCCCTCGCAGCGGCCGGCCTGGTCAGCGGCACTGTCGTCACCGTTCTCGTCGGGGTGATGGTTCCCCCGGAGAAGGAGAACCCGTTCTCCGTCCTCGTCGGCTTCTCGGTGGTGCTCGTTGTCGGCGTCGGCTCCGTCCTCATGCTCGGCATTGTCCAGGCACCACCGGCGCTCACAGCTTCCCTGATCGTCATCGCCCTGCCGATCCTCTTCTTCACCACCGCTGCGGGTATCCGCATTATCACGGAAAGGACACGTCATGAAGAAGGCACTCCACATCACCAGCCTGCTGTTCGCCGCGGGAATCCTCACCGCGATCATCACGACCGGGGCGCTCCTGTTCGCCATGTTCTCCACCACGGGTGACCAGCAGAGAACCGAAGCCCTCTTCGGCGGGGTCGTATTCGAAACCCATCCCGGTGCAGCCGGCGGCGTGGAAGCCACGATGGGGATCGAGAACCCGTTCGTGATCCTCGGTGTGTTCGCGGTGTGCCTGCTGTTCTGCGTTCTCTTCGATCGGATCGTGCGGGCCCTCGCCCGACGCCGGCGATACCTCCTGCAGCAGCAGAGCAGTGACGCACACGGCCGCGCGGACGGCACCGATGCGACGGCACCGCACCCGGATTCGGTGCATGCGCCCCGCTCCACGGCCCCGGGCCGTCCCGTGGATGCCGGTCGCGCACCATCCACCGGCAGCGCCCGGGCATGACCGCCGCCGTGCGCGCCGCGGCGCGCACCGCCGGGGCTGTTCTGCGGCATGCCCTTGCAGCGGGGGCGCCGCTGGCGCTTCTCCTGGTCGCGGCCGGACTCTGGTGGGCTGCGACGGGCGATGTGGGGGTCCTGCGCGCGGTCGGTTCTGTGGCGCAGCTGTTCGCTTTCGCGGTGGCGGCACCGTTCGCTCTGCACGAGGCGGCGCATGCGGCCGCGCTGGCGTGGGGGCGTTCGCCGGACGCACTCCAAGTTGAGGCTCGCCTGCTGCGAGTGTCGGTGCGGCCGACGGGACCGCTCACTGCGGGCAGGGCCCTGGTGACGGCCTGTGCCGGTCCGTGCGCGACGGCCGCTGGGGGAGTGGTGCTGATCGTCGCCGGGGCACCCGGGGTTATTGGGGTCCTGTGGCTGGCGCACCTGCTGATGCTGGTGCCGCCGTTCGGTGATGGTGCCTCAGCTGTGACGGCGGTGCGGGTGGCCAGTCGTGCGCGTCGGGCGGTTCAGGCGCCGTAGCGCGATGAGTCGGGGTTCGCGAGCGAGGGCGTCACCAGGCCCAGTTCAACCGCGCGCACGAGCAGCTGGAGGCGGTCCCGCACCCCGAGCCGGTCATAGGCGCGCGCCAGGTACTGCTTCACCGCACCTTCGGACAAAAACAGGTCAGCGGCGATCTCCCTATTGTTGAGCCCCCGCGCCAGCAGGCGGATCACATCCATCTCGCGGTCGGTGAGCCGCGGTGCCGTGCCAGGCTGCGGCGCGGGCGGGGCCGACGGGAACTGGACGGCGTGATGAGCCAGCAGCTCCACCACGCTGGGTGCCAGCACCATCGTGTCGTCCATGACAGAGGTGACGGCGTCCACGATGAACTCGGGTGAGGAGTCCTTCGCCAGGTAGCCGGAGGCGCCGGCCCGCAGCGCCGGCAGCACCCAGTCCATGTCCACGAACGTGGTGATGGCGACGCAACGAATACCGAGCTCCCTGGAGATGACGCTGATCGCGTCGATCCCATTCATCACCGGCATGTCCAGGTCGATCAGCGCCACATCGGGAGTGTGCTCGCGGCACAGGTCGATCGCCTCGGCCCCGTCGGCTCCCGAGGCGACAGTGCGCACCTCCTCGGAGGCGTCCAGAAGGTCCCCCAGGGCGCGGCGCATCAGCGGCTGATCGTCCGCAACAACAGCTCGGATCATGGCTCCAACCCTACCGGCGGGCCGGACATCGGCGGAGGGGGCCGACGGGGCCCGCCGCAAATATAGCCGAACGGCCATCCGCCTCGCTGGCCGAACGGGCATTCCTCACCGGGTCCGCTCTGACTACCGTGATCGCATGACCCATATGATCACTTCTCTCGCCCTTGCTGTCAGTGCTGTCGCATCCCCCACCCTGCCGGCAGCTCCGTCGACCAGCATTCCTGCCGCTGCAGCCGTCGGCGCGGCCGCCCGTCATGTGCCCACGGGACCCGTGACCGACGCCTTCTGCACGCTCCTGCCGGAGAAGTACCGCCGCTACTGCTGACGCGTGCTAGCGTCGAGCGCATGACCGAGGGGGCAGGGTTCACGGGGAGACGCGCCGGAGCGCTGATGCGCGTTGGGGTCCTCATCTTCTCCGTGTTCCTGGTCATCGACCACCTTGTGGGGCTCGGCCCGATCGGCCGCGCCGACATCATCGGCGTGCTCGGCCTCATCCTCATTGCAGCGGGCTTCTGCCTCGCTGCGTGGGGCCGCAGCACCGTTGGTCTGGCGTCCCTCCTGGTCGGCGCTGCGATCCTGCTGCTGACCACCAACCGGCTTCTGCTGGTGGTGTATCTGCTGGGCGTCGGCATCGTGATCCTCGCGGTCCGAGCGCCGTGGCGCGTCCTCGCTGTCGGCATGGGATGCATCGCCGCCGGAGTCGCTGCGGTCGCGATGGGGAACCCTGCTGACGTCCGCTCAGCGGTCCTCGCCGCGTCCCTGCTCGTCCTTGCGCCCGCCGCCCTGATCGCCGTGCTGATCTCCA
The DNA here is from genome assembly GCF_033106145.1 of Helcobacillus massiliensis. Lineage (NCBI taxonomy): Bacteria > Bacillati > Actinomycetota > Actinomycetes > Micrococcales > Dermabacteraceae > Helcobacillus > Helcobacillus massiliensis. The sequence goes on from NZ_CP136959.1 coordinate 413,259, forward strand.
TGGTGCGCGCGCGGGTCATGGCAGCGGAGAGGACTCAGCGCGACCACCAGCAGCGTGTACAGGATGCTCGGGATGCGGAGCGTCGCGCGATCGCTCGCGACATGCACGACACCGTTGCTCATCAGATGACCGCGGCGTCCCTTGTATCGGGCTCTCGCCTCAAGTCCCAGGATCCGGAGCAGCTGCGCGAGGCGCTGCGAGAGGTGAACGAGCGGTCCCGTGCGGCGCTCGCGGAACTGCGAGTCATGCTGGCCGCGCTGCGCGACCCTCTGGATGATCCGGTGAGGTTCAACCCGCCGCAGCGGGCTGCGCGCACCGCCAGCACGGCGGATGCTCTCGAATCCCACACCTCCTGGCTCGGCACCCTCGGTCACCGAGTCGAGGTGCACGGCCGTCCGGTCGCCTTCGGGCCGCTCTTGGACTCTGCGGAGACAGCCTGCTCCCTATTCCTGCAGGAGGCGCTGACGAATGCCGGCAAGTACGCCGCCACCTCGGAGCCGATCGTCGTGGAGTTCATCGACGGCGGCGGCTTCATCAGAATCGTCGTCACGTCGGCGATGCCTGTGCGGAGCCGACGGGTCGATGAGTCCCTCAGCTCCGGGTACGGTCTGGTGGCGATCCGGCAGCGCGTCCACACGCTCGGTGGCCGTGCGGCGGCCGGTGCGCAGAACGATCACTGGGTGATGAGCATGAGCCTGCCGACCCACCTGTCCCGGATCGACGCCTCCTGATCAGCCTCGATCGAGGCACTGGCGGCGCTGCTCCTCAGACGCCGGCGGCGCGGGCGACGGCATCCGCGATCAGCAGGTCTCCCATCGCGGAACCGAGGTTCTGCACCACCACGAGCCCATCCGGTCGGCCCTTCTGCAGCCACTCGCCCGTGTATGCGGTTGCCTGCGGGTAGTCCGTTCCGAGCTTCATTGCGCGCAGCGTCTCGAACTGCTCGGGGTCGTCGGCGGCGAGGCTCGCCCGCTGTGCGACGGCACGGCCCGCCACCGATGCGTAGTCGAGCGGCAGCAGGGTGGCGTCAGCCTGGATCTCTGCGGGGTCGAGCTCGGAGCCTCGCAGCCCGATCGGGAGGCCGGAGACGATCACGCCGGCGTCGCGCACCGCGGCGGCACGGTCGGTGGTGGTGCGGATCTCGAGGTCGGGGACGTGCTCGGTCGCCCACTGTTCGAATTCGGTGAGGGCTTCGGTCCGACGGGCCCACAGTGTGAGCGGGCCCCGGGCCGTGCGGCCCTGTTCGCGGTCGCGGGCAGCGAGTGCGTCGATGACGCGGGCGTGGGAGCGTGCCTGCACACCGGCGCCGATGAACGTGATGGGGCGGTCGTCGAGCGCGAGGGTGGCGCCGGTGACGGCTGCGGTGCGCAGTGCGGTCAGCTCACCCGCGTCCATGGTGCAGCGGTTCGCGCCGGTGGCGCCGTCGGAGAGCACCATGATGCCGCCGGTCATCGGCCGTCCCTGGGGCGGGTTGGAGGGGGTGATCGTCACCCATTTGATGCCGAGCAGGCCGCGCTCGGGCCAGGACGCCGGCATGGCGTTGGCGAACCCGTCGGCGGTGTCGCCGCCGACATCGTGCGTGACCTGGGTCTTCGGCACAACGGAGCCCTCACCGTTCGCCAGCGCGATCAGCGCCTCGCGCATCAGATCGATCGATTCGGCGGGGGAGGGGAGGAGCTCACGGACCTGGGCGTCAGAGAAATGCTGCATGCCTCCACCGTAACGACGACTCCGGTGTCTGAACCGAACTGCCCAGATCTGGTCGGTTCGCCTGCGTTGGACTCTGGAAGCCCGTAATGTGCCAAGTGCCCCCTGACAAGCGAGCGAAAGCTGAGCCCAGTGATCGAGCAGGCAGAAGACACCCGATCCGGTCGAATCCTGAACTACGACCACGCATCGATCACTCGAGACGCGGTCAGAGAAGAAATCCGAGACTGGCGACTTGCAACGTTCTCGGTAGCATTGCCGATTCCCGACGGGTGGTGCCAACGCGACGAGGAAGGGGGAGACCTCTTCGTTGATCTGTCATACGGAGACAGTGGGTGGATCTCCGAACGCTACCGCGGCTTGGGAAAGGTCGACCTCTACGACCTGGAGCATGAAGTCTCCGAGGCCGAAGCAACCAGCATGGCGCCAGCCGGAACCAAGGGAGCACTCAGTGCGTACATGCAGGCCTTCCCCTCTAGTCCGGAAAACCGTTTCGGCGCGCTGATGGGTGGGGCTGTGCACCAGCCGCCAACCATTCCTTACGAAACTCCGGCCGTTGAACGAGAAGCCCAGTCCTCCTGCTTCACCCTCTACCCGGACCCAGCCGTTTCGGGCTATGCGTTTGATCTGAAGGACGGCGGGAGAATCCAGCTGCGCGCTGCGGAACTTCTCCAATATCGGGAAGCCGAAGCAATTCCGGATCGTCGCATCGTGCACCGGGTCCTCGTGCTCCACGTAGTTGTGGAGCACTGCTCGTCCGCGAGTCTGCAGTCGATTTCGCAGGGCTTGCGCCGTCCCCGGGCCTACGTCGACGTCAACAGGCCCGACGGAATGAAGCCGTTGACCCCGTCGTACCCGAACTCCCTCCACCCCTTGGAGCACTTCTTCGCACTCGTCCAGAACGACCTCGTTGACCATGCCGTCAACCACCAGTCGTTGCGCACCCTGAAGATGAGCCGTGGTGGCTATCTCGAATTGACAAGGTCTGAGTCCCCAGGCCGCGTTGAGGGCGGGACGAGCGCCGAGGCCGTGCCACGCCGAACGAAGCTGGCGACACCTGAGCGGAGCTGCCTGGCCATTCCGGGTTCTGATGTCCCGCCGCCACCGTTCGATCTGCACTTCGATGACGAACGATGCGAATGGTCCGACGCCGAGAAATGGGGGTGGGTGCTGGCGGGCGGACTTGATGAGTTCGCCGAAGTTCTCCCCGCCGGCGCCGACTCCACAGGCGAAGCCGGAACGATCGGGGACTTTCACAGCTGGACGGTGTGGGTCGAAGAAGGCGGAACAGCGTTTGTTCGCCACGACACGAGGGGCACTGTGAAGAAGCTCCACAAGGGGATCGACAAAGCGTACCGAACCGTCGGCGAGACCGTGTTCCTTGTCCTGGCTCAGACCCGGATGGTGGATCTGCTCGTGCTCAATATGCGGGCGTACAGCGCGCTCCAACGGTTTGCGGAAGACCTCGCCGAGATCGACTCGACCGTGTCCGCTGAGGTGGACCCCGGTCCCAGTGGTGCCGAGCATGGCAAAGACGATGAGTCGCGATGGGAGCGGGCGCAGGCGGACCGTCTGCAGAAGCAGATGGACCGGCTGGAGCGCATCGAAGCGGACTTCGTTCTCTTCCGAGACAGGCTGTGGTTCAACTCGATTCCCCGACGCCGAGTCGATACCCAGATCTTCCTCAAGCTGCGAGACCTGATGGGGGTTGATCGCGCCTATGACGACTTCACCGATGAGCTCGAGCTTCGCCACCAGGTGTATTCCACCCAGCACGCTTCCCAACAGATGAAAGATGCGCGCAGGAGAGAGGAAGCACGCCGCCGGTCTGAGGAGAACCGCCAGGCCGAGGCGGAAATCCGTGCAGGGCGCAGTGAACTGTTGAACATCATCATCGGTGTCGTCGGTACAGCCCTTGCGGCTCCAGCTTTTGTGGAGGCGTTCGCTGGTGAACGGTGGGGAGAAGACGAGACCATGGGGTGGTGGGCCGTCGGTGTCACCATCGGGTTGGCTGCCATTGTGGGGCTTGCAGTGTTCTGTCTGGCGCGTTGGCGGCGTCGTCGTCGTGAAGAGAAGGGGCGGCAACAACTCTGCGGCGATGCCAGCGTCAGCAGTACGACACGGAGAAGTGACCCGTTGCCGTGATCTGGCTCTGTCGCCCAATCGCCCCACCCCACCCTTCACCTCAGGTGTTCAGCCCGGTGCGGCCCTTCAGCTTCGCGATGATCGCGCCCACGAGCACGATCGCCATCAGGCCCCACGTGACCAGCACGATCGGTCCGGGCACGAGGGAGGCGAAGGACCCGTAGGCGGCGGTGCCGATCGTGCCTGCGGCGACCAGCCCGCCGACTCCGCGCAGCAGTGTGCGGCGGGTGGGGGTGCGGGAGCCGACGGGTGCTGCCGCGCGTCGATGCGAGGCGGGGGAGCCCGGCCGAGTCCCGGCGGAAGGGAATGACGAGCATCGTATATCGATGCGCAACGGCGTTGCGAACTGGGTCACAGGATGAGTGTCGGGCCGAGCGCCGCGGCCCAGGGCCTTCGTTCCCTGGTGCAGGCCAGTGCCGAGGAATACAGTGGCGGTATGCCCGCCGGCCCCGTCGGCGGGAAGGCTGCGGCGGTGCCGGGCACGGCCTCGTCGCTGCGGCGCAGAGCCGCGCCGCGATGGAGAGGAGACAGCTGTGACCGCCCTGACCCGCGAGAACCTTCAGACCCGCACTCGCCGCGTGGGGGTGTCCTCCACAGCCGGCACGGCCCGTCCGATCCGCATCGTCCACTTGGGCGCCGGTGCGTTCTTCCGCGCCCATGTCGCCTGGGCCACCGACCACGCCGACCCGGAGGGCGAATGGGGCATCGCCGCGTTCACGGGCCGCTCCGCGAAGCAGGCGAACATCCTCACCGACCAGGACGGCCTGTTCACCCTGCTGATCCGCGGCGACCAGGGGGACGACGCGGAGATCATCTCGTCGGTCTCCGCCGCGCATGACGGCGCCGACATCGACGCCCTCACCCGCCTGCTCGCCGACCCGCAGGTGGCGGTGGTGACGGTGACGATCACCCGCGACGGCTACCCCCTCACTGCCGACGACGCTCTGGACACCGAGGACGCCCGGGTGGTGGCGGACCTGACGGCGCTGGCCGACGGATCCGCAGCGCCCGCCGGGCCGCTGGCGCGCCTCGTGCTGGGCCTGCAGGCCCGCATGGACGCCGTTGCGGGCCCGATCGCGGTGGTGCCGTGCGATTCGATCACGAACAGCGGCCCCGTCACGCGCGAGGCGGTCCTCACCTATGCGCGCGCCCGCTCCGGCGAGCTCGCCGACTGGATCAGCCAGAACGTGTCTTTCTGCTCCACCTCGGTGGATCGCACCACCCCGCCGGCCACCGATGAGGACGCACAGGAGGTGCAGGCGGTGACGGGTCTGCGCGACGCCGTGCCGGCGGTGTGCGAACCGTTCTTCTCCTGGATCATCGAAGGGGACTTCCCGGCGGGCCGGCCCGCGTGGGAGAAGGCCGGGGCGGTGTTCACCGATGACCTCGAGCCGTTCGAGCGCAGGCGCGAATGGCTGCACGACGGCGCCGGCATCCTGATGGCGAACCTCGGTCAGCAGCTCGGCTGCGAGTCCCCGGCGGACGCGATGGCCGATGACTTCGTGCACCGCGCGATTAAGCAGTGGTGGAACGAGGCGGAGCGGCACCTGCCGGCGAGTGTGGATGCGCAGGCGTACCGGCATGCGCTCGCGGACAGGTTCGAGAACAGCCGCATCGACCCGGCGCTCGCGGACATGGCGGTGGACTCCCTGCAGAAGCTGAAGGACCGGATCGTGCCGGTGGCGCTGCTGGAGCTGCGCGCCGGCCGGCTCCCGGAGGGGGCACTGACGGCGATCGCCGCGTGGGTGGAGCGCTGGCTGACGGGCTCGGCGGACCCGGATGCCCAGTCCGACCGCATTGAGCGGGCCCTCGCCGGGGTGGATGGGCAGTTCACCTCGGATGTGGACTGGGAGACCGATGCGGAATCAGCGGCGGAGAAGGTGCGGGTGCTTCTGCAGCTGCTGTCGCCGGAGCTGGCGGCGAACCGTCGCGTGGTCGATCATGTGCGCGCTGAGGTGGCGTCCGAACTGAACGGGTGAGCGGGACCCGTCGGCCGCCCGTCAGGACGCGACGGGCAGTTCGATGGTGTCGACGTCCACGTCGAGCATCCACGCGAGCGTGGTGGGCGGCAGCATGCCCTGCAGCACCTGCTGCAGGTGGGCGTTGATCAGCCACCGGGGGAACGTGCGGGCGGAGGAGGCGATGAGCAGGTCCGTCAGCGGGAGGCCCTTCTTCTCCGCGCGTGCGGAGCGTTTGCCGCGGTCGGCTTCGGTGCGGTCCGCTTCGGACTGCAGGCGGAACAGGTCACTGGTGCTCATGGCGAGGTTGCGGCGCACCCGCTTCGGGGTGCGGATCCGCAGCTGCTCGAGGCGGGCGCCGAGCGCCCGCGTGGGCACGCCCCAACGGCGGAGGATACGGCAGAGAGCGGCGCGGGAGATGCTGTTCCAATCGATGGAGCGCAGTTCGTTCTCCGGCATCAGCAGCTCATCCGCCACGGAGATGACGTCCTGGTCGGTGGGGTTGTCGCGGCCCACGGCGGCCATGGCGAGGTGCATGGCGATGTCCACGTTGGACTGGGTCCAGTCGGCGCTGGTGGGGATGGCGATGATGATGCGGCCCTCCACATCGAGGTGGTGGGGGCGCATGAGTTCGCGGGCGCGGATCACGTCCACGCCGATCTGACCGAGGCGGTTGTCGAGCGCTTCGAGGAACTGAGGGCCCAGGCCCACGCGCAGTTCGTGCGGAGTGCGCGGCAGCGGCGGCGTGGGGTGGATGGTGCCGGACTGGGTGTAGGCATGGCGCAGCTGGTCGAGGAAGACCTCGTCGTCCTCGAACCGGGGCAGCTTCGTGTTCTGCGGGTTCGGCTGGCCGCGCCATTCACGGCGGTCGGACCTGTCACCGGTGACGAGGTAGCGGAGGTCCGCGCCGAGGAAGTCGGCGATGCGCACCAGCTCCGAGGAGGTGAAGGCGCGCTTGTCGTTCACCGAGCGGGACAGAGCATCCGGTGTCATGTCCACGGAGGCGGCGGTGACCTTCTGCGTCACCTGGGCGGCGCGGATGGCGTCACGGACCCTGCTGCCGATCGTTCCGCCGTGTTCTGTGGTGCGCCCAGAGCTGCTCATGGTCCCAGCATACGAAGCGCAGGTGACGGGCAGGTGAACTCCGGTGCTGGTCAGGGCACGGATGTGACCAACCGGATGTGGGATCGTTCACGCACTGACACACGGGCGTGCATCAGAGTTCGCCGCACTCGCCGCCGGCACAGACCCGGCCGCGTGACGCCTCCCGGTCAGGACCCGGCAGTGAGCTCCCGCAGCTGGTTCGCGAACCGGTCCTGGAACTCGCCGGCCCGCGCGTAGGACGTCTGCGTTCCGGCGCGCGTCACCGAATCCGCGGCGTACAGGGTCGCGGTGCGGATCGAGGTTTCGATGTCCCCGGTCTGCACCCACGTGTGGCTGAAGCAGCCGATGAACGCATCGCCCGCACCGGTGGTGTCATGCGCCGCGACCTGCACGCCCTCGATGTGCTCTTCGTGCTCCCCGGTCACCCACAGGGCGCCCTTCGCGCTGAGGGTGACGATGACATGGGTGATGCCCTGCCGCACCAGCACCCGCGCCGCCTTGCGGATGTCGGTCATGTCCTCCACCGGCATGCCCGTCAGCAGCTCCAGCTCCGTCTCGTTCGGGACGAAGAACTGCACCGCCCGGATCCGATCCAGCTCCAGACCGGGGGACGCCGGCGCGGGGTTCAGCAGCACGGGGATGCCGAGCTCCTCACCGAGCGCGATCGCGGCGTACACGGTCTCCAGGGGGATCTCCAGCTGCAGCACGATCAGGTCGCAGCGGGCGATGTCCGCCCGTGCCCGTTCCACATCCGCTGGGGTCAGGTGCGCGTTCGCACCCTTGACGATGATGATCGAGTTGTTCGAATCGGGGTCCACGAAGATCGGTGCCACGCCGCTGGTGGCGTCGGTGCGCAGAACGTGCGTGGTGTCGATGCCGTGGTCGGCGAAGTTCTGCACCGTCGTGTCGGCGAACACGTCGTTGCCTACTCGGGTCACCATGACCACGTCGGATCCGAGGCGGGACGCAGCGATCGCCTGGTTGGCTCCCTTGCCGCCGCATCCGAGGGCGAAGTCGGGCGCCTCCACGGTCTCGCCCTGAGCGGGCATGCGGGAGATGTACGAGATGAGGTCCACCATGTTGGACCCGATGACGGCGATGGCCATGTCAGGACTCCTTGCTGAGGCAGTCGGCGGGGGAGGATTCGAGGCCGGTGCGCACCCGAAACGTGCGGGTCTCACCGGCGCGCAGGCGGATGAGGGTGCCGGCCCGGTCAGCGGCGAGGAACCCTTCGGGGCGGGAGGTTCCCGGCAGTACGAACGCGGCCACCTTCTGGTCCGGGTTGTGGAGGATCCACCGGGTGGCGGTGGGGAACTCGGAGGAGGCGAAGGCGGTGACGAACTGGCCGCCGTTCGGTGCGTCCATCCGGAAGATGAGGTCCTCCCCGTAATGGGGGAGGTCATCGGCGAAGAACACGATCTCCGGGTCGTAGTCCTCCGCGCCCTGCAGGCTCTGCGGGTCCCGTCGGCCGCCCCGCAGCTCCTCGTTGACCTGCTCCCACGCGGGCGTGGGGGTGACGTGCGCGGGCACCGTGTCGCGCAGGCGGAATGCATCGTCCGGAATGGACTGCGTGAAGCGGGCGCCGGGGGAGAACGCGTAGTTCATGTGGCACATGTACTGCAGCGGCATATCGGCGTAGGCGGACAGGTTCGTCACCGTCATCGCGATGTCGAACGTGCTCGCGTCCGCGGTGAGGGTGACCGACGGGGCCGCGAGGTAGTGGTGACCAAAGCCCTTCACGTACTCGCCGTATGAGCGGACGGTCAGCTGGTCCCCGTCGGCCACCAGTTCGGCGGTGTCCAGCGCCATGCAGGCGAACTCGCCGTGCAGCGGGTGGGTGTCCTCCGGGGCGGGGCAGCCCGCGGCGAGCAGTCCCGCATGGAACGCGAAGCAGCCGTAGGTGTCCTCGATGCTGGCGGCGGGGCGCGGCTGGTCGAACATGTTGTCCATGCGGAGGCTGACGCCGTCGAACTCGGCGTCCCAGATGATCTGCCCCATGAACGGCAGCACTTCCACGTGGCCGCGGGAGCTGCGGATCGTGAGGGACTGGATGCCGGTGGGGTAGGTGCGGGCGGTGACCTCGAAGCCGTCGGAGGTGCAGACCACCTGCGGGTCGCTGCGGAACAGGTGGCGCGGCAGGGGGATGGTGAGCGCCATGTCAGAACGCCTCCTCGGTGAGGGATGCGTCCTTCGCGTGGCGGGAGGTGCGGTACTGGGCGATGAAGTAGGTGAGCATCACGGCGAAGCAGACCGCGTTGATGATGAAGCTGAACTGCATGGAGCCGCTCAGGTCCGAGATCAGCCCCTGGACGGCGGGGATGACGGCGCCGCCGATGATCGACATGACGATGATGGCGCCGCCGGTCTCGGTGTAGCGCTTGTCGGTGATCGTGTCGAGGTTGCGGGCGTAGATGGTGGCCCAGCCGGGGCCGAGCAGCGCGGAGGCGACAACGGCGGCGTACACCGCGGTGAAGTTCGGGACCAGCACCACGTACATGACCACGAGGACGCCGAGGGCGCTGTAGATCATCACCACGAGGTCCTCGTTCATGCGGGAGATGAGGAGGTTCGCGATGATCTTGCCGATGAAGAACGCGATGAATGCGGCGATGAGGTAGTTCGCGGCGGTCTTCTCGTTCAGTGTGGTGTCCATGTTGAGGGCGAGGCGGATGGTGAAGGACCACAGGGCGGTCTGCACACCGACGTAGAAGAACTGGGCGATCACGCCGAACACGAACATGCGGTTCTTCAGCAGGTAGGTGAGGGTTTCGCCGACGGGTGCGTGCGCCTTCGCCGCATCCTCATGCTGCGGCTTGCACTTCGGGTACTGGGTGATGGCGATGAGCGCCACGAGGATCACCAGCGCCACGATGATGAGGCGGTACGGGTCGAGGGTGCGGCCGAGCGCGGTCTCGATGATCTGCTGCTTGGTGGCCTCGTCGGGTGCGGCTTCGATGCGGCGGTGGAGGGCGTCGCCGTCGTCGAACACGAGGAACTTGCCGAGGAGTGCGCCGCCGAGGAAGCCGACGGCGGTGAAGGTCTGCGACACGTTCAGCCGCAGGGTGGCGCGGCGCCTCGATCCGATGAGGGAGGAGTAGGTGTTCGCAGAGGTCTCCAGGAAGGACAGGCCGATGGCGATCGCGAACAGGGACGCCAGGAACACGGTGTACGTGCCGACCGTGGAGGCGGGGAAGAACAGCAGGCAGCCGGCGATGTACACGCTCAGGCCGATGAGCAGACCTGCCTTGTAGGAGAAGCGTCGGATGATGCGGGAGGCGGGGATGGCAATGACGAAGTAGCCGCCGTAGAACGCGGACTGCACGAACGCCGAGGCGAAGTCCGAGAGGGTGAAGACCGCTTTGAACTGGGTGATGAGGATGTCGTTCATGGACGCGGCCATGCCCCACATGGGGAAGCAGATGGACAGCAGGATGAACTGGAACATCGGGGTGCGGTCCAGGTAGCCGTTCTTCAGCTGCAGGCTGCGGTCTTTGATCAGCCCCCACGTGGTGTTGGGGGTGCCGCGGTCCTGGTCGGCGGCGGGTGCTGTGGTGGACATCGTCGTCTGCCTTCACTGTTGGGGAGTGCGGCTGCGGCGGGGGTCCGTCGTGCTCGTGCCACTCCGTCGTGGGTGAGGGCCACCACGGTAGAGACACGGGCGGCGGTTCCCAACCGCTGGGCGGCACATTTGTGCCGATCGGTCTCGGCGCGGGCTGTCGGTGATGCCCACCGGTGTCAGGTGTCGAGGAGGGTGCGCGCGGTCTCCACGTCGGTCACGAGGTGGGTGGCGTAGCGGCCGAGCAGCGCCGCCCGGGTGATGGCGGCCTGGCTCTGCCCGCCGGCCACGAGGATCCGAGTTTCGATCTGCCGCAGGGCGGGCAGGGTGAGGCCGGAGGTGAGCTGGCTGCGCATGGGGTCGTGGATGGACCCGTCGGCGGTGAGGTCGCGGCCGAGGAGTGAGCCGACGGGTCCCTCTCCACCGGCGGCGCCGTCGCCGTCTCCGGTCTCGCCGGGGCCGTCGACGCCGAGGACGGCGATCCGCACGGCCCGCTGCTCAGCGAGCACGCCCCGAAGCTCCGGCTCCTGCTCGGCGGCGACCTTCGCCTCAAAGCTGGGGTAGATGAGCGGGCCGGGCGGGCAGGTGACCGGGTAGCCGAGCTGCCGTTGCACGTGGGTGAGGACCGATTCGGGCGGGCAGCAGTGCTCGCGTCCCTGCAGGCTGACCGTGGTGACGCCGGTGAGGCCGTGATGCCGGACGGCGCGGGCCGCTGCTTCGGTTTCGGGTGACCACCAGATGCCGAGGCTGTCCCCGGGGCGGACCTCACCGGTGAGGAGGTGTGCGGCGCCGCGGCCGAGGGAGAGGGCGAGGTCGGTGGGGCCGCGGCCGACGGGGACCACGAGCCGAACATCGCTCAGGCCATAGGTCTGGGTCAGGGCGTGGATCAGGGCTGTGTCGGTTTCGCGGGGGTCTGTGATGACCGTGCGGACGAAGCCCTTGTGCCGCGCGGTACTGAGCAGTTTGGACACGGTGGCGCGATTGACGAACAGGCGCTTGGCCACCTGTTCCTGGGTGGCGCCGGCGTAGTACAGCTTCGCGGCATCCAGGGCGAGCAGGTCGCGGCGCGACAGGCCGTGCGGACGCGCGGGGCTGCTGCTCACGGCTGCTCCTTCCTGCTCGGGGTGCCGGGCCCCACAACTCTACGGCGGGGTGTTCAGCGGGCGGCGGCCGCGCTCGCGGTTGCCCCGCGTGGGTGACCTGTGTCTCAATGGAGGATCCCGTGTCGTCTCCGTGAGGATCCCGCTGTGCAGCTGCTCGACATCGCCGTCATCGTTCTGTACCTCCTTGCCACCGCCTGGCTCGGCCTGAAGCTGTCCGGCAAGCAGACGGGTGTGCGCGACTACTTCCTCGGCAGCCGTGACCTGCCGTGGTGGGCTGTGTGCCTGTCTGTGGTGGCGACGGAGACGAGCGCCCTGACGGTCATCGGCATCCCGGTGATGAGCTACCTCGGGAACATCTCCTACCTGCAGCTGGGGCTCGGCTACATCCTCGGGCGCGTCATTGTGGCGTTCCTGCTGCTGCCGCGCTACTACGACGGTGAGATGGTCACCGCCTACGCCTACCTCGGCAAACGGTTCGGTGAGTCCACGCAGGCCACCGCGGGGATCACGTTCATGGTGACCCGTCTGCTGGCCGACGGGGTCCGCGTCCTCGCCGCGGCGATCCCGCTGAAGGTGATCCTCGACGGGCTGGGAGTGCACGCCAGCTACTTCGTGATCATCGTGGTGCTGGCTCTGGTCACGATCCTGTACACGTTCATCGGCGGCATCCGGGCCGTGGTCTGGGTGGATGTGGCGCAGATGCTGCTGTACGTGGTGGGCGGCATCATCGCACTGGTGGTGGTGACGTCGGCGATCGGCGGCTCGTGGCTGACTGACGCGATCGCCGAGGGCAAGACCCAGCTGCTGGTGCTGGAGGGGAGCCCGATCTCCGGTGCGGATTCGCTGATCCCGTCGCTGATCGGCGGCACCGTGTTCGCGATGGCGTCTCACGGCTCGGACCAGCTGGTGGTGCAGCGCCTGCTGGCGTGCTGCACGAAGGCGGAGGCACAGAAGGCGCTGATCGCATCGGGCGTGGTCGTGGTGGTGCAGTTCGCGGTGTTCCTCGCCGTGGGCCTCGCCCTGTGGGGCTACTACCAGCAGAAGTCGCCGGCCGAGCTGGGGCTGACCCGGGATGACGAGATCTTCCCGCACTTCATCATCGAGGGACTGCCGGCGGGGCTGTCGGGTCTGCTGCTGGCAGGAATCCTGGCGGCGGCGATGTCGACTCTGTCGTCGTCCCTGTCGGCGCTGTCGTCCTCGACGGTGACGGATGTGGTGGCCCGGTTCCGGCGGGATCCGCTGACGGAGGAGCAGGGCCTGCGTGTGGGCCGGTGGGCCACGATCGCGTGGGGTGTCGCGTTCATCCTCCCGGCCACGGTGTTCACCTCGGACGAGGGCAGCATCGTGATCCTCGCGCTCGGCATCGCAGGGATTACGTACGGAGGCCTGCTGGGCGCGTTCATCTTCGGGATCGTGAACAAGCGTGCCCGCGCGGCCGGCGCGAACATCGCGTTCGCCGTCGCGGTCGCAGTGAACGCGTTCTTCTTCGTGATGGAGAAGTACGTTGTGGGCGACGTGTGGGTAGCGTGGCAGTGGTACCCGCTGCTGGGCGTGCTCGTCACCTTCGCCGTGGGCGGGCTGCTGTCGCTACGGCGTTCGGCGCCAAGGGCGGCGCGGGGGTGACGACGGGTTCGATGATGCTCTGTCATACACCTTGTCGGCGAGAAGAAAATTGTGGGCGGTTCGCTGCATGGCCCGCTGGTGCGCCATGGTGCCGAGAGCGAAGCGGCGAGCAGCGGAGAGGATCTTCTGATCCTTCAGCAGTCGCTCGAGGTGGTGCGCTGAGTTCACGGTGATCGGGATCGCTGAGTAGGACGCATATTCTGCTGTGCGCGCCCGGCGCAGCCGACGGGGCAGCTCACCGCCGGTGGCGGCGATGTTGAGTGTTGTTTCCAGCCGCCCGGGGGAGCTCCGCCACTCGGTGATGAAGATTCCCTCCACTTTTCCGGTTGTGATGGTCGCGATTCGGCGATAGTCGGGTCGAGACCATGCCATGCAGGTCATCAGCCACCGGTCCGCTTCGAGCAGGCGAGGCTCGGGGACAACGTTTCGGAGATAGATGCTGAGCAACTTGATGACAGTTTCAGCGAATTCCGTTCGTTCCAGTGCAGCGAGCTTCTTCTGGTTGCGGGCGAGCAGAGCATCCGTGCGAAGTGCTGCTCCTGGGCCGAGTGGTGCGTCTGGTGCCCAGGTGGAGTAGGTGCCTTTGATCCATCCGGGCAGGGGGATGGAGAGCGTGTCTTCTCCGATCGATTCGATGATGGAGGGCATGGACATCAGCGCAACGTTGCGCAGAGTATTCCCGGAGGCTTCGTAGTGGGAGATGAGCAGCCGTTCCACCTCGTCGAGGTGGGCTCGGTCAATCGGAGTGAAACGGATCGATTGGATCTGCTGAGGCCATCGCCGTGCATGGTGGGTGTATCGGGTGGCGGCATTGAACGACTGCCCTACGTACATGTCTCCGTTGGTGAAGGTGAGCACGTAGATGCCGCAGGTCGGCAGGTCAGCGGGCCAGCGCGATGCCAACGAGAAGGGGATGCTCGTATCGAATTCGGTCCACTGCAGTCCGGTGACGAGCTCCCTCAGATTCTTCGGGGGGTGCGACATGGGGTGCGCCCTGAGCTCATACTGCTTCGGAGTCGAAGAAGTCTTCGTCGATCCTGAACAGGGTGTATTCGTGCGCTTTCTGGACGGCGACCTCGTAGTCCAGCATGAGGCGGGTGAGCTTGAGCCCGTCGATCAGGATGATGGTGCTGTGGCGGGCCTGCTCGGCGGTTTTCACCGCCTTGGGGAGGAACGTGGAGGTGGTGATGAACACACCTTGGTTAGCGCCTTGTGCCATGAGCGATCCGATGAAGTTGCGCATTTCGACGTCGCCGACCCGGTTGGTGTCGGCGTAGCGCTTCGCTTGGATGTAGATCGATGACAGGCCGAGGGCGTCCTGGCGGATGATGCCGTCGATCCCGCCGTCACCAGACTGACCCATGTGCTGTTTCTCCCCGTGGGCACCGCCGTAACCCATGGCCCAGAGCAGTTCGATGACGGCTTTTTCGAAGAACTCCGGCGATGACTCCTGCAGGCGTTGGCGCAGGATGGTTTCGGTCTGTGCGTTGTACGACCGCTGTGAGGCCGCCATGTGTTCCTCGATACTGGCCTCCGTGGTGGTCTCGGACGAGGGAACAGCAGCGGAGTGCATGCCAGAGGGCTCAGGAGAAGTCGTTTGACGTCGTTCCGCGATCTCCGCCTGGTAGTTCGCCCACTTCGGCCATTCGAGCATGTCCTCTTCGCTGTAGATGGAGAGGTTCCGGCGGTTGACGGACTGTCCGTCTTCGGTGATGCGGTAGTAGCCCCGCTGTGGGCGTTCGAGCAGACCGGCGTATCGGAGACCCGAGCATGCCCAGCCGATGCGGTTGACGTACCGGGGCTGTCCCGATGCGATCGTTTCGGCCCGCGTCTCGGCGTCTAGCCCTCGGAGGTCGGCGACCAGGCGGTGCACGTCGCGGAAAGGGCGAACTTGTCCATCCGCGAGCACTCGAAGAACATCGGGACGGAACTCATCGGTCGTCGGTGTCTTCTCGCTGGTCATCCTTGTCCCCTGATTGAACTGCTGCAGCTGCCGCGTGAACGCGCGGCGGCTCTTGAAGTATAGGTTCAGGCAAGCCCTGTCCTGCCCGGTCCCCGGCGCCAACTTGTTCTGATTGTGGTGCCGGGCCAATAGCCAGCGCAGCGATATGGCTCTTTTCTCTCGGCGAGCCTGCGAGTATGGGCTTTATGACGCAGCAGCCCCGACTAACTCGTTATCCGACTTGTCGGGACGAGTGTGAACCGACGCTCCGTAGCACCCGTCGGCCGCCCACCCGCGGACACAACCCCCGCCCGCACACAGTAGAGCGCCCGGCCCCACCGTGCGGGAGGAACCGGGCGCCCAAACAGCCGTCAGAGCCGAGAGGTCACTTCTTCTTCTCGACCTTCGGCTTGACGTCCTTGTCGTAGATGCCCTGCAGGTTCTTCTGCAGGCCCTCCAGCGACTGTTTCACATCCGCCTTGTCGTTCAGGATCGACGCCACAGCCTTCGCGATCTCCTGATCCGCACCCGGCAGGTACACGCGCGCATAGTCCTGCTTGCGGGTGTGCTCCAGCTGCTTGATCGCCGTCTCGATCTGCGGGGTCTCCTTGATGATCGCGGACATGTCCGAGCTCTTCCGGTTCGGCATGTACCCGGTCGCCGCCGAGAACTGCGCCGTGTTCTCCGGCTCACCCATGAACTTGATGAACTCCGCCGCAGCGAGCTGCTCCTCCGGCTTGATCGCCGCAGGAATGCCCAGGCCGGCGCCGCCCGTCGGGCACACCGGGCCATCAACCGGGCCCGCGGGCAGGAAGCCCACGCCCACATCGAACTTCGCGGCCTCCAGGATGCCCACCAGGGACCCGGTGGAGGCGATCGTCGCCGAACACACCCCACCGGCGAACGAATCCGCCGAATCCGAGGACGCCACCTGCCCCCACTTCTCCTTGTGCACCGAATCCTGCACCCACTGGAACGCCTCCACCGACTTCTGCTCCGTCAGCTTCAGATCCCACTCGTGGGAGTACTCCGCGCCGCGGCCCCACAGCACGTTCTGCAGAGTCCAGCCCGCGTAGCCTGCCAGGTCCGGGTACATGAACGGCGTATCCGCCTCGGTGAGCTTCTTCGACCATTCAGCGAACTCGTCCCACGTCTTCGGGGCGCGGTCCTCTAGGCCGGCGGCCTTGAAGTGGTCACGGTTGTAGTAGAACAGCGGGGTGGAGCGGCCGTACGGCATCGCCCACTGCTTGCCGTCGTACTGGTAGTCCTCCACGAGGGTCTCGCGGTAGTCATCCAGCTGGAAGTCCAGCTTCTTCAGCAGGTTGTCCAGCGGGATGATGTTGCCGTTCATGAAGTAGCGGAACCACCACACGTCGGAGAGCACCACCACGGCGGGCAGGCCCGAGTTCGCCGCCTGCGCCGTCTGGAAGCGCTGCGCGATCTCCTCATAGTTCTGGCCGCCGGTCACCAGGTTGACCTCGATGCCGGTCTTGTCCGTGAAGTCCTTGATCAGCTTCGTCTCGATCTCCTTCGCACCGCCCGGGTGGGTGGACCAGAAGTCGATCTTCTTCGCCGGCTTCACACCCTCGAAGTCCACCTCCTTCGCCTTGTCTTTGGAGGAGTCGCCGCCCACGGTGGGGCCGCCGCAGGCAGCCAAGGCGAACGCGCCGGCGCCGAGGCCGGACAGGGACAGCAGGGTGCGGCGGGAGAGGCCCGTGCGCAGAGGTGAAGTCATCGTCAATCTCTTTCGTTTCAGGGTGATGGGTGAGTGATGGATGGAAGGAAGAGTGAAGGTCAGCCGGTGACGCTGCCCTGGGTGAGGCCGGAGACGATGTAGCGCTGCAGCATCGCGAACACCACCAGGATCGGGATGATGATCAGCACCGCGCCGGCCATGAGGATGCCCCAGCCGGACCCGGTGTTGCCCTCGGAGTTCGCCAGCGCAGTCAGGCCGACGGGCAGGGTCATCATGTGCGAATCCGTGACGATGATCAGCGGCCAGATGTAGTCGTTCCATTCGGTCACGATCGTCACCAGCGCCACCGTCGCGATCGACGGGACCGAGATCGGCACCACCACGCGCCACAGAGACGTCCAATGCCCCGCGCCGTCCAGGGTCGCGGCTTCCAGGATCGACGGCGGGATCGACAGGAACTGCTGGCGCAGCAGGAACGTTCCGAACGCCGTGCCCAGGCCCGGCACGATGATCCCCCAGTAGGTGTTCACCCCGCCCAGCTGCGCGATCAGCACATAGTTCGGCAGGATCGCCACCTGCGGCGGCACCATCAGCGCCACCAGGATCAGCACGAAGATCACCCGCTTGAACGGGAAGCGCACGAACACCAGGGCGTACGCCGTGAAGATCGCCAGCACGATCTTGATGACGGACCCGATCACCGTCACGATCACGGAGTTCAGGAAGAACCGCGGGATCGGCACCGTGTTCATCGCCGTCCGGTAGTTCGCCAGCGACGGATCCTCCGGCCACACCACCAGGTCCTGCGTGACCAGCTCATGCGGCGACTTGAACGAGGAGATGACCATCCACAGCAGCGGCAGCGCCACCACCAGGGTCGCCATCACCAGAGGGAGGTACCCGCCCACCAGGGTGCCCACGAGGTTCTGCTTCGAGAACGGTCCGGTGTTGCGGTGCCGGTAGCGCTGCGGGGAGCGCCCGCCGACGGGGCCCTGCGAGGCACGGTTCCCCGTGGCGCTGCTGGGGGAGTGGGATGCGGTGGCTGTGCTCATGCGTAGTGCACCTTCTTCTCCACGTAGCGGATCTGGATCACGGTGATCAGCAGCAGGAACACGAACAGGATCACGGCGATAGCGGCGGAGTAGCCGGCGCGGGAGTAGCCGCCGAACGCCTGCAGGTACACCTCGAAGATCATCACGTTCGTGCCGCGGCCCGCCGGGGTCATGATGCGGATGATGTCGAACGCCTGCAGCGAGTTCAGGATCGTGGTGATCAGCAGGAAGAACGTGGTGGGGGACAGCAGCGGAAGCGCGACCGACCAGAAGCGCCGCACCGGGCCCGCACCGTCCAGCTCCGCCGCCTGAAGCACCTCCGTGGGCAGGGACTGCAGGCCGCCCAGGTACACGATCGCGCAGTAGCCGAGGTTCTTCCACACGTACACGATGATCACCATCACGAGCGCCCAGTTCGGGTCGTTCACCCACTGCGGACTCGTCAGCGCCACCTGGCGCAGAACCCAGGCCAGGGCACCGAAGTTCGGGTCGAAGATGAACAGCCACACCAGGCCCACACCCACGCCGGACAGCACGTATGGGGCGAAGATCGCCGTGCGCGCCACGGTGCGTCCCGGCAGCCTCCGGTTCATCGCCACGGCGAACAGCAGACCCAGCACCATCGACCCGCCCACCGTGGCAACGGTGAAGATCAGAGTGATGAGCATGGTGCGGCGCCCGCCCTCACTGGTGAAGAACTCCACGTAGTTGCCGAGCCCGATGAATTCCGCGGTGGTGGAGCCGAGCGTCCAGTCCAGCAGCGAATAGTTCAGGTTCGTCAGCAGCGGCCGGTACGTGAACAGTGCGATGAGGATGAGGTTCGGCGCAGCGAATGCGAGGAACACCCAGAAGTCGCGGCGGGACCGGGCGGAGAAGCGCCGGCGGCGGGCAGGGGCGCCCTCAGCGGCCCCGCGCGCGGCGGGCGTCGAAGCCGGGGCGGCCTGATCGGAGACAGACATGGTCGAGAACCTCGGGGACGAAGAGGAAGGGGCTCCCGCTCCGCCCGGGTCGGGCGGTCACGGTCGCAGGGGACTCACCGGTTCGCGGTGACTAGCATCATATATAGCGCTACCGGATCATGGGCTCTGCAGGGGTTGTTCCGGGTGTTGACCAGGCTTCATATAACGTTCATTTTAGGAGTGACGCATATGACACGCTTCTCACCCATCGGACGCCCGTTGCCACTCGTCACTGCTCATGGCGCGAGCATCGCCGGCACCGACCACATCCTTCAGGACACGTGGGGCAGCACCGGGAACTGCGCCTGGGTGATCGACGGCGCCACCCGGCGCACCGACTCCGACAACGACGCCGTCGCCGCATGGGTCGCCGACCTCAGCACCCGCATCCGCGACGAGCTCGAGGCGGCGCCCTTCGCCCCGCTCACCACCGTCCTCGAACGCGCCATCGCCGCCGCGGATCGACCCGGCCCGCCCGACGCCCCGCACCCGTCGGGCACCGCCGCCATCGCTCGGCTCACCGACGATGGCGCGGACGTGCTCGTGCTGTGCGACTCGGGCGTGCTCGTGGGGGAGGAGCTGCTGCGCGATGACCGCCTCGCGAACCTCCGCCGCGACCTCGGCGGCTTCGCCACGATCGACGCTGCGCGCAACGCCGACGGCGGGTTCTGGGTCGCCGGCGGGGAGCCGTCGGCCGCGCACCGCGCCGTCACCCGGCACCTGCCCGGGGTGGACCGGGTGATGCTGATGACCGATGGAGTCGCTGACGAGATCGGCCGCCTCATCCCCACCGCCGCTGACGCCTGGGCGCTGCTCGGCCCCGACTCCTCGTCTGACCCCGACCCCACGCCCGATTCCGACCCCGCGTCCGACTCCGGCCTCGGGCCCCGCTCCGGCCTGGTCTCGATCGCGGCGGCGCTGCGCGAGCTCGCCCCGCGCATCATCGACCGCGACGGCCGCTGTGACGACCTCACCGCCGTCATCCTCGCCCGCCCCTCCCAGACTTCAGCAGCATCCCGCACCTGAACGGCGCTCCATACGTGCGGCATTCTGCTGAAGTATGGAAAGAAGAGGGAGGGGCGGGCTATTTCGATTGCGGCGCCCGTCGGCCCAGGGCGACACTGAACCCCATGAACTCCGACCGCACAGCCGACGCCTTCGCCGCAGCCGCCGCCGTCACCTTCCCGCTGTACCCCGAGGGACCCGTCATCACCCTGCGCCCCGCAGATCTGAAGAGCGATGCCGACGTGGAGCAGATCCTCGACATCGAGATCGCCGACTCCCTCGCCTTCACCGGCGCCGCCGAGAGGCACACCATCGCGCAGCGGCGCGCCCTGCTCCAGTCCAGCCCGATGGCGCACATGCTGCCGGTGGTCGCCGAAATGGAGATGCTCGAGGGCGGCACACAGATTGTGGGCTTCGATACCGTGTTCGCGCCGCGCCTGGACAACACCGACACGATCTTCAGCCACCAGGTCGTGCACCCCGCGATGCGCCGCCAAGGAATCGGCCGCGCCCTCGCCCAGTACGCGCTGGACATCGCTCACGCCACCGGCCGCACGAAGACATCGGTGTTCGCCACCGTTCGTGAAGGCGAGGACATGGACTTGGAAGCGGGTGTGATCCTCGCGCGCCGCGCCGGCCTCAAGCACGTCTCCACCGCCGGAGTGCGCGTCTGCGACCTCCCTATCAGTGAGGACGCCCTCGCCCGCATGCAGGACGCGATCGGGGAGCAGGCCGATGGGTACTCGATCGAGATCGTGCAGGACCCCATCCCCGAGGACCTGCTGGAGGACTGGGGCGCGATGCTCGCCCAGCTCGACATCGACGACCCGGATGAGGACTACGAAGCTGAGGTGCCGACCTACACGCCGGAGCGGATCCGGGCGGCGGAGAAGCGCCGCGCCGACGGCGGCGTCCGTCGGGTCACCGCGATCGCACGGCACATCGAGACGGGCAGCGCCGTCGCCCACACCTATATCGAGTTCTCCGACCACCCGGAGACCACGCTGGCGTGGCAGGAGAACACCCTGGTGATGCCGGAGCATCGCCGGCGGGGGCTTGCTCGCGCGGTGAAGCTCGCCCTGCATCGTGAGCTCGCCACGATCGCTCCGCACCTGACGCGCATCATCACCTACAACTCTCACATCAACGACTCGATGATCCATATCAACGAGCAGCTCGGGTACCGGCGCATCGGCAGCGAATACATTTTCCAGGGACCGGTGCCGGAGCGCTTGGACGGCCCGGCGGGGGACAGTCGCGCGGTCTGACAGTCGCGGCAGCACCCTGAGGGTCAGCGGGCCGTGACGTCCCGGTTCCCGATGGGGTCCTTCAGATCGATCGGGACCACCCCGGTTCTGACCTCGGAGGAAGGGCACGGGTCCCCGGATTCGGCCTGCGGCTCGCCGATGGTCACCACGACCTCGTCGGCGCTCTCCGACACGTGCACCGGCACCCCGACACAGGCGCTCTTAACCGTGTACGGGATGGCGGGGGCCGCCACCGCGAGATCAGTCGAGGCCGGCGGCCCCTCGGTGATGGCCGTCCGCGGGAACCGAAACGTGGTCACCGGAAGGTCCCACAGGTAGGCGGGGTGCTGGGCGTCCGGGTCCACCCTCACCCAGGGGTAGGTCCGGGATGACTCAGCCGGGACTTCGTCCACCGGGATGATGAGCGACGGATCAGCGATCTGCGCCTCATCCGCGTCCAGCTGGAGGTCGTTCTCGATCGTCCCCACTTTCGGGGCGCCCTGTGCCCGCGTGCGTTTCCTCTCTTCCAGGTCGGCGAGCTCCTCCTGTACCTGGCGATCGTGTGCCGCCTTCTCCGCCTCCCGGGCCTGCTCCTTCTGCATGTGTTCGACCGACCATACCCCGCCGGCAATGCTGGCGAGCAGGATGACCACGCCGGTCATGCGATAGAGCTCCACAGCGGCGGGGTTCAGCTTCATCTTCCTGCCCTCGGCGAAGTGCCACGCCTCTTGGTAGTAGAGCGCCGTGCGCGGCGCAATGACCAGGAAGAGACCCACGGCTACGCCGAAGATGCACGCGATCAGCGGGAAGGCGTCAACCGAACTGGAACTGGTGGCTGTGTTCATGCCGTCACAGTATCTACGGGACAGATCGGGCGAAAGGGGCCGAACTCCCCGCACTGCCCATGTCGCTGCCGGCGGCCGGACCCTTGTGAT
Source organism: Helcobacillus massiliensis (assembly GCF_033106145.1). NCBI lineage: Bacteria > Bacillati > Actinomycetota > Actinomycetes > Micrococcales > Dermabacteraceae > Helcobacillus > Helcobacillus massiliensis. The sequence goes on from NZ_CP136959.1 coordinate 435,291, forward strand.
ACGGGCACTGGACCTCGAGAACGAACTGGAGCTCGCCGAAGCAGGCCAGCTTATCGCCGCGCCGCCTGACGAAGAGGGCCCGCACTGCATCAGCAGCGCGGGCCCTCATCTCTTCCAGCAGGCAGAGCATCACCGCGGGGCCAAGGGGCCCCGCGCCTCAGTCGTCCTTCAGCCAGCCGTCCTTCCTCGCAGCGTCGACCTCGGCACCGATCGTGGTGGACGGGCCGTGGCCCGTGTTCACCGTCGTCTCGCGCGGCAGCGTGAACAGGCGGCGCTGGATCGTCTCCTCGATCTGCTCCCGGGACGAGAACGACCGGCCGGTCGCCCCGGGACCGCCCTCGAACAGGGTGTCGCCGGAGAACAGCACGTTCTGCGACGGAATGTAGAAGCACACGGAACCGGGGGAGTGGCCCGGGGTGTGGAGGGTGAAGATCTCCGTGTCGTCCAGGGTGAACGTGGAGCCCTCCTGCAGATCCTCATCCCATTCGAGGTCGCCGTGGGTGAGCTTCCAGACCTCTTCGTCGTCCGGGTGCAGCAGCATCGCCGCCTCCAGCTCCTGGGCGAGCTCAGGCGCGAAGCGGACATGGTCATCGTGGGCGTGGGTGAGCAGCAGCGCGAGCACCTCGCGGCCGTCCACGACCTTCTTCACGGCGTCGATGTCGTGCGGGGCGTCGATCACCACGCACTGATCGTCGGTGCCGATCACCCAGATGTTGTTCTCCACCTCATGGGTCTCGCCGTCCAGCGAGAACGTGCCGGCGGCAGTGGAATGGTCGATGCGCAGGGTCATGGCGTGTCTCCTCCTCAGTCCGGGCCTCAGGCCCCATCTCCGTACAGGGCAACAGAGCGCAGCACTTCGCCGCGGCCCATCTTCTCGAACGCCGCTTCGATCGCATCACCGGCGATCGTCTCGGTCACGAACTCATCCAGCGGCAGACGCCCCTGCAGGAACAGGTCCGTCAGGTACGGGAAGTCCCGCTCCGGCAGGCAGTCGCCGTACCAGGAGGACTTCGTGGCGCCGCCGCGGCCGAAGATCTCGATCATGGGCACTTCGAAGGTGTCCGTCGGGTTCGGCACGCCCACCAGGACCACGCGGCCGGCGAGGTCGCGGCCGAAGAACGCCGACTCCAGGGTCTCCGGGCGGGCCACGGCGTCCACCACCACGTCGGCGCCGAAGCCGCCGGTGAGCTCGCGGATCTTCTCAGCCACCTCCTGCGGCTCGAGACCCTTGGTGTTGACGGTGTGGGTGGCGCCGAAGGTCTTCGCCCAGTCGAACTTCCGCTCATCGATGTCGAGCGCGATGATGGTGGTGGCGCCGGCGAGCTTCGCGCCCGCCACGGCAGCGCAGCCCACCCCGCCGAGGCCGATCACGGCAACGGTCTCGCCGCGCTTCACCTCGCCGGTGTTGATGGACGCGCCGATGCCGGCCATCACACCGCAGCCCAGCAGGCCGACGGCTTCCGGGGCGGCATCGGGGTTCACCTTCGTGCACTGCTTCTCATGCACGATGGTCTTCTCCTGGAATGCGCCGATGCCGAGCGCGGCCTCCAGCTTCGTGCCGTCCTCCAGCTCCATCTGCTTTGAGGCGTTGTGGGTGTCGAAGCAGTACTTCGGCTCGCCCTTGCGGCAGGCGCGGCACTGGCCGCAGACGGCGCGCCAGTTCAGCACCACGAAGTCGCCCTTCTCCACATGGGTGACGTCCTCACCGATCTCGGCGACCACGCCCGCGGCCTCATGGCCGAGGAGGAAGGGGAACCCGTCGTGGATGTCGCCCTGACGGTAGGCGAAGTCGGTGTGACAGACCCCGCAGGCCTGCACATCCACGATGACATCGTTCGGGCCGGGGTCCGGCACCACGATGGTGGTCAGTTCGGTGGGCTCCTTCGCAGCTCGGGCGACAACACCGGTCACATTCCAGCTCATGGTGATTCTCCTGTTCTCACGGTGTGCATGGCTCGGTCCTGACCCTATCCGGCCCGTAGGATAAGTGCAGTCACTTCCCACGATGGAGAAAGCGTGTGATTCCGTGAGCCCCACCCAGGAGTTCCCCTCCGAGCAGGAGATCCGAGCGGCTGTGGACGCCGCCCTCGCCGCGATCGGGCAGGCGAGCAGCAGTGCGGAGCTGAAGCAGGTGCGCATCGACCATGTCGGCGACAATGCGCCGCTGTCGATCGCCAACCGCGGCATCCGCGACCTGCCGAAGGAGCAGAAGGCCGCCGCCGGCAAACTGATCGGCGGGTCGAAGGGCCAGGTGCAGAAGGCCCTCGCTGAGCGCCAGCAGCAGATCGCCGCGGAAGAGCTCGAGCAGGCTCTGCGCAGCGAAACGGTGGACGTCACCACCTGGCAGGACCGCCTGCCGCGCGGTGCCCGCCACCCGCTGTCCACCCTGGGGGACCGCATTAGCGATTTCTTCGTCGGGATGGGCTGGGAGATCGCGGAGGGCCCCGAGCTCGAAGCGGAATGGTTCAACTTCGATGCCCTGAACTTCGATGAGGACCACCCGGCGCGCCAGATGCAGGACACGTTCTACGTGGCGCCCGAGGGGTCCGGTCAGGTGCTGCGCACCCACACCTCCCCGGTGCAGGCCCGCACCCTGCTGGAGCGCGGTGTGCCGCTGTACATCGCGTGCCCGGGCCGCGTGTTCCGCACCGACGAGCTGGACGCCACCCACGCGCCCGTGTTCACCCAGGTGGAGGGGCTGGCGATCGACAAGGGCCTGACCATGGCTCACCTGGAGGGGACCCTGAACGAGTTCTCCCGCGCCGTGTTCGGGGGGAGCCGATCACACGCCTGCGCCCCTCCTACTTCCCGTTCACGGAGCCGAGCGCGGAGATCGACTTCCGCTGCTTCTCCTGCGACGCCCGCGCCGGCATCGACCATGACGCCGACCCGGCCTGCCGGGTGTGCGGCGGCACCGGCTGGATCGAGATGGGCGGCTGCGGCATGGTCAACCCGGCTGTGCTGCGCGCCTGCGGGGTGGGCCCGGAGGAGTACCAGGGCTTCGCGTTCGGTCTCGGCATCGAACGCATCCTCATGCTGCGCAGCGCAGTGCCCGACATGCACGACATCGTGGAGGGCGATATCCGCTTCTCCCAGCACTTCGGAACGGAGATCTGAGAATGCCCCGCATCCCCCTGACCTGGCTCGCCGACCATGTGGAGCTGGAGCCCGGTGCCACGGCGGAGAGCGTCGCTGCACGCCTGGTCTCCGTCGGCCTCGAAGAAGAGGAGATCATCCCCGCGCAGGTCACCGGCCCCCTCGTGGTGGGCCGCGTTCTCGACCTCGTGAAGGAGGAGCAGAAGAACGGCAAGACCATCAACTGGGTCCGTGTGGACGTGGGCGATGAGCACAACGAGGAGAAGGACAACCCGAAGGACCCGCAGCCCGGCGAGGAAGTGCCCAGCCGCGGCATCATCTGCGGGGCGCACAACTTCGTGCCCGGGGACCTCGTTGTGGTCTCCCTGCCGGGCACGGTGCTGCCCGGACCGTTCCCGATCGCGGCCCGCAAGACCTACGGGCACATGTCCGACGGCATGATCTGCTCCACCGCGGAGCTCGGCCTCGGCGACGGCATCGGCGACGAGACCAAGGGCATCATCGTGCTCGGCAAGGGCTCCGCCGAAGGCATCGACGCGAAGCCCGGCGATGACGCGATCGCCCTCTTCGGCCTCGGCGAAGAGGTCGTGGACATCAACGTCACGCCCGACCGCGGCTACTGCTTCTCCATGCGCGGTGTCGCCCGCGAATACGGCCACGCCACCGGCGGTGCGTTCACCGACCCGGCGCTCAGCGGCGACGCAGGGAAGGACTCCCGGCCGACGGATGCCGCCGCCACCAGCGGCCCTGACGGCGAGCCGGTGCCCGTTCAGCTGAAGGACGACTCCCCGATCCGCGGCCAGATCGGCTGCACCGCCTACGTGGCGCAGAAGGTGACGGGGATCGACCCGTCGGCCCCGAGCCCGCGCTGGTTGCAGCAGCGGCTCATCCTCGCCGGTATGCGCCCCATCTCGCTGATCGTCGATGTCGCGAACTACGTGATGTTGGACCTCGGCCAGCCGCTGCACACCTTCGATGCGGACAAGCTCACCGGTGGGATCACGGTGCGCCGTGCCCGCACGGGCGAAACGCTCACCACCCTCGATGACCAGGAGCGCACCCTGTTCGAGGAGGATCTGGTCATCGCCGATGACTCCGGCGTGATCGCACTCGCCGGCGTCATGGGCGGCGCCTCCACCGAGGCGGGGGAGTCCACGACCAGCGTGCTGCTGGAGGGCGCGTCGTTCTCTTCGATCAGCGTGGCCCGCACGGCCCGCCGCCACCGCCTGCCCTCGGAGGCGTCCAAGCGGTTCGAGCGGGGCGTGGACCCGGCGCTGCCGCAGATCGCGGTGCAGAAGGCCGCCGAGATGCTCGTGGAGTTCGGCGGCGGCACCATCGAACCCCCGTGCACCCATGTCCGCACCGAGGAGCAGCCCGCCCTCGCCCCGATCGAGCTTCCGCTCGGGTTCGCCGAGCGGCTCGTGGGCGTCCAGTACTCCCGTGAGGACGTGGTGGGCCGCCTGGAGCAGATCGGCTGCACAGTGGTCACCTCCTCCACCCCAGCCGAGGGCGGCGAAGAGATCCTGACGGTGCAGCCGCCCAGCTGGCGACCCGACCTCACGATCCGCGAAGCGCTCGTGGAGGAGATCGCCCGCCTCGTCGGCTACGACCAGATCCCGTCGGTGCTGCCGAAGGCTCCCGGTGGCCGAGGCCTCACCCGCCTGCAGCGCGGACGCCGCGCCGTCCTCACGGCGCTCGCGGAGTCGGGCCTCACCGAGGTGCTGACAGTGCCGTTCACGAGTGAGCAGGTGCTGGATGACCTCCAGGTGCCCGCTGATGATGAGCGCCGCTCAACGGTGCGCCTTCTCAACCCGCTGCAGGACGATCAGCCGCTGATGCGCTCCAGCATCCTCGCGACCCTGCTGCCCGCGGCGCAGCTGAACATCGCGCGCGGTGAGGACGCGGTCGCGCTCACAGAAGCGGGCACCGTGTTCTTCCGCGGCTCCGGTCAGGTGCCGGTTCCGTCGGCCGAGACGCGGCCGACGGATGCTGAACTGGCAGCGATCGATGCTGCCCTCGCGCCGCAGACACGCCGCCTTGCCGGTGTCCTCGCCGGTGCTGTGGCGCCGGAGGGCGTGGCGGGGAAGGCCCGCTCCTGGGACTGGGCGGATGCGATCAGTGCGGTGAAGCGCGCCGCGGACGCCGCCGGTGCACAGGTCGAGGTGGTCCAGGGCGAGATCGCCCCGTTCCACCCGGGCCGCACCGCCGAGATCCGCACCGCAGAGGGCGACCTGCTCGGCCACGCCGGTGAGCTGCACCCGAGCGTCATCAAGGCGTTCAAGCTGCCGGCGGGGGCGTCGGCGTTCGAGATCGACCTGGATGCGCTGATCGAATCGGCCCCCTCCGTTGTGGATGCGGTGCCGGTGTCCACGCTGCCGATCGCGAAGGAGGACTTCGCGTTCGTCGTGGACCAGAACGTGCCGGCATCCGCGGTCCGCGCCGCCATGCTGGTGGGCCTCGGCGATGCCGCGGAGTCCGTGCGGCTGTTCGATGAGTACCGCGGAGACCAGGTCGCCGAGGGGAAGAAGTCGCTGGCGTTCGCGGTGCGTCTGCGTCCGCTGGAGTCCACGCTGAACACGAAGCAGATCGCTCAGCTGCGCCAGCAGGCGATCGATGCTGTGGCTACGGCCATGGGAGGCGAGCTGCGCGCCTGACGCGCTGACGAGCCCGCGAGGACCGGGTGGGGGGGTGTCCCTATGTTTCGAGTCAAGCCGCGAGAGCGGTCGGCTCGGGGGTAGGGGCGGTTGTCGGTGGCTGGTAGTAGGTGCCGTCGCGGAGCATGGCGTAGATGACGTTGCAGCGGCGGCGGGCTAGGCAGATCACGGCGGCGTTGTGCCGTTTGCCTTCGGCGCGTTTGCGATCGTAGTAGGCCTTGGAGATGGGGTCGTGGTTGGAGGCGACCCAGGCGGAGTAGAACAGGGCGTTCTTCAGGCGTTTGTTCCCTGACCGGGCGGGGAACTCTCCGCGGATCGAGGTGCCTGATCTGCGGGTGACCGGCGCGATCCCGGCATAGGCCGCGAGGTGGCTGGCGGACTCAAACGCGGAGCCATCACCGATCGCGAGGAGGATCTGGGCGGCGGTCTTGATGCCGATCCCCGGCATGCTCATCAAGACCGAGGCGAGAGGGAAGTCCTCCAGCATGCCCTCCACTTCGTGGGCCACGGTCGCGCGCTGTTCTTTCAGCTCTTTAACCTGGCCAGCGACTCGGGGGATCACCAGCTCAACCGCTGCGGTGGCGGGCACGATGACGGTCTGCTCGCTAAGGGCTGTGAAGATCTGCTCGACCAGCGTCTCGGGGTCGCGGCGTGAATGCGCGCGGGCGAACCGCAGCACCTTCCCTCGGCCGGCACTTCGGAGGCCGGTGGGTCCGCCAAACTTCTCCAGCAGGTCCAGCACGAGCCCAGTGGAAAGCTTCCCGCCTGCGAAGACGCGCTCGAGCGCGGGGTGGATCTGGGTGAGCAGGGACCGGATCCGGTTCAGCGCCCTTGTGGTCTCGTGAGCGAGGTCCTCATCGAACCCGGCCAGAACCTTCAGCGCGGAGAGGACCTCGCTGTCGCGATCGACCTGCCGGAGGGTGTGAGGCATGGTGCGGGCCGTGTCGGCGATGATGAAAGCATCCCGCGCATCAGTCTTTGACCTGCCCGGATACAGATCCGCGGCCTTCCGCATCGCCAATCCGGGAAGGTAGGCGACTGTGCAGCCGGTATCCCGGGCCACCGCGATCGGCAACGCTCCGATGGTGTTCGGCTGGTCGACGACCAGCAGCACTTCGCCGTGGTTCTGCAGCTGGGTGAACAGCTCGCGAAGTTTGGTCTCGTCCTGCGGGAGGGGCTTGTCGAACAGCTTGTTCCCCTCCGGGTCGAGTGCGCACGCGTGGTGAGCTGTCTTTCCGACGTCCAGGCCGATCACGACCGCGAACCCTGTGTTCATGACGCTGTCCTCCGCATCACTGCTGGCCGCAGTCTCGACACCCGATGCCGGCACCCACGTTACGAAGAGACCTCAGACAGAGCTGGGCCGTGTCCCTATCAGCGGTCAACGCGTGTCTCTCGACCGGGCGGCAACACCCCCCGGACCATCAATGGCAGGGCAACAAAGCCATACCCGGCCGAGCGACCAGACCCCGTCCATCGGGGTGCTCACAAGGTAACGGGGCTCCCCGCCCGGTCCTTCGTGCATCCGGGGCATACCATAGTGGCGTCGTCCCTCTTCCCACTCTCCGGGCGCTGCTTCGACGACGAGCGCGCGTCCGGAAGCGAAGGATTCCTCCTCATGAAGTTCCTGCAACGGCTCGGCCGGTCGCTCATGCTTCCGGTCGCCGTGCTCCCCATCGCCGCGGTCCTCTCCGGCTTCGGCTACTGGGTGGGCGCGGAGTCCCTGGTCGGCACATTCCTCGCTGCCGCCGGCGGCGCCCTCCTCGACAACATCGCCCTGCTGTTCGCCGTGGGTGTCGCCATCGGCATGTCCACGAGGTCCGACGGCACGTCCGCCCTCGCCGGCCTCGTCTCGTGGTTGACGGTCACCACACTGCTCTCGCCTGAGACCATGGCGAAGTTCCAGGGCATTGAGGTCGATGCTGTCAACCCGGCGTTTGCGAACGTGAAGAACGTCTTCATCGGCATCATCTGCGGCCTCATCGGCGCGTGGGCGTACGACCGCTTCAAGGACGTGAAGCTGCCGGACTACTTCGCGTTCTTCTCGGGCAAGCGCTCGGTCGCCATCATCTCCGCGCTGGTGTCGATCGCGTTCGCGCTGGTCATGATGGTGCTGTGGCCGCTGCTGTTCAGCGCCCTGGTGCACTTCGGTGAGTTCATCGCCACGCTCGGTCCCGTCGGCGCCGGCATCTACGGCTTCCTGAACCGCCTGCTGATCCCGTTCGGTCTGCACCATGCTCTGAACGCCGTGTTCTGGTTCGACGGCTTCGGCATCGCCGACCTCAACAACTTCCTCGCCGGTGAGGGCACCTACGGTGTGACCGGGCAGTACATGACCGGCTTCTTCCCGATCATGATGTTCGGCCTGCCGGGTGCGGCACTGGCGATGTACGTGACGGCTGACAATGACCGCAAGAAGCGCACCGCCGGCATCCTGCTGTCCGCGGCGTTCGCGTCGTTCCTCGTGGGTGTGACGGAGCCGCTGGAGTTCCTGTTCATGTTCCTCGCGCCGGGCCTGTTCGTGGTGCACGCCCTGTTCATGGGCCTGTCGCTGGCGATCACGACCCTGCTGCCGGTGCGCTCCGGCTTCGGGTTCTCCGCCGGGTTCATCGACCTGCTGGTGCAGTGGGCGAACCCGATGGCGCAGAACCCGTGGATGGTGTTCCCGCTGGGCCTGTTCTGGTTCGCCGTGTACTTCGTGACGTTCCGCTGGATCATCCTGAAGTGGAACCTCCGCACCCCGGGCCGCGGCCCGGTGGAGGAGGACGAGGACCTCGCCGGTGTCGCTGCCGGTGGTCTCGCCCCGGCCGGTGCGGCGGTCTCCGCTGCTGCCCTCGGCTCCCACGCTGCTGGCGGCGATACCGCCACTGGTGGGCCGACGGGTGCAGGTACGGACAAGTACCTCGTCACTGCCGATCGGTTCATCACCGCCCTCGGCGGCGCGGACAACATTGAGGAGATCGAGAACTGCGCAACGCGGCTGCGCATGCAGCTCGGCGATGTGTCCCTTGCTGACGAGAAGGCGCTCAAGCGCGCCGGCGCTGCCGGTGTGATGAAGACCGGTGGCCACAGCTACCAGGTCATCTACGGCCTCAACGTGCAGTTCGTGAAGGACGCGATGGAGGACATCATGGAGGGTGTCCGCCAGGCTCCGTCCGCATCATCCGCATCGTCCGACCCGGCTCCCGCAGCCGACACTGCCGACGCCGCCTCCGCGGGCGCCGCTGGTGACGACCCGGCCCTCGCCGCCGGTGCCGCCGCTCCTGCTGAGCAGATCGTGCGTCTGCGTCAGCCGGTGGCCGGTGCGGTGATCCCGCTGGACCAGGTCGAGGACCAGACCTTCGCGTCCGGCATGCTCGGCGTGGGCGCTGCGATCGACCCGACCGAGGACACCGTGGTGGCGCCCGCCGCCGGCACGGCCGTGCAGGTCATGGACACCGGTCACGCTGTGGCGATGACGCTGAACGACGGCACGGAGCTGCTGATCCACATCGGTCTGGACACCGTGAAGATGGGCGGCAACGGCTTCGAAGTGCTCGCGGCCGCGGGTGACCAGGTGCGCGCGGGCGACCCGCTGGTGCGGTTCGACCGCCGGGCCGTCGAGGCCGCCGGCTACTCGGCCATCACCCCGGTGGTGCTGCTGGGTCGCGAGACCGGCACCATCGAGTTCGTCTGACCGGCTGAATCGTCGGTACGGCCTTCGGGCCGGAGCTCCAGGGCCGGGCAGGGGCACAGTCCCCGCCCGGCCCTTTCGCATGTCCGGTTCCGTCGGCCCCGATGCGTACCCCAGTGCCGTGCTCCCCGCGCCCCCGCGCCCCCGCGCTTCCTGCCCCTCGCGAGCAGGGGTGTATGGCGGCAGGCCGATGCCGCATAAGCCATGGGGTGTCGCCATACGCCGATGCTCGTGCAGCAACGGAGGCGGGGCCTGGTGAGGTCGGCCGACGGGTCCCGGGGAGTGAGACGCACTGACTCCGGTTGCATACCCACCCGCTCGCCCGTATAGTTTTGCGCATGGTTGAGAAAGCATTGACCGCGGCCGTCGCCGGAGCCTCCGGATATGCGGGCGGAGAGATCGTCCGCCTGCTCCAGCAGCACCCGCGCCTGAACGCTGTCATCCTCACCGCGCACTCCAACGCGGGAGAGAAGGTCGCCGGCCACTTCCCGCACCTCGACCTCGATCCGGAGATGACGTTCGTCGACACCACGGTGGAGAACCTCATCGGGCATGACGTGGTCATCTTGGGCCTCCCGCACGGCCAGTCCGGCCCCATCGCCTCCCAGGTGCGCGAGCAGTCCCCAGACACCCTGGTGGTGGACCTCGGCGCCGACTTCCGCCTCGCCGATCCCGCTGCCTGGGAGGAGTTCTACGGCTCGCACCACGCCGGCACCTGGACCTACGGCATGCCCGAACTGCTGCGCGCCACCGGCACCGGCCAGCGCGACCTGCTCGGCGAGACACGCGAAATCGCGGTGCCCGGCTGCAACGCCTCAGCCGTCACCTTCGCGCTGATGCCGCTGGTCGCCCGCGGCCTCATCGACCCGACCACCCTCGGCGCGGTGCTCGCCGTCGGCTACTCCGGCGCCGGACGCTCACCGAAGCCGCACCTGCTGCTGTCCGAAGCCGCGGCCGGCGCCGTGCCGTACAGCGCCGGCGGCCAGCACCGGCACATCCCGGAGATCATCCAGAACCTCGCCGCCGCCAGCGGCGAGGAGGCCGACGGATTCCGCCTCACCTTCACCCCGGTCCTCGTGCCGATGTCCCGCGGCATCCAGGCTGTGGTGACCGCGAAGCTCGCTGATTCGCAGACCCCGTCGGCCGCGATCACCCGGGCCTTCCACGACGCCTACGCCGATGAGCCGTTCATCCGCCTCCTCGGCGAGGGCGCGTTTCCGAACACGGCGAGCGCAGCCGGTGCGAACAGTGTCCTGCTCGGCTGGGACGTCGATGAGAAGTCCGGCACCGTCACCGTGATGGCGGCCCTCGACAACCTCGTCAAGGGCACCGCGGGCGCCGCGATCCAGTCGATCAATCTGGCGCTCGGTCTGCCGGAGGGCACCGGGCTCAGCGGCGACGGGCTGCGACCGTAGCCGGAGCGCGTCGGCGCACCTCGTCGGTGCCGCCCACGCCCTCCGGCCGACCCAGCAGTCACCCGCCCGCCCCGCAGACCCTCCAGACCGTCACGCGCCGCCCCGCCGCCACCCGGCGCCGGCCCCGCCTCGCGAGTGCGAGAAGAAAGGACCGCCATGTCCGTCACAGCAGCCCAGGGCTTCACCGCCGGCTCCACCGCAGCCGGCCTGAAGCCCACCGGACAATCCGACGTCGCCGTCGTCATCAACCACGGCCCCATGTTCTCCGCCGGTGCCGTGTTCACCCGCAACCGGGTGAAGGCCGCGCCCGTCCTCCTGTCCGAGGAGTCCCTCGCCACCGCGCACCGCACCGGCACCCCGATCACCACGGTGGCGCTGAACTCCGGCGGCGCCAACACCTGCACCGGCGCCCAGGGCATGCGGGACGCCGCCTCCATGGCCGCTGCCGCCGGTGCCGCCGTCGGTGCCGGGTACGAGCAGGCACTCGTCTGCTCCACCGGCCTCATCGGCACCCTCCTGCCGATGGACGCCCTCACCGCAGGCATCGCGGCAGCCGCCGAGAACGCCGGGGACAGCGCCGAGCACGGCACCGGCGCGGCGCAGGCGATCATGACCACCGACTCGGTGCACAAGGAGGCGCAGGTCAGCCGCGGCGGCATCACCGTCGGCGGCATGGCCAAGGGCGCCGGAATGTTGGCGCCGCAGCTGGCCACCATGCTCGTGGTCATCACCACCGACGCGGACATCACCCACAAGCAGGCGCAGAAGGCAGTCGCCGATGCCGTCACCACCACGTTCAACCGGGTCGATTCGGATGCGTGCATGTCCACCAACGACTCCGTCATCCTCCTCGCCTCCGGCGCCAGCGGAGTGAAGCCCTCCCAGAAGGACATCACCCAGATGGTGCGGGAGGTGTCCGCCGACCTCGCCCGCCAGCTCGTCGCCGATGCGGAGGGCGCATCCCATGACGTCCACGTCACCGTCACCTCCGCCACCACCGAGGACGCCGCCGAAGCAGTCGCCCGGGAGATCTGCCGCTCCAACCTCGTGAAGGCCGCGATCTTCGGCAACGACCCCAACTGGGGCCGGATCGTGGCGGCCGCAGGCTGCGTGCCGGAGCAGGTGGCGCCGTTCAGCGCCGACGACCTCTCCGTCACCGTCAACGGCATCGAAGTGTGCCGCGGCGGGGGAGTGGGCCGCGACCGCGACCTCGTGGACATGACACCGCGAGAGGTGGAGATCGTGGTGGATCTCGGCGCCGGCACCGCCAGCGCCGACATGTGGACCAACGACCTCACCCACGACTACGTCGAAGAGAACAGCGCCTACTCCTCATGATCGATGCAGTGAAGTACTCCGACGTCCTCGAACGCGCCCAGCTGAAGTCCGAGGTCCTCATCGAGGCCCTGCCGTGGATGCAGCGCCTCCACGGCAAGATCGTGGTGGTGAAGTACGGCGGCAACGCCATGATCGATGACGAGCTCAAGGCAGCGTTCGCCTCCGACATCGTGTTCATGTGCCACGCGGGCCTGCGCCCCGTGGTGGTGCACGGCGGCGGCCCCCACATCACCGCGATGCTGGAGCGCCTCGGCATCCACTCCGAGTTCCGGGGCGGCCTGCGGGTCACCACCGAGGAGACGATGGACGTGGTGCGGATGGTGCTCGCGGGCCAGGTGGGTCGCGAACTGGTCGGGCTGATCAACCAGCACGGCGCCTACGCCGTCGGCATGAGCGGGGAGGATGCGAACCTGCTGCAGGCGCGCCGCCGTCCCCCGCAGGAGATCGAGGGGGAGATGGTGGACCTCGGCCTCGTCGGCGACGTCACCGGCGTCAACCTCCGCAACCTCATGGCCATCCTGGATGCGGGCTTCATTCCCGTGGTCTCCTCCATCGCACCGGAGATCACGGCCGACGGCACCGCATCCGGCCAGGTGCTCAACATCAACGCCGATACCGCCGCGGCAGCGCTGGCGACCGGGCTGAGCGCGGAGAAGCTGGTGATGCTCACGGACGTGGCGGGCCTGTACGCGGACTACCCGCGCACCGAGTCGCTGATCCCGGAGATCTCCGCGAAGGACCTGCGGGAGATGCTGCCGACCCTGACAGCCGGCATGATTCCGAAGGCGCAGGCGCTGCTGGATGCGGTGGACCGCGGTGTGAGGACCGCCGCCATGATCGACGGCCGCATCACCCACTCGGTGCTGTTGGAGATCTTCACGGAGAAGGGCGTGGGAACAATGGTTCGGAGGGACGACTATGTCTGAGTTCAGCAGTCAGCACGCACAGCAGGCCCCGTCGGCAGCCCCGGGCGCCGCCGAGACCGCAGCCGCGCCCACGCTGCAGCGGTACGCGGACGCCATGATGCCGCTGTTCGCGCCGTCGCGCGTGCTGGTGGACGGCCACGGCCCCTACGTCACCGATGAAGCCGGCGCCACCTACCTCGACCTGCTCGGCGGCATCGCCGTCAACGCCCTCGGCCACGGCCACCCGGCGCTCGTCGGTGCGATCACCGAGCAGGCGCAGCACATGGTCCACGTCTCGAACCTGTTCGCCACGAAGCCGCAGATCGACCTGGCGGAGAAGCTGCTGCACCTGGCGAACGCCCCCGCCGGCTCCGGCGTGTTCTTCACCAACTCCGGTACGGAGTCCACGGAGGCGGCGTTCAAGATCGCGCGCCGCACCGGAAAGCCCCGCATCCTGGCGCTGGAGAACGCGTTCCACGGCCGCTCCATCGGCGCGCTCGCCCTCACCCACAAGCACGCGTTCCGGCAGCCGTTCGAACCGCTGCCCGGCGGGGTCGAGTTCATCCCGGCGAACGACACCGACCGCCTGCGCGCCGAACTGAAGGCCGGGGGAGTGGGCGCCGTCATCGCCGAACCGATCCAAGGAGAAGCGGGTGTGCTGCCGCTGGAGCACGACTACCTCTCGGCGATGCGCATCCTCACCCGCGAGCACGGCGCGCTGATGATCCTGGACGAGATCCAGACCGGGGTGGGCCGCACCGGCCACTGGTTCGCGCACCAGGAGCACGGCATTCAGCCGGACGTCATGACCCTCGCGAAGGGCCTCGGCGGCGGCTTCCCGATGGGCGCCGTCATCGCATTCGGCGAGGAAGCCTCCACCCTGCTCACCGCCGGCCAGCACGGCACCACGTTCGGCGGCGGGCCGCTCGCCGCAGCCGCCGGTCTCGCCGTGCTCACCGCCATCGAGGCCGACGGGCTCCTCGCGCACGTGAGGCGCACCTCCGAGCAGGTGCGGGAGCAGATCCAGCAGCTGCAGCACCCCGTGATCGCGGGGGTGCGCGGCAGCGGCTTCCTGCTCGGCCTCGAACTGAACGAGCCGATCGCAGCGGACCTGGTCACAGCCGGTCTGAACCGGGCCGCCGCTCCGGCGCGCCCCGCCCTCGCTCCCACCATCGGCGCCCCCGCGGCCGGGGCGCTGCACCCTGAGGCCGGTGGCAGAATCGGCTTCATCCTCAACGCCCCCACCGCGACCGTTCTGCGGCTCGCCCCGCCCCTGACCACCACGGCCGAGGACTTCGCCCGCTTCACTGCGGCGCTGCCGGCCCTGATCGAGGAGGTCACCTCCTGATGCGACACATGCTGATGGACGACTCGCTCACGTCCGCCGAACAGAACCACGTGCTGCACCTCGCCGCCCAGATGCGCGAGGATCGGTTCCTGCGCCGCCCCTTCGAGGGGCCGAAGACCGTGGCGCTGCTGTTCGACCTCCCCTCCACCCGCACCCGCGTCTCCTTCGCCACGGGCGTTGCGGAGCTCGGCGGGCACTCCCTGGTGATCGACACCGGCGCCAGCCAGCTCGGCCGCGGTGAGCCGATCGCGGACACCGCGCGGATCCTGTCGCGGATGAACCACATGATCGTGTGGCGCACCAGCGGGCACGAGCGCCTGGTGGAGATGGCGGAGCATGCGACCGTGCCGGTCGTCAACGCCCTGACCGACGCCGGCCACCCCTGCCAGATCCTCGCGGACTTCGCGACGATCGCGCAGCGCCGCGACGGCCTGGAGGAGAGCGGTCCCGCTCTGGCCGGCCGCACCCTCGCCTACTGCGGCGACGGTGCGAACAACATGGCCGCCTCCTACCTCATCGGCGGGGCGCTCGCCGGCATGCACGTGCGCGTTGCGGCTCCCGCCGGCTGGGCGCCGTCGGCGGAGACCGTGCAGCGCGCCAGCGCCATCGCCGCCGAGACGGGCGGCTCCGTCACCGTCACCGAGGACCCGCGCGAGGCGTGCCTCGGCGCCCAGGTGATCGCCACGGACACCTGGGTGTCGATGGGCACCGAGAAGGACGAGCGGATCGAGCGGGCGCTGCGCCCCTACGAGGTGACCGAGGAGCTGATGGCGCTCGGCGATGACGCACTGTTCCTGCACTGCCTGCCCGCCTACCGGGGCATGGAGGTCGCCGCCAGCGTCATCGACGGCCCCGCCAGTGCCGTGTGGGATGAGGCGGAGAACCGTCTGCACGCGCAGAAGGCGCTGATGACCTTCCTCGCCGACGCCGCCTCCTCCAGCACCGGCCAGGCCACCACCGGCGAGGCGGCCACCGGCGAGGCGACCACCGGCCCGGCGGACACCCGGGCACCCGGGGACTCGGCGCATCCGTCGGCCCCCACCGCGACCATGGAGGCCGCCCGATGACCGACGCGCAGCTCACCCCGCACACCAAGGCGTCCCGCCAGCAGCTGATCACACAGCTGCTCGCCCACAACGAGGTCTCCAGTCAGTCCACTCTGCTGTCCCTGCTGGAGAAGGAGGGCGTGTCGGTCACGCAGGCGACCCTGTCGCGCGACCTCGTGGACCTGCGCGCCGAGAAGGTGCGCTCCTCCACGGGCGTGCTGGTGTACACCCTGCCGGCGCTCGGCGGGGAGCGGCACCGGCCGTTCCGCCCCGGCGAGGAGGCCGCCGACTACTATTCGGCTCGGCTCGCGCGGCTCTGCGAGGAGCTGCTGGTGTCCGCGGAGGCCAGCGACAACCTCGTGGTGGTGCGCACACCCCCGGGGGCGGCGCAGTACCTCGCCAGTGCCCTCGATCACTCCGTGATCCCGACTCTGCTGGGCACCATCGCAGGAGATGACACGATTCTGCTGATAGCCCGCAGCATCGCCGACGGTCCCGAGCTGGCGGACAGGCTCCTGTCGCTCGCGAACGGGCGCACCCCGAACACCTGACATCCGGCCCGACGGGCCCCGAAGACTTCCACAGCATCATCCCGAAGAGGAGGAACCCCATGACAGAGAAGATCGTCCTCGCCTACTCCGGCGGCCTCGACACGTCCGTCGCCATCGGCTGGATCCACGACGCCACCGGCGCTGATGTCATCGCCTGCGCGGTCGACGTCGGACAGGGCGGCGAGGACCTCGAGGTCATCCGCCAGCGCGCCCTCGACTGCGGTGCCGTGGAGGCGTACATCGCCGATGCGCGCGACGAATTCGCCGAGGAGTACTGCATGCAGGCGCTGAAGGCGAACTCCCTGTACATGGACGCCTACCCGAACGTCTCCGCCATCTCCCGCCCCGTCATCGCGAAGCACCTCGTGGCCGCCGCGAAGAAGTTCGGCGCCACCACCGTGGCGCACGGATGCACCGGCAAGGGCAACGACCAGGTCCGCTTCGAAGTGTCCATCACCTCCCTCGCCCCGGAGCTGAACTGCATCGCCCCGGTGCGCGACCTCGCCCTCACCCGCGACAAGGCGATCGACTACGCCGAGCGCAACAACCTGCCGATCGAGACCACGAAGTCCAACCCGTTCTCCATCGACCAGAACGTGTGGGGCCGGGCCATCGAGACCGGGTTCCTCGAGGACATCTGGAACGAGCCCACCAAGGACGTCTACTCGTACACCGACGATCCGGCGTTCCCGCCGGTCGCCGACGAGGTCGTCATCACCTTCGAGCAGGGCGTGCCAGTCGCGATCGACGGCGAGAAGGTGACGCCGCTGCAGGCGATCGAGCAGATGAACCGCCGCGCCGGCGCGCAGGGCATCGGCCGGATCGACATCGTGGAGGACCGCCTGGTGGGCATCAAGTCCCGCGAGGTGTACGAGGCACCCGGCGCGATGGCGCTGATCGAGGCGCACCGGGAGCTGGAGCGCGTCACCCTGGAGCGCGAGCAGGCCCGCTTCAAGCGCGAGGTCTCCGACCGCTGGACCGACCTGGTGTACGACGGCCAGTGGTTCTCCCCGCTGAAGCGCTCCCTGGATGCGTTCATCGACGACACGCAGCGCTATGTCTCCGGTGACATCCGCATGCGCCTGCACGGCGGCCGCGCCACCGTCACGGGCCGCCGCAGCGACTCCGGTCTGTACGACTTCAACCTCGCCACCTACGACGAGGGCGACAGCTTCGACCAGTCCAACGCGAAGGGCTTCATCGAGATCTACGGCCTGGCCTCCAAGCAGTCCACGGCACGCGATGAGAAGTTCGGCAACGGCCCCACCTTCGGTGACGGCTCCAGCCTCAACGCAGGGAGCGAGTCCTGATGCCCGCGAGCGGTTCCGGGAAGGCGGAGGGCCAGGGGGCCGACGGGCGCATCAGCCTGTGGGGCGGACGCTTCGCGTCGGGCCCCGCGGAGGCGATGGCGGCGCTGTCGAAGTCCACGGACTTCGACTGGCGACTCGCGCACTACGACCTGCTGGGCTCTCGCGCCCACGCGCGCGTCCTCAACCGCGCCGGTCTGCTGGACGAGGACGAACTGCAGCGGATGCTGCAGGCACTGGACACGCTCGATGAGCGCGTCGCCTCGGGCGAATTCGTTCCCTCGCTGGAGGATGAGGACGTGCATTCGGCGCTGGAGCGCGGCCTGCTGGAGATTGCGGGCGATGGACTCGGCGGCAAGCTGCGCGCCGGCCGGTCCCGCAACGACCAGGTGGCGACGCTCGGCCGCATGTACCTGCGTGATCACGCGCGGGTCGTGGCCGCGGGCGTTCTGGACGTGGTGGCGGCGCTGATCGAGCAGGCGAAGGCGCACCCGGAGGCGCCGATGCCGGGCCGCACGCACCTGCAGCATGCGCAGCCGGTGCTGCTGAGCCATCATCTGCTGGCGCATGCGTGGCCGCTGCTGCGGGATGTGGAGCGCCTCGTCGACTTCGACAAGCGCGCCGCGGTGTCCCCGTACGGTTCGGGCGCGCTGGCCGGGTCGTCGCTTGGGCTGGATCCGCAGGCTGTGGCGCGGGAGCTGGGCTTCGCGGATTCGGCGGAGAACTCGATCGACGGCACCGCCTCGCGTGACGTGTTCGCAGAGTATGCGTTCGTGATGGCGATGATCGGGGTGGACCTGTCGCGCCTGAGCGAGGAGATCATCCTGTGGAACACGAAGGAATTCTCCTTCGTCACCCTGGATGATGCGTTCTCCACGGGGTCCTCGATCATGCCGCAGAAGAAGAACCCGGATGTGGCGGAGCTGACGCGCGGCAAGTCAGGTCGCCTGATCGGCGAGCTGTCGGGCCTGCTGGCCACGCTGAAGGCGATGCCCCTGGCGTACAACCGCGACCTGCAGGAGGACAAGCTGCCGGTGTTCACCGCGACGGATGACCTGGAGCTGCTGCTGCCGGCGTTCGCGGGCATGGTGGCGACCCTGACCTTCCACACGGACCGGATGGCGCATCTGGCGCCGCGCGGCTTCGCACTGGCGACCGATATTGCGGAGTGGCTCGTGCGCCAGGGCGTGCCGTTCCGGGTGGCGCATGAGCTGTCCGGTGCGGCGGTGCAGCTGGCGGAGGAGCGCGACTGCGAGCTGTGGGACCTCACCGATGAGGACTATGCGGGGATCTCGGAGCATCTCACGCCCGAGATGCGGGAGGTGCTGACCACCCTCGGGTCGATCGATTCGCGGTCCTCGAAGGGCGGCACGGCGCGCTCGGCTGTTGCGGAGCAGGTGTCGCGTGCGCAGGCAGCGCTGGAGGACCTGCGGTCGTTCACTGAGCCCCTGCGGTAGGTTTAACCCGCAATCGTGACTGCCCCGGCAACGTCGGGGACAGTCACCGCCCTGGCGGGGCGGCCCGTCCTCCCGCCCCCGGACGGGGCGCACTGCTACCCGTCCCACCTGGGCGATCCGCCACCCGCCCCGTCGGGGCGATCACACGAAACGGAGAACAATCGGTGTCGAACATCGTCGACGAACTGGAATGGCGCGGCCTGCTCGTGAACTCCACGGGGCGTGATGCCATCGCTGAGTCCGCGGCGAAGGGACCCCTGTCTCTGTACTGCGGCTTCGATCCGACTGCGGCGTCGCTCCACGTCGGCCACCTGACCCAGGTGCTCACGATGCGGCGCTTCCAGCTCGCCGGTCACAAGCCCTACGCGCTGGTCGGCGGCGCCACCGGCCTCATCGGCGACCCGCGCATGTCGGGCGAGCGCGTCATGAACTCGGCCGACGTGGTCGGACAGTGGGTGGAGTCGCTGCGCGGCCAGATCGAACCGTTCCTCGACACTGAGGGCGAGTTCGGCGTCACCATGGTGAACAACCTGGACTGGGTGGGCGGTATGAACGCGCTGGAGTTCCTGCGCGACTACGGCTCGCACTTCCGCATGGGCACGATGCTGTCCCGCGAGATCGTGGCAGCGCGACTGCGCTCCGACGAGGGCCTCAGCTACCTCGAGTTCTCCTACCAGATCCTGCAGGGCCTCGACTTCCTCGAGCTGTACCGACGCCACGGCGTCACGCTGCAGTTCGGCGGGAACGACCAGTGGGGGAACATCGTCGGCGGTGCTGATCTGATCCGCAGGGTGGAGGGCGTGCAGGCCCACGCGATGACCACCCCGCTGGTGACGAAGGCCGACGGCACCAAGTTCGGCAAGTCCGAGGGCGGCGCCGTGTGGCTGGATCCGGAGCTGACCAGCCCGTACGCCTTCCACCAGTTCTGGCTCAACGCCGATGACCGCGACGTCATGAACTACCTGCGCTACTTCACCTTCCGCGACCGTGACGACCTCGCGGAGCTGGAGGAGGCGACGGCTGAGCGCTCCTTCAAGCGCGAGGCGCAGACCGCCCTGGCCGATGACCTCACCACGCTCGTGCACGGTGAGGAGGCGACGGCGCAGGCGAAGGCTGCGGCGGCTGTTCTCTTCGGCCGCGGCGATGTCCGCGAGCTCGACGACTTAACCGTCGGTGTGATCGCGGGGGAGCTGTCGACGGTGTCGCTGGCCGGCACGGCTCCGCTGATCGACGCCTTCACCGAGAGCGGCCTGGTGGAGTCCAAGGGTGCGGCTCGCCGCGCGCTGAAGGACGGCGGCCTGTCCATCAACGGCGAGAAGCTGGCCGGTGGTCCGGAGGCTCTGGATGCGGAGCTCGGTTCCGTGCAGCGACTCGCCGGTGGATATGTCCTGCTGCGCCGCGGCAAGAAGAACGCCGCCATGATCCGCATCGGCGACTGACTCGCCTGCGTCTCTGATGGACGTCGACCGCTTTCTCATGGATCGCGACCGAATCCTGATGGATCTCGCCCGATTCCAGATGGATCGCGACGCGGCATCGCATAGGAGGCAGACTCGGCTCCCCGATCACAACCACTGAACCCGAACGGGGCACCAGCACAGACTGGTGCCCCGTTCGCCGTCTCAGCACCGCCCCCTTCAGCAGCGCGGTCCCCGAACACGGTGGCCGCCGTCACGAAACTGCAGGTCAGCGACCTGAGAATCGGGACAGATCGGACGGCGAGCCGGGGCGTATGTTGCTCGCGCCACCAAATGCCCCCACAGGGTTGCGCGCCTCGGTTCGGGGGCCGTAATGTTTTATCTCGTTGCCCCGCAGGGCGGTGAACGGGAGATGAACTTCTTCCGTGTGCTGCTCAGGGAGATAACTGAAGAGGTGAACCGGGACGGTCGTTCGGTGTGACTGAGGTCACGGAGCCGGGATTTGACAGGGTCTGGTCAGCTGAGTAGGTTAGAGGGGTTGCTCCGGAGCGGACCGCCGATTGTGATCGGGGGCGAGGTTCGGGTGCGCAAGTTGTTTGATATCTCAATAGTGTGTCTGTTTATTGATGCCAAAGTTTTTTTGGCAGAGGATCAATTTTTTAGTTGATTTCTTCGGACAATTGAACGCAGATTTTTATCAGCGTCGGTTGTTTGTTTTCTGCCGGGTTTCAAATTTTTTTATGGAGAGTTTGATCCTGGCTCAGGACGAACGCTGGCGGCGTGCTTAACACATGCAAGTCGAACGATGAAGGCCCAGCTTGCTGGGTTGGATTAGTGGCGAACGGGTGAGTATCACGTGAGTAACCTGCCCTTCACTTCGGGATAACTTCGAGAAATCGGGGCTAATACCGGATGTTCTGTCTGCACCGCATGGTGTGGGTTGGAAAGATTTATCGGTGGAGGATGGGCTCGCGGCCTATCAGTTTGTTGGTGAGGTGATGGCTCACCAAGGCGATGACGGGTAGCCGGCCTGAGAGGGCGACCGGCCACACTGGGACTGAGACACGGCCCAGACTCCTACGGGAGGCAGCAGTGGGGAATATTGCACAATGGGCGGAAGCCTGATGCAGCGACGCCGCGTGGGGGATGACGGCCTTCGGGTTGTAAACCTCTTTCAGTAGGGAAGAAGCCTTTGGGTGACGGTACCTGCAGAAGAAGCGCCGGCTAACTACGTGCCAGCAGCCGCGGTAATACGTAGGGCGCAAGCGTTGTCCGGAATTATTGGGCGTAAAGAGCTTGTAGGTGGCTTGTCGCGTCTGCCGTGAAAACCCAATGCTTAACGTTGGGCGTGCGGTGGGTACGGGCAGGCTAGAGTGTGGTAGGGGAGACTGGAATTCCTGGTGTAGCGGTGAAATGCGCAGATATCAGGAGGAACACCGATGGCGAAGGCAGGTCTCTGGGCCATTACTGACACTGAGAAGCGAAAGCATGGGGAGCGAACAGGATTAGATACCCTGGTAGTCCATGCCGTAAACGTTGGGCACTAGGTGTGGGGAACATTCCACGTTTTCCGCGCCGTAGCTAACGCATTAAGTGCCCCGCCTGGGGAGTACGGCCGCAAGGCTAAAACTCAAAGGAATTGACGGGGGCCCGCACAAGCGGCGGAGCATGCGGATTAATTCGATGCAACGCGAAGAACCTTACCAAGGCTTGACATGCACTGGATCGCTGCAGAGATGTGGTTTTCTTTGGACTGGTGCACAGGTGGTGCATGGTTGTCGTCAGCTCGTGTCGTGAGATGTTGGGTTAAGTCCCGCAACGAGCGCAACCCTCGTTCCATGTTGCCAGCACTTCGGGTGGGGACTCATGGGAGACTGCCGGGGTTAACTCGGAGGAAGGTGGGGATGACGTCAAATCATCATGCCCCTTATGTCTTGGGCTTCACGCGTGCTACAATGGTCGGTACAATGGGTTGCGATACTGTGAGGTGGAGCGAATCCCAAAAAGCCGGTCTCAGTTCGGATTGGGGTCTGCAACTCGACCCCATGAAGTCGGAGTCGCTAGTAATCGCAGATCAGCAATGCTGCGGTGAATACGTTCCCGGGCCTTGTACACACCGCCCGTCAAGTCACGAAAGTCGGTAACACCCGAAGCCAGTGGCCTTACCCCTTGTGGGAGGGAGCTGTCGAAGGTGGGATCGGTGATTGGGACTAAGTCGTAACAAGGTAGCCGTACCGGAAGGTGCGGCTGGATCACCTCCTTTCTAAGGAGTATCTTTCGAGCGTTTTGGCACTGTCGTGACCGAGTGTGTTGCGGGTGCTGCTCGTTGGGTGGAACATCAATGAATCAACAGGCTGCTGCTGGTTGGGCTGGCTCTAGTACGTGTCTCTTCGGGGGTGCTGGAACGGGTCTGGGTTCGGCTGGTGGGGTTTGGTAGGCACACTATTGGGGTGTGAGGCGGCTTGTGTCGTTTCTTCCCTGCTGGGGTAGGAGCCATCCTGTGTGGGTGGTGGGGCCTTGGTGTGGGGGTGTTGTTTGTCAACTGCATAGTGGACGCGAGCATCTTGTAAGCAATTTACAGATTGTTGCGAAACGAAGCTTTGTTTTTGTTTTGTCTCTGTGTGTTCATTTTTATGTGTGTTTTGTTGAAGTTTTCAAGGGCGCACGGTGGATGCCTGGGCACAAGAAGCCGATGAAGGACGTGGGAGTCTGCGTTAAGCCCCGGGGAGGTGACAACCGACCTGTGAGCCGGGGATGTCCGAATGGGGAAACCTGCCAGGCGTTATGGTCTGGTACCTGCCGTTGAATGTATAGGCGGTATGGGGGGAACGCGGGGAAGTGAAACATCTCAGTACCCGTAGGAAGAGAAAACAATTGTGATTCCGTGAGTAGTGGCGAGCGAAAGCGGATGTGGCTAAACCTGGTTGGTGTGATACTCGGCAGAGGTTGCTGATCAGGGGTTGTGGGATGTGCATGGATTGGGCTGCCGCCTGGTCGTCGCTGTCAGTGTGTGGTAGGTGAATCCTTGTGAGTGGGGAACCGTAGTGGGTGTGAGTCCCGTAGCTGAAACTGCATGGCTGGGTGATGGTGCATTGTCCCGAGTAGGACCGGGCTCGTGAAATCCGGTGTGAATCTGCCAGGACCACCTGGTAAGCCTAAATACTTTCTTGTGACCGATAGCGGACAAGTACCGTGAGGGAAAGGTGAAAAGTACCCCGGGAGGGGAGTGAAATAGTACCTGAAACCGTGTGCTTACAATCCGTCGGAGCCTTTTTTGTGGGGTGACGGCGTGCCTTTTGAAGAATGAGCCTGCGAGTTAGTGGTCGGTAGCGAGGTTAACCTGTGTGGGGTAGCCGTAGCGAAAGCGAGTCTGAATAGGGCGCCTTTAGTTGCCGGCTCTAGACCCGAAGCGAAGTGATCTATCCATGGGCAGTGTGAAGCGCGGGTAAGACCGCGTGGAGGCGCGAACCCACTTCAGTTGAAAATGGAGGGGATGACCTGTGGATAGGGGTGAAAGGCCAATCAAACTTCGTGATAGCTGGTTCTCCCCGAAATGCATTTAGGTGCAGCGTTGCGTGTTTCGTCCTGGAGGTAGAGCACTGGATAGGCGATGGGCCCCACCGGGTTACTGACCTTAGCCAAACTCCGAATGCCGGTGACGTGAGAGCGCAGCAGTGAGACTGTGGGGGATAAGCTTCATAGTCGAGAGGGAAACAGCCCAGAACATCAGCTAAGGCCCCTAAGCGTGTGCTAAGTGGGAAAGGATGTGGAGTTGCTGAGACAACCAGGAGGTTGGCTTAGAAGCAGCCACCCTTGAAAGAGTGCGTAATAGCTCACTGGTCAAGTGATTCCGCGCCGATAATTCAGCGGGGCTTAAGTACACCGCCGAAGCTGTGTCACTCCACTGTGTGTGGGGTGGGTAGGGGAGCGTCGTGCATTGTGTGAAGCTGCGGGGGAACCTTGTGGTGGATGGTGTGCGAGTGAGAATGCAGGCATGAGTAGCGATTAGGCGGGTGAGAATCCCGTCCGCCGAATGATCAAGGGTTCCAGGGCCAGGTTTATCCGCCCTGGGTTAGTCGGGTCCTAAGGCGAGGCCGACAGGCGTAGTCGATGGATAACGGGTTGATATTCCCGTACCGGTTGTGTGAGGACCCATGCTGAAAGTCGTGATGCTAACCACCCGAACGCTGCTCTTCACCTTCGGGTGTTGGTGTGGTGTGAGGCTGGGGTCCAATCGGTGAGTAGGTGAGCGTGTGGGATGACGCAGTGAGGTAGCTTCCGCGGGGCGATGGTTGTCCCCGTCTAAGCGTGCAGCCTGTGCCCGAGTAATGTTGGGCGCGTGTAGGTCAGACGTGATAGTGACCCTTTAGTGGGGAAGTTGGGTGATCCTGTACTGCCGAGAAAAGTCCCGGCGCCACGAGCGCAGCCGCCCGTACCCTAAACCGACTCAGGTGATCTGGTAGAGAATACCGAGGCGTTCGAGAGAATCGTGGTTAAGGAACTCGGCAAAATACCCCCGTAACTTTGGGAGAAGGGGGACCTGACCAGTGAGAGCTGGGAGGGTCGCAGAGACCAGGGAGAAGCGACTGTTTACTAAAAACACAGGTGAGTGCGAAGTCGTAAGACGCTGTATACTCACTGACGCCTGCCCGGTGCTGGAAGGTTAAGCGGACTGGTTAGCGCCTTCGGGTGCGAAGCTGGGAAGTTAAGCCCCAGTAAACGGCGGTGGTAACTATAACCATCCTAAGGTAGCGAAATTCCTTGTCGGGTAAGTTCCGACCTGCACGAATGGCGTAACGACTTCTCCACTGTCTCAACCGCGAACTCGGCGAAATTGCATTACGAGTAAAGATGCTCGTTACGCGCAGCAGGACGGAAAGACCCCGGGACCTTTACTATAGTTTGGTATTGGTGTTCGGAGCGGCTTGTGTAGGATAGGTGGGAGACTGGGAAGCTGGCACGCTAGTGTTGGTGGAGTCGTTGTTGAAATACCACTCTGGTCGTTTTGGATATCTAACCTCGAGCCATGATCTGGTTCAGGGACAGTGCCTGATGGGTAGTTTAACTGGGGCGGTTGCCTCCTAAAGAGTAACGGAGGCGCTCAAAGGTTCCCTCAGCCTGGTCGGTCATCAGGTGTTGAGTGTAAGTGCACAAGGGAGCTTGACTGCGAGACAGACATGTCGGGCAGGAGCGAAAGCTGGAACTAGTGACCCGGCACCTCATTGTGGAATGGGTGTCGCTCAACGGATAAAAGGTACCCCGGGGATAACAGGCTGATCTTGCCCAAGAGCTCATATCGACGGCATGGTTTGGCACCTCGATGTCGGCTCGTCGCATCCTGGGGCTGGAGTTGGTCCCAAGGGTTAGGCTGTTCGCCTATTAAAGCGGTACGCGAGCTGGGTTTAGAACGTCGTGAGACAGTTCGGTCCCTATCCGCTGCGCGCGTTGGATATTTGAGAAGGCCTGTCCCTAGTACGAGAGGACCGGGATGGACTGACCTCTGGTGTGCCAGTTGTTCTGCCAAGGGCATGGCTGGTTGGCTACGTTGGGAAGGGATAACCGCTGAAAGCATCTAAGCGGGAAGCCTGCTTCGAGATGAGATATCCGTGCACCTTTGGGTGTGTGAGACCCCCAAGAGATGATTGGGTTGATAGGCCAGATGTGGAAGCGCGGTAACGTGTGGAGCTGACTGGTACTAATTGGTCGATGACTTTATCAAAATACGCATAAAGCACTGGCTGTTGGTTGGTGTGTTTGCTTGTGTGTTCGCGTCCACTAGGCGGTTGATTGACCGCACCCCTTGTGGCTGCCGGCAGTGCCCTTTTTGTGGGTGGTGTTGGTGGTGGGGTTGTATTGTTTGTATAGTGTCTGATCCCCGCACCTGTGTGGTGGGTGTGGTGTGGAACGGTCTTTGTGTGGTTGTTCCGGTGGTCATAGCGTTGGGGAAACGCCCGGTTACCTTTCCGAACCCGGTAGCTAAGCCCAACTGCGCCGATGGTACTGCACTCGGGAGGGTGTGGGAGAGTAGGTCGCTGCCGGACTTTTTTCTTGTGTGGTGTGGGCTCCAGCCTGGTGGTTGGGGCCCACACGCATTTAATCGTTTTTTCGCGGCACAGGTTCATTGGCTTGGCCTGAGAGCGGGTGAGAGCCACTCGAACGCAAACAAGCGTCTCGTCAACACGTGACGGCCTGGGAGCAGGGCACCGCATCCCCAGCGGGTAGGATTGAGCTTTGGACGCGCCGCGCGGCGGTGCTCGACTCCCTCGACCCGTGAAGGAACACAGATGTCCTCGTTCGCATTGCCGTCAGACCTGGACGATGCGTTTGCCGACTCCCTCCTCACCGATCTCGCAGAGGTGGAGAAGCGGCTCAACGACGCAGTCGCCACTCACAACGCAATGGCACAGTGGACCGCCAAACACCTCATGGTCGCTGGCGGCAAGCGCATCCGCCCCCTCCTGGTGCTCCTGGCTGCACACCTCGGGGAAGGGACCAATGACAAGGTCCTCGACGCAGCAGTCCTCGTCGAACTCACCCACCTCGCCAGCCTTTACCACGATGACGTGATGGACGGAGCCACCACCCGTCGTGGCACCCGCGCCGCTCACCAGGTCTGGGGCAACAACGTCGCCATCCTCACCGGCGACTTCCTCTTCGCCCGTGCGAGCGCCCTCAGTGCCAAGCTCGGACCCGAAGCGGTCCTCCTCCATGCCAACACCTTTGAGCGGCTCTGCCTCGGCCAGCTGAATGAAACCGTCGGCCCCGCCGAGAACGCCGACGCCTTCCAGCACTACATCTCCGTGCTCGAGAACAAGACCGGCTCCCTCATCGCCGCCGCCGGAATCCTCGGCGCTCAACTCGGCAACGCCGCCGCGGACACCGTCGGCGCACTGGGCCGATACGGCGAGGCAGTCGGTGTTGCCTTCCAGCTCGCCGATGACGTCATCGACCTGCGCAGCAACCCAGAGACCTCCGGCAAGACCCCCGGCACCGACCTGCGCGAAGGAGTGCCCACCATGCCGACCCTGCTGCTGCGCCAACGGCACGCCGACGGCGACGACGCCCCGGGCACTACTGCGGTGCTCCACGCCATCGAGTCCGACCTCGAAAGCGACGACGCGCTCCAGCACGCCGTCAAACTCCTTGCTGCCGATCCCGCCACCGATCGCACACAAGAGCTCGCCGACGAGTACGGCGACGAAGCCATCGACATCATCAGCGACCTGCCCGAATCTCAGGCGCGCTCAGCACTCCTGGAATTCACCACCCAGCTCGTGCGTCGCTCCGCCTGATTCCACCCGCCCTCCCAGCCTGACAACGCGAGCGAGGAGCTGGGCGAAGCAGGCCGCACCGGGAGACCAGGGGCAGTCCATACCGGATCGTTATCCACACGGGGCGAACTATCCGCGCAAGTCAATCCCGATTTCGGTAGTGTCAGGCGGGGCAGGGAACCAGCCGGTCTCACGGGCCCTCCCACGGCACAAGGAACTAGGATGATCAGCAAGCACGGCCGGTCCGCACCGCGCCGCTGAGCACCGGCAGGCCACCAGACTGTCAGCCCACGACTTCAATCGACAGAGGAATCGCAATGACCAACACGCCATACGGACCGACAGCGAGCGCCAACAGCGGACCCCTGTCCTCCGAAACCCCCGCATCCGGCGGCAAGAAGGTCGGATCCTGGCTGATCGACGTCATCTTCATCAGCGCCCTGCCGATCATCCTCGTCGCCATTGCCGAAATCGGCTACATGCTCTCCAACGCATCCAAGCCCGGCGCCCTCTACTTCATCCTCTGGGTCGCCGCGGTCGTCATCTTCCTCATCCTCCTGCTCGCCGTCATCGGCCTGCGGGCGGCAAAGGGAACCAGCCCCGGCATGGGAGCCGTCGGCATCCGCACCATCAAGCAGGCGACCGGAAAGCTCACCATCGACAAGCGCGCCTCGAACTCGAACCAGGCCGCTGGCGCCGGCAGCTACGACCAGCACTCCGCTGGCTTCGGCCAGGCCCCCAACCAGTTCGGGCAGAACAGCGCAGAAGGATTCCAGCAGTCCGCCCCGGCCTTCGGTCAGGCGAGCGCCAACAACCCCGTCCCGCAGGGCGGTTACGACCAGCAGGGCGGTTACGACCAGCAGGCGTCCTTCGGTCAGCCCTCCGCCGGTCAGGCTCCGCAGTACGGTGAGCCCAGCGCGCAGCAGGCACCCCAGTGGGGTGCCCAGGATCAGCAGGCATCCCAGTGGGGCGCCCAGGATCAGCAGGCACCCCAGTGGGGCGCCCAGGACCAACAGGCGCAGCAGTTCAGCGCCCCTGCCGCCGGCGGCTCCTTCGCCGTCGGAGCCGCGCCGGCCGTCGGCCAGGGCTCCGCAGCTCCGGCCTACGGTGACCAGTCCGCTGCCCCGGCCTACGGTGACCAGTCCGAAGCCCCGGCCTCCGGCGACCAGTCCGCTGCCCCCGCCTTCGGTGAACAGGACCACGGCCAGGGAGCCTCCACCACAGGCGAGAGCCACATTGACGCCGCTCATGACGACAGCGCCGCAGTCGCCGCCGGTCACGGCGTGAGCGTCTCCGACGACTCCGATGCGCTGTCCGCAGAGCCCGCCGACGCCACCGCTTCCGGCACCTTCGGTGAAGCACCGGCAGATGCGCCCGCCCAGGAGCAGGCAGCCCCCGCTCTCAACGCTGAGCACCAGAGTGAGGAGCTCACCGACGGCGCGGAGGAGCAGAGCAGCGCACAGGCAGAACAGGACTCCGCGGCAGCAGGTGTCGGCGTCTCCGTCTCCAGCGACGACTCCGCCCTCACGGCTTCGCCCGAAGATGAGAACACCACCGAGGACGCCGCTGCCGTCAGCGATGACTCCGTCGGCCAGCGCCTCGACCAGAGCACCGAAGCAGCAGGCGACAGCGTCGTCGTCGGCCACGCCGACACCGCCCAGCAGGACGAAGACGACGACGCCACCCGCCTCGTCGCCGCACCGGCCGCGCAGCAGGCCACCAGCTCCGACGACGATGCCACGGAGCTCATGGCCCGAATCCGCCTCCGCTTCGACAACGGCGAAGAGCACACCCTCGCCCCGCGCACCCTCGTGGGCCGCAACCCGCAGGCATCCGGTGGCGAAAGCGTCATCGCCGTGCAGGACGAGTCCCGCTCCATGTCCAAGACCCACGCGCTGATCGAGAACAACCAGCACGGCATCGTCGTCACCGACCTCGGCTCCACCAACGGAACCTCCGTCACCGACGTCGACGGCACCGTCTACCCGGTCCCCGCCAACCAGCCGACCATCCTGCCCGACGGCTGGACCCTCCAGCTCGGTGACCGGGACGTGACCGTGGAGAAGAACGCGTGAGGGATGACTCCCAGTACGGCACGCTGCTGACCGAGCCCATCCGGGTCCGGTCAGCAGCGGCCACACACGTCGGGCGCGTGCGCAGCATGAACGAGGACTCCTACCTCGCCGCCCATCCGATCTACCTCGTCGCCGACGGCATGGGCGGCCACAACGCCGGAGAGATCGCCAGCGCCATCGTCGTCGACCAGTTCAGCGACCTCGCCGGGCAGCACGACATCACCCCCGAGACCCTCGCCGAGAACCTCATCGTCGCCTACGAGCGGATCACCCGACTCGACGACTCCACCGCCGCGCGCTCCGCCGGCACCACCGTGGCCCTCGTCGGCACCTCGTTCGACCACGACCAGGCCACCTGGGTCGTCATGAACCTCGGCGATTCCCGCATCTACCGCCTCTCCAACGACGAATTCGAACAGATCAGCATCGACCACTCCGTCGTGCAGGAACTCGTCGACCGCGGCGAAATCACCGAAGAGGAAGCCCGCGTCCACCCCTACCGCAACATGGTGACGCGCGCCCTCGGCCCCGGCCCCAACTCCAGCCCGGACTTCTGGCGCCTGCCGGCCATGCTCGGTGACCGCTTCGTCATCTGCTCCGACGGCATCAACGGCGAACTCGACGACGCCGTCATCGAATACTGCCTCCGTGAAGCCGACGACATCCGCGACGTCGCCCCCTCCCTCGTCACCAAAGCCGTCGAAGCCGGCGGCCGCGACAACGCCACCGTCGTCGCCCTCGAAGCAGTCGCCGACGACGCCGCTGAAGAGATCAACCGCTACTCCCTGTTCGACGCCGGCAGCGTCTGACCGGGACGAACCGGCAGAGGGGGGAAACAATGCCGGATCACAACGGAACCTGGTGCGCACACGGCGCCGCCCTGCTCATCCGCACCGGCGGCCGAGGACTCCTGCTGCCGCCCGGCACCAGCCACAGCGATGCAGCAGGCCTCCGCCGCGCACTCAGCGCCCCGGACGCCTTCACCAACCTCGCCGCCGCAGCCGGAGACGAACCCCTCCTCGCCTTCGACGACGACGGCGAACGCCTCCACATCCTGCTGCGCGGCACCACCACAATCCGCGCCATCCTCGTCAGCGGCAGCCAGATCGACCTCACCGAAGCCGACGGGCACCAGCCCGAGCCCGGTGCACGCCCGCCGGCCAGCATCACCCGAGACGACATCGCCGCCATCAGCGTCCACCTTGGCGACCCGCAGCCGGCCCGCACCCTCCTGGACAGCGGAATCACCGGAGTCACAGCCTTCACCCACGTCCGGAACCTGCCCAGCGGCAGCCGCAGTGCCGACGCCGACCGCGCCATCCAGGCCCAGCTCGACCCGCCGTCCACCACCCGGGCCTCAGGGGCGACGACGCGTGCAGATGCACGCACGACCCCGACGCCCCCGGAGAGCGGAACCCGCAGCAGGCTGACCGCCCGAAGTGCCGCTCGCCGCACCGGACCGGACAGCACGGCAGCGCACCCAGACGCGCCGGGCCGCACCACCGGCGGGCCGCCGCAGCGTCCCAACCGGATCGTCGCAGCCACCGCCCGCGCATCAACGAGGAGCGCCGAGGCCCGACACGGAGGAGATCACCGATGATCCGACGCCGTCGCCACCTGCCCATCGAGGGCTTCACCCCGCGACCGCACACACCCCAGCAGTGCCCGGCCAGCGGCGCCACCGCCAGCGCCTACCGATCAGTGGAGGACCGCCGACCCGTCACCGTCCGCACCTGGACGGACCCGGCCCTCGTCGCCGGCGTCAGCCCCGCCCGCGCCCAGCAGCGGATCGACGCCCTCGCCCGACTCTCCGATCTGCCCGGCATCACCCCCGTGCGCGCCGGCGGCCTCGTGGACAGTCGGCGCGGCCGCCACCTCTACCTCGTTACCGACGACAACGGCGAGGTCCTGGGCCCATCGGTCGTGGACCCGGCCCACCTGCTGCGCGCCGCAGCTGACATCGCCGCTGCGCTCCATCGCTTCCACGCCGCCGGACACCTCCACCTGGCGCTCTGTCCGCAGGCGCTCACCACCACTCCCAGCGGCCGGATCCACCTGAGCGCGCACCGCGCCCCCGGTGTCCACTGGATCGCCGAGGCCGCCCTCGAGCACCAGGCGCCCGAAGTCGGACAGGCCAGCGGGGGAGAGCCCCGCTCCGATGTCTACGCCCTCGCCAGCACGGTCCTCGCCGTCCTGGACGAAGGCGCCGACACGTCGTGGACGTCCGATGCGGCGCTCGTCACGGCGCTGGAGCGGGCGACGGCACCGTCCGTCGCGGATCGGCCCTCTGACCTGGGGATGCTCGCCGACGAGCTCGATGATGCGGCCCGCCGAGCAGCATGGTGGGAGGGGCGGGAAGAGTCGGTCTTCTCCCAGCGGATTATGGCGTAATGCGTAGTTTCGTGGCGGATGCCATAAAGTTGTGCCATGGCACAGGTATCAGTGGAGTTCTGCGATGAGTGGACTGACGTCGCAGACAACGGTTCCCTCACGATCGGACGCGAAGCCGATCTCATCATCGACGAACGCAACCCGTTCCTGCACCGGCGGTTCCTCGCCATCAGCAGCATCGACGGACTGTGGTGGCTGCTGAACGTCGGTGACCGGCTCAGCGCCTCCATCACCGACAACTCCGGCACCATGCAGGCCGTGCTGTCACCCGGGGCCCGCCTGCCGCTCGTATTCGATCAGACGAAGGTCGTGTTCACCGCCGGCCCCACCACCTACGAGTTCTCCATCCATACGACATCCCCGGAGTTCGCCACCATTCCGCGCGAACTCGACGACGACGGTCCCAAGACCATCGGCCAGGTCGTCCTCACCGATTCGCAGAAGCTGCTGATCCTGGTGCTGGCCGAGCCGATGCTGATGCGCGACGGCGAATCGATCTCCTCGATCCCGTCGTCCGCTGACGCCGCCGATCGCCTCGGCTGGACCCGCACTAAGTTCAACCGCAAGCTCGACAACGTGTGCGACAAGCTCGACCGCATGGGTGTGCGCGGTCTGCGCGGCGGCCCCGGCCGTCTCGCCTCCAACAGGCGCGCCCGGCTCGTGGAGTACGCCGTTATGTCCCGCGTTGTGGATCAGTCTGACCTTCCCCTTCTCCACAAAGCCGTGCAGGAGGCGGACGAAGCGAGGCGCGCCGCCGAATAATCGAGTGCACCGGCCGACAGCCGGCGCTCCGTAAGGAGTGAGAACGCAGTGTCCTGAGGGGGAGACATGCGGCTGCGACTCACACTCGAAACCAACGCGGACACCACCGCACTCGCTGTCACCGCCGACGGCACCGCCACCGTCGGCGACCTCGCGGACGCGCTCGACACCTGGGCCGAGAACACCGGATCGACCGCCGCCGCGATCCCGGCCGAAGGGCCCCGTCCGAACGCGGATGCCGCGGACGGGTCGGGTCCGCTCACCATCAGCGTTGGCGGGCAGCGCATCAACCCGCAGCTGCGGCTGCTGCACTCCGGCATCTTCTCCGGCACGACCGTTCGCCTCCGTGCCGCCGGCGCCGACCCCGCCTCGAGCAGCCGTCCGACGCTCGAGCGCTCCGGACCTCACGCGGCACCGGCCGCCTACCTGTCCGCTCTCACCGGCCCCGCCGAAGGGCTCCACCTGCCGCTGACCACCGGCGAGCACACCATCGGCACCAGCAGCCGCACGGGGATTCTGAGCCTCGGCGACACGACGCTGGACGAGGTCCACGCCCACCTCAGCATCAGCGCCGACGGCGACCGCATCCGCGCCGCCACCGAAAGCTCCCTGGTGCGCATCAACGGTCGCGTCATCACCGACGCCCCGATCCTGCACGGGGACATCATCCATATCGGGCAGACCACGCTGCGGCTGCGCCGCACCCCCAGCACGAGCGGGGACGCCACCGACGCCGCCGCCATCCCCGTGGACCCAGCACCCGCCCTGCTCGAACCCGTCACCGGGGAGAGGCACACCCTGCCGAAACCGCCCGGCCGCCCCACTCGGCAGACCTTCCCGATCATGATGCTGATCATGCCGCTGTTCCTCGGCGCCGGCCTGTTCGCCCTGACCCGCAGCCCGTTCAGCCTCATGTTCATCCTGTTCATGCCGGCGTTCGCCACCGCCGGGTACGTCAACTCCCGCCGCAACCACCGCCTGCAGCGCGGCGATGCCTGGCACGACTTCGACAGCGACATCGACGCACTGCGCGCCACGCTCGACCTGGACCACGCCCGCGAACGAGAGCTCCTCGCCGCGCACCACCCTCACATCCGTGACCTCGACGACGAGGTCGGCCGGCTCGGCCCGGCTGTGTTCGGCCGCCGCCGCGTCGATGCGACGTTCGGCACCGTCCGCATCGGCACGGGCAGCTGCACCTCCGCCACAACCGTTACATCCGGCGGCGCTGACGAACCCGAGCTGCGCCGGCAGCTCGCCCGCGCCGCCGACGGCCTCGCCGACATCACGGACGCCCCCATCACCATCCCGCTCACCGGCCGGACACCCGCTGCACTGATCGGGGAGGGGACGCACACCGCGCCGGTCCTCGCGTCCGCCCTGCTGCAGCTCGCTGCCCTCCATTCACCAGCCGACCTCACGCTCACCGCCATCGCCGCAGTCGATGACGACATCCCCGACTGGCTGCACCACCTGCCCCACACGAGCAGCCCGTTCAGCCCCCTGCACACCACCCACATCGCACGCGGCAGCGCCGCCGCCCGTGACCTCATCGCCGTGCTGCTGACCGAACTGCACACCCGCCTGCAGGCACCCGATGCCGAGGCCGGCGCTGACGCCACGGTCCCGTTCCCGCGGATCGTCGTCGCCCTGGTCGAACCCGCGCTGGTCAGCCGCACCGACCTGAGCGCACTGCTCGATGGCGGACCCGCCGCTGGAATCCACGTCATCTGGATCGCGCGCAGCAGCGGAGAGGTCCCGGCGGCCTGCCGCACCCGCGCCCACATCGCCGCCGACAGCGCCCGGGTCGACCACGAGGAAGCCGGTGAGCCCGGCTCCACCGGGAGCATCACCCGCAGCCGCGCCCACGTCCTGGACACCCTCAGCGACTCGGCGCAGCGCCGCCTCGCCCGCCACCTCGCGCCGCTCGCCGACGCCAGCGCCAGCACCCCCGACTCCACCACCATGCCCCACTCCTGGTCGCTGCTGGAGG
Organism: Helcobacillus massiliensis; assembly: GCF_033106145.1. Classification (NCBI taxonomy): domain Bacteria; kingdom Bacillati; phylum Actinomycetota; class Actinomycetes; order Micrococcales; family Dermabacteraceae; genus Helcobacillus; species Helcobacillus massiliensis. The sequence continues at coordinate 469,991 of NZ_CP136959.1, forward strand.
TCGACGGCGGCAGCCTGCGCACCTTCCTCCGCCGTGCCGCCGAGAACTGGAGCCGCCGCAGCGGCACTCTCACAGCCGTCCTCGGACACACCGGGACCGCGCCCTGCACCGTGGACCTGCGGGCCGACGGCCCCCACGCCCTCGTCGGCGGCACCACCGGCAGCGGAAAGTCCGAATTCCTGCAGAGCTGGGTGCTGTCCATGGCGGCGCACGCCTCACCCGAGCGCATCACGTTCCTGTTCGTCGACTACAAGGGCGGCAGTGCGTTCGCTGACTGCGTCCACCTGCCGCACTGCGTCGGCCTCGTCACCGATCTCACCGACCACCTCGTGGACCGCGCCCTCGCATCCCTGCGCGCTGAGGTGCGCCGCCGCGAAGAGATCCTCCACCAGAAGGGAGCGAAGGACCTGCGCACCCTGGAGGACAGGCAGGACCCGGAGTGCCCGCCGAGCCTCGTGATCGTCATCGACGAGTTCGCTGCGCTCGCGGCCGATGTTCCGCACTTCATCGACGGCGTGGTCGACATCGCCGCGCGGGGCCGCTCCCTCGGCCTCCACCTGATCCTCGCCACGCAGCGCCCCTCCGGCATCATCACCGGAAGCCTGCGCACGAACACCCCGCTGCGGATCGCGCTTCGGCAGACCGACGCAACGGACTCCGCGGACATCGTCGGTGTCCGCGACGCCGTCGACTTCCCCGCGGACCGGCCCGGCCGCGCTGTCATCTCCCGCGGCCCCGGACAGCTCACCCACCTGCAGGGCGCGTTCGTCGGCGGCCGCACCACGGAGCAGCAGCGCAGCAGGATCACCATCCGCCCCGTCGCCGAGCCCAGCGGCGCAGCCAGGGAGGCTGCCACCGTCTCCGCCGGCAGCACCGGACAGCTCACGCCCAGCTCGAGCAACGGGGGAGCGGAGGGCCAGCCGACGGATTCTCAGCGCATCGTCACCGGGCTGCAGCGACTCGCCGACGCCACCGGCTGCCCTGCACCGCGCCGCCCCTGGCTCGATGACCTGCCCGAGAGCATCAGCCTCGACCGCCTCAGTGAACGCAGGGGTACCGCCGCCGGTGCATTCGCGCTGCTGGACTTCCCGCATCGACAGCTGCAGACCGTCATGAGCGTGACGCCCGGTCAGGACACCGCCATCACCATCGTGGGGGCGCCCGGAAGCGGCCGCACCAGCGCGCTGCTCACCCTCGCGCACACCACCGCGGAGGCGGCCCGCCGAACCAGCCGGCCCCTGACCATCTGGGGCATCGACGGCCCCAGCGGCGGCCTCGCCGCCCTGCACGACCTCCCGGAGACCGCTGACGTCATTGCGCTCGCGGACCTGCCCCGCATGAACCGCCTCATGGCCCGGTTCGCCGACCTCACTGCGGCCCCGCAGGTTCCGACCGACACACTCATCCTCATCGACGCGGGAGGCCTGCGTGACGCCCTCGCCTCCGCTGGACACACGCACTGGCAGGACACACTGCTGGCGCTCCTGCGGGACGCGCGGCGCCTCCGCCTGACCCTCGCCGTCACCGCAGAGCACCCGCAGGCCCTGCCCGCCGCCATCGCCCGATCCGCCCAGCACCGCATCGTGCTGCGCCTGTCGACGGACGACGACTACCGCATCGCCGGTGAGCGCCCCGGTGTCCTCACTGCGGACTCACCGGCAGGGCGGGCCCTCATCAACGGCACCGAAGCGCAGATCGCTCAGCCGCCCGCGCCGGACCTGGGCACCACCACCACTGAACCCGCCACCGGGGCATCCGGGCAGAGGCCCTCCGGCATCCCGACGCTGCCGGAATCCGTCGGCCTCGACGACCTGCCGCTCACGGAGAAGCAGCTACGAGTGGGCCTGCGCGCCGACAGCGTGGAGCCGCTGGTGGCGGTGCCCTCCGCCACCATGCTCATCGCCGGTGCCCAGGGGAGCGGCCGCACCACCGCCCTGATCGCCCACTGCTCGGAGTTCCGCCGGATGCACCCGTCGGCGCCGATCGTCCTCGCCCACGCCGAACGCGCACCGCTGCACCCACAGCTGCGCGACCTCGCAGACGAGGTCGCCATCGGTCTGGCCGACCTCCTCGCCCTCACCGGCGACCTCGCCGACCACCTCGCCGCGGCCCCGGGGGAGGAGCCCTGCGCCGATGGGGCAGCCGAACCGGACGTGCGCGGCCTCATCGCCGTCACCGGGCTGCGCGACCTCGCCCATGAGGACGAGCACCACCACATCGCTGACGTTCTGCGCACCGCGACCGGATACGGCTTCCACCTCGTCGGCGACCTCGACACCACAGCAGCGGCCCCGAGCAGGCAGCTCACCCGCGTCTTCACCGCCGACGGAACCGGACTTCTGCTCGAGACCGCCGACCCATCCGGCTCCACCCTGTTCGGCAGCCACCGACTGCGCTACCCGGATGCCCCCGGACCGGGCCGCGGCTACCACTTCAGCCCGCGCGGGCCCGTGCCCGTCCTGGCCGCAACCGCCACCATCGTTCGGGAGGAGACCCCATGACATTTCTCGGCATGAACCCCACTGAGGCGCGGCGAGCCGCGCAGCAGATCACCGACTACGGGCAGAAGCTCGACGGCTATACCGACGCGCTCCGCCACCTGCTCATCGACCTCGACTGGCGCGGTCCCGACCGCGACACCGTCATTGAGCGCTGGGACAGGCACATCGACACGCAGCTGCGCCTGCTGTCCTCCAACGTCCTCGGCATCGGCGAATCGCTCGACCACCACGCCGCCGAACAGGAAGCCGCCTCCGCCGGACCCGACGGGTTCGTCCCCGCTCCGAGCACCGGCCGCATCCGCCGCGTCGGCGCACCCAGTGGACCCGGATCCGTAGGGGTGAGCCCGCAGTGAAGCGTCGACTCTCACCCTGCCGAGAACCACCAGAGCAGCGGGGGTCTGCAGCCCCCGCCCCCACGCCTGGAGCAGGCGCACCATCACCCACACAATCCGGAACGGGCAGACCGGCACCGACACGGCCCGGAAGCAGCCCACACGACACAGCCGGGAGTGAACCCGGCGCGAAAGGACACAGCCATGACTGAATCCACCTTCAAAGGAATGAGCCCCGCCGCCGTCAAGAACAGCGGCCAGAGCCTCACCGATGCCGCACAGAGCATCGGTCAGGCCCTGGAATCCGCTATCGACGCGATGGAGGCGATCGAGTGGATCGGTGAGGACCGCGAACACTTCATCACCACGTACTGCGTCCCGCTCTCCGAGGAGCTCACGCTCGTCGAAGAGCTGCGCACCCTCGGCCAGCACCTCGTCACCGAGGCCGACCAGCAGCTCACCGCATCCGCCGCCTGAGCCGGAGACCCGCCACCAATCGAAGGAGAACACCATGAACGACTACATCGGCCTCGATCCCGCCTCTGTGAAGAAGGCGCTGGAGATCGTCGCGGACTGCATCCAGAAGATCAGCGGGTCCCACAACACCTGCAACCCGCTCATCCTCGCTCTGCCCTGGTGGGGCGATGACTGCGACGAGGCCCGCGTGATCTGGAAGGAGCTCAGCAGACGGATCGAGAACGTCTTGGAGCTCATCAGCCGTGCCCAACGTGCACTCGAAGAGCAGATGTCCGGGCAGGTAGAGGCCTCCCGCGCACTCTTCGGCGCGATGATCTCCGCCGGCGGCACCAACCGCACAGCGCTGCCCTCCGCTGCTTGAGCACAGTCGCCGCTGGACTGGGGCGGTCGGCCCACGAACTGCTGCTGACCGCCCCAGTCAGCGGCTACCAGCGCAGGCGCACTCCGTGAGCGGATCAGGTCACATTCCGCCTGGCGGGATTGGAAACCCCCGGTGAACTGTCGCTAGTATTGTTCGAGTCAGATCGGGTGAGTGATCGCCGGATCGGACCTCCGGCGGGTTTCCGGAGTGGCCAAACGGGGCTGACTGTAAATCAGCTGGCATCGCCTTCGGGGGTTCGAATCCCTCACCCGCCACGCAGGAGAGTCCACATCCCGCAGATGTGATCTCGTGCACCGGAGACTTCTTCGGTTTGTCTCTCACGAGCAAGCTTGATAAAGTTTCGCAGGTTGCCCTGATAGCTCAGAAGGTAGAGCGTCTCCATGGTAAGGAGAAGGTCACGGGTTCGATTCCCGTTCGGGGCTCTGAGAAGGATTCGGCCCGGCATCCCACGTGGTTGCCGGGCCGCTTTCCCGATCAAGCCGGGGTAGCTCAGCTGGTCAGAGCGCACGACTCATAATCGTGAGGTCGCGGGTTCGAGCCCCGCCCTCGGTACCACTTCCAGTCCGATGCTGGAGTGTTGACTTGTCTCCGGCTCGGAGGCACATCGAAACAGCGTATGCGAGTGCGCATGACGAAAAGAGGCAATCGTGGCGAGCAAGAGCTCTGACGTGCGTCCGAAGATCACCTTGGCGTGCGTAGAATGCAAGAACCGCAACTACATCACCAAGAAGAACCGTCGCAACACCCCGGACCGCCTCGAGCTCCAGAAGTTCTGCTCGACCTGCGGCCGCAGCACGGCTCACCGCGAGACCCGCTGATCTTCGGTCTGCGAGACCATAGAAAAAAGCCACCCGGCGCTACGGGTGGCTTTTTCTCTGCCCGAACCACGCGCGGCACCCGTCGGCCCCGCAGCCGACGCACCGCCTCCGTCCGCTCGGCCGGAACTCGCCGCCCAGGCCAGCGGACTAGAATCCTCGGCGGCACCGTACGCACAAGGAGGCTCACGTGACTCAGCCCAACCCCGACTACGCGGGCAGGCAGTACCCGCCCGGCGACGCCGCCGCCGTCACCGCTGACGCGATCCGCGCCTTCGCCACCGCCACCGGCGCCGCCAACGAACTGCACCACCGCACCGACGCCGCCCGCGCCGCCGGCTACCGCGACATCGTGGCCACCCCCACGTTCCTCGTGTCCCTCGCCCAGCAGGCCGAGGCCGCCTACATCAACGACCCCGACGCCGGCGTCGACTTCTCCCGCGTCGTCCACTCCGATGAGTCCTTCGACCTCGCCCGCCCCATCGTCGCCGGCGACGTCCTCACACCCCAGCTCACCGTGGAGTCCGTGAAGTCCGTCGGCCCCCACGCCATGATCAGCACCCGTGTCGACTTCACCGACGCCGACGGAGCCCACGCCGCCAGCGTCCGCTCCTCCCTCGTGGTGCGCGGAGAGGAGAACTGACATGACCGCCACCGTCCCCACCCCCGCCGGCATCACCGCGAACCACAAGGGCACCCAGGTCGCCAGCGCCACCATCACACTCACTCGTGACAGCCTCGTGCGCTACGCCGCCGCCTCCGGTGACTTCAACCCGATCCACTACAACGACGAGTTCGCGCGCAGCGTCGGCCTCGAATCCGTGATCGCCCACGGGATGCTCACCATGGGCTCCGTCCTCGCCCCCGTCTCCGACTGGGCAGGCGACCCGGGCCGCATCCTCCGCGCCGAAGCACGCTTCACCAAGCCCGTGCCCGTGCCCGCTCTCGGCTCCGTCGACGTCGAGGTCGTCGCCGTGATCGGCGCCGTGGACGAGGCGAAGCAGGAAGCCCGCATCGACCTCACCGTCACCAGCGGCGGCGCCCGCGTGCTCGGCAAGTCCCGCGCCGTCGTCCGCATCGGCGAGACGAACCCCGCCGACTCGTCCGGCGCCTCGATGGGGGACGCTGCATGAGGCTGAGCGACCTCACCACCCTGCGCATCGGGGGCGAGATCGACGAGGTCATCGACGCCCGCACTCCCGAGGAGATCATCGACGCGGTCCGCACCGCCGATGAGGCCGGGCAGCCCCTGCTCGTCCTCGGCGGCGGCTCCAACCTCGTCGCCTCCGACGCCCCCTTCCGCGGAACCGTCGTGCGCACCCTGCCGCCGGCCGAGCCGGCCCAGGTGCGGCCCATCATCATCACCACCGAGGACCGCGGTGACATCGACGGCCTCGTCATCACTCACGCCGCCGGCACCGTGTGGGACGACGCGGTCCGCCACGCCATCGAGCACGGCGCCTCCGGCACGGAAGCGCTCTCCGGCATCCCCGGCTCCGTCGGTGCCACCCCCATCCAGAACGTCGGCGCCTACGGCCAGGACGTCTCCGCCACCATCGCCGAGGTCGAGGTGTGGGACCGCCACGACGGCGCCCGACGGGTGCTGACGCCCCCCGAGCTCGCCTTCGGCTATCGCATGTCCGTGCTGAAGGCGACCCCGTACACGGGCGGGACGCCTTCGGCCACCAACCGCTGGGTGGTGCTGAGCGTCACCTTCCACCAGGAGAAGAGCGACCTGTCCGCACCGATCCGCTACCCGGAGCTCGCCAGCCGACTCGGCGTCGAGGTGGGGGAGCGGGCCCCGTCGGCCCAGGTGCGTGACGCAGTTCTCGAGATCCGCGGCAGCAAGGGCATGGTCCTGGACGAAGCCGACCACGACACCTGGAGCGCCGGCAGCTTCTTCACCAACCCGATCCTCACCGCTGAACAGGCGGCCGCGCTGCCCGACGGCGCCCCGCAGTTCCCCGCCGGAGACGGCCGCATCAAGAGCAGTGCCGCGTGGCTGATCAGTCACGCCGGCATCGACCGCGGCTTCACCCTCCAGGCCGATGGCGAGGTGCGCGCATCGGTCTCCACGAAGCATTCGCTGGCGCTCACCAACCGCGGCGGGGCGTCCAGCGAGGACATCCGTCTGCTCGCCCGCGAAGTCCAGCGGCGTGTGCAGGATCACTTCGGGATCGCGCTGGAGCCCGAACCCGTGAGACTCGGCCTGGATCTCTAGGGATCTGGGCGAAAGCGTCAGACTGACCTGGTAAGAAGAACCCTGGGCGGGCGTGCAGTGGCCCCCGCTCCCGTACTCCTTCCTCACCGCTGCTCGGCCGAGGATGTGTCCGTCCGTGAAGGAGAAGAAATGAACCTGATGAACAGCTCGATCTCTGAGCTCGATCCCGACATCGCGAAGGTCCTCGATCAGGAGCTCGGTCGCCAGCGCGACATGCTCGAAATGATCGCCAGTGAGAACTTCGTTCCGCGCGCAGTCCTGCAGGCGCAGGGCTCCGTCCTCACCAACAAGTACGCCGAGGGCTACCCCGGCAAGCGCTACTACGGCGGCTGCGAGTACGTGGACGTCGCAGAGAACCTCGCCATTGAGCGCGTCAAGCAGCTGTTCGGTGCTGAGCACGCCAACGTGCAGCCGCACTCCGGCGCCTCCGCGAACGCTGCCGTGATGCACGCACTCGCCGAAGCCGGCGACACCATGATGGGTCTGTCGCTCGCCCATGGCGGTCACCTGACCCACGGCATGAAGATCAACTTCTCCGGCAAGCTCTACAACGTCGTCGCCTACGAGACGGAGCCGGACACCGGCCGCATCGACATGGACAAGGTCCGCAAGCTCGCGCTGGAGACCCGCCCGCAGGTCATCGTGGCCGGCTGGTCGGCCTACCCGCGCCAGCTCGAGTTCGATGCCTTCCGCTCCATCGCCGACGAGGTCGGCGCGAAGCTCTGGGTCGACATGGCTCACTTCGCCGGTCTCGTGGCCGCGGGCCTGCACCCCAGCCCCATCGACTACGCCGACGTCGTGTCCTCCACGGTCCACAAGACCCTGGCGGGCCCCCGCTCCGGACTGATCATGTCGAAGGCGGAACTCGCCCGCAAGGTCGACTCAGCCGTGTTCCCGGGCCAGCAGGGCGGCCCGCTCATGCACGTCATCGCCGCCAAGGCCGTGGCGTTCAAGGTCGCCCAGTCCGCGGAGTTCAAGGAGCGCCAGCAGCGCACCCTCGAGGGCGCCCAGATCATCGCTGATCGCCTCATGGAGAAGGACGCCGCGGATGCCGGCATCAAGCTCCTCTCCGGCGGCACTGACGTCCACCTCGTGCTGGTCGACCTCGTCAACTCGAAGATCGACGGCCAGCAGGCGGAGGACATCCTCCACGAGGTCGGCATCACCGTGAACCGCAACTCCGTGCCCAACGATCCGCGCCCGCCGCGGGTCACCTCGGGTCTGCGCGTGGGCACCCCCGCCCTCGCCACCCGCGGCTTCGGCGCCGAGGAGTTCACCGAGGTCGCCGATGTCATCGCCGAGGCCCTCAAGGGCGACGCGGACCTGGAGAAGCTGCGTGCGCGCACCCGCGCCCTCGCCGACTCCAAGCCGCTGTACGCCGGCCTCGAGCAGTACTGATACCCCAGCTCTTCCGACAGAAGGAGAAGACGCACATGACCGCACAGGTCCTCGACGGCCGCACCACGGCCAAGACCATGAAGCAGGAGCTCAAGGAGCGCGTGGAGAAGATCATCTCCGAGGGCGCCGTGAAGCCCGGCCTCGCCACCGTTCTGGTGGGCGCGGACCCCGCCTCCGAGATCTACGTTGCGGGCAAGCACCGCGACTCCGAGGAGATCGGGATCAACTCGATCCGCAAGGACCTCCCGGAGGACATCTCGCAGGAGGACCTCTTCAAGGTCCTCGATGAGCTCAACAGCGACGAGTCCTGCACCGGCTACATCGTCCAGCTGCCGCTGCCGAAGCACATCGACACCGACGCCGTGCTCGAGTACATCGACCCGCAGAAGGACGCCGACGGCCTGCACCCCATCAACCTGGGCCGCCTCGTGCTGAACGTCAACAATCCGATCAATACCCCGCTGCCCTGCACCCCGCGCGCAGCGATCGAGCTCGCTCAGCGCCACGGCATCGACTTCAACGGCAAGCACGTGGTCGTGGTCGGCCGCGGCGTCACCGTGGGCCGCCCGATCGGCTCCCTGCTGACCCGCCGCGAGTTCAACGCCACCGTGACCCTCTGCCACACCGGCACGAAGAACCTGCCGGAGCTCATCAAGCAGGCCGACGTGGTCGTGGGCGCCGCCGGCGCACCGCACCTGATCAAGCCGGAGCACATCAAGGAGGGCGCTGTCCTCCTGGATGTGGGCGTGTCCCGCACGAAGGACCCGGAGACCGGCAAGTCCAAGATCCAGGGCGACTTCGCCCCGGGCTGCGAGGAGAAGGCCTCCTGGTACTCCCCGAACCCGGGCGGTGTGGGCCCGATGACCCGCGCCCTGCTCATGGCGAACGTGGTGGAGTCCGCTGAGCGCGCATGGGAGAAGAAGAAGGCCGCTGACAAGTGACCTTCACCGTCGCAACCGTCAACGTCAACGGGATCCGCGCCGCGGTGCGCAAAGGCATGCACGACTGGATCGAGCAGGCCGCACCGGACGTGATCACCCTGCAGGAGGTGCGGGCTCCTGACGAGCTCGTCGCCCCGCTGATCGGTGAGGGCTGGAACGTCGTCCACGCGGAAGCGGCCGCCAAGGGCCGCGCCGGTGTGGCGATCTGCTCCCGCCACCCGTTCCTGGACACTCGCCTCGGCATCGGCGTGGAGTACTACGCCACGGCCGGCCGGTGGGTGGAGGCGGACATCACCTCCCCGTTCAACGACGATGCGGTTCTGACCATCATCTCCGCGTACGTCCACACCGGCAACGCCGAGGACGAACAGAAGATGAGCGACAAGTACGGCTTCATGGACGCCATGGTGGAGCGCATCGGGCTGCTGCGGGAGGCGGGCAACCACGTCCTGCTCACCGGCGACCTGAACGTGGCGCACACCGAGCGCGACATCAAGAACTGGAAGGGCAACCTGAAGAAGGCGGGCTTCCTCCCCACGGAGAGGGCCTACTACGACAGGATGTTCGACCAGCTCGACTGGGTGGACATCGGCCGCACGCACGCGGGCGATGTCCCCGGGCCGTACACCTGGTGGTCCAACCGGGGAAAGGCGTTCGACAACGACGCCGGCTGGCGCATCGACTACCAGATCGCCTCCCGGGACCTCGCGGGCCGCGCGGTGGACTGCCGCGTGGACCGCGCCCCCTCGTACGACACGCGGTGGAGCGACCACGCACCACTGGTCGTCGACTATCGAACGGACTGAGGAAGCCCCGACTGCCCACCCGGCGGCGCCCGGAGGGCAGCCACCTCGGCATCGACAGCGGCCGACGGGACCGTGTGAACGCACGGATCCGTCGGCCGCTCCGCTGTCTCCAGGGTGGGGACCTTGGTCCTCCCGGCCGGGATTCGGGACGGATAGGGTGGCGTGCGCCCGGCCCCGTACTGCCGCGCGGCCGTCCCGATCTGCGAAGGAACCCGCTCTGATGCGCATGCGCTCTCGTCGTCTTGCCCTGTCCCGCCGCGCCGCTGCCGCCGGCGTCGCCACCGCTGCCCTCGCCGCCCTCGTCGCCTGCTCCAGCGGTGCCGACGGAGCCTCCGGAAGCGCCGGCTCGGACACCTCCAGCACCCCCGCGGTCGTCTCCGACGGCGGCGGCTCCGACCAGGGCGGTACCGACAAGGGCGCCACGGCCACCAGCGCGGATCTCACCGTGCACGACGCCTGGGGCAAGGCCGCCGACGACGGCATGACCGGCGTGTTCGCCGAGATCACCAACAACGGGCCGAAGGCCATCACCATCACGGGCGGCTCCTCCGAGGCGGCGCACATGGTGCAGCTGCACGGCACCGAAGGCAACGCCAAGGGCGGGATGACGATGAAGGAGAAGGAAGGCGGGTTCACCATCGAACCGGGCGCCTCCCTCACTCTGGAGCCCGGCGGCGACCACATCATGCTGATGGACCTGACCGGCCCGCTGAAGCCCGGTGACGAGGTCGCGATCGACCTGGAGCTCGCCGATGGGAGCACCCTCGAACTGACCGCACAGATCCGCGACTTCGCCGGAGCACAGGAGGACTACGCGCCCGGCCACGGGGGTGCATCCGATGGCGGCCACTGACCAGGCCAGCCCCGCTGAGCCGAACTCGGCTGAGCCGGCCCCCGCGCAGTCGGGGACCTCGCGACGGCGACTGCTGACCGGCGGCGCACTCACTGCAGCGGGCCTGACAGTCGGCGGCGCGCTCGGCGCATCCACCGCCTCCGGTCTCCTCACCAGGAACCGCGGAGCCGAGTCCGCCCAGCAGGAGAGCCCCGCCCCGTTCGGGGAGGAGAGGACCGCCTTCTACGGCACCCACCAGGCCGGCATCACGGAAGCCCCCGCCGCCCACGCCGCGTTCATCGCGTTCACCCTGAAGAAGGACACGGACCGGGACGCGCTCGCCCGGATGATGCGCATCGTCACCGACGACGCATCCCGCCTCACCGACGGCCGGGCCCCGCTGACGGATGTGGAGCCCGAGCTGGCGGCGGACCCGTCGGCCCTCACGATCACGGTCGGCTTCGGTCCGGGGTTCGTGGAGCGCGCCGGCGGCGCCGCCCCCGCCTGGTTGAAGCCGCTGCCCGCGTTCGAGATCGACCAGCTGCAGGACGAGTTCTCCGGCGGGGACCTGCTGATCCTCGTCGCCTCCGACGACCCCGTCGCGCTGTCGCATGCGCAGCGGGCCATGCTGAAGTCTGTGCGGCCGTTCGCCGACCTCGCCTGGGTCCAGCGCGGTTTCCGCAGCGCCCGCGGCGCGCACGACGACGGCCGCACGCAGCGCAACCTGTTCGGGCAGGTGGACGGCACGGTGAACCCGCATCCCGATGAGGATGCGTTCGATGACCTGATCTGGGTGAAGGACGGCTCGTGGATGAACGGCGGCACGTCGCTCGTGCTGCGCCGCATTGCCATGAACATGGAGACGTGGGATGAGGTGGACCGACCCAGTCGCGAATTCTCCATCGGGCGCCGCCTCGACACCGGCGCACCCCTGACGGGCACAAAGGAGCATGACGCCCCGGACTACCACGCGAAGACAGCGACCGGGATGCCCGTCATCGACGACTTCTCCCACATGCGCCGTGCCACGTCACGCAGCGCGCGGGAGCGGATCCTGCGCCGCCCCTACAACTACGACGATGCGCCCCTGCCGGGGGCGGAGTCCGGATCGAACACGGGACTGCTGTTCGCGTCGTACCAGGCGGATGTGCTCGAGCAGTTCCTGCCTATTCAGCAGCGCCTCGCCGAGGGGGACCTGCTGAACACGTGGACCACGCCGATCGGGTCGGCCGTGTTCGCGATCCCGCCGGGGTGCGCGGCCGACGGGTTCATCGGCGAGACGCTGCTGTCCTGACGGCCGCGGCCCGGCCGCGGAGGGCAGGGCGGACCGGATCCATGGCGGGCTCAGGTCCAGCCCACCCGCAGACGCAGCAGCGCCCGCCCACATGCTCCATGGGGGAGTGGTGGGCGGGCGCTGCTGTCGTGTGATCCGGCAGGATGGTCCGGCCGGGGCGCGGCCGTCAGATGCGGCCGTTGATCATCGCCTGCTTGACCTCGGCGATCGCCTTGGTCACCTGGATGCCGCGGGGGCAGGCCTCGGTGCAGTTGAAAGTGGTGCGGCAGCGCCACACGCCTTCGCGGTCGTTGAGGATCTCCAGGCGCTGCTCACCGGCGTCATCGCGGGAGTCGAAGATGAAGCGGTGCGCGTTCACAATCGCAGCGGGACCGAAGTACTGGCCGTCGGTCCAGAACACGGGGCAGGACGAGGTGCACGCGGCGCACAGGATGCACTTGGTGGTGTCGTCGAACCGTTCGCGCTCCTCAGCGGACTGCAGGCGCTCGCGGGACGGCTCCTGCCCCTGCGCCACCAGGAAGGGCATGACTTCGCGGTAGGAGTCGAAGAACGGCTCCATGTCCACGATCAGGTCCTTCTCCACCGGCAGGCCCTTGATCGGCTCCACCGTGATGGGCTTGTTGAGGTTCAGGTCCTTCAGCAGGGTCTTGCAGGCCAGGCGGTTGCGGCCGTTGATGCGCATCGCATCGGAGCCGCACACGCCGTGCGCGCAGGAGCGGCGGAACGTGAGCGAGCCGTCGATCTCCCACTTGATCTTGTGCAGCGCATCGAGGATGCGGTCCGTGCCGTACATGGTGACGGTGTGCTCGTCCCAGTAGTGGCCGCGTTCAGTGTCCGGGTCGAAGCGGGCGATCTTCAGGGTGACCTGGAAGGTGGGGATCTCCTGGTCGCCGCTCATGCGCGGCTTCTCCTGACGGCCCTCGGGCGCGCCGGATGCGGTGGTGTCAGCAGCAGCGGAAGACATCAGAACGTGCGCTCCTTCGGCTCGTAACGGGTGATGACGACGTCCTTCTTGCCCAGGCGGATGTCGGTGCCCTCCTCACCGGTGCCGTCCGCGGTGCGGTAGGCCATGGTGTGGTGCAGGAAGTTGACGTCATCGCGCTTCTGGTAGTCCTCACGGAAGTGACCACCGCGGGACTCCTTGCGCTCCAGGGCGCCCAGGGCGACGACCTCGGCGAGGTCGAGCAGGAAGCCGAGCTCCACACCCTCGAGCAGGTCGAGGTTGTAGCGGGTGCCCTTGTCGTCCACGGACACGGCGGCGTAGCGCTCCTTGAGCTTCTTGATCTCGGCGAGCGCGTGACGGCAGGTCTCGTCGGTGCGGTACACCTGCACGTGGGCGTCCATGACCTCCTGGAGGTCGCGGCGGATCGCCGCGATGCGGTCCGGGTTCGCCGGGCGGTTCTTCAGCTCCTCGAGCAGCTGGACGGTCGGCGCCTCAGCGTTCTCGGCGACCTCCGCGAAGTCCACCTCGTGGGCGTGCTCGGCGGCGTAGATGCCGGCGCGGCGGCCGAACACGTTGATGTCCAGCAGCGAGTTCGTGCCGAGTCGGTTCGCCCCGTGCACGGACACGCACGCCACCTCGCCGGCGGCGTACAGGCCCGGCACCACGTCCTTCTCGTTGCGCAGCACCTCACCGCGGATGTTGGTGGGGATGCCGCCCATCGCGTAGTGGGCGGTGGGGAACACGGGGATCGGCTCCGTGTACGGCTCCACGTTCAGGTAGGTGCGGGCGAACTCGGTGATGTCCGGCAGCTTCGCGTCGATGTGCGCGGGCTCCAGGTGGGTGAGGTCCAGCAGCACGTAGTCGCGGTTCGGGCCGCAGCCGCGGCCCTCGCGCACCTCGTTCGCCATGGCGCGGGCCACCACGTCACGCGGGGCGAGGTCCTTCAGCGTGGGGGCGTAGCGCTCCATGAAGCGCTCGTTCTCGCTGTTGCGCAGGATGCCGCCCTCGCCGCGGGCGGCTTCGGACAGCAGGATGCCGAGGCCGGCGAGGCCGGTCGGGTGGAACTGGAAGAACTCCATGTCCTCCAGCGGCAGGCCGCGCCGCAGCACCATCGCGGGGCCGTCACCGGTGAGGGTGTGGGCGTTGGAGGTGGTCTTGAACATCTTGCCGAAGCCGCCGGAGGCGAAGACGACGGACTTCGCCTGGAACACGTGGATCTCGCCGGTGGCGAGCTCGTACGCCACCACGCCGGCGGCGCGGACGTCCTCGTCGGTGCGGGGGTCGCCGGACAGCAGCACGTCCAGAACGTAGAACTCGTTGTAGAACGAGACCTCCTGCTTGACGCAGTTCTGGTAGAGGGTCTGCAGGATCATGTGGCCCGTGCGGTCCGCTGCGTAGCAGGAGCGGCGCACCGGCGCCTCACCGTGCTCGCGGGTGTGGCCGCCGAAGCGGCGCTGGTCGATGCGGCCCTCCGGGGTGCGGTTGAACGGGAGGCCCATCTTCTCGAGGTCGAGGACGGCGTCGATCGCCTCCTTCGCCATCACCTCAGCGGCGTCCTGGTCCACCAGGTAGTCGCCGCCCTTGACCGTGTCGTAGGTGTGCCACTCCCAGTTGTCCTCTTCGACGTTCGCCAGGGCGGCGCACATGCCGCCCTGGGCCGCGCCCGTGTGGGAGCGGGTGGGGTACAGCTTGGTCAGCACAGCGGTGCGGGCGCGCGTGGAGGACTCCAGCGCAGCGCGCATGCCGGCGCCGCCGGCGCCGACTATCACCACGTCGTACTTGTGGGTCTGCATGAATACGGTTCTTTCCTCGCGTTGAGTGGGGGAGTGCTCAGGCCTGGCAGTACTTCGCCATGGTCTGGGAGTCGACGCCCGGCAGGCACGGGTCGAAGGTGAAGATGACCAGGGTGCCGAGCAGGATGATGACGACGGTGACGGCGGCCAGCAGGTACTTCAGGCCCTGACGCAGGCGCGGGCGCTCCACGTAGTCGCTGATGATGGTGCGCACGCCGTTGGCGCCGTGGATCATGCCGAGCCACAGCATCAGCAGGTCCCAGACCTGCCAGAACGGGTTGGCCCACTTGCCGGCCACGAAGCCGAAGTCGATCGCTTTGACGCCTTCGCCGAGCCACAGGTTCACGAACAGGTGGCCGATGACCAGGAAGACGAGGACGAGGCCGGACAGGCGCATGAACAGCCATGACATCATCTCGAGGTTCGGGCCGGACCGGCCGGTGCGGCGGTAGCGCGAACGCGAGTAGCGGGTGCTCGGCTGGGGGATGGAAGTCGAGGTCATGATCAGCCTCCGAACATGTGCATGAGGTGGCGGGGGACGAAGGCGAGCATCATCAGTGCCCAGACGATGACCACGCCCCAGAACAGTGCGCGTTGCTTCGCCGGTCCCTTGGACCAGAAGTCGACTGCGATGATGCGCAGGCCGTTGAGCGCATGGAACAGGACGGCGCCGACCAGGCCCATCTCGCCGAGGCCGAAGACCACCGTCTTGTAGTGGCCGATGACCACGTTGTAGGCCTCAGGGGAGACGGTCACCAGTGCCGTATCGAGCACATGGACGATGAGGAACAGGAACAGAAGCATGCCGGAGATGCGATGGGCAACCCAGGACCACATGCCTTCGCGTCCGCGGTACAGCGTCCCGGACTTGGCATTCGCCACGGGGACCTCCATTGGTTCGTGAGGGGTTTTGGCTTTATCACACTAGCACTGGAGAACACAGGGCGAACGCCCAACGCCCGCTGGACATCGAGGCGTGTCGACTGTCCTGTCCGGGCGAGCGAACACCGCTCACCGACTCTTCGGTCGGTCACCTGGTTGCGGCTCGGTACTGTGGGGGCATGTGCGCAAGCTCCGTCTTCATCCCGATCGTCCCCGCCGGCGGGTCCGGCACCCGTCTGTGGCCCCTGTCCCGCCGCAGCGAACCGAAGTTCCTGCTGGACCTGACCGGCACGGGCTCGTCCCTGCTGCAGCAGACCCTTCGCCGCCTCGAGCCCATTGCGGACCACCCACCGATCATCGTCACCGGTGCTGTTCACCGCGACGCCGTCACCACCCAGGCCCAAGCCGTGGCCGCGGGGGCGGACCGCCGCGCCCGCATCCTCGCCGAACCGAGCCCGAAGAACTCCATGCCGGCGATCGCCTGGGCCGCTGCGGTCGCCGAACGCATCGATGAGGACGCCGTCATCGGCTCCTTCGCCGCCGACCACCTGATCCACGACGTCGACGGCTTCACCGCGACCATCCGCGCCGCCCACCGCGCCGCCGAACTCGGCCACCTCGTCACCATCGGCATCGAACCGACCTACCCGGCCACGGGCTTCGGGTACATCCAGGAGGCCGACGGAACCCCCGAACAGCTCGGGGCTGCGGGCGCCCGCGCGGTTGCCCGCTTCGTGGAGAAGCCGGACGCCGAGACCGCCCAGTCCTTCCTCGCCGCCGGGGGCTTCACCTGGAACGCCGGCATGTTCGTTGCCCGCGCCTCGCTGATCCTGCACTGGCTGGACCGGCTGCTGCCGCAGGTGGCGGACGCTGCGCGGCAGCTGGCCCGCCTGGGCCAGGAGCACGTCGGCCCCGAGGAGATCGACCGGATCTGGCAGGGGATGACCTCCATCGCGATCGACCACGCGCTCGCGGAGCCGCTCGCCGCGGAGGGAGCGGTGGCGATGGTGCCGGCCCGATTCGACTGGGACGACGTCGGCGACTTCCACGCGCTCAGCCGTCAGCTGCGCAGCGCCCGGCCGGCCGCCCAGCAGGGGCACGACGACGCCACGCCGGCCGGCTCAGCCGTACAGCAGGGGAGCGGGGGAGCCGGCAGTGACGTGGTCGCGCTCGGGGACGCCCCCGTCATCGCCGACGCCTCCCGCGCCAGCATCTACTCCCGCACCGGCCGCCCCGTCGCCGTCGTCGGCCTGGAGGACATCACCGTGGTCGACACCGAGGACGTCCTCCTCGTCCTCGCCGACGACCACGCGCAGAGCCTCTCCGGCCTCGTCGCGAACCTCGAGGAGCATGGGCAGGGGCATCTGCGCTGACCACCGGGAGCACGAACACGACCGACATGAACGGAAAGGGGCAAGGGGTGACACCGTCGCCGACGCCTGAGAACGAGCAGAACCGCACCGCCGGACCCGAGGCTGCCCGCCACCAAGCCGTCGTCGGAGAGGGCGGCATCATCGACCGCATCATCGACTCCCGCATCGACGACCTCATCGCGGTGCGCCGACGCCTCCACGCCGACCCCGAGCTCAGCCACCAGGAGTTCCGGACCACCGCCCTGATCGCCGCCGAGCTGCGCGACCTCGGCCTCGAACCCAGCCTCACCAAGCAGACCGGCCTGTTCTGCGACATCCGCGGCACCGATGACTCCCTGCGCCCCGTCGCGCTGCGCGCCGACATGGACGCCCTCGGCATCCCCGATCTGAAGAAGGTGGAGTACCGCTCCCGCAACGACGGCGTCTCCCACGCCTGCGGGCACGACGTCCACATGACCTGCGTCCTCGGCGCCGCCATGGCGCTGCGCGCCGTCCAGGCCGCGGGTCACCTGAAGCGGACGGTGCGGCTCGTGTTCCAGCCGTCCGAGGAGAGCCCCACCCCGCCGGGTGCGCTGCAGATGGTGAAGCAGGGCGTGGTGGACGGCATCGATTCCATCTACGCCCTCCACTGCGATCCCAGCTTCGACGTGGGCCGCATCGGCATGCGCACCGGCCCCATCACCTCCGCCGCCGACCCGATCTCCATCGAACTGCGCGGCGCCGGCGGCCACACCTCCCGGCCCCACAACACCCAGGACCTCATCTGCGCCATGGGGCTGGTCGCGACCCAGCTGCCGGCGATGCTGACCCGGCGCCTCGATCCCCGCAGCGGCGTCAACCTCACCTGGGGCTCCATCCACGCCGGCAGCACCTTCAACGCGATCCCCTCCTCGGGGCAGATGCAGGGCACGCTGCGCTGCCTGGACCGCGACGCCTGGGACAGCGCCTCCACCCTCCTGGAAGAACTGCTCATCATGCTGGTGCGGCCCCTCGGGGTGGAGGCGAGCGTGCACCACACCCGCGGCATCCCGCCGGTCACCAACGACGCCCGCTGCGTGCGCCTCATGGAGCGCACCGCCGCCGGTCAGTTCGGTCCGGAGAGCGTGGAGGCGGCGCCGCAGTCCCTCGGGGGTGAGGACTTCGCCTGGTATCTCGGGAAGGTGCCAGGGGCGCTGGGCCGCCTCGGCACCCGCACTCCCGGCGGCCGCACCTATGACCTCCACATGGGGGACCTCGTGATCGACGAGCGCGCCATCCGCTGCGGCGCCGGGTTCCTCGCGGCCCTGTGCGTGCAGCGCGACCAGAAGCGCTGACCGGGGTCGCCGCCGCGGTGGGACCTCTGGGTTCTGCAAACCCTCTCAGGCGGGGTAGGTTATTGCCAGCGCCTGGCATCGGAGCCCGGCCCCGACCCCTGACCCGACCCCCGTGTCGTTGGAGGATCCCCATGAAGTCAACGGCAGCCCGCGCAGCGGCCATCCTCGGAGCCGGAGCGCTCCTTCTCAGCGCCTGTGGCGCACCACCCGAAGAGCAGAAGGGCGCCGGTGGCGACAGCAGCGCCCCCAAGGACTACAAGGCCTGCATGGTCTCCGACCAGGGCGGCTTCGACGACAAGTCCTTCAACGAGTCCGGCCACGACGGCCTCGTTGCCATCAAGGACCAGACCGGTGCGGAGATCCAGACCGCCGAGTCCTCCTCCCCGGCTGACTTCCAGCCGAACCTGCAGAACATGGTCAACCAGGGCTGCACCCTGACCTACACGGTCGGCTTCCTCCTGGCCGGCTCCACCGCCACCGCGGCGAAGGCGAATCCCGATGCGCACTACGCCATCATCGACTCCCCGGCTCTTGACTCCGACGGCAACCCGATCGAAGTCGAGAACGTCAAGCCGATCCTCTTCGACACCGCCCAGGCCTCCTACCTGGCCGGCTACCTCGCCGCCGGCATGTCAGAGACCGGCGTGGTCGCCACCTACGGCGGTATGAAGATCCCGTCGGTCACCATCTTCATGGACGGCTTCGTGGACGGCGTCGCCAAGTACAACGAGGTCCACGGCACCGACGTCAAGGTGCTCGGCTGGAACAAGGACAAGCAGGACGGCTCCTTCTCCGGCGACTTCGAGGATCAGACCAAGGGCAAGACCCTGACCGAAGGCTTCATCAGCCAGAAGGCCGACATCATCATGCCGGTCGCGGGCCCCGTCGGCGCCGGCACCCTCGCCGCCGCGAAGGAGCACGACGGCACCAAGGTGATCTGGGTGGACGCCGACGGCGTCAAGACGAACCCGGACTCCAAGGAGGTCATCCTCACCTCCGTGATGAAGGGCATCGCCCCCGCTGTTGAGGACGTCGCCGCTGCCGACATGGCCGGCTATTTCTCCAACGAGCCGTACGTGGGCACCCTGGAGAACGAGGGCGTGTCGCTGGCCCCCTTCTACGACTTCGACTCCAAGGTCCCCGCGGACCTGAAGAAGGAGATCGACTCGCTGAAGCAGGACATCATCGACGGCAAGGTCACGGTCGACTCCCCGTCCTCCCCGAAGTGATCCCCTGATCATCACCATCACCGGCCGACGGGTTCTTCGGGACCCGTCGGCCTTCTGACCGCCGACGACGGCCGCGCAAGGAGCAGGAGACCGTGAAACTCGAACTGCAGGGCATCACGAAGCGTTTTGGTTCGTTCACCGCCAACGACAGCATCGACCTGGTGGTCGAACCCGGGGAGATCCACTCCCTGCTCGGCGAGAACGGCGCCGGAAAATCCACCCTGATGAACGTTCTGTACGGGCTGTACCAGCCCGACGGCGGTCGCATCCTGCTCGACGGGAAGCCCGTCAGCTTCAGCGGCCCCGGCGACGCCATGGCCGCCGGCATCGGCATGGTCCACCAGCACTTCATGCTGGTGCCCGTGTTCACCGTCGCGGAGAACGTCGCACTGGGCCACGAGCCCACGAAGGGCCCCATGCTGGACATGGCGACCGCCCGCGCGAAGGTGCGGGAGATCTCCGAACGGTTCGGCTTCGACATCAACCCCGACTCCGTGGTCGAGGACCTCCCCGTCGGTGCGCAGCAGCGTGTGGAGATCATCAAAGCGCTGTCCCGCCGCGCCGAGGTCCTCGTGCTCGATGAGCCCACCGCGGTGCTCACCCCGCAGGAGACCGACGAGCTCATGCAGATCATGAAGCAGCTGCGGGACGAGGGCACCTCCATCGTGTTCATCACCCACAAGCTGCGCGAAGTGCGCGCCGTCGCCGACCGCATCACCGTGATCCGCCGCGGCAGGATCGTCGGCACCGCCGACCCGTCCGCGGAGCAGTCCGAACTGGCGAACCTGATGGTGGGCCGCAGCGTCGCCCTCCAGTTCGACAAGGAGGAGGCGCCGACGGGGGAGACCGCCGTCAGTGTGCGCGACCTCACCGTGGTGGACGACGCCGGGCTGCGCACCGTCGACAACGTCTCCTTCGACGTCCGCGAAGGGGAGATCCTCGGCATCGCCGGAGTGCAGGGCAACGGCCAGACTGAGCTCACCGAAGCGATCATGGGCCTGCAGAAGAACGTGTGGGGCTCCATCCGCCTCGGCAGCACCGAACTGGTGGGCCGCTCCACCAAGCAGGTGCTGGACGCCGGGGTCGGGTTCGTCCCCGAGGACCGCACGCACGACGCCCTCATCAGCTCCTTCAGCGTCGCCGAGAACCTCGTGCTCGACCAGCACAACCGCCGCCCCTTCGGCTCCGCCCTCTCCCTGCGGCTGCCGCGCATCCGCAAGCACGCCCAGGAGCAGGTCGAGGAGTTCGACATCCGCACCTCCGGCACGGACTCACCCGTCGGCTCCCTGTCCGGCGGCAACCAGCAGAAGGTCGTGATGTCGCGCGCGCTCAGCCGCGACCTCTCCCTGTTCATCGCCGCCCAGCCCACCCGCGGCGTGGACGTCGGCTCCATCGAGTTCCTGCACCGCCGCATCATCGCGGCCCGCAGCGAAGGAACCCCCGTCATCATCGTCTCCACGGAGCTCGACGAGATCAGCCAGCTGTCCGACCGCATCGCGGTCATGTACCGCGGCCGCATCCTCGGCATCGTGCCCGGAGACGAATCCCGCGAAGTGCTCGGCCTGATGATGGCCGGCTACACCGCTGAAGCGGCCCGCGCCGAAGTCGCCTCCGGCAGCACCCTCGCCAACGAAGAACTCGCCGCCGAAGGAGACATCGCGTGAGCGCCCCCACTGCTGAGAACGAGAACACCCCCACGCTCGCCGCCCGCATCGGGCGCAGCGAGATCCCCGTGGTGATCATGGCGTTCGTGTTCGCGTTCCTGATCAGCGCCGTGCTGATCCTCATCTCCAACGAGGACGTCCGCCAGTCCGCCACGTACCTGTTCGCCCGCCCCTCCGACTTCTTCCGCGCCTCGTGGGACGCCATCGTCTCCGCGTACGACGCGCTCTTCCGCGGCGCCGTGTACGACTACAGGGCGAGGACCTCCACCCAGGCGTGGAACCGCCTCATCGAAACCCTCACGGTCGCGACCCCGCTGATCATCGCCGCGCTCGGCATGGCGGTCGGCTTCCGCGCCGGCCTGTTCAACATCGGCGGCACCGGCCAGCTGATCGTCGGCTCCGCAGCCGCCGCCTGGGTGGGCTTCGGCCTGTCCCTGCCCCCGGTGATCCACCTGATCGCGGCGCTGGCCGCCGGCATCGCCGCCGGTGGGCTCTGGGGCGGCATCGCCGGCTTCCTCAAAGCCCGCTTCGACGCCAACGAAGTGATCACCACGATCATGCTGAACTGGATCGCGGTGAACCTGCTCGCCTGGCTCCTCACCACGGCCGCGTTCCGCGCACCCAACGTGCTCACCCCGCAGTCCCCGCAGGTGAAGGCCACCGCGATGCTGCCGCGCCTGCTCGGCGACCAGTTCCGCCTCCACCTCGGCTTCGTCATCATGCTGCTGGCGGCCCTGTTCCTGTGGTGGCTGATGTCCCGCTCCACCCTCGGCTTCCGCTTCCGCGCGGTCGGCGAGAACCCCCGCGCCGCACAGGTCGCCGGCATCAGCGTGGGCACCTCCAGCTTCCTCGTGATGCTGATCGCCGGTGGCCTCGTCGGCCTCGGCGGCGCCGTCAACGTGCTCGGCACCGAACACTCCCTCAACGACGGCATCGCCGGCAGCATCGGCTTCGACGCCATCACCGTGGCGCTGCTCGGACGCTCCGGACCCGTCGGCATCATCCTGGCCGGCATCCTGTTCGCCGGGCTGTCCACCGGCGGCCGCTACATGGAGGGCCAGGGCGTGCCCATCGACCTCGTCGCCGTCATCCAGGCGCTCGTGGTGCTGTTCATCGCAGCCCCGCCGCTGGTGCGCCGCATGTCCGGCCTGAACCTGCTGACCCGTCCCCGCCGCACCGCGGCCACCAAGGAGGCCTGAGATGAACTCGACCGCAGTCAGCCGCGCCCCCATCACCACCGGGGACTCCGAGGTCCGCCTCACCGAAGCCAAGGGCCGCCTGCCCGGCTGGTGGAAGATGCCGGCCGCCCTCACATTCTTCGCCCTGGTGTCCCTGCTGGTGTTCGGCATCGGCGGAGTCCGCGGCCAGGACTCCCACTTCACCATCGCGCACGACTCCATGTTCACCTCCATGGGCATCCCCACGGAGATCACGGTGCCGTCGGTGCCCACCGCGATCGTGCTGTCGATGGTGCTGCTGGCCCTCGCCGGCTTCGCCTGGTTCATGCAGGCCACCAACCGCACCTGGCCGCGCTTCGCGAAGCCCGCGCTGCTGGTCGGCTTCGGTGTGCTGTTCGCCGTCGCGTTCCTCGTGTGGACCGTCGCAGCCCAGTCCCTGAACATCGAGTTCCTGCTGAAGGCCACCCTCGGACTCGCCGTGCCGCTGGTGTTCGGCGCCCTGTCCGGTGTGCTGTCCGAACGCGCCGGCGTCATCAACATCGCGATCGAGGGCCAGCTGCTGTTCGGTGCCTTCGGCGCCGCCGTGGTCGGCTCCATGACGGGCAGCCCCTGGATCGGCATGCTCGCCGCCCCGCTCGTCGCGCTCGTGATGGGTGCACTGCTGGCACTGTTCGCAGTCGGATACCACGTGCAGCAGATCATCGTCGGCGTGGTGCTGAACGTCCTGGCGGTCGGCCTGACCAGCTTCTTCTACGGGGCGGTGCTGAAGCCGCAGGCCGAGCGGTACAACGTGCCGCTGCGCCTGCCCGAGCTGCGGATCCCCGTGCTGGCGGACATCCCCCTGATCGGCCCGATGCTGTTCAGCCAGAACATCCTCGTGTACCTCATGTGGGTCATCGTCGCAGTCTGCACCGTCGCCCTTTTCCGCACCCGGTGGGGGCTGCGGGTCCGCAGCGTCGGTGAGCATCCGCAGGCGGCGGACACCGTCGGCATCAACGTGGCCCGCACCCGCTGGTCGAACGTGCTGCTCGGCTCCGCGATCGCCGGTCTCGGCGGTGCCACTCTCACGGTCGGCACCAATGTGGCGTTCACGCAGGAGATCTCCGCCGGCAAGGGATACATTGCGCTCGCGGCGATGATCCTGGGCCGCTACCACCCGGTGGGCGCGGCGATGGCGGCGCTGTTCTTCGCGTTCGCGACCGCCCTGCAGCAGAACCTCGGCATCCTCTCCTCCTCGCCGCTGCCGGCGGGCGTGGAGAAGTTCACGGTGCCCTCGGAGTTCCTGAACATGCTCCCGTACATCGTGACGCTGCTGGCCGTGGCCGGTTTCGTGGGCCGCGTGCGCGTCCCCGCCGCCGACGGCAAGCCCTACATCAAGTGACCGCCACCCGGTCATCGTGACCGCTCGAGCGGGCGCCGGCACCCTCAGCGCCCGCACCGCTGCCGAACGGAGTCAACGCATGGACACCCCCACCCCGGCGGGACCGACGGAGCCGACGGAGACGACAGGGCCGACGGCGCAGACCGCAGGGTTCGACGCCCTGCTGGATTCCGCTCGCGACGTCGCTCAGCGCGCCTACGCCCCCTACTCGGGCTTCAGGGTGGGCGCGGCGGGGCTCGCCGACGACGGGCGCACCGTCACCGGATGCAACGTGGAGAACGCCGGCTACGGCGTGACGCTCTGCGCGGAATGCGGACTGGTCTCCGAGCTCATCGCCGGTGGCGGCGGGAAGCTGGAGAAGTTCGTATGCGTCAACGGCGATGGGGCGGTCATCATGCCGTGCGGCCGCTGCCGCCAGCTGCTCGCCGAGCATGCGTCGCCGCAGTTCCGGATCCTCACCCCGCTGGGGGAGCGCACCCTCGATGCGGTGCTGCCGCAGGCGTTCGGCCCCGCCGACCTCGACGACCCCGCCGCCGCCGACCCTGCTGGCCCCGCCGCCGCGGAGCGCCGCACCGAAGGAGACCCCTCATGACCGAACAGTTCGACGCCGTCGACATCATCCGCGCCAAGCGCTTCGGCGGAACCCTCACCCCCGAGCAGATCGCCTGGACCATCGACGCCTATGCCCGCGGCCACATGGCCGATTCGCAGATGGCGTCGCTGGCGATGGCGATCTGCCTGCAGGGGATGGACCGTGCTGAGATCGCCCACTGGACCCGCGCCATGATCGACTCGGGCGAGACCATGAGCTTCGAGGGCCTCGGCGCCCCCACCACGGACAAGCACTCCACCGGCGGCGTGGGCGACAAGATCACGCTGCCTCTCGCGCCCCTGGTCGCCAGCTTCGGCGCCGCCGTGCCGCAGCTGTCCGGCCGCGGCCTCGGCCACACCGGCGGCACACTCGACAAGCTCGAATCCATTCCCGGCTGGCGCGCCGACCTCACCAACGAGGAGTTCTTCGCTCAGCTGCGCGAGGTCGGTGCCGTGATCTGCGCCGCCGGTTCCGGGCTCGCCCCCGCCGACAAGCGCCTGTACGCGCTGCGGGACGTCACCGGCACCGTCGACTCGATCCCGCTGATCGCCTCCTCGATCATGTCGAAGAAGATCGCGGAGGGCACCGCCGCCCTCACCCTCGATGTGAAGACCGGTGCCGGTGCGTTCATGCGTGATGAGGCGGACGCGCGCGAACTCGCCCGCACCATGGTGGACCTCGGCACGGACGCCGGCGTGCGGACCGTGGCGCTGCTGACGGACATGTCCGCCCCGCTCGGCCTCACCGCCGGCAACGCCATCGAGGTGGAGGAGAGCCTGGAGGTTCTGCAGGGCGGCGGTCCTGCGGACGTCGTGGAGCTGACCGTTGCGCTCGCCCGCGAGATGCTCGCCGCCGCCGGAAAGAGCGACGTCGATGTGGAGGCTGCGCTGCAGGACGGCCGCGCGATGGACACGTGGCGCGCCATGATCACCGCCCAGGGCGGGGACGTGGACGCCCCGCTGCCGCAGGCGGCGGAGTTCACCGATGTAGTGGCGGAGGCCGACGGGGTCATCACCGATATCGACTCGCTGAAGGTGGGGGTGGCGGCGTGGCGCCTCGGCGCGGGTCGCTCCACCCCGGGCGCCCCCGTGCAGCACGAGGCCGGTGTGCGGCTGATGCGCACCCTCGGTCAGCGGGTGACGAAGGGCGAGGTCATCGCCCGGATGCAGACGAACACGCCGGAGAAGTTCAGCCGCGCCGAGGAAGCGATCGCGGGCGCCTTCACGATCGATGCGGGGGCCGAGGAGTTCCCGCTGCCCAGCCGCATCCTCGACCGCATCGCCTGAGGGCGGGAACCGGCCGGCGAGTCAGCGGCGGGACCCGGCCGGCGAGTCAGCGCAGGCGCTCGCGCAGGGCAGGGAGGATGAACTCCCGCATCAGCGGGGCGATCGGGACGTCGTCCGACGGGTTCTCGATGTCGATCCAGCGGGCCTCTTCGAGCTCCGCGCGGATCGCCATGTCCGTAGGGTTGTGCACCTGCGGAGCGAGGAACACCGTCCCCTCCAGGGCATGCCCCGCTTCGTTGGCCGCCATGGTGCGGTGCGAGCCCAGTTCCACCAGCTGGTGCGGGGCGAGCGAGATGTTCAGTTCCTCCTTCACTTCCCGCACCGCTGCCTGAACAGCGGTCTCACCCGGCTCCGGTTTGCCGCCGGGCTGCATGAAGCGGTCCGTGCCCTTCTTGCGGACGCTGAAGAGGCGCCACTGACCGTTCGGCACACCGGGCCCCGGGGGAGTGAAGTGCGTGAAGCACACCGCGGACACGGTGATCACCGGCGGCTCGGCCACCTGCTCGGTCCGGCCCGCGCGCTCCGTCTGAGCGTCGGCGGCGGTCAACAGCGCCCGCACCCGGGCGAGCGCGTCCCGAAAGCCGAGGGGCCGCAGCCCCTTGCTCGCCCAGGTCGCCACATCGGTCTTCTGGGACCGGGCGAGGCCGACGGCGCGGCGCATGATCGTCGGCAGCGGTTTGCGGCGCTCCCGCACATCGCGCGCCACCCGCAGGCCCGTCACGAGGGCGGTGGGGCGGTCGAGGACGATCCCGTCGGCCAGCAGACCGAGCCTCTGCAGCGGCTCCACGAGTTCCGCGGCGAAGACGCCCTCGGCCAGCACGATCGGGAAGCCGGCGGCGCGGATGGTCTGCGTGCCGGTGCGGGCACTGCGGGGAATGGAGTAGGTGGGGATCCGGACCGAGTCCTCGTGGCAGAGCGCGATCAGTGCCTGGAGGGCGTCGTCGCCCTTCCAGGAGGCGGGGTGGTCCCAGTCCACGATGCCGAAGCGCTGCGGCAGGCCCGGCTCGTCGCCGTCGCAGTAGAAGTCGTCCAGCTGGACCAGGGGGATGCCGGCGAGGGCGCCGAGGCGGCCCTTGCCGCTGCCGGAGGGGCCCGCGAGCAGGACGATGCGGCGGACCGCGGCAGCTGGGGGCTCAGTGTTCACGATGCACCAGTGTAGGCGCGTGCGAGAATGACGCGTATGAACGACAACGTGACAACCACCGCCCCTGACGCCTCCGCCCTCACGCCGAGCGAACTCGCCCAGCTGATCGACCACACCCTGCTGAAGCCCGAGTCCAGCCCGGCCGACGCCGCCGCCCTCGCCCGTGAAGCCGAACAGCTCGGCACCTACTCGATCTGCGTGTCCCCGTCGATGCTGCCGATCGACACCACCGTGCACGTGGCGACCGTGTGCGGCTTCCCGTCGGGCCAGCACGCCCCCGAGGTCAAGGCCGCCGAGGCGAAGCTCGCCGTCGACAACGGCGCTGACGAAGTCGACATGGTGATCAACGTGGGCCGGGCCGCCGCCGGCGATGCCGACTTCACCGAAGCGGAGATCCGCGCCGTCCGCGACGCGATCCCCGGCGCCGTCCTCAAGGTCATCATCGAATCGGCGGCGCTGAGCGATGAGCAGATCGTCGCCTCCTGCCGGGCCGCGAAGAACGCCGGCGCCGACTTCGTGAAGACCTCCACTGGGTTCCACCCCGCCGGCGGCGCCAGCGCCCACGCGGTGCGACTGATGCGCGACACCGTCGGCGAGGACCTCGGTGTGAAGGCCTCCGGCGGGATCCGCACCCTCGCTGCGGCGCGCGAGATGATCGCCGCCGGCGCGAACCGTCTGGGCCTGTCCGGCTCCGCCGCCATCCTCGAGGAGGCGGCCGGCGGTCAGCAGGCCGGCGGCGCCGGCCTCGGTGGTGAGACCGAGAGCATCACCGAGGAGTCGCAGGCGAACGGCTACTGAACCCCGAGCACCTGGCGGATCTCGCCCGCCAGCGCCGTCAGCGTCCGCTGAGCGCGCTGGTGGGCGCCGGTGAGGTCCTCGAAGGAGGCATCGGGGGCGACGTCCTCCACAGCCTCCAGGTAGCACTTCAGCTTCGGCTCCGTCCCGGAGGGCCGCACGATGATGCGGGAGCGGTCCTCCGCGAGCAGCACCACGGCATCCGTCGGCGGCAGGCCCGCGGGCACACCGCCGCCCGCTTCGCCGGGGCCGGTGCCGCCGGCGAGGTCCGTCACCGTCACCGGGCAACCGTTCAGCTGCGCGGGCGGATTCTGCCGCAGCCGCGCCATCATCGCCCCCAGCTCATCGAGATCCGTCACCCGCAGCGACACCTGCGACGTGGCGAACAGCCCGCAGTGGCGGGCCAGGGCATCGAGCACACCGATCAGGGAGGACCCGTCGGCCTTCACCTCGGCGGCCAGCTCCGCGATGGCGAGCGCCGCTGAGATGCCGTCCTTGTCGCGCACCACGTCCGGCAGCACGCAGTAGCCGATCGCCTCTTCGTACCCGAAGGTGAGGTCCTCGGTGCGGGCGATCCACTTGAACCCGGTCAGGGTCTGCGCTGACTTCACCTCCGCGCCGTCGGCGATGGCGGCGAGCAGGCGGGAGGACACGATCGAGTTGGCGTACACGCTGCTCTCGGTGGTGCGGCGCAGCAGTGCGAAGCCGAGCAAGGCACCGAGCTCATCACCGGTCAGCATCCGCCAGTCGCCGAGCCGCGGGTCCGGGACCGCCACAGCGCACCGGTCAGCGTCCGGGTCGTTCGCGATCACGAGGTCCGCGCCCACGCGGCGCGACTGCTCCAGCGCGAGGTCGATCGCGCCGGGCTCCTCCGGGTTCGGGAACTCCACGGTGGGGAAGTCCGGGTCGGGGTCCGCCTGCGCCCCCACGGCATGCACGGTCAGGAACCCGGCCTGGGACAGCGCGGTCA
Source organism: Helcobacillus massiliensis (assembly GCF_033106145.1). Taxonomy (NCBI): domain Bacteria; kingdom Bacillati; phylum Actinomycetota; class Actinomycetes; order Micrococcales; family Dermabacteraceae; genus Helcobacillus; species Helcobacillus massiliensis. The sequence continues at coordinate 498,533 of NZ_CP136959.1, forward strand.
TCACCGTGTCGTGGCCGACCCCGTGCATGGAGGTGTGCACGATGCTGACATCGCGGGGTCCGCCCGGGGTGAGGACCTGCTGGATCGCCTGCACGTACTCGCCCTGCACATCGCCGCCGAGCGTGGTCCAGCCGGATTCGGCGACAGGGATCGATGAGACGGATTCGACTGCGGCGATCTGCGCGGCGATCTCCGCATCGACCGGCGGCACGATCTGCACCCCGCGGCCCTCTGCGCTGGTGGCGCGGCCGCCGAGGTACACCTTGTAGCCGTTGTCCGCGGCGGGGTTGTGGGAGGCGGTGACCTGGATGCCGGCGTCCGCATCGAGCGCGCGGACCGCGTAGGCGGTGATGGGGGTGGGCCAGGCGGCGGGCATCAGCATCGTCTGGTGTCCGGCGGCGGTGAGGATGGCGGCGCTGCGGCGCGCGAACTCCTCGGAGTGGCAGCGGGCATCGAAGCCGATCACCACGCGGGCATCGCCGACCCTCTCGCGCAGCCATGCTCCGATGCCGGCGGCGGCGAGGGACACGACGGAGTCGTTCATGCGGTTCGGGCCGGGTCCCATGGCGCCGCGCAGGCCCGCGGTGCCGAACTGCAGCATCCCTGCGAACGCGTCCTGCAGCTTGGCAGCGGCGGCCGCGTCCCCGTTCTCGGCTGTGTCGATCAGGGACTGCAGGGATTCCCGGGTGGCGGGGTTGGGGTCGTCGGCGAGCCAGGTGCGGGCGCGCTCCAGCAGGGCGGGGTCGGGGGTGCTCATGCGGTGCGCTCCTCAGTGGTGGGGCCGGCTTCGGCGATGCCGACGGTGATCTTCGACAGCAGGTCCGCGAGCCGCGGTGCCGCGGCCCGGCCCGCCTCGATGACCTCCTGGTGGGACAGGGGCTCCGGGGAGATACCGGCGGCGAGGTTCGTCACGAGCGACATGCCGAGCACCTCCATGCCGGCCTCTCGGGCCGCGATGGTCTCCAGCACCGTGGACATCCCCACGAGGTCAGCGCCGACCACCCCGGCCATGCGCACCTCGGCGGGCGTCTCGTAGGTGGGGCCGTGGAACTGCATGTACACGCCCTCCGGCAGGGACGGGTCGATGCGGTGAGCGAGGCTCCGCAGGCGCTGCGAGTACGCCTCGGTCTGGTCGAGGAACGTCGCTCCCACCAGCGGGGTGGCGCCGGAGAAGTTGATGTGGTCGCGGATCAGGACGGCGGTGCCGGGCCGCCAGTCGCGGTTGAGACCGCCGCAGCCGTTGGTGAGGATCGCGGTGCGGGCGCCGAGGGCGGCGGCGGTGCGCACGCCGTGCACCACGGCCGGCACGCCCCTGCCCTCGTACAGGTGGGTGCGGGCGCCGAGGACGAGGGCGATCGCGTCGGTGCCGGTGACGCGGATGGCGCGGAGCATCCCGGTGTGGCCGTCCACGGCGGGGCGGGAGAACCCGGGGATGGAGTGCGCAGGCGCGGACCACACTTCGTCACCGATGAGGTCGGCGGCACCGGACCAGCCGGATCCGAGGGTGAGGGACAGGTCGATGCGCTCCAAGCCGGAGGCGGAGCGGATGGCGGCTGCGGCCGCGTCGGCATCGCGGTACGGCTGGGCGGTGTCGTGCGTGTTCGTCATGCCCCGATCGTACCGGGGAGCAGCCGGGATCCGCCGGGGCCGACGGGCCCTCCGAGATCGATCAGTCGTCGAGTTCGCAGAGGACAGCGCCGGCGGAGACGGTCGCGCCGATCTCCGCGTCGAGGTTCTTCACCACGCCGCTGCGGTGGGCGAGGATCGGCTGCTCCATCTTCATCGCCTCGAGCACCACGAGCAGGTCGCCGTCGGCCACGGACTGTCCCTCTTCGGCGACCACCTTGACGATGGTGCCCTGCATGGGGGCGGTGACGGCGTTGCCGGAGGCGGCAGCCGGGCCGGTCTGGCCGCGCTGGGTGCGGCGGCGGCGCTGGGCCGACGGGGTCCGCGGCGCCCGCAGCGAAGCCGGCAGCGACACTTCGACGCGGCGGCCGTCGACCTCCACGACCACGTTCTCACGGCCCTCGTCCTCTTCGCCCGGCACGGGCAGGGGAGCGGGCGTGACCTCGCCGGTCCATTCGGTCTCGATCCAGCGGGTGTGGACGCGGAACGGCTCGTCGTCCTTCTGCGGGGCGAAGTCCGGATCGTCCACCACGAGGCGGTGGAACGGCATCACGGTGGGCAGACCGTCGATGCGGAACTCGTCCAGCGCGCGGCGGGAGCGCTCGAGCGCCTCCCGGCGGGTGGCGCCGGTGACGATGAGCTTGGCGAGCATGGAGTCGAAGTGGCCGGAGATCTCATCACCGGCGCGGACACCGGAGTCCACGCGGACGCCCGGGCCGCTGGGTGCTTCGAACACCTTGATGGGGCCGGGGGAGGGGAGGAATCCGCGGCCGGCGTCCTCACCGTTGATGCGGAACTCGAAGGAGTGGCCGCGGCTGACCGGGGTCTCTTCGCTGATCCTCTCACCAGCGGCGATGCGGAACTGCTCGCGCACCAGGTCCACGCCGGTGATCTCTTCGGTGACGGGGTGCTCCACCTGCAGGCGGGTGTTCACTTCGAGGAAGGAGATGGTGCCGTCCTTGCCCACGAGGAACTCGCAGGTGCCGGCGCCCACGTAGTCGGCTTCGCGCAGGATCGCGCGGGAGGCCTCCACCAGCTGGGTGTTCTGGTCGTCGGTGAGGAACGGTGCGGGCGCCTCCTCCACGAGCTTCTGGTGGCGGCGCTGAAGGGAGCAGTCACGGGTGGAGACGACCTGCACGTTGCCGTGGGAGTCCGCGAGGCACTGCGTCTCCACGTGGCGGGGGGAGTCGAGGAACCGCTCCACGAAGCATTCGCCGCGGCCGAACGCGGAGACCGCTTCACGGACGGCGGAGTCGTACAGTTCGCGCACTTCGGCGAGTTCGCGGGCGACCTTCAGGCCGCGGCCGCCGCCGCCGAACGCTGCTTTGATCGCAATGGGGAGGCCTTCGCGCTTCGCGAACTCGAGGACCTCATCGGACCCCTTGACGGGGTCCTTCGTGCCGGCGACGAGCGGGGCGCCGGCGCGCTGGGCGATGTGGCGGGCGCTGACCTTGTCGCCGAGCTGTTCGATGGCGCGCGGCGGTGGGCCGATCCACACCAGGCCGGCGTCCATCACGGCCTGCGCGAAGTCGGCCTGTTCGGAGAGGAATCCGTAGCCGGGGTGGATGGCGTCGGCGCCGGAGCGCTGGGCGATGTCCAGCAGCTTGTCCACCACGAGGTACGACTGGGCGGCGGTGGTGCCGCCCAGGGCGTACGCCTCGTCGGCCACCTTCGTGTGCAGGGCGCTGCGATCGCTGTCGGAGTAGACGGCGATCGAGCGCAGCCCGGCGTCACGGCAGGCCCGAGCGATCCGCACGGCGATTTCGCCGCGGTTGGCGATGAGGACCGTGGAGAACGGGCGGTAGGCGGAGGGACGGGACATTCGCGATTCCTTCGGAGAAACGGGTCAGTGGGCCGTGAACGGGGCACGGGCGGGGCCAGTCGGACAGCAAGCATATCCGGTGGGCCGCGCGCCGTGCGCCTTCAGGTTCATCGGTGAGCGGGCCCTGGTCAGGTGGGGAGACCCCCACCTGACCTGCGCACCTCAGTGACCTGTCAGCAGCCTTCGGGGTCGGTCCACAGGTCGCTGACCAGAAGGTCCAGCTCCGCGAGCAGGCCACGCAGCGCCGGTATCGACAGACCGATCACCGCGGTGTGGTCACCGGTGATCGAGTCGATGAACGCGGACCCGCGGCCGTCGATGGTGAAGCCGCCGGCCACGCCGAGCGGCTCCCCGGTGGCGACGTACGCGTCGATCTCCTCATCGCTGAGGTCCGCGAACGAGACCTCGGTGGAGACGGTCGTGCCGATGGTGGCGCCGGTGCCGCCGTCCGCCGGGTCGCGGTCGTCGACGATCCAGTGGCCGGTGTGCAGCACCGCGGACTTCCCCCGCACCTGCCGCCAGCGCTCCACGGCGCGCCCGGCTTCCAGGGGTTTGCCCATGACTTCGCCGTCGAACTCCAGCATGGAGTCGCAGCCGAGGACCACATAGCCGCCGTCGGAGGCGTCCAGGCCCGCTTCGGCCTTCGCCCGTGCCAGCACGAGGACCTGCTCCGCGGCGGGGAGGTCCCCGTCGGCCGCCTCAACAGCGCGGGCGAGAACAGCGCCCTCGTCGAGGTCCACGGGGCGGGCACTGAACGCGATGCCGGCGCGGCTGAGCAGTTCATGGCGGCCGGCGGATGCGGAGGCGAGCAGCAGCAGCGGCTCGAACTCCTCGCCGCCGGCGGGGCCGACGGATTCGGGGCGTGCGGTGGTCATCGCATCTCCTTCACAGCGTCTTCGAGGATCGACAGCGGCAGCGCACCCAGCGCGAGGGTGCGGTCATGGAACTGGCGGGACGGCAGCGGCGACTCGGCGCGCAGACGTTCCCAGACCCGCTGGCCCACCTTGTAGGACGGCGCCTGGCCCGGCCAGCCGAGGTAGCGGTGCAGCTCGAACCGGCGGTGCTCCTCACCGAGGCCCCAGAACTCGGTCATGAACTCCCACGCCTTCTCGTAGGTCCACTCGCCGCCGCCGAACTCCTCCGGCACCGGGCGGCCGGTGTGGAGGCCGATGTCGAGGACCACGCGACCGGCGCGCATCCGCTGCTCGCTGAGCATGCCGAGCCGCTCCGCATTCTCCGCGAGGAAGCCGAGCTCATCCATCAGGCGCTCCGCGTACAGGGCCCAGCCCTCTCCGTAGCCGGAGATCCAGCACATGAGGGCACGCCACCGGTTGAGGCGGCCCAGTCCCGCCTGCATGGTCTGCGTGCCGAGCTGCAGGTGATGGCCCGGAACGCCCTCGTGGTAGACGGTCGTGGTCTCCTTCCACGTGTGGAAGGCGGTGACGCCCTCGGGCACGTCCCACCACATGCGGCCCGGGCGGGAGGTGAGGTCCTCGCTCGGCGGCGTGTAGTAGATGCCGCCGGAGCCGGTCGTGGCGATCATGCACTCCAGGGTGTGCAGCTGCTCGGGTATGTCGAAGTGCTCATCGGCGAGGGCGGCCACCGCCGCATCGGACTTCTCCTGCATCCACGCCTTCAGGTTGTCCGAGCCGTGCACCAGCCATGCCTCGTCCTCGTTGAGGCTGGCGTAGGCGGCGTCCACATCGTCGCCGCCACCGTTGCCGTAGTGCTCGTTGATGCGCGCGGCGATCTGCCGCTGCTCCTCGAGGATGCCGAGCAGCTCCCGCACACCCCACCGGTAGGTGTCCTCCAGGTCGATCTCGGCGCCGATGTAGGCGCGCGAGTGCAGGCGGTAGGCGTCCTCGCCGACCGCGTCGGCCTCGGGGGCCGACGGGTGCAGCTCATCGAGCACGTCCGCGAGCTGCGCGTATGCTCCGCGCGCCTGGTCGGCGGCGTCCCGCAGGCCCGCCGCCAGCTGCTCATCACTGCTGGGGGCCTGGGTGATGAGCTGCGCGAAGAACCCGTCGGCCGCCGCGAAGCCGCGGGCCTCCTCGGCGCCGATCCGCAGCTGGCGCTGAGCGGAGAGCACGCCCTGGCCGGCGGCGAAGCGCAGCGACTCGGCGAAGCCCTCCAGTGCGGCGGGGATCTTCGTGAGGCGCTCGCGGATCACGTCCCAGTTCTCGACTGCCTCAGCATCGGTGTCGCCGGTGGTGGGCATCTGATCGAACACGGCGCGCAGGCCCTGGATGGGGGAGGTGATGTTGTTGACCTGTGAGTGCGGGATCAGCTTCTCGTGCATCTCCAGGTCGAGACCGAGGCGTTCGCGCATCGCGGCGAGCGTGAGGCGGTCGTTCTGGGAGAGCTCTTCGCCGGCGTCGCGGGCAGCGGCTTCGGCGTCGTCGAGGTCGGCGAGGGTGGTGCGGGCGAGATCCGCTTCGGCATCGAGGCCGGCGGGGGAGAGGTCCGGCATGTCGCGGTCATGACCGGGCACGCCGAGGCCGCTCGCGAGCAGTGGGTTCAGGGCGGTGGCCTTCTCCACGTAGGAATCGGCGATGCGGTCGATGGCGGACGGGGTCGAGGGGATGGTGTGAGTCATGACACCGATCCTATCGGCGCACGTGCTCAGCGGTGGTTGAACCGCCAGGCCATCGGCCCGCGCTCACCGCGCAGAGCATGGCCCCCGCGCACCCGGTGCACCGGGGAGGACCAGCCCGTACCGCGGTCACCGGAGCGCGACTCCAGCTCCCGCTGGTGCGCTTCCTCGCGCGCCACCACGCTCAGCGCGGAGACAGCCACGGCGATCGCTGCGAGCTCATCGTTGGAGAGCTGACCGCTCACGAGCTTCACCGCGGTCGATGCCGCGGGCGACACCTCCACCTGCCCCTGCGGGGCGCCGGACTCGGGCGTGCTCACAGCGGAATGTTCCCGTGCTTCTTCGTCGGGAGCATGTCCCGCTTCGTGCGCAGCAGGCGCAGCGCATGCGCGATCTCGAGGCGGGAGTCCCGGGGCGCGATGACGCCGTCGATCCAGCCGCGCTCCGCCGCCAGGTACGGGGTCGCGAACCGCTCTTCGAACTCACCCTGCAGCTTCGCGCGCTCCGCCTCCACATCGCCGCCGTCCTCCGCGACGCTCTTGAGCGTGCGGCGGTGCAGGATGTTCACCGCACCCTGCGCGCCCATCACCGCGATCTGCGCGGTGGGCCACGCCAGGTTGATATCGGCGCCCAGGTCCTTGGAGCCCATCACGATGTACGCACCGCCGTAGGCCTTGCGGGTGACCAGGGTGATCAGCGGAACCGTCGCTTCGGCGTAGGCGTACAGCAGCTTCGCGCCGCGGCGGATGATGCCGTTCCACTCCTGATCCGTGCCCGGCAGGAAGCCCGGGGTGTCCACGAACGTGAGCACCGGGATGTTGAAGGCGTCGCAGGTGCGGACGAACCGCGCGGCCTTCTCGGAGGCGTCGATGTCGAGGGTGCCGGCGAAGTGGGACGGCTGGTTCGCCACGATGCCCACGCTCTGGCCCTCCACGCGGCCGTAGCCGATGACCACGTTCTGCGCGTAGTTCGGCTGCACTTCGAGGAAGTCACCGTCGTCCAGCACGGTGCGGATCACGGTGAGCATGTCGTACGGCTGGTTCGGGGAATCCGGCACCAGCGAATCCAGCGCCTCGTCCTCCTGCGTGGTCTCCGTCGGCGTGTCCAGCGGGAACACCGGCGGATCGCTGAGGGTGTTCTGCGGCAGGTACGACAGAATGTCCTTGACGTACTCGATGGCGTCATCCTCATCGGACGCCATGTAGTGCGCCACGCCGGACTTCGACGTGTGGGTGCGGGCCCCGCCGAGGTCCTCGAAGCCGACGTCCTCACCGGTGACGGTCTTGATGACGTCCGGGCCGGTGATGAACATGTGGCTGGTCTTCTCCACCATCACGATGAAGTCCGTCAGCGCCGGGGAGTACACGGCACCACCCGCCGCGGGGCCCATGATCAGCGAGATCTGCGGGATCACGCCGGAGGCGCGGGTGTTGTTGCGCATGATGCCGGCGAAGGCGGCCAGGGACGCCACCCCTTCCTGGATGCGGGCACCGCCGCCGTCGAGGATGCCGATCAGCGGTACTCCGGTGCGCAGAGCGAGGTCCTGCACCTTCATGATCTTGCGGCCGTGCGCCTCACCGAGGGACCCGCCGAACACGGTGAAGTCCTGGGAGTACACGCAGACCTGGCGGCCGTCGATGGTGCCGTAGCCGGTGACGATGCCGTCGCCGTCGGGGCGCTTGCTGTCCAGGCCGAACGCGGTGGACTGGTGGCGGACGAATCGATCGGTCTCCACGAACGAACCGTCGTCCAGGAGGTCGGTGATGCGCTCGCGAGCGGTCTTCTTGCCGCGGGCGTGCTGCTTCTCCACGGCGGTCCGGCCGGCGGCGGTGACGGCGGTGTCGTACCGCTCCTGCAGATCCGCGATCCGCTCAGCCGTTGTGATGGCTCGGGGCTCCTGGGGGTTCGTCGGAGACGCGTCGTTCACTCTCACTCCTTGGTGCGCGGCCGGAACTGCAAGGATCCTACGCTACCCGCCTCCGCACTGTGATGCGCTACTCTCTCCGGGTGCCTTCCCCAGCCGACCAGCAGAAAGGGGCCACGCGACCGTGGACGCGACCAGCCTGACCTTCGTCCCCTGGGCGAGCTCCACCAACGATCTGGTCGGCGAGGACGCGTTCGCCTCCCGCCGCACACCGTTCGCCGTCGCCACCTTCGATCAGCGCTCCGGCCGGGGCCGACAGGGACGCACCTGGCAGAACCGCCCCGGTGACTCCCTCGCCCTCACCTATGTGCTGCGCCCCAGGATCGATCGGGACCAGTGGGGCTGGCTGTCGCTGGCGATGGCGCTCGCGGTGCAGGACGCTCTGGAGGACAGCGTCGGCGCGGCCGTCGAGCTCAAATGGCCGAACGATGTGCTCGATGCCGACGGGCGCAAGCTCGCCGGAATCCTCGCGGCCGTGGACGGTGAGCGGGTCGCCGTGGGGGTCGGAGTGAACCTGCGCGGCGGAATCGACGCGGACGACCCGCTCCTCGCGAATGCCGGCACCGTTGAGGCGGTGATCGGCCGCAGTCTCGATGACGGGGAGCGGGAGCAGATCGCTCGCGCGATCTGCGCTGCCATGGACCACTGGGTCCAGTGTCTGGAGACTCGGACGGGTGCTGATGAGATGACCTCGATCTATCGTGAGAGATGTGTCACGATCTCACGAGCGGTGCACATGGTCGATCAGACCGGCTCCGCCACCATCCGCGGCACCGCCGAGACCGTCGACTCCGTCGGCCGACTCGTCATCCGCGCGGTCGACGGGACCCGCACGTCCGTCACCGCCGGGGACGTCCACCTGGTGCCGGATACGAACGAGAGGAGCGTTGGTGTATGAGCTCTGCCGAGCCCAGTGACGGTGCTGTCCCCACCGTCACCGCGGAGATGAGCATTCCGCAGCAGCTCAACCGGCGCTTCGCACGCGTCCGCCAGAGCGTCGGCGCTCTCGAACGGGTCCTCCTGCAGGGGCCGCGCACCCACTCCGCCCGCGAACTGCAGTCGCTCCACGGTCTGCCCGAATCCCTGGTTGCGAAGTACTGGCGCGGTATGGGCTTCGGCGGCATCGACCATGACACCGCCGTGTTCACCGACGAGGACGCCGAAGCGATCGGTGAGCTCATCCGCCTCGTCACCGACGGCGAGATCGACGAGGACACGTTCGTCAACTTCGCCCGCGGCTTCGGCTTCCACACCGGCCGCCTCGCCATGTGGCTCACCGAAGCGCTCGTGGACGAGGCGAAGGCCGGAGGCAAGGTCTCCGACTCTCAGGCCCGCATGCTCATGCTGGAGCGCGCCCCGGAGTTCCTCGGCGTGTTCGAGCGCCAGGTCGTCTACGCCTTCCGTCGGCAGATGGCCTCCTACACGGCCCGCGCCGGATCGGAGATCCTCCGCAGCGTCGGCGAGTCCTGGTCCGACGAGGCGCTTCCGCTGCCGCGCGCCGTCGCCTTCGCCGACCTCGTCCAATTCACCCGGCTTGCCCAGTCGATCGACGGGTTCGAGCTCGCCGACGTCATCAAGCAGTTCGAGGGTCTGTGCCGCGACATCATCTCCGAGGGCGGCGGCCGCGTGGTCAAGACCGTGGGCGACGAGATGATGTTCCTCGCCGACACGCCCGAGGACGGCGTCCGCATCGCCCTGTCCATCACCGAAGCCGTCGCCGCCAGTCCCATCCTGCCGGCGGTGCGCGTGGGGCTGGCCTGGGGCAACATGTTCTCCCGCTACGGTGACGTGTTCGGGCCGCGTGTGAACCTCGCCGCCCGCCTCGAAGGCATCGCCGAACCCGGCGCTGTGGTGGTGGATCTGGAGACCGCCGAGACGGTGGACCGCGCCTTCCCGGGCGGGTTCAGCCGCGCCGAGGAATGGACCGTGGAGCTACAAGGCATCGGTCTGACCCCGGTGGTGCGCCTCGAGCGAGCCGCCGCGTCCCGCATCGTCATCAACCGCTGAGCGGCCCGGAAGCACCCGGTCTCCGCATCGATCGCCCGGCGCTGTCAGCACCGGGCCGTTAGGATCAGGAACTGTGACTCGCCTACTTCTCGTCGAGGATGACTCGGCCATTGCAGAACCGCTGTCCCGCGCCCTGGACCGTGAGGGCTACTCCGTCATGCGCGCATCGCGCGGCATGGATGCCCTGGCGGCGGCCGCGCAGGAGGACCCGATCGACTTCGTGATCCTCGATCTCGGCCTGCCCGACATCGACGGGCTTGAGGTTGCGCGCCGCCTCCGCAAGGGCGGCGTCACCGCCCCGATCCTGATCCTCACCGCCCGCGCCGATGAGGTCGACGCGGTGGTGGGCCTGGACGCCGGCGCCGATGACTACGTCACCAAGCCGTTCCGCCTCGGTGAGCTGCAGGCCCGCATCCGTGCCCTGCTGCGCCGCACCCAGGCCGTGGAGGAGCAGTCCGACGCGTTCTCCGTCAACGGCGTGGAGCTCGACGCCTCCGCCCGCCGCGCGTACGTGGGCGGTGAGGAGCTCACCCTCAGCGCCAAGGAGTTCGACCTGCTTGCGGTGCTCATCCGCGAAGCGGGCTCCGTGGTGACCCGTGACGACCTCATGCGAGAGGTGTGGGGTGCCGAATGGTGGGGCTCCACCAAGACCCTCGACATGCACATCTCCTGGCTACGCCGCAAGCTCGGCGACGACGCCACGAACCCGACCCGCATCACCACTGTGCGCGGAGTCGGCTTCCGCTTCGAGAACCCCGCCGAGAGCTGATTCATGCAGCGCAGGGTCCTGCAGGCCACCCTTGTCTCCGTGCTCCTGGTGGTTCTGCTCCTCGGCATTCCCCTCGGCACAGCCTGGCTGACCCTGGTGCAGAACAACCTCAGCAACTCGGGGCGCACCCTGCTGCAGTCCGTGGTCACCGCCACCGACGGTCGCCTCAACAACGGGCAGCGCATCGATGAGCCGATGCTGGAGCAGTACGTCAACCAGACCGCGGACCTCAACGTCCACATCTCCGTGACGCACGACGGCCGCACCGTGCAGGCCGGACAGCCGCCCGGGGAGAACCCCGTTGTGGTCTCCGCGGCCGGTTCCAATCGGCAGGTCGTGACGATCTCGATTCCGCAGTCGGATGTGCGCGCCCACACCGGTGGGGCGGTGGTGCTGATCGTGCTGACGGCGCTGAGTGCGATCGCGATCGCCATCTCCGTGGCGCTGTGGCAGGCGCAGAGGCTGTCGGCGCCCCTGACCAAGCTGACGCGCCGAGCCGCTGAGCTGGGCTCGGGCCGCGCCCGCACCCAGTGGCAGGAGTCCGGGATCGCGGAGATCGACATGGTGGCCGTGGAGCTCACGAAGTCCGGTATTGCGCTCACCGAACGGCTGGAGGCGGAGAGTGCGCTCGCCTCGGACGCCTCCCACCAGCTGCGCACACCGCTGACGGCGCTGTCGATGCGCCTGGACGAGATCCTCGCAACCTCCTCGGAGGAATGGGTGAGGGACGAGGCGCGCGTCTCCCTGGAACAGGTGGACCGCCTCACGAACGTGGTCAACGACCTCATCAACAAGCCGCGCTCCTCCCAGCGCCGCACCCCGGGCGTTGTGGAGCTGCGCAACGTGCTCACCCAGCAGAGCGAAGAGTGGAAGCACGCGTTCCGTCAGGCCGGCCGAGAGCTGCGCATCCACGTGCCGAAGTCCGCAGCGGTGTGGGCGTCCGACGGGCCCCTCACGCAGGTGGTCGCCACCCTGATCGAGAACTCCCTCATGCACGGCGGCGGCACCACGAGCCTGAAGGTGCGCGCGAACTCCCACTCCACGGTGATCGAGGTGGCGGACCAGGGAGAGGGTGTGGACCCGACGGTCGGCACGCGCATCTTCGAGCGGTCCGTGCAGGGCCCGAAGTCCACCGGCACCGGTGTGGGCCTTGCGCTCGCCCGCACGCTGGTGGAGGACGACGGCGGCCGGCTGGAGCTGCTGCAGGAGCAGCCGGCGGTGTTCGGCGTCTTCCTCATCACCGCGCCGGGGGAGGCCGGCGACGGTGATGTGGTCCTCGGGGAGTCGACCCTCACGTCCCGCGCAAGCGCGAACGACGCCGATGGGTTCTCCCAGGGCCGGGTGATGAGCCGCCGGGAGCGGCGGGCGCAGCAGGCGCAGTCCCAGCGCTGAGCGGTCCTCGCCTAGAATGGTCGCCGTGATGACTGATTCTGCGCCCTCCACCGTTCGCACCATCGGCGTTGTGGGAGGCGGGCAGCTCGCCCGCATGATGATCCCCGCCGCCATCGAACTCGGTCTGGACATCGCCGTCCTCGCCGGCAGCGACACGGTGTCCGCCGCACAGGTTGCTCACCGAGTGGAGATCGGCAGCCACGAGGACGCCGATGCAGTTGCGGCCTTCGCTGCGAGCGTCGATGCCGTCACCTTCGACCACGAGCACGTTCCCCAGGACATCCTCCGCGCCCTGGAGGCCGACGGGATCGCTGTGCGCCCCGGGGCCGACGCCCTCATCCACGCACAGGACAAATTGGTGATGCGCGAGCGCCTCACCGAGCTCGGCCACCCCTGCCCCCAGTGGTGGCGCATCGCCAGCCGCGCCGACCTCGAGCAGGCGCTGGAGGAGGCCGGCGGCCGCATCGTGGTGAAGACCGCCCGCGGCGGCTATGACGGCCACGGCGTCGCCGTCATCTCCTCGGCCGATGAGGTCGCCGACTGGCTGGAGCGCGGTGATGACCTCCTCGCCGAGCAGCTGGTGCCGTTCACTCGGGAACTGTCCGCGCAGGTGGCGCGCCGCCCCGGGGGACAGGTCGCCGCCTATCCGGTGGTGGAGAGCGAACAGAAGGACGGCGTGTGCTTCCGAGTCGCCGCCCCCGCTCCCGGACTGTCCGCTGAACGCGATGCCGAGATCCGCGGTCTCGCTGAGCGCATCGCCGAGGACCTCGGCGTGGTGGGCATGCTCGCCGTGGAGCTGTTCGAACTGGCCGACGGCACCGTTCTCGTCAACGAGCTGGCCATGCGGCCGCACAACACGGGTCACTGGTCGATGGACGGCTGTGTCACCTCCCAGTTCGAGCAGCATCTGCGCGCTGTTGCCGATCTGCCGCTGGGCTCCACGGAGCCGCTGCGTCCCGCGGCTGTGATGGTGAACCTGCTGGGCGGCACCCGCGAGGACCTCGTGGACGGCGGTCGGATCGCGGTCGAGCAGGACCCGTCGGCCACCATCCACCTGTACGGCAAGGGCGTGCGTCCCGGCCGCAAGGTGGGGCACGTGAACCTGACCGGCGAGGACATGGACGAGGTGACCGCTCGGGGGATCCGCGCCGCCGCCACCATCGTCGACGCTGACGACTGACCCGCCCCGCCGGCCGGCCCGCGCCGTCGGCTGACCCGCCCCGCTTCCACCCACCGACCACCCGCTGACCTTCCCGAAAGAGGACGCGATGACTGACATCACCCCCGCCGCCGACTCCACCGCTTCCGGCGCCACCGGCGCCCCGGACGCCGACGCCGCTGGACGCCCGCTGGTCGGCATCGTGATGGGCTCCGACTCCGACTACCCCGTCATGAAGGACGCGCACGAAGCGCTCACCGAGTTCGGCATCGAATGCGAGGTCGGCGTGGTCAGCGCCCACCGCATGCCGGAGGACATGATCGAGTGGGGCCGCACCGCCGAAGCGCGGGGCCTGCGCGTCATCATCGCCGGCGCCGGCGGCGCCGCCCACCTTCCCGGCATGCTCGCCTCCGTCACCACGCTGCCCGTCATCGGGGTGCCGGTGCCGCTCAAGCACCTCGACGGCATGGACTCCCTGCTGTCGATCGTGCAGATGCCCGGCGGTGTGCCGGTGGCGACCGTCTCCGTCGGCGGTGCGAAGAACGCCGGACTGCTCGCGGCGCGCATCCTCGGCGCGAACAACACCGAGCACGGCGCCCAGCTGCGTGAGCGGATGGTCACATATCAGCAGGAACTGCGAGAACTGGCCGTCTCCAAGGGAGAATCGCTGCGCCGCTCCCTCTGACTGACAGTCGGGAAATGTAGGCTCGAAGCCATGAACGACTCCACCGCATCGGCCCCGAGCGAGGGCCGCTTCCGCGTCGCGCCCGGCGCCGACGTCTCCGACGCCGCCCAGATCGGCGACGGCTCCTCCATCTGGCACCTGGCACAGGTCCGCGAGAACGCGGTCCTCGGCGAGAACTGCATCGTCGGCCGCGGCGCCTACATCGGCACCGGCGTCACCATGGGCCACGGCTGCAAGGTGCAGAACTACGCCCTCGTGTACGAACCGGCGAAGCTGGCCGACGGAGTCTTCGTCGGCCCCGCCGCCGTCTTCACCAACGACCACTTCCCGCGCGCCGTCAACCCCGACCTCACGCCGAAGGACGCCAGTGACTGGGAGCCCGTCGGCGTCACCGTGGAGGAGGGCGCCGCCATCGGAGCCCGCGCCGTCTGCATCGCCCCCGTGACGATCGGCGCCTGGGCGACCGTCGCCGCCGGCGCCACCGTCACCCGCGACGTGCCCCCGCACGCCCTCGTGGCGGGTGTTCCCGCGAAGCGCCTCGCCTGGGTGGGCCGCGCAGGGGTTCCTCTGAAGCCCGCCGACGACGGCACCGATGCCTGGGTCTGCCCCCAGACCGGCGCCTGGTATGTCCCCGACGAGACCACCGGCGGTCTGCGCGCCGCCGACTCCCAGCCCGCACCCGCCACCAGCACCGAACCCGCCGGCTCCGGCGAGACTGACTCCGACACCGTACAGATCGAGAAGGATTCCGAATGAACAAGCCCATGATCCCCGCCGCGAAGCCGATCATCGGCGACGATGAGCGCCGCGCTGTCGACCGTGTCCTCGCCTCCGGCATGGTGGCGCAGGGCCCCGAGGTCGCCGAGTTCGAGAAGGAGTTCTCTGCTCAGCTCGCCGGCAGTCGTGAATGCGTCGCCGTCAACTCCGGCACCTCCGGTCAGCACCTCGGCCTGCTGGCCTCCGGCGTGAAGCCGGGCGACGAGGTCATCGTCCCGTCGTTCACCTTCGCCGCTACCGCCAACTCCGTCGCCGTCATCGGCGCCACCCCCGTGTTCGTCGACATCGACATCGACACCTTCTGCATCGACCCGTCGGCCATCGAGGACGCCATCACGGACCGCACCGTGGGCATCCAGCCGGTCCACCTGTACGGCCACCCGGCCGCGATGGACCGCATCCTCGAGATCGCGAAGAAGCACAGCCTGTTCGTGGGGGAGGACGCCGCGCAGGCGCACGGCGCTGAGCTGAACGGCCAGCAGGTCGGCACCTTCGGCCAGTGGGCGATGTTCTCGCTGTACCCCACCAAGAACATGACCTCTGGTGAAGGCGGCATGGTGTCCGCTGAGAGCCCGGAGATCGCCCGCACCCTCCGCCTGCTGCGCAACCAGGGCATGGAGAAGCAGTACGCGAACGAGATCCCCGGCCTCAACAACCGCATGACCGACATCCACGCCGCGATCGGCCGCGTCCAGCTGACGAAGCTGGAGGAGTGGACGAAGCGTCGTCAGGAGCTCGCCGCGCACTTCGACGCCCACCTGCAGGGCGTTGTGGTGCCGAAGGTCGCCGACGGGGCCACCCACGTGTACCACCAGTACACGATCCGCATCGACGGCGCGTCCGCCCAGGAGCGCGACCGCTTCGCGCAGGCTCTGCGTGAGGAGCACGGCGTGGGCTGCGGTGTGTACTACCCGACCCCGGTGCACCGCCTGCCGGCGTTCGAGCTGGAGCTCGACCTGCCGAACACGGAGAAGGCGGCCCGAGAGGTGCTGTCCCTGCCCGTCCACCCGAGCGTCAGCGATGCTGACCGTGACCGCATCGTCGAGGCCGTGAACACGGTCGCAACCGCAGGAGCCTGAGCATGACGAAGAATCTCCGCGCCGGCCTCATCGGCCTCGGCATGATGGGCCGCCACCACGCACGCAACCTCATGAACCTCGAGGGCGTGGACCTCGTGGCAGTGGCGGACCCAGGCGGCGACCCGCACGGCGCCGCCCCCGGCTACGACATCCTTCCCGGTGTTGAGGAGCTCGTGAAGACCGGCATCGACTACGCCGTTGTCGCCGTCCCCACCGCCTTCCACCACGATGTTGCGATGACGCTCGCTGAGGCGGGCGTGCACACGCTCGTGGAAAAGCCCCTCGCGTTCGACATCGACGAGGCCGAAGCCATCACCGAAGCGTTCGAGTCCCGCGGGCTCATCGGCGCTGTCGGCTACATCGAGCGGTACAACCCGGCCCTGCAGGCGATGCGCAAGCGACTCGAAGACGGCCAGCTCGGTGAGCTCTACCAGATCACCACCCGCCGGCAGGGGATCTTCCCCGCCCGCATCGCCGACGTGGGCGTGGTCAAGGACCTCGCCACGCACGACCTCGACCTCACCGCCTGGGTGGCGCAGTCCCACTTCCAGTCGGTCGCAGCGGTGTCCACCGGCAAGTCCGGCCGCGAATACGAGGACATGGTGTCCGTGACGGGCCGCCTGGAGAACGGCATCATCACCAACCACCTGGTGAACTGGCTGTCCCCGTTCAAGGAGCGCACCACTGTGGTCACCGGCGAGAAGGGCGCCCTCGTGGGCGACACCGTCACCGCCGACCTCTGGTTCTACGAGAACGGCGAATCCACCACCAACATGTGGGACTCCTTCGCCAGCTTCCGCGGCGTCAGCGAGGGCGACAAGATCCGCTACGCCCTCAACCGGAAGGAACCGCTCGCAACCGAGCACGAAGCCTTCCGCGACGCCGTCCTCGGCAGGGGCGACAACTACGTCACCATGCGTGACGGCCTCCACACGGTGCGCGCGGTCGAAGCGGTGCTGGAGAGCGCGGCGAACAACACGGTGGTGAGCCTGCCGTCCGAGAGCAGCAACGCCTGACATTCGCAGGACTGTGAACGCGGCCCTCGGCCGCGCTACAGGTCTGACCCGGTTCTGCCGGGTCGGTGGGGCGACACCGGCCGGTACTTCGCTGTCCAACGGCAGCTGGACTCCGCGGACACCCCTGCCGACTGGCGCAGCCAGGTGGCCCGGTTCCTCCGGCGAGGTGACGACGAACATCGACGCGGCCGTGTCGACGAGGCCCTGCGCTGGTACGACAAGGCCCTGAGGATCGCCTACCACCCGAACCTCCACTACTCCCATGCGCGGTCCCCGCTGGCCAGCAGCCCCGACGAGTTCCTGCAGCCGCTCCGCAGCAGTGAACTCGGGGCACTGCTCCTCGGCCCGACGCCGCCCGCGACTGAGCGGTCCAGCTGGGAGCCGCGTGAGCGGCGGAAGGGCGACCCCATTCGCCTGCTCGTCATTGCGCAGAAGAACTGGACGTTCGTGGAGCCGGTCATCGAGGCGCTGGAGGCCGATGGGCACTTCGAGGTCCGCCGGTTCGAAGTCAATGATCTGCCCGTGCAGGAGCGTCCGAGTCGGGAGCGTGTTCTGCGCGCCCGGTACGACTTCGTCACCAGCGGGAAGCGCCTTGCGACCTCTGTTGCGCTGAAGGAGGCGCACGAATGGGCTGACTCCGTGCTCATCGAATGGGGTCACCACGTCCTCACCTGGGCGCCCGGCTCGACACCTCGCCCCGGCATTCAGCGGTGCGCTTCCATCGGTTCGAGGTGTACACCCCGTTCCCGGTGTTCACCGACTTCTCCCGCGTGGACTGCGTCCTGTTCGTGTCCCCCCATGTCCACCGACTGCTGGAGCGCCTCAGCCCCGGTGTGAACAACGCCGGTCGCATCGTCACCGTCGACAATTTCCTCAGCCGCGGCTTCGGTCCCGAGATCTCGGGCAGCGCGGACCGCAAGCAGCTCGCTCAGGTCGGCTGGATCAAACCCGTCAAGGACGTGGTGTTCACCCTCGATGTGCTCGAGGAGCTTCGCGCTGAGGACCCCGAATGGAGCCTTGTGCTCGTCGGCCCCGGTCTGAACGCAGACCCGGCGCGAGACACCCCGTATGAGCGGGACTGAGGGAGCGGATCTCCGGGTTCGGCGACGATGCGATCCGCATCATCGAGGCGAGGGCCGCGGTCGAGCACAAGGAGCGCCCGGACAGCGGGCAGCTCTCCGACCGCATGCACGACATCGTGTTCGAGAAAGTCTCCTTCACCTACCCGGTGCGGGACGCACCGGCGATCCGCAACGTCAGTCTCCGCATTCCCGCGGGTGCGTCCGTCGCCTTCGTCGGCACGTCCGGCGCCGGCAAGTCCACGATCGTGGATCTGGTGCTCGGGCTTCTGACACCCAGTGAAGGCCGAATCCTCGTGGACGGCACGGACATCACCACGGTGCTCCGTCAGTGGCGCAGCACCGTCGGCTACGTGCCGCAGGAGGCGTCCCTGTTCGACGTCTCCGTCGGCCAGGGCCTGCGTCACCTGGTCCGGGGCAACGGGCCCCACCAGGTGGACCCGTTCGTGGACACCGAGGTCCTTCGCCTGCGCGAACAAGCCTCTCAGGTACTCGTCATCACCGAAGGCGAGCATCACGAAGTGAACGGAGGAGGGGAGATGAGCGAGTGCTCTGATCGTCTCCTCCAGGCTGTGGTTGCTTGTGGCGGAGCCGCTGTAGGCGATGACAGAGGTGTCATCAGGCAGCTCAGCGAGGGATCGGAGTCGTCCATCGCTGCGGGACGGGGTGGGGCTGTCAACGGGAATGTTCCGCAGCAGCGCTGGCTTCCGCTGCAGTCGGTAGGTGCGCTGCAGCCAGGCAGCGATCGACGGGGACACTGTGAGGACCCGGTCCGCGCAGCGAATGCCGATGTGTTCGATGACAGCTTCGACGAATGGGGCCAGGATGTGATCCTGGCGGACGTTGCGCCGACGCCATAGTTCGTGGGAGTCGTAGACGAATTTTGCGCGTAGAATCCGGCCCGCTAGAACAGCTGGTGGGAGTGTGTTCGCGTCGTTGGCGAGGATCGAGTCGGGGCGCTCGGGGAGGAGTTCTGCGGTGGCGCGAACCCAGTATGCCGTCAGGTTCAACGGTCCCCAGGCACGCATCACAAACGCGCCGGTTCGTTGGCGCAGGGTGGGTGCTGATGGGTGATCGCGGCCCTGTCTGCTGTCCGGGGGGGTGTCCCTATGTTTCGAGTCAAGCCGCGAGAGCGGTCGGCTCGGGGGTAGGGGCGGTTGTCGGTGGCTGGTAGTAGGTGCCGTCGCGGAGCATGGCGTAGATGACGTTGCAGCGGCGGCGGGCTAGGCAGATCACGGCGGCGTTGTGCCGTTTGCCTTCGGCGCGTTTGCGATCGTAGTAGGCCTTGGAGATGGGGTCGTGGTTGGAGGCGACCCAGGCGGAGTAGAACAGGGCGTTCTTCAGGCGTTTGTTCCCTGACCGGGCGGGGAACTCTCCGCGGATCGAGGTGCCTGATCTGCGGGTGACCGGCGCGATCCCGGCATAGGCCGCGAGGTGGCTGGCGGACTCAAACGCGGAGCCATCACCGATCGCGAGGAGGATCTGGGCGGCGGTCTTGATGCCGATCCCCGGCATGCTCATCAAGACCGAGGCGAGAGGGAAGTCCTCCAGCATGCCCTCCACTTCGTGGGCCACGGTCGCGCGCTGTTCTTTCAGCTCTTTAACCTGGCCAGCGACTCGGGGGATCACCAGCTCAACCGCTGCGGTGGCGGGCACGATGACGGTCTGCTCGCTAAGGGCTGTGAAGATCTGCTCGACCAGCGTCTCGGGGTCGCGGCGTGAATGCGCGCGGGCGAACCGCAGCACCTTCCTTCGGCCGGCACTTCGGAGGCCGGTGGGGCCGCCAAACTTCTCCAGCAGGTCCAGCACGAGCCCAGTGGAAAGCTTCCCGCCGGCGAAGACGCGCTCGAGCGCGGGGTGGATCTGGGTGAGCAGGGACCGGATCCGGTTCAGCGCCCTTGTGGTCTCGTGGGCGAGGTCCTCATCGAAGCCGGCCAGAACCTTCAGCGCGGAGAGGACCTCGCTGTCGCGATCGACCTGCCGGAGGGTGTGAGGCATGGTGCGGGCCGTGTCGGCGATGATGAAAGCATCCCGCGCATCAGTCTTTGACCTGCCCGGATACAGATCCGCGGCCTTCCGCATCGCCAATCCGGGAAGGTAGGCGACTGTGCAGCCGGTATCCCGGGCCACCGCGATCGGCAACGCTCCGATGGTGTTCGGCTGATCGACCACCATCAGCACTTCGCCGTGGTTCTGCAGCTGGGTGAACAGCTCGCGAAGTTTGGTCTCGTCCTGCGGGAGGGGCTTGTCGAACAGCTTGTTCCCCTCCGGGTCGAGTGCGCACGCGTGGTGAGCTGTCTTCCCGACGTCCAGGCCGATCACGACCGCGAACCCTGTGTTCATGACGCTGTCCTCCGCATCACTGCTGGCCGCAGTCTCGACACCCGATGCCGGCACCCACGTTACGAAGAGACCTCAGACAGAGCTGGGCCGTGTCCCTATCAGCGGTCAACGCGTGTCTCTCGACCGGGCGGCAACACCCCCCGGACCATCAATGGCAGGGCAACAAAGCCATACCCGGCCGAGCGACCAGACCCCGTCCATCGGGGTGCTCACAAGGTAACGGGGGGAGAGAGAGACGCCGGTGAGCGGGTGGGGGCTGCACCCTGTGTGGTCCTGCTCGGGAGGGCGCGGGCTGCCTGGGCGGCGCCGGTCTGCTCGCGCGCGCTGGTCAGTCCGAGCAGCGATCGGATGCGCTTCGCTGCTGGTTTGAGCAGGGAATCCAGTGACAGCTCGGGAACACGGACGACCGAGACGCCGGAATCGGTGCGGAATCGTCCAGCAGAGGCGCCGCGAGCGGTACGGGAGACCGCGATGATGGTGACATCCGCACCTGCATTGACCAGAGTCCCAGCACTTTTGAGCACTCGGGAGTCGTTCGTCGCGTGGTTATGGACGAGCGAGGCAATGCATCGTCCCTGCAGGGGTGAGGGAGCATGGAAGCCCTTCTGCGGGGCGGGCGAAAGGTCACGGATTTCGCGATCATCATAGCGACTGCTCTGTCCGTCGAATCGCCCACCGGCTCTTGATCGTCGCTGCTGCGACGAGAAGCACGTCAGCGGCCCAACAGAGTGCGATAGTGCGTGTCGAGAATGTCCGCTGCGCCGTGGACGCTCCGCTCAGTGACCACGAAGCTGCGCGCAGCATCGGCGATCTGGCGGCGGGCTTCAGCACCGTCCGGCATCCATTCCAGCACGGCGTGGGCGAGGTCAGCGGCCGACGGGTTCTCGCTGTCGACGACGGTTCCGGTCCTCCCGGGGGCAACCATTTCGGCTTTGCCATCGCCACCGGTGACCACCGCGGCCATCCCGCAGGCCTGCGCCTCGAGGATCACCAAGCCGGCGCCTTCGCTGTGGGACGGCAGGATGAGGGCATCGCTTCGCTGCATCCATTGCCGTATTCCATCACGGTCCGTGGACCCGACTATGCGGACGTGCGGGAGGGAGGCGCTCTTCTCCTCCAGTCGGCTCCGTTCTGGTCCGTCGCCCACAATGAGCAGTTCGTGCTCCTGGTGTCGCGAGATCAGTGCGGACGCCTCGATGGCCAGATCGGCGCGCTTCCGCGGAATCAGCGCACCGACGAACAGAAGGCGAAGAGGACGATCCGCGGACTCGATCGCTGACGCGGGGCGGAAGTAGTCCGTGTCGACGCCCTGGTAGTGGACATGCAGACGCTCGGCTGGGGCCCCTGCGGAGAGGGCGAGCCGGCGCTGGTGGTCGCTGACGGCGAGCAGGAGATCCGACTCATCGAATGCGGCACGGGTCTGCTGTTGATGGATCCTCTGCAGCCCGCGCGGGGCGGATCGTGCCGCGCTGACCACGTCGGTGCCATGCAGAGTGGTTACCAGGGGAACGCCGAGAGCACGGGACGCGGCCCGAGCCCCGCCGGACCAGGTCCCGTGGTGCTGGTGGATCAGATCCGGCGCGGCAGCGACAAGAGCGCGCCTCTGGAGCGGCATGGCGATCTTCGCCAACGAGGCTCGCTGAGGATAGGAGGCAGGGCGACGAAGTGCTGGAACAATGGGAACCGATGTTGCGTCCGCGTCCACACGGCTCGCGAGAGGAAACGCGGCGAAACGGTAGCCGCGGCCTTCGCGCATCAGCTCATCGGCGTGCTGGGTGACGAAATAGGTCGGCGGGATGGCCAACAGGGCGGTAGCCAGTGCGATGCTCCCGGTGGGGTGGTCCATGTTCGTCCTTGCTGAGTAGATGGTCGATCGTCGGTCGGGCAGAGCTCACCGAGACCGTCAACGGGGATCTTCCCCGGGGGTTGTTGTGGACCGGGACTCATTGAAGAGATGAGTGTTGGGCAGCCAGCGATCGGTGAGGAAGAGTCGTGCAAAGAGTCCGAGCACGTTCTTGCCCAGGAGTGTGCCCACCGCGACGGGTGTGAACCCTGCGGAGGGATGGAAGGCTCGGAAGCCGAGTGGGTGGCGGCGGACATGCCGGAGGCGCCGTACCCGAGTGTCGGCCACCCCGAGACCGACAGCCAACCCCGCCTTCTTCGCGGATGCAACAACCCGAGCTGTCGCAGTTGGGCGCGCAGACGGTCCGGGGACGCGACGAGCGGCGGGTTGGACTGCAGCAGGGTGATGCTCGGCGAACCGGCGGCGGATCAGGCCCTCGTACCAGTCGCGCGAGGCGATCGCAGAGTCTGGCATCGCCGTGTAGATATCCCACGCGGCCTGCGAATGCAGAGGAAGCTCCCAATCCAACCCGAAGTGCTCGTAGGTTCGAACCGAATTGAGGATGTACTTGGCTTGGCGCTCCTCGTGCCAGACTCGTCGGGCGAGACTCATCATCTGGCGGCGCGTGACCGTAATGGTGGCATCGAGGTGAGCCCCGTGGCGGGTGAACTCCGCTGATGCGTAATCTGCGGCGGCATGGCGGACGGTGGAGATCCGAGCCGCTGCCCCAGGTCGCCCCTGCAAAGTGCAGTGCACCTTCGCGATGTGGGCGAGGATCGCAGCAGATAGATCGGTGAAGGAAGCGGGACGATCGATGAGATGCTCGAGTCCCGTCAAACGGGCCGCGCTCACGACGGTGTGCCCCGGAATGACAATTGACCCGGACGAGAGAATTCCCCGCGTGGTCAGTGAGCGGATCGCGTACCAATCCTGGATATGGGGGAGGGCCGTGCCCCGGGACGAGCAGCGGAGGAACGACTCGTCGCCGTGTCGTTGCCACTCACGACGGAGCTCCGGCTGCGTGAACTCTGTCTTGACCCACGGGATGTTCAATGAATCCGCGATCTGCTTGGACCGGACAGATTCGGCGTCCGAGGGGAGGCCGTAGGTGAACGCAAGGATCTGATCGCGCGGGATAGCGGACGTGGTCAGCAATGAAGCGAGGAGCCGTGAATCCCACCCTGCGGACATCGGCAGAGCGAGGGTTCGCGATCCGGCGCGCTTGGCCAGGTCGTCGATGCTGTCCCGGAGGGCGGAGTCGAACCGCGCCGTCATGGTCGGTTCATCTGCGGCCGGGGAGTCCGTCAGCATCAAAGCTCGGGGGGTGGTGCTGGTCACAGCACCCGTCCGTCGGCAGATCCGCACCTCTTGCCCGGCGCGCACCTGGGACACCGAAGGGAACAGGGTTTCCTGCCCGAGAACGAAGCCTGTGTGCTCGAAGGTTCTGCCCGCGTCGGCATCCACCATGCGCGGGCGATCCGGCACCAAGCTGAACGCGTCATCGGCGATGTGCACGGCGTCGTCGGTGACTCGATAGAAGATGGGCCAGGACCGGAGTCTGTCAGCCGACAGCACCACGGAGTCCGCGGACGTCACGACCCGAGCGAATCGATCACCGTCATTGAGTTCGAACGACTGAGGGGCACGTTCGCGCCACGGGGAGGTGAAGGTCGTGTGGACGTCTCGCACGGGCGGGGGCTCCTCGGTGGTCTCGGCCTAACTCGGGCTGATAGCCATGCTACCCTGGCGCTCCTATATCTCTGGATGTGAGTGGGAGGGTCCGGTCAGTCCGATGGAATCCCCGGTCGGAAAGCGGCGACGGGTCACTGCGCTGATGACGAAGTACCCGACGTTGAAGAACATCGGGATTCTGGTCACAGGCACCGGTTTCGCCCAGGCGGTCGCCATGGTTGCCATGGTCTTCACCGCCCGGATGTTCACTCCCGAGATCTTCGGTCAGTTCGCCGTCTTCGGGTCGCTGACCACCATCGCGATCACCATTGCGTCCATGCGCATGGATATGGCGATCATGCTGCCGGAAGACGACGACTCTGCGCGTCGAATCGCTCGGATCGCCACAGTCTCGAACATCGTGGTGGCCCTGCTGTTCGCTGTGGCCGCTGTGGTCGGCCGAAATCTGATCATTTCCGTGTACGGGTCGGAGAACCTTGCGAGCTGGATGCCCATCGGCGCTCTGACGATCTTCTTCGTTGCCCAGGTGACCGTCCTGCAGTATTGGTTCAACCGGCGCACCGACTACAAGACCATTTCTCTGAACCGGATGCAGCAACAGGTGGCGTCATCTGGTGGACAGCTTGCGTTCGGAGCTTTGGGAGTGCGCACCTTGCCGGGCCTGATCCTCGGCACCATGGCTGGGCAGGCGCTGGCATTCGTCAACCTCAGGCTGCGATCGAAGGATCTTGTGCAGCCGATCAGCGACGACACCCCGTCGGCCAAGGCACTTCTGTCCGAGTACAAGAAGATGCCTCTGCTGAATATGCCCACTGCGCTGGTCGATGCGATCCGGCTCAACGGTATTGTTCTGTTGATCGGGTCGGTTGCCCTCGGTGCTGTCGGTCAGTTCAACTTGGCGTGGCGACTCCTCCAAGTCCCAATCGGCCTGATCAACAGCGCCATCTCGCAGGTGTTCTTCCAAAAGCTTGCCCGCGTGAAGCCCGGTGGCATGACCCGGCTCGTGCGCTTCACGATGATGCGGTCCCTCCTGATCTCGCTGGTTCCCTTTGGTTTGCTCTATCTCCTGGCGCCGTGGCTGTTCACGGTGTTGTTCGGGCATCAGTGGGACCTCGCCGGAGATATCGCCCGAGCCTTGACACCATGGCTGATGATGCAACTGGTCACATCTCCCATCTCCACAGTCTTCGTCGTCACGGGGAAACAGCAATGGTCTCTGATGTTCGCCGTCGTCTTCTGCGCCAGCCCTCTCGCACTGCTGCAGTTCTCGACCATGGACCTGTTGCCCACGATCCGGTGGCTCGGGATTCTGATGGCGGCGATGCTGGCCACTAACCTGGTGCTTGCTGATTTCGCTGCCCGCAGCTTCGACCGTGAAGGGCCTGAAGTGCAGGAGCCAACTGAGGAGGAGACTGACGCGTGAAGATCCTGGTGGTCCCGTCGTGGTACCCGACTGCTGAACAGCCGTTCAATGGTTCGTTCTTCCGCGAGCAGGCGCAGATGCTGTCCCGATCAGGGAACAGCGTCACGGTCCTCGTGCCACGCGTCATTCCCGCCTCCCGATGGCCCCTCGCCCGCACAACCGTCACGCACGACGGCGCAGTGACCACCGTCGAGGTCCCGGTGCCGGCCTTCGCTCGGCCACTGCATCGGTGGGAGACCGCGGCGATGAGCCGACTCCTGCTTCGCGGGCTGAAGTCAGAGGCCGGTGCTGAGGGTTTCGACGTCATCCATGCTCACTCGGTTCACCCTGCTGCTGGTATTGCGCAGGCTCTGTCGATTGCCTTGGAAGTTCCCTATGTCGTGACTGAGCATCGTCCCTCCAGTCTCGAGCGTCGTGTCGGCACTGCACGCGATCACGTCATCACTCAGGCGATCTGGGATGCCGACGGTGTCGCGACCGTTTCGACTCCGTTCGCTGAGGCTCTGCAGGAGCGCTATGTGATCGATGGTGTGCAGACGCTTGACCTTCCCGTCGCCGATTCCTTCGCTCAGTCCTTGAACCGCATCGCGGAGCCGGGCGACGACGAACCAGGGGTCGTCTCGTCGGGGGGATCGACTCCGTGGACGCTCCTGCACATCTCCCACTTGAACCCGAACAAGCGGGTGGAAGAGACCCTGGAAGCCTTTACCGCTGTGCAGGAACCGGCGCGCTTGATCGTCGCCGGGGGCGATGGCGACCGGGTCGCGCAGCTGCGCGGCGCCGCGGCCCGCCTTGGTGTTGAGGACCGTGTCGAGTTCATGGGCCAGGTGCCGAGGGACTATTTGCCGGCCGTCCTCAACTCTGCTGACACTCTCGTCCTGGCGAGTGTCAGGGAGGCGGGTGGCACGGTCCTGAGCGAAGCTCTCATCTGCGGTGTTGATCTCATCGTCACCGATACCTGGGCGGGGACTCACGCTCGCAATGCGGAGGGCAGTGAGTTTGTTGAGCTTGTCGCTCAGCCCGCCGGCGGAAGTTCTGAGCAACTGGTGGACGACCTCAGTGCTGCGATGAGGCGCCGCGCCGAGAAGCACGCCTCGATGTCGGCCGCTCAACGGTCCGCATACCGCCGGAAGATCAGAAAGCAGGCATCTGTACGCGTCAGCGAGGCTGCGTTTGCGTTGTCGCATCACGAGTTCTACTCGGCCGCGGTCGACCGCGCCGCTCTGCCCTCAGCTGTCTTCCATGCCCCATACTTTTTGGAGTATCGACCCAAGGGTGGAAGCCGTCTGCGGCCCCTGCAGATGAAGCGAGCACTGCGTGACCAGGGGCTGAGGGTGCGTCATCTGCTGGGTGGCCCCGGCCAGCGGTCGTACGGTTTCCGGCAGCTCAGAGCGCGTGTCGCCGCTGGCGAACGTCCCGCCTTCATCTATTCGGAGAACTCGACACAGCCGAACGTGCTCGCATCTTCGCTGAAGAATGGAATTGCGCCGTTCCTCGACGCTCGGATCTTCTGGTGGGCCCACCGGCGGGGCATTCCTGTTGGCCAGTTCTACCGGGACATCTACTGGCGCTTCCCCAAAGCACTGAGCGGGGCTCCCCTGTACCGACGGCTGGTCATGGGGGCTGCCTACCGGTTCGATGTGTGGGTGCTGCGTTCGCTGCGGATCCACACCTTCCTGCCGTCGATGGCGATGGGGCCGGTCGTTCCGTTGCTCCCCGGCACTTATAGCGCCCTCCCGCCCGGATGCGACGTCACCGAGTCGCCGATGCCCCGTCCCCTTCATCTCCTGTACGTGGGCGGTCTTGGTTCCGAGTACGGCATGCATATGTGCGTGGAGGCTGTGAGCAGCACGGAGGACGTCAGTATGACGATGGTGGTTCCCGAAGCTGATTGGGAACGGCATCGCGAGTCGTATCGTCCTCTGATGAACGACAGCGTGACGGTGGTACATGCGCGCAGTCACGAGCTCGAGCCGTACTATGCCGCAGCGTCTGCCTGTGTGCTCTTCGTGGAACCGATCGAGTACCGTACCTTCGCGGCACCCATCAAATTCTTCGAGTACCTCAGTCATGGCAAACCGATCCTGCTGAGTGAGGGAACCCTTGCCGCCCAGTGGGGCAAAGAAGCTGGATTCGGACTAGCGATCGAGTACGACGAAGCCTCGTTTCGGGAAGCGCTGCGTGAGCTGGTCGCCGAACCGCACCGCCTGGAGCGCCTCGCTTCACGCGCTCGGGAAGAGCGGTGGAACCATACGTGGGCTCGCCGCGGACGCCAGGTCATCGACGAACTCGCTCCCGCTGTCGTAGCTCCCCAGGGACCACGCGTAGGTCGCGGGGCCGGTGAGGAGCGGCGCCGGTGAGTGCCGGATACCTGGTGCAGTGGCTGAGCTCAGTGCCTCTGCTGACGGTGCTGCTGGCCATCACAGTCGGTCCGGGCTATGCGGTGCTCAGGGTTCTGCGGATGAGGACGATGCTTGCGCTCGCGGCCGGCCCTGCAGTGACTGCCTTCCTCGCAGGGGGAATGGCGATCGTCAGTCGAAAGCTGCGCGTGGACTGGGGGTGGGGGCCGTACCTGCTGGTCGTGGTCCTTGCAGTGATCACAGCGCTTGTCCTGCGGCGCTATATCGTCCCGCCGTCCGCGAGGATCTTCCGAAAGGTTCCGGGATCCAGCCCCTCTCGGGCGGAGTTGGGGGCCATTCTGGCGGCAACCGTACTCTTCTGTCTCGTCACGGCAGTGCCGCTGCTCCAGTGGGTTGACCCCACGGTGCCCAGCCCGCGCGTCGATCCGATGTACCACTACAACGGGCTCAACGCGATTGGCCATTCCGGTGATGCGTCCATGTTCTCGGCCATGGACTTCAACTACGGCTTCCGCACTCTTCACGTCACTTACCCAAGCGTGTGGCACGCGCTCACATTCCTTGCCCTCCCGATCACGGACATTGTGACCGGCGCGAACGTAATGGGCTATCTGGTTCCCATCGTCGTCTTCGTCATCGGTCTGGTCGCGCTGACGCGGGAAGTGTTCCCTGACCGACCTTGGATGACCGTCCTGAGTGTCGTAGTGGCGGCTGGATTTCCTGCGTTCCCGAGTTACATAGTGCTGGCGAAGACCTTTTGGCCGAATGGGCTCGGCTTCGCCATGCTTCCGGGCGTTCTTGCACTCATCGTCACGATGCGGAACGGGTTCCGGTGGGGGAGAGCACGCAAACGGCACAGTTATGCGCTGACCGTTGTGGCGGCCACTGGTGTGGCCTTCGCAGGAGCGGTGCTGACGCACCCATCGGTGTTCTTCACAATTGTCTGGGTCATGATCCCCGTCGCGGTGTACGCGGGGCTGCGAGTCTTCAAGGTTCAGGGGCGCCGCTGGACCCCCAAGCGGCGCCTGGTTACCGGTGGCAGTGTCGCCCTCGCAGTGGTCGTCGCTGTTCTGGCCATGACGTCTCCGACGAAGGTCCGCGGCTATCTTTCGCGCGACTCGACTGCGAACTGGGATGGTGCGCTGTCGAAGATCGTGAGTACGGCGGTGAACTGGCCCGTGGGTAACAACCCTCCGATGGTTCTCGGGTACCTGCTCATCTTTGTACCGCTTATCCTGGCTGGGGCCGTCCTGGCGTGGCGTGATCAACGGACCCGGTGGGTCACATCCGCCTGGCTGATGCTGGTGCCGCTGATCCTCGGAACCTATTTCCCACTTCCGGTTCTGTCGAGCGTGTCGGGCCTGTGGTATTCGGATACTTATCGGCTGTTCGCTGTGCAGAACATCTTTGTGTCGATGCTCGTTGCTGTGGTGATCGACCGAATGCTCGGCACACCTGATGCCTGGGCGAGGCCGGTGCGGGCTCTGGCGAAGCCGGGCAGGCTTTTCTTTATGGCCTGGACTGCGGGGTTCGTCGTCCTCCACACGATGATGGCGATGCTGCTGACCATCGGCTACGCGAAATCAGTCGGTGCAGAGTCGCCGCTTCATCACCCGGTGTCCAGTGAGGCCGAGCTCGCGATGCTCAAGGATCTGGATCGGTCGGTCCCGGCGGGGTCCGTGATCATAGGCGACCCAGCATCCGGTGTCGCCTATGTGCCGCTCTATTCCGACGCTCAATCGGTATTCACCCAAGTGAATCCTAGGGCAATCGACTTCGATGGTGAATACCTTTATAAGCACTTCGACGACATCACCTCCGACCCGTTGGTGTGCACGATCCTCGATCATTACGGTGTTGCGTACTTCTATGAGGACACCAGCAAATTCTATTCCGGGCATGAGCGCGAAGAGTTCGCCCCGGGATTCTACGGCGTAGACACGGGTTCGGGGTTCACCTTGGTTGCTGAGGGCGGCGACGCACGTGTGTGGCGGATCGATGCCTGTGGCCCGATCGACCCGCCCCGCGACTGGTGGGACCGCAGCACAAGAAAGAACCCTGTTCTCAGTGCACCTTATCCGGACGAACCGGTGTTCCCCGGTGCGAACGGCGGCGGAAGTGGTGGCACCCGGATGAGCCGAGACTGACTCAGGCGTTCAGCATCCGTCGGAGGATGGCCCTTTCCACCTCGGCTTCATTGTCGAAGCTCAGAGCCGGTGCTGCGGCATCAGACGACTGTTTGAAGGCGGCGACGCTTTCGGGCGTGAGAGTGCGAAGCGATGCGACGATGTCCTCGACGTCGAACGACTCCGAAATCACTCCGAGATCGTGGTCCTGCACGATGCGCACCATTTCGATGCTCGGTCCGATCGCGAGTGCGAGACGAGCCTGTACGTAGTCGAACAGCTTGTTCGGCAGCGCGAGGCGGCCATTGGTGTGTGTAGGCGGCATCCAGAACACGCCGACGTCGTACTGGTTCAGCACTCGCGGCAGCTCTTGGGGACTCACTGCATCGTGGATCGTGATTCGAGGATCACCGGCTGCGCGCTGCTCCAGAGAACGCAGGTATCCGCCGCCGTCCGAAGCGGCGATGAGATACATATCCAGGGTGAACTGCTCGGGCAACTGGCGGACGGCGTCGATCATCGCTTCGAGATTGCGGCCGTGGACAGCGCCACCGGAATGGACGAGTCGGATCCGATCCCCTTCCAGTTCGGTGGGGGAGAGGTTCTGCAGCGGGGCCGCATTGCGCATGAGCTCAGGGCGCACGCCGTAGGACTCCTCATAGAGCTCTGCGATGCCCTGCGCCACTGTCGTGGCCGCGGTTGCTTTCGGCAGGTACTCTCGGCACATGTAGTCCATGAGCGGCGCCACCAGCAGCCGCCATGAGCGGATATGGGTCCGTTCCTCAGGTGCGTATTCGTGCAGGTCCGCCCACACGGGAGCGCCCTTCGCCACGCGATGAGCGCAGGCGAGGATCCGCGCCTCGTTCGCGATGACTGCATCGAAGGTCCGCTCCTTCAGAGCATCGAGGATGAACTTCACACCAGGGGCGTCGAGTTCGGCGGAGCGGAAGCGGCGCAGCGCGAGCTTGAGGACCCCGCTCGGGGTCTGGGGAAGAGACAGCTTGTCGCTCGGCACCTGAATGTGCTCATCGGCGCCGGTCGGATGCGGGCCGTACCCGATGGTGGTGACGTGTCCGACTTCAGCGGCGACGCCGATCTGGCGCAGCACACGAGCATCGGAGGCGATATCGGACAGTGAGATGACCAGGATGGTGGGGCGGGACATGCCTTCAGTGTAGGGCGGTGTGAGAGACCTTCCCAATGCGGCGAGCGTGGGGCATGTGGCACCGAGCGGCGTCTCATAGACTATGGGGTAGTCGACCAAAGGAATGACGTGAAGATCCTGTCAGTTGTGGGCGCACGCCCGCAGTTCGTGAAGCTCGCAGCGGTCGCGCAGGCCGCCTCCAAGTCCGCTGATGTGGAACACCTCATTGTGCATACCGGCCAGCACTATGACGAGGCGATGAGCGACGCGTTCTTCGACCTGCTGCACATTCCCGCGCCAGATGTGAACCTCCATGTGGGCTCCGGCAGCCACGGCCGCCAGACCGGCGCCATGCTCGCCGCCATGGACGCCGTGCTCGAAGAGCACCAGCCCGATTGGGTGCTCGTCTACGGCGACACCAACTCCACGCTCGCCGGCACCCTCTCCGCCGTGAAGATGCACATCCCCGTCGCCCACCTCGAGGCAGGTCTGCGGTCCTTCAACCGCCGCATGCCCGAGGAGCACAACCGTGTCATGACTGACCATGCCGCCGACCTCCTGCTCGCCCCCACTGAGGTGGCCCGCGAACACCTCACGTCGGAGGGGCTCGCAGAGCGCACAGTAGTGGTCGGCGATGTGATGACCGACGTCTGCCTCACCGTTGCTGATTCCGTGAAGGGCAACGAGCTGCGCCTGCCGAAGGTCATCGATCCGGCACAGCCGTTCGCTGTGGCCACCCTCCACCGAGCCGACACCACCGACGACCCGGACTACCTGCGCTCCGTCATCGCCGAGCTGCAGAAGCTTGACATCCCCGTTGCCCTGTTCGCCCACCCGCGTCTCAAGGCGAAGGCTGCCGACGCCGGCATCGAACTGCAGGGCGGATCCCTGCACGTGGAGGAGCCGCTCGCCTACCCGGATCTGATGAACGCATTGCAGCACGCCGCAGCGGTCATCACCGACTCCGGCGGCCTGCAGAAGGAGGCCTACCTCCTCGGCGCTCCCTGCACCACACTGCGCACCGAAACCGAATGGGTGGAAACCCTGCGCGATGACTGGAACGTTCTCGCGCCGAAGCCCGAGCAGATCCGCGATGCCGTCATGCGACCCCGCCCCACCGCGGAGCGCCCCGACTACTACGGGGACGGCCACGCTTCCGAACAGGTCATCGCAGCGCTGAAGGAGCACCGGGCACAGTGACGCCGAAGAACACGAACGCCCGCCCCGACGCGAGCACCCCCACGGTCCTCGTCGCGACCCGCGTGTTCACCCCCGAGCCCATCCCCGCAGCATTCCGGCAGGAAGCGCTGGCGGTCGCGCTCGAAGAGGTCGGAGCGGACGTCCGTGTCCTCACCACCCGCCCACCGGCGGGCACCCACGGGACGGTGCGCGCATCGCACGTCCGGCGCTTCCCCGTGAAGCGGGACTCCATGGGGCAGGTGCGCGGTTACGGCTCATACATGAGCTTCGACATCCCCCTGTTCTTCCGCATCCTCCTTGCCCGCCGGGTTGATGCGGTCGTGGCGGAACCGCCGCCCACCACCGGACTCGCGGTTCTTGCCGCCGCTGCGATCCGACGGGTTCCCGTCACCTTCTACGCTGCCGACGTGTGGTGTGACGCCGCAGAATCCGTCGGCGGCGTCCCCGCCGTGGTCCTGAAGGCCGTGCGCTGGATGGAGACCACCGTGTGGAAGAGGTCCGCCGCAGTCCTCACCATCTCACCGGGCGTGCAGAAGCGCCTCGAGGAACTGGTGGGGGAGCGCAGCACCTTCCACATGATCGGCAACGGGGTGGACACCTCGTCCTTCTCACCCGACGGGGACCTGCCGGATGACCGGCCGGACGGACCCTACTTCGTCTACGCCGGCACCGTGTCCGAATGGCAGGGCGCTGACGTGTTCATCGACGCGTTCGAGCAGCTGCGGACCACGCACCCCGAAGCGCGCCTGCTGTTCTTCTCCGAAGGAACCGGGCGAGACCAGCTCGAACAGACCGTGCACGAGCGCGGGATCGACGGCGTCGAATTCCACGGCCGCGCTCCGGCATCGGTCGTCGCCGGATACATCCGCGGCGCAGTGGCGGGCCTCAGCTCCATCACCCCGGGCCTCGGCTATGAGTTCGCCCTGCCCACGAAGATGTACGCCGCGACCGGCTGCGGAACCCCTGTGATCCACGCGGGTTCGGGCGCAGCCCACGACCGAGTGCAGGGCAACAGCCTCGGCTTCGCCGCGGAGTACACTGCGGAATCCGTTGCCAGCGCTATGCGCGCAGCGATTGACGGTCCCCGCCCGGACGCGGAGCATCTGCGCCAGTGGACCGAGGACAACGCCTCACTGATGGGATGCGCCCGAAAGGGTGCCGCTGCGGTGCTCGCCACGATCCGCCCCGCGCGCCGCAAGTGAGGGATAGCGACTGACCCGGACGGGGAGCGCGGCTCGTTTCTCCGGATCACTCGCCGTCCGGGCTGTCGGTCTCACCCGTCAGCGCTGCAGTCCACCTTGTACATCACGGAATGGTCCGTGGACATGATCACCTGACCGATCGCCGGATCGACTGCACCCAACGGCGTGAAGATCTCAGCGCGTCCATACGCCCACGCATCGCTGTACACGTATCCGATGCCGTGGCTCTTCAGCGTTTGACACGCTCGGGGGTCGTGCCCGGCGTTCTGGGCTGCGAGGACGAGATTCTTGTGCGATTTCTTGTAGGTTTGGCCGGCAACCGGGAACCGCACCTTCTGCCCGGTCATGGCATGGAGGTGTGACCCCCCGGAGAACGGGCTCGCGAGCAGCATGACCTCCGGGTCCATCTCTCCAGCGACCCGCTCCAGTTCAGCCAGCTCATGGGAGTCGAAGTAGCGGGGACGAGACAGATCATCCAGGTCCAGGTTCAGCGCGGCATAGTCAGCCCGGTCCTGGACGCTCACTCCCGCGAGCAACACAGCTGATGCAGCAACAACCGCTGTTACTGCGGGCAGCCGCTCCAACACCCGCTGCAGACGCGCCAGGCCCGCTGGCACCAGGGTGACTACCAGCGTCGTCAGAAACATGGAGATGCGGTCCTGGCCGCGGTACCAGAGCCCGGAGAGCTGCGGCTCCCAATCGATTGCAGCATCGATGTACAGCACCCCGGTGATCAGCACCATGACGAGGATGGGGAACGAGCCGCGCCGCAGCATCGCCCACAGTCCGATCCACGCGACGATCCACAGAGCCACGCCGATCGGCATCGGCCACACCGTCAACAGGCCGCTGACCAGTTCGCCCGCGCCCTGGGGGAGAGGCACCACGAGGCCGCCGACATAATCGCCGGGGTTGATGCCGAGGCGTCCGGAAACAACAGCGGCGTAGGGGAGGAGCCCGAGAGGTGGAGTCCAGGCCAGCGCCCACGTCCTCAGGTGACGGTCACGTCGGGTCAGAAGGTCCGTGCCCGCACCAGCACCCAGGATGAGCGCGGCATAGACAGCCACATTCGGGTGCGTGAATGCGACCCCGAAACCAGCGACACCGAGGGCACCGACGCGGACGATCACGGCGGGTGACAGCACCCCCGCCGATCGGCGGCGCAGAACCCGCCACGTCTCGATGGCGAACCCGAGCAGTGCCGGCAGCAGAGATGCTGCCACCAGGTTCGGGATGGGAGAGAGATGGATCCACTCATTGACGGGAGCGGCAGGGGCCAGCGCGGCAGCGACGGCGGCAGCGGTCGGAGCCCACCATCGCCGAATGAACAGGACACGCGCCAGGTAGGCCGAGCCGACCACGAAAGGAACGACGGCCAGGACGAGCACGGATGCGTTCAGCAGGATCGGCGTGGGGGTGAACGGCACTAGGGCAGCGAGCGCGTGATACCCGCCCGGATAGTACCGAGGAAGATCTGTCGCCAGAGAAAGACGACCGAGATGCAACGTGGAGCCGTCTCCGGTCAGGCGGACCTGCTGCACGGCCTGCAGGTGGTACAACGCATCCCAGCGCTGGAGGAACGCCCCCGGCTCACCCATCGCCACGAGGATCGGCATCACAGCGATGCCGACCGCCGGCGCGATGACAGCGAGCGACAGCCACGGGCGCGGGAACAGACGCGGCAGGACTGGTAGCTCCCTTGTCCGCGCGCGCACAGGCCCGTCGGCCGCTCCAGTCGCGGTCTCCGTGGAGGCGGCTGAGCCCCGGCGTGAGGCCAGCACCCGTCGGCCCACCAGCCCCAGAGCGGCCAGGAGCAGCACCGGAACCAGCAGAACCGGCAGGGACCACCGGATCCCCATCGGCGCCGCCGCCACCGCCGCGAGCGTGGACACCGCGACGGTGATCAACGGCGCGACCGCCCAGACGGTGGGGCCGCGCAGCCCCCAGCAGCGGAGAATGAGAACGCCTGGTCCGACAGCGAGGACCAGAGTCCACGCCGCGGACCAGGCGAACCGAGCCCAGTCAGCCATCAGTGCGCGACGCACCCTCCGCAGCACCGGTGGCGCCATCGGCCCTGCGCACGGTGCCCAATGCTGCGATCCGGTACTCATCCGGGTGCACCGTGTCCGCGATCGCGAGGCGCCGCGCCAAGTACGTTGTACGCTTCTCCGCGTTCTTCGTCCGCGCCTCCTGCAGCGCCAGGAAGCCCAACAGGACCACCACGGTCGCGTACAGCAGCAGGTCGGCGCCGCGTCCCACACCGACGAAGCGCGCAACCTGAGTGAGGATCGACGGGAAGATCACGGTGAACACCGCGAACAGGGCGAACAGGATGATCAGCAGGCGGCGCACCGCCAGCTGCTTGGCGCCGCGCTTCAGGAACAGCCACGCCGTGATCCCCAGAATGCCGGCGATCAGGATCATCTGAATGATGAACGCCCTGTTCGCGAACGCGGGGGCTCCCTGCACCGCCGCGACGGTTCCGGTCACAGCGGGATGGACGAGGAGGGCAGCGCCGGGCATGTCAGGCGTCCTTCGCGGAGGCGGTCGACTGCTCGCCGTCGCCGTGGACCAGGCGCGGGGTGCCCTGCCACTTCGCGGCGTCCGTGATGTTGCGGCCGTCCACGATCAGCTTCACACCCGGCACGGTCGCAGCCGAGTACTCCGCGTACTCCGGGTGGTTCGTCTGCACGATCACCAGGTCAGCGGCATCGCCCTCGTGCCACGGCGTCCAGCCGAAGCCCTCGAGCTCCTCATCGGTGTAGAACGGGTCGTGCACGGACACCTCGGCGCCGCGCTTGGTCAGCTCGTCCACGGTCGGGAACACACCCGAGAAGGCGGTCTCCTTCACCCCGGCGCGGTAGGACGCACCGAGCACCACGGCCTTCATGCCCTTCAGGGACCCCAGCAGCTTCTCAGCGCGCTCCACCAACTTCGCGGGGACGGAGGCGTTGAGGATGCGAGCGGAGCGCACGGTCTCGGCCGACGGGTCGCCGGAGAGGTACAGGCGCGGGTACACCGGGATGCAGTGCCCGCCCACGGCGATGCCCGGCTGGTGGATGTGGCTGTACGGCTGCGAGTTCGAGGCCTCGATCACCTTGAATGCGTCGATGCCGTTGTCCTGCGCGAACAGCGCGAACTCGTTCGCCAGACCGATGTTCACATCGCGGTAGGTGGTCTCGGCGAGCTTCGCGAGCTCCGACGCCTCCGGGGTGCCGAGGTCCCACACGCCGTTCGGGCGGGCCAGATCCGGGCGCTCATCGAACTGGAGGGCGGACTCGTAGAACTCGGTGGCGCGCTTCGTGCCCTCAGGGGAGAGGGCGCCGATCAGCTTCGGGTACTTGCGCAGGTCCTCGAACACGCGGCCGGTGAGGACTCGCTCCGGGGAGAACACGGCGAAGAAGTCCTTCGACTCCTTCAGGCCGGAGATCTTCTCGATTGCGGGCACGAAGCGGTTGCGCAGCGTGCCGACGGGCAGGGTGGTCTCGTAGGAGACGAGCGTGCCCGGGGTGATGTGCTCGGCAAGCGACGTGGTGGCCGCGTCCATCCAAGCGAAGTCCGGCTCCCAGGTCTCGTCGTTGACGAACAGCGGCACCACGATCACGATGGCGTCGGCGCCGGGAATGGCCTCCGAATAGTCCGTGGTGGCGCGCAGCCGACCAGCGGGGACGAGCTCCTCCAGCTTCTCCTGCAGGTGCGCTTCGCCGGGGAACGGCTCCTTGGCGTCGTTGACCATGTCAACGGTGCGCTGGTTGACGTCAACGCCGATGACCTCGTGGCCTGCGTCAGCGAATTGGACGGCGAGGGGAAGGCCGATCTTCCCCAGTGCAACAACGGCAGTCTTCACGTTCGGGTGTCCTCACATGGTCGATGCGAATCCGGCCACCAGGCCGAGTCCGCGTCCCGGTTAACAGTCCTCAACAGGGTATCCTCCTAGAGGTCGGGGACCATGGGAGCGCCATGCCGAATGCGGCGAAGCTCGCGCCCGCCGCCCGGCCCCGCCGTCACGACGCCGAACCACCGAAGGAGCGCGATGAGCCACGTCCCCGAGGAGCGCCGCGAGCCAACCACTTCAGCGCCCCTGCCCGACCCGGGAACGGACACCACCTGGTTCGTCATCCCCCTCTTCAACGAGGGCCCCGTGATCCATGACGTGATCACGCAGCTGCGCACCCGCTACCCCCTCGTGGTCTGCGTGGATGACGGCAGCGACGACGACTCCGCTGAGCAGGCCGAAGCCGCCGGCGCCGTCGTGGTCCGCCACCCCTACAACATGGGGCAGGGCGCCGCGCTGAAGACCGGCATCGACTACGCCCTGCAGGACGAGAACATGCGCCAGGTCGTCACCTTCGACGCCGACGGTCAGCATCAGGTGGATGACGCCGCCTCCATGATCCGCATGCTCCACGATGACGGCGTGGACGTGGTCCTCGGTTCCCGCTTCCTGGACACCCGCACCAAGCCGGGCCTGCTGAAGCGGATTGTGCTCAAGGGGGCGATCGTGTACGAGAACCTGACCACCGGGGTCAGCCTGACCGACGCCCACAACGGGCTGCGCGTGCTCGGCCGCACCGCCTGCGAGGTCATCACCATTGAGCAGAACCGCATGGCGCACGCCTCGGAGATCCCCTCGGAGATCCATCGGCACGGCCTCACCTACAAGGAGCATCCGGTGCACATCCTGTACACCGACTACTCCCGCGCCAAGGGTCAGTCGGTTCTGAACTCCATCAACATCGTCATCGACATGATCCTGCGCTGAGCGCGCCCATCACAGGGCGTTCTTCTTCGCCTTCTCCACATCGAGCGTGCCGTCCTTGATCTCGGAGAAGAACGTCTCGATCTCCTGATCATCGGTGGAGATCGCCACACCCGAATGCTTGGTCTGGAAAGCAGGGTTGTCGATCGGCATCGGCACCGCACTGCCGGAATTCGATGCGCTGCGCATCGCCATTCCCAGTCGCGTCACGTCCACCAGCCCGGTGTCGTCGTCGGTCAGCAGTGCTCGGCCGGACGCGCTCGCCAAGCGCACATGGGCGAACGGGTTCAGAAGCACGGCAGGGGAGGCGGCGCGCTTCATCATCGATGAGATGAACTGCTGCTGGCGCTCCTGGCGCCCCAGATCTGCGCGCGGATCGAAGTAGCGGGCGCGGACGAACGCGAGCGCCTGCTCACCGCCCACGTCGTGGCAGCCCTTCGTCATCTTCAGACCGGACTTCTCATCGTCCACGTCCTGGTCGATGCACAGGTTCACGTGGCCCACGGCGTCGACCATGTCGGTGACGCCGTCGAACCCGATCACCACGAAGTGGTCCACCGTCAGACCGGTGAACTGCTCGATCGTCTTCACCAGCAGCTTCGGGCCGCCCATCGCGTAGGCGGCGTTGATCTTGTACTTCCCCTTCCCGGGGATGTCCACGAGGGTGTCGCGGGGGATCGACACGAGATAGGTGTTCCCGTTGTCCGCCTTGTGCACCAGCATGAGGGTGTCAGTGCGCTGCGCGCCGCCGTCCTCCAGGTCCGCGCCGGCGACGAGATAGGTGGTGCCGGGCGTGTCCTCGGCGTCCGAGAGGGCGGCCGTGTGCTGAATGTGCGAGTTGGTCCACACCCCGAGCCCCACGCCCCATCCGAGCACCAGGACGATCAGCAGAATCGCCGCGGCGCGCAGGAGCCTCGCCCACCGCGGCAGACCCCGTCGGCCTCCCTCCCGACGCGCAGGCCGGGAGCCGCCCACCTGGCCGGGCATGCGTTGCGGGCGTCCCTTCGGCCGTAGCGCGCCGGGCTGTGCTGCAGCGGGATGAGAGCCGGCCGCGGCTGCGGCAGCGCCGCCCTGGCCGACGGGGGTCGCGCCTCGAGCAGGTGCGCCACCAGCAGGGGCGCCACCGCGGACGGGCGGCATCCGACGGGTCGGCGGCTCCTGGCGCGGCATCTGCTGCGTGGGCTGCTCACCCGTCGGAACAGGACGGGAACCGCGCGGCGGGCGCGGACGGGACGAGCGGGTGTGAGGATTCCCTCCGGCTGGGCCGATGGGGCGGGCAGAGCTGCCGGGTCGCGCATGCGACCTGCCGGACTGCTCGGGGGAATCCTGGTTCATGGGGTCTCCGAATCGAACTGCTCGGGGTCTGGTGCCCACTCAGAGTACACAGCAACGGTCCCACTTCGAGGCCCGTCGGCCCACCCTCCACAACCCCATCGCCGCGCGTGCGAACAATCTTCACCTCACCTCCCCTCGCGCCACCACGATTCGGCAGGCTCGCCCGATTACACTCGAGGCGAACCAGCCCGACGAAACGGAGATCATCCATGCCCGCCGACCTCGCGCCGATGCACGTGACCGCTGTCGTCGTCACGTACAACCGCCCCGATCTCCTGCGCGAGAGCCTCGACGCCCTGGCCGACCAGACCCGCCCCGCGGACCGCGTCATCATCATCGACAACGCCTCCACCGACGAATCCGGGCGCGTCGCCGACGAACACCACATCGGCGCTGACGTCCTCCACCTGAACCGCAACGTCGGCGGCGCCGGAGGCTTCACCGCCGGCATGGCCCACGCCCTCCGCAGCGGCGAGCACACCGACTTCCTGTGGATCATGGATGACGACACCGTCCCCCTTCCGGACGCCCTCGCCGAACTCCTCGCCGCTGATCACCGACTCCAGCAGCGCGGCATCAGCGCCGCCGTGCTCTCCTCCCGTGCCGTCTGGACCGACGGGCGCGACCACCCCATGAACTCCTCACGGACCCGCCTCGGGGTCCCCCAGAGCGAGGTGGAGCGCTTCGCCGAGATCGGAGTGCGCCCGATCCGCACCGCCAGCTTCGTCTCCGCCCTCATCCGTGCCGGCGAGGTCCGCACCCACGGCCTGCCGAAGGCCGACTACTTCATCTGGAGCGACGACTTCGAATTCACCGGCCGCCTTCTGCGCAGCGGTCAGGGCTTCGCCGTGCCCGGCAGCGTGGTCGAGCACCGCACCGTCGCGTTCTCCAACGCCGCCGCCAACCCGGGCAGCCGCATGCGCTACGACGTCCGCAACCGCCTGTGGACCCTCCTGCGCACCGACTCCTTCACCCGGAAGGAGCAGGTCCTCTACGGCGGGAAGTCCGCGCTCGGCTGGGGGAGGACCCTGCTGCGCACCCGCGGCGACCTTCTGCCGATCGCGTGGCGCGGCCTGCGCGAGGGCCTGCGCGAGATGCCCCGCATGAACGCCGTGGTCCTCGGAGCCGACCCGGAGCGAGCCGAGGAGATCCGAGCCGTGGAGAAGGCGGCCCGCCGGTGACGCAGCATCCCCGCGAGCCGTTCACCCTTCTGATGGCGGTGTGGGGCAACGACGAGCCCTCCGCCGTCCGCGCCGCCCTGCACAGCGCCACCAGCGCGCAGACCCTTCCGCCGGACCATGTCGTCCTCTCCTGCGACGGTGACCTGCCCCCGGCGCTCGCCGCCATCGCCGACGGTGTGGAGCGCGGCGAGTACGGCCCCGCAACCGTGCTGCGCCGCAGCGACCACCGCGGCCTCGCCGAAACCCTCCAGGAAGGCCTGCTGGCGTGCCCCACCTCGCTGGTGGCCCGCGCCGACGCCGACGACCTCAACCACGCCGACCGCTTCGAGAAGCAGATCCCGGCGCTGCTGCGCCGCAACCTCGACATCCTCGGCGCCGGCATGCGCGAACTCGGCTCGGGCCGAACCCGCAACCGTCCCACCTCGCAGGAGGAGATCGAGCGGTAC
This sequence comes from Helcobacillus massiliensis, assembly GCF_033106145.1. NCBI lineage: Bacteria > Bacillati > Actinomycetota > Actinomycetes > Micrococcales > Dermabacteraceae > Helcobacillus > Helcobacillus massiliensis. The sequence goes on from NZ_CP136959.1 coordinate 539,515, forward strand.
CTCAAGGACCACTCGCCGTTTCAGCATCCCACCGTGGTGTTCCGCAAGGAGGCCGTGCTCGCCGCAGGTGGCTATCAGAGCCTCCCGTTCATGGAGGACTACGACCTCTGGTACCGGATGCTGCGAGCCGGTGCACGTGCAGGCAACCTCGCCGAAGCGCTCGTGGACTACCGCGTGGGCCCGGAGCTGTACGACCGACGCGGCGGCCTCGAACTGTTCCGCAGCGACATCCGGATGCAGCGCCGCATGGTGGCCGACGGGGTCACCTCCTGGCCCCGCGCGCTGCGCAACCTCTGCATCCGCGGCGCCTACCGAACGGTGCCCGGCCCTCTCCGGCGGCTCATGTACCGCCTGCTCGTCGAGAAGATCGGTGTGTGACTTCCCACCCGCACGGGGTGAACAGGTATTGGGAGGGTCTCCACCGGCCCGCCCGAAGGGCTCCTCAGATGCCGAATCGGTACAGTGGAGCCACGTTGACTTCAGAAAGGCAGACGCATGTCGAACCCTGACCTCGTGATCGTCGGCTCCGGCCTCTTCGGACTGACCATCGCCGACCGCGCGGCTCGTGAGCACGGCGCCCGCGTGACCATCATCGAGAGCCGCGACCACATCGGCGGCAATGCGTACTCCGAGGTCGATGACCGCACCGGCATCGAGGTCCACAAGTACGGTGCGCACCTGTTCCACACCTCCAATGAGCGGGTGTGGAAGTACGTCAACGACTTCACTTCGTTCACCGACTACGTGCACAAGGTGTACACCACTCATCAGGGCGTGGTGTACCCGATGCCGATCAACCTCGGCACCATCAACCAGTTCTTCTCCGCCGCCTACAGCCCCAGCGAAGCGCGCGAGCTCATCGCCGAGCAGGCCGGCGAATTCGCGGGCAAGGACCCGGAGAACCTCAACGACAAGGGCATCTCCCTGATCGGCCGCCCCCTCTACGAGGCGTTCATCAAGCACTACACCGGCAAGCAGTGGCAGACCGATCCCAAGGACCTGCCCGCCTCGATCATCTCCCGCCTCCCGGTGCGCTACACCTACGACAACCGCTACTTCAACGACACCTACGAGGGCCTGCCCACGAAGGGCTACACCGCGTGGCTCGAGAACATGGCGGACCACCCCAACATCGAGGTGAAGCTGTCCACGGACTACTTCGACGAATCGCAGGAGCTCAACAAGAAGAACCTGCGCGGCAATGTTCCGGTCGTCTACACCGGCCCGGTGGACCGCTACTTCGACTACGAGCTCGGCGACCTCAAGTGGCGCACTATCGACCTGGAGACCGAGCACCTCGATGTGGGCGACTTCCAGGGCACGTCCGTGATGAACTACGCCGACGAGTCCGTACCCTTCACCCGCATCATCGAGCCGCGCCACTTCCACCCCGAACGCGACTACGCCACCGACCGCACCCTCATCCAGCGTGAGTTCTCCCGTTTCGCGGAGCGCGACGACGAGCCGTACTACCCCATCAACTCCAGCGCCGACCGCGAGACCCTGCTGCAGTACCGCGAGAAGGCGGCCGCCGAGCCCTCCACCCTCTTCGGCGGTCGCCTCGGCACCTACCAGTACCTCGACATGCACATGGCGATCGGCGCGGCCCTGTCCATGGCGGACAACAAGCTGCCGGACCTGCTGCGGTCCTGAGCGCACCCCGCCCGGCCGAGACGCATCCGCACCACCATCCAGGAGCCTTCCCGATGAACCAGACCGTCCGCATCCCCGACGACCACCGAGTCCTCCACCGGCTGATCATGCCGGAGGACCCGATGGCGGACACTCTGCCGCTGTACGTGGAGTCCGTTGCTGCAGGGGCCGCCGCCCTCGCCTCCACCGGGTCGGCCCTCGGAGAGGTCGGTCCGCAGAAGAAGGCGGAGCAGACCCCAATGGCTCCCGGGGCTGCTGTGGCGGAGGACTTCGACCTCTCGGAGCACCGCTCCCGCTTCGGCGCCACCATCCCCGCCGCAGGCTCCCGGTCCTTCGGCACCTACTTCAACGCCTTCCCGGCCTCGTACTGGCGGCGCTGGACCCCGGTGCGGGAGATCACCCTCACCATCCAGACCGAGGGTGACGGGCAGATCGTCGTGAACCGCTCCAACGCCAAGGGTGCGCAGCAGCGCGTGGACGCCGTCGCCGTCACCGGAAGGCGCACCACCCGCGTCCCGCTGAAGCTCGACGCCTTCGGCGACGGTGGCTGGTACTGGTTCGACGCCTTCGCCGGAGCCCAGGGGCTGCGCATCCTCGGCGCCGCGTACTCTGCAGACGCCTCCCTCGCGAAGCGCCGCGGCACCTTCTCCATCGGCATGACCACCATGAACAAGGTGGAGTACTGCCTGGACAACATCCGCACTCTCCTGCGGCAGGACGACCTCCTGGAGCTCATGGACGTCATGTACGTGATCGACCAGGGCAGCGACCGCCTCACCGACCATGCCGAGCAGCTCACGCCCCTGCAGGAGGGGATGGGCGAGAAGCTCCGGATCATCGAGCAGGGCAACATCGGCGGCTCGGGCGGCTTCTCCCGCGGTATGTACGAGGCTTCCACCAACGGCCGTTCCGACTACGTCATCAACTGCGATGACGACATCGTCATCGAACCCGAGTCCTTCCACCGCGTCCTCACCTTCGCCGACTTCTGCACCCGCCCCACCCTCGTGGGCGGCCACATGTTCGATCTCAACAACCGCTCCTCGCTGCACACCTTCGGCGAAGTGGTGGACCCGTGGCGCACGCAGCCCGCGGCACCGAACGAGGAGATGGAGCTCAGCTACAACCTCGCCTCCTACCCGCTGCGCGCCACGCCGTGGCTGCACCGCCGTGTGGACGTGGATTACAACGGCTGGTGGATGACCCTCATCCCCACCGAAGTGGTGCGTGAGATCGGACTGTCCCTGCCCGTGTTCATCAAATGGGACGACGCCGAGTACGGCCTGCGCGCCAAGAAGGCGGGCTACCCGACCGTGTCCCTGCCCGGCGCCGCCGTGTGGCACGTCGCGTGGGGTGACAAGGACGACCTCGTCGGCTGGCAGGCGTTCTTCCACGAACGCAACCGCATCATCACCGCCCTCCTGCACTCCCCGTACGAGAACGGCGGCCGTGTCACGAAGGAGTCGCAGTTCCTCGACATCAAGCATGTCTTCTCGATGCAGTACTTCACCCAGATGGGCCGTGCCCTCGCGCAGCGCGCCATCCTGGACGGCCCGGACGCCCTGCACCAGAACATCGGCACGATCCTTCCTGAGATCCGGTCCAAGACCGGTGACTATGCGGACTCTCGCCCGAAGAAGAACATCGACGACTTCCCGGCTGTGGTGCCCGGCAAGCCGCCGCGCAAGGGCCGCCCGCTCACGCAGCCCCGCCGTGCCGCCCTGCCGCTGTGGGCGGCGAAGCAGCTGGTGCGCCAGACGCTGGTGAAGCCGTCGGAGAAGGCGCAGAAGAACCCGCAGGCAGCGATCGCGCACCAGGATGCCCGCTGGTGGCGCCTCACCCGCTACGACAGCGCCCTTGTCTCCAACGCTGAGGGAACTCAGGTGTTCTGGTACCAGCGCGACCCGAAGGAAGCGGTGAAGGCGCTCGGCGAGTCTGTGCGCGTCCACGCCGACCTCACCCGCCGGTGGAAGGAGCTCAGCCGTGCGTTCCAGGATGCCGCGCCGCGCATCACTTCCTTCGAGGAGTGGGAGAAGACCTTCGCCGCGAACCCGGCACCGCAGCGGGAGGACAAGAACAGCGCGGGGGCTGATCGTTGAGCCGAACCGCGCTGAACCGTGAGGAGAAGAAGCAGGGATGGCGCGAACCGGGGGATGACGCCGGCTGGCTGAACCCCGTCAAGGAGCGGTTCCTGCTGCGCCTGCTCGTGAAGAAGGAGCTGCGCGTCCGCTACCGCGGCAGCGTGCTCGGCATGGCGTGGTCATACGTCAAACCGGCCGCGCAGTTCCTCGTCTTCTTCATCGCCCTCGGCGTGTTCCTGCAGCTGAACCGGTCGATGCCGGCGTACGCCGTCTACCTGTTCTCCGGCATCGTGGTGATCAACCTGTTCGGAGAGGTGTTCGGCAACTGCACCCGCTCCATCTCGTCCAACGCGCCTCTGGTCTCCAAGATCTACCTGCCGAGCGAACTGTTCCCCTGGTCCAGTGCGGTGGTCGCGATCATCCACTTCATTCCGCAGCTGCTGGTGCTGACAGTCGGCGCCCTCGTGTTCGGGTGGCGGCCCGGCCTGACAGAAGCGGCATCGTTCGCCGCCGGCTTCGCGATCCTCGTGATCTTCACGGTGGGCCTCGGCATGCTCGCCGCCGCTCTGAACGCCGCGTTCAGAGACGTGGAGAACTTCGTTGACCTCATCATCATGATCGCCACGTGGGCCTCACCGATCCTGTACCCGATCTCCCTCGTGCACAAAGAGATGGGCGACAGCATCCTCTGGTCGCTGTACGCACACAACCCGCTGACCATCGTGGTGGAGCTGTTCCACTCGGCGTTCTGGCGCGGCTACGCCCGCACCGCACACCCCAGCCCCGAAGCGCAGGCAGCGATCGACATCGGGTCCTCCGTGGCCGGTCTGTGGTGGTTCGGCCTGCTGACCGCGATCGCCACGTTCATCGTGGGGGCCCTCGTGTTCGACCGCGCGAAGCGCAGCTTCGCCCAGGAGCTCTGAAACGGCGATGTCAACCGCTCTTCCCAGCGCCGCGTCCCTGCCCGACGCCGACGCCCGCGAAATGATCCGCATCGAATCCGTTACCAAGGAGTTCTCGCTGCGGCACAACCACTCCTTGAAGGAGCTGGCGTTCGCCGCCCTCAAGGGCAAGAAGCTCTCCGATTCCTTCATGGCGCTCAACGGGGTGGACCTGACCGTGTCCTCGGGGGAGACCGTCGGCCTGATCGGACTGAACGGCTCCGGCAAATCCACCCTGCTGAAGACCATCAGCGGTGTTCTCTTCCCGGACAGCGGGCGCGTGCTGGTCCGCGGCCGCGTCGCCGGGCTCATTGAAGTCGGCGCCGGGTTCCACCCGGACCTGTCCGGCCGGGAGAACGTCTACCTCAACGGAGCGATCCTCGGCATGTCCCGGGAGCAGATCGATGCGTGCTTCAATGACATCGTCGCGTTCAGTGAAATCGAGAAGTTCATCGACACCGATGTCAAGTACTACTCCAGCGGCATGTTCCTGCGACTCGCGTTCTCCGTGGCGATCCACACCGACCCGGACGTCTTCCTCGTGGATGAGATCCTGTCGGTCGGTGACGAGCCGTTCCAGCGCAAGTGCATTGAGCGGATCCGTCAGATGCAGGCCGACGGCGCCACCATGGTGATCGTCTCCCACGAGCTGGACATGCTGCAGAAGCTCTGCTCGCGCATCGCCGTCATGCAGTCCGGGAACCTGATCTTCAACGGCAATCCGGCCGAAGCGATCCGCGTGCTGCGCGGCGACGCCCAGCCGGGCGAGCACGAGGACGATGCCGACGAGCACCACGAGGGCCAACCCGACGACCTCGACACCGACTAGTCAGCGCACCCCTTCGGCGCGCTGCTGCTCCTCACTGACAGCCCACGCAGGCGCCAGCACCACACCGCCGGCCAGCCACACCGCGAACGCGCGCGATGCATCGGCTCCATCGATGTCCTCCAGCGCCACCACCGCGCCCGGCTCCACCGAACCGGAACCGTCGCCGCGATGATCACCGCCCTCGAGGTGGGCGGGGGATGGGCCGCTGAAGTGTTCCAGCGGGGCGCTCAGGTGGTCGCCGTGGCCGCGCACCGCCGGCAGGTAGTCATGCGCCAGGTCGGGGACCTCGCCGCTGAAGCGCAGCGCGAGGGACACGGGATCGAGCACCAGCACCTCGTCAGCCTGATCCACGGCGTCGAGAGCGGGGTCACTGGTGGCGAGGACCGTCCCGTCGGCCAGCGGCTCGGCGAGCAGCCCGGCGGCCTCGCCGGCGGCGGCGTCGAGGCTGAGGATCCGCACCTCAGCGCCCACCGACCAGCCGGCGAGCGCCAGCACTAGGCGCTTCCAATGCGGCGGCATCGCGATCACCATCGGCGCGCCGGGGTCCGTGAACAGCTCGTCCCGCAGCAGATTGACGGTCTTCGTCACCCAGTTCGCGAGCACATGCCCGGACAGCTCGGTGCGGCCGTCCTCGCCGCCGTACCAGATGAGGGCGGGGGAGGGGCCGCGCTGCTCAAGAGCGGCCAGCAGATCGGCGCCGGTGGGGGAGAGGTCGCTCATCGCTCCACCCCCGTCTCCGCGGCCGACGGATCCTCCACCCACCAGCGGTCCACATCCAGTCCCATCCGCTCTGCCATCTCCGCGGCGAAGCTCATCGTGCCCAGGCACACAACGGGGTCACCGGAGGTCTCCGCGTCCCGCACAGCGTCCTCGAACGACGCCTGCGCCCAGTCCTCCGGGTAGTTCTCGAACGTCAGGTGGTCCTCATGGGTGCGCACGAGAGTGGTGCGGTCCTTGTCCACCACGTCGATGATGCGGGTGATGTCCTTGATGTCCGGCAGGCACACCAGATAGCGGGCGCCGCGGAAGTCGCTGTGGGCGCTGACCGCTGCGAGCGCGGCCTGGAATCCCTCGCGGGAGATCGCCGCGTCGAGGAACCACGGCGCGCCGTTGTGCAGCAGGAAGCTGGAGCGCCCGGGCAGCTGCAGGTGTCGGGCACCGCTCAGATCCAGCGCAGGCAGGTCCTCGAGCGTGTCCGCGCGGTGGTGGGCGGCGAGTGCGGCGGTGTACCCTGCGGCGATGTTCGCGGAGGTCAGGGGCCCGAAGCCGAGGTCCTCCGGGGACGGCACTCGCAGCACATGTGCCTGCGGCAGGAGAACCTCGATCGCGCGGATCGCGACCGGGTCCTGTGCCTCCAGGGTCACGACCCGTTCGGTGCGGCGGTCACCGGCGCCGACGAGGTTCCAGGCGATCTCCTCGATCGTGTCGCCGATGACGCCCTCATGCTCGAGGAACACGGGCGTCACCACGAGCGTGTCGAGGCGGAACTGGGAGATCTCGTCGGTGGCGCCGCCGAGGCCCTCCTCAATGACGAGGACGTCCGCGCCGCGCTCCAGCAGATAGTGGGCGCCCATCAGGGTGAAGCAGCCGGTGGGGGCGAGGTACCCGTCGGTCTCCTCTACCGGCGGCAGCTGCTGGATCGCGTCCGAGAGCACCTGTCCGAGTTCGGTGTAGTCCTTCAGGGAGATCGGCTCGCCGTTGAACCGGATGCGCTCCAGGTTCGTGATGAACGGAGGGGAGGACACGGTGCCCACGTTCAGGCCGAGGCGGCGCAGCTGCTGGGTGGCGGCGGCGACCGTGGTGCCCTTGCCCTTGGATCCGACCACTCCGATGACGGGCACGGCGGGGTCCCGGTCGATGCCGACGGTCTCGGCGAGGAGAGCGGCCCGCTGACGGGACCGGACCATGGGGCCGTGGTGGCGCTTCCATTCGCGGAAGAAGGGCTCGTCCTCGCTGAGCAGGCGTGCTGGCATCGTGGGGTCTCCTCGAGTCGGGCGGTCCGCTGTCGCACTGGGCCCGAGCGAAGGTTCACGGGCACTTGACGAAGCGGAGTTGCACCAGTGTAGTTTAGTTGGGACAGGACAGTGGCCGAGAGGTGCCCTGCCGGTCCGCAGATGATTGTGTCAGACCCCGATGTGGGGGAGTGCGCAGACTGCGGCGGCACCGCACACCTCCGGCTGGAAAGGATCGCGCCGATGCAGCAGAACGCGCCTCGCACGCCCATGGAGAGCGGACTCTCGATCGTGGAGATTACGGGAGCCGGTGACTTCGGTGAGGAGCTGGAACCCGCGTCCTGGCAGGAGCGGGCCCTGTGCGCCCAGACCGACCCGGAGGCGTTCTTCCCCGAGAAGGGCGGCTCCACCCGCGAAGCCAAGAAGGTCTGCACCTCCTGCGAGGTCCGCGCCGAATGCCTCGAATACGCCCTGTCCAATGATGAGCGCTTCGGCATCTGGGGCGGCCTGTCCGAGCGCGAACGCCGCCGCCTGAAGAAGCAGGCCATCTGAGCGCCCACCGATCCTCCGGAAAGGACGACCAGCGTCCGTGATCCAGCGCGATGTCACCGCGGTTCTGCTCGTCTCGCCCGCCGACTCCGTCGGCGCCATTGACCGCACAGTCCGCGCAGTCCGGCAGCAGTCCCGCCCCGCCGACCGCACCGTCCTCGTCGCCGCGGCCGGACTGAGCGAGCCCGTCGCCGAATACCTGGCGACCCTCCAGACCGACGGCATGGTGGATGACCGCATCAACCTGTCGCCCGGTGCCACCCTGGCCGGCGCCACCCGCGCCGTCGCCTCCCGCATCGACGGCCGCGCGGCCGACGGGCACCGCCCCGACAACGCCGATCACGCCGCTCAGGACGCCGACGCGCAGGGCGCCGCCGTCGCTCCTGACCGCGCCCGGGCAGCCGAATCCAGCGGCCGTGCCGACGCGCACACCGGCGGCTCCACCGCGGTCTCCCCTCAGCATCGTGGCCGCCGCGCCCGCAGCGTCGACACCGAAGCGGAGCTCGCCCGTTCGACCCGCGAAGCACAGGAAGAAGCACGCGTTCCGGCTCGCCTGCGGCAGCGCGGAAGCGCCAGAGGGGGCCGTCGTCGCCGCGCCACGGCCGACGACCAGAGCTGGCTCTGGCTGCTCACCATGGAGGCCGAACCCGACCAGCACGCGCTGGAGGAACTCGTCCGCACCGTCCGAGAGGTGCCCTCCACTGCGGTCGCAGGCTCCAAGCACCTGTCCTCGAACTCCCGCTCCGATGCCCCACCACTGGTGGACCTCGGCATCACCCTCACCCACTCCCACCGGATCCGCACCAGTGTGGACACCGGGGAGATCGACCAGGGGCAGGCTGACTGGCGCACAGATGTCCTCGGGGTGACACTGCCCAGCATGCTGGTGCAGACCGCCGCCCTGCAGGAGGTCGGCGGCTTCGACCCGGCGCTCGCCTCCCCATGGGCTGAACTCGACCTCTGCCAGCGGATCTGGCGCTCCGGCGAACGCGTCACCGCTGTCTCCGACTCCCGTGTCAGCGCAGACCCGAGCCGCCTCACCGGCGCGAAGGACCCCGTTGCCTTCCGGTCCGGTCAGGTCCTGTCCCTGATCCGGCAGCGGCCCACCCTCATGGGCATCCTGACGCTGCTCGTCCTGCCGTTCGCGCTGATCGCACGGATCATCGGGGCGATCGTCTCGCACCGGCCCCGCGCAGTCGGCCATGAACTGCAGGCGTTCGTCCGGATCCTGCGCCACGCCCCCGCGGTGTTCGCCCGCGGCCGCGCCTCGAGTGCGCGCTCACCGATCCCACGGAGACGCCTCGCGCCGCTGTACGTTCCGCGCAGTGCCGCCGCCCGCTTGGCACTGGACGAAGTGTGGACAGATCTCTTCGCCGATGACGCGCACACGCGCCGCATCAAACGCACCACCTGGGGCATCGCCGGCACCAGTCATGGCGCAGACGACGCCGACTACGGTCGGCACACCGTGTGGACGCTCATCCTCGCCGGCCTCTCAGCAGCCATCGCCCTGCTGGCGATGCGCAGCATCCTGGGGCGCGGCGCCCTCGTCGGCCCCCACCTGATCGCCCCCACGAACGTGCTCCAGGACCGGTGGGACACCGTTTTCTCCTCCTGGATCCCCGGGGAGCTCGGCGCGTCCGGCCCCTCCGACGCCCTCACCCGCCTCGTCGGCATGATCCCCCTCAGCGGGGACGCGATCGTGCTCACCCTGCAGCTGCTCGCCATCCCCGCGGCGGCGCTCGGCGCCTGGTTCGCCGCCGGCACGCTCAGCCGGTCCATCGTGGTGCGCCTCATCGCCGCGGTCGCCTGGACCACCGCCCCACCGTTCGCGGACGCGCTGCTGTCCGGTCGCTGGCCCGCCGTCCTGGTGCACCTCATGATCCCGCTCGCCGCCATCGGTCTGGTACGCGCCATCGGCCTGCCGCACAAGACGGCGCAGGCGAGCCCGGCAGCCGCCGCGGCAGGCGGTCTCGCCCTGGCTGTGATCAGCGCTGTGCAGCCGATCCTCGCACCGATGGCGTTCATCGGCCTGCTGTTCATCATCCCGTTCATCCCCGGTCGACGCTGGCGTATGGTCTGGTTCGCGATCCCCGTTCTCGGCCTGCACCTGCCGAACCTCACCGCCTACATTCAGCACCCGAAGTCGCTGATCGCCGTCAGCGGCGTCGAGGGCGCGTTCGCCCGCCCTTCACTGGCGGACCTCGCGTTGCTGCAGCCCACCGCGCATGGCCGCCTCGCCGAAGCCGCCGGGGCCGACGGGTCCCTGCTGTGGGCCCTGTTCGCCGCCTCGCTGATGATCGCCGGGCTGCTGGCGCTGCTGACCGCCCCGTTCCTCGCCGGGGACGCCGGCCGGGTCGGCATCTTCTCGGTGCTCGTGGTGGCGGGCGGCTTCGCGCTCGCCCTGGCCCTCGGCCGGTTCGTCACGGGGTTCGATGACGGCACCCCCTTCACCTCCTACGCCGGACCAGCGCTCTCCATCGTGTGCGCGGGCCTCGTCACCGCTCTGCTGTGCACGGGGGACGCGATCGCGCACCGCGTTGCATCGCCGGTCGCCGGACAGACCTGGCTGCGGCGCACCCTCGCTCCCGTGCTCGGAATCCTCGCCGTCGGTCTCGTCGCCTCGTGGGCGATCATGGCGCCGTCGGCGATGGAGCTGGAGCGCACCACCGAGCTGCAGATCCCCGCTGTCGCCGCCGACCAGGGCGTGTCCGATCAGCGCACCCGCACGCTCGTGCTCCACCAGGAGAACGACGGCTCTGTCACCGGCCGTGTCGTGGACGGTGCAGGCGACTCCATCGACCAGTCCTCCGGTGCGGAGAACGCGCGCCAGGCGGAGCTGGGGGAGACAGCCAGCCCGTTCGACACCGCCAGTGAGCACCTCGTCGGCTCCATCGCCGCGAACCTCGCCGACGACGGCACAGGCGTGGTGCCGCCGCTGTCCACCTTCGCGGTGCAGTACGTGGTGGTGCCCAGCCAGGAGAACGCGGACTCCATCACTCTTGCGCTGAACTCCTCACCGCGGTTCGAGCGCGTCACCGAGTCCGATCAGGGCGGGCTGTGGCGCGTGGTGGACCCGTCGGCCCGAGCGATGATCCTTGATTCCGCGCCCGGCCAGCGCATCAATCCGACCACGACGACGGCCCTGCCGTCGGGCCGCACCGACGCTCAGGCGCAGGTGAAGGCCGCCGACCACGTGCGGACGGTGATGCTCTCCGAGCGCTCCGACTCCGGGTGGCACGCCACCCTGAACGGCCGCGCCCTGACCCCGGTGGTGGTCGACGACTGGGCGCAGGGCTTCGAACTGCCGGCAGGCGCCAGCGGTGAGCTCCACATCCGCTACACCAGCCCGTTGGCGACCCCGCTGATCATCATCGGCCTCATCATCCTGGCGGTGACCGTGCTGGTCGCCCTGCCGTGGCGCCGCCGTTCGAAGGAGGCACTGTGAGTTCCACCCCCACTGAGCCGCACGTTCCCGCAGACCCCGTCGGCCCCACCGACCCGGGCCCTGTCGGCAGCAGCCCGGTGCGCAGCCGCCGCGTCGCCGCCGCCGTCCTCGCGTTCGTCCCCCTCATCGGCGTCGTCGCTGCCGGCGCGACCCTCGGCCAGAAGTCGTTCACCTCCGTGGAGGACCTCTCCGCCCGCTCCACCGCGGTCGCCCAGGCGCAGTCGTGCCCCGGGCCGTTCCTGCCGCCGGAACAGACCACCGGCACCGACGAGGCGCTCGCCGAGCAGAAGCCCGCGGACACCGCGCAGGTGCGCACCCTCGCTCTCGAACCGGACACGAGCCTCCTGTTCGGGCAGGACCAGGTCGCCGCCACCCGCCTCACCGAGGACGGAACGCCCCGCACCCCCACCATCGACGCCGAGAACCGCGACGGGACCCCGCTGGACGCCACCCCGGTGAAGGGGAAGGCGGAGTTCGCAACCGCGTCCGCGGAGGCCGGCGCCGACGGGGCGATCATGCGCTCCACCTCGTTCGACTCCCAGCGGCCGATCGCGGACACCATCCAGGCCGTCCGCACCGAATCCGGTGACTTCCGGTCCCTCGCGCTCACCCGCTGCTGGGAGCCGCGGGTGAAGGGCACCTTCGTAGGCGTCTCCACCACGCCCGGCTCATCGAGCGTGCTCGTGCTCACCAACACCACGGACCGGCCCTCCTCCGCCAGCCTGACGGTGAACACAGCCGACGGCGAAGCGGACCCGCAGGGCCGCGGCACCATCGTGGTCGCGCCGGGTGCAACCGAGCGGATCCCGATGGAATCCATCGCCCCCGGATTCGACTCGCTCGGCGTGTCGGTCACCGTGCAGGGCTCGCCGCTCGCGATGAGCATGGAGACGTCCGAGCGCGACGGCCTCACCCCGCACGGCGGTGACATCGCCACCGCGCAGCAGGCGCCGTCCACCGACCACGTGTTCCCCGGCGCAACCATCACCGCGGGCCGGCCCCTCAAGATCGACCTGCTGAACAGCACCGGGCAGCCCACCACCGCGACTGTCCGCTTCATCAGCCCCACCGGCGAGGTGAAGGACCGGGAGATGACAGATGTGCAGATCCCCGCCTCCGGCGTGCTGCAGCTGGACACCGGGACCCTGCCCCGCGGCGCCTACACGGTGACGGTGGAATCCGAGGCGCCCGTGTTCGCCACGATCCGCTCGTCAGTGTTCGGCAGCGATCAGCCGGGGGAGACCACCTCGAAAGCGGTGGACTTCACGATCCAGAACCCGTCGGACCCGATCCGGAACTCCTCCGTGCTCGCGCTGCCGCGTGGCGGCGCCGACGGCCAGGTGCGCCTGTTCGGTCTGGCGGACACCACGGTCACCGTGATCGGCACCAAGGCCGACGGGTCCCTGTCGAAGCCGGTGACGAAGCCGGTGGCGGACGGTCAGACCCTGTCGATCGCGGCCACCGAGATCGACCCGAAGCCGGAGGACCTGACGGGCCTGATCGTGGTGCCGGAGACGCCCTCATCGATCACGGGGGACTGGGTCCAGACCGCGAAGGCGGGCAGCAGCGGACCGCTCATCGGCAGTGTGCGCCTGGCGGACAACAACGTGGCCGCCTCCGGCGTCAACGTCCGCCTGCAGTACTGAGCGGATCACCGCAGCTGGGCGGCCCACCGGGGCGCAGGACAGGTCGGCCTCAGAGGCCGAAGTCGGGGTCGATGTCCTCGGGCTGCTTGCCGAGGAGAGATGCCACGTTCTGCACCAGCACCGAGCGCACCAGCTCCCGCAGGTCCTCCGCGTCCGTCACACGCATCTCAATGGGGCGGCGGTACACCACGATCTGCGGCGGCGACTGGCGGTCGCCGGGGAAAGCGCGTCCCAGCAGCACCGCGTCCTCCCAGTGCGCGTGCGACGAGGGCGGAACGTCCTCGGCGAGCACTTCCACGTACTCCAGCTCGCGGGGGAAGCGCTGCAGCATCTCCGCCATCGCATCCTGCACCGAAGCGTCGAAGCGTTCGCGTCGGCTCACATAGCCGGGCAGATGCGGCGGCACGAGGTCGTGACGGAAGGCGCGGCCGCGTCGGCGGCGTCGAGGGGAGGGCATGGCCCCAGCCTATCGGCGCCGGAGGCGGTGAGGCTCAGCGCTGCGGCTCGCGATAGAGTTGCCTCGTGTCTGATCGTGAATGCTCAAAAACCGGATGCTCCGAGCCCGCTGTGGCCGTCCTGACCTACAACTACGCGGACTCCGTCGCGGTCATCGGCCCGCTCCCGGCAGAGCGCGACCCGCACGGGTACGACCTGTGCCTCGCTCACGCTCGCAGCCTGACGGTCCCCAACGGCTGGACCGTGCAGCGCGTCCCCGGCGAACTGCGCCAGCAGGACGACGTCCTCGCCCTCGCAAAGGCCCTCGCCGACGCCGAGGACCGACCTTCGGCCGCGTCCCGAGCACCGCACGGCGCCCACCGCGCCCCCGCCGCTCCCGCGCAGGCGCCCCATCGCGAGGGCACTCCCGCCCAGCAGGCCGGCGCTGCCGGTCAGGGCCGGCACCTGCGCGTTGTCCGCTCCGCCGACAGCGAATGAGGAGACCCGTGACCACCGTATCCACACCGATCGACCGCTCCGGAACCGATCTCAGCCGCATCGTCAAGGCCTATGACGTCCGCGGGCGCGCCCACGAGGACTTCACCGCCGACGGCTCCCGCGCCCTCGGCGCCGCGTTCGCCGACCTCTTGGACGGCGCCGACATCATTGTCTCCCACGACATGCGCGAATCCTCCCCGGAGCTCGCCGGCGCCTTCGCCGATGGGGCCCGCACCCGCGGCTCCACTGTCCTGTGGGCTTCGCTCAGCTCCACCGACCAGCTGTACTGCGCCTCCGGTCTGCGGGACGTCGCAGGCGCGCAGTTCACCGCCAGCCACAATCCGGGCCCGGACAACGGGATCAAGATGTGCTTCGCCGGCGCCGTTCCCGTGGGCCGCGACACCGGGCTCACCGAGATCCGCGACACCGCCCAGGCGTACCTGGACGCAGGCACCATCCCCGCGGCTCGCCGGAGGGGCGAGCAGCGTGAGATCGACACCCTCGGCGACTACATCGACACCGTGCTGTCCCTCGTCCCCCTGGACGGGGAGCGCGAGCTGACCGTTGTGGTCGACGCCGGAAACGCGATGGCGGGCCTGACCGTTCCCGCGCTCGCCCAGCGGGTGCCGTCCCTGCGGGTGGTCCCCCTCTTCTTCGAGCTGGACGGCACCTTCCCGAACCATGAGGCGAATCCGTTGGACTACTCCACCCTGAGCGATCTGCGCGCAGCGGTGAAGCGGGAGGGCGCCGATCTCGGCCTCGCCTTCGACGGCGACGCCGACCGCTGCATCGTGGTGGACGAATCAGGTGAGGTGGTGTCCCCGTCGGCCATCACCGCGATGATCGCCACCGGTGAGATCCGCCGAGTCCGCGCCGAGGGCGAGACCAGCCCGGCGGTGGTCGCCAACATCGTCTCCAGCCGCCATGTGCGCGACGCCATCGAGGCCGAGGGCGGCCGGTGGGTGGTCAGCCGAGTGGGGCACTCCATCATCAAAGCGCTGATGGCGAAGGAGAACGCGGTGTTCGGCGGTGAGCACTCCGCCCACTACTACTTCCGGGACTTCTTCTTCGCCGATTCCGGCATGCTGGCGGCGCTGCACACCCTGCGCGCCCTGCAGAAGAGCAGCGGGACCCTCTCCGACCTGATGGCGGAGCACGACCCGTTCGCCGCCAGCGGTGAGATCAACTCCCGCGTTGCGGATGCCGACGGCGCCGCGCAGCGGGTCCGCTCCGCCATCGAAGGGGTCCCGGGCGTCACGATCGACGACCTCGACGGCATGACCGTCACCCACTGGGATGAGGCGATGCCCGAGGATCAGCGCTGGTGGTTCTCCCTGCGCCCGTCGAACACGGAGCCGCTGCTGCGACTGAACGTGGAGGCGGCGACCGGGAACACTATGGCGCGAATGCGCGATGAGATCCTGGGGATCATCCGCGCCGATGCCCCCGCGGGGCGGCGCCGCTCGGATTCGGCGGGACCCGTCGGCCGCCCTGATGGAGCGGCGCATCCCGCAGCGCGCAGCCGAATCCCGTCCCTGCCGGCGTGGGCGGCCGATGTGGTGCGCTGCCCCGCATGTCGAAGCGACCTCGTCCAGCACGGGGCGCACATCACCTGTTCTGCGTGTTCGTTGGCATATCGTGATGTTGAAGGCCTCCCGATGCTGATCCAGCAGCGGTAAGATCAGCGAATTTCCGTCCTCTTCCGGCATAATGGGACCCATGAGCACTTCACCCAAGGTCCTCGTGGTCGATGATGATGCGGCCATCGCCGAGATGGTCTCCATCGTTCTTACCGGCAAGGGGTTCGATGTCACCACCGCAGCGGACGGGAATGAAGCACTCGACGGCTTCGAGGACGGCATGTACGACGTCGTCCTCCTGGACCTGATGCTGCCGGGGACCGACGGCAACAAGATCTGCCGCCGCATGCGCGAGGTCTCCGGTGTTCCCATCATCATGCTGACCGCCCGCAGTGACACGAAGGACATCGTGGAGGGTCTGGAGGCCGGAGCCGACGACTACCTGACGAAGCCGTTCGATCCGGACGAACTGGTCGCCCGCATCCGCGCCCGTGTGCGCCGGCAGGAGGAGCCCGGTCCCGAAACGCTCAAGGTGGCGGACATCGTCATCGATGTGGAGGGCCACCGCGTGTGGCGCGGGGAGGAGCGCCTGCCGCTCACCCCCCTCGAGTTCGACCTCCTCGTGGCGCTGGCGCGCAAGCCGTGGCAGGTGTTCAGCCGCGAGGTCCTGCTGCGCGAAGTGTGGGGCTACCGCCACAGCGCCGATACCCGCCTGGTGAACGTGCATGTGCAGCGACTGCGCGCCAAGATCGAGCTCGACCCGGAGAACCCGCAGATCGTGGTGACGGTTCGTGGTGTCGGATATCGAGCAGGAAAGTAGCGCCCCCCTCGGACGCTCCGGCAGGCGTCACTACCCCCACTGGCCGCTGAGCGTCCGCGTTGCGGTCATCACCCTCGTCCTGTCCGCCATCGCGATCACCGCGGTGGGCGGCTACCTCTCCACGGTCATCGCCGACGGACTCTACGATCAGCGCCGCGACCTCGTGTTCGAACAGACCGAGCTCGCGCGCAGTTCGCTGACCCGAGAACTGCGCAGCTCGGTGGGCAGCAGCCCCGGTGAACGCCAGGACTCGGTTGCCCAGTTCATCCAGTCGCTGCGCACCGAAGAGCACGGCCCGCTTTCGTCAGCGGCGCTGCTGCCGGTGGATGAGGAGTCCACCATGTCCACGATCTCCACGGACCGCGCGGTGATGGACTACGTGGACCCCGAGCTGCGAGGGCAGCTGTCCGGTTCCACCGGGTCGATCGTGCACCGCAACGTGAAGCTGAAGGACGGCACCCCGGGAATGCTGACCGCGGTGCGGATCAGCGTGCCCGGATCGGGATCCTTCGACCTCGTCATGCTGTACTCCTTCGCGGAGGAGCAGAACACGCTCTCGTTCATGCGGCCCGTGCTGCTGACCGGCGGCGCTGTCATCATGCTGCTGCTGCTCGGCATCACCATCATCATTGCGCGCATGCTGAAGACTCCGCTGGGGCGGGTCGCGAACGCCGCTGAGCGCATCGCCGACGGTGACCTCGACTACCGCATCGACGTGCGCGGCGGCGACGAGCTCGCCACCGTGGGCACTAGCTTCAACCGGATGGCGGAGTCCCTGCAGGAGAAGATCACGGACCTCACGGAGCTGTCCCATGTGCAGCACCGCTTCGTCTCCGACGTCTCCCATGAGCTGCGCACCCCGCTGACCACCATCAAGATGGCGGCGTCCGTGCTGGATGCGGAGAAGGACTCGTTCTCCCCGACCATCAGGCGCACCACACAGCTGCTGACCGACCAGGTCAACCGGTTCGACCACATGCTGGCGGACCTGCTGGAGATCTCCCGCCACGACGCGGGAGCCGCGATCCTCGACGAACGCGAGGAGAACCTCAGCGATGTGGCCCGCTCCACGGTAGAGCTGCTGAAGCCGATCGCTGACGAGGCGGATTCGGCGTTCTGCGTGAAGTGGCACAAGGAGCCGATCCTGCTGCAGATGGACTTCCGCCGTATGGAGCGGATCGTCCGCAATCTGCTGGTGAACGCGCTGGAGCACGCGGAGGGCGGCCCGGTGGCGGTGGAGACCGCGTCGAACGAGAAGTGCGCGGCGATCATCGTGCAGGACTTCGGCGTCGGCATCTCCGAGGAGTCCGCGCGCCATGTCTTCTCCCGGTTCTGGCGAGCCGACCCTGCGCGTTCCCGCACGCTCGGCGGTGCCGGCCTCGGCCTGTCGATCGCGGCGGAGGATGCTCACCTGCACGGTGCCTGGCTGGAGGCGTGGGGCCAGGAGGGCCGCGGCGCCGTGTTCCGCCTGACGCTGCCGAAGACTCCGGACGCATCCGTGGACGATTCCCCTCTGGCGCTGCGGCGGTCATGGGAGCTGCCGGACGACGGCGAGTGGGTGGGCACTCCGCGGGAGATCGGATGAGGAGCCGGGGCCTGACCCGCCGCGGCGCGCTAACAGCGTTCGCAGCGGCTGCGTCCGCTTCCGCGGTCGCCCGCCAGTTCCTCACGCCCGAAAAGGCCCGCACGTAGGCGCCGGACACGGAGGTCTTCGTCCATGTCCCCAATGAAGAACCGGCGATCTCGCAGGTCGACACCTCCACCGTGGAGGTGACGCTGACGGCGGTGACCCGCGTGGACTCCTCCGGTGTGCGCACCTGGCTCCTGGATGGGGAGCCGATGCGATACACCCTCCATCTGACCCGGGTCGCCGGACAGTGGCGGATCGCGGACCCGCCGGACATGGTGGTCATCTCGCAGGCCACCTTCGGCCTTCTGTGGACGCCGGTCAGGATCGCATACCTCGACCCGACCCGCACGACTCTGGTGGGGGATCTGCGCTGGTTCGTCCAGGCCCGCGCTGTGGACCGGGTGGCGCAGGCACTCGGCCACGCGCCGCTGTGATGGCGGTTCGCGAGAGCGGTGACGGGTACAGCACGTTGTCCCTCGTGCCCGCCTTCGCCAAGGACCGCGTCATCGCACCGGTGGGGTCCCCTCGGTCCTCGACCGCGGCAGCGCTCACGCCGGACCGCCGGACCCTGCTGGTGGGGTCGACCGACGGTCGCCTCCAGCGCAGGGAGGCGCTGACCGGGCAGGCGTTGGTGCCCCCATCGGTGGACCAGTTCGGGTGGATCTGGACCGCGGACTCCGAACGTCCCGGTGAACTCCTCGCCGTGAACGAGTCCGGCGGGGCGGAGCATTCGTCTGCGCTGCTGAACCTCGCCGACGGCGACGAGATCTGCAGCGCCTCGTTGGGGCTGGGCTCCACGCAGCTGGCGCTGCTGATCAAACGGGACGGCCGGCTGCTGCTCGGTGAGAGCGCGGTGGTCCGCAGCCGCAAGGGTGATCCGACCGGCCTGTCCACGGTCCAGACGATGCCGCTGCCGGTGAACGGCTCCGGTGAGCTCTGCTGGTACTCCAAGCAGGCGATGATCGTGTTCGTGCCGGCAGCGGAGGGCCAGAGTCCGCAGGCGATCATCTGGGACTCCACGCGGGGCGTGCAGCGGGTTCCGCCGCCGCCTCGCCGCACCCCGGTCCGCGCCTCAGCGCTGTCCACACGTCGAGTCGTCCCCAGAAGGGCCGGCCGCCGCGCGCCGCCGTGCGCGCCGAGCCAGCATGATGCTCATGCATGCCACCACCCACACCGTTCTGCGGTCCCTCGCCGATGTTCTGCTGCCGACGGCCTGCCCCTGCGGTGTCGGCGGGAGGGTGTTGTGCGCGGACTGCGCCGCGGTGCTCGAGATGGGCGCCGAGCGGGTCGATGACCGGCTCGACGCACTGCAGCTCGCCGTCCCCGATGAGCTCGGTGAGCATCGCGGAGCCGTGTCGTTCAGACCCCGCATGCCGGTGGTGGCGGCGGGGGACTACACGGCCCGACTGCAGGCACTGGTGCTGGCGTTCAAGAACGGTGGCCATTTTGCGCTCGCGGAGCCGTTCGCCCGCAGTCTGCTGGATCCGGCGCGGGAGCTGCTGCGGCACGGTGGTGTGCTGGTGCCGGTGCCCTCGAGCGGGGCGGCGGTGCGCCGACGGGGCGAGCAGCACACGCAGCTCATTGCGGAGGCGCTGGGGGAGTCCCTCCGGACACCGGTGGTGTCGTGCCTGTCGCTGCCGCGGGCGAGCGGGGCGCCCGCGGGGCTGCCGGGAGGTGCGTCGGCTGCGCGCTCGGGTGCTGCCGTGGCAGCACGGTCGGGTGGTGCTGTGGCGGGCCGACGGGTACGGAATCGGCGGGAGCGGCGCCTGTCCGGCGGAATGCGGGTGAGCGGCCGCGCCGTCACCCGCGCGCTCGGATCCTCGCACTTCGCGGCAGAGGCGAGGAGCGCCGCCGACGAGGCGAGAAGTCCGACGACCGGGACATCGCGGAACGCGCCAGGGCGGGGCCCGTCCGTCGTGCTGGTGGATGACGTCGCCACCACCGGAGCAACCCTCGCCGCCGCCGCGGATGCGCTCGAAGCGGCCGGGTGCCGCGTTCTCGGCGCTGTTGTCGTGGCGGCCGCACAGCGCGTCGGGCCAACGTCCGTCAGGCCGTGAATCCTGCTCGCAACGTGCCTGTGACTCTCATGACACTGTCAGTTCGATCGGGGATAATGAAGCCACCGGAAGCCCCGGTGATCGCCGCTAGCGGCGACTGGATCCTCGAGCAGAGTCGGAGGTGATGCGCACCCCACCCTGATCAGGATGCGCACGAGCGCATTCTTCGAGTCTCATCTCTTTGGAGGATTCCATGGACATCAACGTTGCCGGCCGCCACACCGACGTGACGGAGCGCTTCCAGCGCCATATCAACGACAAGCTCGACAAGGTCAACCAGCTCGCCCCGAACGCATCCCGCACGGACGTCGTCGTGATGACCGAGAAGAACCCGCGACTGGCGGACCAGAAGGAGCGGATCGAGCTCACTGTCCACGACAACGGAACCGTCATCCGCTCCGAGGCCAGCGCCGCCGATCAGTACGCCGCCCTCGATCTCGCCTACGACAAGCTCATGGAGCGTCTGCGCCGCCTGCGCGACCGCCGCAAGGATCGCCGCAAGGGCCGCGACCGCGCCCACCAGGTGGAGACCGAGTCCCTGCGCACCATGGGCGAGGACCAGGTCCACATGGATCGGCTCATCGAAGAGCAGAAGGAGCGCACTGCCACCGGCTCCATCGAGGCTGTCGACCCGGAGCCGGACACCGCTGCTGATGCCCCGGAGTCGCCCGTGGTGATCCGCGAGAAGAAGCACAAGGCTGAGCCGATGACCATCGACGACGCCCTGTACCGCATGGAGCTGGTGGGCCACGACTTCTTCCTCTTCGTCGACAAGGACACGAACCACCCGAAGGTCGTGTACCGCCGCAAGGGCTGGAACTACGGCGTCATCGAACTGGACACCGATTCACAGTGAGCGCACGCTCAGCGTGAGCAGCGTCCGGCCATGACCGGCACGCGCATCGGCTCCGCACCCGTCGGCGGATGACCCCGTCGGCCCCGCGCAGTCGAGCGGACCACGACCCGCAGGGCGGGACGCACCACAACGGGCGCGTCCCGCCCGCGCATTGTCTGTAGACTCCAAGGTGGCCCGACTAGCGTGGGCTGGGCCCTTCTCAGGCCGACGACACTGACGTTCAGCAATCCAGGGAGTACGAGTGGCCAGCTTCTTCGAGAAGATCCTGCGAGCAGGCGAAGGCCGTGAGCAGAAGCGTCTGGCGCCGATCGCCGATGATGTGGAGAAGCTCGAAGAGTCGTTCCGCGAGCTCACCGATGACGAGCTGCGTGCGGAGACCGACGCGTTCCGCCAGCGCCTCGAGGACGGCGAGTCGCTCGACGACATCATGATCGAGGCGTTCGCCGCGGTTCGAGAAGCAGCCCGCCGAGTCCTCGGCCAGCGCGCGTACCCGGTGCAGCTGATGGGCGGCGCCGCCCTCCACCGCGGCCGCATCGCTGAGATGAAGACCGGTGAGGGCAAGACCCTCGTCGCGACCCTGCCCGCCTACCTCAATGCCCTCGCCGGCAAGGGCGTGCACGTGGTCACCGTCAACGACTACCTCGCCTCCTACCAGAGCGATCTCATGGGCCGCGTGTTCCGCGCCCTCGGCATGAGCACCGGCGTCATCATCGCCGGCCAGACCCCGGCGCAGCGTCGGCGCGAGTACGCCGCGGACATCACCTACGGCACGAACAACGAGTTCGGCTTCGACTACCTGCGCGACAACATGGCTACGAACGCCGAGGACAGGGTCCAGCGCGGCCACTTCTTCGCCATCGTGGATGAGGTCGACTCCATCCTCATCGACGAGGCCCGCACCCCGCTGATCATCTCCGGTCCCGCGTCCGGCGACGTCAACAAGTGGTTCGCCGAGTTCGCACGCGTGGTCAAGACCCTGCGCCGCGATCGTGACTACGAGGTCGACGAGAAGAAGCGCACCGTCGGCGTTCTCGAACCCGGCATCGACCGGGTGGAGGACGAGCTCGGCATCGACAACCTCTACGAGTCGCTCAACACCCCGCTGGTCGGCTTCCTCAACAACGCCATCAAGGCGAAGGAGCTGTTCAAGCGCGATAAGGACTACGTCATCATCGACGGCGAAGTGATGATCGTCGATGAGCACACCGGTCGCATCCTCGCCGGGCGCCGCTACAACGAGGGCGTCCACCAGGCCATTGAGGCGAAGGAGGGTGTGGAGATCAAGGCGGAGAACCAGACCCTCGCCACCATCACCCTGCAGAACTACTTCAAGCTGTACGAGAAGCTCGCCGGTATGACCGGCACCGCTGAGACCGAAGCCGCCGAATTCATGGCGACCTACAAGCTCGGCGTGGTGCCGATCCCCACCAACCTCCCTACCAAGCGTGTGGACGAAGTGGATGAGATCTACCGGACGGAGCGCGGAAAGTTCGCCGCGGTCGTCAACGACATCGTCGAACGCCATAAGACGGGGCAGCCTGTGCTGGTGGGCACCACCAGCGTGGAG
Source organism: Helcobacillus massiliensis (assembly GCF_033106145.1). NCBI lineage: Bacteria > Bacillati > Actinomycetota > Actinomycetes > Micrococcales > Dermabacteraceae > Helcobacillus > Helcobacillus massiliensis. The sequence continues at coordinate 562,057 of NZ_CP136959.1, forward strand.
AAGTCCGAGCACCTCTCGGAGCTGCTGCGGAAGAAGGGCGTGCCGCACAACGTGCTGAACGCCAAGAACCACGCCAGTGAGGCCGCCACCGTCGCCATGGCGGGTGCGAAGGGCGCCGTCACCGTGGCCACCAATATGGCCGGCCGCGGCACCGACATCATGCTCGGCGGCAACGTCGAGTTCATGGCGCACAAGTCCCTGGAGGACCGCGGCTTGGATGCCGAGGAGAACCCGGAGGAGTACCAGGCGGCCTGGGAGGAGGCGCTGGAGCGCGCCAAGCGCCAGGTGAAGGACGAGGCGGATGAGGTCCGCGACCTCGGCGGACTGTACGTGCTGGGCACGGAGCGCCACGAGTCCCGCCGCATCGACAACCAGCTGCGCGGCCGTTCCGGCCGTCAGGGCGACCCGGGCGAGTCCCGCTTCTACCTGTCGCTGCAGGACGAGCTGGTGCGCCGCTTCGCCGGCCCGGGCGTGGAGCAGATCATGGCGCGCGGCGGCGTGGATGAGGACACGCCGCTGACCGGCCGCCTCGTGTCCGGTGCGATCCAGGGCGCTCAGCGCAAGATCGAGTCGCAGAACTTCGAGATCCGCAAGAACGTGGTGAAGTACGACGATGTCCTCACCAAGCAGCGCGAACGCGTCTACGGCGACCGCAACCGGGTGCTCGACGGTGAGGACATCACCGCGACGATCGACCGTTACCTCGAGGACGTCATCACCACCGCCGTCGCCAACGCGACCGGCAGCCGCAGCGCGGAGGACTTCGAGCTCGACGAACTGTGGGGCTCGCTGAAGTCCCTGTACCCGGTGTCGTTCACCGAAGAGGACCTGATCGACGAGGTCGGCGGCAAGGAGAACCTGACGCGGGAGCGCCTGCGTACGGAGCTGCTGTCCGATATCCGCATCGCGTACGGGAAGCGCGAAGAGGAGCTCGGTTCGGACGCGATGCGTGAGCTGGAGCGCAGGGTGATCCTGCGGGTCATCGACAACCGCTGGCGCGACCACCTCTACGAGATGGACTACCTCAAGGAGGGCATCGGTCTGCGCGCCATGGCGCAGCGCGACCCGCTCGTGGAGTACGGCCGCGAGGGCTTCCTGATGTACCAGGACATGGTGGCGGGCATCAAGGAGGACGTGGTCGGGTACCTGTTCAACCTCAACGTGCAGGTGCAGCGCCAGCCTCTCGTCCCGGATGCGGTGAAGAACCTCCTCGCCAAGAGCGCCGCGACCCTGTCCGCGAACGCCGATTCCGTCGGCGCCTCCGCCGGTGCAGCCGCCGAGGCCGGCTCCGAACCGGTTGCCGACACCGAGAGTGCAGCGTCGGGTGAGGACGCTGAGTTCGAGGATGAGGCGAGCGAGATCCACCTCCACGCCAAGGGTCTGGAGGATTCGGTGAACCCCTCCCAGCTGTCCTACTCCTCCGCGGAGGGCGAGAGCGCCGCGCCGATGTCGCGCGCTGAGCGACGGAAGGCTGAGCGTGAGCAGCGCCGCGCGGAGAAGAAGCAGGCGAAGAGCCGCCGGCGCTGATCTGCATCGTCCGGTGCATTCAGATGCCCCGTCACCGTGAGGTGGCGGGGCATCGCTCGTGCAGGGCGGAATCGAGGGGAGGAGCGGGGACGCCGGCCCCTCAGCCGACGTCCAGGACGACCACCTTCCAGCGTCCGCGGCGCAGCTCCCAGCGCATGACGACCATGCGGCTGCGGTGGGAGTCGCTGATGACGGCGTTCGCTTCGACCGCGGTGTCGGTGACGGCGCAGAAGCGGACCCCGCCCACGCGGATGCGGGCAGCGGTCCTGACTCCCCGCTGAGCGGCGACATCGGCGATCAGCCGCGCCCGCTCATGCAGGCGGCGGCGAACCTCGAGGTCAACGATCTGGTCCAGGCTCGTCAGCGGGCGCTGGCCGAGGATCACTTCAAGCGCGTTGCGCGCGACAGCGGTGACGGCGCGCTCCCCACTGTCGGGGTCGGCGAACGGTCCCGACGGGGCCAGCTGATGGCTGGGACGAGCTGCGGGCGTGGAGGAGATCGGGGCTGTGGACATGATGCGGATTCCTTGTCGTCTCGTCAGTCAGCAGGAGTGATGGTGGGGGCGGCCGCCGAGGGAATGTGCAGCTCATCGCCGGGGTGGATCAGATCCGGATCCTCGATGCGGTTCTCCGGGTCGGCGGCGATCTGCTCCACGAGGGCAGCGATGTCGGCGTCGTCGGCGGAGGGGCCGAGGGTGTGGGAGGCGATCTGCCAGAGGGAGTCGCCCGGGCGGACAGTCGCGGTGGTGCCGGGTGCGGGCGCGTCGGATGCCGGCGCCGGGGTGCGCGACTCAGAAGCGGGCGCCGGCTCGTCAGGAGCAGGTGTCGGTGCTTCAGTGGCGGGTGTCGGATCTTCAGGGGCGCGTGCCGGCTCATCGGTGGACGGTGCCGGCTCATCACTGGCCGGTTCGGGCGCATCGCGCGCGGGCGCGGGTGCCGGCGGCGGTGCATCCGCGGGGGCGTCCGGCGGTGCGCTGGCGGAGTCGTGCTGGGGCGCCCACCCGATCTCGAGGTCGTCCGCGTTCAGATCACCGTCCTCAGCAGAGCCGTCGGCGGAGTCATCCGCTGCGGACTGCTCCGAGGACGTCGACCAGCCGAACCCACCGGACGGTGCCGGGGCGGGTTCTGCGGCCACAGCCGACACACTGAACGCGACCACGCTGCCCGCCGCGAGTCCGGACCCGACCACAGTCTTGGCGAGTCGTGGAGCAATGACCCGCAGGGCACCGAAGCTGATGCGGCCGGCGGCCGAGCCGGTTCCGAACACGCGGGTCACCGCGATGAGGGCCCACACGAGGGCGAGGTACGCGGCGCAGACTCCCAGCGCAGCCGCTGCAGCGGCCAGGAGCCCAGCAGTGAGCTGCTGGATGCGATCGGACTCGGCGACCAGAGCGCCCTGCGCACGTGCGAACACTGTGCTGCTGACGCTCAGAACGGCAGCGCCGGCGGATGCGGCGATGGCGGTCCCTCGCCCGTGGTGGTGCTGGTGGTCCATGGGAATCCCCTCTGCGGCGGGTGCCGGTGGGATGCTGCCCCGCGCCGACACCATTCATGCTGTTTGATGCAGTTTGATAAATATTGGTCCTGTTTGGAATGTGATCATGAGGTTAGATCCACATTGAGGGGGTCGCAACCGCTTTGCTAACATTCGTGAAAACTCGTAGGCGGACAGGCCGCCCTCGCCGACACCAGGAGCTGCCGTGGTTGAACCGGCCGGTGACGCACACCAGCCCCGCCGACACCGTCGTCGTCCACCGGGTTCGTCCGTCAGCGGTGACGAGCGTCTGCAGGATGTCGCTGCCCAGCTGCAGCACGCCTCGCAGCTCGATGCGCGCCGCAGCGCCCGTGAACTCGCCCGCCTGGAGCGCGGATCGATCGGGCTCGCTGACCGCTTCGCCGGCAATGGGGGCACTCAGGTGCGGCTCACGCTCATCACTGGGGGAGTGCTCCGCGGCACGGTTGCGGAGGTCGGCGCCGACTGGGTGACGATCTCTGACGGGGACGCAGCGACGCTCGTGCGGATGGATGCAGTCCAGATTGCGACAGGTCTGTCGCAGCGGTCCCGCGGGACCGACGGGTTCGACCGCCGTTCACTGCGGTCCGTTCTCAGTGACTGGGAGGAGAGCCGGCGGGCCGTTGTGGTCGCAGCCGGGGTGCAGACGCTGCGCGGCAGAATCGCTGCCGTGTGGGCGGATCACCTGGATCTGCGGGGCGATCAGCGCGGTGCGGACCTCCTTGCGATCCCGTTCTCGGCGATCGCGACGGTCGCCTCAGTCAGCAGATGAGGCAGCGGCGGCGCGCTCCTGCGCGATCTCCCACTCCGTCTCCTTGTACTTGCGGGCGATGTACGCCTCCAGTTCGGCCTGCTCCACGCGCCACTGGCCGCGGCCGCCCACTTTGATGGCCCGCAGCTCCCCACTGCGCACGAGCGCATACGCCTGCGAGGCGCTGATGGACAGCTGCTCAGCAACCTCAGACAGGGGGATGAAGCGTGCGGCCATGCTCGAGTCCTTCCGACGCGCGGGGTGGTTCGTGGGTCCTCATCCTCTCACGCACACTGCCGCAGCCGCGCCGTGAACGACCTGTTGTGGACAACCTCGACCAGACGCGCCGCTCCGGCCCGGGACGGTTCCAGCGGCCCGCCCCCGGAGGACACCAGGTCTCAATACGGACACCGTTCATCCACAACCGCCCCACCATGGTGATGCTCGGCCTAGCGTGGACGAACAGTCCCGTCACCGTCGACCCAGGATTCGTTATGAGCATCTTCTCCCGCCGTCCCTCCGCCGCGCAGAACCGCGATTCCGAAGGGGCTGAGCAGACCCGCTCGCCCGACCCCGTCGGCCCCGCCGTCCTCGCACCAGGGCGGGCTCCAGTGCGCGCCATGCGCCTGCGCCGCCCCCGTGCACGCGATCCTCGCCTGCTCACCGGAATCGCCCTGGTGCTCATCAGCGTGCTCGCCGGAGCCGGCATCCTCACTGCAGCCACCCGCACCACCACCGTCCTGGTGGCCACCACCGACATCGCCGAAGGGCAGAAGATCGACCCCTCCGCGTTCCGGCAGGTCGAGGTCAGCCTCGGCGACAGCTCCAGCAGCTACGCCGTCTCCGCCGATCAGATCCCCGCGGGGGCGCTCGCCGCCACCCGCATCGAACAGGGCGAGCTGCTGCCCGTCTCCGCCATCGGGCAGAGCGAGGAGAGCACCCTGCGGCCCATCGCCGTTCCCATCGAGTCCGACGCCGCTGCCGGCCTGCAGTCCGGTGACGTGGTCGAAGTGTGGACCGCCGCCAGTGCCAAGGAGGGCGCCGAGGCCAGCACCAAGGGCGCGCACATGCTGGTGGACCGCGCCCAGGTGCGGTCCGTCAGCAGCGGCAGCTCCCTGAGCATGCAGAAGGCCACGGTCGAGGTGCTCGTCCCAGCGGACTCCGTCGCCGAAGTGCTCGAAGCCATCGACCGCGACGACTCGATGTTCGCCATCGAAGTCCTCGGCGGCACGGAGGTCGGCTGATGATCGACCTCGTCCTCCTCGCCTCCGGCGCGGACGAACTGCGCATCGTCCATGCCTTCGCCACCGAACTGCCCGACCGGGTGCGGGTCGTGCGCCGCTGCGCGGAACTCACCGAAGCCCTCGCCGCTGTCAGCGCCGGGGTGGCCGACGCGGTCCTCGTGGACTGCGACGTCGACGGCCTTGACCGCTCCAGCGTCGCGCAGCTGATGGCCGGCGGCACCGCCGTGATCGGTCTCGACGGAGGGACGCGGCGCGCCCCTGCGGACCTCGGCATCACCTGGGGGATCGACCCTGCCGCCGATGTCGAGCAGATGTACTCCACGATCCTCGAGGCCGTCGCCGGCGCGGATGACGCGGACGCATGGACCACGGACGAACCTGTGGATGAGCCGCGCGGACGCATCATCACGGTCTGGGGGCCCGCCGGGGCACCGGGACGCTCCACCATCGCCGCGAACATCGCCGGGGAGCTCGCCCGTGCCGGACGACGCACCATTCTGGTGGACGCCGACACTGACGCCCCCTGCCAGTCCCAGCTGCTGGGGGTGGTCGACGAGGTGCCCGGGCTCGTCACCGCAGCACGGCTCGCCACCTCGTCCCAGTTGACGGCCGACGCGCTGCACCGCATCGTGCCGGAGATCGAACCGAACCTGCGCCTGCTGTCCGGCATCGGTGTGCCGAGCCGGTGGGCGGAGGTGGAGCCGTCGGCGCTGACCGCGGTGCTGGCGGCGCTGGCGCGCGAGGCCGACGCCGTCGTGGTCGACATCGCCGCCGGCCTGGAAGACGACGACGCCCTGGCCGACTCGCTCATCTCCTGCCGCGACGGAGCCGCCATTTCGGCGCTCGCGGAGGCCGACGAAGTGATCGGAGTGTGCGCCGCTGACCCCGTGTCCATCACCCGGTTCGTCCGCGAAGTCGGGCCGCTGCAGGCGATCACCTCGGCTCCCGTGCATGTCATCATCAACGGCACCGACCGCGCCGCCCCCGAGTCGCAGCTGCAGGCGGCGATTGCGCAGCGGTTCACCCCCGCCGGCATCACCACTGTCCCGAGGGACCCGCTGGTCATGAGGCGCGCACTTTGGGACGGTGCTCTGCTGGCCGAGGCCGCGCCGCGCTCAGCCGTCCGGCGGGCTCTGCAGCGGGCCGCCGAGGCGGCAGGGGAGCGCATCGATCAGCACTGGAGGCAGGCCGCCGCGGTTCCCGCGTAGAATCGTGGCGTCGTCAACAGGAGGTCCCGTGCGCATCTTCGTTCCGCTTTCCGCCGTCCCCGACTCCGCACCCGTGATCGCCCCCGGCACGCTCGTGTGGGGCGTGGACCCCAGCATCGCGAAGGACGTCACCGCTGACGAGGCGGAGCAGCTCGATCTCGATGCCGTCCAGGAGGCCGTCCTCGTCACCGCGCACGGCGCCACCGGCGCCGCCGCGCACACACGCGTGGTCATCGCCGCCGTGGATGTGCCCGATGACGCCGCACCCGCCGAGGCGGGGGACAACGGAGACCATGCCCGGCGGATCACCGCCGACGAGCCGGTCCGCATCCGTGCCCTGCACGTCAGCGAACTCACCGCGGCGGAGGCCCTCGCCGACGAGTTCGCCCCGGACGTGCTCTGGTTCGACCCCTCGGAGACGGCGGAGGCGTTCGCCTACGCCAGCGGCGCGGGCGACTGACGCCACCTGACCGAGACCGCCCGGCCGGCGACGGCCCGGCAGACGGTGGTCCGGTGGAGGCATCCGGTCGGCGCAGCGCCGGACGTCCGATCACTCCACGGGCTGGGCCCGGTCAGTCCTCCCGCTCCGCGAAGTAGCGCTGCGCCGCGCGCTGCTCCACGCCGAACACCTGCGCCACGTACGGCTCCGCCGCCTTTTCGATCCGCTTGCCGACCAGCGGCACCTGCGCGCTCAGCTCTCCGGTCACCGTCAGCACCGAGCCTCCGGCCGACGGCTCCAGACGGTAGTGGGCGCTGACGACCGCAGGCGTGCCCTTCACCGTGATCTCGGCACGGCCCTCACGCCGGCCGTCCGCACCGGCGGCCTCCCAGGTCTGCGCCTCGTGAACGGTGACGGAGGAGCCGATCACCGACTGCACCATCTGCGGGGCGCGATCGGTGGGCATCGCAAACTCGGTCGTCGTGGTGAAGCCGGCCTCCGGGGTGCCGTTGACGTACGCGGTCGCCCAGTCAGCGGTCAGTTCCTGCTTCCGGATCTCGGCGTACTGGGGGTCGGCGTACATCGCGGCGACGGCCTCCGGCGATTGGGAGAACTCGATGGTCTCATTGAACGGCAGCATGGGGAACCTCCGGGTCGTGTCGGGCCGCCCCGGCCACGTGCCGCAGCGGGGCGGCAGTCAGGCGGGGAGCGGTGTTCGGCTGGAGCCTACCGGTCTGCGCAGGCCGAGCGCTGGGAGCCGTGACCCCGTCGGCCCTGAACTCAGCCGGCCCTGAACTCAGCCGGCCCTGATTTCAGCCGGCCCGGTGCCGCGCCCGGCCCCGGAGGTGCGGGCGGTAGGCTCAGACCATGCCCACAGCACTGTCGAAGTTCTTCAACGCCGATTCCGAATCCGAGCAGACGGGCGCGCAGTGGCTGCAGCTCGTGCTGGGGGACTGGCAGGTGGTCGCCGACCTCATGGGCGCTGACCTCGTCCTGTGGATCCGCCGCGACATCGGCGGGAAGGACACCATGGTGGCCGTGGGTCACACGCGGCCCGGCAACGGCACCACCGTGTACTACGACGACCCCGTCGGCAACCGCTACGCCCCTGCGGACTGGCCCCAGATGGCCGACGCGTTCGAGAGCTCCACGGTCTCCACCCAGGAGTGGACCGTGGAGCGGGACGAGCGCACCGCATCGGTGATGTTCGCCCCCGTCTGCACCGGCGGAGAGATCATCGCCCTGCTGTCCGTTGAGTCCTTCACCTCGTTCCAGACGGGCCACCTGGGCACCACCGAAGCGGAGATGCGACGACTCGGCATGCGCCTGCTGGTGATGCTGAGTGAGGGGTCCTTCCCGATCCTCGGCGCTCCGGTGCCGCCTCGCCGCGGCGCGCCGCGCGTGCAGGACGGCCTGGTGTCCCTCGACGCCTCTGGACGGGTGCTGTGGTGCTCCCCGAACGCGCTGTCCGCATTCCACCGCTTCGGCATCGACGGTGACCTGACGGGGGAGTCCCTCGCCGAACACGCCACCGACATGCTGCGTTCCCGCGCTACCGTGGACGAATCGCTGCCCCTCGTGCTGATGGGCCGAGCAGCCTGGCGCGCCGATATGCAGGGCCGCGGCAGCACGCTCTCGCTGCGCGCCGTCCCGCTGAAGCAGGGCGACACGCGCATCGGGGCGATCCTCCTGGTGCGCGATGTGACCGAGCTGCGCCGCCGCGAACGCGAACTGATGACCCGCGATGCCACGATCCGTGAGGTGCACCACCGCGTGAAGAACAACCTGCAGACTGTGGCCGCGCTGCTGCGGCTGCAGTCGCGTCGCATGAAGTCGGAGGAGGCGAAGGAGGCGCTGCTGGAGGCGATGCGCCGCGTCTCCACGATTGCGCTGGTGCACGAGTCGCTGCTGCAGGGCAGTGAGGAGACCGTGTTCTTCGACGACATCATCGACCGATGCCTGCGCCTTGCGGTGGACGCCGCGGCGGCAACAGTCTCAGCGCCCAGTGCGGACGGCGGTGCTCACGGTCCCGCCACTGTGCGCACGGAGCGCCGCGGCAAGGTCGGGGTGATCCGCGCGGAGGAGGCGACGCCGCTGGCCCTGGTGGTGACGGAACTGGCGATGAACGCGGTGGAGCACGGTCTCGCCCGCTCCGGCGGCACCCTGGAGGTCGTGGTGGAGCGCACCGGTTCCCACCTGAAGATCCATGTGGACGATGACGGCGCGGGGATGGCCGGCAAGCCAGATGGTCTCGGCACCACCATCGCCCAGAACCTCGTGGAGGGGGAGCTGGGCGGGGTGCTGTCCTGGCAGAACCGTCCGGATGCGGGCACCCGCGCCACCATCGAGGTGTACCTGGATCCCGTGATCGTCTGATCTGCTGCTTCTGTGACCGTGTGATCGCCTGCTGCGGTGGCGGTCTGACCCCGGACGCAGAGAAGCCCGCTGATCGTGCTGATCAGCGGGCTCCTCTGCAGGCGGCGGGCCGCCTGGTGGATGTCAGCTCGCGCGACGGGCGCGTGCGTTGCGGCGCTTGAGGGAGCGGCGCTCGTCCTCCGACAGGCCGCCCCAGACGCCGGCGTCCTGGCCGGTCTCCAGAGCGAACTTGAGGCAGACGTTCATGACCTCGCAGCGCTGGCAGACGGCTTTCGCCTCCTGGATCTGGGTGATCGCCGGCCCCGTGTTTCCAATGGGGAAGAACAGTTCCGGATCCTCGGTGAGGCATGCCGCGCGGTGGCGCCAGTCCATCGTCACTCTCTCTTTCTCAGACCGCAGGAGAAGCGCCGGGCGGCGGCTCCCTGCGGCATTCTTTGCCGAGCAGGCTTACTGGTTCGCATCGGTTCCGCTGGCGGCGGGGCTCCGAGGGAGCATCCCGCTGCCGGTTCCTCCGCAGTGACGCGGTGAAACAGGCGGATGTGCATCAATTGTTCCCCGTCCCGGCGCCGCTCACAAGGGTCTATGTCGCGAAGGTGCCGTAATGCTTCCCACACCGCCTCGTCCGCGGTTGGGCACCTCGGCCCGGTGGGCTCCGAGGCCGACGGGACCGGCGATACAGTTGGCCCTATGACCGCTTCTGATCGCTCCCGCACCCGCGCGTCCGCGTCCCGTTCTCCTGTCGACAGCGAGGGGCAGGGCCTCGAGGGGCGGCCGGAGCGCCTCCGGGTGGTCGGTGCGTCACTGCTGGTGCTGGAGGCGGTCCTGCTGCTGGGCACCGCCGTGTTCGCGGTCTTGAACCTCCGCACAGAGGCCGACGGGATCCCCACCGTGGCGTTCGGTCTGGCGGTGGTGCTGACGGTCTTCGCGGCACTGCTGGTCCTGGCGGCGGTGTCGCTGCTGCGCCGCGGCCGGTACGGCGTGTCCTACGGCATCACCTGGCAGCTGTTCCAGGCGCTGATCGGTGCGTCCATGTTCAAGGCGGCGATGCTGGCGCCCGCCGTGGTGGTCACGGTCCTGGCGGTCGCCGTGTTCATAATCCTGCTGAAGCCGCAGTGCCGTCCGGACCGCCAGGGCCTGGACGGCTGAGAGCTCACCGGCAGCCAGGCGGGTGAGGGCTCCGTCGCCCCCCTTCGGCTGAGGCTCTGGGCTCGTGCTGGGGGCTCACACGGGATCCATCAGGTGCGGGCCCTGCGCCTGCACATTCCCCACCGCCGGGTCCACCGCGTACACCTCGAGGTCGCCGTTGGGCACGCGCGGCGCCTGCGTGTTGATCCAGTCATGGGCTTCGCGCCCGGTTTCGAAGGAGTCCTGCTTCAGCCATTCCTTCGCACCGTCGCGGGTGAGGATGACGGGGATCCGCGAGTGGATCTGGGCCATGGAGCCCTCTGCTTCGGCAGTGATGATGGTGGCGGTCAGCAGCCATTCGCCGTCGTCGTAGGCGGCAGGGCCCTCGTTCTTCCCTTCGCCCTTCCACCAGGCGACGAGGCCGGCCATCAGCATCGGCCGGTGATCGGCGCGGCGGATCATGTTCGCCTGTTTGCGCTTCTGCCCCTCCACGGGCGTCCACTCGTAGTACCCGCTGACGGGAATGATCGCCCGCCGCGACTTCAGACTGCCGCGGAACGAGGGCTTGTCGGCGAGGGATTCGGCGCGCGCGTTGAACGTCTTGGACGAGAACGCTTCGTCCTTCGCAAACGGCGGCAACAGGCCCCAGCGTGCAATGCGCAGGGCCCGCACCAGTTCGCCGGTGTCGCGGTCGACGGATTCGGTGACGATGTGGATCGGCGCCGTGGGCGGGATGTTGAACCGGGAGGTGAGGGCCCCGTCGGTCAGGTCCACTGCATCGAGGTCATCGACGAGGGCGTCGATCTCCTGATGGAAGGCGAAGCGTCCGCACACGGCGCCGGTCTCCTCAGTTCTCCGGTTCGGCGGCGGTGGAGCCCTCGGTCACCTGGTGACCGGGGAAGCGACCGCCCTTGCTGGTCTCCGGGGCGTTGCGCATGTTCTCCAGGCGCAGGTCGCGGGCTTCGTCCACGAGCTTCTCGTGCTTCTTGTCCGCCTTGGTCGGGGTGTCCTCGCCGCGCTTCTCCAGCGGGAAGTCGTCCTCAGCGGCGTGACCGGCAGCGAGCTCCTTCGCGCGCTCGTACTCCGCATCGAACACGGCGCCGAGGATCAGCACAATGTTGATCACCCAGAGCGCGAACAGCACAGCCATGACACCACCGATGGCGCCGTAGCTGGAGTAGCTGCCGGCGGTGGCCATGTAGATGGACAGGGCGACCACGGCCAGGGCGATGCCGATGATGGCGAAGATGCCGCCGGGGGAGACGGGGCGGTAGGGGCGCTTCAGGTTCGGAGCGGCCCAGTACAGCAGCGACACGATGGCGAACAGCAGCACCAGGATGACCGGCCACTTCACCCACGCCCAGATCGGCATGAAGGTGCCGGACAGGAAGGTGAAGGTGTCGGTCATGCCGATCGCCTTGAAGATCGGTCCGAGGAGGGAGTCGATCAGGCCCTGGCTGAGCAGCAGGGAGGCGAGCGCGACCAGGGCGCCGACCACGACGACCACGGTGACGAGGTACATGGACCCGGCGAGCTTCACGAAGCCGCGGGTCTCCTCCACGTTGTAGATGTCGTTGGAGACGCGTGAGAACGCCTTGACGAACGCCGAGGCGGACCAGAGCGCGATCAGGATGCCGAGGATCAGAGCGACCGTGCCTCCGGAGCTGGAGGACATCAGGCTGTCGAGAGTGGAGTCGATCGCCGGCCCCACCTCCGTGCCGGAGCCCACACCGGAGGTCATGATCATGTCCTTGATGGCCTTGGCGACCTCCTCCTTGTAGCCCTTGAGCAGGAGAGCGGTCAGCGAGAACACGGCCACGAGCGCCGGCGCGATGGCGAGGACCGTGTAGTAGGTGAGGGAAGCGGCGAGGTCGGTGCCGCCGGTTCGGGTGAATTCGGGAAGAGTGCGCTTGGCTGCGTACTTCCATTCGGACGAGGACAGGCGGACCTTCTTCCCGTCCTCAGCGGCGGAGTTCTTGGCCATGGGGGATGCCTCCATTGTGGTGTCGATCCAGATCATCGTAGCGATTCGGAGCCCGTCGGCCCTGGAGCGCGGGCGGCCTGTCGTGATCATTCCGTGATCTTCATGCCCGAAACGTTATCCACAAGAAGTCCGAATCCTGCCCGATCCTTCGCGCAGTCTGGTTATGTGGATCACAGTCGATTCAACGAGGAGTGGCCTGTGGACGCCGTTGCCATCATCGAAGCGGAATCACGCGACAGCATCCGCATGCGGGGGATCGAGACCGGATCGGACGCCCTCGAAGCCCTGATCCGCGAAGTGTTCGCGGACTACGAAGCCCGCGCAGCCCGCGGGGAAGTGCCGACCGTGCGCGATCCCGAATCGGTCGTCTCCGATGTCGCGGCCCGCATCGGCGGCTTCGGCCCCCTCCAGCCGTTCCTCGACGACCCCACCGTCGAAGAGATCTGGATCAACTCCCCAACGGAGGTGTTCGTCAGCCGCCTCGGCGTCGCCGAACTGACCCCGTTGGTGCTGTCCGACTCCCAGGTCCGCGGCCTGGTGGAGCGCATGCTCGCCTCCTCAGGTCGCCGCATCGACCTCTCCACCCCGTTCGTGGACGCCCTCCTGCCGGACGGATCCCGCCTCCATGCCGTCATCCCGCACGTCACCCGGCAGCACATCAGCGTCAACATCCGAAAGTTCATCGCCCGTGCGCACAGCCTCAGCGATCTCGTTCAGCTCGGCACTCTCACGGACCAGGCGGCCCGGTTCCTCGACGCCGCTGTCAAAGCCGGCCTGAACATCCTCGTCTCCGGCAGCACCAGCGCAGGCAAGACCACCACGTTGAACTGTCTGGGAGCAGCCGTCCGTCCCCGCGAGCGCGTCATCACCATCGAAGAGGTCTTCGAGCTCGACATCCGGGTGCGCGATGTGGTGGCGATGCAGACCCGTCAGGCGAGCCTGGAGGGCACGGGCGAGATCAGCATGCGCCGCCTTGTGAAGGAGACCCTGCGGATGAGGCCGGACCGCATCATCGTCGGCGAAGTGCGCGAAGCGGAATCGCTGGACATGCTCATCGCCCTCAACTCCGGCCTGCCCGGCATGGCCAGCATCCACGCCAACTCGGCTCGCGACGCGATCGGAAAGCTCTGCACGCTGCCTCTGCTGGCTGGGGAGAACGTTGCGGGCGGCTTCGTGATCCCCACCGTTGCATCCGCCATCGACCTGGTGGTTCACCAGGACCTGATGCCCGACGGGCGCCGCCGCATCCGTGAGATCGCGGCCGTGCCGGGACGCGTGGAGGAGGGCGTAGTGGAGATCGAGAAGATCTTCGAGACCCGCGATGGTCGGCTGATCCGGGCCGACGGGTTCCCGCCTCACCGGGACCGCTTCGCACGAGCGGGGCATAACCTCGGCGAACTGCTGGGGGCCGCCTGATGGCAGTGAAGGGAATCATCCTCGGAGCAGTGCTCGGCATGGGGGCGCTGCTGATCTTCATGTCCGCATGGGAGGACGAGCGCAGCCCCAAGCGGCGCGCCCGCAGCCGCGCGGCGCAGCGCCTCAGCGACGACCTGACGCGGATCGGCCTGCTGCGAGTGGAGCCGATCCACCTCGCGGCGGTGTCGGTCCTGCTCGCCGGCCTCGTCTTCCTCATCGCTCTCGGAGCGACCACTGCCATGGTGCCGAGCATCGCCGCTGGCGCGCTCGCCCTCACCGCACCCATCGCGATCGTGCGGATGCTGGCGCAGAAGCGGCGGGACTCCTTGAAGGACGTGTGGCCGGATCTGATCGAGCACGTGAACTCCGCTGTCCGGGCGGGAATGTCGCTGCCGGAGGCGCTGGCACAGCTCGCCGAGCACGGCCCGGAGCCGTTGCGCGACAGCTTCTCCGACTTCGCCCGCGACTATCAGGCGACTGGTGACTTCGGGCACTGCCTGGACCGGTTGAAGATGCGCCTCGCCGACCCCGTCGGTGACCGCATTGTGGAGGCCCTGCGGATCACGCGGGATGTGGGCGGCACGGACCTCGGCGCGCTGCTGCGCACACTCGCCCAGTTCCTCCGTGATGACGCCCGAGTCCGCTCCGAACTCGAAGCCCGACAGAGTTGGACCGTGAACGGTGCTCGGCTCGCTCTCGTGGCGCCGTGGGCGGTCCTCGCCATGATGGTGATGCGCCCCGAAGCCGCCGAGGCGTACGACACTCCGGCCGGGGCGGCACTGATCGCCGGGGGAGCGGTGGTCAGCATTGCTGCCTATCGCCTGATGGTCCGCATCGGACGCCTCCCGCACAACCAGAGGACGCTCGCATGAGCCCCGCGGTCCTCGGCGCGGTCATCGGTGCAGCCTTCGGGGTGGGCAGCGTGCTCGTGCTCCTGCACAATCCGTGGACACGGCCGCGCGCGGTGCACCGTCGCATCGACCCGTACGTTCGCCGCAGTCAGCGCCGCGGAGGCTTCGCCGCCTACGAGCACGCCCTGTCCTCCCACCCGTTCCTGCGCCGCAACATCCTGCCGCCGGTCCGGTCGGCGGCGCGGCTCACAGCCCGCTGGTTCGGTTCGGAGGAGGAGATCACCCGTCGGCTCCGCCTGGCGGGCCGCGAGGACTCCGCCGACGCCTTCCGCGCCGAACAGGCACTGTGGGCGGTCGCCGCATTCACGGTGGCGCTGATCTCGGCGATCCTGCTCATCACCCTGCGTGACGCGGGTGCTGTCCCGATGCTGATCCTCGTGCTCGTGATGACCGTCCTCGGTGCCCTCGCCCGCGACAAATGGCTGTCCATGCAGATCCAGAGGCGATCCGAGCAGCTCGCCCGGGAGTTCCCCACGGTCGCGGACCTGCTCGCGCTCGCGGTCGCTGCCGGTGAGGGCACGGTCGCAGCTATGGAACGGGTCAGTCGAACAACGACCGGGCCGCTCGCGCACGAGCTCGGCCGGACCGTGGCGGATATCCGCGCCGGCGCGACAGTGGAGGACGCGTTCCGACAGCTGGGGCGGCGCACCTCCTTGGAGACCATCACCCGGTTCACCGACGGCGTCACCGTTGCGATCGAACGCGGTACGCCGCTGGCGGATGTGTTGCGCGCTCAGGCGCAGGACGCCCGCGACGCCGGACGCCGCGACCTGATGGAGACAGCGGGCAAGCGCGAGATCTGGATGCTGATTCCCGTTGTGTTCCTGCTGATGCCGATGGTCATCGTGTTCGCCATCTTCCCCGGCCTGTCCGTCCTTTCCATTTCCCTGTGACCTGAACCGGTCCCCTCCGTCCTCAATCACTCAAACGAACTAAGGAGTCAATCCCATGAAGGACACCCGCATCACTGCTCAGACCCGCCGACCGGAGCGTCTGCGGCGCCTCGCCGGTCGCGTCGCAGAAGCGCTGCGCAGCGACCGTGGTGACGTGCCCGGCTGGGTCCTCATCACTCTTATGACCGCAGGCATTGTTGTTGCCCTATGGGCAGTTGCGAGTGACGCCCTGATCGGGCTGTTCAACCAGGCGATCGCCCAGTTCGGCTGATCCTCATGCCCCGCCCTCTGCTGCGACCGCTGCCACGGTTCTCTGCGCGGCTGCCCTCCCGCCTGCGGGAGGAGCGCGGCAGCATCATCGCCGAGTTTCCGCTGGTGATGGTGCTGGTCGTGGGCCTGACCCTGACGCTGACGCAGCTGGCCCTGTTCGTCTACGTCCGCAATGGTCTGATCGATGCAGCGGTCCAGGGCGCCCACCACGCAAGCCTGTACGGCAACGGCGTGGAGGACGGCACGAACCGCACCTATGCGATCGCTGATCGACGCTTCCATTCCCTGGTCGACCCCGAAGTCAGCGCTGACCGCACGGCCGATGGGATGATCACGGTTCGGGTCCGGGCGGACCTGCCGCTCGTGGGCTTCATCGGGCCGCGCGGGGGACTGGTCGTGGAGGGTCACGCGGTGGACGAGGACTCGCTGTGAAGCGGGCGGTGCGCGCGGCAGCGCCCATCGGCCGACGACTGCGCAGCGAGCGAGGATCTGCAGCCGTTGAGTTCATCGGTGCGGCCGTCATTCTCCTGATCCCGCTGGCCTATCTGATCCTGTGGCTCGGGGCGATGCAGAACGCATCGTTCGCGGCCACAAGCACGGCGGTCCACACCACCCGGTCCATCACCGGGCACGAAGATCCTGAAGCTGCAGATCGCGCAGTGGCGCTGATCGTTCAGTCGGCCCGTGAGGACTACGGGGTCGAGCTCACGCGGGATGCCGTCACGGTCGACTGTTCGTCCCCGCGGTGCTCCGCCCCGGGAACGACCGTGACCACGCGGGTTGAGATCCCCGTACCGTTGCCCGGACTCGGTCACCTCGGACTGAGCGGCGGGCCGGTCACGGTCTCCGCTGAGCATTCCCTCGTTGTCGATGAGCACAGGGAGGACCGCGGATGACCCGGCCCAGTCGGATGATCCGGCCCCGCTGGACGTCACGAACACGTCTGGTCGCCGCGCTCCGGGAAGAACGGGGGAATACGTCGGTCCTCACGATCGGGGTGATGGTCATCGTCCTGATGGTCATTGCGTTCGGTGCCGCGATCACAGGCGTGGAGCTGGACCGCAATCGGGTGCAGGCCATGGCTGACGGTGCTGCGCTGTCGGCGGCCGCGGCTGTGGATGAGGATGCGGTGGAGGCATTCAACGCGGGCTATCGCGCTCCGGGGCAGACCAGGTCGAAGCTGATCTCGCAGGACAGTGCGGAGCAGGCCGTGGAGGACTACTTGGCGTCCTATCCGGCCGGTGGCGGGAGTCTCGGCAGAGTCGAGGTGGAGTCGGTTGAGGTGCATCCCAGCGGTGACGTCACGGTGCGTATGGTCGCCGAGACCTACCCGCCGCTGGTGGGGTGGATCTCCCGCAGCCTCGATGCGCCGGTGACTCTGCGCGTGGAGTCCGAAGCGCATTCGTTCTGACCTGGTCGCCCTGCCGCGATGCTGGCTGACCGGGTGGGGGAGTGCGTCCAGACTCACCGTCCCCTTCACTGACCGATGGGACTGCCTGATCTAGGATGGAAATCGTGAGTGTTGACTTTTCTGCCGAAATCCCTGCCCTGCGCGCCACGCTGACCTCGATCGAGAAGGTCACCGACATGGACGCGCTGAAGAAGCGGATCGCGGTCCTCGAGGAGCAGGCCGCAGCGCCTGACCTGTGGGATGACCCCGAGTCCGCCCAGAAGGTGACGTCGCAGATGTCGCACGCGCAGGCCGAGTTCCGCCGCATCAACGACCTCGAGTCCCGCATCGACGACCTCGAGATCATGGTGGAGCTCGCCGAGGAGGAGAACGACTCGGACGCACGCCACGAGGCGGAGAAGGAGCTCGCCTCCATCCGCAAGACCCTTGAAGAGCTCGAAGTGCGCACCCTCCTCTCCGGTGAGTACGACGAGCGCTCCGCCGTCATCACCATCCGCGCCGGCGCCGGTGGTGTGGACGCCGCTGACTTCGCGGAGATCCTCATGCGCATGTACCTGCGCTGGGCAGAGCACCGCGGCTACCCCACCAAGGTGATGGACACGTCCTACGCCGAAGAGGCCGGGCTGAAGTCCGTGACCTTCGAAGTGGACGCCCCGTACGCCTACGGCACCCTGTCGGTGGAGGGCGGCACGCACCGCCTGGTGCGCATCTCTCCGTTCGACAACCAGGGCCGCCGCCAGACCTCCTTCGCCGCGGTCGAGGTGATCCCGCTGATCGAGTCCACCGACTCCATCGAGATCCCCGAGAACGAGCTGAAGGTGGACGTGTTCCGCTCCTCCGGACCCGGTGGGCAGAGCGTCAACACCACGGACTCCGCAGTCCGCATGACCCACATCCCCACCGGCATCGTGGTGTCGATGCAGGATGAGAAGTCGCAGATCCAGAACCGTGCGGCCGCTCTGCGCGTCATGCAGTCGCGCCTGCTGCTGGTGAAGAAGCAGGAGGAGGACGCCAAGCGCAAGGAGCTGGCCGGTGATGTGAAGGCGAGCTGGGGCGACCAGATGCGCTCCTACGTGCTGAACCCGTACCAGATGGTGAAGGACCTGCGCACCGAGTACTCCGAGGGCAACCCGCAGTCCGTGTTCGACGGCGAGATCGACGGCTTCCTCGAAGCCGGCATCCGCTGGCGGGTCGGCCAGGGCACCAGCGAGGACTGACCGGGCCCAGCCCCGGTGGACCCGTGACCCGACCCACTGACACCTCCGCAGCGACAGAAGGACACGCGTGATCCGCTTCGACGACGTCACCAAGGCGTACCAGAGAACCGCAGAGCCCGCGCTCGATCGACTCACCATTGAGTTCGAGCGCGGCGAGTTCGCATTCCTGGTGGGCGCCTCCGGCTCCGGCAAGTCCACCATGATGCGCCTCATCCTGAAGGAGACGACCCCGTCCTCCGGCAGCATCTTCGTGGCCGGCAAGGACCTGTCGAGGATCCCGTCGTGGAAGGTGCCGAAGCTGCGCCGCGACATCGGCATGGTGTTCCAGGACTTTCGCCTGCTGCCCACGAAGACCGCGTACCAGAACATCGAGTTCGCGCTGCACGTGATCGGCACGCCCCGCTCCGCGTCCCGCCGTCTCGTGCCGGAGATGCTGGAGATGGTGGGCCTGGAGGACAAGGGCCACCGCATGCCCCATGAGCTCTCCGGTGGTGAGCAGCAGCGCGTCGCCATCGCCCGCGCCTACGTGAACCGCCCCCGCATCCTGCTGGCCGATGAGCCCACCGGCAACCTCGACCCGCAGACCGCCGAAGGCATCATGGAGCTGCTCACCGAGATCAATGACAACGGCACCACCGTGCTCATGGCCACGCACGACCGCTCGGCGGTGGACCGCATGAAGCGCCGCGTGGTGGAGCTCGTCGGGGGAGTCGTGGTCCGCGATGAGGTCGGCGGCGGCTACACCTCGAGCATGCCGCTCAACGAGCTCGGCGAACCCGTCGGCACGCAGGCGGACCGTGACCGCGCCGCCACCGCGGCCGCTCGCGAAGCAGCCGCCCGGGAAGTCCTCGGCCGCGACGCTGACCAGGACACCCCCACCGGGAGCATGTCCGAGCCCGCCCGCACCGCAGGTTCCGGCGCGGCGGAGGAGGCCGACGGGTCCCGCCCCGTCACCCAGACCCGCGCCGACGAGTCGGGGCACCCGGACGATCCGTTGCTGACCCGCGATGAGGACGACGCGCCCGTCGGCCCCGATCTGCGCGACGGCGGGCCGACGGGATCCACAGCAGCGCCCGCCCCCAACCTCGAGGACTACTTCCCCGAGGAGGAGAAGATCGGCGACGTCGACACCGCGTTCGATGACGACGGCTACGGCGAAGCCGGCTTCGACGAGCCCGTCCACAGCAGCGAGGAGGGCGCCCGATGAGAGCACGCTACGTCCTCTCCGAGAGCTTCATCGGACTGTGGCGGAACATCGCAATGGTCATCTCCGTGATCATCGTGACCGCCGTGTCCCTGTCCTTCGTGGGCGCCGGCATCGCCATGCAGAAGCAGATCATGGAGATGCGCCAGACCCTGGTGCAGAACTCCCAGATCACCATCTACATGTGCTCCCCGCACTCCACCACCGCCTCCTGCTCCGGCGGCGCCGCCACCGACGCGCAGCTGAAAGAGACCCGTGACGCCCTCAGCGGCGACGTCCTCTCCCCGTACATCGCCAGCGTGAAGGAGCGCAGCCCCAAGGAAGCGCTCGCGATCTACCAGGAGCAGTTCAGCGGTGAAGCGTTCGCCCAGGACTTCACCGAGAAGGACATGCCGGTGAGCTTCCACATCACCCTGAAGGACTCCCAGCGCTCCCAGGCGGTCGTGGACTTCTTCCAGGGCCGGACCGGAGTGGACGAAGTGTCCGACCTCCTCGCGGTGTACGAACCGTTCATCAACGCCCTCAACCAGTCCACCCTGCTCGCGGTCGGCCTGGCGGTCATCATGCTGATCGCCGCGGTCCTGCTCATCGCCACCACGATCCGCATGTCCGTGGTGAACCGTCGCCGCGAGATCGCAATCATGCGCCTGGTGGGTGCCTCCAACCTGTTCATCCGCCTGCCCTTCCTGCTCGAGGGCGCGGTCGCCGCCATCATCGGCGGCATCCTCGCCAGCGGCATCCTTGCGCTCGGCTTCAACTTCCTGGTCGACGGGTGGCTGCGCTCCACCCTCGGCGACTCCATCGTGCAGATCGGCAGCGGCGACATCATCTGGATCGCGCCCATCCTGATCCTGCTCGGCGCACTCATGGCCATCGGGTCCTCCGTGGTCTCGCTCAACCGCTACCTGAAGGTGTGATCGCATGACCGGTCTGCCGTCCCGTCGAACCCTGCTCCGCTCCGTCACCGGTTCCGCCCTCGTGTGCGGACTGGGCACGGTGCTGCTGTCCACCTCGCCCGTCTCCTACGCCGACAACGGCAAGAAGGACAAGCAGCGGGAGAAGGAGAGCGTCGACTCCGAACTCGCCCGCATGCGCCAAGACCTCGACGGCGTGGATCAGCAGCTCGCCGACACCTACCTCGAACTCGCGCAGACGGAGCTGCAGATCCCCGAGGCGCAGTCCCGCCTGGACGACGCCCGGACCGCCCTCGCGCAGGCGCAGAAGGAGGACGACGCGCTCGCCTCGCGCCTCGCCGCCGCGCAGAAGGAGGAGAAGGAGCTGCAGAAGAAGGTCGCCTCCGGCAAGGAGGAGATCGCCGCCGGAGACGCCGAAATGGCCGAACTGTCCCTGGACGCCTACAAGGGCTCGGGGATGCCGAGCGCCGCGTCCGTGTTCGTGGGCTCCGGTGATCCGCAGAACACCGTCGACCGTTCCATGAACTACAAGCTGACCCTGCAGTCGCAGGGCCGCGAACTGGTCGGCAAGCGCACCGACCAGGCCCAGAACGTCAATGCCGCTGACCGCCTCAGTGCTGTCCGCACCGAGATCGCGGATCTTAAGAAGAAGTCCGCCGCCGCGGTCAAGGCGCGCAAGAAGGCGGAGTCCGATGCGGCCAGCGCCAAGAAGGGACTGGACGAGCTCTATTCCCAGCAGAAGAAGCAGAAGCAGACTCTGGAGACGGAGAAGAACCGCTTCAAGAAGCGCGAGCGGGAGCTGAACAAGCAGTCGGAGCAGCTGAATGCGGAGCTGGAGCGCCTGGAGAAGAAGGAGCGTGAGGAGCAGCTCGCCGCTGCCCGCCGTGAAGCATCCCGCCGCCGCGGCGCGGGGGAGAAGGACACCCTGTCCTCCACCTACACGGACACCGTCACCACCAGTGGACAGTTCATGAAGCCGTCCGACGGCGTCATGACCTCGAAGTTCGGCTACCGCGTCCACCCGATCTTCCACACCCGCAAGCTGCACGCCGGCCAGGACTGGGGTCTCCCGAGCGGCAGCCCCGTGCGCGCCATGGCCGACGGCAAGGTGCTGCGCACCGGCTTCAGCGGCGGTGGCGGCAACGTGCTGGAGATCAGCCACGGCCTGTACAACGGGCAGCTGCTCGTGACCCGCTACCTGCACTTGTCAGCCTTCCGCGTCTCCCCAGGGCAGACTGTCAAGAAGGGCCAGCTGGTGGCGCTGTCCGGCAACACCGGCAACTCCACCGGCCCGCACCTGCACTTCGAAACCCGTCTCGACGGCACCCCCGTGGACCCCCTCAGGTTCATCGGCTGATCCCGTCGGCCGCGCCGCCGGCACGCAGGCTGGGTTGAGCCGCACGCGAAAATCCTTCGCACCACCGCTGCGGTGCGTGCAACAATGTGGGGCCCGCATCCGTCGGGCCCCATCGTTTCGAACAGGAGTGAGCATCGTGAGCACGAAGGCCTCGAAGTCCGGCAAGCGCCCCGGGGGCGACGCCCCCGAGCGCAAGAAGGTGCTGATCTCCTCCAACAAGCGGGCCCTGCACGACTACCACATCGATGCGACGTGGGAAGCGGGCATCGTGCTGACCGGCACCGAAGTGAAGTCCCTGCGCGACCGCGGAGCCTCCCTGGTCGACGGGTTCTGCTACATCGATGGCGGCGAGATGTGGATGGAGCACGTCCACATCGCCCCGTACGTGAAGGGCACGTGGACCAACCACGCAGCGCGCCGCAAGCGCAAGCTGCTCATGCACAAGTCGGAGATCCTCAAGCTCATGGGCAAGACCCGCGAGAAGGGGCGCACGATCGTTCCCCTGGAGCTGTACTTCCTCGGCTCGCACGCCAAGGTGAAGGTGGCGCTGGCGCGCGGCAAGAAGGAATGGGACAAGCGGCAGACCCTGCGGGAGAAGCAGGACAACCGCGAAGCGCAGCGCGCGATGCGTCATCGGGAGAAGCTCGGCGGCTGAGAAGTCGGCGCTGCCGCCACCGGAAACCGCGGCGGGAGGCCGACGGGCGCCGCAGTTCGCCTGTGGCGAATAATGCCTGGCCGGTCCTCCCGGCCGGTGGTAAGCTGGTTCTCCACGGATGAGGAGTCTGCGGCTTGTTTGACAAGTTCATAGGGTGTGCGATCCATACCGCATTCCTTGCACGGGGCCGATCGGTTTCGACGGTAGATGTCCAGCGAGGGGAAGCGGGCCGAGGAGCCACAGTCATCTCGTTAACGATCTGTGGAAACCAATAAGTGCCGAACCTAAGCGCACTGACTTCGCTCTCGCTGCCTGATCAGCGAGTAGCAGTCTGGACCGTCAGGGGTTGCTCGCGACCTGACCTGTCCATCATTGAGCGAGCCACTGCTTCCCGTGCTTGTCATCGGCACGGGGTGAACACTTCAGAATGACTGAGTTCGTCGGCGACATGTCTGTGTGAGCGCCGGAACTGAGAAAACGCCTTTCGCAGACTGCGCCCGGAGAAGCCCTGGCTTCGCACTATCGGACGCGGGTTCGATTCCCGCCGGCTCCACCATTCAGCAGCGCCCAGCTCATCACGGGAGTGACGCGCCAGCAGCTGATCAACGAAGAGCCCTGGACTGATGTCCAGGGCTCTTTTCTGTGCCCAAGACGGTGAACAGCACGGTCGGCGCGTGCATGTCCGCCGCTGACGTGTGGCTCAGATCTCCCATGCGGAGGTCGGAATCCGGGTCGCACGCCGAGGCAAAGGGCAGGTATTCTTCAGCTTGTGCGCTCGCAAAGAGCCCGTGGGACCGTGACAGGGGGTGACGAGTGGAGACAGGGACGGCTGGTACCAGGTTTCTGCTCACGCCCACCGTTGCTCGGCTCTTCACCTGGGGCTCCAGCTCCATGTCCGGCGAGGGCGGCGACCACGGTGCGCCGAGCCCGAGCCGTCCGCACGAGCACCTCCGCGCAGTCCTCAGCCCGGGCGAGGTCATCCCCACCGCGCAGGGCGGCACCCAGAGCTTCCACAACCGTGTCCAGATCGGACTCGACGCCCCGACCGTCGCGTTCCCCGGCGGTCGCGCCGCCACCCCCGGCACCGCGCCCGTCTCCGGGGTGGACCATCACATGAACTCCTGGCGCGGCTTCTCCTGCGCCGGCAGTATCAACGGTGTGCCCGGCGTCCTCGCCGGTGCGGACACGCACTTCACCTGGACACCGGCCGACGGGTCGACCCTCACCGAGGACGGCCCCTTCGTCTCCGCCTTCACCTCAGACCTGAAGGGCGCCCACCATCTCTTCTGGTGCGGAAAGAACAACATCGGTGAACAGGAAGGCGCCCTGACCATCAGCGATACCGATGCAATGGTCGACTTCACCGGTGCGGCGGAGCGGTGCTTCATCCTCGGACAGTGGGTCACTCCACTGGACAGCACCCGGATCGCTCGCGCGGTCGCCCGGGTCAACGATCACCAGCGCGCCCGCTACGGCGATCGCTTCCTCGATGTGCAGGAACTTCTGTCCACCTCGTGGGGTCTGCAGAGCCCACCGGTGCGCGCGCTCGCCTTCACCGCGACGCGGGGTCGCATCCCGGAGTCGGTGGTGGCCCCCGATGGCATCCATCTGAACGCGCGCGGCAACCAGGTCGTCGTGTGGGCGCTGCTGGAGCGGATGAAGCAGCTGGGGTGGATCTGATGAGGCCGTCTCCCACACCCTCGGGCCGCGTGCGCCGCCGGGTCCTCGTCGCCGCCGGGTCGATCGGCGGCCTTGCCCTGCTGACGGGAACGGGCGCCACCGTCGTCCGGAGGTTCACTGACGTCTCAGAATCGCCCTTCCGCGCGGACATCGAATGGATCACCTCCACGGGCATTGACCCGGGTGCAGGGAAGCATGAGTTCCAGCCGGAGACACCGGTTCTGCGGCATGAGCTCGCGGCTGCGCTGTACCGGTTCGCGGGGTCGCCGGCCACGGTCGGGGCCCGCGGCGTCTTCACGGATGTTCCCGCTGATGCGCAGAACCGTGCAGAGATCGAATGGCTGCAGGCGCAGGGGCTCGAGTGGGGGAGCGCTGAGGGCGAGTTCCAGCCGAACGCCGTCGCCACCCGCGGCCTGCTGGCCGACTACCTGCATGGTCTGCTGGAGGCGCGCCTGCGCCGCCACGGTCTGCGCATTGACCCGGAGGCAGCGGACCTCTTCGCCGACGTCGCTGCTGACCATCCAGCGGCAGCACAGATCCGCTGGATCCGTGCCAGTGGAATCACCGCCGGGTTCCCGGACGCGACGTTCCGCCCCGATGGTGACCTGCTGAGGCAGGAGATGGCGGCCTTCATCCGCGGCGCCGCCCTCCTCGCCGACCGCGCCCGCTGACCCTCAGACCGCAGACGCAGAACCGCCCCGAACCTCCGGTCTGAGCCGGTTGCTCGGGGCGGTGCGCTGTCCGCGTCAGGCAGCGCGGGGATCAGCCGTCGTAGCGGTGAGAGCCGCGGCCGCGCTCCTCGACGTACTGCGAGGCCGCCAGGACCGGGTGCTCGCCGGTGTAGCCCTGGCGCTCCGCCGCGATCGCCATGACGCGCTTGCGCACCAGGAACCAGCCGCCGATCAGCACGGGAACGAGCAGCAGAAGGAACGCCAGGGTGTACGTGCCGACGGGGTAGTCGAACGCCATCATCACGACGACGATCGCCAGGAACGCGAGCACCACGATGTCGTTGACCGGTGCAAGGGGTGCCCGGTATTTCGGGCGGGAGTACACGCCCTTCTTCGCCAGGTGCACGAACTTCATGTGCGACAGGCAGATCGCGGCCCACGCCGCCATGGTGCCGAATGCGGCGATGTTCAGCACGATCGTGAACGCGTCCTCGGGGACGATGAAGTTCAGCCCCACGCCGAGCACACCCACGATGGAGGTCAGCCAGATGCCGCCCACGGGCACGCCGTGCTTGTTGAGGCGGCCCGCCCATTCGGGGGCGGAGCCGGCCATGGCCATGGAGTGGACGATGCGGCCGGTGGAGTACAGGCCCGCGTTCAGCGACGACGCAGCCGCGGTGATGACCACCAGCTGCATGACCGGGGCGGTCCAGGTGATGCCGATGGAGTCGAAGAACGTCACGAACGGCGACTCGCTCCCGGAGTAGGCGCTGGCCGGCAGCAGCAGCACCAGCAGAACGATGGAGCCCACGTAGAACAGGGCGATGCGCAGCAGCACCGTGTTGACCGCCTTCGGGATCACGGTCTTGGCGTCCTGGGTCTCACCGGAGGTGGTGCCCACCAGCTCGATGCCGGCGTAGGCGAACACGGTGCCCTGGATCGCCAGGAGCGCGGGAACGGCGCCGAACGGGAACCAGCCCCCGTTCTCGCTGATGAGGTGGAAGCCGGTGTCCGAACCCGTCGGCGTCCCGAAGATCAGGAAGAGGATGCCGACCACGAGGAACGTCACCAGCGCCGCAACCTTGATGAACGCGAACCAGAACTCGAGCTCACCGAACACCTTCACACTCACCAGGTTCATGGCGAGCACGATGGCGAGGACCACGAGGGCGGTGAGACCCTGCGGGATGGCGGCGACGAACTCGCTGTACCGGCCGAACCATGCGATGTAGAGCGCGATGGCGGTGGCGTCGGCAACGGCCGTGGTGGCCCAGTTCAACCAGTACAGCCAACCGGCGGTGAAGGCGGAGCGCTCGCCGTAGAACTGGCGGGTGTAGGAGACGAAGGAGCCCGAGGAGGGGCGGTGCACCACGAGCTCGCCGAGGGAGCGGAGCATCAGGTAGCCCATGAAGCCGCAGACGGCGTACACGATGGCGAGGGCGGGCCCGGAGGCGGCGAGGCCGCCGCCGGCGCCGAGGAACAGGCCGGTGCCGATCGCGGAGCCGATGGCGATCATCTGCAGCTGTCGGGGTGAGAGCCCCTTCTGCATGCCTTCGTCCTCGGCGGCGAAGAAGTCATCGTCGGGGATGTGCACGCCGGCGGGGGCTTCAGCCGAGCCCGCGGCGAAGCCTGTGGGCGCGGAGGGCTGAGGATCACCCGCTGGGGGAGGGGTGGTGGACATCGATGTCACCTTCCGGAGAGTCGGGGGTCGATGGACTGTTGAACAATGTAATGCAGGGGGCGTCGGTCCCGGTGCTCACTTCTGCTGGGACTCGGATGGAGCGCCGGGGAAGGTGTCCGGCGATGCGGAAGCGCCCCCTCAGGCAGAGGGCCGACGGGGTCAGCCAGTGGCGTGGGACCCGGAGGACCCGTCGGCCCCCGCAGCCCCATCCGCGGCTGCGGCCCCTGGACTGCGCTCGTCGGAGTAGTGCGGCCAGTCAGGGTCGGCGGCGAGGCGGTTGTGCACCGCGGTTTCGTGCTCGTCGAGGCGGATCGCCTCCATCTCCGCGGTGCGGGTCTGTTCACGGGTGGGGGTGTGGTCGCCCATGCCGACCCGCAGGT
Organism: Helcobacillus massiliensis; assembly: GCF_033106145.1. Classification (NCBI taxonomy): domain Bacteria; kingdom Bacillati; phylum Actinomycetota; class Actinomycetes; order Micrococcales; family Dermabacteraceae; genus Helcobacillus; species Helcobacillus massiliensis. The sequence goes on from NZ_CP136959.1 coordinate 588,883, forward strand.
CCTCGTCCACTTCGCTGAGGGTGCCGACCGCGACGCGGGTCCGGTGGCGGAGGATCTCGTAGCGGACCACCCGGGCCAGCACGTACAGGCCCAGCAGGTTCGGGAGGGTGACGAGGAACGTGGTGGCGTCGGCGAACCCGACCATGGAGTCCATGGAGATCGCCGCACCCACGACCACCGAGAGCACGTAGATGATGCGGAACGTGATCCGCACTCCCTTGGAGGGGCCGAAGATGTAGGTGGCGAGCATTTCGCAGAAGAACGAGTAGCTCAGCATCGTCGACAGGCCGAACAGGAGCACCACGGCCGTGAGGACGTACGGGAACCAGGCGGTGACCGTGCCGAACGCCTCAGCGGTCAGCACCACGCCGTCGGAGTCCGGGCTGCCGTGGCGGTGCACCCCGGTGATGACGATCGCGACCGCGGTCAGCATGCACACCACCACGGAGTCCACGAACGGGCCCCACATCGCGGTGTACCCCTCCGTGGCGGGGTCCTTCGTCTTCGAGGCGGAGAACGACATCGATGCCGTTCCCACACCCGCTGCGTTGGAGAACAGGGCGCGCTGGATGCCGATCACGGCCACACCGATCGCGCCGCCGGTCACACCCTGCGGCGACACGGCGCCGGTGAAGATTTCAGCGACCGCGCTCGGCAGCTGACCGATGTTCATCACGATGATCAGCAGCACGGACAGGATGTACGCGATCGCCATGAACGGGGTGATGAACGAGGTCCAGCGGGCGATGGAGGTGACGCCGCCGAGCACCACGATCGCGACGATCACCGCGAGCGCTGCACCGATCATCCAGTTGTTCTGCCCGATCACGCTGTCCTCGCCGAACGCGCTGGAGACGATCATCGTCACCTGGTTCGCCTGGAACAGGTTGCCGCCGCCGAGCATGCCGATGAGGGCGCACACGGCGTAGATGCCGGCGAGGACCACGCCGAAGCGCTTCCAGCCGATCTCGGCGAAGCCGTCGCGCAGCACGTACATGGGGCCGCCGAGGGTGGATCCGTCGGGCAGGACCCGGCGGTACTTCGAGCCGAGCGCCGCTTCGGCCATCTTCACGCTCATGGCGAAGAAGCCGAACAGGGCGATCCAGACGGCTGCGCCGGGACCGCCGGCCACGATCGCGATGGCGACGCCGGCGATGTTGCCGAGGCCCACGGTGGCGGACAGTTCCGTGGCGAGCGCCTGGAAGGAGCTGATCTCCCCGGGATCGGTCTTGCGGGCGTAGCGGCCGCGGATCACGGCGATGGAGTGCTTCAGTCCGGTGATGGGCTGGAACCGCAGCCAGACGGTGAAGAACACGGCGGCGAGCATCAGCCAGAGGACCACCACGGGGACGCCGCCGAAGATCGGCAGCTCTACGAAGATGATGGAGCTGAGCACGGCGGACAGAGGGGCGAAGACGGCTTCGATGACGGAGTCGATCGACGACATGGGGAGCTTTCTGTAGACAGTGCTGCGCGTCACAGCGCTCCCCAGGATAAGGGCGGTGCCCGGGTATGGCCACTTCAGGACGGATCGTGGCCGGCAGGGCTGCGGGTATGCGGAACCGCCGCGCACCTCCCTGGTGTCCCCGGCGGGGCCGACGGGGGAGGGACGATGCGCGGCGGTTCCGGCCCTGCGGCGTCAGGGCGTGATCGCGCCGATCAGTGCTGTTCGGCGTCGCGGGACTTCACGAACGCCTGCACGACCTTCTCGATGTCCTGCGCGGAGTGCGCGGCGCTGAGCTGCACGCGGATGCGGGCCTCACCGCGGGGCACCACCGGGAAGGAGAACGCGGTGACGTACACGCCGTTCTCCAGCATACGGTCGGCGATGCGGCCGGCGAGGGCGGCGTTGTGGAACATCACGGGGATGATCGCGTGCTCGCCCTCGAGCAGTTCGAAGCCCTCTTCGCTCATGCGGCGGCGGAACAGGGCGGCGTTGTCGAACAGCTGCTGGCGCAGTTCGCTGGACTCCTTCACCAGGTCCAGCGCGGTGATGGTGGCCTCCACGATGCTGGGGGCGAGGGAGTTGGAGAACAGGTATGGGCGGGCGGTCTGGCGGAGCATCTCCACGATCTCCTTGCGGCCGGCGACATAGCCGCCGGAGGCGCCGCCGAGGGCCTTGCCGAAGGTGCCGGTGTAGATGTCGACCCGGTCGGAGACGCCGAAGTGCTCCGGGGTGCCGGCGCCGGTCTCGCCCATGAAGCCGACGGCGTGGGAGTCGTCCACGAGGACGAGGGCACCGAATTCGTCGGCGAGGTCGCAGATCTCATCCAGCGGTGCGAGGTAGCCGTCCATGGAGAAGACGCCGTCTGTGACGATGACGGTGCGGCGCGCGCCCTTGCCGTCGTTGAGCTGCTTCGTCTCCTCCAGCTTGGCGCGCAGGTCCGCCATGTCGGCGTTGCGGTAGCGCAGGCGGGCGGACTTGGTGAGGCGGATGCCGTCGATGAGGGAGGCGTGGTTCAGCTCGTCGGAGATGATCGCGTCCTCCTTGCCGAACAGGGACTGGAACACGCCGCCGTTGGCGTCGAAGCAGGAGGCGAACAGGATGGTGTCCTCGGTGCCGAGGAACTCGGAGACACGGCGCTCCAGCTCCAGGTGGCGGTCGCCGGTGCCGCAGATGAAGCGGACGGACGCCATGCCGAAGCCGCGCTCATCGAGGGCGCGCTTGGCGGCCTCGATCAGCTTCGGGTGGTCGGCGAGGCCCAGGTAGTTGTTGGCGCAGAAGTTCAGCACCGGCTCGGCCTTCGAGGAGTCCTCGACACCGCCGGGGGTGGCCTTGACGTGGGAGGACTGCGGGGTGGTGATGGCGCGCTCGGCCTTGAAGGTGCCGGCGTTGCGGATGGCCTGCAGCTCGTCGTTCAGCTGCTGCTTGATCTCGGTGTACATGAGGGGACAGTGCCTTTCAGTGATGGATGCGGGGGAGGGGAGCCGGGGTGCGGCTCACACGTTCTCCCAGTCCAGGACGATCTTGCCGCCGGCGGCGGTGCGGGCCATCTCGTAGCCCTTCTCCCACTGCTCAGCGGGCAGGACGTCGGTGACGGTGGCGAGGATCTGGCCGCGCAGCTTCTCGCTGGAGCGGAGCATGGCGCTCATCGCGTTCCAGGTCTCGAACATCTCGCGGCCGTAGATGCCCTGCAGGGTGAGCATGCGGGTGATGACGTGGGTCCAGTTGATCTCGAACTCGCGGGCCGGCAGGCCGAGGAGGCTGATCTTGCCGCCGTGGTTCATGTTGTCGATCATCTCCTTGACGGCCGACGGGTTCCCGGAGGTCTCCAGGCCCACATCGAAGCCCTCGATCATGCCGAGGACCGCCTGGGAGTCGCGCACCCGCTCCTTCGCCACGTTGATGGCGACGTCGGCGCCGGCGGCGGCCGCCATGTCGAGGCGGTGGTCGGCGACGTCGGTGATGGCGATATAGCGGGCGCCGGCGTGGCGGGCGACGGCCGCGCACATTAGGCCGATGGGGCCGGCGCCGGTGATGAGGACGTCCTCGCCCACCACGGGGAACTTCAGCGTGGTGTGCACGGCGTTGCCCAGGGGGTCGAACACGGCGCCGAGCTCCGGGGTGATGATGTCGGTCTTGGAGTTGTGCTCGTGGACCCACACGTTCTCGTCGGGGATGACGACGTATTCGGCGAAGGCGCCGTCGCGCTGCACGCCGATGCCGCGGGAGCGGCGGCACATGTGGCGGCGGCCGGCGCGGCAGTTGCGGCAGATGTTGCACACCACGTGGCCCTCACCGGAGACGCGGTCGCCCACCTTGACGTCGAGGACTTCGCTGCCGACTTCCACAACTTCGCCGTAGAACTCGTGGCCGGGGATGAAGGGGACGGTGTCGCACATGTCCTGAGCGGAGGAGTCCCACGCGAGGATGTGCAGGTCGGTGCCGCAGATGCCGGCGCGCAGGACCCGGATCTTGACGTCGGTGGAGCGCTCCAGCTGGGGCTCCGGAACATCGACGAACTCCAGGCCGGCGCTCGCACCGACCTTCTTCAGCGCTTTCATAGAACCTCGTTGTGCTCGCTGTACGGATGGGCGCGCCGTTGCGCACCGTCACCAGCCTAGTACCGTTCCGCCCTGCTTTTCGCGCGTTGGGGCCCCGTCGGCCCGTTTCCGAAGGACCGGCCGCCTGCGCGGGAGCGCCCGGCCGGGGTCCCGGGTGAAGGGGGAGGGCAGGGCGGGCAGGCGCGGCCGACGGGTGCCGCCGGATAGAGTGGGCGCACCATGTCGACATCCTCTTCGCCTGCGCCCATCGCGATCACGTACCCGTCGGACCTCCCCGTCTCCGAACGCCGCGAGGACATCATGGCCGCGATCCGGGACCACCAGATCGTGATCATCGCGGGCGAGACAGGGTCCGGCAAGACCACCCAGCTGCCGAAGATGTGCCTTGAGCTGGGCCGCGGCGCGAACGGCCGCCTCATCGGCCACACGCAGCCGCGCCGCATCGCCGCCCGCTCGGTCGCCTCCCGCATCGCCCACGAACTCGGCGAGAAGCTCGGTGAGGGAACAGTCGGCTACCAGGTGCGCTTCACGAAGCAGACAGCCCGAGGTGCGCGCCTGAAGGTGATGACCGACGGCATCCTCCTCTCGGAGATCCAGCACGATCGGCTGCTGAAGAAGTACGACACGATCATCATCGACGAGGCGCACGAACGCTCCCTCACCATCGACATGCTCCTGGGGTACCTCAAGCGCATCGCCCGCCGGCGCCCCGACCTGAAGATCATCATCACCTCCGCCACCATCGACCCGGAGCGCTTCGCCGCCTTCTTCTCCGATGACTCCGACGACCCGGCCCCCATCCTCGAAGTGTCCGGCCGCACCTACCCGGTGGAGATCCGCTACCGCCCCCTGGTCCTCGAGACCACCGTCGAGGCCGAGAACGAGGACGAGGAGGACCTGTACGAGAAGGAGGAGCGGTCCCTGCCGCAGGCGGTCTGCTCCGCCGTTGACGAACTGCGCCGCGAAGGCCCCGGCGACATCCTCGTGTTCCTCCCCGGGGAGCGGGAGATCCGCGAGATCGGCGATGAGCTCGGCAAGCACCTCGCCGCTCGCACCGGCGCCGGTGAACAGGTGCAGGTGCTGCCCCTGTTCGGCCGCCTCTCCCAAGCGGACCAGGACCGCATCTTCTCCCCGCCGAAGAACTCGACGACGCGGCGCATCATCCTCGCCACGAACGTCGCCGAAACCTCCCTGACGGTCCCCGGCATCACCTACGTCATCGACTCCGGTCTCGCCCGCATCTCCCGCTACTCCCAGCGCACCAAGGTGCAGCGCCTCCCCATCGAGCCGATCAGCCAGGCCAGCGCCCAGCAGCGCTCCGGCCGGTCCGGCCGCACCGCCCCCGGCATCGCCATCCGTCTGTTCTCCGAAGAGGACTTCGCCGCGCGCCCCGAGTTCACCGAACCGGAGATCCTGCGCACCTCGCTCGCGAGCGTCGTGCTGCAGATGACCGCGCTCGGCCTCGGCGACATCGAACGCTTCGAGTTCCTGGAGAAGCCGGAGACCCGTGCGGTGCGCGACGGCATCCGCCTGCTGGAGGAGCTGCACGCCATCGAGCAGAAGCCGTCGGCTCCTGGCGGCCGCGCCCTCACCCCCACGGGCCGCAAGCTCGCCCGCTTCCCCCTCGATCCCCGCATGGCGCGCATGCTCCTGGAAGCGCACGACCGCGGCGCCCTCGCCGACGTCCTCATCATCGTGGCGGCGCTGTCCATCCAGGACCCCCGCGAACGGCCCCTGGAGCAGCAGGAGAAGGCCGACCAGCTCCACCGCCGCTTCGCCGACGACACCTCCGACTTCCTCACCCTCCTCAACCTGTGGCGCCACATCGAGGAGCGCCGACGCGCCCTGTCCTCCTCCGCCCTGCGCCGAGAGATCCGTCAGGAGTTCCTCCACTACATGCGCATCCGCGAATGGTGGGACCTGCACGGACAGCTCAAGCAGATGTGCCGCGACCTCGACCTGCACACCAGCAGCGACCGCGCCGGCGACGACGCCATCCACCAGTCCCTGCTCGCCGGCCTCCTCTCGCACGTGGGCCTGTTCGAGGAGAAGAACCGCGACTACCAGGGTGCACGCGGCACCCGGTTCGTGCTCTGGCCCGGCAGCGCCATCGCCAAGAAGCGCCCCGACTACGTGATGGCAGCGGAACTGGTGGAGACCTCCCGCCTCTTCGGCCGCACCGCCGCCCGCATCCGACCCGAATGGATCGAGGAGCTCGGCGCCCACGTGGTGAAGCGCTCCTACTCCGAACCGCACTGGTCCACCAAGCGCGCCGCCGCCATGGCGTACGAGAAGGTGACGCTGTACGGGGTGCCGATCATCGCGCAGCGCGCCGTCAACCTCGGCCGCATCGACCGAGAGCAGGCCCGCGACACCTTCATCCAGCAGGCCCTCATCGAAGGCCGGTGGACCACCCGCCACCACTTCTTCCGCGACAACAACCGCCTCATCGAGGACCTGCAGGAGCTGGAGGCGAAGACCCGCCGACGCGACATCATCGCCGGCGACGAGACCCTCTTCCGCTTCTACGACGAGCGCCTCCCGCAGAACATCGTCTCCGGCCGCCACTTCGACTCCTGGTGGAAGAAGCAGCGGCACAAGACCCCGGATCTGCTCCACTTCACCCGTGACCTGCTGCTCGCCGACGACGCCGAACCCGTCGCGCAGGGCTTCCCCGACACCTGGGTGCAGGGCGACATCACCCTGCACCTCACCTACAACTTCGACCCCACCACCCAGCGGGACGCGAAGCAGAAGCAGCGCGACGGCGTCACCGCCACCGTCCCTCTGGCCGTCCTCGGTCGCCTCGAGGACACCGGGTTCGACTGGCTCGTGCCCGGCATGCGCGAAGAGCTCATCATCGAACTCATCCGCTCCCTGCCGAAACCGCTGCGCCGCCACCTCATCCCCGCCCCTGACAAAGCGAAGGCGGTCGCGCAGACCCTCGCCGACGACGACCCCAACACCGGCGAAAAGTTCGTCGAGGCCGTCGCCGATGAACTGGTCGCGCTGCCGGGCGTCCCCGACGACCTGGAGCTGTACGGACCGGAGTTCCAGACCGACCGCCTCAGCGAGCACCTGCGCATGCACTTCCGGGTGGTCGACGAGAAGGGCCGCACCGTCGGCGCCGGCGACGACCTCGCGCAGCTCAAGCAGCGCCTCGCCGGCCGTGTCCGCACTTCCGCGGCGAAGCAGGCCGACAGCTTCGGCGCGCGCGGCCTCACTGCGTTCCCCGACACGCCGATCCCCACCACCCGCCGGTCCCGCCAGGGCGCCCTGGACGTGGTGGTGTACCCCGCGCTCGTCGTCCGCACCGAGACCGACGGGGCCGTCCGCATCGATCTGACGGCGCTCCCGTCGGCCCAGGAGCAGGCTCGCGAGCACCCTGCCGCGGTGACCCGCCTGGTGGACCAGCGGATGCGCACCGACTCCGCGCAGATCCTCGCCGGACTGCCGAACCCGGTGAAGCTCGCGATCACTCAGTCCAGCTACGGCAGCGCGCAGAAGCTCCTTGCTGACGCCTCCCTCGCCGCCACCGCGGACCTGGTGCGCCGCACCGACGCCGCCGGGATGGTGTTCGAGCCCGACGATTTCGAGGCGCTGGTGGAGCGCGTCGGCACGGAGCACCCGGCGCTTGCCCGCTCCCTGATGCTGAACGCCGTGGACGCGCTCGCGGCGCACGCGAAGGTGGCGAAGGCGGTCTCCCGCGTGAACTCGCTGTCGGTGCTCAACCAGATCACGCAGCTGCGCGACCACGCGGCCTCGCTGGTGGGGGAGCGGTTCGTGTCCCGCACCCCCGCCCGGTGGCTGCCGGAGCTGCCGCGGTTCGAGAAGGCCGCGCTGCACCGGGTGGACAAGATGCAGGACAATCCGCAGAAGGATGCGCACGCACAGTGGCAGATCCAGGACATCGAGGGGTACTGGCAGCACGCGCAGTTGAAGCTGCCCGCCGCTGTGCGGGCGTCGGAAGCTGCGCAGGACATCCCCTGGCTGATCGAAGAGCTGCGGGTGTCGCTGTTCGCCCAGCAGCTCGGAACCTCCGTGACGGTCAGTGACAAGCGGATCCGCAAGGCGATCGCGGAACTGGAGAAGTCCTGACATTCGGACAGGTTTCGGCCGAGTTTCGGTGAAGGTGACCGGTCGCTGAGATGGGCCGTGTCACACTGGGGTCCATGACACCGCAGCCTTCAGTCAGCTACTCCATCACCATCCGTCTGGAGTTCGCCGCGAACTCCGCCGCCATCAGCGACATCACCGGCACCATCGAGAAGATGGGCGGCAGCGTCACCGCTCTGGACGTCAACGCCTCCGGCCCCGAGCGGATGCGCGTGGACATGACCGTCCTGACCGCCGGCCACGACCACGCGATGAGCGTGGTGGAGGCGCTCAAGGGCATTGAGTCCGTCGAGCTCGGCAAGGTCTCCGACCGCACCTTCCTCGCCCACCTCGGCGGCAAGCTCGAAGTGAAGTCCAAGCATCCGATCCGCCACCGCGACGACCTCTCCCTCGTCTACACCCCCGGTGTGGCACGCGTGGTGAAGGCGATTGCGGAGACCCCGTCGGACGCCCGCCGCCTCACCATCAAGCGCAACACGGTCGCCGTGGTGACCGACGGCTCCGCCATCCTCGGCCTCGGCGACCTCGGCCCTCTCGCCGCGCTGCCCGTCATGGAGGGCAAGGCCGCCCTCTTCAAGCGCTTCGCCGACATCGACGCTTTCCCCATCTGCCTGGATGCGACTGAGGTGGACGACATCGTCGCCCACGTGAAGGCGATCGCGCCCGTGTTCGCCGGCATCAACCTCGAGGACATCTCCGCCCCCCGCTGCTTCGAGATCGAGGACCGCCTCCGTCAGGAGCTGGACATCCCCGTGTTCCACGACGACCAGCACGGCACCGCCGTGTGCGTGGTGTCCGCTCTGCGCAACGCTCTGCGCGTGGTGGAGAAGGACATCCGGACTGTCCGCATCGTCCTGTCCGGCGCGGGCGCGGCCGGCACCGCGATCCTGCGCCTGCTGAAGGCCGCCGGCGCGGAGGACATCGTGGTCGCCGACATCGACGGCGTCATCCACTCCGGTCGCAAGAATCTCACCGGCCGCCTCCCGTGGATCGCCGGGGTCACCAACCCGCGCGGCATCACCGGCACCCTCAAGGACGCCGTCAAGGACGCCGACGTGTTCATCGGCGTCTCCGCTGCCAACATCCTCGACGAGGACGACATCGCCGCGATGGCGGACCGCTCCGTGGTGTTCGCGATGGCGAACCCGGAGCCGGAGATCGATCCGGTGATCGCGGCCCGCCACGCCGAAGTGGTTGCGACCGGCCGGTCCGACTTCGCCAACCAGATCAACAACGTGCTCGCCTTCCCCGGCGTGTTCCGCGGGCTGCTCGATGCGCGCGCGAAGAACTTCAGCGACCGCATGCTGCTCGCGGCCGCGGAGGCGCTCGCGGACGTGGTCAGCCCTGAGGAGCTGAACCCGAACTACATCATTCCCTCGGTGTTCAACGAGCGCGTCACCTCGGCAGTGGCGGACGCGGTGGAGCAGCAGGCGCGTGAGGAGATGGGCACCGTGGACACCATCACCGGTGCGATCCCGGCGATCAAGGGCGGCGAGATCCACCTCTGAGCCGCGCTCTTTCAGCAGCCCCGCCCCGGAACCGAATCCCGCGGCGGGGCTGTCTGCGTTCGTGACAGGACGTGTCGTGGCGCACAGCGATGGTGGAGGCGGGCCGTGGCGCCGGGTGCGGGCCGCCGCAGTCGGGTGTCACGCCGGTCGCTAGGATGGCGGCATGACTTCGACGACTCTTCGCACTCTGCCCGCTGGCACCGCGGCCGGCGCCTCCAGCGCGGTCGCCGCCTGCGGCGCATCCGCCACTGGCGCGGCGGCACGTGGCGCCTCCGCTTCCATCAATGATCCGAACGATCCGGGGCCCTATGCCGCTCCGGATGCGCCGACGGCTCCGTCCAGCACCGCGGTCCTCGACCGTGAGGAGCAGCTGGAGGACGCCGACGAAGGCGATCACGACCGCTTCGCGCACTATGTGGAGAAGGAGAAGATCGCGAAGGCGGCGCTCAACAACTCTCCGGTGATCGCCCTGTGCGGCAAGGTGTGGGTGCCGGGCCGTGACCCGGGCAAGTACCCGGTGTGCCCGCAGTGCAAGGAGATCTACGAGCAGATGGGCCAGGGCGGCGGCTCCGGCAAGGGCGACGGCGACGGCAAGGGCGACTCCGGCCGCTCCGGCTTCGGCGGGCTCGGCCGCTTCTTCGGCGGCGGCCGCTGACCTCGGCCTCCCAGCCCACTCCGGCCTCCGATTGGCCTCCGGCCCCGCCTGGCCTTCGGTTCGCCCCGGCTCACCCCGGCCTCCGGTTCGATCCCTGGCCCCGCCTGGGCCGCTGACCCAGGCCTCACAATCGAAAGCGACGGGCGAGACGGTGGCGGCCGCGGCGGGTGTGGCGGCCGCGACGGGCGTGGGGGCTGCCGGGGCGCAACGGTGGTGGCTGCGGCGGCGAGGGTGTCCGGCACCTCGATGCGGGCTGCGTCCGGACACCCCACGGTGGGGCTACAGTGGATGCGCTCATGAACTCACATGCCTCTGCTTCGCACGATCCCGGCCCCAAGCACCCGTCGTCCTTCGCCGCCCAGACCCTGCCGCCCGCGTTCCCTGCGCGCGCCGCCTGGGGAACGGCCGCGAAGCTGCGCGCCTGGCAGGCCGAGGCGCTCGAGCTGTACCAGAGCACGCAGCCGCGGGACTTCCTCACCGTCGCCACCCCCGGCGCCGGCAAGACCACGTTCGCGCTGCAGATCGCGGCCGGGCTGCTGCAGGACGGCATCGTCCGCCGCGTGACCGTGGTAGCCCCCACGGAGCATCTGAAGACCCAGTGGGCGGACTCCGCCAAGCGCGTGGGCATCGCGCTGGACCCGAACTTCACGAACGCGCAGGGCCGCCACGGCGCCCACTACCAGGGCGTCGCCGTCACCTACGCGCAGGTGGGGGCGAACCCCCGGCTGCACCGCGCCCGAACCGAGGCCGAACCCACGCTCGTGATCCTCGACGAGATCCACCACGCCGGTGATGCCCTCACCTGGGGCGACGGTGTGCGCGACGCGTTCGATCCCGCGAAGCGGCGCCTCAGCCTCACCGGCACCCCGTTCCGCTCCGACGACGCCCAGATCCCGTTCGTGGACTACGAACCGGACGAGCAGGGGCACCTCCGCTCCAAAGCGGACTACACCTACGGCTACCGCAGCGCCCTCCAGGACTACGTGGTGCGGCCCGTTCTGTTCATGACCTATTCGGGGCGCATGCACTGGCGCACCAAGGACGGTGACGAGATCTCCGCGCAGCTCGGCGCGATGGAGACCAAGGACATCACGCAGCAGGCGTGGCGCACCGCACTGGACCCGAAGGGCGAATGGATCCCGACCGTGCTGCAGGCCGCGGACCAGCGACTCACCGAGGTGCGCCGCCATGTCCCCGACGCCGGCGGTCTCGTCATCGCCACCGATCAGAAGGCCGCGCGCGAATACGCCCGGATCCTTCTGCAGATCACCGGGCAGCCCGCCACCCTGGTCCTCTCCGACGATGCCACCGCCGGCTCCAAGATCGAGCAGTTCTCCGACTCCGATGACCGCTGGATGGTCGCGGTGCGCATGGTGTCCGAAGGCGTGGATGTGCCGCGCCTGTCCGTCGGCGTGTACGCCACGTCCACTGCGACCCCGATGTTCTTCGCGCAGGCTGTAGGCCGCTTCGTGCGCTCCCGCACCCGCGGCGAGACCGCCAGCGTGTTCCTGCCGTCCGTGCCGATCCTGCTGGCGCTCGCGAACGAACTCGAAGCCGAGCGCGACCACGTGCTCCAGCAGCGCACCGAGACGGGCGATGAGGAGACCGGGCTCGACGAGGACGCGCTGCGGGAGGCGAACCGTGCGGAGCGCGCCAGCAACGAGATGGAGACGTTCGAGGCGCTGGAGTCCGACGCGCATTTCGACCGCGTCCTCTTCGACGGCGGCGAGTACGGCACGCACGCGATGGCGGGCAGCCAGGAGGAGCTGGACTTCCTCGGCATCCCCGGGCTGCTGGACGCCGACCAGGTGACGGATCTGCTGAAGGAGCGTCAGCGCTCCCAGCAGACCCGCGGCGGCTCCTCCTCACAGGCATCCGCGACCGCGCACGACATCGCCGACCACCGGGACATCTCCGCTCTGCGGAAGGAACTGTCGTCCCTGGTGAGCGGGTGGGCGAAGCGCACCGGCACCCCGCACGGCAGCGTCCACAACGAGCTGCGCCGCCGCTGCGGCGGCCCGGCGGTCCCGCAGGCGAGCGCCGCCCAGATCCAGGACCGGATCGACGTGCTGCGCGGCTGGTTCGTCGGCAAGAAGTAGCCGGCCGACGGAGCCCGGCGCGCCGGCGAGGTCCGCCCCCCGAGGGAGGCCGACGCACCGACGGGGCCCGGCCCCGTCCAGCGCCTCAGTCGGTGACGGCGTCCGCGCTCAGCACCACCGGCAGGATCACCTCGCCGTCCTGGCCGGACAGCACCGTGTCATCGAGTTCCGCGATGGCGGCGTCATGCACCTGCCGGGCCCGCTGGATCCGTTCCTGCTGCCCGAGCTCATCCAGACATCGGCCCTGGTCGATTAGTGTCTCGTGCAGGGGGCGCACCTGCTTCCCCGGCGGCAGGATGAGGGTGTCCTCTTCGGTGCCGCTCTGGTGGGGGAGGATCAGTTCGTGGGTGGCGCGCCCGTCGGCCCCCAGCACGCGGTAGGCGCGCTTGCGGCCCGCGATCGTGGCCTTGTCCGCGGACTTCTTCGCCACCGGCACCATGGTGCCGTCCTCGCCCTCGCGCTCCACCAGTTTGTACACGAAGCCCTGAGCGGGATGGTCGCCGCCGGTGACGAGACGGGTGCCGATGCCGTAGCCGTCGATCGGCGCCTCCCGCAGCTCGAACACCCGGTACTCGTCCAAGTCGCTCGTGGCGGTGATCTGCGTACCGGTGGCGCCGAGCTCATCGAGCTGGGCGCGCACCTCCCGCGCCGCCGCGGCGAGGTCACCGGAGTCCAGACGGACCGCCCCCAGGTCGCGGCCGGCGATCTCCACGGCGGTGCGGACCGCTTCGCGGATGTCGTAGGTGTCCACCAGCACCGACGTGCCTGCGCCGAGGGAATCGATCTGGGCGCGGAACGCGTCGGCCTCCGAATCGAACAGGAGGGTGAAGGCGTGCGCGGAGGTGCCCACCGTGGGGATGCCGTAGCGGCGGCCCGCCTCGATGTTGGAGGTGGCGCCGAAGCCGACGATCGCGGCGGAGCGGGCACACGCCACCGCCGCCTCTTCGTGGACGCGTCGCGACCCCATTTCGATGAGGGGGCGGCCCGCTGCGGCGAGCTTCATCCGGGAGCCGACGGAGGAGATCGCCGAATCGTGGTTCAGGATCGACAGGATCAGGGTCTCCAGCACCACTCCCTGTTCGAAGGTGGCGTCCACACGGACCACGGGGGAGTTGGGGAAGAACAGTTCGCCTTCGCGGTAGGCCGAGAGGGAGCCGGTGAAGCGGTAGTCGGCGAGGAACGCGAGGAAGTCGTCATCGAACAGGTCGAGGGAGGCGAGGTGGTCGATGTCCCGCTCATCGAACCGGAAGTCGGCGAGGGCGTCGAGCACGCGGCCGATGCCGGTGAACACACCGTAGCGGCGGCCCTCGGGGAGGGAGCGGGTGAAGACTTCGAAGGTGCAGCGGCGGTCGGCGGTGCCGGCGCGGCGCGCCGCCTGCATCATCGTCAGCTCGTACAGGTCCGTGTAAAGCGATGTGGTCACGCCCTCAGCCTAGGATAGGGGGACACCGTCTGCCGACATCAGACCGCCGCCGGCGGGAGGGGAGGAGCACCCATGGTCGAGGCGAGCCCGGAGCGCCGACGAACGGCCCCGGCCCTCAGCGATGCCGATCGCGGACTCGAGCAGGAGCGCGACACCGCCGCGATCGCCGTCCAGGACCGCCTCTGGAACACCGTGGTGTGGAACGACCCCATCAACCTGCAGTCCTACGTGGTGCACGTGCTGCGCACCCACTTCGGCTACGACCGGCAGAAGGCGGAGCGGCTGATGCTGCAGGTCCACCACGAAGGCCGCGCCATCGTCTCCACCGACCCCCGTGAAAGCGCGGAGGGGCACGTGCAGGCGATGCACGCGTTCGGCCTCAACGCGACCCTCGAACAGCAGGAGGGCTGAGCGATGGCGCATTCGTTCGTGCCGCGGCTGGACGGCCGCTACATGTGCCGCCTCGATCAGGACGAGCGCAACGTGTTCGCGCAGGTGTCCACGGAGGTGGTGCAGCTGATCCGCTGGGATCTGCGGATGGACGCCGACGACGACTCCCAGGCCGCGCGGCCCGGGCTCGCCTCCGATGACCCGCTCGCGCGCCTGGAGGCGGAACACGCCGCCGACCAGCAGGTGTCGGCCCCGCGCGACGGCGCCGTCAGGCGCCTGTTCCCGTCGGCCTTCCCCGACGATGACCGCGCTGCCGACGAGTTCCGGCGCTTCAGCCAGACCTCCCTCGCGGAGGGGATGATCGAGACCCTCAACACGGTCATAGCAGCGCTCGGGGCCCATGAGCTCAGCCCCGATGAGGAGCTTGTCCTGGACGCCGAGCAGGCCGACCACTTCGTGCGCGCCATCACCACGATCCGCCTCGTCCTCGCCGACCGGATGGGGCTGAAGAACGACGGCGACTTCGAAGCGCTGCAGCTGCTGCGCTCCAACCAGATCGACGTCACCGAGAAGGAGGACGAGGACGGCGTGGCCAGCCTGGACTTCCTCGCCTCCCTGTACGAGTTTCTCTCCTGGCTGCAGGAATCGCTCGTGCGGGCGATGTCCGCCGGCCTGCGCTGAGCGGCCGGTCGCTGGTGGACCGCGGCCGACGGGTGCCGACTGAGACCCGCGCCGCGGCCCTAGTGTGAGAAGAGGCGCACAGTGACGGGCGCACCGGACTTCGGTGATGACAGTGGCTAGGTTGGTCGTATGAACAGTGCACCGATCGGCATCTTCGACAGCGGGGTCGGCGGGCTGACGGTCGCCCGTTCGATCATCGACCAGCTTCCCAATGAGGAACTGCTGTACATCGGCGACACCGCCCACACCCCCTACGGCGACAAGCCGCTCGCCACGGTCCGCCAGCTCTCCCTGGACGTGATGGACGAACTGGTGGACCACGGGGTGAAGATGCTCGTGATCGCCTGCAACACAGCCACCGCAGCCGTGCTCGCCGACGCACGCGAACGCTACGACGTCCCCGTCATCGAAGTCATCAAACCGGCTGTGCGCCGCGCCGTTGCCACCACACGGAACAACAAGGTGGGCGTGATCGGCACCCGCGCCACCGTGAAGTCCCGCGCCTACGAGGACGCCTTCGCCGCCGCCGTGGACGTGGAGGTCACCTCCGCCGCCTGCCCCCGGTTCGTGCAGTTCGTGGAGTCCGGCACCACCACCGGCCCGGAGGTCATCGCCGCCGCCGAGGAGTACCTGGCGCCGATCAAAGCGGCGGGCGTGGACACCGTGGTGCTCGGATGTACCCACTACCCGCATCTCGCGGGGGCCGTCAGCGTCGTGATGGGTCCCGAGGTGACGCTGGTGTCCAGTTCGGAGGAGACCGCCCTGGAGGTGTACCGCGAGCTGCGCGCCGGCGACCTGCTGCGCGAGGACGCGAAGCCGCCGCTGCACACGTTCGCTGAGACCGCGCCGCGCGTGGGCCGCACCTCGCAGTTCGCGCAGCTGTCGCAGCGGTTCCTCGGCCCCGCGATCTCCCGCACCGCGACCATTCCCATGATCGACTCGAAAGAGGGGCTCGACCAGTGAAGCTCACCGTTCTCGGCTGCTCGGGCAGCTTCCCGAGCGCCGATTCCCCCGCCTCCTCCTACCTCGTGCAGCACGTCGACGATGAGGGCCGCACCTGGAGGATCCTCCTGGACGCCGGCAACGGCTCCTTCTCCACCCTGCAGCGCGTCGTCGACCCGTGCGACCTCGACGCCGTTGTGATCTCCCATCTGCACGCCGACCACTTCCTCGACGTAGCGGCGCTCGAAGTGTTCCGCGCCTACCACCCAGAGCGGGACCTGCCGGTGATCCCGGTGTACGCCCCCGAGGACGCTGCGGCGCGGCTCAACGCCGCCACCGGCAACACCTGCACCACCCCGCCGGGGGCGTCCGGGCCCGCACTCAAGCACGAGGTCCTCGCCGATCAGCGCACCTTCGAGGTGGGGCCGGTGCGGTTCACAGCTCGGGAGGTGCGGCACCCGGGACCCGCGTTCGGCTTCCGCATCGAAGCGGGCGGCCGCACCCTCACCTACTCCGGTGACACCGACTCCTGCGACAGCCTCGTGGACCTCGCCCGGGACGCTGACCTGTTCCTCTGCGAAGCGGGGTACATCGAGGGGCGCGACGACCACATCGAGGGCCTGCACCTGTCGGGCCGCCGCGCCGGTGTCGCCGCTCAGGAGGCGGGCGCCCAGCATCTGCTGCTGACCCACATCCCGGCGTGGACGGACCCGCAGATCCCGATGCGGGAAGCCTCCGAGGTGTTCGAGGGGCCGATCTCGCGCGCTGAACTGCTCGCCACCGTCAGCGTCTGACATCCTGGTGCGGTGACGGCGCCGCAGGAGCGGGCCGCAACCGATCCGATCCGCGAGGAGAACCTGATGAACGCTGAGCCCACGACCGCTGACCGCACCGCCGCTGACGCTCCCCGTGTGGACGGACGCGGCCCCGGTGACCTGCGGGAGGTCCGCATCACCCGCGGCTGGCTGGATCACGCCGAGGGCAGCTGTCTGATCGAGTTCGGCCGCACCCGCGTGCTGTGCGCCGCGTCCTTCACCGAAGGGGTGCCGCGGTGGAAGAAGGGCTCCGGGTCCGGCTGGGTCACCGCCGAGTACGCGATGCTGCCGCGCGCTACGAACTCCCGCTCCATGCGGGAGAGCGTGAAGGGCAGGATCGGGGGACGAACCCACGAGATCTCCCGCCTCATCGGCCGCTCCCTGCGCGCCGTTGTGGATCTGGAGGCGCTGGGGGAGAACACCATTCAGATCGACTGCGATGTGCTGCAGGCCGACGGCGGCACCCGAACCGCCGCCATCACCGGCGCGTATGTGGCCCTCGTGGATGCGATCCAGTGGGGCAAGCGGCACACGTCGGTCCCGGCCGCCGCGACCGTGCTGAAGGACTCGGTGGCGGCAGTGTCCGTCGGTATCGTGGACGGTCGCCCGCTGCTGGACCTGGAGTACCGCGAGGACGTCGCCGCGGACACCGACATGAACGTGGTGATGACCGGCGCCGGCGGGTTCGTGGAGGTGCAGGGCACCGCCGAGGGCGAGCCCTTCAGCCACGAGGAGCTGACCGCTCTGCTGGGCCTCGCCAGTGACGGCTGCCGCGACCTGATCCAGAAGCAGCTCGCCGCGTTCCAGAACTGAAAGGGCCCTCGCTGATGACTGAGCCGCGGATCGTCCTGTCCACCCACAACGCCAAGAAGCTCACGGAGCTGCGGTCCGTGCTGGCGGAGGCGATGCCCGGTTTCGACCCGGCGCTGGTGACCTCCGCCAGTGAGTTGAGCCTGGCCGATGTGGTGGAGGACGGCGTCACGTTCGAGCAGAACGCCCTGATTAAGGCGCGGTTCGCCGCGGAGCGGACGGGCCTGATCGCGATCGCGGACGACTCCGGCATCGCGGTGGATGTCCTCGGCGGCGCGCCGGGCATCTTCTCCGCCCGGTGGTCGGGCCGCCACGGCGACGACCAGGCCAACAATGATCTCCTGCTCGCACAGCTCGCCGATGTTCCGGACGAGCATCGCCGGGCTCGCTTCGTGTGCGCGGCGGCGATGGCGCATCCGTCGGCCGACGGGATCGCCACCCACGTGGAGCGCGGCGAGATGGCGGGTGTGCTGCTGCGAGCCCCGCAGGGCAATGGCGGTTTCGGCTACGACCCGCTGTTCCGGCCCGACGGGTGCGCGGTCTCCTCGGCGCAGCTGAGTGCGCAGGAGAAGAACGCGATCTCGCACCGCGGTCGAGCGTTCCGGGCGCTCGCGCCGCACGTGGTGGCGCTGCTGGGGGCGTGAGCCGCGGCTGACCCCTCAGGCGAGGCCGGCGTTTGCGAGGGCGCGCTGCACGAGGATGCGGTGGCCCTTCTCGAGGTCCTCCAGAACACGGCCCTCGCGCAGTTCGGCGACGCTGAACCAGGACAGTTCGAGCGCGTCCTCCTGCGGTTCGCATTCGCCTTCCACCGGCACCACGTACACCATGGACACGGCGTGCTGGCGCGGGTTGTGGAAGAGGACATCGGGTCCGTCGGTGGGGAAGTACTCCGCGACCGTCATCGGGGTGATGGACGTGGGGATCTTCGGGAAGCTCATCGAGCCGAGGTCCTTCTCCACGTGCCGCATGATGGCGTCGCGCAGGGTCTCGCGTACGAGGACGCGGCCGGAGACGATGGAGCGGACGATGTGGCCGCCGCCGTCGGCTCGCAGCAGCAGTCCGACTTCGGTGATGGCGCCGCTGGCGTCCTGGCGCACGGGGATGATGTCCACGTAGAGGATCGGCAGGCGGCTGCGCAGATACTCGAGCTCGTCGCGGTCGAACCAGGCGGATTCGGTGCCAACAGCGGTGCGTGTCATGCGGGGTCCTCGTTCGGGAAGTGGGCGGGGTCTCAATCCCTGCCAACTCTACCCGCCGCCTCTGGGGCGGCCGCAGATCGGTGGTGCGCGAGAGGGGACTTGAACCCCTACGTCCTCAGACACTGGAACCTAAATCCAGCGCGTCTACCAATTCCGCCACTCGCGCGCGGCCCACAGCCTAACCCGGGCCGCGTCCGGCGCGGGTCTCAGGTGTCGACGGTGCAGGGCTCGGCTCGTCAGGGTGCCGGGTCCGGCTCGCCAGAGCGCGAGTCGCGGCTCGTCACGGGGCGGGTCGCAGGTGGCTGCGTCGCGGCCAAGGTTCTGCCAGGGTGCCGCGCGGTACCCTGGAGGGTGAATGAGCCCAGATCCGACGATGGAGAGTGAACGTGGCTGACAAGAACAAGGAGTCCCTCGCGGACATGCGCGCTGACGCATACCGTCGCCAGAACAACCTCGCGGGTGATGTCGCCGAGCTGCTGGACCGAGTGAACCCGAAGAACGTCCTTGAGCGCACGAAGAACGAGGCTGTTGATAAGGGCCGTGCGTTCTTCCTCGACTCCAATGGCAAGCCGAAGCCCGGCCCCGCAGCCGGTGTCGGCGGCGCCACCCTCGCCGGCATCGCCGTCGTCGTCGGCGCAGCGCTCCTCACCGTGAAGTCCAAGCAGGACGATGAGCGCAACGAGGAGCTCCGCCAGGCGAAGGAGCGCGTGAAGCGCCTCAAGCAGCGCCCCGTCAACAAGCGCGTCGTCGTCTGACCAGCGCCATGAGGTCCACCGCGTTCGCCACCGGCGGCGCGGTGGATCGCCGTGTCTGAGAACCGGCGAGTCCCGTCCCCTCCAGAGAACCGAACAGGAATGATGATGAACGATCAGCAGAACCTCACCGCCGTGATCACCGGGTCCTCCCGCGGCGTCGGCGCCGACACCGCCAAGCTCCTCGCCGGCCAGGGCTTCAACGTGGTGGTGAACTACCGGGAGAAGGCGCCGCGCGCGAACAAGGTCGTGCAGCAGATCGAAGAAGCGGGCGGTCGGGCGATCGCCGTCGGCGCCGATCTGACCAAGCCTGAGGACGTGAAGACGCTGATGCAGTCCGCCGTGGATGAGTTCGGCTCCCTGGACCTGCTGGTGCTCAACGCCTCCGGCGGTATGGAGAAGAACCTCGGTGAGGACTACGCGCTGCGCCTGAACCGCGACGCCCAGGTCGGTGCCCTGACGACTGCGCTGCCGCTGATGCAGCCGGGCTCCCGCGTGGTGTTCGTGACGAGCCACCAGGCCCACTTCATCAACGATGTGGAGACCATGGCCGAGTACCACGAGGTGGCGAAGTCCAAGCGCGCCGGTGAGGATGCGCTGACGGCGATGGTGCCGGAGATGAAGGACCAGGGCGTCAGCTTCGTGGTCGTCTCCGGGGACATGATCGAAGGCACGGTGACCGCGACTCTGCTGAACCGCGCCCAGCCGGGTGCTCTGGAGTCCCGCCGTGAAGCCGCCGGCCGCCTCTACAGCGTCGCCGAATTCGCTGAAGAGATCGTCGCCATGGCGACCGCGGACGTCGAGACCGGACACGTGGAGCTCGTGGGCGGTGCGGAGGACTTCCTTGCACAGGTGAAGAAGTAACCGGACTCAGCGCTCGCGGCGCGGGGCGGCCGACGGGGTCTCAGTCGAGGATCTCGCCGGTGGTGTAGAGCCACGCCCCGCCGTCGCGGACGAACTGCGAACGCTCATGCAGTTCCACGCGGCCACCCGAGCCGCGCCCGATGCCGATGAACTCCACGACCCCGCGGTCATCGGCGTCGGCGCCGCCGACCACGTCCCGGATCAGCAGGCGGCGCCATTGCGGCGCCTCGGGGCTGGCCAGGTCCGCGGCGAGCTCCGCCGCATCCGGGCGGGTCTCGGGGTGCCAGGTGCGCAGCAGATGCGCAGCGTCCCCGATGGCGAAGGCGGCGAAGCGGGAGCGCATCAGCGCTTCCGCGGTCCGAGCGGCGCCGGGCCCGGTGGTCGACGGCGCCGCGATGACCGGGCCGCAGCATTCACTCCAGGGCGCACGGCTGCTGCACGGGCAGGGCTCTGACGCGGCGGGATCGGCGGCCATCACAGCGCCTGCCCGCTGACGCGTTCGAGGACGCTGCGGCAGTCGTCGCTGAACGTGACGGACAGGGCGCCGCCGTCCTCCAGGGTGGACAGCTGCTCGATGCGTTCGCCGCGCTGCCAGAAGATGTGCGGGGACAGGCGGTCCTCACGCTCGGCCCCGCTGAACTCGTGAGCGGCGAAGCGCAGCAGGGCCCGGATCGCGGGCAGCACTGACGCGTCCCGAATCGGAGAATAGGCGAACAGTCGGGAGTGCGGCGCAGCGAAGAGGTAGCCGTCGTCCGTGGGGCGGAACCCGTCGGCCTGCTCGATGAGATCGGCCCCCACCAGCAGCTTGGACGCCGTCAGGGCGGTCTCCCCGGTGACGGCGGTGAAGGAGCAGGTGGCGTCGCCGTGGCGGTCGATGTCGATGAGGTCCATGGCGGCGAGGTTGTCGATGCCGATGGCGAACAGTTCGTCCCAGCCGCCGAAGCGCTCCACGGAGGACTGGGTGAGGGGGATGATGCCGTCGGGCAGGTCCAGCACGAGGATGGCGACGAGGTCCGCGGTCATCAGACGGAAGGGAACCGAGCGCATCTGCGCGAACTGGTCCTTGGTGATGACGCGGACGAACGTGTGGTGGGCGACGTCCGTGCGGTGAGCGCGCGAGAGGTCGAGGATCGGCTGGGTCATGGCCACAACAGTAGCGCGCCCGCGAGTCCGTGCAGACTCAGCGGGCGCGCTGCTGTTCAGTGCTGGTCATGGGGGCCGACGGGGCCCGGTGACCAGCGCGTGCTCAGCACCTCAAGGGGTGCTCAGGCCTCGTTCTCGGTGCCGTCGGAGGTGCGCTGGCCGAGCTCCTGGTCGATGCGGAGCAGACCCGAGCCGTCCGTGCCGACGAGTTCGAGCTGACCGACGATCTCACCGACGGTTGCCTCCTCTTCGAGCTGCTCGTCGATGAACCAGTTGAGCAGGGGGCGGGCGTCGAGGTCGCCAGCCTTCTCGGTCTCGCGGTACAGCTCGCGGATCGCTTCGGACACCTTCTGCTCATGCGCGAGGGCGGCCTGGAAGATCTCCAGGGCCGTCATCGTCCTCTCTGTGAGCTCGGGCGCGGGAATACTCTCGATCTGCGCGTGGCCCTCACGATCAACCACATGGTCGATGAACTTGTTGGCGTGGACGATCTCCTCATCCGCCTGGGCGCGCAGCCACTGGCCCATGCCGGAGAGGTCCTGGCGGTCGGCCTCGATGGCGAGCTGACGGTAGGTCATGCTGGCTTCGAATTCGAGGGTGATCTGGTCGTTGAACTTCTTCTCAAGGTCCTTCGTGATCTTCATGTGATCATCGTACGGCTCGAGTTTGTGACAGTCCTCAACACGTGCTCAGAGCCAGCTGAGGCCGGCCGCGTCGCCCGCGACGCATCCGGGCGGGGCCTGCCCAGGGGATAGGATCGCCGGCGTGACCGATGCGGCGGGGACGGCCCCGCCTGTGCCGCACCGAGCGGGGACGGCCCCGCAGAACCAGGCTTCGAATGCCCAGCACTGCCCGCACTGTCCTGACCCCTGCTGCGATCGCGCGACTGCTGATCGGGTGGGGATCCGTCGGCGCCCTCGCTGCGCTCACCCCGGCCCTGACCGCCACCCCCGCCACGCCGGTCCTCGCAGTGGCGCTCGCCGTGATCGTCGGGATCATCCTGGTCTGCTCCTTCGGAGTGGTGGCTGAAGCCGAAGCGCTCGCAGACCTGCTCGGCGACCCATACGGCACCCTGGTGCTCACCCTGTCGATCGCGCTGATCGAGGTCACGCTGATCTCCTCGGTCATGCTCGGCCCCGGCGACCATCAGACGATCGCCCGTGACTCCGTGGTCGCGGTCTCGATGATCATCCTCAATCTGGTGATCGGCCTGTCGCTGGTGGTGGGGGCCCGGCGGCACGGCCCGATGCTGCCGAATCGTCGCGGGGTGGCGCAGTACCTGATGCTGACGCTCCTGTTCTCGGCGATCGCGTTCGTTCTGCCGCACCCGCTCGGCACGGACGGTGCCTTGTCGGCCCGGCTCGGGGTCCTTGTGGCAGTGCTCGTGACCGGGGTGTACGCGGTGTTCCTCGTTCGTCAGATGGGGCGCGGGAAGCGGGACTTCCAGGAGGCGGCGGCAGGCGCGCCGCACCCAGCCGATGCAGCGCCGGGGAGTTCGTCAGCCGCAGTGGGGGAGGGGCCGACGGGTGCCGCCCGCGTCCTGGTTCTGCGCACTCTGCTGCTGATCGCGCTGGCGCTGCCGATCGTGCTGATCTCCCAGTCGATGGCGGCGCTGCTCGACATCGCCGTGACACGGGCGCAGGCGCCCGTGGCGCTGTCGGGCCTGCTGATCGCGGCGATCGTGTTCCTGCCGGAGACGATCACGTCGGTCCGGGCCGGTGCGGCGGGGGAGATCCAGCGGGTGTCGAACCTGTGCCATGGGGCGCTGGTGTCCACCGTGGGGCTGACGATCCCGTCGGTCCTGATCATCGGTGCGCTGACGGGTCAGCGGGTGGTGCTCGCGGCATCGTGGCCGGAGATCGCGATCATGGCGATCACGCTGGTCCTCACCGCAGCCGGATTCCTCCGCGGACGGATCGGAGCCGGCTTTGGGTGGGGGCACCTCGGCCTGTTCGCCGTGTATGCGGCCGTGGTGCTGGTGGGCTGAGCGTGGAGACCTGACGGGGGCATGCAGAAGGCCCCGCCGGTGATCCGACGGGGCCTTCCCATGCAGTGTGCGCCATCAGGGATTCGAACCCCGGACCCACTGATTAAGAGTCTCCGCCCGGCAGGACGCCTAATCGAAGTGGACTTCCGTGCTCAGCGCCGCCGACTTGGGGATGCAGGTTGCACCAATATGTCATCGGTGACATACTTGAGCCGTGGCATGGGACGTGCAGATGACGAAGGAAGTGCGCAAGTGGCTTCGGCAGCTCTCTCCTGGTGACCTTCGCAGGGCGGAGCGTCGGCTCGATCAGCTGGCCACCAATGGCCCCGAGTTGTCGATGCCCCATGCTCGCCAGCTAGACAAGAACCTCTACGAGCTCAGATTTACCGCGAGCAACGTTGAACAGCGGGTGACGTACACGTTCGAGCCCGAGCGGCGCGTCATCACCTTGACCCAGTTCCGCAAGCAGCGTCAGCGCGAGACACGCCACGTGCAGCGAGCACGCGAGGTTGCCCGGGATTGGCACAGACAGCGCGCGCACTTCGAGCAACGCGGAGGTAAGGACCCGTTGGATGACACCACAAGATGGAGGCCAAAACCATGAGTACCACCATTGAGGCATCGACCAAGACCT
Organism: Helcobacillus massiliensis; assembly: GCF_033106145.1. Taxonomy (NCBI): domain Bacteria; kingdom Bacillati; phylum Actinomycetota; class Actinomycetes; order Micrococcales; family Dermabacteraceae; genus Helcobacillus; species Helcobacillus massiliensis. The sequence continues at coordinate 612,906 of NZ_CP136959.1, forward strand.
ACTCATATCGTGATGAGATCGACGCCATCAAGGCGGACTTCACTCCGGCGCAGCAGCGCGAGTACGAGGCCGCCGATCTGGAGATGCGCGTGGAAGATATGTCATCACGCTTGGTCTACAACGCGCGCCGTGACGCAGGTATGACTCAAGCTGAGCTTGCGAAGCGCGCAGGCACCAACCAGGCAGTCATTTCCAAGATCGAATCCGGCCAGGTTCCGACGCTGCCAATGCTCCAGCGCATCGCAGATGCTCTCGGCAAGGACCTGTCCGTCAGCTTTAACTGAGCGAATCTCTACGACGGATCGCCCGACCGACGCTCGAAGCGCTCACGCCCAACACCTCTGCGATTGCTCGCAGACTCTTTCCCTGCTCCTGCAAGGCAACGGCCGCCTCCACGCGCTCTGGGGTCATTACCGTTGGTCGCCCGCCGACCCGGCCCTGTTCGCGCGCGTGAGCCAGGCCCCTTCGCGTGTTCTCCCGAATGAGGTCCACACGGAGCTGAGATAGGACAGCGAGGAAGCCGCTGAGTGCCCGCCCCTGTGCAGTAGTCGTGTCGATCGCCGGTTCCGTCAGGCTCCGCAGGTGCACCCCCTCCTCCTCCAGCTCACGCATGACTTCAATTGCCATCCGTTCGGTTCCTGCGATCCGATCCAGCGCCCGAACAAGCAGCACATCGCCTGAGCGTAACTCGGCCCGGCAAGCGAGCCACTGAGGACGATCAGACGTACGGCTTGACAGTCCTACGTCCACCCACACCTGTTCGGCACCAGCCTCATGAAGGGCGGCGATCTGGCTATCTGCCCGCTGATCAGAAGTGGAAACGCGGGCATACCCGAAGTAACGAGACATCTCAGAACAGCGGAACCGTATGCCAGAACTGAGGCGGAGCTTCAAAAAGGGGCCTCTCTTCGTGCTCCACCGGTGCGAGCTCGATAAGCAGTGCACCGTTGTTAGGGCCGGATGATGCAAGTAGGTCGGCTAGCTCGGCCAGCGCTCTGTCAGCCTCCTTCTTAGCCCCGGCAGGCGTACCGCTTCGGTAGATCGTTGGCGACAGGTGAATGTTAGCGAGGTGGACAGCACCGTCTCGGTGCTTAAGGACTCCAAAGAGATCGGCATGAATCAATGCCCGCTCAGGGGCGTAGGTGAGGTCATATCGCAGTTCCACAAGCTCATCGACGCGCACCAAGCTGTCATCTGAAAGTCGCATCCACAACATGTCCCAAGTGTAGTGCTGCACAAACGGTCGTTTCTGGCACACGCGCAGCCTGAGCCAAAACTGAACCGGCCTCCGAGACGGCCGCGTGCCAAAACAGTGTGCCATAAGCTCCGCGCCAAAAGTCACCCGCCTCAGCTTGTATCGGTGCGCCCAAGCTAAGGAGAAGGAACTGTGAGCAACGAGCCTGCGCAGCCCCAACCCCAACGAATCGCGACCGATTGGAAAGCTCTTGCGGCAGGTGCACTCGCCCTCATCCTGGGTGTGGGCTTGGTGATAGCCCTCAGCACATTGGGCAGCCGAGCACCAGAGGGTGCGACAACGACTGACGAGGGATTGACCGTTATCGAGGTCGAGCACACCTTGAGGGACGGCCGAACCATCACTTGCCTGAGCTCCACACAAGGACGCTCCGGGGGCTTGTCGTGCGACTGGAGCAACCCCCGCTAAGCACGGGACACTCATTCCAGTACCGCTACGAACCACGAGCTCCGGTCAGAGTCGAGGCTGCCGCGGCCCGCTACGCGGCCCTTGCCTTCGATCCGGTGGGCCAGCTGGCACCAAGGGTTGCGGTGATGGGGAGACTATCGCGGTCAGCACCGTTCCAGCGCGGTCCAGGATTAGGGGCGCGAAACGTCGAGGAGGAGAAAGAAGTTCTGTTGCGGGGCGGCGGGTGTGAGTGAAGCATGTGCGCATGGATGCTTGGACTCAATCGGTTGATCAATGGAGCTTCTGGCTGAGAGCAGCAGAGCGGGCGACAGGGACTGTGAAGCTCAGGGTGTACCACGTCATGACTTTCGCTCGGTCCACACGCACCGCCGCGCCCAGCGACGTCACCGAGCATGATGTGATCCGCTATCTCACTGCTTCAGATTGGTCCGCGAGCACACGGCGCTCGCACCGTGCGTCAATCTCCCAGTTCTTCCGATGGGCCATCACGCGAGGTCTAGCTGAGCACGATCCAACGGCAGGGCTCCTGCCCATCAAGCGCACGCGAACGTTGCCACGACCGGCCCCAGATGACGTCATCCTTGCCGCCCTCCACGCCGCAGACACACGTGTCCGCCTGATGCTTCTCTTCGCGTGTGAGGCTGGCCTACGGCGCGGCGAAATCGCCCGCATCCACTCTGGCGACCTGATCGGTCCCAAGGGCGACAGCTCTGTTCGCGTGCACGGCAAGGGGCGCAAACAGCGAGTCGTTCCACTCACCGAACGTCTCCGCATCGAGCTGCTTCAGGCTGGGCTGAGTACCGGCTGGCTCTTCCCCAGCCCACGACGTGAGGGCCCGATAGGCGCCATCCGCGTTGGAGAACTCGTCTCCGCAGCCCTCCCGAATCCATGGACCTGTCACTCGCTACGGCACCGGTTCGCCACAACTGCCTATCGAAACAGCCGAGACCTCCTACTCGTCCAAACCCTCCTGGGACACTCCAAACCCGAGACCACCGCTCTCTACGTGCACGTGGACACCAGCAGCGCCCGGGAGATCGTCGAGCGAGGCACCATAGCGGCCTGAACGTCGTGCCGACTCCGCTTGTCTCATCATGATCAACCGACGCGCCATTCTTGTCATCGGGGCAGCAGCCACCCTGGCTGGATGCAGTGAGTCTGCGACCCCTACACGAAGCCCTGATAAGCCGTCAGAGCCGAGCACACCACAAGCAGCCGCACCAACGCCCGATCCCTGGGAAAGCGTCGAGGCCAATGGCGACGCTCCACGCGGACCCTCGGACGAGGGACCGCCCTCCGCTGCCCCAGGCGATGCAGAGTCCGCCAAGCGGTTCGCAACTGACACGATCACACTGCTTCTGGACAACTCCAAAGACACGGAGACCTGGTGGAAGGCCGTAGGTCCGAGGCTTACCCCCGAGGCGCAGGAGATCTGGAAGTACACCGAGACCCGGCGAATCCCCGATGCTGAGATCACCGGCCCGGCGAGCGTGCTCACGGTCAGCGGCGTGGACGCCGAAGTGGAAGTGCCCACCTCGCTAGGCACCTGGACGGTGGTGCTCTTCCGCAACCAGCCCACGGACGGCTGGAAGGCATCAGCCATTGAAATCCCGCAGGACTCCCAATGAGCAAGATCAGCAGGGCTAGCTTCCTTGGTGGATGCTGTGCCCTCCCGGTGCTCGTTGGCGGAGGCGTCATCGCGGCCGTCGGTACGGCTCTGCTGGGCACGACCGATGACGGGTCCAACGAAGCGATGTGCTCGGGGTCCGCCCTCAACGTCAACATCGACGGAGACGTACCAACCGTTGGTGGCTACTCAGAACAGGCGATGAAGAACGCTGCTGTCATCATGCAGATCGGTGAGCAGCTGCAAATACCGGCCAGAGGCCAGCTGGTCGCGCTCATGACCGCGATGCAGGAGAGCCAGCTTGGCGACAACCCAGCCGCAGCCACCCCTGATAGCAACGGCGATGCCGGAGTATTCCAGCAGCGCCAACTACCCGGCTGGTACGGCACTCTTGAGCAGGTGAATGACCTCAGCTACGCCGCAGAGGTGTTTTACAAGGGCAAGACGCTCACCGACGAGGTACCCGGCGGTGCAGGGCCGAAGGGGTATCACATCCCCGGTCTGCTCGATGTGTCCGGCTGGGAGGGAATGGCGCCGACGGTTGCTGCCCAGCAGGTGCAGCGCAGCGCTTTCCCATCCGCGTACGCGAAGCATGAAGACGCTGCCCGCCAAATCATGTCAGCGCTGTCGGGTGTCAACGTCGAGATTGACAGCTCAACCCCGGGAGCGGCCACTTGCGAATCAACGGGTGCTTCCGATGGAGGTGTGGCAGTCCCTGGAGACGTTGCGGCGGTCATCGAGGCAGCCCGGTCCACTCTCGGCAGTCCGTACGTCTTCGGGGCGGGCGACTGGAACGGCCCCAACGGCCCCAGCGGTGGGCAGGATTGCTCAGGTCTGACCACGTTCGCCTATATGCAGGGCGCGGGTCAGCGACTTCCCCGTACCGCTCGTGCCCAATGGGCAGCGCTTCGCTCCACCTCAGTATCGCCCGCAGAGATTCAACCTGGTGACCTCATTTTTGAGGCGTGGGGCAGGCTGGGGGCCGAGGTGTCTCACGTAACCCTGTACATCGGTGATGGACAGGCTATTGAAGCAAGTATCAGCGCCGGTCGAACCAAAATCTCTAAAGCCCGGCTCAGTGGTCATCAGTTCGTAGGTATCGGGCGTGTACCCAAGACTTTCGGTAAGCAGTAAGCGGGGTTGTCACAATGACTGTAACCGTCTATTCCAAGCCTGGCTGTGTTCAGTGTGATGCCACTGAGCGGCAACTAATGCGGCACGGAGTGCAGTTCATAACGGTAGACCTTACGCAGCACCCGGGCGCGTTGAAGCGCATCAAAGACCTGGGGTACCGGCAAGCTCCGGTTGTCGTTGCGGACGGCACTCACTGGAGCGGCTTTCGTCCGGACAAGATCAAATCACTGGCGCTCTCCGGCGGCGAGGGCGCTTCGTCTTCTCCGGCGCGCGCTCCCCGCGCGAGGTTTTGAGGCTCTACTTCACACCCAGCACTGTTGCGATCAGGCCCGCTGCTGGGATGAGGACGGACATGACTGCGATGGTGGCGAAGCACCCCAGGCAGCTCTTCGTCTTCGCGTGAGTTCTACTGAACATCAGAAGGGCGATCCCGACGATGGCGGCCAGAACTGCGGCACCCGTGAGCGCCGCGCCGAGCATGATCTCCAGTGTCGGTTCGGGTACGTCTGGTGCTGAACTCATTCGTCGGACCTCCTAGCTCTGTCGTCAGCTACTCAGCGGCGTTGATCTCCTGCGCATCCTCGCAGACTGCCGCTGCCCTCAACAGTGCCTGGCTCAGTGTGATCGCTTCGGGGCCGCGTTTCTTCTCACTGTGGTCAGCTCGCACGCGCCATGCCGCGGTTAGAGCCAGGTGCTCGGCAGTTTCCCAGAGGTCTGCTGGCAGTGATCCAGGCAGCTCAGGGCTCACCCACTCTGACGTCAAGATTTCCAGTATCTGGTCAATCTGAGCGGTCCGTGCCGGGCCGCTCACTTCTCGCGCAGCACGCGCTGCTTCCGCGATCTCATGTGCCATCGGCGCTGTCACCGCCACAGAGCTGCCAGCCTGGCTCCGAGCCCGCCGCTCGTGGAGACGAATCACCGCTCGCAGTCGATGCAGACGAGCCGATGCGCCACTGTGCACGACGCGCTGAGCCGCCCGGAGCCGCGTCGTGTCCGCTTCCGACGGGTTGGTGGGGAACCACCAGTTCGCAACCCTCTTCATGATCGTTCCTCCTGCTTCGTGGTCATGGTTCATGCCTGAGCCGCCAGCTGCTCACGCGCTGCTTTGAGTCGGCGCTTGCCGGTCGACAGGCTCACTCCGAGGCGATCAGCCACCACCTGACCACTGACAGACTTCCCCTGATCCTCCTGGTCTTGAATCCACTGAGCCAGGGCCACCGGCTCATCAATCGGCCCGGGCTCATCGACCGGTTCTGCTGGGTCAGTGGGCGAGGACACCGGCTCAGCCCGGTCAGTCGTGGGCTCAGCCGGTTCTGGCTCAGGCACCTGCTTCTCGGGCTCATGCTGGCTCACGTCTGAACTCGGTTCAGGGCTCAGACTCATGGTGGGTCGGGGCTCGACCACGGCAGGCTCCTGTACAGCGCTCACTCGTGGTGCAACCGACCCCGGGCTGGGCGGGGTGGTCCACCTCCACCGGGGCAACATCATCACCAGAAGGTGAGTGGACAGCAGCAGTGCCACCGGAGGCACGCCGGACACGGCCACGGCGACGAGGGCGGGCAGGTCCACCCGCCCGCCGCTGGAGAGGGCGTGGAGCCCATTGCCAATCACCGAGATCAGAGCGAAGAGAGCGAGCTGTGCCCACGGGTAGGCCCGCACGGTGCGATCCGCGGCGGTGCGGAGCACCAGCGCCGCCGCCGTAGCAACCACCATCGACCCATCCACCACCACTGGCCACATCCACGCGATTTCCGAGCGGATGCCCGCGCCCCGCGCCAGCTCTGTCAGCGCATCGAAGCTCATCGCGAATGCCAACAGCGCCACGGCACCGGCACCGGTTGCAGACGCTCCTATCAATGTCCGCCGAAGCATCAACGGCGCCACACGCTCAGTCACGCTCATCCAGTCCCTCCACCGCGATCACCAGACCGCCATCTTCAACCACGAACAGCTCCAGCTGCTCAACGTCCTCTTCACGGCTCATCGCCGCTCCTTCCGTCACGCCGACAAGCCGCACCGCAACGACACCCGCACCCCATCAGCAAGAATTGCTATGCACGTAAGCACTACGTGGTCTTGTGCGCTATGCTGGGCCTCATGCGAGGCGGTGTGCAGGTGTGGCGACGTGGCGTGAATGGCCACGGGCTCCGTCATGCCACGGCGTACGCTCTCCAGGGCGGGTGTGATGCTGCCGAGGTCTCCCGGCAGGTCTCAGCCGGTGCAGATGCAGCCGTGGGCTACGGCCCCGAGGGCGCTCCCACGGTTGAGCGGATAGTGGCCACCGAGGCTGGCCTCCAGCGTGACCGCCTGGACCAGGACTCGCTCAAAGCGTGGATTGATGCTGCCGACCCGCTCACCGGGGAGCAGCGCGGCCGCTCTATCACCTCACCCGAGGCTCACCTGCTGTACGACTCCACGATCAATGCGCCGAAGACCTACTCGCTCGCTGGCGTGCTGCACCCCGAGCTTCGTGCGGAGTTCGACGCGCTCATGGACCGCATCACCGAACGCACCGTTGAGGACTGGCGTGAGCAGCTGGCGACACGTCGTGGCCAGGGCGGTAGGCAGCGGCTTGGTCTGGCTCAGGTCGAGGTGGTTCAGCTGGACCATGAGCGTTCACGCTCCCTGGACCCCCACGCGCACCGTCACCTGTGGCTCAATGCGAAGGTTCAGGGTGCTGATGGCAAGTGGTCCAATGTGGACTCGCAGCTCGTGTTTCGGCTCCAGCCACTGGTGAATGCTCGCGGTGAGCTCGCGGCCCGCACTGATGCCCGCTGGCGCTCGGCTCTGGCTCGCCACGGCTACTCGCTGAACGACGAGGGGGAGATTGCTGAGCTGGCTCATCTGGTCCGGCCCATGAGCAAGCGGGCTCAGCAGATCGAGCGGAACAAGCAGAAGCTTGAGGCCGATTGGCGGGAGGCTCACCCAGGTCAGGAGCCGAGCCCGCGCCTGATCGAGTCGTGGGACAGGCGCGCATGGGCGCTGGACCGGGCTCAAAAACCTGATGAGCTGGATGAGGACCAGTGGCGTGACCAGGTGCGCCGCGAGATCGCAGACATTGACCCGGCGGTGCTGTCCGAACGTGGACCACGGCCCACGGAACCGGTTCACGCAGCCGAAGTAGACCGTGACCGGCTCACGGCTCATGCCCTGAGCTGGACCGACCAGCGGGCCGTCCGGTCTCAGTCACGGTTCTCCCGCGTTGACCTTCGAGCCGGGGCCACTATGGCGGTGGCCCACCTCCAGCTCACTGAACCGCCAGAAGTGCTGAACCAGCTGATCCGTGAGGTGGAAACCCGAGCCCTGGCTCAGTGCGAGTCTCTTGCCCCTGGCCCGGCGGCCGAGGACGTGAAGACGATGCGGCTCATCGACGTGGGTGAGACCCGTCAGAAGATCACCGCACGAGCAGCCACCCGCGCCGCGCTGGGTGACACCACCCCCGCGGCCGTGGACGTGATCGCCGCCGCCGTTGAGAGCATTGATGCCGAGCGCGCCGAGGAAGGGGAGCAGCCGATCAAGCTGGACGGCCAGCAGATCGCGGCCGCTCGCACCATCGCGGGCAGTGCTCCTCTCGTCGCTATCGAGGGGCCAGCCGGAGCAGGCAAGACCACCATGCTCACCGTGGCAGAGCGGACGATCCGGGCCCAGGGCAGCCAGATGCACACCGTGACCCCCACCATGAAGGCTGCACAGGTGGCGCAGGCAGAGATCGGCAACGACTCATCCAGTCTCCACGCGCTGCTGTACGCCCACGGGTGGCGCTGGAGTGAGGACCAGGGAGGCCGCACTCACTGGAGCCGCCTCAGCGATGGCGATGTAGACGTCAACGGGCAGGTCTGGCACGCTCCCACCCGCGCCATCGCCCGAGGAGACATCATCGTCTGCGATGAGGCGGGCATGGTGGACCTGGACTCGATGAACGCCCTACTCACCCTGGCTGATGAGACGGGGGCACGAGTCGCCCTCGTCGGTGACCCGCACCAGGTCCGCCCCGTGGGCCATTCCGGTGCGATGGCTCTGGTTCAGCGTGAACTCCCCGATGACGCTAAGGCTGACCTCCACTCCATCCACCGCTTCCGCACCGCAGCAGGCGACGCAGATACGGCCTACGCCGAGATCACCCGTGACCTCCGCTCAGTCGGAAGCGAAGCGAAAGCCCGCGAAGTTGCTGCATGGCTCACCCATCACGGCTACATCACCCGATGCAGTGATGACCAGGACCAAGTGGACGCAGCCGCGGCTGCCTGGGTCGAGGCCCACGGCCGGGGAGAGTCCATCGCGGTCATGGCGGATACCAACGAGATCGTCACGGCCATCAACGATCAGGTGCAGCAGACCCGACTAGATCGCGGCCAGCTTGACACCACGGCCACCGCGCCCATCCGCGACAGCGCCACCGCACACATCGGCGATGTAGTCACCACTCGCAAGAACAACCGTGACGCAGCATTCACGGTGGCCAACCGTGAACAGTGGACCATCCAGAACATCACCGGCGCAGGCATCACCCTCACCGGCGGCATCGACAACCGCAGCGAAACGATCACCCACGAGTACGCCCGTGAGCACCTGTCACTCGGGTACGCCTCCACAGTGCATGGCGCACAGGGAGTGTCCACACGCTCGGCCGTTACCGTGCTCACTGACACCACTAGCGCGGCGCAGCTCTACGTCGGGATGACCCGCGGAAAGTACGACAACCGCCTTCTGGTGGCAGCCCCCGATGGCACCGGCGCTGCCGAGCAGATCACGGAGGCGATGCAACGCGACCGCCACGATCTCTCCGACGACCAACTACGTCATGTAGTCGCCGCAGAAACCGCGCGAGCCGGTGACCCTGCTGAGCCGTCTGAGCCTGAGCCCCAACCGTGGCGTGATCGCCCAATGGGGGACGTGGATGAGCCTCAGTGGGTCATGGACCGGCTCACCGCGAATCGGGATCGGCTCACGGCCGAGGCCCGCGCCCTGGCTGACCAGCGCCACCTGGCCCATCACCGGCTCACCACCGAGCTGACCCCGGGCCGCGACCGCGCCCACCGAGATGGAGCCGATGCGCTGACCCTCGCGACTCACAACCGGCAGATCGAGGCGGCTCAGAAAGCCCTCACCGAGCTCAGTGAGCAGCACAAGGCCATCACCGCACAGCTCAACGCCACCGAGACCACATTGGATCAGCTCACCTCCGAGCTCGAATACCGAGCCACTATGGACCGCGAACAGCGCCACCGCGAGGACCATGAACGTGAACATGCCGCGCTGCACTCCCCGGCCTGGCTCACCGACGAGCTTCGCCGCCCCCACGGCCTCACAGCCAACCTCACCGCCGCCCGCCGCGAGCTGGAGGAAGCCCGTGCCCGCCATACCGCTCGACGGGACAGGGCCTCACTGGAGATCGACACCGCGGCAGCTACCACTGCCGACGCGGCCGACTACGCCGCACAGGCCGCCGCCGCAGCCGACGCCGCACGCCGCTCCCTCGCACGCATACGAGACGAGGCACTCACCGGCGCGCTGAACACGATCACGACCGAAGCAGAAAATCTGGACCGCATTCACGAGGCGGCTCAGCGCGCTGGACTGTTCCGACGTTCCTCGGCACGACGCGCCGCGAACGACGCTGACGCCGCCTTCATTGCCACCTGGGGGCAGACTCCGCCCACGGAGGGACGGAGCAGCTGGCTGATCGAACGAGCCTCCTCCGCGGTCGATGACCGGCTGCAAGCAACCGCAGAGCACCGCCGGGCCGAAGCCGCGCAACAGCGGTCCGACGCAGCACAGAGCGCCCACCAGCGAGCTCAGCGCACCGAAGACTCCCTTGCCCGGACGATCACCGACGCGGAGCAGTCGCTTCGTGCTCTGGAGCGCGATGACCACGACCTCACCCGCGAGGCACGCATTCGATCCGTCATGCCACAGGAAATCGCTCTGAAAGAGCACCGGGCCCGGGCGGCACACTTCCGCCAGCGCCAGAATCAGGACTCCAACGGGCGCCCACGATTCGACAGTGACAAGGACAAGCCCCGTCAGCGGCAACGCTTCTGACATGGAGAAACGGCCCGAAGGAGACTCCTTCGGGCCGCTCACCGATCCGTTTCTCTAGCCGTGGACGCCTGGGCCTGGCCGCACCTGGTTCTGTTGCTTCTTATAGCAATCAAAGCAATCTCGCTGCGATAGCCAGCGCGCGAAGCTCTCACGGTAATCCGCACGGGTTGCCGATAAATCCCTGACAGCGGTATGACCGCATGCAAACTGAATTTCCCATCGGCTCGGGATAGCGACCTTCTGGCTCATTTCAGCGGCCCCGCGTGAAATCCACGAACACGACGTTCATCGATCCCCCGCCCCGTCCTGCTTCCAAATGGTTCTGTACAGCGAGATCGACACGGGCGCTCTGCGCCGCGAACTCACGGCTCATCTCACCCTCCTCCGCGATCTCGCGTGCCCAACTCTGGACACGGGGTGCAACGTGCTCATCCGTCGTGCACCGCAACGTCCCCGTGATGGCCGCGACCTCCTGCCTGACCCATGAGAAGTAGCGATGGAAGTCGATAGGTCCTGTCCCTGGCTGCATCTCGTGGTACAAGGTGTCGTAGGAATCGCGCGCCGCGCTCCACAGCTGCACCAGATCAGGGTGCTGCTCCCAGCAGGGCAGGATCACCGACGACGGAAGAGCCCACTCGGTTGTCATCTGAGCAACCCACAGGCGCAGCCGATCCAGCTCATCGCCCCACTCGTGGACCGACAGAGCCATCCAATCGACCGGATGCGGAAGCTCAGCCATCTCGGTATCGTCAGTCTGCCCGATTTCCTGTTCCAGATCGCGGAACTGATCCAGGTTCTGATCATCGGCCATTGCGCAGCCACCTCTCATATTGATCCCAATTCGCGGCACCGCCCAAGGGCGCTTCTAGTATCTCAGGCCGCGCCGCCACCGCCTCCACAAGCTGGTCCACCACGACGGCGTGTGCCGGAATCTCCACTGTGACCGCGCGCACCACCGGCAGAGGGTACGTCACGGCCGCCAGCGTCAGGTACGCCCGCACCGCTTCACTCTCCAGTGACCTCGTAAGGACGCGCAGCGCTGTTTTCCGCAATCCACGCCGCACTAGAGCCTCCGGTAGAGCCTCCAGCGCTTCAGGCCCCTCGACGTGGGCCACCCGCCGTGCCAGTGAACGACGAACCAGGCCCGCTGTCGCTGTTTCGCTGATGACGCGCCCCTCGCGCAGAGCTTCCCACCATGACGACTCTAGGTGCGATTGGTCATCGGTGTGGATCAGCAGACAGCGCCACTCGTCACCCACCATTCGAAGCACATGAGGACAGCTAGCTTCTAGAACCTCGAAGTTGGCCCGTGAAGTCAGATCGTCATGATCAACGCCCCACTTCGTGGTCGGTACCGGAACCCAGCCAGCGGCCGACGCCCCCTCTAAAGCCGACGCGGGCACCGCTGGTGTGCCCGCGTCATCGACCATTCCGACCGAGCGGTCAACGCTGTACATCCGGCTCTCCTCTCTGCTGCCGTGCTACACCCAGCAGTCGCCGCATCACCACTTCGTAGTCCATTCCGCGCCACCGTCCAGCGTCATACGCACCGTGCACCCAGTCATGGTCCGTTCGACACAGCGCCACCAGGTCCGAGTGACGCTCACGTCCCATCCGCTCGTAGCTCATGTGATGCAAGTCGGACCATGCCCCCTGGCAGACAGCGCATCGAACAGCGCCCGACCGGTTCTGTTCCTCTTCGATCCAGCGGGCGCGGCGCTCCCACCACAGCGGTGACTGCATGTACGCGCGGTAGCGGTGGCGATGCCGAGCGCGCTGCCGCCCGATTACCGCATGAGCCCGGACGCGCCTCACCGGCGTGCCTTCGCCCGAACCGCTGCACTGGGAGCAACCGGTTCTTCATCGCGAATCCGCGCGGGAGCTCGGGCCTCCATGCGCAGAGCATTCTTCACTCGCTGCTGTTCCGGTGAAGACGCTGCTTCCTGCTTCACATCATCCTTTGACGGCAGTGCCCCGGTCGCAATGACTGCCCCGGCAGGCAGCCGGTCGAGCGTTGCGTTCACCGCCGTTGCTACCCGGGTCACCACCTGTGCGCTCAGTTCTGCCGTCGTCTCCTGGTCCGCACCGGTGGTGCCCAGCACCCACCCTCCGGCGTAGGCAGTACTGGACTCAGTGGTGTCCAGCCCGTGCAGCTTCGCCAGCACATGCGCGTAGGTTTCCGCTTCGAACTCGCGCTGCCCCCGAGGCAGTGCACGAGCCCCTTCAATCTTCGGGTGATGCATCTTCACATGACCAAGCTCATGAAGCGCGGTTGCCACCGTCTCTGCTTCACCGCGGGCACCGTTGATCGTCACTTCCTGATCCTTGTACCGCGTGAGTCCTTCAGCACCGCTCGGCAACGGTCCGTCCGTGATGGTGAGGGAGAATCCCTCTCGCTCGATTTCAGCTCTCAGCGCGTCCATCAGACCATCGGGCACAACACCTTGGGTGTTGGGGCTCCACGTGGGCAGAGACGGCAGGTCAGGCCCCTCGGTCTGAGAGATATCGAAGACGCTGGCAGGCTTCACGCCCACCATCCTCTGTTCGATCTTCTCACCCGCGGCGGGCCGCTCTCGGTAGTTCAGCCGCCGCCACGATGACGGATCATCCGGTGTGGCCGACGCGAACCGCGCCGTGACCGGAGCCAGAATCTGGTAGCCCTTCTCACCGCGGCGCACCTGACGCCCCATCTCCTGAAACTGCTTGTACCCAGCTAGCAACGACGGCTCCTCCACCGACTCCCCGCGCTCCCTTCGGCCGAGATATTGCGAGTAGATCAGCGCCGCGTTGTTGGGGGAGCGGGAGCGGAACCGCGCTACGAAGCTGACCAGCGCGACCGCATCTTCGCCGGTCGCCAGGCTCTGCACACGGTCCGCCATGTCGTTCGACAGCTGCTCAACCTTCTGAGCGCGCTCCTGTAGATACTCCTCTCGTGATTGACGCGCCATCACTCATCACCACCACTCATCGTCGGGACGTCATCGGACACTCCTGTCAGCCGCTCAGCGGCTGCTTCTTGCTTCTGCTGACGAAGCCGCTTCACCTGCTTGTCATAGCGTCGGAAGAACGGTTCAAAGCTGACCACTACCAGGGGTTTCGCCGCTTCGATCACGCAGCCCAAGCCCCGCCGCATGGTCTGAATCTGGTGCTTCTCCAGCACCTGCTCTTCCCGTTCCGAGTAGGAGCGTCCAACGCCCTCACCCCGTCGGGAACTCGACACAGACTCCTGCACCACCGTCCGAGTGCCCGCAGCTCGCGACATGGAGGTCAGCACTGCGTCATCGTCCACGCCACCCAGCACGATTCGCTGAGTTGCGGACTCCCACATCGCCTTCGCCGCGTCCTGGCCATAGCGCAGAGCTGCCTGTGCGAGCGACTGGAACCCAGCCGTCGTTTGGATACCCAGGCCGCCGCCTTCACTGATCATGCGGGGCAGCTCCGGCAGCCGACCAATGTTGCCGATCTCGTCAAGACTCATATGGGCAGGCGGCTCCATCCGTCCACCCGGCGCGCCGTTGGCCCGCCGCACCATTGCTCGCCAGACAGCATCCACGAGCGTCAGAATCAACTGGGCGGCGGTACCGCCGTCCTGACCCAGGATGTAGATGGTCCCGGCATCACGCAGGAATGCATCAATGTCCAACTGATCGCCACCAGGGCCGAACGTTCGACGTACGCCCCGCTCAACCAGTGCCATCCCCACGTTGGACACCGGAGCCCACATGTTCGCGCGCGTCTCCAGGTCGTCCATCTCCACCACGGACACCAACATGGAGGCCAAGTCCGCGGCCCCGCGCGTGTCCCGCAGAATCTCCACAGCATCCAGGGCGTTCTTCGGATCGAAGCACCAGCTCTGGAACTGGCCCATCGTCACGTCCCCATCGACAGCGGCAGCGTGAAGCAAGGGAGCCATCACCCGCTTCGTGGTGGCCTCCCAGAACCCCGCATTCTTGACACCCTCACCACCGCTGGACGCGAGCACACGCGCCCGCGCCAGCGCCTCACTCACGTCCTCGCATCCAGACCACAAGCACCAGGACACCCCGCTCGGCAGGCCCGCTTCTTCTCCCACACCCTCCGGGTCACAGACCATCATGGGACCACCTGTCTGCTCGCGCAGCTCCCATGTCATCCGCACAATCTCAGCCTTCGTCGACGTCGACAGCACAGCTCCTGGAGCCTGAGCGATCCGTGGGCCGATGATCGACTGGGACTTGCCCACACGCGACGGAGCAATCAGCATCGTAGGAGTCTCAAACGTCGTGTAGGTTTTCACCCCCTGGCTCACGCCATCCCAGAACGCGAAGTCATCCACACAGGGACGCCGCCCGGCCTCAAAATCAGGTCTGATCTGACGGTGCCGGTTCAGCACCTGTCGCGCGCCGTACTGGCGCGCAACCTCAGACCGGTCAGGCAGCCCTCGCTCCCGGCCGATCTCCCGAGCCGCCGCTGATCGCTGACGGGCCACGGTTCGCCACCCGACTCGCACCAGACCACCAAGCAGCAAGACCAGCACCGCAACCACGGTCCAAACCAGCGGGGTAGACCCCACGCCAAGGAGCTCGCCAGCGTGCCCCGGGCTCAGCACTGCCTGCACTGCCTGCCCCAGCCCGGCAGAGTACGAACGACCCTGCACAACTGCTGCCACGAAGCCAGCTGCCCACACCAGGGCCACCGGCGCGGCGACGATCCCGAGAACAAACGGGGCCACCACTTCGAAGCCGCCAGCGCGCCGCCTCATCTCTCCACGAGTGTCACGCCGGGCCATGCTTCACCATCGCCTCATCGGTGTCGAAGATCGCCGCCTCACGCGGAGTCCGCGTCACTTGCACCATCGACTGCCGCCGCCCAATGCGCCACAGGGCCTGGCCCTTGCGCAGATCAGTCAGCAGACCAGCCGCTGTATCGGTCAGGTCCAACATCTCCTGAGCCGGACCCACAGCACGCCCTGACTGCCGGAACGAGATCACCGTGGACGAATCAGACACGAGGTTGTGCGCGAGAGCCCGCGCAGCCTGTCCACCATCTCCAGCAGTCTCCAGGTCACCAAAGGAGTGGAACACCAGCACGTTAGAGATGCCCCAGCCACGCGCAATCTTCCAGTTGTGCTGCAACCGAGCGAGCAGCGAGTGCTGAGTGAAAATCCGCCACCCCTCGTCGTACACCATGAATCGGCGCCGGTGCGTACCGTCCTGGAGCGCCGACTCCATCCACGAGGACGTACACGTCATCACCACATCAAGCAGCCGATTTCCATCCAGACGCGACACATCGATGGTCAGCATGGGCAGCGACGGATCAAACCGCACAGTGGACTTCCCGTTGAGCACGCCACCCAGCGCCCCCTGCGTCAGCTTCGCAAGTGCATGGCCCACCTCCTGCGAGTGGTCGCGCACCTCCGTCATGCGCGTGAACCCCTCGGGCACCCGGTCACGTTCATCCTTTTGGGGATTGAACAGCTCATGCACCACATCACCCAGCACCGGCTCCTCAGCATCACAACGCAGCACCTGAGTGAGCGCATACAGCAGAGCGCTCGACTCCATGGGAGTCAGCTCCCGCCCTTCCGGCATCAGCCGCTCTGTGATCGCCTCCAGCAGCATCGCCCGGCGATTGCGAGTGGTCTCCTCCCAATCCTCCTCGCTGTATGAGGAGGGGCGCGTGATCGGGGTGCCCAGAACATTGATCCGATCCGCACCACCGGGGCCGATCTCAAACGCTGCACCGCCGACAGCGCGCGCGGGCGCAGTCCACTCACCCTTTACATCAGCAGGCACATACGACCGATAGCCAAAAGCCGCGCCGCGCGTGGTCAAGGCTTTGTTCAGCGTGGACTTTCCCGAGCCCACCTTGCCCGAGCAGATGATGTTCGGGTCATCGAGCACACCAGCCTCATATGCGCTGAACGGGTCGTACGTAAACACGCCGCCGCCGAGAAGGTTCTGGCCCATCACCATGCCCTGAGCGCCAAGACCCGGGTCAGCGAGGAACGGATACGTGAGCCCCAGGATTCCGGTGTGCGCACGGTGCGATTGAGCCTGGAACGCATGCGACGTTCGCAAAGCCTTCGGCCCCTTCTCACCGGCAGCAGGCAGATAGTCCTCAGACCGCCAGGCCGTCTTCTCTTCCCGAGCCACACGCGCTCGCTCCGCAGCCTTCGCCTTCTGATCCTCTGCGATCAGTTCACGCTCACGGCGGCGCATCAACCGCCAGTCCGTCCGCGACAGACGTCGCGCACTGGCCGTCACCACTCGACGCTTCGACTTCTCCACTGTCACAGCCCCCGTCCGAATGGCAGTGCGCCAGCGATGAACGCCGACGCCTGTTCACCACCGAGAATTCGCAGTTCACACCCCGACTGGGCTGCCGCAGTCCGGGCCTGGTCCGTCACCACGCGCAGCTCCTGGAGATCGTCAGCCGAGACGGTCACCAGCCCGGCGAACCGCATAGCACCGTGGCCCTCTTCCAGTGCGTTTTCTTCGTTTTCCAGCGCTTGGCGCTCACGCTGACGCTCCTTCGTGTCGATAGCACCGGACTTTCGTTCCCACATCCGTGACGTTTCCGCCGCGGTGGACGCCGCACGCGCGCTGGTGATGGCACGCCGAGTCGGGATCGGCTCATAGATCATCGTGAACGTATGGCGAATCTGTGCAATCACCAGGCGCTGGAGGAATCCCGCCGTTGCCTGCTTCCGAGGCCACTCCACAACCCACAGCACCCGCTGATAGCCCGACTCAGTGCGGAAGTACGTGAACGCTTCGTCCACTGCCAGCGGGCCAGCACCAGCTAGTGACCGCCCAACCTCAGGGTGAGCCTCCAGCTCTGCCAGCGAATCCGGGTCATACGCGGTCCGAGCCAGCACGGCAATGTCTCCCGATGAGCACCAACCCTCAAAGTTCACCTGGGCATCCCCCAACCGCGACCGAAGATGCTGCATTCGCTCACGCAGAACCTCAGCGCCACCAGTGACACCACCGCCCGCCGCACGCACGCTGCCTGCCACGCCACGCGCGGTCATCTTGAGCCGAATCGAAACCCACGCTTCGTGGCGCACGGACCGCACGCGCGAAGCAGCCAGGTACTCGCCATACAGCTCATGCGCAGCAGACGACACCTCCAAGGTTCCCTCAGATTCAAAGTGCGCCCGCACCTCCTCACCCGAGTCCGAGATGGCGCGCAGCAGAACCTGCACCCGGTCTACACCCGAACCAGCATCCTCACAGAACGCCGCCAGCACACTGCCGAAGCCAGACGCCACGGAATCCTGTCGCTCACTCTCAGCCAGTACGAACGAATCCGACGCACTCACTCGCGCCACCGCCGTCAGCGTACGAGTCGTCGGATCATGCACCAGACCGGCGCCACTGAGAGCATCACTAAGCACGCGCAGCCGCGCAGCATCCCCAGGCAGACCCAGCGCCCCAGCGGGCCGCGGTGCCAGCGGGCGCGCACGGTACGTCCGCTGCCCCGTAGCACCGCGCAGCAGCCATCGGCCGAGGTAGGGTACCCAGTTCACCAAGGGACGGCCTGTCCACCACGTCGGTGCAACCCCAAGCAGCACCATCACAGGCACTGCCATCCCAGCGCGCCCCAGCCACAGACCGGCCACAGTGAAGACGAGAGCAGCACCCAGGAGCCCTAGCTGAACACCGCTGATTCCCGCGATCACTCCACGCTGAGAGCGGCGAGGGAACCTCGCCGTCAAGCGCTGTGATGCCTCCGCAGACATGACGTCCTCCTCAGGTCAGTAGTCGAGGTGAGATCAGGAGAAAATCGACGGAGCCTGATTCGCGAAGAACGTGATCAGAGCATTGGCGCCCGCGCAGGCAATCGCAACCAGCGCCGCGACCGCCAGCACCTTCACCCCGATGGCTGCCACACCCGGTCGGTTTGACAGCGAAGCACCGCCCCACACGATGGCCCCAGCGATCAGCACAATCACCGCCGCAATCAGCCCGATATTCATGATGGTTCCGGCAACGTCCGTCAGAAACGTCTTGACGCCGCTGGGCAGCGCGTCCCACGTTGGGGAAACACCGGGATCGAAGTTCTCTGCAATGACCATGGTTCGCGTCCTCTCACGTTGTGGTCCGGCCCTGCACCGGAGCATCTGACCCCACAAGCGCCGTGAGCACGACAACGGGGCCGCCACTGGAAATCCAGTAACGGCCCCGGTCTCAATTTGCCCGGATCAGCTAATCCACAACGTGAACGCTCGATCGCCCAGCCACGCCACGAACAGGCTCAAACCGGCCGCGACGACCGCGGAGCACGCTGCTCCCACCACCGCGAACCACCCGGACTGACTCATCTGCGGGCGGCTTGAAACTGTGCCAATCCCTGCCATCACCGCGCCGAGGACGACCCCGACCACTGCCAGGATGAGAGCGGCATTGGCCGCGGTGCCCGCGATGGACTCTAGTAGGTCGCGAGACCCCGGCGGGAGAGCGTCACCACGAGGAACCAGTGGATCAGTCATGCTTCGCCCCTCCATCCTGAGCCGTGCTGTCCTCGCTCACCGGCACAGGCGTAGACGGGACCGAGCCGTGCCCGGTCGTGGAATCCTCGACCGGCGGTGATGGTTCATCCGCCATCATCGAGTCACCCGACGGAACCACAGCATCCGATCCAGACGACGCCGCCGCTCCAGAGGAAGCAACGTAGTCAGCGTCACGACCCGACGCAGCCGACGCAGTGTCCCTAGCCTCGACCGGGGAATGCTCCGACGAAGCGGAGTCGCCACTCGTGGCCCCACCCGCACTCGTGCCCTCGTCGATGCCCTCCTGGACCTGAGACTGAGCTTCCTTCGCCGTCTCCTGCACCGCGCCCACAGCGGCCTTACCAGCTTCGACAGCGCCCACAGCTGCCAAGCCGACGCCGGTACCAGCGGCAGCCGCCTCACCGGCGGCGACCTCACCACCAGCAGCCTGACCGGCAGCACCGGCCCCAGAACCGCCAACAGTCCCCGACACGCCAGCTTCACCGCCTCCACCGGTCCCGCTGGACACGGTGCCGCCTCCTGCATCACTCAGAACGGACCGCGCTCGACTTGCAGCGGACTGAGACACATCGACCGCCGATGACGGGACGCGACTCAGGCGCGACTGAGCGGCCTGTCCGGCCTGGCTAATCGCCGCCACAGACGCCTCACCCATCCATCCGAAGAAGGCGAAGCACGCGACCGGCATAAACGCGGCAATGACCAGCATCATGATGCCCGAGAGCATCGTGGCCAGGTCCGGCAGCACAAACGATCCCCCCTCAACGCCAGGCTCGATGATTGCGAGAACTCCCAGTCCCATCACAACCGCGATAGCAAGCTTCGTGAACAGCAACGCCACCAGCCACCCGGTCCACGTGGACGCCCACCGTCGAGTCGGTCCCCATGAGAGACCGGCCAGACAGATGGGCCCGACCACGATGACGACATACAGCAGCGCGTTACGGGTCACCAGGGCGAGTCCGATGATCACACACGACATCAGCACAAGCAGCGCGGAGATGATCGCGATGATCGCCGTCACGAGCATTCCGGCCGCGGGTACCTCCCACCCCTTCACCGGCCCACTTACATCTTGCCCCGCGGAGAGATTTCCAATGACGGTCCCCACAGAGACCACAGCGCCCATGATCCGGTCCACGAAGGAGTCCACGTCCGTCAACGTGGCATTCAGCAACCCCGTGGCCACGCTATCGAGTGCCTGAACCCCCAAGTGGGTCAAGGGCAACAGCGCCAGTGTCCCGATCAGTGAACCGGCGGCCCCGAACGCTGCACCCCGAGCTCCGGCGAGGCTCCGTGCTCGAAACGACTCCACGCAGATTCGGAGCATGGCGAACAGGATGATCAGTGGCAGCGCGATGAAGAAGATGCGCCCGCCCATGTCGTAGATGAACTGCCCGTCCACCTGAGGTTCAGTCGTGTGGATCAGCAGGTTCATGATGAGACGGAAGAAGTACTGAGTCCCATCGACGATCGATTGCGCGAGGTCCCACAGCGCTTCTTGAAACTTCGACTCCGCGGCAGCCGTTGCTCGGTCGGTGACGGCTTGAGTTGGCCCCTTCTCCAGCACCTCGCTCGCAAGCTGCACATTGTCATTAGCCGCAATCTTTGCCGCTGACTTCCCGGTTTGGACCACGCCGCACGCTATGGGATCAGGTGACAGCAGGCAGTCTTTGATTCCCGTCGATTTCGCCGCATCAGGCGCGGCAGGCACCAGCACATCAGCCATTGTCATTGGACTTCACCTTCCCCGTCATCTCCACCGACAGCACCGTGCACGACCCAGCGCCCTTCTCGCACGACAGCACCACGACCCACTCCACCGGCCCTTCATCCCACTGCCGCCGCGACCCATCCTTCGCCGTCGCCTGCCGCTGAAGGTTGCCCTGCACGGTTACCACCGTGGTTTCCTGACCCTCCAGCCACTTCGCCAGTTTCTTTTGCTCCTCACTAGACGGCTCCTCGCCACCAAAGAAGCGCTCCTGGACGTAGCCATCATCGCTGGCGACCTTGGTCCGGGTCGGTTCAAATTCGTCAGCGACGTCAAGCTTTTGGCGCTCCTCCCACGGCTCCCACGACAGCGCCAACATCGTCGTCGCATCAGCCCACTGCGCCTGAGGAATACCTGGCGCATCACTAGGGGAGACCTCAGCCAACACCCGCGCGTAGTCATCCTGCTCAAACCGCTCGGCGTCCGTGGACCCCAGCATCCGCGTCACATTGGCAGCCATCTCCGCCGGGTCATCGGTCTGCGGCAGAGGAACCAGCGAGGTCACGTTAGAGGTCTGTGGGTCACTCCCCTTCTTCGTCGGAACCGGCCCCGCTGACGGTGTGGCCGAGGGCCGCACATCCACCCGCTCCTCCGCAGGCACCGTGCTGTTCCGGCCCAGCACAGACAGCCCCACGATAGCCACGATCATCACCAGGACCACCACCGCCGGGATGATGACCCGCTTCTGCTTCAACCTCCACATGACACGCTCCTTGCCGCATCGGCACGCTGACTCATGTCCCCACAAGCCCGCGCACCACGACAGCTACGCCACCGCCCACCGATCAGGTGGCCCCGCCTCCAACACATGCACCCACCACGCCTGTGTCTCCTGACCACGCGCGCCACTCAGCCACGCCCGCCACAGAGCTCGCTCATAACGATGCCGACGAATCACCTCAGCCACCACCGCGACAGCCCCTACACGCTCAGCAACCACATCCAGCCGGTCCGGTCGGGCAACCAGCCGTCCTCGCTCGATCTCAACCAGGCCCCAGGACCGCATCATGCCGACCACCTCGTGTGCGGTCGAACGCGAGATACCCGAGCGACGCGACGCCTCCAGCACAGACGACGCCCCACGCTCAATCGCCTCGAACACCAGCGCCGCGGCAGCACCCAGCTCCACGAACACGGGCCGCAGCGCATGAACCTTTCCAGCAGGCAGCTCCACACGCTCAGCCAGCCCGCGATGCCGCTCAGGGATACGCAGCTCGTACGCATCGGCCTCGACGCCCTCAGCCGCCTTCACCTGCACGATCCACGGGTCCGCCGACTCCCTCAATACCTCCAGCAACCGAGCCACAGTGGACGCATCGACCGGCATCGACACCGACAACGACCGCACCCCAAACGACACATGACGCGAGCCAACCTGATGAGCAGCCGCCGCCAGCGCCCGCAACAGCAAACGCACATGCACCCCCCGGGAGCCAGCAAACTCCGACCGCTCCACCTCAGCCAGCACTGCACGCCAACGCCGAATGAACCGATGTTCATCAATCTCAATTTCACGCGCTGAACGACCAGTGCCTGCCCCCCTCGTGACATTGAACGCCGCGCTTGTGTTGCACTGACGGACAGACGTCGGCCGCGGCGTAGCAGCCACAATTTTTTGAGCCTTCACCAGCTCCTTTCCGAGGCGTGAGTGCCGGTCGCCACTGACGTTGTGGAACATCGCCGCCAGGCCCGGCCACCGACCGTCCTCCATCCGCGCAACGATGCCGCCGAAGTCCAACCCGGCGCGGGCGGCCGCGCAGATCACCGCCATCCGGCCCTCGGATGCAGAGCGGTACCCCGCTTCTTCGAAAGCCCCCGACTGAGCCAGGCGCGCCATTCGCTCAGACAGCACCCGCTGCCCTCCCAGAGGCAGCGCATCGACACTGTCCACCGCATCCACCGGAGCAGGCGCCGCCAGTGCCATCTGGTCACGCCGAATCTGGGCAATCTCCTCGCTCAGAACGCGCCTCAGCGCCCCGAGCACGTCTGAGCCATTTCGCACCAGCAGGACACGGCGCGCAGTATCAAGGTCCGTCACCAGCTCCTGGAAACCACCGCGCTTGTGCACCGAACCAGGCGGCCGGATGCAGCCCGACTCAGCCCCGGTCACGTGAGGCTGCGCATCCACCCCAGGGAAACGACGTGCAACAGCGCGAGCCAGCTCAGCGGCCTCCACCGCGCTGAGCCCATCCCGCAGAGGCAGATAAACGTGATGGCGCCCGGCAGGGGAGCGGTCCACAATGACCGACCCACCGCACCGCTGGAGCAGTGCCACCAGCCGGTGAGTGAGCGCCGCGCCCTCAGTCCCCTCCACATCGACGTCGAGAGCCAGCGTCCGGCAGAAGCCGTGCGAGTTGTAGAGGAGAACCGCCGCAGGCTCCCGCGGAATATCAGCCGTCAGATCAACTTCGCGCGTCCGCGGATACTCCCACCGACCACGACGGCCATTGAACCGCGCCACACGAACCCGCGACCGCCCCGCCAGCCCCGCGGCCAGCGACCACGCCGATGCTTGCGCCTCACTCACTCCCGGCCGTACCATGAGAGCGACCTCCTTGTTTGTGTTTTGACGACAACTAGGTCAGTGGAGATCGAGGAAGGCCGCCAAACCTTTTGATCCTCATCTCCCGCAGCTTCAAGAGCGCCGCACCGACTCAGGGCGGCGCTCTTCTGCTGCACAGGCTCACGCGACACGACGCAGCACCGCTCGCCCCGCACGCTCACTCGTCTCGAACAGAGCAGGCTGCACACCCACCGAGCGCCCCAAGCCACCCGGCCGAGCGGCCACAACCCGGGCCTGACGCTCATGCCACGAGGACACCCTCACAGCGCGCCCAGCGCGCCGCGCATGCGCGCACTCACTCAGGAGGGACCACTCAGGATGGCGCTCAGTACCGAACAGCAGCCCCGCCATCGCGGCCGCACGCTCACGAGCCAGCCCAACCTCACGCAGCTGCTCACCGGCCTCCAGGAAACGACGCAGCCGCCGACGGGTCACAGACGCCGTAGCACCCACACCCCGCTCACCATCCACAGCAGTGTCAGCAGCCACCTCCACGCAACGCGCCACAACCGCCCCACGCACCCGAAACCGCTGAATCAGCACCGCGGCGAACTCTCGCACCACGGCCGCCGACTCCGGTGACCCCTCACCCCGCGCAGGTGCCCACGCAGACGCCATAGACACCGCATCCAGCGCCGGACCACCATCCGCGGTCAGCTCACTGAACCGCTGCACACGCTGAACCCCCGCGCCGACCTGGCGTGATCCCACGCCCATCGTCTCCGCAAGAGCCGCGCGGTCCACATTGAGGCTGACACTCTTAATCACGAACCCCAACGGTGCATCCATCTCCAGAATCCGAGCCGCCGAAGCCGCAAGACCACCGCGCCCCGAGATCACCAAAACCGCCTCAGCAGCGCAATCGCCCGCGCCCTCAGTGGTCGCGCTCTTAGGCTCCAGCACCCGCGTCAGAAAGTGCGCCAGAGCTTCACCAGCAGGAGATGACCAACCCGCAGGGTCAGCGGCAGCAGCTATCAGAAGCTCCCGAAACTCCTGCTCGTCATTCATCGCGGACATTACTGATCCCCTCAGCTCTCACCATCGCGAGCTCGGTCCTGCTCAGCCCGCTGCACCCACCGGCGCAACATCTGACCGCGGACCTGAACCTCGCCATCGGTCTCCCGCACCAGGCGCTGAGCAACGTCATCCCACGGCGCCGGAGTCACCGACCGCCGCTGATCCATCGCCCACTCCCACAGACCCCCATGACCAGCTTCACGAAGGAGGACGTCTGCAAGTCTCGCCTGTGTACTCATGGTCCTTAGCGTAGTACGGATTTCCGTACTCTCGCAAGAACTTGGCGCGTACAGCGTGTTTTTTGCTTTCAGGGCCGCTAGCGTGACTTACATGAGTACTGCCCCAGCGCATGAATTCCCGACCACTGACCAGCGAATCTCGGCAGCGACAAAGGCGCTCATGGCTGCTCGTGACGTGCGAGCCGACGATCTGGCGCTCGCAATCGGAGTCAGTCGGAACCAGACCTTCGCCAAGCTTCGCGGCGCTTCGACCTGGAAAGCGTCCGAAGTTGAGGAGATCGCTCGCTACTTCGGTGTGGCCATCGGGAGCCTCTATGAAGGGATGGGCCTGCTTGGCGACACGACGAAGCCCCGCCGGGTTTCCGACGGGGCTTCTCGTGGTGGTGCGCCATCAGGGATTCGAACCCCGGACCCACTGATTAAGAGTCAGTTGCTCTAACCAACTGAGCTAATGGCGCTTCGCTGCTCACAGCAGGTGACCGCTGAGGCAACAGGTCATCGCCGAAGCGACGGAGACCACCCTATCGCCCTCGCGGCCCCGGCGCCACTCGGAACCGGGGCCACAGGCAGGTAGGTCGAACATCACACCCGGCG
The DNA here is from genome assembly GCF_033106145.1 of Helcobacillus massiliensis. NCBI lineage: Bacteria > Bacillati > Actinomycetota > Actinomycetes > Micrococcales > Dermabacteraceae > Helcobacillus > Helcobacillus massiliensis. The sequence continues at coordinate 638,056 of NZ_CP136959.1, forward strand.
GCTTCGTCGGCGATGAGGTGACAAGTGACGGCGAAGCAGACGCTGGGCGGCACTGACCAGATCACCGCGTGTGATGCTCGAGATCATGCGGCGGCGGCGCTCAGGCGAGCAGTGCCGCGCCGAGGCCGCCCACCACCGTCACCGCGACAGTGGAGCCGAGGGCGAGGATCACCGGGCGCAGGCCCAGGCGGCGGAACATGCTGAGCTCGACGCCGGCGCCGAGGCCGAACATCGCGGCACCCAGCAGCAGGATCTGCACGAGGCTCGCCGCATCCAGCAGGCCCTGCGGCATCGGCAGGATCGACCGCAGGATCACAGCCACGATGAACAGGGCCACGAACATCGGCATCACCGGCGGCATGGTGGTCGCGGACGCGTCGGCCCCGCGCTGGCCCAGGCGGTGGCGCTCCACGATCGCAATGCCGGCCATCACCGGGGCGAGCATGAGCACACGCGCCAGCTTCACGATCACGGCCGCTCCGAGGGCGGCACCGCCGAGGGCGCCGCCGATGGCGACGACCTGCGCCACCTCGTGCACGGAGGCGCCGGCCCACATCGCGGTCTGGTCGGTGGTGAAGCCGATCGCGGAGGCCATCAGCGGCAGCAGCGGGATCATGATCGTGCCGAACACGACCACCAGCGCCACGGCGGAGACCACTTCCTCCTCCTTCTTGTCCTGGATGACGCCGTCGGCGCCCGCCACAGCAGCAGCGCCGCAGATGGAGAAGCCGCAGCCGATCAGAAGGGAATGCGGACGGCTGAGCCCCAGCATGGATCCCATGGCGAGAGAGGAGGCGAGGCCGACGACGACCACCGCCACCACGAGGAGCAGAACGCCCCACCCGAGGGCGAGGATGTCGCCGATGGCCAGCTGCAGGCCGAGCACCACGATGCCGGCTCGCAGCAGGTGCTTCGCACTGAACGCGATCCCGGGTTCGACCAGGTCGGGCACGCGGATCGTGTTGCGCATCAGCATGCCGAGGACGATGGCGATCAGCAGTGCGCTGATCGGGCCCGTCACGGTCGAGATCGCGAACGCGAGAGCGATGCCGGCGGCGCACAGGGCAATGCCCGGGATGAGCCCGCCGATGCCGCGGCGCGGGCCCGGATCCGGTGCCGGTGCGGAGGCCGGCGCCTGGGTGGCGGCGGGGGCTGGAGCGGTCAGGGTCTGGGGGGTCGATGCGTGTCGGGACATGGGGACAAGTCTTCGCCGCTCGCGTCGCTTCCGGTAGGCATGCCCCCCGCACGGGGGCATATCATCGGCGTATGCTTCCGGATCTGCCCGACCTGCGCACCGCCCAGCTCCTCGCCGCCGTGCGCGAACTCGGCTCCATCGGGGCCGCTGCCCGCCATGTCGGCATCGCCCAGCCCAACGCGTCGCGCACCATCAGCGCCCTGGAGAGCTCCCTCGGCGCGCAGCTGCTCACGCGCCATCCCCGCGGCGCTCGCCTCACCCCAGCGGGAGAGCGCGCCGCCGAGACCGCCCGCCGGCTCCTCGACGCCGCCCGCGACCACGCCCGCACCCTCGAGGACATCGCCGCCGCCCCCACCGGCAGCCTCGCCATCGCCGCCTCCAACACCGTGGCTGACCACATGATCCCGCGCTGGCTCGCCGCATTCCAGCCCGCCCATCCCGGCATCACCGTGTCCGTCGTGGTCCGCAACTCCAGCCGGGTGTTCGACGACGTCCAGCGCGGCAGCGCCGACCTCGGCTTCGTGGAGACCCCGTCGGTCCACCCGCGCCTGTCCACTGAGGACATCACCCGCGACCGCCTCGCCATCGTGGTGCCGCCCAGCCACCCATGGGCGCAGCGCACCGAGATCACCCGTGAGGACATCCTCGCCGAAGGCCTCGTCACCCGCGAGGACGGCTCCGGCACCAAACTCACCCTCCAGCAGGCATTGGGGGAGGAGGCCGTGCTGCAGTCCATCGTGGAACTCGGCTCCAACGCGGCCGTCCGCTCCGCCGTCCTCGCCGGCGGCGGCCCCGCTGTCCTGTCCGAACTGGTGGTGCTCGAGGACCTGCAGCGCGGCACCCTCGTGGAAGTCGAGGCCGATTTCATCAGCGGCGACGAACTGGACCGCACCATCCGCGCCGTCTGGCGCGGCAGCAGCCCGTCGGCCCCCGCCCAGGCGTTCCTGCGCTCGGTGACCAACGTCCCTGCGCCGGGCATCTGAGCCCCTGCTATAGTCAGCGCAGGATTGTTACTCCTCCGAGGCAAGACCTGAGACAGCACCACTGTGCCCGTCTCGGGTCTTTTCGCATTTAACGCGGTGCCTCGCCACACTCCGGAAGGAAGGGACATCGATGTCCACCAAACAGACGCGCTCACCAGCAGCGCAGATCGTCGAGGGCGTGGGCGGCCCCGACAACATCATCAGCCTCACCCACTGCGCCACCCGCCTGCGGTTTCAGCTGAAGGACGCAGCCCAGGCCGACGCGTCCGTGCTCGACACGGTCCCCGGCGTGATGGGCACCGTCCCGCAGGCAGGCGACCGGTACCAGGTGGTGATCGGCGGCGCCGTCGGCGGCATGTACAACGACATCATCAGTCTGCCCGAGACCCGCTTCCTCGGCGACTCCTCCTCCGCACGCCCCAAGACCGACGCCGAGGTGAAGGCCGAGGCCCGCGCCGGCGGTCCGCGCGGCCGCTTCGGCTGGCTCGACAGCTTCTTCGAGTACCTCTCGGACTCCTTCCGCCCCCTGCTGGGCGTGCTGCTCGGCGCTTCCCTCATCATCGCGTTCACCGCGGTGCTCGACGCCTTCGGCGTTGTCGACTTCCGCGCCGATGACAAGTCAGCCACCTGGGTGTTCGTCGATGCGATGTGGCGCAGCGTGTTCTACTTCCTGCCCGTGATGGTGGCGTACAACGCCGCCCGCAAGCTCAACATCGACCCGTGGGTGGGCGCCGCCGTCATGGCCGCCGTCATGACCCCCGAATACATCCTCCTGAAGAACACCGAACGGTTCGCCGACACGATCTGCACCACCAACGCCACGCTCGGCACCGAGTCCTGCGTGGCGAACATCGCCGGGATCCCGCTGCAGCTGCAGGACTACGGCGGCCAGGTCTTCGTGCCGCTGATGATGGTGCCTCTGCTGTTCCTGGTGTACCGCCTGTTCCAGAGGATCATCCCGAGCTCCGTGCACATGGTGTTCGTGCCGTTCTTCAGCTTCATCATCATGATCCCGGTGACCGCGTTCCTCATCGGCCCGCTCGGCATCTGGCTCGGCTCCGGCCTCGGCACCGGTCTGGCATGGCTCAACGGCAACGCCCCGATCGTGTTCGCCATCCTCATCCCGCTGCTGTACCCGTTCCTGGTGCCGCTGGGCCTGCACTGGCCGCTGAACGCGCTCATGCTGCAGAACATCAACACCCTCGGCTACGACTTCATCCAGGGCCCCATGGGCGCATGGAACTTCGCCTGCTTCGGCGCCACCGCCGGCGTCCTCATCCTCTCCATCCGTCACCGCGACGGCGTGATGCGGCAGACCTCCACGGGTGCGCTCGCGGCCGGTCTGTTCGGCGGCATCTCCGAGCCGTCCCTGTACGGCATCCACCTGCGGTTCAAGCGGATCTACCCGCGCATGCTCGTGGGCTGCCTCGTGGGCGGCCTGATCGTGGGCCTGTTCGGCGGCGTCAACGCCTCCACCTTCGTGTTCACCTCGCTGCTGACCATCCCGGTGTTCTCGCCCGCGCTCGTGTACATCATCGCGATCGCCGCGGCGTTCTTCACCGCCATGCTGCTGATCGTGTTCACCGACTACATGACGCCGGAGCAGCGCGCGGCGGCGATCGCTGAGCGCGACGCCGCTGAAGCCGCAGAGCGCGGCGATGTCCCGACGGCGGATGAGCGTGAGCTCGTCGGTGCCGGCGCGCCCCTCCCAGCCGGTGCCGCCGGCGCTGGTGCGGCCGCTGCGGCCGGCTCCCACGCCGCCGGTTCGGAACCTTCGGCGGAGGGCTCCGTCGGCGCCCAGACTGCCGGTGGTTCTGCTGCCAGCGGACGGGCCGACGGGCCCACGGAGACGATCGGCGCCCCGCTCGACGGCGCGGTCCTGTCCCTGGATGACGTGGATGACGCCGTGTTCTCCTCGCGCGCCCTCGGTGAGGGCGTCGGCATCGAACCCGATGCGCACGCCGGGTCCGTGCAGGTGACCGCGCCCGTCGGCGGTGAGCTGATGACAGTGGCCTCCACCGGTCACGCCTACGGCATCCGCACCGCCGACGGCGTCGAGGTGCTCGTCCACATCGGCATCGACACCGTGCAGATGGGCGGTGACGGCTTCGACGTCCGCGTGGCGCAGGGCGAGTCCGTGCACGCCGGGGATGTGCTCGCCGTGGTGGACTTCGACGCGGTCCGCCGCGCCGGCCACCCCGCCACCACCCTGATGACCGTCACCAACACCGCGTCGCTCGGTTCGGTGGAGCCCGTCGTCGGCTCCGCCGCCCGCGCCGGTGACGCGGTGATCCGCGTGGCGAAGTAGAGTGTCGGGAGTCTGACACATCCATGATCAGCGGGAGGGTGCGATGAAGGTTCTGCGCGTGCTGAACAACAACATCGTGCTCTCCCGCGATCCGTCGGGGCGCGCCGTGATCCTCACCGGCTCTGGGCTCGGCTTCCGGGCCCGCCCCGGCGATGCGGTCGACCCCGCGAAGATCTCCCAGACGTTCGTGCCGGCCGACGGACGCGACCCCGACCATCTCGCGCAGCTGCTCGCCGAGCTGCATCCCGGTATCGCCCGGGCCGTCCTGAACGCACTGCGGCAGGTCGATGAGAAGCTCGCCCAGTCCGTCACCCTCGTGGTCGCGATCGCGGACCACATCGCGGGCGTCGCTGCTCGCCGCGCCTCCGGTGACGACGAACCGGCCTACCCGCTGGAGCCGGAAGTGCGGGCCCTCTACCCGCAGGAGCTCGACCGGGCTCGGACGATCCTGCGGCTCGTCAACGACCAGGTGGATGACCCACTGGGGGAGGCGGAGGAGACGGCGATCGCGCTGCACCTGGTGAACGCGAGCTTCGCGCATCAGGGGGACCTCGCCTTCACCTACCGGATGACGGGCGTGATCCAGCAGATGCTCGCCGTGATCGAAAGCCGCTTCGGTGTGGAGCTGGAGCAGTCCACGGTGAACACAGCCCGCTTCATCACGCACGTGCGGTACCTGTTCGCCCGCATCCAGCAGGGCAAACAGCTGGAGGAGGTGTCCTCCGTGATCGGTCAGTCGATCCGCGACGCCTATCCCGAGGCGGTGCGCGTGGCGGAGCAGCTCGCGTCGATCGTGAGCCTCCGCTTCGGCGAGAGCCTGACAGCGGACGAGGTGTCGTATCTGGCTCTGCACGTCGCCCGCATCACCACATCCGACGAGGCAGTGCAGCGCGCCTGACCGGGGCGGTTCTCCGGGGTCGACGGGGCCCCGCGCTTTTCGTCCTCGCAGCGACCGTACCAATGCGAGTGGGCGGGGCGGGTATGCAGAAGGCCCCGCCGGTGATCCGACGGGGCCTTCCCATGCAGTGTGCGCCATCAGGGATTCGAACCCCGGACCCACTGATTAAGAGTCAGTTGCTCTAACCAACTGAGCTAATGGCGCCTGTCCCGCTGTGCGGTACTCGAAAGACAGTACACGCCCTGATGGTCCATGGGGAAGCCGAGCGGGTGTTCGTGAGACGCATCGAACATCGCGGCACCCGCCGGCCCGTCGTCCGGGACGGATGGGCCCCAGGTGCAGGTGACCGGCTCGCATAGACTGGTCTCCACCCCCCGCTCACCACGACGAACCGAGGAGACTCCTGTGAGGATCGCAGTCACGGGCGCCACCGGCGTGCTCGGCCAGGAAGCAGTCGAAGCTCTGGTTGCGGAGGGCCACGAGGTCACCGGTGTGACCCGCCGGGAGCGCGGCATCCCCATCATCGAAGGACGCGGCGCCCGCCCCGTCGTCGCCGACGTCTTCAGCGCCTCCGACCTCGCCCGCGCATTCCGCGGGCACGACGTCGTCATCAACACTCTCGCGAAGATCCCCGTCGGCATGACCGCGCTGCGACCCCTCGCGTGGCGTGAGGACGACCGTCTCCATCAGGAGGCGTCCGTGGCGATCGCTCAGGCCGCCGCTGATGCCGGCTGCTCGAAGCTGATCCAGGAGTCCTCCCTGTTCATGTACCCCGACAACGGCGATGACTGGATCGGTGAGGACCAGGCGCTGAACGTCCGCAGCTCCGCGTTCAGAGCCCGCGTCACCGAGATGCGCGCCGCGGTCGACTTCGCCAACCGAGGCCGCTCCGCGGTGATCCTGCGGCTCGGCCAGCTGTACGGTCGCGACCCCGCCACCACGGACACCCTGCGCAAGGTGCGCGATGGGGCCCCGGTGCTGCTGGGGAAGCCGTCGGACTACATCACCCTGCTGCACCACCAGGACGCCGGCCGCGCCTTCACCGCGGCCCTGAAGGCCCGTTCCGGGTTCTACAACGTGGGCGGGGAGCCGATCCGCCGTGAGCGCTGGGCGAAGGACCTCGGCCGCGAAGCGAAGGCGGACAAACCCGCCCGGTTCTTCAACGACATCGCGCAGCTCGCGCTGAGCCCCCGCCTCGAGGTGCAGCGGCGCTCCCTGCGGGTGTCGTCCCTGCGGTTCTTCAACGAGACCGGCTGGACGCCCACGATCGGGCCGTCCACCCTCGGCTGGTCGCGCATGTGATCCGGAATGCGCTCGGTTACACTGGACGCACTTGTTCCGGGAATCGGTGGAATTCCGAACTGGCGGTGACAGCCCGCTAACCGGCTCCACGGCCCGCACCCGCGGGACCGCTGAGCTGGCCTGACCGGTGGAATTCCGGTGCCGACAGTCACAGTCTGGATGGGAGGAACACAACTGGCGCGCGCCCTCATGGCGAGCGTCCGTCTCCCGCGCCCGGTGTCGTGAAAGGAACCGATGAGCGGGAAACTCCTCTCATCCCTTCCAGGCACCGAGCTGGCCGCGGCGTTCTCGCGCGCGATCAGACTCGCCCAGAAGGGACCACGCAGCGCCAACCCCCGAGTGGGCGCCCTCCTGATTCTGCCCAGCGGCGACACCGTGGAGGGCTGGCACCGCGGCGCCGGCACGCCCCACGCCGAAGCCGACGCCCTCGACCGCGCCCGCGCCGCCGGCCACGATCCCCGCGGCGGGATCATGATCGTCACGCTGGAGCCGTGCGCCCACAGCGGCCGCACCCCCTCGTGCGCCCGGGGCCTGATCGACGCCGGCGTCACCGCCTGCCTGTTCGCCCACGCCGACCCCACCGAACGGGCCGGCGGGGGAGCGGACCTGCTGCGGGCCGACGGCATCACCGCCCTCACCTGGGTCGACGCCGTCGCTCACACCGACCACGGCCGCACCCCCGGCGACGCGGCTGCGGCGCAATCGCTGACCGCGGATGCGCAGCGGCTCAACGACCGGTGGATGCGTGCCCAGTTCGAACGGCGGCCCTTCGTCACTGCGAAGATCGCGCAGACCCTCGACGGCTTCACCGCCGCTCCCGACGGCACCAGCCAGTGGATCACCTCCCACGAAGCGCGCGCCGCCGGGCACCGACTGCGCGCGCATGTCGATGCGATCGCCGTCGGCACCGGCACCCTCATCGCGGACGACCCGCGCCTGAGTGCCCGCACCCCCGCAGGCGACGCTGCGCACCAGCCGCTGCGCGTCGTGATCGGGCAGCGCCCGGTGCCTGAGGGGTCCGCCGTCATCGGAGCCGACGGGCGCTTCGTCCACCTCGCCACCCGCGACCTGCCGGCTGCGCTCACGCAGCTGCGCCGAGAGCACGGCGTGGAGCATCTCCTGATCGACGGCGGCCCCACCCTCATCGGGGCGGCACTCGCCGCGGACCTCATCGATGACCTGTGGGTCCATATCGAGCCGACGCTCCTCGGCGCAGGCCGGCCCAGTGTTCTTGGCCTGAACCCGTCGACCCTCACCGACCGCCTGGACTTTGACGCTGATGCGCCCGAAATCCACGGCACCACCGTCACCATCCACGCCCGGCCCCGCCCTGCAGCGCCGCAGGCCGATACCGCGGGCACCCCCGACCGGAAGGACGCCTGATGTTCACTGGAATCGTTGAAGCGAAGGGACGGATCGTCGAGATCCGCGACCTCGGCGGCTCCCTCACCCGCCTCACCGTGTCGGCACCCGCGGACCTCATCGCGGATCTGCAGCACGGTGCCTCGCTCGCCGTCAGCGGGGTCTGCCTCACCGCCCTGGCCGAGCCTGCTCCCGAGCACGCACCCGGAGAGTCCGCTGCCACCACCGACGCCGCGGACCCGGGCGCTGCCGCCACAGCGCTGTTCACCGCCGACGTCATGGGGGAGACCCTCGCCCTCACCACGCTCGGCGGTGCGAGAGTCGGTGACGAGGTCAACCTGGAGCGCTGCACCCGCGCCGGCGACCGGCTCGACGGGCACATCGTGCAGGGCCACGTCGATGCGGTCGGTACGGTCGTGGACCGCCGCCACGAGGGGCAGTGGCGCCGTCTGCGGGTGCAGATCCCGTCGGCCCTCGCCGGTCAGATCGCCCAGAAGGGCTCGATCGCGCTGGACGGCGTCTCCCTCACCATCACTGAGGTGTCCGCGCCGGGCGCTGCGGAGCCCTTCGCGGAGGTCGCGCTGATCCCCGAGACGCTGCGCGCCACCACCTTGGGGCGCGCATCCGTCGGCACGAGGGTGAACGTGGAGACCGACGCGATCGCGAAGTACACCCAGCGCCTCCTCGCCGTCGCCGCCGCGCGGCCCGCCCCAGCATCCGCGTGCGACCGCTCCACCGCTGCACCCGCCGACGCCCCGAAGGAGGCCCGCGCATGACGCTCCGACTCACGCCCCTGCCCGATGCCCTCGACCAGCTGCGCGCCGGCCGACCCGTCGTTGTGCTCGACGACGAGGACCGCGAGAACGAAGGCGACCTCATCCTCGCCGCCGAACTCGCCACCGAGGAGCAGATCGGCTTCATGGTCCGCCACACCTCCGGCTACCTCTGCGCCCCCATCACCCCGGGCCGTGCACGCCGACTCGGCCTGCCGCTGATGGTGCCGAACTCCGAGGACCCGAAGCTCACCGCCTACACCCTCACCGTGGACGCCCGCCACGGCACCACCACCGGCATCAGCGCGCACGACCGCGCCCTCACCGCCCGCACCCTCGTCACCGGGGAGGCTTCCGACCTCATCCGGCCCGGTCATCTCGTTCCGCTGATCGCTCGTCCCGGCGGTCTGCGCGAACGCCCCGGCCACACCGAAGCCGCCACCGACCTCGCCCGCCTCGCAGGGCTCCGGCGAGCCGGGGTGATCGGCGAGATCGTCCACGACGACGGCTCCATGATGCGCGCGCCCGCCCTCGCCGCGTTCGCCGCCGAGCACGGCCTTGCGATCATCACGATCGAGCAGATCCTCGCCAGCGGCCTGCTGGAGGAGCTCGATGGGCACGCCGCATCCGTCGGCCGGCCGCAGAGCGCCGACGGCGCCGACGACCCCGACGGTGCCGCCGACGGTCGCGGCGAGGGAGCTGACGACTGCTCTGACGGCATCGCCGCCAGCGACCCCATCGACCTGCCCACCCCGCACGGCACGTTCACCGCCCGCGCCTGGCAGACGGAGCGCGGCGAGCACCTCACCCTCACCGCCGACGGCCCCGACCGCATCAGCGCCCCCGGGGCCGACGGAAGCCCCAGCGCCACAGTCCGCCTCCACTCCGAATGCCTCACCGGGGATGTGTTCGGCTCCCACCGCTGCGACTGCGGCGAACAGCTCGACGCCGCCCTCACCGCGATCGCCCGCGACGGCGGCACCCTGCTGTATCTGCGCGGACACGAAGGCCGCGGCATCGGCCTGTTCAACAAGCTGCGAGCCTACGCCCTCCAGGACCGGGGCGCGGACACCGTGGACGCCAACCGCGACCTCGGCCTGCCCGTGGACGCGCGGCTCTACACCGACGCCGCCGGCATCCTCCGCCGCCTCGGCCTCACCGAGGTCGACCTCATCACCAACAACCCGGTGAAGGCGGCGGCGCTGGAGGCCGACGGAATCCGCGTCCGCTCTATCCGCAGCGCCGAAGTGCCGGCGCGCGAGCAGAACGCCCGATACCTCGCCACCAAGCGCGACCGCATGCACCACCTGCTCACCGCGCTCTGAACCCCACCCCACCCACCACCCTGCACCAGAAGGAGAACCCCATGGCCGGACACGGCACCCCCTCCACCCCGCTCGCCCCCGCAGAGAACGGTCCCCGCTCGATCGGCATCGCAGCCGCCTCCTGGCATGCGCAGATCATGGACTCGCTGATGGACGGCGCCCGGCGCGCCGCCCGTGACGCGGGCATCGACGACATCGTCGAGATCCGCGTCCCCGGCTCGTTCGAAGTCCCGATCGCGGCGCAGACCCTCGCCCGCGCCGCCGACGTGGTGGTCGGCCTCGGCGTGGTGATCCGCGGCGAAACCCCGCACTTCGACTACATCTGCGACGCAGCCACCTCGGGCCTCGCCCAGGTGGCGCTGGAGGAGTCCACCCCCGTCGGCAACGGCGTGCTGACCGTGAACACGCAGGAGCAGGCGATCGCCCGCGCCGGGGGAGAGGGCGCGAGCGAGGACGCCGGCTATGCCGCAGCGGAAGCGGCGATCCGCACCTACCGCGCCATCGCGGAGGTGCGCGGGCGCTGACCGTGTCCGTGGGTGACGCGGCCGGGCATGGGCCCGGTGCGCTGCCGGGAGCGGGGATGGCGGAGGCGTTCACCGACGGCACCCGGTGGGCGCTTCTCATCGCGGCGGGGTTCATGCTGGTGGGCTTGGCGGTTCTGGCAACGAGATCCGCACCACGCAGCCGCTGACCAGATTGGCTTTCGCCGGATGGGGCGCACTATGCTGAATACTCGTGACGACGAGCGCGTCAGTCCTGAGGGATCAGGGCGCAGCTCATCCGATCCATGGTGGTCGTAGCTCAGTTGGTAGAGCTCCTGGTTGTGGTCCAGGCGGTCGCGGGTTCAAATCCCGTCGATCACCCCAGTGCCCCGGGACACCGCTGCAGCGGTGTCCCGGGATTTTTTCATGTCCGCCCCGCTGCGCCCGCAGCCGCCCTGGCTGTTCCGCCACGACGCCTGCGGCTGCCCCGGCAGCTCCGCCACCGCGCCGCTGCTGCCTCTCACTGCGGGTTGTCGAGCAGCCCCCGTCGGACCCCTTCTGCGAGCGACGGCCACACCGGCAGTCGCGGAATCAGCGTGGCCTGCACGGCGTGGTACGCATCCGGCTTCCCCCGCCACACGGTCGTGGACGGCTCCAGGTCAATGTCCAGCTCGTGGTGCCAGGACCCGCCCGCGGGGTCGATGAAGTCCTCAGCGATGTGCTCCCACCACTGCTGGTAGAGGTCCGCCCACCGGCGGTCACGGGTGGTGCGGTAGACGACCGCGGCGGCGCCGACGGCTTCAGCCGCCACCCAGTGCATCCGCTCGCGCGCCACCGGCTCGCCCTGCCAGTCCACCGTGTACGGGAACCCGCCCGTGCCGTCGATGCCGTCGAACTCAGCGGCGCGGTTCATCAGAGCGAGCGCGCACTCCAGCATCCACTGCGGCTGATCCTGACCCTGCTGGGCGAGACCGGCGCGGGCCGTCAGCGTCAGGCGCGCCCACTCGAACCAGTGGCCGATCGTCGCGCCGTAGGGGCGGAACGGATCCGCGCGGTTGTCCGTGTTGAACTCCGGCAGCATCTCCCATTCGGAGGAGTAGTGCTCGGGCAGCAGCCAGTCGTTGTCGCGGGCGAACTCGTTGACAGCGCGCTTGATGATCCCCACCGCGATCTGCAGCAGGTCCAGGCGGTCGAGCACATCAGCAGCGGCGAGCAGCGCCTCCACCGTGTGCATGTTCGCGTTGATGCCGCGGTACTCCTCCGTAGAGGAGAAGTCCCTGGTGAAGCTCTCACGGACCATGCCCTCGGTGCGGTCATAGAACCGTTCGAGCAGAACCTCGAGCGCGTCATCGAGGAGCGCGCGGGCACCGGGGCGGCCAGCGGCCGTAGCGGACGCGGCGGCGAGGACCACGAACGCGTGCGCATACGCGCTCTTCGAATCCCCCGCGACCGAGCCGTCGAGGGCGACCTCATCGAACCAGCCGCCGTGCTCGGCATCGGAGAAGACATCGCGGAGGGCGCGCACACCGTGATCGGCGAACTGCCCGGCTTCCGGGTTGCCGAGCATGGAGGCCAGGGAGAACACGTGGGTCATGCGGCAGTTGATCCACAGTTCCCGATTCTTCGACTCGTCGATCTCGCCGGTCTCATCGAGCCAACCGAAACCGCCCTCATCGAGCGCGGAGCCGGCAGCGAACTCGAGCAGGGCATCGCCCTCGCTGGCGAGCCAGCGGGCGTGAGTGGGGGAGTCCAGCCAGGTGACGCTCGCGGGGTGGTCACCCTCCGCATCGGCCGCGTCCGCGGCACCGGAGGAATCGGCGGAGCCGTCGGCCGGGAGCTCGAAGCGCTTCGCCTGCACCTTCAGATAGTCGGTGGTGGGACCGGGCGCGGAGACGAACATCGCCTCCCGGTAGTACTTCAGCTCCTGGATGGATTCGCGGATATCGGCGAGGGCGCGGTGCCCGCCGTGCTTCTGCGGCGTGTTGAAGAAGACCCGCGGCAGCCACCGCTTCGCCAGCTCCTTCAGCGAGGACACGTCGATTGTGCGGTAGGAGAGGTAGCTCTCGAACAGGGGCAGGTCGCGCTCCAGGAACGCTCGGTCGGTGCCCACGCTGTTGCCGGCGAGCGGCGCCTTGCCGGGCTCCGGCACGTACTGGCGGACGTACTCCAGACACTGCTGCTGGGCCTCTTCCAGAGTGACCCCGTCGGCCAGCTCCTCCAGCAGACCGGAGTCGGTGTGCATCTGGCGGACGAAGTCGTTCATGGACTCGATTGCGCCCTCCGGCGGGCGGATCACGATGTCCACACCGTCGCCGAGGACGGTGAGGTCGGCGTCGGTGACGAGGACCGCGACTTCGATGAGGGCGTCCTCGGCCTTGTCCAGGCCGGTCATCTCGCAGTCCACCCAGACGATTCGGTTGCTGACAGTGTTCTTCGTGCTCTTCACCCGTCCAGCCTATCCACTGCCCCCATGCCCGCGCGCTCCCGGCGCCTGATCAGGGCTTTGTCACCGAGTGCTCAACTCCGGCCACTAGGGTTGGACACGAACCGCGCCAGGCGGCACATCTGAATCGGGCAGCCCGGCGTCACTTCGACGAAGAAAGGGGCCTTCCATGGCTGACTACACTCTTCCGGATCTCTCCTACGACTACGGCGCTCTCGAGCCGAACATCTCCGGCCGGATCATGGAGCTGCACCACTCCAAGCACCACAAGACCTACGTGGACGGTGCGAACACCGCTCTGGAGAAGCTTGCTGAGGCACGCGAGAAGGACGACTTCGGCACCATCAACCAGCTGGAGAAGAACCTCGCGTTCAACCTCGCCGGCCACGTCAACCACACCGTGTTCTGGAACAACCTCTCCTCGGAGGGCGGCGACAAGCCGACCGGTGAGCTCGCCTCCGCAGTGGACGAGTTCTTCGGCTCCTTCGACGGCCTGCGCGGCCAGTTCACCGCTGCAGCCCTCGGCATCCAGGGCTCCGGCTGGGCGATCCTCGCCTGGGACTCCCTCGGCGGCAAGCTCATCATCGAGCAGCTGTACGACCACCAGGGCAACCTCGCAGCCGGCTCCGTCCCGCTGCTCATGCTCGACATGTGGGAGCACGCCTTCTACCTCGACTACCAGAACGTGAAGGCGGACTACGTCAAGGCGTTCTGGAACATCGTCAACTGGGCCGATGTTGCGGACCGCTTCGAGCGTGCCCGTAAGCAGACCGTCGGCCTGATCACGCCGACGGCCTGATCGCCAGCAGTCCCGCGCTCACCTGAGCGAACCAGCGGCGGTGCCTCCTCGTAGGCGCCGCCGCTGTTCACTGTCTGCGGGCCGGCGGGGTCATACGTTGGTCGGAGGCGCTCCGGCCGGAAGCACCGCCAGGTCTAACGGCGAGCCGACGGGTTCTTCCCTACAGTTGTTCCATGACTTCACCGCAGCAGCCCTCATCGTCACCGGCCGCATTCGGTCCTCACGGCCCCCTGGACGGTCGCGAACCCGTCGGCCGCCCCCGACTCTTCAACGGCTCCACCCGTCTCGGCCTGACCGGCGACCTCGCCATGCGGCACCCCTGGGAGCTGCCGCTCTTCGCCGTCGCCGTACTGTTCACTGTCGGGTTCAACCTGGCCTGGCTGGCGAGCATCGTCGTGTTCATCATCCTCGTCGCAACCGGCAATGACGCCTCCGTCGTCGACAGCCTCGACCCGAACCTCATCCAGCTGTTCGTCATCATCGGCGCCCTGCCGTGGATCCTGTGGATCCTGCGCGCCCTCATGTACGCGCAGCAGCGCGCGCTCGCGGTCCGTATGAGCCCCACCCAGTTCCCGGAGGGCTACCGGATGGTGTGCGAGGCAGCGCAGCAGTTCGGCATGCGCCGCGTTCCCGACGCCTACGTGACGATGGGCAACGGCGTGATCAACGCGTTCGCCGCCGGTCACGGATTCCGCCGCTACGTGGTGGTCCACTCCGACCTGTTCGAGGTGGGCGGGCGTGTCCGCGACCCCGAAGCACTGCGCTTCGTCATCGCCCACGAGGTGGGGCATCACGCTGCGGGCCACACCGGCTACTTCCGCATCCTGTTCCAGAACCTCTTCTACCAGGTGCCGATCCTCGGCAGGGCCCTCTCCCGCGCCCAGGAGTACACGGCGGACAACTACGGCTACTCGCACGTCCCCAACGGTGCGCCCGGAACCATGGCGCTGCTGGCCGGCGGCAAGTACCTCAACGCCCACGTCAACGTGAACGAGCTCGCCGACCGTGCCGCCACTGAGAAGGGACTGTGGGTGCACCTCGTGCAGTGGACCTCCACCCACCCCATCACCACCTGGCGCGCGAACGCCCTGCGCGACCGCACCCGCGCCGGCAAGATGTGGCTGCGGCCCAAGGCGCCGCTGTTCCACCAGATGCTGCCGGCGGGCTCCACCTTCTCCAAGAAGCACCCCACGCCGGAGCAGGCGATCGAACTGATCAACCGTGCGCGCGCGGAGGGACTCGTTCTGGACGAGGAGCAGTTCGGCCGCTTCCCGGGCGCCCAGTATCCGGCGCCGGCATCGATGCGCGACCTGCAGATCCGCGCACCGTACCCGCCGATCAACGAGGGCACGATGCCGAACTCCTGACCCAGTCGCGTGCAGTGATGACAGAAGGGGCGGACCAGAGAAATCTGGCCCGCCCCTTCTCGTGTGCTGTGGGCGCCCCCGGCAGGATTCGAACCTGCAACCTACGGATTAGAAGGCCGGTGCTCTATCCATTGAGCTACGGAGGCGGGGCACCCGTCGCCCCGTCCCGGGGTCGACGGCGCGGCGGTGACGCCGCGGGGTGTGCGGCTCAAGTGTAGGCGAGCAGGGCCCGCCGCCCCGAATCCGAGTGGCCCGTGCCCACCGCCACTTGTGCACAGTTCGCCTCCGCGGAGTGTGGTGCGGACGCTCACTGGGAATGCTGGACGGACCGCCGGCGGCAAGCGCCGGACCGACGCGGCCGCAGCGCCGCCAAAGAAGGGGGACCCATGTCCGCTATCCGCACCACCATCGTGGGCAACATCGCCCAACCGATCCGCCTGCAGAAGTTCCCGGACGGCAATCTCGTCGTCACGTTCACCGTCGCCGTCAACGACCAGTACCTTGACAAGAAGACCGGGGAGTTCGCCGACCGCGGCACCGAGTTCGTGCGCGTGCAGACCCGCCGCCGTGACCTCTGTCTCAACGCTGATGCTTCCCTCAGCGTCGGCGATCCGGTGATCGTGACGGGGCGCCTCACCACACATTCGTGGAAGGGCCCCGACAACCGCGACTTCTTCGCGCTGCTGCTGCATGCTGAGGCCCTCGGGCCGAGCCTGCAGTTCGGCACCACCCGCTACTTCAAGAACAACAACCAGAAGCCGGTCGGGGACGACGGCGAGCAGCTCACCGGCGGTGAGGACACCTCTGCTGAGCTCGAAGGCCGCACTGTTCCCGACGACACCGCCGAGGATCGGGAAGCGCCGGTACGGCGGGACCCGTCGGAGCTGGTCGCCGTCGGCGTCGGTGGCGGAGAGGAGGCCGACGGGGCAGAAGGCGACAAGGAGCCGCCGTTCTGATCCCACCGCCTCCGCTTGAGCAGCGGTGGACGCCGCCGAGTGGTGGCGTGATGCTGCTGGGCGTCAGTCCTGGGCCGGGGCGAGGCCGAGGCTCGCCTGCAGGGCGTCCACGAGCGCCGGGATGAGGCGGCGCCCCATCCGCGTGGGGGAGTCCGCGATGACCCGGCCGTTCTCCACAGCCCGCACCACACACCAGGTCTCACCGTTGAGCAGCGCGCCCACAACGACAGCTGTCTGCGCGGGCGCGCTGTCATCTCGCCGGTCCCCGTGGGTCCGCGGCGCGGCATCGATCACCGCGTGGACGGCTCCGCCGGCGAGGTCCTCCGGCCAGGTGGCCTCCTGCAGTTCAGCGACCGGGTCCAGCTGGTCGGCGCCCATTTCGATCGGTGTGAGGTGCTCCGGGTCGTCATCACCGGCGGCGAGGTCCTCGGGGTCCATCAGCTCGGCCAGCTGGGGATGATCCTCGGCGATCATGCCGGTCCTCAGCAGCATCCAGCGGGACGCGGTCGCACCAGCGGGGGGAGCCTGCGGTCCGGAGAAGGCGAAGCGGAAAACTTCGAGGATCGAAGCGGCGAGGCCGGCTTCGCGTTCAGTGAGATCAGCAGGGGAGTCGGAATTCACGTGCAAAGTTTAACCTGACAGAATGGACGGGGACTTCTCCGTCCAGACTACTGACCGCTGCGCTTCGATCGGCGACGCGCGTGGACAGCTGTGAGATCGCCCTGCGAGTTATGAGGTAGCCAGTGAGTTTCTCCGTCCCCGCACCCGGATCACGTCCGCGGCCGAAACCGTCGGGAACGCAGGAGGACGGCAAGAGCCGGTTCACACCCCTCACCATCACGCTTCTCATCATCGGTGCGCTCCTGGTCGCGCTGGTGATCGCTGCGGAAGTCGTCACCGCCTACCTCTGGTACAGCCAGCTCGGCTACGTCGACGTGGTCCGCACCCGCTGGATCACCCAGGTGGTCCTCTTCCTCCTGGGCGCCGCCCTCATCGCCCTGCCGCTGTTCTTCACCCTCCGCTTCGCCTACAGGCATCGGCCGGTGCATCCGCCGATCACCCGCGAAGAACAGGCGGTGGAGCAGTTCCGTCAGGCTGTGGAGCCGCTGCGCCGCCTCATCACCTTCGCCGTCCCCGGCGCTCTCGGCATCTTCGGCGGTCTCGCCGCCGCGAGGGCGTGGGAGCCGGTGCAGCTGGCGATGCACGCGAAGAACTTCGGCACCACGGACCCGATCTTCCACAACGACATCGGGTTCTACGTGTTCCATCTGCCGGTCATCGACATGGCGCTCACCTTTCTGAACTTCATCGTGGTCGCCACCGCCGTCGCCGCCATCGCCGGGCACTTCGTGTACGGCGGCATCGCCTGGGGCCAGGATTCCGGTATCTCCATCACCAAGGCGGCACGCCGGCACCTCGGCATCATCGCCTTCGGCTACCTGCTGATCCTCGCCGCCCAGCACTGGGTGGAGCGCTACCATCTGCTGAACTCCGGCCACACGAAGTTCGAGGGCGCGTCCTTCACGGATGTCAATGCCCTCATCCCCTCCAAGACGATCCTGGCGGTCGCCGCCCTGATCGTGGCGGCGCTGATGCTGCTGTGGATCATCAAGGGCAACTGGAAGATCCCCGCAATCGGTGCCGGTCTCATCGTGCTGTCCACGCTCGCCGTCGGCATGGCCTACCCCACGCTGATCCAGAACTTCAAGGTCGATCCGAACGAGCGCGCCCTCGAACAGCCGTACATCCAGCACAACATCGACGCGACGCGCGCCGCGTACAAGATCGACAAGGTGAAGGAGACCCGCTACCAGGCGAAGACCGACGCCGACGCCGGTGCGCTGCGCTCCGACGCCTCCACCACCGCCCAGATCCGCCTCATGGACCCGGGGGTCGTGTCCCCGACCTTCGAGCAGCGCGAAGCGAACCGACCCTACTGGGGCTTCGAGGACCAGCTCTCCGTTGACCGCTACGACATCGACGGGAAGCAGCAGGACACCGTGATCGGCGTGCGCGAACTGCGCCCCGACAAGCTCAACCTCGCCAACCGCGACTGGGTGACGCAGCACGTGGTCTACACCCATGGGTACGGTGTCGCCGCCGCGTACGGCAACCGGCGTCAGCCCAACGGCGAACCGTCCTTCTTCCAGTCGGGCGTGCCCGGCAGCGGCCCGTTCGGCGACTACCAGGAGCGCGTCTACTTCGGCCGCCACTCACCGGACTACTCCGTGGTGGGCGCCCCGAAGGGCTCCGACCCGCAGGAGTTCGACTACCAGTCCGGCGGTACCGACGGCAAGGGCGACGGCTCCCAGGTCTCCAACACCTACACCGGCGACGGCGGACCGAAGATCGGCAACCGCTTCGTGCGGCTGCTGTACGCGGTGAAGTTCCGCGAACCCAACATCTTCATCTCCAGCTACGTGAACTCCGAGTCGCAGATCCTCTACGACCGCAATCCGCGCGACCGCGTGAAGAAGGTCGCGCCCTACCTGTCGCTGGACTCCGAGATGTACCCGGCTGTGGTGGACGGCAAGCTCAAGTGGGTGATCGACGCCTACACCACCACCGACCGGTACCCGTACGCGCAGTCGATGGACTTCAACACCGTGGTGACGGACGCGAAGACCAACGGACAGGCCACTGCGGATCAGCGGCAGGCGGACGTCAACTACATCCGCAACTCCGCGAAGGTGACGGTGGATGCATTCGACGGCTCGGTGGAGATCTACACCTGGGACACCGAGGACCCGATCCTGCGGGCGTGGAACGATGTCTTCCCGACCTCGCACCGCGCGGCCACGAAGATCTCCTCGGATCTCATGAGCCACCTGCGGTACCCCTCGGACCTGTTCAAGTCGCAGCGTCACATGCTCGGCCAGTACCATGTGACTGATGCTGACGAGTTCTTCGGCGGGCAGGACTTCTGGCAGGTCACGCCGGACCCGAACCGCGCAGCTGCGGGGCAGAACAGCAAGGACGGCCAGAGCATGGTCGTTCAGCCGCCGCTGTACCTGTCGATGAAGATGCCCAACCAGGACGGCCCGCGCTTCTCCGTCTCCACCAGCTACATCCCGGTGGCGGGCCAGGACGTCCTCATGGGCTTCCTCGCCGTTGACTCGGAGACCGGCAGCACCGCCGGCAATCCGGCCGACAGCTACGGCGACATGAATCTGCTGGTGCTGCCGACCGCGAACCCGGTGAGCGCACCCCGCCAGGTGCAGAACACGTTCAACACCAACCCGGAGGTGTCGCGGGAGCTGAACCTTCTGCGCACCGGCAACTCCGAGGTCATCAACGGCAACCTGCTGACCCTGCCGATGGGCGGCGGACTGCTGTACGTGCAGCCCGTGTACGTGATGAGCTCCAGTTCCGGCGGCGGCACCTCGTATCCGCTGCTGCGCAAGGTCCTCGTCTCCTTCGGCGACAAGGTCGGGTACGCAGATACGCTGGATGAGGCACTGGATGCCGTCTTCGGCGGCGACTCCGGTGCGAACGCCGGTGATGCGGAAGTGCCCACCAAGGGCGAAGCCGGTGCCGTCGAGGGCGCCAACCCGGCACCGGGCACCGACGGCCAGCAGCCGAAGGACGGCGCGACGCCGCAGCCTTCGCCATCGCCGACCCCGTCGGCCGATCCATCGTCCCCGGCGGCGCCGGCGCCTGCCGATGCCGATGCCCTCACGAAGGCGCTCGACGACTTGGATGCCGCCCAGAAGGAGGCCGACAAGGCTCTGAAGGACGGTGACTGGGCCGCTTACGGTGAGGCGCAGAAGAAGATGGACGACGCCATCAAGCGCGCCCGCGAGGCCAACGGGAAGCAGTAGGCTGACGGGGACGGGCGTCAACCGGGCAAACCGGAGGTGAAAGTTTCCTGTCTCACGTTTGACGCCTCCGCGTTGGACATCGGAGGGGTGCCCGCGTAGATTAGAACATGTCGACGCGGGATGGAGCAGTTCGGTAGCTCGCCGGGCTCATAACCCGGAGGTCGTAGGTTCAAATCCTGCTCCCGCTACGAGATGAAGGCCCTGACCAGAGAAATCTGGTCAGGGCCTTTCCCTTACCCGGGAGCGGCTGGTCGCGGTGCCGTCGCGCCTGTGTCGGTCGATTCGTCGACGTATTCGGGGCTGTACGCGCTGACTTCCCCGAAAGTGCAGACGGATCGTTCGGCGTGGCCGCAGCGTGCGGAGGAGGAGTGCGGCGGTCGCAGGCTGCGCAGTGCGCGCATCGGGGGGTGTCCCTATGTTTCGAGTCAAGCCGCGAGAGCGGTCGGCTCGGGGGTAGGGGCGGTTGTCGGTGGCTGGTAGTAGGTGCCGTCGCGGAGCATGGCGTAGATGACGTTGCAGCGGCGGCGGGCTAGGCAGATCACGGCGGCGTTGTGCCGTTTGCCTTCGGCGCGTTTGCGATCGTAGTAGGCCTTGGAGATGGGGTCGTGGTTGGAGGCGACCCAGGCGGAGTAGAACAGGGCGTTCTTCAGGCGTTTGTTCCCTGACCGGGCGGGGAACTCTCCGCGGATCGAGGTGCCTGATCTGCGGGTGACCGGCGCGATCCCGGCATAGGCCGCGAGGTGGCTGGCGGACTCAAACGCGGAGCCATCACCGATCGCGAGGAGGATCTGGGCGGCGGTCTTGATGCCGATCCCCGGCATGCTCATCAAGACCGAGGCGAGAGGGAAGTCCTCCAGCATGCCCTCCACTTCGTGGGCCACGGTCGCGCGCTGTTCTTTCAGCTCTTTAACCTGGCCAGCGACTCGGGGGATCACCAGCTCAACCGCTGCGGTGGCGGGCACGATGACGGTCTGCTCGCTAAGGGCTGTGAAGATCTGCTCGACCAGCGTCTCGGGGTCGCGGCGTGAATGCGCGCGGGCGAACCGCAGCACCTTCCCTCGGCCGGCACTTCGGAGGCCGGTGGGGCCGCCAAACTTCTCCAGCAGGTCCAGCACGAGCCCAGTGGAAAGCTTCCCGCCGGCGAAGACGCGCTCGAGCGCGGGGTGGATCTGGGTGAGCAGGGACCGGATCCGGTTCAGCGCCCTTGTGGTCTCGTGAGCGAGGTCCTCATCGAACCCGGCCAGAACCTTCAGCGCGGAGAGGACCTCGCTGTCACGATCGACCTGCCGGAGGGTGTGAGGCATGGTGCGGGCCGTGTCGGCGATGATGAAAGCATCCCGCGCATCAGTCTTTGACCTGCCCGGATACAGATCCGCGGCCTTCCGCATCGCCAATCCGGGAAGGTAGGCGACTGTGCAGCCGGTATCCCGGGCCACCGCGATCGGCAACGCTCCGATGGTGTTCGGCTGATCGACCACCATCAGCACTTCGCCGTGGTTCTGCAGCTGGGTGAACAGCTCGCGAAGTTTGGTCTCGTCCTGCGGGAGGGGCTTGTCGAACAGCTTGTTCCCCTCCGGGTCGAGTGCGCACGCGTGGTGAGCTGTCTTCCCGACGTCCAGGCCGATCACGACCGCGAACCCTGTGTTCATGACGCTGTCCTCCTCATCACTGCTGGCCGCAGTCTCGACACCCGATGCCGGCACCCACGTTACGAAGAGACCTCAGACAGAGCTGGGCCGTGTCCCTATCAGCGGTCAACGCGTGTCTCTCGACCGGGCGGCAACACCCCCCGGACCATCAATGGCAGGGCAACAAAGCCATACCCGGCCGAGCGACCAGACCCCGTCCATCGGGGTGCTCACAAGGTAACGGGCAGAGAAGCGCCCCGGCGGATTCACCACCGGGGCGCTGTTCATCATGTCGGCCCGTCCATCGGGTCGCCGCGCATATCAGGTCGCCACGAACATCAGGCCAACTGGACCGAGGGAGCCCAACTGGCCGAGCCAGGCGAGACAAGAGCCAGAATCAGTCGTCGCTGGGCTCCGCCTTCGCGAACGGCTGGCCCGCACGCACCAGGACGTCCTGGAACCAGTCCTGCTCCACGTTGAACGACTTGTGGCCGGCGATCCGATCGAACTCGATGGCGCGCAGGCGGTTGTCGTTGCCCTCGTCATGGCCGATCACGCCACTGCCGCCTTCGAGGGACACCTGCACGGCCAGATCCGTCATCGACTTGATGAGGCGCAGGTCCTCTGCATTCGCCTTCGCGGACCGCGCGAAGTACCCGGACTTCTGAACCATCACCTTTTCGGCGCCGAGCTTGTCCGCGAACTGCTTCGCGAACCAGTTGCCCGGGTTGATGGTATCGAGCTTGACGTGGCCGAACGGGTCGCGCGGCACCTCCTCGCCGTTCGCCTCCATCTCCGCAACGATCTCCGGGATGCCGGCACCCTCGGACAGGAAGATGTTGACGTTGCCGACCTCGTCCATCACAGCCTTCAGGCGCTTCGCCTCACGGTCGATGTCGATCTTCAGCTCCGGCAGGAAGACGGCGTGCACATCCCACTTCTCGGCATCGAGGCCGATCTCCGGGAGCCACTGCTGCTGAGCGTGCCACTGCTGGTAGAAGCGGGCGGCTTCAGCAGTGAGATAGCCGCAGGCGCGGCCCATGATCTCGTGGATGATGAGCATGCGGGGGTTCGAGCCGTGCTCAGCGATGATGTTCTGCGCGAACTGGCTGGTCTGCTCAGCGGCAGTCAGGGCGCCCAGGGACTGGCGCACCGGCACGATGTCGTTGTCGATCGTCTTCGGCAGACCCACCACGCGCAGTTCAGCGTCGTGCTCGTGGAGGTACGCCGCAAGGTCAGCGGCGGTGGTGTTCGTGTCGTCGCCGCCGATGGTGTGAAGGACATCGACCCCGTCGGCCTTCAGCTTCTCCGCCGCCACCTGCAGGGCGTTCTCGCCCTCCCTGATGAGGCCGCGCTTGACGAGGTCGTCGGTGTTGGTGAGCTTCACGCGGGAGTTGCCGATGGGGGAGCCGCCGAACTGGTGCAGCAGACCTGCGTTCCGGCGCACCGTCTGGTCCACGATGATCTTCTCGCCGGACAGCAGACCCCAATAGCCGTGGCGGTAGGCAATGATCTCAATGCTCGGGTCGAGCTCGGTGTAGCGCTCGATGAGGCCTCCCACAGCAGACGAGAGGCACGGCGCGTAGCCGCCCGCAGTCAGAAGTGCAACGCGTTTGACGGTCATATCTTCCCTTTCCATGGGTGCCCGGAAACAGCCGCCGCGATCAGGCGGCCGGGCAGGTCAACGGACACTGCCATCCTAGCGGCGGCGCCTGGGGAGGAAGGTCCTCGCAACAGGCCCCATGACCAGGGGATTCACTGCCGGCTCAGGCCTGCTGAGCGAGCGCCTCCAGGATCATCTCGTGCAGGTGCCCGTTGCTCGCCACGGCACCGTCGCCGAAGGGCCCCGGGGCACCGTCGAGGTCGGTGAAACGGCCGCCCGCCTCCGTTACGATCGGCACCAGCGCCGCCATGTCATGCAGCGCCAGCTGCGGCTCTGCAGCAGCATCGACAGCGCCTTCGGCGAGCAGCATGTAGCTCCAGAAGTCGCCGTACGCGCGGGTCCGCCAGAACCGCTGCATCAGATTGAGGAACTCGCGCAGGCGCCCCTGCTCCGCCCAGTTCGACAGGTCGGAGTACGACAGCGATGCGGCGTCCAGCGAACCCACGCCGGACACCTGCAGGCGCTTCGCGGACGACAGGCGCGGGCCGGTGAACGCACCGGCGTCCTTCGCAGCCCACCAGCGGCGCTTCAGGGCCGGCGCGGACACGACACCGACCACCACTTCGCCGTCCTCGACGAGTCCGATGAGGGTCGCCCACACGGGAACTCCGCGCACGAAGTTGGAGGTGCCGTCGATCGGGTCCACGATCCACTGGCGGGATCCCGTCCCGGTGGAGCCGAACTCTTCGCCGATGACCTGATCGCGGCTGCGGACCCGGGCCAGCTGTGCGCGGATCATCTCCTCCGCGGTGCGGTCGGCGTCGGTGACCTCGGTGAGGTCGGGCTTCGTCTCGACTGTCAGGTCCTGGGTCTGGAAGCGGGACAGGGTCTTCTGGTCGACCGCGTCGGCGAGGACGTGGGCGAGGCGCAGATCGTCGGAGAGGGAAGAGCTCATGGGCTCACCCTACCGATTCAGAGGTCCCAGGGGTTGTTCTTCCGCAGCGCGTCGTCCAGCCGCCGGAACGACGCCAGCCGCGCCGGTCCCGCCGGTCCCGCTGCACCCTGCTCCACCAGCGCGTCCATCGCGCAGTCGGGAGCGTCCTCGGCATGGGTGCAGCCGCGCGGACAGTTCTCCTCCAGGGCCGCGAGGTCAGCGAACGCACCCAGCAGTTCCTCGGGGGTGACGTGGCCGAGGCCGAACGAGCGCACACCGGGGGTGTCGATCACCCACCCGCCGCCGGGCAGCTGCAGCGCCAGCGCGGAGGAGGAGGTGTGGCGGCCGCGGCCGGTGACGTCGTTGACGTGGCCGGTGGCGCGGTCCGTGCCGGGCACCAGCGCGTTGATGAGGGTGGATTTGCCGACCCCCGAATGCCCGATCAGCACGCTGGTCTCCCCGCCGAGGCGCTGCCGGAGCTCATCCAGGCCGGCGATGGACCCGTCGGCCTCCCGGTGGGTGACCACGTACTCCACCCCGAGCGGGGCGTAGGTGGTGAGGAAGTCCGACGGGTCCTTCAGATCTGACTTGGTCAGGCACAGCAGGGGCCTGATGCCGGCGACGTAGGCGGCGACCAGGCAGCGGTCGATCATGCCTCCGCGGGGCTCCGGATCAGCCAGCGCCGTCACGATCACCATCTGGGTCGCGTTGGCGACCAGGGGACGCTCGGTGGAGTCGTCATCGTCAGCGGACCGGCGGAGGAAGGAGCTGCGCTCGTCGATGCGCACGATGCGCGCGAGGGTGTCGGTGCGGCCGGACGTATCGCCGGTCATGCCGACGACGTCACCGGGAACGATGGGGGAGCGGCCGAGGGCTCGAGCGCGCACAGCGGTGACCGAACGCTCGGCGTCCGTGCCGGCATCGATGACGGTCCGCCAGCGGCCGCGGTCCACCGCGACGACGCGGCCCGTGACGGCGTCGGAGAAGTCGGGGCGGTCCTTCGTGCGGGGCCGGGACCCGCGGCGGGATGGGCGGATGCGCACATCCGATTCGTCGTACGAGCCTCGAGGGCGACGACTCACCAGGTGCCTCCGGACCGCGCTTCCGCGTGCAGCATGGACAGCCACATGCCCACGAAGTCCGGCAGGGTCTTCTGCGTGGTCGCCACGTTCACAACGCGCACGTCCGGCACCTTCAGACCGATGATCGCGGCGGCGGTCGCCATGCGGTGGTCCTCATAGGTCTCCATCACGCAGCCGGTCAGCGGCTTCGGCGTGATCTCCAGGGAGCCTTCGTGCTCCACAACGTCGGCGCCGAGGCGACGCAGTTCGGTGGCGAGAGCGGCCACTCGATCGGTTTCGTGGCCGCGCAGATGCTTGATGCCCCGCAGGTGCGAGGGGGAGTCGGCGAGGACGGCGAGGGCGGCGATCGTCGGCGTCAGCTCGCCGACGGAGGACAGGTCGATGTCGATGCCGCGGATGTGTCCGGTGCCGCTGAACTCGACATCGCTGCCGATGCGCTCCACCTCGGCGCCCATCATCGGCAGAATGCGGGTGAAGTCCTGGCCGGGCTGCGTGGTGTGCTCCGGCCAGTTCGCGACCGAGACGCAGCCGCCCGTGGCGACGGCGGCGGCGATGAACGGTCCCGCGTTCGACAGGTCCGGTTCGATGGTGATGTCGCCGATCTCGAATTCGCCCGGCTCCACGGTCCATTCGTGGCGGCCGTCCACCACCCGGTGCTCGGCCGTGATGCCTGCGGCCTGCAGCAGCGCCACGGTCATATCGATGTGGGGGATCGACGGCAGCGAGTCGCCCACCTGACGCACGGTCAGCGGCGCCTCGCCGCGGACACCGGCGAGCAGCAGCCCGGAGACGAACTGGCTGGAGCCGCTGGAGTCGATCTCCACCACACCGCCGCGCAGGCTGCCGGTGCCGTTGACGGTGAACGGCAGGGAGGCCGACGGGTCCTCCCGGTCGATCCGCACGCCCTGCTGTTCGAGACCGTCGAGCAGCGGCGCCATGGGCCGGGCGCCAGCGGTGTCATCGCCGATGAAGCGCACCGGGCCGGAATGCAGAGCAGCGACGGCCGGAACGAACCGCATCACGGTGCCGGCGAGGCCGCAGTGGATGACCAGGGGGTCGTCGGTCAACAGGTCCTCACTGCTGTCCCGGGCGGCACGTCGGCCGTGGCCGCGGCGTTCGGTGGTCGCGCCCTGCTCGTTGAACGAGATCGGCGTGACGATCAGAGTCTCGCCGTCGGCTTCGAACGAGGCGCCGAGTTCGGTGAGCGCGTCGATCATCAGGCGGGAGTCGCGTGAGGCCAGAGCACCGGTGAGGCGCGTCGGGCTGCTGGCGAGGGCGGCGAGCACCAGCCAGCGGTTGGTCAGCGACTTCGAACCGGGGATGGTCACATGAGCATCCACGGGCCCTTCAGCGACAGGGGCGGACCACTGAACGTGCTGCACTGTGAATCGGGAGTCCTTAGTGAGGGGAGAGGAGAGGGCCTCAGGCCTTCTTGATCTTCTTGGCGAGCTTCTTGTCGAGCTTCTTCGCGGACTTCGAGCGCTCAGCCGCCTTCTGCGCCTTCTCCAGGTCCTTGCGCTTGTTCTCGGCGATCTTCTGGCCGCGCTCGATGGCGTGGTCCACGCGCCACGCGAGGCCCGGCTTGCCGTCGGTGTCGACGACGGCGAGCAGGACGCCGCCGAGCAGACCGAGATCGCCGGCGATGCGGCCGAGCTCCTCGAGGCGCTCCTTGCCTTCGAGCTCCCAGATGCGGCGGCGACCGCCGAGCGCAATGGTGGAGGAGAGCAGGAGAGCGCCGGCGGAGAACCGCGGCGCGCGGTTCAGGGCGAAGGCCACACCCGCAGCGGCTGCAACGCCGCCGAACACGCGCACGAGGGTCTGGGCGTCGGTCGGAATGCCGGCGCTGGTGACGTAGGAGTCGAGCTCGGGGAGTTCAACGGGCAGGCCGTCGACGACGCGCTGGGGACGCGCCACGGTGCGCGCCCCGTCGACGATGAAGGGGGCTGCGAGCAGCGGGCGAGCGATGCGGCGGACAACAGACATGGTTACCTCACGGTTTTCTCTCTATGACAGAAGTCGCTGATAGCCTAACGCACATGACCCCGAACACTGTCGGAAAACCGGCCCCTGAACACTATGTCTGACCAGCCGGATCATGCGACCACGGGCTCAGCGGAGGCCCTGAGCGACGACGAGTTCGAAGCCGAAGCCCTCACCCATCTGGACTCCCTCTACGGCGGCGCACTGAAGCTCGCCCGCCACCAGCAGGACGCGGAGGACCTCGTCCAGGAGACGTACGCGAAGGCCTACCGGGCCCGGAACTCCTTCCGGCCGGGGACGAACATGCGCGCCTGGCTGTTCCGGATCATGCACAACGCGTTCATCTCCGGTTACCGCAAACAGCAGCGCCGCCCGCAGGAGTCCGCCGGTGACGGCGTGGAGGACTGGCAGCTGCACCGCGCCGAGTCCCACACCAGCACCGGTCTGCGCAGCGCGGAGACCGAAGCCCTGGAGGCGCTGCCCGATTCGGACATCAAAGAGGCCCTGAACAATCTGCGGGAGGACTACCGCGAGGCGGTGTATCTGGCGGATGTCGAAGGGTTCTCCTACAAGGAGATCGCCGAGATCATGGAGACGCCGATCGGCACCGTCATGTCCCGGCTCCACCGCGGCCGCGCGCAGCTGCGCGACCAGCTCGAGCAGTACGCCCGCAGCCGTGGCTACCTGCGCGATGAACCGGGGGAGGAGCAGGCATGAGCGGAGCCACCTCTGGTCGATGGAATGAATCCGATCCGCGCGGCGTTGTCCCCGACGACCAGCCGATGCCAGCCCGGCCTGTGCCAGCAGAGAGGAGCGCGCCCATGCGGAATGCGGACGACCCGGCGAACGGTCTGAGCGATCCCGCGGCGCACATGAACGGTCCTGCGGAGCGCATGGACGATCCCGCGGCGCGGCTGCGGGCGCGGGTGGACCAGGCGCTCGCCGCGGGCCTGACCCCCAGTGAGATCGCCGAGCTGGAGGCCCACCTGGGCGACTGCATCAACTGCGCCCGCGAAGTGGAGCGCGCCCGCCGCATTCAGGCCCTGCTGCGCGCATCCTGTCGCGAGGAGCGGGCCCCTCGGGAACTGCGCGAGAGGATCCGCGTCACCTACCGCGAAGTCCGCATCACCTACCGTCGCGGTGGCTGACCGCCAGAACCGCGCCGATGACACGAAGGAGCGCCCGGACTGATCGTCCTGGGCGCTCCTTCATCACTGGAACCGGAACGGTTCAGCAGTTGGGGCGACGGCCATGGTTGGCGCTGCTCTTACGACGCGCCTTGCGCTTGCGTCCACGCTTGCTCATCACGCACTCCTTTCGTGCAGTCATCACGGGAAGCTGCCCGAAGGCAACCCCGCTATTGTGCCACAGTCCAGCGCCGTCAGCGCGGTTCGAGGAACTGTGAGAAGTCCGAATGCAGCACGAGCCAGGCGATGAGGCCGTAGCCGGTCTGCGTGGGGATGTCCCGTTCGGAGCGGGCCACATCACCCATGTACTGCTCGTGGTGCATCAGCGCTGCGACCGGGTCCACGTAGGGGATCCGTCGGCGCGCGCACACATCGTTGAACGCACCGGAGAGCTCGAAGACCTTCTCGGTCTTCGCTCGATCGGCCGACGGCGCCGGGCCCACCACGAACGTGGGGAACTTGTAGCGCTCCAACCCGTCGAGAACGGTCGCGAGGTTGAGGCGCGACCGCGCCAGCGACAGCCCAGAGTCCACATCGGCGCTGCCAAGGGACAGGACCACGCGGTGATCGGTGGGGTACTCCTCGTCCCGCTCGATGAGGCGCTCCAGATCCTCCTGCCAGCGCACCGCCAGCTGCGCCGTGGTCTCCCGCGGCATGGCGGCGGTGAACACGTCCACCCGTGCCTGGCCGTCGTTGTGGCGGGCGACTGCGCGTCCGAGCCATCCGAGGGCCTTGGCGTCGCCGGCACCGGCGAGCAGCTCATCGCCGAGAGCGACGAGCCGAACCCGTCGGGCCGGGTCCTGCTGGTCTTCGGAGAATGAGTTCACGAGCAAGCCTCCAGGTGGGATCGATGGGGGAGATCGACGGACCTCCCAACCCTAACCGGTCATCGTGCGAACGCGCTGTCCATCAGGCGCTCGAACTCCGCAACGTGCCGCTTCATGGTGCCGGCCGCGGGCGATGCGGACGCCGGGCGCGCCGCTACAGTCAGCGGAACGCGCACATGCTCAGCGAAGTTCATGGCGATGTACTGCCACGCACCCTGGTTCGACGGCTCCTCCTGCACCCAGCGGACGTCGGCGCCGTCGTACACGGACAGCGCCTCGCGGATCTCCTGGGTCGGCAGCGGGTACAGCTCTTCGATGCGGACGATGGCGACGTCATCGGCCCCGCGCTTCTCCCGCTGCGCCACGAGGTCCCAGTAGACCTTGCCGGAGCACACCAGCACCTGCTGGATGGCCGACGGGTCCTTCGTTCCCTCGGTGATCACCGGACGGAACGAGCCGGAGGTGAAGTCCTCCACGGACGAGGTCGCAAGCTTGTTGCGCAGCATCGACTTCGGGGTGAAGACGATCAGCGGGCGGCGGCGCTCCCGCTTCGCCTGGCGGCGCAGCAGATGGAAGTAGCTCGCCGGAGTGGACGGCATCGCCACCCGCATGTTGTTCTCCGCGCACAGCTGGAGGAAGCGCTCGGGGCGGCCGGAGGAGTGGTCCGGTCCCTGGCCCTCGTAGCCGTGCGGCAGCAGCATGACCAGCGAGGACCGCTGCCCCCACTTCTGCTCAGCGGAGGAGATGAACTCGTCGATGATGGTCTGCGCGCCGTTGACGAAGTCACCGAACTGCGCCTCCCACAGGACCAGCGACTCGGGGCTCTCCGCGCTGTAGCCGTACTCGAAGCCGAGGGCGGCGAACTCGGAGAGGGAGGAGTCGTACACGTTGAACCGCGCCTGGCCCTCGCCGAGGTGCAGCAGCGGCGTGTAGGTGTCCTGGTCCTCACGATCGATCAGCACACCGTGGCGCTGAGTGAAGGTGCCGCGGCGGGAGTCCTGGCCGGCGAGGCGAACGCGGGTGCCCTCCATGAGCAGGGAGCCGAACGCCAGGATCTCGCCGAAGCCCCAGTCGATGTCGCCCTCGCGGGACATCTCCTGCCGCTTCTCGGTCAGGGACTTCAGCTTCGGGTGGATCTCGAAGGTGTCCGGGTAGTCGACGTGCGCGGTGCCGATGGTCTCGAGCACGGAGGCGTCGACCGCAGTCTCTGCTTCGACCTCGCCGTAGTCGGGTTCGTCGCCCTGCTGCGACATGGGCTTCTCCAGGCCCTTGACCGCACCGTCCTTCTTCGCGTCCTTGCCAGCTTCACGGGCACCGGCGAACGCCTGGTCGAGGTGCTGCTTGAAGTTGTCCACCACATGCTGCAGCTCGTCCTCGGAGAGGTCGCCGCGCTCCAGCAGGGTCTCGGTGAACAGCTTGCGGACGCTCGGCTTCTTCTCGATGAGGTCGTACATCAGCGGCTGGGTCATCGAGGGGTCGTCGCCCTCGTTGTGGCCCCGGCGACGGTAGCAGACCATGTCGATGACCACGTCGCGGTGGAACTTCTGGCGGTACTGGAACGCCAGCTCGGCGGCGCGGATGCACGCCTCCGGGTCGTCGCCGTTGACGTGGAAGATCGGCAGCTGCGTGCCCTTGGCGATGTCAGTGGAGTAGAACGACGACCGCGAGGAATCGGGCAGCGTGGTGAAGCCGATCTGGTTGTTGATGATGACGTGGATCGTGCCGCCCGTACGGTAGCCGCGCAGCTCCGAGAGGTTGAGGGTCTCGGGCACCACGCCCTGACCGGCGAACGCCGCATCACCGTGGATGAGGATCGGCAGCACCGGGAATTCGCTGCCGCCGAGCTCCAGGCGGTCCTGCTTCGCACGCACCACGCCCTCGAGCACGGGGTTGACCGCTTCGAGGTGGCTGGGGTTCGCAGCGAGGTACACCTTCGTGGTGTCGCCGTCGAGCGAGGTGTAGGAGCCCTCGGTGCCGAGGTGGTACTTCACATCACCGGAGCCGACGCCCTGAGCGGTGCCCTCGAACTCCTGGAAGATCTGCGAGTGGCTCTTGCCGGCGATGTTCGCCAGCACGTTGAGGCGCCCGCGGTGCGGCATGCCGATGCAGACCTCCTTGACGCCGTCGCGCGCGGCGTCGGTCAGAATCGAGTTCAGCAGCGGGATCATCGCTTCGCCGCCCTCGAGGGAGAAGCGCCTCTGGCCCACGAACTTGGTCTGCAGGAACGTCTCGAACGCTTCGGCTGCGTTGAGGCGGTCCATGATGTGGGTGAGCTGGTCCTTCGTGAAGGGGCGGCGCTTGTTCTCCACCTGCTCCTGCACCCAGTTGCGCTCCTCCGGGTCGGTGAGGTGCATGTACTCCACGCCCATGGTGCGGCAGTACGCATCGCGCAGCACCCCGAGGATCTCGCGCAGGGTCATGCTGTCCCGGCCGCCGAGACCGCGCGTGGGGAACGTGCGGTCGAGGTCCCACAGGGTGAGGCCGTACGTCTCCACGTCCAGGTCCGGATGGCGGCGCTGGCGGTACTGCAGCGGGTCGATGTCCGCCATCAGATGGCCGCGGGTGCGGTACGCGTGGATCAGGTCCATCACGTGCGCGAACTTCTCCTGCGGGGAGTCCTGCATCGGGTTGTCCGCCACCCACCGCACGGGCTCGTAGGGGACGCCGACGGACTCGAACACGCGGTCGTAGAAGCCGTCGAGGCCGAGCAGCTTGTCCGCCATCACCTTGAGGAACTCGCCCGAGGCGGCGCCCTGAATGATGCGGTGGTCGTACGTGGAGGTCAGGGTCATGACCTTGGAGACCGCAAGCTGCGCGAGGGTCTCCTGGCTGGCGCCCTGGAACTGCGCAGGGTAGTTCATCGCGCCGACGCCCACGATCGTGCCCTGGCCCTTCATGAGGCGGGGGATCGAGTGGACGGTGCCGATGCCACCGGGGTTGGTCAGCGACACCGTGGTGCCGGTGAAGTCCGCCATGGTCAGCTTGTTGGCGCGGGCACGGCGCACGATGTCCTCGTACGCCTGCCAGAAGCCGTGGAAGTCGTACTTCTGCGCCGCCTTGACGTTGGGGACCACGAGACCGCGGGACCCGTCGGGCCGCGGCATGTCGATCGCGAGACCGAAGTTGATGTCCTCGCGCTTGAGCAGGACCGGCTTGCCGTCCTGCTCATCGAAGCCGTTGTTCATGTCGGTGATCTCGGTGATCGCCTCGATCATGGCGAAGCCGATGAGGTGTGTGAAGGAGACCTTGCCGGCGCGGCGACGCTTGAGGTGGTTGTTGATGACGATGCGGTTGTCGAACAGCAGCTTCACCGGGACATCGCGCACCGAGGTCGCGGTGGGGACGGTCAGCGACTCGTCCATGTTGCGCACCACGGCGGCGGCGGGGCCGCGCAGCTTCACCGGGGTCGGCTCATTGGTCGCCTGCGCGGGCGCGGCGGAGGAATCGTCCTTCTTCGCGGGGCGGTCTGAGGTGGTTGAGACCCCGGCCTTCTTCTCCGCGGCATCGACCTTCTTCGCAGCCGAGGACTTCGCGGCGGGTGCGGCATTCGTCGGCGCGGCCTTCTTCGGCGCAGCCTTCGTGGACTCGGCCTGCTTCGACTCGGCCTTGGCGGCGGGGTTCGATGCCGCCGGGGCGGGGGACTCGTCCGCGCCCTTCTCAGCGGTGCCGGAGGACTCCCGGGAGCGGAAGAACTCCGCCCAGGACGAATCCACACTCGAGGGGTCCTCTCGGAACTGTGCGTGCAGCTCGTCGACCAGCCACTGGTTCGGGCCGAACTCGGCCTCAGCAGTGTCGTTCGTGCTGTGTGTCTGCTCTGACACTCTGGGATCGCCAACTTTCGCTTCCGGACGATTGATCGGATCCAGCCTAGCGGAATTCGGGGCACTCACCCCACCGCGGACAGCGGCTTTTACCAGGTCCTGACCGCTGAGCCGGACACAGTGGCGATTCCTGCCCCAGGCGCCGCTCGAATGAGCAGGATCAGAGGGCGGCGGGATCCGTCGGCAGCGTCACCCGAATGGTGGAGGAGGGCGCCCGCGCAGCCCGCCGCGGGTCATCGATGACCTCGATCCTGCCGCCGTGCAGCGTCACCGCCCATCGCGCGATCGCCAGCCCCAGCCCGGTGCCGCCGGAGCCGTCCAGAGCCGCCTCTCCGCGCTCGAACCTTCCGAACACGCTCGCGCGGTGCTCCTCGGCGATGCCGGGACCCTCATCGCGCACTTCGATGCACACGCCGTCGACCCCCGGCCCGAAGGCGCCCTCGGTGAGGAACGCGATCACGGAGATGCTGCCGCCGGCGGGGGAGTGGCGGGAGGCGTTGTCCAGGAGATTGGAGAACACCTGCCGGATGCGCTCCGGGTCAGCGGCGATGCTCAGGTCCGCCGGCTGCACATCCACCGACCAGTGCACATCGCGCCCCTGGACCCGGGCCGCCAGCCTCGCCGTGTCCGTGACCTCATGCAGCAGCGGTGTGAGCTCGATCTGCTCTGTCTGCAGATCCGTCACCCCGGCCTCCAGCCGGGAGAGATCCAGCAGGTGGTCCACGAGGCGGGACAAGCGCTCCGTGGCCTGCAGCGTCACCTCGAGGTTCTCCGGTGTCACCGGGGTCACCCCGTCGGCCAGGTTCTCCAGCTGGCCGCGCAGTGCGGCGACGGGGGTGCGCAGCTCGTGGGAGACGTTCGCGACCAGCTCGCGGCGCATCCGGTCGGTCTGCTCCAGATCCGCGGACATGGTGTTGAACGCGTCGGCCAGCTGCCCGACCTCATCGCGGGAGCGAGTGGTGACGCGGCGCTCGTAGTCCCCCTGCGCCATGGCGCGCGCCGCCGCCGTCATCTCCCGCAGCGGTGAGGTCATGCCGCGGGCGAGGACCTGGGTGACCGCAAGGGCGGCCAGGACCGTCAGCGGGATCATGATGATCGCGTTCAGGCCCGTCTTCGACCCCACCCACGCGATCGCGGCGGCGACCAGCACGGAGACCCCCACGAGGACGCCGAGCTTCATCTTGAACGACTGGAACCCCTGCAGCGGGGTGGGCAGCTGTTCGGAGCGGCTCACTGCTCCTCCGCCGCCTGCGGCACCTCGAGCGCATAGCCGACGCCGTGGACGGTGCGCACCAGGTCGCTGCCGAGCTTGCGGCGCAGCGCCTTCACATGCGAATCCACGGTGCGGGTTCCGGTCGCATCCACCCAGTCCCACACGTCCTCGAGCAGCTGCTCGCGCGAAAGGACCGTTCCGGGCGCGTTCGCCAGGCACAGAAGAAGGTCGTACTCGGTCGGGGTGAGGTGGGCGAGCTCCCCGCCGCGGGTCACGCGGCGCGAGGCACGGTCCACCACGAGGTCGCCGAGGGTGAGGGTGGTCTGCGCCGCCGGTTCCTGCTCCGCGGCGCCGAGCCGCTGGACGCGCCGCAGCAGGGCCTTCAGACGCGCCACGAGCTCGCGCATGGAGAAGGGCTTGGTCATGTAGTCGTCGGCGCCGACGCCGAGGCCGACCAGCATGTCGGTCTCGTCATCGCGGGCGGTGAGCATGAGCACGCCGAGGTTCTGGTCATCTCCGATGCGGCGGCACAGTTCGAGCCCGTCGAATCCGGGCAGCATCACATCCAGCACCACCAGGTCGGGCTTCAGCTGCTGGATGGCCGCCAGGCCCGTCGGTCCGTCGTGGGCGATGCGCACCTGCCAGCCCTCCGCGGAGAGACGGTCGGCGATGGCGCGGGCGATGGCCGCTTCGTCCTCAACGACGATGACGCGAGGAGCTGCTGTGTCCGTAGATTCCATGCCCACAAATGTAGGCCGCGGCCCGAACACCCAGCTGTGAGGGGAGAGGTCGACGGATGCCGACCACCTGTGGGGCCGGAGCCCGTCGGCGAATCCCACAGAGCAGACGGCGGCGACGACCCTATACTCGATGCCACGATGAACGACATATGCGACCCGAATCCTCTCCCGTCGTCCAGACCGGCCCTGAGCGGTGATCAGGGCCGATGATGACCTGGCTCCTGCTGCTTGCCGGTGTCCTGCTGACGCTCGGCACCGCCCTGTTCGTGGCGGCCGAGTTCTCCCTGGTGGCCCTGGACAAGCACACCGTGGAGAAGGCCGCGGCCGACGGCGACACCGGCGCGAAGGGTGTTCTGTCCGCACTCACTCATCTCTCCACGAACCTCTCCGGCGCTCAGGTGGGCATCACCATCACCACGCTTCTGTTCGGCTTCGCCGTGCAGCAGCCGTTGACTGACCTGATCACGCCCGGTCTCGGCGCCGTCGGCGTCCCCGAGGGGCTCAGGGCCGCCATCGGCGTGGCGCTCGCGATGATGATCAGCTACGCGTTCTCCATGGTGGTGGGGGAGCTGATCCCGAAGAACCTCGCCATCGCCGTGCCGTACCAGACGGCCCGCGTGGTCGCACCGCTGCAGCACGCGTTCACCGTTGCACTGCGGCCCGTCATCATCATGTTCAACGCGACCGCGAACTTCTTCCTGCGGCTGATGAACATCGAACCGCAGGAGGAGCTCAGCAGCGGCCGCTCACCCGCGGAGCTCGACTCCCTCGTGCGGCATTCGGCCCGTGCCGGCACCCTGGACCGCGCGACCGCGGTGCTGCTGTCCCGCACCCTGCAGCTGCGCGAACGCGAAGCCGCCGACGTCATGACCCACCGCGGGAAGATGCTGTCGATCGGCGTCAGCGCCACCGCCGAGGACGTCCTCGCGCTCACTCGGAAAACCGGACACTCCCGCTTCCCCGTCATCGAGGACAGCGAGGACGATGTGGTCGGCATCATCCAGGTGCGTCAGGCCGTCACCGTGCCGCGCGAGCAGCGCCGCACCACGACGGTCCGGGAGCTGATGAGCGAAGCGCTGCGCATTCCGGACACCGTGCCGCTGGACTCCCTGATGGTGGACCTGCGCGAAGCGGGTGCCCAGCTCGCCGTCGTGATCGACGAGTACGGCGGCACCGCCGGCATCGTCACCCTCGAGGACGTGATCGAAGAGATCGTCGGCGAGGTCAGCGACGAGCACGACGATGACGAGCCCGAGCGCTTCGTGGAGAACATCGACCACTGGCAGGTGTCCGGTCTGATGCGCCCTGACGAGATCCGCCGCGAAATGGGCATCCTCATCGAGGAGTCCACCGAGGTGGACACCGTGGGCGGCATCGTCATGATGCACCTCGGGCGCATCCCGGCTGTGGGCGACACCGTGACGGTCGGCGGCGTTCGGTACGACGTCCTCGCGATGGACGGCCGCCGCATCGACTCGCTGCGGCTGACCGTGCTCGACCCCGGGGTGCTCGCACACCGCGACCGCGATGCTGAGGAGGAGGCCGAATGAGCTCGACAGTCTCCCTCATCGTGGGCCTGGCGATGCTGCTGGGCAACGCGTTCTTCGTGGCTGCCGAGTTCGCGGTGATGAGCGCCCGGCGCAGCCAGCTCGAACCGCTGATGCAGGAGGGCCGGCGCGGTGCCCGCACCGCCATGTGGGCGATCGAGCACGTCTCGATCATGCTCGCCACCGCCCAGTTCGGCGTCACCATCTGCTCCGTCACCCTCGGTGCGGTGGCGGAGCCGGCGATCGCCCACCTGCTGGAGCCGATGTTCGTGCGCTTCGGAGTGGCGGCTGGGCTCGTCCACCCGATCTCGTTCGCCATCGCGCTGCTCATCGCCTCCTACCTGCATGTGGTGTTCGGCGAGATGATCCCGAAGAACATGTCGATCTCCCTGCCGGTTGGGTCGGTGCTGCTGCTCGCCTGGCCGCTGCGCGTGTTCTCCCTGCTGTTCGCTCCGGTGATCTGGGTGCTGAACACGGTGGCGAACATGGTGCTGCGCGTTTTCGGGGTGGAGCCGCGTGATGAAGTGGAGAGCGAGTTCACCGCTGATGAGATCGCTGCGATCGTGGACGAGTCCAGGCGCGAGGGCCTGCTCGTGGACGACCAGGGCCTTCTGGCCGGAGCGATCAACTTCTCCGACCACACAGCGCGTGAAGTCATGGTGCCGATGGAAGAGGTCGTCACCGTCCCCTACGGCGTCACCCACGCCGAGTTCGAGGACATCGTCGCCGAGACCGGGTTCAGCCGTATCGGTGTGCGCAACGACGCGGGTGACCTGGTGGGGTACCTCCATCTCAAGGACGTGATCCTGCCGCCGGATGCGAGCGACGCCGATTACCGCAGGGTGATCTCGCCGGGCCGGGTGCGGGCGGTGGTGTCCGTTGCGGATGACGACGAGATCGAAGAGGCGCTGCGGGCCATGCAGTACAACGGCGCGCATCTCGCCCGTGTGGACTCCGCCGGTGCCCGCAGCGTGGGCGCCGTGTTCCTGGAGGATGTGCTGGAGGAGCTCGTGGGTGAGGTCAAGGACGTCATGCAGAAGCACGGCGGTGCGGCCAACGGCTGATCGGCATGGCCGTCACCTGCTGACCGGGAATGCCGTCAACGGCTGACCGGGAGGGCGGTCGACGGAAGCCGACGACGGTTCGATGGGGAGTCGTCCCCGAATCCGACCCGAAATTCCTGTGATGCGGTCAACAGTGATTGTTTCGGAACGGGCACGAAAACAGTGTTCTGATCTTCGGAGTTTCCCGTCCTGCACAGGCCTCGGCAAAGACTTGGCAATGAAGGGCCTGGAGGGTGCCTGAGGAGTCTGGGAGCTTCCTACGATTGAACGCGGCTTGAACGGAAGGCGCCGGGGTGATGGATTCACGGACCGGCGTTGGACCCCCGCAGACGATCGGAAGGAAGGGTGTCGACATGGGAAAGCGTCGCGCTGATGGCCCGGCACAGATCCGGCCGCTGCAGCCCGCCCCGCGCGGTCTGCACCGGGGCACCCGCACTGCCTCGGTCGCCGTCGCCAAGGCGAGCGCACTGAGCACCTTCGCGGTCGCCACCATCGCCCTTCCCCTGGCGACCTCCTCCACCGGCGCGTTCGGCATCGCCGCGTCGAACGCCAGCACGTCCGAGCAGGCGCCGGCCGGAGCTGCACCCGGTGCTGCACAGGCCGCCCCTGCAGTCGGCGCTCCTGCTGCCCCGGCTGCTCCCGCTCCGCAGGCGATCCCGGCCGTCAGTGCCGGAGCTGTGGAGGACACCGCCGTTCTGGAGACCGGCGCGGCCGATTTCTCCGTGGACGAAGCGCCGACTGAGGCTGAGGTTGCGGCAGCCAGCGCTCCGCAGGCCGCGGGCGGTCAGACCGCCACCGGCAAGCGCGCCGGCGCTCCTGCCGAGGTCGAGAAGGTCTCCCAGGGCAAGCGCGCCGCCTACGTCGATCCCTCCGGCGGTGCCGCGATCAGCTCCGGCTACGGCTACCGCACTCACCCGACCCTCGGCTACACCAAGTTCCACGACGGCGTCGACTATGCGCAGGCCTGCGGCGATGTCGCCCGCTCCGCCGCCGACGGCACGGTCTCCAAGGTGGGCTACCACCGCGCCTCCGGCAACCTCGTCGAGGTGACCCACGCCGACGGCACCGTCACCCAGTACTTCCACCTCCAGTCCCAGAGCGTGGTTCAGGGCCAGAGCGTTGTGCAGGGCCAGGAAGTCGGCAAGGTCGGCACCACCGGCCGCTCCACCGGTTGCCACCTGCACTTCGGCGCCAAGACTCCGAGCGGTGAGTCGACGAACCCGCTGAACCTTCTGCGATGACCTCACCCATCGTCCTCGGCGTCGAGTCCTCCTGTGACGAGACCGGATTCGGTCTCGTCTCCAACGGCCGCCTGCTCGGCCAGGGCATCGCCTCCAGTGCCCAGCAGCACGCCGAGTTCGGAGGTGTGGTTCCGGAGATCGCTGCTCGCGCCCATCTGGACGCGGTGGTCCCGACCTTGGAGAACTCCCTGGCCGCGTCGGACGTGGAGCTCGAGGACATCACCCACGTCGCTGTCACGAGCGGCCCCGGCCTCGCCACCGCCGTCCACGTGGGCCTCGCGGCCGCAAAGGCGATCGCGTGGGCTCTGGACAAGCCGCTGTACGGCGTCCACCACCTCGCCGGCCACGCCGCAGCCGACCTGCTCGACCACGGCCCCCTGCCCGACAAGGGCATCGTCCTCATCGTCTCCGGTGGGCACACCTCGCTGCTCGAGGTCCACGACCTCGTGGAGGACGACATCGTCCACCTGGGGGACACCCTCGATGACGCGGCCGGTGAAGCATTCGACAAAGTCGCGCGTCTGCTCGGCCTGGGCTACCCGGGCGGGCCGGTCATCTCCGCTGCGGCGGTGGACGGGAACCCGTCGGCCTTCCGCTTCCCGCGCGCGATGCTGCGCCCCGGCGATGATCCCTACGCGTTCTCCTTCTCCGGGCTGAAGACCGCGGTGGCGCGGACAGTTGAGAAGCTGGAGCGCGATGGCGACCCGGTTCCCGTCGCGGACATCGCCGCATCGTTCGAGCAGGCGGTCGTGGATGTGCTCGTCGCCAAGGCACTGCGCGCCTGCCGCGACAAGGGCATGCAGACCCTCACGATCGTCGGGGGAGTGGCAGCGAACAAGCGCCTGCGCACCCACGCGCAGGAGGCGTGCGATGCCGCCGGGATTCAGCTGCGCGTCCCGTCGATCGATCTGTGCACCGACAACGGGGCGATGATCGCCGCTGTCGGCGACATGCTCGTGCGCGCCGGCAAGGAGCCGTCGGGACTCGCGATCAGCGCGGACCCGTCGGCGGTTCTCGAGAGGGCGCAGCTGCCCAGCGCTGGGTGAGCTTCCCCTCACCCGGCTCTCGTCTTCGTTTGAGAGGGCGTCCAGCGGCCCGGGCGTTGCTAGACTGGACCGCGTTGCCCGCGTAGCTCAGTGGATAGAGCGTCTGCCTCCGGAGCAGAAGGTCGTAGGTTCGAATCCTGTCGCGGGCACAAGAAAGGGCCCCTGGTCAGCGGAAACGCAGACCAGGGGCCTTCTTCATGCCTGGCTAGAGTGGACATGTACGCACTGAGGTACGCAATACGCAACGCGCCGGCGCTTGGATGTGGGTTGCCCAAGGGATGATGGACCCATGCGCATCGACGATTTCTTCCAGGAGTCGCCCGATACCGGGAACCCCTGGGACACACAAGAGACCGAGCTCAACGCCGAGCTGCTGACCCAACTGGCACAGGGCACGGCCCCTGACCCCAAGCCTCTCGAGACAGCCCTGTCCCTCACCCGTGGGGCGCGTGCTGATCGCCGTGGCGGGGCTGGCAGTGATCGGCATCGGCGTCTACCACATCGTCAAGGGCGTCACCCGCAAGTTCGAGGAGGACCTGCAGGCCACCGGCGGCGGCAACGTGGGCAGGGCCGTCGTGGTCACCGGGGTGGCCGGGTACGTGGCCAAGGGCCTGGCGCTGGTCGGCGTGGGCGTGCTGTTCGGCTGGGCCGCTATCGGCGCCGATCCGGAGAAGGCCACCGGCATGGACGGAGCCATCAAGCAGATGGCGACCCTGCCGGCCGGCACCGTGCTGCTGGTCGTGGTGGGCGTGGGCCTGATCCTGTACGGGATCTACTCGATCCTGCGCTCGCGCTACGCGTCCATGTGAGACCGGGCCGCGCGCTCGATCCAGCGCCCGGGGGCGGAGAGCACCGGCTGCAGGGCCGCGCGAGCGGCCCCGCGCAGGGCAGGGTCCTCGAGGTCGTCGGAGCGCTCGAGGGTGATCGGGCCCGCCTCGGCCGCCAGAGCATGACGATCCACGGTCTCCCGCACCACGGGCGAGATCTCCTCCGCGATGGGAGCGAGGTAC
This sequence comes from Helcobacillus massiliensis, assembly GCF_033106145.1. Classification (NCBI taxonomy): domain Bacteria; kingdom Bacillati; phylum Actinomycetota; class Actinomycetes; order Micrococcales; family Dermabacteraceae; genus Helcobacillus; species Helcobacillus massiliensis. Next base: position 678,993 of record NZ_CP136959.1, read on the forward strand.
CCGGACAGCACCACCGTGGACACGTCCAGCACGTTCATCGCATTGGCCACCGCGAGGCCGAGTGAGCGGCCGATGGTCCCGATGACCTCGGCCCGGTCCCCGCTGCGGGCCAGGGCGTCGATGAGATCGTCGATCAGCACGTCGTCCCCGAGGCCGGCGCGCTCGCGCAGCGAGTGGTACGAGATGTAGGCCTCCAGGCAGCCTCGGCGCCCACAGAGGCACCGGTCACCTCCCGGCTGGACCACCGTGTGGCCGAACTCGCCGGCCCAGCCGTGCACGCCGTCGAGCAGCTCCCCGTCGATCACGACGGCCCCGCCCACACCGGTGTAGCCACGGATGTAGATGAACGACTCCCCGGGGCGCTGGTCCAGCTCGGTGAGCACGGAGAGGCGGTTGTCGTTCTGCGCCCGGACGGACAGATCGGCGAGAGCCGGGTGCTCCCGCAGCAGGCTCACGAACGGCACCCGGTCCCAGCCCAGGTTGGGGGCCGACAGTACGTGATCGCCGTCCGGAGCGATGCGGCCCGGGATCGCAGCGACCACGCCCGCGATCGGCAGATGCCCCACCTCGCCGCGCGCCTGGTCCATCAGCCGCGCGCAGCAGGAGATCGCGTCCTCGGTGGTGGCGGAGGTCACGCTCACGTACTCCGTGCGGCGGGACAGAGTGCGACCGGCGAGGTCGACGGCCAGGCAGACCACGTGATCCGCCGCCACCTCGATGCCGATCGCAGCCAGGGTGTCCATGGCCGGGAGCAGCGGGACCATGGGGCGCCCGGCCCCCGATCTGACCGGTGCGTCCTCCTGGATCAGGTGCGCGCCGATCAGCTCCTCGACGAGCTTGGAGACCGTGGGCTTGGTTAGGCGGGTCTGCTTGGCCAGTGCCGCGCGGGACAGGGGGAGGGGGAGGAGACGACCGCTCGCAGGATCGTCGAGAGGTTGTGCTCGCGCAGGTGCGTGGACTGCATCTCTTCCCCCAGAGTCCGTTGCCGCTCGTGCTCCCCAGGATTCCATGTCTATAGTAAGTAACGCAAACTAACTAAGGGGTGGCGAGGCCGCCCCGGAGCAGCGGAGGACCCGACGATGACAGCCCCGATCCCCACCCGTGACGACAAGTTCTCCTTCGGCCTGTGGACCACGGGCTGGGAGGCGCGCGACCAGTTCGGCCTGGCGACCCGCCCGCCGCTGCAGCTGTCCGCCCACATCCGCAGGCTCGCCGAGATGGGCGCCTGGGGCTTCACCTTCCACGACAACGACGTGGTGCCCTTCGACGCCACCCCTCAGGAGCGTCAGCAGATCATCGATGAGCTCACGAAGCTCACCGAGGAGACCGGCCTGGTGATCGAGATGATCACCACCGACACCTTCGCCCACCCGGTGTTCAAGGATGGCGCCTTCACCTCCAACGACCGCTCCGTGCGCCGCTTCGGCCTGCGCAAGGTGCTGGCGAACGTCGACCTCGCCGCCGAGCTCGGCGCCACCACCTTCGTGATGTGGGGCGGCCGCGAGGGATCGGAGTACGACGGCTCCAAGGACCTGCTCGCCGCTCACCAGCGCTACGCCGAGGGCATCGACACCGTTGCCGGGTACATCAAGGACAAGGGCTACGACCTGCGCATCGGTCTGGAGCCCAAGCCCAACGAGCCCCGCGGCAACATCTTCCTGCCCACCGTGGGCCACGCCCTGGCCTTCATCGAGAAGCTGGAGCACGGCGACATCGTGGGCATCAACCCCGAGACCGGCCACGAGCAGATGGCCACCCTGAACTACACCCACGGCCTCGCGCAGGCGCTGTGGGCCGACAAGCTCTTCCACATCGACCTCAACGGCCAGCACGGGCCCATGTACGACCAGGACCTCGTGTTCGGTCACGGCGATCTCATCAGTGCCTTCTTCACCGTCGACCTGCTCGAGAACGGCTTCCCGTCCAAGCCCGGCGCCTACGAAGGCGCTCGCCACTTCGACTTCAAGCCCTCCCGCACCGAGCACGAGAAGGGCCAGTACGACTCCGCGTACGCCAACATGGAGATGTACCTGATGCTCAAGGAGCGGGCCGTGGCCTTCCGCCAGGACCCCGAGGTGCAGGAGGCGCTGGCGTACTCGGGCATCGAGGAGCTGGCCCAGCCCACCCTCGGCGAGGGCGAGTCCGTGGAGGACCTGCTCGCGGACCGCTCGACCTACGAGGACTTCGACGTGGACGCGGCCGGTGCGCGCAACTACGGCTTCGTGCGGCTCAACCAGCTGGCCATGCAGCACCTGCTCGGCTTCCGGGCCTGAAGCATCCAAGAGACCGAATTGCCTGTGGATTTTTTAACCGGACACTCCGCACGCGACACCAAACGAATCAATGCAAAGGCGCACCCCGATGATCGAGCCGAACCTGCTCAACAGCTCTGTATGGGGCCATCTGATCCGCGAAGGCAAATACGATTACATCCCACTCAACGTTGCTGAACTTCAGTTCCCGACCGCGGCGCCAATATGCGAGGAACTGACCCGCCTCGCACAGACCGGAGCGTACGGATACACAGAGCCCTTCGAGGATTTCCCACGCCTCGTGCACGACTGGTGTTTACGCCGTCACGGGTGGGAAGTAAATATGGATCTGGTGGTGATGGTGCCGCGCGTAGTACATCTCCTCGCTCTCATAGCCCGTGAGTACTTCCCGGCGCCGCCAATTGTCGTTACGATGTCCCCTCAATACTCTCCCACGCTCGAAGTCCTAAAGCGCAATGGCTGCGCAATCCGTACATCTCGCCTCGTTGAAGAGGGTAACGTATGGTCCGTAGACCTAGCAAACCTGGAATCCGTTATATTTGGTGCGGACATGCTTTTACTTTGCTCGCCGCACAATCCGACAGGAACCGTCTGGCCTCGCCATGAACTTGAGCAAATAGCAAGAATGTGCGAAGCCGCCGGGGTCATGGTCGTCTCTGACGAGGTGCATTCTGACTCCGTGCGGCATGGCACCCATACGCCCTTTGCGCTGGTCGCGGGGGAGGGGCAGGAATGGATCAGTTGCATCGCTCCAGGAAAAGCATTCAATCTCGCAGGACTCGAGACGAGCGCAATTGTCTGTTCGCGAACTGAAACTTCACAATGGTTGCGCGGATCGCTTAGGCGGGCGGGATTCCATAATGCTAATATTTTTGGTCTACGCGCGACGCAAATAGCATGGAGTCAATGTGATGAGTGGCTGGATCGCACACAGTTAGAGCTTCAAGCATCATTTGATCTCGCGTGGAAAGTATTACGACAGGAACTGCCCGGCCTGCGACCGGTTCCGGCGGGCGGAACATTCCTATTGTGGATAGACGCGCGTAGCGTTGGCAATGAGGATGCACTACGGAAATGGTTCGTTCGAGACGCCAAGGTTATTCCAGGTTTCGGTTCCGACTTTGGAGAAGAGTACTCTGGATGGTTACGTTTGAACCTCGGTATTCCCCGCGACCGACTTCAAGAGGTGCTACGCAGGCTTGTTAGTACGGCACCTATCACAGCGCGGTCCAAGATGAATGCTCCCAGCTGCCCAGCATCTTGCGATTCGCGCGGATCAGCGCACACGGATTAATTCAAAGCGCACAGAGACGCGCTTCCGCGAGAGAGGAACCCAATGAACAACGTCGATCAACTGGGTGAAGAGCCGGCCCCCGAGACTCAACACATCAATCCCGATGAGCATGGGCGCAGGAAGCCGACGCTGTTGGTCGCTCTCATTCCCATATTCGCAATGATGATATTCCTCGGCGTTGGCTACATTGCCTTTGGTCTCAATGCCGAGCCTATGATCATCCTTTCAGCGGCTGTTGCAGCGGTGGTCGCCAAGTTCCTCGGCTGGACCTGGAACGATATGGTTGAATCGATCGCGGTTAAAATGAAAAAGACGTGGCCTGCGATCCTCATTCTGATCTGCGTAGGCCTTCTAATTGGTGCCTGGATGGCTGGCGGCACAATCCCAATGATGATCTACTGGGGATTGAGGATCATTAGCCCCCAATTTATCGGTCTGACAGCTCTTTTGGTGACATCAATAGTCGCATTGGCGACCGGAACGTCCTGGGGGGCTGCCGGGACGGTAGGAGTCGCTTTCATGGGCGTTGCGATCGGCATGGATGCGAATCTTGCCTCAGTTGCAGGTGCTGTTGTGGCCGGTGCGTATTTCGGAGATAAGATGTCGCCGCTTTCGGACACTACGAACCTGGCGTCGATGATTACGCGTGTCAACCTCTATGAGCACATTGCTAACCTGCTATGGACGACACTTCCAGCATATATTATCTCCGCCCTGGCGTTTCTCTTTGTGGGGCTGAACAATGAAGGGAGTGGCGAAATTTCATCGGAGAGCATAGACGGCATGCTCACCTCCCTCTCCTCAGGGTTTGATTTCAATCTACTGGTCGTTTTGCCGGTGATAGTTGTCTTTGCGGGTTCACTTCTCCGCATGCCGACTATTCCTGTTATGTTGTCCGCCGCCGCTCTCGCGATGATCAACGCGGTGGTGTTTCAGGGAATCTCATTGCAGAACACCGTGGGCGCGATCGTCAACGGCTTCAACCTAGAGATGATTGAACGGGCGGGGTTTGATGCTGTGTCGGGCGGGGAGGATCTCGCGACGCTTCTGAATCGTGGAGGGATGAATTCCATGATGGGCACGCTGCTCATTGCGTTTTGCGCTATCGCCTTCGCGGGTATCATCGATCTGACCGGTTCGCTGCAGGTGATGGTCGAGAAGCTGTTGGCAGGCGTCAAGAATATTTTCGGACTGGTAGGAGCGACGATCGTCACTTGCTTGACGACAATCGGGGTGACTTGCAACGGGCAGATTTCAATTATTCTGCCCGGTGAGATTTTCCGTCCCGAATACATCAAGCGAGGAGTTCACCCGAAGGTGCTGGGGAGAACGATTGAGGACGCCGCAAGCGTGATCGAACCTATCCTCCCCTGGACTGCGGCGGGGGCTTACATGGCGGGCACCTTAGGCGTCGCAACCCTCGATTATCTGCCGTGGGCGGTTCAGAACTGGGCGGGGGTCCTAGTTGCAATTGTTCTGGCTGCGACGGGAATGGGTATCACGAGGCTAACTGCAGAGACGAGCGCTGAGGAGGGTGGCGTCGAGAATGCGGGCGGTCCCTCTGCCACTATGGCATGAAACACAAGATTGAAGCGCCAGCTCAGCGGAGCTGGGGAATGTAGGGAAGGAAAGTACTATGCCCTTCGTGTTAGGCATCGACTCCTCCACCCAGTCCACCAAGGCCCTGCTGGTCGACGCCGAGACGGGCGAGGTGCAGGACGAGCGCCGCGCCGCCCACCCCGAGGGCACCGAGGTCGATCCCCGTGCCTGGCTGGACGCGGTGGACGAGGCGGCCGGTCCCCTCCTGGAGCGGGCCGAGGCCCTCGCCGTGGGCGGCCAGCAGCACGGCATGGTGCTGCTGGACGAGCACGGCGGCGTGGTGCGCGACGCCCTGCTGTGGAACGACACCCGCTCCGCACCGCAGGCGCAGGCACTGATCGAGGAGATGGGCGGGCCCGAGCAGTGCGTCGGTGAGATCGGCAGCCTGATGGTGGCCTCCTTCACCGCCTCCAAGCTGCGGTGGGTGCGGGACAACGAGCCCGACAGCGCAGCGCGCGCCCGCTCCGTGATGCTCCCGCACGACTACGTCTCCCGTCACCTGGCCGGGGGAGGGGACGCCTTCACCGACCGCGGCGATGCCTCCGGCACCGGCTACTACTCCACACGCGCCGAGGCCTGGGCGCCTGAGCTGGCCGAGCGCGCCCTGGGCCACGCCCTGGAGCTGCCCCGCCTCCCGTCGACGCCGCAGGAGGTCATGGCGCGCACCCCGGGAGGCGCCGCGATCGCGGCCGGCACCGGCGACAACATGGGCGCGGCCCTCGGGCTGTCGCTCGGCCCGGGGGACGTCTCCGTCTCAATCGGCACCTCCGGTGTGTGCGCCATGGTCACGGACGTCCGGCCCGACGACGCCTCAGGCACCGTCACCGGCTTCGCCGACGCCACCGGGCGCTTCCTGCCGATGACCACCACCATCAACGCCTCCCGGATCCTCGAGGCCGGCCGTGCCCTGCTGGGCGTGGACCACGAGGAGCTCTCCCGGCTCGCGCTCGCCTCAGAGCCCGGGGCGGGCGGGGTGACCCTGCTGCCCTACTTCGACGGGGAGCGCACCCCCAACCGCCCCACCGCGCGGGCCACCCTCACGGGAATGAGCGCCTCCACCACCCGTGAGGACGTGGCGCGCGCCTACGTGGAAGGCCTGCTGTGCTCCCTGGCCGACGGCATCGCGGCCCTGGAGGACGTCACCGGCACCGCTGCGGCCCGGATCGTGCTGATCGGCGGCGGGGCCCGCAGCCGCGCCGTGCAGGAACTGGCCCCGGCCGTGTTCGGCCGCGAGGTCGAGATCGCCCCGAGCGGCGAGTACGTCGCACTCGGAGCAGCCCGCCAGGCCGCCTGGGCGCTCGCCAGCACCGACGAGCCGCCGCACTGGGAGATCACCGGCAGTCGCACCGTCGGCGCGGAGGCGACACCGCAGGTGCTGGCGGCCTACCGTGAGCTCAAAGAGCGCACCGAGGGCTGGTGAGCCCGGGAGTGCCCGGACCTGTTCGCGGACGCACCACCGGCGCGTCGCACCGGCCGGCCACCCCTGACCCCGCACGCCTGACCGAAGGAGCATCCGACCTGACTTGGACCTCTTTAGTGTGTCACTCGCTGAAGGACGTGTCGGGCGTCGTCGGTGAGTTCGGGGCTCGCGGTGATCTTTTGCCCGGCGATGGTGATAGTGACGTCCTGGAGGGGACGGAGTGTCCGGATGATCCGGCGGATGCTGAACCCGGTCTTGTGCTGCAGGTAGCGGGCGATCGCCAGGGCCGTGAACACGATGGTGAGGTGGGCTTCGATCGCGTCGCGTTGCCGGTGAAATATGGGCCTGGCCTGCAGGTCTGTCTTACTCATCCGGAAGGACTGCTCGACGTGCCAGAGGTTGTGATAGCTCGAGAGCACCTCTGCCGGCGGCATGACCTGGGCGGGGATGTTGGTGACGTAGCCCTTCAATCCGACCAGGCGCCGAGCTCGCTCGAGAGAGGCTTCGTCGAGGGTGCGACCGGCCGCAGTGGTCTTCACGAACCGGGTCGACTTCACCGCCGCGTCCCCGTCGATCACGGCCCGGGCCCGGTTCTCCTGCGCAGTGAGTGTGTGTCCGTCCCGGACTGCGCGTTTGCGGGAGTAAGCCCAGACGGCCCGCCAGTGCCCGGGATGCTGCTCGGGGTCCCAGACCGGCTCCCGCCGGTTCTTCTTCCGCTCGGTCCTGGTGTTGCCGTGGCGCGGGGTGATCGTGTCGATCAACTGCCCATCGGTGAACGCAATGCCCATTCCAGTGGAAGTGATTCGCCAGGTCACCCGGCGCTTTCACCTGTCTTGAGCCGACGATGAACTTCAGCTCCGCCTCGTCCAGCGCCGTCAGATTGGCGGTGGAGAGCATCCCGGCATCAGCGACCACAACCATGTCGGCAAGGTTGTGGCGGGTCTGGAACTGCTTGATGATCGGGACGATCGTGCGGGTCTCGGCATGGTTCCCCTCGAAGCAGCCGATCTCCAACGGGAACCCGCCCCGGTCCACGAGCAGGCCGACCACGATCTGCGGATCGACCCGGCGTTCCTTGGAGTAGCCGACCTTCCGCAGCTCGTCCTCGTGCTCCGCCTCAAAGTAGAGCGTGGTGACGTCGTAGAGGACCAGCGAGATGTCACCGCTGGTGGCAGCGTGTTCGAAGCACTTCGTGGCAATGTGGTCGCGGTACTCGCGCTCGGCGACGCGTGCCAGGCAGCGCTTCATCGTCGAGCGGTGCACCGGGTCCATCCCAACCTCGGTCAGCACTCTGGCGGAGTCGCTCATCGAGGTCGGCTCGATCAGTCTCGCGGCGACGAGCTGGAAGAACGCCTCGTCCTTGATGACGTCGAACCCCAGCGCCGCCCACGCGGACTGCAGCGTCTCTAGCAGCAGCCGGGACTGCTTCGACGTGATCGTCGCGGGGCTCGTCGACGTTGCTGTCCCCAGGTCGAGGACGCCCTGACCAGCGTTGATCTTCTCCCGACCCGCCTCCATCAGGCCGGCGAGCTCGGCTTCGGTATGAGCCGACCCGAGATGCTCCAGGACCACATCCCGACGGTTCCGCCGCTCGGCGATCTGCACCGCAGTCGCACCCGACGCCGTCTTCACCTTCCGCAGAAACACCATGCCGTTAGTGTGTCACCCACGACCTCCGGCACGGCCCTGACCAGGAGGAACATCGACAGAATCAGCGTTCATCTCCCAGAGAGGTCCAACTCGGGTGACCGGCGCGAGTGAACCTTCGTCGCGAGCACCCCGCAGACCGGACAGCCCGGCGTGACGGTCGAGGTGATCACCACCCGCCGGTCCCCGTCGGGCAGGTCGGTGGCGTCGATGACGCGGTAGTTGGGCAGGTTGAAGATCGTGCTCGCAGCATCGCGCTGCGAACCAGTATTCTCGTGCACAGGCTCGTGGTCCTCTGGGATGTGGATGTCTTGACAACACCCATCACAGCAGGGCCACGAGCCGTTCTACGCCAGCGACGCGACGCTCCCCATCACCACGAATCGGGAAGAGCCCCTTAACGATCAGCTGGAAGCGCGAGGCGTAGCGCTGATCCTCAGCTCCTCTGCCGTGGCGGCGTAAGCACGCTCGATGTAGGCCTCCAACTCGGCCTCGCAAACTCTCCACTGGTTCCGCCCGCCGACACGGATGGCCCGCAGCTCACCTGAACGCAGAAGGTCGTAGGTTCGAATCCTGTCGCGGGCGCTACGAGTAGGCCCCTCACCAGCAATCAGTGGTGAGGGGCCTTTCGTTGTGCTTCCGTCTGTCGCGGGAGTCAGATCAGCAGTGGTTGGTGTCGCCGGTCGCAGCGGTGATTCCGGGCGAGGTGTCCCCCACGTAAGAGACATCCAGCCCCGGTGAAACACCGAAGGTGAAGGACCTGCACCCGGTGTTGGGGTTCACGCGCTGCCCTTGGCGGTGGCACCGGGAGCGTTGAAGGCCGGAATCCCAGGCCCGGACTTCGTGCTGGACGCTGACTGCTGGACGGTGCAGGTGACGCGAACGTCGGTCACGACTGCATCAGCCGGAAGGTTGTTCGCGCCGACGGAATTCACTCTGAGCGTCAATTCATGAGGGTCCCCAGTTGTGCCTGGTGCGTCAGCCGGCATCCGATCAAACGCCGCGGTGCAGTTCGACCCTGCGACCGGGTTCGGGTAGCGGTAGGCTGCGTAGACCGGTGCCGCGACGGACACAACGGCGGCCGGCACAGACCAGGCCACGCCCCTCGCGAGGTTTCGGAGTGAGGGGCTGACGGGCTTCTCTGACGTGGAGGTCTCACTCGTCTGTTCGATGGGGAGTGCCTTCGCGCTGCATTGGGGATACTCGCACCGCACCAGTGTGTGACCAAACGGTGATTATTGGTCACAGCGTCGTCAGGAGTCCGAACGTCCCGTCCTCGTCCGCAGCGAACGGGACAGATCCACGAGGAACGAGCGGACATCCTCCGGGCTCTCCAGGCGGAACTGCGCCGCCGTATCGCCCTCACCCACCTTTATGGTGATGTCGTCCTCCTCCGCGCGGGCGAACACGGACTCGTCGGTCACATCGTCACCGATGTACAGCCACGCATCGGCGGCGCACGCCCGCGCGAGGGTCTCCACCGCTTCCCCCTTCGTGGCGGGGATGACGGAGAACTCCACCACGGCCTTGCCCGGGGTGACCCGAACATCCGGCAGAGTGCGCGCGTACTCCAGCGCGGCCTCCGTCGCGTTCACACCACCGCGCCCGCGGGCGTTGCGGGTGTGCAGCACCGCGGCCGACGGCTTGACCTCCACCTCGGTGCCGGGGAACTTCAGCGCGATCTTCTCCAGCGTCCGCCTGATCGACTGCAGCAGAGCGGTGCGCTGCGGGTTCATCGACAGCGACGCACCGTCCAGCACGCTCGCGTCCATATCGCGGGGCAGCGCCCCCACTTCAGCACCGTGGGAGCCGACCAGCACCACCGAGCTCGGCATGTGGGTGCGGCTGTCCAGGTCCTCCAGGGTGCGCCCGGACACCAGGGCCACGTTCACCCCGTCGATGTCGGCGAAGCCGCGCAGCGCCGCCAGCGAGTCCGGCAGCGCCTGCGCATCATCGCGGTGCGCGACGATCGGGGCGAGGACGCCGTCGAAGTCGGAGGCGATGAGCACCCGTGGGATCGACATGAACCGCTCAACGCTCTCATCCAGCTCCTCCAGCGGGGGAGCAGTCTCCCCGCTGAGGCGCACCTCCGGAATGTGGGGGCTCGAGTTGCGCTCCCCGCCCTCGCTCAGCACCGACAGGAAGTCATCGGCCCAGTCCTGCACAGTGTTGTTCTCCACCTGCCGGCGCAGCGACTCCATGGCGGCGCGCTGCTCATCGGGGGACATGGCGAGGGCGTGCAGGATCGCGGTCTTCAGCTCATCGATGTCATGCGGGTTCACCAGCGTGGCGGCGCGCAGCTCATCCGCGGCGCCGGTGAACTCCGACAGCACCAGCACGCCCTGGCAGTCCACCCGGGAGGAGATGTACTCCTTCGCGACCAGGTTCATGCCGTCGCGCAGGCTCGTCACCAGCAGGACGTCCGCCGCCATGTACAGGGCGGTCATCTCCTCCCGGTTGAAGGAGCGGTGCATGTAGGTGATGGCGGGCCGGCCCAGCGGCGCGAAGTCGCCGTTCAGGCGGCCGACCGTCAGCTCCACTTCGTCACGCAGCTGCCGGTAGGCATCCACGCGTTCGCGGGACGGGGTCGCGACCTGCAGCATCGTCACCAGGTGCGGATCCACCGCGCCTTCGGCCAGCAGCTCGCCGTAGGCCTTCAGGCGGTGTCGAATGCCCTTCGTGTAGTCCAGGCGGTCCACGCCCAGCACGATCCTCTTCGGATTGCCGAGCTCCGCGCGGATCTCCTCCGCGCGCTTGAGCACCGCCGGGTCCTTCGTGAGGCGGTCGTACACGGAGGTGTCGATCGAGATCGGGAACGCGCGCGCCACCACGGTGCGGTCCGGCTCCACGCCGATCCCCGGCACGTGGATCTCGTGCTCAGCGGAGCGGTAGCCCAGCAGCTGCCGCACGCAGGTCATGAAGTTGATGGAGTCGCGCTCCCGCTGGAAGCCCACGAGATCCGCGCCCAGCAGGCCCCGCAGCACCAGGTTGCGCTTGGGCAGCTGTGCGAACAGTTCGAACGGCGGGAACGGAATGTGGTTGAAGAACCCGATCTTCAGGTCGGGTCGCTGCGCGCGGATCATCTCCGGCACCAGCTGCAGCTGGTAGTCGTGCACCCACACGGTGCCGCCGCGCACCGCAACGGACGCGGCCGCCGCCGCAAACTTCCGATTCACATCGACGTACGCGTCCCACCAGGTGCGGTGGAAGTTCGGGTCCGCGATCACGTCATGGTACAACGGCCATAGGGTGCCGTTGGAGAAGCCCTCGTAGTACTTCTCCACCTCGCTGTTGGTGAGGAACACCGGGAAGAGGCTCATCCCGTCGGCCTCGAACGGCTCGATCGCCTCATCCGTGAGGCCCGGCCAGCCCACCCAGGCGGCGGAGTCGACATCCTCCATCACCGACTTCATCGCGGTGACCAGACCACCCGGGGACGTCACCCACGAACGGGTGCCGTCACTGGCCACGTGCTGGTCAACAGGGAGTCGGTTGGCGACGACGACGAGCTCATGCTTGTGCATGTGGTGAACCTCCTACAGCCTTCGCTGTGAGCGTACCAATGGCCCCAGACGACGGGCTGAACCAGGCCGGGCCCGCCCCGTCGGCCACCGGCCCGCCACGACCACGGAGCCGCAGTGTGGACACCCATCTCACGGCCAGGCGCCCGCTCCCTACGATGGAGCGACATCGATCCGGACGGAGCGGTGCCGACCACAAAGGAGACCCATGCGCGCACACGAAGCCGGAGCCCTGCACGGCAATGACGCAGCCCCCACCTGGCTGCCCTACCCGGCTGATGTCAACGCCCTCATCCCGGGCCTGTTCTCCCAGCAGACCCGCCGCGGCGACGACGGCGCTCTGGAGATCGGCGGCGTGAGCGCCCACGCCATCCTCCAGCAGGTCGGCTCACCCGCCTTCGTCATCGACGAAGAGGACTTCCGTGCTCGCGCCCGCGCCTTCAAGGATGCGTTCGAAACCGCCTTCGCACCCCTGAACGGCGCCCATGTCAGCTACGCCGCGAAGGCGTTCATCGCCACCCGTATCGCCCGCTGGATGGCGGAGGACGGCCTCGGCCTCGACGTCTGCACCGGCGGCGAAATGGCTGTCGGACTGCGCGGCGGCATGCCCGCCGACCGCATGACCCTCCACGGCAACAACAAGTCCGACGCCGAGATCGAACGCGCGCTCACCGAAGGCGTCGGCCGCATCGTCATCGACTCCCTCGAGGAGATCGACCGCGTCGCCGACATCGCCGAGCGCCTCGGCACCACCGCCCACGTCCTGCTGCGCGTCACCAGCGGCGTGGAGGCCCACACCCACGAGTTCATCGCCACCGCCCACGAGGACCAGAAGTTCGGCATCTCCATCACCACCGGAGACGCCCTCACCGCCGCTGAGGACGTCCTCAAGCGCCCCAGTCTCCACCTCGACGGGCTCCACTCCCACATCGGCTCGCAGATCTTCGACACCCACGGCTTCGAGGTCGCCGCCCGACGGGTCCTCGCGCTCGTCAAGCGCATCCAGGAGACCACCGGCCGCACCTGCGAGCACCTCGTGCTCGGCGGCGGCTTCGGCGTCATGTACAACACCCAGCACACCCCCTCCACCCCGACGGCGCTCGCGGACTCCCTCGCCGAGATCATCCGCATCGAATGCACCGACCTCGACCTCCCGTTTCCGGTGCTCGGCTTCGAACCCGGCCGCGCCATCGCCGGCCCCTCGACGCAGACGCTGTACACCGTCGGCACCACGAAGATGGTGGAGCTCGGCCCCGCCCAGCGGCGCCTCTACGTCTCGGTCGACGGCGGCATGAGCGACAACATCCGCACCGCCCTGTACGACGCCGACTACTCCTGCCTGCTCGCCTCCCGCACCTCTGATGCGGAACCGGCCGTGGTCAGGGTGGTCGGCAAGCACTGCGAAAGCGGCGATATCGTCGTCAAGGACGAGTACCTGCCCGCCGATGTGCACCGCGGCGACATCATCACCGTCCCCGTCACCGGCGCCTACTGCTACTCGCTCGCCTCGAACTACAACCACGTTCCCCGACCCGTTGTCGTCAGTGTGGCCGATGGCGAGGTCAGCCCCATGATCCGGCGCGAGACCGAAGACGACCTCCTGGCCCGCGACCTCGGCTGACACCCCAACCCAAGGAGACGAAGACCCCATGACCCAGAACGCATCCGCACTCCAGCCGCTCAAGATCGCCGTGCTCGGCGCCGGCACCGTCGGCACCGACGTGATCCGCCTCCTCGGTCAGCACCCCAAGGACTTCGCGCACCGCGCCGGCGCACCGCTGGAGATCATCGGCATCGGTGTGCGCGACTCCTCGAAGGACCGCGGCCCCCACGTGGACCGCTCCCTCATCCGCGACGACCTCGAAGCCCTCGTCGAAGAGGCCGACATCGTGGTCGAGGTGATGGGCGGCCAGGAGCCCGCCCGCTCCCTGATCCTGCACGCCCTCGAGAACGGCGCCAGCGTCATCACCGCGAACAAGGCGCTGCTGGCGACCGACGGCCCCGCCCTGTACGAAGCTGCCGACCGCCACGGCGTGGACATCTCCTTCGAAGCCGCCGTCGCCGGAGCCATCCCGCTGATCCGGCCCCTGCGCGACTCCCTTGCGGGGGACCGCATCGAGCGCGTCCTCGGCATCGTCAACGGCACCACCAACTACATCCTCGATGCCATGACCCGCACCGGGCAGAGCTTCGACGACGCCCTCGCCGACGCTCAGCGCCTCGGCTACGCCGAAGCGGACCCGACCGCCGATGTGGAGGGACAGGACGCCGCCGCGAAGGCATCGATCCTCGCCTCCCTCGCCTTCCACTCCCGTGTCCACCTGGACGATGTCTTCCTCGAAGGCATCACCCGCATCTCCTCCGATGACGTCGCCGCCGCTGAGCGCCTGGGCCGCGTCATCAAACTGCTGAGCGTCGTGGAGCGAGTCACCGGCGAGGACGGATCCGAGGCGATCTCGGCGCGCGTCTACCCGGTGATGCTGCCGAACGCGCACCCGCTGGCATCCGTCGGCGAAGCGTTCAACGCCGTCTTCGTGGAAGCGGAGGCCGCCGGCGAGCTGATGTTCTACGGACAGGGCGCCGGCGGCGCCCCGACCGCGTCGGCCGTCCTCGGCGACCTCGTCTCCGTGGCCCGCAACCGCGTCTTCGGAGGCAAGGAGCCCGACGAGTCCTTCTACGCCAAGCTGCCGACCGCAGGCCTGGACGCTCTCTCCAACCCGTTCTACCTGGCGCTCACCGTGGTGGACCGCCCCGGTGTGCTCGCCGACGTCGCCGGGATCCTCAGCGAGAACGGCATCTCGATCAGCACCATCCACCAGGAGGGGGCGACCGACCCGGAGGGCAGCGGCGCGAGCGCCCACATCGGCATCGTCACCCACACGGCGGGGGAGAAGGACATGCAGACCGCGCTGGAGCAGCTGCGCAGCCGGGACACCGTCACGAGCGTGGACTCGCTCGTCCGCGTTGAAGGAGAATGACCATGGCTCACCAGTGGCGCGGAGTGCTCCGCGAATACCTCGACCACCTGCCGTTCAGTGAGGACGACGCCCTTCTCACACTCGGCGAAGGCGGCACTCCGCTTGTGCACGCGCCCACGCTGAGCGACATGCTTGGTGCCGAGGTCCACATCAAGGTGGAGGGCATGAACCCCACCGGGTCGTTCAAGGACCGCGGCATGGTCTCGGCGATGACTAAGGCCGTCAACGACGGTGCGAAGGTCGTGGTGTGCGCCTCGACCGGGAACACGTCGGCCTCCGCCGCGGCGTACGCCACCCGCGCCGGCATCGGCTGCGCCGTCCTGCTGCCGGAGGGGAAGATCGCCGCCGGCAAGATGGCGCAGGCCGTGATGCACGGGGCGCGCCTGATCGCTGTGCAGGGCAACTTCGACGACTGCCTGGAGATCGCCCGCAAACTCGATGCGGCGTTCCCGGTGGAGCTGGTCAACTCCGTCAACCCGTACCGCCTGCAGGGGCAGAAGACCGGAGCGTTCGAAATCGTCGACGCCCTCGGGAAGGCGCCGGACATCCATGTCCTGCCGGTCGGCAACGCCGGCAACATCTCCGCCTACTGGATGGGATACACGGAGTACCGCGACAAGGGCATCAGCGGCTCCGTGCCGCAGATGTGGGGCTTCCAGGCCGCCGGCGCCGCACCGTTCGTGGCCGGCCGCCCCATCACCGACCCGGAGACCGTGGCGACCGCGATCCGAATCGGCGCTCCCGCCTCCTGGTCCCTCGCTGCGGATGCCCGCGACTCCTCCGGCGGCCTCATCTCCGCCGTCAGCGACGAGGAGATCCTCGAAGCGCAGTCCCTGCTCGCTTCCGAAGTCGGCATCTTCGTGGAGCCCGCCTCCGCCGCCGGTGTGGCCGGCCTGCTGAAGATCAAGCGGGAGGGCCGCACCGCCACTGGGCAGGAGCGCTCCATCCCGAAGGACTCGGTGATCACCGTGACCGTCACCGGCAACGGCCTGAAGGATACGGAGACCGCGCTGAAGAACAAGGACCTCACCCCGGTCACTGTTCCCGTGGACATCAACGCGGCGGCGAAGGCGATGGGACTGTGAGGATCGCCCACGAGCGCGTTCGCGCCCAGGTGCCCGCCACCAGCGCCAACCTTGGTCCCGGGTTCGACAGCTTCGGCCTCGCCCTGGAGCTGCGCGACGAGTACGAGCTGGAGGTCACCACCGGGGAAGTGGAGATCACCGTGGAGGGCGAAGGCGCGGATGACGTCCCCCGCGGCGATGCGCACCTGGTCGTGCAGTCGCTGCGCGCCGCTCTCGATCACATCGGCGCTGCGCAGGTGGGGATCCGCCTGCACTGCACGAACCGCATCCCCCACGGTCGCGGGCTCGGCTCGAGCGCTGCCGCGGTCGTCGGCGGGATCGTGCTGGCACGGGCACTGCTGGCGGACCCGTCGGCCCTGGACGAGCAGGAGATGCTGCAGCTCGCCACTGACCTCGAGGGGCACCCCGACAACGCCGCCCCCGCGCTGCTGGGCGGCGTCACCCTCTCCTATCTGCAGGGCGGGCGCGCGCACGCCGAACGCCTGCGGGTGGGGACGGGGGCCGACGGGTCCAGCATCCTCGACCCGGTCATCATCTCCCCGGCCGCTCCGGTCGCGACGTCGACGGCGCGGTCGCTGCTGCCCGAGGAGGTGCCGTTCGCTGATGCTGCGTTCAACCTGTCGCGCGCCGCGCTGTTCGTGCACGCGATCGCGGAGGATCCCTCGCTGCTGCTGACCGCAACGCAGGACCGCCTGCATCAGGAGCGTCGACAGGAGGCGATGCCGCAGAGTGTGGCGCTGGTGCAGATGCTGCGCCAGGAGGGTGTACCCGCCGTGATCTCGGGAGCGGGGCCGACGGTGCTCATCCCCGCCGGCGCACCGCGACACCTGGTGCGCCTCGTTCGGGACATGGTGGACGACCCCGCCCAGTGGCGGATCGCGCGCATCGGCCTGTCAGGCGGCGGTGCACGCACTGTGCTACTCTGAGGGCGCGCTCGGGATCTCTCCCGGCGGGCCATCCCTTGTCATAGGTCTGAACGCCCGCGAGTTTCAGCGCACTGCACCACGAACCATGTCTACTCGGTGGTGAATTCTCAGAGGAATCCCCTGTGCCGCTGTCTGCCTGCGCGCTTCTGTTCGATCAGAGTGTGCACGCCCGCGCTCTCCTCACCGCCGAGAACCACGGGAATCGAACCTAAGGAAGGACCCCGGGTGACTGAGAACAACGCCCAGGCCGCCGCAAGCGACCTGCAGGCCAAGAAGCTCCCCGAGCTGCAGGCCATCGCCACCTCCATGGGCATCAAGAGCGTCCGCAAGTACCGCAAGGGCGAGCTCATCGCAGCGATTCAGTCCGGCGGCGCCGCATCGAGCGCCCCCGCATCGCGCCCCCAGGCCTCGGACTCCGGCGCCCCCGACTCCAGCGAACGCGCTGAGCAGGACCAGGAGCCGTTCACCGCTCCGCAGAAGCCGGCCGAGAACGCCGAGGACAGCCGTTCCGCGAAGCGCGGCTCCGACAAGCGCTCCTCCGATGAGGGCACCGGCACCGACCGCGCGGGCGACGACCGCCCCCGCCGCGTGGAGGACATCCAGCTGCCCGAATCGCCGCGCACCGGCCGTGACAGCGCGTCAGCGGACGGCCGAGACTCCCACGAGGACCGCCGTGATGACGACCAGCAGGGCTCCCGCGGCCGTCGCGGGCGCGACCGTGACCGCAGCGACCGCGACGGTGATGATCGCGACGATCGCCGCAGCCGCCGTGATCGCGGCGGCCGCTCCGACCGCGACGGCAATCGCCGCGACCAGGGCGACGGCTCCCGGGACGACCGGGACAGCCGCGGGCAGGGCCGTGATGACGATCGCCGCCACCAGGACGACGAGGACGGCAAGGGCCGCGGCCGCAACCGCCAGCGCTCCCGCTCCCGGGACCGTCGGCGCCGCGGGCGCGACGGCGACCAGCAGCAGGGCGGCGGCAACGGCGGCCAGGACGAGCAGGTGAACGAGGACGACGTCCTCGTGGCCGTCGCCGGCATCCTCGACATCCGCGACAACTACGCCTTCGTCCGCACCACCGGCTACCTGCCGGGGGAGAGCGACGTCTACGTGTCCATGAACCAGGTCCGCAAGTACGGCCTGCGCAAGGGCGACGCCATCGCCGGCCAGGTCAAGGCCCCTCAGGACGGCGACGACAACAACCAGAAGAACCAGGGCGGCGGTCGCAACCAGGGCCGCGGCGGTCGTGGCGGCCGCGGTGGGCGCAACATGAAGAACGCCCACTCGAAGTTCGCCGCGCTCGTCACGGTGGACGCCGTCAACGGCATGCCGCCCGAGCACGCCCGCAACCGCAAGGACTTCGGCAAGCTCACCCCGCTCTACCCGGACAGCCGTCTGCACCTGGCGACCACCGCCGGCAACTTCACCACGCGCATCATCGACCTGGTCTCACCGATCGGCAAGGGCCAGCGCGGCCTGATCGTGGCGCCGCCGAAGACCGGCAAGACCATCATCCTGCAGAAGATCGCGGACGCCATCACCACGAACAACCCCGAGGTCCACCTCATGGTGGTGCTCGTGGACGAGCGCCCCGAAGAGGTCACCGACATGCAGCGCACCGTCAAGGGTGAGGTCATCGCCTCCACCTTCGACCGTCCTGCCGATGACCACACCACCGTCGCGGAGCTCGCCATTGAGCGAGCGAAGCGCCTGGTGGAGCTCGGCCGCGACGTGGTGGTCCTGCTGGACTCCATCACCCGTCTGGGCCGTGCCTACAACCTGGCCGCCCCGGCCTCGGGCCGCATCCTCTCCGGTGGTGTGGACTCCTCGGCGCTGTACCCGCCGAAGAAGTTCTTCGGTGCCGCCCGCAACGTGGAGAACGGCGGCTCGCTGACGATCCTCGCGACCGCTCTGGTGGACACCGGCTCGAAGATGGATGAAGTGATCTTCGAGGAGTTCAAGGGCACCGGCAACTGGGAGCTGAAGCTGGAGCGCAAGCTCGCCGAGCGCCGCATCTTCCCGGCTGTGGACGTCAACGCCTCGGGTACCCGCCGCGAGGAGGCGCTCATGCAGAACGAGGAGCTCGCGGTGATGTGGAAGCTGCGCCGCGTGCTGGCGCAGCTCGAGCAGCAGCAGGCGCTCGAGCTTCTGCTGGAGCGGATGAAGAAGACCCAGTCGAACACCGAGTTCCTGATGACGGTCGCGAAGTCCACGCCGAGCGTGCCCCGCGGCTCCGCCAACGGGGAGTGAGCTTCACCCGCGTCACCGGTGTAACGAGTCTGACAGGCCCGCTCGGTGACGCGGTCCGCCCCGCCGTGGGACAATGAACGACGGTTCTGGTTCACGAGCCGCCCCTGCGACTCGACCCAGCGACCCCTGACCTAAGGAGACACCCCATGCAGAAGGACATCCATCCTGATTACGTGGTGACCGAGGTGACCTGCACCTGCGGCAACACCTTCACCACCCGCAGCACGAAGACCGACGGCACCATCAAGGCCGAGGTGTGCTCGGCATGCCACCCGTTCTACACCGGCAAGCAGAAGATTCTGGACACCGGTGGCCGCGTGGCACGCTTCGAAGCCCGTTACGGCAAGAAGGCTGCCAAGTAGCTTGTTCGATGCGGCGCCGATCCCCCTGACAGCAGAGGGGATCGGCGCCGTTTCTCATCCCACCCGCCTTCGTCCCGTGCACCCAGGAGCCGCAGTGTTCGACGCCGTCCCCGCCCTCATCGACGAATTCCATGACCTCGAGCAGCGCATGGCGGACCCCGCGCTGCACACGGACCCGTCGGCCGCGAAGAAGGTGGGGCGCCGCTACGCCGAACTGACCCCGATCGTCACCGCCTACCGCGACTGGCGCAGCGCCACCGACGACCTCGAGACCGCCCGCGAGCTCGCCGCCGAAGACCCCTCATTCGCCGCGGAGGCCGACGGGATCCAGAAGCGCCTGCCGGAGCTCACCAGCCGCCTGGAGGACCTGCTCGCCCCGCGCGACCCCGATGACGCCCGCGATGTCATCCTCGAGGTGAAAGCCGGCGCAGGCGGCGAAGAGTCCGCCCTGTTCGCCGCTGAACTGGTCCGCATGTACGAGCACTTCGCAACCCGCCGCGGCTGGGTCAGCGAGATCATCACCGAAACCTCCTCCGATCTCGGCGGCATCAAGGACCTGGCGATGTCCATCCGCACGAAGGGCTCCGTCAGCCCCGCCGACGGGGTCTGGGCGCACCTGAAGTACGAAGGCGGGGTGCACCGGGTCCAGCGCGTTCCGGTCACGGAGTCGCAGGGCCGCATCCACACCTCCGCGGTGGGCGTGCTCGTGGTGCCCGAAGCGGACGCGGCCGATGAGGACGAGATGCTGGCCGAGGAGATGGCGCCGGCGAATCTGCGGATCGATGTGTACCGCTCCTCCGGTCCCGGCGGCCAGTCCGTCAACACCACCGATTCTGCTGTGCGCATCACGCACCTGCCCACTGGGCTGGTGGTGTCCTGCCAGAACGAGAAGAGCCAGCTGCAGAACAAGGAGCAGGCCCTGCGCATCCTCCGCTCCCGCCTGCTCGACCAGGTGCACGCCGAGCAGGAGGCGGAGGCGTCCGAGACGCGCCGCAGCCAGGTGCGCACCGTGGACCGCTCCGAGCGGATCCGCACCTACAACTTCCCGGAGAACCGCGTGGCCGATCACCGCACTGGGTACAAGGCGAACAGCCTCGACCAGGTGCTCTCTGGTGATCTCGATGCCGTCGTCGATTCGCTGATGGCCGCGGACCGCGAGGCGATGATCGCCGCGGCTGGGTCGGGCGATGGCTGAGGTGCGTCTGCGCGTCGGCGCAGCGATCCGCGCCACCCGCGCGCGTCTGGAAGCAGCCGGCATCGAATCGGCGGATGCCGAAGCGCGCGCCCTCGTCTCCCACGCAGCCGGCTCCGAGCGCTCCCTTGTCCTCCTCGACGACCTGCCGGTCGGCTTCGATGCCGAGCTCGAGCGCCTCACCACCCGCCGCTGCACCCGCGCACCCCTCCAGCTGGTGCTCGGCCGCGCACCGTTCCGCCGGCTCAGCCTCGAGATGCGGACCGGTGTGTTCATTCCGCGGCCCGAGACCGAACTCATCATCGACCTCGTCCTCGCCTTCCGCGGCGACGGCGAGCGCGTCGAGCGCGCCGTGGACCTCTGCACGGGGTCGGGGGCGCTGGCCGCGTCGCTCGTGGACGAACTGCCGCGCACCAGCGTGTGGGGCATCGACATCAGTGAGGACGCCGTCGGCCTCGCCCGCGCGAACGTGGCGGCAGCCGCCCGCGCGAATACCCCAGCCGCTGCCGGCGCGACCGTCCCAGCCGCCGCTCGCGCTGCCGCCGCATCGGGTGGGGGAGGGGCCGACGGGTCCCGCCAGTGGCACATCCGCCGCGGATCCGTGACGGATCCGCAGCTGCTGGAGACCGGCGGAGCCCTCGGCGATGTCGGCACTGCCGATGTGGTGGTGTCCAATCCGCCGTACATTCCGCCCGGGGCGGTCCCGCGCGATCCGGAGGTCGTGGAGCACGATCCGCATGCCGCGCTGTTCGGCGGGGGAGAAGACGGCCTGGAGATCCCGCGGGCCGTCGCCCAGGCGGCCTCGGCGCTGCTGCGAGGCGGGGGACTGTTCGTG
The DNA here is from genome assembly GCF_033106145.1 of Helcobacillus massiliensis. Classification (NCBI taxonomy): domain Bacteria; kingdom Bacillati; phylum Actinomycetota; class Actinomycetes; order Micrococcales; family Dermabacteraceae; genus Helcobacillus; species Helcobacillus massiliensis. The sequence continues at coordinate 700,378 of NZ_CP136959.1, forward strand.
ATGGAGCACGCCGATGTGCAGGGCGAGAGCGTCCGACGGATGCTCGAGGAGGTCGGCGGCTTCACCGCGATCCGCACCGTTTCCGACCTGACAGGGCGCGATCGCTTCCTCACCGCGCGGCGCGCCGAGAAATGAGAGGATACCGCCGTGAGCGTTTATGACATCCGGGACGAGGGCTCCCGAGACGAAGCCGTCGAAGCCGCAACCGCCGCCGTGCGCGCGGGTGAGCTCGTGGTCCTTCCCACCGACACCGTGTACGGACTGGGCGCCGATGCGTTCAACCACGACGCCGTGCAGGCGCTCCTGGACGCCAAGGGCCGCGGCCGGGAGTACCCGCCGCCGGTTCTCATCGCCGACCAGAACGTGCTGCACGCCCTCGGCGTGGACATTCCCGCCGTTGTGGAGGACCTCGCCGATGCGTTCTGGCCCGGTGCTCTCACCGTGATCGTCCGAGCCCAGCCGTCCCTGATGTGGGACCTCGGCGAATCCCGCGGCACGGTGGCCCTGCGCATGCCCGATGACGAGGCCGCGCTCGCCCTGCTGAAGCGGACCGGCCCGCTGGCCGTGTCCAGCGCCAACAAGCACGGACGCGACGCCTCCACCTCGGTGACCGCTGCAGCCGCTCAGCTCGGCGAGTCCGTCAGCATCTACCTCGACGGCGGCCGCTCCGCCGGCGGCGAGTCCTCCACGATCATCGACGCAACGGTGGAACCGCCGGAGATCCTCCGCCACGGCGCCATTGCGAAGGACACCATCATCGAGAAGCTCGGTGACATCTTCGCGTCCCCGGAACCCGTCGGCCCCGACACCGACGACGCTGAGCCCGCCGCTGCAGAACCCAGTGACGCTGAGGCTGCCGACCAGCTCTCGCCGGCCGCTGACCCAGCAGAGCAGCCCGGTGATGACGCTCAGCCGACGGCACCGGACTCCGGAGACCGCGCAGACACGTGAGGGTCTACCTCTTCCTCCTGCTCGTCTCGGCGGCCGTCACCTTCCTGGCGACCCCCGCAGCGCGACTGGTGGCACGCCGCTTCGGTGCGATGACGGCCGTCAGACAGAGGGACGTCCACAAGGACCCCACCCCCCGGCTCGGCGGCGTCGCCATGTTCGCGGGCGTCGCCGTCGCCATGCTCATCGCCTCCCGCACGAAGTTCCTCGCACCACTGTTCGCCGAGTCGTTCCAGGCGTGGGCGATCCTGATCGCCGCCGGCCTGATCTGCCTGCTCGGCGCCCTGGACGACAAATGGGACCTCGACTGGGTCACGAAGCTCGCCGGTCAGGCCCTCATCGCGTTCTTCCTCGCCTGGCAGGGCGTGCAGCTCGCCAGCCTCCCCATCGGCGGCGTCACTCTCCTCAGCCCGCGCTCCGCGCTGATCCTCACAGCGGTGGTCATCATCGGCTGCATGAACGCCGTCAACTTCGTGGACGGCCTCGACGGCCTCGCCAGCGGCGTCATGGCGATCGGCGGTGGCGCGTTCTTCCTCTACGCCTACATCCTCACCCGCGACTCCTCCTCCACCGACTTCTCCTCCCTCGCCGCCCTCATCGCCGCGGTGATGATCGGCGCCTGCCTCGGATTCCTCCCGCACAACTTCTCCAAAGCACGGATATTCATGGGGGACTCCGGGGCGCTGCTGCTCGGCCTGCTGCTGTCCGCCGCGACCATCGCCGTCACCGGCCAGGTGGATCCGGCGCAGCTGTCCACCGTGGACGTGTTCGGCCAGTTCCTGCCGATCCTGCTGCCGATCGGGGTGATGATCGTGCCGCTGCTGGACATGGTCCTGGCCGTCATCCGCCGAGTCGGCAGCGGCAAGTCGCCGTTCCACGCGGACCGCATGCACCTGCACCACCGGCTCCTTGAGATCGGTCACAGCAAGGTGGGGGCAGTGCTGATCATGTACCTGTGGACCGTTGTGGTGTGTGCCATCCTGCTGGCACCCGTCTTCTTCACCCGCACCATCGCCGTCAGCGTCGCCGTGATCGGCCTGCTCGCCGCGATCGTGCTCACCGCCGATCCCCTCTCCCGCATCCAAGCGCTGCGCGCCAGGAAAGGACAGCATGAACGCCGCTGAGCAGAACCCGTCGGCCCCGCCCCGGCTGGGGGAGACCAACATCGCACTCACCCGCGCCGCTGCGATCGGCATCGCGGTCGGTGTGGTGCTGGACCTCCTCGTCATCGGCATCGCCGCCGTCGGATTCGACCGGGCCGAGCTGTGGGGAGCGGTCCTCGGCACCGTACTCGCCCTCGTGGTGACGGTGCCGACCCTGCTGACGGCGCGCTTCGCCACCCACCGCGGCTTCGGCGCCCTCGCCTCCGCGGTGCTCGGCTCATGGCTGGTGAAGATGATCGTGCTGATCGCCGTTCTGCTGCTGGTGCGGGGCAGTGCGTCGGTGTCGATGCCGTGGATCGGAATCGCGCTGCTCGCCGGGGCGGTCGTCGCGACCGTGGTGGAGATCAGTCTTATGATGCGCCACACACCGCGACTGAACGTCTGATCTGAGACGCGGCGTCGCCGACGGGCTCTGGTATGCTCATCCGAGTGCAATCGGCGCGTCGACCGCGCGCCAGGACCGACCTCAGGCCGCACGAATCAACATCGACGTTGACGTATTGCCCAGGCAATCTCGGCCCGCAACACATGGGAGTTAGAGCTGTTGACCGCTGACGTTTCCTCGCCCGAACTCGCCGCTTCAGGCGATGAGCTCTACCACACCCCCACCCTCGGAGAGTTCTTCCCGGACGCGATCCTCTTCGCCGGCACCCCCTTCGAGTTCAACCGCGTCCAGCTGGTCCGCCTGATCATCCTCGTGGTGGTCCTGGTCGGCACCTACCTCATCGCCTCCCGCGCGAAGCTCGTCCCGGGCCGCATCCAGTCGATCTTCGAGCTCATCATCGAGTTCGTGAACACCCAGATCATCGACTCCGTCATGGGCTCCGAGCGCGGCCGGCAGTTCTCCCCGATGCTCATCACCATGTTCGTGATGATCTTCGCGATGAACCTCGGCGGCGTCATCCCCGGCATGAACCTCGCCGGCACCTCCGTGATCGGCCTGCCGCTCATGCTGGCCCTGTGGACCTTCGTCACCTACATCATCTTCGGCGTCAAGAAGCACGGCCTCGGCGGCTACCTCAAGCACGAGACGATGCCCCCGGGCGTCCCGAAGCCCATCTACCTGCTGCTCATCCCGATCGAGTTCCTGCAGGTTGCGATCATCCGCTGGGCGTCGCTGACCATCCGACTCCTCGCCAACATGGTCGCCGGCCACATGATGCTGGTCGTCTTCATCTCCCTGACCCAGGGCCTGCTGCTCAGCGGCACCTGGCTGATGGCCGTGTCGCCGCTGTCCGGCGCACTCGCCATCGGAATCTACGGCTTCGAGATCTTCGTTGCCGCCCTCCAGGCGTTCGTGTTCACCATCCTGTCGGCCGTGTACATCAACATGGCCACCAGCGACGAGCACTGATCGATCACCTCTTCTTCCCGATAACCTCACCGCCTGTCCCGGACCCGGGGCGGCAAACCGAAAGGAAACCCTGTGGAACCGACCATCCTCGCCGAGCTCACCGGTAACGTCGCGTCGATCGGCTACGGCCTGGCCGCCATCGGCCCGGGCATCGGCATCGGCATCATCGTCGGCAAGACCGCTGAGGCAACCGCCCGTCAGCCCGAGCTGCGCGGTCAGCTGCAGACCACCATGTTCATCGGTATCGCGTTCACCGAGATTCTGACCCTGCTGGCCATCGTCACCGGCCTCATCTTCTCCTGATCCGCCTGACGAGGATTCCATCCATGAACATCGCCGCGAAAGACGTTCCGGGAACAGCTCTGCTGATCCCGGCGTGGTCCGAGATCATCTGGACCCTGCTCTTCCTGGTGATCTTCGCTCTTGTCTTCATGAAGTTCATCCTTCCCAAGATGAACCGCGTGCTCGATGAGCGCGCAGAGAAGATCCAGGGCGGTCTCCAGCAGGCCGAGCAGGCCCAGCAGGAGGTCTCCCGCCTGAAGGAGACCCAGGAGCAGGAGCTCGCCGAAGCTCGCCGCGAGGCAGCCGAGATCCGCGAGGGCGCCCGTCAGGAGGGTGCGCGCATCATCGCCGAGGCGAAGCAGCGCGCAGACCTCGAGGCCGAGCGCTCCCTGGCGGCCGGTCGTCAGCAGCTCGACGCCGAGCGCACCGCCGCCGCAGCCCAGCTGCGCGGTGAGGTTGGCACCATGGCCAGCGAGCTCGCCTCCCGCATCGTCGGCGAATCGCTGACCGATGACGCGCGCTCCAGCCGAGTGATCGACCGGTTCCTCGACGACCTCGAGTCGTCTACGACCGCCAAGTGACAAGAAGGTGACCATGCGAGGAACATCCGCCGCATCGCTCGCCGATGTGCTCTCCCGGACTGAGGACGTCGTTGCACGCTCCTCCCAGTCCATGGAGGAGCTCGCCTCCGAGCTCTTCCAGATCGCCGCAGCAGTCGACACCAGCAACCAGCTGGTCCGCCTGCTCAGCGATCCGGGCCGCGACCCCGAACTGAAGAGCACCGCGGTGCGCACCCTGATCCAGGGCAAGGCGTCCGACGAAGCCCTCGAGCTCACCGAGGAGGTTGTGCGCCGCCCCTGGTCGGAGCAGAACCACATCCTCGACGCGCTCGAGGCAGCAGGCGCATCCGCCCTGCTGTCCCAGGCCGAGAAGGCCGGCCGGCTCGAGACGGTGGAGGAGGAGCTGTTCCAGTTCTCCCGCCTCATCGACTCCGAGCCCGAGCTGACCGCTGCCTTCGATGAGCATCGTGACGATGCGGGCGCACGCCGCTCCATCGCCCGTCGCCTCCTCGAGGGCCGAGTCGACCCGGTGACCGTCGCTCTGGCCGTGCAGGCCGTCGGCGCAGACGCTGAGATGAAGGCATCCCGACGGGTTCTGCACTTCGCAGAGTTCGCCGCTGACAGGCGGCGCCGTCTCCTCGCGGTGGTCACCAGCGCGACCGAGCTCTCCGACAGGCAGCAGTCGCGCCTCTCCGAGATCCTGGCCGCCAAGTTCGGCCAGAGCGTCCAGATGAACTTCGAGGTCTCGCCGGATGTCATCGGCGGGATGCGAGTCCAGGTCGGGGACGACCTGTACGACGCAACGGTCCTCTCGCGCCTCACCGAGGCGCGGTCGAGGCTCTCGGCGTGACACCCCAAGCAACGAACACAAGCGTCCCGGTCCTGCCGGGTAGAGAAAAGGAAGCGGAGCAGCGCGATGGCTGAGCTCACGATTCGTCCCGAAGAGATCCGGGACGCTCTGAACACCGCGGTGTCCACCTACCAGCCTGGTGGAACCGACCGCGAAGAAGTTGGCCGAGTCTCGGAGACCGCCGACGGCATCGCCCGTGTCACGGGCCTGCCCAACCTGATGGCGAACGAGCTCGTTCGCTTCGAGGACGGCACCCTGGGCCTGGCCCTGAACCTCGAACTGACCGAGATCGGTGTGGTCATCCTCGGCGACTTCGCCACCGTCGAAGAGGGCCAGGAAGTCCGCCGCACCGGTGAGGTCCTGTCGGTCCCCGTCGGCGAGGGCTACCTCGGCCGCGTGGTCGACGCCCTCGGCAACCCGATCGACGGCCTCGGCGAGATCGCCACCACGGGCCGTCGTGCCCTCGAGCTGCAGGCCCCCACGGTGATGCAGCGCAAGAGCGTGAAGGAGCCGATGCAGACCGGCATCAAGGCGATCGACGCCATGACGCCGATCGGCCGCGGCCAGCGCCAGCTGATCATCGGTGACCGCCAGACCGGTAAGACCACCATCGCAGTGGACACCATCCTGAACCAGAAGGCCAACTGGGAGAGCGGCGACCCCTCGAAGCAGGTGCGCTGCATCTACGTCGCCGTCGGCCAGAAGGGCTCGACCATCGCCTCCGTGCGCGCCACCCTCGAAGAGGCCGGCGCCCTGGAGTACACCACGATCGTCGCCGCTCCGGCATCCGACCCGGCGGGCTTCAAGTACATCGCGCCCTACACGGGCTCGGCCATCGGCCAGCACTGGATGTACGAGGGCAAGCATGTCCTCATCGTCTTCGACGACCTCTCCAAGCAGGCCGAGGCCTACCGCGCCGTGTCCCTGCTGCTGCGCCGTCCGCCGGGCCGCGAGGCTTACCCCGGTGACGTGTTCTACCTGCACTCCCGCCTGCTCGAGCGCTGCGCGAAGCTCTCCGACGCCATGGGCGGGGGCTCCATGACCGGCCTGCCGATCATCGAGACCAAGGCGAACGACGTCTCGGCCTACATTCCGACCAACGTCATCTCCATCACCGACGGTCAGTGCTTCCTGCAGTCCGACCTCTTCAACGCCAACCAGCGTCCCGCCGTGGACGTGGGCATCTCGGTGTCCCGCGTGGGCGGCTCCGCCCAGGTCAAGGCCATGAAGTCCGTGTCCGGCACCCTGAAGATCTCGCTCGCGCAGTACCGCGACCTCGAGGCCTTCGCGATGTTCGCCTCGGACCTCGACGCCGCCTCCAAGCAGCAGCTGAACCGCGGCGCTCGCCTCATGGAACTGCTCAAGCAGGGCCAGGGCCAGCCGATGCCCGTGGAGGAGCAGACCGTGTCGATCTGGGCCGGCACCACCGGTAAGTTCGACGACGTCGAGGTGGAGGACGTGCGCGAGTTCGAGTCCCGCCTGCACGAGTACCTGCGTCACAACGGGTCCGTGCTCTCCACCATCCGCGAGTCCGGCAAGTTCTCCGATGAGACCGAAGCCGAGCTGACCCAGATCGTCGAGAACGTGAAGCGCGACTACTTCGCTGAGAAGCAGGGCTCCTCGGTCTACGACCAGCAGGGCGAGGTCAGCGACGACAGGATCGAGCAGACCTCCATCCTGGGGTCGTCCCAGAAGTGACATCGGGTCACGTTCGATTTCGATAGTCACGAGGGAGTTTCATGGGAGCCCAGCAAAGGGAGTACAAGAAGAGGATCTCGTCCGCCACGGGCATGAAGAAGATCTTCCAGGCTCAGGAGATGATCGCCGCGGCGCGCATCTCCAAGGCCCACGCCCGTGTGCTCGCGACCACTCCGTATGCGGACGCCATCACCGACGCGATCGCATCGGTGGTCCAGCACACGAAGGACGCGGAGCATCCGTTCCTGGTGCACGATCGCACGAGCAGCAACCGGGTCGGCGTCCTGCTGATCACGGCTGACCGCGGCATGGCGGGCTCGTACTCGCCGTCCGCCATCCGCGAAGCGGAGATGCTCGGCAACAAGCTGCGCAAGGCGGGCAAGGAACCGGTCATGTACGTCGTCGGCCGCAAGGGCGAGTCGTACTACCGCTTCCGCAACCGTCCGCCGCACAAGGCATGGACCGGCATCCGCGAGGAGGAGATGGCTGAGGTCGGCCTCACCATCGCCCGCGAGCTGCGCGATGCCCTGCTCAGCGAGGATCCGTCGGAGCACCTGGACGAGCTGTACGTGGTGGGGCACAAGTTCCACAACCGCTTCCGCCAGGAGCCGCGGATCGCTCGTCTCGTGCCGCTCAGCCTGCACGGCGACGACCAGGCCGCGCAGAACAGCAGCGAGACGTTCCCGCTGTACGAGTACAGCCCGGATCCGGAGTCGGTGTTCGCCGAGCTCGTTCCGCGCTACGTGGAGTCGCGCATCATCAACATCCTCCTGCAGTCCATCGCGTCCGAGCACGCGAGCCGGCAGAAGGCGATGAAGACCGCGACGGACAACGCCGAGACCCAGATCCAGAAGTTCACGCGTCTTGCCAACTCGGCCCGGCAGGCGGAGATCACCCAGGAGATCACGGAGATCGTCGGCGGTGCCGACGCCCTGAGCTCCTCCGGCCGAAAAGAACGCTGAGTCAGACAGAGCATGTTGGAGAACACAATGACCACCATCGAAACCGCACCGTCGAAGACGGCCACCGGTCGCATCGCACGCGTGACCGGCGCCGTCGTCGACATCGAATTCCCCCCGGGCAACATCCCGGAGATGTACAACGCTCTGACCACCGAGGTCGAGCTGCCCACCGATGAGGGCGCGGCGCGCCACACCCTCACCCTCGAGACCGCCCAGCACCTCGGCGACGGCATGGTCCGCGCCATCGCGCTGAAGCCGACCGACGGCCTCGTCCGCGGCCAGGAGGTCACCGACACCGGTGCACCGATCTCGGTGCCCGTCGGCGACTTCACCCTCGGCAAGGTGTTCGACGTGGTGGGCAACGTCCTCAACGTCGAAGAAGGGCAGCAGCTCGAGGTCAACGAGCGCTGGCCGATCCACCGCAAGGCGCCGAACTTCGACCAGCTGGAGTCCAAGACCCAGATGTTCGAGACCGGCATCAAGTCGATCGACCTGCTCACCCCGTACGTGCAGGGCGGAAAGATCGGCCTGTTCGGCGGCGCAGGCGTCGGCAAGACCGTGCTCATCCAGGAGATGATCTACCGCGTGGCCAACAACCACGACGGTGTGTCCGTGTTCGCCGGCGTCGGCGAGCGCACCCGTGAGGGCTGGGACCTCATCGAAGAGATGACCGAGTCCGGCGTGATCGAGAAGACCGCCCTGGTCTTCGGCCAGATGGATGAGCCGCCGGGCACGCGTCTGCGCGTGGCCCTGTCCGCACTGACAATGGCGGAGTACTTCCGCGATGTGCAGTCGCAGGACGTGCTGCTGTTCATCGACAACATCTTCCGCTTCACCCAGGCCGGCTCCGAGGTGTCCACCCTGCTGGGCCGTATGCCCTCGGCCGTGGGCTACCAGCCGAACCTGGCGGACGAGATGGGCGTTCTGCAGGAGCGCATCACCTCGACCCGCGGCCACTCGATCACCTCGATGCAGGCGATCTACGTGCCGGCCGATGACTACACCGACCCGGCCCCGGCCACCACGTTCGCGCACCTCGACGCCACCACGGAGCTCAGCCGTGAGATCGCCTCGCGCGGTCTCTACCCGGCCATCGACCCGCTGGCATCGACCTCGCGCATCCTGGACCCGCGCTACATCGGCGACGACCACTACGAGACCGCAGTGCGCGTGAAGCAGATCCTGCAGCGCAACAAGGAGCTCCAGGACATCATCGCGATGCTCGGCGTCGACGAACTGTCCGAGGAGGACAAGGTCATCGTGGCGCGCGCTCGGCGCATCCAGCAGTTCCTCTCGCAGAACACCCACATGGCAAAGCAGTTCACCGGTGTGGACGGCTCCGACGTCCCGCTGCGCGACACCATCGAGGGCTTCAAGGGCATCTGCGACGGCGACTTCGACCACATCGCCGAGCAGGCGTTCTTCAACTGCGGCGGCATCGAAGACGTCATGCGTCAGTGGGACGCCATCCAGAAGGGCCTCAACTGATGTCAGCGTCGATGCTCAGCGTCACGTTCGTCACCGCCCACCAGACGGTCTGGGAGGGCGAGGCGAGCTACGTGCGCGTCCCCGCCGCCGACGGCTCTATGGGCCTCCTGCCCAACATGGCGCCTGTCCTGGCCGCTCTGCAGCCGGGCATCGTCGAGATCACCCGGGCCGACGGCTCGCAGTTCGCGATGCAGGTGACCGGTGGGTTCGTGTCCGTGGATCACTCGACCGTCAAGGTCGTGGTGGACGAGGCCAATGAGCTGACGGCTGCCTGACCAGCGTTCACCACGCCTGAACCGATGAGCGCCCCGTTCCTTCTTCTCGAAGCGTGCGGGGCGCTCATCGCTGTTCTGGGGCTCGTCATGCTGGTGCGCGCCATCGTCGTGACGCGTTCGCGCGGCGGGGTGGAATGCTCTGTGCTGCGGCCCGAGCCGCGGCGCGGCGCCTGTTGGAGGGATGGGACGCTCCGGTTCGCCACCGATGAGCTGCGCTGGCACCGCACGATCGGCTTCCTGCTGACGGCGGGGCTGGTGATCCGGCGCGATGACATCGAGGATGTCGCCAGGGAGCAGGCCGACGGGTCCGACAGCTGGGTGCGGGGCGAGATCGCGCGCACCGGAACGGCACCCGCGGTGCAGATGCAGATGCCTCCGGCGGCGTCCTACGCGCTCGGCGCCTGGATGGAGTCAGCGCCGGCCCGCGGCGACTTCGTGCACTGACGAGCTGGTTCCGCCCAGGCCCCGTGCCGCAGTCGGTGGACGCTGTGGGAGCGGATCAGATCCACTGGCCGGCGCGCATCACACGCTCCGGCCGCAGGTCCCCGTCCGTGAGGACGACATCGGCCCGCAGACCGGTGCTGAGCGCACCCCGATCGGACAGTCCGAGCACCCGTGCGGGTGTGGAGCTGGCGGCGCGGACGGCCTGACCGAGGTCCACGCCGGCGTCGCGCACGGCGAAGCGGACTATGTCGAGCAGATGTGCGGTGCCTCCGGCGATCGAGCCGCCGTGGGTGAGGCGGGCCGTGCCGTCGGCGACGGTGACGTCAAGGGAGCCGAGACGGTAGGAGCCGTCAGCCATGCCGGTGGCGGCCATTGCGTCGGTGATCAGCAGGACCATGTCCTCACCGGCGAGGTCGAACACGAAGCGCACGGTGTCGGCGGAGGTGTGGACCCCGTCGGCGATGAGCTCCACCACCATGTCCCCGCGGGCCGACGCGTCCAGGCAGGCGAACGCGGGGCCGGCGTCACGGTGGTGAATGGGGCGCATCCCGTTGAACAGGTGCGTCGCCGTGGGGATCGCACCGGCCTGCAGGCTGAACGCGATGGCCTCGAGCATCTGGTACGCGGAGCAGTCGGTGTGGCCGTAGCTCGGCAGGGCGCCCGCCTCGATCAGCGCCTCGCTCATGGGGTCCACCTGGGGGTCCTCGGGGGCGAGGGTCATGGTGACGATGGTGCCGTCACCGGCGTCCAGCAGCTCCTTCAGAGCGCCGACGGAGCCCGGCCGGATCAGCTCTGGGTCGTGGGCGCCGCGGCGGGCCTGGGAGATGTGCGGCCCCTCCAGGTGAATGCCGGCGAGTTCGCCGCCTCGGACCAGGGGAGCGAGGGTGCCGATGCGCTCCAGCAGGGTGGCGTGCGCGGCGGTGACGAGGGAGGCCACCAGTGTGGTGGTGCCGTGGCGGGCGTGTTCGGCGATGGCGGTGCGGGCGTCGTCGACGTCCATGGCGTCGGGGAAGCCGATGCCGCCTCCGCCGTGGTTGTGGATGTCGATCAGGCCGGGCAGGATCAGGCCGCTGTGGATGATCTCCTCGATGCCTGCGGGGGCGTGGGGGGCTCCGTCGGCCGGGCCGGCGTAGTGGATGGTGCCGCCGTCGATGATGATGTGGGCGTCTTCCAGCAGGCGGCCGTCCACGACCGCGCGGCCGATGATGATGGTGGCCATCAGAACAGTCTCGCTTCCTTGTCGTCGATACCCCGCAGTTCGTCGTAGTCGAGCGTGACGCAGTCGAAGCCGCGGTCACCGGCGAGGGTCTTGGCCTGCGGCTTGATCACCTGCGCGGCGAACACGCCGCGCACGGGCGCCAGCAGCGGGTCCCGATTCAGCAGGTCCACGTAGCGGGTGAGCTGCTCGACGCCGTCGATCTCGCCGCGGCGCTTGATCTCGATGGCCACGCAGCCGCCCTCGGGGTCGCGGGCGAGGATGTCGACCGGGCCGATGGCGGTGGGGTATTCGCGGCGCACCAAGGACCAGCCGTCGCCGAGGGCGTCCATGTTGTCCGCCAGCAGGGCCTGCAGGTGCGCTTCGACGCCGTCCTTGATCAGCCCGGGGTCGACGCCGAGCTCGTGGCTGGTGTCCGAGAGGATCTCGTGGACCTGCACGCGCAGGGTGTCACCGGTCTTGCCGTGGGTGACGGTCCATTCCTCCACCCAGTCGCCGTCCTCGGCGTCCTGGGCGCGCCCGTCGTCCTCGGGCAGCGCGACCCGCAGGGTGCACGGCGGGGCCATCCAGTTCAGCGGCTTGTAGCTGCCGCCGTCGGAATGGACGAGCACGCTGCCGTCGGCCTTCACGATGAGCAGGCGCGGGGCGCGGGGGAGGTGGGCCGTGAGTCGGCCGGTGTAGTCAACTGAGCATTCTGCAACCACTAATCGCACCCGCTCAGCCTACGTGAGAGCGCGCCGGGGAGCCCAACGTCGCCGTCCCCGTCGCGCGGCGGGGAGTGATCCCCGATTCGGCTGTGGGCGCAGATCTCGAAGCGTGCGGGGTTTTCGTGCAAGACTCTTTCCACGGCCCGGGGCCTCGACGACGCCCGCGGCTGGACCGACTATGTGGGAGAAGAGATGACTCAGCACCTGACGCGCCGTTCGATTCTGTCGTTCGGTGCCCTTGCCGCGGCCGGTGGCGGCCTCGCCGCCTGCTCGTCCTCGACGAAGAAGGCGGCCCCGAGCCCGTCGGTGAGCCCCACGCCCACCACCCCGCCCTCCGCCCTCGACGAATCGGAGCTCGCCGATCTGCTCACCGAGCTCAACAAGGCGCTCACCACCGCAGACGAGAAGAAGGATCCGAAGCTGCTGTCGCCCATCGTGGCCGGCAGTGCACTGGCTGAGCGCACCGCCAGCTACGAGATCATGAAGAAGGTGGGCGAGGAGACCCTCAAGGCTGATCCGGACCGCGCACCGAAGCTGAGCCGCCCCGATGACGCCGTGAAGATCGGCATCGCGACCGACGCGCAGGGCGGGGCCCGCTACGCCCTGGCCGTCGCCGACGCTGAGAACGGCGAGGGCCTGCCGTTCTTCGTCGGCTTCGAGCAGCAGGAGGACGCCTCCGACTCCTCCCGCTTCGTCTCCTGGGGCTGGGCGCGTCAGCTGGCGAACGTGAAGATGCCGACGGTGGCCCCGATCCCGACGGGGTCCGAAGCCGTGGCCGTGGACGACGCTGAACTGCTGATGTCGCCGAAGGACGCCATCGCCCTGTACTGCCGTGTGCTCACCGACGGGCACGACAACGCGGACAAGGACGATGTGGTGGCCACCGACCCGTTCCTCGAGGAGAACCACGCGGAGATCCAGACCGAGCGCAAACAGATCAACGAAGGCGTGGACTGGGACCAGATCGCACAGGTGCGGGAGGAGTACACCCCGAACGAGCAGGAGTACCTCGGGATCCGCACGGTGGACGGCGGCGCGATCGTCATGACCACCCTGACCTCGAACCGGCGGCTCAGCGTCAGCTCCGGTCAGGTGGAGTACGGCGCGGACACGGTGCTGGCGAAGCTGGTGGGCCGCCACACGTTCACCAAGGAGCTCGTGCGCACCTACGGCTCCACCATCGCTCTGCACATTCCGGCGAAGGACCAGACCGGCGAGAAGATCCAGCCGATCGCCGGCTATAAGGTACTGCTGAAGGCCAGCGGCAGCTGACCGGTGCTCCGCGCGGACGCGGCACGCCCGACCGACACGAACCCCAGACAAGGAGAACCCTCCACGATGACCGACGCCTATGGTGTGATGGACTTCAGCTCGCTGAAGAAGGAGAACAGCGCCGCCGGCACCTCCCAGCCGCTGGCCGACGAGGTCTCCGTCAGCGAACAGGACCTGCAGGGCCTGATCGACTCCTCGCAGCAGCAGCTGACTCTCCTGCTCGTCACCAGCGCTCGGGTCCAGGGCGGGGCCTCGTTCGTCGATGCGGTGCGCGCCGCTGTGGGGCGCCATGCGGGAACGATCCGCCTGGCGCTCGTGGATGCGGATCAGCAGCCGCGCGTAGCGGCTGCGCTGCGCGTGCAGTCCCTGCCCGCTGCCATGCTGATGATGAAGGGCCAGATCCAGCCCCTGTTCGAGGGCGCGGTCGCGGACGACCAGCTGCAGTCCGTGATGGAGCAGCTGGCTCAGCTCGCGGCGCAGGAGGGCATGTCGGTGGGGGAGGCCCCGTCGGATGCCCCCGCTGCCGCTCAGCTGCCCCCGGAGCTGGAGCACGCCACCACCCTGCTGCAGAACGGCGACCTCGCCGGAGCGCAGAAGGCGTTCGAGGATTACCTGGAGACCCACCCCGGTGATCCGGAGGCGAAGCGCGGCGCCGCGACCACCCGCCTGATGGAGCGCACCCGCGAGGTGGACCTGCAGGAGGGCCGCCGTGCAGCCGCCGACGCGCCTGAGGACCTCGATGCCCAGCTCCTGGGGGCGGACCTCGACCTGCTTGGCGGGCACGTGGACGATGCGTTCGGCCGCATCCTCGACCGCTATGCAGCCGCCGACGCGGAGACCCGCGACCGCCTGCGCGAGCGCCTGCTCGACCTGTTCGACGTTGTCGGTGCGGACGATGAGCGTGTGGGCGCTGCTCGTCGCCGCCTCGCCCGCCTGATGTTCTGACCCACTGTTCCAAGCCGTCACCGCTGACGGCGCCGACGCGCCGGCCACACCCCGCGAAAGGACCCGCATGAGCACTCCGGACCCCCAGCAGCAGCCCTGGGACAGGCCCCGCACCGGCCGGCGCCGCCAGGAGGCGCCCGCTCAGCAGGCCCCCTCCCAGCAGGCCGCGTCCCAGCAGGACCCGTCCGCGTCCGCCCGGAGAACTGCGGCCCCGGACCGCACAGCGCAGGGCCGCCCGTTCGAACCGGTCGAGCGGGCGCTCAGCGCTGCGGAGCAGAACCGCGCCGACGACGTCATCGAACGGATCTCCGCCACCTTCCGCTCCCGCGTGGTGGGCCAGGAGCGTCTGCGGCTCGCACTCGTCGCCTCCCTGGCCGCCGGCGGTCACATCCTGCTGGAGTCCGTCCCGGGCCTGGCGAAGACCACCGCTGCGCAGGCGCTCGCCACCGCGATCGGCGGTAGCTTCGCCCGCATCCAGTGCACCCCGGACCTGATGCCGAACGACATCCTCGGCACCCAGATCTACAACTACGGTACCGGCGAGTTCACCACCCAGCTCGGACCCGTCCACGCGAACATCGTGCTGCTCGATGAGATCAACCGGTCCAGCGCGAAGACCCAGTCGGCGATGCTGGAGGCGATGCAGGAGCGGCAGACCTCCATCGGCGGTGAACTGTTCCGCCTCCCGGACCCGTTCATGGTGCTCGCCACCCAGAACCCGATCGAGGAGGAGGGCACCTATGTCCTCCCCGAGGCGCAGATGGACCGATTCCTGCTCAAGGAGATCCTCACCTACCCCAGCCCGCGCGACGAGCACGCGATCCTGGACCGCTCCACCTCCGGTGAGCTGACCGCCCCGCGGGCCGCGGCTCCGACCGTCAGCCTCGAGGACATCCGCTTCCTGCAGTCCGCAGTGGACCGGGTCTACGTGGATCCGGCGATCAAGCGGTACATCATCGACCTCATCTTCACCACGCGCGGCACCGGGCCCCGCCCGATCGAGAACCTGACGCAGTCGGTGCGCGTGGGCGCATCTCCGCGCGGGTCCCTCGCTCTGATGCGGGTGGGGCAGGCGCATGCGCTGCTGCACGGCCGCGACTTCGTCACCCCGGAGGACGTGCGCGCCCTCGCCCACTCGGTGCTGCGTCACCGCCTCGTGCTGACCTTCGATGCCATCGCGGCCGGCATGAGCACCGAATCCATCATCGACGCGGTGTTCGCCGCCGTCCCGCAGCCGTAGCACCGACGGAGTCCGATCGCCGATGTCGCAGTCGCTGCTCACCCGAGTGCAGGCCCGCGTGGACCTGCACACCTCCCGCAAGGTCCGCGGCCTGATCACCGGCCGCGGCACCTCCCTGTTCACGGGCCACGGTGAGGACTTCGACGACCTCAAGGCGTACCAGCCCGGCGACCGCATCTCCGACATCGACTGGAAGGCGACCGCCCGCTCCGGTGAACCGCTGATCCGCCGATTCACCGAACAGCGGATCCGGCACATCGCGATCATTGCGGACACCTCCCAGTCGATGTCCGCCACTGCCGCCGACGGCACCGACAAGCTCGAGGCGATGCTGCTCGCGGCGGGCCTGGTGTGCTTCGCCGCCCGACAGCACGCCGACCAGGTGGGACTGGTGGCCGGCACCGCGGACGCCCCGGAGACCCTGCCGATGCGGTCCTCGGACGCCCACCTGGAGCTGCTGCTGCGCACCGTTCAGCGCGCCACCACGGCCCAGGCGGGGGAGGGGGACGACCGGTGGCTGCTGGAGCGGGCGCACCGCTGGATCCGTCGGCCGTCCCTGCTGCTGTTCATCACCGACGAGGCGCGCCCATCCCCGGACCTGGAGGCGGACATGCGGCTGCTGGCGCGGCGCCACGACCTGCTCGTGCTGCGCATCCGCGACGCCGACCCGCTGCAGCCGGACCGACTGACCCACAGCGTGGAGGACACCGACGCCGACCACGACCTGCTGGACTACACCCGACGGGATCCGGCGGTGCGGCGAGCTGTGCAGCGCTACCGGGAGGCCCGCGAACAGCAGGTCACTGCGATGCTGGACGGTCTGCACATCGCCCACGCCCTCACCGACGGCGCCGACAGCGTGGTCGATGACATGATCCGACTGCTGCGCGCACCGAGGAGGCCGCATGGACGGCGTTGAGATCATCGAACCGCCGCAGTACTCCGTGGCCTGGCCGATCCTGGCGCTGCTATGCCTGCTGGCGATCATCGGCACCCTGCTGGCGATCCGTCTCGTGACCAGGTGGGCGGCGGAGCGGGCGGCCTGGGCGAAGCGGCCCACGGAGTCCGACACCGTGAAGGCTGAGTTCCTCCGGGTGCTCGCTGACCTGCGCCGCCGGTTCGACGCGGGCGAGATCGGCACCCGCGAGGCCCACCAGGAGCTGGTCGCGCTGCTGCGCCTGTTCGTCCGCCGCACCTCCGGCATCGCGATCGACACCGAGCACCTGGATGCGGTGCGCCGCGACCCGGAGCTCGGCCGCATGGGCGAGCTCATCGGCCGGCTGTACGAACCGAGCTTCTCACTCGCCTCGAGCGCGCAGATGGACGAATCGCTGCATGAGGCGCGGGAGGTGATCCGCGCATGGTGATGGTGCTGTGGTGGGTCACTCTCATCATCCTCGGCGTCGGTCTGATCGCGGCGCTGATCGCGCTGCGGTTCCGCCGGGCACGGGCCAAGCGGCCCACGATCCGCGTGGCGAACTCCGCCTATGTGGACGCCCTGCCCGCGGTGAAGCGGTCGCGGCGCATCGCCCTGATGCTGGCCGCCACCTCCGTCCTGCTCGCGGCGACACTGGTGCTGACCAGCGCCCTGCTGTCGGGGCGCCTGGCGACCGAACGGGTGGAGCAGCCGTCCACGCAGAGCCGCGACATCGTGCTGTGCCTGGACGTGTCGGGGTCGATGTCGGCCGTGGATGCGGACCTGCTGATGACGTTCAACGAAATCGTGCAGCGGTTCGACGGCGAACGCGTCGGTCTCACGGTGTTCAACAGCCGCGCCGTCACCGTGTTCCCCCTGACCCATGACTACCTGATGAGCCGTCGCCAGCTGGAGGCGGGCGCGCAGCTGATCGGCGGACAGTCCAGCACCACCGCCGAGGGCGATGCGAAGGCCACCGAGAACGACCGAGACGCCCTGCTCGAGCAGCTGCGCGCCACATCCCAGTCCACCGGCGCGGGATCCTCGTTGATCGGCGACGGCCTCGTCTCCTGCTCCCAGCAGTTCGACCGGTCCGATGAGTCCCGCTCCCGCTTCATCATCTTCGCGACTGACAACCAGCTGGCCGGCACTCCGCTGTACCAGCTGCCGGAGGCGATGGAGGCGGCGAAGCGCCGCGGCGCCACCGTGTACACCCTTGCACCGGACAGTGTGATCGGCGGCGCCGAACTGGAGGAGCTGCGCACCGAGACCGAGCGCACGGGCGGTCGAATGTGGACCACCGGCAGCGCGCAGAGCGTGGACACGATCGTGGCGGAGATCCAGAAGTCCCAGGCCGCGAAGACCGGGGGAGCGAAGCGCTCCTACTACACGGACCATCCCGCACCGTTCTGGCTCGCCAGCCTCCTGGCGATGGTGGGTGTGGTGGCCGTGGGCTGGAGGCAGCGATGAACCTCCAGTTCCTGCCGATCATTCCGCCCCTGGCGCTGATGACGCTGCTCCTGCCGCTGCTCGTGGTCTGCGTCGTCATGCTGGTCCGCCGGCCGCGCCTGCGTCTGGCGTGGGCGCGCCGCCTGCTGATGGTGCTGCTGCTCCTGGTGATCGCGCTGAGGCCGTTCAGCCCGAGCGATGTGATCGCCACCGAACGGAAGAACGCGAACGTCATCTTCGTGGTGGACCAGACCGGGTCGATGAACGCGGAGGACTACAACGGCTCGAAGCGGCGCGTTGAGGGCATGCGGGCCGATGCCGCGCAGATCACCGACCGCTTCGCCGGGGCGCGCTTCGCCATCATCTCCTTCGACTCCGCCGCTTCCCGTCAGCTGCCGCTGACCACCGACTCCACCGCGGTGCAGGCATGGTTCGACACCATGCGGCCCGAACCGCCGGGCTTCTCCAGCGGCTCCAACATCGACCGCGCCCAGGCGTCCCTGGACACCATGGTGCGGCGCACCGCGGAGGACGACCCGGAGTCGCAGATCATCGTCATCGTGATGAGCGACGGGGAGAACACCGACGGGAAGCAGTCCGTCCCGTTCTCCTCCGGCGACATGATCGACGCCGGCGCGGTCCTCGGCTACGGCACCACCGCCGGCGGCACCATGCGGGTGCACGGCGGGAAGGACGATGGTGAGGTCGTCACCGACTCCAGCGGTCAGCCCGGCCGCTCCCGCCTCGACGAAGGCGTGCTGAAGGAGGCCGCCGCGCAGCTCGGGGTGCCGTACATCCATCGCACCGAGCCCGGGCAGAGCCTCGAGGACGCGGCGAGCGGCGTCGAGCTCAGAACCATCGACAGCACACAGGCGAGCCCGCTGGACTCCGGACAGGACTGGTATTGGATCCCCGCGATCGCGCTCGGCGCTCTGGCGGTGTGGGAGCTGGCGGCGATGGTGCGGCGCCTGCCCCGGTCGCGCCGCCGCCGGGAGGAGGACGCATGAGTACGACCGCACGAGGACGTCGCCGCACCCGCCGCGACCAGCGCTCCTACGGCACCGACCCCGCGAAGGTGTCGATGGCCAGGAGGATCTGCCTGGCGATCGCGGCGCTGCCGCTGATCCTCCTGCTGCTGCTGGGCGTGCGCGTCGCCACCATGCCGATGGTGCAGGCGTCCGCTCTCGCCAGCTACCGCGCCGGGGACTACAGCGGAACCGTCTCCGCCCTGACCGGAGTGAAGGTCGGCAACGTCTTCGAACCGTACCTGCCGCACCTCACCGAGGGCACCGCCCTGCTGAAGGACAAGAAGTACGCCGAAGCGGAAGCGGAGCTGACGGAGTCCCTCCGGCTGTGGTCCACAGCGAAGGACCTCAACGCGCCGCCGCACGCCCAGTGCAAGATCCGCAACAACCTCGCCATCGCGATCGCGGAGAAGTCCCGCACGATGGATGCGTCGGCCGCGCAGAAGGAGCTTGAGCGCGCCCAGGAGGTGCTCGCCCCCTGCGGGCCCCAGTCGGATCAGCGCAAGGACAACGAGGACCAGGAGTCCACTGATTCCACCTCGCGCGGCATCGAGGGGGAGAAGCAGCGCCGCTCCCACGAGCAGAACAAGGGCGACCAGACCGACCCGGGCGACCCGGAGAAGGACCCCGGTGACGGCGGCGACCAGCAGGAACCCACCGATGAACCGGCTGACGGGAACCAGCCGCCGAACGACGACCCCACGAAGGACCCGAATGGCGACGGCTCCGGTGACCCGGCCGACGACCCGACCCCGTCGAACCCGGACCAGGACCGGGAGGACGAGCTGAACAACCGCAACAAGGGCACGACCACCGGCGACCAGGCACCCCCACCGGACGGCGGCTCCGGAGACGAAGGACCAGACAAACCGTGGTGAACAATCGCACCTATCTCGACCATTCCGCCACCACCGCCCTGCGGCCGGCCGCCCGCGACGCCCTCGTCGACGCCGCCGGTGCGCTCGGCAACCCCACCAGCGTGCACACGTCCGGTCGGCGCGTCCGCGGCATCCTCGACGACGCCCTGCAGGAGATCGCGCAGCAGCTCGGTGTGCCGCGCAGCTGGCTGATCATGACCAGCGGCGGCACCGAAGCCGATAACCTCGCGCTGCGCGGCGCCGCCCACCTCGGTCCCGTCCTCGGCCTCGCCACCGACCACCCGGCGGTGGTGCAGACCGTCCAGGCGCTCAACGGCCGCCTTCTGCCCGTGCACCGCGACGGCACCATGGATCTCACGGCGCTTGAGACCGCGCTCGACCAGGCGCGGTCCGACGGAGCCCCCGCCTCCCTCGTCTCCGCCGCCCTGGTCAACAACGAGACCGGTGTGGTGCAGGACCTCAGCGCGATCGCCGGCCTCGCCCACCGGTACGGCGCCGCCGTCCACACCGACGCGGTGCAGGCAACGGGGCATGTGCAGCTGCCCGACTTCGACACGGTCGACCTGATGAGCCTGTCCGGGCACAAGATCGGCGCGCCCGTCGGCGTCGGGGTGCTCGTGGCGCAGCCCGATGTGAAGCTGGCGGCCGTCGGCACCGGCGGCGGTCAGCAGCGCGGCATCCGCTCCGGCACCCTGGACGCCGCGCACGCCGCCTCCTTCGCCGCCGCGCTGCGCGAGACCCTCGCTGATGCCGCTGCGGAGCAGGCGCGCCTGGGAAGCCTCGCGGAGCGGCTGCGCGCCGGCATCCGCGCCATCGACGCCGATGCCGTGTTCACCGCGGAGGATTCGCCGCACGCCCCGCACATCGTGCACGTCCAGTTCCCCGGCGCTGTGCAGGATGCGGTCCTGTTCGTCCTCGACCAGGCCGGGGTGGACTGCTCCGCCGGTTCCGCCTGCTCCTCCGGCGTCACGCAGGCGTCCCACGTGCTGGAGGCGATGGGCTTCGAGGAGTCGCTGATGCGCGGCGCCATCCGCTTCTCGTTCGGCTGGACCTCCAGCGAGCAGGATGTGGACGCGGTGCTGCAGGCGCTGCCCGATGCGCTCGAGCGGGGCCGCGCCATGGGGCGGCTGTTCGCCTGAGGCAGTCAGCTCACGTTCGCTTTCGCGCAGGGCGGCGCGAAACCTAGACTCGTGCGCGGCCCGTGCGCACCCGCGGGCGGCAGCGACACCCGGGAGGCAGTGCATGAAGGTCCTGGCAGCGATGAGCGGCGGCGTCGACTCAGCAGTCGCCGCGGCGCTCGCGAAGGAAGCCGGCCACGATGTGGTCGGTGTGCACATGGCGCTGTCCAAGAACCGCGACCAGACCCGCTCCGGGTCACGCGGCTGCTGCACGGTCGAGGACGCCTCCGATGCCCGCCGCGCCGCCGACCACATCGGCATCCCCTACTACGTGTGGGACCTCTCCGACGACTTCCACGACCTCGTGGTCAAGGACTTCCTCGCCGAATACGCCGCCGGCCGCACCCCCAACCCGTGCGTGCGCTGCAACGAGCGGATCAAGTTCGAAGCGCTCATGGACCGCGCCCGCCTCCTCGGCTTCGACGCCGTCTGCACCGGTCACTACGCCGTCATCGGCACCGACGGCCCGGACGGCGCGCCCTCCCTTCACCGCAGCGCCAATGACGCCAAGGACCAGTCCTACGTCCTCGCCGTCATGGGCCCGGAGGGGCTGAAGCGCGCCATGTTCCCCCTCGGCCGCTTCGCCGACAAGGCCGAGGTGCGCGCCGAAGCGGACCGCCGCGGCCTCGGCGTGGGCCACAAGCCCGATTCCTACGACATCTGCTTCATCGCCGACGGCGACACCCGCGGCTTCCTCGAACGCTCCCTCGGGGAGGCCCCCGGCGAGATCGTCACCCCGGAGGGTGAGGTCCTCGGCGAGCACCGCGGCACCCACAACTTCACCATCGGGCAGCGCAAGGGCATCGGCCTGCAGCAGCCCGCCCAGGACGGCCGCCCCCGCTACGTGCTGGATGTGAAGCCGGACACCCGCCAGGTGGTGGTCGGCGCGGCTGAACTGCTGTCCACCCGCACCCTCGAAGCCGCCGATCTGATCCCCTTCGAGGACCTGGAGGTCGGCCGACGGGTGCAGGCGCAGATCCGCGCTCACGGCGCCGCCACCGGCGCCGTCGTCACCGCTGTGGACTCCGAGCGCATCACGGTCGACCTCGATGAGCCGATCCGCGGCGTCGCACCCGGCCAGACCCTCGTGCTGTACGACGGCGACCGGGTCCTCGCCTCCGCCACCCTCGACCGGCGCGCATGAGCCCGACCCCATCGAGCATGAGCAGCGCACCACTGGCGCGACTGGTCACCGACTCCACGCTCCGACTGCCGGCCACGAGCCTCACCGCGGGGGATTCCGCCGTCATCGCCGATGCGCTGATGCACCGCCTGGAGCGATCCCGCTCGCTTCTCGGCAGCGGTGTGGACGAGCAGATCCCGTCGGCCCCCGCGCTGGCGCACAGCGCCGCCGCCGACACCGCCACCGGCGCGGCCTCCTCCGCCCTGATCGACACCCCGCTCGCCGCCGCTCTCGCCAGCCTCGATCTCACCGGTGATCTCGCCCCGTACGGCTGGCGGGTCGGAGTGGGCGACGGCCTCGCCCTCCACGCCGCCCGCGACCACGCGAACCGCCTGCTGGACGCCGCGCGCATCGCTCTGTTCGGCTTCGACGGACCCCTCACCATCCAGCGGCCCGGATCCGTGGCGCTCGCGGCCGCCGTGTTCACCGCCTCGGGGGAGCGGGCGCTCGGCGACCCGGGCCTGCTGCGCGATCTGCCGCAACTGCTGGCCGACGGACTCGCGCGCGAGACGGCGCAGGTCCGTGAACGGGTGCCGGGCGCAGCCCTGGACATCACGCTCGACGAGCGGGGCCTGCGCGCTGTTCAGCAGGGCCGGATCCGCACCGCCTCCGGGTACCGGTTCCACCCGCCCGTCGGCCGGGACGCCATCACCCGCCACCTCGCAGCAGTCCTCCGCGGCGCGCCCACACAGCCACGCGTCCTCATCGATGCCCACACCGATTTGGTGGATGCGGCGCGGTCGGCGGGCGCCGAACGCATCGGCCTGGACCCGCTCTCAGGGCAGGCGCGGCGGCCGGGGAGGCTGTGGGAGCTGCTCGCCGATGCCCGCGACCGCGGCGTCGGGCTGACGTTCGTCCTCGCGCCCGGGCGGGAGGAGAAGGCACTGTCCCATGTGCTCAGCTGCTGGCGGGAGCTCGGGTTCGCGCCGCGCGAGGCGCGCGGGTTCGACTTCCTGCTCAGCCGCGGCTCGGCGCGCCGGCGGGAGCAGTCGCTGACCGCGGACCAGGCGCTGAGCCTGCCGGAGATCGAGCAGGGCATGCGGATGATGCTGCGGTGGGGCGAGCGCCTGGAGGCCTGAGGCTCAGGCGCGCACGAGCACCGCGACGAGGAAGCCGTCCTCCCCGGTGAACGGCGCCAGCTGCCAGGAGGAGAACGCCTGCTGAAGGCGCATCCCGGCGCGTTCGGCATCGGCGATGAAGTCCTCGGCGGACCATCCGCGGTGGGTCTGGAAACCCGCCACGAAGCGCGACGTGCTCGACAGGTGAGCGCGGATCGCCACCAGCGCGGGCCTGCGCTCCGCGGCTGCGAGGAACGTCATCACATTGCCGGCGGAGACGATGACATCGGCCATGAGGCGGGACCCGTCAGCGGCGCGCAGGTCGAGCTCGGCGAGGTTGCCCACCCGCCAGTCGGCCCCCGGATGGTCCGTCCTGGCCGCCGCGATGAGGGTTTCATCGAGGTCCACACCGATGACGCGGTGCCCGGCGTCGAAGAGATAGCCCCCGGTGCGGCCGGTGCCGCAGCCCGCGTCGATGACGAACGAGCCCCGCTCGAGCATCGCATCGATCATGCGCGCCTCCCCGTGGATGTCCTGCCCCTGCGCCGCGAGGCGCCGCCACCGCTGGACGTAGTCCGCGGCATGATTGGGGTTGGTGTGCACTGCGCGCAGCCAGATGTTCTCGGCCGGGCCGGGCGGCTGCGCACCGGTGCGTGGGAAGACGGGGATCGAGGTCATGGACTCAGCGTACGCGCGAGTGAGGTGACAGACTGGGGACCATGACAGCACGCATCGGACTCATCGGGTACGGACTCGGCGGCCGGGTCTTCCACGCCCCCTTCATCCGCGCCGCGCAGAACCTCGACCTCGTCGCCGTCCAGGTCACCAACGCGGAACGCGCCGCCCAGGCCCGCGCGGAGAACCCGTCGGCCCGGATCGTGGCCGACCTCGACGGCGTCCAGGCCGCCGGAGCCGAGGCCGTCGTCATCTCCACCCCGCCCGCAACCCACCGCGACCTCACCCTGGAAGCGGTCCGACGGGGACTGCACGTGGTGGTGGACAAACCGTTCGCGCTCACTTACGCCGACGCCCAGGAGATGGCGCGCGCCGCCGAGGAGGCCGGCGTGCTGCTGACCGTGTTCCACAACCGCCGGTACGACACCGACATCCGCACCGCCCGCGCCCTCATGCAGTCGGGCCGACTCGGCCAGGTGCGCCGGTTCGAGTTCGCCCTCGACCAGGGGTTCTCCGCCCCCGAGCGCGTCGCCTCGAAGGGCGGGGTCCTGCTGGACCTCGGCCCGCACGTCATCGACTGCGCCCTGCACCTGCTGGGCCCCGCCACCAGCGTCCACGCCCAGCTGCAGATGCGCCCGACCGACCAGGGCCCCACCGACGTGGCGCACGCGATCGCGATCGAGCACGAGAACGGCGCCCAGTCGCTGGTGTCGGCGACCAAGGCGTCCGGCATCGTCGGGCGGCGCCTCCGCCTCACCTCCGATGAGGGCTGCTACATCTCGGACTACACCGACGTGCAGGCCGACGCGGTGCAGGCCGGCCACTGGCCCGAGCACGACCGCGACGCCTGGGGCTTCGAGCAGAAGGCGCGCTGGGGCACCCTGCGCCTGCGGGAGGACGCCGGTGAGCCGCAGACCCGGGAGGGCCGGGCGGAGACCATCCCCAGCCAGAAGGGTGATGTCACCGAGCTGTACGAAGCGTTCGCCGACGCGATCACCAGCGGGGGAGAGGGCCCAGTCCCCGTGGCGGAGGCCCTGCACACGATGGAGGTCCTTCAGGCCGCCCGCACCAGCGCTGAGCAGGTCAGGGTGGTCCCCGTCGGCCGCGCAGCCCAGGGGGAGGACGCATGAGCGAGACCACTGATCTCGAAGCACGGGCCCGCATCGATGAGCTGCGCGCCCAGCTCGCCGAAGCCCGCTCCGCGTACTACGAGGACGACGAGCCGATCATGGCCGACGCCCAGTACGACGAGCTCGAACGCGAGCTGAAGGCCCTCGAAGAGGAGAACCCCGAGCTGAAGAGCGAGGAGTCGCCCACCGAGACCGTCGGCGGCGCCGTCGCGGCCGGCTTCACCCCCACACCGCACATCCAGCGGATGATGAGCCTGGACAACGCCTTCAGCGTCGAGGAGATCGACGAATGGGCCGAACGCACCCAGAAGGAGGCGCCCGGCACCCCCGCGTTCCTCACCGAACTGAAGATCGACGGCCTCGCCGTCTCCCTCGTCTACGAGAACGGCGAACTGATCCGCGGCGTCACCCGCGGCGACGGCCGCATCGGCGAGGACGTCACCGCGAACGTCCGCACCATCGCCTCCGTCCCGCAGCGCCTGACCACCGAGCATCCACCCCAGATCCTCGAAGTGCGCGGCGAAGTGTTCTACCCGACCGCCGAGTTCGAGAAGCTCAACGAGCAGCGCCGCGCCGACGGGCTCGCCGAATACGCTAACCCCCGCAACACCGCCGCCGGCTCGCTGCGGCAGAAGGACGCCGCCGTCACCGCGTCCCGCGCCCTCGAGGTCTACGTCCACGGCATCGGCGCCCACGAAGGCGGCGAGTACCCCACGAGCCAGTCCGAGACGTACGAGCTGCTCGCCTCCTGGGGCCTGCCCACCAGCCCCCACTCCCGCGTTCTGCACTCCCTCGCCGAGGTGCGCGAGTACATCGATGAGTTCGGCGATAAGCGCCACGACCTCGAGCACGAGATCGACGGCATCGTCATCAAAGTCGACGACTTCGCCCACCAGCGCGCCCTCGGCTCCACCTCCCGCGCCCCCCGCTGGGCCATCGCCTACAAGTACCCGCCCGAAGAGGTCACCACGAAGCTCCTGGACATCCAGGTGCAGGTGGGCCGCACCGGCCGCGTCACCCCGTTCGGCGTGATGGAACCCGTCAAGGTCGCCGGGTCCACCGTGGAGAAGGCCACCCTGCACAACCAGTTCGAGGTGGAGCGCAAAGGGGTCCTCATCGGCGACACCATCATCCTGCGCAAGGCCGGTGACGTGATCCCTGAGATCCTCGGCCCCGTCGAGCGCCTCCGCGACGGCAGTGAGCGCGCCTTCGAGATGCCCGCCGACTGCCCCTCCTGCGGCACCCGCATCGCCCCCACCAACGAGGGGGAGAAGGACTGGCGCTGCCCCAACCAGAAGGACTGCCCCGCTCAGGTCACCGGCCGCATCGCGCACGCCGCCAGCCGCGGCGCCTTCGACATCGAAGCACTCGGGGAGGAGAGCGCCCTGGCCCTCACCAACCCCGACCAGCGCCGCGACGAAGCCATCGCCGCCGTCCGCGCCGGCCACGCCCTCGACACCGAAACCGGCCGCATCCGCGACGCCGACGACGTCCCCGGCGAACAGACCCCCGTGGTCCGCACCGGCGGCAACCTCTTCGACCTCACCGCCGACGACCTCCGCGACGTCTTCGTGTACCAGCCGCTGCGGAGGAAGGGCGAGCCGACCGGCGACTGGCGCCTGGTCCGCGCGTTCTGGACCAAGCGCACGACCACCCGCCTGAAGTCCACCGGTGAGACCCGGGTGAAGGAGGAGAAGCCGTCGGCCACCACCACGAAGCTGATCGACGAGCTCGCGAAGGCGAAGGACACCGACCTCTGGCGTGTTCTGGTGGCGCTGTCGATCCGTCATGTCGGCCCCACGGCGGCCCGCTCCCTGGCCACCGCGTTCGGCTCCATGGAGGCGATCCGCACCGCCGATGTCGACCGCCTCGCCGACACCGACGGGGTCGGCACCGTGGTCGCCGAATCCGTCCGCGCCTTCTTCGCCGATCAGTGGCGCGCCGACCTGGTCGACGCCTGGGCCGCCTCCGGCGTCACCATGGAGGACGAACAGGACGAGGACGCCCCGCGCACCCTCGAGGGCATCACCGTGGTGGTCACCGGCTCCCTGGAGGGCTTCACCCGCGACGGCGCCAAGGAGGCCATCCTCAGCCGCGGCGGCAAGGCCTCCGGCTCCGTCTCCAAGCGAACCCACTTCGTCGTGGTCGGCGAGAACGCCGGATCCAAGGCCGACAAGGCCGAAGAACTGGGCCTGCGGATCCTCGACGAAGCGCAGTTCGTGCGCCTCCTCTCAGAGGGCCCCGCAGCTCTCAAGGACTGAGAGACGAGGCGCGCGGCCACGGGCCTAGAATGGGCCCCATGCCAACAATGAGTAGTGAAGAAGTCGCGCGCCTCGCGTCTCTCGCTCGCATCCAGCTCACCGATGAGGAGCTCACCCGTTTCGCGGGCGAGTTCGACGCGATCCTCACCGCGGTCGCATCGGTCAGCGAGGTCGCCAGCGACGACGTCCCCGCCACCAGCCACCCCATTGCGATGACCAACGTGTTCCGCGCCGATGAGGTCACCCGGACGCTGACCCAGGAGGAGGCGCTCGCGGGCGCCCCCGAGGCGGCCGACGGACGCTTCGTCGTTCCGCAGATCCTGGGGGAGGAGTGAGATGACCGATCTGATCCGCAAGTCCGCTGCTGAGATGGCCGCCGGCCTCGCCGCCGGCGAGTTCAGCGCCCGCGAACTCACCGACGCCCACCTCGAGCGCATCGAGGCGGTCGACTCCGACCTCAACGCCTTCATCACCGTCACCGCTGATGACGCCCGCGCCACCGCCGACGCCGTCGACTCCGCCCGCGCCGCCGGGAAGCAGCTGGAGCCGCTCGCCGGTGTGCCCGTCGCCGTCAAGGACATCGCCGTCACCCGCGGTGTTCAGACCACCGCGGGCTCCACGATGCTCGAGGGCTGGGTGCCGCCGTACGACGCCACCCTTGTCACCCACCTCAAGCAGGCGCGCCTGCCGATCCTCGGCAAGACCAACATGGACGAGTTCGCGATGGGCTCCTCCACCGAGACCAGCGCCTACGGCATCACCCGCAACCCGTGGAACCTGGACCGCATCCCGGGCGGCTCCGGCGGCGGCTCCTCCGCCGCCGTCGCCGGCTTCGAAGCCCCGCTCGCGATCGGCACCGACACCGGCGGCTCCATCCGCCAGCCCGCCTCCGTCACCGGCACCGTCGGCGTGAAGCCCACCTACGGCTCCGTGTCCCGCTACGGCCTCATCGCCATGGCCAGCTCACTGGACCAGGCCGGGCCCTGCACCCGCACCGTGGAGGACGCGGCGCTGCTGCACGACGTCATCGGCGGCTACGACCCGAAGGACTCCACCTCCATCAGGGACGGCTTCGGCGACTTCGTCGCCGCCGCCCGCTCGAAGGACGTCAAGGGCCTGCGCGTCGGCGTCATCGAACAGCTCGAGCACGACGACTTCGACCCGCTGGTGCGCGCCCGCTTCGAGGAGTCCCTCGCCCTGCTGGAGGAGGCCGGCGCTGAGATCGTGCGCGTCTCCTGCCCGAACTTCGAGTACGCCCTCGGTGCGTACTACCTGATCATGCCGTCGGAGGCGAGCTCCAACCTCGCGAAGTTCGACGGCATGCGCTTCGGCCTGCGGGTCATCCCCGAGGACAACCCGACCGCTGAGCGCGTCATGGCCGCCACCCGCGGTGAGGGCTTCGGCGCCGAGGTGAAGCGCCGCATCCTGCTGGGCACCTACGCCCTCAGCTCCGGCTACTACGACGCCTACTACGGCAGCGCCCAGAAGGTCCGCACCCTCGTGCAGCGCGACTTCGCCGCCGCCTACGAGAAGGTCGACGTCCTCGCCTCGCCCACCGCCCCCACCGTGGCGTTCCCGCTGGGACAGAAAGTGGACAACCCGATGACGATGTACCTCAACGACATCGCCACCATTCCCGCCAACCTCGCGGGCGTGCCCGGCATGTCCCTGCCCAGCGGTCTCGCCGAGGACGGCCTGCCCGCCGGCATCCAGTTCCTCGCCCCCGCCCTGGGCGATGACCGCCTGTACCGCGTCGGCGGCGCCCTCGAAGCGCTGCTCGAGCAGAAGTGGGGCGGTCCGATCCTCGCTCAGGCCCCGGCCCTGGAAGGAGGCGCCCGATGAGCGCTCAGCCCGTCAGCGCGAACAAGGTCCGCGAGTACCTCGATGTGCAGCCGCTGGACTTCGACGACGCCGTGAAGACCTACGACCCAGTGCTCGGCATCGAGGTCCACGTGGAGCTCGGCACCGCCACCAAGATGTTCGACGGCGCACCGAACGTGTTCGCCGCCGAACCGAACACCGCCATCACCGAGGTGTCCCTCGGCCTGCCCGGCACCCTGCCGGTGGTCAATGAGAAGGCTGTGGAGTACGCGATCCGGATCGGCCTCGCCCTCAACTGCGAGATCGCCGAGTCCTGCCGCTTCGCTCGCAAGCAGTACTTCTACCCGGACCTGACGAAGAACTTCCAGACCTCGCAGTACGACGAGCCCATCGCCTTCGACGGCTGGGTCGACGTCGAACTGGAGGACGGCGAGATCGTCCGCGTGGAGATCGAACGCGCCCACATGGAGGAGGACGCCGGCAAGAACACCCACATCGGTGGGTCCACCGGCCGCATCCAGGGCGCCACCCACTCCCAGGTGGACTACAACCGCGCCGGAGTGCCCCTGGTGGAGATCGTCACCCGCCCGATCCCGAACGTCGGCGAGCGCGCCCCCGAGGTCGCCGCTGCGTACGTGCGCACCCTGCGGGACATCTTCCGCGCTCTGGACGTCTCCGAGGCGCGGATGGAGCGCGGCAACGTCCGCGCGGACATCAACGTGTCGCTGCGCGCCGATGCGGACGCCCCGCTCGGCACCCGCACCGAGACGAAGAACGTCAACTCCTTCCGCGCCATCGAACGCGCCGTCCGCTTCGAGATCTGCCGCCAGGCCGGTGTCCTCGACGCCGGAATGGACGTGGTGCAGGAGACACGCCACTTCCACGACGAGACCGGCGAGACCAGCCCCGGACGTGTGAAGACCGACGCCGAGGACTACCGGTACTTCCCGGAGCCGGACCTCGTGCCCGTGGCGCCGAGCCGCGACTGGGTGGAGCAGCTGCGCTCCACGCTGCCGGAGCTGCCGGCGGCGCGCCGTCGCCGACTCATCGGCGAGTGGGGCTTCAGCGACTTCGAGATGCGCGACGTCATCAACGCCGGCGCCCTGGACCTCATCCAGGAGACGGTGGACGCCGGTGCGAAGCCGCAGGCGGCCCGCAAGTGGTGGATGGGCGAGCTGGCCCGCTACGCCAAGGACAAGGGCGTGGAGCTCGACGAGCTCGGCGTGTCCAGCGCCCAGGTGGCGGAGCTGATCGGTCTGATCGACGAGAAGAAGATCAACGACAAGATCGGCCGTCAGGTCCTCGGCGTCATCGTCGAGGCCGACGGCGACGGCTCGCCCGCGCAGATCGTGGAGGACAAGGGCCTCGCGGTCGTCTCCGACGACTCCGTGCTCACCGACGCGGTCGACGCCGCCATCGCCGATAATCCCGATGTGGTCGAGAAGATCAAGGGCGGCAAGGTGCAGGCCATCGGCGCCCTCATGGGCCCCGTCATGAAGGCGACCCGGGGTCAGGCCGATGCCGGCCGCGTCCGCCAGATCATCATGGAGAAGCTCGGCGTCGCCGGCTGACCTGCTGCGCGCGGGGTGCTGAGCCGATCCGCGCGTCCAGGCCGACGGGCCCGCTCACCGATTCCGGTGAGCGGGCCCGTTGCATGTGACCGACCACTCTGCGGACGGGCCTGCGTCAGCCAGGTGGCCTGAACCCGTCGGTGGAGCGGATATCACTGTTCATCCGGTCACCGTGGCGCAACGTGTCGTTCATCCATCCGCACCCTCTGGTGTTGAAGTGGACGAGTTCACACGCAAAGATCGATTGCGGTCCCAACTTCCCAACCGCTTGAACCAGGAGATTCTGTGGCTGCAGGCTCGATCGACCAGTTCCTTGAGGACACGTTCAAACCGTTCGCGGACGGGTTGTCCTCCATCGTCTTCTACTCTCCCGTCATCGCGGGAGTCGAAGTGCCGATCATCGTCCTCTGGTTGATCGCCGCTGCCCTCTTCCTCACGGTGTGGCTGCGCTTCCAGCCGATCACCGGCCTCGGCCACTCCCTCCAGGTGATCCGCGGTCGGTTCACCAAGAAGACCGACCCGGGAGAGGTGTCCTCCTTCCAGGCGCTCGCCACGGAGCTGTCCGGCACCGTGGGCCTCGGCAACATCGCCGGTGTCGCCGTCGCGATCTCCATCGGCGGGCCCGGGGCCGCTCTGTGGATCGTCCTGTTCGGCTTCCTCGCCATGAGTGTGAAGATGGCCGAGGCTACCCTCGGCGTGAAGTACCGCGAGGTCGCCGAGGACGGCACCACCTCCGGCGGCCCCATGTACTATCTCAAGCACGGCCTGGCGGAGATCGGCATGCCGAAGTCCGGCCGCGTCCTCGCGTTCATGTACGCCCTGTTCGCCGCCATCGGTGTGTTCGGTGCCGGCAACCTGTTCCAGTCCAACCAGGCGGCGATCATCCTCGCCGACCAGACCGGGTCGGACTTCCTCAATGACAACCGCTGGGTCGTCGGCGTGGTCATGGCCGCCCTGGCAGCGCTCGTCATCATCGGCGGCATCAAGTCAATCGGCCGGTGGACCTCCAAGATCACCCCGCTGATGGCGCTGGTGTACCTGATCTGCGTCCTCGCCGTCCTCATCGCCAACATCACCCATGTGCCCGATGCCTTCCTGCGCATCGTCACCGGCGCGTTCTCACCGGAGGGCGTGGCCGGCGGTGCGGTCGGCGTCGCCGTCGCCGGCATTCAGCGAGCCCTGTTCTCCAACGCCGCCGGCGTAGGCTCCGCCGCCATGGCGCACTCCGCCTCGAAGACGAAGCACCCCGCTACCGAGGGCTTCACCGCCATGTGGGAGCCGCTGGTCGACTCCGTCATCATCTGCACCCTGACCGCGCTCGCGATCACCGTCACCGGCGTGTACGAGCACGGTGACGCGGACTCCGACGGCATCGTCCTCACCTCGCAGGCGTTCGCGACCGTCGCCTCCTGGTTCCCGTACGTCCTCACCGTCGCCGTGATCCTGTTCGCGTTCTCCACGGTGCTGAGCTACTACTACTACGGCCAGCTCGCGGTCACCTTCATCGTCGGCAACCGCGCCTGGGTGGTGCGCGCCTTCCAGGTGGTGTGGATCCTCGCCGTTGTGGTGGGCTCCGCGATCTCCCTGGAGTCCGTGATCAGCTTCTCCGACTCCCTGTTCTTCCTCATGACGGTGCCGAACCTGCTGGGCATCTACCTGCTGTCCAAGGTGCTGCGTCTGGAGATCCTCCGTCACCGCGTGAAGGTCACCACCGGTGCGATCGAGCAGGTGGATCCGGAGCTCGCGGTCGGCATGGGCGATCACGATCCGTCCCAGGAGCAGATCGCTGCCGCGGCTGCCGAAGAGGATCGGGAACAGCAGATGCTCGACGCGGTGCAGGAGCGCCTCGCCGCGGATCCGGACTACCCGAGCACGCAGGCGCAGGAGCGGGACTGACCAGCGGCCGACGGCGAGCCCCCGGGCGTCCGCGGTGTGGGACGACTGTTCCGCATCGCGAACGCCCGGTAGTCTTGGGGCCATGCCTCATCTGCGTTCACGAACCTCGACCCACGGCCGCAACATGGCCGGAGCCCGCGCCCTCTGGCGTGCCACCGGCATGGAGTCCGGTGACTTCGGCAAGCCCATCATCGCGATCGCGAACTCGTACACGCAGTTCGTGCCCGGCCACGTCCACCTGAAGAACATGGGCGATCTCGTCGCCTCCGCGATCAAGGAGGCCGGCGGCGTCTCCAAGGAGTTCAACACCATCGCGGTGGATGACGGCATCGCCATGGGCCATGGAGGCATGCTCTACTCCCTGCCGAGCCGTGATGTCATCGCCGACTCCGTAGAGTACATGGTCAACGCGCACTGCGCCGATGCCCTGGTCTGCATCTCCAACTGCGACAAGATCACCCCGGGCATGCTGATGGCCGCGATGCGGCTCAACATCCCCGTGATCTTCGTCTCCGGCGGACCGATGGAGTCCGGCAAACCCGTGGACGGCGCGGTGGAGCACCGCACCGATCTGGTCGATGCGATCGCCCTGTCCGCGAATGACGCCATCACCGACGCGCAGCTCGCGGAGATCGAGGAAAGCGCCTGCCCCACCTGCGGCTCCTGCTCCGGCATGTTCACCGCCAACTCGATGAACTGCCTGACCGAGGTGCTGGGCCTGTCCCTGCCGGGCAACGGCTCCACCCTCGCCACCCACGCCCTGCGCCGGAACCTGTTCCTGGACGCGGGCACGCAGATCATGGAGCTGACCCGCCGCTGGTACGAGCAGGACGATGAGTCCGCCCTCCCGCGCAGCATCGCCAACAAGGCGGCGTTCACCAACGCCATGAGCATGGACGTCGCCATGGGCGGCTCCACCAACACCGTGCTGCACATCCTCGCCGCTGCGATCGAGGGAGGGATCGACTTCGACCTCGAGGACATCGACCGCCTTTCGCGCAACGTGCCGTGCCTGACGAAGGTAGCGCCCAACGGCACCGCCCACATGGAGGACATCCACCGCGCCGGCGGCATCCCCGCCATCCTCGGCGAGCTCGACCGCGCCGGACTGCTCGACCACAGCGTCACCAGTGTCCACTCGCCGGATCTGCGCACGTGGCTGGACCGCTGGGACATCCGCGGGCAGGACCCGTCGGAGGAGGCGCTCCAGCTGTTCCGGGCCGCCCCGGGCGGGGTCCGCACCACCCAGGCGTTCTCCTCCACGAACCTGTGGAAGGAGCTGGACACCGATGCCGAGAACGGCGTGATCCGCTCCGTGCCGCACGCCCACACCAAGGACGGCGGGCTCTGCGTGCTCACCGGCAACCTCGCCGCCGAAGGAGCCGTCATCAAGACCGCCGGCATCGATGAGGAGCTGTTCCACTTCGAGGGCCGCGCCGTGGTGTGCGATTCGCAGGAGCAGGCGATCGAGAAGATCCTCTCCAAGACGATCGTGGACGGTGACGTCGTGGTGATCCGCTACGAGGGTCCGCAGGGCGGACCGGGCATGCAGGAGATGCTGTACCCGACCTCGTTCCTGAAGGGCCGCGGCCTCGGCCGCACCTGCGCGCTCATCACTGATGGCCGCTTCTCCGGCGGCACGTCCGGCATCTCCATCGGCCACATCTCCCCGGAGGCGGCGGAGGGCGGCGTGATCGGTCTGGTGGAGGACGGCGACCGGATCGTGATCGACGTGGACACCCGCCAGCTCCGGCTGGAGGTGTCCGATGAGGAGCTGCAGCGTCGCCGCGAGGCGCGCGGGGAGCTGCCGTGGCGCCCCGTCGGCCGGGACCGCGAGGTCAGCCAGGCGCTCAAGGTGTACGCACACCTGGTGCGCTCGGCAACCTACGGGGCGACTCGCCGCCGCCTGGACTGATCGGCCGACGGGTTCTGTCGACCCGATGGGCTCCCGCTCATCAGGCGCCCCCGCTCCCACTGGCCGCTGTCCGGGACGAGATCTCAGGATGCGGACCGCCGGTGCGGAAGGGGGCGCCTCACGTATGATGTGCGTCATGCAGAGCATCATTCTTCTTGTTGTACCCGTGCGCGGCTGACGCCCCTCGGTCACATCACCCTGATGCCGCGCACCCCTCGAAGCCCTCGGGCCGAGGGGTTTTTCATTGCACGAGCCTGAAACTGGAGGAGGCCCGATGACTGGGAACACCGTGACGGGGGCCGAGTCGCTGATCCTGTCCCTGGA
Organism: Helcobacillus massiliensis; assembly: GCF_033106145.1. Taxonomy (NCBI): domain Bacteria; kingdom Bacillati; phylum Actinomycetota; class Actinomycetes; order Micrococcales; family Dermabacteraceae; genus Helcobacillus; species Helcobacillus massiliensis. Next base: position 735,062 of record NZ_CP136959.1, read on the forward strand.
GCATGCGGGAGCCGAAGTCGTCTTCGGCCTGCCGGGCGGTGCGATCCTGCCCGCCTACGATCCGCTGATGGATGCGAAGAAGCTGCGGCACATCCTCGTGCGCCACGAGCAGGGCGCGGGCCACGCCGCCAGCGGCTACGCGCACGCCACTGGCAAGGTGGGCGTGGCGATCGCGACCTCCGGGCCCGGCGCCACCAACCTCATCACCGCCATTGCGGACGCTCAGATGGACTCCATCCCCATGGTGGTCATCACCGGCCAGGTGGGCTCCTCCTTCATCGGCACCGACGCCTTCCAGGAGGCGGACATCGTCGGCATGACGATGCCGGTCACCAAGCACAACTTCCTCGTCTCCGATGCCGACGAGATCCCCATGACCATCAAGAAGGCGTTCCACATCGCCTCCACCGGCCGCCCCGGCGTGGTGCTCGTGGACATCACCAAGGATGCGCAGCAGGCGCAGACCACGTTCGAGTGGCCCGAGGAGGTGGGCCTGCTCGGCTACCGCCTGCCGCCGCGCCCGCACCCCAAGCGCCTGCGCGAAGCCGTTGAGCTGATGCTGACGGCGCGCCGCCCCGTGTTCCTCCTCGGCGGCGGTGTGCTGCGCGGCCGCGCGACCAAGGAGGTGCGCGAACTGGTGGACGAATCCGCCATCCCGTTCGTCACCACGCTGATGGCCCGCGGCGCCCTGCCCGATTCCCACCCCGGGCACCTGGGCATGCCCGGCATGCACGGCAGCGTCTCCGCCGTGTCTGCGCTGCAGCGCGCTGACCTGATCATCGCCATCGGCGCCCGCTTCGACGACCGCGTGACCGGACGTCTCGACTCGTTCGCGCCCGGCGCGAAGATCATCCACGCCGATGTGGACCCCGCGGAGATCTCCAAGAACCGCGAAGCGGACGTGCCGATCGTGGGCGAGGCCGCCGAGGTCGCCGTCGGCATGCTGAAGGAACTGCGCGCCGCCCTCGAGGAGGACGACCCGCGCGACTACGAAGCCTGGTGGTCGGTGCTGGAGAACCTGCGCGAGACCTACCCGCTGGGGTGGACCCAGACCGCCGACGGCTACACGGCGCCGCAGAAGGTGATCTCCCGCATCTCAGCGATCTCCGGGCCGGACTCGATCTACGCCTCCGGTGTGGGGCAGCACCAGATGTGGTCCGCGCAGTTCATCGACTTCGAGAACCCGTACACCTGGCTGAACTCCGGGGGCCTGGGCACCATGGGCTATTCGGTGCCCGCCGCCATGGGCGCCAAGGTGGGTCGCCCGGACATGCCGGTGTGGGCGATCGACGGCGACGGCTGCTTCCAGATGACCAACCAGGAGCTCGCCACCTGCGTGATCAATGAGATCCCGATCAAGGTCGCGATCATCAACAACTCCTCCCTCGGCATGGTGCGCCAGTGGCAGAACCTGTTCTACAACCAGCGCTACTCGCACACGGACCTCAACACCGGTCACGGCACTCGCCGGATCCCGGACTTCGTGAAGATGGCGGACGCCTACGGCTGTGCGGGCCTGCGCTGCGAGCGCGATGAGGACATCGACGACACGATCCGCGCGGCGATGGAGATCAACGACCGACCGGTGGTCATCGACTTCACCGTCAGCGCGGACGCGATGGTGTGGCCGATGGTGCCCGCGGGCGTCTCCAACGACGAGATCCAGATCGCCAAGGGCATGACCCCCGAGTGGGAAAGGGAAATCTGAGCCATGACTGTCACAGTGAACCCCGAGAACGCGCACACGCTGTCGGTGCTCGTGGAGGACCGCCCCGGTGTGCTCGCCCGCGTCTCGGCGCTTTTCTCCCGCCGCGGCTACAACATCTCTTCGCTCGCGGTGGGGCCGACGGAGTATCCGAACATCTCTCGGATCACCGTTGTGGTGAACGTTGACCAGCAGCCGCTCGAGCAGATCACCAAGCAGCTGAACAAGCTGGTCAACGTCATCAAGATCATCCAGCTGGACCCGCGCCAGTCGGTGTCCCGCGAGATCGTGCTCATCAAGGTGAAGGCGGACAACGATTCGCGCACCTCGATCCTGGAGATCATGCAGATGTTCCGCGCGAAGGTGGTGGATGCCGCGCCGGATGCCGTGACGATCGAAGCCACCGGCACCGCGGACAAGATCGCCGCGCTGCTGGGCATGCTGGAGCCCTTCGGCATCCGGGAGATCGTGAAGTCCGGTGCGGTGGCGATCGGCCGCGGCGGCAAGTCGATGACGGATCGGGCCCTCAAGGGCCTGTGATCCCAGACTGCAAGACCCCTGACCACAGACTAAGACGCCGGCTCTAGACTGGCACCACCCACCAACCTGAAGGAGTTCCTCCCATGGCAGATATGTTCTACGACGACAATGCGGATCTCAGCATCATCCAGGGCCGCAAGGTCGCCGTGATCGGCTTCGGCTCCCAGGGCCACGCCCACGCCCTCAACCTGCGCGACTCCGGCGTCGACGTCCGCATCGGCCTGAAGGAGGGCTCGAAGTCCCGCGCCAAGGCCGAGGAGCAGGGCCTGACCGTCGGCACCGTCGACGAGGTCGCCCAGTGGGCCGACGTCATCATGATCCTCACCCCGGACCAGCACCAGCGCACCGTGTTCGCCGAGTCGATCAAGGACAACCTGAAGGACGGCGACGTCCTCCTCTTCGCCCACGGCTTCAACATCCGCTACAACTACATCGAAGCGCCCAAGGGCGTGGACGTGGCCATGGTCGCCCCGAAGGGCCCGGGCCACACCGTGCGCCGCGAGTACGAAGCCGGCCGCGGCGTCCCCGTCATCGTCGCTGTTGAGCACGACGAATCCGGCAGCGCCTGGGACATCGCCCTGTCCTACGCGAAGGCCATCGGCGGTCTGCGCGCCGGAGGCATCCGGACCACCTTCACCGAGGAGACCGAGACCGACCTCTTCGGCGAGCAGGCTGTTCTCTGCGGCGGCATGAGCCACCTCGTGCAGGCGGGCTTCGAGACCCTCACCGAGGCCGGCTACCAGCCCGAGATCGCCTACTTCGAGGTGCTGCACGAGCTCAAGCTCATCGTGGACCTCATGGTCGAGGGCGGCATCTCCAAGCAGCGCTGGTCCATCTCGGACACCGCTGAGTTCGGCGACTACGTCTCCGGCCCCCGCGTGGTCGATGAGAACGTCAAGAAGAACATGAAGGCCGTGCTCGAGGACATCCAGAACGGGGACTTCGCCAAGCGCTTCATCGACGACCAGGACGGCGGTGCGAAGGAGTTCGCCGAACTGCGCGAGAAGGAAGCCGCCCACCCGATCGAGGGCGTCGGCAAGGAGCTGCGCGGCATGTTCTCCTGGAACGCCAACCAGCTCGACTCCGACTACACCGAGGGCTCCGCAGCCCGCTGATTCCGGCCCTTGCCTCCGCTGGAAGCCGTCCGCCCTCCGGGGCGGGCGGCTTTCGCCTATTGTTGTGGCCATGGTCACCACGAGCCGTCGCGCGCTCCTGCGCACCGCCACCGCTGTCAGCGTTCCCACCGCCGTCGCCGCCGGACTGTCCGGATGCGGGGTCATCGCCAGCCGGAGCAGCGGTGATCCGCAGACCCCGTCGGCCGACGGGTCCTCCCCGTCCCCGCAGAGCCCCAGCGCCTCACCGACGCCCCGGCAGCCGTTCGACGGATGGGGCCGCATCGCCGATCTCGACACTGTCGACCTCGACCTCGCGGCACTCGACGCGGTAGCGAAGCTGTCACCGAGCTCCACCTCGCGCACCGACCGCTTCGGCAGCTGGCGGGCCCCGCAGTTCGCGAAGGATTCGCCCATCACCCAGCCGTCGCTCACCGAGCGCAGGCAGAACGGGAAGCCGCCGTTCGGAGACGACGCGCTCCCCGGCAAGCTCCTCACCGCTTCGGTGCGCACTGTCCTCGACTCCCCGGTGGCGTTCGAGAAGACCAACGAGAGGCACACGGAGGCCAGTCCGGAGATCATTGCGGCGATCGGTGAAACGGCTGACCCCCACGCCCTCGACGAGATCTTCCAGAGCGTGGGCCTGAACGGAGGTCCCGAGGGCGGCGAAGGATTCCTGGACCAGCTCGACGCCGAACCGGAGCCGTACTCGCCGAACGAGATCCGCTTCCACATCGGAGCCTCCGGCGCAGCTGTGCGCGCAGCCGGCATTCAGGTGTCCGAAATGCCTCTGGTGGAGGCCGCCGCGGTGGGGTACTACCCGATCGTCCTGTCGGACGGCACTACGAAACTGCTGATGCGCACGGTCGGACTGAGCTACGGCGCCTCCGATGCTCAGGCGCTTGTGGGAGCAACTCTGCAGAGCGGCACGATGGTGCACGTCAAGGACGCGGACGCGGTGCCGCAGCACCCCGGGGTCGGTTCGGTGCCGGCGGACTGGACGGCGATCACCCACGCCGGTCTCAGTCTGAAGGTGCCGCCCGCGTTCGCCGACGGTGCCGAGGCGCTGGACACCAGTGTCGGAGCCCGGGTCGGCGACGAAACGGTCCAGGTGATGCAGTTCTGCCTCCCGTCGACGGGACCGGTGCCGGTCATGCATGTGGACGCCGCAGCGCGCGTCGACGTCCCCGGCGCCGACTACGCCGTCGCCGCAGCGAGCACCTCCGCGGCCGCGTCGTCGCTGGGCTCCACGCCGCTGGCGGTGATCCTGGTCGCCACACCGAAGGACCAGTTCTGGATCGACGTGATCGCCCCCACGGCGGAACGGCTCGAGGAACTGGTGGAGGGGATCATCGCATCGCTGTCGTTCGATGAGGGGTCCGCTCTCTGAACGGTCCATATGCTGAATGCTGAGACGGCGTGAGACGGCCGGCTCCTAGGATCGATCACGGATCACCCCTTCCACCCCATCGGAGGCACCCACCGTGACGAATCCCGTCGTTCTGATCGCCGAAGAGCTCTCACCCGCCACCCGCGCCGCCCTCGGCGACGGCGTCGACGTCCGCACCGTGGACGGCACCGACCGCGTGGCCCTCCTTGACGCCGTCTCCGACGTCGACGCCCTGCTGGTCCGCTCCGCCACCACCGTGGACACGGAAGTGTTCCAGCACGCCCCCAAGCTCAAGGCCGTCGCGCGTGCCGGCGTGGGCCTGGACAACGTGGACGTGGACGCCGCCACCTCGGCCGGCGTCATGGTGATCAACGCCCCCACCTCCAACATCGTCTCCGCCGCCGAACTGGCCATCGCCCACATGCTCGCGGGACTGCGGCACATCGCCGAAGCCAGCGCCTCCACGAAGGACGGTCGCTGGGAGCGCAAGCAGCTCACCGGTCTCGAACTGTTCGAGAAGACCGTCGGCATCGTCGGCTTCGGCCGCATCGGCCAGCTCGTCGCCGAGCGCCTGCAGCCCTTCGGCGTCGAGCTGCTCTGCTACGACCCCTACGTCTCCAAGGCCCGCGCCGCCGAATTCTCCGTCACCTCCGTGACCCTCGAGGAGCTGATGCGCCGCGCCGACATCCTCACCATCCACATGCCGAAGACACCCGAGACGACCGGCATGATCGGCGCCGACCAGTTCGCCGTTGCCAAGCCCAGCCTCCATGTCGTCAATGCCGCCCGCGGCGGCCTCATCGACGAGGACGCGCTCTACGACGCCCTCACCACCGGTCAGATCCGCTCAGCAGGTCTGGATGTGTTCTCTGCTGAGCCCCCGTCGGCCTCCGAGAACGCCAGCCGCCTGCTCACCCTGCCGAACGTCACCCTTACGCCCCACCTCGGCGCCTCCACCGATGAGGCGCAGGAGCGCGCCGGCGTGGCGGTCGCGAAGTCGGTGCGGCTCGCCCTGGCCGGTGAGCTGGTGCCGGATGCCGTGAACGTCTCGGGCGGCGAGATCGCGAAGTCCGTGCGCCCCGGCATCGCCCTCGCCGACCGCATGGGCCAGGTGTTCACCGCCCTCGCCGACTACTCGCCCTCGAAGCTCAAGGTCATCGTGCGCGGCGAGATCGCCGAGAAGGACGTCTCCGCGGTGAAGCTGTCCGCCCTGCGCGGCGTGTTCCGCCCGATCGTGGACCAGACCGTGTCCTACGTGAACGCCCCGGTCCTCGCCGAGCAGCGCGACATCGACGTGGAGCTCGTCACCGACACCCACTCGGAGCGCTTCCGCAACGAGATCGAGCTGCGAGGCACCCTCTCCAGCGGCCGCATCGTCTCGGTGGTCGGCACCCTCGCCTCCAAGACGCAGGAGCACAAGCTGGTCGGCATCAACGGCCACCAGCTGGATGTGCCGCTGAGCGATCACATGCTCGTCATCACCTACCGGGACCGCCCGGGCATCGTCGGCCAGATCGGTGCGGTGCTGGGCGGCGCCGGCAGCAACATCGCCGGCATGCAGGTGTCCCGCGAAGCCGACTCCGGCAGTGAGGCCCTGGTCGCCCTCAACCTGGATCGGCCCGCCACCGGCGAGCTCGCCGCCACCATCCAGAGCTCCATCGACGCCACCCGCGCAGCTGCGGTCAACGTCTCCTACTGACCCACTCATCCTCGGAACAGAAAGAGGCTCCATGTCCTCGCTCAACCTCGCAGTCATCCCCGGCGACGGCATCGGCCTGGAGGTGATCCCCGAAGCGCTCAAGGTCCTGCAGGCCGTGCTCGAGGGCACCGACGTCCAGCTCACCACCGAGGAGTACGACCTCGGTGCCCGCCGCTGGCACGCCACCGGCGAGGCCCTCCCCGACGAGGACATGGAGGCCCTCGCCCAGCACGATGCGATCCTGCTGGGCGCCGTCGGCGACCCCTCCGTCCCCTCCGGCGTCCTGGAGCGGGGCCTGCTGCTGCGCCTGCGCTTCGCCTTCCAGCACTACGTGAACCTGCGACCCACCGTGCTGCTGCCGAACGTTCCCTCCCCGCTCGCCGATCCGGGCGAGGTGGACTTCCTGGTGGTCCGCGAGGGCACCGAAGGGATGTACGTCGGCAACGGCGGCACGATGCGCGAAGGCACGGCCGACGAGGTTGCGACCGAAGTGTCGCTCAACACGGCCCTCGGTGTGGAGCGCGTGGTCCGCTACGCGTTCGAGCAGGCGGAGGCGCGCCGCAAGCGCCTCACGCTGGTGCACAAGCACAACGTGCTGGTGCACGCCGGGCACCTGTGGCGGCGCATCACCGACGAGGTCGGTGCCGAGTACCCCGAGGTCGAGGTCGACTACAAGCACATCGACGCCATGATGATCCACCTGGTGGACTCCCCGTCCCGGTTCGACGTCATCGTCACCGACAACCTCTTCGGCGACATCATCACCGACCTCGCGGGCGCGATCTCCGGCGGCATCGGACTGTCCGCCTCCGGCAACCTCAATCCGTCCGGTGACTTCCCCTCGATGTTCGAACCGGTGCACGGCTCCGCCCCGGACATCGCCGGGCAGGGCATCGCGGACCCGACCGCGGCGATCCTCTCCACTGCCCTGCTGCTGGACAGCCGGGGCCTGACGGACGCCGCCGAGCGCATCCGCTCCGCTGTGCACGCCGACCTCGCCGCCACCGCGCCCGGCACGCGCTCCACCACCGACGTGGGCGACGCGATCGCCGCCGCAGTCCGCGCCTGACACCATCCGTTCCGCAGGCAGCAATCGCCTCTGCTGCCCGCCCCGCACCAGGGAGCCCGCCATGACCTACACACCGCCCACAGCGCCGCGCCGCACCAGTGACGAGCGCCGCGCCGAGATCCTCGCTGCACCCGGCTTCGGCAACCACTTCACCGACTACATGGCGCATCAGCGCTGGACGGTCGGCGAGGGCTGGAGCAGCGGCGAGGTGCTGCCCTACGGGCCGCTGAACATCGAGCCGGCCAGTGCCGTGCTGCACTACGCGCAGGAGATCTTCGAGGGCCTCAAGGCGTTCCGTCACGCCGACGGCTCCGTGTGGACCTTCCGCCCCGATATGAACGCCCTGCGCTTCCAGCGGTCCGCTGAGCGCCTGGCCCTGCCGCCGCTGTCCACCGCGGACTTCATCGCCAGCCTTGAAGCCGTGGTGCAGGCCGATGAGCCGTGGGTGCCCGGCGGTGGGGAGAAGTCGCTGTACCTGCGTCCGTTCATGTTCGCCAACGAGAACTTCCTGGGTGTGCGCGCCTCCCACACTGTGGACTTCTACACGATCGCCTCACCCGCCGGTGACTACTTCCCGCGCGGCGTGCAGCCGCTGACGGTGTGGATCTCCCCGGACTACGCCCGGGCCGGCCGAGGCGGCACCGGCTTCGCGAAGTGCGGCGGCAACTACGCCTCCTCGCTGGAGGGGAAGAACTCCGCTGTGGGCCAGGGCGCTGACGAGGTGATGTTCCTCGACTCCGAGACCCACACCTTCATCGACGAGCTGTCCGGTATGAACGTGTTCGTGCTCCACAGCGACGGCCGCCTCGTCACCCCGCAGCTCACCGGTTCGATCCTGCCCGGCGTGACCCGCGATTCGATCCTGGAGCTGGCTCCCGACCACGGCCTCACCCCCGTGGAGGAGCGCATCGACATCCATCGGCTCGCTGAGGACATCGCCTCCGGTGAGGTGCTGGAGATGTTCGCCGCCGGCACCGCCGCGGTCATCAACCCGATCGGGAAGCTCGCCTCCGAACAGGGGGAGTGGACCATCGGCGACGGCGGATCGGGCGAGACCACGATGGCGCTGCGTCGCATCCTGACGGACCTGCAGTACGGCCGCATTGCTGACGACCGAGGATGGATGCACCGACTCGTATGATGCACCCATGACTGCCTTCCACATCTACGACACGACCCTGCGCGACGGCTCCCAGCAGGAGGGCCTCAGCCTGTCGGTGCAGGACAAGCTGCGGGTCGCCCGTCTGCTCGACGAGCTCGGCGTCACCTACATCGAAGGCGGCTGGCCGGGCGCGATTCCGCGCGATACCGAGTTCTTCCAGCGCGCCGAGAGGGAGCTGCGGCTGCGTCACGCCCGGCTGGCGGCCTTCGGCGCGACCCGACGCGCGGACACAGCTGTGGAGGATGACGAGCAGGTGCAGGCGCTGCTGGACTCCGGCGCCGGGACGATCACGATCGTCGCGAAGTCGGATATCCGCCACGTCACCGACGCTCTGCGCACCACGCCGGAGGAGAACCTGGCGATGGTGACGGACACCGTCGGCCATCTGCGGGAGGCGGGCCGCGAGGTCTTCGTGGATGCGGAGCACTTCTTCGACGGCTTCGACTGCGACCCCGACTACGCCACCCGTGTGGTGGCGGCGGCGCTGCGGGCGGGCGCCGCCGTGGTGGTGCTGTGCGACACCAACGGCGGGATGCTGCCCCACCGGGTCACCGAGATCCACGCGGAGCTGCGGGAGCGTCTTGAGGCCGACGGGATCCGGGACCCGCAGCTGGGCGCTCACATGCACAACGACACCGGTTGCGCGATCGCCAACTCCCTTGAGCTGGTGCGCGGCGGCGCGATGCACGTGCAGGGCTGCGTCAACGGCTACGGTGAGCGCACCGGCAACGCCGATCTCATCCCCGTGGTGGCGAACCTGCAGCTGAAGATGGGGCGCGACATCGTGCCGGCGGCCGCGCTGGAGGACGCGACCCGCATCGCCCACGCGATCGGTGAGATTGCGAATATGCCGACTCAGCCGCGCGCACCGTACACCGGGTCGAGCGCGTTCGCCCATAAGGCCGGTCTGCACGCCTCGGCGATCCGGGTGGACCCGGATCTGTATCAGCACATCGATCCGCGCCACATCGGCAATGACATGCGGATGATCATCTCCGATATGGCGGGACGCGCCTCGATCGAGCTGAAGGGCCGGGAGCTCGGCTTCGACCTCGCCGGCAGCAAGGATCTGCTGGCGCGCCTGGCCCGCACTGTGAAGCAGCGGGAGGCGGCCGGGTACAGCTATGAGGCGGCCGATGCGTCGTTTGCGATGCTGCTGATGGATGAGATGCGCGGCGCTCCGTCGTACGCGCAGGTGGAGTCGTGGCGGGCCACGAGCCACCAGTTCCGCGACGGCTCCGTGGAGTCCGAGGCGACGGTGAAGCTGAAGGGCGATGGCCGCTTCGGGCGCGAGGTGACGATCGCTGAGGGCAACGGTCCGGTGCATGCGCTGGACTCGGCGCTGCGCACGGCGCTGTCGCGCAGCTACCCGCAGGTCCTGACGTTCGAGCTGCAGGACTTCAAGGTCCGCATCCTCGACTCCGAGGTGGGCGCGTCGGCGATCACGCGTGTGCTGGTCACCACCGCGATCCCGGGGGAGACGTTCACGACCGTGGGCGTGGGGCCGAACATGATCGAAGCCTCCTGGGAGGCGCTGTTCGATGCCTACAACTACGGCCTGTACCGCCTGGAGCTCGGCTCGATCTGACCGGCTCGGCTCGATCCGGTCATGCGGGGCTCCCGCGCCGGCCGGGTCAGATCGGCTGCTCGAGGGTGCGGTCGATGACGCCCACGAGTCGGTCCATCGATTCCGCGATGACGTCGGGGGAGTGGGTGACGAAGCTGAGCCGGAGCGTCGAGAAGTCGGGGGCCTGCGCGAAGAACGACCAGCCCGGCAGGTACGCCACGCCGGCGTCGCAGGCGTCGGCCAGCATGTCCTGGGCGTTGATGCCGGAGCCGAGCGATGCCCAGAGGAACATGCCGCCCTCCGGGTAGGTGATGTGGGCGCTGTCCGGGAGACGGCCCGAGAGGGCGTCCGCCATGGCGTCGCGACGGTGCCGGTACACGTCGATCACCTGCGCGACGTGTCCCTCGAGGTCTTCGGTCTCCAGGTAGCGGGCCACGGTCAGCTGGTCCACCACGGAGGACTGCATCGAGATCGCTGACTTCGCCACGGCGAGGGTCTGCCCGATGGGGCCTTCGGCGCGGGTCCAGCCGATGCGGACGCCCGGGCTCATCAGCTTCGACATCGAGTTCATCAGCAGCGTCTGCTTCGACAGCCCCGGCAGCGACGCGATCGGCGCAAGCGCCTCACCGGAGAAGCGCAGGTCCCCGTACGGGTCGTCCTCGATGAGGGCGAGGCGGTGGCGCAGCACGATCTCACCGACCTGTTCGCGGCGGGACATCGGCATGGTGCGCCCCGTCGGGTTCTGGAAGCTCGGGATGAGGTACAGCGCGGCGGGGGAGTGCTCGCCGATCGCGGCCTCGAGAGCGTCCGGCAGGACCCCATGGTCATCGCACGGCACCCCGATGACCCGCGCTCCGTGCGCAGCGAACGCCTGCACAGCGGCGAGATAGGTGGGGGACTCCACGAGGATCACATCGCCCTCGTTGAGCAGCGCCTGCGCGGCGATGAACAGGCCCTCCTGGGACCCTGACGTGATCTGCACCTGGTCCGCGGAGGTGGGCAGGAAGCGGGACATCCGTGCCGCGGCCTGTTCGCGCATCTCGGCTTCGCCTTCGGTGACGCCGTACTGCAGGGCGCGCTGTCCCTGATGGGTGAGCACCCAGTCGTAGCAGCGCCGCACCGCGTCGAGGTCGAACAGGGCAGGGTCGGGGATGCCGCCGGCGAAGGAGACGACGTCCGGCCGGGCCGCGAGGGCGAAGATCTCTTTGACGGGGGAGGTGGCGAGGCCGCGGTAGCGGTCTGCGACGGGGAAGTCGAAGGTCACCGGCCGCTCTCCTCGCCGCCCGGGGTGGGCAGGCCGTCGCCGGTGTCGCCGCCCATGAGGTTGCGGCGGGCGCCGATGTCCGGCGCGTTCGGCTCGGGTCCGCGCAGCATGGCGGCGAGGCCGGCGGGCTTCTGCCGGCCGACGGGTGCCGTGCCCTCGCCCGTGCCGTCGGCACCGCCCTGGCCGGCGCTTCCCCGGCCGGGTGCGCAGGCGTTGGAGGGGCCGCGCGGCGTGTCCTTCTCGGTGGTGGCGAAGCGGCGCATCTTCTCAGCGGTGGGGTAGGCGTACACGCCGAGGATCTCGCTGCCGAGCAGGGTGATCGGCAGGATGTCCTCACCGGAGACGTCGATCATGTCCTTGACGTGCTCGCAGGCGGTGAACGCCTCCGGCTGGTCGTCGGTGGAGTAGACCAGGATCGGCAGGCCCTCCGCGCGCAGCTCCTCCACGGTGGTGAGGAACTCGCTGCGCTCCTGGAGGGAACCGTCGGCCTCGGCGCTCTCGCGCCCGGGAATGAAGATTTCGACGTCGTTCATGCGCTCCAGCCTAGTCGCCGGCTCTGATCACGGCGTGCTCAGCGCCAGGGCGCCTTCGCGATGTCCCCGGCGTACTCCATCGACAGGGCGAGCTCCCCGGCCTCATCGGAGGCGTCGACATCGAGCACGGCCTGCAGAACGAAGTCGTTGTTCTCATCGGGGTCCATGACGGTCTGGGTGATCAGCCACTGCTTCGACTCCTTCGTGATCCGCAGCAGGCGCGGATCGCGGGCCTGCGGCTCGATCACGACATGGTCGTACAGGTCATAGAACTCGTCCATGGCCTCGCCCCAGCGGTCAGCGTCCCAGTCGTCGTCACCGAGCTGGCCGAGGTCCTCTTCGCGCTCGAAGGCGAAGTCCTCCACGCGGCGCCACATCGCCTGACGGATCATCGTCTCCACCACCTTCGTCTGGGCCGTGAGGGCGCGCGGGGAGTCGGGCCGGATCTCGTCGGCGCCGTCGTGGCCGTCGCCGTCCTCCGGATGGGCGAGCGCCTCCCATTCGTCCAGCAGGGAGGAGTCCACACCGCGCACGAGCACGCCGAGCCATTCGATGATGTCCTCGACCTCGTCGGTGCGCAGCTCCTGCGGCAGAGTGCGCCTCAGGGTCTGATAGGCGTCCGAGAGGTACCGCAGCACAATGCCCTCGGAGCGGATCAGCTGATACCGGGAGACGAACTCGCTGAATGTGGAACCGGTCTCGAACAGCTCCCGCACGATCGACTTCGGGGAGAGGTCATCCAGCGGCACCCAGGGCCGCTGCTTCGCGTAGATCTCCAGCGCCGCCTCCAGCTCCTCCGCCAAGGGCTTCGGCCACGTCACCTCGTCCAGCAGCTGCATCCGCTCCTGGTACTCGACCCCGTCGGCCTTCAGCTCCGCCAGCAGACGGCGCTTCGCGGTGCCCTGCTGGGCGAGCAGGATCTGCCGCGGGTCCTCCAGGATCGCCTCGATCGTGGAGACGGTGTCCATCGTGAGGTCCGGGGAGTCCTCATCAAGGGAGTCGAGGAACGCGATCGCGAACGGCGCCAGCGGCTGGTTCATCTGGAAGTCCAGCTGCAGGTCCTCCACCAGGTGGATGCGGCGGCCCTGGTTGTCAGCGGTGCCGGTGACCTCCACGATCTCCGATTCGGTGAGGCCGCGGAACAGCTCGATAGCGCGGCGCTTCAGGGCGAGCTTCTGCGCCGGTGTCTGGTGGCTCGTCTCGATCAGCTGCCGTGCGTGGGCGGCGGCGCTTCCGGGCCGTGCGATGAGCGCCAGCAGCATCGAGGAGGTGATGCGCATGTGGGCGCGCAGCGGCGCCGGAGGGTTCTCCACCAGTTTCGTCAGGTTCGCCTCGGTCCAGTTGACGGCGCCCTCGGGGACCTTCGCCTTCGGCTCTCTGCGCTTCTTCTTCGCATTGTTCGGTGCCTTCCCCGATTCGGCACGGGCCGCGGCGCGGGCCTTCTGCTTCTCGAACTCGACCGTCCACTCGGGCGCCTGCACCACAACGTGCCCCACCGTGTCGTACCCGGCGCGACCGGCGCGGCCCGCGATCTGGTGGAACTCCCGGGAGTTCAGCAGGCGGGTGGTGCGGCCGTCGAACTTCGCCAGCCCCGTCAGCAGCACGGTGCGGATCGGCACGTTGATGCCCACCCCGAGGGTGTCGGTGCCGGCGATGACTTTCAGCAGCCCGGACTGGGCGAGGCGCTCCACCAGACGCCGGTACTTCGGCAGCATGCCGGCGTGGTGCACCCCGATGCCTTCGCGCACCAGCTTGGAGAGGATCTTCCCGAAGCCGCGCGAGAAGCGGAAGTCCCCGATCAGCTCCCGGATCTGCGCCTTCTCGTCCTTGGTGAGGATGTTCCAGCCCAGCAGGTTCTGCGCCTGCTGCAGCGCGTTCGCCTGCGTGAAGTGGACGATGTAGACGGGGGCGTCGCGGCTCTCGAGGATCTCCCTGATGGTGTCCTCGAGGTCAGTGGTGGCCCACCGGAAGTCCAGCGGCACCGGCCGCGGCGCATCCCAGATGGTGGTGACGGATCGGTGCGTGCGCTTGTTCAGGTCCTCTTCGAAGAAGGCGACGTCACCGAGCGTGGCGCTCATCAGCACGAACTGCGCATCGGTCAGCTCCAGCAGCGGCACCTGCCACGCCCAGCCGCGCTCGGAGTCACCGTAGAAGTGGAACTCGTCCATCACCACCACTCCGATGTCGGAGTCGGCGCCGTCGCGCAGCGCATGGTTGGCGAGGATCTCCGCGGTGCACACGATGATCGGCGCATCATGGTTCACCGCGGCGTCACCGGTCATCATGCCGACCATCTCGGCACCGAACATGGAGACGATCTCGAAGAACTTCTCGCTCACCAGCGCCTTGATCGGCGCCGTGTAGTAGGCGCGCTCCCCGCGGGCCATGGCTGCGAACAGCGCGGAGTACGCGATGGTGGTCTTCCCCGACCCCGTGGGCGTGGCCGCGATGACGTGCTCTCCGGCGGCGATCGCCAGCAGCGCCTCCTCCTGGTGCGGGTAGAGGGTGCGACCCACGGAGGCCTGGGCCTCGACGAAGGCGTCGACGATCTGGTCCCCACCGGAGGACTCGGGCAGGAAGGAGGCCAGGAGAGAGGTCATGCCCCCATTGTCGCAGGCGGGCTGCGCTCAAGCCCCTCAGGCGGCGGCGATCAGATCATTCCGAGCTTCTCGAACGCCAGCTGCACCCCGTGACCGGACGGGCCGGGCACCAACCAGTCGGACGCATCGATGACGTACTGCGGCGATCCTTCGATGCCCACCCCGGTGCCGGCGGTCCTCAGCATCTTCTCGTCGTTCGCGCCGTCGCCGATGCCGACGGTCGCCGACATCTCCATCCCCAGATGGTCCGCCACGAACCGCACGCCATCGGCCTTGTCGATCCGCGCCAGATGGATCTCACCGGAGGCGAGATCATTGGAGTCCAGTGAGTTCGGCAGTGCGTTCAGCTCCTCGGAGATGTCCGCGGCGATCTCGGCGATGGGCCGGCGGCAGCCGAACACCGCGATCTTCGTGATCCGCGGAGTGCGGTCCGTCGGCATGGGGGTGATGTCGCGGATGATGTCGATGGGGCCGTTGCCGATCGAACCGGGCTGCGCTTCCGGCAGGTCCTTCTGCACGGAGCGGATGTAGGAGGTGTAGGCCTCCATCTGATCCGCCGGTACGTGCAGACCGGAGGAGGACTCAGCGACATAGCCGATCCCCTCGGACTGGAGCACATCCACCGCCCGCTCCGCCATCGGAGGCGGGAACGCCTCATCCAGCAGCACTTCGCCGTTCATACGGACATAGGCGCCGGCGGACAGGACCACGCCGTCGAACAGCTCCTCCACCTCGGGCAGCACCATGCCGAGCGGGCGGCCGGTGCACAGGAACATCAGGTGGCCATGGGCACGGGCGCGGGCGATCGCGTCGATGTGCGCGGGCGGGATGACGCCGTGGTCGGCGAGGGTTCCGTCGAAATCGATGAAGACGGCGCGGCGGTCGGTCACGCGCACTCCTTGGATGGGGGCTGGGCTGGACACCGCCAGCCTATCGGGAGCGGTGCGCGCCGGAGCCCAGGCGGTGCGCATCCTCCTCGGAGCCCGCCGCGATCAGCGGATCCAGGTGCTCCAGGATCCGTCGGCGCAGCTGCTGCGCCCCCTGAGCCAGCTCCTTCTGGCGGCGCACGTACTCCGCCTTCCCCTCCGGGGTCTCGATCGCGACCACCCCGTAGCCGAGCGGCCGCACGTCATACGGGGAGGCCTCCATATCGAGCACACGGGTGCTGCGCGCATGCTCGAAGCAGTCCAGCACGAGGCTGCTCGGCACCAGCGGCACCAGCTTCGCCGCCCACTTGTACAGGTCCATCCCCACGTGCAGACACGCCGGGTTGTCGCGCTGCACCTGGGTCGCCCGCGTGGGCTCCATCGAATTGCGCGGGACGGCCTGCGGCGTGAAGAACCGGAACGCGTCGATGTGGGAGCACACCAGCTGGTTCGCCTCCACCACCCGGTCCGTCTCAGCCTGGCCGAGGCGCAGCGGCAGATCCTCGTGCCGCTGCTGACCCGGCTGCAGCCGGTACACCATCGCCCATTCGTGCAGCCCGAAGCAGGAGAGGTTCGCCGGCCGCACCCCGAGCTGCGAGCGGGTCAGGAGCCGATGCATGAAGCGAACCGCGTCGGCCCGCTTCGCAAGGAAGCCGGCGACGTCGGCGCGGCGCACGGCAGCCCCGCCGGCGGGGGAGCGGGAGTCGATGTAGTGCCGACGGGTTCCGTCCTCCACCACGTCCCCGACCCCGGCCAGATCCCGGTCCGCGTCGGCCTCGTAGCCGACTCTCCACCCCGGGTGCCACCGCCGGAGGAACGCGGGGGAGAAGGGGTAGTAGGTGTGCAGGAAGTCCTCCACCGGGTGCTTCTCATGTCGGGCCCGGCGCTCGCGGTGAGCGGCCGTCAGCGCATCGGCGCGCCCTTCGTGCCGAGAGCGCTCAGCGGTCGCCTCCTGGGCGGTGAGAACAGCGGTGAGATCCATGCGCCCCAGTGTACGGACGGGGGCCGACGGGGCCGCCGGAGCACGGGGCCTAGACTGGAGGCATGCGCATTGCACGATTCACCGACGGCTCTGACCCGATGTTCGGCATCGTCCAGGAGAAGGACGGCGTCGACATGGTCTACGGCCTCGCCGGAGACCCCCTGTTCACCGAGATCACGCCCAACGGCGTGATTCGACCGCTGGAGGACGTGCGACTGCTGTCCCCGGTGATCCCGCGCTCGAAGGTGGTGTGCGTGGGCAAGAACTATGCGCAGCACGCGAAGGAGATGGGCGGGGAGGCGCCCGAGCAGCCGCTGCTGTTCATGAAGCCGAACACCGCCGTGATCGGTCCGATGGAGCCGATGTTCATCCCCACCTATTCCAGTGAGGTGTCCCTCGAGGCGGAGCTCGCCGTGGTCATCAAGCAGATGGCGAAGAACGTCGATGCGTCCGCCGCGGCGGGCGTCGTCTTCGGCTACACCTGCGGCAACGACTTCACCGCCCGGGACTCCCAGCGCGAGGAGGACCAGTGGTTCCGCGCGAAGGCGTTCGACACCTCCTGTGCGCTCGGCCCGTGGATCGAGACGGACCTGGACCCGTCGGCCCTCGCGATCGGCTCCGAGGTCAACGGCGAGGCGCAGCAGGACGGCACCACCGCGGACATGATCCACCCGGTCGCGGACATCATCGCCGAGGTCTCCCGCGTCACCACCCTGCTGCCCGGTGACGTCATCCTCACCGGCACCCCCGCCAGGGTGGACCAGGTGGCCGACGGGGACCGCGTCACCGTCCGGATCCAGGGCATCGGTGAGCTCACCACCCCCATCAGCAGCGCCGCGACCCTCTGACACCCTTCCCACCCACAACTCTCCGAGGAGACACACCCGTGACAACCGAGACCGCACCGCAGAGCACCGACGAGATCCGCGTCCGGTTCTGTCCGTCGCCCACCGGCACCCCGCACGTGGGCCTGGTCCGCACCGCCCTGTTCAACTGGGGCTACGCCCGCCACATGGGCGGAAAGCTGGTGTTCCGCATCGAGGACACCGACCAGGCGCGCGACAGCGAAGAGTCCTATCTGCAGCTGCTGGACGCCATGCGCTGGCTCGGCATCGACTGGGACGAAGGCGTCGAGGTGGGCGGTCCGCACGGCCCGTACCGTCAGTCGCAGCGCGGTGAGATCTACCAGGACGTGATCGAGAAGCTGAAGGAGGGCGGCTTCATCTACGAGTCGTTCTCCACCGCGGAGGAGATCCAGCAGCGCCACGTGGACGCCGGCCGTCCGAAGGAGTCCGGCTACGACGGCTTCGACCGCGACCTCACCGAGGAGCAGAAGCAGGCGTTCCGCGACGAGGGCCGCGAACCGGTGTGGCGCCTGCGCATGCCGGATGAGGACATCACGTTCACCGATGTGGTGCGCGGCGAGATCACCTTCAAGGCGGGCTCCACCCCGGACTACGTGGTGGTGCGTGCGAACGGCCAGCCGCTGTACCCGCTGGTCAACCCGGTGGACGATGCCCTGATGGACATCACCCATGTGCTGCGCGGAGAGGACCTGCTGTCCTCCACGCCGCGGCAGATCGCGCTGTACCGCGCGCTGATGGCCGTCGGCGTCGCCAAGCGCATCCCCGAGTTCGGCCACCTGCCGTACGTCATGGGGGAGGGGAACAAGAAGCTCTCCAAGCGCGACCCGCAGGCCGACCTCTTCCTCTACCGCGAAGACGGCTTCATCCCCGAGGGCATGGTCAACTACCTGGCGCTGCTCGGCTGGGGCTACTCCGCGGACGAGGACATCTTCACCCGCGAGCAGTTCGTAGAGAAGTTCGACGTCCACGACGTCAACCCCAACCCGGCCCGCGTGGACATCAAGAAGGCGAAGGCCATCAACGCCGACCACATGCGGATGCTGGACGAGGACGAATTCACCGCCCGTATGATCCCGTACCTCGAGAAGGCGGAGGTCACCTCCGTGCCGATCACCGAGGAGGAGCTGGACCTGCTCAAGCGCGCCACCCCGCTGGCGCAGCCGCGCATGAACCTCCTCTCCGAGGCGCCTGAGCTGCTCGCGTTCCTCTTCACGGCCGACGAGGACCTGGAGATCCAGCCGGACGCGCTGAAGAAGCTCGGCGATGACCCCGCTGCCGTGGTGCAGCGCGCGATCGACGACATCGAGCGCCTCGGCGACTCCGACTTCACCCCGGAGAAGCTGGAGGAGACGCTGCGCGCCTCGATCATCGACGAGATGGGCATCAAGCCGCGCCTCGCCTTCGGTCCGCTGCGCTCCGCCGTCTCGGGCCGACGGGTCTCCCCGCCGCTGTTCGAGTCCATGGATCTGCTGGGCAGGGAGTCCACACTGGCGCGCCTGCGCAGCTTCCTGACGGTGCTGGCGGAGCAGCCTGACCAGGCCTGATTCCTGGTGGCGCGGCCGGCGGACGTTGGCCGCGCCACACTTCTCCGCCTCGGATTGGCATGGTCCCCAGGGGGCATGTAATGTTGTATTCCGTTGCAGGGAAGACCTCCGTAAGGAGATCAGAACTGACCATCCTTGGGGTATGGTGTAATTGGCAACACGGCTGATTCTGGTTCAGTTGTTCTAGGTTCGAGTCCTGGTACCCCAGCGATCTGCACTTCGGTGCGGAACACGGCAGAGATGCCGAGGCCCCGTTCGTCTAGCGGCCTAGGACGCCGCCCTCTCACGGCGGTAACACCGGTTCAAATCCGGTACGGGGTACAGGGAATCGCAATCATCCATCCGTCTCGATGGGTGAGCGCTGTTCCAAGGCCCCGTTCGTCTAGCGGCCTAGGACGTCGCCCTCTCACGGCGGTAACACCGGTTCAAATCCGGTACGGGGTACACGGTAGGAAGAGCCGGGACCATCATGGTCCCGGCTCTTTCGTCATGCCCGTAGACTGGAGGCACATCAGCAGCTCGGACGAAGGAGACGGACATGACAGGCGGAATCGGGCGCATCATCGTCGGCATCGGTGACACGGAGGAAGCGGACAAGGCGATCCGCTGGGCTGCCCAGCACGCGGTTCTCACCGGCCGTCCCCTGCACCTCGTGCACGCCTTCGTCTGGCCCCTCATGGGCGTGGACGTCGACCCGGTCCCCGGTGTGAGCGGCTCCGGACTGAAGGCGTCCGCGGATCGGCTCGTCGAGGAGGCGATCGCCGTTGCGCGCGATGAAGCGCCCGATGCGATGGTCACCGGTGAGGTCGTGGACGGCCGGGCCCTCGACGTGCTGCTGTCGGTGCAGAGGCCGAACGACACCATCGTGGTGGGCTCGCGCGGCCTCGGGCGCTTCCTTGCCCTCATCGTCGGTTCCACCTCGCTCGCGCTGATCGCCCGCGCGAGCGCGAACGTCGTGGTGGTCCGCGGCAGCATCGACGACGGCCCCATCGCCGCGTTCTACGACGGCCAGGAGTCCTTCGAGCAGATCGTCACCCGAGCGGCCCGCCTGGCGGAGCTGCACCGAACCTCGCTGCGGGTGTACCCGTCGATCGCGATCCCGCACGCCGAATGGCCGAGGGTGCTGGAGGAGGCGAAGCGGATCGTCGCCCGCCATCATGAAGATGTGGAGGTCGATATGACTCCCTACACCGAGGACCACAGTGCGAAGGCCCTGATCCAGCGCGCCGAGGGCACTCGGATGATCGTCGCCGCTGCGCGCACGCAGGGCGAGGAGCGGCGTTCCGCAGCACCGACCACGGTGTCGCTGCTGCAGTACGCGCACACGCCGGTCTGGCTCGAGCGGGTCTGAGACCTGCCCGGTCTCAGCCGGCGGCGCGGCGCAGCACCTCGGTGAGGTGGTTCGCGCTCGCAATCACAGCCTGAGCGTGCAGCCGCCCCGGCTGGCGAGTCATCCGGTCCAGCGGTCCGGAGATCGACAGGGCCGCCACGACCCGGCCGTTCGGGCCGCGCACGGGCGCGGAGACCGAGCTGACGCCCGCTTCGCGCTCGCCGACGGACTGCGCCCAGCCGCGCCGGCGCACTGCCGAGAGCATGGTCGCCGTGAACCGCGCGCCGTGCAGGCCGCGGTGCAGGCGATCGGGCTCCTCCCACGCGAGGAGGATCTGGGCGGCGCTGCCCGCCTTCATCGTGAGCGTGGCCCCGAGGGGGACGGAGTCGCGCAGTCCGATGGGGCGCTCTGCAGCGGCCACGCAGATGCGGTGCTCGCCCTGGCGGCGGTAGAGCTGTGCGGATTCGCCCGTGTGGTCGCGAAGCGACGCGAGAACGGGGCCTGCAGCGGCGAGCAGGCGGTCCTCGCCGGCGGCTGCGGAGAGCTCCGTCAGGCGCGGGCCGAGGATGAAGCGGCCCTGCATGTCGCGGGCCACGAGGCGATGGTGTTCGAGCGCCACGGCGAGGCGGTGCGCCGTCGGTCGGGCGAGGTCGGTCGAGGTGACGAGCTGCGCGAGCGTGGCGGGGCCGGCCTCGAGCGCCCCGAGCACGGCGGCGGCTTTGTCGAGAACGCCGACGCCGCTTCCCTGATCTTCTTTCGCGTTGTTCATGACCTAAGACTGCCGTCTTAGCCGTTGAGACGCAAGTGCGACTCGTCCCGAACCTCGAAATAGTTGGTCCGAATTCCGAAACAGGTGGGCCTTCATCCGAGGCCCGAGCCGACGCAGCAAGGAGCCCGCACCATGGCGCGCACTCTCGCAGAGAAGGTCTGGCAGGACCATGTGGTCCGCCGCGGAACCGACGGCGAACCCGACCTCCTCTACATCGACCTGCAGCTGATCCACGAGGTCACCAGCCCGCAGGCGTTCGACGGACTCCGCCAGGAGGGTCGCACCCTGCGTCGGGTCGACCAGACGATCGCCACCGAGGACCACAACACCCCGACGATCGACATCGACAAACCCATCGCGGACATCACCAGCCGCACCCAGATCAACACCCTGCGCCGCAATGCCGAGGAGTTCGGCGTGCGCATCCATCCCCTCGGAGACGCCGATCAGGGCATCGTCCACGTGGTGGGCCCGCAGCTCGGCCTCACCATGCCCGGCATCACCGTGGTGTGCGGCGACTCCCACACCTCCACCCACGGCGCGTTCGGCGCCCTCGCCTTCGGCATCGGCACCTCCGAGGTGGAGCACGTGATGGCCACCCAGACGCTGCCGCTGAAGCCGTTCAAGACGATGGCGATCACCGTCAACGGGTCGCTGAAGCCCGGCGTCACCGCGAAGGACATCATCCTCGCCGTGATCGCGAAGATCGGCACCGGCGGCGGCGCCGGGTACGTGCTGGAGTACCGGGGCGAGGCGATCCGCGCCCTCTCGATGGAGGGCCGCATGACGATCTGCAACATGTCGATCGAGGCCGGTGCCCGTGCCGGCATGATCGCCCCGGATGAGACCACGTTCGAGTACGTCAAAGGGCGCCCGCACGCGCCGCAGGGCAAGGACTGGGACGACGCCGTCGCGTACTGGCGCACTCTGCCCACCGATGAGGGCGCCGAGTTCGATGCCGAGGTCGTCATCGACGCCGATGAGCTGGAGCCGTTCGTCACCTGGGGCACGAACCCGGGACAGGGGCTGCCGCTGTCCGCGACCGTTCCCGCGCCCGAGGACTTCACCAATGACATCGACCGCGAAGCCGCGGAATCGGCGCTGCGGTACATGGACCTCGTGCCGGGTCAGAAGCTCAAGGACATCCGCGTGGACACCGTGTTCATGGGCTCGTGCACCAACGGCCGCATTGAGGACCTGCGGGCGTTCGCCGAGGTCATCAAGGGGCAGAAGAAGCACCCCGAGGTGCGCGTCATGGTGGTGCCCGGCTCGGCACGGGTGCGCATCCAGGCTGAGCAGGAGGGCCTCGGCGACGTGTTCGAAGCGTTCGGCGCCGAATGGCGCCAGGCCGGGTGCTCCATGTGCCTGGGCATGAACCCGGACCAGCTGAAGCCGGGGGAGCGCTCCGCCTCCACCTCGAACCGCAACTTCGAGGGACGCCAGGGCAAGGGCGGCCGCACCCACCTGGTGTCGCCGGTCGTCGCCGCCGCGACCGCGGTCCGCGGCACCCTCAGCTCGCCCGCCGACCTCATCTGACCCGATCCACCGCCAGCACCCGTCGGCCCCATCTGCACCCGCAGGCCCCACCGACGGCGGCCGCGCCCCCCAAGGAGACCACCTCATGGAGAAGTTCACCACCCACACCGGCATCGGCGTACCGCTGCGCCGCTCGAACGTCGACACCGATCAGATCATCCCCGCCGTGTTCCTCAAGCGCGTCACCAAGACCGGGTTCGACGACGGCCTGTTCAGCGTGTGGCGCAGCGACCCCGAGTTCGTCCTCAACCAGGAGCCGTACACCAGGGGCAGCGTGCTCGTCGCCGGCCCCGACTTCGGCACCGGCTCCTCTCGTGAGCACGCCGTGTGGGCGCTGCGCGACTACGGCTTCGCCGCGGTCCTCTCCTCCCGCTTCGCGGACATCTTCCGCGGCAACGCCGGCAAACAGGGCCTCGTGGCCGCGCAGCTGGCACCGGAGGACATCGAGCAGATCCAGAAGAAGCTGGAGAACGAACCGGGTACGGAGATCACCGTGGACCTGGTGGAGCGCCGCGTCGAATGCGGCGACCTCACCTTCGGCTTCGAGATCGACGACTACACCCGCTGGCGTCTCATGGAGGGCCTGGACGACATCGGCCTGACGATGCGCTATGAGGCCGATATCGCAGCGTTCGAGGAGAAGCGCCCGAGCTGGATGCCGAGAACCCTTCCGGCCCGCACCGCCGGCTGATCCTCGCGTCACCTCGCCCGGGCGGCATCCGGGCTGCTCCGGTATGGTGGGCCGGTCACCGGTTCGTCCGCGAACCGCCCCAGACCATTCGATGTAAGGACACTATGAGCACCACGTTCACAGTTCGCGGCGGCAAGCCCCTCACGGGCGAGGTCACCGTCCGCGGCGCCAAGAACCTCGTCTCCAAGGCCATGGTCGCTGCCCTCCTCGGCGAAGAGCCCAGCGAACTGCGCTCGGTTCCGGACATCCGCGATGTCGCGATCGTCAAGGAGCTGCTGAAGGTCCACGGCGTCGGCATCGACTGGGACGTTGAGGGCGGCGTGATCCGCATGGACCCGTCGAACGTGGAGCGGGCTCACGTGGCCGACATCGACGCCCACGCCGGCTCCTCCCGCATCCCGATCCTGTTCTGCGGCCCGCTCCTGCACCGCCTGGGCGAGGCGATCATCCCCGACCTCGGCGGCTGCCGCATCGGCGACCGCCCGATCAACTACCACCTCGACGTGCTGCGCCAGTTCGGTGCGCACGTCGACAAGCGCGAGCACGGCATCTACATCACCGCGCCCAACGGTCTCACCGGCACGAAGATCCGCCTGGAGTACCCGAGCGTCGGCGCCACCGAACAGGTGCTTCTGACCGCCGTGCGGGCCAAGGGCCTCACGGAGCTGGAGAACGCCGCTGTCGAGCCGGAGATCGAGGACCTCATCTCCGTGCTGCAGAAGATGGGTGCGATCATCTCCCTGAGCACGGACCGCACCATCATCATCGAGGGCGTGGAGCGGCTGGGCGGCTACACCCACACCGCCCTCGCTGACCGCATCGAAGCCGGATCCTGGGCCTGCGCGGCGCTCGTCACCGGCGGTGACGTGTTCGTGCGCGGCGCCGAGCAGAAGGCGATGTCCACCTTCCTCAACATCCTGCGCAAGGTCGGCGCCGGCATGGAGATCAAGGACGACGGCATCCGCTTCTTCGCCACCGACGAGCCGCTGCGCCCCGTCGCTGTGGAGACCGACGTGCACCCCGGCTTCATGACCGACTGGCAGCAGCCCCTGGTGGTGCTGCTGACCCAGGCCGAGGGCATCTCCATCGTCCACGAGACCGTGTACGAGAACCGCCTCGGCTTCACCAGCGCCCTCAACGACATGGGCGCCCAGATCCAGGTGTACCGCGAATGCCTCGGCGGCTCCTCCTGCCGCTTCGGCCAGCGCAACTTCAACCACTCCGCCGTGGTCTCCGGCCCCCGCCAGCTGGAGGGCCGCAACATCACCGTTCCGGACCTGCGCGGCGGGTTCTCGTACCTCATCGCTGCTCTGGCGGCCGACGGGATCTCGAACATCTACGGCATCGACCTCATCGACCGGGGCTACGAGTCCTTCCGGGACAAGCTGACCGCTCTGGGCGCCGACTTCTGGGAGGGATGAGCCGATGAGCACCCCGGAGCCGGACGAGATCATCATCGAGCCCGACGACCAGCAGGACGGCACCGCCCACCACGGCGACCGCGCCGACGACACGGACCGCACCGAGCACTTCGTGCGCGAGGCCCGCGGCTACAACTCGCTCGCCCTGCGCGACATCCCGCTGCCGGACTACTGCGACGTGGTCATCATCCCCACCCGCGGTGTCCGCGAAACCGACCCGCGGGTGTGGGCGGAGGCGATCTTCTCCCGCGAGAACGCCACCCTCGCCTCCCGCGGGGCGAAGGCCCTGCGCAATGAGGCGATCCGCCTGTTCGACCTCGTGCCGCCGCCGGAACGCACGCGCGACGTCATCGAAGTGGTCGGTGATGAGGCCCTCATCGTGGACGACACCCCGTCGCTCGCCGTCCGCATCGGTGTGGCGGTGGAGCCCGGCGGTCACCTGCTGCGCATCACCACCGCGGTGAAGTACCGGAACCTGCGCGGACGCCTCACCTGGGCGCCCCGTCGCGTCATGCACGCCGCCGCCGTCCACACGCTGGCGCGCCGCGCCCCGGTCACCATGCGCACCCGCGAGGTGCGCGCCAGCGGCCAGCGCGGCCTGCTCGGGGTGACCCGTCTGCCGAAGCTGATCGACCAGCCCCGCCCCGGCCAGCACAGCCGCGGCGGCCAGCAGGATCAGCGCCGCCCCGACAGCGGCCGCTGACATGGCCGGCGCACCGCTGATCGCGGTCCTCGGCGCCGGCAGCTGGGGAACCACGTTCTCCTCGGTCCTGGCCGCCGCGGGCTGCCGGGTCCGCATCTGGGCGCGCCGCGCCGACATCGCCGCAGAGATCACCGAGCGCCGCACCAACCGCGGCTACATCCCGGAGCTCACCCTGCCGGACACGGTCAACGCCTCCAGTGACGCCGGCGCTGTGCTCGACGGGGCCGATGGCGTCGTCATCGCCGTGCCCGCGCAGAAGCTGCGCGGCGCCCTCGAGCAGTGGCCAGCCCTGCCGGACGTCCCCGTGGTGTCGCTCGTCAAGGGCATTGAACGGGACACGGATCTGCGGATCAGCGAACTGCTGGCATCCGTCGGCCGCATCGAGCCCAGCCGGATCGCGGTTCTGTCCGGACCGAACCTCGCGGTCGAGATCGCCCAGCAGCAGCCGTGCGCCGCCGTCGTCGCCTCCACCAGTGCCGCCACCGCGGACCGGGTCGCCCGCTGGTGCCGCGCTCCCTACATGCGCACCTACGTCTCCTCCGACGTCATCGGCGTGGAGGTCGCCGGCGCCATGAAGAACGTCATCGCCACCGCTGTCGGCGCCGCCGCCGGACTCGGGTACGGCGACAACACCCGCGCCACCCTCATCACCCGCGGGCTCGCCGAGATGACCCGCCTGGGCACGGCCGTCGGCGCCCGGGCCGACACGTTCGCGGGGCTCGCCGGCATGGGCGACCTCGTCGCCACCTGCGCCTCACCGCTGTCCCGCAATTTCCGCCTCGGCGCCGCCCTCGGCCGGGGCCTCAGCGTGGAGGACGCGATCCGCGAGGTGGGACAGACCGCCGAGGGCGTCGCCACCGCGCGCGCAGTCCGGCAGATCGCCCACGAACGCGACCTGGACCTGCCGATCACGTCGATGCTGGTCGATGTGATCGATCACGGGCGTGACATTTCCAGCGTGACACGGGAACTCCTGTCACGCTCCGTGCGACCGGAATGAGATCATCACACCCATGAGCATTTCCGTGGCCCTCCTCTTCGGCGGCCGCTCCGGTGAGCACGGCATCAGCTGCGTCACCGCGGGCGGCATCCTCCGCGCCATCGACCGCGACCGCTTCACCCCGATCCCCATCGGCATCACCCCCAGCGGCCGCCTCGTGTCCGTCACGGACGACCCCGACCACTGGGTGATCCGCGACGGCCGCGCCCCCGAAGTGCCGGAGGACGGCGAGGAGGTCCTCCTGCCGACCGTCGCGAAGACCGCCGGGAAACCGTCGCAGCTGCGCGTCATCCGGGGCGGCCGTGTGGAGCACCTTGCGGACGTGGACGTGTTCCTGCCGCTGCTGCACGGCCCCTACGGTGAGGACGGAACCATCCAGGGGCTGTTCGACCTGCTCGACCTCCCCTACGTGGGCAGCGGAGTGCTCGCCAGCGCGGTGTGCATGGACAAGGACTTCACCAAGCGGGTCCTCGCCGATGCCGGCATCGCCGTGGCCGACGGCTGCGTGGTCCGCCAGGAGGACTGGTGCACCGATGAGGGCCGCGCCGAGATCCGCGCACGGGTCGCCGAGCTGCAGGCACCGCTGTTCGTGAAGCCGTCCCGGGCCGGCTCCAGCCTCGGCGTCTCCCGCATCGAGGACCTCGACGGCCTCGAGGAAGCGCTGCGCTCCGCCTTCGAGGTGGACCCGAAGGTGCTGGTGGAGGCCGGTGTCAACGGCCGCGAAGTGGAGTGCGGTGTGCTGCGCACCTCCCGCCGCCACCCGGTGCGCTCCACGCAGCCCGGTGAGGTCGCCATCGGCGACGACCTCGAGTTCTACGACTTCGAATCGAAGTACTTCGGCAAGGGCACTGTCCGGATCGACGTCCCCGCGTCGATCAGCGAGGAGCGCGCCGCGCAGGTCCGTGACATCGCCGAGCGCGCGTTCGTGGCCCTGGACCTGGAGACCCTCGCCCGGGTCGACGTCTTCGTCACCGATTCCGGCGTGATCGTCAACGAGATCAACACGATGCCCGGGTTCACGCCGTTCTCCATGTTCCCCGTGCTGTGGGAGAACATGGGCATCACCTACCGTGAGCTGATCACCGAACTGATCGACTCGGCGCTCGCCAAGCCGCTCGGCGTCCACTGACGCTGTCTCGGGCGAGGGGCGGCAGCGCCGTCAGTTCGTCTCGCCCTGCCCCACGCAGAAGCGGGTCGCGGGGATCTGGTTCACCAGACCCACCACCGCCAGGGGAGCGGCGCTCGGCTGATCCGGTGCGGCGGCACGCGGCACTGTCATATCGATCGCCGGTTCACGGCCGTACGTGGTGTACGTGAGGATCCCGGTCTCATCGTCCTGATGCACGATCCAGTCCACTGCGGTGCCGTTCGGCGCCTGTGTGGTGGTGCACAGCTCCGTTGTGGGCGGCGGGGGAGTGACGCCGCAGCGCAGCACCACCGCCTTCTCACCCGTGCCCCACGCGGCGGTGGACTGGCTGGTGGTCTCCTGCCGCTTCTGCCCGATCACTTCGTCGGGCAGCTTGGTGATGACATCCGCGCAGGCGGGGTTCGCGGCGTCCGGGCCCGGCGGCACTGTGACGGCGCAGCCGCTCAGCAGGCTCAGCAGCACGCCGCCGCCGATGAGGGCGGCGCTGGCGATGAGGCCGCGGTGTGCACGGCGGGGGAGCGCACGGCTGGGCTGGACCACCTCCGGTGAGGGGTCCGACGGCTGCTGCGGATCGTGGGGGTTCGGTGAGGACGTCACCTGTTCAGCGTAGCCGCCCCGATCAGACGCGCTCGAACTCGTCGGCACTGACCGGCATGGCCGCATCTGTCTCGTCCTCACAGTCCACGGCGGGGATCGCCCCGGTGACGGGTCGAGGTGCCGTGTCATCCGCTGCTGCCATGGCGGTGGAGCCGACGCTCGCCCCCATGATCACCACGATCGCGAGGACGGCGAGCAGGCTGATGCCCTGGCCGAGGAACAGCCATCCCACCAGCGCCGCCACCATCGGCTCGAGGGACAGCAGGACCCCGAAGGCGGACTTCGGCAGGCGTCGGAGGGCAGCGAATTCCAGGGAGTAGGGGATCACGGTGGCCAGCAGCGCGCAGGCGATGACCACGGTCAGCAGGCCGAGGTCGCTGACCGCTGTGGGCAGTGCCGTGATGCCGAACGGCAGGAGGAGGACGCCCGCGATCGCGACGGCGACGGCGAGGCCGCCGGCACCGGAGACGAGCTGGCCGGTGCGCTGGGAGACCACGATGTAGGTGGCCCAGCACGCGGAGGCGATGAGGATGAACAGCACGCCGAGGGGATCCAGTGCAGCACCGCCGTGGCCCATCAGATCGTCCACGAAGAACAGGCCGATGCCGAGCACGGCGAGGCCCACCCAGGCGAGGTCACGGGCGCGCCGGGAGAGGACGGCCGCGAGGGTGAGCGGGCCGATGAACTCGATCGCGACCGCGACCCCGAGCGGCAGGCGGTCGATCGCGGCGAAGAAGAAGCCGTTCATGACGGCGAGCACCACACCGAACAGGCCGACGGCTCGCCACTGCGGCAGGGTCCACCGGTGGATCGCCGGGCGGGTGATGAGCATCAGCACGACGGCGGCGACCAGCAGGCGCAGGGACGTGGTGCCCCAGGGGCCGAAGGCGGGGAAGAGGGACACGCCGAGGGATGCGCCGATCTGCAGGCTGGTGGCGGACGCGAGGACGAACAGGGCGCCTACCAGGGTGCCGCGGCCGCTGCGGGGCGACTCGGTGAGCTCCGCCTGGCCCTGCACGATCTCGGCGACGATCGGGATGCCGGCCGTGGGGCTGCCGGTGGTGGGGGCGTCGGAGATGAAACCGGTGGTGGGGGAGTCCGTGGGCTGACCGTCGAGGGAGACGACGGTGAAGGATCCGGTGGTGGTGCGCGTGCTCATGCCTCCACTGTGGAGCCCTCAGAAGTGTTCAGTCCAGTGATGGAAACTGGAATGAATCAGTAAGGATCCGTGAACTGTTCTGCGAAGGGGCGGCATGCTGAGCGTCAGAGGGCTGCGCGTGCTGGTGGAACTGGAGCGCAGAGGCACTCTCGCCGAGGCGGCGCGTGCTCTGAACTACACCCCGTCGGCCGTCTCGCAGCAGCTGGCCGCACTCGAACGGGAGGCCGGGGTGGCGCTTCTCACCCCGGTGGGCAGAGGCGTGCGTCTCACCGATGCGGGCCGCATGCTCGCCGCGCACGCCCACGAGATCATCGGCGCCATCGCCCGCGCCGAAACGGACCTCGCGAACCTGTCCTACACCGTGTCCGGGCAGGTGCGGGTCGCCTCCTTCCAGTCCGTTCTGCTGGAAGTGGCGCCGCGCGCCCTCGCCCTCCTGGCCGATGAGCACCCCGACCTCGACGTGGTTCTCTTCCAGCGCGATGTGGACGATGCCCATTCCGGTCTGCTCTCCCACGCCTTCGACCTCATCCTCGGTGAGGAGTTCGACGGCCACCCCCAGCCGCCCGTCCCGGGTGTGCAGCGCGAAGACCTGCTGACGGACCCGCTGTGGGTGGCCCTTCCGTCGGCCCTTGCGGCGCAGCGCGCCCCGCGCCGACTCGCCGACCTCGCCGACCAGCCGTGGGCGCTGGAATCGTCGAAGACGCGGATGGGTCGCTGGGCCCGCACCGAATGCTTCGCCGCCGGGTTCAACCCCCGCATCCGATCCGAGAGCACCGACCCCACGCTGCACATGCAGCTGGTGGCCTCCGGGCTCGCCGTCTCCTTCGTGCCGGCGCTGTTCGGCGCGCGCCTCGGCCGCGGCATCGACGTGTTCGCCCTCGCCGGAGCCGACGGCGCCGCGCCCCGCCGCACCCTCTACACGGAGGTGCGGGACGGTCAGGCCCGACATCTCGCCATCCGCGCCGTGCGCAGCGCGTTCGTCGCAGCCGCGGGCGGCATCCCGGTGCACCGCACGAACGGCACCATCCGCACTGGCATGATGGACGCATGAGCACCCTCGGTGAGCTCGGCGAAGCCGGCATCCTCGCACGCATCCTGCCGATCCTCTCCGGCGCCGCGAACACGGAGCGAACTCTGATCGGTCCCGGCGATGACGCCGCTCTCCTCGCGGTCCCCTCCGGCTCGGTGGTCATCACCACCGACACCATGATCGAAGGCAAGGACTTCTTGCTGCGCGGCGATGCACCGGGGCGCAGCCCGCTCGGCTCCACCGGCGAGGAGATCGGCCACAAGCTCGCCGTGCAGAACCTCGCGGACGTCGCCGCCATGGGTGCCGAGCCCACGGCGCTCGTGCTCAGCCTGTCCGCGCCCGCCACGACCCCCCTCGCCCTGATCGAGGGGATCGCGCGGGGCCTCGCCGCTCGCTCGGCCCGTGCCGGCGCCGTCGTCATCGGCGGTGATCTGGGCGGAGCGGACATGATCAGCCTGACCGTCACCGCCTTCGGCGAACTCGTCCCGGGCCTCGGCGGACGAGCGATCCGTCGCGACGGCGCCCGGGTGGGGGATGTCGTCGCCGTCGGCACACCCCAGCTCGGCCGAAGCGCGGCCGGGCTCGCTCTTCTGCTCGGGGGCCACGACCCCGCCGAACTCGGTGATGTGCAGCGGGGCGCGGAGGGCGCGCTGGAGTTCCATCGTGCCCCCGAGGTGGACCTGGAGGCCGGGCACCGCCTCGCCGCTGCTCTCGGCCACGACCTGCACGCCATGATCGATGTCTCCGACGGGCTCCTGCGCGACGCGGGCCGTCTGGCCGACGCCTCCGGAGTCCGCATCCACCTCGACGCCGACGGCCTGGCCACCATGGCCGAGGCGCTGCGACCGCTCGCCGATTCCCTCGGGCAGGATCCGTCGGCGTGGGTGCTGGGCAGCGGGGAGGAGCATGCGATGCTGATCTGCCTGCCCCCGTCGGCCCTCCAGGCCGCCCGGGACGTGCTGCGGGATGCCGGCGGCGACCTCACCATGGTGGGCCGCGTCCTGCCGGCGGGGGAGGAGGACCCGCGCGCCACGGCTGCGGGTGTGAACGAGCAGGGGGCCGACGGGTCCGCGCTCGGCTGGGACCACTTCGAGTGAGGGAGTCCACAGCCGCCGGCGGCACTGGGCCCTGTCCTCAGCGATGGGCCGTGCGGTATGCTCATTGGGTTGCCTTGCGCCAGGGCGAGATCGTCCGCGCCTGCCGTGGGCGCATCATCGACGACTTCCATTCATTTCGACCAGGAGAACATCGTGGCTTCTAAGTGTGACATCTGCCCCAAGGGCCCGAGCTTCGGCAAGAGTGTCTCCCACTCCCACCGTCGCACCTCGCGCCGCTGGAACCCGAACATCCAGTCCGTGCGCGCCATCGTGAACGGCAGCGCCAAGCGCATCAACGTGTGCACGTCCTGCATCAAGGCGGGCAAGGTGCAGCGCGCCGCCTGAGCGCAGCTGCCCACCAGCACCCGTGAGAAGCGGCCCCGGATCCCGGGGCCGCTTTTCGCACAGGAGGAGCCATGCAGTCGCCTGCCCTGACCACCATCCTCAGCCCGAAGGAGCTGAAGGCCGTCCGCGGATTCGGGGTCGAGACCGCGGAGGAGCTGCTGCGCGTCTCCCCGAACCGCTACAAGGTCCCCGGGCCGGTGCGCGACCTCCACAGCCTGCAGGAGGGCGATGACATCACCGTCATCGCAACCGTCATCGACATCAGCGAACACCGCATGCGCAGCGGCCGCGGCACAGTCCTCACCGCCCGCATCGAGGACGATTCCGGGGACCAGCTGGACCTGCCGTTCTTCCTGTACAAGCAGCACCTGGTGACCTATCACCGGGGGAGGCTGCGCCCCGGCGTCGGCATCCTCGTCCAGGGCACCGTCAAACTGTTCCGGGGACAGCCGCAGGTCACCCACCCGGACTACACGCTGCTCACACCCGACGGCGAGGACACCGACGGCATCACCATCCAGCAGGCGCTGCAGCCCCGGCCCGTCTATCCGCAGCGATCCGGCTCCAAGCAGAGCACCGTTGCCAGCGCGTTCGACAAAGCCCTCGACTACGTCAGCCTCACCGCCACCCCCGTGCCCGGCGCGGTCCTCCGAGAGCATCGCCTGCTGACCGCTGAGCAGGCCCTCACCGCCCTGCACCGACCGCGCAGCATGAAGGACGTCGACGCCGCCCGGCGGTTCCTCCGCTTCGAAGAGGCGTTCATCATCCAGTCCGCGTTCGCGCGCCGCCGCGCCCGCGACGCCGAGGACCGCGCCCCCGCCTTGGATGTCCGCGGACCGCTCGCCACGGGGCTCGATCAGCGACTCCCGTTCTCGCTGACCGACGCGCAGCAGCGCGCCGGTGCCGAGATCGAGCAGCGCATCTCCACCGCGCGCCCCACGTCGGTGCTGCTGCAGGGCGATGTGGGCAGCGGCAAGACCATCGTGGCGCTGCGGGCCATGGTCCGCGCCATCGACTCCGGCCATCAGGCGGCGCTGCTCGCTCCGACCGATGTCCTCGCGCGGCAGCACCACGCCACCATCATGCGCATGCTCGGGGACCTCGGGGAGGCCGGCACCCTCCACGCCCCGGAGCACGCCACCACGGTCCGGCTGCTCACCGGGTCCCTCACGGTGCCCGAGCGCCGCCAGGCGCTGCTGGACATGCAGGTCGGGACCGCGGGACTGATCGTCGGCACTCACGCGCTGCTGTCCGACGGCGTCGACTTCGCCGACCTCGGCCTCGTCGTGATCGACGAGCAGCACCGCTTCGGGGTGGAGCACCGCCGCATGCTGCGCGCGAAGGGCAGCCACGGCGGCAACCCGCATGTCATCGTCATGACCGCCACGCCGATTCCGCGCACCGCGGCGATCAGCATTGCAGGCGACCTCGATGTCATCGCCCTGGACACCGCCCCTGCGGGCCGCGCCGAGGTGCAGAGCTTTGTGGTGCCCGAGTCGAGTGACTCGTGGCGCGAGCGCATGTGGGAGCGCACCGCGGAGGAGTGCCGCCGCGGCATGCAGGCGTTCGTGGTGTGCCCCCGCATCAGCCCCGATGACGACACCGACGACAACGCGGATGCCGGCTTCGTGGACGACGCCGACCCCGGCCTGCTCACCAGCAGCGGCGGGCAGGGGGCCGACGGACTCCCGGATCCCTGGGCTCTGCACAGCGTGGAGGAGATCGCCGAGCAGCTGCAGACCGACCCCCGCTTCCGCGGCCTGCGGATCGCGACCCTCCACGGCCGCCAGCACGCGAACGACAAGCAGAAGCGGATGGAGGCGTTCGCCGCCGGGCAGATCGACGTCCTGGTCGCCACCACCGTCGTCGAAGTCGGCGTCGACATCCCGAACGCCACCGTGATGGTGGTGCTCGATGCTGAGCGGTTCGGGCTGTCCCAGCTGCACCAGCTGCGCGGCCGCATCGGGCGGTCCGACCATCCCGGCATCGCCTTCTTCACCACCCGCGCCGCAGCGGGCAGCCCCCAGCACGACCATCTGAAGGCGCTCGCCGACACCCGCAACGGGTTCGAGCTCGCCGAGATCGACCTGGAGCGCCGCGGCGGCGGCGACCTCATCGGCACCGCCCAGTCCGGCATGCGCGCCGGCATCACCCATCTGAATGTGCTGCGGGACGCCGCCGTGATCGCCGAGGCGAGACAGGCCGCATTCAGCCTGGACCTCGGCGCCCTCAGCGAGGTTGAACGGACCCGACTGACCGACGCCATCGACGCCCGCCTCGTGGATGCGGACGTGGAGAGGAGCTGACATGCCCCGCATCATCGCCGGAGCGCTGGGCGGTCGCACCATCGCCTCCCCGCCCAGCAGCCGCACCCGCCCCACCAGCGACCGGGTCCGCGAATCCCTGTTCGGGCGGCTCGACGCCTGGGGCGTTCTGCGCGGCGCCCATGTGCTCGACCTGTTCGGCGGCACCGGCGCCCTCGCATTCGAAGCGCTGTCCCGCGGCGCCGGCAGCGCCGTCATCGTGGAGGCGCACGGCCCCACCGCCCAGGTGATCCGCCGCAGCGCCGAGGACCTCGGCCTCACCGACCAGGTCAGCGTTATCACCGGGCGGGCCGAGAGCGTCATCCGGACGCTGAACCCGTCGGCTGGCCCCGCCGCCTCAGCGGTGTTCCTCGACCCTCCCTACACCGTCCCCCTCGCGCACATCGCCGACCTCCTCGAGCAGCTCAGCGCCGCCGGAGTCCTCGCCGACGAAGCGGTCATCGTCATCGAGCACTCCGGCCGCACCGATGAGCAGCTGCGCCTCGGCCCCGAGTTCGTGGACGAGGGTGCGAAGCAGTACGGCGACACCGCCGTGGAGTTCTTCACCTATCTCGACCCCCGGATCAGCGCGGCAGGCACGGGCGATATGCTGGGGCAATGACCACAGCAGTTGTGCCGGGCTCCTTCGATCCCTTCACCACCGGTCACCTCGACCTCGTGCGCCGCGCGTCCGCCCTCGTGGACCGCGTCATCGTCGCCGTCTCCCACAACCCGAACAAGAACCACCTGCTGGACATCGAGACGCGCCTGCGGACCATCCGCGACACCCTCGAGCAGGAGGGACTGACCACCGTCACCGCCGAAGCCCTCCCCAGCGGGCT
Organism: Helcobacillus massiliensis; assembly: GCF_033106145.1. NCBI lineage: Bacteria > Bacillati > Actinomycetota > Actinomycetes > Micrococcales > Dermabacteraceae > Helcobacillus > Helcobacillus massiliensis. The sequence continues at coordinate 769,991 of NZ_CP136959.1, forward strand.
CCTCGTGGACTTCGCGAAGGGCCGCGGCGCCACGCACCTCATCAAGGGGCTGCGCTCCCAGATCGACCTCGCCTACGAGGAGCCGATGGCGCGCATGAACCAGCACCTGGAGGGCATCGACACCGTGTTCGTGCTGACCGATCCGTCGCTCTCCCACATCAGCTCCACCCTCGTCCGCGAGGTCGCCGGCCTCGGCCGCGACGTGTCCGACTTCGTTCCCGCGCCGGTCCTCGGCGCACTCACCGCAACCCTGGCAAAGGACAGCTGAGATGGCAGACCCCATGCTCCCCGCCGGCCTCGACCTCCGCTTCGAGGTCATCGACCTCATCCACCGCATCGGCGCCCACCGCACCGAAGAGCGCATCGTCCGCGCCGACGAGCAGGTCGGCAGCCCCGTCATGGGCGTCGCCGCCGGCGACCCGATCGACGTGCGCGCCCAGCTCGAATCCGTGGAAGAGGGCATCTTCATCACCGGCAGCGCCGACGCCACCCTCACCGGCGAATGCTCCCGATGCCTCGATCCGATCACCGAGGACGTCAGTGCCCCCATCGGCGAGATGTTCACCTACCCCGACAAGCTCGAGAAGGGCATCGATCCGGAGGAGGACGACATCCCCCTCCTCACCGGCGACACCATCGACCTCGGCCAACAGGTCCACGACGCCCTCGCCGTGGCCGCACCGTTCACACCCCTGTGCCGCGAGGACTGCCTCGGCCTGTGCGACCAGTGCGGGTTCCGCATGGAGGACGACCCCGACCACGAGCACGTCATCATCGACCCGCGACTGAGCTCGCTCGCCGCCCTGCTGCAGGACTCCGATGGCGCCGCCGGTGACGCCAAGGGGGACTCGGCACAGTGAGCCGGAAGAACCGTGCCCGCGGCATCGAGCAGCATCGCGAGGACCGCAGTGAGCTGCTCGCCTCCCTGCCGCTGCGGGGGCAGCAGATCCGCGAGGACCTCCTCGAGGTCGCGCTGACGCACCGATCGTTCTCGTACGAGAACGGGGAAGTGCCGCACAACGAGCGGCTCGAGTTCCTCGGCGACTCCGTGCTCGGCCTCGCCGTCACCCACCGCCTGTTCCACCTGTTCCCGGACGCTCCCGAGGGCCGCCTGTCCCGGCACAAGAGCGCCGTCGTATCGATGCGGGCCCTGGCACTGCTGGCGCGCCGCCACGGGCTCGGCGAGTACATCCGCCTCGGCCGCGGGGAGGCCCTGTCCGGCGGCCGCGACCGTTCCTCGGTCCTCGCCGACACGGTGGAGGCGATCATCGGCGCGGTCCATCTCAGCCTCGGCGCTGAGGCCTCCGACCGCTTCGTGCTGGACCTGATCGATCCGATCATCGACGACGACGAGTTCCTGCGCGCCGAATACGACTACAAGACGCGCCTGCAGGAGATCGCCGCGGAGCACGACACCGTCCCGGCGTACGAGGTGGAGGACCACTCGGCCGACGGCGTCTCCGCCTACAGCGCCGTCGCGACCGTGGCCGGGCAGGTCACCGGCCGCGGCGACGGCACCTCGAAGAAGGACGCTGAGCGCGCCGCCGCGCAGCAGGCCGTGCTGGCGTACTGCAACGCCCACGGCATCGAGTTCTCCGTGTTCGACGCCTGATGCCCGAGATGCCCGAGGTCGAGGTCGTGCGCCGCGGCCTCGCCCCCTACGTCACCGGACGCACCATCGACCGCGTCGAGGTCCATGACGTCCGGTCGATCCGTCGGCACACTCCCGGTGCTGACCACCTGGGCGACGCCCTCGTGGGGCGCCGGATCCGCTCCGCCGTGCGCCGCGGGAAGTTCCTGTGGCTGCTGGACGACCACCTCGACGACGCGCTCATGGTGCATCTGGGAATGAGCGGCCAGCTGCGCGTCAGCGCACCGCCCGCGACCGACCCGGCCTCCGTGGGCGGCCCGGGGGCGGGGCCGACGGGCGCCGCGCCCAGCGAGGGACCCGCCTCCGACCCGGTCAAACACCTGCGGGTGCGTCTGGAGCTCGATGACGGCACCCGCATCGACTTCATCGACCAGCGGATCTTCGGCGGCCTCTGGCTCTCGCCCCTGGAGGAGACAGCAGATGCTGCTCCCGCCGGTGAAGGCGACGCTCTTCCCCTCATTCCCTCCTCGGCCGCGCACATCGCCCGTGACCTCACCGACCCGCAACTTGATGTGGAGCGCACCGTGGCTGCGATCCGCCGCAGCCGAGCCTCCATCAAGTCCCTGCTGCTGAACCAGCAGGTGGTCTCCGGCATCGGCAACATCTACGCCGACGAAGCCCTCTGGGCGGCCCGCATCCACTACGAACGCCCCGGTGAGAGCGTCAGCGCAGCGAAGGTGCGGCAGCTGCTGGCGGAGGCGAGGGCGGTGATGGAGCGCGCCCTCGAGGTGGGCGGCACGAGCTTCGACGCGCTGTACGTCAACGTCGACGGCCGCTCCGGTTATTTCGCGCGGGACCTCAATGTCTATGGGCGTTCTGGGCTACCGTGCAGGCGTTGCGGTACCCCCATTGTAAGGGAAAAATTCACGAACCGCTCTAGCCACTTTTGCCCGTCTTGCCAGCGGAAACGCTGAACGGATGCTCCCTCTGAGCATGCCGGCTAGCTGGTGCCTCGGCAACGGGGCAGAGTCTCGACTCATCACACATGAATGCACAGCGGGAAGAAACTCTCTTCTTACGTTCAGCCACGCACATACAGCGAGTCGAATCGAGTTCTGCTGGCGGCACGTGACCCGATCAAGAGTTCCGGGCGGCGGCTCGCGTGGGAGCGGTCGACCTTGGAAGGACGGCACGTGCCGGTCCCAGAGGGTCTGATTGGACCACCAGAGCGTGGAGCGAATCGCGCAGACCTCGAAACACCTCAGTAGTGACACGGCGCGCGCACATGGCGGGACATACGAGCGAGTTGACGCGGTACTGCGTCGGACTCGGGCGATAAGATTGCCGAGCGTGCGGTCAGGTTGAACCACTGCGGATTCGCAGGCAGGACTAGCCCGGGCACGTACGCGTAGAAATCCAACGTGCAGGACAGGTGAACAACATGGCGAGGCTCAACCTCAAGGTGATCGAGGAACGCGTTTCCCCGCTGGCGGGTCGTGACTCGTACGACCGCGAGTTCATCTTCAACCTCCTGCTCGCCTACGGGAAACCGCAGAGCAGCATCACGCGCCTGCGCAACGGCGACCTCAACGTCGCTGCCGATCCGGTGAGTGAGGTCGCGCAGAAGAAGGTCGTCTACTTCAAGGAGACCGACGGCGACGCCCTGGCGGTCCTCGAAGGACTGAAGAAGTCTCCTGACGTGGTCCGCTTCAGCACGCGGTTCGTCATCGTCACCGACTACGTAGAGCTGGTCGCGTACGACACCAAGACCGATGAGACCATCGGGTTCCCCATCCGCGAGATCGACCAGCACTTCACGTTCTTCCTCCCGTGGGCCGGGATGGAGAAGGCCCAGTACGTCGCCGAGGCGCACGCAGATGTGAAGGCCGCTGAGCGCATGGGCAAGCTCTTCGACGAGCTCCTGAACGCGAACCCCGACCTCCTCGAACAGCCGCATGGACGCCACGCCCTGAACCTGTTCTTCACACGCCTGCTGTTCTGCTACTTCGCCGAGGACACCGGCATCTTCGCCGAGAATCAGTTCACGAACGCGGTCGGGTCCCAGACTCTCGACGACGGATCGGACACGGCAGAGTTCCTCACCGACCTGTTCACAGCACTCGACACGGCCCAGGCGGCGGACAAGCCCAGCCACCTCGCGGCGTTTCCCTACGTCAACGGCCGGCTCTTCACGATGTCGCCGGACCACGTCGTCCCGAGGTTCACGAAAAAGGCCCGGCAAGAGCTCATCAACGCCGGCAAGCTCATCTGGCGCGAGATCAACCCCGACATCTTCGGCTCGATGTTCCAGGCCATCGTCACGCCCGGCACCCGCAGTGACCTCGGTCAGCACTACACGTCCGTCCCCAACATCCTCAAGACGATCGAGCCGCTGTTCCTCGACGCGCTGAAGGATCAGTTCAACGCATCGCGCGATTCGGTCAAGAAGCTCGAAGCCCTTCTCGAACGCATCAGCGCGATCAAGGTCTTCGATCCTGCCTGTGGATCCGGGAACTTCCTCGTCATCGCGTACAAGGAGCTGCGCAAGCTCGAGCATGCCATCCTCGAACGCCTCGCCGAGCTGGATGACAGGTACCGCGTCCTGTTCGCCGAGTCGAAGATCAACATCGAGAACTTCTACGGCATTGAGATCGATGACTTCGCCGTCGAGGTGGCGATCCTGTCCCTGTGGATCGCGAAACACCAGATGAACGCAGAGTTCAAGGACAAATTCGGCGTCTCCATCCCCCTGATCCCACTTAAGGAAGCGGGGCAAATTAAGCAGGGCAACGCTGCTCGAGTCGACTGGAACGAGGTCTGCCCGAACGACGGCGGCGAGATCTATTTGATTGGGAACCCGCCATACGCAGGGTCGAAGACTCAGACCAAGGAGCAGAAGGCTGACTACGACTACGTATTCAAGGGGCGACCGTACTCAAAGAACCTCGACTACATTGCGCTCTGGTTCGTAAAGGGAGCCGAATACATCGAGGCCACACAGGCTGCGCTTGCGTTCGTCACGACGAACTCGGTTTCCCAAGGCGAACACGCCGGGATCATGTTCCCGATGATCTTCGAGAGGGGCATTGAGATTGGGTTCGCTTATACCTCGTTTAAGTGGGAGAACAACGCGAAGCGCAACGCAGGAGTGACCGTGGCTGTGGTCGGATTGAGGAAGGCGTCGCCTGCGCCCAAGTACATTTATGCAGATGACCTTCAGATCGTGGCGACCAACATCAATGGCTACCTCGCCGACGGGGACAACATGTTCGTGATGAAACGCTCGAAGCCATTATCGGGGCTGCCGGCTATGTCATTCGGAAGCATGCCGAACGACAAAGGTGCACTCCTGCTGAGCCCCGAGGAACGAAGTCGACTCCTTGAATCGAGACCTGACGCGGAACGCTTTATCAAGAGGTTCTTGGGCGCGAGTGAGTACATTTCTGGTGTCGACCGCTTCGCGTTATGGATCGAGGATCAGGACGCGACGCAAGCAGCTGCGATTCCTGAGATTGCCAACAGGATCGAGCGGGTTCGCGCATCGCGCTCGGAAAGCGGCAGGGCTTCGACGAAGAAACTCTCCGCGGTCCCACATCGTTTCGGCGAAGTCCGTTATAAGCCGACCGAGTCGATCATCGTTCCAAGTGTTTCGTCCGAACGCCGCGAGTACATCCCGATCGGATACCTCGGACCGGACACAGTTGTGTCGAATCTGGCTTATGCCGTCTACGATGCGAAGCCTTGGGTCTTCGCTCTCCTGACATCACGCATGCATATGTCGTGGACTCGAGCCGTTGGAGGTCAGCTAGAGACTCGCATTCGTTACTCGAACACGATTGTCTATAACAACTTCCCAGTGCCGCCTCTGTCTGACGCCATGAAGGAGAAGCTCACTGAAGCTGCGCTCCGTGTGCTAGATGTGCGGGAGTACCACTGCGAGAAGGCCCTCGCTGAGCTCTATGACCCGGACAAGATGCCCGATGACCTGCGTGAGGCTCACGCGACTGTGGACGCGATGGTCGACTCGATCTACTCCAAGAAACCGTACGAGTCCGACGAGCAGCGCCTCTCTGACCTGTTTGCGATGTACGAACGTATGACTGCCGAGGAAGCAGCGAAGGCTCCGGCGAAGAAGTCCCGAAAGGCGGCCAAGTGAACGCGCATAAGAAGCCCGTCAACATCGTCGACGTCACCTATGCCCAGACGAAGGCGTCGGTGAACACGGACGCACTGGGCATGCGCGAGATGCAGCAGCGGGTGTTCGCTAAGCGCGACGCCCAGCATCTGCTGGTCAAGGCACCGCCGGCGTCCGGTAAGTCGCGTGCGCTCATGTTTGTGGGCCTGGACAAGCTCTACAACCAGGGTCGCGAGAAGGTCATCGTCGCCGTACCGGAGCGCTCGATCGGGGCATCGTTCGCCTCGACGAACCTCACGAAGTTCGGCTTCTTCGCCGACTGGGCGATCAAACCGGAGCACAACCTCTGCGATGCTGGCTCCTCGGAGGGCAAGGTCGATGCGTTCATCAAGTTCCTCGAAGGGCCTGACGCGACACTTGTGTGCACCCACGCCACGTTGCGCTTCGCGTTCGAGAAACTCGCCCCCGACGCCTTCGACGGCACGGTCCTCGCGATCGACGAGTTCCACCACGTCTCCGCTGACACGGAGTCCAGCCGCCTCGGGGCACTCCTGCGCGACGTGATGAACGGCTCTGATGTGCACATCGTCGCCATGACGGGCTCGTACTTCCGCGGCGACTCGGTCCCCGTGCTCACTGCCGAGGACGAAGCGAAGTTCACGCCGGTCACCTTCAACTACTACGACCAGCTCAACGGCTACGAGCACCTGCGCTCTCTGGGAATCGGGCATCACTTCTACCAAGGGCGGTACACCGATGCGATCGGTGAGGTCCTCGACCTCGACAAGAAGACCATCGTGCACATCCCGAGCGTGAACTCCGGCGAGTCGACGAAGGACAAGCTCGAGGAAGTCGGGCGCATCATCGACGTCATCGGCCACGTCGAGACGACGGATCCGGACACCGGCATCATCAGCGTGCGCCGCCAGGACACCGGGACCATCGTGCGCGTGGCGGACCTCGTCGACGACACGGATCAGAAGAAGCGCGGGGACACCCTCCACTTCCTGTCCCACACGGCTTCGAAGGACCGCGACGCCGTCGACATCATCATTGCTCTTGGCATGGCCAAGGAAGGCTTCGACTGGTCCTTCGCCGAGCACGCACTGACCGTCGGCTACCGGGCCTCGCTCACCGAAGTCATCCAGATCATCGGACGCGTGACCCGCGACAGCCCCGGGAAGTCCCACGCGCAGTTCACGAACCTCATCGCGGAGCCCGACGCGACCCAGGGCGAGGTGAAGGTCTCCGTGAACAACATGCTCAAGGCGATCACCGCCTCTTTGCTCATGGAGCAGGTCCTCGCGCAGAACTTCACGTTCAAGACGAAGAAGTTCGACGCGGACGACTCGAAGACTCCCGGCGAGCTCAAGATCAAGGGGTTCAAGGAGCCGTCGACCGAACGTGTGAAGCAGATCGTCGAGACCGACCTGAACGACCTGAAGGCGACGATCCTGCAGGACGACACGTTCGCCAGAGCTGCTGCTGGCTCCGTGGACGCCGAGACGACGAACCAGGTGCTGATCCCCAAGATCATCCGCGAGAAGTACCCGGATCTCACCGACGCCCAGGTCGAGGAGGTTCGTCAGCAGGTCGTGGTCGATTCGGTGATCAAGAATGGCGAGGTGCGCGAGGTCGGCGACAAGAGGTTCATCAAGATGGCCGAGAAGTTCGTCAACATCGACGAGCTCCACATCAACCTCATCGATTCGGTGAACCCGTTCCAGCGGGCATTCGAGGTCATGTCCAAGTCGGTCACGCCGTCAGTGCTCCGGATCATCCAGGAATCGATCGCTGCGACACGCATCGAGTTCAGTGAAGAGGAAGCGGTTGCGCTCTGGCCAAAGATTCAGAACTGGGTCAAGGTGAACGGTGGCCGTCGTCCCGATCGGCGTGCTGAAGATCCGACCGAGAAGCGCTACGCGGAAGCACTGCTCTTTTTGCAGCGCCTCAAGCAGCAACGCATCGCACAGATGAAAGCCGCCGAGACAGGGGAGGGATGATGACTACTAACGACAACTCTACGCCACCATCCTCGGGCAAGTCGGTTGTAGAGGATGCGTTTCTTCGACTCCTCGATTCGGATGTGGACGGATTGCTCGATGCGCCGCAGAAGCCGAAGAAGGTCACTTCTTCGGACCGTCTGGAAGGGGCGTTTCTCGAGATCGTCGAGTTCCGACGAGAGCACGGGCGGGTGCCGAGCTCGACGACGCGCGAGATCGCCGAGCGGAAGCTCGGGGCGCGCCTCGACGGCATCATGGCGAATGACGAGAAGATCGAAGCGCTCAAGCACCTCGACGAGTTTGGGCTGCTCGATGCGCCCGAACCTCCGGGTTCGTTGGATGATCTCCTTGACAGCGACGCCATCGACGACCTGCTCGACGATGACAGCGGCGTCCTCGATGTCTCGGGTCTCCCCCTCATGCGCAAGCCCGAGTCCCCTGATTCGGTCGCGAAGCGTGTTAAGGCCGAAGACTTCGAACAGTTCGAGCACCTGTTCAAGGCCAAGCACGCTGAGCTCACCGAGGGTACCCTCCAGCTCGCCAGGTTCACCGGGCTCCACATGATCCGCGAAGGCGCGTTCTTCGTCCTCGGAGGCGTGATGTGCTTCGTTGCCGAAGTCGGTGAGGACGTCGACCTCGTCGTCGGCGGAAAGCCGAAGCAGAAGCAACGCCTGCGCGTCCTCTTCGAGAACGGCACCGAGTCGAGGATGTACAAGCAGAGCCTGATGACGCGCCTGTATGAACAGGAGGGCCAGGTTCTCGCACGGACTGGCGTCGACGCGAGCGAGGTCCTCGACGCGGATGTCGAGAGCGGGCACATCTACGTGCTTCAGTCGCTGAGCGACGACCCCGCGATTTCAGGCCTTCCTGACCTGTACAAGATCGGCTTCTCAACGACGACCGTCGAGCAGCGCATCAAGAACGCCGAGTCGTCGCCGACGTACCTGATGGCACCCGTGCGCGTCGTCGCGGACTACCGCCTCTACAACGTGAAGCCGTCAGCACTCGAGCACCTGCTGCATCGTGTCTTCGCGGCCGTGCGTCTCGACCTGACCCAGATCGACCGCAAGGGCCGGGACTATGACCCCTCGGAGTGGTTCGTCGTGCCTCGTGACGCGATCAATCGGGCAGTCGCGATGATCGTCTCCGGAGAGATCGTGGACTACGTCTACGACCCCGTGAGCCAGCAGCTGGTTCCGCGCTCATGACAGCTCGTGACAACCACCCGAGGGAATGTACTGACTAGCCCAGTCAGTATTCGGTCTTCCATGTAGTAGCGGCGCGCCGTGTCGCATCCGCGAGGACGTCTCTGATCTCGCGCTGGAGGAGGAGTGGAGCGCCGAGACCGTCAAGGTTCTCGGCTGATAGCCATTCCAGCGCCTCACTTCGTGACCCAGGAAGGGGCGGCTCACACGTATACGTGAGATCGCGCCACTTCGGGGGAGTGCTAGCTAGTTGACCGTCGCGAGGAGCTCCGCGGGGGAGACATCAAGCCCGTGAGCGAGCTTGACGCTGATGACGAGCGTCGAGTTGCGGCGGCCCCGCTCCAGGCCGCTTATGTAGGTGCGGTCGAGACTGACGTGGTGAGCGAAGGCCTCTTGAGACGCCCAGCCTCGCTCCTGGCGGAGTTCGCGGAGATGCTCGCCGAATGCGATGCGGTGCGCGGACTCCCTCATATCTCAACGGTTTCGCTACGATGACCATGAGTCCACGGACTATGAGTCACATTAGTTGGTCCGGGGGGTGATCGCGTTCGCGTCAGGCTCCGGGCAATGCGAAGGAGCGAGTAGGGCATGGGGTCAGAAGACGAGTGGATCGACATCGCCGCGGCGGCAGAGCGCGAGTCGTGCAGCCCGCAGGCCATTCGCCGGCGGATCAAGGCTGGGGTTCTGACGGAGCGCATAGAAGCCTCCACGGCTCGCGATGGGCAGCACACGGTTAAGGCTTTGGGCCCGGGTCTCTGAGCTCGACGAGGTGTTCGGTCACGCGGCTCGGTAGGAACATGTTCGAAGGATCCGAGCCACCGCGCAGCCGCTGACACGCGACCAGGAGAGCGCTCTGCGTAAGGTGCTTCCCGACCATCTTGCAGAGAAGCAGGCGAAGCGGACGAGACGTAAGGTCGGCGGGGAGGCCGTGGGGTGCCTACAGGGGATCTTCGTGAAGTCTCGCCAGGCGGGCTGAGCAGCCGGCACTGCTAGAATCGAAGGCGTATGCTCCGGTGACTATCCGGGCCGCCTAGCCCGGACTCCCGGGGCACCACTCTTGTAGGGGGGTGTCCCTATGTTTCGAGTCAAGCCGCGAGAGCGGTCGGCTCGGGGGTAGGGGCGGTTGTCGGTGGCTGGTAGTAGGTGCCGTCGCGGAGCATGGCGTAGATGACGTTGCAGCGGCGGCGGGCTAGGCAGATCACGGCGGCGTTGTGCCGTTTGCCTTCGGCGCGTTTGCGATCGTAGTAGGCCTTGGAGATGGGGTCGTGGTTGGAGGCGACCCAGGCGGAGTAGAACAGGGCGTTCTTCAGGCGTTTGTTCCCTGACCGGGCGGGGAACTCTCCGCGGATCGAGGTGCCTGATCTGCGGGTGACCGGCGCGATCCCGGCATAGGCCGCGAGGTGGCTGGCGGACTCAAACGCGGAGCCATCACCGATCGCGAGGAGGATCTGGGCGGCGGTCTTGATGCCGATCCCCGGCATGCTCATCAAGACCGAGGCGAGAGGGAAGTCCTCCAGCATGCCCTCCACTTCGTGGGCCACGGTCGCGCGCTGTTCTTTCAGCTCTTTAACCTGGCCAGCGACTCGGGGGATCACCAGCTCAACCGCTGCGGTGGCGGGCACGATGACGGTCTGCTCGCTAAGGGCTGTGAAGATCTGCTCGACCAGCGTCTCGGGGTCGCGGCGTGAATGCGCGCGGGCGAACCGCAGCACCTTCCTTCGGCCGGCACTTCGGAGGCCGGTGGGTCCGCCAAACTTCTCCAGCAGGTCCAGCACGAGCCCAGTGGAAAGCTTCCCGCCTGCGAAGACGCGCTCGAGCGCGGGGTGGATCTGGGTGAGCAGGGACCGGATCCGGTTCAGCGCCCTTGTGGTCTCGTGGGCGAGGTCCTCGTCGAACCCGGCAAGGACCTTCAGTGCGGAGAGGACCTCGCTGTCGCGATCGACCTGCCGGAGGGTGTGAGGCATGGTGCGGGCCGTGTCGGCGATGATGAAAGCATCCCGCGCATCAGTCTTTGACCTGCCCGGATAGAGGTCCGCGGCCTTCCGCATCGCCAATCCGGGAAGGTAGGCGACTGTGCAGCCGGTATCCCGGGCCACCGCGATCGGCAACGCTCCGATGGTGTTCGGCTGGTCGACGACCAGCAGCACTTCGCCGTGGTTCTGCAGCTGGGTGAACAGCTCGCGAAGTTTGGTCTCGTCCTGCGGGAGGGGCTTGTCGAACAGCTTGTTCCCCTCCGGGTCGAGTGCGCACGCGTGGTGAGCTGTCTTTCCGACGTCCAGGCCGATCACGACCGCGAACCCTGTGTTCATGACGCTGTCCTCCTCATCACTGCTGGCCGCAGTCTCGACACCCGATGCCGGCACCCACGTTACGAAGAGACCTCAGACAGAGCTGGGCCGTGTCCCTATCAGCGGTCAACGCGTGTCTCTCGACCGGGCGGCAACACCCCCCGGACCATCAATGGCAGGGCAACAAAGCCATACCCGGCCGAGCGACCAGACCCCGTCCATCGGGGTGCTCACAAGGTAACGGGACGCATATGCCGACCGAGCGGCTGCATCTGATCGAATCCCACGAGTGGTCTGGGCTGTGGTGGTTGCCCGACGCGCCGGATGAGCGCGTCCCGGGCGTGCTGCGATACGACCGTGACGGCGGTGCGGAACTAACGTTAATCGGCACCTTCGAGGACCGGGTCATGACGTCGCCCCGACCAGGCGTGACGCATGTGCATGAAGGCACGCGGTTGTGGGACGTCATACTCGGCGTCGCTCAGAATAGGGAGATCACCCTCCTTGGGTGCATCCCGACGAGCACGAACCGAAGCTTCGGCGCGCGAGTGAAGAGCCCCGACAAGCAGGTGGTTTCGGCTCAATCCGCGCTGATCGGCGTCCACGCGGCGAACGCGGAAGCTGCACTATTCGAAGGACTTCAGATCTCCGTCGAGGATCTCGGCCGCTGGGCGGCAGACGGGGTCTTCTCGTCGTCGATCGGCGGCCCAGGCGGGACGCCGTTCGATGGCAGTGGCTCGATCTGCGCGAAGCCGCTGGAGTCGACGTCGGTCCTGGTCGACGGCACCGAGTACTCACTTGAGCATCTTCGTAATCCTCCGTACGTCGACGAGCTTCGCGGGAGGACGACAGCGCGGATCCGTGACACGGTCTTCCTGCAGGTCGCTCCGCCGGACGCGTGCTCCTTCGAGGAAGCGCTCGCGTCCGCGAAGTCTCTGCAGGACCTGATCTCGCTCGCGACCCATCGTGCTGCCGGGGTGATCTGGCTGCGGCTGAAACTTAAGGGAGACGGGCCGGGGGCCGAACGGCATCCGATGGAGCGTTATGTCGAGGTGCTCTACTCGCCCGCCGCAGTGGGGGAGCGGGATGCAAAGGCCATCGAGCACCACAGAGTGTTCTTCACCTGCAGTGACATCCCCTTCCAGGAGATCGTCCCGCGATGGTGTGCGGTGCGTGATCGCCTCCGGGCCTCGACGGACCTGATCTTGGCGCTGCGGTACGCGCCAGCGCAGTACGTCGAGAGCCGTCTTCTCATGGCGGTCGGCGCTGCCGAAGCCCTCCATCGGGCGCTGGGAATCGAAGAGCTCCCGATGCCGAATGCTGAGTTCAAGAAGATGCGCGAGGCGATGCTTGAGGTCGCTCCGGAGGGTCAGCGGGAGCGGCTCAAGTCCGCGATCCGCAACGACATGACTCTCCGCGACCGGCTGGAGGCTCTTGTCAATCGGCCTGACCAGGAGGCGGTGTCGGTGCTCGTTCCTGATGTTGAACGATGGGCCAGCAGGACGGTAAAGGCCCGCAACGACCTGGCTCACGAGGGACGCACCCCCAGGCACGAGTTCGAGGAGCTAGTCGCCGTCGTCGAGGTCACGGCGGGCGTGGTGATCCTGAATCTCCTGCACGAGATCGGGCTGCCCGCGGATCGTCAGCGAGCGATCGTGAGGGAGCATCCGCAACTCCGGATGATTGCGCGTTGGGCGAGGGCAGAGCTCGTGACGCCCGAAGCGTAAGCTCGTCGAAGGCGTGGACCAGTGCCCTCGATCGCTTCACTGACGGTGTGGCCAGCCCACGTTAGGGAGTCGAGTCCCCATCGAATCACCACTGGAATGACGACTCGACTGGCCATTGGTGAGCGTCATAAACGAGTCGAATGGGGCTACTTCGCCCGCTCGCTGAACGCCTACGGCCGCGAGGGCGAGCCGTGCCCGCGCTGCCGCGCACCGATCCGCCGGCATGTGTTCCAGAACCGTTCGTCGTATGTGTGCACGAGGTGCCAACGCCGATAGAGTGTCCGAGTGCGGCTGGGGACCCAGCCGTGTCGAGTGATGGAGGATCCTTCGCCCATGGACCAGCAGACCCGAGTGATGATCGTGGACGACCACGAGGTTGTGCGCCGCGGCATCGTTGCGGCGATCGATGCCGACGAGCGACTCACCGTTGTCGCTGAGGCCGGCAGCGTCGCCGAAGCGCACCGCCGCCTGCCGGCCGTGCGCCCCGACCTCCTCGTGGTCGACCTCCAGCTGCCCGACGGCACCGGCATTGACGTCATGAACATCGCCCGATCTCTGCGCGAGGACCAGCCGATGCTGGTGCTGACCTCCTTCAACGACACCGCCGCGATCCGCGAGTCCCGCCAGGCGGGTGCCAGGGGCCTGCTGATGAAGTCGGCGCGGTCGGCGGAGATCACCGGTGCGATCGTCGAAGTCGCCGCCGGCGGCACCATGTGGCCGGCCGGCAAGGACGACGGTGACGAGTTCGACCTCACCCCCGTGGAGTCCCGCATCGTCCAGTTCATCGGCGACGGTCTGCCGAACCGGGAGATCGCCGAGCATCTCGGCATCGCGGAGAAGACCGTGAAGAACCGCATCACCGGCATCCTCCAGAAGATGGGGATGCAGCGCCGCACCCAGGTGGCGGCGTGGGTCGTCGCGAACCGCCGCGCCGACTGGAAGGACAGCTGAGCGGACCTGCTCAGCTCGCGAACTCGGTCGCCCGCCAGGACACCATGGTGCCCGGCTCCAACGGGTACACATCGACCCACCCGGCGTGCCGCCGCGCCCTCGAGCGCATGTTCGCCAGGCCCGAACGCCGCGTGACCGACGGGTCGATGCCGCGGCCGTTGTCCGACACGTTGACCTGAACCACCCGGTCCACGCCCTCGCGCAGAACCGTCACCGTCACCGCGACCGCTGAGGCGTGGGCGTGCCGGGCGGCGTTCGCGAGGCATTCGCGCACCACCGCCACCACGTCAGCGGTCAGCTCCGGGTTCGTGGCATCGAGGTCGTCCATCGAGGAGTGGAACTGCAGCGACGGCGCGAACCCGAGACCCGCGATCGCCATCGCGCACTCATGGCGGATCAGCTGCGTGAGGGTCAGCTCATCGGATTCGTTGCGCAGCGACTGCACGATGTGGCGGATCTGCGCGATCGAGTTCTCCAGTGACGCCATCGACTGCCGCAGCGATTCCGCGACCGGCCCGTTCTCCCGGAACTCCTGGAACCGTTCCGCGGACTTCGCTGCGGACTCCAGCTGCATGCCCGCCGCGAACAGCTCTTGGATCGCGAGGTTGTGCAGGTCCCGAGCGATGCGGTCCCGTTCGGTGGCGACATCGTCCTCGATGACGGAGCGGGCGCTCGCGTTGTTGAGGGCGAACGACATCACCGAGGCGAGGGCGTCCGCCAGGATCGTGGACTCCCGGTCGAAGGACGCGTCGGCGGTCTGCTCGGAGCCGGCGGGGAACCGCACCGCGATGAGGAGGCCGACGGCGTCGCGCCCGGCTTCCACCACGCGCGTCAGCACCTGCGGGGTGGGGGCTTCGGGGTGGGGCCGTCGGTCCCCGTCGGCCCAGAGCGTGCCGGGGATCGGCAGGTCGTCCTGCTCGTAGGGGTCGAGGTAGTGCCCGGTGAGGGTGCGGGAGATCGCCTCCCAGGTGAGGAGGTCGAACCCGGGGGCGTTCTGCGAGTCGAGGGTGCGCGCCATGCGGCTGGAGCGGCCCGGCGCTTCCGGTTCGTAGCGGACGTCGCGGCCCATGAGTTCGTCGCGGTAGCGGCCGCGCACCACTTCGCAGGACCAGGCGCGCGGCCCCGCTGGCAGCAGCAGCATCAGGGTGTCGGCGTGGAGGTCCGAGAACGATGCGTCCATCAGGTAGTCGAGCAGCTCATCGTCGTCGTCGCCGTTGAGCACGGCGAGCGTCAGTTCGTCGATGCGGGTCACGCGTGCCATGCGGGGTCCTCCAGGTCGATGATGTCGGCGCCGAGTTCGGTGAAGCGGCGGTCGTGGGTCACCACGATGACGGTGCAGTGCTCGAAGAGGGCGTCCTCGCCGGTGCCGAGGATGCGCTGCATCAGCGCGTGCGCCGTGTCCTCGTCGAGGTGCTCGGTGGGCTCGTCCAGGATGGTGATGGGTGAGCGGCGGGCGATGGCGCGCGCCAGCAGGATGCGGCGGCGCTCACCGCCGGAGACGTCGGTGCCGCCGGACCCGAGCATGGTGTCCAACCCGCCCGGCAGGCCCGCAACCCAGCCGCCGAGGCCCGCGTCGGTGAGAGCACCGCGGATCTGCTCGTCATCGAGATCGCGTTGGGCCACCCGGATGTTCTCCCGCAGGGAGGTGGCGAAGAGGTGTGCGTCCTCCGCGTAGGAGGTGATGTGCCCGCGCAGCTGCTGCTCGTCAAGGCCTGCGAGGGACACCCACTGCCCGCTCGAATGGGAGCCGACGGAGACCCGTCCTCGCAGCGGTGCCAGCAGTCCGGCCAGGGTCAGCAGCAGCGTCGTCTTGCCGCGGCCCGATGCGCCGAGGACGACCGTGCGGGAGCCGGGGGCGAACGTGCGGGTGAAGTCCCGCAGCACGGGCGTGCCGGGCACCCAGCCGACCGTGAGGTTCGTGGCGGCGAGGGTGAGCGCCCGGTGGCCCTTGTCTACGGCGGGGAGGGCGGCGGCGCGGTGGGCGTCGTCGTCGATGTCGGGCATCTCACCGGTGCCGGCGATGTCGCTGAGGCGCTCCGCGGCGGCTTCCGATCGGGCCTTCTGGCGGGCCGCAGCGGGCAGGACGGTGGCCGCTTCGAAGCTGGACAGCGGCAGCAGCAGGAGCAGGCCGACGATGCCGGCGGTGGTGGGGACGATGCCGCCGGCGAACCCGTCGGCCGGCAGGAGGTGCACGGCGCCCGCCGCGAGGATGGAGCCCACCAGTGCGGGGATCATGGCGAGCATGACGCCGGCCTGTGCGAAGGCCGACGGGCGCGCCGCTTCGTCCAGGCCCCGATCGAGGTCCGCCTGGGCGTCTCTGAGATCGGCCAGGGCGGTCTCGAGGGTGCCGGCGACCCGCATGGCGTCGCCGTTGTCGGCGATGTCGAGGGTGATCGCCGCCAGGCGCATGCGCCGCTGCACGAGGGCGCGTTCGGTGTGCTGAGCGGCCCGGTAGGCGGCGTACGGCGCCCACAGGGACGCGATCAGCAGGGACGCCAGCATGAACAGGGCAGCGATCGGCGCGAAGGGGAAGAACGTGAGCACAACCAGCACGGCCATGACGGCCGCGACGATCGCTGGGATGACGTGGCGGATGACGTCATCGGCCATGTCCTCCGCGTCGTCGCCGATGCGGGCGAGGAGGTCGCCGCGCTTGAGGCGCTGCAGATGGTCGTCGGTGCGGCGCGACAGGTTGGTGAACAGGTTCGTGCGCAGGTTCATCACACCGGTGAGGGCGGCGTCGTGCGTGAGCATGCGCTCCACGTACCGGAACACGCCGCGGGAGATGCCGAGCGCCCGCACCGACACCACGGCGATGGACAGGTCCAGCACCGGCGGCATCGTCCACGCAGTGGTGATCAGCCAGCCGGACACGGCGGCGAGGGCGAACGCAGCCGCCAGGGTCGCCACGCCGGCGGCGACAGCCGCAATGATCGACCGCGGCGGAATCTCCATCAGCGCCCGCATCAGGATGATGGGGGAGAGGGGGCGGTCCGGCTCCTGGTCGTGCTGGTCGAGTAGGCGGCGGTCGGCGCTGGCGGGTGCTTCAGCGTGCTCGAGGTCGGGGACGCTTCGGTGCTGGCTCATCCCGGCACCTCCGCGGTCTCGTCCGCAGCCGCGGGGACGGCCGACCGGACGGGAGTGACGCGGTCCGCGACCTCGAGGAGGCTGGTGCGGTGCGTGATGATGAGGACCGTGGAGCCGGCGTCGCGCAGACGGTCGATGACGGCGATGACGCGGTCCTCGCTCTCGCCGTCGAGGTGGGCGGTGGGCTCGTCCAGGATCACCAGAGGCCGGTGCTGCAGCAGGGCCGCAGTGAGCGCGACCCGCTGCCGCTGGCCGACGCTGAGGCCGGTGCCGCCGCGGCCGATCACGGCGTCCCAACCGCGGTCGTCGATGACGTCGCCGAGGCCGGTGGCGTCCATGGCGGCGCGCAGCTGCTCATCGTCGGGGGCGGTGCCGTCGGCTGCGGCGCTGCCGGTGAGGATCTTCCGGATGGTGCCGGGGCCGATGACCGGGCGCTGCGGCAGCCATGTCACCTGCTCATGCAGAGCGGGGAGGTCCACGTCGGCCAGGTCGATGGGGGCGGATCCGGCCGGTTCGAGGACGATGCGGCCATCGGTGGGCGTCAGCAGGCCCAGCAGGGCGCTGACGGCGGTGGACTTTCCGCAGCCCGACGGGCCGGTGAGGGCGTGCACCCCGCCGGGTTCGATGACGACGTTCAGTCCCGCGGGGGCGGTCGAGTCGCGGCCGGTGACGGACAGGTCCTCGATCCGGATCGTGGTGGTGCGCAGATCAGGGGCTGCCGTAGAGCCCTCGGGACGCAGAGGAGCGGTGAGCACGGCGAAGGCGGCGTCGAGGGCGGCGACGCCGTCGGCGGAGGCGTGGAACTGCTGCCCCACGAGCCGCAGCGGGAGGTACACCTCGGCGGCGAGGACCAGCACGGCGATCGCGGGGAACAGCTCCATTTCGGCGTACACCAGGCGCAGGCCGATCGAGACGGCGATCAGGGCGACGCCGAGGGTGGCGATGAGCTCCAGCACGAACGAGGACAGGAACGCGAACGCGAGGGTGCGCATCGCCGAGGACTTGTGCTCGCGGCCCAGGCCTTCGACGATCTGCTCGCTGCCGCGCTCCCGGCCGAGGGCGCGCAGCGTCGGCAGGCCCTCCACGAGGTCGAGGGTCTGGGACCAGAGAGTGCGCATCGTGCCGAGGGACCGCTGGGAGGCGTTCTCGGTCATGCGACCGATGAGGATCATGAAGACCGGGATCAGGGGGATCGCCACCAGCGCCACGATCGCGCTGGTCAGGTCCCACCAGGCGATGGCGAGGAGCGCGAGCGGGGTGACGGTGGCGGCGAGCGCCAGCTGCGGCACGTACCCGGTCATGTAGGGGCGCAGCGCCTCCAGGCCGGTGGTGGCGAGCGCCGCGGACGACGCGGCCTCCGTCGGCCTTCCGTTCGCGTCCACGCGGCCCCGGGGGCCGGCGAGCGCGAGGTGGCGCATGAGGCGCTGCCGCAGCTGCGCGATGGTGCGCGTAGCGGCGCGGTGGCCGGTGAGCTCCCGCACCCACTGGGTGAGGGCGCGCACCGCCAGGGCGAGGGTGAGCACGCCGAGCACCCCGGGGTGCTCCAGCGGCCACTGGTTGTGCTGGAGGACCGCGGCGCCGAGGCGCCCCACGCACCAGGCGACCGTGATCATGGCGACAGCCTCCACCAGACCCGCTGCGACAGTGAGCGCCAGGTGCTGGCGGGCACTGCGGACCTCAGAGATGAGGCGGGGGTCCAGGGGAGGCTGTCGACGAGCCACGTGCTCTAATTCCCTCTCAGCTGACCGAAGTCAGCGGGCGGTCTCGGTGCGGTGATCATCCGTGTCGAACGCGGCGCGGTACTCATCGCGCACACGGCCGACGATGCCGGAACCGGGAGCCGGGGTGTCCTCACCGGTCACGCGGTGACGGAAGACCCAGTAGCTCCAGGCCTGGTAGGCGAGGACGATCGGCAGGAGCACCACCGTAGCAATGGTCATGACCGTCAGGGTGTACTCCGTGCTGGACGCGTTGGTCACCGTCAGCGACAGGGCGTCGTCGTTGACCGCGGGCAGCACGTACGGGAACAGGCCGCCGAACAGCTGGATGGTCGCCATCGCGATCGCCAGGGAGGTGGCGCCGAACGCGGCGCCCTCACGACGAGCACGGTTGAGCGGCACCACGGCGATCAGGGCGAGCGCCGCGATCACCAGCGGGATCCAGGTCCACCAGGTGTGGGAGTGGGCGATCTGGGCCCACACCACGAACACGGCGGCGACCACGATCGTGGGGATCGCGATGCGGCCGGCGAGCCGGTTGGCGTCCTCGCGGAGGTCGCCCGTGGTGCGCAGGGCCAGGTACAGGGTGCCGTGCAGCCAGAACAGCAGCACGAAGGTCAGGCCGCCGAGGATGCCGAACGGGTTCAGCAGGCCCAGCAGGGTGGTGGTGATGACGGAGTTGCCTCCGGCATTCGCCTCCATCTCAAAGCCGCGCACGATGTTGGCGAAGGCGACGCCCCACAGGAGGGCGGGGCCGAAGCCGCCGATGAAGTGCATCCAGTCCCACGCCTTCTTCCAGGTGGGGCTGTCCACCTTGTCGCGGTACTTGAAGGCGCACACGCGCACGATGAGCGCGAGCAGGATGACGAACAGGGCGAGGTAGGCGCCGGAGAACAGCGTGGCGTACCACTCCGGGAAGGCGGCGAACATGGCGCCGCCGCCCACCAGCAGCCACACCTCGTTGCCGTCCCACACGGGGCCGATGGTGCGCAGGATCTGCTTCTTGCGGCGCTCATCGCCCTTGCCGAGCGGGAACACGTTCATGCCGACCCCGAAGTCGAAGCCTTCGAGGACGAAGTAGCCCAGGAACAGCACCGCGATCAGCGCGAACCAGAGGATCTGGAGGAATGTTGCATCCATGATGAGTCTCCTTGTGCCTCAGTAGCCGAAGCTGATGGTCGGGGTGTCGAGCTGCTTGGCGCCGTCGTCGGCGGTGACGCGCTGCGGGGCGGAGACGCCCTTCACCGCTGCCTTGTGCATCAGGTAGTACCAGACCACCGCAAGGGCGCCGTAGATGAGGGTGAAGCCGACGAGAGTGAGGATGACGATCCAGTCGGGGTGTCCGGAGACGCCCTGCATGGTCATCATGCGCACCATCGGGTCACCGGTGGGGGAGGGGTGCACCACCCAGGGCTGGCGGCCCATTTCGGTGAACACCCAGCCGGCGGAGTTCGCCAGGAACGGCATCGGGATGGCGAGCACTGCGAAGCGGGCGAACCACTTCGAGCCGGTGGTGCGGCGCATCTCGCCCTTGCCGCGGGTGACCCACCATGCCCAGACGGCGAGGATGCCGGAGAAGACGGCGAAGCCCATCATGAGGCGGAAGGACCAGTAGGTGACGAACAGGTTCGGACGGTAGTCGGCCTCGACGGTCTCGCCGGCGGCGTTGACGACCGTGTCACCGAACTTCTCCTTGTACTCCTTCTGCAGGCTCTCCACGCCCCGCAGCTCAGCGTTGGGGTTGTTGGTCGCCAGGATGGAGGTGACGTACGGGATCTCGATGAGGTGCGTGACGTCGGAGCAGTTCTGCTTGAACGCCTCCGGGCCGCCGACGGTCAGGATGGAGAACGGCACGCCCTCCTGGTCCTCGCAGATCGCCTCAGCGGACGCCATCTTCATCGGCTGCTGCTGGAACATGAGCTTGGCCTGAACATCGCCGGACACGAAGATCAGCAGTGCGGAGATGACCATGGCGAGGGTGCCGAAGCGAACCGCGGGGCGGAACACCTCGCGGGCGAGGTGGGTGTGCTCCTGGGCGGCAGCGGTGTCGGCCTCGAGCTCCTGGGCGCGGTTGTGGTGGCGCACCATGTGGAAGGCGGCGATGCCGGTGACGAACGCGGCGGCGACCAGCCAGGCGCCCGCGATCACATGCGGGAATGCGGCGAGGGTGGTCGGGTTGGCGAGGACGGCGAAGATGCCGCCGGCCTCCGGGTCGAGCTCAGCGCGGCCGGTGGTCGGGTTGAACTGAGCGCCGACGGGGTGCTGCATGAAGGAGTTCGCCGCGATGATGAAGTACGCGGACGCGGTGGTGCCGAGGGCGACCAGCCAGATCGTCAGCAGGTGGACCTTCTTCGACATGCGGTTCCAACCGAAGATCCACAGGCCCAGGAAGGTCGACTCCATGAAGAAGGCGATCAGGCCCTCCAGGGCCAGTGGTGCGCCGAAGATGTCGCCGACGAAGCGGGAGTACTCCGACCAGTTCATGCCGAACTGGAACTCCTGCACGATGCCGGTGGCGATGCCGATGCCGAAGTTGACGATCAGCATGGAGCCGAAGAATTTGGTGAGTCGGGTCCACGAGTCAGCCTTGACCGGATCCTTCGACGTGTAGGCGACGGTCTGCATGATCGCGACGAGGAGGGAGAGGCCGATGGTGAGGGGGACGAAGATGAAGTGGTAGACGGTTGTGATGCCGAACTGCCACCGTGCGAAATCAAGAGCCTCCATGCTGCGTCCTTTGCAATCTGAAGGAATGGGTGAGGGGACGGTCTCAGGGTAGTGCTCCCGGCTTGGGACCGATAGGGCTAAGGTCCTGGTCCGTCCCGCAGTGCGATGCGATGGGATCGAGCGGCGGTTCGCTCCGCTCCCCGCAGGAGCAGTGTGCGATACTGGGGCGCGAACGCCGACGTGCTCCGCACCGAGCATCCGGCACCCTCCGTTGACTGAGCGCTCCGCCGAACCAGGCCGTGAAGCTTGCAGGTCAGCACCGCAGCGCTCCGCTTCCGCGGAGCAGCGCGAGGGAATGATTGACTTCCGTCCCCCAGGGGACGATGACCTGAACGGGCCACGGTGCGGTGGTTCCGCCGAAAAGGAGCAGCCCCATGGCTGATGCACACCCGCACACTGATGAACCCTCGTCGACCAGCGTCTCGAGCGTTCCGCCCCGACGCCGTCGCCGAGCAGCCGGCAGCGCAGCCGGCGCGCCTCAGGTGAGCAGCCCCGCCCCTGACCAGGACTCGAGCCCCCGCACCACTGCCGCCGCTCCCGCCGCCTCCAGCGTCGTGACCGATGCGGCACCCGTGAACTTCCGCCAGCGCCGCCGCGCCGCTGCCGCCTCCGCGCCAGCGGACTCGGCCGCCCCGGCCGACGGCCCCGCCACGCGCACCCGCGCCGCCTCCCCGGCGAAGGCGGAGAAGAGCAGCACCAGCGCCCGCACGTCGGCGAAGGATACGAAGGGTGCATCGACGGATGCGCCGAAGGAAGCTCCGAAGGACGCCGCTGAGGTGCTCGCCGCTGAGCCGAAGCGCGCCGGTTCTCGCCGCGCAGAGCGTGCGGAGCGCGCCGAGGAGGACCGCCGCACCGCGCGCAGCCGTCGCCGTTCCCGCCGCAGCAGCGAGGCTGATGATTCGACCCCGTCGGCCGATTCCGATCAGAACGACCTCAGCAGCCAGAGCGACCAGCAGGAGGAGCCGAGCCCTCGCCGCCGCAGCCGCCGCTCGGAGAGCGCTGATGGCTCTGAGCGCAGCTCGCGTCGCCGCTCGCGCCGATCCTCCAGCGACGACCGCACCGAGGACGCGCCCGCTGAGGCCGCAGACGCCCCGCGCGACCAGAACGACCGCGATCAGGGCTCGCGCAATCAGGGTGTGGCCGATGACCTGCAGGCCCTGCGCGAGTCCGCTCCGGAGCCGAAGCGTCAGCGCCGCGCCGCCGCCGACACCGCCGACTTCGCGAACCTCCTCTTCCAGGCACCGACGCCGAGCGACCAGGACCAGGACGATGAGCCGCAGTTCGATGCGAACGGCGTGGAGATCAGCTCCGCTCTGAGCTTCGACGCCCCCGACCTCGAGGCCGCCCGCGCAGAGGCGGAGCGTCGTCGCGAAGAGTCGCGTCGTCGCCGCGCCGAGCAGGCGCAGCGCAGCCGTGACGAGGCCGATGAGGACGATGACGACGTCAACGACGGTGACTCCGACGACTCCGATGACGACGATTCGGAGGGCTCGCGCTCCTCGTCCCGCCGCCGTCGCCGCCGCGGTGGCCGTGGTCGGCGCGGCCGGGGCCGCGGTGACGATGATCAGCGCAGCTCCGGAGACGACCAGTCCTCGGATGACGACGACAGCGACGATGACGACTCCTCGGAGGAGGAGCAGCCCTCGAGCAGCCGTCGCCGTCGTCGCCGTCGCCGCTCCTCGGGTTCCAGCGGTGAGCCGGAGTCGGACGATCCGCCGAACACGGTGGTGCGCGTGCGCGAAGCCCGCGACGAGGTTCGAGCCGTCAAGGGCTCGACCCGCCTGGAGGCGAAGCGCCAGCGCCGCCGCGAGGGCCGTGAGTCCGGCCGTCGCCGCCACTCCATCACCGAGGCGGAGTTCCTGGCCCGCCGCGAGTCCGTCAAGCGCTCCATGATCGTGCGCGAGCGCCCGGGCCGCACCCAGATCGCCGTGCTCGAGGACAACATCCTCGTGGAGCACTACGTGGCGCAGAAGTCGCAGACCTCGATGGTCGGCAACGTGTACATCGGCAAGGT
Organism: Helcobacillus massiliensis; assembly: GCF_033106145.1. Lineage (NCBI taxonomy): Bacteria > Bacillati > Actinomycetota > Actinomycetes > Micrococcales > Dermabacteraceae > Helcobacillus > Helcobacillus massiliensis. The sequence continues at coordinate 793,437 of NZ_CP136959.1, forward strand.
GCAGAACGTGCTGCCGTCGATGGAGGCCGCCTTCATCGACATCGGCAAGGGCCGCAACGCCGTGCTGTACGCCGGTGAGGTCAACTGGGACGCCGCTGGACTCGACGGTCAGCCGCGCCGCATCGAACTGGCCCTCAAGCCGGGCGACCCTGTGCTGGTGCAGGTCACCAAGGACCCGATCGGCCACAAGGGCGCCCGCCTGACCTCGCAGATCTCCCTGCCGGGCCGCTACCTGGTGTTCGTGCCGGGCGGTTCCATGACCGGCATCTCCCGCAAGCTACCGGAGAACGAGCGCGCCCGCCTGAAGAAGCTGCTGAAGACCATCGTGCCGAAGGACGCGGGCGTGATCGTCCGCACTGCCGCTGAGGGCGCAACGGATGAGGAGCTGACGCGGGACGTCGAGCGTCTGCAGAAGCAGTGGGAGAAGATCGAGAAGACCCGCAAGTCGAAGAACGCCCCGGCTGCGCTGTCCACCGAACCGGACCTGGCGATCCGCGTGGTCCGCGACATCTTCAACGAAGACTTCACCTCGCTGATCGTCGAGGGTGAGAGCGTGTACCAGGAGGTGCACGAGTACCTCTCCAACGTGGCGCCGGACCTGCTGGACCGCGTCACCAAGCACGTCGGTGACCGCGACTCGTTCGCCAAGCACCGCGTGGACGAGCAGCTGATGAAGGCGATGGACCGCAAGGTCTACCTGCCCTCCGGTGGTTCGCTCGTCATCGACCGCACCGAGGCCATGACCGTGGTGGACGTCAACACCGGCAAGTTCACCGGCGGTGCCGGCGGCTCGCTGGAGGAGACCGTCACCAAGAACAACCTGGAGGCGGCGGAGGAGATCGTCCGTCAGCTGCGTCTGCGCGACACCGGCGGCATCATCGTCATCGACTTCATCGACATGGTGCTCGAATCCAACCGCGACCTCGTCATGCGCCGCCTCATCGAATGCCTCTCCCGTGACCGCACCAAGCACCAGGTGGCGGAGGTGACCTCCCTCGGCCTCGTGCAGATGACCCGTAAGCGGGTGGGCGCCGGCCTCGTGGAGACCTTCTCCTCGACTTGTGACAGCTGCAACGGCCGCGGCGTGATCATCGACCTCGACGGTCACCAGCACCAGGAGGCTCCCGCGTTCGAGGACGACTCCAACCGTCGTGGGCGCCGCGGGCGCGGCAAGCGCGGTGGTCGTGACTCCGGCGGCAGTGCGAACGGCAACGGTGGTCGCGGCTCCAAGCAGAGCGCGCCGACGGAGGCCGACGCTGAGCAGGCCCTTGCCGATGCGGACGCCAAGCGCGAAGCCGCAGCTGAGCGCGCTCGTGACGCCGTGCAGGAGATCGTGGACCAGAAGAACAGCAGCGACGTCCAGGTCCTGGAGCAGGACCAGAAGTCGCGCGACCTCGCCCGCGCCACGATCGCCTCGATCGCGGCCGCGACCGCGAAGGACGATCACCATCACCCGGAGGTGACGGTGGACGGCCAGGTCATCAGCCTCGACCAGGAGGGTGAGCCGGAGCAGGCCCCGTCGGCTCAGGATGACCCGCAGAGTGCACTGGACCTCACGGCCGAGGAGGACTGACGTCGCCGGCCGGTCGACGTGACCAAAGCCACCGGGCTCGGATGTGCTCTGAGCCCCATGGGGGTGGGTGTTCTGTTGACCGGCCTGTGTGCGCTCTCGTATTCTGTACGTCGGTGCTTTTCCAGCACCAGGTGTGCGCATCTCCCGATCTCCGCCCGAGTTCCGGCTCGTCCTGAGCCCTCTGGGCGGGGGCTGGCGGTCTGAGATGCCAGGCCACAACAGCTTTGTGTCAGCAAGTAGGAAAGAGTAGAGACGTGGTGTACGCAATCGTCCGCGCAGGCGGTCGTCAGGAGAAGGTGTCGGTCGGTGACACCATCGTGATCAACCGCGTTGCAGGCGAGGCGGGCGACAGCGTTGAATTCGCTCCGGTCCTCCTCGTTGACGGCGACAAGGTCACCTCCTCCAAGGACGACCTCGCCAACGTGAAGGTCACTGCCGAGATCGTTGAGGACCTCCGCGGTCCGAAGATCCGCATCCTCCGTTACAAGAACAAGACCGGCTACAAGAAGCGCCAGGGCCACCGTCAGGAACTGACCCGGCTCAAGGTCACGAAGATCGCCTGATCGGCGATCCGATAATCGAGAGAAGGTAACTGACTCATGGCATCGAAGAAGGGCGTCAGCTCATCCAAGAACGGCCGCGACTCGAACGCACAGCGCCTCGGCGTGAAGCGCTTCGGCGGCCAGGACGTGCTCGCAGGCGAGATCCTCGTCCGCCAGCGCGGCACCAAGTTCCACCCCGGCAGCGGTGTGGGCAAGGGCAAGGACGACACGCTGTTCGCGCTCACCGCGGGCACCGTCGAGTTCGGCCGTCAGCGCGACCGCAAGGTCGTCAGCGTCGTCGCCTCTGCCTGATCGGCACACGCGACCGAAAAGCATCCGAAGCGAGGAGCGGGTTTCAATCCCGCTCCTCGCTTCTTCTGTGCGGGCGTCCTCTGAGCGCCCGCCTACACTGAACGCACACGCAACCAGGCACTTAGGGGAGATCCATGGCGACCTTCATCGACCGAGCAGTCATCCACGTCACCGGCGGTGACGGCGGTGACGGTGCCGCCTCCATCCGCCGCGAGAAGTTCAAGCCCCTGGGCGGCCCGGACGGTGCCGACGGCGGCAACGGCGGTGACGTGATCCTCGAAGTGGACCGCAACATCACCACCCTCATGGACTTCCACCACCTGCCGCATCGCCGCGCTGAATCGGGGGGCTTCGGCAAGGGCGACAACCGCGAGGGCAGGAACGGTGAGGACCTGGTGCTGCGCATCCCCGACGGCACCGTGCTGAAGACCCGCGACGGCGAGCTCATCGCCGACCTCGTCGGCGTGGGCACCCGCTTCGTCGCGGCCCGCGGCGGCAAGGGCGGTCTCGGCAACACCTCGCTCGCGTCGGCGAAGCGCAAGGCCCCCGGGTTCGCACTGCTGGGCGAGCCCGGTGAGGAGCGCACGCTCGTGCTCGAGCTGAAGTCCATCGCGGACGTCGCCCTCGTCGGGTACCCGTCGGCCGGGAAGTCCTCGCTGATCGCTGCGATGAGCTCCGCCCGTCCGAAGATCGCGGACTACCCGTTCACCACGCTGCAGCCGAATCTCGGTGTGGTGCATGAGCAGCAGTTCCGCTTCACGATGGCGGATGTCCCGGGCCTGATCCCCGGCGCGTCCGAGGGCAAGGGCCTGGGCCTGGCGTTCCTGCGGCACATCGAGCGCTGCCACGTGCTGGTGCATGTGCTGGACGCGGCGTCGATGGAGTCGGACCGCAATCCTGTTGATGACTTCCGCACCATCGAGAACGAACTGCGGCAGTACGCCGCCTCCCTGGACAAGGAGAGCGCTGTTGAGGGGATGCCTCCGCTGATGGAGCGCCCCGGTGTCATCGTCCTCAACAAGACGGACCTGCCGGACGGCGTGGACATGTCCGAGATGGTGATGGGCGAGTTGGAGAAGACGGGGATGCCGATCTTCCAGGTGTCCGCCGTGTCCCACAAGGGCCTGAGGGAACTGGCACTGGCGCTCGGTTCTATGGTGGAGAAGGCCCGTGCGGCCGTCCCGGAACCCGGGGACGAGGAGCGTGAGGTCGTCACGCTGAAGCCGCGGATGCGAGGACGCAAGGAGAAGGACTTCACGATCGAGAAGGAGCAGTACGCTGGGCACTACGCCTTCCGGATCGTGGGCGACAAGCCCGAGCGGTGGGTGCGCCAGACCCAGTTCTCCAACGACGAAGCCGTCGGCTTCCTCGCCGATCGCCTCAACAACCTCGGTGTCGAGGACGAACTGTTCAAGGTGGGGGCGAAGGCCGGCGACACGGTCGTCATCGGCCCCGGCGAGGACGCGATCGTCTTCGACTGGGAGCCGACGATGCTGGGCGGAGCCGAGCACCTCGGTGCCCGCGGAACCGACCTGCGCTTCGAGGAGTCCAGCCGTCCTACCCGTGCCGAGAAGCGCGAGGTGAAGCGGGTGCGGACTCAGGAGCGCCTGGGGCGCATTGCAGCGATGGACGAGGAGCGACGCTCCGGCAAATGGGCGGACCCGTCGAAGGACGACTGATCAGGCGGGCAGATCGTCACCGGCCGACGGGTACGACGTCTGCGCTCCGCGTCCTGTGACCGCGTAGGCGCCGACCCGAGCCGCGAAGCGAGCAGCGTCCACGAGTGGATCCCCGTCGGCCAGCTTCAGCGCGAGTGCGCCGATGAACGCGTCGCCCGCGCCGGTGGTGTCGACCGCGGTGACCGTGACGGCGGGGATGCTGACGCTGTCGCTGCCGTGCTCCATCACGACGGCGCCGTCCGCCCCGAGCGTCAGCACGATCGACCGGACGCCCGCGGTGAGCAGCGCGGTGCACGCGGCGGTGGCGCCGGATGAGGCGATGCCGAACTGGTCCGCCACGAGCTGCGCCTCATGTTCGTTGACCACCAGCGGATCCGCGGCGAGGACCACGGAGCGCTCCAGGTCCAGCACCGGTGCCGGGTTGAGCAGGAACCGTGCCTGCTCCGGGACGAGACCGGGGATCGCCTCCATGCCATCGCGTGGGATCTCGCCCTGGCTGATCACCACCGCAGCGCCCTCGACAGCGGCGCGGGCGGCGGTGACCCGGGCCGCGTCCATCGCGCCGTTCGCCCCGGGAACCACGATGATCGTGTTCTCTCCGGCGGCGTCCACCGTGATGATCGCCAGCCCTGTTGGGCCGGGCACCTCATCCACCGCCGTCAGGTCGACCCCGGCGGCGCGCAGCTCCTGCAGGGCAGGTTCGCTGTTTGCGTCGGTCCCGACGGCTCCCACCATCCGCACGGTGCCGCCGAGCTTCGCCGCGGCGACTGCCTGGTTCGCACCCTTGCCGCCCGGCGTGATCTCGCCGCCGGTCCCGTGGAGGGTCTCACCGGGGGAGGGGTGGCGCTGCACCACCGCGGACAGGTCGGCGTTGATCGAGCCGATGACGGTGATGACGGGGGAGTGGGTGGTCATGGCCGGACCTTTCGTTCAGTTGCCAACGTCGTATGAAGGAGGAACGCCCAAGGCCTTCGTTCCAGGCCGGTGAAAAACTAGGATTCCGACACGCCGCGGTCCCTCCGAGTATTCATGGAGTGCCACTACCAAGATACCGCTGTGGATTTACTGTCACGAGTGCCCGAGCCTGGTCCTCGGCGACACCTCGCTGTACGAGGAGTTCTAGGAACACGGTTGGGACGACCTGGAAGCCATTCCCACCGTTCATCGCCCACATCTGCTTGAGGAAAAGGTCATGGCTGACCAGGATCTGGTCCCCGTATCCGTTTGCAACCAACGCTGCGACAGCGTCGGCTGTCTGTGAGATCGATGGGGAGATCCCCTCGCCGGGGAAGGTTATATCCAACCCGATCATGTCGAACTCGAGCCACACTCCGCGCCGAAGGAGTCGACGCTGGTACTCGTGGTCCGCGCCGGAGGGATCTGAATGCGCGAGGGCTACCTTTTTGGGATCCACGCCGTGATCCCCTAGGACGATGTCAAGGACTTCATCCCCACGCCGCTGCCAGCCAGGCATATGGATGTTCATCGCAACGCCTGGTTCTTCTAGCTGGGCGAGTGACGCACCACGCAGTGCATTTTTCTCGCCGGCAGTGAAGTCGGGGGAGACCCCGATCTCGCCGATCATTCCCGCTCTAACTCCATCGACTCCATTGCGAAGTTCTCCTAGAATGCTTTCAGCAATCTGTTCGGCGGTTCGATGGGTGATGTCTTCCTGTTCGAATTTCTCCAAATATGGCCCTGTGGACATCACAACGTGCAGGCCCGTGGCGTGCGATACCTCTAGGAGGCGCGAAGGAGAGCGTCCAATCTTGCTGGTCCCCGTTGCATCCACGATGGTGCCACCACCCGCCTGCTGGAACAGGCGTACTTCCTGGATCACGTCCTCGACCGGCTTCGGCGCGACGTTGTCGATGCAACAGTACGGATCCTGCTTCAGGGTCCACTGTATGCTGGGCGAGACCTTTGACTCGACGGACTCCCGGCTGAATTTATATGAGGGTGATGTAACAACCGACGAGAGGTCGTTGAACATGTGCTCGTGCGGAAGCACTAGCCCTAACTCGTGCGCCGGAACGGCGCCTTTCACGGTTTGAACAGTTCCGAATTCTTCCACTGGTTCATCCCTCTTTCAGTTCTGTAGTCTGGTGAGCATCGTCAAGAATCCCTGGGTCCTCCTCGACCCTCTTCGACGGGATGATCGCGATACCGGAGGCAATGAGGGCGACCAATGCGCCGAGCAGCGTGGTTCCGTAGACGGTCCCCATGCCGGGGATCAGGGAGTCGATCAGGATCGAACCGATCAGCTGTCCGGCGGTGGAGCAGAGGGCTAGTACCAGCAGGCCTAGCTTACGCACCAACAGAGCCATCAGAGCGATAGAGGCAAGCCCGAGGGGTCCACCGAGGTACATCCACCACGCGCTGGGCAGATGGAACTCGGCGCTCCCAGCACCCATGCGAATCAAGAAAGCAACTGTAAGCGCGAGGAAGCCGATGATAAAGTTCCATGTGATCGAAACAAGCATGGAATCTGCAAGCTGTGCAACATTCGAGTTTCCAGCAGGTTGCCAGCCGGCCAGCAAGCCTCCAATGAACGGAAGAACCGCGAGGGCCAACATGTGAGGCGCCTCGAAGTTCGGAGACACGACAAGCAGAGTGGCGACGATTGCTAAAATCGCGCCGGTAACTCGAAAAACGCTCAGAGCTTGCTTGAACTGAATGCCAATTCCGAGGCGGTCACACACGACGCCCGAAATGATCATGCCCGAGATGAGTGAAGTCTGGAATGTGGCTACGCCTAATGCGCCGACCGAGATGCCCTCCGAAAGGACAATTACAGCTCCGCACAGGCCGGCAAAGAAGTTCGGCCATGGGATCTCTCTGCGCATCAGCTGCCCGGGCAGCGCGATAAGTGCTTGGCGCAAGCGGCGAACGGGCAACACGATAAGAAGCATCAACACTAGGCCGCCGCCAAACGAAATGATCGACGCTAGGTGTCCGTCCCCGACGTCTTGGCCGAGTCGCCCGTTCACTGCGGACTGCATCGGTCCCAGTGTGCCGGCCAAAATCGTTAGAACTGAGAACAAACCAACTGCTGCGGTCGAAACTGCTGGCGGTCGATGGTGGACGGCCGAGCGGTGCGGCTCATGTGAAGAAGACATCATTGGCTACTCCTTGGATGATTGTGTGTCTTATGTCAGCTCGGTGGATCAGCTGGGGCTCTTCGCGAGCCAGGCAATGGATTGGGAGAAGAGCTTTGCGTAGCCGTCCCACTCCATGAACTCGGTAGGCGCCCAGTGCGGTGAGATGTCGGAGGCGAATGCGAGAGTGCGTCCCTTCCCGTAGCTCCTTACAGCGAGTAGGGGATTGCCCTCGATCGTGGCGAGCAGCTGGGCGTCATCCTTGAGTTCAAGGTCCTGGTAGCCGAGGAGGATGGGCCATGTCGCGTCGAGACCCGTGGTGATCGGGTGCTCATGGTCGACGACGCGCCCCTGGACTCCTTGAGGGGTCTCGATTCGATCGTCCCAGCGGTGGATGGACACGGGAAGGACTTCTTCGACTGCGGTTCCAGCGTAGTTAGCCATCGCCTGGAAGCCCTGGAACGAGAGGTAGCCGCCCGCCATCATCAGACCTCCTCCCTGCTCGACCCACTCTCGTAGGAGGTGAAGACGGTTGGGGAATGGGCGGCCTTGTTCGAAGACCACTGGCGGAAGCAGGAGCGTGTTGGCGCCGACGTCGGAGAGAAGAACGACGTCATAGTGATTTAGTTTGTCCAAGGTGCTTGGGAACTTTTCCGCCACGTCGTCGGATCGCATGTGGTCGACGTGGTGGCCTTCCGCAGCCAACGCCTCGAGCAGACGTTCGCACCCGATGTGAACTTGGGTGTGGGGGAACGGGTCAAAGCCTTTGTGGTCGACCACAGCGCTCACCCAGGATTCTCCTGCGAGCAGAACCTTAGCCAACTGTCTCTCCTTTCGAGGTTTGCGCAAAGTCGCGCAATGAGGTGTAGCTGTCACGGTACGATGTTGGCTGACAGAACACAAGGGGTGATCGCCAAGGAGGACGCGTGTCGCTGACGAAGGTTGCGCAGAAGGCCGGTGTCTCGGTCTCCACCGTGTCGAGGTATGTCCGTGGGGAGCTCCAGGTGCAGCCTGGTACAGCTAGGAGGATCGACGCCGCAATTCATGAGGTTGGATTGAAGCGGAATCGGCGGAGGCTGAGTTCGGTTCTCCTGGTCCTTCCAGAGTTGTCCAACCCGTACTTCGCGCATCTTGCGCAAACGATTGCCGAAGCGGCGACTAGGCGCTCGCTCAGAGTCCTGATCGCGGTCAGTGGTGGGTCTCCCCAGCGAGAGGAAGAGATCGTGGGGCGAGCAACCGCGTCGACGGAGGTCGACAGCGCTATATTCGTGTCTATGTCCGGTGACCACGCAGTTCTTGAGACTGTCCCGGCTCACTTTCCGTTGGTGGTGCTAGACGAGAGCCTTGCCTCCGTGCGAGGTGAGTCGTGGTCATATGTGGGGGCTGACCACTACGGTGGTGCCTATCAAGCGGTTCAGTACCTGCTCAGCAAGGGCCATACCTTGATCGCTCACGTTGGCGGACCTGCCGCACTCGCTTCAGCGAGAGAGCGGCATCGAGGTTATGTGGACGCTCTGACGGACCGCGGAATTGAGCCTAGAGCTGACCTGTTTCGTGCTGGCCCATACAGTGAAGCTTTTGGTGCGGCAAGCCTTCCAGTGTTCATGCGTATGAAGGAACGCCCGACGGCTGTCTTCTGCGCGTCAGATATCGCAGCGATCGGTCTGCTTGCGGCGAGCCGGTCGAGCGAAGTGCATATTCCTACGGATTTGTCTGTAATCGGTTTTGATGGTATACCCGTTGGCGCATGGACGTCACCGCAACTTGCGACCGTTGTCCAGCCGTACCTCGAGTTGGCTCATGAAGCGCTCGACTCCATCGAGCATCGATGGCGCGGCGAGACTAAGCGTTCGGTTTCGCTCCCCATGGTGGTCAGTGCCGGAGAATCGGTGCGAGCGATCAGTACGGTCGCGGACCGGTGAGGTGGGCGAAGAAGAGCTCTTCGGCTTCTATGAGTGATGACACCGGGATCTGTTCGTTCACCGAATGCATCTGGCCGGGCTCACCTGGTCCCCAGATCACAATCGGGAGATCAGGACGGGCAGCAGTGATCTCGGAACCGTCGGTGAAGTACGCTACCGGGTCCTCAGAGACCTGCGATGGTAGATTCTGCACGAATGGATTTTGGGAATCTGTGCGGAGTGGGGCGAGATCTAGGTCGACGCTCACCGCGATATCGTCTGGTAGTCCTTTGATCCTCTGGTGTGCGGGAGAGGTTGAGACTGTGCGGAAGTCGATTGTCGCCTCCGCGTGGTCAGGGACAATATTTGGCGCCGAGCCGCCGCGGAAGGTGCCGATGTTGAGTGTCTCCATCCCGAGAGTGGCTTCGCTCGTGAGTGACTGCGCGGGTTTCCAGGTCAGCAGCGCCGTTGCCAATCTCTCTACGGCGTTCTCCCCCAGGTGAGGCGTCGATCCATGGGCGGCATGACCTGTTGCTGCGAATCGATACCAGGTGGCTCCTCGGTGTGCGCAGTGCACTGTCAGCTCTGTCGCTTCGGGAATGATGATCCCGGTGAGATCGAGTGAAAGGATTTCCGGAGTCGCGCATTTGGCACCCCGTGCCCCGATCTCTTCGTCAGCAGTCATTAGCAGGTGACCGTGGCTTCCGCTGAGGCCGGCACGGATTAGGGCGGTGGTGGCTGCTGCAAGTCCGCCCTTCATATCTACGCTTCCTCGGCCATGAAGAACGCCGTCGGTTGTTGCGCCGCCGAAGGGGTCGCGATCCCAGGCTCCTGCCGGTGCCACCGGGACGGTATCCGTATGGCAAGCGAAGAGGGGTGCCGGCCCGGTCCCTCCCAGGCTGATGAGCGTCCAGGGAAGCTCGCCGCCCCCCGTTCGAACCGAAGCGGCCGGTATGGATTTGAGTATCTCATCGGTTACTCGGCGCTGGACGGCGCGCATGCCTTCTGCGTCGCGGGAGATGCTCGGAATGCGGATGAGCTCCGAGGCGAGCTCGGCGACGTTACGCATTGTAGTCCTCTCGTTGTGCTCAGAATCGCGCGCCATGGCTTTTCAGGCTATCCGATAAGGGGCGGCGGATGAAGGCCCCGTTGCGGTCCAGTGTGGTCAGCACCGACGATTGAACGGGTGCCTGGCGGGGCTCGTCCCGCAATGGGTGGTCCGGTCTCTTCGGGTCCGTGAGCGTCTGAACGTCTTTTTTGGGGGCGCCCGTTCGATGGCTGTTCGGAACTAACGCCTGGCTCTAGACTGATCCACAGTCTTCCCACGCCCCAACAGGGGCGCCCCGGCGAAAGGACCCCACCGTGGACCAATCCGCCCGCACCCAGGTGACATCGCTGCTGTACGCCGTCCTGCTCATGGCGGGCACAGCGCTGCTGGTGCTCGGCGGGCTGTGGATCTACAACTCCTATGTCCGATCCGACACCCAGAGGGCCACGGTGGTGGGGGTGCAGGACGGGGACACGGTCATCGTCGATATCGACGGCAAGGACACAGCAGTGGATCTGATCAATGTGAACGCGCCCGATATCGCGACCGGTGACCAGCCCCAGCAGTGCCTGGCGAACGAATCCGCCCAGTACCTGGCGAAGCGTCTGCCGAGCGGCACCGAGGTGGATCTCGTGTTCGATCACGAGCGCAAGAACTCCGCCGGTCACCTGCAGGCGCTGGTCCAGGTCGATGACGTCTCCATCAATCAGGACATCGCCAAGGAGGGCCTCGCCACCGCGGCGGGGGTGAAGGAGAACAAGCGGTTCTACCAGAAGGTCCTCGACGGACAGAACAGCGCTATGAAGAACAAGCGCGGCCTGTTCGACCCAACGGTGCCGTGCTCGCTGGAAGCACAGGCGGCGGAGCAGAAGAAGCAGATCGACGCTGTGCAGCAGCCGGGCCCGGGGGTGGATGTGCCGACGGCTCTGGAGGACGCCGCTGCGAAGCGGAAGTCCGCAGCGGCGTTCACAGAGCAGCTGTCCGGGCAGGGCCTGCAGGACCTGGGGCTGCACGCCCTCAGCTCCACCTCCACCCACAACTATGTGAAGGCGCAGCGCGATGCGCTGAAGTCCTCCCTGCGCAGCGCAGATGTGAAGATCGACCGCCTGAAGGAGGCGAAGGAGACGGAGGAGAAGCGCCGCGCCGCGGACAAGGAGAACGAGAAGCGCCGTTCCGAATGGGAGAAGGCGGATCAGGCCTCGGACGGCGGGGGAGCGGACGATCAGCCCTGAGCGTGACGACGGCCCCGCTGCGTGGGGCTTTGCCTCCGGATGTGAAACAATGGACCGAGCTCTCCTCTGAGCGTTCAGACCCCTCCGTGAAAGGTGATTCGATGCTGGATCAGGTTCTGCTGGCAGCCTCCGAGGCCGAGGCGTCCCATGGCGGTGTGCACCCCGCCGTCATCGGGATCGGCGCATTCATCATTCTGATGTCCCTGCTGGGCATCACCTACCTGTTCTCCGGCCTGCGCCAGCAGCCGTCGGAGGGTCGCCGCACCGTCGCAGAGCTGGAGCGCACCCACCGCGAGCACCAGCGCCGTCGCCGCTGACCCCAGGACGGTCCCGCAGGAGCAGTGAACTGACGATGGAGCGCACGCGCAGACGACTCGGCGTGATGGGCGGAACGTTCGACCCCATTCACCACGGCCACCTTGTGGCCGCTTCGGAAGTGCAGAGCGTGTTCGGGCTCGACGAGGTCATCTTCGTCCCCACCGGTCGCCCCTGGCAGAAGGAGGACGACCGGATCTCCGATCCGGAGCACCGCTACCTGATGACCGTGGTCGCGACCGCCGCGAATCCCGTGTTCACCGTGTCCCGCGTGGACATCGACCGGCCGGGCCGCACCTACACCATCGACACCCTGCGCGACCTGCGCAAGCAGTTCCCCGATGACGACCTGTTCTTCATCACCGGAGCGGATGCCCTCACCAACATCCTCACGTGGAAGAACTACGACGAGATCTTCGACCTCGCGCATTTCGTCGGCGTGACGCGCCCCGGACATGATCTGGAGCTCGGTGGACTGCCGGCCGACAAGGTGACCCTCATCGAGGTTCCCGCCATGGCGATCAGCTCCACCGACTGCCGCACGCGTGTCGCGAGCGGCGAGCCCGTCTGGTACCTCGTTCCCGATGGGGTGGTCCAGTACATCAACAAGTACGCCCTCTACACAGAAAGCAGTGGCAATGGCTCCTGAGAACAGCGTGACCGGCCGCCGCGGCCGCCGAGCCCGCGCGGCCGAGGGAGGCTCCGCACGTCGTCGCGGAGGGACCATCACACTGTCCCTGTTCGCCTTCCGTCCCGTGATGGAGATTCCGCCCGCGGACTCCCCGAAGCCGGAGCGCGATGGGCTCCTGCCCGCCTCCGCGCTGCGGGTGGAGGAAGCGGCGCCCGATGTGCAGGAGGACGCGGCCGACGGGATCGATCCGCACCGCGTCACCGAGACCGTGGACGGCCGCGAGATCACCATCGAGTTCAAGCCGGTCGTCTTCGACCCCTCGGATGTCCCGGTCGCGGAGAACGGCCCGGCTGATCTGGAGCTCGGTGTGGAGGATCCCGCACTGAACTACGAGGACGCCGAAGAGCCCACTGACGCCGAGAAGCTCTCCGGCGAGGAGGAGACAGCCGACGAGGTCGACCTCGCCGGCGCGGGAGAGCCCGCCGACGCGGAGGACTCCGCTGATGCGGACGAGACCGCGGACGTCGAGGAAGCCGATGAGGCTGCCGAGGACGCCCTGGCCTCTGACCCGCTGGTGGTCGGTGTCGAGCTCCCCGACGAGGCTGGTGAGGACGCTGACGCCAGCGTCGCCGATGGCACTGTCGCTGACGGCATGGACGCCGACGACGAGTCTGATGGGGACGAGGACGACGTCGTCCCGGCTGATGCCGACGCCGAGGTGGACGATGCGGACACCGACGTGGACGGCGGTGCAGCGGCTCATGTCGATGCCGATGACCAGCGCTCCATCGGCACCGTGGCCGCCGCTCTCGGCTCCACGGCGCTTGCTGCCGGCACCGCGACGGCGGAGCTCAGCCGGGACCGCGCCGCCGATGCGGACCGCGACCACAACGGCGTCGAATTCGGTGAGCTGCCCCCGGAGGACGCGCCGGATCCGCGGCCCGCGCCCCGCTTCGAAGGCACTGTGCTGAACAAGCCCACCCGTTCCACCGCCGGTGTCGGAGCCTGGATCACCTGGGGCGTCATCGCACTCGTTCTGCTCGCCATTGTGCTGCTGGTCCTGTTCGGCCTGATCGGCCCCGGGATCCTGCAGTCCGGTGCGGACCCCGTCGGCCCCACCACCAGCCTGACCGCCACCATCGCTGACCTCTCACCCCCACGCATTGGAGTCTCTTCCCTGTGAGCATCCCTCAGGAATCCATCGACATGGCCCGCGTCGCCGGGCAGGCCGCCACCGATCGACTCGCCGAGAACGTCATCGCCCTCGACGTCTCCGAGCAGCTCGCCATCACCGACATCTTCGTCATCGCCTCCGCCGACTCCGAGCGCCAGGTGTCCGCCGTGTGCAACGGGATCGAACAGGACATGCACAAGGCCGGCTACAAGCTCAAGCGCCGCGAAGGCGAGAGCGACGCCCGTTGGATCCTCATGGACTTCACCGACATCGTGGTGCACGTTCAGCACGCCGAAGACCGCGAGTTCTACGCGCTCGACCGGCTCTGGCGCGACGCCCCCGTCATCGACCTCCAGCTCGACGACGGTCGCCCCGCCCACCACTGATGGGCTCCCTCATCCTCGTGCGACACGGGCAGACCGAACACAACGTGGAGGGCCGCCTGCAGGGACAGGTCGACATCCCGATGAACGACACCGGCCACGCCCAGGCCCGCTCCGTCGGCGAAGCCCTCGCCGGGCATGCGCGCGTGCACCGGATCTGGGCATCGCCACTGATGCGGGCCCACGAAACCGCACTGGAGATCGGCGACCGCCTCGGCATCGACGTGGAGAACGATCCTCGCCTGCTGGAGCGCAGCTTCGGACAGTGGGAGGGACTCACCCGCGAGGACATCGCCCAGCGCTGGCCGGAGAAGTACCGCGACTGGCGCAGCGGCCGCGCCGTCCACGGAGTCGGTGTAGAGGAGCGCGACGCCGTCGCCGACCGCTTCGTCGCCGCCTGCCGCGACATCATGGCGGACACCCCCGCCGACCAGACCTCCGTGGTCGTCTCCCACGGCGCCGCGATCACCCTCGGCATCACCGCCATGCTCGGCCTCGAGGCCGACGGGTTCCGCGGCATCGGGGGACTGGCCAACTGCCACCGCACCGAACTGACGTACGCCACCGCCGGGCCGCCCACCGGCTGGATGCGGATCGTGGCGCACAACCTGCCGCCGAGCGTGCCCGCAAAGGTCGGTCCCGCCACCACCGAACGGGCTCGCACCCCCGAAGGCAGCAGGCTCTGAGGGAGGCGTCACACTCCTGACGACTGGATTTCACCCGGCCACGGAACGTGTGTAATCTAGAGGGGTCCTCGCGACAGCGGGACAGGAAAAAGAGAATATTTCCTCTCGGGGGTATGGCGCAGTTGGTAGCGCGTCTGCATGGCATGCAGAAGGTCAGGGGTTCGAATCCCCTTACCTCCACGTAAGATGAGAAAATCGAAACTTGCCCCGCCTGATGGCGGGGCAGTTTTGTTTCTGCGGTGACGTGGGCCGGGGCGTCGATGCTGGTGTGGGCGAGGATGCTGGCGGTGGTCTTGTCGGGTGTGTAGGTGGCGTTCTCTTCGTCGTCGATGGTGATGCGGGTGAACAGGGCGCGGTTGAGGATGCGTCGTTCGGCTGGGTCGCACTTGTTGTAGAGGTCGTCGAGGTCGACGAGGAGTTCGGTGAGCTGGTCCAAGCCTGTTCGGGCCTCGGTGTAGGTGTCGGTGAGGTTGTCGAGCCGGGTGGTGATCTGGTCGAGGCTGGCGCGGATGCGGTCTTGTTCGCTTTTGAGGAGGTCGAGGGGGATCGCGTCGGCGTAGTGAGCTTGGACGAGTTTGAGGCGTTCGGCTTCGAGCTTGTTGCGCTGGGCGGTCAGGAGCTTGCGTTCGTCCTCGCTGGATCCTTCGAGCTGGTCGAATACGTCGTTGAGGACCTTCCGGACGTGCTCGGCCTGGGTCTGGGTCAGGGAGTTGCGCTGGTAGGTGCGTTCGATCTCGGCTTCGGCGCGTTCGGCGAGGATCGCGGATCGGGTGCATTGGGTGGTCTTGCGGCGTCGTCCGGAGCAGGTGAAGTACTCGTAGCGGTCCCCGGTCTTGTCGCGGGGGCGTTCGATCATGAGCTTGGCTCCGCAGGCGCAGTACAGGGTGCCTTTGAGGTAGTGGTCGTACTTCTGTGGCCGTTCGCCACGGGCGTTGTTGGCGTCCAGGTTGGTCTGGACGCGCAGCCACGTCTCCGCGTCGACGAGGGGCTGGTGGGTGCCGTCGTAGGTGACGCCGCGGAAGGTGACGGTGCCCTGGTAGTAGGGGTTGGTGAGGATCTTGTGCAGCCCGGTGGTGGTGACTGGTTTGGCGGGCTGCGAGGGGGTGGGTCGGGTGGTCAGGCCGCGGGCTGTGAGTTCTTTGGCCAGGCGGGACAGGGACCAGTCTCCGGTGGCGTAGGCGGTGAAGGCGAAGCGGATGAGGTCGGCGCGTTCGGGGTCGATCTCGATCTCGCGGGACTCGCGTCCTTGGGCGTCGGTGGTGCGGACGTTGAG
Organism: Helcobacillus massiliensis; assembly: GCF_033106145.1. NCBI lineage: Bacteria > Bacillati > Actinomycetota > Actinomycetes > Micrococcales > Dermabacteraceae > Helcobacillus > Helcobacillus massiliensis. Next base: position 809,284 of record NZ_CP136959.1, read on the forward strand.
GTAGCCCAGAGGCGCTTTGGTGGGGGTGCCGCCGATCGCGGCTTTCTGGGTCATGCCTTTGAGGACTTCTTGGGCCAGGTTCAGCGAGTAGAACTCGGCCATGGAGGCCAGGATGCCGTGCATGAGCATCCCTGAGGGGGTCTCGTCGATGTTCTCGGTGACTGAGACCAGGCTGATGTTCGCATCCCGCAGCGCGGCGTGGATCTTGGCGTCATCGAGCCGGTTGCGGGCGAGGCGGTCGACCTTGTTGATGATGCAGTACCGCACCGGGTGCGTGGTGGCGTAGTCGAGCATCTCTTGGAGCGCGCGTCGTTGGGCGGTCTTGGCTGACTCGCCGGGCTCGATGAACTCCTTGATGATGACCGCACCGAGCTGTTCGGCCTTGCGCTGCGCGGCTTCGCGCTGGGCCGGGATCGACAGGCCCTCTTCCAGCCCGTTGCGGGTGGCTTGGTCCTTGGTGGAGACCCGCAGGTAGCTGATCGCCGCCACCTTCCCTTCACTCCCGGACGCAGTGGTGTCTGGGCGTGGTGTGGTGCAGGCGAGGCGTCGAAGGCCTGAGATGTCGAGGCCGGAGAGTTGATCGAGTGTCATGGTGACCGCCTTTCACAGGCCCCCACATGTCTGGGGGCGGGTGGGGCGCCGGAGGCGGTCACGTCAGAGTCGAAAAGAACACCCCTCGAACGGGGCTTAGCAAGAGTAGGTGCCAACAGCGCCGAAACTTGATGTGGACCCAGTTTAGCGTTCGGCTGCGAGCAGGCGACGAAGATGGGCGCCGGACTGTCCGACGGGCTGGTCGCCGGCGGTGCGCAGCGCGATCCGGATCAACACCTCGGCAACCTTCGCGACATCGATCTCCTCGCGCGGCTCATACCGCACGCGCAGGGGCCGATCCGCCTCGACTCGTGCCGTGGTGCGGTGATACCGGCGCACCATCCTCAACCACCCTCAGGACCCAGAACATCGTCGCGAACCTCGTCGGTCGCCGGGTCGATCCGGTCATCCAGGCTGGCGTAGAAGGCGTCTTCGGCAGCCTGTCGTTCGTTGACCTGGTCGATGACGTATTGGACGAAGTCGGCGTCTCGGTCGGTGATGACGGACTCGTCGTGGGTGGGTTGGGGTTCTTCGCCGGGCCAGGTGGTCTGTCGGGTGGGTCGGTCGCGGTCCAGGCGGGTACCGGAGGCGGTGACCCAGTCACGGAGGCGGTGGCGGGCGTCGGCGAAGTCGCGGTGCCATCCCAGGGGTGCGGAGCCGTTTTGTTCGGGGTCGTAGGCGCACAGCCAGTGCAGGTGCAGGGCGGACAGCTCCCACAGAAGTTCGGGGTGGCGGTGCCAGTAGGGCGGGATGACCGCGGCGGGTAGGCCGTAGGTGTGGCGGAGCCAGTCGACCCACCGGTTCAGCTCCAGCAACTCGGCTTCCAGATCTTGCGCTGAGAGCAGGTTCCAGTTGATCGGGTGCGGTGGTTCGGGCAGCGCGCTGGTATCGGGGGCGTGGGGGTGGTCGTCGAGGATGCCGGGGTCCTCGTACTGGACGTCGGGCTCGGGGCTGTGAGTGCTCATGATCGGTCCGCCCGGGTCACATGCTGAGGCTGTCGGCAGCAGGCGTCGCCTGGTGGTGCTGGGGTGGTTCAAAGGCCTGCCCCGCGGCGTCGCGGTTCATGGCGTGGCGGGGTGTGCGGTCGACGTCGTAGCGGGTGCGGGCGGTGTCGTGGCCGATCTTCTTGGCGACGAACTCCTCGCCCGCGATGCGTTGTCCGTCGCGTTCGTAGGTGTAGTCGTGGGCGTAGCCTTCGGCGACGAACTGGTCGCCTTTGGTGAAGCGTTCGAAGGCGCGTTCGGCGGTGGCTCGGTAGAGGACGAGGTTGCCGAAGGAGGGCTCCAGTTTGGTGAAGGTGCCGTCTTCTTCACGCTGGAAATTCTCCTGGCCGAAGCGGGCGTAGAAGCGGGCATCGCCGCGTTCGGTGTAGGTCAGCTGCGGGTCGGATGCGATGAACCCGGACAGGGATTCCTGGGTGCGGATGGCCATGACGCGGTACCTCTCAACTCGTGGACTGCAGCCCGCTCGTGGTGTGGGTTGCTGGTACCGGTCAGGTGCACCCCGCGACCCCGGTCACGCACGGGGGGTCTGCAGGAGCTGTTCCAGTTCGCGGCGGTCGTGTTTGAGGGTGGTGGCGTCGGGGCGGGTGGGCCAGGCGGTCAGGTCGGTGATGATCGGCGGCGCGGAGCGGAGCAGGGTGACGCCGGTGCCGAAGCGGAGGGTGCGGATGCGGTTCGGTGGCAGGATCGGCACCCGCCGCACGGAGCGCTGATTCGACCTGGTGCCGTGGTCACCGAGCGTGATCGAGTCGGTGCATTCGTCGCGTTCCCCGATGAGGGTGGTGAGGTCTTGAAGGTCGCGACTGTTGGAGGCGCCACCGAGGATGAGTTTGACGATGGCGGCGTCCCAGATCGCTCCGGCTTGGTGATCGGACCACTTGTCGCGTGCCTGGGCAAGTGATTGGAGGACGGGCAGGGTGGTGATGCCGGTGCCGCCACCTTCGGCCATCAACGTCGGCAGGGACGGCAGCGGCGCGAGGTTCCCGATCTCATCTAGGGCGAGCAGCAGGGGTGGGTCGAGACGGGCGCCGGGTGAGCGGGCGGCGAGACGCCGGGCGGTTTCGATGAGGTCTTCAATGAACGCCGCCACCAACGCCGCGGACGCCCCAGCTCCTGCACCTGTGGCGAGCAGGTAGAGGGTCCCGGACTCGCGCAGGAAGGTCTCGGGGTCGAATGGGGTCTCGTTGTCGCGGGGTGTGACTGCGTCGAGGACGCGGGGGTCGGCGAGGGCGCCGAGGGCGAGGGCGACGCCTTGCCAGATGGAGTCGCGGGTTTTGGGGTCGGCGTCGATCATCGCCCCCAGCGAGTCGGCCCACCCGGCGGCAGCATCGGGGTGGTTGGTGAGGATCGCGACGGCTTCGGCTGCGGCGGCGGGGTCGAGGGTCCACCGGAACAAGTCCGCCGGCTTTCGAGAGTCCAACGCCGCGGCGTGGAGGAGGGCTTGGAGGGCGGTGCGGGTCTTGCTCTCCCAGAACCCACCCGATTCGACTCCGCCGGCTGACAAGCCGGTGGCAGAAGCCAGTCCCGTGGCGCGGATCATCGCCGTCAGCGGATCCTCACAGCCGCGGACGGGTGACCAGCGCATCCCCGCCGGGAGCCCTTCGGCCAAGTGCTGGGGATCGAACACCGCCACCGGGCCACAACGTTGCCGGGCGCGCAGGGTGGCGGTGAGGTTGTCGGGGCGCGTGCTGGTGGTGACGACGGGGCCGGGGGCGTCGAGGATGGCGGGGATGACGACGTGCAGTCCTTTGCCGGAGCGGGGCGGGCCGATCAGCAGGATCGAGTCCTCCACACTCGCCCACACCCCAACCCCTTTCGACGTCCCGAGCCGATACCCCACCTCACCCGGCGTCGGATCATTCAGCGACGGCCGCAACGTCGACGCGCGTTTCAGCAGCGCCTTCTCCGAGGCGACCTGGGCGACCTCGTGCCGCGTCGCCGTGCCCGCCAACCGATGCGGATCCACCTCCTGAGCATGAGAACGGCGCCGCAACACAACCCACCCCCAGCCCGCGAGTGCGACCAGCCCGCCCAGAGCGACGATGGTGGTGACCCAATAGGCGACGGGGCTGAGACCAGGCGCCCCCAACGCGACTGCGGGGTTACCGGGGTTGAACAACACCCCGGCACCGGCGGCCCAGCTCGCTGTGGGCTGGGGTGCTCCGGTGAGGAACGCGGCGACCGACCCGGCCGCGCGGAGCACGAGGGTGAGGAGGAACAAGGCGATGAGGCCGATGAGGGCGGCGTTGGTCAGTTCCTCACCCATCGACCCACTCTGCCGCTGCGAGGCACTCATCGCGTCTCCTGCACGATGACGGTTCCGGAGGCCCGCCCGACCACCACCACCGGCGTCACGGTTGTGTCGGGTGGGGTGATGGTGCCGTTCTCATCCGCCGCCACTTCCTCAACGATCTGGCCGAGGAGCACCGTCTCACCTGGCAGGAACCCCACCAACCGGCCCGGATCATCTGTCGGGGGTGCTGGAGTGTCCGTGGCAGCTTCTTCATCGGCAGTGGCTGGGATGTCTGGCTCGGGTTCGGGGTTTCGGCGTGGTCGGTGGGCGTGGATGATGTCGGTGAAGTGACTGCCGTCGGACTCATAGACATCCACTCGCACGGGAATACGGCGCTGCTCGGTGAGGTCATCAAGGATGGCCGCGAAGTCACTCCGACCCCACACCTCACCGGCCGGCGGAAGATGCGGCTGTTGGTCGACGGTCACGGTCAGGGTGCCGGTGATGTCGACGGTGATGACCACGTGCCGCAACACCACCGGCACTGCCTCGCTCGGGTCGTTGCGGCGGTGTCTCAGGGTGGGAAGCTTGGGCATTACTTGACTCCTGCGGTGAGGCGGCTGCTGGTGTCGAACAGCTCCAGCTCGCCGGGGTGGAGCTGGTGCTGGATCACGAACGAGCGGTTCTTGATCCGCCACAGCCCCTGACCCACGCCGAGGTTCGGTAGCAGGGCCTGTTCGGTGCCGGTCAGTCCGAGTGCGGTGGCGGTGGGGCCGAGCTGATCGGATTCCTGGCGGTAGACGATCCGCGTCTCCGCATTCGCCAACAGACTGTTGGCCAGCGAGCGCATGGCGGAGCCTTCGTCGCCGACGTTGTCGAGGTCGGAGAGTTTGTGGAAGATCAGCATGTTCGCGATCCCGTAATGCCGGGCCAGACGCCAATGCGCATCCATCCGCTTCAACAACGCCGGGTGGGACATCAGCCGCCAGGCCTCGTCATAGATCACCCACCGCTGCCCACCGTTCGGGTCCAATAGCGCGGATTCCATCCACGCCGAGCTGCAGGTCATCAACACGCTGATGAGGGTGGAGTTCTCGGTCACCCGGGACAGGTCCAGGCTGATCATCGGCAGATCCGGGTCGAACGCCACGGTGGATGGGCCGTCGAACAGGCCGGCGAGGTCACCGGCGACCAGGCGTCGCAGAGCGTGGCCGACCAGGCGCCCGTCCTCGGCCAGGCGCCCGTCGGGGTCGTGGCTGGGGGCGAGGATGTGGTCGACGACCATGGGCAGGATCGGCACCTCGTTCTCCGCCACCGTCGCGGTCAGGGCGAGGTCGATAGCGGTGTGCTCCAACGGCGTCAGCCCCCGCGCCAACACCGTCTCGGCCAGCGCGCCGATCAGGTCCCGGCGTCGGGAGGCGACGGTGCTCGCCCACTCCTGGTCGGTGAGCCCGCCGGGGCGGTGGCCCTCATCGAGTGGGTTCAACCGGCTGTGGAGGCCGTGGCCGAGCACGATCGCCTTCCCACCCACCGCTTCGGCCACCGCGGTGTGTTCGCCCTTGGGGTCGCCGGGGACGTAGACGCGGCGCCCGAACGGCAACGACCGCGTATACAGCGACTTCGCCAACGACGACTTGCCCGATCCGACGATCCCCGCGAGCACTAGGTTCGGGGCGGTGATGATCCCGCGGGCGTAGAGGACCCACGGGTCGTAGACGAAACTGCCACCCGAATACAGGTCCTGCCCGACGAACACCCCATCCGACCCCAGACCGCCTTCGGCCATGAACGGATACGCCCCGGCCAGCGTGGCCGAGGTGTCCTGATGCCGAGGCAACCGCAACCGGCCCGGAGACCGCAACGCCGCTGGCCCCGCCTCGCCCGGCGCCGGCAGAAACGTCGTCGACTTGCGCTCCTCCCGTTCCGCCAGCGCTTTCGCCTTCGCTGCTTCCCGCTCGACCTTGGCCTGCTCAGCCTGCAACCGGGCGGCAGCCTGGCGACGAGCTTTACGGGCTTTCCGTCGCTCCGCAGCCGGGGACACCAACACCGCAGCGTGCAGCCGTTCCTTCTCGCTGCTCACAGCGACCGCCCCACCGAAGACGACGTTGCGCCACCCGCTTTGGGCGCGAACCAATCCGTACCGTCAGCTGCACAACGCGGAGACTCAGAGGTGACACCGCTGAACGCGTCCCGTGCAGCGACGACCTCCTCCTCGTCGGGTGTGGGTGTGGTGTCGGGGTGTTCGCGGACCAGTCCGACATATCCCATCTGCGGGTTGTAGGTCAGCACATACCCGTCGGCCTCGAAGGTGCGATCCCACTGTCCGGCCGGCAGCTGGTCGTACACCTCACCGTTCATGAACGCCGCGCCAGTGGTTTCGTCGCCGAAGTCCCACTGCGCCAGATGCGCGATCCCCGCCTGCACCCCCTCAAGATCGATCAGGTCCAGTACCTCATCGGCCTCACTGCCCTGGAGGAACACCACATTCACCCACCGCCGTGAAGGCTCGGGCTCGGGGTTGGTGTGGGTGTGCCAGGCGATCCGACCGGACGCTTCGTGCGCGTGCATCACCCGGTCAGCGACCTCATCCAGCCCGTCGGCGGCCTGATGCAACTCATCCGCCGCCGCCAACGCCACCGCCTCCGCCGGCGCGCGGTCATCGGTGAACGCGATGTCGCGGTGATCAGCATGCGCACGAGAGAGCTGGTCCAGGACCTGCCGCAACAGCCGCACCGACCCCGACACTTCGCCCAACACTCGGTACGTGTCAGCCGGATCCTCAAAGGCCCGGGTGGCGTGTGCCAACCCGCGCAATCCCTCGTAGGCCTCAGCAGCATCAGCAACTGGATCAACAAACGTCGCCATCCCAACAGTCCTCTCTACGTAACGGCGGTACGCCTATGAGGGAGGTGTGCGATGGTGTCCTCTAATGGCTGTAATGGAGGACAGCCGAATCGACGGATGCGAGGTGCTCATGGAGTTGTCAGTTCCTGTGTGGATGCCCGCGTTCTGGTGGAGAGGCGCAGCGCAGCATGTCCGAGAATGGGTGTTCGAAGACCCGGACCAGGAGGATCACCGTGAACCTCGTTGGAGTGACACTTCCGAGCAGCGCTGGAGACTGATTGCCTCTACCGTTGCCCTCGTCGGAGACGAGCTTGCCGCGGGGCGGTGGACTATCGATGAAGATGACGACACGTACTACGGCATGGTGGCGGCTCCGGTACCGGAACCACTGACGGAGACTGAGCGGCACATCGTGACCTCATGGTTCTCTGCCGGCGAAGCAGTGTGCGTCGACCCCTGGTTCGAGCCCATCACCAACGGGCGGCACCGTCTCTGGAACACGTTGACGCACTTTGGCGATCGGTTGGTTCCCGTCGCCAGCGATGCACTGGGATACGCGACACCGACCAACACCGAAGTTCTTGGCGAAGCGTGGCCTGAGCTGTATCGAGCGCACGTCGACGACCTCGCAGCAATCGAGTGGTTCGACCTGCACAACCCGATGAACTCCCGCTTTGCCCACGCGATCGATCAGGCAGCACGCGGTGAGCACCCTGCACCCCGATAGAACCGTTCGGCTGGTCAGGTGATGCGTCCTAGCATGGAGAGATGCCAGCAATCGGACGCCTCACGCAACTCGTCTTTGAGTGCAAGGACCCCACAGCGGAAGCACTCTTCTGGCAGAAAGTCCTGGATCTTGCACCGGCCACCGGTAATGACCAGTGGTTGACGCTGGACTGGGAGCCTGTCGGACGCCTCTCTTTCCATCGCGTCTCCGATTACGAACCCCCGCAGTGGCCGGGCCACAGAGGCGAGCTGCAGGTTCACCTTGACCTGCTAGTCGATGACCTCTCGGAGGCATGTGCCGCCGTCGAAGCAGCAGGCGGCCACCCACTCACTGACGTCTTGGACCCAGGCCCGAAAGCCTGGCGCATCTACGCTGACCCCGCAGGCCATCCCTTTTGCCTCGTCACAGTGCCCGAATGACCCCTTCCTAGTCGTCAGACCTGGCGGCAGAGGGGTAGGGCTGCGGCGGTGAAGGCTTGGGCTTGTTGTCCGGCGAGGAGTCGGGTTTCGCAGTTGGCTTGGATGGCGGCTTGTTCGAGGACGGCGACGTGGGCGTCGAGGCACTCGATCGTGGTGGCGGTGACGGTGATCAGGCCGGTGTAGCGCAGGATGCCGTGGCCGGCGGTGAGGTCGGCTTCTTGCTGGAGGACATCGTGGTACTCAGCCGTCTGGGAGGCGTCTTCGATCTGCCCGATTTTGGCGCGTTGGGCTTGGTCGGAGATGTGCTCGACCTTCTTCTTGCGGATGTCGCGGGCGGCCTGGTCGGAGCGCATGGGGGTGCAGATGAGGGAGAACGACCGTTGGATCCCGCTGGAGAGCAGGATGGGTGAGAGGAAGCCTGGGTAAACCATGGAGCGCGGCCATTCGCTGATCCACAGCACGGCGTGGTGGGCGGAGTCGGTGCGGATACGACTCCAGGTCTCGTTGACCGCGACGGGGCCGGCGGTGGCGAGGTCGTGGCCGATCTGGCCGTGGCGTTCCAAAGTGGCGGCGATGGCGGGGTCGTAGGCCGAGCGCAGGATCACCGCAATCTGTCCGGGGGTGAGCCATCCCGATGGGGTGAGGTCGGCCGAGCGGAGCGCGGCGGTGAGGGTGTTCATCTCTTGGCGCAGGACGGCGGCGGCGCCGCGGATACCGCCGCCCGCGGTGCGGATCTGCCTCGCCGAGTTTCTCATGTCGAGGGACAGGGAGAGGGTGGTGGCGTGGCGTTCGCCGGCGGGGCCGGCGCGGTCGATGAGTTCGGCGTAGGTGGTGGCAGCCCAGCTCGTGTCCTCGGGCTGGCCGTGGGTGGTCCACCATTCCGCGAGTCCGGTGCCGGAGTCGGGCAGGGTGCGTTCCAGGATCTGCAAGGTGGCGATCCTGCCGGAGCGGCAGACGGTGGCCAGGACGCGGCCCCAGGCGGTGACGCGTCGTTCTTGTTCGGCGGGGTCGAGGAGCACGAACGCGGGGTGGGTGATCTCGCACACCACCGTGAGCGTGTTCTGGTGGGGGTCGTGGATCATGCCCGCCCCCGTGGTCGGATCCTCGTACTCGCGCAGCCGGGCTTGGTCGCCGGGCAGGGCGAGGGTTCCGGCGGGGCGTGGGGTGACGATGCGACGCCGGTAGAGGAGTTGGCCGATGGTGGTGCGGTAGACCCACCAGCCGGCCACGGGCACCCACTCGATAACCGGGCGTCCAGCGACAGGGACCCAGGTGAGGAGGACGGCGGTGGCCCAGATGGGGGCGGTGTAGGCCAGCCACATCCCGCCGCCGGCGTAGAGGGCGGTGATGATGGTGGCGATCGCGATCCCGACGGTGACCAGCTGAGCCGCGGACAGGCCAAGCAGGATGCCGCGCCGGGTGAGCCGGGAGAACTTCACCGGCACCAGCTCCGAACCGGTCGCCTCCAAGTCGTGGCTGTTGTTCTTGTTGCGGCGGCTCATGACTGCGGCTCCTTCCCAGCACTCGACGGCGGTGGCGGATTGTCGGCTGGGGGCGGGTTCGGCACCGGCGCAGACGGCGCCACCTGCTCACTCGCCCCAGACGAGGACGACCCCGGTGGCTGTGAGCTTCGGGCGTTGGGCGGGGTGGGCTCCGCACTGGCCGACGGAGTGCCCTGCTGTGGCGGCGTTCCACCGGGCGCAGGCGCCGGCGGAGTACTCCCACCATTGCCTCCGCCTCCGTTGGGGCTGGGGGTGTGGTCGGCGGCGTCGGCAGCGGTCTCGGCCTGCTGACCGAGTTCGTCGCCGGCTTTCGGGCCCGCGGTGGCGGCGTCCTTGGCCACCTGCACCCCGATCACGGCTGCCGCAGCAGGACCTGCAGCGGCAGCAGATCCACCCGAGGCCGCACCCGACCCGGAAGCCCCGGCCGTCCCACCAGTTCCAGCCCCGGCTTCGGCACTGCCCTGGGAGGCTGAGGGGTTCGGGGTACTCGGTTTCGCCGGCTGCTTTCCACCACCGTTGCTGTCACCGCTGCTGCTGTTGTTGCCGTCGAGGACTTGTTGGGGGTTACCTGGCTGACGGTCGGGGAGGGGGATGGGGCGGTTGAGGGAGTTCTTGGCGTCTTGTTCGGCGCCGATCGCGTGGTACATGTCGAAGCCGACGAAGCTGATGAACCGGTACGTCAGGTACGGGGCGAACGCGGCCATCGCCATCAGCACCACCCCGGCCAGCGGGTCACTGATCGAGGACAAGTCCCCATCGATCGGGGCGGCGACCTGGGTGATCGCGACCAGGAACATCACGACCAGCACGAGCTTGGAACAGATCAGCGCGACCACGAACATCGCCCACTTGCTGATCCACCCCCTCGTGGCGTCCCACGACGAGCCCGACAGGGCCAGGGGTGCGAACACAATCGCGACCAGCAGCAGCGCCTTGCGCACCAGCAGTGAGAGCCACACGATCGCCGCGGAGGTGATCGCGAGCCCGGCGAGGAAGATCGTGATGATCGCCCCCACCCCGGGGGCGGCGATGTTGATCGCGGTCAGTCCGCCGGCAAGGATCGTGATCTTCTCGCCCATCGATTCGGTGGTCTCCCCGGCGGCTTGGACGATCCCGACACACAGCTGGTCGACCACCTCCAACAGCAGCCCGGTCAGGGTGATCACCACAAACGACCCCAACACGCTCTTGGCGAGGCCGAGGGCGGCTCGGGTCAGGGCGGTGGGGTCACGTCTGATGAGGCCGTTGATGAGTTGGAGGCAGAAGAACAGCAGCATCACGAACACCGCGATGCCGAACAGCAGGTTGTAGACCGACAGGTATCCGGTACTGGTGATGTCAACCAAGGTGGTGGCGTCGAAGACGTTCCACACGGCCTCGAACAACCAGCCCGCGGCTGAGCCCATGGCTTGGGCGAGCCAGTCGAACGGGGCCGAGACCAATGAGGCGGCTGCTTCGCCAGCGGTTTCGCAGACACCTGAGATGACGGGCAGATCGCACACACCCACCGCAATCACTCCTCACACACGCGGGTTGGAACGGTTGGGTAGGGGTTAGACGGACTGGCCGACGTTCCAGAAGAAGTTGATCAGCGTGACCGCAGCGCCGCAGATGATCGCTGCCCCGCAGGAGACCAGGACACCGACCTTGCCGCGGCCGGCCAGGTGCGGGTTGGACGAGTTCGCGCCGAAGCCCCACACGATCGCGGAGATGATCAGCGCCAGCACCGACAGGATCAGCCCGATCGTCATCACCGCCCCCACGATGTTGCGCAGCTGCGCGATCCCCGGCAGCCCATCATCGTTCGGCGTGATGTCCACCTCCATCGGCAGCATCATCGGCAGCGTGGGCAGGACAGAAGTCATCAGATCAAGCACGGCGAGCTCCTTCGAAGCAGACGGCCCACCCGCTGCGGCGGGAGGGCCCTTGGTTGGGTCTGCCTGTCAGGTGTGCTGGCGGGTCCAGACGGCATGTGGGCCGGTCCCGTCGGCCGGTGACTATTGGAGCGGCGCTTCGGAAGCCATAGTGGTTGCATGAAGTGTCATCCAGAAGCAGATCTGCCACCGGTTCGGTTGCCCCGAGCGCCCAAACCTCAGCTGGCGGGTGGCTCAGTGGATCGATATCCCGAGCTTGCGGCGTCACGGCGAGCCCTTGACCAGCTACGTATCGACCACTTAGATCTCGCCGCGCAGTCCCTCATGGCTGCTGACGGCGATTTGTACCTGCCTGACCTGATCGTGACGGCGATGATCCAGCGCAGTTACGGGGTGCTCGATGCTCTTATTGACGCGGTAGACACGTACAACATCCATGCGGCTGCCCCCTTGCTGCGTCTTCAGCTCGACACGTTGTTCCGGGCGCATTACATTGCCAGCGGTCCGGATGTTGACGGCCTCACCCTGAAGCTCTTGCGAGGCGAGGAGCTGCGCAAGATCAAGGATGCTGATGGCAAGCCTTTGAACGACTATCGACTCAAAGAACTGGCAGCCGACACTCACGCTTGGGCACTGCCCGTCTATGACAAGACGTCGGGCTGGGTTCATTTCTCTCTCAACCACATGCTTGTAACGACGCAAGCCGCAGATCCGAACTGCTTTCACATGGGAGTGCCGCTGCGAGTGGATGTCATCCCCGAATCGCTCTGGCAGGAAATTTACGGAGCGGCCATCCAAGCGACGGAAGAGTTGTTCGCGTATGTACGTGGTTGGGCGACGCGAAAGGGGCTACCGCCAGGGCAGGTGCGAACGCTGAATGGCGTTCGTGTGGAACACACTGTGGGCCAGTCGCCAAGCGATTGACGTCGCGGACGTGCTCTTGAGGACTCTTTCAACATCACAGTTGGTCACCGAGGTGGATGAGCCAGTTGAGCCAGGTGATCCCGGCGCCGGCGAGGGTGGCCGTGCCGAGGGCGACGAGGAGTCCGGTGCGGGCATTGGTGGCGGTGGTGTGGTTGCCGTTCGCTGTGGCGATGGCCCAGGTGATGCCGCTGATGAGCATGGTGAGGACGGCGGTGACGAGGACGAACGTCAAGAGGGCGCCGATCACGTTGTGGAGGGTGGTGTTGTCGCCGAGGGCGCCGAAGTCGGGGTAGATGTTCACGGGTATCAGCTGCCTTCCTTGACGGTGATGTGGACGTGGTCGTAGTGGCCGCCGGTGACGTCGTTGGGGTCGTGCATGCCGCCGCCGTTGTAGGGGCGCCAGCCTTCGGCGTCGCGGGCGAGGGACCAGATCTGGCCTTGCCAGATGAGGTACTCGACGCCGAGGGTTTCGGCGTTGTCTTTGAGCCAGTTCGTCAGCGCCCATCCGGATTCGAGTTGCTGGGGTGTGGGTCGGGTGCCGATGGCGTTGCCGAAAGTGACATCGCAGGCCCGGCCGAGGGGGTGTTCGGATTTGCTGCCGGGGCGGGGTGAGTAGCAGGCCCAGGAGGCGTCGGGGTAGGCGGTGAGGGCTTGGGTGTAGACGTGCAGCATGCGGGCGGTGATCTGTCCGTCGGTGGTGGGGTCATCGACCTTGCGGTCCGGGTCCCCGGCATCGGGTCCTTGGGGCGGCGCGGGCTTGGTTGCGGCCGGGTTGCAGCCTTCCTGCTCGACCGGTGTGGTGGGGGCTGGAAGGTTGCCGGTAGTGTGTTGGTCGAGCCAGGGCTGGGGGTCGGTGAACTCGCCGTCGCTGCCGCCTTGGCGGAGTTCGAAGTGCAGGTGCGCGCCGGTGGAGTAGCCGGCCGACCCGACATCGCCGATGTGTTGTCCTGCGGTGACGTGGTCGCCGACGTTGACGTGGATGCCGGTCTCCCACAGGTGGGCGTAGGCGGTGGCGATCGTCTGCCCGCCGATGGTGTGTTCGATGATGATCAGCCCGCCGTACCCGCCGGACATCGAGGCGTGGGTGACGATGCCGTCGGCGGCGGCGAGGATGGGGGTGCCGTCGGGGGCGGAGTAGTCCGCGCCGGTGTGGAGCTTGTTCTCCCCGGTGATGGGATGGACCCGCATCCCAAACGGCGAGGTGGCGACCCAGGTGCCCTCGGGCAGCGGGAAGACCACACGCCCGGTTTCCGGCAATGGTGGACTGGTGGTGCTGGGGATGGTGAGGGTGGTCAGGATCTGTTCGGCGACGGGCTCGTAGTTCGCATACCGGTCGGGGTAGGCCGACACTTCCACGGCTTGCGCGGCTTCACCTTTCGACAGGGTCTGCCAGCCCGGGATGTCGAGCAGGCCGCGGGGTGAGGGGTGGTTGGGGCCGGTGGGTCCGCCGAAGAACGCGCGGGCCTGATAGACGGGGTCCATGAGGTCAGCAACGGTGCCCCACCCGGCTTGGGGTCGCATCTGGAACAGGCCGAGGCTGTCGTGGTCGGAGGCGTCCCCGTCGTTGGGGTGGTTCCCGGAGTCGGGGTAGACGCTGGTGTTGGCCAGCATCCGCAGATTCGACTCGGTGAGGGCGGCCATGAGCGCGATCTGCAGCCCATCACGCGTGACGCCTTCGATCTGGGAGCCGGTCTGGATGATGGTGGCGGCATGGGTGAGCTGGGTGGTGTTGAGCGTGAAGGTCTGCCCGTCAGCGGTCGTCACGTCCAGCGAGTCCGGCACCGGCCCCACCACCGATGGGCCGCTGGTGCTGGTGGTGCAGGAGGCGTTGGCGCCGGGGCTGAACATCATCCCAACCCCCAGCAGGAGCAGGGCGGGGCTGAACAGCACGAGCACGGCAGCGATCACGGCGAGCTTCTTCACGACCAGGTCACCGCAGCGGGTTGTCGAGCTGTGACAGGCGCAGCAGATGGCAGGTGTCGTAGGTCGGCGCGCAGACCACGAACACCGTGAACTCCACCTTGTGGGCCGAGGTGACCGGTTCGCCGTTCCAGGTCCCGGTGCGGTGCCGGGTGCCCTCGATCGTGTAGGCGACCGTGCCGGGTGCGAGCTGCCCCTCGGGTGCCTGAGCAACGGCTTCGCCCCACTGGTCGGGGATGTAGGCGCGGTCGATCGTCAGATGCTGACTGGTGCCGTACTCACGCAGGTCCTGCCATGCGGTCCGCGAGGGCAGGTAGGCGGCGACGTCGGTGGCGAGGCCGGCTTGTTCGGCGCCGCTGGGGTCACCGACGGCGAGGATCGCCGAGGTGTAGTCCAGCGGCAGCAGCCCGGTGGTGGTGTCCCACGCAAACAGCGTGGTCGCGACATTGCGAGCGAACTGCTCCGGATCAGCGCTCCGCGCCACCGGTGGCACCGCCGGCGCCCCGGATGCTGAAGGACTCGCCGTGGCGGTGGTGGTTGCGGAGGGTGACGGGCTGGTGGTGATGGTCGGTGACGTGCCCGGGGTGCTGGTGGGGGTGTGGGGGCCGGTGGCCAGGCCGTAGATCCCGACCCCACACACAAGGGCCGTGACCGAGCCGGCAGCGATCAGCACGAGCCGGCGACGCGACGAACGATCGGAAGTGTCCATGCCCAGCAGGTGCACCCACCCACCCCAAACACCAGCAGGCAGAAGCTAGATGGCGCGCAGCTGCGGACGCCCACCCGCCGGTCCGTCATCCTGCTCATCGACAGGGCCGGAGGCGGCGGTGGTGGTGTTGTCCGGAGTGGTGAGGGCGGCTTGGAGGGCGTCGGCGAACGCGACGGTGTGTTCGATCACGCGCAGGAACGTGGCGACTTGCTCGTCGGTGAGTTCGACGGCGAGCACAGCCGGGTCGTAGTGGGTCCACCACTGATCCAGTTCGGTCCACGTCACCACGAACGCCCGCACCGGGTACTGCACCGGCGCGCCCTCAGCCTCGTCCTTGGGCTTCTTGGCCGGGGCGGGCTCCGGCTTGCCACCGGATTGGATGCGGGCGAGGGCGTCGGCCGCGGCCTGATGCAACGCCTCATCACCAGCATCGGGGCTGGCGGTGTGGTTGCGGATGGTCTCGTAGATCGGATGGACCGGGCTGCCCGCGTCGATCTCCTCCAACCCCTGCCGTGCCGCTGCCCTCACGTGTTCGGGCAGCGTCTCATCGGTGGCGGCATGTTCGAGGAAGCCGATCTTGTCCAGCGTCTTGTACGAGGCACCGCCGGGAATCATTCCGGCGGCTTGTTCACTGGCGCGGCCGGTGGGTGTTGACGGTGCGGGAAAATTTCCCACACCGTCAGCTCCGGGCTGGTTGTCGCTGCGGAACTGGGTCGCGGCCTTGCGACGCGCAGCGTCCTCGGCCATGAGGGATTTCAGTTCGCGGTAGAGGGCGGCGGCTTCCAGCGCGGTGAGCGGCTTGTGTAGGACGTTGTCGTCTTGTTCGGCCAGCAGGTGGCCGAGCCGGTCGGAGATACCGGAGCGTACCCACACGTTGACGGTGCGCCAGCCGAGCTGCTTGATCGCCGCCAGCCGTCGTGCCCCGCAGATCAGCACCCCGTCGGGGCTGACCGTCAACGGCTGCAACAACCCATCGCGCTCAATCGACGCCGCCAGCGCATCGATGTCACCCAGATCGGCACGGTGACGTCGGCCCACATGCAGGGAGTCGACGGCGCGGTCCAGCTCGATGTGCCCCGGGGTACTCATGACCGCACCCGTTCCCGCCCCGGGACGGCACGGACGATGGCGGTGACCAGGGCGTCATCATCCAACAGGTCCGCCAGGGACTCCCCGAGCAACAGACGCAGCAGGATCCCGCGCCCAGCCATCGTGGTGGCGTAGGCAGGTTCGGGATGGCCCAGCAGAACCCTCAACAGACACGTCCAAGCCGGGGCGGGAAGGTCGAGCAGAGCGCGGGCGTGCTTGTCGCGCCGCAAGGCTTCGTAGGTGCCCCGCCGAGACCCGATCCGCGCCAAGGCGTTGGTGACGTGATCCACCCCCGCCCGAGCGGAGGCTTACGGCCAGCCCAGCAGCACGAACAAACCGGTCGCATCCGCCACTGCTGCCTGCACACTCGAACCCACATCCACGTCGCCCTGCTGGTCGTGGTGGTGGGGGTCGGTGAGCTGGAACGCCGGGTGGTACTCGTACAGGGGTGTTTCGCGGTCGGAGAACCGTTCGGGGTCGTGGTGGGCAGAGATGTGGGCGCGGCGGGCCTGGTGGACCGAACACAGGAGCCCTTGGGCGCGTTCTTCATAGATGCAGGTGATCCGCACCGCATGCGTGACCACCGCCCACGGATCCGCGGCCTTCCTTGCCGCCGGCGTGCGCATCACATCAAACGCCGCCGACGCGGCCTCCCACACGTCCAGGCCGTGCTTGCGTGCCAAGGGTGCGAACCGCTCCGCCGCAAACTCCAACAGCTCTCTGGCTTGGGAGTTGTTGCGCCATCCGTGCTCGGCCAGCTGCTCCAGCAAAGCCCGCAGCCCTTCACTGGTTCGGAAGTCCGAGCTGTCGGGGTGGGGCGTCGACGACGTCCCGGTCTCAGTGGCGGTGCCGGTGGTTGGTGTTGTGGTGTGGGTCATGGTGGTGCCTCCTGACAAGCAGGTGCGCACCCCCACCCCAGATGTCGGCGGCAGTGGTGTCGTGGTGGTGCTGGCGAGAGTCGTCATTGCTGGTCACCACGCTCAGCTCATCCCCACCGCGGACCGCCCCGACACCGACTGGCCTCGCCCGTGGCCGAAGGCCGACAACGGCGCCAACCGCGCAGCCCGATCACCGACGCGCCGTGCACCCACCGTGATGCCGTGGCGGGTCTTCTGGCTCAGTGCGGCCTGGAAGTGGATGCCGCGGCCAGCGACTGTGGCGCCACGCCGGGCCATCAGATCGGTCGGACGCACCCACTCCACACCCCGCCCCACCTGCCGCCCCACAGGCCGGCTGGTGGTCCGAGCGGTGCGAGCCTTGACCGCCTCCGGCACCCCCTCCACGTCCCCACCCAACCCCGGGGAGCCCGCGTCTGGTCCGTCGACGTCGGGGGCGAGCTGCTCGTCGAGATCCTCTGGCGGAATCTCGGGTGGGACAAGATCGCCTCGCTCACTCACGGCGTCCTGGTCGAGGTTCTCGGCGTGCGTGCCGGGGGTGGTCAGGGCGAGTTCTTCGGGATCGGGTGGGCCGTAGTCGTCGTGGACCGGCGGCTCCACCGGGTGGTGCTCGTGTTCGTGGGTGCTCATGATTCCTCCTTCATCGATGGGTTGGTGTCAGGTTCAGAACTCCTCGTCGGTGTGGAGGTGAGCCAGCGGCCCACCGTGGACGGATGCACGCCCAGCTCGGCGGCAATCTGCTTGTTCGACCACCCCTCACTCCGCAACCCGGCAGCCCGCTCCCGCCGACCCACCCCAGCCGTCCCCGACGCGGAAACGTCAGGGCCGGTTGACCCTTCACAATCCGGCGGGGCGGATCGGTCGGCCTCGGGTGCTTCCTCGGCGTGCTCGGCAGCGGGATCTGGTGCAGGCGAAGTCACCGGTTCGTCGTCAGCGCCGATGGGATGGGCGCTGACGGTCCCCGGGAGTGCCGCCGGTGGCCGGCCTGACTCGATGCCCGGCCCTGGGCCGGGTGTGGGCCGGTCGTTCTGTTGGGTGACGGTCTGCCAGATCACCGGCTGTGAATCGGTGGTGTGGGTGAGGATGACGGTGAGGTGGGTGATCGCCAGCAACACCACGGGCGGAACCGCAGCAATCGCGGCCGCCAACACCGCAGGCACGTCGGCGTCGGCGGCCACGATGGCGTGCAGAGCGTTGGCGGTGACCGAGACGACGGCACCGCCGATCAACAGGGCCCAGGGATACCAGGCGGCCTTCTGGCCAGCCAGAGCGACGACGGCGACGGTGGCGACCACGATGATGCCGTCGACGATCAGCGGCCACGCCCACGCCTGACCTGCCCCGATGCCCGAACGGGCCGCGAGATCAGCCAGAGAGGTGAAGGACAGCCAGAATGCCCCGATCGCGATGAACACCGTCCCCGCGACCGCCGTCCGCACCGCCCACCGCCGCGCCCTCATGCCAGCCCCCACCCCGCGCCCACCGGCACCCGCACCGGCGATGCTGCCGCTGGTTCGGTGGGCCTGGGTGCGGTGGACGTGGTGGGGTGGGTGATGCGGTAGGCCGACCGCACGGTGGCGGCGATCTCCCGCGGACCCAACCCCGCCTCACCGGCAGCCGCGCCCAGCACATCCACCGCCGTGGCAGGTGCGATGTCGTTTTCCGCGGCCCGGCACGCCGCCCAGAACAACCCCCGATTCCGCTCGCCCTCACCCAAACCCGCCACCCACGCAGCCAGCCGCGCCACCACCACCCCAGGCTCGCTCTGAGCCATGCCGCGTTCAGCAGCGCGCGGTCGCAGGACGGGCCGGGGGTCGAGGAAGTCCCGCAGCGCCTCACTGTCGATCCCGGCCGCCGCGCTCCGCCGGACCGTCGCCAACCGATACGACCCAGCAGCGGTGTGTGAGGGTGGGATGACGATGTAGCCGCCATCCCCACGGAAATCCACACCGACCCGGGCCGCCTGCCACGACCGCTGCACCACATCCGGCGTGGCCGGGTAATAGCCATGCCGTCCACCCGAGGGGGAGACCACCGTGAACACCGGCATCCCCACCCGCCCCGCATCAAAGGCGCGGCGCATGCTCTCCCGGCCATCCACGTGCTCGCGGACATCAACATCCACGACCACGACACCGGAGACCGCCCCGGTCGGAAGCCCCAGGTTCGCCTCCGGCCACCGCGCCCACCATTGCTCGATCTGGGCGAGGTCCGTGGTGGCGTCGTGAAACCCGCGCGGCGTCAACGGGCGCTTTTGCCCGGGCACGCACGGAAACACCGGCACCCCCGCCGATGCAAGATCACTCGCCACCCGCCCCAGCGACCGATCCGAGCCAGGAGCGAGAAGACGGGCCAATTGGTAGAGGTTCAGGCTCATAGCGCCACCGCCTCACGCCCCGACACCACCCGCCCCGCCGACTCCGACACCGCCGGCGCCGCCGAGGCCTGCCGTGTCGCGGGTTCGCGAGCGGGGGTGTCGCGCTCCAGACCGGGCGGGGCGCCGTTGCCGACCTGCACCGTGTCGAGCTGCTCCAGAATCCCCAGCGCGGTCTTGCGGACCCGTTCCCCGGTGGTCTTGACCACCTCGACCGGGTCCTGGCCCTCCACCCGCGCCGCCCACGTCGACACGTACGGGACGGTGTAGCCGGAGGTGTCCATGCCATGCGCGGCACCCACCATCAACGCGACCGATTCGGCCTCCACCTCACCGATCCCACGATGCTGCCGTGCCTCACCCGCATCCGGGCCATGCAACAACACGTGGCCCAGCTCGTGAGCCAGGGTCTTCACCTGCGCCGCCGGATCCATGTCACTACGCACCGACACCACCCGACTGCCGTAATCGGTCAGCCCATTCGCCCCGAAAATCTCCGACGCATCCGCAACCAGCCGCAGCCCAAACCCGGCAGACTGGACCTGGGCGGCGAGGCCCTCCCACAACCCGGCAGGAGCCTGCCCCTCCAACAACCGCGGCGCCGGCGGCTCAGGAATCGGGTCACCCGTGGTCTGGGAAGCGTCCCAGACGTAGGCGGGGCGGACACCGACCATCTTCGTGCGCACCGTCTCACCCGCACGCGGCTTCTCACCCTTCCCAAGGCGTCGCCACGACTCAGCATCCTGCGGGGTCGCTGAGGCGAACCGTCCCGTCACCGGCGCCAAAATCTGATACCCCGGCTGCCCCTTCGACACCTGACGGCCCAACTGCTGCCACTGCCTATACCCGGCGACATGCGACGGCACCGGGTCCGGCACCAGACCCAACCCGTAGGCCTCCTGATGCTGGGTGAAGATCAGAATCGTGTTCGCGAACGACCGCGCCCGGAACCGGGCCGCGAACTCCAACGCCCGGCCCCAATCCTCACCCGACACAAGCTGCTCGACCGCACCAGTCAGCCGCTCATGCAGCGCATCAAGCTTCGCTTCCCGCGCCGCCCGAGCATCCTTGCCCGAGGTTGCCATGCCGGCCTCCTTCCGCGAACCTGCCCACCGGGCCGAAGAACCGACCCGGTGACCATCAGGTACGCCGGAACCACCAGCACTAGAAGACGGACAACAAGGAACCCCTACACTGACCGCCAGGATCCACAGTGAACCTGACGTGTCCCAACGACTTATCAGCTCTTGGGTTTCTATGGGGAGCGGCTACGGGGGTGGAGTCCCTTTCGGCTACAACGGTGTCCCGATCCCGGTCAGGCGCTCGTCATCTCACCGAGTCGGTCGCGGTACCGCTGGGGGGTGATGCCGACACATTGCCGGAATGCCTCTGAGGCTCGGCTACGGCTCTTCCAACCTACGGCTCGTCCGGCTGCCGCGACGCTAAGGTCCGTTTCGCGGAGAAGCCGGGCCATGACGTCGACTCTCAACATGGTCAGGTACGCCAGCGGCGTCTTGCCATATGCGTCGGTGAATACTCGTGAGAGGTGCTTCGGGGAGAGGTGGACGTGCTTAGCCAGGCTGGAGAGCGTCCAAGGAGCTTCGGGACTACTACGCAGCAGCTCAGCCACTTGATATGCCTCAGTCCTCAGCGCCATGGTTCTACGCTTCCTCGGCAGGCTAGGCAGAGTGGACGTACGCTGGGCTGGCCTTCTGGGAACGGCGCTGGTCCGTATGTGAGGGATGACAACGTCCAGAACTGCAAAGAGCAATGCTTGGATCCGACAGAACCGTTCGGGTGCAGGTCCGTCAACACTGAGTGCGACCAACTCGTCCAGCCAGGGTGTCAACAGTCCGATACGGTCCTCACCTATATGCAGAAGTTGCGCTGGTTCGGAGTACAGCTCATCAACGAAGTCTCGCGCCTGTAGCCGGTCCGCGAGAAATGCTGCGTGTTGCCAAAACACCTGATCGACCACATAGTCGTGGTCCAGGTAGATGGTCGTGACCGTCGCCGACTCCTCGGGTTCGGTTGCGCACAGTGTGTTCGCCCCGATCACCGCCATATCCCCCGCGTTTAGATGTTTCTCACCGAACTCGCTTAGCAACAGAAGGCTACCGGCTCGGGAAAACATGAGCCTCACGTAGTCGTAGCCGATGGGACCTGTCGGCCTGTGTAAAGCGCGAGTGTCGGCCAAGATCGGGTGTGGAGAATTACGTCCACGAGGTAGCAACCGTGCCTCCGTGGGCGTCGACGGCGGTAGCACTGGCCTCGGCATGGCTCTCGAAGCTCGCACTGCGAAAGTGGTTCTTCAGCCCGTCACTGAGTTGTCTGCCCAGTCGGATTCTTTGATTCGTTGGTGGCGGAGTTGGAGCGTGCCGCTCTTATCACGGCCCGTCCGGATGGAAGAGCGGTGGCGAGGGTCAGCACGACGATGAGTGCAGTGCCTGAGGAGATGAGCAGTCCTTGTAGCCTGACGACATCGGCGAGGGGACCGAAGATGATCACTCCCGCTGGTGTGGACAGCGTCATGGCGATACTGACGTAGCTGAAGACGCGTCCGAGCATTCCGGGGTCAACTGTCTGTTGGATCAGCGTCATGAACGGCGCGGAGAACGCAGGTACTGCGAGCCCGAAGAGGAAGGTGAAGAGGTAGTACAGCCAAAGGTTCGGGCTCAACCCGAGAGCGACGGTGAATGCTGCGACCGCGTAGGCGGATCCGAGGAGTAGCCCGATCCTGCTGCTCTTGGCGAAGAGCGTCGCGACCAAGATTCCTCCAAGCATGGTGCCGATGCTGAGGAGCATTTGCATGACTGCTAGCATCCACGGCTCGGTGCCGAAGCTCTCAGCGATCAGCAGTGGAGAGACAACCATCGCGGGTGCTTGGGAGAGCAGAAAGAAGAGGGCGAGGACGAGCAGAAGCCATCGGATCAATGGGTTGGAGCTGATGTAGTGCATTCCCTCCACGAGTTCACGGCGGTAGCTTTCCCGTTTGTCTCCGTTCGCCTGCACTGTGGGGACCCCGACGAAGAGTAGTAGCCCGATTCCAAGTACCGCGGTGAGCACATCGAGATAGAAGGCTGCGATGATATCGGCGCTGGCGTAGATCGCGGCCCCTGCGGCAGGCGCGAGAAGGGCCATCGCCGAATTGATCGTCTGGAAGATGCCGTTGATGCGCATGAGATGTTCCTGGGGGACGATCTGCGGGATCAGTGCTTGAACGGTCGGCGTTTGGACCCCGGCGCCGACCGATCGGATGGCGACTGCCGTGAGGATCAGCCATAGGTCGGTGAGTCCGATACTCATCAGGATGGCAAGGATCAAGGTTGTCGCTGCGATCAGTGAGTCGGCGGCGATGATGAGTTTCTTCCGGTCCAGCCGATCGGCCAGAACGCCTCCGAAGATCGACATCACGCCTTGAGGGCCAAATGCGGCGAGCATGAAGAGACCGAGAGCCATGCCTGAGCGAGTCTCTAGGGTGATGTGCCACATCACGGCGAACTGGACGATCATCGAACCGAACAGGGATACGGTCTGTCCGGTGACGAATAGGACGGTGTTCCTAGCCCAGCGATCGGGTGGAGCCGAGGGGGTGTCTTCGAGGTGGGCGGGCATGCAGGAGGTTCCTTTCAGTGATGAACGGCGTGAAGAGGGCAGAAGGGGATCGTCAGCGACCGTGGGCTTCAGTCCAGGCCCGCAGGTGAACGGCCGTGTACGTGTCGGCTGTCGCGACCATGTGCTGTGGGGTCCCTTCGAACACCACACGCCCCCCGTCAGTTCCGGCTCCGGGTCCGATGTCGATGATCCAGTCGGCTGCCGCGATGACCGCGAGGTTGTGTTCGATGGCAACGACGCTGCGCCCGGAATCGACGAGGTTGCCGAGCATGGTGATGAGCATCTGCGTGTCTGCGAGGTGCATGCCGCCGGATGGTTCGTCCAGGACGTAGACGTTGGCGTCGTCGCGCAGGGCCGAGGCGAGCTTTAGTCGCTGTCGTTCGCCTCCGGACAAGGTGCTCAGTGGTTGGCCGAGTGTCAGATAGGGCAGGCCAACGGTGAGAAGCTGGTCGAGGATCCCGGCGGATTTGCCGGTGCGGAAGATCTCGCGGGCTTCGCGGACTGTCAGGCTGAGCACCTCGTCGATGGCCAGGCCGTGGAGCCGGTGGGTCAGCACGTCTGGTCTGTAGCGGCGACCGTCGCATTCGGGGCAAGTGCTTTCAACGTCGGCCATGATTGCCAGGTCGGTGTAGACGACTCCGAGCCCGCGGCACGTGGCGCAGGCGCCGTCGGAGTTCGCGGAGAAGAGCGAGGCGCTGACGCCGTTGGCCTTTGCGAATGCGCTCCGGATGGAGTCGAGGAGGCCGGTATAGGTGGCGGGGATGGAGCGTCGCGAGCCCCTCAGCGGGCTCTGATCGATGAGCAAGACCCCGGGCTGGCCGTCGAGGCCTTGACGGATGAGAGTGGACTTGCCTGAGCCGGCAACGCCGGTCACGACGCTGAGCACACCCGTGGGGATGTCCACGGAGACGTGCTTGAGGTTGTGTGCTGTCACGTTGCGGATCTTCAGCGCTCCGGTGGGCTGCCGGGCTTCACGTTCCTCTGTGCTGCGATGGCCGAGAGCACGCGCGGTGACCGTGCCGCTGTCGAGCAACCCCGCCGGTGCGCCGGCGTACGTGATCGTTCCACCATCGCGTCCGGCGCCCGGCCCGAGTTCGATGATGTGGTCGGCGGCGGCGATGACTGCAGGCTTGTGTTCGACGACGAGAACGGTGTTGCCTTTGTCTCGAAGCTGGAACAACAAGGCGATCATGCGGTCGATGTCGTGGGGATGGAGTCCACTGGTGGGTTCGTCGAAGACGTAGGTGATGTCCGTCAGAGCCGAACCAAGGTGACGGACGATCTTGATCCGCTGAGCCTCTCCGCCGGAGAGGGTGGAGGTCTGACGGTCGAGGGAGAGATACCCGAGACCGACGAGAACAAGGGAATCGAGCATGCGGCGCAGCTGCACGATCAGCGGCGCGACGTCCGAGTCGTCAATGCGATCCAGCCAGGACCGCAGGTCACTCACCTGCAAGGCGGTGCACTGGGAGATGGTCGCTCCCTGCACTGTCGCCGTCCGTGCTGCCTCGTTCAATCGGGTGCCTCGGCACTTGGGGCACTCAGCGAAGGTCGCAACTCGAGCGATGAAGTCGCGGATGTGCTTCTGCTTCGTCTCACCGGCCTTGTCGAGGAAGACTCGGCGGACTTTCCGGACAAGACCCTCGTACGTCGTGTTGGTGTGTCCGAGACGGACTTTGACGGGTTCTGCGTGCATCAGCCATTCCCATTCCTCCGGGCTGTACTGGCGCAGCGGCTTGTCCGCGTCGAGGCGGTCCGATTCGCCGTAGGGACGCCAGTACCAGGTGCCGACGCCGAAGTTCGGCACGGTGATGGCTCCGTCGTTCAGAGATCGATTGCGGTCGACCAGGACGTCTTCGTTGATGGCGGACGCCGTACCGATGCCCTCACAGGCCGGACACATTCCATCAGGCACATTGAAGGAGAAGCACGCGGACGGCCCTACATATGGAGTGGAGATGCGGGAGAAGAGCAACCGCAGGAGTGCATAGACGTCGGTGGCCGTGCCTACCGTCGAGCGGGCGGTGGTGCCGATCGGGTCTTGGTTGACCACGACAGCCGCTGTGAGCCCCGACATCTCGTCGACATCGGGACGAGAGAGTGTCGGCATGAAGCCTTGGAGGAATGCGGAATAGGTCTCGTTGATCAGGCGCCTGCTCTCGGATGCGATCGTGCCGAAGGCGAGGCTGGACTTTCCTGACCCTGACAGGCCTGCGAAGACGGTCAGCTTGCGCTTGGGGATATCGACATCGACACCCCTGAGGTTGTGGCTGTGTGCTCCTCGGACGCGGATGACATCCGGCATTGACGAACCTGCCGTGATCGGGCTTGATGACTCTCTGACATGATGACTCATGTGCATCAATCGTATCTCTGAACGAGCTGTTGATACTTTGCGTCGATTCCTGCGGCCAGGCGGTGGTAAAGTCTCAATACGATGAGAAGCCTCCGACCCGCCGACCTGGCGCGAGAGCATGGCCTGTCCACCCAGGCGGTGCGCAACTACGAGCGCAACGGCTGCCTCCCACCCGCCGATCGGACGCCGACGGGCTACCGGATCTACACGGACGTGCACGCCGCAGCACTGCGCGCCTATGTCGCACTCGTTCGCGGGTTCGGGCACGCTAGCGCCAGGTCGATCATGCAGGCGGTCCATCAAGGCAGGACCGACGACGCTCTGGCAGTGATCGATGCCGGGCACGAGCAACTCATGCGCGACCGCGCAACTCTGAGTACTGTGCGCGAAGCTGTGGAGCACATCGCCGCTGAGTCCGACGAACTCTCCGTAGGTGCTTCACCCTCGGCTGGCTTCCGTTCCATTGGGGAACTGGCGCATGCATTGGATCTGAGCCCGGCAACCGTGCGAACTTGGGAGCGAGCTGGAATCCTCGACCCCCAGCGTGACCCCGCCACCGGATACCGGGTGTATGCGAACGACGATGTTCGCGATGCCCGCCTCGCCCACCTACTGCGTCGGGGCGGCTATTTGCTCGACCAGATCGCGGTAGTGATTGGGCAGATACGCTCGGCCGGCGGCACGGATGAACTTTCGAAGACCGTCGGAGACTGGCAAGCCAAACTGACCGCACAAGGCATAGCGATGCTCAAGGCTTCGGCAAAGCTCAGCGAGTACCTCGATATCGCCGCAGACGACGAGGGGTGTGGGCGGAGCATGACATCCAGCTGACCGCAACCCCCGAGGCAATCGCTGGGCCCAGGGAATGCGGTGTGGTCAGGAGAGGGACCAGTGTCCGACCTCGCGGTACGTGGAGTCCATGACAGCTTCGAGATGCGGCTTGTCGAACGAGTAGTGCTTGAGGTTGCCGGCCCAGTAGCGCAGTACGCGCCCAAGCTCTTCCGCTGGGTCGCCCGCGACGGTCTCAAGATCCACTTCGAGTCGGAAGGTCTGGATGTTCGTTGGTTCATCGTTCATAGCCTTCACCTTAACGTTGAATGAGCTATTGAAGCTTGCTTGGTGATCTAGCGTGCATCTATGGGTCCTGTCGGGCGCAAAGTTTAAAACCTATCCCGACCTCGGGCGACTTTGTGCGCTCAGAGCTCGACGGGGAGGCTGTCGACGAGATTGACGACCGGGCCCGTCCCGCCTTACCGGTGAGGAGTAGGCCGAGAACACGTGCTGAGGCACGCGAGTGAATGGTCACGGAGGGCAGTGAGAACACGCGCTGGATCATGGCAGGGGCGGGTTCACCAGTCCGTGGTGTTCTCACGTGCCCACTGGGCGAAGGTGCGCCCGAGGCGTCCGGTGATGCGCGGAACGGTGTCGAGCACCTGCCCGGATGCCTCGGGTGGGCTACTCCCGCGCGGTTGCGATCCCCAACAGTGACCTCGACTGGGTCACTTTCGTCCTCGCTGCACTATGCGTCCCCTTCGCCTCCACGGGCCGCAGAGGCGATCACCCATGCCGCAGCTCGGGCAGCCAGTAGACCACTGCCGACAGCACCTGATCGAGAGGCCACGCGTCTTGCAGATCGAGGTCGGGAAGGCGCCGGCTCACCTGTGTGAGGAGCAGGTAAGGGGTGGTTTGGGTGACGGTGTCGATGCGGGTGATGTCGGCCGGGGACGGCTACAAGTACCTGCTGCGCACCGTGGCGGCGGGTGACGGTGACCGGTCGCTGTCCACTCCGCTGACCCGCTACTACGCCGAGGCCGGCACCCCACCCGGACGCTGGCTCGGCTCCGGCGTCACCGCTCTGGGTAATGGCGAACTCACACCTGGCGCCCAGGTCTCAGAGGCACAGCTCCAGTTGCTGGTGGGGATGGGACGGGACCCGATCACTGGTGATCCGTTGGGGCGGGCGTATCCGGTGTACAGCTCGGCTGCGGAGCGGGTCGCGGACCGCGTCGCGCAAGTGGACCCGTCGCTGAGCCCGGTGGAGCGGGAACGCTCCGTTGCGCAGATCGAGGCGGAGGAGGCTGCGCGGGGGTCGCGGCGTGCGGTGGCGGGGTTTGATTTCACGTTCAGTGTGCCGAAGTCGGCGTCGGTGTTGTGGGCGGTTGCAGACGCGGGGACGCAGGCGTTGATTGCGCAAGCCCATCATGAGGCGGTTGCGGCGGTGGTTGCGTTCATGGAGCGCGAGGTTGCAGCCACCCGCACCGGTGCAACTGCTGGGGATGGCGCGGTTGCACAGGTCGACGTCACGGGCCTGATCGCGACGGCGTTTGATCACTTCGATTCACGCGCTGGGGATCCGCACTTGCATACGCATGTGGTGATCAGCAACAAAGTCCGCACGGTGTTGGATGGGAAGTGGCGGAGTCTGGATGGGCGGCCGATGCATGCCGCGGTTGTCGCGCTGTCGGAGCTGCACGAGGCCGTGTTCGCCGACCACATGACCCGCACCTTCGGCGTGAGCTGGGAGCCGCGGGAGATGGGTCGGGACCGGAACCCGTCATGGGCGATCACTGACGTCCCCGAGGAACTGGTGGCGGAGTTCTCCACCCGGGCGCGGCAGGTCGAGGTGGAGAAGGACCGGCTGGTAGCTGAGTACGTGGCCACCCACGGACAGCAGCCATCGGATGCCACCGTGATCCGGTTGCGCGCCCAAGCCACGCTCGCGACCCGTCCAGAGAAGCAGGTCCGCTCGTTGACGGAGCTAACAGCCGAGTGGCGCACCCGCGCCAGCCAGCAGCTCGGCACGGATGCCACCGCGTGGGCGCGGACCGTCACTGCCGGGGAACGGCAGATGCTGTTGCGGGCTGATGATGTGCCGTTGGACCTGATCGAGCAGGTCGGGCGCTCGGTGGTCGAGGTGGTCGGTGAGAAGCGCTCGACGTGGCGGCGCTGGAACCTGATGGCCGAAGCCGCCCGCCACACGATGGGGTGGCGGTTCGCCACCGTTGAGGACCGCGAAGCCATCACCGCGATGGTTGCCGACGCCGCCGAACAGGCGTCCCTGCGCCTGACCCCACCCGAACTGACCACGAGCCCGGTGGAGTTCCGCCGCCCGGACGGAACCAGTGTCTTTCGCCCGAAGCACTCGACCGTGTTCTCCTCCGACACCCTCCTCGCCGCAGAGGACCGCCTCCTGCAACGGGCCCGTGCCACGACTGGCCCGAGTATCGACCTGGCCACCGTCGAAACGATCACGAGCAAGCCTGACGCCGAGGGGCGGGTGCTCGGTCCCGACCAGGCTGAAGCCTTGGCGTCGGTCGCGGTGTCGGGCCGGGTGGTGGATGTGTTGGTGGGGCCGGCGGGGGCTGGGAAGACGACCGCGATGAATGCGCTGCGCCGGGCGTGGGAGACCTCGCATGGTGCTGGGTCGGTGGTGGGGTTGGCCCCGTCGGCGGTGGCGGCGCAGGTGCTGGCCGACGATCTGGGGATCGCCACGGAGAATACGGCGAAGTGGTGGACCACCCACCAACACACCGGCGCGACCTTCCAGCCCGGGCAGCTGGTCATCATCGACGAAGCCTCCCTCGCCGGCACCCTGTCCTTGGACCGGATCACGCAGGCAGCGGAGGAGGCCGGGGCGAAGGTGCTGCTGGTCGGTGACTACGCCCAGCTCCAGTCCGTCGACGCTGGCGGTGCGTTCAGCCTGCTGATCCACGACCGCGACGATGCTCCCGAACTGGTCGACGTCCACCGCTTCACCCACGCCTGGGAGAAGACCGCATCCCTGGAGCTACGGCACGGCCGCACCCCAGTCATCGACACCTACCTCGACCACGACCGCATCCACGACGGCGACGCCGAGGCCATGACCGATGCCGCCTACACCGCCTGGCGCCACGACCGCCAAGCGGGGTTGGCGTCGGTGCTGATCGCCGAAACCCGCGAGAACGTCACCGCCCTCAACGTCCGCGCCCGCGCCGACCTCATCCTCGACGGCACGCTGAAGCCCGGCCCCGACATCACCCTGTCCGACGGATCAGCAGCGAGCGTGGGTGACACGATCATCACCCGCCGCAACGACCGTCGGCTGCGGAACCGGCACGGTTGGGTCCGCAACGGCCAAACCTGGACCATCACCGCCGTGCGTGACGACGGGTCAATCACGATCCGCCCACCCGGTACCCGGTTCGGCAACAGCATCGTCCTACCCGCCGACTACGTGGCCAAGCACGTCGACCTCGGCTAGCCGAGGTTCTGTAAACGCACCTACCTCTCACGCGAGTAGGAAGGTGGGCCGACTGATGGGCCAGAACGAGCATGAACAGACTACGGGATCAGGGTCGCCGTTGCGGGCGGTGGTGTACGTCAGGATCAGTGATGACCCGGAGGGCAGCGAGCGTGGAGTTGACCGGCAGGAGGCCGACTGCCGCGCCTACGCCGCCGCGCACGGCTTGGAAGTAGCAGCCGTGTTCCGAGAGAACGACACGTCGGCGTTCAAGCAGAACACGATCACTCTGCCCTCGGGTGAGCGGGTGCGGCGGGTGATCCGCCCGCAGTTTCGCGCAATGCTCAAACACCTGAGCGAGGGGCAGGCGCAGGTGATGGTCGCGTATGACTTGGATCGGGCGGTGCGCGACCCGCGCGACCTGGAAGACCTCATCGACGCCAAGGTGCTCGGTGAATTTGGGGTTCGCTCGGTGACTGGGTCTCTGCGCCTGGACACGGATTCCGATGTGGCGATGGCCAGGGTGCTGGTGGCGATGGCGAACAAGTCATCCGCTGACACTGCGCGTCGGGTCGCGCGGGCGGCAAAGCAGCAGGCCCTCGAGGGCGCGTGGCATGGGGGCAGGGCGCCGTTCGGGTACCGCGCCGAGAACGGCGTCCTCGTCATCGATCCGGTGACCGGGCCGATGGTGGTCGAGGCGATGCAGCGGGTGCTGGCCGGTGAGTCCCTGTACCGGATTCGCAAGGACTGGAACGAGCGCGGCGTGCTCACCACGCACGGCTGCGCGTGGTCGGACAGGACACTGAAATTGATGCTGCGCAACCCTTCCACCAAGGGAGTGCGCGAGTATCGGCCGATCTTGCCGGATGGCACCCGCTCCAAGACCTCGCTCATGCAGGTGAAAGCGGCGTGGCCTGCGATCGTGGACGAGGACACCTGGCAACAGGTCTCCGACGTGCTCGACGCGCGGAAGAAGGCGCGGAACCTCCACCAGCCCGGCAGCGGTGCGGCGAAGCGCATGTACCCGTTCTCAGGGCTCATCCGCTGCTCTGCTTGCGGAACGGCGATGCTCCACCGAGGTCCGGTGTATCAGTGCGTGCAGGCCACCCGCGGCGGCTGTCACCGCTCGATCCGCTCAACTGAAGTCTCGAAGCTCGTAGAGGAAGCGGTGCTGGCGACGTTCGAACAGATCACCCTGAACCCCACCAAGCGCCGAGCACCCGGCGGCGACTTGACGGCGCGTGTCGGATTGGCGGCCACACTCGATGCCGACCGAGAGCGCCTGGCCCAACTTGATGATGACCATTACGACGGGCTGATCGACAAGGCCATGTGGGTGCGGCAACGGGCACGGATCGCTGAGCGCATCGAGGCCACCCGCCGCGAGTACGCCGCCGCCGTACCCGAACAGCACGTGGGGCCGAGCATCGACATGACTACCGTCGCCGCCGAGTGGGAGGGCCGGACGCCGATGTGGCAGTACCAGGCCACCAGCCTGGTCCTGCAAGCCGTGCTCGTCCACGCCCACCCCGCCGATATGATGACCGCCGTGCCCAAGCGCCGAAACGAGAGCACCGAGGCGTTCCACGCCCGCCGTGACGCGCACCGAGCCGACGTTCTCGCCCGGCGGATCGAGTTCATCTGGCGCGCGTGACTCCTGACCGGGTGCTGTTGGTCCCGTTCCCTGGCCGCGCAGGCGGTTCAGGGTGCGGGGCCTTTCCGTATCTTGGCGACGGCGCGCACCGTGGGACGAGGTGCCGTGCACAGTCCTCGCAGTTCGTCCAGCACCGCCGGATCATCCACCGTCGCACGCAAGCCCTGGGCTTGGCGTGAGGCAGCGGCCAGGCGTGCTCCCAACGTGGAGACGGCAGGCTGTGACAGCGGAGCGGAGGAAGTAGGAGTGACAGTGGTGGTAGCGGTGGGAGTGCTCATGCTGATAGGTACGACGCCCCTCCCGCACGCTCATCGTGGTTCAGGGCTCGGTCTGCTTGTCCGGGTTGGCGGCCCATATCGCAGCCAGCAGACTGGTGTCGCAACGCAGGGAATCGAGGGGTTCTCCGCTGAGCAGGCGCAGCAGCACCCCGTCGCCGGTCGCAGTACCAGCGTGCTTCGAGGCGGGATGCCCCAGAACGATCCGCAGCAACGCTGCCCACGACCTCGGCGGTATCCCCAGCAGTGCCGAGATAGCGCGGTCGCGGCGTAGCACTTCTACCGCGTTCGGCCGGGAGGTCAGATCGCCGAGCCGGTAGGCGAGGTGCTCGATGCAGTCGGTCACGAGCACGGCATCCCAGCCCACCGAGGCGAACAGCCCGACTATCTCCGATAGGACGGCAGCAACCCGAACACGGTCACCGGAGTCTTCCTCATCGTCGATGGTGGGGTCGGTGACGTGGAAGGCGGGGTGGTAGTCGGGAAGGTTCTCTCGTTCAGCGAACCGGATGGCGTCGTGGAACCCAGTGAACCTGGACATGTGGCGCACCTTGGCGGGCGCAACGAGCATCCCCGCCGCCCGAACCTCGACGCCACAGGTGATCTGCACCGCGCGAGTAACCACCGCCCACGGGTTCCCCGCGTTCCGCGTCGAGGGGGCGAGCATGACCTCGAACGCAGCTGAAGCCACCTCCCACTCATCCAGCCCGTACTTACGGGCCAGCCGTCGGTACCTCTCTGCCGTGTATCGCATCAGTTCCGCTGCTTGACGGTCACTGCGCCAGGCCCCAGGCCCGGCATCGTGCAACCGGATCAGCAGGGCACGCAAACCCTCCGGCGTCTCAAACCCGTGACGCGGCGAGCCATCCGGGGCTGCGACATCGTCGCCTGTACTGGGTGGGGTGTGTTCGGTCACGGTGGCACCTCCCGAGAAGGAGGTGCGCCACAAGCACCCACGCCATGACGTGCGCCTGCACGCCTTTACGTCCGCCGATTGACAGCAGGCACTTCGCTACGTCGCGCTCTGCACAGTGCTGTTGGTTTGGCGCGAGTCGCCAGAAAGCCATTCAAGGTCTGCTTCTCGGCGTACCCGCACCCGCCTGGCGGTCACGGATTGCAGGCGAACGAAGCGCGACGGATCCGTGCCAGATGCTCGGTTTATCACCGGATATGCGACTATTTCGTCGGATCAATCCCCGTTCAAGGCCATCCCTCGTTGATTATCGGAGTGGTGGCCCAGCGCCTTATACGCGCTCGGGGCGAAGGCCTATACCGATGACGCGAGCGGCGGTTTTCTGCAACCAGCGCGAGCGGCGAACGATTTTTGCTGCAGCGGGCGTCTTATAAGTGTCGTCGAGGTGTTTCGGGTATAGGTCGGCAAGGATCTTCCCCTGGCCGGCCTGAATGATCCTTGCTGGTCTTTCTCGCCGTTTCTGCACTCGTCGCAGCAGCGCCTCCGTCGGAGTCTTCCCTGCTGCGAGGCCTGGCCCAAGCATGCGAGATGCTGCCACCGCGTCCTGTATCGCCAGGTTGATGCCGACACCCCCAGCGGGAGACATGGCATGTGCGGCATCGCCGATGCAGAGCAGGCCGGGGCGGTGCCAACACTTCAGGTGGTTGACCGAGACGCTGAGGAGCTTTAGGTCATCCCAGGACTCGATCTCCTGGGTGAATCGCTCCGCGATATTAGGGATGGTCTGGCGTATCCGGTCGGCGACCACACTCGTGGGATAAGTGCGCAAGTGGTCGTATTCGCCTTTGGGGATGCAGTAAGCCAGTTGCCAGTACGATCCCCGGTCTACGGCGACGATGGTGAACCCCGATCCGACACTGACGAAGGGCACCTGGTCGTCGTCTTCCCGGCTGATCCGGAACCAGAGCACATCCATCGGAGCGTCGCTCTCAACGGGGGCGAGCCATGCGCGTGTGCGTACTGTGGAGTGGCGGCCGTCCGCTCCGATAACGAGCCGTGCCGTGAGCGTCTGCTCGCCATGGGGGGGTGGTGTAGCGCACCCCGTGTGCCTGATTGCCCTTGATGAGCAGCTCGGTCACTTGGGCTTCGCGGATCAACTCGAACGATGGGTACGCTCGGGCTTCTTCGGCGAGGAAGTCGAGGAAATCCCATTGGGGCATGAACGCCACATAGTTGTAAGGCTCTGGCAAGAGGGAGAAGTCCGCGAACACGGACTCACCATCCGGGGCGGACACAGCCACGGTCTTCATGCGCCGGTGCGGGATGTTGAGGAATCGGCCGACGATACCTAGTTCGTCCATGACTTTCATCGTGGAGGGATGGATCGTGTCGCCACGAAAGTCTCGGAGAAAATCGGGATGCTTCTCCAATACCCGCACGTTCACGCCTTGACGGGCCAGCAACAGGCCGGCCATCATTCCGGCGGGGCCGCCGCCTACGACGACGCAATCGACGGTTTCTTCACTCTTGGTCGAGTCCATACATTCTCCTTTCAGTGGCGTACTGTCGTGGCCGGTGACGCGGCCGTTTCGCTGGGGCGCTTCTGGCGGGCAAGAAGCGCCAGGATGAGTCCGCCGGCTGCCCAGATCGCCAGTGCCCACCAGGACGTTCTCGCGCTGGCGTCGGGGAAGTAGCTGACGGTACGCGTGAGAGTGGTCGTCGCGCCCGGGATGAGCCACTGGCCGATGTACCCGAGTCCGGCCGGGAGGAGCTGGTAGGGCACGGCGAACGCAGCCCACGGCATCGCCGCGAACAGTGTCACGGCCGCTGCGACCCCGAGTCCCGCCCGCCCGAGCAGACCGTGCAGTCCGACGAACAGGGTGCTCGTTGCGGTGAGCGAGAGCGACAGGGCGGCCCAGACCAGCCCGAACGGTCCGGGGTAGATCTGGAGCCACGTGCCCAGCACCAGCGTCAGAAGGAGTCCGCCGCCGACCCCCAAGCCGAGGACGGCGCTGATGCGCTGCCAACGCCCGGCGACAGTAAACGCGATCAGGATGCTTGCCAGCAGAGTGCCCACGGTCAGTGGGATGCCGGCGGTGGTGAGTCCGACTCCGTTCGGGTCTCCCTCCGAGTACGGCACGACGTCGGTGACCTGCACCGCAGGCAGGCTCTCCGGGAGCTGGTTGAGCATCGCGACAGGGTCGCCCTCGCCGCTGACGAGAGCTTCCTGCAGCTGCCCAGTCACGCCCGCGTACATCTGTTCGCTGGCGTTGATCTGTACTTGGGAGGCCATCTCGGTCATGAACGCTGCTGGCACCTGCCCGTTCGCGGACGCGGTCAACACCTCTGGCTCTTCTCCGAGCACGAGAGCCCCGATGAACTCCCGCTGCTTAATCCCGGCCACCGCTGCATCGCGATCATCGACCACCACGATGTCCACAACTTCGCCCAGTCCACCCTCCGCTGCCTCGACGAACCCCTCGACGGCCTCCGGCTGTCCGGTCACCGCCACCGAGATGCCATCGGCCTCGCCTTCGGCCGATGGCCACACGAACGCCACCGCCAGCAACGTCAAAGCCACTGCCGCCACCGAGACGATGCCCCACACCCGACCCCAGCGACTCCCCGTCGCGATCGTGGACTCGTTCCCACTCATGCCTACACCTCCAACAAAACGAATGATCTCTCTCTATGCTAGCCATATGGGAAGTTCAGTCGTCAAGCCGCGCGGGGAGTTGGCTTAGTACGATGGGGAAGATTCGTTCTTTATCGGTAGGGAGGGTGTAGGTGCCGAAGATCAGCGAGGCGCAGCGGCAGGCACGGCGCGATCAGATCGCACAGGCTGCGGTGGAGCAGTTCGCCGCGCGTGGCATCCACTCGACCTCGATGGCGAACATCATCGACGCCTCTGGCCTGTCGTCCGGGGCGATCTACACCCACTTCTCGGGCAAGGACGAGATCATCGCCTACGTCGCCCGCGCCACCGTCAGCGGCGTGTTCAGCGGACTGGAAGGGGTCTTGGACTCAGACCCGCTCCCCAGCCCCGAGCACCTCATGACTTTGATCACTGAACGGATCACGCAAACGGACGTGCCGACCGGCTTCATCGTGCAGGTCTGGGCGGAGGCCGTCACCAACCCGATCGTTCGCGGCGCTGCGAACGAAGTCTATGCCGGGGCTTTCGAGTTCTTCCGCGAGTACGCAGCGCTCTGGCTCTCCACCGGCGGTGGACTCGACCCCCGGCAGGCCCGCGCTCAGGCACCCCGCCAGGCGCGGCTGATGATCAGCCTGATCTACGCCCACATCTTGCAGACCCCCCTCATCGACAGCCATAACACTGGCGACTTCATCAACGACACCGCCGACCTTTTCACCGCCCTCACCCGCTGACTCCCCAACGAGTCAACAGCCCTGACCCGGCAACCCGTTCTGTTCTGCCCCCGCGCTGCCGTCTGCTCTCTGACATAACAACTTCTCAGACTCAGTAGTTGATGCACGGATGCTACGGCCGGGGCCGTAGTGCGCACCTCTCCTGCAAGGACGACCTTGCGGGAGGCGGTGACAGGCGTGAAGGGCGGCGTGATCCTGTTCCGCGGCAACGGTGCCGCCGCTCGCCGCTATGTCGAGTCCGACCGGTCCGGCGCGGACGAGTACTACCTCGGCGCCGACGACGCCGTGGCCGAGTACGCGGTCCTCGACGCCATGGGCGAGGTGACGGTCTCTCGGTCGCTGACGTCTGCTGAATACGAGGGGTGGGTGGACTGGATCAACCCGGTCACGGGCGAGCAGATGGGTACTCCACGTCTGCCGGGTGACGGGCGCAAAGGGTCGCCGTTGTTCGCGGAGATGACGATCAACGCCCCCAAGAGCCTGTCGGTCGCCGCCGCCCTCCACCCCGACGTCTCCGCAGCGCTCGATGCCGCGCAGCAGGACGCCCTCGCCGAGGTACGCCGCTGGCTCGGCCAACACAGCGTGACTCGGGTCGGCCCGAGGGGCGCGCAGGAGGTCGTGCCGATCGAGCACATGCAGGTCGTCGGCATCCGGCACAAGACCTCGCGGGCGGGTGATCCGCACCGGCACATCCACATGCAGATCGGCACCAGAGTGTTCGCGGCTGGGAAGTGGCGAGCGTTGGACACGGTGGCGTTGTTCAAGCAGCAGGGCGCGATCCGCGCGATGGGCAGCGCGGTGATCGCCGCGCACCCGCAGCTCACCCAGACCCTCACCGAGCACGGCCTGACCCTCGACCCCGTATCGGGCGAGGTGGCGGAGCTGGAGCCGTTCAACCCGGTGATGTCGAAGCGGTCGGCACAGATCAGCCGCAACCTCGACCGGCTCGAAACCGAATGGGAACAAGCCCACCACGGTGAGCAGCTGGGGCCGGTGATGAGCGCACGGTTGCAGGGCATCGCGTGGGCACACCAGCGCCCCGGGAAGAAGCCGGCCGATCTCAAGAACGAGCAGTGGTGGCGGCAAGAACTCACCGACGCCGGCTACGACCCCGAGCATCTGGAACGCAAGCCCGTGCAACCCGCGATGTCGCTAGATGACCTTGCCGTGCAGGAGGTCGCATCGCGGGCACTCGACCGGTGCGCCGCCGGGGCGTCGGCGTGGACCCGGCACACGATCCAGGAGCACATCACCCGGATCACGACCGAGGCAGGCGCGCAGGCCACACCGGCGGAGTTGCGGAAGTTCATCGCGGTTGCGACCGATCTCGCGATCGATGACTGCTTCTCGATCCTGCCACCCGATGCGCCGACACCGGAACACGTCGCCCACCTGACCAGTCTCGGCGTGATCGCCGCCGAGACCGCGCTACGCGACCAACTCACCACCGCAACACCACACCAGGAGCCGGAACACCCGGACGTCACCGAGGCCGCGCAGGCGGCAAAGCTCGATGAGGGGCAGACGGCTGCCGCTGCGGCGGTCGCGTCGGCTGATCCGCTGGTGATCGTGGAGGGTGCGGCCGGGGCCGGGAAGACGACGATGCTCGGCGTCGCCATCCACGTTGCCGCCGAGCAGGGCCGTGGGTCGCGAGTGGTCGCCCCGACCTTACGAGCAGCACAAGTCGCACACGACGACCTCGGCATCCCCGCCACCTCGGTTGCGGCGCTCGTGTATGCGCATGGGTGGCGATGGAACGATGACGGCGTCTGGACCCGCCTCGCGCAGAGCGATATCGACCCCGACACCGGGCGCAGCTTCACCGGCCCGACCGAAGAAGGGCGGCTGGTGCGGGGTGAGCGGGTGATCGTGGACGAGGCCGGGATGCTCGACCAAGACACCGCCCACGCCCTCCTCACCATCACCCAAGAGGCAGGCGCAACAGTCGCGCTCGTCGGCGACCGCGCCCAGCTGCCCGCCGTGGGACGGGGCGGGGTACTCGACATGGCCGCCCAGATCAGAGGCCGCACCTACGACATGACCGAGCTGCACCGCTTCACCGACTCCGCCTACGCCGCGCTCACTCTCAAGATGCGGGACCGGGAGAACCCCGGCGACGTGTTCGACCAACTGGTCACGATGGGCGTCGTGACCCTGCACGCCGACGACGACGCGGCCCGCGACCACATCACCGCCAACGCCCGAGACGGGGAGGCGATCACGGTGGCGACCAACGAGGAAGCTGCCGCGGTGAATGAGCGCATCCGCACCGGCCGGGTCGAACAGGGCGAGGTGGACGACACGGTGACGGCGACCGGCAGCGACGGCCTGCCCATCGGGGCCGGTGACCTGATCCAGACCCGGAAGAACGACACCAGCCTGGGTGTCGCGAACCGGCAGCAATGGATCGTGCAACGGCTCATCGATGATGGCACCGTGTACGCACGTGAGGTCGGCAACAAGCAGAAGAACCTCCGCACTGTCGCCCTCCCGCCCGAGTACGTGAACGAGTACGCGCACCTGTCCTATGCGACGACCGCCTACGGCGTCCAAGGCGCAACCGTCGATACCGCCCACACGATCCTGTCGGAAGCGACGACCGCGGCAAACGTCTACGTCGGCATGACCCGAGGCAGCGACACCAACCAGCTGCACGTCGTCGCCGAAGACCTCGCAGACGCCCGGGCGCAGTTCAACGACGCCATGGAACACGACCCAGCAGACCGCGGCCTCGACCACGCCACCACCCAAGCAGTCGAAGCCGTGCGTGGCTTGGTCACCAACGGCCCTGTGCGGCTGGTCACGGACGAACTCGCTCGCCTTTACGGTGAGGTCGAACGCGCGCTGCGGGCGGCGGAACGCTGGGAACAGATCGCCGACAGGTTCGACGCCCAACGTGAGACTCACCGCGCCGAGACGGACGAGAACACCGAAGCCCTCCGCAAGGCCGAAGAAGCGGTCGAGCAGATACGTGTCGAGGTCGCAGGGCCGCTCACCGCCCGGGCTGAGGCCGATGCCGCGGCCTACCTCTCCGCCGTCGCAGACGAGACCACGGCAAGCGCCCGCCTCGCTGCTGTCGGCCGGTTCGGCAAGCGTAAGGCCCGCACCGAGCATCGCGCCGCGACCGAACGCGCCCGGGAGCTGCGCGGACAGGTCGCCAACGAATGGGGCACCACCCCGAGCGCTGCTGACCAGCTCACCGCATGGGCGAGCAGAGTCGCCGCCAGCCACGCCGAGGCCGATCCCCGCGTGACCGAGGCGGTGCAAGGCGTGGCGGCCGTGACGGCCGGGCAGAAGACGATGCGGGAACGTCACGAGCAGGAACACCTGGCACTGCTGGTCAGCGAGTACGGGACCGAACGCGCCCGCCGCATCCACCTCGGCATGCGTGAGCCCGACCCACACCGCCGCGCCCGCGCCGCGCGTACCGAGGCCGCCGCCACTCGTGCCGAAGCCGACCAGCTGCGCGCTCTGCCGATCGTCGAAGCCGCCGCCCGCATCGACGCCAAGCAGGCCGAGCGGGCCGACCAGCGGCAGCGAGCGGCTGAACGCGCACAGCAGCTCCGCGACCCGTTCGAACATGACACCCACCGCCACAACCCTCGGTCAGACGGGCCGACACGGACCCTATAGAACCGCCGGTCTTAGAACCGTTGGTCTCCGAGACTCCGGATGGAGTTGCATCTGCCGGTACCGCGTCGGAGTGATCCCCGCATGCTCGCGGAACGCCTCCGTCGCACGGTTCCGCGACTGCCATCCGACCCGACGGCCTGCTTCCGCGATCGAGACCTCGGGCTCGCGTAGTTGGCGGCTCATCTCCTGCACGCGCAGCATTGTCAGGTACGCCAGCGGTGTCTTCCGAACGCCTCCACGAACACCCGGCTGAGCTGCTTCGGCGACAGATGAACTGCGTCGGCCAGCTCCGTCAGGTTCCAGTCATGCGCGACATCGCCGCGCAGCAGCGCCTCGACCTGACGAGCCTCGGCCCGCAACGGTGCGAACCTGCGCTCGCGCGGCAGGGTGGGCCGGATATGGGCACGCTGGTTCGGGGCGATCCGGTGGGGCGATACCTCGATGAACGGCGACACCTGGTCGATGATCGAAAACCACAACGCCTGGGCCCGGTGGAACCGGCTCCGGGCGAGCTCGTCCGTGGTCAGAGCGACCAACTCATCGACCCAGGGCATCAACATGCCTGCCCGGTGCTCACCCAGCCGGAGTATCTGGGCCGGTTCGGTATAGATCGTGTCCGCGAAGTCCTGAGTGTCGAGGCGGTCGCAGAGCATATCGACGTGTTGCCAGAAGAGCTGGTCGAGCACGTAATCGGAGTCGGCGTAGATCGTGGACACCGTGATGTGCCCTTCCGGCTCGGAGCCGCACAATGTGTTCGCGGCCAGCAGCACAACATCGCCGACGTTGATCGGGTGTTCCCCGAACTCGCTGAACAGGATCGCCGACCCGTCGCGCACGACTATCAGCTTCACGAAGTCATACGCGACGGGTCCGACGGACCGGTAGATCGTCCGGTTGACTGCCCGCAAAGCGGCGTGTCCGGTCATCTCCTGCCCTCGTACCGCCCCCTTGCCGGAGGTAGGCACTGGAGCTGTGGCCGGGCGGTAGTCATGGTCAGACGCCTCGTGCGGTTGCGGTTCGCAGTACGCGACCGCTGAGCAGCCAGGTGGACGCGGCGATGAGCAGTCCGATCAGCGCCGCGAGGGTAAGACGGGCTGGCGTGTCGGCGGTGAGCGGCCAAGCGGTGGGGCCGAGTACCCAAAGCCAGGTATCGGCGAGGACATCTCCGCCGAGGGTGATCCCGAGGATCATGATGATGACCGTTGCGCCGAGCGCCCAACCGACGCCGTAGCGGACGGTGAGCCAGAGTGCTCCGAGGACGCCGGCCGTGCCGAGGATCAGCCAGAGCAGTCCGGAACGCAGCAGCGAGACGATGGTCGCCGGGTCGGTCTCGCCGCGCAGGACGGTGTTCGCGAGTGTGCAGAGGGTGACGGCGAGAGTGACGACGGTGACGCACAGCACGAGCCAACTGCGTACGGCAGCAGGGATATTGCCGCGCCGCAGCACGAGGATGCGCCAGCCGGGCGTGAGAGCCTGCCAGGCGAGCACGACGATGATGCAGGCGCCGAGTGGGAGCATCGCGTAGGTGTGCAGGCCGAGAAGGTAGCTGTTCGGGTACACGGCTGCGACTGCGACAGCCAGCACGACCGCCGCGACGCAGAGCGGGATCACGGCGCGGGAGCGCATGACGGTGCGTATCGCGCCGAGCGCGCCGGGGCGGGTGCTGCGTCGGCCGACCGGCCGATTGTCGGTCCGGCCCTCCGTACGCGCAGCGCCGACCCGGATGAGTCGCACGCCGAGGACGACAGCGGCGAGCAGCAGCCCGAGAACGAGAGCGAGTGCCGGGGACTCCTGGGCGAGCGGATCGGTGGGATCGAGGGGTTCGGCGTTCTGGTGCGCGCCGAGCAGCGGCAACATCGCCCGCACCGCCCAGGTGGGCGGGAGCACCGGCCAGACGGTGATCTCCGCGGCGAGGCTGCCGATGACCTGCCAGGCCCACGCGGCGAGGAAGACGGGGATGAGTCCCCAGGCTTCGGTGGCGACGTAGGCGAGGGCGAGCACACCGAGGGTGGCGATCCAGCAGCTGGCCCCGGCCCAGAGGATTCCAGTGACGTCGGTCGGTGCTCCGGCCAGGAGCGAGAACGGAATGACGGTCCAGAAGGCCAGTGCATGGAACAGTGCCGATAGCGCGGCGAGGACGAGGAAGCGCGCGAGCACGATGGTCCGCGGGCTGACCGGCCGCCAGAGCGTGCCGCCCTCGCGCGCGACTGCTTCGCGGGCGGTGGTAAGCCCGGCCAGCAGGGTGAGCAAGGGGGCGGCCATCCCCGTGACGTACAGCGTCTGCCACAACAGAGCCGCCCGCTCCTGACTCTCGGGGGTGATCAGAATGCCTGCGAAGCTGATGCCTGCGATCACCAGCCCGAGCCAGGGCAGGTAGGCGGCGGCCGAACCGCGGGTGCGTACGGTCTCGGCGCGGACGGCTGCGACGAGCGGGCGCATCAAGCGGCCTCCGACCGTGCGGCATCGGGCAGGGTGAGATCGAGGAACGCCTGCTCCAGTTGCCCGGCGGGCGCGAAGTCTTCGAGGGTTCCCTGGTAGCGGCAGCGCCCATCGGCCAGGACGGAGATGTCGTCGGCGAGTTGGGTGATCTCGCCGAGCTGATGGGAGCTGACGAGCACGGTCCGCCCGGCGGCGGCGTAGTCGCGCAGCAGATGCCGCAGTTCGACGATTCCCTGCGGGTCAAGCCCGTTCTGCGGCTCATCGAGGATGAGCAGGTCTGGTTCGGTGAGGATCGCGATCCCGAGCGCGAGCCGGGCCTTCATGCCCATCGAGAAGTGCCGTGCACGTTTCCGGCCGGTCCCGGCGAGTCCCACGATGTCGAGGACTTCCTCGATACGTTCCCGGCCGACCCCGGTGAGACGGGCGTGCACGAGCAGGTTGTCGAACGCGCTGAGATGACCGTAAATCGCAGGGCCGTCGATGCTGGCCCCGATCCGCTCCGACGTCGTCCGGCTCCGCCCGCCTCGCATCGAGGTGTCCCCGAGTACGTCGATCGTGCCGGAGTCGGCGTCCATCAGCCCCAGCAGGATGCGGAAGGTCGTGGACTTCCCGGCACCGTTGCGGCCCAGCAGGGCGTGGACCCGCCCGGTGGTGACGGTGAGGTCGAGGCCATCGAGCACCACCGTATCGCCGCGTTGCAGCCGCACATCGACACAGCGGACAGCGGCGGCGCTTCGGTCGACGGCAGTGGCGGATGGGCGTGCGTGATCGTCATGAGAGACCATCGCGTGGTTCTCCTTTCGCGGATGATGGGGTCAGGCGTCGCAGACGGTGAACGCGAAGGTGCGCAGCGTGCCGATGGAGCCGTCGGAGATCTCGCCGATGTCGGGCAGGTCCTTGTTCTGATCGACTGCGTTGAGGGCGTAGACGGTGCCGTCAGGGGCGGTGAAGGTGAGGACCGGGTCGCTGTCGGAGTTCTGTTCGCAGGCGACGGTGCCGTGGTCGACGGTGAGGTTCCAGGAGTGCCCGAAGTCGTCCTTGCTGACCTCGGCCGGGTTGCTCGTCGCGGTTACCTTCGGCCCGTCGACAGGGAAGTCCTCGGGATGTTGCATGCCGTTGCACCCGGCCAGCCCAATCGTGCCGAGGATGAGGGCACCGGCCGCTGCGGCGAGCCGTCCGGTGCGGCGGCGCGGGGTCATGGGGGTCATGGGGTCTCCTTCAGTTGGGCGAGTGCCATGTAGCCGTCCTCGAGGTTGGGGTCGGCCGGGCTCGCGTCGGCGGGTGGGGTGTCGGTGATGATCCGGTATTGGGTTCCCGCCCCGGTGGTCGTCGCGTTGACGACGGTGACGTGCTCGGGCGGCGGTGCGGTGCGGGCTGCGGTGAGCCAGGTGCGTCCGCGGGCGGCGTCGATCAGCCCCTCGGTGGGGCCGTCGTAGCGGGCCCGGCCGTCGCGGAGCACGAACACGTACGGGCAGGTCTGGGCGACATCGTCGAGGATGTGGGTGGACAGAATCACGGTGCGGTCCTGGCCGAGGCTGGCCAGCAGGGTGCGGAACCGCATCCGCTCTTCCGGGTCGAGTCCGGCGGTGGGTTCGTCTACGATCAACAGCCTGGGGTCACCCATGAGCGCCTGCGCGATGCCGACGCGGCGACGCATCCCGCCGGAGAACCCGCCGATACGCCGATCCTGCGCGTCGGTCAACCCGACCCGGGCGATCAGCTCGCGGGCCTGCCCCTTTCGTGCGCTCGAGTTGTCGATGCCCTTGAGGACGCCGACGTAGTCCAGGAACTCCAGCGGGGTGAGGTTCGGGTACGGTTCGACGTCCTGCGGCAGATAGCCGAGCGTCTTCTTCACCGCCCGCCGGGTGGACGCGTCGGCGAGGTCGTGGCCATCGATCTGCACCCGGCCGCGAGTCGGCTGGATGATGCCGCACAGGATGCGCATGAGGGTGGTCTTCCCGGCCCCGTTGGAGCCGAGCAGCCCGATCATGCCCTGCGGCAGATCGAGGGTGACGTCATCGAGTGCGGCCGGCTTCTTGCGGAAGTCCTTGCCGAGATGATCCATCGAGATGAACATGCGGTTTCCTTTCAACGCTTCCGGGTGCGTTCGGCCAGCGACGACCCGGCCAGCAGCAGGGCGGCGATGATGACGAGTTGGAGGACCAGGGAGATGGCCGCGCTCAACGGAGTGCCGTCGAACCCGAGGGGACCTGTGGCGGGATAGATCGAATCGGCACCGAACCAGCCGGCGACGATCGCGTCGCCGATGACGGAGAACACGGTGCCGTTCGGGGTTGGGAGCGGCAGCACAGAGCTGGAGAAGATCAGGAAGAACCACACCAGCACCGCCACGATCCGTCCCAGCGCTTTCGGCATCAACACACCACAGACCCCGGACAGTGCCATCGTGATCAACGCCGCCGGGGCAACGATGGTCGCGGTGACGGCCAGCGCGCCCGGTAGGGACCAGGGATGCCCGCTGATCGTCTGCATCAGCCCCATCACCAGCAGCACCGCCAGCGACGGGGCGATGACGACACTGAACGCTCCGAGCACCCGCGCGGTCCGCAGCAGCGCACCCGGGGCGGGAGTCGAGGCTTCGAGCTCGTGCATGCCGAGCTTCGCTTGTGCGGTGAAGAAGTCCGCGAACGCGGCCGCGTAGGCGATCCCGG
This sequence comes from Helcobacillus massiliensis, assembly GCF_033106145.1. Taxonomy (NCBI): domain Bacteria; kingdom Bacillati; phylum Actinomycetota; class Actinomycetes; order Micrococcales; family Dermabacteraceae; genus Helcobacillus; species Helcobacillus massiliensis. The sequence goes on from NZ_CP136959.1 coordinate 853,556, forward strand.
TGAACATCGCGATGATCTGCCCCGAGAACGCGAGGTCTGCGATCCCGCCGGTACCGGGCCGGGCTGGGGAGATGACCGCGAGCAGTGTCGCGAATGCGGTCAGCGGGATCGCGGTGAACCAGAGTGCCTTCTGCCTCCGCGCGGCTCGGGAATGCGTGCGGGCCAGGTCGATGAGGGTCATACCGTTGCCACCTTCGCGATGTTGCGTTCCGAGTTGCCGAGCCGCTGCCAGGCCAGGACCAGCAGGACCGCCGCGGCCGCAAGCGGCACGCCCCGCTGCAAGTGCAGTGGGAGCACGTACGGGTCCCAGAGCATCGCGAGGAACATCCACGCTGCGACGACTGCGATCGTCGTGGCTGACGCGGTCCCGGCGTATGCCGCTGCGAACAGGGCGATCACCGCGACGAGCACGACTGCCCCGGCAGGTGAGGCCACGCTGGCCCACCCGATATCGCGCGGCCACATCCCGAGCAGATGCAGGGGCACGACCATCACGACCGCACCAGCCAGCCCCGAGACGGTGACGAGTAGGCCGCGCAACAGTTGGACGGTGCGGAAACCGACGGTCGTCGACTCGTGCAGCTCGATCAGCGGGTCACCGGTGAGGGCGACTGCCACGCACACCCCGGCGCAGATCACAAAGACCTGCGCCAGCCAGGTCACCAGCGTCATCGCCTGCGATGTCGGCCACGCCGACGACACCAGCCAGCCCGCGACCGCGACCAGGCCGCCCGCGATCACCGGACCTACGGCGATGGGCAGGCCAACGCGGCGCCATTGCGTGCCCAGCAGCGCTCCCGACATCCGATCCACCTTCCTGAACCAGGCCGACGCGCAGGGTGCTGTTCGGCCTTCACTGGATCAGTAGCGGTCCGGACGGGGAAGGTTCACACCGGTTCAGGAAGTCCTCCGCGGCGGGCAGCGGCAGACCGGGCGGAGATGATCGCAGCGGCAAGGATCAGGATGCCGAGCGCCGCGACACCGGCCGGGGTGATCGCCTCCCAGACCACGCCAGAGATCGCACCGAGACCGATGCTCATCGTGCTGTTCGACGCCGGAGTCACCAGCGGAATCAACACCAGGCCGGCGATCATGCCCGCCCACGGCACTGCCCAGATCGCTACGAAAGTCGCGACACCAGCGATCACCGCCAACGGGACCAACCAGCCGGCCAGTAGCGCGCCCAGTCCACCGGTGTGCCCCCACGCCGTCACCACCACCGACGCCGCGGTCCCGCAGACCACGTCGAGAACCAGCACGATCCCGATCCGCGCCATCACGACGACCTGCGGCCCCAGCGGCGTCGACAGCGACACTGCATCCGCTCGGCTCGGCGACAACGCCATCGTCACCGTCGCCGCCACGCCCAGCAGCATCAGTGCGGAGAACCCCGTCACGGCCGCCGACGCCCCCTGGCTCACCCCGAGGAAACGGGCGGCGAGCACCGCCATCGTCACCGTCACCAGCACCACCGGCAGCACGAGCCACGGCACCACCCGCACCTGCGCCCACGCCAACGCCCCAGCCAATCGCAGGCTCCGGGCCGCGGACCAGCGCGGTGCGTCGAGCGGGGACGGCTGCGCGGCTATACGGCGATGGATCGTCGAGAAGTCCGGGGCCTGCGCGGCACGCTCGGACTCCCACCGGCGCAGCACGTCGCGGATGTCCTCGCCCCGGTTCTGGTTCGATTCGTGTTCAGGCATCCTGCCTCCTCAGTTCCTCACGCAGCTGCCTTCGCGCCCGTGACACCCGGCTCTTGACCGTCCCGACCGGCACACCGACAACGTCGGCGATCTCCTCGTACGGCAGCTCGTGCAACCACGCCAACCGCACCACCTCAGCCAAGCTCTCCGGGAGCGCATCGAGCGCATCCAAGACGGCAGCCGCCTGATCGGCGGCCAAGACCAGTTCGGCCGGGCCGAGTTCGTCCGAGGGCAGCTCGTTCGCCTGCTCTTCGTCGAGGGGCACCTGTGGCAGGCGTTTGCGGCGGGTGTGCATGTAGATCTGGCGCTTCGCGATACCGAGTAACCAGGTGAGCACCTTCGCGTCGCGCCGGAACGCGCGCGCCGATCGCCAGCATCCCAGCCAAACATCCGCACTCACCTCCTCCGCGACCCCACGGTCCGAGACCCGGGCGAGAACGAACGCGAACACGACCGACGCGTAGCGGGCATACAAGTGGCCGAGCGCACGCTCGTCGCCCCCACCGACCAGAGCCAGTAGGTGATCATCGGTCTGCATATCCCCGCTCTGCACCAACCAGCTTCACCTCGCTCCGCCGTTCCCGTCCGATGTCCATCACCAGATCAGTAGCGCCCAGGCACTCCTAGGTTCACTCCACTCCCGTCCTATCAGGACCAACTGACGACTGACGGAGCGCGCTGAAGGAGACGCAGAGCCTCACAAGCGTCTACTGGCGGGACCCTGTTGCCGAGCGCAGTCACTGCCTGGATCGATGTAAGGCCAATGCTCCGGATCGGCAACTCAGACCTCTGGCAGGGTGGGTCCCCGCAACTCACGGCCGCGGTATCGGCACCCACGGCCGTAGACTGGGGCGCACAGACACACGATCACGGTAGGTGTGTTTGGGGTACCTCGGCTACGCCGTCACCGCCCACCGCGCCCAAGGCATCACCACCGACACCGCCCACGTCCTCGTCGAACCCACCACCACGCGGGAGAACCTGTACGTCGCCATGACCCGCGGACGCGAATCGAACCGGGCCTACGTCATCCTCGACCGCCCCGACGACCACGCCACCGCGCACCCGGGCGACAATCCCGACGCCACCGCCCGCACGGTCCTCTACGGCGTGCTCCAACACAGCGGTGCTGAGCTGTCGGCACACGAGACCATCACCGCCGAGCAAGACCGGTGGGGCTCGATCGCCCAACTCGCCGCCGAATACGAAACCATCGCCGCCGCAGCCCAACACGACCGCTGGACCACCCTGGTCCGCAGCTCCGGACTCACCGACGAGCAAGCACAAGCCGTCATCGACTCCGACGCCTTCGGCGCCCTGACCGCGGAACTGCGCCGGGTCGAAGCCAACCACCACAACGTCGACACCCTCCTGCCACGCCTCATCAAGGCTCGTGGGTTCACTGACGCCGACGACATCGCCTCCGTCATCCACCACCGCCTCGCCAACGCCACCACCCGACCCGCCGGATCGGGACGCACTCGACGGGCACCGCGTCTCATTGCCGGGCTGATTCCCGAAGCCGCCGGCCCCATGACCCCCGACATGCAACGGGCCCTGACCGAGCGCCGCCACCTCATCGAGACCCGAGCAGAAGCCGTCCTCGACACCGCCCTCCACACCCACGAACCATGGGTTACAGCCCTCGGTCCGATACCCACCAGTGGGCGGGAGCGGCGACAGTGGCGACGCCGCTCCCTGGTCGTCGCCGCCTATCGAGACCGTTACCAGATCACCGACCCCACCCCGCTCGGCGCCCAGCCCGAAGACACGGCGCAGAGGATCGACCGTGCCCGGGCCGAAACAGCGTTAAGGATGTTGCCTCGCGCCCGTGTCGAGAACCCCCAGACGGGGCCTGAACGGCGCATGGAGCGTCCGCTTCAACTCTGAGCCCAACTCTCTGTGACCTCAGATCTCTGTCGGCTCGCCTTGGGGATGCCGTTGACGAGCGGCAACACGAACCGACGGGGAAGACGATGGCAGAGGGTGGACAGCTAGACTTGGTTGACAAGGTGGCGCAACCTTCATAGGGCGACACCGTTCTGTCGAAGGCGCAAATCACCTACGGGAAGGGGGTGCGGCCCATGATCGACTCCGCATGGAAGAGCTGGTATCGAGCAAAACATGACCAGCGGTGCATCGCTTCCGGTGATGCTTTCGAGGACTACGCCACGGCGCTCTTGGCCCGCCTCCACAGTGACTACCTGAACCCAGCCCCGATGGGCAAGCACGGCGACGGGGGCTGTGACGGACTCGCTGACAACGGATCGATCCTATACGCCTGCTATGGGCAGCGAGCCACTACCGGCGTTGACCAGAAGACTAAGGACAAGCTGGAGTCTGACTTCGCCAGAGGGCTCGCTTGTTGGAACGGCTTCTCAACTTGGCGGTTCGTCACGAACGCTCTCTTTGGCCCCTTGCCGACGAAGAGTGTCCTAGCTCTGCGACAACAGCACGCGTCGGGAACGCAACGTCCCATCACTATCGAGATCTGGCAGGTTGACGATCTGTGGTGGAAGGCCGCTGACAAGCTAACTCCAGCGCAGCTAGATGAAGTAATCCCAGGCGTCCCGCATGCCGAGAACGTGGAGCTTGCCGATCTTGTGGAGCTCATTCTCTCTCTGGAGGATGTAGACGGAGATGGCCCTGACCACATCGAATCCATCCGTCCAGTCCCCTCCACCAAGATGGACTTCAATAACCTCCCGGAGACTACGAGGGCAGAGTTCAATGCGGGAAGGCTGCTTTCGGCACGTATCGACAAATGGTTCTCCGAACAGGCAGATCCTGCGTTGCGTGATGAGAAAGCTCAACGCTTCCGTGTCATCTACCAAGAGGCTCGACAGGCTACAAGGGACGTGCGCGAGATTGTTCGTCGAGTCTATGGGGCGCTTGGTGGGCAGGACTTCGATCTGTCCACGAAGCGGGCTAATGCCGTATACGCCGTCACGGCTTACTTCTTTGACTCATGTGACATTTTTGAGGAGCCACCTGCTGACAATGCTGGAGGCGAGGTGCGGCATGTTGCTACCAACTAAAGGCATCGAGCCTCAGCGTGCTTTGCTGACCATTGGGGCAAGCCTGATCTCGCTCTTGGAATCGCCCGCAACCGTGTCGGGGCTTTGGGAGCGGTTCTTGAAGTACTCAAGTGAGGTTCGCGGAGACTCCAAGGTCACCTTCGATTGGTTCGCCTTGGCATTGTCTATGTTGTTTGCGATTGATGCAGTTTCCTGGAATGAATCTGGGCAGTTGGTGAGACGGCATGTTTCTGCATGAACTAGGCTCGTCCGACTCGCGCTTCAAGCGGCTGTGGTTTCACGAGGGGATGAACATCCTACTCGCGGACAAAACGACCGAATCTACGTCCGGGGATAGCCGGAATGGGGCGGGTAAGACCAGTTTCGTCAGAATCGTGCGCTACCTGCTCGGCGGCGGTATTGCCGACAGTCTTAAGGTTGAGGCATTGTCCAAACACTCCTTCTGGGCAAAACTTGACCTCGGAGAGTCGGCAGGGATTAGCCGAGTGGAAAGGCCTATTTCGCCGCAAACGAAGGTCTATATTGATGGTGCCACGACTAGCGTTGATGACTGGAAACGTGAACTCTCTGCAATTTTAGGTATTCCCGATTCTGTCAGAAGGCCGACAGTGGGCCAATTGTTCGGACAGCTCGCCCGCGACTACTTCGGTGATCCGCTCAAGACTCATCGTGTCGAGTCCGATTGGGAGTCCGGCACTCGGATGGGTTTCTTCCTCGGATTTTCCCCTGAGATTCTCGCGAAAGCAGGCGAAGTAACCGCACTGGAGAAGAATCGAAAGGCGCTCAGTAAGGCCATCTCCGAGGGTGCAATCGGAGCTATCACGCTCAGTGAGCCGGAACTGCGCGCCCGTTTGGCTCAGGCGCGTGAGAAGCGGTCGCGTTTGGAGTCCAATCTCTCGGGGTTCAGAGTCGACGAGCAGTATGCCGACCACCAGGCGGATGCAGACCGTCTGACCCACGCAATCAGAGAGCTCAACGATGAAGGACTCTCGCTTGAACGGCGGAAGCGTGACCTTGAACTTGCAATGACAGAAGAGCGTCCAGCAGTTGCAGGGACGGACCTAGCCAAGCAACTGGAGAGTATGTATGCGGAGGTCGGCATCGTCTTGCCAGGAGCTGCAACCCACCGGTTCGCCGAGGTCGCTGAGTTTCATGCTTCGGTAGTGCGAAATCGGCAAATGTACCTTCAAGCAGAGCTTCTGTCCGTCACTCAGCGCTTGGCGGAGGTCAACTCGGAACGTCAGGCCCTTGATCAGCGACGCTCGAGCATCATGAATCTATTGAACGACTCAATGGCATTGGAAACATTCCGAAGCGCTGAACGTGAACTCACAGATCTGGATGCTCTTGTTGCTGATCTGGAGCGGAAACTCGAACTTGTGCAGTCTGTCAGCGACACCGGGATCCGCCTGCGTGCAATGATGTCCGAGGCCGAATCGAGCGTTCGAACTGAGATCGCAGACCGCGAGCTTCCTCTGGAATCAGCCATTGTTTTGTTTCAGCAGCTCGGCGAAGAGATCTATGCCGACCGCAACGTCTCTTTGCTGATTGAAGCTACACGCAAGGGCATGCTGAAAGTTGTGCCGAAGATTGATGGTGATGCATCAGCGGGAATTCTAGGTGTCAAGACCTTCCTGCTTGACATGGTGTGCACAGTCACGGCAATTCAACTCGGTCGCGCCCCACGAATTTTGGTACACGACAGTCAGTTGTTTGACTCTATGGACGATCGCCAAATTGCTTCTTGTCTCAACATTGGCGCTCGGCTGGCAGATGAGGTTGGGTTCCAGTATGTCGTGACACTCAACTCGGATCGTCTGACAGCCGCTGAATCCGAAGGATTCGACCGGCGGAGTTACGTTATCGATCCGGTGCTCACCGACTCGGGGGAAGAAGGCGGGCTGTTCGGGTTCCGCTTCATCTAACTCCTGTCCGGTGGCACGATACCTCTAGAGGCATAGCAAGCCCTTCGCCGCGCTGGAGTTTATGCCGCGGGTGATGAGCCCCGATTGGTGCACCGCATAGAACGGGAATCTAGGCAGATTTGTTCGATAGCATCCTCGTAGCGAGAGGTTGCGCCCGTCGATGGAGGTACGTCATGGCAGACGATCTGGCCGAGCCGCAATCCCTGCTGGCTGTCACCAACTACTGGTCACGAGCCCTTCTGCCGTCTGAGGTGTACGACGACCGGTTCGTGCAGTGGGCTCACGACCACGGTGCCTACTTGTACCTCGTGCTCGTCGGGCCGAAGACTGAAATCGTGGACCTTATCCAGCGGCCCGACGGCTGGAAGATGGAGACACGCTTCCACGACGGCTCGCAATTCAAGCCGCGCACCATCCCCGTGCCTTTCGACCTTCTTCCTCGCGAGGGCACGCGCTTGGTCGACGGCGCGGTTAATTGGGTGGACGAGCAGGGTGAGAATCAGCGTTCAAACGCTGTGGACCTGACCCGCCGTGTCCTGGCTCGCGCCTGGAGGCCGGGCCAGCACATGGACCACTGGCATGAGTGGACGCTCCGCAAGTTCTTCACGTACCGCGTCGAGTACATCGGTCAGTCGTTCGGGAAGCAGGGTGAGCGCACGGCTGCCGAGAGAATCGGTGAGGGCCACGAGACGGTCCAGCGCGTGCTGGCTCAGGTCGGAGACCTGTATCCCAACTCCGCAGTGGCGCTCATCGTCTTGGATGCGGCGGTGCAGGGTCGAGAACTCTCCGGAAGCATCGGCCCCGACAACTGGGAAGAGATCGCGCGGATGGCAATGCAAGCGATGACGGAGCCAGACGGCCCGTTGGTCGATCAGGCGAAGCTCGTGACCGTGGCCGAGGCCATGCTTATTCGGTCTTTCCCAGAGACCCGCAACAAGCAGTACAAGAGCTTCCCATCCAAGGACGCTCCTGCGCTCGTTGCAGAACTCCTCGCTGCAGGTGTGACGCATTTGGGAGTGCAGCTCGACGTTTCGCGGAGCCTCGCTCTCCTGAATCATCCCGATAGGACCAGGGCGCCGCAGGACAGGCTGCGGTTTGCGGTCAACCTCGCCACGGGAGCCCGGGAGACGCTAGACACCACGGCGCCGCTGTCCTGGCAGGCCGACTGACTCTCGGATGACTCCCCGTCCTGTCAACGACGCCCAGCGTGAGGTGCTCGACTGGCTCGCCGCCGGAGGCTCCCAGGACCCGCCGCGGCCGGAGATGAAGCTGAGCGCCGCCGCGCTGGCGGCGCGCGGCCTCGTCAAGGTCCGCCGCCCGGGCGGGAAGTGGACGGCCGAGCTCACGGAGACGGGCAGGTACTACGTCGAGCACGGCAGGTACCCGGGTGAGGTCGAGCAGGCCGAAAGGCCACCGGCTCCACGAACGCGCCGTGCAGGGAGTCCTGCAAGACTAGGGACTCAGGACCTTTCCCCGGCGCCGGCCGAGACGCGAGAGCCTGTCGTAGTGCCGCAGGAGCCCCAGGAGCAGGTTCCGCTGCGCCAGGTCGTCCGGCGTCCCCACCCGGCCGTCAAGGAGCTCAGGGATAGGCCGGGCCGGCTTCCGATGCCCCTGCGCAGGCGCTGCGTCCTGGTGGCCCACTCTCTAGTCACCGAGGCGCTGGCTCGCGGCTGGACGGTCACGCCCGTGGAAGCGCGCCGAGAGCCCGATGGTTACCGCGGCACCTACCTGCGCTATCCTAACCAAGCGCTGCTCCTGCTTGATGCCGGGCACGCGACGGTGGGGATCGTGTTCAGCGAGGTGACGAAGCGGCGTCCACACGAGGACACAAAGGAGGAGGCGGCGCGCCGGGCGAAGGGGCAGTACGTCGGGGCGCCGAGGTACGACTACGTCGGTGACGGCAGACTGCGGCTCCACCTGACGGACCACGACGGACGGAAGACCGGGGCCTCGTGGACCGACGGTGCCCGCGTGAAGGTCGAGGAGCGGCTGGCTGAGGTGATCGCCGCCGTCGAGGCCGCCAGCCAACGTGCCGTCCGGATGGAGCAGGAGCGCCGCCGCCGCGAAGAAGAGGAGAGGCTTCGCCGCGAGGAAGTACACCGGGTCGAGCAGCTGCGCCGCGGCTACGAGGAGTGGGAGCAGGCGCTCCACGCACGTGCCGACGCGTGGACTAGGCACCGCGAGATGGCCGCGTTCGTCGACGAAGTGGAGCGCGCCATCGGCGAGGAGGGACACCCGTTTGTCGAGTGGGCCCGCGGGCACCTGGCGGCGGTCGACCCGCGCCGGGTGCTGCCGTCGGGCGCCGTGCCCACGTGGACGCATGAAGAGCGAGCACGGCACGGCCGGTATGAACCGAAGCCGACGTACCGCTGGTGAGACACTCCGCCTGCGGGAACCGAACTCGTCGTCCTGAGACACTGGTCAGGATCGCGCCGTCGCATGGCGCCAGACGAGGGGGAGTTCCGTGATAGGTTAGCTGCTCTCGGACGAGGTCGCCGCCTCGCTGGGTAAGTTCTTCTTCGGCGGCGCGGGCCCGAGCCACGCGACCCTCACGAGGTGCTTCACGGCGTGTGGTCTATCGGACGAGGACCCCTACGACGTCGCCACCGGCACGCCGAACAAGGAGCACCGCGTGCTGCTGCTGTGCCGGACAGCCCGGCGACGTCCGGGAGACGTGGCCGCAAAGGCACTGGATCAGCTGCTGACGGCGCTGCGCGTCGATGGCGCGTTCAACAGCTCAGACGCGCAGACAAAGGAGCGGGTCGCGACCCTGCAGCGCGCGCTCCTGGTCCAGGGGGCTGTGCTAGACGACGAAGGGCGGCTCCATCACGAGCAGCCGCTCGACCTGGAGACCGGCGGAAGGCAGGCCCTCGACGAGCAGCTCGCCCGGTTGCGCCGGAATGTCGAGGATCCGGGGGCCCTTCTGGGGGGAGCGAAGGAACTCTTGGAATCGATCTGCAAGTTTGTGCTCGAGGAGCAGATGATGCTCCCGACAGGGAAGCTCGACTTCGAACCGCTGCTGCATCTGGCGATGGAGCGGCTCGGACTCCAGCCCCAGCTCGTCGACGCCTCGCAGCCTGGCGGCAAGCAACTGCGCGCCATCTATCAGTCGGCCAAGACAACAGCCTCGACGATCAACGAACTGCGCAACCTCCAGGGCACCGGCCACGGGAGGACGCTGCCCACGGGCATCAGCAAGGAGACCGGCCGCTACGTGATCCGCGAGGCGACACACGTCGCGGAGCTGCTCCTGAGCACGCATGATCGGCAAATGGGTCGAGGCTCCTGACAGCGCTCCCGGAAGGCACGAGCTAGGACGGCATGGTCGATGCGTCGCCAGCAGGTCGTCGGTGTGCGACGGTCTCAGCCGCAGTCCTCGCCGCGGTCGTCAGTCGTGGGCTGCGTTCCCTCCCTCTCGGCCAGGGCGGGGAGCGTAGGCGAGCGGATGCTTCCGCCCAGCGACGAGAGCTGCACGTTCCGCCTGGACCGTGAGGTTGTCTAACATGTCTCGGATGCCTCGGCGCAGGTTGCTCTTCAGCGATGGGCCTGCTGTGCTTTCGGGAGTGCTCCGCGGCTGTGCGTGTCGCGCATCAGGGCGCCGGCGATGATCAAGTGTTTGCGGACTGTCCCGGCCGTGTAACCGAACCTGTCGCCCACACGCTCCAGCGAAGCCCCTTGCTCATACATGGCACGCATCAGCCGAATCTCGCTGCTGGACGGGGAGTGGTTCCGGAGGACGACACCGCGTTCCCGGAGGAGTCGAGCGAGCCGCTCGTGTCCAAGACCGACCTGCCGGGCCACAGTTTTCAGAGACCCGCCGGCAGCGTAAGCGGTTTCCGCTCGTTGAAGAAGGTCGTCGGACGTCCGTGGTGCCTGCCGTGGTTGGCGTCTCCGGCGCTGCGGTCCGTGCCGTCTAGCGCGGATCGACCGGTGTGCTCGCGCTATCTGAATCACAGATGGGGCAAGTTTCGACAAGCCTCCCGCTAGGTCCACTCGAGAAACCGTGAGACAGTGACTCGTTGAAGCCCATCGGCCAAGCCGGTGGGCTTCGCTGTTGTCCGAGGTCGCCGAACAGCCCCCATCCCCACCCGGACCGCCCACGGGAACCACTGTGCGGACTCCTTAAAAGTGCGGTCAAGCGCAGGCGAGGGAATGGGAACGATACCCCCGTGTTTGTGACATGAGTCAACGGTTCGGGCGGTCTTGAGCAAAGTCGTCGGTCAAGCATTGCCAACCGCCTAGGAGATGGCCCCGACCCTCCGTAGGTTGGTAGCACAGGCAGCGCCGGAGACCAGCCCGCAGAGGGTGGAGATCTCGGCTGTCATGACCCAGGACAGACTCGGGCTCCTCCAGGACCCACCCGCATTCAGCAACACGTAACCAGAACAGGAACGGCACCCCATGGCTCGTCACAACACCCACCGCGCAACCGGCGCAGCAGAAATCCGCTTCCCCCTCGGCACCGCCGGCAAGGCAGCAACCGGCATCGCCCTCGCAGGCGCAGGCGTCTTCGGCGTCCTCTCCGGTGCACAGGCAGCCACCGCCGCTCCCGCCCCGGCCCCCGCCGCACACAAGGCCACCACTGCCGCTCCGCAGACCGCTCAGGCCCCCGTTGAGCGCGCCACCGCCCCCACCCTCACCTTCACCTCCAAGCTGCGCTACGGCTCCACCGGCGGCAACGTCTCCGAGCTGCAGTCCGCCCTCAACGCCAAGGGCGCCAGCCTCGCGGTCGACGGCAAGTTCGGCCCCCGCACCCTCGCAGCCGTCAAGGACTTCCAGGCCTCCTCCGGCATCGCCGTCGACGGCGTCGTCGGCCCGGAGACCCGTGGCGCCATGAACGGCGGCTCCGGATCCATCCCCGGCGGCACCGGCAAGTCCGCCCCGGTTCAGAACTCCAACTCCTCCAGCTCCGTGCTCGCCGCCGCACGCTCGCAGATCGGCACCGGCTACGTGTGGGGCGCCAGCAACCCGGGCTCCGGCTTCGACTGCTCCGGCCTGACCTCCTACGCCTACAAGGCCGCCGGCATCGATGTGCCGCGCACCTCCAGCCAGCAGGTCGCCGCCGCCCGCCAGATCCCGCAGTCCCAGGCACAGCCCGGTGACCTCGTGGCATGGCCCGGTCACGTCGGCATCTACGCCGGCAACGGCAAGGTAGTGGACGCCGGCCGCACCCCGCAGGCCGTCACTGAGCGCAGCATCTGGGGCAACCCGACCTTCCACACCTTCCGCTGATGCGGCGAGCCCCGGCGTGAGCCGGTGCGCCCCTTCAGAGACCGCACAAGCGCCGTTCCCTTCGGGGAGCGGCGCTTCGTCGTACCCCGCGCAGTGCCACGCGGAACTGGTTGAGGCGCGCCGCCCCGTGGCAACGGTGCGCCACGGAATCCGCGCGGAAGCAAAGGATCTTGAACAGGCAGCGGCGCCGCCGCGCGGTGCAGAACACCTGGTCACACGCCCTCGAGGCAGGATCCGCCGTGAGGCGGCGCCGCCGGCGGGGAGGCCGACGGGGGACATCGTCACGAGAGTTCAAACGAAGCGGCGCGAAGCAATTGAATCCTCAACACAAGATTGCAGCGAGATCACAGCGGCAGGCGTTCTGTGACCTGGTGCATCGAGCCACCGCCCTCTTCGTAAAAGTCCCTGACCGACCCCTTCAACACGCACGGGAGGACGGCCGACCCGGACATAGCGTGGTTCCCACGAGGCCACAGGGCAGCAGCGGGTTCGGGTCAGCGAACAGCAGCCCACCGCCTCGATCGACTTCCTCCCGCACGGGAGACGCCGCACGGCGCATCACCAGAGAACACACGCAAAGGAAGAGAAGCATGGCTACCAACAACCTCCACCGCACCGCCGGCGCAGCAGAGATCCGTCTCCCCATCGCCGGGGCCTGCAAGGTCCTGACCGGCATGGCACTGGCAGGCGCCAGCGTCTTCGGCGTCACCGCAGCCGCAGGCGCCGCCGAGGCACCGGGTGCAGGCGAAGCGGACCCCGAGCAGGTCAACCGCACCCCAGCAGCGGCGGCACCCAGCCAGGAGAAGAAGACTGAGACCGCACCGGCCGCCGATGAGGCCGCGGACATCACCCTCGACGGCACCGCCATCCTCACGTGGGGCTCCGCCGGCAACAACGTCTCCACCCTCCAGACCGCTCTGAACGCACAGGGCGCCGACATCAAGGTGGACGGCGTATTCGGTCCCGCCACCGACCAGGCCGTGCGCGACTTCCAGGCCGAGAACGACCTGAACCGGGTCGACGGCCGCGTCGGTCCCGAGACCCGCGATGCCCTCAACGGCACCGAGGACGCATCCGGTGCCGAGGGCGCATCCGCTCCGGCCGGCGGCACCGCCGCACCGGTCGCCAACAAGCAGTCCGATGCCGAGGGCTCCACCTCCTCCGCTTCCGGCGACGGCCAGGCCGTCCTCGAGGCCGCCCGCTCCCAGATCGGCGCCACCTACGTGTGGGGCGCCAGCAACCCGGGCTCCAGCTTTGACTGCTCCGGCCTGACCTCGTTCGCCTACGACGCCGCCGGCATCGATGTGCCGCGCGCCTCCAGCCAGCAGGTCGCCGCTGCCCGCCAGATCCCGCAGTCCCAGGCACAGCCCGGTGACCTCGTGGCATGGCCCGGTCACGTCGGCATCTACGCCGGCAACGGCAAGGTCGTGGACGCCGGCCGCACCCCGCAGGCCGTCACTGAGCGCAGCATCTGGGGCAACCCGACCTTCCACACCTTCCGCTGATCGAGCGGGACATGAGACTCGCTGCCTGATCGGGCAGTGATGACAGGAGAGCGCCGCATCCCATCCGTGGGAGCGGCGCTCTTCTCATGCTGATCCGCCTCGGGGAACGGCTCAGCCTCGAGTAAAGGTTCAGACTTTTTTCGCCCTCCCTCCCTGAAACGGGGCACAAGAGCACCAAGAAGTCCCCTGTAATGGTCGAATATCCACCGCTAGAGCAAAGAAAAAGCAAAGACACGGTCTGCATCGCGTGCAGATTTGGGTTCTCTTGGCCCAATGTCTGAGGCGTTTCGTGAGCCGGTCCGCCGTTAGGTCAAGGCGAGGGTCAAATCTTCTGCACAGCCGGTTCAACACACGGGGAGGGGTCCCCAGGCGGCCCTACAGTTGAGAGCGAAGGGCCCCACCTCGGGTTTCATCTGAGCGCGGGCCATATTCCACACGGAGCAGCTTCCTTCCCCGCCCGTTCACGGGCGCCGCTCTGTCGCTTCCCGTGCGTCCCCAGGGACGCCTCGATCCTCGACCCGTGAAGGAAACCGCTGCTCGTGGCACGCCAGAACACTCATCGCGCCCCCGGTCCCGCTGAGATCCGCATCGACATGACATCCACCCTCACCAAGACCGGAGGCGTCGTCCTCGCCGGTGCGGGTGCCATGAGCGTCATGACCGGTGCCAACGCCGTCAATGCTCCCGCCGCCCCCGTGCACACGGCACCGGCTGCGCCGAGCCTGAACGCCACCGTCATCAGCTCCACCGCGAAGATCCGCCCGGGCCACCGCGGTTCTGCGGTCCGCGAACTTCAGGCGGCGCTCAACGCCCGCGGTGCCAGCATCGTAGTGGACGGCGTCTACGGCGCCGCCACCCGCAACGCCCTCACCGCCTTCCAGTCCGCCAACGGTCTGGTTCCGGATGGCGTCGTCGGCCCCGCCACCCGCGGTGCTCTGCGCTCCACCGGCGGCCAGAGCGCATCCGCTCCGGCGACCGCGATCAGCTCCACCGCGAAGATCCGCCCGGGCCATCGCGGTTCTGCGGTCCGCGAACTTCAGGCGGCGCTCAACGCCCGCGGTGCCAGCATCGCAGTGGACGGCGTCTACGGCGCCGCCACCCGCAACGCCCTCACCGCCTTCCAGTCCGCCGCCGGCCTGGTTCCGGACGGCATCGTCGGCCCCGCCACCCGCAGCGCGCTCAACGGCGGCGGCGTCTCCATCCCGGCGGGCAACGGGACCTCGAAGCCCGGAGCGGCACCCTCCAACGGCAGCTTCAACGCTGACGCAATCATCTCCGCTGCCCGCGCGCAGACCGGCGTCTCCTACAAGTGGGGCGCCTCCAAGCCGGGCATCGGCTTCGACTGCTCCGGCCTCACCCAGCACGCCTACAGGGCAGCGGGCATCAAGCTGCCCCGCACCTCCGGTTCCCAGGCCGCTGCCGGCCGTCAGATCCCGCGGTCCCAGGCGCAGCCCGGTGACCTCGTGGCATGGCCGGGCCACGTGGGCATCTACCTCGGCAATGGCCGTGTGATCGATGCCGGCCGCACCCCGCAGGCCGTCACTGAGCGCAACATCTGGGGCAACCCGACCTTCCACACCTTCCGCTGATCCTTCAGCACTGATAGGCGCCGCCTCCTCGGACTCCGGGGAGGCGGCGCCTGGTCTATGCGACTTCGTGCGATGCTTCCCACGCGAAGGTGGCGAGCCAGTGGCTGGCCATGTACTCATCCGAGACAGCAGCGGCGGTGCCCGGCGCCATGAGGGAGGGGGCCGCCGCGCGCAGCGCAGCCGAGAGGTCGGACCGGGCACCGATCCGGTCGAGTGCGCGCGCCAGGCGCAGCCCGGAAGCGGCAGCGGTCAGGCCGAGCCCGTCGAGGTGGGACTGGTGGCCGTCGGTGGGGTCCAGCACCGGCACGGGCCGCAGGATCTCGGAGTCTTCGCCCAGGTCGGTGAGGAACGCCGGCAGCCAGTCAGCGAGCTCATCCGGATCGAGGGCGAGCAGCATGAGGTCGGCTTCGCAGAGGCCAGGGGAGAGGAAGTCGTGGCCGGAGCGCTCCTGGTGGAACGCCCACGCCCGGTCCCTGGTGAAGAAGCGTCGGGCGCTCTCGCGGATGGCGTCGGCAGCGTCGGTGCGGCCGCGGCGCTCAGCGACTATCAGCAGCCGGCGCAGCGCGAACGCCGTGTTGGTGTGCAGTCCGTGCCGCACCGGCAGGTCGGTGCGGGACAGCCAGGTGATCGTGAGGTCGAGGACGGTGTCGGCGAGCGGCGCTGCCCCGGGCGCGAGGTCCTGCAGTTCGGGCGTGGTGGCGGTGGCGAGGGAGTCGGCGAGCATCGCAGCCCACGCCCAGCCGTAGGGCCGCTCCCATGTGGGGTGGGCCCGCAGGTAGTCGACTTCGGTCTGGATGTTCTCGGCGCTGAGGTGCTGCTGGAGGAGGTCCAGGGCGCGCTGCCGCCATGCGGGGGCGGGGGAGGGGCCGACGGGCTCCTCGATGAGCTGGGTGAGCAGCCAGTGCATGTGGACGCTGGAGTGCCAGTCGAAGGAGTTGCCGAATGCGGGGTGCAGCGCTGCCGGGGTGTGCATGTCGGCGGGGTCGGCCTGCACATGGTGCGCGGCGTACGGGTAGTGGCGGGTGATGTTGTCCAGGGCGACGGCGGCGAAGGCGTCGATCAGATCGGTGTCCATAGAGACCTTAGGGTACGGGACAGCACAGAATCGCACAGCCGGCCGCATTGGGCCGGCATTTTCGCGGGAACCGCCCAGTGCAGCGCCTTCACCGCGCCTACTGTGGAGATGGAACCCCATTCGCTGTGACTGACTTCTGGAGGACCCCATGTCTGATCTTCTCGCCGGCCGCTGCGCCCTCGTCACCGGCGGCACCCTCGGCATCGGCTTCGGTATCGTCCAGACCCTGCGCGCTCACGGCGCCCGCGTCATGGTCACCGGCCTCACCGATGAGGAATGCGGCCCCGTCCGGGACGCCGGTTTCGACGCCATCGCCGTGGACGTCCGCGACCCGGACGCCTGCGCCGCCGCCATCGAACAGGCCGTGTCCACGCTCGGCTCCCTCGATGTGCTCTGCTCCAACGCCGGCATCTACCCGCAGGTCCGCATCGAAGACGCCACCGCCGAAGACTTCGACACCATCTTCGGCGTCAACGTCCGCGGCACCGTGAACATCGTGAAGGCCGCGCTGCCGACGCTGCGCGACTCGGGCCGTGGCCGCATCGTGGTCACGAGCTCCATCACCGGCAACCACACCGGCTACCCCGCCTGGTCGCTGTACGGCGCCACAAAAGCCGCGCAGATGGGCTTCGTCCGCTCCGCCGCGATCGAGCTCGCACCATCGAAGATCACCGTGAACGCTGTCCTGCCGGGCAACATCGTCACCCCGGGGCTGAAGGCCCTCGGCGAGGACTACATGGACAAGATGGCGCGCTCCGTCCCCCTGGGCTTCCTCGGTGAACCCGAGGACATCGGTGAAGCCGCCGCCTTCCTCGCCTCCGACGGCGCCCGCTACATCACCGGTCAGCAGATCATCGTGGACGGCGGCCAGATCCTGCCGGAGACCCCCGAGGCGCTGGAGGACATGCGCGCCGCCGGTTGACAGCCGCGCCGAGGTGAGGCCCCGCGGTCACGGGGCCGGCCGGGCTGGAGGGCCGGATCCGTCGGCCTCACCGCCGACGGAGGAGGTCCTCCGCCCGCGCCTCCGCATCGACCACGGAGGCGCCGTCCAGCATGTGCAGGGCGAAGTCACGGCTCATGCGGTCGAAGCAGGCGGTGCCGCGCACGGGGTTGCCGTGCTCGTCCAGCGACGGTGAGAACGTCGCGAACCCCAGCTTCGGCGGCAGCGCCGCGAGGATGCCGCCGCCCACCCCCGACTTCGCCGGCAGGCCCACATCGGTCATCCAGTCGCCGGCGTCGTCATACATCCCGCAGGTCATCATCACCGACATCGTCAGCTTCGCTGCGCGCCGGGAGAACACCCGCTCACCCGTCTTCGGGTTCACGCCGCCGCTGGACAGCGTCGCCGCCATCACCGAGAGGTCCTCCGCGGTGACCAGGGTGGAGCAGCCGCGCACATAGCCCTCCACCACGTCATGCGCGTCCTCGGCCATCTGGCCGGCGGCGCGCAGCATGTGGGCGAGCGCCAGATTGCGGTCAGCGTCCTCCATCTCCGCTTCGAGGGTGTCGGCATGCACCTCGAGGTCACGGCCCGCGGCTCGGCACATCGCCTCGTGCAGACGCTCCCGCCGCTCACGGGGGCTGGTGCCGAGCATGGCGTGGATCCGGATCGCGCCGATGTTGATCAGCGGGTTCTTCGGCCGGCCCGTGTCCAGGTTCAGCGACACCGCGTTGAACACCTCACCGGTGGGCTCCACATCCACTCGGTTCAGCACATGGTCCTCACCCCGATGGTCCAGCGCCGCCGCGTAGCCGAACGCCTTCGAGATCGACTGGATCGCGAACTCATGCCGCGTGCCGACGCTCATCACCTCACCGTCGCCGAGGCACACAGCGATTGCCAGGTGGTCCGATCGGGCGCCCGTCAGCTTGGACATCGGCGGGATCTGTCCGCCGCTGACCTCATCGAGAACGGATCCCCGCAGGGCCGCCAGGTAGTCAAGAAGCGCACTCATGGCTCGACGCTAAGCCACCGGGCCCCTCCAGGCAAAGCCGCGCACCTGCGTGCGAGCCTGAGGCACGCGCCCCTCAGATGCGGACGGGGCGGCTGGGAGCCGACTGATTCCACAGCCGGTCCAGGGCCGTCACCACGAACGTTCCACGCACCGGCGCGGAGCCCGTCAGGGTGAGGGTCTGGCGGCCCCCGCGGTCGTCGGCGCGGACCGTGGCGAGGAGGTTGCGCCCGTCGCCCAGAGCGGCTCCGTCGGCCTGCCCGGCCGGCAGGCGCCAGATCGCGAAGCTGGTGGCGCCCTTCGCACTCGCGCGGTTCCAGGACAGCACCGCGGCATCGCCCTTCGCGGACACCTGCACACCCACCGGGGCAGACGGGGTCGTGCCCTTCAGGTGCGGCATCTCAGGAACCAGTGCCGGAGTCGAATAGTGCTGCTTCACCATCGCGGTGACGGCACCGGCGGTGTCGGAGCGCAGATCCTTCGCGCTGAAGAACGCATCGCCGTCCACCGACGGGTAGGAGCGGTTGAACGTGAGGTGCTCGGTCAGCTCAGCCGCACCGAACTCACCGGAGGTGGACTTGTACACGGCCTGACCGATGAACAGGGACACGTTCGTGTCCTTCACCTGCTCGCACCACCAGGAGGTCAGCTCCGCGTAGTCCGCCGCTGGGTGGCCGATCTCCCAGTAGATCTGCGGACAGATGTAGTCCACCAGGCCCTTCTTCACCCAGTCGAGGGTGTCGGCGTACACGGTCTCGTAGGACCCCGAGCCGGACGTGGCGGAGCCGCGCGGATCCGAGGACTGGTTGCGCCAGATGCCGAAGGGGCTGACCCCGAACTTCACCCACGGCTTCTCCGTCTTGATCCGCGTCCCCATCTCTTCGGTCAGCAGGGTGATGTTCTGCCGGCGCCAGTCCTCCACGCTCTGGCCCGCGCCGTACTGCGCAAACGCGTCAGCGTCCGGCAGCTCCTCCCCGTCCACGGGATAGGGGTAGAAGTAGTCGTCGAAGTGGACGGCGTCGATGTCGTACCGAGTGACGGCGTCCATCATCGCGTCCTGCACGAACGACCGCACCGCCGGCAGACCCGGGTTGTAGTACAGCTTCTTCCCGTACGCGAACACCCAGTCCGGGTGCACCCGAGCCGGGTGGTCCGCGACCAGAGCCGACGGGTCGTCATGCTGCGCCACCCGGAACGGATTGAACCAGGCATGGAACTCCAGGTTGCGGGCATGCGCGGCCCTCACCTGGAACGCCAGCGGGTCATACCCCGGGTCCTTCCCCTGCTCGCCGGTCAGCCAGTGGGAGAACGGCTCCAGATCGGACGGCCAGAACGCGTCGGCCGTGGGCCGCACCTGCGAGATCACCGCATTCAGCCGCAGCTCCTGGGCCAGGTCCAGCCACGCCAGGAACTCCTTCTTCTGCTCCTCAGCGGACAGCCCCGGCTTCGAGGGGTAGTCGATGTTCTCCACCGCCGCGATCCACATTGCGCGCAGCTGCCGCACCGGGCGGGTCCTGTCAGCACCCGCCTCACTGATCGTCTCCGCCGACGGGTCGTGCGCCGCCGACGCCGCCGGCGCCCCCACGATCCCGACGGTGAACGCCGCTGAGGAGACCACCGCCCCGGACGTCAGACGCAGCAGATCGCGG
Source organism: Helcobacillus massiliensis (assembly GCF_033106145.1). Taxonomy (NCBI): domain Bacteria; kingdom Bacillati; phylum Actinomycetota; class Actinomycetes; order Micrococcales; family Dermabacteraceae; genus Helcobacillus; species Helcobacillus massiliensis. The sequence continues at coordinate 873,224 of NZ_CP136959.1, forward strand.
CGGTTCAGCGGTTCAGCCATGAGGGTGGTCTCCTCGCACAGGTGACAGGACACCCTTGACCGTTTCATGATTCTCTTGGAATTTCCATGAACAAACCGGAAGGACACTGCCATGTGCCGTCTGCTCGCCGTCTCCACCCGCGACGACCGCCCCCTCGCGGAGGCCTACAGCGAGCAGTTCGAAGCGTTCACCTCCCAGTCCTGCCTGCACACGGACGGCTGGGGCCTCGCCTGGTATGAGAACGGTCACCTGAGCACCGGCCGCGACATCGACGAAGCGCACGCCTCCGGCCTGTACCGCGACCTCACCACCCACCGGGCCCGCGGCCCCATTATGCTCGCGCACCTGCGCAAAGCCAGCGAAGGCCTCGCCACCGAGATCGCCAACACCCACCCCTTCACCGACGGCGACATCGCCTTCGCCCACAACGGCGAGTTCGACCTGTCCGATGCCCTGCGCCGCGCCGTCCTCGACCGCGGTGGCCGCACCCCCTTCGGCACCACCGACACCGAACTGTTCTTCTCCCTCCTCACCCGCTGCGCCGCCGACGCCGACCTCACCGACGCCTCCCCGCTCGCCGACTGGGCGCGGGCCGTGCAGCAGGCGGCGCGCGACATCACCGGACTGGTCCTCGCCCACGGCACCCGCCCGCCCGAGTCACTGAACTGCGTGCTCACAACCCCGCGCGGCTTCGTGGCGTACACCCAGTGGGACCCGGAGCAGTCGAAGCCGCCGAAGAAGTACGGCGACTACCACCTGGACTTCCGAGCGGAGGCAGAGCGTGTCGTCGTGGTGTCCAGCGGCGTGGACACCTCCGGGTATGAACGCCTGGAGCAGGGGGAGGCGCTCGCCGTCACCGCGGGCACGCTCACCGCCGAACGCATCGCCGCGCTGGGCTGACGCCGCGCTCAGCCCTTCCCGGTCGGCATGTGGGGATTCCCGCGGTCGACCTGTGCCGACGGGTGCCGACGGGTGCCGCCAAGGTTGCGCGGAGGCCTGGCGATTAGCCTCACGGCACAGCCCTCGACACCCGTTCTTCAGGAGGCGCCATGTCCGAGAAGCTCGACCAGCTCACCTTCCACGACCCCGTCACCCGCTTCGAGTCCATCGAACCGCCGATCCAGCACCAGGAGGAGCCCGGCCTGGACCGCGATCTGAAGCCGCACCCTGACCGCGGTGAGGAGTCCTACCGCGGCACCGGCCGTCTGCAGGGCCGCCGCGCTCTCATCACCGGTGCCGACTCCGGCATCGGCGCCGCCGTCGCCATCGCCTTCGCCCGCGAAGGCGCGGACGTGGCCCTCAACTACCTCCCGCAGGAACAGGCCGACGCAGAGGTCATCAAGGACCTCATCGAGAAGGAGGGCCGCACCGCGGTCCTGCTTCCCGGTGACCTCGCCGACCATGATGTGAGCCGCTCACTGCCGGACAAGGCGGTCGAAGGTCTCGGCGGTCTCGACATCCTCGTCAACAACGCCGGCAAGCAGATCAGCGTGGACGAACTGGAGAAGCTCGAGGATCAGCAGGTCGAGGAGACGTTCGACGTCAACATCCTCGCGATGTTCCGCATCACCCGTGCCGCGCTGAAGCACCTGCCGGCAGGCTCCACCATCATCAACTCCACCTCGGTGCAGGCGTACAAGCCGTCCGCGCACCTGCTGGACTACGCCTCCACCAAGGCCGCGATCAACGCGTTCACCAAGGGGCTCGCCGAGCAGCTCGCACCCAAGGGGATCCGCGTCAACGCGGTGGCGCCCGGTCCGGTCTGGACAGTGCTGCAGGTGACCGATGGGCAGCCGAAGGAGAAGCTGCCGAAGTTCGGCAAGGACACCCACCTGGGCCGCGCCGGCCAGCCGGTGGAACTCGCACCGGCCTACGTGTTCCTCGCCTCGGCGGAGTCCAGCTTCGTGGTGGGGGAGACCCTCAACGTGAACGGCGGCCAGCCGACCCCCTGATCAGCAGGTGGGCGACATCGGTGCAGATGCCGGTGGCGCCCCAGTTCAGCAGCTGATTCGCGCGCGCCGGGTCGTTGACGGTCCACACGTTGACGTCGAATCCGGCGGCGCGCATCGTCTCCACCTCGGCGCGGGTCAGTCCTCGATCCTGCGGATGCACGATTCCCGCACCGGCCATCTCGATCACGGTCCGCCAGTCCTCCCGCAGAGTTGCACGGGTGAACAGGCAGGCGAGTTCGATCCGTGCACCCGCCGGCCCGCCCGGCAGCTGGTCCGCGGCGCGGCGGATCAGCAGGTGGTTGAACGAGGACAGGATGATGCGCCGGTCCGGATCCAACCGGTCCAGCGCCTTGAGGACCGTGTCCACGAGGGCGCGTCCAGCCGCGGCACCGCCGACGGGTGACTTCAGCTCGATGTTCGCATTGAGCTCCAGGGCGTTCAGCAGATCGATCAGCTGATCGAGCGTGGGAATCCGCTCACCGGCGAACGCGGGGGAGAACCAGGAGCCGGCGTCGATATGCTCGAGATCGCTGCGAGTGAGGTCCGCGATCGTTCCGGAGCGGTCCGTGGTGCGGTCCAGCTGGGTGTCGTGGAGGAGCACCGCTGTGCCGTCGCCCAGCAGATCAACGTCGCATTCCAGCCACTGCACTCCGTGCTCCGCCATCATTCGGAATGCCGCCAGCGTGTTCTCCGGGGCGAGGCGGCTCATGCCCCGGTGGGCGATGATGCGTCCCGTCACCGTTGACCCCCTCGACCAGCGCCGCGGCGGTGAGCGTTCCATGCGACCACAGCGGCGAGGACGGCTGCGGCGACCGCGATGGTCACCCAGTTCGGAACCGCCCTGGAGAAGGACATGACGTTCGCCTCCAGCTGCGCCTGGTCGCGTGCGCCGAGGACACCGCCGAGGTTCGCCGTGCCCTGCGTCAGCAGCATCAGCACGCCGATGCCGATCGTGAGCACACCGGCGATGATCGCCGTCCACGTGGTTCGGATCGGGCCGAGCACCACTTCCCGCGGCCGCACCAGCGACCGCACCCACGGCAGGCGCGTCCACACCAGTGCCAGGATCAGCAACGGCGCCGTCATCCCGGCCGCGAACACGAGCAGGATGAGGCCGCCGTACAGGGCGTTGGAGCTGAACGCGGCGAACGCGAGGACCGCGCCGAGCATCGGGCCGGCGCACACACCGGCCACGCCGTACACGGTGCCGAGCGCGTAGGTGGACAGTGCCGAGATGCTCGAGCTGCCGCCCGGGGCGCCGGGCGCTCCCACCGACGGGGCGGAGCTGAGGCGGGACAGACCCGGAATCGGAATGTTCAGCAGCAGCAGAGCACCGAGCACGATCACAAGGATCGAGACGACGGTGACCAGCGTTGACCGGTGCTGGTTCACCAACGCGCCGAGGGAGCCGGCGAGGATGCCCAGCGGGACAAGGGTGGTGATGAGTCCGAGGTAGAACACGCCGGTGCGCGTCAGCACGGTGGTGCGGTCGGCGAACGCGTACGAGAAGAACGCCGGCAGCAGCATGACGGAGCAGGGGCTCAGCAGTGTGAGTGCCCCACCGAGGAAGGCGCCGAGGAAACCGAGGTCCATGGTGTCACTCCGCGGGCTTCTCGCCGGCGTCCTCGAGGGCCGTGTCGATGAACTCCTCGAAGTTCTCGATCGGCTGCGCGCCGGCCATGCCCTGCATGCCGATGCCGAAGAACGGGACGCTCGTGACCCCGGCCATCTGAGCCTGCTGTGTGGAGGCGCGGACCTCCTCAGCGAGCGCCGGGTCCTTCATGTCCTTCTTGAAGCGGTCGATGTCCTCCACGCCGACCTCCCGGGCGAAGTCGACGAGCTCGTCATCCGGCAGCTCCGGGTGGCCGCGTTCGGGGGCGGCGGCGTAGACCGCGGTGATGTACTCCACGTACTTGCCCTGGCGGCCGGCGGCTCGAGCTGCCATGGCGGCGCGCTCAGACTCGGGACCGAAGAAGGAGACGTCATGGAACTCGATGCGCAGCTGACCGGAGTCCACGTACTTCTTCTGGATCTCCGGGAGGGTGTCGCGGTCGAACTGGGCGCAGAACGGGCAGCGCATGTCGGTGAACTCGATCATCGTGACCGGCGCGTCCACATCACCGATCGCCATGGGGTCGTCCGGGTCGTTGCGCTCCAGGCCGGGGCCGTCATCACCCGCAGCGGGGGAGGCCGACGGGGCCTGCTGTTCACCGCCGCCGTCGGATGCGGCCTGGGCGGTCGCCGTCGGCGCGGGGGTCGCCGACGCGGAAGCAGCAGTGGGCGATTCGGACGAGCGGTTCTTCGTCAGCTGCGCGACGAGCACGAGCGCGGCGAACACGGCAGCGGCGATGCCGACGACGATCAGGATGCGCCCGCGCCCTCGACCGCGGCTCTGCGACGGGGCGTCGGCGCCGTCGGGCGCAGTGCTGGGGAGCGGTTCAGGCTGGGGTGAGGAGGGGTTCGTTGACGTAGACACGCCGACAGGCTAGCGGTTTCCAGCGGGCGGGACGAGGCGTTCGAGGCCCGTGCCACCGATGCATCAGCGGGAAAGGCTGGGAGTGCGTGGAGAGTCGCCGCCTATAGTTGCATCGTTATCGAAACGAGACTGGCGCGCCTTGCGTCGATTCGGAAGGAGACCCCATGAACAACGATTTCGCTGACAAGGCAGAGAGTGCCGCGGACAAGTTCGCAGACAAGACGAAAAACAAGTCCGACGAGTTCTCCGGCAAGGCCAAGGAAGCACTCGGCGGCCTCACCGGCGATGATCAGCTCAAGGGCGAGGGCAAGGCCGAGGCCCTCATGGCGAAGGGCAAGGACGCCCTCGATTCCGTCAAGAACTCCATCCAGGACGGCTCCGCTCAGGAGGCCGTCAAGGAGAAGTTCGAGCAGGTCAAGGGTGCTGTCGCCGAGGGCGTGGACAAGTTCCAGAACCGCAAGTCCAACTGACACCAGCGGACACACAGCAGGGCCCCACCCGAACGGGTGGGGCCCTGCTGTGTGAGAACGGCGCCGCAGCGGGTCAGGAGCGGAGGATGTTCTCCATCTTCTTGCCGCGCGCCACTTCGTCCACGAGCTTGTCCATCCAGCGGATCTTCTGCATGAGCGGATCCTCGATGTCCTCCACCCGCACCCCGCATATCACGCCGGTGATCAGGTCCGTGTTCGGGTGCATCTGTGGAGCATCCGCGAAGAACTCCCGCAGCGTGGCGGGAGAAGCCGCCTGCTCGCGCAGCTGCTCGGTGCTGTAGCCGGTCAGCCAGGTCAGCACGTGGTCGAGCTCCTCGCGGGTGTGGCCTTTGCGCTCCACCTTGGTCTGGTACAGGCCGTCGATATCGCCGTATCGCATCTGGAAGACGCGCTCGAGCTTCGGGTCAGTGGTCATGCCCTGAGCCCATCGGAGGCGCTCACAGGAAGAACTGCGTGACCAGGCCGGAGATCGCGATCAGCCCGAACACGACCACGAACGCGTTCACCACCCACTGGCGGCGGAAGGGCTTGAGCGCCGGGATCGTGTAGATGCCCACCACCGGCAGGATGAAGAGGATCATCGCAATGACCGGGCCGGTGATCTGTTCGATGATGTCGAGGATCTGCGGGTTCGCGACCGCCACCAGCCAGGTGATGACGAACAGCAGCACCGCGACGATCTTCTGCACGGTCTTGGCGTTGAAGTCCTCGCGCGGGGTGCGGCGCACCGCACGGATGATGCCGACCGCGCCCTCAGCAGCGCCGAGGTAGTGGCCGAAGAAGCTGGAGGTGATCGCCGCCATCGCAATGATCGGACCGGCGTAGGCGATGATCGGGTTGTCGAGCGTGTTCGCCATGAAGGTCAGCACCGTGTCATTGGAGGCGCGGGCCTGCGCCATGCCGTCCGAACCCATCGCCAGGACGCAGGACCACACGAACAGCATCGTGAACACCACGAGGATGGTCGAGGCCAGACCGAGCGTCTTGGACGCAACCGCGTTCGCATCGTCTCCGTGCTCTTCGCGCATCGCGAGGGAGAACTGAGAGATCGCGGGCGAATGGTTGAACGCGAACACCACGGTCGGCATTGCGAGCCACACAGCCGTCAGCAGGCCCGTTGCGCTCGGTGCCTGGCTGAAGGCGGAGAAGTCCCACTGGGGGATCAGGTAGATCGAGAAGGTGAACAGGGCGAGGATCAGCGGCACCACGATCCACCCGGTGATCATCAGCATCAGCTTCTGCCCGAACAGCATCACCAGCATCATCGCGCCCACCAGCACCAGGGCCAGCAGCCAGCGCGGAATTTCCGGGCCGTGCAGCTGCTGCTGGATGAAGCCGTCCACCGTGTTCGTGATGGAGACGCCGTAGATCAGCACGATCGGCAGGATCGCCAGGAAGTACAGCACCGTGATGACCATGCCGATGGCATGGCCGTAGTGGTCCTCGGAGGTGGTGGTGATGTCGGCGTCCTCACGGTCGGAGGAGAGGACGTACCGGGACAGTCCGCGGTGCGCGAGGAACACCAGCGGGCCCACGATGATCGTCAGGATCAGCAGGGGCCACACGCCGCCCTCACCGGCAGAGATCGGGAGGAACAGGATGCCGGCGCCCACAGCGGTGCCGAACATGCTGATCGCCCATCGCTTCGAGGCCTTGGGTTCGCCGTCGGACGCCGTGGTGGTGTTCGACAGATTCTCGGGGGTGGAAGACATCGTTGTCCTAGCAGAGAGACTCCGGGGTGCCCCTCGACCTTACCAATCTGCACCCGTGGCCCGACTCAGGCGCGCGCGAGTCGGCTCCGCAGAACTGCGAACGCCCCGAACAGCGCCGCTACCTGGGCGGACACTGGTCGGGGCGAGAAGCCGGAGCTGCGGATCAGGCGCCGGTGAACAGCGTGAACAGGACGCCGGAGATGGCGATCAGTCCGAAGATCAGAACGAACCCGTTGCGCAGGTAGTCGCGGCGGTACTTCGTCAGGCCCGGGATCGTGTAGATGCCCACGATCGGCAGCACGAAGAGGATCGCCGCCAGCACCGGACCGGACATCGATTCGATCAGGTCGAGGATCTGCGGGTTCACCACCGCGGTGACGTACACGATTGCGAAGATGATGGCGGCCACCAGGTACTTCACGCCCTTCTCGCCGAGGCGCTCGGTGAAGCGGGGCGCGGAGTCGCGGATCATCGCGACCACGCCTTCCGCCACGCCGAGGTAATGGCCGAAGAAGCTCGAGGTGATCGCGCAGATCGCGATGATCGGGCCCATGATGCCGATGATCGCCACGCCGGTGTCGTTGGCGAGGTAGGACAGCACCGTCAGGTTCTGTGCGCGCGCCTCCGCCAGCTTCGAGGGACCCATCGCCAGCACGCAGGACCACACGAACGCCATCGTGAAGATGACCAGCAGGATGTTCGCGACCCGCAGGGTCCGGGAGGCCTCCTGTTCGGCGCGGTCGCCGTAGGCGTCCCGCATCGACAGGGAGAACTGGGAGATCGCCGGTGTGTGCGAGAACGCGAACACGAGCACGGGGATCGACAGCCACACCGAGAAGACCAGCGAGCCGACGGTGGGGCGCGCGGAGAACGCCGACAGGTCCCACATGGGGATCAGGTAGAGGGTGAAGAACGCGAGCGCGGCGATCAGCGGCCACACCAGGAACGACGTCACCTTCAGCATCAGGTTCAGGCCGAAGAACATCACGGCCATCATCGCGCCGATGAGCACAAGGGCCAGCAGCCAGCGCGGGATCTCCGGTCCGTGCAGCTGGTTCACGAGGAACGAGTCCACGGTCGAGGTGATCGCCACGCCGTACACGAGGACGAACGGCAGGATCGCCAGGAAGTACACGATCGTGATGACCATGCCCCAGACCCTGCCGTAGTTCTGCTCCGCCACCATGGTGATGTCCGATCCGGGCACGCGGGAGGACAGCACGAAGCGGCTGAGGGCGCGGTGGGCGAGGAACGCGAGCGGCCCGATGATGATCGTGATGATCAGCAGCGGCCACACGCCGCCGGCGCCGGCGGAGATGGGCAGCAGGAGGATTCCCGCACCCACGGCGGTGCCGAAGAGCGAGATCGCCCACGACATGTTGAACCGCTTCGGATGCTCGGGCGGGTTCGCGGGCTCCTCGATGACAGCGGCGGTCGAACCGCCCTGTTCGGCAGGGGACTGGGCAGACATCGTTGTCGGATTCCTTCGCAGGTGGACGGTCAGGGTCACGCGCCGTCAGGGCACGGCGGTGCCCCACGGCGGTCATGAGGGATTGGTCCACCGTAGCCCGGTGCCGACGCGAGGTCGACTTAAGTGGCGCAGGATACACCAGGGTGAATGCGGTGTCAGGAGAACGCCGGTGTCCGTCTCTCAGGCGCAGGCTCAGCGCACGATGGTGCGGCGATTCGCATCGACGCGCCGGGTCCAGCCGCGCCCGTCCAGATGCTCCAGCAGCGGGATCAGCACTCGGCGGGTCGTGCCCAGCGCACGCCGAGCCTCCGACGCCGTGAACGGCTGATCCAGCTGCGCCAGCTCCCGCATCGCCAGTGCCGGCGCGGTGGGCAGCAGCACGATGCCGTCGGCGATGCGCAGCAGACGGCCCTGCTTCTGAGCCGCCGCGAGCTCCTTCGGGCCAAGCCGCAGGTCATCCAGATCGAACGCCTCCGGGGCCGCGAAAGGCTCCGCTCGCAGCCGCCGCTCGAGCTCAGCGACCGATGCCTCCGCTGCACCCAGGCTCGGGGCAGCGCCGGGCAGGGTGAAGCGCCCGTCGGCTGCGTCGACGCCGGCGGTGCGCACCACCAGCGGCAGCAGGGACGCATCCGGCAGCTGGAGGGCGGTGAGGGCGGCGCCGCGGGGGAGCCCGCCGCCGAGCGGGTCGCGCTTCAGCTCCTCGTCGATCGCGGTGCGCAGCTCGGCCGCCCAGCGGTCGAGGCGGTCGCGGGCGATGAGGAAGCCCCCGTCGGCGACCAGACCGAGGTCCTCCAGGGACGGGGCCGACGGGTCCGCCCCCGGCACCTCGAGTCCGAACCGCTCGAGCTGTTCGGTGCGCATCGCACCCCGCCGCTCCACCTCCACCAGGGCACTGCCCCTCTCGGGCAGGGCCGCGAGCTCCGCGGCGCGGCGCCGTCCCGCGCCGCGGCGGTCCAGTTCCGGTGGGTCCACATCCATGACGCGGACACCGCCGAGGACGGCGCGCTGCCCGCTGCCGCGCAGGACCATGCGGTCCCCGACGATCAGCGGCAGCTCCCGCGGCATGGTGATCCGCGCATGCGCAGCATCGAACGGCCGCACATGCGCCTGCAGAGCGGCCGAGCCGATGTGGACGGTGACATCGCCCGGCAGCTCGGTGAGGTCGCCGGCGGTGGTGGAGCGGACATCCACCGTGTCGGTGAGATGGAAGGCGCCGGGAGTGATGAGGACATCGCCGCGGTGGATCGCATCGGTGCCGACGCCCCGCAGGTTCACCGCTGCCCGGTTCACCGGTTCCAGGCGCTCCACGGACCGTTCCCGCGACTGGAGGCCCCGGACGTCCGCACTCAGCGTCCCCGCGCGGGTGATGATCTCAGCGCGCATCCCGGTGCGGAGGGTGCCGGCGCCGAGGGTGCCGGTGATGACGGTGCCGGCGCCGGAGATCGCGAACGACCGATCGATCCACAGCCGGGTCCGGTGGCCGGCGGCTCCGGCAGCCGGCGAGGCGGTGATGGATTCGCGCAGGACACGATGCATCTGGGTGCGCAGGACCTGGATGCCGTCGCCGGTGCGGGCGGACACGGCCACGGCGGGCGCACCCTCCAGCCCGGTGCCGCGCAGCTGCGCACGCGTCTGCTCGATGACTGCGTCCACCATCTCCGGCGCTCTGTCGGTCTTGGTGATGACGATGATGCCGCGGTCGATGCCGAGAGCCGCTGCGGCGTCGCGGTGGTCCGCGGACTGCTGCTGGAAGCCTTCGTCGGCCGCGACCACGAACAGCACGATCGGGGCGGGGCCGAGCCCGGCCAGCATGTTGCCGAGGAACCGCTCATGGCCGGGCACATCCACGAAGCTGACGGTGTCACCGTCGAGCTCGGTCCACGCGAACCCGAGGTCGATGGTCAGGCCGCGCTCCTTCTCCTCCGCCCACCGGTCCGTGTCGATGCCGGTCAGGGCGCCGATGAGAGTCGTCTTGCCGTGGTCGACATGTCCGGCGGTGGCGACGACGAAACAGCTCACGAACCCTTCTCCTCAGTGCTCTCCGCAGGGGCAGCCGCCGCGATGATCTGCTCAGCGAGGACCTGGTCCTGATCCTCGGGGATGCAGCGCAGATCGATCAGGCAGGCCCCGTCGGCCACCCTCCCCACGACCGGCACCTCACCGGAGCGCAGCGGGTCCGCCAGGCGGGTCGGCAGGCGCAGCGCCCAGCCGGGCAGGGGAACGCCCGTGCCTCCACCGCCGCCCACCCGGCCCTCATGCTCCACCACAACCACTCCCGGCACCGCGGGGCGGACCGTGTCGGAGAGGGCCTCGGCGCGGCGGCGCATCTCAGCGCTGTCGGCGTGCAGCGCCGCAGTGACCGGGGGAGTGGGGCCGAGGAGCGTCGCCTCCAGCGCCGCGAGGGTCAGTTTGTCCACCCGGACGGCTCGGGCCAGCGGATGCCGCGACAGCTGCGCCACCGTGTCGGCGCGCCCGGCGAGGACACCGGCCTGGGGACCGCCCATCAGCTTGTCGCCCGAGGCGATGACGGCGTCCGCCCCGGCCCGTAGCGCCTCCCCGATGCTCGGCTCCTGCGGCAGCGCCGCATCCGGTTCGAACTGACCCGAGCCGACGTCGACGATCAGCGGGACACCTCGTTCGTGCGCGAGCGCAGCCACGTCGTTCAGCGGCGGAACTCCGGTGAAGCCCTCGAGGCGGAAGTTCGACGGGTGCACCACGAGGATCGCGCCGGTGCCCTCCCCGATCGCGTCCGCGTAGTCCTCCAGGCGGGTGCGGTTCGTGGTGCCGACCTCCCGCAGCCGCGCCCCCGTGGACTCCATCAGGTCCGAGAGTCGGAAACCCGCCCCGATCTCCACGAACTGGCCGCGGGAGATGATGACGTCCCGATCGAACGCGAGCGCTGTGGTGGCGAGGACGAGCGCTGCAGCGCCGTTGTTCACCACGAACGCGTCCTCAGCGTCCGGCATCCGCTGCAGCAGGGCGGCGCGCGCCTGCGTGCCGCGGCGTGACCTCTTCCCCGTGCCGAGGTCCATCTCCACGTCCGTGTACCCGGCGGCGTCGGCGATCGCGGCGCGCGCGGCCGCGGAGAGGGGTGCTCGGCCGAGGTTGGTGTGGATGATCACGCCGGTGGCGTTGAGAACGGGGCGCAGGGCCGACGGGGTCCGGCCCGTCACCAGGCGCACCACCTCAGCCTGCACATCCTCCGGGGTGATCGCGCCGGCTCGGGCGCGGTCCTGCACACCGCGGATGATGCCGGTGACGACCGGCCGGCTCAGCGACGCGGACGCGGCAGCGACCTCCGGCAGGGTCAGGAGGTCATCCGTGCGGGGGATCCGTCGGCGCGGATCGGAGGGGGCAGTGGGCACGGCGCGGCCTTTCTGCTCGGGACAGCGGCGAGCCCCCGAACCCGCCCGAGGCGACCGGTGGCGGTCGCCGGTGCGGGGCGCGGCTCGAGGGCTGCGAGAAGAGTTGGCGGAGACGGACAGGAATCGAACCTGCCAAACCGAGATGCTCGGTTTCAACAGTTTTGAAGACTGCGGAGCCCACCAGGACCCAGACGCCTCCGCCGCCCACGCTACCAGAACAGAACCCCAGGCCCGGGGCCTGGGTCCCGAGCCTCCTCGGTACAGTGGGAGCATGAGCACTCCCAACTTCGCCGGTATCACCCTTCCCTCGGATGGCCAGCGCCGCCTCACCCAGTTCGCCCACGGCGGCGGCTGCGCCTCCAAGATCCCCGCCGCGGAACTCGAGCAGGCGGTCTCCCCGCTCGCCGGTCAGGACTTCGACAGTGTGATCGTTGGTCTCGACGACGGCGATGACGCCGCCGTGGTCCGCATCCAGGACGGCCTGGCGGTCATCTCCACCGCGGACTTCTTCGCACCCGTCGTCGACGACCCCTACGACTGGGGCCGCATCGCCGCCGCGAACGCCCTCTCCGACGTCTACGCCATGGGCGGCACGCCCGTCGTCGCCATCAACCTCGTGGGCTGGCCCCGCGCCGACCTGCCGATGGAGATGCTCAGCGAGGTGCTGCGCGGCGGCCGCGACATTGCGAACGAAGCCGGCTGCCCCGTCATCGGCGGCCACAGCGTGGACGACCCGGAGCCGAAGTACGGTATGGCCGTCACCGGAACCGCCGACCCGTCCCGCCTCATGCGCAACGACGCCGCCGAGGCGGGGCTCCCGCTCACCCTCACGAAACCGCTCGGCGTCGGCTTCCTCAACAACCGCCACAAGACCACCGGCGACGTGTTCGCAGCAGCGATCGACTCCATGACCACTCTCAACCGCGACGCCGCCCGCGCCGCGATCGACGCCGGGGCAGTCGCCGCGACGGACGTCACCGGCTTCGGGCTTCTCGGCCACCTGTTCAAGATGTGCCGCGCGTCCGGTGTCAGCGCCGTGGTCGACTCCGCCGCCGTGCCGCTGCTCGACGGTGCCGCCGACGCGCTGGCCGACGGGTTCGTCTCCGGCGGCACGCGCCGCAACCTCGACTGGGTCGCCCCGCACCTGCGCACGCACGATTCCGTCGGTGAGGACGCGCTGCTCACTCTCGCCGACGCGCAGACCTCCGGAGGGCTCCTCGTGGTCGGCGAGGTGCCCGGCTACCCGGTTATCGGTGAGATCACCCCGGCTGGCTCCGACGCGCCGGCGGGCACCGTCACCATCCGGTGACATCCGGGGACCTGCTGCGCCCTTCCCTAATGTGAAGCGCCGGCCGCCCCCACGGATCGGGACGGCCGGCGCTTCAGCTGTCGCGGAGGTCAGCCCGCGGTGGTGATGGAGTCGTCGACGATGCCGGCAGCGCGGCGCTCCTCAAGGCGGTCACGCTGCGGACCCACCACGTACTTCGGATCCGTGGTGGACAGGTGGCCGGCCTCGACCACGCCGAAGCGGGTGAGAGCGGAGCCCGCCATCAGTGCGGCACCGGACGCGGCGGCGAGGATGCGGGACCGCTTGCCGAACAGCAGCGTGCCCACGCCACCGGCGATCGTGAGGGCGTGCGCGAGCTTCAGCTTGCGGCCCGGCTCCTCGATCTCCAGCGGCTCCCGCTCCAGCGGGTGCATGTCCTTCTTCATCAGGTCCATGGCGATGAGCTCACCGGCGGCACCGGTGATCGCCAGCAGGCGCGCCGGCTTCGTCTGCTCGGAGCCCGTCGTGATCATCGCCAGGCCGCTGGCGGCGGCCGTTGCGGAGGACACGAACAGGTACGGCAGGCCGCGACGGGCACCCGCCCACGTCGGTGTCGAGGTCATCGACAGCAGTGCGGCCGTGTAAGCGGCCAGCGGCGCCCCGAGGAAGCCCATCGCCACACCGGAGGTATCAGCGGCGGTGCGCAGCATCGGGCGCAGCGGCCCCAGCGGCAGCACCTCACCGAGGGCGTCGTCCGCCTCCGAGGCGGCGGCGATGCCGGTCAGGGTGCCGTACACGGACAGGATCCACGTGCCCCACGACATCGGCGATGTCGGCTTCACCGTGCGCATCATGTTGAGGAAGCGCTCGGGGCGGCCGAGGTCGGCGATCAGGCACACCGTGCCGGCGCCGACGGCGCCGAGGGCAGCGAAGCGGGCGTTGCGGCGCAGGTCGTCCAGATCGAACATCTGCGCACCGAACGCCAGCAGGCCCGAACCGCCGGCGACACCGCCGAGGAACAGGTACGCGCTGATCTCGTCGCCCCACGGGGCGGCCTTCACGATCGGCCGACCGTAGTACGAGGTGAACTCGACGTCGTCGACCATGCTCATCTCGCGCCCGCCGTCGTCACCTCCGCGGCGGCGACGACGCAGCATGTCACTGGCGGCGCCGCTCAGGCGGTCGCGGCGGCGCTTCCGGCGCGGCTGCTCCGGCGGACGGTATGCATCGAAATCGGAATTCGTCACTTCCTGCCTCCCAGGAACGCCAGGGCCGCCACGGCGACCATGCCGGCCGAAGCAGCGGCGTAGCTCGCCATGATCTGACCAAGGTGCTTCGTCGGAACGACCGGGTCCGGCGGAAGACCGTACGTCTCCGGTTCGTCCAGCAGCAGGAACACCGCGCCGGTGCCGCCCACGCCGTCCTTCGGGTTCGCGCCGTACAGACGCGCCTCAGTCATGCCCTTCGCATGCAGTTCGGCCACGCGCTGACGCGCCTTGTCCACCATGTCGGTGTGGTCACCGAACTTGATGGATGTTGTCGGGCAGGTCTGCGCGCACGCAGGGGTCTGCCCGTCCAGCAGACGGTCGTAGCACAGGGTGCACTTGTTGGCGGTGCCCATGTTCTTGACGTCGTCGTGGTCCCCGGGCTCGGACTTCGGCGAAATGGTGCCGTCGTCACGGCGCTGGATCACGCCGAACGGGCAACCCGCCACACAGGTGCCGCAGCCGTTGCAGATGTCGTTCTGCACCACCACGGTGCCGAACTCCGTGCGGAACAGCGCACCCGTCGGGCACACGTCCAGGCAGCCGGCGTTCGTGCAGTGCTTGCAGACATCGGAGCTCATCAGCCAGCGGAAGTCGGGCGTATCCGGGGGAGTGGTGTCCACATTCCCACCGGCGATCGCCGCATCCGCCCTCTGCTCGGGAGTCATCGTGGACTTCGGGCCGATCGACGGCATGCCGAGCGACACCAGGCGCCTGCCCGACTCACGGGCCTTCGCCACCTCGTCCTCGCCCTGTTCGATGAAGGCGACGTGGCGCCAGGTGTTGGCACCGAGTTCACCGGTGTTGTCGTGCGACTGCGAGAGGTATTCGTAGTCGCCGTCCTGCGGGTTCTGGTTCCACTCCTTGCACGCCACCTCGCACGCCTTGCAGCCGATGCAGATGGACGTGTCGGTGAAGAACGCCTTGCGATCCTTGGCGTCGTGAAGGGACCAGCGAGCGTTCTCGATCGGGTCCTCAGCTCCGTAGAGCTTGGGCATGAGAGCAGTCATCGGTCCTTCCTCTTCTCGGTGTCGCCGGACGTCGAGCCGGAGCTGCTGGCGGTGGGGTCCTCGCTGCCGTTCGGAGCCGCGTTCGTCTCCTTGGTGTGCTTCGAGGACTTCGACTCATCGGAGTCACCGCCGGTGGAGCCGGAGGACTCCGTCATCGCGCCCGAGCCCTTCTCACTGTCGTCCCCGCCGGACTGCTTGCCGGCGAAGATCGTCGCGCGGCCCCGGTTGGAGCCGTCCACCACGGTCTGCTCCGCCTGCAGCGGGTTCTCCGGCTGCGCGAAGGAGCGGTCCAGCTGCACCATGCCGGTGTCGACAGTGATGCCGGCGTCCGCACGGTACTTGTCGATCAGATCCAGCAGATCCTCACCCCGCGGGCGTCGACCCGGGCGGATGGCTGCCGCGTTGTGCTTGGAGTCCTGGATCTGGACGTTGTCGTCCAGGGTCAGGCCCAGCAGATCGTTCGCGCTGTCACCGGAGACCACGGCCTCGTCGCCCTGCGCCCAGTGGTACGGGATGCCGATCTGGTGAACCGTGCGGCCCAGCACCTGCAGCGGCTTCACGCGGCGGGTCACCATGACGCGCGCCTCGATCGCCGAGCGGGGCGAGATGATCGTGGCCCATTCGCCGTTGACCAGGCCGGCCTCTTCGGCGAGCTCGGGGGAGACCTCGCAGAACAGCTCCGGCTGCAGCTCCGACAGGTACGGCAGGAAGCGGCTCATACCGCCGGCCGTGTGGTGCTCCGTCAGCCGGTACGTGGTGAACACGTACGGGTAGACGTCGTTGCCCGCCTCCCGCACGTGCGGGGCGTACAGGTTGTCCTCGCGGGAGAACAGCACTCGGGTCGGGCTGGACTGGATCGGGTAGAGCGGGTTGCCCACATGGGACTCCGGCGGCTCGTAGTGGGTCGGCATCGGGCCGTCCACCATGCCCTTCGGAGCGAACAGCCATCCCTTGCCGTCTGCCTGCATGATGAACGGGTCGTTGCCGCTGAGGCCCTTCACACCCGTCTCACCCGGCTCGGCTCGGTGGCTCGGTGCGAGCGTGGGCGGGAAGTCGGGAACGTCGTACCCGGTCCACTTGCCCTGCTCCTCGTCCCACCAGACGAGCTTCTTGCGCTCCGACCACGGACGGCCCTCCGGGTCCGCCGAGGCGCGGTTGTAGAGGATGCGGCGGTTGGCAGGCCATGCCCAGCCCCACTCGAGGGCCATCTCGTCCTGCTCCTGGCCCGGCTTGCGGCGACGCGCCTGGTTGACGCCGTCGGCCATCACGCCGGCGTAGATCCAGCAGCCGCCGGCGGTGGAGCCGTCGGCCTGCATCTCGCCGAAGGCGTTCAGGTTCTGGCCCTTCTTCTCACCCGACAGGTGATAGCCGTTGATCTCCCGCAGGACGTCCTCGGCATCGGGCTCACCGTGCTCATCCACGCTGTAGTCCCAGGTGAGGTCCTGGATCGGCTTGTCGCGCGGATCGGTGGAGTCCTTCAGGCGCTCCTTGATCATCAGGCCCAGCTTGTGGAAGAACTCCAGCTCACTGGTGCAGTCGCCCGGCGGGGTGACGGCCTGGTCGCGCCACTGCACCATGCGCTGCGTCTGCGTGAACGAGCCCGCCTTCTCCGTGTGGTTCGCGGCCGGCATGAAGAAGACCTCGGTGTCGATCTCCTCGGTCTTCAGCTCACCGGTGGCGATCTCCTGCGAGTCCTTCCAGAAGGTCGCGGTCTCGATCATGGAGAAGTCGCGCACCACGAGCCACTTGAGGTGGCTGAGCGCCATGCGCTGCATGCGGCCGTTGGCGGAGCCCACGGCCGGGTTCTGGCCGAGGATGAAGTAGCCGTCGACCTTGTCCTCGAGCATCGCCATGGTGGTCTGGTACGTGCCGTGTGCGCCGGAGAGCTTGGGCAGGTAGTCGAACGCCCAGTTGTTCTCCTTCGTTGCGGCATCGCCCCACCACGCCTTCATGAGGTTGATGAGGTAGGTCTCGCCGTTGGCCCAGAAGCCCTTCTGGTCCTTGTTGCCCACAGCCTTCACGTACTCCTCGTACGTGTTGTGCTTGCCTGCGGTCGGCATCGCGATGTAGCCGGGCAGGATGTGGAACAGGGTCGGGATGTCCGTGGAGCCCTGGATGGTGGCGTGACCGCGCATCGCCATGATGCCGCCGCCCGGGCGGCCCATGTTCCCCAGCAGCAGCTGGATGATCGAGGCGGTGCGGATGAACTGCGTGCCGATCGAGTGCTGGGTCCAGCCCACGGCGTACACGAAGCAGCTCGTGCGCTCGCGACCCGAGTTGTCGGTGAGGGACTTCGCGAGGTACTCGAAGTCGTCCTTCGAGATGCCGCAGGTCTCCTCCACCAGCTCGGGGGTGTAGCGGGCGTAGTGGCGCTTGAGGATCTGGAACACCGTGCGCGGGTGCTGCAGGGTCTCGTCGCGCTCACCGGAGTCGTCGTACTGCCAGGACGACGGATCGTACGAGCCGGTTTCCGGGTCGTAGCCGGAGAAGAGGCCGTCGAGGTCCTCGGTGTCCCGGAAGTCCTCACTGATCAGCTGGGCGGCATTGGTGTACGCCGTGACGTACTCCTTGAACCACAGCTCATTGGTGATGATGTAGTTGATGATCGCGCCGAGCAGAACGATGTCCGAGCCCGCACGGATCGGGACGTGCTTGTCCGCAAGAGCGGACGTGCGGGTGAAGCGCGGATCCACGTGGATCACGCGGGCGCCGCGCGCCTTCGCTTCAGCGACCCACTGGAAGCCCACGGGGTGGGCCTCCGCCATGTTGGATCCCTGGATGACGATGCAGTCGGCGTTCGCCATGTCCTGCTGGGACTGAGTGGCGCCGCCGCGGCCGAACGAGGACCCCAGACTGGGGACCGTGGCACTGTGTCATATGCGTGCCTGGTTCTCCATCTGGATCGCCCCGGCTGCCGTGAACAGCTTCTTGGCGAGGTAGTTCTCCTCGTTGTCGATGGTCGCGCCGCCGAGCGAGGCGATGCCGAGCGTGTGACGGAGGGTGCGCCCCTGATCGTCCTTCTCGCGCCAGTGGTTGCGGCGGGCTTCGATGAAGCGATCGGCGATCATCTCCATCGCCGTGTCGAGGTCGAGCTTCTCCCACTTCGTGGATCGGGGAGCCCGGTAGAGCATCTCGGTGATGCGCCCCGGTGAATTGACCAGCTGCTCCGATGCAGCGCCCTTCGGGCAGAGACGGCCGCGCGAATGCGGCGAGTCGGGGTTGCCCTCGATCTGGATGACCTTGTTGTCCTTGGTGTAAACGCGCTGGCCGCAGCCGACTGCGCAGTACGGACACACGGAGTGAGCCATCGAATCCGCGGTGACGGTGCGAGCTGTCAGATCCTCAGAGACCTTCGACTTCACCGACGGGCCGCGGCCGAAGAGGTCACCCGATGTCAGCTGCCGAACGGCGGGCCAATTGAGCGGGGTGATTCTAGCCATGACCCGAGCCTACTCCGTGAACGTCGGAATACAACGCCCAGACGCGCATCGGCGGGTGTTGCCCACGCCATCCCGAATTATGTGCGCTCGCATTTGCGGAAATGGGCGTCCACCTCGGGTTTTCGTCGGCCGACGGAGGCCGCCGTAGACTGGGTCGGACCCAATCGAGCAGATGGAAGGAACCGCGTGAGCGCGCACAAGATCTACCTGGACTGCGACCCCGGCATCGACGACGCCCTCGCGATCGGTTACCTGCTCGCTGCGGAGGACGTGGACCTGCTCGGCATCGGCACCGTCAGCGGCAACACCAACGCCGCCCAGGGCGCCACGAACGCGCTCGCCCTCCTCGAACTCGCCGGCCGCACCGAGGTGCCCGTCGCCGTCGGCTCCAACGACTTCCTCCACGGCAACTACGACGGCGGCGCGCCGCACGTGCACGGCGCGCGCGGCACCGGCGCAGTGGAGCTGCCCGCCCCGTCGGCCTCCCCGGTGGAGGAGAGCGCCGTTGACATGCTCCTGCGCCTCTCCCACGACCACGCCGAGGAGCTGCACATCATCGCCGTCGGTCCGCTGACCAACATCGCCCGCGCGGTGGAGAAGGACCCGACCCTGCCGCGGCGCGTCGCACGGGTGACGATCATGGGCGGAGCAGCCCTCGTTCCCGGCAATGTCAGCCAGGCCGCCGAAGCGAACATCAAGCATGACCCCGAGGGTGCGCAGGTTGTGTTCGGCGCCCCGTGGGACATCACCGTGGTGCCGCTGGACGTCACCCTCACCAACACGTTCGAAGAGGAGGACCGGCAGGCGCTCGCCGCCTCCGGGCAGTTCGGACGCCATGTCGCCGAGATGCTGGACTACTACTTCCAGTTCTACGTCGGCTTCTACGGCCGCCGCGCCGCCGCCCTGCACGACCCGCTGGCCGCCGCGATCGCCGTGGAGGGCATCAGCGCTGCCGTCGCCCCCATCGTGCGTGTGCGGGTGGACTGCACCACCGGGGCTCAGCGCGGTCGCGTGATCTGCGACCTGCCCTCCGATGTGCCGGTGGAGTCCATTCCCGACACCCCAGGTGCGAACGTCGCAGTCGTTCTGCGCACTACCAGCGACCTGGCTCCGCAGCTGCGCGAGGCGCTCGTCTCCCTCTGACACCCGCGCTCCGCAGACCGGGGCGCACGACGACGGGGCGCCCTCCCAGCAGGAGGACGCCCCGTCGTCTGTGTGCGATCAGAAGCGGCGGTCGCGGCCGCGTCCGCCGAAGTCGCGGTCGCGCCCACCGCGGAAGCCGCGGTGTCCGCCCTTGCCGCCGCCGGGGCCGCGGTCCTCAGCGATGCGCATCTGCTTGCCGGCCACACGGGCGCGACCGATCGCCGCGAGCTGGTCCTCGCTCACGCCGTTGCGCAGTTCGACCAGGGAGAACGACGGGAAGATGTCGATCTTGCCCACGTCCTTGCCGTTCAGGCCGCCCTCGCCGGCGATGGCCCCGACCACGGCCTGCGGGCGCACACCGTGGTTGCGGCCCACGCTGATCCGGTAGGAGGTGAAGCCGGGGCTCGTGGTGCGCGGGCCGCGGCTGCGGTCGCGCGGACCGCCGTCACGGCTGCCCCGATCGCCGCGATTCGCGCGATCACGGTCGCGGCCCTGGTCGCGGAACGACGCACCGGTGAACTCCTCATCGTCGCGGCGGGGGCCGTCATCGCCCACCACCATGGCGCCGAGGACAGCGGCGAGCTGCTCGGCAGAGATGTTGGTGCTCTCCAGGTGTTCGGAGATCAGCTCGTGGTAGAGGCTGAGTCGGCCGGCGTCCAGGCGGGTCTGCACCTCGCCGAGGACGCGCTGCATCTTGTGGCGAGACACGTCCAGCGGGGTCGGAACCTGGACCTCGGTGAGCTCCTGGCGCGTCACGCGCTCGATGTTCTTCAGCTTGCGGCGCTCGTGCGGCGCCACGAAGGTGATGGCCTTGCCGGTGCGGCCGGCGCGGCCGGTGCGGCCGATGCGGTGCACGTACGCCTCCGGCTCACCGGGGACGTCGAAGTTGACGACCAGGCCGATGCGCTCCACGTCGAGGCCGCGAGCGGCGACATCGGTGGCGACCAGGACGTCGAGGGAGCCCTCGCGCAGGCGGCCGACGATGCGCTCGCGCTCCTTCTGCGCGACGTCACCGGAGATGGTGGCGGCGACGATGCCGCGTCCCACCAGGGCGGTGCCGACCTCTTCAGCAGCGCTGCGGGTGCGGACGAACACGATCGCAGCGTCTGCATCGCTGGTCTCGATGACCCGGGTGAGCGCACCGGTCTTGTGCTTGAACGGCACCACCGCGTAGCTCTGCTCCACGCTGGTGACAGTGGTGGACTGGCGCGCCACGGCGACGCTGACGGCGCTGGGCATGTGCTCGTCGGCCACACGCTTGATCGCTGGCGGCATGGTGGCGGAGAACAGCGCCATGCGCTTCTCCTCCGGGACGAATCCGAGGATCTCGTCGACGTCCTCGGCGAAGCCCATGCGGAGCATCTCGTCGGCCTCATCGAGCACGAGGGTCTGCAGGTCGCCCAGGCGAAGGTTGCCGCGCTTGAGGTGGTCGATGACGCGGCCGGGCGTGCCGACCACGATCTGCACACCGCGCTCCAGCGCCTTCTCCTGCGGGCCGTAGGGGGAGCCGCCGTAGATGGACAGCACGCGCACGCCCGGCATGTTGCGGGCGAAGTCCTGGATCGCATCGCCCACCTGCATGGCGAGCTCGCGGGTCGGTGCCAGGACCAGACCCTGCGTCGCGGTGGACGAGGGGTCGGTGTGCGCCAGCATCGGCAGACCGAACGCGGCGGTCTTGCCGGTGCCGGTTTGGGCCACGCCGATGACGTCCTCGCCGTTCAGCAGCGCCGGAATGGCCTTCTCCTGAATGGGGGAGGGGGTGACGAATCCGATCTCGGTGACGGCGTCCAGAAGGGCCGGCGGAAGGCCGAGGTCGGCGAAGGTCACGGCCGCATCCTCGGTGGTGGCGGTGGGGTCGGTGGTGTCGATGTTCTCGTTCATACGCTCCTGCGCTTCTTCGATGGACGCGGGAGCCGAACGAAGGGCCTCAGGGGACCCTGCGGAGTCCGCCGATGCGGGCTGGGCGGCTGAATGCGTCGCTGTGGTGGGGGTGGTGTCGTTCGCGGTGGTGGCGGTGGTGGGCAGGTCAAGGGCAGCGCAGGGCTGCTCGAGTGCGGTCAAAGGCTTCCAATCGGGGCAGTGAACGCCCGATCCCAGTAGTCCGCGCGCTCTCGTCGTTCACTTGAGACTCGCGGCGTTCGAAGCGCCGCACGAGCGGTTCGGTACCAGGAGGCGAACCGCGACCCATGGCGTCATCCTCAGTGGTCACCGAGCAAGAGGACGCCGATCAAGTGCTTCCTCCACACTACCGATCGGACAGCCGTGCGGATAGGCACTCGGGTGGCGACATCCCTCACGTCCTCCGCCGGCCGGTCGACGGAGCCCGACCTCGGTCCGATGCGGAGGATACGATGGACGCACTCGTACCCTCATACACGCACAAGGCGAAGGATTCTGCATGCTGCGCTCTCACAACGCCGGTGAGCTCCGCGAGGAGCACATCGGACAGACCGTCACTCTGGCCGGCTGGATCGGTCGTCGCCGCGACCACGGCGGCGTCGCTTTCCTCGACCTGCGGGACGCCTCGGGCGTCGCTCAGGTTGTGGTCCGCGAAGAGGACGCCCACCACCTCCGCAGCGAATACGTGCTGAAGGTGACCGGCACGGTCGAGAAGCGCCCCGAAGGCAACGAGAACGATGCCCTGCCCACCGGCACCATCGAAGTCATCGCGGACACGGTCGAGGTGCTGAACCCGTCGGCCGCCCTCCCGTTCCAGCTGGACGAGCACTCCGACGTCGGTGAAGAGGCCCGCCTGCGCTACCGTTACCTCGACATGCGCCGCAGCGGCCCCGCGAAGATCCTCCGCCTGCGCTCCGCCGTCAATCAGGCAGCGCGCACCACCCTGATCGACCAGGGCTTCGTCGAGGTCGAGACCCCGACCCTGACTCGCTCCACCCCCGAGGGCGCCCGCGACTTCCTCGTCCCGGCGCGCCTCGCACCCGGCTCCTGGTACGCCCTGCCGCAGTCGCCGCAGCTGTTCAAGCAGCTGCTGATGGTCGGCGGCATGGAGCGCTACTTCCAGCTCGCCCGCTGCTACCGCGACGAGGACTTCCGCGCGGACCGCCAGCCCGAGTTCACCCAGCTCGATGTCGAGATGAGCTTCGTGGACCAGGACGACATCATCGCCCTCACCGAGCAGCTGCTGCAGAACATCTGGGCCACCATCGGCGTCGAGGTCGCCACCCCGATCCCGCGCATCACCTACGCGGAGTCGATGCGCCGCTACGGCTCCGACAAGCCGGATCTGCGCTTCGACCTTGAGATCACCGAGATGACCGAGTACTTCCAGAACACGCCGTTCCGCGTGTTCCAGGCCCCGTACGTCGGTGCGATCGTGATGGCCGGCGGTGCCTCCCAGCCCCGCCGTCAGCTCGACGCCTGGCAGGAATGGGCGAAGCAGCGCGGTGCGAAGGGCCTCGCCTACGTCCTCATCCAGGAGGACGGCACCCTCGGCGGACCCGTCGCCAAGAACCTCTCCGATGAGGAGAAGGCCGGCCTCGCCCAGAAGACCGGCGCCCAGCCGGGCGACTGCGTGTTCTTCGCCGCCGGTGACGCCAAGAGCTCCCGTGGCCTGCTCGGCGCCGCCCGCAATGAGATCGCCGAGAAGCTCGGCCTCATCGACGACGACAAATTCGCGTTCGTGTGGGTGGTGGACGCGCCCATGTTCGAGCCGGCCGGTGACGCCGTCGCCGCCGGTGATGTGGCCGTCGGCTCCGGCGCCTGGACCGCCGTGCACCACGCGTTCACCTCCCCGAAGCCGGAATTCCTCGACACCTTCGACACCGATCCGGCGTCCGCCCTCAGCTACGGCTACGACATCGTCTGCAACGGCAACGAGATCGGCGGCGGCTCCATCCGCATCCACCAGGAGGATGTGCAGAAGCGCGTCTTCCAGGTGATGGGCATCTCCGAGGAGGAGGCGCAGGAGAAGTTCGGCTTCCTGCTGGAGGCGTTCAAGTACGGCGCCCCGCCGCACGGCGGCATCGCCTTCGGCTGGGACCGCATCGTGGCACTCCTCGCCAAGGTCGACTCCATCCGCGAGGTCATCGCGTTCCCGAAGACCGGCGGCGGCTTCGACCCGCTGACCGAGGCACCCGCTCCGATCACCGCTCAGCAGCGGAAGGAAGCCGGCGTGGATGCCAAGCCGAAGAAGAAGGACGAGGCGGAGGCTGCTGCGGAGAACGCCGAAGCCTGAGAAGCCGTCGCACAGCAGAAGAGCCGGCCTCGAGGAGGGACCGGCTCTTCTGTTCGTCCGGACGGACGCTGCGGCTCAGGCGCGGGGTGCTTCGCCGCGCTTGATCATCGGGCGCGGCATCCGCAGGCGGCGGATGTTCGTGGCGCGCAGCAGCGCGTAGCTCACCATTCCCGGCGGCACGGAGCCGAAGCGGTCCACCATGGTGCGGCGCACCTTCGAGCGCAGCAGGATGAGGTCGAGGACCGCGACGATCACACCCGCCCACAGCACGATGATCAGCGTCAGCCCCACCTTCGAGTACAGGGCCGGGCTCACCAGCTGCAGGATCAGCGGCAGCGTCAGCGTCACCAGGGCGAACGGCAGCAGCCACTCGGCCACGTTGAAGCGGGAGTCGACCACATCGCGGGCCAGGCGGCGCTCCGGTCCGGCATGCGCCAGCGGGTAGTTCGCCTCGTCGCCGGTCATCAGCGCGTGGTTCTGCTTGCTGCGGGCCTCGTTGACGCGTTCCCGGTTCCGTCGGCGCGCCTCCTTGCGATCCGAGGGCACGAGCGGACGCTGGCGGGCGGCCTGCGCATCGCGGCGCTTCGGGGTGGGGCGGCCCTTGCCCCCGGACTTCGCCGGCTTCTCCGCGGCGACGGGGGTGGTTACTGACTTCTCGGCGCCCGCAGGAGCGGCGCCCACGGCGGTCGAGCCGCCGCGCTTCTTCTTCTCACGACTGGTGTTCATCACGCCGCCCAGTGTAGGCGAGAAGGAGCGGGACCCGGGCAGGGCGGGGAGTGACTGCGACCAGCGCGATACGGTGGAGCCAGTGCGCCGCTGCACAGGCGGCACCCGTCGGACGAAGGAGAACATCCCAGCCATGACCGTCACCGCGGACCCGAAGCTCACCGCCCGCATCGCGGAGCTGATGCCCGAAGCCGTCGAGGACCTCAAGAGCCTCGTGCGCATCCCCTCGATCGCCTTCGACGGGTACGACCAGTCCCATGTGGCCCGGAGCGCGGAGGCGGTCGCCGGCCTGCTGCGCGAGGCCGGCATGCCCGAGGTCGAGATCGACAGCGTCGACGGGGGAGCGCCCGCTGTGCTCGCCCGGCGTCCCGCCGCGGACGGCATGCCGACCGTCATGCTCTACGCCCACCACGACGTTCAGCCCGTCGGTGACGAGAACGCCTGGACCTCCGCACCGTTCGAGCCGGAGGAACGGGACGGTCGCCTGTACGGCCGCGGAGCCGCCGACGACAAGGCCGGCATCGTGGCCCACGTCACCGCCCTGCGTGCCCTGCGCGAGGAGCTCGACGAATCCGGTGTGGGCGTCACCGTCTTCATCGAAGGCGAAGAGGAGTGGGGCTCGCCCACTTTCCGCCCCTTCATCGAGAAGCACCGCGACGCGATGGAGTCGGACATCATCATCGTCGCCGACTCCTCCAACTGGAAGATTGGGCAGCCCTCGCTCACCACCAGCCTGCGCGGCCTGGTGGACGCCGTCATCGACGTCCGCGTGCTCGACTTCCCGGTCCATTCCGGCATGTTCGGCGGGCCGATCCTCGACGCCCCCACCCAGCTGGGACGGCTGATCGCCACCTTCCATGACGCCGACGGGGCCGTTGCGATCAAGGGTCTGCACCAGGCCGAGGAGCCCGATGTCGACATGGACGAAGCGGACCTCCGTCGCGACGCAGGCGTGCCCGACGGCCTCGGCCTGTCCGGCACCGGCTCGCTCACCGGTCGACTCTGGACCAAGCCGGCCCTCTCGATCATCGGGATCGACGCCACCCCCGTGCAGCAGGCGTCCAACACGATCATCGCCTCCACCCGCGCGAAGGTATCGCTGCGCCTCGCGCCCGGACAGGAGCCGGAGGCGGCGATGGAAGCGCTGATCCAGCACGTCAAGGAGAACACCCCGAACGGCGCGGAGGTCACCGTGACCCCCGGTGAGATGGGCAAGCCGTTCCTCGCCCCCGCCGACAGCGCCGGCATGAAGCTCGCACGCGCCGCCTTCGAGGCGTCCTGGGGCGTGAAGCCTGTCGACACCGGGCTGGGCGGCTCCATCCCGTTCATCGCCGACCTGCTCGAGGTGTTCCCGGAGGCGGACGTCCTCGTCACCGGTGTGGAGGACCCGGATTCGCGAGCGCACGGCATCGACGAGTCGCTGCACCTCGGAGACTTCGAGCACGTCTGCCTCGCCGAAGCGCACATCCTGCGCGGCGCCGCAGCCGGTGGCGGCCGATGAGCAGCCCCCTGCGCGACGAGGACCGCACAAGTCAGCCGGTGCACCCGGCGACCGTCCCGTTCACCTTCGGCGGGCTCGTCCTCGGCTTCCTGCTCGGCTATATCATCGGCCCGTGGGGCGCAGTGATCGGTGGCCTGGTGGCTTTGGGCGGGGTGATGCTGGCCGCCTCGAAGCCGGGGGTGCGCAACCCGGTGCTGATGGGGCTCGGAGGCATGGTGATCGGGTACACCGGCATCATGCTCGTCGCCCTGTTGAATATGTAAAAGATCGTGTTGCACAATTAGCACACACGGCTGTTCCCCATCCTGCGCCGGGACCCTCGGTCCCGCCGACCGCAGTGCTCCGGCGTAGGGTGGGAGGCACGTACTGTCGATCACGGGAGGATCCCTCTATGACCACCACGGCTGGCGAGCAGAAGACCGCACCGGCGCACGGCGTCGAACTGACCGATGTCGCTGCTGACAAGGTGAAGTCCCTCCTCGCGCAGGAGGGACGCGACGACCTCCGCCTGCGGATCGCTGTGCAGCCAGGAGGCTGCTCCGGTCTGATCTACCAGCTCTACTTCGATGAGCGACTCCTCGACGGTGACGCCACGGTCGACTTCAACGGCGTTGGGGTCGTGGTGGACAAGAACTCGGTGCCGTTCCTCATCGGTGCGACCATCGACTTCTCCGACACCATCGAGAAGCAGGGGTTCACCATCGACAACCCGAACGCTGGGAGCTCCTGCGCCTGCGGCGACTCCTTCGCCTGATCGCACGTGGGTGCGCTGCGCGCCCTTCTCGTCTGCACGAATGCGGCGCTCCCATCGCGGGGCGCCGCATTCGGCGTTCTCGGCCGAGGTGCGCCGACGCCGCTGACGGCGGGCATCTCACATTTTTGCGGCACGCGGGGCCTGGAGTCTGCATCGTGCTCAATCTCGCGTATGATGATCGAGCGGAACCATGCTGTCCGCTGGGAAGCGCCGGATCAGTGCGTCCGGCGGGCGAACAGCAGGAACCGATGCCCCTTATACGTCGAGTCGACCGCCTCGCCCCGCTCCTCGGGCGGCTGACGGTCGGTGATTGGAAGGTCAGCCTGTGATTCCCCAAACCACGGAACGCAGCCGCAGGGCTCCGAAGGCGCTCGCTGCCACAGCCCTCGTGTCGCTAGCGCTGGTGGGCTGTACAGCCGAGCAGAAACGTGGATTCCTCCCGCAAAGCACCCCTGAAGAGGTGACTGACCAGACCGGCCGCATCATTTCGATGTGGACCGGATCCTGGATGACGCTGCTGGCTGTCGGCCTCCTCGTGTGGGGCCTGGCCATGTGGTGCGCCATCGCCTACCGCCGGAAGAAGCACGACAAGGGCTTCCCGGTGCAGCTGCGCTACCACGTGCCGATCGAGCTCACCTTCACGCTGATCCCCGTCGTCATGATCATGACGCTCTTCTACTTCACCCAGCGTGACATCAACGAGATCGAGAACCTGAAGGCCGATCCCGATTACACCGTCAACGTCGTGGCCAAGCAGTGGGCGTGGGACTTCAACTACGTGGATGACGACGTCCACGAACCCGCCGGCGTCCAGTCCTTCCGCACCGGCGAGCCCGGCGCCGAGAAGGATCTGCCGGTCCTCTACGTTCCGGTCAACAAGACCGTCGAGTTCCAGCTCGACTCCCGCGATGTCGTCCACTCCTTCTGGGTCGTCGACTTCCTCTACAAGAAGGACATCTTCCCGGGGCACACCACCGTCTTCCAGGTGACGCCGACCGCTGAGGGCACCTTCCCCGCCAAGTGCGCGGAGCTGTGCGGCGAGTACCACTCGGACATGCTCTTCAACCTGAAGGTCGTGTCCCAGGAGGAGTTCGACGCTCACATGAAGGAACTGCGCGAACAGGGCTACGAGGGGCAGCTCAGCAACGACCTCAACCGCATGCAGAAGGATTGGAACATGCGGGACAAGAACCAGGAGACGATCCAGAATCGTCGTGAGGATGGTGCGAAGTGACCACGCAATCAGCACCTCGGGCAGCGACCGGTTCGCACACTCCCGAGCAGACCCAGTTCAAGCCCGCGCGCGCTGAGACCTCGCTCGGCAAGCAGATCATGGGCATGCTCACCACCACCGATCACAAGCTGATCGGCATCATGTACATGGTGATGGCGTTCGCGTTCTTCTGCTTCGGCGGCGTGCTCGCCCTGCTGATCCGCGCTGAGCTGTGGGAGCCCGGCCTCCAGGTCGTCGTCTCCAAGGACCAGTACAACCAGCTGTTCACCATGCACGGCACGATCATGCTGCTGATGTTCGGCACCCCGCTGTTCAACGGCTTCGCCAACTACCTCGTGCCGCTGCAGATCGGCGCCGTGGACATGGCGTTCCCGCGCCTGAACATGTTCGCCTTCTGGGTGACCGGCTTCGGTGCGCTCATCGCCTGCGCCGGCTTCCTCACCCCGCAGGGCGCGGCATCCTTCGGCTGGTTCGCCTACGCCCCGCTGAGCGATACGACCTTCTCCCCGGGCCTCGGCGGAGACCTGTGGGTGTTCGGCCTGGCCATGCAGGGCTTCGGTACGATCCTCGGCTCGGTCAACTTCATCACCACGATCATCTGCATGCGCATGCCGGGCATGACCATGTTCCGCATGCCGATCTTCACGTGGAACATCCTCATCACCGGCATCCTGGTGCTGATGGCGTTCCCGCCGCTGGCCGCCGCCCTGTTCGCACTCGGCGCCGACCGCATCTACGACGCGCACATCTTCAACCCGGCCAACGGCGGACCGGTGCTCTGGCAGCACCTGTTCTGGTTCTTCGGCCACCCCGAGGTGTACGTGCTCGCCCTGCCGTTCTTCGGCATCGCCTCGGAGGTCATCCCGGTGTTCTCCCGTAAGCCGATCTTCGGCTACAAGACCCTGGTGTACGCGACGATCTCGATCGCCGCACTGTCCGTGACCGTGTGGGCGCACCACATGTACACCACCGGTGCGGTCATGCTGAGCTTCTTCGCCTTCATGACGATGCTCATCGCCGTGCCGACCGGCGTGAAGTTCTTCAACTGGATCGGCACCATGTGGCGAGGCTCGATCACGTTCGAGACCCCGATGCTGTTCACCCTCGGGTTCCTCACGACCTTCCTCTTCGGCGGTCTGACCGGCGTCATCCTCTCCACCCCGGTGCTGGACTTCCACCTCCAGGACACCTACTTCGTGGTGGCGCACTTCCACTACGTCATCTTCGGCACCATCGCCTTCGAGATGTTCGCCGGATTCTACTTCTGGTGGCCCAAGATGTTCGGCTACAAGCTGGATGAGCGCCTTGGCCGCATCCACTTCTGGCTGCTGATGGTCGGCTTCCACCTCACGTTCCTCATCCAGCACTTCATGGGTGTGGAGGGCGCACCGCGTCGCTACCCGAACTACCTGGCTGAGGACGGCTTCGCGTTCATGAACCAGGTGTCCACCGTCGGTGCGTTCATCCTCGGTGCCTCGACCCTGCCGTTCCTGCTGAATGTGGTGCTCACCCACCTCAAGGGCCACAAGGTCACCGAGAACGATCCGTGGGGCTACGGCGCTTCGCTCGAGTGGGCGACCACCTGCCCGCCGCCGCGCCACAACTTCCACTCGCTGCCCCCGGTGCGCTCCGAGCGTCCGGCCTTCGACCTCCGCTTCCCGGATGTCGCAGCGACCGACCACATGCACGCTGATGCTGTCACCGCTGCAGCTGCGGCGCGGAAGGGGAACTGACACTCCATGAATACGTTTGCCCGCATCACCGCGATCTGCGGATTCTTCTTCATCATCGTCGGGGTGGCCTACACCTTCCTCACCGGCACCTATGAGCCGTCCGGCTTCGAATGGGTGGGCGTTCCCGCCATCTTCGGCCTCTCCGGACTGATGTTCATGATGTCGGTCTACTCGATGATGACGAGCCGCCGGTTCAACAAGCAGGCGCAGGACGACCACGCAGGCGAGGTCCATGACGAAGCCGGCGTGCAGGGCACCTTCGCTCCGTACTCCTGGGCGCCGCTCTGGGCATCGCTCGGTGCGTCGCTGGTCTTCATCGGTCTGCCGATCGGCTGGTGGCTGATGGTGCTCGGCTTCATCGTGGCCGCTTACGGCGTGATCACCTGGGTGATGGCGCACTCCACAGGATTCCACGCCCACTGATCGACTGACCCGATCAGACACGAAAGGGGCGATCCATCCTCGGATGGATCGCCCCTTTCGTCATACCCGGGCAGGGCAGCGGTGGAAGCTTCCTCAGCGGGCCGCCAACAGTTCCTGCGACGTTGAGGCCCACGTCTCGATCAGCTCCGCCGGCCGCCCCGAATCCAGCGTCTCCTCCGCACGGGCGAAAGCGGCACTGAAGCGGTCCTCGAAGCCGTCGGAGGGCTCCTGACCGATGCCGGCGGCCGCGGTGATGCCGGCTGCTGCGTTGAGGAGGACGGCATCGCGTGCAGCGGAGCGCTCACCGTCGAAGATGCGGCGGGCCACCTCTGCGTTGTAAGCGGGCGAGCCGCCCACCAGCTCCGACAGGGGAGCCTTACGCAGTCCCAGCAGTTCGGACGGATTGAGCACGTGCGGGCGGATCTCGCCTCCGCGCACTTCCCACACATCGGAGTCGTCGGCGATGGTCAGCTCATCCAGACCGTCGCGTCCTCGGAACACCAGAGCGGACGCTCCGCGCTCCTGAAACACTCCGGCGATCACCGGAGCCATGCTGGCTGAGGCCACGCCGACGGCCGAGGCCTCGACGCGGCCCGGATTCGTGATCGGGCCGAGGATGTTGAACACGGTTGGCAGCCCCAGGCCCTTACGAGCGGGGGCAGCGAAGCGCATGGACGGGTGGAAGACCTGTGCGAAGCAGAAGGTGATCCCGACCTTCTCCACCATGGCGGCGACGTCGCCCGCCGGGAGGTCAAGGCGAACACCGAGCTGCTCCAAGCAGTCGGCGGCCCCGGACTTCGATGAGGCGGCCCGGTTGCCGTGCTTCACCACGGGCAGTCCGCTCGCTGCGATCACCACGGAGGCCATGGTGGAGATGTTGACGGTGTTGGCGCCGTCTCCACCGGTGCCGACGATGTCGACAGCTCCCGTCGGCGCGGTGAAAGTGCGGGCGTGCGCCACCATCTCATCGGCGAGGGCCCGCACTTCTGTCACCGTCGGCCCCTTCGCTTCCAGGGCCACCAGGAACCCGGCGAGCGAGACCGGCTCAACAGCTCCGTCCATCACCTCCGCCATCGCCCATCGGACCGATGCGGAATCGAGGTTCTCTTTGCGCAGGAGGGCGGAGGTGAGTGAACGCCAGGTGGGGGAGGTTCCGGGAGTCGTCATGCGATCATCATCTCATCCTGTCCAGACCGTCTGCGGCGGCGTCCACCCAGGCTCCGTACCGCTGTCACCTCGCACTACGCCCGGTCATGGTGACTTCGCTCTCCTCGCCGGAGCGATCCAATCGACACCGCGGGCCAGGGCTGCTCCGGAGGGCCTCTCCGGTTTCTCAAAGAGGTCGAAGATCGGTATGCTGAACCCCGTCGAGGCGTGGTGTGCCATGCCCTCAGCAGCAAAGTGGGTCTCGGTGCCGTGTCTGAGCCCCATTTCGGCCGATCACACGCGATAATGGGAAACGTGTCTACAGCAAGTCTTACCTCGCATGCTTCGCATGGAGCGCACTCCGCCGCCCCGAGCCCTGTGAGCCGCCCGAACGCCACCCAGGTGGGGACCATCGTCTGGCTCTCCAGTGAGCTCATGTTCTTCGGTGCGCTCTTCGCCATGTACTTCACGCTGTACAGCGTGGTCCCCGAGGTGTTCCTGCAGGGTCAGGAGCACTTCAAGCTGGCCTTCGCGGTCACCAACACCCTGATCCTGGTGGCGAGCTCGTTCACCTGCCAGGCCGGTGTGTTCGCCGCTGAGAAGCGCATCCGCAGCCGTCAGGGCAGCATCCTGAACATCGCCAAGTGGGGCCTGATCGAGTGGTTCACCCTCACATTCATCCTCGGCGCCATCTTCGTGTCCGGCCAGGCCTTCGAGTACGCCGAGCTCGCCCACGCGGGCGCCTCCTTCTCCGCCTCCCCGCACTTCTCCATCTTCTTCCTCGCGACCGGCTTCCACGGACTGCACGTGATCGGCGGCCTGCTCGCCTTCCTCCTCGTGCTGGCTCGTGCGTTCGCCGCCAAGCGCTTCACCCATCACGAAGAGGTCTCTGCGATCTGCGTGTCCTACTACTGGCACTTCGTCGATGTGGTCTGGGTCGCTCTGTTCGCCGTTGTCTACCTGCTCGACCCGGTCATCCTGGGCACCATGCAGGGCAACTGGACGTTCTTCTGAGCCGCCCCCGCATGCGCACTCTTTCCCCATCCCACGAATCGAGGTCTGACCTGTGAAGGCACTAGCCCAGCATCGTCACCACCCGCTGGCGTTCCTGGCCATCCTGCTGATGGCTCTGCTCGCCACCGGCGGTCTGTTCGTTGCTCTGTCCCCGAAAGACGCCTCCGCGCAGTCGGCCAGTCAGGCCGACATCGACGCCGGCCGCGATCTCTTCGTCGCCAACTGCGCCACCTGCCATGGCATGAAGGGCGAGGGCCGCATCGACGGCGAGGGCAACACCTCCGGCCCGTCCCTGATCGGCGTCGGCGCTGCTTCGGTGGACTTCCAGGTCGGCACCGGTCGTATGCCGATGCAGGAGTCCGGTCCGCAGGCGCACCGGAAGCCCGCCCAGTTCAACGATGAGCAGACCAAGCAGCTCAGCGCCTACGTCGCATCCCTCGGCCCCGGTCCGGAGATCCCCTCCGCGGACGCTGTGGACCCCGCCAAGGGCGACCCGGCCAAGGGCGGCGAGATCTTCCGCATCAACTGCGCCATGTGCCACAACGCCTCCGGTTCCGGTGGTGCTCTGACCCGCGGCAAGTTCGCTCCGCCGCTGCTGGATGTCGAGCCGACCCACGTATACGAGGCGATGGAGACCGGCCCGCAGAACATGCCGGTGTTCAATGACAACAACCTCACCCCCGAGGACAAGCGCGACGTCATCGCGTACCTCAACAAGTTGGATGAGAACGGCTCCCCGGGCGGCTACTCGCTCGGTTCGCTCGGCCCCGTGACTGAGGGCCTCTTCGCCTGGACCGTCTTCCTCGCACTGATCCTCGGATGTGCTTACTGGCTGGGAGCTAAAGCAAAGTGACACACAACGACCATTCCCACAACCACGACGGCACGCAGCCGCACCGCGGCGTCAGCGCTGTTGTCGCCAAGGAAGACGGCGGGTTCGTCAACCCGGGACTCCCTCCTCACGAGTACCGTCAGTCCGATCTCGATCCGAAGGCTGAGCGTCGGGCCGAGAAGATGGTGGCCGGGATGTTCATCCTGTCGATCATCGGCACCGCGATCTTCATCGCCAGCTACTTCCTCTTCACCCCGATGGGGTTCAACCTGCTGGCTGAGTCCAAGACCCTGCAGGCGGTGAAGTGGTCGAACCTCTTCACCGGCATCGGCCTGGCCGTCGCCATGTTCTTCATCGGTGCAGCCGCCGTGCACTGGGCGAAGACCCTGATGCCGGACCATGAGGTCACCGAGGAGCGCCACATCTACAGCCGCACCAGCCCGGTGCGCGAAGAGGCCTCGGGCATCATCGTTGATGGTCTGGACGAGTCCGGTGTGGCACGTCGCCCGCTGATCGTCGCCTCCATGGTCGGAGCCCTCGCTGTGCTGCCGATCGCAGTGCTCTTCCCGATCTCTACCCTCGGGCCGCTGCCGGGCAACAAGCTGCACCACACCTTCTGGGCCAAGGCCAAGAAGGAGCCGCTGCGCATCGTCCGCGACCACGACAACACGCCGATCAAGGCCTCCGATGTCACCGTCGGCTCGATCTTCCACGTCATGCCGGACGGTCTGACCCACGAGAACAACGAGCACGACTTCCTTGAGCAGCGCGCGAAGGCCGCTGCGGTTCTGGTCCGCATCGACCCGGCCGATGCCAAGAACCAGGAGTCGCTGAGCAACGGCTACGAAGGCATCCTCGCCTTCTCGAAGATCTGCACGCACGTGGGCTGCCCGGTGGCGCTCTACGAGCAGCAGACCCACCACATGCTGTGCCCGTGCCACCAGTCGACGTTCGACGTCACCGACGGTGCCAAGGTCATCTTCGGCCCGGCCCACCGCCCGCTGCCCCAGCTGCCCATTGAAGTTGATGACGAGGGCTACCTCGTTGCGACCGACGACTTCCCGGAGCCGATCGGACCCAGCTTCTGGAACCTCCACAAGGACAAGTGATTGATCGTGTCGACAACTGAGAAGCAGGGGCTGCTGAACCCCGAAGGCCGCGCTTTCAAGCTCGGCTCCGTCGGTGCCGACTGGATCGATCAGCGCACCAGCATGTCCAGCGTGGTGAAGAACTTCGCCCGGAAGGTCTTCCCCGACCACTGGTCGTTCATGTTCGGCGAGGTGGCGCTGTACAGCTTCGTCGTGCTGCTGATCTCCGGCACGTTCCTCACCATGTTCTTCGTTCCCTCCATGGACGAAGTCACCTACGAGGGCATCTACGAACCGCTGTACGGCCTGGAGATGTCCCGCGCCTACGCGTCCACCCTCGACCTCTCCTTCGAGGTCAAGGGCGGTCTCCTGTTCCGCCAGATGCACCACTGGGCAGCGCTGCTGTTCATGGTCGCGATCTTCGTGCACATGTTCCGCGTGTTCTTCACCGGTGCGTTCCGCAAGCCGCGTGAGCTGAACTGGCTCGTCGGCTTCAGCCTGATGATCCTCGGCATGGTCGCCGGCTTCTCGGGCTACTCCCTGCCGGACGACGTCCTCTCCGGCAACGGCCTGCGCATCGCGGATGGCCTGATGAAGTCGATCCCGCTCGTCGGCACCTACATGTCGATGCTGCTGTTCGGCGGCGAATTCCCCGGCACGGACATCATCCCGCGCCTGTTCACGATTCACATCCTGCTGGTCCCCGCGGCCATCATGGGCCTGATCGCGATCCACCTGGTGATGCTGGTCGTGCACAAGCACGCCCACTACCCGGGCCCGGGCGCCACCGACCGCAACGTCGTGGGCTACCCGCTCTTCCCGGTGTACACCGCGAAGGCCGGCGGTTTCTTCTTCATTGTGTTCGGTCTCATCGCCCTGGTCTCCGCGACCGTGTCGATCAACTCTGTGTGGGCCTATGGCCCGTATGACCCGTCGCCGGTGTCCGCTGGTTCGCAGCCGGACTGGTACATGCTGTTCACCGATGGCGGTCTTCGTCTGATCCCGGGCTGGGAGTTCACCATCTTCGGATACGTGATCTCGCTGAACATGCTGATCCCGATGGTGTTCTACGGCCTGTTCCTCGCTGCTCTGGCCCTGTGGCCGTTCCTCGAGCAGTGGGTGACCGGTGATGACCGTGAGCACCACGTGCTGGACCTGCCGTACAACGCTCCGGTCCGCACCGCTTTCGGCGTCGCCTGGATCACCGAGTACATCCTGCTCGTCCTGGGCGCGACCAATGACCTCGTCGCCATCGCGTTCCACATCTCCATCAACGACCTCACCTGGCTGTACCGCATCGGGTTCTTCGTGGCTCCGGTCGTGGCGTTCATCGTCACGAAGCGGATCTGCCTGGCGATCCAGCGCCACAAGCGCGACCTGGTCCTCCACGGCGTGGAGACCGCCAAGGTGGTCCGGATGGAGAACGGCGAGATGCTGGAGATCCACGAGCCGCTCAACGAGTACGAGCGCTGGACCCTGGTGCAGCACGACACCTTCCGTCCCCTCAAGGAGGGCAACGGTGTGTCGGGTCTGCGCGCGAAGGCATCGAGCTTCTTCTTCAAGGACCAGATCGATCCGGTCACCCCGCGTGAGCTGCGCGCGGCCCTCGAGCACGGTGGCCATGAGCGCCACAAGATCGAGGCGCTGACGGGTCCGTACCGTGAGCTGGAGCCGTGATCCGCTGAGTCACTCTCGTGATGACGAAGGCCCGGTCCCCGTGTGGGGGCCGGGCCTTCGTCCTGTGGTCAGGACTGGGCGTCAATTGACGGCGCCGAGGTCGAACGCGGCGTCGAGATCGTCCGAGGAGTATGTGCGGAACGCGATGTTGGTGGTGGTGGAGACCACGCCCGGCACCTTGGAGATCGTGCCGGCGATGACGTCGGCGAGCTCTTCGTGTTCGCGGACCCGCACCTCCGCGATGAGGTCGACGTCGCCGGTCACCGAGTACACCTTGCTCACTTCTTCGGTGTTCGCGATCTTCTGCGCGACTTCGGGAATCTGATCGGATTCGACGGTGATGGAGACGATCGCGGTGATCATAGGGGAGCCTTTCTGCAGGGTGAGCACCCGTCGGCCGGTATGACGCGACGCAATGGATGCTGCCGGCGCCGAGTGCGGGCGGGTGGCTCCCACACTATCGCCCCGGGCCAGGGAAGCGGAGGCGGACCGTGCAGCGGGTGCTCAATCGGTCGCAGCAGCGGTGCGGGCGAACGCGCGGCTGAGAGCGCCGAGGTCGAACGCGCCAGTAGCGGGGCTCGACCAGTCGCCGTCGACGTGCACGATCCGGACGCCGTCCTGCTGCAGCCAGTGGAGGATCAGCTCTGCCTCCCCCCAGTACCCGAAGCAGAGGGGCGCGTGCTTGTCCGCTTCGTCGGCGGAGATGCGGCGCAGATGCTCCACGGACGCAACGGGGTCCCCGTGGCTGGGGAGGGCGAGGACGGCTCCGAGTCGACCGTGACGGATGGCGAGGGTCTCCCAGATCCACGGTGATGACTCGGAGACGCGGTGGCGCCGGGTGGCGACGATGAACGGAACCTCGGCGATTTCACGAAGGCGCTGTGCGCGGGCAGCCGCCTCGAGGAACGCCTCAGTGCGTTCGCGCAGCTGTGCGGCGTCCTCGAAGCGGCCGGAGGTGGTGAGGGCCCGCAGCCGGTGCGCGACGTCGTCGAGGACCTCCGAGGGGTCCGTTGTCATTGCGCGGCGCATCCGCTGGTGGAACGAGTCGTCACCGCGAGTGGGGCCGAACTGGGCGTCGGGGCCGAGGATCGACCGGTACAGAAGGGAGCGCATCGGCTCCACATGGTGGTGGGAGCGCAGCGGCCCGATCTGGACGGTGCCGTCGTCCTCAGGCTTCGTCGTGCGTGCTGCTCGCAGTCCGGCGGCGCCGGCGCCGAGGCGCAGCCAGTGCCCGGCGCTGGGGCGCAGTCCCTGCCTGTTCGCGGGTGGACGCTGCTCGGCGATCATCCGCAGCTCCCGGATAGAGGCTTCGGTGTCGCTGGCGCATTCGATGACGTCGACCCGTTCGGTGAGCGGGATGATGTCGAGGACTTTGCGGCGGGTTTCGGACGGGGAGAAGTAGGAGCGGACGCGGGACCGGAGGTTCATGGACTTCCCGACGTACAGGACGGCCCCGTCGGCGCCGATGAAGGTGTACACGCCGGGGCCCGGAGGTATGCCGTCGGCGAGGTGGCGTTTGCGCAGCTGGGCCGGGGTGGCCTGCTTCCCGGAGCGGGTGAGGTCGTACAGGTGGGTGCCGCCGATGCCGCCGAGTCGGGCGATGATCTCGTGGAGGACGTCCACGGTGGCGCGGGCGTCGGAGAGGGCCCGGTGGTTGGGGACGACGGTGGCGCCGACGTGGGCGGCGAGGGTGCCGAGGCGGTGGTTCTGCACTTCACCGCGAGGGAAGGTGCGGCGCGCAAGGGTGAGGGTGTCCACCACGGTGTGCTTCGGCCACGCGTAGTCGGTGCGGGCGGCGGCGGCGCGGAGGAAGCCGATGTCGAACTTCGCGTTGTGCGCCACGAGCACGGTGCCGCGGGCGAATTCGAGGAACATCGGCAGCACAGCGCTGATGGTGGGGGCGCCGGCGACCATGCGGTCGTTGATGCCTGTGAGGCGCGCAATGTAGGCGGGGATGGGCCGCTGCGGGTCCACGAACGTCTGGAATTCGCCGGTGACCTCGCCGCCGAGCACGCGGACAGCGCCGATCTCCGTGATGGCGTCGGAATCGGCGCTGGTGCCGGTGGTTTCGAGGTCGACGACCACGAACTCCACGTCCTGGAGGGCGGGGCCGAGGTCCTCGAAGCTGGGTTGGGTGGGCAGCGCCTGTCAGCTCTTCCCGGGCTTCGGGCCGGAGTAGATGCGGTCGATGACCTCGGCGTAGTCCTTCACCACAACGTTCCGCTTCAGCTTCAGCGACGGGGTCAGGTAACCGGATTCCTCGGTGAAGTCGCGGTCGATGATCTCGAACTTGCGGATCGATTCAGCGCGGGACACGGAGCTGTTCGCGGCATCGACGGCGCTCTGAACCTCAGCGAGCACCGCCTCCTCGCGTGCGGCGTCCGTGGCGGACATCTCCGGCAGGCCGTGGTTCTTCAGCCAGGTGGGGAGCATCTCCTCATCGAGGGTGATCAGGGCGGCCACGAACGGCTTCTGGTCGCCGATGACCATGCACTGGGAGATCAGCGGGTTGGAGCGGATCTGGTCCTCGAGCTGGGCGGGGGAGATGTTCTTGCCGCCCGCAGTGACGATGAGCTCCTTGGAGCGGCCGGTGATCGTCAGGTGGCCGTCGTCGTCGAGGGTGCCGACGTCTCCGGTGTTGAACCAGCCGTCGCTGGTCTTCGCTTCGGCGGTGGCCTCGGGGTTGTTGTGGTAGCCCTTGAACACCATGACGCCCTTGGCGTGGATCTCACCGTTGTCGGCGATGCGGACAGCGGCGCCGGGCAGCGGCGGGCCCACTGTGCCGACCTTGTGGTTCCACGGGACGCACACACTCAGCGGTGCGGTGGTTTCGGTCAGGCCGTACCCTTCGAGGATGGTGACGCCGAGGCCGCGGAAGAAATGGGCGTGGCGCGGGCTGAGCGGTGCGCCGCCCGAGATGGCCCATTTCAGGTCGCCGCCCATGAGGGCGCGCAGCTTGGAGTACACGAGCTTATCGAACACGGCGTGCTGCAGCTTGACTGCGAGGGGGATGCGTCCGTTGCTGATGCCCTCGGAGTAGCGGCAGGCGATGTCCACGGCGCGCTGGAAGATCTTCCCCTTGCCGTCGGCGATGGCCTTCTGCTCGGCGCCGTTGTACACCTTCTCGAACACGCGCGGCACGGCGAGCAGGAGGTTCGGCTTGAATGTGCCGAGGTCGTCCAGGAGGTGCTTGGCGTCCGGGGTGAAGCCGGTGATCGTGTCGTCGACGGTGGCGAGGTGCACGATCATCCGGGCGAACACGTGCGCGAGCGGCAGGAACATCAGCAGACGACTGCCCGGCGGCAGGACGAGGTGTCCGAGGAGCGCCTGAGCGTTCAGGGAGGTGTCCATGAAGTTGCCGTGAGTGAGCTCGGCGCCCTTGGGCCGGCCGGTGGTGCCGGAGGTGTAGATGATGGTGGCGACGTCGTCCTTGACGCGGCTGCGGCGCGCCTCTTCGAGGCGGTCCATGTCGAGGACGGCGCGGTCGGCGCTGATGCGCTCGATGTCGCCGGAGTCGATGATGAACACTTCCTGCAGGTTCGGCAGGGAGGAGGCGACCTGTTCGACGTCCTGCGCGTGCCCGGTGGTCTCCACGAACAGGAACTTCGCACCGGAATCGGAGGCGATCCATTCGATCTGGCCGGGGGAGGAGGTCTCGTAGATGGCGACGCTGACCCCGCCGGCGAACCAGACGGCCCAGTCGATCAGGGACCATTCGTAGCGGGTGCGGGACATGATGCCGACCACGTCGCCGCTCTGCAGACCCTGGTCGAGCAGGCCCTGGGCGAGCTGGCGGACCTGGGTGATGAACTGCGACACCGGCAGCGGCGACCAGGTGCCGGGGGTGAGCTGGCGTTCGAAGATGGGGGCGCTGGGGTCGCGGCGCTCCCGCAGGAGCAGGAGGTCGGTGGAGTTCTCGTCATCTCGTCCGCTGGCGGCGATCGGGGTTTCGAACTGCTTCACTGAGAACTCCTCATCTGACAGGGCGCGCGGTTTCGCGGTGCGCATCCGATCCTACGCGCCGGGGGCGATCTGTGCTCGTCGAATCACCGAAGGCGGACCGACGGATTCCGCAGACGCTCCAGTGTACGCGCAGCGAAGCGCTCGGATTCCTCCGCGATCATGTCGGCGTCATGGTCGAGGGTGGCGACATGCCAGCTGTTCTCGGCGGTGACGCGGGTGATGCCGGCGGCGTTGACAGCACCGGATTCGATGTCATCGGAGTCGCTGATGGCGACCAGGTGGTCCACGGTGGAGGTGGCGAGCCAGATGGGGCACCGGATGCGGTCCAGACGAGCGCGCACGTGCGCGGTGTAGCCGTTCAGCTCCGCGACGGACGCGACGGGAACGCGGGGGTAGGCGGGTTCGCGCACCCCGGGCTTCCTGATGTCGGAGGCGATGCTCGGCACGGACGGCACGATGTGCTGCAGCCAGAACGCGAACCGCGCCACGGGGCTCTTCACGCCGAGAGCGGGGTTGACGAGCAGAACGGCGGCAACGAGGCCGGGGTGGCGTTCGGCGAGGGCGAGGGCGGTGGTGCCGCCCATCGACAGGCCCGCCACCACGATCGGACCGCCGGTGTCACGAGCGAGGCGCTTCAGGTCCTCCTCGGGGCCGTGGAGCCATTCGGGCCAGGTGGTGCGTCCCATCTCCTGCCAGGTGGTGCCGTGGCCGGCGAGGGTGGGAGTGCAGACGCTCCAGCCCTGCTGCCGGAAGCGGCGGGCCCACGGTTCGATGGAGCCGGGAGTGCCGGTGAAGCCGTGGAGCATGAGGGCGGTGCGCTGCTGAGGGGTCATGAGACCATGGTGCCATCCCGCTCCCATTCTGAGGTCCCATGCTGATCTACCGCCTTGCCAAGCCTGTTGCGACGGTCCTGGCGCGCCGTGTGTGGCGCGCGTCCCTGACCGGCGAGAACCGCCTGTCCGCCGGGTACGCCGCGGTGCTGTGCTCCAACCATGCGTCGGTGGCGGAGACGTGGATGCTGCCGGCGCTGATGCGCCGACCGGTGCACATCCTCGCGAAGGACTCCCTGTTCACCCGTCCCGGTGCGGCCGGCTGGGTGGCGCGACGTTTCCTGCTGAGCGTGTGCGTGATCCCGGTGAACCGCTCCGGCGGCGGAACCGCCAACGGCACCCTGGACAGCGCTGCCGAGGTGCTGCGCGAAGGCGAGCTGATCGGCGTGTACCCGGAGGGGACGCGCAGCCCGGACGGTCGACTGTTCAAGGGGAAGACCGGTGCGGTGCGCGTTGCTCTCGCCGGCGGCGCCCCGATCCACCCGGTCGCGATCCACGGCGCGTTCCAGGCCGGTCACGGCCGGTCGGTCTTCCCGCGCCTCCAGCCCCGCATCCGGATTGAGGTGGGGGAGGCGATCGATCTGCGCACCGAGCTGGAAGCCCTACGGGCTGAGCAGGTGGGGGACCGGCATGCTGAGCCGATGGGGACCCTGCAGGCTGAGCAGCCGGGCGACCGGCGCGCCGAGCGGTCGGATCCCCCGAAGTCGGGGGAGGGGGCCGACGGGATGCCGGCATCCGTCGGCTGCGCATCAGGTGCTCCCGCCTCGCAGGAGGAGATCCGCGCCCTGACGGATCTGGTGATGGCGCGCCTGGCGGCGATGACCGGTCAGGAGCAGGTGGATGAGTACGCTGTGGATCA
The DNA here is from genome assembly GCF_033106145.1 of Helcobacillus massiliensis. Classification (NCBI taxonomy): domain Bacteria; kingdom Bacillati; phylum Actinomycetota; class Actinomycetes; order Micrococcales; family Dermabacteraceae; genus Helcobacillus; species Helcobacillus massiliensis. Next base: position 914,791 of record NZ_CP136959.1, read on the forward strand.
CCGTGCGCGGATGCGGAAGGCGTCGGCCGTCATGGCTGACTGAGCGGAGTCTGCCCGGGTGTCCGAACGGTGGACGCCCGGTCCCGGAATTTGCCCCGACCGGGCGCCTCGCTACGATCGCAGCGTGACTATTCATTCGCCGCTCAGCGCCAATACCCGCCATGCCTTCGGACTGTCTGCCGAGAACGAAGCCCTCACGGAGCTTTCGGCATGGCGCGAGTATCCGCGCGTGCAGCAGCCCACATGGCCGGATGAGCAGAAGCTCGGCGATGTCTTCGACCGCCTCCGCTCCGCCCCGCCGCTGGTCTTCGCCGGCGAGGTCGACCTCGTCCGCTCCCGCCTCGCGGCGGCATCCCGTGGTGAAGCGTTCCTGCTGCAGGGCGGTGACTGCGCTGAGACCTTCCAGGACTCCACCGCGGACCGCATCAAGAACAAGATCCAGACCATTCTGCAGATGGCTGCGATCCTCACGTACTCCGCGTCCACTCCCGTCATCAAGATGGGCCGTATGGCGGGCCAGTTCGCGAAGCCCCGGTCCTCCGATGAGGAGACTCGCGACGGCGTCACCCTGCCCAGCTACCGCGGTGATGCCGTCAACGGCTACGAGTTCACCCCCGAGGCCCGCATCCCGGATCCGGAGCGGCTGTGGCGGATGTACACGACCGCGGCGTCGTCCCTGAACCTGATGCGCGCCTTCACCGGCGGCGGCTTCGCCGACCTGCGCCAGGTGCACGATTGGAACCGCGGCTTCGTCCGCTCCAAGGGCTACACGAAGTACGAGCGCCTCGCCGATGAGATCGGCCAGGCCCTCCAGTTCATGGAGGCCTGCGGGGTCGACTTCGAACCGCTGAAGCTGGTGGAGCTCTACGCCTCCCATGAGGCCCTGCTGCTCGACTACGAGGAGGCGCTCGCCCGCGTGGACTCCCGCACCGGCGAGATCTACGCCTGCTCCGGCCACTTCCTGTGGATCGGTGAGCGCACCCGTCAGCTGGACGGCGCCCATGTCGACTTCCTGCGGAAGGTCCGCAACCCCATCGGGGTGAAGCTCGGCCCCACCGCCACTGCCGACGACGCCAAGCGCCTCATCGACCTGCTGAACCCCGAGCGCGAAGAGGGGCGCCTCACGTTCGTCACCCGCATGGGCGCCTCCACGATCCGTGAGCGTCTGCCGAAGCTGCTGGAGGAGGTCAAGGCCGACGGGGCCCCCATCACCTGGGTGACCGATCCGATGCACGGCAACACGATCACCTCTTCGAACGGCTACAAGACCCGCCGCTTCGAGGACATCATGGATGAGGTGCGCGGCTTCTTCGAGTCCCATCAGGAGGCTGGGACGATCCCCGGCGGCCTGCACATGGAGCTCACCGGCGATGACGTCACCGAGGTGCTCGGCGGTACCGGTGAACTGGATGAAGAGGGCCTGACCCGCCGCTACGAGACGCTGGTGGACCCGCGCCTGAACCACACCCAGTCCCTGGAGCTCGCGTTCCTGGTGGGGGAGATGCTGCAGCGCGCCAAGCGCGACTGACCCCTGCCGCTCACCGCGGTCGAACCATATGCACAGCGGCCCCGCCTCGAGGATCTGAGGCGGGGCCGTCCTGTGCGCTGCGGGCGGAGCGGCGGGTCAGAACACCCGGATGGTGATGGTGGAGCCCTTCTCCGCTTCGGAGCCGGCGGCCTGGTCCTGTTTGTACACCTTGCCGAACACCGGCTCACCCTTGTCGTGCTCGACCGACACGGTGAAGCCGGCCTTCTCCAGCTCCGCCTTCGCGGCCGCTTCGGGCTTCTCGAACACGTTGGGCACCTTCACCATCTCCGGCCCCTTCGAGACAACGATCGTGACGGCATCGCCGCGGAAGAGGGACCCGTCGGCCGGCTGCTGGGAGGCGACCGTGCCCTTCGGGGCTGAGGAGAACGCCTCCGTCTGCTTGACCGTGAGGCCGGCGGCTTCGAGGCGGGTCCGCGCTTGGTCCGGGCTGGCGCCCGTCACCACGGGGACGGCGATCGGCTCGCGGCCCTTCGAGACCGTGACGTGCACCTCCGCGCCCTTCGGCAGGGCGTCGCCGTCCTGCTGCTGGGAGATGACCGTGCCCTTCGGCACCTTCTCGTCGAACTCGGGGTCGTCCTCCACCACGGTGAAGCCGGCGTCATCCAGAGCGGCCGTCGCCTCCTCCACGGGCTTGCCGGTGACGTCGGGGACCGCGAAAAGCTCCTCGCCCTTGGAGACCACCACGGTGATGGTGTCGCCGCGTTTGATGGTGGCTCCGGCGGCGGGATCCACGCTGATGATGTGCCCCTTCGGCACCTCCGCGCTGAACTGCTCCACGGTCCGGGTGTCGATGTTCTGGGCGGCCAGGACGTTCTCCGCGTCGGTCAGGGGAGTGCCCGCGAGCACGGGGACGGTCCGCTCCGCACCGGGGCCGGCGTAGGCGTACCACTGGCTGCCGGCGACGCCCCATGCTCCGAGGGCCGCGAGGGCGAGGGCGAGGGCTGCGATGCGGGCGGGGACCGAGCGCAGCGGGCCGTGCAGATGTCGGCCGTGTGTCTGGGTGCGGGGACCGAGGGTGAGTTCACGCGCGGATTCGTCGCGCTCCACCGCAGTGGATCCGGTGGCAGCGGCGCCGCCGTCGCCACCGGGGTCGGCGGCGGCGTCGTCATCCGGATCGATCGGGAACGGGACCGGGGCAGCGGCGGGCAGCGTCGACGTCAGGTCGGGGAAGTGCTCCTCGGCCGACGGGATCGTGCGCGTCAGCCGCGGCAGATCATGCGTGGGGGAGTCCTCATCGTGGACTGCAGGCGCAGCATCGAGCTGGGCATCGCTGAGCTGTGCGATCACCTCGTCCAGCGCATCCAGCAGCGCGGCGGCGCGCGACGGACGCGAGGACGGCAGCCGGGAGCACGCCCACGTCACGATCGAATCCACCGACGGCGGCACCGCCGAGTTGATCGTGGACGGCGCCGGCACATCCTCATGCGCATGCTGATACGCCACATGCACCGGGGACTCACCGGTGAACGGAACACGGCCGGTCAGCATCTCGAACAGGAGGATGCCCCAGGAGTAGAGGTCACTGCGGGCATCGCAGAAGCCCTTCGTCACCACCTCCGGGCTCACATACGCCACGGTGCCCAGCAGCGTGCCGGTGGCGCTGGCGGTGGCGGAGTCGATGGCGCGGGCGAGGCCGAAGTCCGCGACCAGGACGTCCTTGTCCTCCGCGACGAGGACGTTCTCCGGTTTGATGTCGCGGTGAATGATGCCGGACCGGTGGGCGGCGTCGATCGCGGCGAGCGTGTCCCGGCCCACTCGCAGAGCACGGCGCAGAGTCAGCGGGCCCTCCCGACGCAGCTCCTGGCGCAGGGTCTCGCCCTCCACCAGCTGCATCGTCAGGTAGACGTGGCCGAAGTCCTCACCCTGATCGAACACACCGACCACATGCGGGTGGGTCAGGCGCGCCGCGGAGCGGGCCTCCCGGGCGAAGCGGCGGATGAAGTCGGGGTTCTCCGCCAGATGCGGGTGCATGATTTTGAGCGCGATGGGGCGTTCCAGGCGCTCATCGAAACCGCGGAACACGGTGGCCATGCCGCCGCGGGCGATCTTGGAGTCCACGCGGTAGCGCTGGTCGAGGATGAGGCCGGCCTCAGGGGAAGGACTCGGCGCACTCGTCACACCCACAGACTAGAGAGTCCGTCCGCACGAACCCTGCATCGACACCGTGAAATATAGTGACAGCGTGAACGACAACGACCTGACCTTCTCTGACCTGACCGCGCTCGTCGGCGAGTGGATGCCTCTGCCGGACGTCGCCGAGCAGCTGGACCTGTCCATCTCCCGCGTGCACCGCCTGCTGGAGGAGCGGGAGCTCATCACCGTCCGCAACGACGACAACGTGCGGGTCACCCCGGCGCTGTTCCTCGACGGCGACCGCGTCACCAAGAACCTCAAGGGCACCATCATCCTGCTGCAGGACCAGGAGCTGCGGGACGACGAGATCATCGAGTGGCTCTTCACCGAAGACGAGACCCTGCCCGGCCGTCCGATCGACCGCCTCCGTGAGGGACAGCGCGGCGAAGTCCGCCGACGCGCTCAGTCCCTCGCGTTCTGAGACCCGTCGGCCTCACACCCGGTCGCCTGAGCGATCAGAGTGCTGAGCATCCGGACGGCGGTCCCGTCGGCGAGCGGTTCCACCCGCTCGCGCAGCGCGGTGTACGCGGCGGCGGCGCCGGCGGCGACGTCCCGCTCTGCGCGCTCCCGCGCCCCTGTCGCAGTGAAGACCTCCCGCACCTGCTCCACATCCTCCGCGCTCGCCTCATCGTTGCCGATGATGCGCTGCAGGACCTCCCGCTGCTCGTCGGTGCCCTGCTCGAGGGCGTGGGCGAGCAGGGTGGTGCGCTTGCCCTCGGTGATGTCGCTGCTGGCTGATTTGCCGATCACGGCCTGATCGCCGAACACGCCCAGCAGATCGTCCCGCACCTGGAACGCGGCCCCCAGCGGCACTGCCGTCCCCTCCAGCGCCGCGAGGAGGTCATCGTCCCCGCCGCGCTGAGCCGCCCCCAGCAGAAGCGGCCGCAGCACGGTGTACGGCACGGTCTTCCACCGCGTCACTCGTTGAGACGCCTCCCGCATGGCGGCCGCCGAACGGAACCCGCCCATCTGGTTGAGGATGTCGAGGTACTGCCCCGCCATCACCTCGGTGCGCAGCGCATCGAACTGGGCCCGTGCCCGGGGACCGCTCAGCACCGAGGACGCGAGCTGCTCCGCCCACGAGAGCGCCAGATCGCCGATGATGACCGCGGAGGCGAGCCCGAAATGGCGGGCGTCGCCGTCGAACCCATCGGCCCGGTGGCGCGTCGCCGCGGCCTCGTGCACAGCGGGTCGGCCGCGGCGAGTGGGGGAGTTGTCGATGACGTCGTCATGCATCAGTGCCGCCGCCTGGATCAGCTCCACAGCGGCGCCGAGGGTGATGAGATCGGCTGGAATCGCGTCGGCGGGCGCATCGCCGGTGGTCGTCGCCGTACTCGCGTCCAGGTCGCCGGCGGGGACGGCGAGGCCGCCGGTCACCACGAACAGGGGCCGCAGGAACTTCCCACCCGCGAAGAAGCCGGTCAGAGTGTCGGTGATGTCCCGCAGCTCCGGTGCGATCGGGGAGAGCGCCTCCGCCTGCTCGGCGATGAAGCGGTCCAGCTCAGCGGCGACACGGGTGCGGACGGACTCGGCGGTGGTGATGGGCACGCGAACCTCTTTCCTTGGGGGCTTCCAGTATCCCAGAGGATCCCGGCGCACTGATGATCCACACCCGCACTCATCCCCACACCGCACGGACTCCTCGCGACAGGCCCGTGCACGAGCCAGGCTGGCGGGCATGACGAACGCACCCAGCAGCGCCTTCACCGGCGACCACCATGATCCCATCACCATCCACGGCGCTGACTCCCGCGAACTCCTCGCCGCCGTCAGCACCCACTACGGCGCTATCCCGCAGCACGGCGTGATCCTCTTCCCGTTCGACTCCGACGGACATCTGGCCGCCATCATGCGGATCCGCGCCGAGTGCTGGAGTGACCCCGGCTTCTACCACTCCGTCCTCGCCCGGAACGTCCACGCCCTCCTCGAACAGGGGTACAGCGCTATGCGCGTGCTCGTCGTCGGAACTGTCCCGGCCGACGGCGACCCTCTTCTCGTCGGCGAGCCGCCCCTGGCCGACGACCCGGGGCAGCTCCTCTCACTGGCTGATCTCGCCGCCTCCACTCATGACGCCCTCACCCTGCATCGGGAGCTCGTCGGCTGCGTCCGCACCTGGCTGATCTCCGGGCGCGTCAGCATCGATGTGGGGGCCGACGGGCCCATCAGCGACCCGGTGCCGTTCGGGGACCTCGCCGACAGTGCTGTCGCAGCCGAAGCGGTCTCCCGCGGGCGGCCCCTGTTCCTCAGGCCCGAGGACGAGGCCGCACTGTCACCCGACCAGCTGAGCCGATTCATCGACGCTCTGCAGCGCCAGGCTCGGTCTGACATACCCGATCTGGACCCGGCGGCGGAGGCCCGCGACCTCCTGGATCTGGCGGCGACCGGACCCGGCTGGTTGCGCCGCGAGGCGCAGGTCCGCACCGCCGACGGCACTCGCATGTCGCTGTATGAACACCTCACCGAATTCCTCCACGCAATGACCGATTCCGCGTTCAGCGATGCATTCTTCACCGCCGTGATGAATCGCGGAATGAATGCTGATCACACGCCGCAGTCACTGCTGCACGCGATCTGCACCGATCCCGACTTTGTGCCGACCGAAGCCGTCCTGCCTGGTGGTTCAGTCGATGTGCTGCTGGGGGAGCTCTGGCGCCTCTGGCAGCTGGCACCGCCGGACGAAATGCCGGACCGAATGGTCGAATCTTTGGCCACGATCGTTCTGCACAATGCCCTCGTCAACTGGTGGACAACCCGACTCGGCGACATGGCGAGACAAGTCGGATCTGTTCTTCTCACCTGTCCCGACCACCGACTGGCAGGCTTGCTCGAGCCGATGATGGAGGGACTCCTCGTCCACCCCTGGCTCGACGCCGATTCGTGCGCACTCGTGCGGAGCTCCAGCACCGGCAGCCGCCTGCTGTGACGCCTCGCGTCCGGGCGGAGAAGACCTCACGTCCAGGGAAGGATGCAGATGACGGCAGTGCAGGACCGCGCCACCCGTCCGACCGGCGCGTGGCTGCCCGGAGACCCTGTCGGCAACCGCCGATTCGCGGACCTCGGTGCACTCGACCTCGAGAACCGGCAGCGCCTCGAGACGGTCCGCCTCGCCTACGAAACCTGGGGCGAGCTCAACGCCGACGCATCCAACGCCGTGCTCGTCCTGCACGCCCTCACCGGCGACTCGCACGTCTGCGGCGACGCGGGGCCGGGGCACCGCACAGCCGGCTGGTGGCCGCACCTCGTGGGGCCCGGCAGGCCGATCGACACGAACCGATTCTTCGTCATCGCGCCGAACATCCTCGGCGGCTGCCAGGGCAGCACCGGTCCCGCCAGCCAGGCCCCCGACGGCGCTCCCTACGGCTCCCGCTTCCCCCACCTCACCACCCGGGACCAGGTCGCCGCCGAGCGCCTCCTCCAGCACCACCTGGGCATCGACGCATGGGCGCTCGTCATCGGCGGATCGATGGGCGGCATGCGCGCCGTCGAATGGGCCGTCACGCACCCCGACGATGTGGAGCGCCTCGCCGTCATCGCCACCTCCGCCCGGGCGAGCGGTGACGTCATCGCCTGGAACAGCGCACAGATCGCCGCGATCGAAGCGCACCCCGGGTTCGCCGGCGGCGACTACCATCACCTCGATGCCGACAGCGGTCCGGCCGCAGCGCTCGGTGTCGCCCGCCGCATCGCCCATACGACCTACCGCACCGCGGTCGAGCTCGACACCCGCTTCGGCAACGGCCCGCAGGCGGACGAGGACCCCGTCGGCACCCGCGACGGCCGATTCCGCGTCACGAGCTATCTCGACCACCACGCCGACAAGCTCGCTCGCCGATTCGACGCCGGCAGCTACACCGTTCTGGCCCGCGCCATGAGCACGCACAACGTCGGCCGCGGACGCGGCGGCATCCCCACCGCCCTCAGCCGCATCACCGCCCGCACTCTCGTTGCCGCGGTCGACTCCGACCGGCTGTTCCCCGTCACCGACTCCCAGCTGATCGCCCGGCACATCCCGAACGCAGACCTGCTCGTGATCGATTCGCCGGCAGGGCACGACGGGTTCCTCCTCGACTCGCCGCCCCTCAATCGCAGGGTCGAGGACCTGCTGCGGGACGCCGATGGATCGGACGGCGAGAGGCCGTCGGCGAAACCGCACCCTGGGGGCGCGACGGCGCGGTAACGTGGGCCCACGACCCTTCGACGAAAGGCAGCGCCATGGCAGTCGTCGCCGCGTACGCCCCTGGTGAGCAGGGCGATGCCGCCCTGCGCGCAGCCGTTCGGGAAGCGCATCAGCGCCAGAGCGATCTCGTGATCATCTCCCACGCGTACCACCACCCGGACCACGGACTCACTCATGCCGAACGCGCCGAAGCGACCCGCGCGCTGCACCGGATCGCCGCTGGATTCTCCCCGGAGATCCGCCGCTACCTCGAATCCCTCGAACTGGTCATCGACGAATCCTCCGACATCAACGTGGGCGATCGCCTCAACGAGATCGCGGAGCGCCGCGGCGCCGAACTCCTGATCGTCGGGCTCCGCCGCAAGTCCCTGACCGGAAAGCTCAACCTCGGGCAGGCTGTGCGCAAACTCATCCTCGGCGCCCCGTGCCCCGTGCTCGTCGTGAAGCCGGACGAGGTCAGCGCCGCCTGATCGCCGCCTGCTGGCCCCGCGCCGCCGGCCCGACGAGAACGAATCTTCTGAGGCGAGGGTCACGCCGTTCTGGACACGGGAATGATTGAGGACTATGTCCCGTTATAATGGACGCTGGACGCAACAGTCCGAGCAGCCCTTCGGTGAGCCGATGCTCGACCGAAGGCCCCAGACCAGCGCCGCCCGCCCGCACAGCGCCGGCCCCTCCGCCGCAGTCGACGCGCCGCGCGGACCGGTTCGCAGCCCGAGCCGATGGCAATCCGAGCCGTAGAACGAAGGAACTCTGTGTCAGACGCCACGAAGACCCCCGATGATGTGAAGGAACTCGTCTCCACGGTCATGAAGGAGATGGGCTCGCCCGCCTCCGTCGACTACGAAGACCTCCGCGCCACAGCGCGCTCCCTCGGGGTGTCCCCGTACCGCGTCGCCTTCCTCTCCAGGAAGCTCGAAGAGCTCGAAGGCGTCGAGATCACCGGCCGCCCCGCCTCCCGCGGCAAGAAGAAGGCCGCCGCTGCCGGCGAATCCGCAGAGGAGAAGGCCGAGCAGAAGGCGAGCACGCCGAAGAAGTCCGCCGCCGCGTCGTCCACGCCGAAGAAGAAGTCCGAGGACGTCGACGAGGACGTGGCCGAGCCGGAGGACCTCGAGGACGAGGAGCTCGACGAGGACGCTGACGCCGTCGAGGACGCCGAGGACGCCGATGACTCGGATGACGACACCCCGCCGGAGCAGAAGGATGACGACGTCGTCGGCGCCGCCAAGATCAAGGGCACCAAGAAGTCCGATGACGACGAGGACGACGGCTCCAAGGGCTTCGCCATCCGCAACACCGAGGACGACTCCCCGGCGCAGCAGGTCGTGACCGCCGGCGCCACCGCCGACCCGATCAAGGACTACCTCAAGCAGATCGGCAAGGTGGCGCTGCTGAACGCCGCTCAGGAGGTCGAGCTCGCTGAGCGCATCGAAGCGGGCCTGTACGCCGAGCACAAGCTGAAGCAGAACGAGTCCGGCCGCCGCTCCAAGGCGGGCCGCGAACTCGCCCTCATCGTGGAGGACGGCCGCGCCGCGAAGGACCACCTCCTCGAGGCGAACCTCCGCCTCGTGGTGTCCCTCGCCAAGCGCTACACCGGCCGCGGCATGCTGTTCCTGGACCTCATCCAGGAGGGCAACCTCGGCCTGATCCGCGCTGTTGAGAAGTTCGACTACGCCAAGGGCTACAAGTTCTCCACCTACGCCACGTGGTGGATCCGTCAGGCCATCACCCGCGCCATGGCCGACCAGGCCCGTACCATCCGCATCCCCGTGCACATGGTGGAGGTCATCAACAAGCTCGCCCGCGTGCAGCGCCAGATGCTGCAGGACCTCGGCCGCGAACCGCTGCCCGAGGAGCTCGCCAAGGAGCTCGACATGACCCCGGAGCGCGTGGTCGAGGTGCAGAAGTACGGCCGTGAGCCGATCTCCCTGCACACCCCGCTCGGCGAGGACGGCGACAGCGAGTTCGGTGACCTCATCGAGGACTCCGAAGCCGTGGTCCCGGCCGATGCCGTGTCCTTCACGCTCCTGCAGGAGCAGCTCCACTCGGTGCTGGACACGCTGTCCGAGCGCGAAGCCGGTGTGGTGGCGATGCGCTTCGGCCTCGAAGACGGGCAGCCGAAGACCCTGGATGAGATCGGCAAGGTGTACGGGGTGACCCGTGAGCGCATCCGCCAGATCGAGTCGAAGACCATGTCGAAGCTGCGCCACCCTTCCCGTTCGCAGGTGCTGCGCGACTACCTCGACTGATCCATGGAACCCGCTGTGCGGGTCGTTGACCAGCGGCACCTGGAGTCGCACCGGCGGCTCCGCCGCGAGATGCTGGTCGACGCCCCCGACGAGTTCTGGGAGACCCTCGCCGAAGCCGACGCCCTCACCGACGCCGACTGGCGACGCGACATCGAACTGCGCACCTTCCTCCAAGCGCTCGATGAGACCGGCGCTGTCGTGGGGCAGGTCGGCGTGCTCGATGAGCCGTACACCGACGAGCACGACCTCCCTGCGGACGCGGTCAACATCGTCGGCATGTACGTGAGTCCCTCGGCGCGCGGCAGCGGCGTCAGCACCCGACTGATGCAGGCGGCGGCCGACCTCGCGCGCGACCGGGGACGGCCCGTGCTGATGCTCGACGTCTCCAGCGGCGCCGCTCGGGCGATCCGCTTCTACGAGCGGATGGGCTTCCAGCAGACCGGCGTCACCGAACCCCACCCGCGGCGCGACGACCTCGTCTGGGTGCAGTACCGCCTGGACCCCTCCGCACTCAGCGGCTGACAGCACGCGTCAGCGCGCACAGACAACGGCCCCTTCCGCTGCACGGAAGGGGCCGTTGTCACATCAGTGGCGCCGCCGACGGGGCAGCGCAACCGCTCAGTCCTCGATCGAGGGCGGTGCCGGGTCCAGGCGCTCGGTCTCGTCGATGACCTGGCTGCTGATCGGAGTCAGCGCCTCCGCATTGGCGCGGGAGTGGTGAGCGCAGAAGGTCAGCTCACCGCCGGCCTGCAGAACATACTTCACGAACGCCTGCGCACCGCAGCGGTCACAGCGGTCGGCCGCGCTCAGGACAGGTGCTTCAAGAGTCTGGTTCATACGGCCATTAGAACAAATGACCGGCCCCCGTGCACCGAAACAGTGGGGAGGTTCGCTCTGCGCGCAAACACCCCGGGTCGGACCCCGACACGAGGGCGGCATCCGTCGGCCCGCATCACATCCGCCGTGGCGCGCCCAGCCTCCAGCGGCGAACATCCCTAGAATCGAGACCATGGCCGCCACGAAGAACACGTCCGCATCCCGCTCCCGCGCCTCCTCCTATGACGCGCGGAACCTGCAGGTCCTCGAAGGACTCGAGGCAGTCCGGAAGCGACCCGGCATGTACATCGGGTCCACGGACTCCCGCGGCCTCACCCACTGCCTGTGGGAGATCCTCGACAACTCCGTGGACGAAGCGCTCGGCGGTCACGGCGACACCATCCGCGTGATCCTGCACGCCGACGGCTCCATCGAAGTGCGCGACACCGCCCGCGGCGTCCCCATCGACAAGGAGCCCCGCACCGGCCTCACCGGCGTCGAAGTGGTCTACACCAAGCTCCACGCCGGCGGAAAGTTCGGCGGCGGCTCCTACGCAGCCTCCGGCGGTCTGCACGGCGTCGGCGCCTCGGTCGTCAACGCCCTCTCCTCCCGCATGGAGGTCCAGGTGGACCGCGGCGGAAGGACCTACGCCATGAGCTTCTCCCGCGGCGTCCCCGGCACCTTCGCCGATGGGCACCCGTCGGACCCCGACCCGGCCGCCGAGTTCACCCCCGCGAAGGGCCCCGGTGTCCTCGATGAGATCGGGACGGTGAAGCGCGGCGTCACCGGCACCCGCGTCCGCTACTGGGCGGACCCGCAGATCTTCATCAAGGGCGCCCACGTGACGCTGGACGAGATCCAGCGCCGCGCCCGCCAGACCGCATTCCTCGTGCCCGGCCTCACCCTCACCGTGGCCGACCAGCGGCCCGAGCGCGCCCCCGAACAGCCCGAATCCACCACCTACCAGTACGACGGCGGGATCAGCGAGTTCGTCGACTACCTCGCGCAGGACGAGAAGATCACCGACATCATCCGCCTGTCCGGCTCCGGTGAGTACACCGAGACCGTCCCCGTCCTCGACTCCAAGGGCCAGATGGTGTCCAAGGACGTCAAGCGCGAATGCGCGGTCGACATCGCCCTGCGGTGGGGAACCGACTTCGACACCACTGTCCGCTCCTTCGTCAACATCGTCTCCACCCCCAAGGGCGGCACCCACATCCAGGGCTTCGAACTCGCCCTCACCCGCACCATCCGCTCCGCGGTCGAGGCGCAGGCACGCCGGGTGAAGTTCAACGCGAAGAAGGAGAAGATCGAGAAGGACGACGTCCTCGCCGGCATCACCGCCGTGGTCACCGTCCGTCTCGAAGAGCCCCAGTTCGAAGGCCAGACCAAGGAGATCCTCGGCACCCCCGCTGTGCGGCAGATCGTCGCGAAGGTCGTGGACCAGGAGCTCGGCGCCTTCCTCACCAGCACCAAGCGGGAGGAGAAGCAGCAGGCCGCCCTCGTGGTGGACAAAGTGGTCTCCGAGATGCGCGCCCGCGTGGCGGCTCGCATGCACAAGGAGGTCTCGCGCCGCAAGAACGCTCTGGAGTCCTCCACGATGCCGACCAAGCTCGCCGACTGCCGCTCCACCGACATCGAACGCTCCGAACTGTTCATCGTGGAGGGCGACTCCGCGCTCGGCACCGCGAAGAACGCCCGCGACTCCGAGTTCCAGGCCCTGCTGCCGATCCGCGGCAAGATCCTCAACGTGCAGAAGGCATCCATCACGGACATGCTGAAGAACGCCGAATGCGCCGCCATCATCCAGGTGATCGGCGCCGGCTCCGGCCGCACCTTCGATCTGGAGACCGCCCGCTACGGCAAGATCATCATGATGAGCGACGCCGACGTCGACGGCGCCCACATCCGAACCCTCCTGCTCACCCTGTTCCACCGCTACATGCGGCCCATGCTGGAAGCCGGCCGCATCTACGCCGCGGTGCCGCCGCTGCACCGGGTGGAGATCATCCACGGCGGAAAGAAGAAGAACGAACTGGTCTACACCTATTCCGAAGCGGAGCTCACGACCCTGCTGAAGAAGCTGGAACGCTCCAAGAAGCGGTACAAGGAGCCGATCCAGCGGTACAAGGGCCTCGGTGAGATGGACGCCGACCAGCTCGCGGACACCACCATGGATCCCTCCCAGCGTCTGCTGCGCCGCGTCACCATCTCCGATGCCGAAGCCGCCGACCGCGTGTTCGAACTGCTGATGGGCTCCGAAGTGGCGCCCCGCAAGCAGTTCATCGTGGAGGGCGCCGACGACCTCTCGATGGAGAGGATCGACGCATGAGCCTCGCGATCCGAGTCATCCCGTGCCTGGACGTCGACGCCGGCCGCGTGGTCAAGGGCGTGAACTTCCAGAACCTCCGCGACGCCGGCGACCCCGTTGAGCTCGCCGCCGAATACGCCGCGCAGGGCGCTGACGAGCTCACCTTCCTCGACATCACCGCCACCAGCAGCGGCCGTGACACCATGATGGAGACGGTGCGCCGCACCGCGGAGACGGTCTTCGTGCCGCTGACCGTCGGCGGCGGGGTCCGCTCCGTGGAGGACGTGGACCGTCTGCTGCGCGCCGGGGCGGACAAGGTCGGCGTCAACTCCGCCGGCATCACCCGACCCGACCTCATCAGTGAGATCACGGACCGCTTCGGATCCCAGGTGCTCGTGATGTCGATCGACGCCCGCCGCGTCACCGACGACACCCCCGACGGTCCCGCGCGCACCGGCTCCGGCTTCGAAGTCACCACCCACGGCGGCCGCCGCAGCACCGGCATCGATGCGATCGAATGGATCCACGAGGTCACCGAGCGGGGTGCGGGGGAGATCCTGCTGAACTCCATGGACGCCGACGGCACCCAGCACGGCTTCGATCTGGAGCTGATCCGCCTCGCGCGCAGCGCCACCACAGTCCCGGTCATCGCGTCCGGCGGTGCCGGCAGTGCCGAGCACTTCCCGCCCGCGGTGGAGGCGGGGGCCGATGCTGTCCTCGCCGCATCCGTCTTCCACTTCCGCCAGGTGGAGATCGCCGGTGTGAAGAGCGCGCTGGCTGCGGCCGGCCACGAGGTGCGATGAGCAGGCGCAACCGCCGACGCAGCTGCGTCTCCGTGGTCCTCGCAGGTCTGCTGGTGCTGGCCGTCGCCGTCACCGGCTGGTTCGTGTACGACAACACGGTCAGCCTGTCCACCACCCGCTTCGAGGTCACGTCCGCATCGAAGGACAGCCCCGTCCCTGCCGCGTTCGACGGGTTCACCATCGCGCAGGTGTCCGATCTGCACGCCTTCGAGCACGGCTCCGGCAACCGGAAGCTCATCGCCGAGGTGCAGAACGCCGATCCGGACATCATCGCGATCACCGGAGACCAGATCAGTGCCGACTCCACACCCGGCGAGGTGGAGCTCGCGGTGCAGACAGCGAAGGACCTCGCCGACGTGGCGCCCACCTATTTCATCACCGGCAACCACGAAGCCGGATATCCCCAGGTGGATGAGTTCCTGCAGCGCCTGGAGGACGCCGGCGTCATTGTTCTGCGCAATGACGTGCAGCGGATCGAACGGGACGGTGAGGCGATCGAGATCGCCGGCATCGACGACCCCAACATGGACTGGGGCACAGTCGCACAGCACCAGGACCACACGGTGGTGACGCGCAGCAACCTCGCGAAGCTGCAGACGTCCCCGGAGACGTTCACCGTGCTGCTGGCGCACCGTCCCGATGACTTCCCGGAGTACACGGCATCCACGGTCAGCGCGGAACTGGTGCTGTCCGGGCATCTGCACGGCGGTCTCATCCGTGTGCCCACGGCGCCGAAGCGCGATGACCAGACCGGTCTCGTCGGTCCCGGAGGGGAGGTGCTGCCGCCCTACACGGCGGGTATGCACACCTCCGGGGACACCGCGATGATCATCTCGCGCGGACTCGGCAACTCGGTGGCGCCGCTGCGACTGAACAACCCGTTCGAACTCGTCGTCGTCACACTGCGCGCCTCCTGAGAGTCCCCGCTCAGAGCGCAGTGCCCGGGCCCACCGCAGCGATCGGGATCGCGGTGGGGGAGCCGGAGCCGTCGCGCCGCGCGATCGGGGACGGCAGGTCGATCGGCGCACCGGCGTCACTGGACGCCATCGCCGGGGCGTTCACCACCCATCCCTTCAGCAGGACGTCCTCACCGCGCAGGAACCGGTGGCAGCGCATTCCCGCGGTGGCGCGGCCGCGCGCGGGGAAGTCAGCGGCGTCGGACACCTTCAGCGACCCGGTCTGGACGTCTGCGAGCGCACCGGAGGAGCCGGAGATCGTCACCACGGCGGCGTCCTTCGTGATGGTGAACGCACTGAACCCGATGACCTCCGCCCCGTCGGCCAGCCGGATGCCGGCGACCCCGCCGCCGGCGCGGCCCTGCGGCCGCACCCCCGAGGCGGGGAAGTGCAGCAGCTGGGCGTCGGAGGTGATGAACGCGAGGTGGACGTCCTGATCGTCCTCCATGTCCACAGCTGCGACGACCTCGTCGCCGTCCTTGAGGGAGATGATGTCGAACCCGTCGGACTTCGGGAACGCGGGGGAGACCCGCTTGACCACGCCGCCGCGGGTGCCGAGGGCGATTCCGCCGCCGCGCTGCGTGTCGTCCTCGTCCACGCGCACCAGGCCCACCACGCGTTCGCCCTTCTCCAGGGAGACCAGGTCGGTCAGGCGGGTGCCGCCGGCCATCGAGGTGGAGCCGGCCGACGGGGCCAGCGCGTGCAGCTCCACCACGTTGACGTGCAGCAGGCGGCCCGTGGAGGTGACGGCGCCGATGAGGGCGCGGGTGGTGGTGCGCACTCGCGCGACCACCACGTCATGCTGGGAGCGGGTGGCGCCGGCGGGTGTGGCGGCCGGGTCGTCGGTGTCGGTCGCGGGGATGCGGGCGATCAGGCCGGTTCCGGACAGGACCACCTGGCAGGGTTCGTCCTTCACCTCGAGGTCGAGGGACTTCGGATCCACCTGCGCGGCCTCCGAATCCAGCAGGATGGTGCGGCGCGCCGTCCCGTGCTCCTTCGCCACCTCAGCGAGCTCGCTGGACACCAGCTGGCGCAGCAGAGCATCGGAGCCGAGGATCTCCTTGAGGCGTTCGATCTCCCGCAGAAGCTCGTCCCGTTCGGACTCCAGCTCGATGCGGGAGAACTTCGTCAGGCGGCGCAGCCGCAGCTCCAGGATGTACTCCGCCTGGATCTCCGACAGGTCGAAGATCTGCATCAGGCGGGTGCGGGCCTCCTCGGAGGTGTCGGAGGAGCGGATGATCTGGATGACCTCGTCGATGTCGAGGATCGCGATCAGCAGGCCCTCCACCAGGTGGAGGCGGTCGCTGTGACGACCGAGGCGGAATTCGGTGCGCCGGCGCACCACGTCCAGACGGTGCGCGATGAACACCTCGAGCAGCTGCTGCAGGCCGAGGGTGCGCGGCTGGCCCTCCACAAGGGCCACGTTGTTGATGCCGAAGGACTCCTCCAGCGGCGTGTGCTTGTACAGCTGGGCGAGGACCGCCTCCGGGTTGTAACCGGACTTCAGCGCCAGCACCAGGCGCATGCCGTTCCTGCGGTCCGAGTAGTCCTGGTAGTCGGTGATGCCCTGCACGCGCTTGCGCTGCACCGCATCCCGCAGCTTCTCCGCGAGCCGCTCCGGGCCCACCTGGTACGGCAGTTCGGTCACCACGATCGCCTTGCGGCGACTGGTGATGTTCTCCACCGTGGTGGTGGCGCGCATGCGGAAGGAGCCTCGCCCGGTGCGGTACGCGTCCCGGATGCCGTCCAGGCCCACGATCTTCGCCCTCGTCGGCAGGTCGGGGCCGGGCACGAACCGCATCAGGTCCTCAAGGGTCGCATCCGGGTGCTCCAGCAGGTGGCGGGCCGCGGCGATGACCTCCACGAGGTTGTGCGGCGCCATGTTCGTCGCCATGCCGACTGCGATGCCGGCGGCGCCGTTGACCAGCAGGTTCGGGAACTGCGCGGGCAGCACCTCCGGCTGGGTGAGCTGGTTGTCGTAGTTGGGGACGGTGTCCACCACGTCCTCATGCAGGGACGAGGTCATCAGGAGGGCGGCGGGGGCGAGGCGCGCCTCCGTGTAGCGGGCGGCGGCCGGGCCGTTGTCGAGGGAGCCGAAGTTGCCGTGGCCGTCCACCAGCGGCAGGCGCATGGAGAAGTCCTGCGCCATGCGGACGAGGGCGTCGTAGATGGCGGAGTCGCCGTGCGGGTGGAGCTTGCCCATCACCTCGCCGACGACGCGCTGGCTCTTCACGTGCCCGCGGTCCGGCCGCAGCCCCATCTCATCCATCATGTAGAGGATGCGGCGCTGCACCGGCTTCAGACCGTCGCGCGCATCGGGCAGGGCGCGCGAGTAGATCACCGAGTACGCGTACTCGAGGAACGACGTCTCCATTTCACTGGTGACATCGATGTCCTGGATGTTCTCCTTGATCGGAGGCGGCGTCTTTTCAGAGCGTGTGCGGGCCATGGCCACCATTCAAGCAAACGCCGGGCCCGAATCACGGGAGCGCAGGCCCGGGCGGCGTAGGATCACATCATGGCCCTTGGACGTCTTCGCGGCTCAGCGCGCCGCCGACAGCCCGCCTATCCCGCTCACTGGGAGGCGGACATCCCCCTGCGCGACGGGTCCGCCGCCCATCTGCGCCCCATCACCCCGGGCGACGCGGATGCCCTGCAGACGTTCCACCGCGGCCAGTCCGAACGCTCGAGGTACTTCCGCTTCTTCGCTGCGAAGCCGGAGCTCAGTCCCTCCGATCTGGAGACGTTCACCCAGGTGGACAACGTCAACCGGGTGGCCTTCATCGTGGAGATCTCCGGGGCCCTGGTCGCGGTGGCCCGCTACGACCGGGTGGGGCCGACGGAGGCCGAAGTGGCGTTCAACGTGGCCGACTCCCTGCAGGGTCGGGGCCTCGGCTCCATCCTGCTAGAGCATCTGGCAGCGGCGGCGCTGGAGAACGGCATCACCACGTTCGTGGCGGAGGTGCTGCCGCAGAACAAGCAGATGCTGTCCGTCTTCGCCGATGCCGGCTTCGATGTCCGCCGCACCTATGACGACGGTGTCTTCCAGGTCGACTTCGCGATCACCCCCACCGCGCGCAGCGTCGAAGTGATCGCCGAACGGGAGCGACGCGCCGAGGCCCGTACCACGGAACGGCTGCTGCACCCCGCGTCCATCATGGTGGTGGGTGCGAGCCGTGAGCGGGACCGCATCGGTGCCCGCGTGATCCGCGCGATCCTCGACTCCGGCTTCGACGGTCCCGTCCACCCGGTGAACCCGGAGGCGTGGGAGATCGCCGGTCTGCGCGCCTACGCGCGGGTGCGGGACGTGCCCGGGCCCGTGGACCTCGCGGTGCTGGCGATCAGCCCCGAGAAGTGCATCCGCATCGTGCCGGACCTCGCCGCCGCAGGCGTGCAGGGCATCGTGGTGCTGTCCGGTGGCTTCGCCGACGCGGCGGAGCGCGGCCGCGAGCTGCAGCGGGAGCTGGTCGCCACGGTGCGCGCGCACGGGTTGCGCCTGCTCGGGCCCGCCACCCTCGGCTTCTTCCGCAACGGCGGAGAGAATCCCCTGAACGTGTCCCTGATCCCGCGCACCGGCCAGGCGGGTGCGGTGGCGCTCGCCGCCCAGTCCAGCGCCCTGTCCGCGATGGTGCTCGCCGCCGCGGACGAGCGGGGTGTGCGGCTGCACGAGTTCGTCTCAGCCGGCAACCGCGCCGACCTCTCCCTCAACGACACCCTCCAGCACTGGGAGGACGACGCCAGCGTCGACCTGATCGCAGTGGCGCTGGAATCCGTCGGCAACCCCCGCAAGTTCACCCGCATCGCCTCCCGCATCGCGCAGGTGAAGCCGCTGCTGGTGCTGCGCCCGCCCGGTGTGGACGACCAGGCCCCGCCCGGGCACCAGGTGCGCCCCTCCGCTCTGCCGCGCGCAGCGCTCGACCAGCTGCTGGAGGCCGCCGGCGTCATCCAGGCGAAGACCGTGGACCACCTCATGGACATGGTGGACGTGTTCGCCCGCGAAGGAACCGTGAACGGCACCCGCATCGGCCTGCTGTCCAACTCGCCGGGCCTCGGCGCGGCCCTGCGCGGCGCCGCCGAAGACCTGGGCCTCAGCATTGCGCACGAGAACCTGCGCGTCCCCGTCGGTGCGGACCGGCGCCTCATCCCGCGCGCCTTCACCTCGATGGCGGGGCCGGGTCACGCGGACATCATCGTGGTCGGCATCCTCGACCCCATGGTGGGGGACCTGCTGGAGGTGGCGCGGGAGATCGAAGTGCTCGCCCGCAACAGCGCAGTCCAGGTCGTCATGGTGGTGGTGGCGCCCGAGGAGCGGATGCGGCCCCTGCGGGAAGCGGCCGCTGAGTCCGCGTCGATGCCGCCGGTGTTCTCCATCCCCTCACGCGCCATGGGCGCCGTCTGGGGACTGGTGCGGTTCGCCCAGCGGCGCATCACCGTGCTGGACGGGGTCGACCGGGTGGACGGCACCGATGCGGCTGCTGCCCGCGCCGTCATCACCCGGCACCTCGGTGACGAGCCCGTCCGCCTCGATGCGGAGGACACCGCGGAGCTGCTCGGCGCTTACGGCATCCACGTGCTCCCGTCCGTGCATGCCACCGGTCCCGAAGAGGCGCGTGCCGCCGCGGACGAGATCGGCTACCCCGTCGCCCTGAAGCTCGCCGACGGGCCCCTGCGCCACCGCACCGACCTGGGCGGAGTCCGCCTCGACATCACCTCGCCGCAGCACCTCGATGCGGTGCTCGCCGACATGCGCCGAACCCTGCCCGCCGCCGCGGACTCCTTCATTGTGCAGGCGATGGCGCCCCCGGGCGTCTCCACCGTCCTGACGATGCGTGAGGACCCCTCACTGGGGCCGGTGCTGGCGTTCTCCATCGCGGGCGATGCCACCTCCCGGCTCGGCGACATCGCCTATGGCATCCCGCCGCTGACCCCCGAATCGGCGCTCGCCCTGATCCGTCGGCCCGCCGCCGCCGGCAAACTGTTCGAAACGATCGGCGGCCACCGGCCCGACACCCCCGCCCTGCAGGACCTGCTGGTGCGCGCCGCCGCTCTCATCCACCAGCACCCCTCGCTCGCGCAGGTGGAGCTGAACCCCGTCATGGTGGGCTCCGACGGCGTCAGCGTCATCGACGCCGCCGTCACCGTGCAGCGCACACCGAACCGACTGGACTCCCTGCGCCGCACCCTGCTGCCGAGCTCCTGAACCGGCTCTGCGGCCCCGGTGCAGCACGGCCTACACTGGAGGGCATGACTCTGCCTGCATCCCTGATCGACCAGATCGAGCGCGCCGGGTACTTCCCGCAGACCGCCCTCGCCGCCCTCGAACGCGCCGCCAGCAGGCACGAGGTCACCTCCTTCTTCGTGCACCCCGCCACCACGTTCGACGGCCCGCAGGTGCGCCGGCACCTCACGGTGCTGCTGCTGACGCCGCGTCACTTCATCGTGCTGCACCTCGATGACGAGTCCGAGGACACGCTCAACCCGAACCAGGTGATCGTCGGCACCGAACGGATCCGCCACGAACGCATCCACAACATGGGGCTCGCGCAGGCTTACAACACCAGCGGCGACGGCGTCGTCAGCGACTCGCAGGCGGAGATCACCATCGGCATCTCCTGGGGCGCGACCCGCCGCGTCGACCTGGAGCGCGCCTGGTGCGACGACCCGAACTGCGACGCCGACCACGGCTACACCGGCACGATCGGCCCCTCCGACCTCGCGCTGCGGGTGTCCGCGATCGTCGACGGCCCCGACGCGATCGACCGTGCCCTCGAATTCTTCGACGACCTCAACCTCGTCACCGCATGACCCGCCCGGACGGGCTGATCACCCCCGCCGGGTGGGGGAGAGACGGGGCCCTGCCGCCCGCTGCCGCTGCGATCCACAACGCCGTCACCGGTGACGACGGCGCCCGGACGGGCCTGGACCTCGTCATCCTCGTGGACGGCCTCGGCGCACAGCTGCTGGAGCAGCACCGAGCGCACACCCCGACCCTGCGCCGCCTCGCCCCGCACACCGACACGGTGCTGACCACCGCGCCCTCCACCACAGCCGCCGTGCTCGCCAGCATGCTGACGGGTCTCAGTCCTCTGCAGCACGGAGTGCTCGGCTACACCGTGTTCGCGGGAGCGCCCGGCACCGACGGCGGTGACCGGGCGATCTCGCAGCTGACGGGCGCGCCCGGAATCCTGCCCGAGCGATGGATGCCGCTGAAGAACCTCGGGCAGGCCGCGAAGCGGAGTGGCCGGTACGCCGGACAGGTGGGGCCGGCGCGGTACCGACGCAGCTTCCTCACCGAGGTGATGCAGCGCGGCTGGGAGTTCATCGAACTGAAGGGCTCCGGCCAGCGGCTCGCCGCCGTGAAGCGGGCACTGCGCCGCGCCCACGGCAACGGCGTGGTGTACGTGCACCTGGCGGAGGTCGACAAGGCCGGCCACAACGACGGCCCGGGATCACCGCGCTGGTTGCAGGCCCTGGAAGACGCCGACCAGGCCATCGGTGCGTTGCTGCGCGCCGCGGGCGATGACGTCCGCGTGACGATCACCGCCGACCACGGCATGGTGCCCGCGAACCGATCCCAGGTGCTGGACCTCGCCGAGATCGACGGCGTCGGCCCGGCGGTGCGGGCTGTGGCGGGGGAGCCCCGAGCCCTGACACTGCGCCTGCACGGCGATCAGGATCCCGACGTGGTCGCAGCACGGCTCCAGGACCGAGTGGCCGAGCGCGGCTGGGTGATGACCCGCGAGGAGCTGCTCACCTGTGGTCTGCTCGGGCCGGCGAGCACGGCAGCGCCGCACGCACTGGAACGGCTCGGCGACCTGCAGGTCTGGGCGAACGGGGCGACGCTGCTGACGCACAGCGGATTCGTCAGCAGCGCGGTCCTCGATCAGCGCGGAGTGCACGGGTCGCTCAGCTCTGCGGAGCTGGAGATCCCACTGATCCGACTGGGCTGACGGGGCCCAGCGGGCCGGTCGGGTGAGGCTCAGCGGTCCTTCGTGCCGAACACGATGTCATCCCAGCTCGGGATGGATGAGCGGCCGCGACGCCTCTTCTCCGGCTTCTTCTTCGGCTTCTCGAACCCAGGCAGCGGTTCGAGATCCTCCGTGCTCAGACCTTCGTCCTCGGACTCCTGGGAGTCCTCATCGGCGCCGGCGCTGCCGCTGTCATCGCTGCTGTGATCGTCACCGTCGTACTCGTCGCTGCTGCTGTGGCCGGAGCCCGAGTCGCCGTCCGGATCCTCCTGTGAGTCGGCATCCGCATGCTCGGAGCGGGCGGATTCCGCAGCGTACTCCGCGGCGGCGTCGTCATCAGCGGTGTGCGCCGGATGCACCGGGGTGGGCACGTCCGCGGAAGTGGCCGCGTCGCGCTGCGCGCGGGCGCGGTCGATATCGGAGTCCAGGTCATCGGGTGCGGTGATCGCGGACATGTCATCGGTCGGCATGGTGCCGAGGTCCTCACCGGTGTCACGGCTCGGCAGATCATCCGACTCCGTCAGCGACACCCACGGAGAGGACGCGGACGCGGAGCTCTCGGAGCCTCCCCCGGCCCCCGGGGTCGGAGCATCGGACTGAGCCTGCGGGACCGGGCGGACTCCGCGCTGCGCGTTGATGCGGTCCAGTTCCTCATCGGTGATGGGGCGGGGGCCCTGCTGACCCTGCGGGCGCGCCTGGCCGGCGGCGCCCTGCTGGGCCGACGGATGCTGACCGCGCACCGGGGCCGGGACGTCGGCCGCACCGCCGCGGCCGAGTCCGCGGTCTGCGGCCTCCACATCGAACACCTGGTTGCGGACAGCGCGCAGGCGCGTGCGCGGCTGGTCCTCGGCGATCGCCTCCTCCGAATCGGACAGCCAGCGCGCCTCGTCGTCCTCCGCATGCGCGATGCGGTTGGGAACATCGAGCTGCCACTGCGCGGTGCGCGCACGGGAGCCCGCGGAGAACTGCATCAGCAGGGTCCAGGTGCCGTCCGGGCGGCGCCACGCATCCCAGTTCGGCTCCTGCTCCACGCGCCGGGCATGCAGACGAGAGGTGACGACCTCGCCGAGCTTGTCGGAGGAGCCGCGGCCCAGGTGGAACTGCTGCGCCTGGCGGGCCATGTAGGAGCGTTCGGCGAGCACGGGGCCCTCGAACCGGCGGATGTCCTCGGCGGCCAGGCCCGACATCTCCGAGATCTCCTCCACGGTGTGACCGGAGCGGAGCATCGCCTGGATGTCCTTGGGCCGGACCGAGGACGCTTCGGTGGCCTGGATCAGGCCAAGGGCGGGGCGGTCGCGGCGCACAGCGGCGCGCAGCGCTTCATCGATGGTGAGCAGGTACGAAGCCCCGTCGGAATCGTTGAGGACGAGGTGCTCCCCGTCATCGTGGAGTCCGTGAAGAGTGAGCTCGCGCATCTGCTGTCCTTCCGTTGGCCGTGTGCCCCACGATCATACGGGTCGGCCCGCCCATCCTGTGCGGACAACACTCAGCCGCTTCGCCGCGACCGGGGTCGAAGGGCCCGCACGGAGGGCCGCGCCACACCCGAGAAGCCGCCGATCCGAACCATTTGCGCAGACCCTCCCCGGGTGCAATAATCCTTCGCGTTTACCCCAGATTCGCGTGAGCACCCGGTGGTCCCGCGCGAAGTTCAGCAGAGACCGTCGATGGGATCCACTCATGGCAACTGACTACGACGCCCCGTTCAAGAAGGATGAGGACTCCTCGGAGGACTCGATCGAGGAGCTCAAGGGCCGCCGAAACGACAACTCCTCCCCGGAGGTGGATGAGGACGAGGCCGAAGCGGCCGAGGGCTTCGAGCTTCCCGGTGCCGACCTCTCCAACGAGGAGCTCAGCGTCCTCGTGCTGCCCCGCCAGGCCGACGAGTTCACCTGCGGCTCCTGCTTCCTGGTGAAGCACCGCAGTCAGATCGACCACCTCGAGGGCAAGATGATCATCTGCAAGGAGTGCGCCGCCGCCTGAGCGCGCACCCTGCCCCTCCGGCGCACGGCACCGGATCAGACGACGGGCGGCCACCTACTTCGAGCATGTGCTCGGCGGTGGCCGCCCGTCGTCGTTCCCGGGGTGCCGCGCTCTCAGGCGCCCTGCCGCTGAGCGGCCAGGATTGCAGTGCGGCACTCCTCCGGACTGCGCAGCGAGAGGACCCATGCGGGGGCCGGGTCCTCCTCATCGAGGATCGGCACCTGCAGGCCGGTGCGGATCCAGCCGCGGGTGCAGCGGTAGGCGTCGGGCCGGATCTCCGGTCCCATCACGCGGCGCATCCGCTCGGCGTCGAGGACCTCCGGCTCACCCAGCAGGTCCGTGCTGATGTGCGCCGGGCCCGCGTGCAGAGCCTCCCGCGTCACCCGCACCACGGGGGAGGTGAGGATGAGGATCGCCGGCACACCGATCAGGCCGGCGATGCCGACGGCCAGACCCGCTGCAGTGGACAGCACGGTGAGGATCATCCCCAGCAGGGCACCGAACACAGCGCCCGCGATGAGTGGGACGGGGCCGGGGGAGAGGCGTTCGCGGAAGAGGTCATCGTTCATTCCTCCATCATCACCCACCACCGGGCCTGCACTGAAGTCGGAACGGAGAGGGGAGATCCAGGCGATAGGCTGGGCACATGTGTGCACCCGATGACCGAGCCAGTCTGCAGATCGCCGCGAGCGATCCCGCGCTCATGCCCAGCCGCGCCCACGCCGACGACGCGGGCCTCGACCTGCGCGCCGCTGACGCGGTCCGCCTGGAGCCCGGCGACCGCGCCCTCGTGGACACGGGCCTGAGGATCGCCCTGCCCACCGGCACGGTCGGCCTGGTGTGCCCCCGCAGCGGGATGGCGGCGAAGCACGGCATCACCGTGCTGAACGGCCCCGGCATCATCGACGCCGGCTACCGCGGCCCCCTCAAGGTCGCCCTGGTCAACACCGATCCGCGCGAGGCGTTCGAGATCCAGCGCGGCGACCGCATCGCCCAGCTGCTGGTCACCCCCATCATCATCCCGGAGATCCAGCAGGTGGACGCGCTCGGCGAGTCCGCCGGCCGCGGCGTCGGCGGCTTCGGATCATCCGGCGGCTTCGGCGCGCAAGGAAGCGAGGACACCAAGTGAAGCGACTCTTCTCCCGCAGGAAGAAGGACGAGACCGCTGCTGAGGCCAGTGACGCCTTCGTGCAGCCCGCGCAGGCCGACGGGGCCCCCGACCCCGCTGCGGCCGCTGAGGAGACGGCGACCGACGCGGGTACGGACGCGCCCGCGACCGAGCCGATGCCGGCGGGTCCGTTCGACATCGCCGACGCCCCCGAGGGCCAGGCCCGCATCGACTTCGGCGGCCTGCAGGTCCTGCCGATCGACGGCCTGCAGATCTCCGTGGACGCCGAACGCGAGACCCGTCGCCTCACCGGCCTCAACCTCGTCTACCGAGACACTCTGATCCAGCTGCAGGCATTCGCCGCGCCCCGCCGCGGTGGCCTCTGGGAGGACGTCCGCGGTCGTCTGCGCGCCTCGCTGACCGCCCAGGACGCCACCACGGAGACCCGTCAGGGCGAGTTCGGCACCGAACTGCACGCCCGCATCCCCGTGTCGTCGGAGAACTCCCAGGCCCGCACCTACCGCCCCATGCGGTTCATCGGCGTGGACGGCCCGCGGTGGATGCTGCGCGCCGTCGTCTCCGGTCAGGCGCTGCGCGATGATGAGATCCGCGAAGACGTCGAACGGATCATCCGCTCCACCGTGGTGGTCCGCGGCAGCGGACCGATGGCGCCCACCGAAGTCATTGAACTGTCGATGCCCGGCGCCACCACCGACACCACCGAGCGCAATCCCTACGCGGACGTCGCCCACATCCAGCCCGGGCCGGCGATCGCGGAGACCCGCTAGTGCTCAGGTGGCTCGAGCGGCTCCTGAACCCGTCGGCCCAGCAGCCGACGGGGCCCGCGGACGCCCCCTCCCGCCACCAGCGCATCGCCTCCATCCACGGGCGCGACAAAGTCCGCCTGCGCGGCGTGATCTCCTCCCTCGTGGTGCGGCCCGCGCACGCCACCCCCGCCGTGGAGGTGGAGCTGTTCGACGGCACCGGCGTCATCACCGTCTTCTGGCTGGGCCGCGAGAAGATCACCGGCATCGCACCCGGAGTGCGCCTGGAGGTCAGCGGATTCGCCGCCGTGCGCGGCGGCCTGCCCGTGATGTACAACCCGCGCTACAGCATCCTGGGCGCGGACGATGAGGAGCTCGAAACATGACCCCCGACAACGACCGGCCCGTCAGCGAGCGCGGCAGTGAGAAGGGCATGCGCGCTGCCTTCACCCAGGACGACTTCTCCGTCTCCGACGCCATCGGCGGGCCGCGCGGCATCCTGGAGTCCGTGCTGCCCACCCTCATCTTCGTGGTGCTGTACGTCATCACGCGCGACGTCACCGTACCCGCGGTGGCCGCCGTCACGGCCGTGATCGTGCTGCTGCTGGCGCGCCTCGTGCAGCGCCAGTCCGTCTCCACTGTCCTCGGCGGCGTGGTCGCGGTCGCCGCCAGCGCCGTCCTCGCCGTCCGCTCCGGTGACGGCTCCGACTTCTTCCTCATCGGCATCATCACCAACGCCGTCAGCTGCACGGTTCTCGTGGCGTCAGTGCTCGCCGGGTGGCCCCTCGTCGGCGTCCTCGCCGGGATGCTGGATCAGCGCATCGCCGACTGGCGCGAGCATCCGTCGGCCCGCTCCGTGTACCGCCGCGCCACACTGGTGCTGGCGGGCCTGTTCGCCGCGAAGGTGGCGGTGCAGGCGCCGCTGTACCTCACCGATCAGGTCGAGGCGCTCGGGGCGGCGAAGCTCGTGATGGGGCTGCCTGCGTTCGCGCTCGTGGTGTTCTTCATCTACCTGATGCACCGGGCGCTGCTGCAGCGGCTCGGCCGCGCGGAGCAGCCGCCCACCGATCAGTCGACCTGATCCTCCGGCACCACCGGCAGCGTCGCGGTGACGTGCTCCAGCGCCTCCGGCACAACGAGGGACTGCAGGTCATCCGTGGAGGCGCCGCCCTCGGAGAGGAACAGCAGCTGGTCGCGGGACTCCAGGCCGTCGCGCGGCTGCGGCGCCATCGGGCGGCCGCCGCGGATGATGCCGACCAGCACCGCGCCCGCCGGCCAGCTGATCGACGCAACCGTTCGGCCCACCAGCGGGGAGGTCTCCGGCACCGTCACCCCGACCATGTTCGTGGCGGTCTTCGCGAACGAGAAGAGGGTGACGATGCGGCCGACGCTCACCGCCTCCTCCACCATCGCCGTCATCAGGCGCGGGGTGGACACTGCGACGTCCACGCCCCACATGTCGTCGAACATCCATTCGTTGCGGGGATGGTTGACGCGGGCGACGGTCCGCGGCACCCCGAACTCCGTCTTCGACAGCAGCGACACCACGAGGTTGACCTTGTCATCGCCGGTGGCGGCGACCACCACGTCGGCGTCGGACACACCGGCCTGAGCGAGGGTGTCGAGCTCGGCGGCGTCGCCCTGCACCCACACGCCGTCGGTGAGATCCGCCTGGGGCTCGTCCTGGTCGATGAACACGACGGTGCGGTTCTCGTCAGCGACCTCGCGGGCGATCGAGCGGCCCACGCTGCCAGCTCCCACGATCACGATCTTCACAGCTTGTCCTCTTCGTCGATGTTCTTCGTGTGGGTCAGCATCGACTCCACCGCGTGCAGGCGCTCCGTCTCGATCAGCAGGTGCAGCAGGTCCCCGTCCTGCACGCGCATCCCCGCCTGCGGCAGCATGCCCTCACCGAGCCGCGTCACGAAACCGACGCGGACCGTGAGCATCCCCTCCAGCTCCGTGATCGGGGTGCCGACCCAAGAGGCGTCGAACCCGGAGGTGACCATGGTGACGGACCCGGTCACATCCTGGAACTCCAGCTGCGAGGAGCCCGGCAGGAGACGGTCCATCATCTGCCGGGTCGTCCAGCGGACCGTCGGGACGGTCGCAACGCCGAGGCGCTCATACACTTCGGCGCGGCGCGGGTCGTAGATGCGCGCCACGACGGTGCGCACGCCGTACAGCTGACGGGCAGAGCGTGCGGAGATGATGTTGGAGTTGTCGCCGCTGGAGACGGCGGCGAATCCCGCCGCTCGATCCGTGCCCGCCTCAGCGAGGACGCGGCGGTCGAAGCCGAGGCCGGTGACGGTGGTGCCCTCGAAGTCGTCGCGGAGCCGGCGGAACGCCTTCTCGTCCTTATCGATGATCGCCACGGAGTGCCCCATCGAGGACAGCTGCTGGGCCAGTGCGGCGCCCACGCGTCCGCAGCCCATGACGACGAAGTGCACGGTGGCCTCCTGAAGAGTGGGGTGCTCGGCTGTCGGCGGGGCTGTCCTCGTGGACGCCGCCGCCGACCCCGACCAGCCTAGTCGCAGATCCCGTGGCCAGCGCGCTAGAGTTTGACCCGTGCCAGGGATTTCCGGATCGCTCAAGCGCCTCGTGGTGGGGCGGCCGTTCTCCTCAGACCGGCTGTCGCGCGAGCGTCTGCCCAAAAGGCTCGCCCTGCCCACCTTCGCCGCTGACGCCCTCAGCGCCGTCGCGTACGCGCCCGACGAGATCCTGCTGACCCTCGCCGTCGGCGGCGTCACCACCTATGCGCTGAGCCCGTGGGTCGGGCTTGCGGTCGTCGCGCTGATGGCCGTGGTGATCATCACCCACCGCACGATCATCCATGAGTATCCGTCGGGCGGCGGCGACTTCGAAGTCGCCCAGAAGAACCTCGGACCCCGCGCCGGCCGCGTCGTCGGCGCTGCGCTCCTCGTGGACTATGTGCTCACCGTCGCGGTGTCCGTGGCGCAGGCGTCCACCTACGCGGCCTCCACCACCTCATTCCTGCACGGCTACGAAGTGCCGATCTCCCTGGCGGTGATCGCGGTGATCGCCGTGGTCAACCTGCGCGGCGTCCGCGACTCCAACGTGGTCCTCGCCGTCCCCGTCTACCTGTTCATGGCCGCGCTCGGCGTCCTCATGATCGCCGGCGCCTACGGGACCATCACCGGCACCCTCGGACAGGCTCCCAGCGCCGGGCTCGACCTCGTGGTCACCGACCCGGTCGAGGAGGGGCTGACCGCGCTCGGCGGCGTGTTCCTCATCCTTCGCGCCTTCACGTCCGGCTGCGCCGCCCTCACCGGCGTGGAAGCCGTGTCCAACGGCGTGCCGTCCCTGCAGCCGCCCAAGTCGCACAACGCCAGCATCGTGCTCGTCATGGTGGGCATCGCCGCCTCCGTCCTCATCATGGGCGTGATCTGGCTTGCGGGCGCCACCGGCGTGAAGTACGTGGAGAACCCGGCCGAGCAGCTCGCCCGCAGCGGTGAGCCGGTGGGGGAGGCGTACCACCAGGTGCCCGTGATCGGACAGATCGCACAGGCTGTCTTCGGCGGCACCGGAGTGCTGTTCGCCCTCGTCATCCTCGCCACCGTGCTGGTGCTGTGCATGGCGGCGAACACGGCGTTCAACGGCTTCCCGATCCTCACCAGCATCCTCGCCCGCTCCCGGTACCTGCCGCGGCAGTTCGCCGTCCGCGGCGACCGCCTCGCCTACTCCAACGGCATCATCGCGCTGGCCGCGGCCTCCGGGGTGCTCGTGTGGGCGACCGGTGCCGAAGTGACGCTGCTGATCCAGATGTACATCGTGGGCGTGTTCGTGTCCTTCGCGTTCGGGCAGGCGGGCATGGTCCGTCACTTCAATGCGCGCCTGCGGGTCGAGGCGCAGTCCGCCCGCCGGCAGCGGCTGCGCCTCGGCCGCCTGATCAACCAGATCGGTTTCGTCATCGTGGCGACCGTGCTCGCGGTCGTCGTGATCACGAAGTTCGCCGAGGGCGCCTGGGTGGCGCTGCTGCTGATGGCGGTCCTTCTGCTGCTGATGACCGGCATCTCCCACCACTACGAGGACGTCCGCTCGCAGCTGGAGCTGCCGCAGACGGCCGCTGACTCGGACGCGGCGGCCCCCGTCGGCATCCAGGACGCCGCCGGCGACTCCGCCGGGGAGCGCACCTCCTCCAGTGCCGACCAGGACTCCGACTCCGGCTTCAGCTGGCAGCGCCGCGCCCTCTCCTCCCGTGCGGTGGTGCTGGTGACAGCGCTGAACCGGCCCGCGATTCGGGCCCTCGACGTCGCCGCCGCATCCCGCCACATGGAGGTGGAGGCGCTGACGGTGAAGAACGACGAGGCCCGCACTCGTCAGCTCATCGACCGGTGGCGCGACCTCGACATCCCGATGTCCCTGCGGATCGTGTACTCGCCGTACCGCGAATTCTCCGGTCCGATCCTCGCGTACGTCTCATCCCTTACCAGGCGACACCCGGATGATGTTGTGGTCGTCTACATTCCGGAGTACCTCGTGGGACACTGGTGGGAGGCACTGCTGCACAACCACGCGATGAACCGTCTCAAGCACCAGCTGACGATGCTGCCCCGCGTGGTCATCGCAACCGTGCCGTGGCAGCTCACATCAGCGCGCGAGCGGTCGAGGTTCTTCCGCGACCATCTTCAGCGCGCCCGAACCAGGAGAGGGCGCAGACCATGACGGACGCCAGTGCGACCGAGGGACGCATCATCACGGTCACCACGTCGAAAGCGGCGAACGGGGGCACCTTCGTGGCCCGGCATGAGGGCCGCGTGGTCTTCGTCCGCGGCGCCGCACCCGGGGAGACCGTCGCCGCCCGTGTTCTTCCGGAGGACGACCGCGACAGCGCCCGCTTCTGGCGCGCCGAAGTCATCGAGGTCATCGACCCGTCCCCGGACCGCGTGGAGTCGATCTGGCCCGAAGCCGGCACCGGCGGACTCGGCGGTGCCGACTTCGCCCACATCGCCCTGAACGCACAGCGCCGCATCAAGACCGACATCCTGCAGGAGCTGCTCACGCACGCGCGTCTGAGCACGATCGACATCGCCGATGTCTCCGTGGAGCCGGCCCCCGGAGACTTCGACGGACTCGGTTGGCGCAGCCGAGTCCGGTTCTCCGCCGACGGCGGCCGCATCGGCATGCGCGGCTGGCGGTCCCACACGGTCCACGGCGTGGGGGACAACCCGCTCGCCGCGGAGCCGATCGCCCAGATGCACCTGTCGGACATCACCGTGCCGGAGTGCGTCGGTGCGATCGACGCGGTGGCCCCGTCGGCCTCCGGACCCCTTCTCGTGATCCGGTCGCACCAGCCGCTCACCCTGGAGGACCTGGCGCTGCCGAGGCGCCTGGACGATGTGGACGTCGCCGTGGTGACGCGCCGCGGCAGCGACGTGCTGCGCGGCAGTGAGCGGGTCCGTGAACGGGTCGGCGAGGACGAGTTCGAGCTGTACGGCGGCGGCTTCTGGCAGATCCACCGCTCCGCCCCGCGGGTTCTGACCACCGTGGTCTCCCGCATGCTCGGCGCCCAGGAGGGGGAGACGGTCTGGGACCTGTACGGCGGCGCCGGTCTGCTCAGCGTCGGTGCGGCCCGCGCCGTGGGGGAGAGCGGCTCCCTCGTGTCCGTGGAGGGATCGGCGCGCGCGAGCCGTGACGCCGAAGGCAATCTGTCCGCCTTCCCCCAGGCGTCGGTCGTCGCCGCGGATGTCACCGATTTCGCGGCCCGCGCCGACACGGGCGCCGATCGGATCATCATGGACCCGCCGCGCGCCGGTGTCGGGGAGAAGACGATCCGCCGCCTGCTGGAGCTGACGAGGCAGCGGGCCGTGTACGTGTCCTGCGAGCCCTCCACCCTCGCCCGTGATCTGCGCGCCGCCGAACAGGCGGGCTGGCGCATCATCGACTTCCGCGCCTTCGATCTGTTCCCGCACACTCACCACCTCGAATCTGTGGTGACGCTGGAACCGGCGACGGCCGGGTGAGGCTTCGCACACGGCGGAGCCTCGTGATAGATTTATCTTGAGATCAAGATATCTGTGAGGAGATGCCCGTGAGCACCGTCAATTCCTTCGACGCCAAGACCTCGCTCAAGGTCGGCGACACCGACTACGAGATCTACGACCTCGGCAAGGTGGAGGGCGCCAGCCGCCTCCCGTACTCGCTGAAGATCCTGCTGGAGAATCTTCTGCGCACCGAGGACGGCGCTGACATCACCGCTGACCACGTCCGCGCCCTCGCCGAATGGGACCCGAAGGCGGACCCGTCCACCGAGATCCAGTTCACCCCCGCCCGCGTTATCATGCAGGACTTCACCGGCGTGCCCTGCGTGGTGGACCTCGCCACCATGCGCGAGGCCATGGAGGACCTCGGCGGCGACGCCTCCAAGATCAACCCCCTCGCACCGGCCGAAATGGTCATCGACCACTCCGTCATGATCGACGTGGCCGGCCGCCTCGACGCCCTCGAGAAGAACATGGAGCTCGAGTACGGCCGCAACCGTGAGCGCTACCAGTTCCTCCGCTGGGGCCAGAACGCCTTCCAGGACTTCAAGGTCGTGCCCCCGGGCACCGGCATCGTCCACCAGGTCAACATCGAGTACCTCGCCCGCACCGTCATGACCCGCGAGGTCGACGGCGTCCTGCGCGCCTACCCGGACTCCTGCGTCGGCACCGACTCCCACACCACGATGGTCAACGGCCTGGGCGTGCTCGGCTGGGGCGTGGGCGGCATCGAGGCGGAGGCGGCGATGCTCGGCCAGCCCGTGTCCATGCTGATCCCGCGCGTGGTCGGCTTCAAGCTCACCGGCGAGATCCCGCCGGCCGCCACCGCGACCGACGTCGTCCTCACCATCACCGAGATGCTCCGCAAGCACGGTGTGGTCGGCAAGTTCGTGGAGTTCTACGGCGAGGGCGTGGGCCAGGTGCCGCTCGCCAACCGCGCCACCATCGGCAACATGAGCCCCGAGTTCGGCTCCACCTGCGCCATCTTCCCGATCGACTCCGTCACCACCGACTACCTCCGCCTCACCGGCCGCTCCGAGGAGCAGGTGGAGCTGGTGGAGAAGTACGCGAAGGCCCAGGGACTGTGGCACGACCCCGCGAACGAGGTCGAGTACTCCGAGTACCTCGAGCTGGACCTGTCCACCGTGGTGCCGTCCATCGCCGGCCCGAAGCGCCCGCAGGACCGCATCGTGCTGTCCGAGGCGAAGAAGGGCTTCCGCGAGGTGCTGCCCGCCTACGCCCGTGACGCCGCTGCCGGTGACGACACCGTCGCCGTGGACGAGGGCGACGGCTCCTTCCCCGCCTCCGACCCCGCGAACGAGGGTCACGAGGAGGACAAGCCGGCCCGCGAGAAGGTCGCCGGCCGCGCCTCCAACCCGACCCCGGTGAAGGGCCACGACTTCGAGATCGACCACGGCATCGTGTCGATCGCGTCGATCACCTCCTGCACCAACACCTCGAACCCGTCGGTGATGATGGCCGCGGGCATCCTGGCGAAGAACGCCGCTGAGAAGGGCCTGGAGGTGAAGCCGTGGGTCAAGACGTCCATGGCTCCCGGCTCTCAGGTGGTCACCGGCTATTACGAGAAGGCGGGCCTCTGGCCGTACCTCGAACAGCTGGGCTTCCACCTGGTGGGCTACGGCTGCACCACCTGCATCGGCAACTCGGGCCCGCTCGCCCCGGAGATCAGCGAGGCCATCGCCGAAGGCGACCTCGCCGTCACCTCCGTGCTGTCCGGCAACCGCAACTTCGAGGGCCGCATCAACCCGGACGTGAAGATGAACTACCTCGCGTCCCCGCCGCTCGTGATCGCCTACGCACTCGCCGGCACCATGGACTTCGACTTCGATGTTGATCCGCTGGGCCAGGACAAGGACGGCAACGACGTGTTCCTCAAGGACATCTGGCCGAACCCCGCCGAGGTGGAGAAGGTCATCGGCGAGTCCATCACCCGCGAGATGTACCAGAACGACTACGCCGACGTGTTCCAGGGCGATGAGCGCTGGCGCTCCTTGGAGACTCCGGAGGGCGACACCTTCGCCTGGGACGAGGACTCCACCTACGTGCGCAAGCCTCCGTACTTCGAGGGCATGGGTGCTCAGCCGGAGCAGCTCACCGACATCTCCGGTGCTCGCGTCCTGGTGAAGGTCGGCGATTCGACCACCACCGACCACATCTCGCCCGCCGGCTCCATCAAGGCGGATTCGCCCGCCGGCGTGTACCTG
Source organism: Helcobacillus massiliensis (assembly GCF_033106145.1). NCBI lineage: Bacteria > Bacillati > Actinomycetota > Actinomycetes > Micrococcales > Dermabacteraceae > Helcobacillus > Helcobacillus massiliensis. The sequence goes on from NZ_CP136959.1 coordinate 948,832, forward strand.
AAGGAGCACGGCGTTGACCGCAAGGACTTCAACTCCTACGGGTCCCGCCGCGGCAACCACGAGGTGATGATCCGCGGCACGTTCGCGAACATCCGCCTGCGCAACCAGCTTCTGGACGATGTGGAGGGCGGCTACACGAAGAACTTCCTCACCGGGGAGCAGTCCTTCATCTACGACGCTGCGCAGGACTACGCCGCCAAGGACATCCCGCTGGTGGTCATCGCCGGCAAGGAGTACGGCACCGGCTCCTCCCGCGACTGGGCTGCGAAGGGCACCAAGCTGCTCGGCGTGCAGGTCGTCATCGCGGAGTCCTACGAGCGCATCCACCGCTCGAACCTCATCGGCATGGGCGTGCTGCCGCTGCAGTTCCCGGAGGGGCAGACCCCGGACTCGCTCGGCCTGACCGGCGAGGAGACCTTCTCCTTCACCGGCATCGAGGCGCTGAACGACGGACCGATCCCGTCGACCGTGCACGTCACGGCCGAGCGCGAGGGCGGCGAGACGGTCGAGTTCGACGCGGTGGTCCGCATTGACACCCCGGGCGAGGCGTCCTACTTCCGCAACGGCGGCATCCTGCCGTACGTGCTGCGCCAGCTCGCGGCGAAGTGATGGCTCCGGCCTGACCCGCGCAGCGGCCCCGTTCCCCTCCATCGATGGGGGAGCGGGGCCGCTGCCCTGTGAAGGGCGGCGCGGCGTGTGCACACGCCGTTCTCACACTTGTGATCATCTGGTGAATTTCTGCACGTATGTGCAGATGCGCTCGGAAACCGCAGATGGGGAGCGTAGTCTCGCGGTATGAGCAGAACGCAGACGGAGATCGTTGAGCACGCCGCCACCCCCGCGGCCGCCCCGTCCATCCCCGCCGACCCGGCAACCCTGCGCGCCCTGAGCGCCGCCGAGGTCGATGCTCTGCTGCCGCACCTGCGGCGCAGCCTGCTCGACATCGTCGCCGCCAGCGGCGGCCACGTGGGCCCGAACCTCGGCGTCCTCGAACTCACCGTGGCCCTGCACCGCGTGTTCGACTCCCCGCGCGACCCGATCGTGTTCGACACCGGCCACCAGGCGTACGTCCACAAAATGCTGACCGGCCGCCCCGACCTCGCGGGGCTGCGCACCGAAGGCGGCATCTCCGGCTATCCGAGCCGATCGGAGTCCGAGCACGACCTCGTGGAGAACTCCCACGCCTCCGGCTCGCTCGCGTGGGCGCTGGGTCTCGGCATGGCGTTCTCCGCCGACGCGGCTGCGCTGTCCGACGGGTCCCGCTCCCGCACCTCCGTCGCGGTGATCGGCGACGGCGCCCTCACCGGCGGTGTGGGGCTGGAAGCACTGAACCTCGCGGTCGATCATCCCCACGCACGCACCGTGTTCGTCCTCAACGACAACACCCGCAGCTACGCCCCCACCATCGGCGGTCTGGCTCGCTGCCTCAGTGAGCTGCGCAGCGGCACTGCTGCCGCGAACCCGTTCGAGGTGCTCGGCTACCGCTACATCGGTCCTGTCGACGGGCACAACGTCCACGCCCTCGAAGCCGCCCTGACGCAGGCGCGGGACGCCGCCGGCCAGGGCGCGGTTCCGCTCGTCCACGCCGTCACAGCGAAGGGCCGCGGCCTTCTCGCCGCCGAACTGCACGAGGTGGACCTGTGGCACGCCCACGGCCCGTTCGACATCACCACCGCCCAGTCGACCCCCGACCCGGTGCCGACCGGCCCCGGCGCCACCTGGACCGACCGCTTCGCCGCGACCGTGCTCGGCATCGCTGACCAGCGCGACGACATGGTGGCGCTGAGCGCCGCCATGATCGACCCCGTCGGCCTCACCCCGATGCAGCAGGCCCACCCCGCACGGGTCCTCGACACCGGCATCGCCGAGCAGGTGACCCTGGACATCGCCGCCGGCCTCGCGAACGCCGGCCAGCGGCCCCTGGTGGCGCTGTACTCCACGTTCCTCACCCGCGCGATCGACCAGCTGCTGATGGACATCGGCCTGCACAGCGAGCCGGTGACGATCACCCTGGATCGCGCCGGTGTCACCGGTGATGACGGCGCCAGCCATCACGGCATCTGGGACCTTGCGCTCGCTGCGCAGGTGCCGGGCCTGGAGGTGTGCGCGCCGCGCGACGGGCAGCGGCTGGAGGACGCCCTGCGCCGCCGCCTCGGTGGTGATGAGGCGCCGACGGGTCCCGGCCTGATCCGGTTCCCGAAGGGCTCAGTCGGCCCCGATGTGGCCGCGGCGGCCTCGGTGCCCGCCGGAGATGTCCTGTTCGCGTCCTCCGACGCCGCGCTGGCGTGCGCGACGGGCGAGGCGCTCGATGCTGAGGCGCCGACGCTGATCATCACGATCGGGTCGCTCGCTGGCCGCGCCGTGGCGGCGGCGAAGACGCTCGCCGCGACCGGCGCAGAGGTGCTGGTCATCGACCCCGTCATCGCCCTGCCGCTCGCGGGACCCCTCCTGGACCTGTGTGCGCGTGCGTCGGCCGTGGTGACGATCGAGGACGGCGTGCGGGAGCGCGGCATCGGGGCGGCGCTGCGGTTCGCCCTCGCGGACCGCGGCGTGCAGGTGCCGAGCGCCGTGCTCGGTGTGGACCAGGCGTTCATCGATCACGCGAAGCGCGACGCGATCCTCAGCCGTGAGGGCCTGGACGCGGAGGCGATTGCGGAGGCTGCGGCGCGCCTGCGCTGACCAGCGGGCCCGCGCCGCTCTGCTGAACGGGTGCGGTTCAGGCGATGCTGGAGCGCGGCGACGGGTCGTCGGCGCGGCCGGTCAGGATGATCGGAGCACCGTCGGTCACGATCAGCGTGTGCTCCGCGTGGGCGCCGGTGGAGCCGTCATCGGTCTCGACCGTCCAGCCGTCCCGCTCGGTGATGAACAGGGACGCCGTGGTGGGGGACAGGAACGGCTCCACGGTGATAGCCATTCCCGCCTCCAGGCGCTGACCCGTCCCGGGCTGACCCCAGTTCGGGATGAACGGCTCCTCATGCATGGTGCGACCCACGCCGTGCCCACCGAAGCGGGTATTGATGCTGTAGCCGAGTGCGTGCGCCCGTGACTCGACCGCGTGCCCGATGTCGCCCACGCGAGCGCCGGCGACGGCGGCGTCGATCCCCGCCCACATGACGTCCTCGGTGTCCTGGATGAGGCGGCGGTGCGCGTCGGACTGCTCACCCACGCTGATGGACAGGCAGGAGTCGGCGACCCAGCCGTCGAGTTCGACGGCGAAGTCGAGGGACAGCAGGTCCCCGTCGGCCAGGACGCGGTCGTAGGGGCGGCCGTGCAGCACCGCCTCGTTGACGGAGGTGCAGATGACGTGCCCGAACGGGGAGCCGCCGAAGCTGGGGTGGTAGTCGAGGTAGCAGGAGGCGGCGCCGGCTTCGCGGATCAGGCGGTGCGCTTCGGCGTCGATCTCCAGCAGGTTCATGCCGGGCTCCACGACCGTGCGCAGGTGGGAGAGCACACCAGCGACGAACTCGCCGGCGGGCCGCAGCTGCTCGGGTGTGGGCCGCTCAGTGCGCGGGCGTCGGCGTCGCAGCATGGGCGCCGGCCTCCTCATGGTCGACTGCGGTCTTCTCCCGCCACGTGTACAGGCTGGAGCCCACCCAGGAGATGCCGCCGGCGAACAGGGCGGCGCCGGTCATGTGCAGCGCCACGAGCAGCTCCGGCAGCCCCAGCAGGTACTGGGTGTAGCCGATGACGGCCTGCAGGGCGGTCACCACGACGAGTGCGAGGGCGGCGCGGCGGGCGGGGCGGTGCGCCCCGGAGGCGACGAGCGCGACCAGCAGGCCCACAAGGAGCCCTGCGAACAGCATGACGACGTCCGCGTGCAGCCAGGAGATGGTGCGCGGATCCACCATGAAGCGAACCATCGTGTTCGCGTCACCGGAGTGGGGGCCGGAGCCGGTGACGATGGTGCCGAGGATGAGCACGAGGAACCCGGCCGCTGCCATCGGCCAGAACAGCAGCCGCACTGGGCGGGCCACGGCGGGACGGCCGGTGTCATTGCCGTCGTACAGGCGGTACAGCAGCAGGCCGGAGACGAACACCAGGATGGGGGAGACCAGGAAGTGCAGGCTCACCCATTTCGGGTCGAGGTGCAGCACCACCACGCCCATGCCGAGCAGCGCCTGTACGAGGGTGAGGATGAGCGGCACCCACGCGAGGACGCGGAAGCCGGCCCCCTTGTGCTTGAGCCACAGATAGGTGAGGACCAGGACCGCGACGGCAAACACCACCAGCACTCCGGTGAGGGTGCGGTTGCCGAACTCGATGAACGGCCGGATGCCCATCTCAGGGTGGTAGCGGGGCGTGAACTGGCCCGGTTCGCAGTTCGGCCAGGTGGAGCAGCCGAGGCCGGACCCGGTCAGGCGGACCACGGCGCCGGTGACGATGATGCCCATCTGGGAGATCATGTTGCCCCAGAAGGCGATGCGCAGCAAGAGCGACTGCTTCGGGGTGAGGCCGATCAGGCCCTGGTGCGGGGTGGAGCTCATGCGGTCATTGTAGGAAGGGGCCATCGGGACGAACGTCTCACGCACTGGTCCATTTGAAGAACCTCACCGTGAGGACCGTGAACAGCACGGTCCAGCCGGCGAGGATGAGCGCGGAAAGCCAGGGCAGCGCAGCACCGTTGAGGGCGGCGCGGACCAGCGCCATCAGCGCGCCGGAGGGCAGCAGCTGCACGAGCGGCTGCGCCCATGAGGGGAACGATTCGACCGGAAGGGCGACCCCGCCACCGGCGACCAGGGCGATGAACGCGAGGTTCGCCAGCGCCAGCACTCCTTCCGCGCGCAGCGTCCCGGCGATGAGGAGCCCGAGGGCGCCGAACGCGGCGGTGCCGAGCAGCCATGGGAGCACCGCGGTGAGGACCTGGGCGGCCGACGGGTGCCAGCCGAGCGCGAGGGCGAGGGCGCCGAGGGCGGCGACCTGCAGCAGATGGATGAGACCGAGCGCGAGGAGCTTGCCGGCCATGTAGCCGGAGCGGCCCAGGGGAGTGGTGGCGATCCAGCGCAGCACGCCTGCCCGTCGGTCGAAGCCGGTGGCGATGGACTGCGAGGTCATCGAGGTGGCGATGATCGCGGTGACGGCGGTGGCGGCGACCTTGTCGCCCATGGTGAGGGCACGACCGTCGAACATCGAGTCGGGCAGGGGGATGAGGTGCAGGCCGAGCAGGACGAGGGCCGGCAGGACGATCGCGACCATGAGCTGTTCGCCGTTGCCGAGGAGGGTGCGGGCCTCCAAGGAGGCGTGGGTGAGGATGCGGCGGCCGGTGCTGGCGGCGCGCTGCGGCGTCGGGGCGGCCGCCGGCGTCTGCGGGGCGGTGGCGGTGCTCATGCGCGGACCTCCTCAGCGTCGTTGGTGAGCTGCACCAGGATGTCCTCCAGCGCGTCGGAAGCCGGCGCGGCCTCCAGGGTGAGGCCCTTCTCGACGGCGGCGCGGTGCATCTGCTCGGTGAACGCGGCACGGTCCTCATCGGTGCCGCCGCCCAGGGTGAGGGTGGTCCGGGTCGGAGCGGAGTCCTGCAGCTGGGACACCACGTCGGCGGTGGAGCCGGAGGCGAGCATGCGGCCCCCGGCGATGACCACGACGTGGTCGGCGAGGGCCTCGACGTCGTCGATGGCGTGGGTGGTGAGGATGACCGCGGCGCCGCGGTCCGCTTCGGCGCGGATGATGTCACGGGTGCGGCGGCGGATGGCGGCGTCCATCCCAGCGGTGGGCTCGTCCAGGAACAGCAGGTCGGGTTGCGCGATCAGGGCGAGCGCGAGGGACAGCCGCTGCTTCTGGCCGCCGGAGAGCCGCCGCACGATGGTGGAGGCGAACTGGTCGATTCCGAGCTGGCGGGCGAGTGCGTCAGCGTCCCGGGGCTGCTGCACCATGCGGGCGGCGTAGGCGAGCAGCTGGCGGGGCTTCGCGCTGGTGCTGAGGCCGCCGTCCTGCAGCATCACACCGATGCGGGCGCGCCCATCCGCTGTGGTCCGCAGGGGGTCGGCGCCGAGGGCGCGGATGGTGCCGGAGTCGGGAGCGAGCAGGCCGGTGGCGCAGGCGATCGTGGTGGATTTGCCGGCGCCGTTGGGGCCGAGGATGGCGGTGACCTCACCGCGGCGGGCGGTCAGACTCACGCCGTCCACGGCGGTGACGGACCCGAAGCGCTTGGTGAGGGAGTCGATGACCAGGCCGTCGGAGGCGCGGGCTGGATGGGGCAGTTCAGTCATGGCTGCTCCATCGTAGGCCCGCCCCGTCGAGCTGGGTGTGACCGGGGTGGTCATCGGTGCTGCGCGGTGCTGCACACCTCAGCGGTGCGTGATCTCCAGCGGCGTGTTCTCCTGGGCGACCGTCTCGGATTCCAGCGGGGGCAGCGGTGCGGTGCCGCCGTCGCCCCACGTGTTCGTCTCGAACCGGTCGCGGCCGTGCGGCTCCAGCAGCCACTCCATAGTCGGCCCCTTCGGCACGATCTGGGTGGGGTTCACGTCTTCCTGGACGATGTAGTAGTGGTCCTTGATCTGCTGGAAGTCGACGGTGTCGCCGAAACCGGGTGTCTGGAACAGGTCGGCGAGGTAGCCGGAGAGGTTCTCCATCGAGCGGATGGTCTGGCGGTTCGCCTTGAAGTGACTGTGGTAGACGGGGTCGAAGCGCACCAGCGTGACGAACAGGCGCACATCGGCCTCCGTGATGGAGCGGCCCATCAGGTAGCGGCGGGCCGAAAGGCGCTCATCGAGGACGTCGAGGGCGTCCCACAGCTCGTCATAGGCCTCCTCGTAGGCCTCCTGCGTGCCGGCGAAGCCGCACTTGTACACGCCGTTGTTGACGCGGTGCAGGATGAAGTGGTTGAGCTCCTCCATCTCCTCGGCATGCTCGGCGGGCCACAGGTTCGGGGCACCGTCACGGTGGAACTCGGTCCATTCGGAGGAGAAGTCGCGGGTGATCTGGTCGAAGTCGTTGGTGACGACTTTGCCGTCGCGGGTGTCGACGATCGCGGGGACGGTGATGCCGCGCTCGTAGTCGGGGAAGCGCTGGAAGTACGCCTCCTGGAGGCGTTCGATGCCGAGCACCGGGTCCTTGCCGCCTTCGTCGAGGTCGAACGTCCAGGAGCGGGCATCGTGCGTGGGCCCCGGCATGCCGACCGAGATGGCCTCTTCGAGGCCGAGCAGGCGTCGGACGATGAGGGTGCGGTTGGCCCACGGGCAGGCACGGGCGGCGATGAGGCGGTAGCGGTGCGCTTCGACCTCGTAGCCGTCGCGCCCGTCGCGGGTGATGCGAGTGGGGATGTAGGTCATGTCGCGCTCGAAGGCTTCGCCCTCATGCACGTAGGAGCCCTTGGTGGAATGCTGGGTGGTGTCGTCGGGAGTCATGGTGCCTCCTTCTCCGGCGGTGGGCCGACGGATGCTCGTCGGCGGTTGGAGTCCACTCTAGCGACCGATAGTTGAATAGTGAAGCATCGTGGGCAAGCGGCCGATGACTTAGGTCCCCCTTCGTTTCTTTTCGCAACGGCCGGGTTGTAGAATCGGTGTCAATGTCGTCGAGCAGCGGAAAGAGGTGAACGATGACCGATCAGAGTCCCGCACCCGCGGGAGTCGGTGCTCCTGAGAGCACCCGTGATCGCCTCGTCGAAGCCATCTCCGTGGACGGCCCCATCGCAGCCGGTGACCTCGCCGAGCGCTTCGGCCTCACTGGCGCCGCCATCCGCCGCCATCTCGCTCAGCTGGAGGCCGACGGCGTCATCGAGGAGCGCGAACCGGCCACCGTCAAGCGCGGTCGCGGGCGCCCCCGCCGCGAATTCGTCCTCGCCTCCTCAACGCCTCGCGACCTCGCCTCCTCCGAGGCGGACGAGATCGCCATCGCCGCCATGCGCGAGCTGGAAGCAGCTGGGGGAGCGGAGGCCGTTGTGCGCCTCGCCCGCGCCCGCACTGATCGCTGGGAGCGCGAGTTCGCCAGGCGCCTCACGGCCGAGCAGGCCGACGGGGCCGAGGTCACCACGGCCCGCCGTCTGGAGATCGTCGTCGACCTGCTGCAGGAGCGCGGCTATGCCGCCTCCATGCGTCCCGTCGCAGTGCGCCTTCCCGGAGGTGGGCGGACTCTGCGCACCGTTCAGCTGTGCCAGGGGCGCTGCCCCATTCAGGACATCGCAGCTGAGCACCCTGAGCTGTGCGACGTCGAGACGTCCGCACTCGCCCGCATGCTGGGGGCGCCGGTCCAACGGCTGGCGACCCGCGCTTCGGGCGCCCATGTCTGCACCACCCACGTCACTCCGATGCCGGGTGGTGGGGACGAGCTGCCCGACCACGAATTGTTCACAGAAGGAAGGACACCATGACGAGTGCACCTGAACAGCTGACCCAGGACGAGATCATCTCGTCCATCGGAAGCTATGAGTACGGCTGGAGGGACTCTGACGAAGCAGGTCAGAACGCCCGCCGCGGTCTGTCCGAGGATGTTGTCCGCAACATCTCCGAGCTGAAGGACGAGCCGGAGTGGATGCTCAAGCGCCGCCTGCGCGCCCTCAGCCTGTTCGAGAAGAAGCCGATGCCCACCTGGGGCCCCGACCTCTCCGGCATCGACTTCGACAACATCAAGTACTTCGTGCGCTCCACCGAGAAGCAGGCCACCAGCTGGGAGGACCTGCCGGAGGACATCAAGGAGACCTACGACCGCCTCGGCATCCCCGAAGCGGAGAAGGAGCGCCTGGTCGCCGGCGTCGCCGCGCAGTACGAGTCCGAGGTCGTCTACCACCAGATCCGCGAGGACCTCGAGGCCCAGGGCGTCATCTTCGTGGACACCGACACCGGCCTGCGGGAGTACCCCGAGCTGTTCGAGGAGTACTTCGGCACCGTTATCCCGTCGGGCGACAACAAGTTCGCCGCTCTGAACACCGCCGTGTGGTCCGGCGGCTCCTTCGTGTACGTCCCGCCGGGTGTCCACGTGGAGATCCCGCTGCAGGCCTACTTCCGCATCAACACGGAGAACATGGGCCAGTTCGAGCGCACGCTGATCATCGCGGACGAGGGCTCCTACGTCCACTACGTCGAGGGCTGCACCGCCCCGATCTACAAGTCGGACTCGCTGCACTCCGCCGTGGTGGAGATCGTCGTGAAGAAGGACGCCCGCGTCCGCTACACCACGATCCAGAACTGGTCGAACAACGTGTACAACCTCGTAACCAAGCGCACCACGGTGGAAGAGGGCGGCACCATGGAGTGGGTCGACGGCAACATCGGCTCCAAGGTCACCATGAAGTACCCGGCTGTCTGGCTGATGGGCGAGCACGCCCGCGGCGAGACCCTCTCGATCGCGTTCGCCGGCGAGGGGCAGCAGCAGGACACCGGCTCGAAGATGGTGCACATGGCACCGAACACCTCGAGCTCGATCGTCTCGAAGTCCGTCTCCCGCGGCGGCGGCCGATCCTCGTACCGCGGCCTGGTGCAGGTGAACAACAATGCCCGGCACTCGGCCTCCACCGTGCTGTGCGACGCCCTGCTGGTGGACACCCAGTCCCGCACCGATACCTACCCGTACGTGGATGTGCGCGTGGACGATGTCCAGATGGGCCACGAGGCGACCGTCTCCAAGGTCAGCGAGGAGCAGCTCTTCTACCTGATGAGCCGCGGCCTTGAAGAGACCGAGGCGATGGCGATGATCGTGCGCGGCTTCATCGAGCCGATCGCGCGTGAGCTCCCGATGGAGTACGCGCTCGAGCTCAACCGACTCATTGAACTGCAGATGGAAGGAAGCGTTGGCTGATGACAGTCACAGACCACTCGAAGGCTGAGCTGGAGTCCGAGGGCATCGCCCTCGGTGCCCACACGGAGGATTCCCGCGCGTACCGCTACGCCGCGTTCGGCGTGGACAACCACGAGATCCCGACCGGCCGCGAGGAGGAGTGGCGCTTCGCCTCCCTGCGCGAGATCTACCCGCTCCTCCAGGCCACCGAGACCACCGTGTCCGAGGACGTCGTCGCCTTCGACGTCGACGAGGTCGAGGGCATCACCGTCGGCTCCCTGGGGGCCGACGAGGCGCCCCGCAACACCCTGCTCGTCCCGGAGGACCGCATCGCGGCCGCAGCCGCTGAGCTGACCGCGAACGCCCTCCACCTGAAGGCGCCGAAGAACACCGTGGTGGAGCAGCCGCTGCGCGTGGAGATCACCGGCAAGGACGGCTCCACCGCCTCGCACGCCGCGATCGTGCTCGAAACCGAGGAGTCGGCTCGCGCCACCTACATCCTCAACCACACCGGCACCGCCCTGTTCGGTGAGAACGTGGAGATGGTCGTCGGCGACAACTCCGAGATGACCGTCATCTCCCTGCAGGACTGGGACGACGACGCCATCCATGTCGCCACCCACGTGGCGCACCTGGGCCGCGATGCGAAGCTCAAGCACATCGTCGTCTCCCTGGGCGGCCGTGCCGTGCGCGTGAACTCCACGTCGAAGTTCAACGCCCCGGGCTCGGAGATCGAGCAGATCGGCCTGTACTTCGCCGATGACAAGCAGCACCTCGAGCACCGCCTGTTCGTGGACCATGCCGCCCCGAAGTGCACCTCGGACGTCACCTACAAGGGGGCGCTGCAGGGCAAGGGCGCTCGGTCCGTGTGGGTCGGCGATGTGCTGATCCGCAAGGAGGCCGAAGGCACCGACACCTACGAGCTGAACCGCAACCTGGTCCTCACCGAGGGGGCGCGCGCGGACTCCGTGCCGAACCTGGAGATCGAGACCGGTGAGATCGAGGGCGCCGGCCACGCCGCCGCCACGGGTCGCTTCGATGACGAGCAGCTGTTCTACCTGCGCTCGCGCGGCATCCCCGAGATCGAGGCCCGCCGCCTGGTGGTCCGCGGCTTCTTCCAGGAGCTGATCCAGAAGATCGACGTTCCGGAGATCCGCGAGCACCTCACCGACTCCATCGAGGACGAGCTCCGTCGGAGCATGAACTGATGACCCCGACCTTCCACGCGGCTGCGAACATCGCGGACATCGCCCCCGGAGAGGTGCTCAGCGTGAGCGTCGCCGGTGTCGATGTCGCCCTGGCGCGCGACGCCGACGGCACCCTCCACGCCCTGGAGGACCGCTGCAGCCATGGGGAGGTCGCCCTGTCCGACGGAGACGTGTTCGAGGGCACGCTCGAATGCTGGAAGCACGGCAGCCAGTTCGATCTGCGAACCGGCCGTCCCCGCCAGCTGCCCGCCACCGAACCCGTGGCCGTCTATCCCGTATCCATCGATGAGGCCACCGGCGCGATCAGCGTTGCGGTGACCGACCCCCACAGCTGACTGAAACTCGAAAGGACATCATGTCTGTTCTTGAAATCAAGGACCTCCACGCAACCGTGGAGACCCCCGAAGGCGACACCAAGGAGATCCTCAAGGGCGTCAACCTGACCATCAAGTCGGGTGAGACCCACGCGATCATGGGCCCGAACGGCTCCGGAAAGTCCACCCTCGCCTACGCCGTCGCCGGCCACCCGAAGTACGAGATCACCCAGGGCGAGGTCCTGCTCGACGGTGAGGACGTGCTGGAGATGTCCGTGGACGAGCGCGCCAAGGCGGGCCTCTTCCTCGCCATGCAGTACCCGGTGGAGGTGCCGGGCGTGACCGTCTCGAACTTCCTGCGCACCGCGAAGACCGCCGTGGACGGCGAGGCCCCGAAGCTGCGCACCTGGGTGAAGGACGTCAAGGGCGCCATGGACCAGCTGCGCATGGACCCGAAGTTCGCCGAGCGCAACGTCAACGAGGGCTTCTCCGGCGGCGAGAAGAAGCGCCACGAGATCCTCCAGATGGAGCTGCTGAAGCCGAAGATGGCGATCCTGGACGAGACCGACTCGGGCCTGGATGTGGACGCTCTGCGCGTCGTCTCCGAAGGCATCAACCGCGTGAAGGAGAACGAGGGCCTGGGCGTCATGCTCATCACCCACTACACCCGCATCCTGCGCTACGTGAAGCCGGACTTCGTGCACGTGTTCGTCAACGGCCGTGTTGCTGAGCAGGGCGGCCCGGAGCTCGCTGCGCGCCTGGAGGAAGAGGGCTACGACCGCTTCCTCACCGCAGCGAACGCCTGAGACCTGAGCGCACCCGCGCAGAAACGAGGCAGACATGGCTGAATCCAAGCCCGTTACTGAAGAGGACCTGATCGAGGCCCTCAAGGACGTCATCGACCCGGAGCTCGGCATCAACATCGTTGATCTGGGTCTGGTGTACGGCGTCACTCTCGAGGACGGTCACGCGGTCGTGGATATGACACTGACGTCCGCGGCGTGCCCGCTGACCGATGTGCTGGAGGAGCAGACCTTCGCCGCGCTGGATCCGATCACCGAGTCGCACCGCATCAACTGGGTGTGGATGCCGCCGTGGGGCATGGAGAAGATCACGGAGGATGGTCGCGAACAGCTGCGCGCGATCGGCTTCAACATCTGACGCCTGTCCCTGACAGTCACCGGCGCCGTTCCCCTTCGTGGGGGCGGCGCCGGTGGCGTTCCAGGAGGGGGCCGACGAGTGCCCGCGAGTGTGGAATCCGGGTGGGGGGCAGGATGGTTCGTTCGGTCACACCACGGTTGCGTCCGAATCGACCCGAATGATCAGTAGCTTTCTAGGGTGGCCGATGGGGCGAGGAATGGACCAACGCCCCGTGTCCCCTCGTCTCAGAAGGACTTTCATGACCAATCAGATTTCCCGCCGAACCCTGGCACGCGGTGTCGCGTGGTCGGTTCCCGTTGCCACGGTGAGCGTCGCCGCTCCCGCCTATGCGGCGAGTGGACCCTGCAAACCTGTCCTGGACTCAGGCGGCGGTTACTCATACGACTGGGGAGTAGCGAATACGACGACCGTTCAGACCCTGAAGGCGGCAGGCAGTCTGACGGTCAGGAACCTTCCGGCCGACGCTGTCATCACCACGGTGGATTACCGTCTCATCGTCATGAACCGCGTTGATGGCCCGGCGGGCACCAACTGGCAGGACTACGGCGCCTACGACCCGGGCCACGGCAAGGTGAATTGGAAGGACTACTACGGCCACCGTACGACGTGCTTGGCCGATTACAGCACGATTAAGGGCTGTGACTTCACCGCGCTCTACAACACGACGGTGGCGCCCGGTAGCGCTGCGCTGGAATCGAAGACCCGCGGAAAGCTGCTCTACCGGAGCTCGTCGGGAACCGACCCGATCTGGGTTACCGGCAACGCTCAAATCTTCCTCGAAAGCAACTGGGTGGACCGGACCTTCCAGGATGGTAAAAAGGGCAAGGCCTGGACGCTGAAGTTCCAGTCCGACCCGAGCAAACTCACGCCATCCCACTGGACCACGAATTCCACCACCGGGTGCAAGACGCTCACCATCAAGGACACCCCGATCTTCGAACTCGGGTACAGAAGTGTCAGCGGTCCCACCGCCAAACAGTCGACGTGGCCGACAGCCGACTGGCAAGTCGTTGTCGAATACACCACCAAGGATGGCCGGAAGTGGCGCATGACCCGGGTCTGCCCGAGCGACCCGCGAACCGGTGGAACCTGCACTTCGTCCACAGTTCAGATCTGAAGCCGACCATATGACGAAGCGGCGGGCCCCTGTGGGGGCCGGCCGCTTCGTCATTCCCGCGTGGAAACTGTCCACGAGGCGGGGAGCGCCTCAGCCGAGAACGCTGCTGATCTCCTTCACGTCGATCCCGAGTGCTTCGCCCACACCGGCGTTGGACAGAGAGCCGCCATGCGTGTGCAGGCCCTTCGCGAGTGCTGCATCGTCGGCCAGCGCAGCCCTCCAGCCCTTGCCCGCGATCGCCATCACGAACGGCAGCGTCGCATTGTTCAGCGCCGTCGTCGCGGTGCGCGGAACCGAGCCCGGCATATTCGCCACGCAGTAGAACGTGGTCTCATGCACCCGGAACGTCGGATCATCATGCGTGGTCGGCCGGCTGTTCTCGAAGCAGCCACCCTGATCGATCGCCACATCCACCAGCACCGCGCCCGGCTTCATGCCGCGCACCATCTCATCGGTCACCAGCTTCGGCGCCTTCTTACCCGGGATCAGCACCGACCCCACGACCACATCCGCGTCCCGCATGTGCTCCGCCAGATCGAGGCTGGTGGAATACGCAGTGCGGATCGACCCACCATGCGTCAGATCGATCTGACCCAGGCGCGCCACATTCACATCCATCACGGTGACGTCGGCCTGCATGCCGCGCGCCATGATCGCGGCCTGCTCACCGACCACACCGCCGCCCACCACCAGGATCCTCGCCTTCGGTGTGCCCGGGACACCGCCCATCAGCACACCCGCACCGCCCAGCGGAGCCATCAGATGGTAGGCCCCCACCTGCGCCGCCAGACGCCCAGCGATCGCGCTCATCGGCGCCAGCAGCGGCAGCGACCCATCCGGGCGCTGCACCGTCTCATACGCGATTGCGGTGGTGCCCGCCTCCAGCAGAGCCCGAGTCAGCGACTCATCCGCCGCCAGATGCAGGTAGGTGAACAGGATCAGGTCACTGCGAAGGTATCGGTACTCCTCCTGCAGCGGCTCCTTCACCTTCACCACCATGTCCGCCCCAGCCCACACCTCGTCAGCAGAGGGCAGAACCGATGCGCCGGCCTGCTCATACGCGGCGTCATCGAAACCGGCGCCCACACCCGCACCCGCCTGAACGGACACGCTGTGCCCGGCCGCAACGAGCTCATGCACCGCGGCGACCGACAGGCCCACCCGATACTCGTGGTTCTTGATCTCCTTCGGCACTCCGATGCGCACAGCAGCTCCTTCCTGTTGATGGGGAGCGCCGGCCGCTCCGACACTCACCCCGGCGGGTCACCTCCATCACATCACAGAGGTCTCGGGACCTGTGTCGGTGCGCGTAGGATCAACAGGGCCCGAAACAGCGAGACGCAGAGGTGTTCATGATCAGCGTGCAGGACCTGGAGATCAGAGTGGGCGCACGCCTCCTGATGGAGAACGTCAGCTTCCAGGTGAACAAGGGGGACCGCGTCGGCCTCGTCGGCCGCAACGGCGCCGGCAAGACCACCCTGACCCGCACCATCGCCGGCGACCTCCAGCCCGCGAACGGCACCATCGACACCCGCGGCCAGATCGGCTTCCTCCCGCAGGACACCCAGGTCTCCGATCCCACCCAGACCGTCCTCGCCCGCATCCTCTCCGCCCGCGGCCTCGACGAGATCCACCGCCGCCTGGCCAAGGCGGAACATGAGATGGCGGACATGTCCATCAGTGCGGACCGCCGGGAGAAGGCCCTGAACCGCTACAGCCGCCTCTCCAATGAACTGGAGATCCAGGGAGGCTACGCCGCTGAGGCGGACGCCAAACAGCTCGCCGCGAACCTCGGCATCCCCAACAGCCTCCTCGAGAACGAACTCGGCACCCTCTCCGGTGGCCAGCGCCGCCGCGTGGAACTCACCCGCATCCTCTTCTCCCAGGCCGAAACCCTCATCCTCGACGAACCCACCAACCACCTCGATGCCGACTCCGTCAGCTGGCTGCGCGACTTCCTCATGACCTACCCCGGCGGGATGGTGATCATCTCCCACGACGTCGCCCTCGTGGAACAGGTGGTCAACAAGGTGTTCTACCTCGACGCCAACCGCCACGTCATCGACATCTACAACATGGGCTGGAAGAACTACCTGACCAAGCGTGAGGACGATGAGAAGCGCCGCCGCCGCGAACGCCTCTCCGCCGAGAAGAAGGCCGCAGCCCTCACCACCCAGGCCGAGAAGATGAAAGCGAAGGCCACCAAAGCGGTCGCAGCGCAGAACATGCTCCGCCGCGCCGAACGCCTCCTCGACGGGGTCGAGGAGGACCATCAGCGCGACAAGGTTGCGAAGCTCCGCTTCCCATCCCCGGCGCCCTGCGGACGTACCCCGCTGAAGGCCGACGGGCTCTCGAAGTCCTACGGGTCCCTGGAGATCTTCACCGGTGCCGACCTCGCCATCGACCGCGGCTCCCGCGTGGTCGTGCTCGGCCTCAACGGCGCCGGCAAAACCACCCTTCTGCGACTCCTCGCCGGAGTGGAGACCCCCGATTCCGGCGAGGTCATCGCCGGGCACGGCCTGCGCCTCGGCTACTACGCACAGGAGCACGAAACCCTCGACGGTGACCGCACCGTCCTGGACAACATGCAGCGCGCCGCCGGCGATATGGCTGAAGTGGAGGTGCGCAAGATCCTCGGCTCGTTCCTCTTCACTGGGGACGATGTGCACAAGCCCGCGCGAGTCCTCTCCGGCGGCGAGAAGACCCGCCTGGCCCTCGCCACGCTGGTGGTCTCCAGCGCGAATGTCCTGCTGCTCGATGAGCCCACCAACAACCTCGACCCCGCCAGCCGCGAAGAGATCCTCGGTGCCCTCCACGCCTTCGAAGGCGCGATCGTGCTGGTCAGCCACGACCCGGGCGCCGTGCGCGCCCTCAACCCGGAGCGCGTGCTCGTGATGCCGGACGCGACGGAGGATCTGTGGGGCCCCGACTACGAGGAGCTGATCGAGCTCGCCTGACGCAGTGCTGCGTCCCGTGTGTTCAACGGGTCACCACCGTCTGCGACCTGCACGATCACCGGGCCGCCTCTTGTAGGATGGGGCGGACATGCGCCCGCGACCGGGACGAGCCCGAACGAGAGCGCTCAGAGACTATCGAGGAGACCCATGGCAACGAGCAACGACCTCAAGAACGGCATGGTGCTGAAGATCGACAACGGCCTCTGGCAGGTCGTGGAGTTCCTGCATGTGAAGCCCGGCAAGGGCCCGGCCTTCGTGCGCTCCAAGCTCAAGAACGTCCTCACCGGCAAGACCGTGGACAAGACCTTCAACGCCGGCGTCAAGGTCGAGACCGCCACCATCGATCGCCGCGACATGCAGTACTCCTACAAGGACGGCGACATGTTCGTCTTCATGGACACCAGCACGTGGGAGCAGACCAACCTCACCGAAGAGCTCGTCGGCGACAGCGCTGACTACATGCTCGAAGGCCAGGACATCGTCATCGCCTTCCACGAGGGCAACCCGCTGTTCGTGGAGCTGCCGCCGTCGGTGGTCCTCACCATCACCCACACCGAGCCGGGCCTGCAGGGCGACCGCTCCTCCGGCGGCACCAAGCCCGCCACCCTCGAAACCGGCAAGGAGATCCAGGTGCCGCTGTTCCTCGAACAGGACACCAAGGTCAAGGTCGACACCCGCACCGGCGAATACACCGGGCGCGCCTGAGCATGACCGACCTCCCCCTTCCGGAGCGCGACGGAGCGGACGTCGAGCTCGTCCGCTCCGTCCCTGCGGACACCTCCGGCTTCAGCGCCACCACCCGCGCACGCCTGCGCGCCGTCGATGTGCTGTTCGAAGCCGATCTGCGCGGCGCCGACACCGCCGAGATCGCCGAGAGCCGCACCCAGCGCTCCACGGCCCAGACCACCCTGCCCGAACGGGCCCGCGCCTTCGCCGATCTCTACGCCCGCCACCGCGCAGATGTCGACGACGCTCTGCACACCCACTCCGAAGCGTGGCAGCTCTCGCGCATGCCCGCCGTGGACCGTGCCATCCTGCGCCTGGGCACAGCGGAGATCCTCTTCTCCGAGCAGGACACCCCGCCGGCGATCATCATCCGCGAGTACGTCCGGATCGCGGAGCAGATCTCCACGGAGAAGTCGCCCGCGTTCGTCAATGCGCTCCTGCAGCGGATCGCCGACATGAAGGAGCTCCTCGGCTGACCCCGTCGGCCCGGGCGCTCCGCCCACCCACCCTTTAAGATCGCGTCCAGAGAGGCGCGGAAGGGAGCCCCACATGACCGATACACCCACCACCCGCACCGAGGTCCTCCGGGCGGACGAGATCAGCCGAGCGCTCACCCGCATCGGCTTCGAGATCGTCGAAGCGCAGAAGGGCGAAGACGACTTCGTCATCCTCGGCATCCACAACCGCGGCGTCCCCCTCGCACGCCGCATCGGCGAATCGCTGCGCCGCACCGGCGCCACTGACCGCGAGATCGACGACTTCGTCGGCACCCTGGACATCACCATGTTCCGCGACGACCTCGCTCAGCACCCCACGCGCGTCCCGTACTCCACGGACCTGCCGCCCAGCGGCATCGACGGCCGCACAGTCGTCCTGGTCGACGACGTCCTCTTCTCCGGCCGCACCATCCGCGCCGCCCTCGACGCCCTCAGCTCTCTCGGCCGCCCGCGCAACGTGCGCCTGGCCGTCCTCGTGGACCGCGGCCACCGCGACCTGCCGATCCGCGCGGACTTCGTCGGCAAGAACCTGCCGACCTCGCGCCGCGAAGCCGTCCGCGTTCACCTCACCGAGACCGACGGCGACGATGCCGTCCTCCTCGAACGTCCCCTCACCGAGGAGGAGACCCGATGAAGCACCTCATCTCGATCGACGACCTGTCCCGCCAGGACGCCATCGACGTCCTCGACACCGCGGAGCACATGGCGCAGACCCAGTCCCGCTCCATCCGCAAACTCCCCACCCTCGTGGGCCGCACCGTGGTCAACCTCTTCTTCGAGGACTCCACCCGCACCCGCATCTCCTTCGAAGCGGCCGCCAAGCGCCTCAGCGCCGACATCATCAACTTCTCCGCCAAGGGCTCCAGCCTGTCCAAAGGGGAGTCTCTGAAGGACACCGCGCTCACCCTCGACGCCATGGGGGCGGACGCCATCGTGGTCCGCTCCTCCTCCTCGGGCGCCGCGCACCTGCTCGCCAATGCCGGCTGGATCGACAAGCCGATCGTCAACGCCGGTGACGGCACTCACGAGCACCCCACGCAGGCGCTGCTGGACGCGTACACGCTGCGCCGCCACCTCGTGGAGGGGCCGACGGGCTCCGACCTCGCCGGCAAGCGGGTCATCATCGTCGGCGACATCCTGCACTCCCGCGTGGCCCGCTCCAACGTGAAGCTGCTCAGCCTGCTCGGAGCATCCGTCACCCTCGTCGCACCGCCCGCCCTCATCCCCATCGGCGTCCAGTCGTGGCCGTGCGAGGTGTCCTACAGCCTGGACGCCGCCATCGCCGAAGGCGCCGACGCCGTGATGATGCTGCGCGTGCAGCGCGAGCGCATGGTCGGCGGCGGATTCTTCCCCACCGAAGGGGAGTACTCCCGCCGGTTCGGCCTGTCCACCGACCGCGCCGACCGCCTCCCGGACCACGCCGTCGTCCTGCACCCCGGCCCGATGAACCGCGGATTCGAGATCGCCAGCGATGTCGCCGACGGTCCCCGCAGCGTCATCGTCGAGCAGGTCAACAACGGCGTCAGCGTCCGCATGTCCGTCCTCTACCACGTCCTCGCAGCCCACACGGAGGAAGCATCATGACCTCGATCCTCATCACCGGCGCCTCGCTGTACGGCGACACCATCGCCGACGTCCTCATCGACGGCGAGGACATCGTCGCCGTCGGCCCCGAAGCGACCGGCCGCGTCACCGCCACCACCGAAAAGGTCGACGGCACCGGATGCATCCTCCTGCCCGGCCTCGTGGACCTCCACACCCACCTGCGCGAACCGGGCGGCGAAGAGGCCGAAACCGTCGACACCGGCACCATGGCCGCAGCCCGCGGCGGCTTCACCGCCGTGCACGCCATGGCCAACACCACCCCCACCGCCGACACCACCGGTGTTGTGGAGCAGGTGCACCAGCGCGGTCAGGAAGCCGGGCACTGCGACGTGTTCCCCATCGGCGCGGTCACCGTCGGCCTCGAGGGCGAGCGCCTCGCCGACCTCGGTGCCATGGCCGAATCCGCTGCCCGCGTCCGCGTCTTCTCCGACGACGGCAAATGCGTGTTCGACCCCCTCCTCATGCGCCGCGCCCTCGAATACGTCAAGACCGTCAACGGCGTGATCGCGCAGCACGCGCAGGACCCCGCCCTGACCCCCAACGCGCAGATGCACGAAGGCGCCGTCAGCGCCGAGATCGGCCTCATGGGCTGGCCCGCCGTCGCCGAGGAGTCGATCATTGCGCGCGACGTCCTGCTCGCCGAGCACGTCGGCTCCCGCCTGCACGTGTGCCACCTGTCCACCGCCGGCAGCGTCGACATCATCCGGTGGGCGAAGCAGCGCGGCATCGCCGTCACCGCCGAAGTGACCCCGCACCACCTCATCCTCACCGACGAGAAGGCCCGCACCTACAGCGCCCGCTACAAGGTGAACCCGCCGCTGCGCACCCAGAAGGACGTCGACGCCGTCCGCGAAGGACTCGCCGACGGCACCATCGACATCGTCGCCACCGACCACGCCCCGCACCCGCGGGACGCGAAGGACACCGAATGGGACCGCGCCGCCTTCGGCATGACCGGGCTGGAGACCGCCCTCAGCATCGTGCAGGCCACCATGGTGGACACCGGCCGCCTCACCTGGCGGGACGTCGCCCGCGTCATGAGTGAGAAGCCCGCCCAGATCGGGCTCGACGCCCGCCACGGCCGCCCCATCGCGGCAGGGGAGCCGGCGAACCTGCTGCTGTGGGACCCGTCGACCACTGCCACCGTGGACCCCGCCGACCACGCCTCGCGCTCCTCCAACACCCCCTTCGAGGGAATGGACCTGCCCGGCACGAACCGCGCCACCATATTCAACGGCCGGTTCACCGTGCGCGACGGGGAGCTCGTGCATGGATGAGCTCCTCAGACCCGACCGCTTCATGCCGCTGGCGGTCCTCGGCGTCCTGTTCATCGGCATCCTCGTCGCCATGTGGTTCGGATGGAAGAACCGCACCGACTCCGACTCCGACCTCCCTGAACCGCTCCCGGTCTCGAACCTCGACCTTCCCAGTGAGGACGAGATGACCGAAGCGGTCGAGGAGCACCCGGCGCCGTCCGCCTCGGACCGCTGGGAGGCCGACGGGATCTACGTCTCCACCACGAAGGCGCGCCAGCCGCTGGAACGGGTCACCGTCCACAACATGGGCGCCCGCAGCGAAGTGACCGTCCGCCTCGGCAGCGACCGCATCCAACTGGTCCGCTCCGGCGCCACCAGCTTCGAAATCCCCATGCAGTCCGTTCTGCAGATCACCACCGCGCGCGGCATGGCCGGCAAGGTCGTCGGCAGGAACGGCCTGTCCGTCATCCGCTGGCGACTGGGGGAGCGGGAACTGGACACCGGCATCCGCTTCCACACCCGTGACGACCACAACGAATTCCTGACCCGCAGCACCACAATCCACCAGGAGAACTCATGACGCGCGATGGCGCCCTTCTGATCCTCGAAGACGGCACAGTCTTCCGCGGCGACGCCTACGGCGCGCGCGGCACCACCCTCGGCGAAGTGGTCTTCACCACCGGGATGACCGGCTACCAGGAGACCCTCACCGACCCCTCCTACACGGGCCAGATCGTGGTGCAGACAGCCCCGCACATCGGCAACACCGGCACCAACGCCGAGGACATGGAGTCCTCCCGCATCTGGGCCGCCGGATACGTTGTGCGCGAGGCCGCCCGCCGCACCTCCAACTGGCGCAGCGAGAAGCCCCTCGTCGACGCCCTCACCGACGCCGGGATCGTCGGCATCGCCGGCATCGACACCCGCGCCCTCACCCGTCGGCTGCGGGAGTCCGGCGCCATGCGCGGCGGCATCTTCTCCGGCCCCGCCCTCGACCAGGCCGACGAGGCCGCCCTCCTCGAGCAGGTCCGCACCGCTCCCACCATGGAAGGCGCCTCCTTCGTGGACGAGGTGACCACCCGCGAGGCGTACATCATCCCCGCGGAGGGCGAGAAGATCGGCACCGTTGCGGCGCTCGACCTCGGCATCAAGTCCGCCACCCCGCGCCACATGGCCGCCCGCGGACTCGACGTCCATGTCCTGCCAGCCGCCTCGGGCATCGAGGACATCCTCGCGATCAGTCCCGACGCGGTCTTCTTCTCCAACGGCCCCGGTGATCCCGCCACCGCCGATGAGCAGGTGGAGGTGCTGCGTGAGGTCCTGCGCCGCGGCCTGCCGTTCTTCGGCATCTGCTTCGGCAATCAGCTGCTCGGCCGCGCCCTCGGCTTCGGCACGTACAAGCTCAAGTACGGCCACCGCGGCATCAACCAGCCCGTGCAGCGCCTTGCCACCGGCCAGGTGGAGATCACCAGCCACAACCACGGATTCGCTGTCGACGCACCCATCGGCGAGGCCGTCACCGCCCCGCACAACGACGGCGAGTTCGGCCGGGTCCGCGTCAGCCACGTCTGCCTGAACGACGACGTGGTCGAAGGCCTCCACCTGGAGGACCGGCCCGCGTTCTCCGTCCAGTACCACCCCGAATCCGCGTCCGGCCCGCACGACGCCAACTACCTGTTCGACGCCCTCGTGGACATGATCCGCACCCACCGCGCAGGAAAGGACTCCTGATGCCCCGCCGCACTGACATCTCCTCCGTCCTCGTCATCGGCTCCGGCCCGATCGTCATCGGCCAGGCCGCCGAGTTCGACTACTCCGGCGCTCAGGCGTGCCGCGTCCTGAAGGAAGAGGGCCTGCGGGTCATCCTCGTCAACTCCAACCCGGCGACCATCATGACCGACCCGGAGATGGCCGACGCCACCTATGTCGAGCCCATCGACCCGGACGTCATCCGCACCATCATCGCCAAGGAACGGCCCGACGCGATCCTGCCGACCCTCGGCGGGCAGACCGCGCTCAATGCCGCCATCGCGCTCGATGAGCGCGGCATTCTCAAGGAGTTCGGCTGCGAACTCATCGGCGCCTCCATCCCCGCCATTGAGAAGGCGGAGGACCGCCAGCAGTTCAAGGACGTGGTGGAGCGCGCCGGTGCCGAATCGGCCAGGAGCCGCATCTGCAACTCCATGCAGGAATGCCTCGACGCCGCTGACGAGCTCGGCTACCCGATGGTGGTCCGGCCGTCCTTCACCATGGGCGGCCTCGGCTCCGGCATGGCGTACGACGAAGAGGACCTGCGGCGCATTGCTGGCGACGGCCTCCACTACTCGCCCACCACCGAGGTGCTCCTCGAGGAGTCCATCCTCGGCTGGAAGGAGTACGAACTGGAGCTGATGCGCGACCGCAACGACAACTGCGTGGTCGTCTGCTCCATCGAGAACGTGGATCCCGTCGGCGTCCACACCGGTGACTCCATCACCGTGGCCCCGGCGATGACGCTCACCGACGTGGAGATGCAGAAGATCCGCGACATCGGCATCGCCATCATCCGCGAGGTCGGCGTCGACACCGGCGGCTGCAACGTCCAGTTCGCGATCCACCCCACCACGGGCCGCATCGTCGTCATCGAGATGAACCCGCGCGTCTCCCGCTCGTCGGCGCTCGCCTCCAAGGCGACCGGCTTCCCGATCGCGAAGATCGCCACCCGAGTCGCCCTCGGCTACACCCTGGACGAGATCCGCAACGACATCACCGGCACCACCCCCGCCAGTTTCGAACCCGCCCTCGACTACATCGTGGTGAAGGTTCCGCGCTTCGCGTTCGAGAAGTTCCCCGCCGCCGACCCCACCCTCACCACCACCATGAAGTCGGTCGGTGAGGCGATGGCGCTCGGCCGCAGCTTCACCGAAGCGCTCGGCAAGGCGCTGCGCTCCATCGACGTCAAGGGCGCCGGGTTCCACTGGCGCGGAGACGCCCCCACCGGGGAGGAGCTGGACGCCCTCATCGAGCAGGCCGCCACCCCCACGGATCGCCGCCACGTGCAGGTGCAGCAGATCCTCCGCGCCGCCGCCTGCGGCGACCGCGGGGCCGACGAGCTCATCGACCGGCTCTACGAATCGACCGGCATCGACCCGTGGTTCCTCGACCAGATCCTGCTCGTCAACGAAGTGGCCGCCGAACTGCGCGACGCCGCCGTGCTCGACGAGCCGCTGCTGCGCCGCGCCAAGCGCCACGGCCTCAGCGACGAACAGGTCGCTGAGATCCGCGGCATCAACGACGACGTCGTGTTCGGGGTCCGCAAGGCCCTCGGCGTGGTGCCCGTGTTCAAGACCGTCGACACCTGCGCCGCCGAATTCGAGTCCCGCACCCCCTACTACTACTCCTGCTTCGATGAGGAGACCGAGGTGGAGCCGCGGGAGAAGCCGGCCGTGCTGATCCTCGGCTCCGGTCCGAACCGCATCGGCCAGGGCATCGAGTTCGACTACTCGTGCGTCCACGCCGCCATTGCGCTGCGCAACCCGGAGCTCGGGTACGACTACGAGACCGTCATGATCAACTGCAACCCGGAGACGGTCTCCACCGACTACGACATCGCTGACCGCCTCTACTTCGAACCGCTCACCTTCGAGGACGTCCTCGGGGTGTACGAAGCGGAGAAGGCCGCCGGCCCCGTCGCCGGTGTGATCGTGCAGCTCGGCGGCCAGACCCCGCTGTCGCTCGCGCGCCGCCTCGAAGAGGCCGGTCTGCCGATCATCGGCACCAGCCCCCACGCCATCGACATGGCGGAGGACCGCGGCCACTTCGGCTCCGTGCTGCAGGACGCGGACCTGCCCGCCCCTCCGTACGGCACCGCCTACCAGCTCGACGGCGCCCTCGAGGTCGCGAACACCGTCGGCTACCCCGTCCTGGTGCGCCCCTCGTACGTGCTCGGCGGCCGAGGCATGGAGATCGTGTACGACGACGAGCAGCTCCGCTCCTACGTCCAGCGCAACCTCCCCGAATCCGGCCGCGCCGACGCCCCGATCCTCATCGACCGGTTCCTCGACACCGCCATCGAGATCGACGTCGACGCCCTGTTCGACGGCGAGGAGCTGTTCATGGGCGGCGTCATGGAGCACATCGAAGAGGCCGGCATCCACTCCGGTGACTCCGCCTGCACCCTCCCGCCGATCTCCCTGTCCGATGCCCAGTGCGAACGCATCCGCGAATCCACCGAGGCGATCGCCCGCGGCGTCGGGGTGCGCGGACTGATCAACATCCAGTTCGCGATGACGCAGGACATCCTGTACGTGATCGAAGCGAACCCGCGCGCCTCCCGCACCGTCCCGTTCGTCGCGAAGGCGACCGGGGTGCCGCTGTCCCGCGCCGCCGCCCTGATCATGGCCGGCTCTTCGATCCAGGACCTGCGCGAGCGCGGCGTGCTCCCGGCCGAGGGCGACAACACCCTCATGCCGCTGACCCAGCCGATCGCGGTCAAGGAGGCCGTGCTGCCGTTCAAGCGCTTCCGCACCGCCAGCGGCCGCTCTGTGGACTCCATCCTCGGCCCCGAGATGCGCTCCACCGGCGAGGTGATGGGCATGGACCGCACCTTCCCGCGCGCCTTCGCGAAGGGGCAGCTCGCCATCGCCGGGAAGGGCCTGCCCACCAGCGGCACCGTGTTCATCTCCGTCGCCGATTCGGAGAAGCGCGCCATCGTGTTCCCCGCGAAGCGCCTGCTCGACCTCGGCTTCGAGATCGTCGCCACCGCCGGCACCGCCGGCATCCTCCGCCGCAACGGCGTGGACTGCACCCTCACCCGCAAGAAGTCCGAAGCGGCCGACGGCAGCAGTGAGCCCACCATCATCGACCTGATCGACACCGGGAAGATCGACATGGTGGTCAACACCCCGACCGGCTCGTCCGCGCGGGCCGACGGGTACGCGATCCGTGCCTCCACCACCTCAATCGACGTGCCCATCATGACGACGATCTCGGAGTTCTCCGCGGCTGTGCAGGCCATCGAATCCCTCGCCGACGGGCCCTTCGACGTCATGTCGCTGCAGGAGCACCAGCGGGACCTGGAGGGCGTGCGCCGATGAGCTTCGGAACCGATCTGCAGGCGTCCGTCGCCGAACGCGGCCCGATCGTCGCCGGCATCGACCCCCACGCCTCCGTTCTGGAGCAGTGGGGCCTGCCGAACACCGCGGCCGGTGCCCGTGACCTGTCCCTGCGCATGCTCGAGGCGGTCCAGGGCCGGGTCAGCGCGATCAAGCCGCAGGCCGCGTTCTTCGAACGCTTCGGCGCCGACGGGTTCGCCGTCCTCGAGGAGCTGCTGCAGGCCGCCCGCGCCGCGGGCGTCCTCACGATCCTCGATGCGAAGCGCGGCGACATCGGCTCCACGATGGGTGCCTACGCTGAGGCGTTCCTCGCGCCCGGCGCACCGATGGAGGTCGACGCCCTGACCGTCTCCCCGTACCTCGGCTACGGCTCCCTCGAGCCCGCCGCCGAACGGGTGTGCTCAGCCGGCAAGGGCATGTTCGTCCTCTCCCTCACCTCCAACCCCGACGGCCCCGAAGTGCAGCACGCCCGCACCGCGGACGGCGTTCCGGTCGCCTCCGTGATGGCTCGCCACGCCGCCGAGGCGAACGCTCAGGCGCGCGCCGCGGGGGAGTGGGGGAGCGTCGGACTCGTCGTCGGTGCGACCATCGGCTCGGCCGCCGCGGACCTCGGCATCGATCTGGACGCCGTGGGCGGGCCGCTGCTCGCTCCCGGATTCGGTGCCCAGGGCGCCGGTCCCGCACAGCTGCGCAGCGTGTTCGGCTCTGCCGCGCCGCGCGTGCTGGTGTCGATGTCGCGTTCGCTGATGGCGGCCGGCCCCGATGCCGGTGCGATCAGCGCTGCCTGCGAGAGCACCCGCGCCGACTACGCGCTCTGACCGGCCACGCGCCTGTCTGGGGATTCATCCCCGAGAGGGTGGGTTCTGACCATATCGCTCCGCTATCCTCAGTCGTGAGCGGGATCGCAGGCACACCCGGTGCTGTGCACCCGTCGGCCATTGGAATGAAGAGGTGACGAAGATGGCTCTTCCGACACTGACCCCCGAGACGCGCGCCGCTGCGCTCGAGAAGGCGGCGCGGCTCCGTCAGGAGCGGGCCGCGGTCAAGGCGCGCCTGAAGTCCTCGACCGGCAGCCGAGCGGACGAGATCCGCCGCCTGCTCGGCGAGGTCGACGAGTCCGAGGCCGTAGCGCGGCTCAAGGTCTCCGCCATGCTCGAATCGCTGCCCGGCATCGGCAAGGTGAAGGCAGCGCAGATCATGGAGGAGATCGGCATATCGCCGTCCCGCAAAATGCGCGGCCTGGGACGCCACCAGGCGCAGAAGCTCCTTGACCACTTCGCCGACTGACTGACTGATTGAGACACGTGACGACCCCTTCCTCTCGAACCCCCCGTACGACCCCCTCGCCGGCGGCTGAACCAGCCCGCGTGACCGTTCTGGCCGGTCCCACAGCCGTCGGCAAGGGCACGGTCGTGAACCGCCTGCTGGAGAAGCAGCCGAACCTCCACCTGTCGGTCTCGGCGACCACCCGGCCGCCGCGCCCCGGTGAGAAGGACGGCGAGCACTACCACTTCGTCAGCGAGGACGAGTTCACCTCCCTCGTGGACGCAGGCGACATGCTGGAATGGGCCATCGTGCACGGCAAGCACCGCTACGGCACCCCGCGCGGCCCCGTCGTCGAACAGCTCCAGGCGGGCCGGCCCGTCCTGCTCGAGATCGACCTCGCCGGCGCCCGCCAGGTGCGCGCCTCAATGCCGGAGGCGCAGTTCGTGTTCCTCGCCCCGCCGTCCCGCGAAGAACTGGTCCGCCGCCTCATCGGCCGCGGCACCGAAACCGCTGAGGAGCGCGAACGCCGGCTGCTCACCGCTGAGACCGAGATGGCGGCCGAAAAGGAATTCGATCTGACGATCGTCAACGACGACCTCGACCGTGCCGTTGAGGAGCTCGCCCGCGTCATCGGCGTGGGAGACGTCACCGCCGCCTGAGGCGGCCGCTCCTTCCACCCGAACACCCCACCGCCTATGATGGTGGGTTGCAGTACGAACCGCTCGATGAAAGGACACCTGTGTCCGGAACAGTCGCACAGCCCGAAGGCGTCACGAATCCGCCGATCGACCGTCTCCTGGAGACCGTCGATTCGAAGTACGCTCTCGTGCTCTACTCGGCGAAGCGTGCTCGCCAGATCAACTCCTACTACTCGCAGATGGAGGGCGGCCTCCTCGAGCACGTGGGACCGCTGATCGACACTGATCCGCAGGAGAAGCCGTTGTCGATCGCGCTGCGCGAGATCGATGAAGGCCTGCTCACCGCCAAGGAGCATGATGACTCCGAGCCGGAGAAGCCAGCGCGTCAGCCGCTCAAGCTCGGCGATGACGCCCCCGAGGCACCGATCAGCTTCGAACTCTGAGCACCCCCGGACCCGGCATGACGCATCAGCCCCTGGCAGGTGAGCGCATCGTCGTCGGCGTCACTGCGGGAATCGCCGCGTACAAGGCCGCGCATATCGTGCGCGGCCTTGCCGCGTGGGGAGCGGACGTCCGCGTCATCCCCACCCCGTCCTCCCTCGAGTTCGTCGGCGCCGCCACCTGGGAGGCCCTCACCGGGCACCGCGTCCTCACCTCCGTGTTCGAGGACGTCGACCAGGTCGCGCACGTCGCCACCGGCCAGGACGCCGACGCGATCCTCATCGCCCCCGCCACTGCGGACTTCCTCGCCCGCGCCCGCATGGGCCGAGCCGACGACCTGATGACCGCCTCCCTCCTCGTGGCCCGCGGCCCCGTCATCATGGCGCCCGCCATGCACACCGAAATGTGGGAGCACCCCGCCACCCGCGACAACGTGACCGTCCTGCGCGAGCGGGGAATCGACGTGATGGAGCCCGCCGTCGGCCGCCTCACCGGCCCCGACTCCGGGCCCGGCCGCCTGCCCGAACCCGAGCAGATCCTCCACCGCGTCCTCGCGACCCTGCGCGCACCCCGCGCCGCCGCACCCACCGGCAGCGCCCGCGCTGCCGCTGCAGGCGCGCCCCTGCGCGACCTCGCCGGCCGACGGGTCCTCATCACCGCCGGCGGCACCCGCGAAGCGATCGACCCGGTCCGCTTCATCTCCAACCACTCCTCCGGCAAACAGGGCGTCGCCCTCGCCCATGCTGCCGCAGCCCGCGGCGCCGATGTCACCCTCATCCTCGCCGGCGCCGTCACCGAACCGCTGCCCACCGGCATCGCCGTGGAGCGCGTCGACTCCGCTGCCGAGCTCGCCGAGGCCGTCCACCGCCACGAAGCAGACCACGACGCCGTCGTCATGGCCGCCGCCGTCAGTGACTTCGCCCCGACCGGTGGGGGAGCGGGCAGCAAGCTGAAGAAGACCTCGCCGAAGGCCGGCCTCACCCTCCAGATGGAACAGACCGAGGACATCCTCCGCAGCCTTGTGACGAATCGTGAACGCGCCGGCAGCGGGCCTACTGTCATCGTCGGCTTCGCCGCCGAAACCGGTGACGAGCACGCCACCGCGCTGGACCATGCGCGCGACAAGGCCCGCCGCAAGGGCGCGGACCTCCTCGCATTCAACAACGTTGCGGAGCACGCATTCGGCTCCGCGGACAACGCCGTCGTACTGTTGGACGGCTCCGGCAGCGAGATCGACCGTGCTGACGGCACCAAAACGGATGTCGCCCACGCCATCCTCACCGCCATAGCCCGCCTGCTCACCCCGAGCGGCGGAGCCTCTGACCCCGAACGAAAAGGACGCCGAGAATGACCCAGGGACTGCGCTACTTCACCTCCGAGTCGGTCACCGGCGGCCACCCGGACAAGATCTGCGACCAGATCTCCGACGCCATCCTCGACGACATGCTCGCCCAGGACCCCAGCTCCCGGGTCGCCGTCGAAACCCTCGTCACCACCGGCCTCGTCCACATCGCCGGCGAAGTTCGGACCGAAGGCTACTCGGACGTCAACCGCATCGTCCGCGACACCATCCGGAAGATCGGCTACGACTCCTCCGAGAAGGGCTTCGACGCCGACTCCTGCGGCATCGAAGTGTCCATCGGCAACCAGTCCGAGGACATCGCCCTCGGCGTGGACACCTCCCACGAGCACAAGTCCGGCCTCACCGAGACCGGCAACCTTCAGGGCGCCGGCGACCAGGGCCTCATGTTCGGCTACGCCTGCAACGACACCCCCGAACTGATGCCGCTGCCGATCCACAGTGCGCACCGCCTCGCCCTCAACCTCACCACCGCCCGCGAAGACGGCATCCTGCCGTTCCTCCGCCCCGACGGCAAGACTCAGGTGACCATCGGCTACGACGACGACAACATCGCCCGCAGCGTCGAGGCGATCGTCGTCTCCAGCCAGCACGCCGCCGACGTCGACCTCGCCGACCAGCTCACCCCCGGCATCCGCCAGGTGGTCATCCAGCCCGTCCTCGACGAGCTGGCCGAGCTCGGCCTCGACACCTCCCAGACCCGCCTCCACATCAACCCCACCGGCCGCTTCATCATCGGCGGTCCAAAGGGGGACGCCGGCCTGACCGGCCGCAAGATCATCGTCGACACCTACGGCGGCATGGCCCGCCACGGCGGCGGCGCATTCTCCGGCAAGGACCCGTCGAAGGTGGACCGCTCCGCCGCGTACGCGCTGCGCTGGGTGGCGAAGAACGTCGTCGCCGCTGGGCTCGCTGAGCGCTGCGAAGTGCAGGTCGCCTACGCCATCGGTGTGGCGGCGCCCGTCGGCCTGTACGTGGACACCTTCGGCACCGGCAAGGTCGCCGACTCCGCCCTCGCCTCCGCCATCACGAAGGTGTTCGATCTGCGACCCGATGCCATCATCGAGCAGCTCGACCTGCTGCGCCCGATCTTCTCCCAGACCTCCGTGGGCGGCCACTTCGGCCGCGAGCTGCCGGACTTCGAGTGGGAGAAGACCACCCGCATCGACGAGCTCACCCGCGCCCTGTGAGCGCCGAGGCCGCCTCCATCCGCTGGGGGGCCGACGGGCTCATCCCCGCCGTCGTGCAGGACCACACCAGCCGTGAGGTGCTCATGCTCGGCTACATGGACGCCGAAGCGCTGCGCCGCACCCTCGAGGAGGGCCGCGTCACCTTCTGGTCCCGCTCCCGCCGCGAATACTGGCGCAAGGGCGACACCTCCGGCCACGCCCAGTACGTGCGCCGCGCCCGCCTCGACTGCGACGCCGACACCATCCTCATTGAGGTGGAACAGATCGGCGCGGCCTGCCACACCGGCACCCGCACCTGCTTCGAGGAGGAGGGCGCCGACGGGTCCGTGCGCGGCCGGGACCTGCCCGCAACCATCGACGCTTCCCCAGAGGAGACCACGCAGTGAGCACCGAGCAGTCCCGCACTATGCAGAGCGCCCAGATCTACCCCGAGCAGATCCAGGGCCTCACCAGTGAACGCCTCGGCGAGGTCTGGCCGGACCGCGAACAGTTCCGGGTCCTCGCCGCGCAGCAGCGTGTGGTGCCGGTGGTGCACCGCGTCCTCGCTGACCAGGACACCCCCATCAGCGTGTACCGCAAACTCACCGCCGCCACCGGCACCGACGGCACGTTCCTGCTGGAATCCGGTGGCGAAGGGGAGGACGCCCGCTGGTCGTTCATCGGCACCCGCGCCCGCGCTTCTCTCACCGAGAAGGACGGCGCCGCCCGCTGGTTCGGCGACGTCCCCGCCTCCGTCCCCACCGACGGGGACCCCCTGGAGGCACTGCGCGCCACCGCGGATGAGTTCCGTGCGGCGCGCCTGCCGAACCTGCCGCCGTTCACCGGTGGCCTCGTCGGCTTCATCGCGTACGACGCCGTCCGCCGCTGGGAGCGACTCGGCGAGAAGCCCGCCGACGAGATCGGCACCCCCGATCTGTGCATGCTGCTCGCCGAAGACGTCGCCGTGTACGACCACGTCGACTCCACCGTGCTGCTCGTCGCCAACGCCCTCAACATCAACGCCCTCGACACCGGGGTCGACGCCGCCTACGACGCCGCCCTGCAGCGCCTCGAGGTGATGCGCCGGGCTCTCGCCGCCCCTGTGGACACCGCGCCCGTGGTGTACGAGAACCGCGACGGCGACGGCGGCACCTCCCACCTCGACCAGGCCCTCTTCGAAGAGATCGTCCGCACCGCTGTGGACCGCATCCGCGACGGCGACATCTTCCAGGTGGTGCCGTCCCGCCGCGTCTCCCACGACAGTGCCGCCGACCCCCTGGACGTGTACCGGGTGCTGCGCCGCCTCAACCCCAGCCCGTACATGATGCTGGTGCGCGCGCACGACGGCGACGGGAACCCGATCGACATCGTCGGCGCCAGCCCCGAAACCCTCGTCCGCGTCCGCGCCGGCGAAGCGATGACCTACCCCATCGCCGGGTCCCGCCCGCGCGGCCGCACCGCGGAGGAGGACGCCCACCTGCGTGACGACCTCCTCGCCGACCCGAAGGACGCCAGCGAGCACGTCATGCTCGTGGACCTGTCCCGCAATGACCTGCAGAAGGTGTGCGAACCCGGCAGTGTGGTGGTGCGCGAATTCAAGCACGTGGTGAAGTACTCCCACGTCATGCACATGGTCTCCACCGTCACCGGCCGCCTCCGGGACGGAGCCACCAGCTTCGACGCTCTGCGCGCCACCTTCCCCGCCGGCACCCTGTCCGGCGCGCCGAAGCCCAGCGCCATGCAGATCATCGACGAAGTGGAGCCGGTTTCCCGCGGCATCTACGGCGGCACCGTCGGCTACCTCGACTTCGCCGGCGACATGGACATGGCGATCGCGATCCGCACCACCGTCATGAAGGACGGCCGCGCCCACGTGCAGGCCGGCGGGGGAGTGGTCGCCGACTCCAACCCCACCATGGAGTTCCGCGAATCCGAGCAGAAGGCTGCCGCCGCGGTCCGCGCCGTCGCCTCCGCCGCCACGCTCCGCCCCGACACGCCCGCGCCGCGCACGGAGCCGGGGGCCGACGGGTCCCGAGGGGACGCCTGATGCGCTCACTGAAGCTCCTGCCGCTGCTCGGCATCGCCCTCGGCGCCGGCACCCTCGGCCTCACCCGCACCGTGTGGCTGCACGCCACCGCTATGGACCTGACCGGCACCGCTGTCGCGCAGAACGTCGTCGGCTCCTCCGCCGCACCCGCCGCCGCAGCCCTCGCCGTGGTCGTCATCGCGGCGTTCCTCGCCTCCGCGCTGGCCCGCGGTACCGCCCGCACCGTCATCGCCGGGATCGCGGTCCTCGCCGGGGTCAGCGCCGCCGTCGCCTCCCTGCTGGTGCTGCTCGACCCGGAGGCAGCGGCCGCAGGCGCCGTCTCCGAAGCAACCGGTGTGCTCGGTGGTGAGGTGGTCGCCCGCACCACCACCATGCCGATCCTCGCCGCTCTCGCGGCCTTCGCCGCCGCAGCGGTCGCCAGTGCGCTGACCGTGACGAGCCGCCGCGCCGCACGCGCGGACGGGCAGGACCCGTCGGCCCCCACCGCCAGCCGCTACAGCCGCTCCGCCGACCGCTCCGCCACCGGCGCGAAGACCGCCCGGTCCGACGCCTCCGATTGGGACGCCCTCAGCCGCGGTGACGACCCCACGTGAGCGTGCGCGGCCGAGTCCCTGGCACATGGCACAATAGGGGAGGAGCAGCCCGCTCCTCCCGACCCCTTCCGATCCCGTTCGATGGAGAGATCACCTGATGTCGAAGACCTACATGGTTCCGCCGTCCCCGCCCGCGAACGAGGGCAAGACCCTCGCAGCCTGGGTGCTGTCCGTGCTGGTGGTCGTCGGTGCGATCGTGGCGGCCTTCGGCCTCGCCACCGCGTCGCAGCTGGTCATGATCATCGGCGCCGCCGTCATCGTGGTCGGCCTCATCGCCGGCTTCGGCCTTGCGAAGGCGGGCAAGGGCCAGCCGCGCGAGCACACGGCCTGAGCACTCCCACCTGCTGAACACCGGCGGCCCCGCACCCGGGGCCGCCCCTTTGGCGGCGCCCTGACGAAAGGTTCCCATGAGCACCACTGTTCTGGATTCGATCATCGACGGCGTGCGCGCCGACCTCGACACCCGCCGCGCCGCGACCCCCCTCGCGCGCATCCGCGACCTCGCCGCCGAGACCACCGCCCAGCGGCCCGCCGCCGACGTGTGCGCCCGGCTCGACGGCCGCGACACCGTCGGCCTCATCGCTGAGATCAAGCGCTCCTCACCCTCCAAGGGCGCCCTCGCCGACATTCCCGAACCCGCGGACCTCGCCCGCTCCTATGAGGCCGCCGGCGCCACCGCCATCTCCGTCCTCACCGAACAGCGACGCTTCGGCGGGTCCCTCCACGACCTCGACCGCGTCCGCACCGCAGTCGACATCCCGCTGCTGCGCAAGGACTTCACGGTCGAGGAGTACCAGATCTACGAGGCCCGCGCCCACGGCGCCGACATCGTTCTGCTGATCGTTGCCGCCCTCACTGACGCCCAGCTCGCCGAGCACCTGCAGCTCACCCACGAGCTCGGCATGCGGGCACTCGTCGAAGCGCACAGCGCCGACGAGCTCGAGCGCGCCCTCGCCACCGACGCCCGCCTCATCGGAGTCAACGCCCGCAATCTCAAGACCCTCGACCTCGACCTCGACGGCGCCGCCGCCCTGCTGCCCACCATCCCCGGTGACCGCTTCGCCATCGGCGAATCCGCGGTCCTGAAGAAGGCTCACGTCGAGACGTACGCCCGCCACGGTGCCGACGCGGTCCTCGTCGGCGAAGCCCTCGTCACCGACGGCGACCCGGAAGCGACCGCACGCGACTTCCTCAGCGTTCCCGCGCAGACCGACGAAAGAAGGAACCGATGAACATCACGGACGTCCAGGGACCCTACTTCGGCGAGTACGGCGGCCGCTGGCTCCCCGAAGCGCTCATCCCCGCACTCGACGAGCTCGCCGAAGCATGGGAGAAGGCGAAAGCCGATCCCACCTTCGATGCGGAGGTGCAGCGTCTGTTCCGTGACTACACCGGGCGCCCCTCTCTGCTGACCGAAGTGCCGCGCTTCTCCAGGATCGCCGGCGGTGCCCGCATCTTCCTCAAGCGCGAGGACCTCAACCACACCGGCAGCCACAAGATCAACAACGTTCTCGGCCAGGCCGTTCTCACCAAGCGGATGGGCAAGAAGCGCGTCATCGCGGAGACGGGCGCCGGTCAGCACGGCGTCGCCACCGCCACCGCCGCCGCCCTGCTCGGTCTCGACTGCACCGTCTACATGGGCAGGGTCGACACCGAACGCCAGGCCCTCAACGTGGCCCGCATGCGCCTGCTCGGCGCCGAAGTGATCTCCGTGGAGCAGGGCTCCGCCACCCTCAAGGACGCCATCAACGAGGCGTTCCGCGACTGGGTCGCGAACGTGGAGACCACCCACTACCTGCTCGGCACCGTCACCGGCCCCCACCCGTACCCCACGATGGTGCGGGAGTTCCACTGCTGCATCGGTGAGGAGGCGCGCGACCAGATCCAGGAGCAGATCGGCCGCCTCCCGGACGCGGTCGTCGCCTGCGTCGGCGGCGGTTCCAACGCCATCGGCCTGTTCCACGCGTTCCTCGACGACGAGGACGTCCGAATCATCGGCTGCGAAGCCGGCGGCTCCGGCATCGAATCCGGTGAGCACTCCGCCACCATCAACGCCGGCTCCCCGGGCGTCCTCCACGGCGCTCGCTCCTACGTGATGCAGGACGAGGACGGCCAGACCATCGAATCGCACTCCGTCTCCGCCGGCCTCGACTACCCGAGCGTCGGCCCCGAGCACTCGTTCCTGCACGACATCGGCCGGGTCGACTACCGAGCCGTCAACGACACCGAGGCGATGGAGGCGTTCGCGTACCTCTCCATGACCGAAGGCATCATGCCGGCCATCGAATCGGCGCACGCCCTCGCCGGCGCCATCGATCTCGGCCGCGAGATGGGGGAGGACGCGGTCATCATCGTGAACCTCTCCGGCCGCGGCGACAAGGACGTGCACACCGCCTCCGCCTGGTTCGGCCTCGTCGGCGACGACGGACGCGCCGATCTCGCCGAGATCCGCCGCACCGTCGCCGACGCTCTCGAGAACGCACCCGTCGGCCCCGCTGCGCCGGCCGCACCCGCCGGAAAGGACGAGAACTGACATGACCCGCCTCCGCTCCGCCGACGTCATCGACCGGGCCCGTGCCGAGGGCCGCAGCGCCCTCATCGCCTACCTGCCCGTCGGCTTCCCCACCCTCGACCGCTCCATCGACGCCGCCCACGTCCTCACCCAGTCCGGTGTCGACGCCATCGAATTCGGCGTGCCCTACACCGATCCGGTGATGGACGGCCCCGTCATCCAGCAGGCCGCCGACATCGCCCTGAAGAACGGCACCCGCCCGCGCGACGTCATCGCCGCCATCGATGAGCTCTCCGGCCGCGACTGCGACGCCGCTCTGCTCGTCATGAGCTACTACAACCCGATCCTCGCCTACGGACCCGACGCGTTCGCCCGCGACCTCGCCGCCGCAGGCGGCGCCGGCGTCATCACCCCGGACCTCGTGCCCGACGAAGGCGCCGAATGGATCGACGCCGCAGCGAAGCATGAGGTGGACCGCGTTTTCCTCGTCGCCCCCAGCTCCGACGCGCAGCGCCTGGAGTACGTGGTGCGCAGCGCCAGCGGCTTCATCTACGCCGCCTCCACGATGGGCGTGACGGGCATGCGCGCCTCCGTCGGCTCCCGTGCCCGTGACCTTGTGGACCGCACCCGCCGCGCCGGCGCTGAACGGGTCTGTGTGGGCCTCGGCGTCTCCACCGGCGCACAGGCGGCCGACATCGCCTCCTACGCCGACGGCGTCATCGTGGGCAGCGCGTTCGTCCGCGCCATCCTCGAAGCCGACGACCGCGCCGATGCCCATCGCCGCCTCGAGGCCCTCGCAACGGAGCTGCGCCGCGGCGTGGAGGGCGCATGAGCCTCGCCACCATCCCCAGCCCGACGGTCAACGCGATCTCCCTCGGACCGCTGACGATCCACTTCTACGCCCTCTGCATCCTCACCGGCATCGGTGTGGGTCTGTTCTGGGCGACGAAGCGGTGGCAGAAGCGCGGCGGCACCTCCGACAGCATCTTCGACATCTGCTTCGTCGCGATCATCGCCGGCATCATCGGCGCCCGCCTCTACCACGTGCTGATCACCGACCCGGCCACCTACTTCGGTCCTGGCGGCAACCCGATCGAGATCCTGCAGATCTGGAAGGGCGGCCTCGGCATCGGCGGCGCCGTCGTGGTGGGCGGGCTCGCCGCCTGGGTGATGTGCCGCATGAAGGGCGTGAGCATCGCCGTGCTCGCTGACTCGATCGCACCGGCGCTGTTCGTGTCGCAGGCGATCGGCCGCATCGGCAACTGGTTCAACCAGGAGCTGTACGGCGGCCCCACCGACCTGCCGTGGGGTCTGGACATCACCTGCGAGCAGAACGGCCAGATCATCGCCGGCTGCGTCGCCGGCGCATACCACCCCACCTTCCTGTACGAAGCGCTGTGGAACCTCACCATGTGCGTGCTCGTGCTCGTCATCTCCGAGCGTCTGCGCATCGGCGGCGGCCGCGTCTTCTGGATGTACGTGATGGGCTACTCACTCGGCCGCTCCTGGATGGAGACGATCCGGATCGACGACGCCCCGATCATCGCGGGCCTGCGCATCCACTTGTGGGTGTATCTGATCGTGTTTTTGATCGGCGCGCTCGTGTTCGCGGCCCTGACGGCCCGGTATCGTCGGCGCAGCTGGGAGGCCCGACGGGTGCACGACATCCACGGCCCCACCGCCAGCGCTGCCGGCCCCGACAGCGACGATGAGGACGTCCCGGCGATCGCACGCGCTGTCGACGAGCGCGCCGAGCGCACCGATCAGGACTGATCTCCTGGCACATGCGCGCAATGTGACCTAGACTCGAGACAAGGATCTCGGCGTCGCGACCTGTATGGCTCTAGACCCGATCCCGCATCCGTCCACCCATGCTGGTCCGGCCCGACAAGCAACGAATTGGGTTGAGATGCGCAAAGCGAAGATTGTCTGCACACTTGGTCCGGCGACCAACACCTACGACCAGATCAGGACTCTGATCGAGTCGGGGATGAACGTGGCCCGGATGAACTTCAGCCACGGCACGCACGAGGACCATCGCCAGGTCTACGAGAACATCCGCGCTGCGGCTGACGACCTCGGTCGGTCCGTTGCCGTCCTCATGGACCTGCAGGGCCCGAAGATCCGCCTCGGCAAGTTCGAGAACGGACCTTATGAGCTGAACGTGGGCGACACCTTCACCATCACCACCGATGACATCCTCGGCACGGCCGAGCGCGTCTCCACCACCTTCTCGGGTCTCCCCGGGGACTGCCGCCCCGGCGACATCCTCCTCATCGACGACGGAAAGGTCTCCGTCCGCGTCCTCGAAGTCTCCGACACCGACGTGAAGACCGTGGTCGAGGTCCCCGGCCCCGTCTCCGACAACAAGGGCATCAACCTGCCCGGTGTCGCCGTGTCCGTGCCGGCGCTCAGCGAGAAGGACATCGAGGACCTCCGCTGGGGCCTGGAGCTCGGTGCCGACATGGTCGCCCTGTCCTTCGTGCGGGACGCCCACGACATCGACGGGGTGCACCGCATCATGGACGAGGTCGGCATCCGTCGGCCCGTGATCGCGAAGATCGAGAAGCCCCAGGCGGTGCGCTCCCTGCGCGCCATCGTGTCCGCATTCGACGGCATCATGGTCGCCCGCGGCGACCTCGGCGTGGAACTGCCGCTGGAGCAGGTGCCGCTGGTGCAGAAGCGCACCATCGAGCTGGCGCGCCGCAACGCGAAGCCGGTCATCGTCGCCACCCAGGTGCTGGAGTCGATGATCGAGAATCCCCGCCCCACCCGGGCCGAAGCATCCGACTGCGCCAACGCCATTCTCGACGGCGCCGACGCCGTCATGCTGTCCGGTGAGACCTCCGTGGGCAGCTACCCGTTCGAAGCGGTCCGCACGATGGCCCGCATCATCTCCAACACGGAGCAGAACGGTGCGGACCGCATCATGGAGCTCGGCACCATCCCGCACACCCGCGGCGGCGCCATCACCCGCGCGGCCGCCGAGATCGGCGACCAGCTCTCCGCCCAGTACCTGGTGACATTCACCGAATCCGGTGACACGGCGCGCCGACTGTCCCGGCTGCGCCCCACCATCCCCCTGCTCGCGATCACCCCGTACGACCATGTCGCGAACCAGCTCGGCCTGTCCTGGGGCATCGAGGCCTTCCTGGTGTCGATGCAGAAGAACACCGACGAGATGATCGAGGGCGTGGACCGGCTGCTGCGGGAGAAGAAGGGCCTGCAGCCCGGCGACCTCGTGGTGATCGCCGCCGGTTCGCCCCCGGGCCAGCGCGGCTCCACCAATACGCTGCGCGTGCACCGCATCGGCGACTTCGACGGCACCGCCGCGGCGCGCGTCGAGGCAGAGGCGATCGCGCGCGGCGAGTCCCCGACCCACCGCTGACCCGCGCGGCCGCTCGGCGGCGACTGCCGCGCGGCCCCGTCCGCAGCAGAAGAGCCCCGGAGCGATCCAGGGCTCTTCTGCTGAAACGGTTCTCCCGGGACTGCTGCCCGGGAGGGATGCGGTGCCGGATGCGGGACTCGAACCCGCACGCCCGAAGACAAGGCATTTTGAGTGCCCCGCGTCTACCATTCCGCCAATCCGGCGAATCCGCTGACTGTCCAGCCAGCGGGCCGCTCTAGGATACAGTTGACGGCTTCGCCTCCCACCCGGCCCCGCCGGATCGGTGGTGAACCTCGCACAACCATCCGCGCACGATCGCGAGATCCCAAGGAGGGACCATGACCGACGTCCACGACCCCATCGAGCCGGACACCGCCGCCGAGGCGGACGCCCTCGAGGACACCGCAGCTGATGAGACCGCATCCCGTCAGCGCACCGCCGTGGTCGCCGAAGATGAGTCCCTGATCCGCATGGACATCGTGGAGACCCTCTCCGAAGCGGGCTACGAGGTCCTCGCCGCCGTCGGCGACGGCGCCTCCGCCGTGGAGAAGGTGCGCGAACTGCGCCCCGACATCGTGGTGATGGACGTGAAGATGCCGCAGATGGACGGCGTCACCGCGGCCGAGAAGATCGGCGAGGAGAACCTCGCCCCCGTCGTGATGCTGACCGCCTTCAGCCAGAAGGAGCTGGTGGAGCGAGCCCGTGACGCCGGTGCGTTCGCGTACGTCGTCAAGCCGTTCACCCCGGCTGACCTGCTGCCCGCGATCGAGATCGCCGTCTCCCGCTTCCAGCAGATCACCGCTCTGAACGAAGAGATCAAGGATCTCGGGGATCGGTTCGAGACCCGCAAGCGGGTGGACCGGGCGAAGGGCCTGCTGCAGTCGAACATGAACCTGTCGGAGCCGGATGCGTTCCGCTGGATCCAGAAGACGTCCATGGATCGCCGCCTGACCATGCGCGAGGTCGCCGACGCGGTCATCGACCAGCTCGGCTCCGGCAAGTAGTCCCTGCCGCTCGGCGTGAGCCTCAGTCGCGCGGCGGCAGCATCTGCACGCTCATCATGACGGTGGACAGCAGGCGCTCGTCCTGGTCGCGCACATCCACCATGTAACTGGCGACGGTGCGGCCCAGGTGCCGCGCCGTCGCCGTTGCCGTCACCAGGCCGCTCCGCCCGGACCGGTAGTGGGTGGCGGACGCCGTCGTGCCGACGCCCTGAGCCGTTGGTCCGTAGAGGTTCCTGGCGCGCAGGATCCCCGCGAACGACGCCAGGGACTCCGCCAGCGCGATCGTCGCGCCGCCGTGCAGCAGGCCCGCGGGCTGCGTATTGCCCTGAACGGGCATCGTCATGACGCCGCCGTCCTCAGACAGCTCCGTCAGGCGCATTCCGAGTCGTTCGCAGAGGGTGCCGCGCAGCATGTCGTTGAGCTGGTCGAGTTCAGCGGGGGAGAGGCTGGTCGAAGTCATGGGCCCAGCGTGCCACACTTATGCTCATGAGTGAGCAGTCCTCCCACCAGCGCATCATCCTGATCGACGGCCACGCCATGGCGTTCCGCGCGTTCTTCGCGCTGCCGCCGGAGTCGTTCAAGAACGGTCAGGGCCAGGCCACGAACTCCGTCTACGGGTTCGCCCGCATGGTCTTCAACGTCATCAAGAACGAACAGCCCACTCATATCGCGGTCGCGTTCGACCTCGCCGGCGGCACCTTCCGCGACCGCATCTATGACCAGTACAAGGGCGGGCGCGACGCCACCCCGGAGGAGTTCAAGGGCCAGGTCGAACTGACCCAGAAGATGCTCGACGCCTTCGGCATCACCTGGTACACGGTCGAGGACTACGAAGCGGACGACATCGTCGCCACGCTCGCCACCACCGCGGAGAAGGCGGGGGTGGAGCCGCTGCTGCTCACCAGCGACCGCGACGCGATCCAGCTCGTCACCGACAGGACCACGCTCCTGCAGCCCGTCAAGGGCGTCACGGAGCTGCGGCGCATGGACCCGTCGGCCGTTCAGGAGAAGTACCTGGTGCCGCCCCACCTGTACCCCGACCTCGCGGCCCTGGTGGGGGAGAGCGCCGACAACCTGCCCGGCGTGCCGGGCGTGGGCCCCAAGACCGCCGCGAAGTGGATCGGCCTGTACGGCGACCTCGACGGCATCCTCGAACATGCGGAGGAGATCAAGGGCAAGGCGGGGCAGAGCCTCCGCGACAACCTGGAGGCGGTGCGGCGCAACCGGCAGCTGAACGAAGCGGTCCGTGACCTCGACCTGCCGGGCGACCTCGACACCTGCAGGCTCGGCCGCGGCGACCTGGTCGCCATCAACTCCGTGTTCGACGAACTCTCGTTCGGCCCCACCATCCGCCGCGACATCCCCACCGCCCTCCTCAGTGAATCCTCCCAGAAGGAGGAGCGGGTGATCGTGGCGAACCCCGAACTGCCCGTCATCGAACCGGCCGACGGGGAGCTGAACGCCGTCCTCGGGGAGCACGCCGTCGTCGGCGCCGTGGTGCAGGCCTACGGGACCTGGGCGGAGGGCCAGGCGGACCTCCGCGCCCTGGTGCTGTCCAGCGACACCGCGTCGATCGTGCTGCAGCCCAACGAGCTCGGCGGCGACGACCGCGCCGCCCTCGAGCGCTGGCTGCGCAACAGCGTCATCCCGAAGCGGGCGTTCTCCACGAAGCTGACCGGACACCTCCTGTCCGGCGCGGACCTCCAGGTGCGCGGCTGGGAGTTCGACCTCGCGCTGGCGGAGTTCCTCTGCCGCCCCGATCAGCGGCCGACGGACGAGGCCGGTCTGGCTATGCGCCACCTGCAGGAGGACATTGCGCAGGCCGCGGACTCGGGCGCGCAGCAGTCGCTGGACCTCGACGGTGTGGATTCGCAGGCGCTGGTGCGGCGCGCCTCCGCGGTCCGCCGCATGGTGCCGATGCTGCGCGCCGAACTGGAGGAGCGCGGCGCGCTCGGTCTGCTGCGGGACCTGGAGCTGCCGCTGGCGGTGATCCTGCGGGAGATGGAATCCGTCGGCATCGCCGTGGACCGCGAGAAGCTTGATGAGCTGGATGCTGAGCATGAGCGTCAGCAGGCGCAGGTGGCGGAGGAGGCGTTCAGCCACATCGGTGGCGAGCAGATCAACCTCGGCTCCCCGAAGCAGCTGCAGAGCGTCCTGTTCGACCGCCTCAACATGCCGCCCACCCGGAAGACGAAGACCGGCTACTCCACCGATGCGGAGTCGCTGAACACTCTGTTCGCGCAGACCCAGCATCCGTTCCTGGAGGCGCTGCTGAAGCACCGCGACGTCACGAAGCTGCGCCAGATCATTGAAACGCTGCGGAAGGCCGTGACGCCGGAGGGCCGCATCCACACCACCTTCTCGCAGAACGCCGCCGCGACGGGCCGCCTCGCCTCGTCCGCACCGAACCTGCAGAACATTCCGGCGCGCTCCGAAGCGGGCCGGCAGATCCGCTCCGCGTTCCGCGCGTCCGACGGATTCGCGAGCCTCATGACCGCGGACTATTCGCAGATCGAGATGCGGATCATGGCGCACCTCTCCGAGGACGAGGGGCTCATCTCGGCGTTCCGTTCGGGCGAGGACCTGCACAGCTTCGTCGCCTCCCAGGTGTTCGGAGTGGAGGCCGACGAGGTCGACACCGCCATGCGGTCGAAGACGAAGGCAGTGTCCTACGGCCTCGCGTACGGCCTGTCCGCGTTCGGTCTGGGCCGCCAGCTCGGCATCCCGCAGTCGGAGGCGACGGCGCTGCGCGACCAGTACTTCGAACGCTTCGGCGGGGTCCGCGACTACCTGCGCGAATCCGTGGAGGAGGCGCGCGAGCGCGGCTACACCGAGACGATCCTCGGCCGCCGCCGCTACCTGCCGGACCTCACCAGCGACCGCCGCCAGGCCCGCGACAACGCGGAGCGGGTGGCGCTGAACTCCCCGATCCAAGGCAGTGCCGCGGACATCATCAAACTCGCCATGCTGCGGGTCCGTGAGGGCCTCGAGCAGGCGGACCTGCGCAGCCGTCTGCTGCTGCAGGTGCATGACGAGCTGGTCCTGGATGTCGCCGAGGGCGAGGAGGAGCAGGTCATGCAGGTGGTGAAGGACGGCATGGAGGGCGCGTACGAGCTCTCGGTGCCGCTGGATGTGTCGGTGGGCACGGGTCGCACCTGGCTGGAGGCCGCGCACTGACGCCCGAGGCGGCCGCAGCGCCGCCCTGCTCCGCGGTCGCAGGTCAGGGCACTCACAATTCGCCGACAATTAACCGAAAAGGGTTGGCTGGGGCCTGTTCGGAAGGTTAGGCTGGAGCCTGTCTGCTTTCCCGCCTGCTCGAAGGGCGGCAGCGGGCATCGCAAGCAAGTATCCCTACGACTTTTGTCCCGACGGAGTTCCTACCTACATGACCACCACCAGCAATGCACCTCAGGTCGCTATCAACGACATCGGCAGCGAAGAAGAGCTGCTCGCAGCGATCGATGAAACCATCAAGTACTTCAACGATGGCGACATCGTCGAGGGCACCGTCGTCAAGGTAGACCGGGACGAGGTCCTGCTTGACATCGGCTACAAGACCGAGGGTGTCATCCCCTCCCGTGAGCTCTCCATCAAGCACGATGTGGATCCGGACGAGGTCGTCGAGGTCGGCGACGAGGTCGAGGCCCTGGTCCTCCAGAAGGAGGACAAGGAAGGTCGCCTGATCCTGTCCAAGAAGCGCGCACAGTACGAGCGCGCCTGGGGCTCGATCGAGGAGATCAAGGAGAACGAGGGCGTCGTCACCGGCACCGTCATCGAGGTGGTCAAGGGCGGCCTCATCGTGGACATCGGTCTGCGCGGCTTCCTCCCCGCCTCCCTCGTGGAGATGCGCCGCGTGCGCGACCTCCAGCCGTACATCGGCCAGGAGCTCGAAGCGAAGATCATCGAGCTGGACAAGAACCGCAACAACGTGGTCCTGTCCCGCCGCGCCTACCTGGAGGAGACCCAGGCGTCGGTCCGCAGCGACTTCCTGCAGACCCTGCAGAAGGGCCAGGTCCGCGACGGCCACGTGTCCTCCATCGTCAACTTCGGTGCCTTCGTGGACCTCGGCGGTGTGGACGGCCTCGTCCACGTCTCCGAGCTGTCCTGGAAGCACATCGACCACCCGTCCGAGGTCGTCGAGGTCGGTCAGCCGGTCACCGTCGAGGTCCTCTCCGTCGAGATGGATCGCGAGCGCGTCTCCCTGTCGCTGAAGGCGACCCAGGAGGACCCGTGGCAGGCATTCGCCCGCACCCACGCCATCGGCCAGGTTGTGCCGGGCAAGGTCACCAAGCTCGTTCCGTTCGGTGCGTTCGTCCGTGTTGAGGACGGCATCGAGGGCCTCGTGCACATCTCCGAGCTCGCGCAGCGCCACGTGGATCTGCCGGAGCAGGTCGTGACCGTGGACCAGGAGGTCTTCGTCAAGGTCATCGACATCGACCTGGAGCGTCGCCGCATCTCCCTGTCGCTGAAGCAGGCCAACGAGGGCGTGGACCCGGAGGGCGACGACTCGACCTTCGATCCGGCTCTGTACGGCATGGCCGCCGAGTACGACGAG
Organism: Helcobacillus massiliensis; assembly: GCF_033106145.1. Classification (NCBI taxonomy): domain Bacteria; kingdom Bacillati; phylum Actinomycetota; class Actinomycetes; order Micrococcales; family Dermabacteraceae; genus Helcobacillus; species Helcobacillus massiliensis. The sequence continues at coordinate 993,444 of NZ_CP136959.1, forward strand.
AACGGCGAGTACAAGTACCCCGAGGGCTTCGACCCGGAGACCAACGAGTGGCTCGAGGGCTACGACGAGCAGCGTCAGGCCTGGGAGGCCGACTACGCTCGCGCCTACGAGCGCTGGACCCAGCACAAGGCGCAGGTCGCCGAGGCTCTCAAGGCCGATGCTGACGCCGCCGCCACCGCCGCTGTGGGCGAGGCACCGGCCTCCTACCAGTCCGCACCGACCGACGAGGGCACCCTCGCATCGGACGAAGCACTGGCAGCCCTCCGCGAGAAGCTCACCGGCAACTGATCACCTGATCACACGCTGAACCGGCACGGCGCCGTTCCCACACTGTGGGGGCGGCGCCGTCCGCGTCCCGGCGCCGAGTACCATGGAGCGCACCGCGGACCCCACCGTCCCGCATCCACCACCGCCGACCCCCGTCGGCCTGACCGAAGGAGCCCAGTGCTCACCTGGCTCACCGCTGGCGAATCCCACGGACCCTCGCTGACCGCCCTGATCGACGGCTTCCCCGCCGGCGTCACCATCACCTCCGATGACGTCCGCCGCCACCTCGCGCGTCGCCGCCTCGGCTACGGCCGCGGCTCCCGCCAGAAGTTCGAACAGGACGCCCTGCGCATCCTCGGCGGTGTCCGCCACGGCACCACCCTCGGCTCCCCGATCGCCATGGAGATCGGCAACAGCGAATGGCCGAAATGGGAGAAGGTGATGAGCCCCGACCCCGTTGACCCGGCCGACCTCCTCATCGACGCCGGCACCGGCGATGAACGCGAAATCGCCCGCAACCGCGCCCTCACCCGCCCCCGCCCGGGTCACGCCGACCTCGCCGGCATGGCGAAGTACGGGTTCGAGGAGGCCCGTCCCGTTCTGGAGCGCGCATCGGCCCGCGAAACCGCCGCCCGCGTCGCCATCGGCGCATTCTGCGCCGCCCTCCTGGAACAGGCGGCCGGCATCCGCCTGGTCTCCCATGTCCGCTCTGTCGGCACCGCCGCCATCGCCGCGGACGCACCCGTTCCCACCCCGGATGACGAGCAGCGCCTCAACGACGATCCCGTCCGCTGCCTCGACCCCGAAGCCTCCGCCCGCATGGTCGCGGAGATCGACGCCGCGAAGAAGGACGGCGACACCCTTGGCGGTGTTGTGGAGGTCCTCGCCTACGGCGTCCCCGTCGGCCTCGGCTCCCACACCCAGTGGGACCGCCGCCTCGACGGCCGCCTCGCCCAGGCGATCATGTCCATCCAGGCGTTCAAGGGCGTGGAGATCGGCGACGGATTCGCCACTGCCGCCCGCCGCGGCTCCGCCGCCCACGATGAGATCCTCACCGGCGGTGACGGCCCCGCCGCCACCAGCCGCGCCACGAACCGCGCCGGCGGTCTCGAAGGCGGCATCTCCAACGGCCAGGTCATCGCCGTGCGCGGCGCCCTGAAGCCGATCTCGACCGTGCCCCGCGCTCTGCGCACCATCGATGTCGCCACCGGTGAGGAGTCCACCGCCAACCACCAGCGGTCCGATGTCGCCGCGGTCGCTCCCGCCGCCGTCATCGCCGAAGCGATGGTGGCGATCACCCTCGCTGATGCGCTGCTGGAGAAGGCCGGCGGCGACAGCGTCGCAGAGATCCGCCGCCACCTCGAGGCCACCGCCGCGCTGCAGGCCGACGCCCTCTGCCCGCGCGAGGCATGACCGACACGTCCCGCACCACCGCCCCCGCCCCGAGCAGAGGACCGGTCGCTGTTCTGATCGGGCCGATGGGCTCCGGGAAGACGACCGTGGGCCGCGCCCTCGCCCGGCTCCTCGGCGTGCCCTTCGCGGATTCGGACGCCGCCATTGTGGAGGCCGACGGGCGCACCATCCCGGTCATCTTCGAGCAGGACGGCGAGACCGGTTTCCGCACTGTCGAGCAGCGCGTCATCGCGCGGCTCCTCACAGACCACCGGGGGGTGCTCGCCCTCGGTGGGGGAGCCGTCACCACCGGCGCCACCCGCGAGGCCCTGACCGGCCACACGGTGATCCTGCTCGACGTCGACGAGGACGCCGTCGGTCCCCGCATCGGCACGGGGGAGGGGCGTCCCCTGCTGGCAGGCGGGCCCGACCCCCTGGCCGCGTGGCGGGAGCGCACCGCCTCACGCGCACCCCTGTTCGCCGCCTGCGCAACCCACACCGTTGACACCACCGGGCGCACCCCGGACCAGATCGCCCGCACCATCGCCGACATCACCGGCACGAAGGAGCAGCCATGACTACCACGATTCCCGTCGGCTCCGGCCAGGCGGCCTACGACGTCCACGTGGGCCGCTCCATCCTGCCGCGCGTTCCCGCCGCCCTCCCGGATCGGTGCGAACGCGTCATGATCATCCACCAGCCGTCCACCCGCGTCCTCGCCGATGAGCTCCGCGGCGCCATCGCCGACACCGGGCGCGAGGCGTACCTCGCCGAAGTGCCCGATGGCGAAGAGGCGAAGACCGCGCAGGTCGCCGGGTTCCTCTGGCAGGCCCTCGGCCAGGCCGACCTCACCCGCACCGACATCGTCATCGGCTTCGGCGGCGGCGCCGTCACCGACCTCGCCGGGTTCGCCGCCGCCACCTGGCTGCGCGGCATCGACATCATCCAGCTGCCCACCACTGTCCTCGGCATGGTGGACGCCGCAGTCGGCGGCAAGACCGGCATCAACACGGCGGAGGGCAAGAACCTCGTGGGCGCGTTCCACACGCCCCGCGCCGTGTTCGCCGACCTCGACACGCTGCGCACCCTCCCGCCGAACGACGTCGCCGCCGGCCTCGCCGAGGTCGTCAAATGCGGGTTCATCCGCGACCCGCAGATCCTGGACATCATCGAGGACGACCCCGCCGCTGCCCTGGACGTCACCTCCGAGCCGTTCGCCGACATCGTCGCCCGTGCCATCCGCGTGAAGGCCGACGTGGTCAGCAGCGACCTGCGCGAGGTAGGGGAGCGGGAGATCCTCAACTACGGCCACACGTTCGGCCACGCGATCGAACACAATGAGCGCTACCAGTGGCGCCACGGCGCCGCCGTCGCCATCGGCATGGTGTTCGCCGCCGAACTCGCCCACCTCGCCGGCCGCATGGACGAAGCCCTGCTCGACCGCCACCGGTCCATCCTCACCTCGCTCGGCCTGCCGGTCGCGTACCGGGGCCGCCAGTGGCCCCGCCTGGCCGATGCGATGAAGCGCGACAAGAAGACCCGCGGCAGCATGCTCCGCTTCGTGGTGCTGGACGCCCTCGCCTCCCCGGGCCGCCTCGAAGGCCCGGACCCGCAGCTGCTGCTCGCCGCGTACGCCGCCGTCACCGACGAGGCGCAGCCCTGATGCTGCCGCAGGTGATCGTCCCGATCATGCCCGCCGGCCCCACCGCAGCCGCCGCTGCGGCCGCTGCCGCGGACCAGGCCAGCGCAGCCGTCGCGGCGGGGGCCGACGTCATCGAATGGCGCGTCGATGCGCTCGGAGAGGCCGCGCTCGACCCAGCGGTGCGGGCGGAGGCTGCGGACGCGATCTCCCGCGCTCTCGCCGCGCACGCCGACCCGGCGGCACAGGCAGGCGCAGCATCGCACCCCGGCCGGACGTTGCAGGCCCGACGGGTCCCGCTGCTCGCTGCGGTTCGCACCGTCGCCGAAGGCGACGGCATCGCCCTCGGCGACGACGCCTACGCCGATTTGCTGCTCGACCTCGCCGCTCGCTCCGGCATCGACGCGATCGACGTGGAGGCCGCCCGGCTCGATCCCGCCTCTGCCCGTGACCTCGTCACCGGCATCGCACAGACCGGCGCCGCGGTCATCGGCTCCAGTCACGACTTTCGGCGGACCCCGTCGGTCCCCGAGATCCACGCCCTTCTCGACGCTCTCCACGCCGCCGGCTGCCGCACGCTGAAGATCGCCGTGATGCCGACCAGCCGCGCCGACGTCCTCACCCTTATGCAGGCCGTTGAGTCGTATCAGTCCGCGCAGCCCGCCCCGAGCCGGAAACCGGTGATCGCCATGTCGATGGGTCCGCTCGGCGCCGTCACCCGGATCGCCCCGCAGGCGTTCGCATCCGCCGCCACGTTCGCCGCCGTCGGCCGCGCCAGCGCCCCCGGGCAGATCCCGATCGACCAGGTCCGCGCCGCCCTCCCGCTCAGCGGTGAGCTGCCGGGCTCAGCGGCCGCGGTGGTGCTGCGGGCCTGACTCGAACGGCGCCTCATCGTCGTCATCATCATCGACGTGCATCGCGCCGTCATGATCGTGCTCGCGCCGCAGTGACGGGAAATGGATCTGGAACGGCGGCGCAGTCGCCCCGGAGTCCGGCTCCTCAGGTGTTCCCTCCACGTTGAAGAAGGAGTCGTGCACGAGGTCCTGCGGGTCCAGCACCGGGATCTGCCCGGTCTCCGCCGCCACCCGCTGCCGCTCCTCGCGCCGCACCCGCCGCACGAACGCCCGCATCTGCACCGGTGACAGGGTCACGGCGAGATCGGGGGCCGTCGGCAGGGACCAGCGGCGCCACTGCGCCAGGATCGCCACCGCCGTGCCCGCGAGCGCCGCCAGCACCACGATCCAGCTCGGCAGGTTGAGGGCATCCACACCCCAGGTGAGGACCGCGGTCAGCAGTGCGGCCGTCGCATACAGAGGGCCGCCGGTGAAGATCCCAGGGATACGGCCCACCATGACGTCGCGGATCACACCGCCGCCCACCGCCGTCGTGAGCCCCAGCAGGATCGACGGCAGCGGTGACAGGCCCGCCCCGAGCGACTTCGCGCACCCGATCGCGGCCCACACGCCGAGAGCGACCGCGTCCAGCACCGTGGTGGAGTGCCTCCAGATCCTGGCGTCCACGGAGATGAGGAACGCGATGAGGACGCCGGCGAGGCTCGCCGCGAGGTACCACGGGGTGGAGAAGGCGGCCGGCACGCCCTGGGCGAGGATGAGGTCGCGGATGATGCCGCCGCCGAGACCGGACACGATGCCGATGAATGCGAAGCCGACCGCGTCGAACTGGAGGCGCCGGGCGAGCGCACCGCCGACGATCCCCATCACGAACACGCCGATGAGGTCCATCGCGCGCATCATGTCGTTCGTCAGCAGGAACGTCTCGGGGGTCGCGGCAGAGCTGGGCATATCAGTAGCCTACGTCTATGCGTCACCACCTTCAGCGCGTCGGTCTGACCGGCGGGATCGGTTCCGGAAAGACGACCGTGGCGGACCGGTTCCGCGAGACCGGCATCACGGTCATCGACCTCGATGAGCTGTCCCGCGCCGTCCTCGACCAGCCCGGCGAAGGCGTCGATGATATGGTCGCCCGCTTCGGCGCCGAGTACCTCAACAGGGCCGGCACTGCGGACCGGGCGAAGCTCGGCGACCTCGTATTCTCCGAGGCCGCCGCCCGCGCCGACCTCGAACGCATCGTCCTCACCCGCGTCGCCGAACAGGTCAGCGCCCTCGATGAGGCGGCCGCGGCGGCGGGGGAGGAGTTCATCGTGCACGACTCGCCGCTGCTGCTGGAGAAGGGGCACGACGCCGACTTCGCCGTCATCATCGGTGTCCTCGCCCCCGTCGAGGAGCGCATCCGTCGGGTCATGCAGCGCTCGAACAAGACCCGCGAGTGGGTGGAGCGCGTCATCGCCGCGCAGACCACCGATGATCAGCGCCGCCGCCGCTGCCACATCCTCATCGACAACACCGGCACCCGTGAGGACCTCGCCGCCGCCGCGGACGCTGCGGTGGGGGAGGTCCGACGGATGCTCGCTCCCAGTGATCCCCACTAGTGTGGCCGCATGCGTCCCGTCACTGATCTGGTCCGAGCCCGGCACCCCTTCGAGGTCGTCAGCGAGTACGAACCCGCCGGTGACCAGCCGAAGGCGATCGACGAACTGGCGCGCCGCATCAACGACGGCGAACAGGACGTGGTCTTGCTCGGCGCGACCGGCACCGGCAAGTCCGCGACCGCGGCGTGGCTGATTGAGAAGGTGCAGCGCCCCACCCTGGTGATGGCGCACAACAAGACCCTGGCCGCGCAGCTCGCCAGTGAGTTCCGAGAACTGCTGCCGAACAACGCGGTCGAATACTTCGTCTCCTACTACGACTACTACCAGCCGGAGGCGTACGTCCCGCAGTCGGACACGTACATCGACAAGGACTCCTCGATCAACGCGGAGGTGGAGCGGCTGCGCCACTCCGCCACGAACTCCCTGCTCACCCGTCGCGACGTGGTCGTGGTGTCGTCCGTGTCCTGCATCTACGGCCTCGGCACCCCGCAGGAGTACGTGGACCGGATGGTGCGCCTGTCCGTCGGCGAGGAACTGGACCGCGACGACCTGCTGCGCCGGTTCGTGGACATGCAGTACGACCGCAACGACGTCTCCTTCGTCCGCGGCACCTTCCGGGTGCGGGGCGACACGGTCGAGATCATCCCGATGTACGAGGAGCTCGCCCTGCGCATCGAGTTCTTCGGCGACGAGATCGACGCCCTGTACACCCTCCACCCCGTCACCGGTGAGGTGATCCGCGAGGAGGAGCAGGTCCACATCTTCCCCGCCTCCCACTACGTGGCGGGCCCCGAGCGACTCCAGCGCGCCATCGGCGACATCGAGAAGGAGCTCGCCTGGCGGCTCGAGGAGCTCGAAGGGCAGAACAAGCTCCTGGAGGCGCAGCGGCTGCGGATGCGCACCACCCACGACATCGAAATGCTCCGCCAGACCGGCTCCACCAACGGTGTGGAGAACTACTCCCGCCACTTCGACGGGCGCGGACCCGGCACCCCGCCGAACACCCTCATGGACTACTTCCCGGAGGACTTCCTGCTGATCATCGACGAGTCGCACGTGACCGTCCCGCAGATCGGCGCCATGTACGAGGGGGACCGTTCCCGCAAGCGGACGCTCGTGGACTACGGGTTCCGGCTCCCGTCGGCCCTCGACAACCGGCCCCTGAAGTTCGAGGAGTTCATCAAGCGGACCGGACAGACCGTGTACCTCTCGGCGACCCCGGCGCAGTATGAGCTGGAGCGGGCGAACGGGTACGTGGAGCAGATCATCCGCCCCACCGGTCTCGTGGACCCCGAAGTGATCGTGAAACCGGTCAAGGGGCAGATCGACGACCTGCGCGCAGAGATCGAGAAGCGCGTGGAGAAGGACGAGCGCATCCTCGTCACCACGCTGACGAAGCGGATGGCGGAGGACCTCACCGACTACCTCCTGGAGAACGGGGTGCGGGTCCAATACCTCCACTCCGATGTGGACACGCTGCGCCGCGTGGAGCTGCTGCGGTCCCTGCGCATGGGTGAGTTCGACGTCCTCGTGGGCATCAACCTGCTGCGTGAGGGTCTGGACCTCCCCGAAGTGTCCCTCGTGGCGATCCTCGACGCCGACAAGGAGGGATTCCTGCGTTCGCGCACCTCCCTGATCCAGACGATCGGCCGTGCCGCCCGCAACGTGTCCGGACAGGTGCACATGTACGCGGACACGATCACCGAGTCGATGCGCGAAGCGATCGACGAGACCACGCGCCGCCGCGAGAAGCAGATCGCGTTCAACAAGGAGAACGGCATCGACCCGCGGCCGCTGCGGAAGAAGATCGCGGACGTCACCGACATGCTCGCCCGCGAGGACGTCGACACCGAAACCCTCCTGGCCACCGACTACCGCGCCGGGAAGGAGAGGGTGGCGAGCCGCCACGGCCGCGGCGACTCCGTGCTCAACAACCGCTCGCTGGACCTGGGCGATGACCCGGTGGCGACGCTGAAGGACATGATCACGGAGATGACCACCTCGATGCACGCGGCAGCGGAGGCGCTCCAGTTCGAGGAAGCCGCCCGCATCCGCGACGAAGTGTCCGAGCTGAAGAAGGAGCTGCGGCAGTTCGAAGGCTGACCGGAGCGACAGGAAAGGAAGAGCACTCATGCAGCTGACATCGCAGGCACTCAACGACGGCGAAGCGATCCCCCTGGAGTTCGCCGAACCCTCCAGCGGCGGCGAGAACACCATCCCCGACCTCGCATGGAGCGGCGCCCCGGACGGCACGAAGTCCTACGCCCTCACCGTGTACGACCCGGACGCGCCGACGGGCTCCGGCTTCTGGCACTGGGTCGCGTTCGACATCCCCACGTCCGTCACGTCCATCGAGAAGGGGGGTGCCCTCGAGTCCCCGGCGCGCGAATGGGAGAACGACTACGGCTACAAGGGCTACGGCGGTGCAGCCCCGCCGGCCGGCCGCACCCACCGCTACATCCACACGGTGCACGCTCTGAACGTGGAGAAGCTGGAGGTGCCGGAGGGCGCGACCCAGACCCAGGCGCGGTTCATGCTGATGGCCGCACAGATCGACTCAGCATCCATCACCCCGGTGTTCTCGCAGCCCGAGGAGGACTGACCGGACGCGCTCCGACGGGGCCCGGGGATCAGTCGATCTCATGAACGGAGCCCTCGAGGACGGTGTGCTCGGGGGGCTGAGAAGCAGTAGCCCTCCGCCAGGTTCCTGACGATGCCCTGGCGGGTCGTCATGCTCCGGTTCTGCGGTGGGACGGGTTTCGGAGCGATCTGTTCGTTCCGATGCGTCGGCCCGGTCGTCGGCTGCGCGGCGGCCCGGTCACGATCCACGGGTATGGCATCGCCCCGCTGGAGGACGTCACGGACATGATCCGCGACCATCATCAGCACATGTGGATCCGTCGGCTGTTCACCCACGGCCGACGGGGCCGGCATCATCTGGTGCACCACCAGCGGCCACGAAACCACCACCCATCACCACGACTTCCGCACCGCAGCAGAACAGGAAGCAGCAGACCCGCCTGAGCCGGCCGAACCGCCGCCAGCTCGGGAGGGTCGAGCCTCCCCACCGATACCCCGCCGCCGGCACGCTGCTCACCAGCCGCGTTCGCGCCACTCCTCCAAGTGGGGGCGCTCGGTCCCGATCGTCGTGTCTGCTCCGTGACCGGGGTAGACGTGCGCCGAATCATCCAGCACACCGAACAGGCGCTGCTCCACATCCGTGATCAGAGACTCGAAGCGGGCAGCATCACCCTGCGTGGCGCCCACACCGCCTGGGAACAGGGAATCACCGGTGAAGACGTGGTCCCCGTCGGCCCCCTCCCCGCGGAAGATCAGCGCGATCGAGCCCGGAGTGTGGCCCCGCAGCCCCACCACCTCCAGATCGTTCACACCCACGCGGATCACGTCGCCGTGCGACACCGTCTGCGTCGTCGGGGTGGGGATGTCCGGGGCGTCGGCCGCGCCCGCCACGGTGCGCGCATCCGTGCTCGCCACCATCGCCGACAGCGCTCCCACATGATCATGATGCGCATGCGTGGTGACGATCGTGTCGAGCCGGCCCGTGGCGGAGCCCTCCCGCACCAGTTCCATCAGGCGCGGAAAATCGGCAGCCGCGTCGATCAGCAGCTGCGCGCCCGAGACCCGGCAGGTCAGCAGATAAGCATTGTTGTCCATATCGCCGACGGCGGCCTTGCGGACCGTCAGGGTGCGCAGCTCACGCACATCACTCGGGCCGCCGACCGTCACATCGCCCGTGTACTGGTGGTTGTTCGCGAAAGGGGCGGGGGAGGAGTCCGTGTTCATCATGCCGCGCAGTCTAGCCAGCGGGGGTGCATCACACCTCCGAATCGCCGACGCTGCCGGGCGATACGATGGCTCGGTGAGTGAAGAGCTGATCGTTCGCGGAGCGCGCGAACACAACCTGAAGAACGTCGACCTCGAGATCCCCCGCAACAAGCTGGTGGTGTTCTCCGGCCTGTCCGGCTCCGGCAAGTCGTCCCTGGCGTTCGACACCATCTTCGCCGAAGGGCAGCGCCGCTACGTCGAATCCCTCTCCTCCTACGCCCGCCAGTTCCTCGGGCAGATGGAGAAGCCGCGCGTCGACTTCATCGAGGGCCTCTCACCAGCCGTCTCCATCGACCAGAAGTCCACCAACCGAAACCCGCGCTCCACCGTCGGAACGATCACGGAGATCTACGACTACCTGCGCCTGCTGTTCGCCCGCATCGGCACCCAGCACTGCCCCGTCTGCGACGCCCCCATCGAATCGCAGAGCGCCGAACAGATGGTCGACGCGCTGCTCGACCTCGAGGACGGCACTCGCTTCCAGCTGCTGGCACCCGTGGTGAAGGGCCGCAAGGGCGAACATGCGGACCTGCTGAGCTCCCTGCAGTCCCAGGGCTTCTCCCGTGCCCGCATCGACGGCGACACCATGCGCTTGAACAGCGAGATCAGCCTCGCGAAGACGAAGAAGCACACCATCGACGTGGTGGTGGACCGCCTCGCCGTCAAACCCGACGCCCGGACCCGCCTCACCGACTCCGTGGAGACCGCGCTGCGCCTGTCCGGCGGCACCCTCATCGTCGACTTCGTCGACCGTGCCGAGGACGACCCCGACCGCACCCGCCGCTTCTCCGAGCACCGCTCCTGCCCCAACGAGCACAAGCTCGAACTCGAAGAGATCGAACCGCGGTCCTTCTCCTTCAACGCCCCCTACGGCGCCTGCCCGGAATGCGACGGCATCGGCTCCCGGCTCGTGGTGGACCCCGAGCTCGTCATTCCCGACGACGCCCTCTCGCTCAAGGACGGCGCGATCGCCCCGTGGACCCTTGGTTCCGCCGACCACCATCAGCAGATCATGACGGCCCTGTCCGAGGAGATGAAGTTCTCCATGGACACCCCGTACCGGGACCTGCCTGCCGAGGTGCAGGACGCGCTGATGAACGGGCACAACTTCTCCGTGCACGTCCGCTACAAGAACCGGTTCGGCCGCGAGCGCCGCTACTCCACCGGCTTCGAAGGCGTGATGCACTTCCTGCACCGTCGGCACGAGGACACCGAATCGAATTGGGCGCGCGAACGCTACGAACAGTTCATGCGCACCTCGCCCTGCCCCGTCTGCAAGGGTGCGCGGCTGCGCCCCGAAGTGCTCGCCGTGCGGATCGGCGGGAAGTCGATCGCGGAGCTGTCCGAGCTGCCGATCGATGAGGCGAAGGCGTTCCTCGACGAGCTCAGCTTCACCGACCGCGAACTCGCCATCGCCGACGAAGTCCTGCGCGAAGTCCACGCCCGTCTCGGCTTCCTCATCGACGTCGGTCTGACCTATCTGAACCTGTCGCGCAGCGCCGGCACCCTTTCCGGCGGCGAGGCGCAGCGCATCCGCCTCGCCACCCAGATCGGATCCGGGCTTGTCGGAGTGCTGTACGTGCTCGATGAACCCTCGATCGGTCTGCACCAGCGGGACAACAACCGCCTCATCGCGACCCTGACGCGGCTGCGGGACCTCGGCAACACCCTGATCGTCGTGGAGCACGACGAGGACACCCTCAAGGCCGCCGACTGGATCGTCGACATCGGACCGCTCGCCGGCGAGTACGGCGGCCACATCGTCCACTCCGGCAGCCTCGCCGCCATGAAGCGGAACCCCGAGTCGCTGACCGGCCAGTACCTCGCCGGCAAGCGGGAGATCCCGGTGCCGCCGGTGCGCCGGCCCATCGACCGGACCCGTCGGCTCACCGTGGTCAACCCGCGGGAGAACAACCTCAAGGGCATGGACGTGTCGTTCCCGCTCGGCACTCTCACCGCCGTCACCGGCGTGTCCGGGTCCGGCAAGTCCACCCTCGTCAACGACATCCTGTACAAGGTGCTCGCCAAGCACCTGAACCGGGCACGCGTGGTCCCCGGCCGGCACACCCGAGTGACGGGACTGCAGCACCTCGACAAGGTGGTGCATGTGGACCAGTCGCCGATCGGCCGCACTCCCCGCTCCAACCCCGCCACGTACACGGGCGTGTGGGACCGCATCCGCACCCTGTTCGCGCAGACCCAGGAGGCGAAGGTGCGCGGCTACAAGGCGGGCCGGTTCTCGTTCAACGTGAAGGGCGGCCGCTGCGAGAACTGCTCCGGTGACGGCACCATCAAGATCGAGATGAACTTCCTGCCGGACGTCTACGTCACCTGCGAAGTCTGCAAGGGCGCCCGCTACAACCGCGAAACCCTGGAAGTCCACTTCAAGGGCAAGAACGTCTCCGAGGTGCTGAACATGCCGATCGAGGAGGGCGTCGAGTTCTTCGACGCCGTCCCCGCGATCCGCCGCCAGCTGCAGACCCTCGTGGACGTCGGCCTCGGCTACGTCCGCCTCGGGCAGGCGGCCACCACCCTGTCCGGTGGTGAAGCGCAGCGCGTGAAGCTCGCCTCCGAGCTGCACAAGCGCTCCAACGGCCGCAGCATCTACGTGCTGGACGAACCGACCACGGGCCTGCACTTCGAGGACGTCAACAAGCTGCTGAAGGTGCTGCAGGGCCTGGTGGACAAGGGCAACACGGTCATCGTCATCGAGCACAACCTCGACGTCATCAAGAGCGCCGACCACCTCATCGACCTCGGCCCCGAGGGCGGCAGCGGCGGCGGTCAGGTCATCGCCGAAGGAACACCGGAGGAGGTCGCCGAGAACCCGGATTCGTTCACGGGGCAGTTCCTGAAGGAGATGCTTCCGTGACGGATCCGTCGAGCTACCGTCCCGCCCGGGGGTCGATCCCGACGGATCCCGGGGTGTACCGGTTCTCCGACCCGGACGGCCGGGTCGTGTACGTCGGCAAGGCGAAGAACCTCCGCCAGCGCCTCTCCTCCTACTTCCAGGATCTGGCGGGTCTGCACCCCCGCACCCAGCGGATGGTGACCACGGCATCCAGTGTGCAGTGGACCGTGGTGTCCTCCGATGTGGAGGCGCTGACGCTGGAGTACACGTGGATCAAGGAGTTCGAGCCGCGGTTCAACGTGAAGTTCCGCGATGACAAGTCCTACCCGTTCCTCGTGGTGACGATGGGGGAGAAGGTGCCGCGGGCGCTGATCACCCGCCGGGAGCGCTCGAAGAGCGACCGGTCGTTCGGGCCGTACGCGCACGTGTGGGCGATCCGCGAAACCCTCGACCTGCTGCTGCGGGTGTTCCCGATCCGCACCTGCTCCCCGGGCGTGTACCGGCGGGCTGAGCGGTCGGGCAGGCCGTGCCTGCTCGGCTTCATCGACAAATGCTCCGCGCCCTGCATCGGGAGGGTCAGCGAGGAGAGGCACCGGCAGCTGGCCGACGGGTTCGTCGACTTCATGGACGGCAACACCGGCAAGTGGGTCGCCGATCTGAAGAGCCGCATGGCGAACGCCGCCGCCGAAATGGACTACGAATCGGCGGCGCGGTTCCGCGACGACATTCAGGCGCTGGACACCGTGATGTCGAAGAACTCGGTGGTGCTGTCGGAGGCGACCGACGCGGACCTGGTGGCGCTCGCGTTCGACGACCTGGAAGTGTCGGTGCAGGTGTTCCACGTGCGCGGCGGCCGCATCCGAGGTCAGCGCGGCTGGGTGGCGGAACTGCTGGACGACTCCACCCCCGGTGACATCATGGAGCGGGCGCTGGCCGCCCTGTATGAGGGGACGGATACGCGGGCGCCTCAGGAGATCCTCGTCAGCCACCAGCCGACGGATCCCGATGCGATCCGCGACCTGACCGGCCGACGCACCACCTCGATCCGCATCCCCGTGCGGGGCGAGAAGAAGGACCTGCTGGAGACGGTGACCGCCAACGCGGTGGAGGCGCTGCGGCTCGGGAAGCTGAAGCGCTCCGGTGATCTCACCTCCCGCTCGAAGGCCCTGGAGGATCTGGGGGAGGCACTGGAGATGCAGGATGCGCCGCTGCGCATCGAATGCTTCGACATCTCCCATTCACAGGGCACCAATGTGGTCGGCTCCATGGTGGTGTTCGAGGACGGGCTGCCGCGCAAGAGCGAGTACCGCCGCTTCTCCGTGACCGGTGACGCCGCCCGCGACGACACCGCCTCCATGCACGACGTCATGACCCGCCGGCTCAAGCACCACCTGAAGGTGAAGGAGCAGAGGGCCAGCGGGGAGCTGCCGACGGATCCCGAGACCGGCGAGAAGGCGCGGTTCGCGTACCCGCCGCAGCTGATCGTGGTCGACGGCGGCCAGCCGCAGGTCGCGGCCGCGCAGCGCGCGTTCGATGAGCTCGGCATCACCGACATCGCACTGGTCGGCATCGCCAAGCGGCTCGAGGAGCTGTGGCTGCCGGACGAGGACTATCCCCTCATCCTGCCGCGCACCTCCGAAGCGCTGTTCCTCATCCAGCGGCTTCGCGACGAAGCCCACCGGTTCGCGATCTCCTACCACCGCTCCAAACGGGGCCGCTCCGTGCAGGAGAGCGCTCTGGACGCCGTGCCGGGGCTCGGCCCGGCGCGGAAGCGGGCGCTGCTGGAGCACTTCGTGACTGTGGACCGCATCCGCAAGGCGGGGGAGGACGAGCTGGCGCAGGTGAAGGGGATCGGCCGCACCCTCGCCCAGACCATCATGGCGACCCTCGCCGCGGATCAGCCCGGACCGGCCGTGAACATGACCACCGGTGAGATCCTCGAGTGATGGAGCCGGTACCATCAGGACATCCATCCCTCACGTGAAGGAGCGCCCGTGACCCCGACGCCAGCGTCCCCGCCGGAAGCCGAAGCACCGGAGATCATCATCATCACCGGCATCGCCGGCGCCGGCCGTGAGACCGCCGCCCATGCCCTGGAGGACATCGGCTGGTACGTCGTCTACAACATCGCGCCGCAGCTGATCCGCCGCCTGTATGACCTGCAGGCGTCCACCTCCGGCCGCGACACCCGGTTCGCGGTCGTCACCGATCCCCGCTCAGGACCGTTCTTCGGTGAGCTGCCGGAGATCATCCGGCAGCTGAAGAAGCAGGAGCTGGATGTGCGCCTCGTCTTCCTCGACGCCAGTGAGGACGTCCTGGTGCGCCGCTTCGACTCCGTTCGTCGGCCCCACCCGCTGCAGGGCGAAGAGGGCGTCATCGAAGGGCTGCGCCGCGAAGCGGACCAGCTGGAGCCGCTGCGCCGCATGGCGGACGTGGTCATCGACACCTCGAACCTCAACGTGCACCAGCTGGCGATCCGCATGCGGGAGACGTTCGGCACGAACGAGGACCGCACCGTCACCGTGAACCTGCTGAGCTTCGGCTTCAAGTACGGCGTGCCCATCGAAGCGGACCAGATGGCCGATGTGCGCTTCCTGCCGAACCCGTACTGGGTGCCGGAGCTGCGGGAGAAGCGCGGTGTCGACAAGGAGGTGTCCGACTTCGTGCTGAACGCCCCGAACGCGCGGGAGTTCGTCGACAAGTACGTGGACGCCCTGCTGCCGGTGCTGCGCGGATACAGCGAGGAGAACAAGCAGTTCGCCACCGTTGCGATCGGCTGCACCGGCGGGAAGCACCGCAGCGTCGCCGTCAGCGAGGAGGTCGCGGCGCAGCTGCGGCGACTGGGCCATTCCGTGCGGGTCCGCCACCGGGATCTGGGGCGCGAGTGACCCACCAGAACCAGCGCCGGCAGACCAGCCTGATCCTCGAGCACTCCAAGCCGCGCAGCCGCATGGTCGAAGGGGAGACCCGCGTGGTCGCCCTCGGCGGCGGCCACGGCCTCGCCGCGAACCTGCGGGCCCTGCGGCACGTCGCCCATGACATCACCGCTGTCGTCACCGTCGCCGACAACGGCGGCTCCTCCGGCCGCATCCGCAAGGAGCTGCCGATCCTGCCGCCAGGCGACCTCCGCATGGCGCTGTCCGCCCTGTGCGAGGACTCCGACTGGGGGATCGTGTGGCGGGACGTCGTCCAGCACCGCTTCGAGTCCGACGGCGAACTGAACGGCCACGCCCTCGGCAACCTCCTGATCGCCGCCCTCTGGCAGATGTTCGGCGACCCCATCCAGGCGCTGGACCACGTCGGCGCGCTCCTCGGGGTGCGGGGCCGGGTACTGCCGATGGCTCTGGAACCGCTGGACATCGAAGCGACGGTGACGGACCGCACCGGCACCAGCCGCATGGTGCGCGGCCAGGCCGAGGTGGCGTCCCTGGAAGGGCATGTGGATGAGCTGCGCCTGATCCCGTCGGCCCCCGAGGTGCCCACCGAAGTGCTGGAGGCGATCGCGCAGGCCGACTGGATCATCCTCGGCCCCGGCTCCTGGTTCTCCTCCGTGCTGCCGCACCTGCTGATCCCCGAGATCGTGGAGGCGATCCGCTCCTCGAAGGCGAAGCGGCTGATCACCATGAACCTCACCTCCGACCCCACGGAGACCGAAGGCATGACCAGCACCGACCACCTGCAGGTGCTGATGGACACCGCACCGGACCTCGGCATCGATGCGATCGTCGCCGACCCGACCATGCTGGACGACTCCCTGGAGCTGGTGGAGTTCGCCCAGCAGCACGGCATCTCCTCGATCCTGCGCCAGGTGAGCGTGGGCCGGGGCATTCCGGTGCATGACCCCGTGCGGCTCGCCGCCGCCTACCGCGATGTGTTCGACGGCGTGATCGCCGACGTAAGGGAGGACTGAGATGGCACTGACCCCCGATGTCCGCCGTGAACTGGCCGGTGTCGCCGTCACCCGCTCCAGCGCGAAGAAGGCCGAGATCGCGGCCATGCTGCGGTTCGCCGGCGGGCTCCACATGGAGGGCGGCCGCGTCGTCATCGAAGCGGACCTCGACTCCGAGCGCACGGCCCGCCGCCTGCAGGCCCTCGTCTTCGACCAGTACGGCTTGGCGTCCACCGTCACCATCGTGCAGCCCTCCGGGATCCGGCGCTCCGCCCGCCACCAGGTGCGGTTCGCCGGTGACGGGGCCGTGTTCGCCAAGCAGACCGGCATCCTCGACTCCCGCGGCCGGCCCGTGCGGGGCCTGCCGCCCACGGTGGTCGGCGGCTCGGGGGCCGACGCGGCTGCCGCGTGGCGCGGTGCGTTCCTCGCCCAGGGAGCGCTGAGTGAACCCGGACGCGGCGCCGCCCTCGAACTCGCCTGCCCCGGCAGCGAAGCCGCCCTCGCCATGGTGGGCGCCGCCCGCCGGCTCGGGGTGGCTGCGAAGTCCCGCGAAGTGCGCGGCGCCGATCGCGTCGTGCTGCGGGACGGGGAAGCGATCTCCCAGCTGCTGCGCGCCATGGGGGCGGAACAGGTGGTGAAGGAATGGGACCGCAAGCGGGTGCACCGGGAGGAGCGCGCAGCCGCGAACCGCCTCGCGAACTTCGACGACGCAAACCTGCGGCGCTCCGCCCGCGCCGCCGTCGCAGCGAGCGCGCGCGTGCAGCGGGCCCTGGAGATCCTGGAGGGCCAGGCTCCCGACCACCTCCTCGCCGCGGGCGCGCTGCGCCTGCAGCACCGCCAGGCCAGCCTGGAGGAACTCGGGCGGCTGTCGGACCCGCCGATGACGAAGGACGCGGTTGCGGGAAGGATCCGTCGGCTGCTCGCCCTGGCGGACAGAAGGGCCGCTGAGCTGGGGGTTGAGCCGACGGATGCACACCTAAGTCCTGAAATGTTGAACGGAACGGGCCACTGACCGAACCGGGCCTTCTCATGGGTTGATTCCTGCAGAACTGCGCAGGTCACACTTGGTAGGGTGAGGTCAATCCCTCATCTGGGACGTCAATGCGTACAACGGCGTGCGTGCCACTCCACTTCTTCGCAGCACCACTGCGACTACCTAGGAGGAAACGTGACCATCAAGGTTGGAATCAACGGCTTCGGACGCATCGGACGCGGCTTCCTGCGAGCAGTCATCGCACACGGCGCTGACGTCGACATCGTCGGTGTCAACGACCTCACGGACAACACGACGCTCGCCCATCTCTTCAAGTACGACTCGGTCATGGGGCGCTTCCAGGGCGAGGTCTCCCACACCGACGACACCATGACCGTCAACGGCGACACCTTCAAGGTGTTCGCTGAGAAGGACCCGAAGAACATCCCGTGGGCCGAGGTCGGTGCTGACATCGTGCTGGAGTCCACCGGTCTGTTCACCAAGGCGGAGGACGCCCGCGCACACATCGAGGCCGGTGCGAAGAAGGTCATCGTGTCCGCTCCCGCCAAGGGCGAGGACGCCACCTTCGTGGTCGGCGTCAACGACAAGGACTACGACCCGGAGAACCACCACATCATCTCCAACGCGTCCTGCACCACCAACTGCCTGGCTCCCCTGGCGAAGGTGCTGAACGACGAGTTCGGCATCGAAAAGGGCCTGATGACCACCATCCACGCCTACACCTCGGATCAGCGCCTGCTGGACGCCCCGCACAAGGACCTGCGCCGTGCCCGCGCCGCCGCCCTCAACATGATCCCGACCAAGACCGGCGCCGCCGCTGCTGTGGCGCTCGTCCTGCCGGAGCTCAAGGGCAAGTTCGACGGCTACGCCGTCCGCGTCCCGGTCCCGACCGGCTCCGTTGTGGACCTCACCTTCGAGGCCTCGCGCGAGGTCACCGTCGAGGAGATCAACGCTGCGGTCAAGAAGGCCGCGGAGGGTGACCTCAAGGGCGTCCTCGACTACACCGAGGATCCGATCGTGTCCTCCGACATCGTCGGCGACCCGCACTCCTCGATCTTCGATGCGCTCAGCACGAAGGTCATCGGCAACCAGGTCAAGGTCGTGACCTGGTACGACAACGAGGCCGGCTTCTCCAACCGCCTCGTCGACCTGGTCGAGATCGTCGGCGCCAAGCTCTGATCCGACCCCACTGACAACCGGCCCGTGCGTCTCATTCCGGCAGGAATCGGGCGCACGGGCCGTTGCATTCACCGCCCGCACCACCACAAGGAATACTCGTGCTGAAGACCATCGACTCCCTCGGCGACCTCGCCGGCAAGCGCGTCCTCGTCCGCGCCGACCTCAACGTTCCCCTGGACGGCGACCGCATCACCGATGACGGCCGCATCCGGGCCTGCCTGCCCACCGTCACCGCCCTGCGTGACAAGGGCGCTCGCGTCATTCTGGTGGCCCACCTCGGGCGGCCCAAGGGCGAAGCGGACCCCGCCTTCACCCTGAAGCCCGTCGTCGATCGCCTGTCCGAACTCCTCGGTGCGGACGTCGCGTTTGCTGAGGACACCGTCGGCGACAGCGCCCGCTCCGTGGTCGACTCCCTCGGTGACGGCGACGTCGCCGTGCTGGAGAACGTCCGCTTCAACGCGGGCGAGACCAGCAAGGACGAGGCCGAGCGGCAGGAGTTCGCCCGCCGCCTCGCCGACCTCGCCGACGTCTTCGTGTCCGACGGGTTCGGCGTCGTCCACCGCAAGCAGGCGTCCGTGTACGACGTTGCGCAGCTGCTGCCGGCAGCGGCGGGACTGCTGGTGCAGAAGGAAGTGGAGTCGCTGCGCCGCGTCACCGACGACCCGAAGCGCCCGTTCGTCGTGATCCTCGGCGGCGCGAAGGTGTCCGACAAGCTCGGCGTCATCGAGAACCTGCTGGACCGCGCCGACACCATCATCATCGGCGGCGGCATGTCCTACACCTTCCAGAAGGCGCTCGGCCACGAGGTCGGCAACTCCCTGCTCGAGGAGGAGCAGGTCGACACGGTGAAGGGCTACATGGAGCGCGCCCAGAAGAACGGCGTGGAGATCCTGCTGCCGGTGGACAACGTGGTCGCCCCCGCGTTCGGGCCCGACGGCCCCGCCACCACCGTCGGCTCCGACTCCATGCCCGAGGACCAGGAGGGCCTGGACATCGGTCCCGACTCCGCGAAGCAGTTCGGCGACGCCCTCAAGGACGCCGGCACCGTGTTCTGGAACGGCCCGATGGGCGTGTTCGAGTTCGACCTGTTCCAGGCCGGCACGAAGGCCGTCGCTGAAGCCCTCGCCGAATCGCCCGCGTACACCGTGGTCGGCGGCGGCGACTCCGCATCCGCCATCCGCAACCTCGGCTTCGACGAATCCCGCTATTCCCACATTTCGACCGGCGGCGGCGCATCCCTCGAACTGATCGAGGGCAAGCAGCTGCCCGGCATCGCCGTTCTGGAGGAGAACTGATATGACCCGCACCCCGCTCATCGCCGGCAACTGGAAGATGAACAAGACCCACCTCGAGGCGCAGGCCCTCGTGGAGGACCTGAACGACGCGCTCACGGACCACGACTTCGACGCGGTCGACGTCGCTGTGCTGCCGCCGTTCGTGGACATCCGCACCGTGCAGACCGTCCTGGACGCCGCGAAGTCGTCGATCGGTCTCGGCGCACAGGACATCTCCCAGCACGAGTCCGGTGCGTACACCGGTGAGGTGTCCGCCGCCATGCTGAAGGCCCTGAACGTCACCTTCGCCGCTATCGGCCACTCCGAGCGCCGCCAGTACCACGGTGAGGACGAAGCGATCACGAACGCCAAGGTGAAGGCCGCCCTCGGCGCCGGCATCACCCCGATCCTGTGCGTCGGCGAGCCCCTCGAGGTCCGCCAGGCCGGCACGCACGTGCAGCACACCCTCGACCAGGTGCGCGGCGGCCTCGAGGGCCTGAGCGGCGATCAGGTCGCCGACACGGTCATCGCCTACGAACCGGTGTGGGCGATCGGCACCGGCGAGGTCGCCACCCCGGAGGATGCGCAGGAGGTGTGCGGTGCGATCCGCGGCCTCCTCAGCGACCTGCACGGCGATGACGTGGCCTCCCGCGTCCGCGTCCTGTACGGCGGTTCGGTGAAGTCCTCGAACGTCGCCGACATCATGGCGAAGGACGACATCGACGGCGCCCTCGTGGGCGGCGCGAGCCTGAAGGCCGACGAGTTCGCCGCGCTCGCCGGCAACGCCGCCTGAGAGTCCCGCCTCACCCGCAGACCACGCCGCGCCCGATGCATGACACAGCACCGGGCGCGGCGTAGTCTTGGATGCGACTGTTCGACGTCGAGGAAAGAGTCACCTGCTGCCCATGGACACCCTGAAGATCGCCCTGTTCGTGGTGCTGGCCATCACCAGCATCCTGCTCATCCTGCTCGTGCTCATGCACAAGGGACGCGGCGGCGGCCTGTCCGACATGTTCGGGGGCGGCATCTCCGCGGGCGCCGGCTCGTCCGGCGTCGCCGAACGCAACCTCAACATCCTCACCGTGATCGTCGCCCTCATCTGGGTGGGCAGCATCATCGGCATCGGGGTCATCCAGCGCTTCTACCCCGGCTGATCGCAAGGTACGTCCGTGACAGGGCGCTGCGGGCCGATTCGATGTCCCGCTGCGCCGTCGCGATGAACAGCATGTCCACCACGCTCAGCTGAGCGATCCTGGACGCGGTCGCACCGGAGCGCATCTCCGATTCCTGCGCCGCGGTCAGCAGCACGACGCCGGCCCCCTCCGACAGCGGAGAGCGGCCTGCGTTCGTCACTCCCACGGTCCGCACTCCGGCGCGCTTCGCCGCGGCGAGCACATCGATCGCATCCGTCGTGAACCCCGAATGGGACACGATCACGGCGGCATCGTCGCCGTCGAGCAGCGCCACGCCCGGCAGCCCCTGATGGACGTCGGTGAACGCGACGGCGCTGCGGCCGATCCGCGCCAGCTTCTGCTGCAGGTCCAGGGCCGCGAACGCTGACGCCCCCACCCCGAACGTCACGATCCGCTGCGCGGAGGCGAGAGTGTCGACAGCCCGGCCCAGGGCGTCCAGGTCGAGCTGGTCGGCCGTGTCCTGGACGGCGCGGGCGTCGGCGAACGCGATCTTCGCGACCGTTTCGGCGAGCGTGTCCGAAGCGGACAGATCATTCCCCAGCATCTGCGCCTGCGCATCGCCGGCGAACGATGCGGTGCGGCCCTCATTGAACGCGATCTCGGTGCGCAGCATCGACCGCAGCTCCCGGTAGCCGGACAGGCGCAGTTCGCGGGCGAGGCGGACAGCGCTCGCCTCTGACGACCCGGCCTCGCGCGCCACCTCCGAGATCGTCATCGCGGCAGCAGCCGACGGGTCCGCCAGCAGCAGTCGCGCCACCCGGTCCACGGCCGGAGGCAGTGTGGGACGGGCGTCTCGGATCAGTCGCAGCACCGACGGCCGGTGCTGGTCATGCACGGCGCAGCTCCTCAGCGGCCGTGCGGATCCCGGAGGGGTCGCCGTCACGGGACGGGTCGGGCGGTGCCGCGGCGCGGGCGGCGCGGGCGGACTCGCGGACGGCGGGATCCGTCGGGTCCTCGCCTGCGAGCAGGATGACGAGGGCGGTGCGCAGCTCCCCGTCGCAGGCCCGAAGGGCGGCACGGGCGCCGTCGGCGTCGATGCCGGTGGCGGTGGCGAGGATGCGGGCTGTGCGCTCCACCAGCTTCTCGTTGGTGGCGCGCACGTCGATCATGAGGTTCTCGTAGGTGGTTCCCAGCCGCACCATGGTGGCGGTCGAGAGCGCGTTCAGCGCCATCTTCTGTGCCGTTCCCGCCTTCATCCGGGTGGAGCCGGCGATCGCCTCAGGGCCCGTCGGCAGCAGCACAGCCACATTCGCGAGGCCCGCCAGCGGGGCCGACGGGTTCGCGGAGATCAGCCCGGTGCGAAGGCGGCGGGCACGGGCCGCTTCGAGTGCGCCGCGCACGAACGGGGTGCGGCCGGAGGCGGCGAGTCCGATGACGGTGTCGCATCCACCGCAGTGCTCGGCGATCAGGGCGGCGCCGGCGGCGCTGGAGTCCTCAGCGCCCTCCACGGCGTGGAACATCGCGCTGGGTCCGCCGGCGAGGTGGGCGGCGAAGACGTCGGAGTCGGCGTTGAATGTGGGCAGCAGTTCGGCGGCGTCGAGCACGGCGAGGCGCCCGGACGTGCCGGCGCCGACGTAGTGCACCGTTCCGCCGCTGACGATGGTGTCCACACAGATCTCGGCGAGTTCGGCGATCTGCGCTGCCTGGGAACGGACGGCGTCCACCGAGGTCTGCTCCTCGGCGAGGATGAGGTCGACCGCGTCCGGGGTGCTGACCGTGTCGATGTGTCGGGTGCGCTCGTTGCGCTGCTCCGTGGGGACATCGGCCGCGCTGACTGACGATTCTCCGGCCGCACGTGCCTCATCACCCACCTGCCACAGGTGCGCCACCAGGGGCTCCAGATCGGACGAGGCGGGGCGGGTGGGCGCTGTGACGCGGCGGGCACGCTGGCAGCGCGCGGCGCGTTGGTGCGCGTCCCGCAGCTGCTCGCGGGTGAGGCGGCCGGAGCCGACGGCGCCCAGGATCGCATCATGCGCCGCCGTCAGCAGGTCATGTTCGCGGGCCTGCAGCGGGGAGCCCAGGCACAGAAGGTGCGCGCCCGCTTCCAGCGCCCGGATGCAGCCGTCGCCGAAGCCGGCGGCGTGGGTGACGGCCCCCATATCGAGCGCGTCGGTGACGATGACGCCGGTGAAGCCGATCTCATCCAGGAGGTCTGCGGACCAGCGGGAGAGGGAGGCAGGTCCGTCGCCGAGGGCGGGGACCTCCAGGTGGCCGGTCATGACGGCGTCGACGGCGGCGGCGCCGTCCATCTCCCCGGTCCAGAGCGCAGAGAACGGCTCGGCGTGGTCACTCAGCACCGTGGCGCGGTCCAGGCGGATGGTCGGCATGGACAGGTGGGAATCGGTGTCGGCGTCGCCGTGGCCGGGGAAGTGCTTCGCGCAGGCGGCGACCCCAGCCGAGTGCAGACCGCGGGTGAACGCCGCGGCGTGCCGCAGGGCAGCGGCCGGGTCGGAGGAGAACGCGCGGTGCCCGATCACCGGGTTCTCCGGGTTCGTGGCGACATCGGCGACGGGCGCGAAGTCCATGGTGATGCCGAGCTCTGCCAGCAGGGCGCCGAGGGCGGCACCGGCACGTGCGGTGAGGTCCTCATCGTCGGCGCGGCCGAAGACGGCAGCCGCGGGCAGCGGGCCCTCATGCCGGCTGGTCTCCGCCTGGGTCAGAGGTGCGGTATCCGTCGGCCGGCCGGGAGGCCCGCCGAATCCGTCACCGTGGCCGAACAGGCGAGTGACGCGCCCGCCCTCCTCGTCGATCGCGATGATGGGGTCTGCTCCGGCGTCCCGGATCTGCGCGCACAGGCGCTGCGTGGCGCCAAGGGTCGGGGTGTTCGGGGCGAACAGGGTGATGCCGCCGAGGCCGGAGGCGAGGGCTGAGCGCATGAAGTCGCTGAGTTTAGTGCCCTCCATCGGGGCGAGGAGGACGCCGAGGACATCAGGGTCCCAATCGGTGCGTGGGCTCATGGCGGGCTCACCCCTTCACGGCTCCGGCGGTGAGGCCGGACGCCAGGTTGCGCTGGACGAGGACGAAGAAGACCACCACCGGCAGGGCGATGATCGTGGAGGCCGCCATGACAGCGCCCCATTCCGCGGTGTTGGTGGTGAAGAAGGTCCGCAGTCCCACGCCGACGGGGTACTTCGAGGAGTCCGTCATGAACGTCAGGGCGAAGATGAACTCGTTCCACGCGGTGATGAAGCTGAACACTGAGGTCGCGACGAGGCCGGGCGCCACCAGTGGCAGCAGGACGGAGCGGAACATGCGCCACCAGGACGCGCCGTCCACGTAGGCCGCCTCCTCCAGCTCCTTGGGGACAGCAGCGACGAAGCCGCGCAGGTTCCAGATCGCGAACGGCAGTGAGAACGCCAGGTACACGATCACCAGCCCGAGCAGGGAGTTCAGCATGTTCAGCGACTTCGCCTGCAGGAAGAGGGGGATCACGAGCGCTTCGAGCGGCACCATCTGCACCACCAGCACCATGATCAGCACCACGGAGCGGAACCGGAACCGGAAGCGCGCCACCGCCACCGCCGCGAGCAGGGCGATGGCGCCGGAGGCGACGACGGTGCCGAGCGCCACCAGCAGGCTCACCTTCACGTACTGCAGGAAGTCCGCTTCCACCAGCACGCGATGGAAGTGGTCGAGGGTGAACCCGGATGGCAGCAGGCCGGCGCCGCGGGCGTCCGCATGGGGGTCCACGGCGGTGCTGAGCATCCAGTAGAACGGGAACAGGGCGTAGATCAGCACCACGGCGATGCCGAACCCGGTGAGGATGCGGCGTGCGGGGGAGGGGCCTCTCACAGGTCGTCCTCCTTCAGAAGAGTCCGCAGGTACACCACGGAGATGACGAGCAGAAGGGCGGTCAGGAGCACGGCGATGGCGGCGCCCATGCCGTAGTGGCCCTGCCCGGCGGCTTCGGTGTAGGACCAGACGCCGAGGTTCATGACGGATCGGTTCGAGCCGTCACCGCCGGGCATGAGGTAGATCTGGGTGAACACTTTGAAGTCCCAGATGGTGGAGAGGATGAGGCACACGGCGAAGATGGGCCGCATGGTCGGCACCGTGACGGAGGCGAAGCGCCGCCACGCGCCGGCGCCGTCCACGCGGGCCGCTTCGTACAGCTCCTTCGGGACCGTCATCAGGCCGGCGAGGATCGTCACCGCGATGAACGGGAACCCGTGGTAGACCACGTTGAGAGCGGCGATGCCGTAGAACGCCCACCGGTTGTTCCACCAGTTGACGGTGTCCGCCTCCAGCAGACCGAGCCACTCCAGCACACCGGCGACGAACCCGGAATGGGGATCGAACAGCCACACGAAGATGTACGTGCCGGTCAGCGCCGGCACCGCCCACGCCACCATGATCGCGGTGGTGCAGATGATGCGCCACGGCGTGGACAGGGTGTTGAGGAACAGAGCCACCACCGTTCCCACCAGCATGGTGGCGGCGACGCACACGGCGGCGAAGCCGATGGTGTTCGGCAGAACCGTCAGCCACAGGTGATCGTCGGTGAGGATCTTCTGGTAGTTCTCCAGACCGATGTACTCGCGTTCGCCGCGCAGGAGGTGGCGCAGCCGGAACTTCTGCAGGGACAGGTCCGCCACGCGGATCATCGGCCACAGCAGCAGCACGCCGAGGGTGATCAGGGCGGGCGCCAGCAGCAGCCAGGGCGGCAGGGCCCGCCGCAGGCGCGCGGCCCGGCTGGGGCGGCGCACCGACGGCGCGGCGGTGGAGGGGGCAGTGCTCAACGGGAACCTCGAGACGAGCGGAATCGGGCAGGGGGGGGAGAGTACGGGACGACTGGGCCGACGGGTCAGTCGGCGAAGATCTGGTCCATCTCCTTCGCGGCGTCCTGGCATGCGGTCGCCGCGTCCTTCCCTCCGGTCAGCACGGTGTTCAGAAGGTTCGGGATGGTCTTCTTGCCTTCGACCTGGCCCCACAGTGGGGTGACGGGCACGGACTTGCCGCCTTCGGTCATCTGCTTGGCGAATACGGCGGTGAGGTCATCACCGCTCGTGACGACCTCGTCGAGGGCGGACTGCTCACCGGGGAAGAAGTTGGTCTGCTTCGCCCAGTTCGCGGCGAACTCGCCGGTCGTCATCAGCTTGATCAGCTCGAACGCCAGCTCCGGCTCCTTCGTGCCGGTGAAGCGGCACAGGTGGGAGCCGCCGAGGAAGCTCGGGGCCACCTCGGAGTCCTTCGCGGGGATGGTGAACGCCATCAGCTTGTCGTACAGCTCCGGCGACTTCTCCTTGATGGTGGCGGGCACCCAGGAGCCCGTGATGAACATGCCCACATCGCCCTTCTGGAACGCGGCGAGGGCGTCGGTCTCCTTCCAGGTGGAAGCGGCGGGGGTGGACAGCTTGTGCTTCAGCGCGATGTCCGTGTACCAGGTGACGCCCTCCACGGCGGGGGAGTCGGCGATGGCGGCCTTCCAGGTGCCGCCGGACTGCTTCGCGATCTCGCCGCCGGCGCCCCAGATGAACGGCAGCAGGCCGAACGGGGAGCCGCCGGAGATGGGGAACGGGATGGTGGAGGGGTCCTTCTTCTTCAGGGCCTGGGCAGCGTCGAGCAGCTCCTCCCAGTTGCCGGGCTGCTTGTCGACACCGGCTGCGCTGAGCAGGTCCTTGTTGGCGAGGATGGAGCGGACACCGGCGTACCAGGGGGCGCCGAACACCTCGCCCTCAAGCGTGGCGGACTCTTCGAGGGCCTTGACGTACTTTCCGCTGAGCCCGGCCTCCTCGAGTTCGTCGCCGATGGGGTCGAGGCCGCCGGCGTCGGCGAACTCGGGGGTCCAGGTGGTGCCGACTTCGGCGACGTCCGGGGCGCTGTCCCCGCCCATGACGTTGACGAACTTGTCGTGGGCGCCGTCCCAGGGCTGCACTTCGACCGTGAGGTCCGCCTGGGTCGCCTCCTTGAACTTCTTCTTGAGGTCGGCGATGTAGGCGTCGGTGGAGGGGTTGGTGCCCTCCATGATCCAGAGGGTGAGGGTCTTGCCCTTGCCGTCGGTGCCGCTGCCCTTCGAGGAGTCGGAGCCGCAGGCCGCGAGGCCGAGGGCTGCGGCGCTGGCTGCGCCGCCTGCGAGGACTGTCCGCCGTGCAATCATGAGATCTCCTTTGACCCGACCGGTGCTGAGCTGTCACCGACCGCGAAGTGAAAATAAGTTTTATCGACTCGCGATGGACTGCAAGTTACCATGATCGGGTTGTGACGTCGAGAGGAGGATCACATGCCGCGCTTGATCCTGGGGGCCGACATCGGCGGCACCAGCACCCGCCTCCGCCTCACCCGCGGGGAAGTCCGCGTCGCCGAGCGCAACGGCGGCGGCTGCAACATCCGATCCTCCGGGACTGACGCCGCCGGGCGTGTCGCCGACCTCCTCACCGAACTCGCCGGGGACGCCCGCGCCGCGGGGGAGGACCTCGCGTCGGTGGAGGCGGCGGTGCTCGGTGTTGCGGGCGCCGGGCCGGCACGGCACGCGGAGGTCAGCGCGCTCCTGCTGCCCGCTCTCGCGCGGGCGGGCGTGCCGGCCGGGGTGGGCAGGGTGGTCGATGACCAGGTCACCGCGTTCACCGCGGGTGCCGGCCGGGTGGGGGCCGACGGGTTCCTGCTGCTCGCCGGCACCGGCGCCGCCGCGGCTCGGTTCGAACAGGGCCGGATGGTCGCCCGGGCGGACGGCATGGGCTGGCTGCTGGGGGACTGCGGCTCCGCCGTGGACATCGGCCGACGGGTGCTGCGCGCCGCCGCCGCCGATCTCGACCACCGAGGCCCCGCCACGGCGATGACTGCGCGGGTGCTGGAGGAGCTCGGCATCGCGGGCAGCACCAGGCCCGCGGGCAGCGGGGACGCGGTGGATGTGCGCCAGGCGCTGATCCAGGCGGCGGATCCGCTGACGCCCGCCCAGTGGGGCCGCTTCGCCCGCATCCCCGGCAGCTGCGCGGGGGATGTGGTCGCGCAGAGCATCATCGACGGCGCCGCGAGTGACCTCGTGGCGACGCTGGACGCGCTGGGTGCACCCGTCGGCGCCCTCGTGGTGCTGGCGGGCGCTCTGCTCGCCGCCGACACCCCGATCACGCGGAGGGTTGAGCAGGCGCTGGCGGCGCGGGGCCTGCAGACGACGCGAGCAGCAGAGCCCGTGGAGGGTGCGCTGCTGCTCGCGCAAGCGGATGAGGACGGGTCAGTGCTCGATCGCTGAGGCCGCCTCCGGATCAAGGAACCAGGTGGTGGAGACGGTGCCGCGCACGGCGGACGCCGGCAGGTTCACCGGGTCGATGTCGCCGTGGGCGCGGGCCGCGAACTCCGCCTTCTCCTCACCGGCCACGAGGAACACCACGTGGCGGGCCGCGTTCAGCATCGGCCACGTCAGCGAGATCCTCTCCGACGGCGGCTTCGGCGAGTTCCGCACCGACACCGCGGACCGGGTCGCATCGCCCGCGTCCTCATGATCGGGGAACAGGGACGCGATGTGCCCGTCCTCGCCCATGCCGAGCAGGACCACGTCGAAGAATGCGCGCTCCTCGTCGGTCTCCTCCGTGTGGGCGCTGTCCGCTCCCAGCAGGGACAGCTGCTGGCCGTACCAGGCGGCGGCGTCGTCCAGTTCCATGCCCATGTCGCTGGCCGGCATCGAGTGCACGTTGTACACGGGGATGCCAGCGGTCAGCGTCAGCGCGGACAGGGCCGGGCGGTCGTTGCGGTCGTCGGACTTCGTCTCCACGAACCGTTCATCGCCCCACCAGACGTGGACCTTCGAGGCGGCCACATCGGTGGAGTGCAGCAGTTCGCCGATGCGGCGCGCGACCTGCGTGCCGGTTCGGCCACCGGTCATCGCGATGTGGGCGATGCCGCGCTCACGGACCGCTTCGTCGATCATCTCCACGGAGAACTGCGCCGCATGCTCGATGAGGTCGTCCTTGTCCTTCACCCGGATGTCCGACGGCGCCGGCTTGCCGGTCGCGAAGTCCTTCACATCCACGTGGTGGGGGAACGCCGCGGTCAGGACCGTGCCGTAGATGTCGTCCGCATCGAGGCGACGCAGTTCCTCACTGAGGAGGTCGTGCATGGTCCGCACCGGCATCGTCACCGACTGGTCATCGGTCTCGCCGGGGGTGGACACGATCACCGTGTGCGGGGAGACGCGTCGCAGCGTGATGTCGCCGTCCTCACGGTGCAGGGTGATGGAGATCAGACCGAAGTCGCCGTCGGTGTCCTTCACCGTCACCGGCACGGACAGGAAGTCCGCGAGCCACTGCCGCATCAGGGTCACCGTCGGCTTATTCAGCTTCCCCTCGATGGTGACGGCGGTGGGGGCGCTGATCGGCGGCTGCTCGTATGCGGCTGCGAGCAGGCCCCGCCAGTTCGTCAGGCGGCTCCAGCACAGGTCCGTGTCGCCGGGATGGTAGTTGTGCGACAGGCGGCGGAACACCGCGTCCGGGTCGTCCGCGGCGAGCGCATCGGTGATGCGGCGGGTGGACAGCGCCCCCACCACGTCCTGGCTGGGGCACACCGGCGGAGCCGCCGACCACCAGGTGACGATCGGCGCATCCGGCAGCAGCAGCGGGGTGATCAGCGTGTCCATGCCGTTGACCACCAGGCCCGACGGGCGCAGCACGATCAGCTCACCGGCGCCGGCGTCGGCACCGACGCGGACCTCCGCGTCGAGCGCGTTGCGGTCGGTGTCGCCCTGCGGCACGATCACGATGATCCGCGCCGGATGCTCATGCGAAGCGTGGACGGCGACATCGATGCTGTCATCCAGGTGGTCCTCCGGGGAGATCACCACGAGAGTGGCGACCCGGCCGAGCGTGACCAGGCCCGTGTCCTCGCGCAGTTCGATCAGGACCCGGCTCACCTCGGACGTGGTGGTGTCCTTCATCGTGTGGATCATGGGCGCCTCCAATGCCGTCCGTCGCGGGCGAGCATGTCATGCGCCGTCTGGGGGCCCCAGGTGCCGGCGCGGTACGGGCTGGGCGGCATGCTCTCCGCCCAGAACTCGGTGACGGGATCGAGGATCGCCCAGGACAGCTCCACTTCCCGCTGGCGCGGGAAAAGTGGCGGGTCGCCCAGCAGCATGTCCAGGATCAGACGTTCGTACGCCTCCGGCGACTCCTCCGTGAAGCTGGAGCCGTACACGAAGTCCATCGAAACGTCCCGCACCTCCATCTGGGAACCCGGCACCTTCGAACCGAACCGCATCGTCACACCCTCATCCGGCTGGATGCGGATCACGATCGAGTTCTGCCCGAGGTCCTTTGTGTCCGTGTCGTTGAACGGGAGGAAGGGCGCAGACTTGAAGACCACGGCGATCTCCGTGACCCGTCGGCCCAGGCGCTTGCCGGCGCGCAGGTAGAACGGGACACCCGCCCAGCGGCGCGTGTTGACGTTCAGCTGCATCGCCGCGAACGTCTCCGTTTCGGAGTCCTCCGGGATGCCCTCCTCCTCCAGGTAGCCCTTCACCCACTGGCCGCCCTGCCAGCCGCCCACGTACTGGCCACGGGCCGTGGAGGTGGCGAGGTCACCGGGCAGTTCGACCGCGGCAAGAACCTTCTCCTTCTCGGCGCGCAGGTCCGCGGCTTCGAACGAGATCGGCTCCTCCATCGCGGTCAGCGCGAACAGCTGCAGGAGGTGGTTCTGGATGACGTCGCGGGCGGTGCCGATGCCGTCGTAGTAGCCGGCGCGCGACCCGATGCCGATGTCCTCAGCCATCGTGATCTGCACGTGGTCCACATAGTTGGCGTTCCACACCGGCTCGAACATCTGGTTGGCGAAGCGGAAGGCGAGGAGGTTCTGCACCGTCTCCTTGCCGAGGTAGTGGTCGATGCGGAAGACGTCCTCCTCATCGAACACCTTCTCCACCACGTCGTTCAGTTCGCGTGCGCTCTCGAGGTTGTGCCCGAAGGGCTTCTCGATGACGACGCGCCGCCACGACCCGTTCTCCGACGCGTTCAGGCCGGAGTTCGCGAGCTGCTCGCAGACCTGAGGGAACGCCTTCGGCGGGATCGACAGGTAGAACGCGTGGTTGCCGCCGGTGCCGCGGGTCTCATCGAGCTCCTTCACCACGTCGGTGAGGCGCTCGTACGCGGCGGTCTCATCGAACTCGCCGGTGACGAAGCGCAGGCCGCCGCGCAGCTGGTCCATCACGCTCTGGCGGAAGCCGGTGCGGGCGCCCTCCTTCACCGCCTCTTCGACATAGTCGGCGAAGTCCTCATGCGACCAGTCGCGGCGCCCGAAGCCGACCAGGCCGAAGCTCGGCGGCAGCAGGCTGCGGTTCGTGAGGTCGTAGATCGCCGGCAGCAGCTTCTTCTTCGCGAGGTCGCCGGTCACACCAAACATGACCATCGAACTCGGTCCCGCGATCAGCGGCAGGCGCCGGTCGCGGGGATCGCGCAGGGGGTTGTTCACTCGTGTCCTCCCGGTCGGCGCGCTCAGGCGTTCTCGGACGGCCGAGCGGAGCCGACGGTGTCCAGCAGCTCACCCCAGGCGTCGACGAACTTCGACACGCCTTCGGACTCCAGCTGTGCGAACACGTCCGCGAGGTCGATACCGGCCTCAGCGAGGCGGTCGAACAGCTCCTCCGCCTTCTCCTCCTCATCGGCGGCGCTTGCGACGGTGAGGCGGCCGGAGGCGTCGCCGTGGTCGGCGAACGCGTCCAGGGTCTTCTCCGGCATTGTGTTCACCGCCGGGTCGGTGACGAGCTCGTCCACGTAGAGGGTGTCGGAGTAGTCTTCGTTCTTCACACCGGTGGACGCCCACAGGGGACGCTGCACATTCGCGCCCTTCTCCTTCAGCGCACCGAAGCGCTCCGAGGAGAACTCGCGGGCGTACAGCCCGAACGCGGCGCGACCGTTCGCCACGGCCGCCTTGCCGAGCAGTTCGAGGGCGTCGCCGCCGATCTCCTCCAGGCGCTTGTCGATCTCCGTGTCCACGCGGGAGATGAAGAACGAGGCCACCGAATGGATAGTGGCGAGATCGCGGCCGGCCTCTGCCGCCTTCTCCAGGCCCTCCAGGTAGGCCTCGATGACCTCCTCGTAGCGGGCGACGGAGAAGATGAGAGTGACGTTGACGCTGATGCCGCGGGAGATCACTTCGGTGATCGCCGGCAGACCCTCGAGGGTCGCCGGGATCTTGATCATAACGTTCTCGCGGTCCACCAGGTCGTACAGGCGCTGCGCCTGCTCGATGGTGGCGTCGGTGTCGTTGGCGTGGCGCGGATCCACCTCGATGGAGACGCGGCCGTCGTACCCCTGGGTGGAGCGGTACAGGTCCATGAAGACGTCGCAGGCGTCGCGCACGTCATCGGTGGTGAGTGCTTCGATGATGCCGTCCACGTCGCGGCCGTCGGCGTAGAGGCCTGCGATCGCGTCGTCGTAGTCCTTCGAGCCGGAGATCGCGCCCTGGAAGATCGACGGGTTCGTGGTCACACCGACCACGTTCTTCGAGGCGATCAGGTCCTTCAGGCCGCCGCTGGTGAGGCGGTGGCGGGAGAGGTCGTCCAGCCAGATGGAAACGCCGGCATCGGACAGGGCCTGAGTGTTCGGGTTCTGAGCCATGGGTTCCCAGTCCTTTCGGGAGGGTCGTCGGGTGAGCGGGATGGTGCGGGTCAGTTGCCGGCAGCGGCGAGGGACTCCTTCGCCGCCTTCATCACGTTGTCGGCGGTGAAGCCGAACTCCTCGAACAGCAGGGCGCCGTCGGCGGACGCGCCGTAGTGCTCGAGGGAGACGGCGCGGCCGGCGTCGCCGAGGTAGCGGTGCCACGGCATCGCAATGCCCGCCTCGACGCTGACGCGCGCCTTCACGGAGCTCGGCAGAACCGATTCGCGGTACGCCTCGTCCTGCTCCTCGAACCACTCCATGCACGGCATGGACACGAGACGGGTGGGGATCCCGTCGGCCTCCAGCTTCTTCTGCGCGGCAGCGGCGTGCTGCACCTCGGAGCCGGTGGCGATGAGGATCAGCTGGGGCTCAGCCGACGCCTCCTTCATCACGTACGCGCCCTTGGCGAGACCGGCGGCGTCGGCGTACTCCTCGCGATCGAACGTCGGCACCGCCTGGCGGGTCAGAATGAGGCCGACGGGGCCGCGGTCCCGCTCCAAGAGGGCCTTCCACGCCTGAGCGGTCTCGGTCGCGTCAGCGGGCCGCACGATCGACAGGTTCGGGATCGCACGGTACGCGGCGAGGTGCTCGACCGGCTGGTGCGTGGGGCCGTCCTCACCGAGGCCGATGGAGTCGTGCGTCCACACGTAGGTGGAGGGCACGTTCATCAGGGAGGTGAGGCGGACAGCGCCGCGCATGTAGTCGGCGAACTGGAAGAAGGTGCCGCCGTACGGGCGGGTCAGGCCGTGCAGCGAGATGCCCGCGAGGATCGAGCCCATCGCGTGCTCACGGATGCCGAAGTGCAGGGTGCGGCCGAACGGATTGCCGGAGAAGTCCTCGGTCTGATGCTCGGTCGGGATGAACGACGGCTCCCCCTTCATCGTGGTGTTGTTGGAGCCGGCGAGGTCAGCGGAGCCGCCCCACAGCTCAGGAACCACATCGGCGAGGGCCTCAAGGATCTTCCCGGAGGCGGCGCGGGTGGCGATGCCCTTCTCATCGGCGTCGAAGGCGGGCAGGGCGTCGGTGAGGTCCGGCAGTTCACGCTTCTGCAGACGCTCAAGCAGCTCGGCCTTCTCAGGGTTCGCGCTCTTCCAGGCGTCGAACTTCTTCGCCCACTCATCGCGCTCGGCCTGGGTCTTCTCACCGCGGGCGCGGGTGTGCTCGAGCACCTCGGGGGCGACCTCGAAGTCCTTGTCGGGGTCGACCCCGATGTTCTCCTTCAGGCCGCGGATCGCTTCGGCACCGACGGCGGAGCCGTGGACGGACGCCTTGCCCTGCACGCCCGGCAGCGGCCAGCCGATCATGGTCTTCAGCTGGATGAAGGTCGGCTTGTCGGTGACCTTCTTGCCGTCCTCGATCGCCTGCTTGAGCGCGGCAACGTCCTCGCGGTACTGGCCACCGTTGCGCCAGTCCACGGTGCGCACATCCCAGCCGAGCGCTTCGTACCGGGCGGCGACGTCCTCGGTGAAGGCGATCTCGGTGTCACCCTCGATGGAGATCTCGTTGTCGTCCCAGATCACGACGAGGTTGCCGAGCTTCTGGGTGCCGGCGAGGGAGCTGGCCTCGTGGGAGACGCCCTCCTGCAGGTCGCCGTCGGAAGCGATGACGTAGGTGAAGTGGTCGAACGGGCTCTCACCGGCGGGAGCGTCCGGGTCGAGCAGGCCGCGCTCACGGCGCTGCGCCATCGCCAGGCCAACGCTCATGGCGACGCCCTGGCCGAGGGGACCGGTCGTCACCTCGACGCCGTCGGTCACGAAGTTCTCCGGGTGGCCGGGCGTCTTGGAACGGAAGGTGCGCAGCTGCTTGAGGTCCTCGAGCTCGAGGCCGACTCCGGCGAGGAACAGCTGGGCGTACTGGGTGATGCTGGAGTGGCCGGCGGAGAGCACGAAGCGGTCTCGGCCCAGCCAGTTCGGGTCCTTCGGGTCGTACGCCATGACGTCCTGGTAGAGGAGGTAGGCGGCCGGGGCGAGGCTGACGGCGGTGCCGGGGTGGCCGTTGCCGACCTTCTCGACGGCGTCCACAGCGAGGGTGCGGGCGGTGTCAACGGCGCGGCGGTCGAGGTCGGTCCAGCCCTCGGGAGCGATGAAGTCAGTGGTCATGAACAGTTTCCTTTCGGGAGTTTTTGGGCTCGGCCCGCTCGCGGCCGCCGATGCGGCGGGGGCGGAGGAGGAGCTCAGGCATCAGCGCATCCGAGCCTAACGCTTCCCACTCGGCTCACTCTGCGAGGTCCACGTCTCGCGCACCCTCTCATCACGGCAGGGCCGGGACCGAGTGGGCGTGACGTGCAACGCCCCTCAGATGCTGGCCCACCAGCGCAACCGCCGATACACTGGCCGGGCCCGTGGCCCTTGGAGCGCGGGTGTGTCGGACAGCGAGAAGACGAGGTCGGTGACGTGACGAAACCCGTGGACAGCCCAGTGCAGGCAGGGCCCGCCGCACCTGAAGCAGTGCAGGTGAGCGCGCCGCAGCGGCCCCGGTCCGTCAAGCGCACCGTGCTCAACTACGTGGCGCTGACCAAGCCGCGCATCATCGAGCTGCTGCTCATCACCACCGTGCCCACCATGTTCCTCGCGGCCGGTGGCTTCCCGCCGTTCCTGCTGATCCTCAACACGATCATCGGCGGCTACCTCGCCGCCGGCGGCGCCAACGTGCTCAACATGTTCTTCGACCGCGACATCGACGCGAAGATGAAGCGCACGAAGAACCGTCCCCTGGTGACCGGTGAGATCAGCCCCCGCGCCGCCGTCATCTTCGGCCTGGTGCTCTCGGCGCTGTCCACCGTGTACCTGTGGGTGCTGGTCAACGCCGTGTCGGCGATGCTCGCGCTCGGCGCCATCGTCCTGTACGTGGTGTTCTACACCCTGATCCTCAAGCGACGCACCAGCCAGAACATCGTGTGGGGCGGCGTCGCCGGCTGCATGCCCGTGCTGATCGGCTGGTCCTCGGTGACCGGGACCGTGTCCTGGACCGCGTTCCTGCTGTTCCTCGTCATCTTCTTCTGGACGCCGCCGCACTACTGGCCGCTCGCGGAGAAGTTCACCCGCGACTATGAACGCGCCGGTGTGCCGATGCTGCCGGTCGTGTCCTCCCGCCGGAACGTGGCGGTGCAGATGATCGCCCACACCGTCGCCATGGTCGCCTGCTCTCTCGCGATCATCCCTCTCGCACCGACCGGCCCGGTGTACGCCGTCGCCGCCATCGCCGTGGGCTCCTGGTTCCTCGCCCTGACCATCCGCTACGCCGTGCGGGTGTTCCAGGGCCGCACCGGCCGCGACCTCCACCCGATGGGGGTCTTCCACGCCTCCATCACCTACCTGACGCTGCTGTTCGTGGCGCTCGCGCTCGACCCGTTCCTGCGCTTCTGAGCCCCACCACCGGCCCCATGGACGAGCCCCTGCTCCGCGGATTCCTCACCCACATCCGCGTGGAGCGGGGGCTCGCCGCCAACACGGTCCGCGCCTACCAGCGCGACCTCACCCGCTACGCCCACTACCTCCGCAGCCAGGGCCTCGGCATCGCCGACGCCGGCAGCGAGCACATCACCGCCTTCCTCCAGGTCGTCCAGGAGGGGGCCGACGGAGGCCGTGCCCTCGCAGCGTCCTCAGCGAGCCGCATGCTCGCCTCCATCCGAGCCCTGCACCGGTTCGCGGAGGAGGACGGTGCGCGCAGCGATGACCCGTCGGCCCGTCTCACCGGTCCGGCGCGCCCCCTCGACCTCCCCGAAGCGCTCAGCATCGACGAGGTCGCCCGCATCATCGACGCCGGCTCCGGGCCGTTCACCGGCCGCCTCGCCGAGGAGCGGTCCCTGCGCAACCGGGCGCTGCTGGAGATCCTGTACGGCACCGGTGCCCGCATCAGCGAAGCGATCGGCATCGACCTCGACGACCTTCTGCTGGAGGAGAGGGTGCTGCGCCTGCACGGCAAGGGCGACAAGCAGCGCGCCGTCCCGCTGGGGTCCATGGCGATCGACGCCGTCACCGCCTACCAGGTGCGGGCCCGTCCCGTGTTCGCTCAGCGCGGCACCGGCGGCCCAGCCCTGTTCCTCGGCCACCGCGGCACCCGCCTCACCCGTCAGGCGGCGTTCACGATCGTGCACGACGCCGCTGAAGCAGCCAAGATCCCCGCGCAGGTCAGCCCGCACACGCTGAGGCACTCCTACGCCACCCACCTGCTGCAGGGCGGCGCCGATGTGCGCACCGTGCAGGAGCTGCTGGGGCACGCCTCGGTCACCACAACGCAGCTCTACACGCACGTGACACCGGACGCGCTGCGGGAGGTGCACGCCCTCGCCCATCCCCGGGCGCTGGACGCACCTTCGGCAGGTACGATGAACAACTGCACACCGACCGACGAGAATCAGGGAGCGACGTGAAGGACAGAAACGAACTCGAGCTCGAGCTCAGCTACGGCCCCACGGGACGCCCGCTGCCCGAGTTCCCCGAGCCGACTCCTCTGGACTCCCACGGACCCGCCCGCATCATCTCGATGGTCAACCAGAAGGGCGGGGTCGGCAAGACCACCAGCGTCATCAACCTGGGCGCCGCTCTCGCCGAGTACGGCCGACGGGTTCTGCTCGTGGACCTCGATCCGCAGGGTGCGCTGTCCGCCGGCACCGGCATCAACCCGTACGACCTCGACGTCACCGTCTACAACCTCCTGCTGGAGCGCGAGCACGACATCCGCGACGTGATCCAGGAGACCGGCACGGAGAACATGGACGTGCTGCCGGCGAACATCGACCTGTCCGCTGCGGAAGTGCAGCTGGTCAACGAGGTGGCCCGCGAGATGGCCCTCGCCCGCGTGCTGCGCCCCGTGGTCGACGACTACGACGTCATCATCATCGACTGTCAGCCGTCGCTCGGACTGCTCACCGTCAACGCCCTCGCCGCCAGCCGCGGCGTCATCATCCCGCTGGAAGCGGAGTACTTCGCACTGCGCGGCGTCGCACTGCTGGTGGAGACGATCGAGAAGGTGCAGGATCGCATCAACCCGGCGCTGGAGATCGACGGCATCCTGATCACCATGTTCGATCCGCGCACGCTGCACGCCCGCGAAGTGTGCGCCCGCGTGGTCGAAGCGTTCGACGACAAGGTGTTCCACTCCACCATCAACCGCACCGTGAAGTTCCCCGACGCCTCGGTCGCCGCCGAACCGATCATCTCCTTCGCCTCCTCCACGAAGGGCGCGGACGCCTACCGTCAGCTCGCCCGTGAACTCATCGCCCGGGGGAGCGCTGCCTGAATGACCCAGCCGAAGCGTCGCCGTCGCTCCAGCGACTTCACCGCCCCCAAGCAGATCCGCCTGCGCGACTCCGACGGCGCCGACCGTCCCGCTCCCGCGAAGGACGAGGACCTCGAGGACTTCGGCGGCTCCTGGGGCCCCGAGCCCGGTGACCAGGGGCCGACGGGGGAGCGGCTGCAGAAGATCCTCGCCCGCGCCGGCTTCGGGTCCCGCCGCGCCTGCGAAGCGCTCATCGCCACCGGCCGCGTCGCCGTCGACGGCGAAACGGTCACCACGCAGGGCGTCCGTGTGGACCCTGAGACACAGGTGGTGCACGTGGACGGTCGCCGCCTGCAGCTCGACGACACGAAGCTGACGATCGCGCTGCACAAGCCGCCGAAGGTGATGTCCACGATGGACGACCCGGAGGGCCGCCGAAGCCTCAACGAGTTCGTCGAGGAGTACCCGGTGCGGCTCTACCACGTGGGCCGGCTCGACTACGAGACCGAAGGGCTGCTGCTGCTCACCAACGACGGGGAGCTCGCCCACCGCCTGATGCACCCCAGCTTCGAAGTGTCCAAGACGTACGTCTGCCGCTTCGACCTTGACGCCCCGGAGTTCCCCCGCGGCATCCTCAAGCGGCTGCGCGACGGCATCGACCTGGAGGACGGCTCCGCGACCGCGGACCGCGCCGCCCTGCTCGCCCACAACGGCAGCGAAGCGCTCGTGGAGATCACCATCCACGAGGGACGCAACCGAATCGTTCGCCGCATGTTCGAGGCCCTCGGCCACCCGCTGACGGGCCTGGTGCGCACCCGCATCGGCCCCGTGCTGCTCAACGACCTGAAGTCGGGCCAGTCGCGTGAGCTCACCAACAAGGAGCTCGGCACCCTGATGGCGAGCGTCGGCCTGTGACCGTCCTGGTCATCGGCGCCGGGCTGATCGGCGGCTCCGTCGGCCTCGCCCTGCGCGCCCGCGGCCGCGAGGTCCTGGTCCGCGACTCCTCACCCGGCACCGCCCGCCTCGCCCGCGAACTCGGCGTCGGTGCCGATGAGGGGGAGTCGACCCCCGGCCTCGTCGTCGTCGCCACCCCACCGGATGTCACCGGGCGCATCGTCGTGGACGCGCTGCGGGAGTTCCCCGACGCGATCGTGTGCGACGTCGCCAGCGTGAAGGAGACGATCCAGCGCGCCGTCCTCGACGCCGCCGCAGCGGACCCGGACCTGGACGCCTCCCGGTACGTCGGCGCGCACCCCATGGCCGGGCGCGAGGTCTCCGGCGTGGTCGCCGCCCGCGGCGACCTGTTCCTCGGTCGCCCGTTCGTGCTCGTCCCGCACAACGGCTCGAGCCGGCGCGCCGTCGATGCGGTTGAGAGGCTCGGCCACGAACTCGGCGGCGTCATCGTCCGCTCCGAAGCCGCCGCGCATGACCTCTCCGTCGCCTACGTCTCCCACGCCCCGCAGCTGGTCGCGAGCCTGCTCGCGCGGCAGCTGCAGTCCGCCGCCGACGGGTCCCTCGCCCTCGCCGGGCAGGGGCTGCGCGACACCACTCGCATCGCCCACTCCGATCCGCGCCTCTGGGTGGAGATCCTCGCGGCGAACGCCCCCGCACTTCGGCCCATCCTGCGGGCCTTCCAGGAGGACCTGGGCCGCCTCGTCGGCGCGTTCGACTCCCTGTGCGACGCCGACGGGCAGGGCACGCCGCGGGCGGAGATCGCCCGCACCATCGCCGACGGCAACCTCGGTGTGGCCCGCATCCCCGGCAAGCACGGCGGCTCCGCAGATTCGTTCGCCGCGTTCACCATCCTCGTGCCGGACAGCCCCGGTGCCCTGGCGCGCCTGCTCAGCGATATGGGCGATGCGGGGATCAACATGGAGGACCTGTGGCTGGAGCATTCGATCGGCCAACCGGTGGGCCTGGCGCACATCAGCGTGCTGAAACGTGATGAGGGGCGCATGGTGGCCATGCTGGAGGAGAAAGGCTGGGCCCGCGCGGGCGAAGAGTAACTATCCTGGAGGCTGTTGCCGAACGAATTGGAGGACCAGTGGACCCCGTAACCATTGCGATCGACGGGCCCGCCGGCTCGGGCAAGTCCACCGTGTCGCGAGAGGTCGCCCTCGCCCTGAGCGGCGGCTATCTCGACACCGGCGCCATGTACCGCGCCGCCGCCTGGTCCTGCATGAAGGCCGGCATCGATCTCACTGACGAGAAGGCCGTCACCGAGCACGTCGGCGAGATGCCGCTGCAGATCATCACCGACCCGAGCGACCCGCGCGTCCTCGTCGGCGAGGACGACATCACCGACGCCATCCGCACCGAAGAGGTCTCCACCCGCGTCAGCGCCGTCGCGACGAACCCGCAGGTGCGGATCATCCTGCAGGAGCGGCAGCGCGCCCTGCTGTTCTCCACCGCTCACCGGCTCGGGTTCTGCGTCGCCGAAGGCCGTGACATCACCACTGTGGTCGCCCCGGAAGCGGACGTGCGCGTGCTGCTGACCGCCAGCGAAGAGGCCCGCATGGCGCGCCGCTCCCAGCAGCTGCAGCTCGAGGACAACGAGGAGACCGCGCAGCGCATGCGCGACCAGGTGCTGCGCCGCGACCGCGACGACTCCACCGTCTCGGAGTTCATGACCGCCGCCGAGGGCGTCACGACCATCGACACCACCCGCCTCAGCATCGACGACGTCGTCAACGCGGTGCTGGAGCTCGTGCCCGGCATCGAACTGGTCGACGACGATGACGACTGGGAGGACGACGACTGGGCGGAGGACGGCGTCGACGCCGACGACGTCCAGCGCACCCAGGCGCTGCGCGCGGGCCTGGACGACTACGACCTCGACGACGAGGACGCCGCCCTGCTCAGCGGGGAGTTCGCGGACTTCCCCACCGAACAGGAGCAGCGCCTCCTGCCCACCCTCGCGATCGTCGGCCGCCCGAACGTCGGCAAGTCGACGTTCGTCAACCGCATCCTCGGCCACCGCGCCGCCGTCGTCGAGGACACCCCCGGTGTCACCCGCGACCGCGTCTTCTACGAAGCGAACTGGGCGGGCCGCGACTTCATGCTGGTGGACACCGGCGGCTGGGAGGACCGGGTCGCCGGCATCGACCACCGTGTTGCCGAGCAGGCGGAGGCCGCGATCGGCCTGGCCGACGCGGTGGTGTTCATCGTGGACGTCCACGTCGGCATCACCACCACCGACGAACAGTTCGTGAAGGTGCTGCGCCGCTCCAAGAAGCCGGTGCTGCTGGTTGCGAACAAGGTCGATGATGAGCGCGCCGAGCTCGAAGCCGCGTCGCTGTGGAACCTGGGCCTGGGGGAGCCGCACATGGTGTCGGCGCTGCACGGGCGCGGCTCCGGTGACGTCCTCGACGCCGTCCTGGAGATCCTGCCCGAGGAGGGCTCCACCCCGGCGAAGCCGGACGGTCCCCGCCGCGTCGCCCTGATCGGCCGCCCGAACGTCGGCAAGTCCTCCCTGCTGAACAAGCTGGCGAAGGAGAACCGCGTGGTGGTGGACAACGTCCCCGGCACCACCCGCGACCCCGTCGACGAGGTCATCACCCTCGCCGGCCGCGAATGGACCTTCGTGGACACCGCCGGCATCCGCCGACGCGTCAACCAGACCGGCGGCGCTGACTTCTTCGCCTCCATCCGTACGCAGGCGGCGCTGGACCGTGCGGAAGTGGCCGTGGTGCTGCTGGAGGCGACCGAGACGATCTCCACGCAGGACATGAAGATCATTGACATGGTCCTCGAGTCCGGCCGCGCCCTCGTCCTCGCCTTCAACAAGTGGGACCTGATCGACGAAGACCGCCGCAAGGAGCTCGAGTGGGAGATCGAGAAGGACCTCGCGCACGTGGCGTGGGCTCCCCGCATCAACATCTCCGCCGAAACGGGCCGCCACACCGACAAGCTGGTGCCGGCGCTGGACCGCGCCCTCGAATCGTGGGATGCGCGCATCCCCACCGCGCGCCTCAACGCGTTCCTCGGCACTCTGGTGGCGGCGCACCCGCATCCGCTGCGCGGCGGCAAGCAGCCCCGCATCCTGTTCGCGACCCAGGCGCGCTCCCGCCCGCCCCGGTTCGTCATCTTCGCCTCCGGGTTCCTCGAGCACGGGTACCGCCGCTTCATCGAACGCCGCCTCCGGGAGGACTTCGAGTTCACCGGATCGCCGATCGAGATCTCGGTGCGGATCCGCGAGAAGCGCAAGCGGCGCTGACCATGACGACCCCCGATTTCATCCTCGCGCTGCGGGAGAAGGTCGGCACGGCGCCGCTGTGGCTGTCCGGCGCCACGGCGGTGGTGCTGACCCCGCAGCGGGACCGCGCCCTGTTCGTGCGCCGCTCCGACAACGGCGAATGGACCCCGGTCACCGGCATCATCGACCCGCTGGAGCATCCCGCGCGGGCGGCCCTGCGGGAGATCGAGGAGGAGACCGGGGTGCGGGCGCGGGTGCTGCACCTGGCTGCGCTGGACACCGTCGGCCCCATGACGTACCCCAACGGCGACGAGGCGAGCTACCTCGACCTCGCGTTCGTGTGCGAATGGAAGGCGGGGGAGCCGCACCCGGCCGACGGGGAGAACACCGAGGCGCGCTGGTTCCCGGCGGATCAGCCGCCGCCGATGAATGATCGCTTCACCCGCGTGTATGCGCGCGCCCTCGAGCAGCTCGAGAACGGCGTCACCACCACGGACCTGCCCGACGACGTCCGCTGACGGCGCGGCGCCGCCCCGGCTGAAGCCCGCGCCTCAGGAGGCGATCTGCGACCGCTTGGCCTCCGCGGCCCGACCCGCTTCCTCAGCGACCGCCTGAGCGCCCGCGCCGGCGGAGGCGGTGACGACCGCACCGATCAGGCCCTCCACCAGCGGCGCATCCGACAGGATCACCCGCTCGGCGACCTGCGGGTCCAGGAACTCCAGCGCCATCTGAGCGGACACCACGGCGGAGCCGATGTCGCACAGCACCACCGCGCCCGGCGCGTCCTCACCGGAGGTGACGGTCTCGATCGCGGCAGAGATGGCGGCGGCGTCGGTGCCGGTGGATCCGTCGGCCGTGCCCGCCGCGATCTCGATCGGCGGGCCCTCACCGCGCACCATCTCCATCGCGAGGTCCACGGCGGCGCGCGCCAGGGCGGGGGAGTGGGACACCACCACGATGCCGGTCATGCTGCTGCTCCCACGGCG
Organism: Helcobacillus massiliensis; assembly: GCF_033106145.1. Taxonomy (NCBI): domain Bacteria; kingdom Bacillati; phylum Actinomycetota; class Actinomycetes; order Micrococcales; family Dermabacteraceae; genus Helcobacillus; species Helcobacillus massiliensis. The sequence continues at coordinate 1,036,397 of NZ_CP136959.1, forward strand.
GCCTGCAGCGCTTCCAGCAGCAGCACCGCGGACTGCGAACCGGGGTCGATGTGCCCCTTCGCCCGCTCACCCACATAGGAGGCGCGGCCCTTCGTGGCGACCGAGTCGATCACGGCGTCCCGTCCTTCACGCGCGGCTGCGACCGCCGCGGTCAGCATCGCAGTGATATCCGCCCCTTCGGCTGCCGCCTCCTTCGCTGCGTCAGCTGCGGGCCGGAGAGCATCGAGCATCGTCTTCTCCCCGACCTCCGCCTTTCCGCGCTGTGCAACACCAGCCGCTGCGGCGTCGAGGGCAGCGGCGAGCGCTTCGGCATCGAGATCGGCGGCGTCGCCAGCGCCCTGGGCGAAGCGGAGGAAGAACGTGCCGTACAGGGGACCTGAGGCACCGCCGACGGCGGAGACGAGCGACATGCCGACCTTCTTCGCGAGCGCAGCGGGCGTCTCGAACTCAGCGTCGGCGACGGCGTCCGCAGCGGCGCGCATCCCTCGCTTCATGTTGGTGCCGTGGTCCGCATCGCCGATGGCGGCGTCCAGGTCCGTCAGTTCTGCGGCGTGCTCAGCGAGGGAGTCGGCGGCAGTGCTGATCCAGGCGATGAGTTCAGACGTGGTGAGGGTGCTCATCGGGCACCTCCCATCGTGAGTCCGGGCGTGGAGGCGGGGGCGTCCCACAGGTCGGCAAGGTCGTCGTCCAGGCGCAGCAGGGTGATCGAGCAGCCGGCCATGTCGAGGCTGGTGATGTAGTCCCCCACCAGGGAGCGCTGCAGGGGGATCTCCGCTTCGCCCAGGACCGCCGCCGCTTCCTTCGCTACGACGTACAGTTCGATCAGCGGGGTGGCGCCCATACCGTTGACGAACAGCAGCACGCCGCCCTCACCGGGCAGTTCTGCGAGCAGCGGGTCCATCAGGGTGCGGGTGATCTCGGTCGCGCTCGTCAGCTTCTCGCGATGGCGACCCGGCTCACCGTGGATGCCGATGCCGATCTCCACCTCGTCGCTCGGAAGGTCGAAGCTGGGCTTGCCGTTCGCGGGGACGGTGACGGAGGTGAGCGCCATGCCCATCGAGCGGGACGCCTCAGCGGCGCGACGCGCGATCTCGGCGACCTGCTGAAGGCTGTCACCGCGTTCGGCTGCTGCGCCGGCGATCTTCTCCACCAGCACGGTGGCGCCCACGCCGCGGCGCCCCGCGGTGAAGGTGGAGTCCTCGACGGCGACGTCGTCGGCGATGACGACGGTTTCGATCTCGATGTCGGATTCGGCGGCGGCGAGTTCGGCGGCCATCTCGAAGTTCATGACGTCACCGGTGTAGTTCTTCACGATGAACAGGACACCGGCGCCGCGGTCAGCGTGCTTCGCCGCGGCCATGATCTGGTCCGGCACGGGGGAGGTGAACACCTCCCCGGAGCAGGCGGCGTCGAGCATACCCTCGCCGACGAAGCCGGCGTGCAGGGGCTCATGGCCGGAGCCGCCGCCGGAGATGATCCCGACCAGGCCCTCCTTCTTCGGGTGGGCGCGGTGGATCACGCGGTGCTCGGCATCGAGCTGCAGGGAGGGGTGGACGGCCGCCATGCCCGCGAGCGCATCATCGACGATGGTCTGGGGAGTGTTCATCAGGTTCTTCATGACACCAGCCTACGTCTCTGTGACTGTGAGCACAGTGACGCAGGCTGGTGGTGGGCGCCGGTGGCAGCGCCGGATCTCAGGGCTGAGGATCAGTGCTTCTTCCGGCCCTTCCCATTTCCCTTGCCCTTGCCGTGACCGGGCTTGTCCTTGCCCTTGCCGGGCTTCTGATCGGCGTGGTCGGGGCGGTTGCCGCGGCGCGGCAGCACCTGCACCACGGTCGGGCGGGGACCGGTGCCGTTGTAGTCCGGGAAGAAGGAGTGCTGGTCGGCGAAGGTGCCGTCCTCACCGGGGTGCTGGACGGACACGAACACGGACTCGTCGCGGTCGTGGACCACGGGGCCGCAGGTCTCGCCTTCGCGCGGCACGGACAGGAACTGCTCCACACGGCCGCGCTCCTCGCCCTCCAGGGTGACGCGGAAGAGGCCGTCGTTGTAGCCGATGCCGCCGGGGGCGCCGTCGGTGGAGATCCAGAGGTTGCCGACGGAGTCGAAGGCGACGTTGTCCGGGCACGAGATCGGGGAGACCTTGTCCACCGGGAATCCGGAGAAGTACACCGGGTCGCCCTGCGCCGGATCACCGGCCACCAGGAGGATGTTCCACGCGAAGGTCTGCGACGCCTGGTCGCCGAGCTCGTCGATCTCGATCACGTGGCCGTCGCGGTTCTTCGCGCGCGGGTTCGCTTCGTCGGCGGGTGCCTTGCCGGCGGCGCCGCGGTCGGAGTTCTTCGTGCACGCCATGTACACCTTGCGGCTCACGAGGGACGGCTCGACATCCTCCGGGCGGTCCATCTTCGTGGCGCCGACGGCGTCCGCGGCAGCGCGGGTGTTCACCAGCACCTCCTCCAGCGTGAAGCCCTCAACGGCGGACTCGCCGTCCTTCACCAGGACGATCCACTCGCCGGAGCCGTCGAAGGCGCCGTCGGAGGGGAGCTCGGCGCTGCCGGTGATCTCAGCGGCGGGGGAGTTGCCGGTGAAGCGGGCGACGTACAGGTCGCCCTTCTCCAGCAGGGTCATGTTGTGGGCGCGATCGCCTTCGCAGTAGCGGTCAGCGGAGACGAACTTGTAGAGGTACTCGAATGCCTCGTCGTCACCGGTGTAGGCGACGGCGCGGCCGTCCTCACCGATGATGATGTTGGCGCCCTCATGCTTGAGGCGTCCGAGAGACGTGTGCTTGCGGGGTGTGGAGGTCGGGTCCCACGGATCCACCTCGACGATGTAGCCGAAACGGTTCGGTTCGTTCTCGTAGCCGTCGATGCGGGAGTCGAAGCGGTCGTACTTCTTCTCCCAGCCGCGGGCGGTGCCCTCGGTATTGGTGACGCCGTAGCGCTTGTTCGACCCGTAGGAGGCGCTGCCCAGGAAGTAGCTGTGGAAGTTCTCCTCACCGGAGAGGATGGTGCCCCACGGGGTGAGGCCGCCGGAGCAGTTGCCGAGGGTGCCGAGCACGCGGCGCCCCTCCGGATCCTCCTTGGTCTTCACGGCGTCGCTGCCGGCGAGGGGGCCGGTGAGTTCGAAGACCTCGTCGAGGAGGATGCGGCGGTTCAGCGGGGCGTCGACGATGGGGGAGTAGGGGCAGGTGCGGTTCTTGCGCTCCAGCTCCACCACGGACAGGCCGTGAGCGGCCATACCGATCTCGATGACATCGTCGTCGCTGGTGCCCTCGGGCAGCATGATCTGCTCGTTGGTGTATTCGTGGTTGGCGAACATGACGGCCTTCTTCCCGGCCGTGCCCGGCTGCTCCTGGATCGCGGAGTAGTCGTTGTTGTAGCCGAAGGCGCGCTTCTGCTGTTCGGCGGACTGCTTGGCCCAGTCGAACTCGGGTGCGTCGGAGAACAGGCGGTCGCCCCAGCGGATGACGGTGTGCCAGTCGAAGCCCTCGGGCACGGTCAGCTCATCCACGGTGTGCTCGACCGGGGCGATGGCCTCGAAGCGGAGCTTCGAGCCGCCGGGGGCCGACGGCTTCAGACCGAAGGCGGCGCCGGGGGCCTCGGCAGCGGTGGCAGGAGCAGCGCCCTGGGTACCGGCGGCGGCGATGGCGACTGCGGCAGCGGCGCCGCCGCCGAGGAGGGCGCGGCGGGAGAGGGCGCCGGAGGCGACGTCGCGGAAGTAGGAGTTGTCGGAAGTGTTGCACAGTGCGCCGACGCACTGGTTGCCGCACTTGAGCGCACAGGTGACGGCTGAGCGCTTCCCGGCGACGTGGTCCTTCATCAGCAGGGGCAGACGAATGGGCATGGGGGAGAGATCCTTTCGACGGTGACCGGCGCTTCTGCGCACGGCCGCCATCGATGCTGGACCCCGCGGGTGACCCGATGCCCACACTGCGGTGACCGATGGGTAAACAAGCGGCATGAGATCGGCAATGGGTATTGCCTGCCCGTGACGGAACCGCTAGCCCCGTTATCGGAGCGTGACGAAGGGCCCGGGCAGTCGGCATATGCCGCCCGCTCCGGGCCCCGTCGGCTTCCCCCGGTCAGGGCGGGGGAGGCGTGGTCGTCAGTCCTGACGGATCACGATCGCCAGCGGCGTCTGCTGACGCCCCTGGCCCAGCGGGTTGTCCGCGAACATCGCACCGAGGGCCGCTTCGGTGTCGGACACGTCCGAGCCGAGCACGTTGCGGCCGAGGTCGTTGGCGTCCATCACGACAGTGCCCTGGAATCCGGCGAGCACATCCGCGGGCAGATCGAGGCCCCGCACCATGGCGCTGAGGCGGCGGGCCACCGCGTCCGGGTCCTTCGGCGGCAGCTTTGCGGATACGTTGGACGGGTACGCGGAGTACTCGGTGGGGCCGTCGATCGCGCGGACGTTCGCGCCGGCGAGGTCGTAGAACAGGCCCTTGCGGCCCACCAGCTTGCCGACTGCTCCGGCGAGCGCAGCACCGGCGATGCGCGGCAGGCCGGCTTCACGGATCGCCAGCTCCATCGTGAACGGGCTGCCCAGGCCGATGCCGGCGGGGGTGCGGGTCACGAATCGGCTGAGCACGTTTGCGCCGATGGACGGCTTGATCTCCCACGTGAAGTAGGAGCGGCCCTGGGAGATCGCGATGATCTTCTCGCTGATGAACAGATACCAGTCCTTGCCGGCGGGAAGGTCCTCCGGCTTCGCCTGCTGGGCGAAGTCCGCGAGGTACTGTTCGGTGAAGTCCTCGATGCGGGTGTCGCGGTCCACCAGACCGGTCTGGATCGGGTAGCGGCGGTAGGTCTTCTGATCGTGACTGGAGCGGATGTCCAGCTCCTTGCCCGGGTTCGCAACGAACGGGCTCTTGTGCTCGATGACCTTCTCCGCCTTCTTCTCGGCAACGCCGTTCGCGGGGTCGATGAACTGGCGCATCCACAGCTCCACGTTCAGAATGCGCCAGAACAGAAGAGTCCCGTGGTTCTTCGGATGCTTGATGTAGTCCTCGAACAGGGCGATGACGGTCGGAGCATCGAAGTAGGGACGGGAGGCGAACGAATCCGACTTGAAGATCGCGTACAGGGAGTTCTTGATGCGGACGAACCACTCCTGCTCCGGGGTCGTGAAGCCGATCTTGTTGCGGCGCTTGGAGATCATGTCCGGCAGCACCGGGTCCATGGACTCGCGCAGGATGCGCTTGTTCCAGCCGTCGGAGAGGATCGCGTCCTCGCTGAGGGTGAACAGGTAGCGCATGAGCTCCTTGTCCACGAACGGGACGCGGCCCTCGAGGCTGAAGCGCATTGTGTTCTTGTCCTCGTAGCGCAGCAGCGACGGCAGCGAGTTGTGGAACGTGTCCTCGATGAGGCGCATCTTCAGGTTGTCCGAGACGGAGGAGACCTTCTCGTTGCGGAAGCGCTCAGCGAACTCGCTGTTGAGCAGCGGCTCCATGCTGGTGGTGTTGCGCAGACGCATCTTCGCCATGAGCAGTTTGCGGGCGATGTCGCGGGAGCGGAACATCTCCTTGGCGAGGGCGAAGAACTGCTTGCGGGCCTTCAGCTGTCGCCAGTACACGTAGTAGTACGGGTTGTAGCCGGCCATCATCTCGTCCGCGCCCTGGCCGTCCAGCAGCACGGTGACGTGCTTGGTCGCCTCCCGCATCACCACGTACTGGGCGTACGGGCCGGTGGAGATGATCGGCTCCTCCTGGGTGCGCACGAAGTCCTCGAGGTCGGTGAGGAAGCTGCTGGCGTCCGGGTGGATCTTGTGCGCGGCGATCTGGCCGTCGTACCGGTTGAGGAGGGAGTCCACGTAGGCCTCCTCATCGTTGTTCGACTTCGGGAACACGGCGCTGAAGGTGTTCTGGCGGGAGCCGACGGAGTCGTACACGTCGTCGTCACCGCCCTGCTTGAGGTGCTCGGCGATGACGGCCGCCACGGCGGAGGAGTCGAGGCCGCCGGACAGGGACGTGCCGACGGAGACGTCCGCCTGCAGGCGCATGCGGATCGACTCGCGCAGGCGCTCACCGTACTCGTCCCGGACCTTCTCGGAGTAGGGGGTGCCAGGAGTCTTCGCCAGCTCCTTCAGGTCCTCTTCGAGGGTGGTGTACTTCTCGGCACTGAGCCCGCCCTCGGTGATGGTGACGACCTCACCGGAGCGGACGCGGCGGATGTCCTGGAAGAAGGTCTCATCGCCTTCGTCCTGCACTCGGAACTTCAGGTAGCGGTAGACGGCGCGGTCGTTCGGCTGGGGCGTGAACTGCTCAGCGGCGAGGATCGACTTGATCTCGGAGCCGAACAGGAGGCGGCCGCTCTGCTCATCGAACCAGTAGTAGACCGGCTTGATGCCGAAGTGGTCACGAGCGATGACCAGGGTGTCGGTCTGCGTATCCGCGATGGCGATGGCGAACATGCCGTTGAAGCGGTCGAACGCCTCGGTGCCCCACTGCATGTAGGAGTGCAGCACGACTTCGGTGTCGCTCGCGGTGGTGAAGGTGTGGCCGAGGGCGGTGAGCTCCTCGCGCAGTTCGGTGAAGTTGTAGACCTCGCCGTTGTACGCCATGGCGTAGCGCCGGTCCTCGCTGTAGAAGGGCTGGGCGCCGCCTTCGTGATCGATCACCGACAGGCGGCGATGCGCCAGGCCGATCGATCCGCCGGTGAAGGTGCCCTCGCCGTCAGGTCCGCGATGGCGCTGCGCATCGTTCATTCGGGCGACGATGTCGCCGGTTGAGGCACCGAAGCCGAAGCTTCCAGCGATTCCGCACATAGATTGTGGCCTTCCTTAGCAGGACTATCCGATTTCCCGATTCTATCGGGGTGAAACAGCAGAGGCGGCCAGGAAAACTCCTGGCCGCCTCTGCATCCACGGTCGGGCTGACAGGATTTGAACCTGCGACCCCACGACCCCCAGTTGTGTGCGCTACCAAACTGCGCCACAGCCCGTGGTCGAACCTCCGTCAACTATAGCGAAGCCCCTGGCCCGGGGCGAATTGAGCTGACGTGACGCTCAGCACCCGTCGGCCGGCAGTGCGTTCTGGGCCCGATGGGAGGGCAGAATGCCCCGATCGAGGCCGATCAGGGCAAAGTCTCCCTAAAATCGGCCACTGTAAGCGCCTTTGCAGGCCTCGGCATGACAAGATGGAACCTCCCGGGCGTGGATCCGCCCGCTTGGCCGACAGAAGGAGAGAACATGTCTGACACGTTCGATGCACTGGACCCGTCGACGCAGACCACTGCTCTGTCCCCGTTGGCGGATGTCGACTTCCCCGATGAGCAGGAGCGCGGGCTCAGCCCGAAGGAGCGCTCCGCCGTTGACGCACTGCCGGCGGACTCCGCTCTGCTGATCGTGCGCAAGGGCCCGAACCTGGGTGCCCGCTTCCTGCTGGACGCGGAGAAGACCGTGGCCGGCCGCCACCCCTCCTGCGACATCTTCCTCGACGACGTCACCGTGTCCCGGCGGCACGTCGCATTCCTCCGTCACGGCGGCCAGTTCGTCGTGCGCGACATGGGCTCACTCAACGGCACCTACGTGGAGCGCGAGCGCGTCGACGAGGCGACCCTGGTCAACGGCCAGGAAGTGCAGATCGGCAAGTACCGAATGACCTTCCACCAGATCGTCTCGTGAGCGCCGCCCACAAGCATCGCGCCTCAGCGCTCGTCAGCATCGGGCAGGTCCGCGCGCAGCTGCGCGAGGAGTTCCCCGACCTGACGCACTCCAAACTCCACTTCCTCGAAGCGGAGGGCCTTATCGAGCCGGTGCGCACCGCATCCGGCTACCGGAAGTACTCCGCAGCCGACGTCGATCGCATTCTCCTGGTGCTGCGCGCTCAGCGCGACCTCTTCTGGCCGCTCAAGGTCATCAAGGAGCACCTCGACGAACTGGACCGTGACGGTTCGCCCGTGCGCAGCCTCAGTGTGCGCGCCCTCAGCGAGGGAGAGCGACGCCCCGCGGTCCGGCTCAGCCGACGCGAGCTCGCCCGAGAGGCCCGAGTGTCGGCCGCCTTCGTCACGGAGATGGAGGAGTACGGGTTTCTGGTGAAGGATGCGCCCGTCTACGACCAGCAGGACCTCGACGCGGTGACCGCCTGCCGCGACCTGGCCGAGCACGGCCTGCAGCCGCGCCACCTCTCGCTGGTGCGCTCCTCCGCACAGCGTCAGGCCCATCTCATCCAGTCGGTGCTCACCCCCTCCTCGCACCGCGATGACTCCGTGGCCGAAGGCGAGGCCGAGGATGCGCGAGCCAGTATGTCGGCGTCGCTGACCTCCCTGCACACCGCTCTTCTGACCAGCGCACTGAACCGCTCGCACTGAACGCGACACGTCGGCGCTGCGTGATTCCCAAAACGGGCCCGGAGTCGGTAGGCTGAGCCCTGTGCCGACCACCTTCCCCGACGGGCGGCACCACCTGGAGGCACCATGAACAATCAGAAGAATCCGCGGTCGGCTCAGAGCACCATCCCGGCTGCTGAGCAGGGCGTCCTGTTCGATGATCTCGTCGACACCCCCGGTGAGCTCGGCTACCGCGGCCCCGCCGCCTGCAAGGCCGCCGGCATCACCTACCGCCAGCTCGACTATTGGGCGCGCACCGGCCTGGTGGAGCCGTCGGTCCGCTCCGCCACCGGCTCCGGTTCACAGCGCCTGTACGGCTTCCGCGACATCCTCGTGCTCAAGGTCGTGAAGCGCCTCCTGGACACCGGCGTGTCCCTCCAGCAGATCCGTGTCGCCATCAACGCGCTGCGCGAACGCGGCGCTGATGACCTCGCCCAGATCACCCTGATGAGCGATGGCGCCTCCGTCTACGAATGCACCAGCGCCCAGGACGTGTTCGACCTCGTGCAGGGCGGCCAGGGCGTGTTCGGCATCGCCGTGGGCCGGGTGGCCCGCGAAGTGGAGAACGACCTCGCGATCCTGCCCAGCATCGACCCGGCGGACGACGCCGGCGCCCTCCTGCGCGACGAGCTCGCCGCCCGCCGCGCACGCCGCGCATCCTGATCGTCAGCGGTCGCCCGCGAGCGGCCGCGCACAGCAGAAGACCCCCGCTTCCTCCAGGTGCGGGGGTCTTCTCGTTTCGTGAGTGGGGGGAGTGGCGCTGGTCAGGAGTGCTGGCGCGAGTCCAGAATCGTGCCGAGCAGCGCGTCGAAGTCCTCCGTCAGCTGCTGCGCCGAGGCGCCCTCATAGGCGTGCAGCGGAACAGCGCCGCCCTGCGCCTGCTGCAGACCGATGCGCTCTTCGAGGATCGGGTCGATCACCTGATCGCCGAACAGGTCCTTCAGCTCCTGCACGCGGAACTGGTGCTCCACGCTGCGTGGACGGTACCGGTTCACCAGCACGCCCAGCGGCTGCAGTCGTTGAGCGGCGCCCTGCGCCTTCAGCTCGTCACCGAGCTTCAATGCGCGGTCAGCGGCGGACACAGCGAAGAAGCCGGGCTCGGCGACCACAATGCTGCGGTCCGATGCGGACAGCGCCATCTGCGTCAGCCCGTTCAGCGACGGTGGGCAGTCCACGAGCACGATGTCGTACTGCTGGGTGCGCTTGTCGAGGGCGTCGCGCAGTCGGCGCAGCGCCCGCCGGTCCAGGGCGGGGGAGTCCAGCCGGGAGGAGCGGTGCGACCCGGGGATGATGTCGAGGTGGCTGCGGGCACCGGAGCGGGCCCACGGAGTCTGGATGACGGAGCGGTCGATCGTTTCGGTGCGTGCGGAGGCGATCACCTCGGCGATGTCGGGTTCGCCGCCGGGCTCGCCGAGGAGTCCGAGGGTGGTGTCAGCCTGGGGGTCGAGATCCACGACCAGAGCGTTCACCCCGCGATGCAGCGCCGCAGATGCCAGGCCGAGGGTCACAGACGTCTTGCCGACGCCGCCCTTGAGGGAATACAGACTCACAACAAACACGGTGTCAGGATACCAACCGTCGGGTGGGCGGGAGCCGTGATCAGGCGGGGGAGTGGCCGGTGTCCTGCCCACCGCCGGTCGGGCCGTTGTCCTCGTCCTCGCTCATCCGGCGCAGGAACTCCTCCACGTCCTCGCTGAGCTCCTCGGCCCCCGGAATACGGTCGCCGGAGGTGGGGATCTGCTGCAGGAAGCCGTCGAGCCGGGCGTAGTTCGCCTCGAACTCGCCGATCATGGTCTGCAGCTGCTCATTGGACTCCAGTGCGGCATCCATCTGACGGCGGACCCCGTCGGCCTTCTCCTCCAGCTGGGCGGAGGGCTCGATCGCGGGGCCGCCGGCTGTCTCCACCGCGGACAGCAGCGTCAGCACCGCGGGGAAGTACTCGACCTCGTGGGCGTAGGAGGGGATGTGCGCGGCCAGGCCGACGACGGCGTGATCGGCTTCCGCCAGTCGCATCGCCAGTACGAGCGGGAACGCGGAGCGCAGGCCGACGGGCCCCGGCATCGGGTTGGAGATCGTCAGGTCCTCCGGGCGGGGCGCGAACGTGGTGACGGGCGTCGGGCGCGTATGCGGGGTGGCGGTCGGGAAGCCGGAGACCAGCACGGTGCGGGTCACGCCGAGCTGCTCGGTGACGATGCGGATCGCATGCGCGGTCCGCTCCCACTGGTAGTTCGGTTCGGGGCCGCGCAGCAGCAGGAACCGCGGTTTCGACGGCATCGACACCTCATGCAGTTCGATGCGGGGCGCTTCGTAGCCGGTGAGGCGGTCGGCGTCCAGGGTGATGCCCGGGCGCACCGCGGTGTAGTCGATGACCTGGTCGGCGTCGACCGTGCCGATGAGGCGGTGCTCGAACGAGGACAGGATGTGTTCATCGATCGTGGCCTGCACATGCCCGGAATCGGTGTAGGAACCGAGGGTGACGAGCATGGTGGGCGCGTCGACGGTGCGGGCGTCGACATCGCGCTCATACGAGAAGAGCGTGGTGGGATCGAGCATGGCTCCTCCGTTCGTGGGCTCAGCGCCCGCAGGGGCGGGGTCTCGGATTCGCCACCTGCTGGTGGCGCCGGTCGTGTCCGATCCAACGTCCTCGGCGCGCCCGCTATTCCCGGCCCCGGGCAGCGGTGATAATGGCCTCATGAGCATTCGCCAGTTCCTGCCGCCCGGCGGCAGCGCCCAGGACTCCTTCGACGCCGGCCGGGAGATCCGCGCCGTCCACCCCCTGGGCGACCACGCCGAACTGGTGATCAAGGAGAACCGCGACCCGCTCACGGTCATCGAACGCACCCACCGCACCCGCATCGAGGACCTCATCGGTGTGCGGGTGAACCGCATGCGGCAGAGCGCCTACGCCTACTACCGCGGCACCGCGGACATGATGTGCGCGGACCTGCGCTACGGCGCCGATTCCGGCATCCGCACCATCATCGACGGCGACGCTCACCTCGGTAACTTCGGCCTATTCGCCTCCCCGGAGCGCCGCCTCATCTTCGACCTCAACGACTTCGACGAAGCCGGCATCGGCCCCTGGGAGTGGGACCTGAAGCGCCTGCTCACCAGTTATGTCCTCGAACTGCGCGAACAGGGCATGAAGAAGTCCGACATCCCTCAGGAGCTGCGGGACATCTCCCGTGCCTACCGCGACATGTTGCTGGCGCTGTTCTACATGGACGCGACCGACCGGTACTTCGCCTCCGTCGGCGCCCCCGACCTGCTCGCCACCGGATACCGCACGTTCTCCAAGGCGCTGACGAAGGCGCGCCGCCGAACCAGTGAGCAGGTACTCGGCAAGATCGCCGAAGAGGACGAACGCGGCCGCCTCCGGCTCGCGCTGCAGCCGCCGCTGCTCATCCCGTACCCCGAGGGGCGGCGCGAGCGCATCCGCTACCGCCTCAACGAATACCTTGAGACGCTGCTGTCGGACCGCGCCCTGCTGCTCAGCCAGTACCGCCTGGTCGATGTGGCGCGCCGCGTGGTCGGTGTGTCGAGCGTCGGCACGCACTGCTCCGTGGTGCTGCTGCAGGGGCCGCAGGGGGAGCCGCTGGTGCTGCAGGTGAAGGAGGCGCTCACCTCCGTGCTGGAGTCCCACGGCGGCCTCACCGGCGTGACCCCGAAGGGAGCGGAGCACGCCTCCCGCCACGCCTACCGCGTCACCGAATCGCAGCGTGTGCTGCAGTCCACCTCCGACCCGTTCCTCGGCCGCACCGTGGACCCCGACGGCCGCAACTTCTACTGGCGGCAGTTCCGCGACATGAAGGGCAGCTTCAACCTCACCAGCGCCGAACCGGGGGAGGTGCGCGCCTATGCCGCGCTGTGTGCCCGCCAGCTCGCCCGCGCGCACGCCCAGTCGCCCGACGGCACCGCCATCGCCGGCTACCTGTACGAAGCCAAGAAGTTCGACAAGGCCGTTTCCCAGTGGGCCGTGGACTACGCCGACGTCATCGAGCAGGACTTCGAGGCGTTCACCCAAGCAGTCAAGGACGGGCGCTTCCCGGTCACCGACGGGTAGGTTCCGCCGGTAGGATCAGCGCCATGGCCATCCCGAAGATCCTCCTGTTCTACAAGTTCACCCCGCTGCCCGATCCGGAGGCGATCCGGCTCTGGCAGCGCACCCTGTGTGAGGCGAACAATCTGCGCGGACGGATCATCATCTCCGAGGACGGCATCAACGCGACCGTCGGGGGAGACCTCGACGATGTGAAGCGCTACGTGCGCACCACCCGCGAATACGCCCCCTTCAAGGACGCCGACATCAAGTGGTCCGACGGGCTCGGCGACGACTTCCCGCGCCTCAGCGTGAAGGTGCGCCCCGAGCTGGTCACCTTCACCGTGCCCGAGGAAGTGAAGGTCACCGCCGACGGAGTCCAGGGCGGCGGGGTTCACCTCAAGCCCGAGCAGCTGCACGAGCTGGTGGAGGCCAGGGGAGAGGAGGTGGTGTTCTTCGACGGCCGCAACGCAATGGAGGCGGAGATCGGCCGGATGCGCGGAGCCGTGATCCCGAACACGGACACCACTCGCGACTTCATCGACGAAATCGAATCCGGCAAGTACGACGATCTGAAGAACCGGCCGGTCGTCACCTACTGCACGGGCGGCATCCGCTGTGAGGTGCTGAGCGTGCTGATGAAGAACCGCGGCTTCACCGACGTGTACCAGATGGACGGCGGGATCGTCCGCTACGGCGAGAAGTACGGCAACGACGGCCTGTGGGACGGGTCGCTGTACGTGTTCGACAAGCGCATGCACATCGAGTTCGGCCAGGGCGCCGAATCGCTCGGGTCCTGTGTGGGATGCGGCGAGCGCACGCCGGTGTTCGTCAACTGTGCGAACCTCGCGTGCCGGAAGCAGTACCTGCGCTGTGAGCAGTGCACCGAGGCCGGGCGTGTGCCCACCTGCGGGCAGTGCGAGGGCGCTCCGGCCTGAGACGAGGGAGGCGCTGGGCCCGATCAGGTTCCAGCGGTCCTGCGCGGGAGCACCCGCTCCCCACTCTCACTTTACATAACGTACATTATCGGCGTTATGCAGAGGGTGTGTTCTGATCACTCGTACCGGTCAGGATCCCATGGCGCTCCAGATCCTCGAGCAGCTCCGCCGATGCCGCCGGATGCACCGCAGCACTCAGATCCGTCAGAACCCGCACACGTGGCCCAGCAGCCACCAGGTCACGTGCCGTGGCCTGCACGCAGAAGTCCAGTGCCAGACCGGTGACATCGGCCTGTACGTCCTCATGTTCCGCGACCCACTCGGCGAACGACTCCGTCGGCCCGCCGGAGGACGGATCGCCGATCACGCCCTCCATGCCGCTGTACGCCGGCATGCCGTAGCCCTTGCGCACGCGGATCACCTCCAGGTCGTCCGACAGGGCCGCGATCAGAGGATGCAGCTCGCCGCCGCTCGTGCCGGCGACGCAGTGCACCGGCCACGTGTCCTGGAAATCGGGCTCATCAGCGAAGTGTCCGCCGTTGTCGCTGCCCGGCTGATGGAAGTCCTGGGTGAGGACGATGGCGTCGTAGTCGTCGGCGTGGGCGCGCGCATAGCGGTCGATGTGCTCGGCGACCGTGTGGCCGCCCTCAATGCCGAGCGCCCCTCCTTCGCAGAAGTCGTTCTGCACATCGACGATCATCAGCAGGCGGGTCATGGGGCTTCTCCTTCGGTGCGGATATCGGAATGGATGGAACTGTCGGCGGCGCGCATGCGTGCCTGATAGCTCGGATCGGTCCGCTTCATCCAGCGGATCACGGCGGCGGTGGCCGGGACGGCGGCGTACTGCACGAGCACCTTGTAGAGGAATCCGAACGCGGTGTAGTTCGCCCAGTCGCCGAGCGTTGTGATGCCGATCGCGGTGGCGGCGATCGTGCAGAAGATGATGGTGTCCACCAGTTCGCCGAGGCCCGACGCTGAGAACAGGCGCGCCATCAGGCCCTTCTCCCCCATGCGCGCCTTCATGCGCGCCACCACCAGTGAATTGACGGTCTGTCCGGCGAGGAAGCCCGCCAGGGACGCCACCACGATGATCCACACCGGACCGAGAGCGACCTCCAGGCCGTGCTGCTTCTCGATGCCGTAGTCGTCGGTGAAGCCGGGCAGGGCGATGATCACCTGGTACACCAGCACCGCGAGCACGTTCAGCACGAAGCTGGTGAGGATCGCGCGGCGCGCCGCAGCGGGCCCGTACATCTCGGTGATGATGTCGCCCATGATGTAGGCGATCGGGAAGAGGAAGAATGCGGCGTCGGTGATGACCGGTCCGATCAGGACGCCCTTGGCGGCCCCGATTCCCGAGAGGATCACCACCACGGCCTGTACGGCCACGAGGATGTCGAAGTGGGAGTTGCCGCGATCGGCATAGACAGCGGTTCTGCTCATAGCGTCAGCCTACGGTTCAGAGCGGATCCACAAAGGTGTCGAGGATGGCTTCGATGACCCGGTTGGTGGTCTCCACATCGCTGGCGCCGTCGAGCTGTTCACTGAGCATGAGGTTCATGAACACGCCCAGCAGGGTCTCCGCCAGCAGTGTGGGATCGAGGGTGAGGCGCGCCTCTCCCCTGGCCTCCGCGGCGCGGAAGGCGTCCGCCACAGCGGTGCGCAGCCGTCGGCGCTGCACTGTGACATGGCGGGCGAAGGACGGATCCCGCAGCGCATAGCTCACCGCTTCGGAGTGCAGCAGGTACCACGGGATGGCGTTCGGCCGGAGCGCTTTGAGGACGGGGAGGTAGCCGGCCGACGGGTTCTCGTGCAGATCCGGCTTCGCCAGGTGGCCGGCGAGGTCGGCGATCACGCGGTCGGTCACGAGCTCGAACGCTTCGATGAAGACGTCGACCTTGGAGCGGAAGCTCGAGTAGAAGGCGCCGCGCGTGAAACCGGCGGCGCTGGTGAGGGCGTCGACGGTGGCACCGTCCACACCGAAGTCGATGAACACCTGAACACTGGACTCCACCAGCTTCGATCGGGTGTTCTCCTTCGAACGCACGGCACTGGTCGGGTCCTGGACCGCTTCGCGCACTTGGCTCACGTCACTTCTTCCCATCATTGAAACAGGTCTCGATGCATCATAGTATCGAGCCCGATACAGTTCTGTATTGAACGGAAGGTGTTCTGTGTCCTCATCCCTCTACCGCCTCGGACTGCGCGCCTCACACACGCCCAAGCGCATCATCCTGATCTGGCTCGGCATCATCGTGCTGCTCGGTGCCCTCGCCGGCGCCTTCGGCGACCGCCTCAGCGACGAATTCGCCATCCCCGGCACCGAGGCTCAGCAGGGCCTGGACAACCTCGAGACCCGCTTCCCGGAGATGTCCGGAACCTCCGGCGAAATGGTCTTCCGCACCACGGACGGCTCCCCCATCGACTCCCACCGCGACGAGATCACCGCGGTGATGAAGGAGATCTCCACCTACAAGGACGTCGTCGCCGCGCCCGACCCCTACGGCGAACACACCAAGGGCGTCACCAGTGAGGACGGCACCGCCCTCATGGGCAGCGTCCAGATGGACGGCGGGCTCGGCTCCTACGACCCCCACAGCATCGAGAAGATCCAGAAGCTGGCATCGGAGCACACCGGCAACGGCCTCGAAGTCATCCCGTCCGGACAGATGCTGAAGGACCCGTCGGTCCCGATCTCCATCACCGAAGCGCTCGGCGTCCTCGCAGCCCTCATCATCCTCGCCGTTTCGTTCCGCTCCCTCGTGGCCGCGTTCATCCCGATCGTCACCGCACTGGTCGGCGTGGGCATCGCGATGCTCCTCATGTTCGCCGGCACCAGCATCCTGACCGTGTCCTCCACCGCGCCCACTCTCGCCGTCATGATCGGCCTGGCAGTCGGCATCGACTACTCCCTGTTCATCGTGTCCCGCCACATCGACCAGCTGCGGGACGGCATGGCCGTGGACGAGTCCATCGGCCGCGCCACCGCCACCAGCGGCAGCGCCGTGGTGTTCGCCGGTATGACGGTGGTCATCGCCCTGATCGGTCTGTTCATCACGGGCATCCCGTTCCTCACCATCATGGGCGTCGTCTCCGCCATCGCTGTGGCGGCGAACGTCGCCGTCGCACTGACTCTCCTGCCGGCGATCCTCGCGCTGCTCGGTGAACGGCTGCGGCCGAAGTCCGCCCGCTCGTCCCGCACCGCGCAGCAGGCCGACGGCCCCGACCATCGCTCAGGCTCGCACGCCGCGAAGCCCGCCCGCACACCCCTGCGGGAGAAGTGGGTCCGCCTCATCACCCGTGTGCCGGCCCTCACTCTCATCGTGGTGCTCGCAGCAACCGCTGCACTCATCATCCCCGCGAAGGACCTGCGCCTCGCCCTGCCCGATCAGGGCACGGAGCCCGTCGGCTCCGCCTCCCGGGTCGGCAACGACGTTGTGGTCGAGGAGTTCGGCGAGGGCTACACCGCGCAGATCCTCGTCACCGCGGACATCGTCAACTCCACCGACCCCGTCGGCGTGGTCGACGAACTCGCCGCGCGCGCGAAGAAGCTCGACGGTGTGAAGACCGTCCAGCTCGCCACCCCGAACCGCGGCGCCGACATGGGCGTGGTGGTCCTCATCCCCGAGCACGGCAGCTCCGACCCCTCCACCGCGAAGCTCGTGGAGGACCTGCGGGACCACGCCGCCGGCTGGGAGAAGGACCTGAACATCTCCCAGGTCACGGTCACCGGGTCAACGGCCGCCGCGACCGACATCACCGCCCGCCTGTCCGCCGCTCTGATCCCCTTCGGCATCTTCGTGGTGGGACTGTCGCTCGTGCTGTTGGCGATCGTGTTCCGCTCCATCTGGGTCCCGATCAAAGCGGCCCTCGGATTCCTTCTGTCCATCGGCGTCGCGTTCGGCGTCTCCGCGATGGTGTTCGAGTACGGCTGGGGCGCTGACATGCTGAACATCGCCGCCACCGGGCCCGTCATCTCCTTCATGCCGATCATCGTGATGGGCGTGCTGTTCGGACTCGCCATGGACTACGAAGTGTTCCTCGTATCCCGAATGCGCGAGGACTTCACCCACACGCGCGACGCGAAGGGTGCGATCACCCGCGGCTTCACCCACAGCGCACCCGTGGTCATCGCCGCCGCCCTGATCATGCTGTTCATCTTCGCGGCGTTCGTGCCCGAGTCCACCTTCGAAGTGCAGCCCATCGCCCTGGCCCTCGCCGCCGGCGTGTTCGTGGATGCCTTCATCGTCCGCATGACCCTCGTCCCCGCGGTCCTCGCCCTCATCGGCGAGCGCGCCTGGCACCTGCCCGCTTGGCTGGACCGGCTCCTGCCGAACATGGACGTGGAGGGCGAGGGCCTCGCCACCGTCCTGGAGCACCAGGCATGGACCCGCGAACACGGCCGAGCCGTGATCCGCCTCAATGAGGTGACCGCTCCCCTGCTCAGCGGAACCGGCACCCTCGGCCCGATCAGCGAGCACGTCCGCTCCGGGGAGATCATGCTGGTCACTGCCCCCACCGCCGACGAACGCGACACCTTCACCCTTCTGAGCGCGGGGCGCCTCCTGCCCGAATCCGGGCACGTGGTGATCGGCGACCGCATCATCCCGCTGGAGACCGGTGCCGCGCAGCAGAACGTGCTGCTCACCGGTGAGGACCCCGTCGGCGCCCTCACCCGCCACCGGCCCTCCGACCCGACCGCCACCGCGGTGGTTCTGCCCAGCCTCGCCGCCCTCGTGGAGGCCGACGGAGGCGTCGATGCGCTCCTGTCCCGCACCCGTCAGGGAAGTGCCGCCGTCATCGCGGCGGACACCGACCCCGCAGCCCTGCTCGACCAGATCGACGATCTCGCGGACGTCCGCATCCTCGACCTGGCCGATCTGAGAACCCGCCCAACCGATGAGAATGCTGAGGTGCTCGCATGAGCCGCCGCCTTCGAACCATCCTCGTTGTCCTGCTCCTGCCGCTGCTGATCGCCGGCGCCGGCCTCTGGGCCCTGAAGGACCGCGCTGACGCCATCGACAAGGTGCCTGCCGCCGTCGTCAACCTCGACGAGGGCACCGAACTCACCCAGCCCGACGGGAAGAAGCAGTTCGTGCCCTTCGGGCGCCTCCTGACGGGCGCCCTCACCCACCCCGAGACCGTTGAGGGGTCCGACTCCCCCGACACCGCCGGCTTCGACTGGCAGCTCACCACCGAGGAGGACGCCCGTGAGGGCCTGGACAGCGGCAAGTACTCCGCCGTGGTCATCATTCCGAAGGACTTCTCGAAGAAGCTCGGCACGATGGGGTCGAAGGACGCGGTCCGCTCCCCCGTCACCGTGATCACCAACGATGCCTCCGGCATGCTCGACTCCCTCGTGGGCCAGGCGATCGCACAGGTGGCGACCTCCTCCATGAACAACCAGCTCGCCGAGCAGTACCTCTCCCAGCTGTACGTCGGCTTCAACTCGGCCCAGAAGGGCATGCAGGACGCCGCCGACGGCGCCGGCGAGCTCTCCGACGGCGCCGGCGACCTTGCCGAGGGGACGAAGAAGAACGCGAAGGGCGCTCGCGAGTACTCCGAGGGCGTCGACCAGTACACCAAGGGCGTGGACAAGCTCGCCGGCGGTGTCAGTGATGCCGCCGGCGGCGCGGGGGACCTCTCCACCGGTGTCGGTGAGCTGTCCAAGGGCATGAGCGGCCTCGCCGACGGCACCGGTGACCTCGCGAAGGGGTCAGCGGACCTCGCCGCGGGCGCTGACCGGTACGCCGACGGTGTCCGCACCTACGGCAAGGGCGTGGACGCCCTGGCCGCCGGTGCCGGCGACCTCGACAAGGGCGCCTCCGGGCTCGCCAAGGGCGCCGGTGACCTCTCCACCGGTGCATCCGACCTCTCCACCGGTATGGAGGACCTCGTGGACGGATCCGATTCCGTCGCGACCGGCGCGGAGAAGCTGGACGCCGCCGTCAACGGTGAGGACGGGCTTGTCCAGGGCGTCCAGCGAGGCGCCGACATGATGAAGGGCAAGGACGGCCAGCCCGGCTTCGTGGAGGGCGCCACCGCCACGGCCGACGGAGCCGAAGCCTTCGCCGGCGGCGTCTCGAAGCTGCAGCAGAGCACCGGGAAGCTCGCCCAGGGCTCCGACGCCGTCACCGGCGGCCTCAAGGACATGAACGGTGCCCTCAACGGCTCCGGCAGTGCGCAGGACCCGGGCCTGCTGCCGATGCTGCAGCAGATGGAGGCCACCTGCGCCGACTCCGGTGCCTCCCCCGAGTACTGCCAGCAGGTTTCGGCCTCGCTGAAGTACGCGCAGGGCATGGACCAGGGCCTCAACGGCGACGGCGGCAAGGGCGGTCTGATCGACGGCTCCCAGCAGGTCACCGACGGTATCCAGCAGATCGACGGCGCCCTCACCGGGACGTCCGAGAAGCCGGGCCTGGTGGACGGCGCGCAGCAGGTCGCCGACGGCACCCGGGCTCTCGCCGACCACGCTCCCGCCATTGAGAAGGGCTTCCGGGATCTGAACACGCACGTCACGGAGCTCGGTGACGGCGTGCACCAGCTGGCGGTGGGCTCCCGCGGAGTCGCCGACGGTGTCTCCGCCTCCCAGAAGGGCGCCGCGGATCTCGCCACCGGTGCGTCCGGCCTCTCCGACGGAGCCGGGAAGCTCGCCAAGGGCACCGGTGACCTGTCCACCGGCGCCGAGAAGCTGTCCGCCGGCACCGGTCAGATCACCGAGGGCGCCGACGGTCTCGCTGCGGGTGCCCGCGGCGTGTCGGAGGGCTCCTCACAGCTTGCGGAGGGCGCCGATCAGCTCGCCGACGGCTCCGGCAGCGCCGCGAAGGGCGCCTCGGATCTGGCCACCGGTATGGGCGAGCTGGACCGCGGCGGTCAGCAGCTGTCGAAGAACTCCGGGGAGCTGTCGAAGGGCGGGCAGCAGCTCGCTGACGGTGCTGAGCAGATCGATGACGGCACCGGGAAGCTCGCTGACGGCAGCGGTGACCTGCAGAAGGGTCTGCAGGACGGCGCGGACCAGATTCCGACGTACTCGAAGCAGGAGCAGAAGGATCTGGCTGCTGCCTCGACGCAGCCCATCTCAGTGGATTCGCTGCGGCAGAATGCGGTGAACGGCGGTGCGACGGGTGCCTTCCCGTTCGTGACTGCTCTGGCACTGTGGATCGGTGCGTTCGGCATCTTCGTGGTGTGGCCGGCGCTGTCGAAGCGTCGCCTGGATGAGGCGCGTCCGATGTGGCAGGTGGCGCTGCTGTCGCTGGTGCCCGCCGTGGTGATGGGCGCCGCGCAGGCGGTGCTGGTGCTGCTGACGCTGCTGGTGATCGGTGTGAACGCCGCCAGCGTGCTCGGAGTGGTGGCGCTGTCGCTGCTGGCGGCGGTGGTGTTCGCCGCGATCCACCAGATGATGCTGACGGTGTTCGGCACCTCGGTGGGCAGGGTCGCGTCGGTGGTGCTGCTGGTGCTGCAGGTGGTTGCACTGGTGGGCATTCTGCCGCTGGAGACCGCTCCGCAGCTGCTGCAGTCGGCGGCGGGTCTGATGCCGCTGACAGTGGCCACGCAGGGCCTGCTGCATGCGGCGCTCGGCGGGTCGGTGGTGTCGATGTCCAGCACCCTGGCGACTCTGCTGCTGATGGGGCTGGTGTCGGTTGCGGTCACGCTGGTGGCGGCGCGGTCGAAGCGCACGGTCACGGTGGACCCGCTCCCCCGCCGACGGGCACACGCTGCCGCATGACGGTCTGACCGCTTCACCGCTGTATCCTCGGCGCCCGTTCCCCTCCCTCAGCAGAAGTTGCGGGAGGTGGAGCGGGCGCCGAGCGGCATAGCGGCGACGTCATCGGCAAGGACGCTGATCACCCCTTCGTCGCTCTTCTCCAGCCGGCCGCGGATGACGACGGCTGGACAGGTGCGCAGCACGGCCCGGTGACGGCCCCAGAACCCTCGTGAGCAGATGACGTTGAGGATGCCCGTTTCGTCTTCGAGGCTGAGGAATGTGGCGCCGCTGGCGGTGGCGGGCCGCTGACGATGGGTGATGATCCCCGCGGTGCGCAGGCGCGTCCCGTGGTCGTGGTCGCGGAGCCGGGCGATGGGGTGGACTCCGTCGGCCTCCAGTGCGTCCCGCAGCAGCGCGACGGGGTGCTCAGCTGGGGAGATGCCGGTGGCCCAGGTGTCGGCTGCCATCAGTTCGGCGTCGCTCATGCCGGGAAGCATTGGGGCGTCAGCGCCGATGTGCACTCCGGGAATGGTGCCGGGGCTCTCGTGGGCGGCGATGCCGGCGGCCCACAGGGCGGCCCGTCGGGACCCGGCGATCTCGTCCAGCGCACCGGCGGTGGCGAGGGCTTCGAGTTGGGCGAGGCTGAGCCGCACCCGCCGGGCGAGGTCGATGACGGAGGCGAACCTCCCTCCCCAGGCGCGCTCGTCCACGATCCTCTCCGCCACGGCGGTGGAGATGCCGCGGACACTGGACAGGCCGAGTCGGATCGCGGGGCCCGCGGCGGCTCGCTCTCCCTGCACCTGCTCCCCCGGTGCGAAGCGGTAGGGGCGGTGGTCGTCGGTGAGCTCAAGGGTGGTGAGGGCGTCGCTGGCGTGGAGGTCGGCGCCGAGGGTGACGACGCCGTGGCGGCGCGCATCCGCGACGAGGGACTGCGGGGAGTAGAACCCCATCGGCTGGGATCGCAGCAGTGCGGCGGTGAACGCCGCCGGGAAGTGCGCTTTGAGGAACGCGCTGGCGTACACGAGGTACGCGAAGGAATAGGCGTGGGACTCGGGGAAGCCGTAGTTCGCGAACGCGAGGATCTTGCGGTAGATCATCTCCGCTGCTTCGCCGTCGATGCCGTTGTTCGCCATGCCGTCGAACATGGCGGCGCGCAGCGCCATCACTTTCGCGCTGGAGCGCTTGGATCCCATGGCGCGGCGCAGCTGGTCGGCCTGGGCGGCGCTGAAGTCGGCGACATCGACCACCATCTGCATCAGCTGCTCCTGGAACAGCGGCACCCCGAGTGTGCGGCCGAGTGACTTCTCCAGCCGCGGGTGGGCGAAGGAGATCTCCTCCTCCCCCATGCGCCGACGGATGTAGGGGTGGACGCTGCCGCCCTGGATGGGGCCGGGACGCACGAGCGCCACCTCCACCACGAGGTCGTAGAATTCGCGGGGCCGCAGCCGCGGCAGGGTGGAGATCTGCGCCCGTGACTCCACTTGGAACACGCCGACGCTGTCACCGGCGCACAGCATGTCGTACACCGCCGGGTCCTCCTGCGGGAGGGTTGCGAGGGTGTAGTGCTCGCCGTGGTACTGGGAGAGGATGCGCAGGCAGTGGTCGAGTGCGGTGAGCATGCCGAGGCCGAGGAGGTCGAACTTCACCAGGCCGGCGTCGGCGCAGTCGTCCTTGTCCCACTGCACAACGGTGCGGTCGACCATGCGGGCGCGCTCCACGGGCACCACGTCGATGACGGGGCGGTCGCACAGCACCATGCCGCCGGAGTGGATGCCGAGGTGCCGTGGGGCGTCCCGCAGGCGCCGCGCCATCCGCTGAACGTCCTCGGGCAGGTCGGCGGTGCCGAGGGAGGTGAAGGAGCGTTCGATCCGTCGCGCGAATGCGTCCTGCTGCCCGGGCGCGTATCCGAGGGCGCGGGAGGCGTCCCGCACCGCCATCCGCGCCCGGTAGGTGATGACGTTGGCGACCTGTGCGGCGTTCTGCCTCCCGTACTTGCGGTACACGTACTGGATGACCTCTTCGCGCCGGTCGGAGGCGATGTCGATGTCGATGTCGGGTGGGCCGTCGCGTTCCGGTGCGAGGAACCGTTCGAACAGCAGCCCGTGCATGACGGGGTCGACCGCGGTGATGCCGAGCGCGTAGCAGACGGCGGAGTTCGCCGCTGAACCGCGCCCCTGAGCGAGGATCTCGTTGTCCCGGCAGAAGCGGATGATGTCCTCCACGATGAGGAAGTAGCCGGGGAAGTGCAGGTCGGTGATGACGCGCAGCTCATGCTCGATCTGCGTCCACGCCCGTTCGTTGTCACTGCCGCGCGGTCCGTAGCGCTCCTGCGCCATCTGGTGGGTGAGCTCCCGCAGCCAGGTCGCTTCGGTGTGCCCGTCGGGCACCTCGCAGGGCGGCAGGTCGGGGGCGAGGAGGGTGAGGTCGATGGCGCAGTCGCGGCCGATGATGGCGGCGTTCGCCACGGCCTGCGGGTACCGCCGGTGGATGTGCGCCATCTCTTCGCCGCTGCGCAGGTGCGCGAGGCGGCTCGGCAGGTGCGGGTCGGCGTCCTCGAGGCTCTGCCCGGCGCGGAGGCTGGCATGGACGTCGGCGAGCTGCTTGTCGGTGGGGGCGGCATAGTGGACGTTGCCGGTGGCGACCAGCGGCAGGTCCGCCCCGGTCGACTCCCTCGCGATGCGGGCCCCTTGGGCGAGGGCGTCGTGCAACTCGTCCTGGAGGCCGCTGTGCTCCAGCGGAAGCTCCACCACCACCGCATCCGTCCCGTACTGGTCGACGAGGCGTTCGATCTGCTCCGCGGCGGCCAGTGCCGCCTGCTCGATATCGCCCGTGGCCAGGTGCGGCAGCACGGCTTGCTGAACGGCGCCTTTGCGGCAGCCGGTGAGGATCAGCCAGTGCCCGCCCCGGGCCGCGTCCTGCAGTTCGGTGCGGTTGTAGCGGGGTTCGCCTTTGTCGGCGCCGTCGAGGTGGGCGCGGGCCATCGCAGCGGACAGCCGACGGTACCCGTCCTGACTGCGGGCCAGCACCAGCAGGTGTTCGCCCTGCGGGTCGTGGCTGCCGGTGCGGGGCGCCGACGCGGCGCTCGGCGGGGAGCCGGCGACGGGCAGGGTGAGCTCTGCGCCGTACACGGTGCGCAGGTTGTGCTCGCGGGCGGCCTGCGCGAACCGGATCGCCCCGTAGAACCCGTTGTGGTCGGTGAGGGCGAGCGCATCCAGTCCGAGCCGGTGCGCTTCGGCGACGAGGTCTTCGGGGCTGGAAGCGCCGTCGAGGAAGCTGAAGTGACTGTGGGCGTGCAGTTCCGCGTACGGAACGGCCCGCTCCGGCTCGTAGGTGGGAGTGCTGTCCTGCTCACCGGTGTGCTCGATGTGGATCTGGGGCCCGACCGGCACCGACCGGTCCGACAGCACCGCTTCGAGGTCCCGCCAGCTGGGCGGCCCGAGGAACCATCTAGTCATACAGCGCCTCGATCCGCCAGGTGCCGCGTTCGCTCAGCAGCACGAGCGCGAGACCGCTCTCCAGCAGCACCTGCATCCGTGCACCGCGGTGAGCACTGGCAGCGTCCGCGCTGCGCCACCATCCCTGGTCGAGGATCTCGGGGGCGCTGAAGCCGGTGAGGCCGACGGGGGCCGTCCCCGCCAGGTGCGGAGGCAGGCCCTGCTCGCTGGTGAGGTGGGTGGGGTCGGCGCTGAGGACACCGCGGGCGGTGACGACGACGTCGGCCCCGTCAGCGTCGGTCAGCTGCACGGGGATGGTCTCAGCGAACACGGTGGCGGGCAAGGGGGCGGCGGGCCTGCCGGGCCAGGGACCCGTCGGCACCGCGGGTGCTTCGCTCTTCCACGGGATGGTGGCGCTGAGGTCCCGCAGGAGCCGGCCCGTCGCGTTCGGCGCGGGGATCAGCACCGCCTGCTCCCCCGCGATCGACTGGGCGCGAGTGAACGCGCGGTGCGCCCGCAGCGCCTTCTGCCCGGTCTGTCCCCACAGGGCGGGGGCGTGCGTCCCGGCGGGCACCACCTGTTCGGGCAGCAGCTGCAGGTGGGTGAGGGCGCCGGTGCGGATGTCGGTGCGCAGTCGGGCGGTCTGGATCCAGCCGTCGCACTGCCAGCGGACCCGGTCCACGATGTCGGCGGTGGTGAGGGCGCCGTCGTGCCGCCAGGTGCGGGCGGTCTCATGCCCGCCGTCGGCGCGGGCGATGACGGTCAGGCGCGTGCACACCGCCCCGTGCCGGCGCAGCTGCTCCTGCAGCTCCTCCGCCATGGGCTTGGCCACGAACGCCGCCTGGTCCACTCGTTCCAGCGGCGGGTCCAGCACTCTGTCCACCTGGATCGGCTGGTCGAGCCGAATGTGCACAGGCGCTGTCGGTTCCTGCCCGTTGGCCAGCAGGTGCAGCAGTGCCACGGCAGGACCGAACCGGTCGGTGACCGAGCGCACCGGCAGGGCGGCGAAGTCGCCGAGGGTGTGCATGCCGAGGCGCTGCAGCAGGTCAACCGTCTCCGGGAGGGACACATCGGTGGTGAGGAAGCGGGAGCTGTGCCCGATCGGCGCCTCCAGCAGCGTCGCGATGGGGTGCGGCGCGAGGTAACGGGCGGCTTCACCGGGGCGCACGATCCGGCCGGTGCGGGCGGCGAGGATCGCCGCGAGTGGTCCATCGGCGATGCCGACGGTGCATTCGAACCCGGTGAGGTCCGCAACCGTGTTGATCAGCGCTTCGGCGAGCTCCTCTTCACTCCCGGCGTGCCGGGCGGGTCCCCGTGCCGGCATCAGCAGCGCCCCGGGTCGCAGCGCCTCGACCCCGGCGGCGACGGTGTCCACAGCAGCCGCCACGGTTTCGAACAGGGCCGCTTCGGCATCCTCGCTGCGGTCCACGAGAACGAGGTTCGGGCAGGTGGCCTGCGCGGACCGCTTCTTCATCCCCGCATGGACCCCGAGAGCGCGGGCGCTCGCGGACGCGGTGAGGACCCGATGGTGGTCCATCACCGCCAGGAGAGCTGCTGCGCGGTCTGTCTGCAGGGTGTGGTCCCGCTGCGCTTCGAGGGCAGTGAGCAGCGGCCAGTCGGGCACCTGGACGCAGACGGTGCGGGTCGCGGTCGTGGGGGTGGCCACGGTGCTGGAAGCGGGTGCGGACATCAGGCGGACCGCACGATCGACAGGGCCGGGCGCTTCGACCGCGACGGCGCGGAGGAAGCAGGCGCAGACGCTGCGGTGGTCAGCGGCGATACGACCATGGCGCCGCTGACGCTGGGCAGAGTGATGTCGACACGGCCCGAGGGGAGGCCACGGTTGGTGACGGCAACGGCGACGTCGTGGTGACGAAGCCGCCCGGAGCCGCGGCGCAGGCCGCGCCAGCGCACATGGTCGGCGCTGATCCGCAGGTCGGCACGGCCGGGCGGGTCCGCCGCGAGCAGCAGAGTGTCCTGTGCGCGGGCGCGGGAGATCGCGGCGCGCCACAGCTGGTCGGAGACGGCGCTGCCGATGACGACGACGTCGACCCCGTCGATCATGGCGGAGACGAGCTGGGAGATGCTGGCACCCGGGTCGGGCAGCAGGGCGAGACGGGCGGGATCCACACCGAGGTCGGCGACAGCGCCGAGGCCGAGGTGCGGCATGCCGATGACGGCGCACCAGGACTCCTCCCCCATGGCGGCGCCGGCGAGGGCGAGCAGGAGCGATGTGCTGCCGGTGACGGCGACGCTGCTGCCGGGCCGCAGGCCGGCGAGCACTGAGGCCAGGGCACTGGGGACGGGCAGGGAACCGGTCTCCACGGGCCGACGGATGCCGCCGGTGAGACCGCTGACGCGCGCTTCGGCCGTGCTGAGGACGGCCTGCGCGCGGGCAAGCCGGTCATCGAACGCGATGCTCACTGCAGTCCACCCCTTCCCCGGATTAGAACGTGCGTCCAATCTAGTGGGGCAAGGCGTGTTCGATCAACCCTGTGTTCGAATGTGGTGGTGTGGATGCGGAAGAAGGCGCGGGCGCAGATACGGGTGCGTATCCGGTACCACCACGCTCAACTGCTTTCGATCATTGCGGAGCAGGGGGCGCTGGGATGCTTGCTGCTGCGCATTGAGAGCAATGCGGCAACCGCGTTGAGCAGGCCAGCGGAACCGATGACGGACCCCAGCACGACCGAGCGGGTCACGACAAAGCCCCAGGTCGATGTCGCCGAAGCAGACTGCGATCCCGAGGGTTGCGATCGATAGTCCAGCGATGAGGTTCTGCGCGGACCGGAAGCGAGCTTGGGGGGCGTGCGCTGTACCTCATGTTCGCCTCTTTCGAATGGCGTCGAGGTGGACCGGGACTGGACCCACGGGCTCGTCGATGGTCCGGGCCGCTGGCTTCCCTCGACTCCCGCCCCTCCTGACTCGAGGCGCCCCCTGAGCCTCCGGGCCCCGGGGTGGGGGGCGATTCGTCATGCCCGGCCGGCGCGCACGCCCTCACGCTTCGGGACCGGCAACCTGAACAGGAACGACTCCGACAGCCGCGTCAGCGCCAGCGGGACGCCGATCCCGACCACGAGCAGCAGCGGGCCCAGGACCCACCACGTCACGTCTCCGATCAGCAGGTACGCGACACCGATCGCAGGGAAGTGGGCGAGGTAGAAAACGATGGACCGCTCACCGATGAACTGCAGGCCCCGAGACCGGGGCGCACGCGGAGCGATCCACACGGCAGCGAGGATCCCCGCGAGTGAGACGAGGAAGCCGGCGATCGACTCATCCGATCCTTTCATCCAGACGGCCGCCGCAACGGCAGCTACGGCGAGCAGACAGGGGGCCCAGGCGCGGACGCCCTGCCATCGGTCCAGCCACCGCGCGAGGGCCGCGCCGGCAAAGAAGAACGAGCCGAACCAGAGCACTCGAACTACCGCGTTCGTGTCCGGGAACTGCGCCAGGATCACCATGGGGATCGGCCACACCCATGCGGGGATCCAGCGGGTCATCGGTGCGACCAGGTAGCAGGCGAGAAGGACAGCCAGGAACCAGAGGTGCCACGCCCCACCGGCCCAGGCCCAGATAGAGACCAACGTCGCGGGCGACAGCAAGACGATGCAGCTGATCACCATCCACAGCACGTACGGCCAGAGGATCCGCTGAACCTTCCCGGCGTAGAAGTCGCGCAGGGGTTTCGCCACAGACCGTGGGAGAAGCAGGCCCGAGAGTGCGAGCATCACAGGCATCCGGAACGGGAGCAGGAAGTCCATGACGGGCTGCCACGCTGGGGACGCACCGCCGAGGACGGCGGGGACCGTGAGCACGTGGTGGACGATGACGAGGATGATCGCCAGCCCGCGGAGCTCATCCATCCATTCGAGTCGCTTAGCCATGTGCGGATCCTAGCCTGACCTCGCGGTATGTGCGCATCGGTCCCGGGTGGGGGTCTCGGGATGGTCAGTACGCCAAACTGTCGCGGAGTTCGGCCGCGCACTCGTCGGACTCGCAGATCGGGCTCCGCGGGGCGGCAGGGTGGTCGCTGCACATCATGCACCAGCGGGTGCGCGGCGGGAGCCCTAGCAGCGTCCGAATCCAGTTCATGCCCGCATCGCAGCGGCCGGGGTCATACCCGCGTCCACTGCCCACCGATCGTCGGCCCGGACCCGCACGCGCATGTCCGCCAGCCGAGCATCGCCCGCGTCGCCCCGCACGGGCACGGCGTGGGGAGCGGCTCCGCCCAGCCCACACGGATCCGCCGGAGCCACGGGTCGGGGGCCGGGATCGCGGTCATGCCGGCTCCCAGCAGCCGGCGTCCTGCGACTCCTCACCGACTGATGCGAGAGGATCCACCGGCGTGGCCGCGTTCCGCTCGAACCAGGGGATCGGCTTGATTCCGGTCTTCATCTCCTCGACGGCGAGGCGGATACCGTAGGCCCAGTCGCGGTCTGCTTGACTGCTCATGGGCAAGAGCCTGCCGCATCCCTCCAACACTCGAGCATGCGTTCGAGAAAAGGCGGCTCAGGGTTTGAGGCTGATGGCGACGGTGACGCCATCGGTGAACCGGGTGATGGCCTCCAGGGATGTGCGCCGGCCCAGCTGGCGGAGCGCATCCTCCACGTCCGCTCCGGCACGGATATCCGCGACAGTGCGGCCGGGCTCATGCGCCAGGGGGCCGCTCGTGCTTCTACTGCCCCTCTCCATCGCCGCAACAGTGCCTTCACCGGCGCCGACCGCGAGAGCGAGCAGGTCCGCAACCGTCGGGAAGGGGAACAGTCGTGCCCACGACCCCAACCAGCTCACCAGCACCCGCGGGCATGATTCACAGAAATTATGGACAGACCGTGACATCCGGCAGCCAGGCGTCCGACGCCGCGGGGCGGTCTCAGGCCAGTGCGAGCTCCGCCTGCCGCTGCCAGAACACAACAGCGCTCGCCGCCGCGACGTTCAACGAGTCCACTCCCCCGCTCATCGGGATGATGATCGTGCCGTCCACTCGCGACAGGGTGGACCGCTTCAGCCCGTGCCCCTCGGTGCCGAGGATGAACGCGACCTTCTCCCCGGGGCCGAGCTCGGCGTCCTGCAGCGGCACCGACCCCTCTTCCAGCGCCAGCGCGTAACTGGTGAACCCGTGCTCGCGCAGCACATCCAGGCCATGCGGCCACGCTTCCAGGCGGGTCCACGGCACCTGGAACACCGTCCCCATGGAGACCCGAATGGACCGCCGGTACAGCGGGTCCGCGCTCGACGGCGTCACCAGCACCGCATCCACTCCGAGTGCCGCCGCGGAGCGGAACATCGCGCCCAGGTTCGTGTGGTCCACGATGTCCTCGAACACCGCCACAGTGCGTGCACCTGCGAGGACCTCCGCCACCGTCGGCAGCTCGGGGCGGTGCATCGCCGCCAGTGCCCCGCGGTGCACATGGAAACCGGTGGTCTGCTCGAGCACGTCCTCGCTGGCCACGAACACGGGGACCGATGGATCCTTCTCGAACAGCGGCGCGAACTTCTCCAGCCACTTCTCACTCATCATGAACGACCGCGGGCGGCACCCCGACCGCAGCGCCCGGTCGATGACGTTGAAGCTCTCCGCCATGAACAGACCGCGCTCCGTCTCCAGAGCACGGCGCAGGTTCACGTCCGTCATCGAGTGGTAGTCCCGCAGGCGCTCATCCTGCGGGTCCTCGAAGCGGATGATCACGAGAGGGTGAGGGCCCGCGCAGTGAAGCGCTCCCCCTTCTTCTCCGCCACCAGGGGCAGGCCGAACGTCTTCGTCAGGTTCTGGGAGGTCAGCACGTCGCTGATCGCGCCGGCCTTCACGATCTCGCCGCCGCGCAGCAGGACAGCGTGCGTGCAGCCCGGCGGGATCTCCTCCACGTGGTGCGTCACCAGCACGGTCACCGGGGTGGCGGGATCCTTCGCGAGGATGCCGAGGGCGCGCACGAGGTGCTCACGGCCGCCCAGATCGAGGCCGGACGCGGGCTCATCCAGCAGCAGCAGCTCCGGGTCCGTCATCAGAGCGCGCGCCGAGAGCACGCGCTTCTTCTCCCCGGTGGACAGCGTGCCGAAGCGCCGATCGGCGAGCTTCCCAGCGCCGAACACGGTCAGGAGGCAGCGCGCGCGCTCCACATCGGAGTCCTCATACTCTTCGCGCCAGCGGCCCACCACCGAGTACCCGGCGGTGACCACAACGTCCAGCACACGCTCACCGGCGGGAACGGAGTCGGCGAGGGCCTGGCTGGCGAGGCCGATCATGGGGCGCAGCTCGAACACGTCGGTGCGGCCCACGCGCTCATCGAACAGGTCCACGGTGCCGGAGCTGGGGTGCATGCGCGCCGCCAGCAGGGAGATCAGGGTGGACTTCCCAGCGCCATTGGGGCCGAGCACCACCCAGCGCTCCCCCTCGCTGATCGTGAGGGAGACGTCCTTCAGCAGGTGCTTCTCACCTCGGCGAACACTGACGCTGTTCAGCTGCGCAACAGGAACCATGCCACCAACCCTACCGCCCGCTCCCCCCACCCTGGAGGCAGGGCGCGCCCGTACACTGGCGCGCATGACGAACCGAACGGTGAGACTGTCCGCCCACGGCGTCGCGGCCGATGAGATCCGCGCCGCCATCGATGTCCTGGTCGCCGCCAACGAGGTTCCGGTGGAGTTCCCGCCCGCCGTCCTGGAGGCCGCTGAACGCGCCGCCGGCTCCTGGCAGAACGGCGAGGTGGAACGCGAGGACCTGCGGGACATCCCGTTCGTCACCCTCGACCCCGCCTCCTCCACCGACCTCGACCAGGCGCTGCACATCGACCCCGATGGGGACGGCTTCCGCGTCCGCTACGCCATTGCGGATGTGCCCGCCTTCGTGCACCTCGGGGACGTGATCGATCAGGAGGCGCGTCGGCGCGGCGCCACCGTGTACCTCCCGGGCCGACGGGTTCCGCTGCACCCCGAGGTGCTGAGCGAAGGAGCGGCATCCCTGCTGCCGGACCAGGACGCTCCCGCATTCGTGTGGGACATGCGCCTGGACGCGGCCGGCGCCGTCACCGCCTGCAGCCTCACCCGTGCCGTGGTCCGCAGCCGCGAGAAGCTCGCCTACGACGCTGTCCAGCACGACCTCGACGCCGGCCAGGGCCACCCCATGATGCTACTCCTGCAGCAGGTCGGCGACCTCCGCATCGAACAGGAGAAGCTGCGCGAGGGCGCCTCGCTGAACACGCCGGAGCAGGAGGTGGAGGAGAACGAGGACGGCAGCGTCCGCCTCGCCTGGCGCACCCCGCAGCCGATCGAGGACTCCAACGCGCAGATCTCCCTCATGACGGGCATGGCCGCAGCGCAGATGATGATCGATGCCGGTGTCGGCATCCTGCGCACCATGCCCGCCCCCACCGATGAGGCCCGCACCCGTTTCCGTCTGCAGGCGGAGGCCCTCGGCATCACCTGGGCCGACGGTCAGCCGTACGGGCAGTTCCTCCGCACCCTCGATTGGCGCAATCCCCAGCATCTCGCGCTGCTCAACCACGCAGGGGTGCTGTTCCGCGGTGCCGGATACCTGCCGCTCGGGGCCCCGCCGGCCGACGACGACGCGGACGAGGCGCCCAGCCTGGAGCAGGCCGCGATCGGCGCCCCGTACGCCCACGTCACCGCGCCGCTGCGCCGCCTCGTGGACCGCTTCGGACTCCTCGTCTGCTGGATGATCAGCACCGACCGCGCCATCCCCGCTGAGCTGCGCGCCGCCCTCGGCGAACTGCCGGAGATCATGAAGTCCACCGGTTCCGTCGCCGGGAAGCTGGAGCGCGAAGCGGTGGATCTCGTGGAGGTGCTGAGCCTGAAGCCGTTCGTGGGCCAGGAGTTCACCGGCACCGTCATCAAACGCTCCGATGGGGAGAAGCCGCGCGTGGAGGTGCAGCTCGTGGAACCACCCGTCACCACGTGGGTGGCCGCCGACGCCGACCTCGGCACGCACGTTCGACTCCGCCTGGAACGGATCGCTGAACCGGAGAAGGACGGCGCGATCCCCACCGCCGAGTTCAGCCTCCTGACGTGACGGCGATCCCTGTGCCGCGCCTGGCGGTGCTGTCCTCCTGGGCGCACGGTCTGCTGCGCGGCCGCCTCTGCGCCGACGGGCTCCTCGACCAGCTCGACGGCCCCGAGTTCTTCTTCGCTCCCCCGTTCGACCCGGCGGCGTGGCTGCTGGACCTGCAGCTGATGCACCGCCCCATCGTGAACCTCGTGCTGCCGCAGCCCGGGCGGATCGCCGGCCTCATCGGCCCGCCCCCGGCGATCGCGGCGGCGCTGGGCACGGGGCAGGCGCTCGTGGTCGCCGACGGGCCCCTCGCCCACCACACCCTCACGGTCCACCGCCAGGATCCGCACCACCGCACCCTCGTGGTGGATCGGCACAACGCCCCACCGAACCGGCCCGTCACGCCGCAGCGGACCGACGGGGCCCGGGAGCACCTGTTCCGCTGCCTGCAGGACGCGGCTGACCGCGCGCAGCGCCTGGACATCGTGCTGGAGGAACCCGTCGGCCCCGCGGAGCTGCCCGACGACTGGTTCCTGATGGAGCCCCACCCCGGGATCGACGCGGGGCATGTGGAAACCGCGCGGATCGCGGGCCGCGCCGCGGTGCAGTGCGAGCGGCTCCTGGAGGACCCGGACCTCGATACGGCGCGACGGGAGTTGGTGCGGGATCTGCATGATGCTGCCCGCAGCGCCCTCAGCGCGGTCCTCTCCTCCTCACCAGTGTGAGCGCGGCTAGACTGCGCAGACGAGAGCCCCGTCGAAAGGACATGCTGTGGTTGACACCGCCTACCGCGGACTGCTGATCTCCGACGTCGACTCCACCTTCCTCACGCAGGAGGTGATCGAACTGGTCGCCGACTACGCCGGCGTGCGCAACGACGTCGAAGAGGTGACGCTGCGGGCGATGCGCGGCGAACTGGACTTCGCCGAGTCTCTGCGCCACCGCGTCGCCGCCCTCAAGGGCCTGCCCGCCACCGTCATCGACGAGGTGCGCGAGCAGCTCGTGCCGACCCCTGGCGCGGTCGAACTCGCCTCCGAGGCGATCGAGCGCGGCTGGCTGGTGGCGCTGGTGTCCGGCGGCTTCGAGGAGATCATCACTCCGCTCGCGGAGCAGGTCGGCATCCAGTCGGTGCTGGCGAATCGCTTCGAGGTGGCCGACGGGCACCTCACCGGCAGGGTCGACGGCCCGATCGTGGACCGCGAAGCGAAGGCGATGCAGGCGCGGTTCCTGTCCGCCGCGCACGGTGTGCCGCGCGAGCGCATCATCGCCCTCGGCGACGGCGCCAACGACATCGACCTCATGGCGGAGGCCGGCCTCGCGGTGGGGTTCCACCCGAAGCCGGCCCTGCGGGAGGTTGTGGACCTCGTGATCGACGGCCCGTCCCTCGACCCGGTGCGTGAGCACCTGGCCCGACTCGACGGGTTCTGAGCGACGGCCCGGCCGTTCGCTGGGCCGTCAGCCGCGCAGCAGCGCGTGCAGGCTCAGCGAATCCTCACCGAGCTCAGCCCACGAGCCGAGGCGGCCGCTGAAGACGCTGACGGACCCCGTCGGCATCCCCAGCCGCACCTGTGCGGTCGCACCCGAATCGGACGACTCCTCATCGGCGAGGTGGGAGGCGAGCGAGGACATGACCGGCTCGTGGCCTATCACCAGCACCACCGATTCGTCGGCGGGCAGGCGGTGGAGCTCCTCGAGCACCTCAGCAGGTCCGGTGGCGTAGAACTCGTCGTGGACGCTGACGTCCCCGTCGAAGTCCGGAAGACCGGGGCGCAGCGCATCCCACGTGTCGCGAGTGCGCTGCGCGGAGGAGACGAGGACTCGGGTCGGGCAGATGCCCTGCGAACGGAGGTAGTCGCCGACGGCGCGGGCCTGAGTGACGCCCTTGGAGGCCAGAGGGCGCTCCTTATCGGTGGGGGCGGAGTTCTCCGCCTTGCCGTGGCGCATGAGCAGAAGCATCCGACTCGGAGGTTCGTCGTTCACAAGTCCTCTTCCTGTGTGATGGTGACGGTCCGAATCAGTGTCCCATACCGAGGCCGCCGTCGACCGGGATGACAGCACCGGAGATGTAGGCGGCGTCATCGGAGGCGAGGAACGCGGCGACCTTCGCAACCTCCTCCGGCTGGGCGAAGCGGCCCGCCGGGATCGCCTTCTGGTACTCCTTCTTCAGATCGTCGCTGAGCTGCTGGGTCATCTCCGTGTCGATGTAGCCGGGGGCGATGACATTCGCGGTGATGCCGCGGGAGCCGAGCTCACGGGTGATGGAGCGCGCCATGCCGACCAGGCCGGACTTGGAGGCGGCGTAGTTGACCTGGCCCGGGGAGCCGTACAGGCCCACCACGGAGGAGATCAGGATGATGCGGCCCTTCTTCTTTCGCATCATGCCTTTGATGGCGCGCTTCACGGAGCGGAACGCACCCGTGAGGTTGGTGCCGAGGACGTTCTCGAAGGAGTCGTCGCTCATGCGCAGCAGCAGCTGGTCGTCGGTGATGCCGGCGTTGGCGACCAGCACCTCGATCGGGCCGTTCTTCTCCTCCGCCTCAGCGAACGCGGCGTCCATGGAGGCGGAGTCGGTGACGTCCGCAGCCACGGTGAGCGCGCCGTCGGGGCCGCCCGTGCCGGAGCGGGAGGTGACGGCGACCTTGTCGCCGAGGGACAGGAAGTGCTCTGCGAGGGCGTAGCCGATGCCTCGGTTGCCGCCGGTGATCAGGACGCTGCGTGCGGTCACCGCGTTCTCCTTCGATGGGGTCATGAATGGGCCCCGCTACCCTATCGCGGCCGCCTGGTGCGCTGATCGCCCCCGCAAACCCGGCACGGTCGTACACTGGTGGCCGCACCCACTGACCGATGCATCCCTGCAGCAGGGGAAGGGACACGACCACTATGGCACTGCGCTTCAACCCACCGCCCAACTGGCCGCCGGCAGAACCGGGCTGGACACCGCCCGAAGGCTGGCAGCCGGACCCCGCGTGGGGCGAAGCGCCCGCCGACTGGCAGTACTGGGTGGAGGACGACGCGGACGACTCCGCCTCCCACGCCGGTGCCGCAGGCTCCGCGTCCGAAACAGGTTCGTCCGCGACGGGCTCCTCCGCGGCGAGCGCCGCCCCCGCGCCGATGTTCGGCGCCGGTGACAGTGAGCCCTCCGGCGCGACCACGCAGAACTGGACACCGATCCAGGCGCAGGGCGTGCCGGAGAAGAAGGGCTTCTTCGCCCGGTTCTGGTGGCTGACCTGCCTGGTGCTGCCGCTGCTGCTCGCGATCCTTGCCGCAATCGCCCTGTCCTTCTACTTCTTCAAGGGCGACGACGAGGCGACAGCTGACCCGTCGCCCAGCCCCAGCTCCAGCTCCAGCGCACCGGCTGACCCGACCACCACGTCTGAGGCCCCGTCACCCACTGAGACTGCTGAGCCCACGCCGAAGGAACCGCTGGTCAAGCCGGACAAGAACGCTGAGAAGAAATCTGTGGTCACCTTCTCCGGCTCCGGTGAGGTGGTCCTCTCCACCCGCTGGTCCGACGGCAGCGACATCAAGACGAGCGACGGCGAACCGGTGGACAAGCCCACCAACGGCACCTACCTCGTGGTGACGGTTCAGACCACCTCGAAGTCCGGAAAGATCCACCAGAACCCGCTGAACGTCCGGGTCAACACCCCGTACGGCGGTGTGGTGGATGTCGCGCGCACCTCCTACAGCCAGTCCGATGAAGCGGGCCTGAACACGTTGGACTACGACCTCGAAGAGGGCGAGTCCGGCACCATGCGCATCCTGTACGACATCAAGAAGGTCCCGGACCTCACCATCACCTGGAACGGTGACAAGTCCGGCGCCAAGTGGGCAGTCCCCGAGAAGTGACCGTGTCCCGCTTCAACCCCGCCCCCGCCTGGCCGGAGCCGCCCAGTGCCGACTGGGAGCCTCCGGCCGGGTGGGTGCCTCCCGCTGACTGGCCCACCCCGCCGGCGGGGTGGCGCTGGAACGCGGAGGAGCTGCCGACGGATGCTCCCCTGGCGCCGAGCGGCTCGCTGCGCGCCAGCGGAGCCCGCCTCCAGCGCGGCACCGACCTCGACTATCCCCTGGCCGTGACCGCACCGGGCGTCCTCGCCGATTCCCCCACCGCCCAGGACATTCCCGAGGCTGAGATCCGCCGCCCATCCCGCCGCGTGGACGCGGTCATCGCGGTGATCAGCACCGGGATCGTGGGCGGCACCGTGTACCTGTTCCTGCGACTCCTCGACCACGCGGCCGTGCTGCCGCAATGACCGACCAGTTCGCCGCTCCCCCGCCTCCGGCTCCGAAGGCCCGCTCCGAGGACGTCTCGCACCGCCTGCGGATCTACTCCATCAACATGGCGATCCGCATGATCTGCTTCGTGCTGATCCTCATCGTGCCCGGCTGGTGGAAGCTCGTGATGCTGGTCGCTGCGGTCCTCATCCCCCTGTTCGCGGTGATGTTCGCCAATGACCAGGACCGCGAGGGGCAGAGCTCCCCTCCGCCCGAGCCGTCGGGCGGACCTCTGCTCCTGGAGTCATCAGCGCCCGTGGTTATCATCGACTCCGACGGCCGCATCATCGACGAGGACAGCACGACCAGCGAAGAATGAAGACCCTGCTCACACCCCGGTGGGCGCTCGCCCTCCTCCTCGTGCTCGCCGCCGTCACCGCGTGCATCCTGCTCGGCCGCTGGCAGTTCCACCGCTACGAAGCGAAGGCTGAGGCCGTCGCCACCATCGAACGCAACTACGACGCCGCACCCGTCGACCCCGCCGGTCCACTCCCCTCCCCGACCTCTGCGCTGCGGGCTGAGGACGACTACACCCAGGTCACCATGACCGGGCAGTACCGGTCCGAGGACACCCTGTTCGTGCGCAACCGCACCCGTGCCTCCCAGGTCGGGTTCCTGCAGCTCGTCCCCTTCACCGACGGCGAGCGCACCCTGCTGGTGGTGCGCGGCTGGGTACCCGCTGCGAAGGTCGAGTCGACACCGGCGGGCTCACCCCCGCTGCCGGACGGCACCGTCACCCTCACCGCCCACCTGAGGCCGACGGAGCCCCGCCTCGGCCGGGCGCAGACCGACGGCCAGGTGCAGTCGATCAACGTCCCCGATGTCCAGGGGCAGACCGGGCCGCTGCCCGGAGTCATGACGGGCGCCTACGGCACGATGATCAGTGAGGACCCGTCGGCACCACCGGCCGATGCGTCCGCGCCGCTGATGCCGGTGGAGCGGCCCGAGACCGACACCGGACCACACCTGTCGTACGCGTTCCAGTGGTGGGTGTTCGCGGCGTTCTTCCCCGTCGGATTCGTGGTGGCGGCGCGCCGCGCCGTCCTGGATGAGCGCGATGCCCGCGCCGAGAGCGGTGACCCAGACGCGGAGGCGGCCGACGGATCTCGGACCGGTGGCCCTTCCGCCCGCAGCGCCGGCGCGAAGCGGCCGCGGCGACGACTCAGCGACGAAGACGAAGAGGACATGCTGGTGACAGGAGAAGGACTGTGAGAAGCGGGTTCATGCCCGGTGAGCTGCCGCGCGGCATCGCCCACCGCGGCTTCGCCCCGGACGGTGACGAGAACACGCTGGAGGCCTTCCACCGGGCCGTCGCAAACGGCGCGGACGTCATCGAAACCGACGTGCACGCCACCGCCGACGGCATCGCCCTCACCGTGCACGATCCGCAGATCCGCTGCGGCGCCACGGGCGACGAGCACACCGTCGCCGAGAGCCGCCTGCAGGACCTGCGCGGAGTGCGCGTGGGCGGCCTCAGCCCCATTCCCACCCTCGAGGACGTCCTCGGGGACCTGGACGTCCCGGTCAACATCGACATCAAAGCGGAGCAGGCGATCCTGCCGACCGCCCGAGCGATCGTCCGCGCCGGCGCGCAGGACAGGGTGTGCCTCGCGGGCTTCACCGGT
This sequence comes from Helcobacillus massiliensis, assembly GCF_033106145.1. Taxonomy (NCBI): domain Bacteria; kingdom Bacillati; phylum Actinomycetota; class Actinomycetes; order Micrococcales; family Dermabacteraceae; genus Helcobacillus; species Helcobacillus massiliensis. The sequence continues at coordinate 1,074,751 of NZ_CP136959.1, forward strand.
GCCTATCCGCGGCGGGCGGCGGCGATGATCACCGGCATGACCGGGGTGCGGGTGAGGCGCAGCCCGTCACTCGCGCCGATGGCGGCGATCCGCCTGGCCGACGCGCTCGAACTGCCCGGCACGGATACCCTGCTGCGCCGCTGGGACGCACTGCAGGTGCCGGAGCAGGTGCGGGGTGTGCGGGTGGTGACCGAGCGCCTCATCGCGAAGGCGCACCGGGCAGGCTGCGAGGTGCACGTGTGGACGGTGGATCACCCCGGGGACATGCGGCGCCTGCTGGAGATGGGGGCGGATGGTATTATCACTAACCGCATCGATCTGTGGAATACACAGGTCAGCCCGCGCGTTGACCGGGTGTGAGCAGATCGCCACACGCACCGAATCAGTGGAAGAAGGCTGGAACTAGATGAGCTCTCGCTCGCTGAGAGGAACCCGGCTGGGTTCGCTGTCCATGGAGACCGACGAGGGCGTCCTCGCGGCACCCCGCCAGGAGTCGCCGTACGACTGCCCCAACGGCCACACCACGATCCTCCCGTTCTCCGTGGAGGCGGATGTTCCGCTCGTGTGGGAGTGCCGCTGCGGCGCCACCGCCGTGCTGCGCGACCACGAGAAGCCCGATGAGAAGCCGGGTCGCCCCGTCCGCACCCACTGGGACATGCTGCTGGAGCGCCGCTCCGAGGAAGAGCTGCAGGTCCTCCTGGACAAGCGCCTCGACCTGCTGCGCCGCGGCCGCCTCCACTCCAACCGTCACTTCCTGTGACGCTGTGAGGCTCCGCGCACGCTGAGATGCGCACGCGGTCCGCAGCCTCAGGCGCGGGGGTCCTCCCCCTTCTCACGCACCACGCCGCCCTCGATCATCGGGGGCGGCGTCTGCGTTGCCGCATGCGACCCAGTGGAGGACGCCCGGTCATCCGAGGTCACCACGATCTCCCCCTCGATCACCCCGCCGCGGCCCCGGAAGAACAGCTGCCGACGATTCGCGGACCCCAGGCCCGCCTTCTTCATTGCGGAGTCCTGCACCGGGGTCAACAGCAGAGCGAGGCCCGCCAGGTCCGTGAGGATACCGGGGAAGAAGAACAGCAGCGCCGCCATCAGAGTGAACACGGGACGGGACCGGCGCGAGGAGGAACGGGAGCCGTCGCGCAGCGTGCGGATCAGCGCACCGAGGCGACTCATCGACTGCTGCGTGGCCAGCACCAGCAGGGCGATGCCGATCAGCCAGCCGATCACCACGATGAGAACCGGCCACCAGAAGCTCGTGTTGACCCCGATCGCGATCAGGATCGCGAGCTCCGCCAGGCCGATCAGCAGAATCCACAGCGGCAGCAGGGACATTGCCTTCTCTTTCACCGTCGACTCCTTCGGGCCTGGACGATACGGTCGGCCCATCCTCCCACCGTGGCCTGGAGGCGACGCCCATGATGGGCCGCGCCCCACTGAGTGACCCGAACGAGCGCCTCGCGGACGATCGCGGAGCTCATCTTCGAAGCGCCCTCGGTGCGCTCATCGAAGTCGATCGGGACCTCCACGATGCGGGCCCCGGCACCGTCGGCACGACGCGTCATGTCGACCTGGAAGCAGTACCCCTGGGACGCGACCGCATCCCCGGCCAGGACAGTGCGCAGCAGGTCGGCGCGGAATGCTCGGAATCCCGCGGTGGCGTCGTGAACGGACAGGCCGAGCATGAGGCGTGCGTAGATATTGGCGCCGCGGGACAGCACCTCCCGGTGCGCCGGCCAGTTGTGCACGCGCCCGCCCGGCACCCACCGTGACCCGATGGCGAGGTCCGCGCCGGCGTCCACGGCATCGAGGAGCCGATGCAGCTGCTCGGGGCGGTGGGAGGCGTCTGCGTCCATTTCACCGATGACCTCGTAGCCGCGCTCCAGCGCCCACGCGAATCCCTCCAGGTAGGCGGGGCCCAGGCCCTGTTTGCTGGCCCGGTGCAGGACATGGATCCGTCGGCGGCCCTCGGCGGCCTCATCGCGCAGCGCTTCCTGTTCGGCCCAGGTGCCGGTTCCATCGGGTGAGCCGTCGTCCACGATGAGGGCGTCCACGTGCGGCAGCGCGGTCAGCAGGCGGCGCAGGGTGCCCGGCAGGGCCTCGCGTTCGTTGAATGTGGGGGTGACGATGATGGTCCTCATCGGGTCTTCCTCCTGCGTGGGGGCATCGTGCGTGAGGGCTGTGCGGGGGCGGGGCTGCGCTCCGGAATAAGGGCGAGCAGCACGAGGACGGCGGCGGAGCCGACCACGGGAGCCCACCGGATCAGGGTGCCGAACCGCATCGCCGGGGTGATGCCGGTGTGCAGGGGAACATCCGCCTGCATCGACCCGGCGACCCAATGGTCAAGGGAGGCGATGGTGCGGCCGTTCGGGGTGAACACGGCGGAGTGCCCCACGGTGGAGATGTGCACCACTGAGCGGCCGGAGACCACCGCCATCACCTTCGCTTCGGCGAGCTGCTGGATCGCTTCGTCGGAGTCGCCGAACAGCGCGTTGTTGGACTGCACCACGATCATCTGTGCATCATCGGCGACGACGTCCTGGACAAGGTTCTCGTAGGCGATCTCGAAGCAGATGAGGACGCCGACGGGTGCCCCCGCAACCTGCATCACCCCGACTTCACTGCCGGCGACCATGTCGGTGGCGACGAGTTCGACCTTGTCGGTGATGCGGGAGAAGAACCCGCGCGCCGGAATGTACTCCCCGAAGGGCACGGGGTGGCGCTTCGCGTACTGCTGGGCGGTGGGGCCGTTCTCGTCCACGAGGATCGCCATGTTCCTGCGGTTGTCGCGGCCGTGCGGCACCTGCGCGCCGATGAGGATGGGTGCACCGGCCTGCCGGGAGAGGTCGGCGACCTGAGCCATGCGGGACGGCTGCGAAGGCGCGTTCCAGCCGGTGGAGTCCTCCGGCCACACCACGAGGTCCGGCTCATGCGCGGGCCGGGTCCCGGACGCTGCTGCTCCGCTGTTGGACAGCGCGGTCCGGGTCGCCGCGACATGGTTGTCGAACATCTCCTCCGGCAGGTAGTACGAGCCCGGTGGCGGCGGCTTCACGTTGCCCTGCACCGCGGTGACCGCAAGGCTGCGCGGCTCGGTGGCCGACGGATTCCGCGGAAGCGGCACCACCACGGATGCCGCGATGACCAGAGCTGCCGTCAGCAGCGGCAGGAGAGCCCCGAGCCCGTCGAGGCGGTCACGGCGGCGACCGGCGAGCCCCAGCAGACAGGACGCGACCGCGGCCCCCATCCAGCCGAGCACGACGGCGAGCCCCGGCACCCCGATCCACGGGCCGAGGTTCAGCAGCGGCGAATGGGCGAGGGAGAACGCCGACGCCGCCCACGGCAGGCCGCCCCACGGCACATGCGAGCGGACCGCTTCGGTGCCCGCCCACAGCACACCGATCGCAAGGGCGGGCAGCAGCCCGTGGCCCCAGCGGGCGAGGACCGCGCGGGAACCGAGGGCGAACAGCAGCAGGTAGCAGGCTTCGAACACCGCCAGTGCCGCCCATGGTCCGAGCCCGGCGTAGATGTTCGCCCACGCGAACAGCGGGAGGAAGGCGCACACCCCGAACACGATGGCGACCACTGCAGCGATCGACCGGCGCTCCGTGTGGGAGGCGATGACGAGCAGACCGATCGCCACCGGCAGCAGGAACCACAGGTCCGCGGGTGGGAACGACTGGCTGAACAGGACCCCGCCGACGGCCGCGAGGATCATGGCGACGCCGCCGGGGGTGCGCAGCGAGGTGGGGCGGGAGGTCACTCCCCCGGCTCCAGTGCCTGGGGGGCGTCGAGCTCCCCGGCATCGAACACGACCTCGCCGTCCTTCATGGTGAGCAGGGCGCGCGGTTCGCCGTCGGTGAGGTCCGGCAGCATCGGGGTGCGGGAGCGGGGGTCCGTGGACCAGGTCTGGATGCGTTCGTCATTGCCGCGGACCGTCAGGTCCCACGGCTCCCACACCACCAGGTCAGCGGGCGCGCCCGGGTTCAGGGACCCGGGATGGTGCTGCCCGAGGAGGCGGCGGCCGCCGCGGGTAGCGGCGAGGAACGCGGCCCTTTCGGAGATGCGCTTGTCAGGGTCAGCGTCGATGCTGGCGGCGCGCACCCAGCGCCAGGGTGAGCCGTCCTCCCCTCCGGAGCCGAACGCGATGGCGGTGCCGCCGGAGGCCTCCGCGAGGTAGTCCACCGCGATGTCGATCATCGGCACGATGATGCGCACCCCGTCCTGCATGCCGCGGCCGGAGGCGGCGGGGCCCACATCGGTGATGCCGAGCGCGGCCCGCGGCGCGGCGTACCCGTCGCCGGCGGCGGGGACCGACGGGTCCTCGTGGCCCTCGGCGGAGGCGCCGGAACGACCGGCGATGGTGCGGCCCACCGGCAGGGCGTCCACGAACGACGGGGAGACCAGGCACCCGTCGGCCCGAATCGCGGGTGTGCCGGTGAACAGGGCGCGCGCCGTGGAAGCGGGGCCGGTCCAGGCGATGACGCCGTCGTCGATGAGGACGGCGCTCGCTTCGGGGTCGTCCGAGCTGTACAGAACGATGTCGAGCAGCAGAAGGGGCATGGGCTCTCCTCACATATCCTGGGCGACGATGCCGCGCTGCAGCAGCGAGCGCGCCTGGCGGGCGGTGACGGCAACGGTCAGGGCGTCATCGGAGCCTCCGATGTGCTCCATGTGCTCCAGCAGGTCGATCACCTGCCGCACGTGGCGCACGAAGTCGCCCGGCGCGGCGCCCATCTCCCCTACCGATGACGCGAAGCCCTGACCCAGTGCCCACCGATGCACCGCGCCGGCCATCGTGGCGCACGGCTCCTGGGTGACGTCGAGTCCGCGGGGCCGCTCCTGGGCGTTGATCTGGTCGGTCAGCACGCCGAGGGCGTGCAGAGCACGGCCGAATGCACGGTCGGCGATCTCCTCCGGCGCAGAGTCGTCCCGGCGCGGCTCGTAGCAGAGGGACGAGGCGACAGCGGCCAGCATCGGCGGCTTCAGGCCCGTGAACACCCCCTCGGTGATGCCCTCGCAGATCACGAGGTCGCGGTCGGAGAAGATCCGCTCCAGCAGATGCCCCTTGTCAGTGATCCGTGTGGAGCCGTTATCGGCGCGTTCCACATAGCCGAGGGCATGGAGCACCTCGAGCACCCGATCGAACTCCCGCGCCAGGTAGGAGGTGCGCTGCGTGATCGACCGCAGCGCCTTGTCGCGCTGGCGGGCGGCCTTGCGGTAGCGGGAGATCCACCGCATGTGCGCGTCGATGTCCTCGCAGGAATGGCAGGGGTGCTCCCGCAGGCGGGACCGCAGCTCCAGCAGCACCGTATCCTCAGCGGCGGTGGACGGTTCGCGCTTCGGCGGGCGCGCTGCCGCACCGTGCCCCGCGAGCTGCTTCTTCAGCGCGGCGCCGGTGTCGCGCCGCACCTTCGCCGCCCGCAGACGGTCCGGGTCAGCGGTGCGCATCGTGCCGATCACCGCGGGCCGGGTGCGGAAGTCATCCGCCCGGTACTCGCGGAACTGACCGTCGGTGGTGACGGCGGTGATGTGGGGGCCGTCCACGCGGCGCTCGTTCCAGATCACCACGCCGTAGCCCTGGCGGCGACCACCGGGCAGCTGCACGATGTCACCGCGGCGCAGTTTCTTCACCGCCTGGCGCGCACGGGTGCGCTCCCGCTCCGCGCGGTCCCGACCGAGCGCCTTCTCCCGTTCGGAGATCTGCTCCAGCAGGTCCGCGTACTCGACGATGTCGCCCTGCTCGCAGGTGATCGCCTGGCGGTACTGCTCCGCGGTCTCCTCCAGATCGCGGGCACGGCGCGCCTGGGAGACGACGCTGCGGTCCGTCTGGAACTGCGCGAACGAACTGTCGAGGGTGTCGCGGGCGTCCTCGAGGTTGAACCGGTCCAGCAGGTTCACCGTCATGTTGTACGTGGGGCGGAACGCCGACTTCAGCGGGTAGGTGCGCTTGGACGCCAGACCCGCCACCTCCTGCGCGGACGTGGAGTTCATGACGGCGACCACCGCGTGGCCCTCCGTGTCGATGCCGCGGCGACCCGCGCGGCCCGTCAGCTGCGTGTACTCCCCCGGGGTGATGGGGGCGTGCTCGGTGCCGTTGAACTTCTTCAACTGGTCCAGCACCACTGTGCGGGCCGGCATGTTGATGCCGAGCGCCAGGGTCTCGGTGGCGAACACCAGCTTGATGAGGCCCTCGGCGAACAGGTCCTCCACGATCGTCTTCACCATCGGCAGCTGCCCGGCATGGTGGGAGGCGACACCGGCGAGGGCGGCTCGTTCGATGCGGTGCATGCCGAGGGCGTCGGCGTCAGGCCCGGCGAGGTCGGCGAAGCGGGCGCGGAAGGCGGCCCGGATGCGTCGGCGCTCCTCCGGCGTGGTCAGCTCCACGTTGGCGCGCATCAGCTGCCCCACCGCCTGATCGCAGCCCGCGCGGGAGAAGATGAAGAAGATCGCCGGCAGCAGGTCCGCTTCGGCGAGGGCGTGGACGATGTCCGCTCTGCTCATGCCTCGCGGACGCATCCGCTGCTCGTGGCGGCGCTCGCGGAAGGAGCCGCGGCCCTTCCGATTCCTTCCCCGGTACACGGGGCGCTCGTGTCCGCCGAGGCGCTGCAGCGCGGGGTTGATCTCCCGGTAGCGGGTGTTGACCTCGGGACCGTGGGCGGGTGTCGGGTTGCCGTCGAGGTCGAGGAAGACGTCGACCAGGTCGTGGTCGAACAGGACGTGCTGCCACAGCGGCACGGGGCGACGGTCCGACACGATCACTTCGGTGGTGCCGCGCACCTCATCGACCCAGGCCCCGAACTCCTCAATGTTGGACACGGTCGCGGACAGGGCGACCAGCGCCACGGTGCGCGGCAGGTGGATGATCAGCTCCTCCCACACGGGGCCGCGGAACCGGTCGGCGAGGTAGTGGACCTCGTCCATCACGACGAACCCGAGGTCCATCAGCGCTGGGGAGTCGGCGTACATCATGTTGCGGAGGATCTCGGTGGTCATCACGACCACGTCCGCCATGGGGTTGATGGAGGTGTCGCCGGTGATGAGGCCGACCCGGTCGTGCCCGAGCCACTCCACCAGCTCCTGATGCTTCTGGTTCGACAGCGCCTTGATCGGCGCGGTGTAGAACACCTTCACGCCTTGGGAGATGGCGCGGTGCACGGCGTATTCGCCGACGATGGTCTTGCCGGCACCCGTCGGCGCCGCCACCACGACGGAGGAGCCGCGGTCGATGGCGTCCATGCCGTCGATCTGGAACGGGTCGAGGTCGAAGCTGAAGCGGTCGAGGAATTCGCGGCGGGTGCTCATCAGGTCTCCTGCTCCACGAGGATCCGCACCGCGCCCTTCTTCAGCCGTGCGTTCATCGGCAGGAAGCAGCGGGGTTCGCCGTCGGAGAAGGCGCGCAGCACCGCCCCGCTGGCGGCGGCGGTGTCCTGCAGCCCGATGCGGAGTGACTCGGTGACGGGGATGGTGCGGAACTCAGGACGGTCGATGTGGGTTCCGCGGTACACGCGGGGCAGCAGCCGCAGCAGGCGCGCGCGGCTGAGAGGCGAGACCACGGCGAGTTCGAGGCGGCCGTCGAACGGGTCGGACTGAGGGGAGAGACGCAGGCCGCCGCCCATGGCGCCGGAGTTGCACAGTGCGATCAGCGGGGAGGTGATCTCCTGCCGCTCCCCGCCGTCCACTTCGATCCAGTAGTCGAACGTGCCGTAGGTGAGCGCTTCGCGCAGCACCGCCGACGGGTACCGCAGAGCCCGGGGCGCCGCGGAGACGGCAGCGCGGGCGTTGACGCGGGCATCGAAGCCGAGGTTGACGTTGCCGACGGCGAGGGAGACCTGGTCGCACTCATCGCAGGTCACCGCGATCGCGTCGATCGGAGTGACGGGGCGGGAGAGGGCGTGCAGGAGGATGCGGACCGCTTCGTCCGCATCGCCGATGGGAAGGCCGAGCGCGCGGGCGAGGTCGTTGCCGGATCCGGCGGGCACGATGCCGAGGCGGACGGGGGTGTCCGCGACGATGGAGGCGCCGAGGGCGACGGTGCCGTCACCGCCGACGACGACGAGGGCGGCGAGGTCGTGGGCGACGTCCTGCACGCGCAAACGGGCGACCTCGGCGCTGGGGCCGGAGAGGTCCACGACGGACAGGCCCGCCATCGTCAGCAGATGGTGGACTCGGCGGCCGATGCGGCCGGCGGAGCCGGAAGCGGCGGTGGGGTTCGTCAGCAGGCCGACGCGCAACCGGCTCACCGGTCCGACTCCCGGTAGGAGTCCTCCACAGACTCCGGGAGATCGATGGGAGCGGGGGCGTCCACAATGGTGGACGCGGTGCCGGCGTCCAGGTCCGCCTCCAGCGCGGCTTCGCGCTTGGCACGGCGGCGGTCGTTGACGGCCGAGATGCCGACAGCGGCGAAGAACAGGATGATCAGCGGCACGGACATCGCGATCAGGGTGATCGGGTCCGGGGTCGGCACCAGGACGGCCACGAACACGAACGATAGGAAGATCGCCCAGCGCCAGCCCTTGATCATCGTGCGGGCCGGCAGGACCCCGACCATGTTGAGGGCCACCAGAAGCACCGGATAGATGAACGCCAGCCCGAACGCGAGGACCACCTTGATGACGAGATCCAGGTACATCCCGAACTCCACCAGCTGTGAGACCTCCGAATTGGGGCGGAAGCCCAGCAGCACGGGAACCAGCTTGGTGGTGGCGAAGTATCCGGCGGCGCAGCCGATCAGGAACAGCGGCGCGGAGGCGCCGACGAAGCCGATGGCGTACTTCTTCTCGTTCGTGTGCAGACCCGGCGTGATGAACCGCCAGATCTGGTACAGGACGATGGGGCTCGCCAGGCCCAGGCCGATGTAGACGGCCAGACGGATGTGCACCTCAAGAGTGGTGCCGATGCCGCCGAAGTTGAGGTTGACGTTGTACCCGTCCTTCGCGAGCTGCGCGAACGGGTGGTAGATGGCATCGAAGACCGGGTAGTAGATCCACCAGCCGGCGATGGCGCACACGAGGACCGCCGCGGCGCTGATGAGCAGTCGGTTGCGCAGCTCAAGGAGGTGCTCACCGAGCGTCATCCGCCCTTCGGGGTTCTTCGGTGTTCTCTGCTTCTTCGGCTTCGCGTTCTTCGCCACGCCTCAGGCCATCCTTCATCTCCTCTCGGGCCCGACCATGAGGCCGGGCCCGAGAAGCATGTCAACAGTTGTGGGGTTCAGCGACGGAGGTCGTCGTCCTCCCGACGCGTCTGAACCCGCTCGGTCTCCACGGTGCGCTCGGAGCGGGGATCGTACTCGCGGGTGCGCTCACGCTCCACAACCTGGTCGCCGTCGCGGACGGCGTCGTCCTTGGCGGCGTTGGGGCCGCGGCGCTCATCGTCGTTGCGCAGCTCCTCGACCTCACTCTTGAAGATGCGCATGGACTGACCCAGGTTGCGCGCGAGGCTCGGCAGCTTGCCGGCACCGAACAGCAGGATGGCCAGGACGATCAGACCGCCGATGATCCACGGACTCTTGGGACCCATGATTGATTCTCCACTTGTTGTCGAGCAGGTGTTGCAGTGCCCCTATGCTCGCACAGGCGAGGAGAAGGGACTGCGGCTGTCAGCTTACAGCGTCGCGGCACCGATCACGCTCTCGGAAACCCGGCGGATGCGCTCCCTCAGCTCCGGCGGGTGCAGCGCTTCGGCTGCCCCGGCCGCTTCCAGCACCGCGGTGACGATCGCCTGCTGCGAGGACGAGGTGATCCGCGCGATCACCTCCTGCTCGCCCGGCACCTGCCGCTCATCACGGACGGTGAACGCCTCGAGGATCCACTGCGCTGCGGGATCCAGGCGCAGCCAGATCGGTGCGGCCTTCTCCCACGGGCGCAGCCCCGCCTCGACGGCGGCATCGGTGCCGTCGTCTTCGCGGGCGCCGCTGCCGATCGCGGTGGGTTCGGGTGAGGCGTCGGCGTCGGCCCACGCCTCCACGATTCGGTCGGTGCGGAAGCGCCGTTCGGCCCCCGCGGACTCACAGAAGGCGGTGACGTAGGCGGCGCCGTTCGCGACTGTCACCCCGCGCGGACGGATGCGCCGCACCGATGTGCCGCGCGCGTCCGGCGGCGAGTATCGGATCACCACGGGGCGCTGCCGTGACTGGGCGTCGGTCAGCATCTCAGCGATGCGCCGACGGTCATCGCTGGGTGCCGTCGGCCCCGCCCCCGCCTCTGCGGCAGGCACCGACCCCTCCCCCGCCACCGAGGCGAGGACCTTCCGCGTGGAGGCCACGGCCGACGGGGCCAGGCCGAGCGCGTCTGCGTCCACGAGGTCGAGGCCGAGAAGAAGAGCTGACGCATCCAGCGGCGTCAGCGTCAGCGGACGCTGCAGGGCGTCGGCGCGCTCCACATGGACGCCGTCCTCACTGCTGGTGACGATGAGGTCGCTGTACCCGGCGGAGTAGTCGCCCACGAACATCAGAGCGGTGAGATCCTCCTGCAGCTGCGCCTCAGTGATCCCGAAGTGCGCCGCCATGTCCTCAACAGCGGCACCGGGATTGCGCTGGGCGTACTGCGCCTCGGCGGCGAGCCGCGCCGCCTCGGTGGCGCCGGTGGCGAGGCTGCGCTGCTTGGGCAGTGTCCGTTTCGGCAGCGTCCTGATCTGAGAGGGAGTGAGGTCGGCCTCGCCCTCGTGCAGCGTGTGCACGAGGGCCACCATGGCGCGGATGTCCTCGACCGCCGCAGGGCCGCCCGCCGGCAGGTGCACCCAGGGTGCCGCGGCGAGGACGGCGCGGCGCAGCTCCGTAGGGCGGATCATCCCGGTGATGGTGGGCTCGTGAGCGGACGCGTGGAAGCGGTCGCGCAGGGTGAGCGCCTTGAACGGCTCCACTTCGAGGAGGACCGTGACCGGTGCGTCGTCACCTCTGGTGCCTGCGAGCACCTCCTCCAGAGTGATCGCCGCGGGGCGCGGCTCATCCGCGGCCCGCCCGAGCTTCGGTGTGCTGGTGATGCGGGACAGGCGGAACAGGCGCGGTGCTCGGCGGTCGAGGTCGAACCCGTACACGTAGGTGGCCGGGCCTGCGGCGCCGACCAGCCACGGTTCGATGATGCGGCGCTGCGGGGACGCGGCCCCAGGAGTCCGGTACGCGAACTCTGCGGTGCGGCGCTCCAGCACTGCCTCCAGCAGGGCGGTGGCGGCGGGGGCGGAGCGCAGATCGGTGCGGCCGAGGAGGGATGTGGCGGGCTCAATGCCGTGGGACAGCAGCTTCGCGCGGATCCGTGAACCGATGCCGCCGGTGCTGCTGGAGTCCCAGGCAGAGAGCGCCGCGGCGATGACGGGCTTCTGCGCCGCTGTGAAGGTGACTGCGGTGGTGGCGCTGTCCGTGTCCGCGGCGGGAGCTGAGTACCGGACGGTGGCCGGGTCGAACGGCTCAGAGCCCTGCTGGACGGCGAACCCGGCGGCACGCAGCTGCTGCAGGTCCCGTTCGAACTGGCGCGCCACCGTCCGGGGTGCACCGTCATAGCCGGGGATGAGGTCGAACAGTTCGGCACGGGTGAAGCCGCGGCGGCGGGAGGCGAGAGTCATCATCAGCGACAGGACGCGCTCAACATTGCTCGTGGGCGGCATACCCTCAGCGTAATCTAGGCTGGGTCCATGATCCGATGGGAGACGGGGCGCGTCCTCGAGGAACGGACGCGCTGGCCCGGTGTGCAGCAGCTGATCGTGGACGTCGACGGCGAGCACGTGCGTGCCCTCGTCTACACCGACATGCTGGGCGAGGTCTCCCCCGGGGAGCACCTGGCTCTCAACACGAACGCGCTGCGGCGCGGCCTCGGCACCGGCGGCGACGCCTTCGCTGTGGCCCGGCTCGATGATTCGCCCGGCGTTGGCGGCGCCGCTGACGGTGCGCCGCAGCAGGACGATCCGCCGCTGGGCGGGCACATGATGAAGGCCCGCTACACCCCGATGCAGATGATGGTGGATGCGATCGACGACCCCGAGAGCCCCCATGCGACCGTGATCGATGCCGCCGACTCCCTGCACGGGACCCCCGTGGTGGTGGCGGACCTGCACTCGAGCCTGCCCGCGATCATCGCCGGCATCCGGGCCGAGGCCCCTGCCGCGCGCATCGTCGCGATCCACACCGACTGGGCGGCTCTGCCGGCGCAGTTCTCCCGCGCCGCTGCTGAGCTGCGCGCCGCGGGCCACCTCGCCTCCGTCATCTCCACTGGGCAGGCGTTCGGCGGGGACTGGGAGGCGGTCTCGCTGCCGTCAGCGCTCATCGCCGCGGTGCACGTCCTGGAGGCCGACGCTGTCATCGCGGTGCAGGGCCCCGGCAACCTCGGCACGGGCACCCGTTGGGGCTTCTCCGGCATCCACGCCGCCGAAGCGATCAACATGGCCCACGCGCTGCACGGCCGGGCGATCCACGCCCTGCGCGTCAGCGAAGCCGATCAGCGTCCCCGCCACCGCGGGCTCTCTCACCATTCCCTCACGGTGCTGGAGCGGTTCACGCACGTTCCCGTCGGCCTGCCGGTGCTCGCGGCCGACGACGCCCTCGCCGCCCCGATCGACCAGGAGGTGCGGGAGGCGCTCGCGCCGCTCGGGCGGGAGGTCATCGCGGTGCGGGCCGACGGGCTCCTCGATCAGCTGCGCTCGAGCCCCGTGCGCCTGTCCACGATGGGACGCGGGTTCGCCGAGGACTTGCGGGCGTTCCTGTACCCGGCGCTCGCGGGTCGCTACGCCGGGTCGCTCTTCTCGTAGAGCAGCGCCTGGAACTCCTTCGCTTCGGCGATGCCGCGGGCACCGTCGGTGCGCTGGAACGCCATCAGGCTGAGGGTGTCGCCGGTGTTGAGGTTCGCGGTCGCCCACGGTGCGCCCTCCATGAACGTGAGATCAACGATCTGCGCCCATTCCAGGCGGGTGGTGCTGAACAGGTTCCGCACCGTCACCCGGTCCGGTTCCGCCTTCACGCACACACTGGCCTGACGCCAGCAGAACCAGGAGATGATGGCACCGAGGATGAGGAAGCCGACCCGGTCCGAGATCGCGAACTGCGGGTACGGCAGGATGATCGCCATCACGGTCATCGCCAGCATCATGACCGAGCCGATCGCAAGCGCGTAGATGCGGGCGATGCGGGGGCGGAAGATGCGGATGGGCGACGCGGTGGGCATTCAGATCCTGCAGGCCTGGATGTCGGTGACGAGGATGGCGCGGGCGCCGGCCTCGTAGAGCTCATCCATCATAGCGTTCAGGCCCCTGCGCGACACCATGGACCTCACGGCGTACCAGTCGCGTCCGTGCAGCGGCGACACGGTCGGGGATTCGAACCCCGGGGTGATCTCCACTGCCCGGTCGAGGTTCTCCGCGGCGATGTCGAAGTCCAGCAGCACGTACTCGCGGGCCACGAGGACACCGCGGATGCGGCGCCGGAGCACTTCGAGGGTGTGGGCGCGGGCAGGATCGAGGTCGAGCCCCGGGCGGGAGAAGAGCACCGCTTCGCTGCGGACGATCGGGTCGCCGAAGGTGGCGAGGCCGGCTGCGCGCAGGGTGGAGCCGGTTTCGACCACGTCGGCGATGACGTCGGCGATGCCGAGCTGGATGGAGCTCTCCACAGCGCCGTCCAGGTGCACCACCTCGGCGCTGATCCCAGCGGCCTGCAGGTGGTCGGTGACGAGTCGGTCGTAGCTGGTGGCGATGCGCGCACCCTCCAGCTGGGGGTCCTGGACGTCGCGGGGAGCGGCGAACCGGAACGTGGACACGGCGAAGCCGAGGCGCATGAGGACATCTGCCGGGGTGCCGGAGTCCATCAGCATGTCCTCACCGGTGATGCCGACATCGACCGTGCCGGTGCCGACGTACACTGCGATGTCGCGGGGGCGAAGGAAGAAGAACTCGACCTCGTTCGCCTCATCGACCAGCACCAGTTCCTTCGAGCTGGAGCGCTGCACGTACCCGGATTCGGCGAAGAGTGCGCTGGCGGGTTCATGCAGGGCGCCCTTGTTCGGCAGGGCGATGCGCAGCAGGCGCTTCGGCTCAGAGCTTCCGGTAGACGTCATCGAGACTGATCCCCTTCTTCACCATCATGACCTGGACGTGGTACAGCAGCTGCGAGATCTCCAGGGCGGCATCGTCATCGGTCTCGTATTCGCAGGCCATCCACACTTCGGCGGCCTCCTCCACGATCTTCTTGCCGATGCCGTGCACACCGGAGTCGAGCTCCCGAACGGTGCCGGAGCCCTCCGGGCGTTCGGCGGCTTTGCGCTGCAGTTCCTCGAACAGGGTCTCGAAATTCTTCACGTGGACAGCGTATCGACCCGGTCCCGGCGGTGACGGATGCGCCACCATACGAAAAAGCCGACCAGGGTGAACGCCCCGTAGAACACGTACATGAACGCGCTGGCGAAGTAGCCGGCGGACCACAGCAGGGGCACGCCGACTACGTCGACCGCCACCCAGATCAGCCAGAACTCGACCCATCCCTTCGCCATCCCGTAGGTGGCGAGCAGGGAGCCCATGAAGATGTAGGCGTCCGCCCACACGGGCTCGTAGGAGCCGAGCGCACGGAAGACGGGGGTGAGCACGGCGACGCCGGCGGCCCAGGTGAGGACCAGGGCGAGGCGGGTGCGCCAGGAGGCCCAATCGGGGGCGACCGCTTCACCGTGCGCGATCTTGGTGGCGCGCCACTGGCTCCACCCGTAGATCGCGGCGATGAGGAACATCGCCTGCCGGCACGCCTGCCCGAGCAGATTGACGGGGTTCGGGGAGCCGAACACGGCGCCGAGGAACACGGTCAGCAGCAGCAAGTTGCCGGCGATGCCGACGGGCCACGCCCACACCCGTCGGCGCATGCCGGCGAACGCGGACAGCAGCCCGAAGGCGTTGCCGATGACTTCGCGGAACAGGATGAACTGTCCGCCGGGGAAGGTGATCTGGGCGTCGAAGAGCCAGCGCAGAAGATCCATGCGCCGGCCGTCAGCAGCCGGCGCCGCGGTGCGCGGCGGTGTGGTCGCGGGCCAGGGAGCGCAGCGTGGCGATCTCATCGGCGGCGTCGGCCGCGCTGTAGATCGCGGAGCCGGCGACGAACACGTTGGCGCCGGCGTCAGCGGCCTGTTCGATGGTGGACCTCGAGACCCCGCCGTCCACCTGGATCGAGACGTTGAGGTGGCTCTCGCTGATCGCCTGCCGGGCCCGACGGATCTTCGGCAGCATCGAGTCGATGAACGACTGGCCGCCGAAGCCGGGCTCCACCGTCATGATCAGCAGCATGTCGAACTCGCCGATGAAGTCGAGGATCGATTCGACCGGGGTGGCGGGGCGCAGCGCCACGCCGACCGCAGCGTTCTTGCGGCGCAGTTCGCGGGCGAGGCGGATCGGCGCGGATGCCGCCTCCAGGTGGAACGTCACCGACTGGGCGCCCGCTTCGGCGAACTCGGGGGCGGTGCGGTCCGCGTCCTCGATCATCAGGTGGGCGTCCACGGGGATGGGGCTGCGGCGCACGATCTGCTCCACCATGGACGGGCCGAACGTCAGGTTCGGCACGAAGTGGTTGTCCATGACGTCGACATGGGCGGCGTCGGCGGTGGCGATGCGGTCGAGCTCCTCCCCGATCGCCATGAAGTCACTGTTGAGGATGGACGGGTGGATCAACGAGGTGTCGGTGCTGTACTGCATGGCGTCAGGCCTTCTTCTTGATCAGGGCGAGGAACATGGCATCGGTGCCGTGGATGTGGGGCCACAGCTGCACGAACGGGCCGTCGCCGAGGTGCGCATCGCCTGCGTCGGCGCGCAGGCCCGCCTGGACGGCGTCGCGGGCATCGACGACTTCCGCGTCGTCGCGGCGGCGCAGCACGTCCTTGACGATGAGGACCGTTTCGGCGGCGTGCGGTGAGCAGGTGACGTAGGCGATGACTCCGCCGGGGGCGGCGGCGTCCAGGGCGCTGGCCAGCAGGCTGCGCTGCAGGCGGCCCAGCTGGGCGAGGTCACCGGGCTGTCGGCGCCACCGGGATTCGGGGCGGCGCCGCAGAGCGCCGAGGCCGGAGCAGGGGACGTCGGCGAGGATGCGGGAGAACTCGCCGGGGCGGTCCGTGCCGATGGTGGTGCCGTCGGCGGTGATGCAGTCCACCTCGGCGCCCGCGTCCACCAGGGTGGCCACGGACTTCTCCACCAGGCCGGTGCGGTGCTCCTGCACTTCCACGGCGAGGACCTCGGCGCCCTGCTCCACGGAGAGGCCGGCGAGCAGGGCGGTCTTGCCGCCGGGCCCGGCGCACAAGTCGAGCCAGCGGCCGGTGTCGCCCTCCACGAGGGAGTCAGCACCGAGGGCGAGGGCGAGCGCCACCATCTGCGAGCCTTCGTCCTGGACGGCGGCGCGCCCCTCGTTGACGGCGGGAATGCGGCCCGGGTCGCCGCCGGGCCACCCCATGCCGAAGACGGACCAGCGGCCCTTCTCGGCCCCCGCGTCGGCGAGTTCGTCCTCGTCGGTGAGGCCCGGTCGCATCACGAGGTCGATCTGCGGGGCGGTGTTGTGGGCGGTGAGCAGGTCGTCGATCTCGGCGGCGCTGCGGCCGTGGATGCGCAGTGCGTCGGTGAGGGCGCGCACGATCCACTCGGGGTGGGAGTGGACGACGGCGAGGTGCGCCGCTTCGTTCTCCTCCCGGGTGGGTGCGACCTCCTGGATCCACTCCTGCGCGCTCTTCTCACTGATGCGGCGCAGCACGGCGTTGACGAAGCCGGCGGCGCCGGCACCGGTGACATCCCGGGCGAGGCCGACGGTCTCCGACGCGGCGGCGTGCGGCGCCACGTTCATGTCGAGCATCTGGTACGCGCCGAGGCGCAGCACGTTCAGCACCGCGGTCTCGATCTGGTCCAGTGGGCGGTCCACGCACGCGGCGATGACGGCATCGAGCCGGCCCTGGGCGCGCAGCGCGCCGTAGAACAGTTCGGTGGTGAAGGCGGCATCCCGGGCATCTACCCGGTGGCGCCGCAGAATGCTCGGCAGGACCAGGTTCGCGTACGCATCATCGAGGGCCACGGCCTGCATCGCTTCGAACGCGGCGCGGCGCGACGGCGTGGACTCCCGACGCCGCTCCCCCGGCCGCTGCCGGGAGAAGCCCCGACGGGGCCCGCTACGGCCGCGGCTGCCGCTGCGTTCGCGGCCCTTGGCGTTGCGGTGCCGCTGGCGACCGCCGCGCGTCTCGCGGCGGTCGCCGTGCTGGTCGCGGCGACTGCCGCCGCCGCGGTCCTGACGGTCTCGGTTCATGCCTGCTCTCCGCTCGCTTCGGGGGTGGTGGTCAGTCGGGATGCGTCATCGAGGCGGGCGCCCCGCGCCCAGTCGGCGGCGTTCATCGCCTGCTTCCCGGGCGGACCGATCCGCGTCAGGTGGATCGGCCCGGTGCCGGTGCCGACGAACACGGCGCGCTTCGTCGCGCCGATCCCGCCCGGCTCCAAGCGCATCCCGTCGGGGGCGATGTCGGTGCCCACGCCGAGCAGTTTGTGCCGCTGCCCGCCGAGGTAGGCGAAAGCGCCCGGTTTCGGGGCGACGGCGCGGATCCGCGCCGACACTGCGGCGGCGTCGGCGGTGAAGTCGATGGTCTGGTCCTCGGCGGTGAGCTTCGCCGCGTGGCTGACGCCGTCGGCCGCCTGGGGCGTGAGCGTGAGGTGACCCGCGGCGATCTCGTCCATGACGCGGACAAGTGCGGCACCGCCGTCGACGGCGAGGCGGTCCAGCAGGTCGCCGGCGGTCTCATCGGGCGCGATGGAGCACTCGGCGGTGAGGGCCACATCGCCGGTGTCGAGACCCTCATCGAGGAGGAAGATGCTCAGACCCGTCGTGGTGAGGCCGTCCTGGACGGCGCGCTGCACGGGGGCGGCGCCGCGGTAGGCGGGCAGGAGGGAGAAGTGCAGGTTGAACCAGCCGTGGCGGGGAATCTCCAGCACCTCGCGACGCAGCAGCTGCCCGTAGGCGACGACCACTGCGGCATCGATCTCAAGGGCGCGGAGGTCATCAGCGGCGTCCGCGATCCGCTCCGGCTTCAGCACGGGGATCCCGGCCTCCTTGGCGGCCTGCGCAACCGCCGACGGGCGCAGTCGTCGGCCCCGGCCCGTCGGTGCGTCGGGCTGGGTGAGGACCGCGACCACCTCGTGCGGTGAGTCGATCAGGGCCTGCAGGGAGGGAACGGCGACATCCGGGGTTCCGGCGAAGAGAACACGCATGGTGCCTCGATTCTATGCGGTGGACGGGGACGAGCGGGCAGTGCGGATGTGGGCGCAGCGGTGGCGGGTGTCAGAAGATGTGCGGCGGGTCCACCTGGACCCGCAGCTGACCGGGCAGCTTCTTCGCACTGCGGACCATCAGCGCCGCCCGGACCGCTTCCACGAGCTGCTGGGCGCCGGGCGCGGCGATCCGCAGCACCGCGCGCGTCACGGGCTTCTCCCCGTCCCACACATCGTCCAGGGGGCCGAGGACACCCGCCATCCCCGGCAGCTCCAGCACGTCGAGGAATCCGGCGACAGCGGCCTTGTCACCGCGCGCCTCCACCACCTTCGACAGCGGCGGGAACAGCAGTTCGGCGCGCTGCTCGAGCACGGTGTCGATGAACGCGCGGCCTCGCGGCACCACGAGCGACCGGATCGCTGGGGCATGAGCGGTGCCGACCACGAGGACCTGGCCGCCGTCGGAGAAGGGCCTGGTGGCGGCGATCGCATGGGACCAGCGGCGCACCGCCTCCACATCAGCGTCGAACGCGGCGCGGGCGAGGGTGCCGTCGGCGTCCAGGACTGCGCAGGCGGCGTACCCACCCGCTGGGAGCGGCTCCGCGCCCGGGGTGGCGACCACCACGCAGGGCCCGTCCACGTCCTCGTCCGGCACGATGCCGCCGGCGCCGCCGGAGACGTGGAACTCGACATCGCCGAAGGCGCGCTTGAGGTCATCGGCGGTGCGGGCACTGCCGGAGACCACCGGCCGCACCTGCGTGCGGTCGCATTCGGCGCAGCGGAACGCCCCGTGGGTGAGTCCGCAGACGGGGCACACGAGCGCCAGTCCCCTCCCCCGCACCACAAGGGCGGCGTGGCAGGCGGTACAGGTGGCGCGAGTCCCGCAGAACGTGCACACCAGCGCCGGAACGTACCCGGAGCGCGGCACCTGCACGAGCACCGGGCCGCGGGTCAGCCCCTCCCGGATGAGGCGGTAGGCGCGCTGCGGCAGGCGGGAATACCCGGAGGCTCCTTCCCGCTCCCGCAGGTGCTCATCCATCAGTTCGATCCGCGGGTGCGTGAGGGCGTGCGGCGCAGGCGCCGGCTCGAGCTCCACCAGGACGCCGTCCCGGGCCCACTGGGTGAGCTGCACGGACCGCGACGGGGTCAGGAACAGCACGGGGACCCGCTCGATGTGGGAGCGGGCGAGCACCACTGTCCGGGCGTGGGGGTACGGTGCGCGCGGCTCCTCGAACAGGTCGTCGGCTTCGTCCCACATGAGGATCAGGCCGAGGTTCGCGACGGGAGCGAACGCGGCACTGCGGGTGCCGACGACGACGCGGTGCTCACCGCTGAGGATGCGCAGGAACGTCCGGTAGCGCTTCTCCGGTCCTTCGCTGCTGGTGAGCTGCGCACACGAGATCCCGTCGGCCTGCAGGGCGGCGCTGACGCGAGCCGCGTCGCGGGCGTCGGGGGCGAGGATGAGGGCGCCCTGGTCGTCGTCGAGGGAACGGACGGCTTCGACGGCGGCGTCCAGCCAGCTCTCGGCGGGGTCGAGGGTGATGGCGGCGCGGGGCGATCCGCCCTCACGGGCGTGGGAATAGAACGCAGCGAGTCCGCGGTAGCGGGCGGTGAGGAAGCCGACGGGTTCAGCGGCGTCGTCCGCGTCCGCTGATTCGGCGCGGCGCGCGAGGAATTCTTCGCGGTCGGCATGGGCGCGCTTCTCCGCGCGGGCGTGTCGCGCCGGGACGGCCAGGCGCAGCACATCGGTCAGGCTGCCGGCGGTGCGTTCGGCGACCATCGCGCACACCCGGAAGGTGTCCTCACTGATGACGCGGTCGGTGGAGACGAGCTTCCTGATCGGAGCGAGCGGCCGGTCCGTGTCGGGAGCGGCGACGCGCTCTCGGACGAGTGCTTCGCTGTCGCGGCCGGCGAAGGCGACACGGACGCGCTGCCCGGGTGCGAGCTCGTCCATGTCGGCGGGGATCGCGTACTCGAAGGCGCGGTCCAGATGCGGCAGGGCCCCCATCACGTGGACGCGGGCGACCGGGTCGGTGTCGACGAGGTCGAAGCCGGCGGTGGTGCGCAGGCGCGCAGGAGCGGCCTCTCCCTCCGGCTGGGGGAAGAGGCCGCCCTGGGTGCTGCTGGGGTCGGTCAGTTGGACCGCACCCCGACGAGGTCGCAGACGAAGATGAGGGTCTCGCCGCCCTTGATGACGCCGGGGATGCCGCGCGGGCCGTAGGCGAGGTCCGCGGGGATCTCCAGGCGGCGCCGGCCGCCGACCTTCATGCCCTGGACGCCCTGGTCCCAGCCGGGGATGACCTGGCCGACGCCGAGCGGGAACGTCAGCGGTTCACCGCGGTCCCAGGAGGCATCGAACTGCTTGCCGTCGCTGAGGCCGACGCCGACGTAGTGGACGTCCACGACATCGCCCTTCTTCGCGACGTCGCCGTCGCCCTCCCACTCGTCGATGATCACGAGCTCGGTGGGCTCTTCGGTGCCGTCCACGGACACCTGCGGCTTGGTGGGGTTCTGCTGGTTCATGAGGGATTCCTTTCGGGTCGGGTGAACGAGTCTCATGCCTTGGCGACGTACAGGACGTCCGCCGCGAAGATGAGGGTCTTGCCGCCGAGTTCGTGCTGGGCGGGGTCATCGCCGTAGCCGTCCTTCGGCGGGATCACGAGCAGGTACTGGCTGCCGGCGGCGGCGCCCTCCAGGCCGTTGTCCCAGCCGGGGATGACGCGGCCGGCGCCGAGGGGGAACACGAACGGCTCGCCCCGGTCCCAGGAGGAGTCGAACTTCTCGCCGGTCTCCCAGTCCCATCCGGTGTAGTGCATGACGAGGGTGTCCCCCTTGGCGGCCTTCTCCCCCGTGCCGACGATCGTCGGTTCGGCGACGAGCTCGGTCGGGGCCTTCCCGGAGGGCTTGCCCTTCAGTTCGGGGGCGCCGTTGTCTCCGAGGGTGAACTCGGGCATACCGGAGGGGACGGGCTTCTGTGTGCCCTCGGCGCGCTTCAGGGCGATGCCCTCGAGGTCGCCGACCTGCAGGATCGGCTGCTGGCCCTGCCCGGACTGGTCGGCGGTGAAGCCGGCCTGGGCGAAGCGGGTGCCGACGGCCATGCCGGAGAAGAACTCCGCGGCGCTCTTGCCGATGGTCTTCTCAACGACGGGCAGTGCGGTCGCGCTCTTCTCCTTGAACTCCGAGAACAGTGTGTCGCCGGAGGCCGGGTCGATGAACACCGACCGGGTGATGATCGTGTCGCCCTGCTTGACGGCTGCACCGTCGCCCTTGACGACCACCGTGTTCTCCTGCTCCTTGTACTCGAGCGGGGCGTCGAAGGTGACCTTCGGCTCCTTGCCGACGTTGTCGCTGATCGTGAGCTTGTCGAGGACAGCTCCGCCCTTCTCGGCGGGGGCGGAGGGGTTGGCCGACGGCTTCTGGGTCGTCGACTTGTCGCCACCGCAGGCGGCGAGGGTTCCTCCCGCCGCGGCGGCGGTGAGGGCGGTGACGAGGGTGCGTCGGCTGATCACGGGTTTCCTCCTGGGGAAGCGGGGTCCGCGGCCTCTGAGCGGCTGCGGATGTCGTCGATGAGGGCGTCGATCTCGGCGCTCTCGGTCTGGAAGGGGTCGAGCATGGAGATGGGGCGCTGACCGGGCGCGTTGAGGCGCACACTGGTCCAGTCCACGGCGACGTCGGTGCCGGCGTCGCGGGCGGCGTGCAGCACTCGGCCGCGCAGGTGCGCACGGGTCGTGGTGGGTGCCTGTGTCCGCGCCTGCTCGATGCGCTCATCGGACAGGATCTGCGGGGCGAGGCCGCGGCGCTGCAGCGCCCAGAACACGCCCTTCGTGCGGTCGATGTCGTGGTAGGCGAATTCGAGGCGCTGGATCTGCGGATCGTCGAGGGCGAGGCCGCGCCGCTCAGCAACAGCGTGGAACAGGTCGTGCTTGATCGCCCAGTCCAGTTCGCGGGACACCAGGGAGAAGTCCTGCGTCTCCACGGCGCGCAGCGCGCGGTCCCAGAGATCGAGCATGCGCTCGTCGAGGTCGTCGAACGCAGAGGTGACGGCCTCGAGGAAGCGCCGCTGGATCTGCAGAGCGGTGATGGTGCCGCCGTCGGCCAGTTCGAGGGGCGCGGTGCCGGTGAGGTCGCGGGCGACCACGCGGATCGCTGCGATCGGGTCCTTCAGGGCGATGGTGCCGACGGGGCGGCCCGCCTCGATGAGGCGCAGAACAGCATTCGTCATCTCGATGCGCATCCACGTGGACAGTTCGCTCATGGTGGAGTCGCCGACGATGACGTGCAGGCGCCGGAACTTCGTGGGGTCGCCGTGCGGTTCGTCGCGCGTGTTGATGATGGGGCGGGCGCGGGTGGTGGCGCTGGAGACGGTCTCCCACATGTGGTCGCTGCGCAGAGAGAAACCGAAGCGGGCGCCGTCCTCGTCGTGGATGACGCCGCCGGCGCCGGTGACGATCTGGCGGGTGATGAGGAAGGGCACGAGCATCTGCGGCAGGCGGGTGAACTCGCCGCGCCGTTCGATCATGAAGTTCTCGTGGCTGCCGAAGGAGTTGCCTTCGGAGTCGGAGTTGTTCTTCAGCAGGTGGATGCGGGCATCCACGCCCTTCTCCTGGTAGGCGGCGTTCGCCTGCGCCACGAGCTGTTCGAATTCGCGTTCGCCGGCGCGGTCCTGGGCGACCAGATCCCAGGTGTCGTCGCATTCGGCGGTGGCGTACTCGGGGTGGGAGCCGACGTCCAGATAGAGCCGCGCCCCGTTGGTCAGGAACACGTTGGATGAGCGGCCCCAGGCCACGACGGGCCGGAACAGGTCGCGAGCGGCCTGCTCCACTTCGTGGGCGCGGCGGCCGTCACTGGTGACGACGGTGAGGCCGAACTCCGTTTCGATACCGGCGACGCGTCGCTTCACTGGCCGCCCTTCTGCACGAAGGACTTCACGAAGCTCTCCGCGTTCTCCTCGAGAACGAGGTCGATCTCGTCGAGGAGGTCGTCGCTGGTCGAGATGGACTGCTGCACCTGGCCGCCGCCGGTGGTGTCGGGGCCGAGGTCGTCGGCATCGTCCTCATTGCGGCCGGGGCCGTGGATCTGTGACTGGCTCATTGCTCCTCCTTCGCACCCGCGGGGCGGGTGGGCGGTTCGTTGTGGCTGGTTGGGGTCTCGGCGGTGGCCGGCTGGGTCTCGATGGCGCGGGCGGCGGCGATGATCGCCTCCACGGGGGCCGACGGGTCCACCCCATTGTCGGCGCACCATGCCTGAGAGCCGAAGCGGGGGTCGCTGAACCGCAGGCGCAGCGCGGCCCCGTCGTCCTTGATCGTGACGGCGTCCCACCCGGCGGAGTCGAGCTCCGAGCGGTGGTGGGTGACGAGAGCACCGCGCAAGTACGCGCGGGTGGAGGTGGGGGCCTCCACCATGGCTCGGCGCACTTCATCGTCGCTGACGAGGGTGCGGGCGCGACCGGCGCCCCGCAGCTTCAGGTACAGCGACTTCGCGGGTCGCAGGTCCGTGAACTGGATGTCGAGGGCGGTGAGCCGCGGATCGTCCCACTCGAGGCCGTGGCGTGCCCGGAACGACTCCAGCAGGGTGTGCTTGCCGAGCCATTCGATGCGGTCCGCTGCGGCGGCACGGTCATCCGATTCGAGGATGTCGAGCAGCTCGCGCCACTGGCCGATGACGTCGGCGGTCTCCGCATCGCCCACGTCTGCGTGGGCGGCGACGGCGTCGAGGTAGGCGCGCTGGATGCCGAGAGCGGTGATGGCGGAGCCGTCGGCGCACTCGAGGTCCTCACGAAGCGTGAGGTTGTGGGAGACGCGGTGCAGCGCAGCGACCGGGTCGGCGAGGCGGATGTCCGGCAGGATCGCCTCACCGGTCGCCTGCTCCGCTTCGGCGGCGGCCAGGACGAGGGAGGTCATGCCGGTCTTGAGGTAGTTCGGGGTCTCGAACAGGTTCGCGTCCCCGATGATGACGTGGAGGCGGCGGAATCGGGAGGCGTCCGAGTGCGGCTCGTCGCGGGAGTTGACGATGGGCCGGTTCAGGGTGGTCTCCAGCGCCACCTCGGATTCGAAGAAGTCGGCGCGGCTGGACAGCTGGAAGCCCGGCTCCTGTCCGCGGGTGCCGAGGCCGACCCGCCCGGAGCCGACGAGGACCTGCCGGGTGGTGAAGAACGGCAGGAGGACCTCGACGAGGCGGTCGAACGGCACGGCGCGGTCCACGAGGTAGTTCTCGTGAGTCCCGTAGGACTGGCCCTTGCCGTCGGTGTTGTTCTTGTACAGCGCGATCGAGGGGACCGTGTCGGCGCCGTCGATGCGGGCCAAGGCGGCACGGGCGATCTCTTCGCCGGCGCGGTCCCACACGAGGCATTCGCGGGCGGTCATGGTCTCCGGCGCGGAGTACTCCGGGTGGGCGTGGTCCACATAGAGGCGGGCGCCGTTCCTGAGGACGGCGTTGCCGATGGCGCGGCGCTGCGCGAAGTGCAGGACGGCGGAGTCATCGAGGTCGCGCGGAATCGATTCGTGGGCGGCCAGCGGCAGGTCCATGTCGACGCTGGGGACGTGCGCGTCCTGCCCCTGGTCGGTGAGCTGGGTGGGGTGGGCGGCGGCGCGGGTGAGTTCGAACCCGCGGGCGTCCCGCAGCGGGGTCTCATCGCCGTAGTCCCAGCGCACCCGTTCCCGATCGGAGTCCTCGAGCAGGGCGTACGCGCCGACGGTGAAGTGCGACAGCTGGATCGAGGCGTTCGCGCCGGCGCGGGCGCGCTGGGCTTCCTCAGCGTAGGTGACGCCGAACTCGATCTCCTGCCCCATCACGCGGCGGGTGCGCAGGCGGATGGGTGCCTCAGGCATGGGCGGCCTCCGATGCTCGGCGCGGATGCATCTGGACGATGCGCTGACCTCGCCGGCCGGCGACGCGCGCCCAGTCGTCCGGGTCGGCATTGGAGGGCAGGTCCTCGTTCTCGCGAAGCTCCGCGAAGACCGCATCCTCCAGGTGGTCCATGGTGATGCCGCGCTCGGCGCTGGCGAGGAAGTCCTTGACGGCCGCCTTCTTCGCGCGGTCCACGATGTTGCGCAGCATGGCGCCGGACATGAAGTCTCCGAAGAACAGCGTCTCCTCGGAGCCGTCGGCGTATTCGACGTCGACGAACGCGAGGTCCTCCGTGCGGCGGTAGATCAGGGCGGCGGTCTGCTCCACGAGGCGGGTGCGGTCCTCCTGCACGGGGACGTCCTCGTTGAGGTAGAGAGCGAGGATCTCGCGGGCGGCGGCTTCGTCGGGCCGCTGGATGCGGATCTTGACGTCGAGGCGACCGGGCCGCACGATCGCGGGGTCGATCATGTCCTCGCGGTTGGAGGCGCCGATGACGATGACGTTCTCCAGGGACTCCACGCCGTCGATCTCGCTGAGCAGCTGCGGCACGATCGTGGACTCCACATCGGAGGAGACGCCGGTGCCGCGGGTGCGGAACAGGGAGTCCATCTCATCGAAGAACACCACCACCGGGTGGCCGTCGCTGGCCTTCTCACGGGCGCGTTCGAACACGAGGCGGATGGACCGCTCGGTCTCGCCGACGTACTTGTTGAGGATCTCCGGGCCCTTGACGTTGATGAACCAGGTGCGGCCGAGGGCGGAGTCGGCGTCCTCCCCGCGCATCTGCGCAGCCTTCAGCGCCAGTTCGTGCGCCACGGCCTTCGCGATCATGGTCTTGCCGCAGCCGGGAGGGCCGTACAGCAGCACACCCTTGGGCGGCCGCAGGCCGTACTCGCGGTACAGGTCCTGGTGGAGGAACGGCAGCTCCACGGCGTCGCGGATCGCTTCGATCTGGCCCTGGAGTCCTCCGATGTCGCCGTAGGAGGTGTCCGGGACGTGCTCGAGGACGAGGTCGGTGATCTCCTTGCGCTCCAGGCGCTCCAGAACGATCCCGGCCTTGAGGTCGACCATCAGGTGGTCGCCCGGGCTCAGAGCGGTGCCGGCGAGGGCGGAGGAGGCGTGCATAACGCGCTGCTCATCGGCGTGGACCTGCACGAGGATGCGGCCGTCGGGCAGCTGTTCAACAGCGCTGGCCACGTTGCCGAGGTCGCTGGTGGGCATGGCCTCCACGGCGACGAGCGCTTCGTTCATCCGCAGCTCCTGGCCGCGGGTCAGAGTCGCCGGATCCACCTCCGGGGAGGTTGCGATTCGCAGTTTGCGACCGTTGTGGAGGACGTCCACGGTGGTGCCGTCGGCGACCTGGAGGAACGTGGCATACGGGTTCGGCGGGTCCGCCATGCGCTCGAGGTCGGAGCGCAGGTCGAGGATCTGCTCGCGCGCCTTCGTGAGGGAGGCGACGAGCCGCTCGTTCTGCTTCGCGAGGCCGTTGAGCTCGGTGCTGAGCTCCTGGTACGTCTTCATCGTGTCCTTCCCTGGCGGATGTCCCGCAGGGCACGGCGGGACTTCTTCTCGGCAATGCCGCGCTCCCCGAGGTCATGCGCGGACCATTCGGAGTCGGAACCGCCGAAGCCGTCGTTGTCGGGGTGGTTGAGTTCGGCTTCGTCCCGGGAGCCGGGGGCCGGGCGCTGCTTGCGCCGCAGGGCGAGGCTTCCGCGGGCGGTGCGGCGGGCGGTCAGCAGGAAGCCGGTGTGGGAGTTCATGCGGTGCACGGGTCTCACGGCGAGGCCGTCCAGGTGCCAGGGACGCATCATCGTCTCCCACGCGTCCGGTTCGGTGAACTCGCCGTGGTCGCGCAGCGCCTCCACGGTGCGGGACATCTGGGTGACGGTCGCGATGTACGCGAGGAACACGCCGCCGTCCTCGAGAACGTCCGCGGCCTGATCCACGCACTCCCACGGGGCGAGCATGTCCAGCACCACGCGGTCGGCCCGCTCCCCCTGCTCGGCGAGGGCGGCGGCGCCGTCCTGGAAGTCGCCGACGCTCAGGTCCCACCACGCCGGTTCCTCACCGAAGAACGCCCGGACGTTCTCCCGTGCCACCTCGGCGAAGTCGGAGCGGCGCTCGATGGAGCGCAGAGAACCCGTCGGCCCGATGGCGCGCAGCAGCGCGATGCTCAGCCCCGCCGAGCCGACGCCGGCTTCGATGACACGCGCGCCGGGGAAGACGTCCCCGTACATGAGGATCTGTGCACTGTCCTTCGGGTAGATGATGGCGGCGCCGCGGGGCATCGCCATCATGTAGTCGTTGTACAGCGGTCGGAAGGCCTGCAGCTGCTGGCCGGCGCTGTTGGTGATGACGGTGCCGTCGGGCCTGCCGATCAGGTCATCATGGCGGATGAATCCGCGGTGGGAGTGGAACAGCGTGTCCGCTTTGAGGGTGATGGTGTTCATCCGTCCCTTGGAGTCGGACACCTGCACCTTGTCGCCCTCGACGAACGGACCGGTTCGGTCCAGACGCGGGGTCATCGCTTCTTCCTGCATGCTCACCAGTCTAGTGATCCAGGCCCAGCGCAGTGTTCACGCTCGTGGCGCGGATGGCGCCGATGATGCGCCCGTCACTGCGCTGCACCAGGAACACGGCCGCATCGGCCGCCACCATCGCCTCCAGCAGATCCGGACCGCTGAGGTCCGCCCTGATGGCCGGCGCCGTCCCCAGCGACAGGGCGACTACGGACGCGGGGACGCTGCCGCGCTGCTGCGGCGGAACCGAGGCGACGGCGTCGGGGTCGAGCAGGACCACGGTCCCGTCGGCCCCGACGAGGAGGCCCTTCCTCTGCGGGCCGGCGGCGGCGAGTGCGGTCTCGAGGCTCGCGGCGGGCTCCCAGGGGCCGACGGGCTCCATCAGCGCCTCGGTGCTGAGGCCCTGGCTGCGGCGGAGGAGGCGCGATTCGCGCAGCGCCTCACCGGCGCCGCGGAACAGGAACGAGGCGATCAGCAGCGCCCAGATCATGACCAGCAGATCCGGCATCTGTCCGGCGACCAGGCCCCGCAGCAGCGGGATCACCACGATCGCGACGGCGACCACGCGGCCCACCCACGCGGTGACGGTGGTCGCCGTCCACGCGGGTGTCCCGAGCGCGGTGAGCAGTGACTCCACGGCGCGGCCGCCGTCCATCGGAAGGCCGGGCAGGAGGTTGAACAGGGCGAGTGCCCAGTTGAGGATCGAGGCGTAGGCGATGAGGGCGAGCGCCGCGACTGCAAAAGGACTGACCACAACCTGGCCGCTGTGCAGGCCCTCTCGGAGAAGCGAAGCCGCGCCGGAGAAGAGGAGGGCGAGCACGATGTTGGCGGCCGGGCCGGAGAGGGAGATCAGCATGGAGGCGACCGGCCGGATCGTCCCCCAACGGTAGGTGGTGTGCCCGCCCCAGAGCGTCAGGGCGATCTCCTGGACGTCCCCGCCGAAGGCGCGGGCGGTCAGGGCGTGGGCGAGCTCGTGGATGAGCACGCACAGCACCATCACGAGGGCGAGGAGCACCGCAGTGGCGATGGCGAGGGAGCTGTCCTGGACGCTGCGGGCGAGCGCCGGGTAGACGATCGCCGCCATCACGATGACGGTGAGGATCGTGGCGGGCGCCACGCGCAGGCGGAACCCGGCGATGCGGGGACCGGTGGGCGTCATCGATTGCTCTCCTCAGTGCAGGCCTTGATCACGGCCTGCCTATACTGGCACGTCGAACTGGCGCTGACGTGAGAGGGAGAACCATGGGTGAGATGAACCGCTCCGCAGCCGCAGGAGAACCCGCAGACTCAGGTCAGGACCTGCGCCGCCGCAGTGCGGCACTGGCCGCGTTCACCGGCTGGAACGACGCCGGCGGCGCCGCCTCCGAAGCGCTCTGCCACATCGAAGAGGAGTGGGGCGCCCGTATGGTCGCATCCCTCCCGGCCGACGACTACGTCGACTTCCAGATGAATCGCCCCACCCTCTCCCCCGTTCTCGACATCAGTGATGACGCGGCGCCGGTGGCGCCGGCCGGTATGTCGACCATGGACTCCCGCAGTGAGATCGTCTGGCCGGACACCCTCATCAATCATCTCGGCCATGACGAGGACCGGCCCCTGTTCACCGTGCAGGGCCCCGAACCGTCCCTGAAGTGGCGCGCCTTCTGCACTGAGCTGCTCGATGAGCTGCAGCAGCAGGGCGTTGAGGTGCTGGTGGTGCTGGGGGCGCTGCTGGCGGATGCACCCCACACGCGGCCACTGCCGATCTCCGCGACCTGGCGCGCCTGCGATCTGCAGCCCCTGACCGCCACGGAGACCTCCGCCTATGAGGGCCCGATCGGCATCCCGACCGTGCTCGTCGACATGGCCGTGCAGCGCGGCATCCCCACTCTGTCCCTGTGGGTGCAGGTGCCGAACTACGTCGGTCAGGCGCCGGCGCCGAAGGCCGTACTGGGCCTGGTGAAGGCGGTGGAGCGGGAGCTGCAGCTGCGGATCCCCCTCGGCGACCTCGAGGACGATGCGAAGGCGTGGGAGCTGGGACTCAACGAGCTGGCACAGAGCGAAGAGGACATCGGCGAGTACGTCCAGCAGCTGGAGCAGGCGCGGGACGCCGCGGACCTGCCGGAAGCATCCGGCGAGGCGATCGCTGACGAGTTCGAGCAGTTCCTCCGCCGGCGCGGCGACGACTAGAGGCGGACCCCGAGCAGGGCGTCGACGGCGTCGGCGATCCTGATGCTCCCGGCACCAGGGGTGGCGGCTGCGGATCCGCCCATGCCGTCGGCCCACCGGTCGAGGACCTCGAGGGCCCGCGGCGTATCGAGGTCATCGCGCAGTGCGCGGCGCAGGTCCTCGACGACGGCGGCATCCGTCGGCCGCTGCTGGGAGGCCTCCCGGTAGGCGCGCAGACGTTGCTCGGCCTCGCGGAGCTGGTCGTCGCTCCATTCCCAATCCGTGCGGTAGTGGTGGGCGAGCAGAGCGAGCCGGATCGCGGCGGGGGCTACGCCGTCAGCGGTGAGTCGACTGATGAAGACGAGATTCCCGAGGGACTTCGACATCTTCTCGCCCTGGTAGGCGACCATGCCGACATGCGCCCACAGGGTCGCGAACGTGTCCAGACCCAGACCGAGGGCGTGGACGTGCCCCATTTCGTGGTGGGGGAAGACGAGGTCGTTGCCGCCGATCTCCAGGTCGATCGGCATGCCGAGGCCCCGTTCCGCGATGCACAGGCACTCCACGTGCCAACCGGGCCGACCGGGGCCGAGGGCGCGGCCATCGAAGCTGGGCTCGCCCGGCCGGTGCGCCTGCCACACCAGCGGATCCAGGGGGTCCTTCTTCCCCTCCCGCTGCGGGTCGCCGCCGCGTTCGGCGAAGATCGCCAGCGCCTCTTCGCGGTCCATCTGCTCCACGAGCCCGGTGCCGCCTGTCAGGGCGTACTCCTGGTACCAGTCGCTGGAGCCGTCCTCATTGGCGACGGGGTAGAGCATGCCGCGCTCCAGCAGCTGGTTGGCGGCATCGGCGATCGCATCGACCGCTTCGGAGACGGACTCGAAGTGGTGCGGAGGGATGATCCGCAGCGCTTCCATGTCACCGACGAACTTCGCGACCTCCCGGTCCGCCAGCTCCCGCCAGTCGATGTCGTCGCGCTGGGCGCGTTCGAACAGGGGGTCATCGACATCGGTGACGTTCTCCGCGAAGCGCACATCCAGGCCGGCGTCCAGGAGGATCCGGCGCATCAGGTCCGCACTGTGGTACGTCATGGCGTGGCCCATGTGGGTGGAGTCGTACGGGGTGATGCCGCAGACGTACAGGGTCGCAACGCCTTCCACGCGCGGAGCGAACTGCTCCCTGCGGCCCGTGAGCGTGCTGTGGAAGGTGGGCAGGACGCCGCTGGGTTCGATGGTCGGCACAGTGGGCGCGGGCCAGGTCTTCACAGGGGGTCCTTTCGGGAAACGGGAACGGGCATCGGCCGGACGGCCGGTCCGGAGCAGAGGCGGTGGGTCAGGACGCTGCCGGCGGCAGCGGGGAGACCACACCGAAGATCAGCAGGAGGAGCAGGGCCGCGCCGGCGAACAGGCGGTACCAGACGAACACGGAGTAGGACCGGTTCTCGATCATCTTCATGAACCAGACGATGACGGCGAAGCCGACGCCGAACGCGACGAGGGTCGCGATGATCATGGCGAGCAGGCTCGGCTCACCGGCGGCGGCTGCGGCGGCGCGCCCGTCGGCGGTCAGCAGCGGCGGGATCTCCTTCGCCGCCTTGTACAGACCGGAGGCGAACACAGCCGGCAGCGCCAGCAGGAACGAGTAGCGGGCGGCGGAGCGGCGCGTGTAGCCGAGCAGCAGGCCCATGGTGATGGTGCCGCCGGAGCGGGACACACCGGGGATGAGGGCGAGAGCCTGGGCGAAGCCGTAGAGGATGCCGTCGCGCAGGGTGAGGTTCTCCAGTTCCTTCTTCTGCGGGGCGCGGGCGTCGGCGAACGCGAGGATCACGGCGAACACGATGAGCATCGTGGCGGTGATGTAGAGATTGCGCAGGCTGTGGTCGATCTGCGTTTCGAACAGCAGGCCGAGCACACCGATGGGGATGGAACCGAGGATGACGAACCAGCCCATGCGCACGTCCGGGTCGGACTGCGGGACCTTCTTCACCAGCGCTTTGAACCACTGGGAGAGGATGCGCGTGATGTCCTTCCAGAAGTAGATGAGGACCGCGAGTTCGGTGCCGAGCTGGATGATGGCGGTGAAAGCCGCGCCGGGTTCGCGGCCCGGCATCAGCAGCTCGCCTGTGACGCGCAGGTGAGCGGAGGAGGAGACGGGAAGGAACTCCGTCAGGCCCTGGACGATGCCCAGGATGATCGCGGTCAGGATGGTCATGCGGCCTCGCTCATCGGGGTGCTGGTTGTGCTCGCACAACGGTACGCGGCGCCAGCTGATTCAGCTGACGCCGCGCCGAAGGGTGATGCAGAAGTCACCGTTCGCGGTCAGTGACGCGAGTCGTCCTCGTCGTCATCGTCCGCGTCATCTGCGTCATCATCGAACTCGTCGTCATCGAGGTCGTCGAAGTCCTCGAAGTCCTCATCGAGGTCGTCATCCTCGTCATCCTCGTAGTCATCATCGTCGTCGTCTTCGAAGTCGTCGTCGAAGTCATCGAAGTCGTCCTCGTCATCGAACACGACGAGCGGGGTGGCGGTGCCGACGGCGTCGAACAGAGCACCGTCATAGATGTCGAACGCCTCGGCGAGGCGATCGTTGGCGCGGTCGAGCGCCGGATCATCCTGGCCGCTGGAGTCGACGGCGGCCGTGTAGTGGCGCTCGAGGGCATCGATCAGGGCGGTGAGTGCGGCGCGAGGATCTGTGGTGCTCATGCCTCGAATCTACCCCGTTCGCCCCGGATGCGACACCCCGTTATCCTGGTCGCCACCATTGGCCCCGTCCCCCTTCAGGAGCGGTGATGACCCGCATTGTGAACCGCCAGACCGAGTCGATGCTGCCGCCCACGTGGAGCCGCCGCAGAATCCCGGGAATCGAGGGCGCTTCGGTGAGCACGATCCCGTCGGCCGGGGGTCGCCGGCGCGGCGAGATGGAGTTCCAGGTGGTGACGATTCCTCGCGGCTCCACTCTGGGCGAGGTGCGGCAGGCGCTGCAGGATGAGGCGGAGTACGGACGCTGGGAGCTGGCGCGCACGCAGCTGCTGATCGGCGGCGGTAAGCGCGTGTTCCTGCGCCGACGGATCATCCGCGTGCCCTCTGCACAGGACCAGTTGTCCCCGTTCGGCCCGAACAGCGCCCTGTGACGCTCGCGGTGTGATGCAGTAGGGGCATGCCCCTGCTGCTGACCGTCGCTCTGCTCGCCGCGCACCTGCCGTTCGCTGCTGCACTGACGGTGTTCGATGTGCGCGAGCACCGCCTGCCCAATCGCCTGGTGCTGTGGCAGAGCACCTGCGTGGCAGCGGTGTCCTTGGTGGCTGCGGCGCTTTTGCCTGCAGTTCGGGCGGCTCTGCCGGCGTCGATCCTGGTTGCATTCGTGCTCGGTGGGGGCGCTGTGTGCCTGGCGCTGCTGGTGCCGTCGGCGCTCGGAATGGGAGACGCGAAGGTCGTGTTCGCGACCGCGCTGGTCACCTGCCTGCTCGGCGGTGCAGTGATCGTGAGCGCGCTGCTGTGGTTCTGTGCGGCGTCGGCGGTCGGCGCCGTGGTGGCGCTGGTGCGCTCGCGCGGGGACTTCTCATCCCGGTTCGCGTTCGGCCCGGTGATCCTCAGCGTTCCCTACGGCGGTCTGCTCGTCGCGGCGCTGCTCGCCGGCACGCTGCCCTGATCCCGGTGCTCCCCCGGCCGCTCTCGGGGGCCGACGGGGCCCGCACCCCCAGAACAGGTCAGACGCCGCCGGAGAATCCGCGCTGACGCCATGCCTCGTACACCGCAATGGAGGCGGAGTTCGCGAGGTTGAGGGACCGGCGCGCGGGAAGCATCGGAATGCGGACCTGCTGGGTGATCCGCGGGTGGTTCAGGACGCTGTCGGGAAGGCCGGTGTCTTCACGTCCGAAGAGCAGAACGTCTTCCTCGCGGTACTCGATGTCGGCGAAGGATCCGTCGGCCTTGCCGGTGAACGCGAAGACGCGGCTGTCGGGGACGGCGGCGAGGGCGGCGTCGATGTCGGGGTGCACGGTGGTGTCGGCGAGGTCGTGGTAGTCGAGGCCAGCGCGGCGCAGGTTGGCGTCTTCGAAGTTGAAGCCGAGCGGCTCCACGAGGTGGAGGTGGCAGCCGGTGACGGCGGCGAGGCGGATGGCATTGCCGGTGTTGCCGGGGATCAGCGGCTCAACGAACATGATGTGGGGCATGGGGACCAATCTATCGGCACGCACGCGCCCCGGAGCTCACCAGCTGCCGGCAGCGCACAGTCCTCGATCCGGGATGCAGCGCACCCCTGCGTGATTCCGTTCACTCGGGGGCGGCTTGGGGGCCTCTCGGTTCGCGCGGCGGGTTTGAGCCGTGCTAGATTCTTATTCGTTGCCGATAAGGCAGTCACCTAGTCCGGGTGGCGGAATTGGTAGACGCGCTAGCTTGAGGTGCTAGTGCCCGCTTAAGGGCGTGGGGGTTCAAGTCCCCCCTCGGACACCGACGGAGCACCCCTCCTGACCTGCGAAAACGCATGGTTCGGAGGGGTGCTCCTTTTGCTGTCCCCGAAGGCTGCGGCTGGTCCGACATCCACACCACCGTGGTCAACGTCGGGGTGTCCTTCGACACCGCTTGCCTGGAACCTGCGGTGCGCGTTCTTGAGCACGCTGTACTCACCGATTCGGTTCGAGTCCTGTCTCTACGCCGGAGCATCCGGACTCGGCAGCGTCACGGTGATGCACAGGCCACCGCCCTCGTTCGCAGCAATGTCGAGCGTGCCGTTCGAACGGTCGACAATTGCCGACACGATCGACAACCCGAGTCCGCTGTTGGTGCCGCCGGTGCGACCCTTGGTGGTCTTGAACGGTTCGGTGAGTTGGCTCAACTGCGCCCCATCAATCAGTTCACCGGTATTGCGCACGGTGAGTCCGGCCATCGAGTCATCACCGGCCACCATCCGGGTACTCACCGTCAGGCTGCCGCCATCGGTATTGTGTTGAATCGCGTTTTGGATGAGGTTCTGTGCCAGCTGGTGAAACAGCCGCTCATCCCCAAACGCAGTGGCCGGGCCGAACTCGCTCGTGACCGCAAGGTCACGTTCGGCCAGCAGCGGCTGCGACTCACGCAGCACCGTCGACACGATCTCGGTCATGTCGCAGCTGGTCGGCTTCACCTTTCCCCCCTCGAGTTCGGCAAGATCAAGCAGCGACTCGGCGGTGCGGATGCTGCGCTCATTCACCTGCAGCAGCTTGCGCAGCACATCCCGATCAACCTCTCCTGGCTTCGAGAGCGCCACATCGAGGATGGTTCGGGTGGTGGCAAGCGGCGTGCGAAGCTCGTGCGAAGCGTTAGCGGCAAACCGTCGCCGTGCCGCGGTCGAGTGCTCAATGCTCTCAAGCATTTGGTCGAACGTCTGTGCCAACTCGGTAATCTCGTCGTGAGGGCCGGTGAGTCCAATGCGGTGGTCGAGCCGACCATCCGCAGCCAGCTTCGCAGCCTGGTTGACCGCCGCGAGTGGCTTCAGCATCCGCCCCGCCAGCAACCAGGCAGCAACCGAACTCAGCACCACCAGCACGGCCAACGCAATCGCCGAAACCTGCAGCAGCAGAGTGATGAAATCGGCCTGGCTCTGCACCGCAATCTTGATGTTGTCCGGCGGAACTGCGGGGTCATCGACGGCAATCACCAGCGGCTCTTGGCTCGGCTGAGCATCAACCGACTCAAACCCGTAATCAGGCACAAAACCAATGAACAGCGTCACCAGGGTGAGCAGCAGCCCACCGCACAGGAACATCAGCAGCGCGTACGAAAACGCGAGCCGAGTGCGCGCCGTGAAACGATGCTTCCGGCGAAGAAGCGTGGGCAGGTGCTTAACCATTGAGCGTCCGGTCGATCGTGTAACCAACACCGTGTTCGGTACGAATCACCCACGGCTCACCAAGCTTGCGCCGCAGCGAACTGATCGTCACCTTCACCGACTGTGTGAACGGATTAGCGTTCTCGTCCCAGGCCTCCTCGAGCAGCGTCTCGGCGCTCACCACCCGCCCGGGCTCGCGCATCAATGACTCAAGCACCGCAAACTCCTTGCGGCTGAGCCGGATATACCGGCCGTCACGGGTGACTTCGTGGCGGAACGGGTCGAGCGTGACCCCGGCCGCTTCATATCGGGTGGGTCGCGTCGTGAACTGACGCCGACCCAGCGCCCGCACGCGAGCCACCAGCTCCGCAAACTCAAACGGTTTCGCCAAATAGTCATCGGCACCCAGCTGGAAACCATCCACCTTCTCTTGGATGCGCCGCGCCGCGGTCACCATCAGAATCGTTGGACGATCCTCGCGCAGGTTGAGTTGCCGACACACCTCGTCGCCACTCACGCCGGGGATATCGCGATCAAGCAGCACGACCTCGTAGTCGTTCATCTCAATGGCTGCCAGCGCATCCCGACCATCAGCCACCGTGTCGGCGGGAATCGAGTGGAGCGCGAGCCCGTCCTGAATCGCTTCGGCGAGATACGGCTCGTCTTCAACGATGAGTACGCGCATGACTCCTCCTGAGAACCGCGGCGCCGCCCAGAAAGCGGCGAAAAGCAACGATGCGGCCGCTCGGACTATGACCAGTGGTCGCCAACCTCAGTCTGGCACGCGACAGGTAAGAGAAACGTAAGCATTTTCTTTTACGCTGCCGCAACCCGCACCCGCGTGAACTGGGACATGTCCTGATCGGCGCCGCCGCAAAGGTGACGCCGGATACATCTCTAAGAAAGTGAATTGTAACCCTCCATGTTCCGTACACGCACCTCACGTACTGCCACAGCAGCACTCCTCGTTGGAGCTGGCGCAATGCTGGCGCTGACCGGATGCTCGGCGAACGATCAGCCCGAACTGCAGCAGAACCACGCTGCCAGCGCCGAACAGTGGCAGCACGACTTCGAGCGCTGCCTCAAAGAAGAGAGCGTCGAGAACGCCGGCATCCCCGTCAACCCCGACGGCTCGCCCATCGAGGGTGACGAAGGTGAAGCTGACCTCGAAGCCGCACTGCAGACCTGTTCCGACAAGGTGGGCCCGGCTCCCGAGGCTGCTAACCCGCTAACCGACGAACAGCTCAACGAACAGCTGCTCACCTACGCGAAGTGCATGCGTGAAGCCGGCTACGACGTGCCCGACCCCAAGCCGAACGGTGAGGGCATCACCGTGCAGCAGAACGGTGGCCCAGAAGCCGACCCTGCAGACGTGCAGCGCTGCACCGAAGAAGCTGGCCTCGAGATCCAGGGAGAGCAGCAGTAGTTGATGCGCAAGAAGCGAATCGCAGTCATTTCGGCCGCAGGGGTGCTCGCCATCGCTGCTGGCGCCACCGGATTCTCGCTCATGGACGGTACGAGCGCCGAAGAGACCACCAAGGCGGTGTCATCATCGGTTGAAACCGCGACCGTGACCAAGACCGACCTGGTTGAGCGCGTCGAAGCGAAGGGCACACTCAACCACGGCAAGCCGGCAACCTATGGCACGCAGCTCACCGGAACGCTCACCTCGGTGGCCGCTCCCGGAACCACACTCACCATCGGCACCGAGATGATGCGCGTCAACGAACGTCCCGTGTTCGCGATGCGGGGTGAAGTGCCGGCCTGGCGCAATTTTGAGGAGGGGATGTCGAACGGTCAAGATGTGATGCAGCTCGAACAGAACCTCAAGGCGCTCGGCTATTTCGAAGACGAGCCCGACAAGCACTTCGGCCGGGGAACCGCATCCGCGATCGCCCGGTGGAAGAAGGACCACGGCTTTGAATGGAGCACCACGCTCGAACTCGGACGCGTCGTATTCATTCCGAGCGATGTGCAGGTGAGCTCGCAGAAGGCAAGGGCAGGGGATGCGGCGAGCACCTCGGTGCTTGACGTCACCGGCACTTCGAAGGTCGTCACCGCCGAGGTGCCGCCGAGTATGCGCAGCCTGTTGCCGGTGGGTGCGAAGGCAGACATCGAACTGCCCGACGGGAAGACCACCGAGGGCGTTGTTGAAGCAGTCGACCCGTCCGTAGAGAAGGAGGACGAATCGGGACAGAAATCGGTCAAGGTGCCGGTGCGTCTGTCGCTCACCGATCCTGCCGCCGCTGAGGCGTATGCCGACGTGACCGTGAGCGTGGTCACCACTCGCACCACCGCCAAGGGTGTGCTGGCGGTGCCAGTGCGTGCCCTGCTCGCCGAGCCCGGCGGCAAGTACGCCGTGGAAGTCATCAAGAACGGCGAAGCCACCCGCGTGCCTGTTGAAATCGGTGCATTCGCCGATGACCTGGTGGAGATCAAGGGCGGCGACGTGCACGAGGGCGACGAAGTGGCGGTGGGCGAATGACCCCCGACCTGCCACTGCTGACACTCAACAGCGTGTCGCGACAATACGGTTCGCCACCAACAACTGCTCTCGATGACGTCAGCTTCACCGTGAATTCGGGCGAAATGGTGGCCATTACCGGACCGAGTGGCTCGGGAAAGTCGACGCTGCTCAACCTCGTAGGCACGCTCGACCGGGCAAGTGACGGCGAGATCACCATCGCCGGCCACCGCGTCTCGGCAGCGAGCGACGCGAAGCTCTCGGCGCTGCGAGCACACCTCATCGGGTTCGTGTTCCAGCAGTACCACCTTGAGGATGCGCAGACCGCTGCCGACAACGTCGCCACGGGACTGCTCTACACCGGTATGCCGCTCAGGGAGCGGCGGGCACGCGCCCGCGAAGCGCTCGATCGCGTGGGCCTGGGAGATCGAGCCCATCACACGCCACGCCAGCTCTCGGGCGGGCAGCGGCAGCGCGTGGCGATCGCGCGAGCCGTTGTCGGCGACCCGCCGCTGCTGCTCGCCGACGAACCCACCGGTGCGCTCGACACTCGCTCGGGGGCGCAGGTGGTCGACATCCTGAAGGATCTCAACCGCACCGGCACCACGGTGCTGGTGATCACGCACGACCGTGAACTCGCAGCGGGATTCCCGCGACAGATCAGCATCCGTGACGGTGTGCTCGAATCTGACACCCAGCAATAGCGGAGGAGGGAAAGCATGACACTCGATCCAGAAGAATCACGCTCGCACCTTCGCCAAGAAGACCTGCTGCG
Organism: Helcobacillus massiliensis; assembly: GCF_033106145.1. Lineage (NCBI taxonomy): Bacteria > Bacillati > Actinomycetota > Actinomycetes > Micrococcales > Dermabacteraceae > Helcobacillus > Helcobacillus massiliensis. Next base: position 1,113,488 of record NZ_CP136959.1, read on the forward strand.
TTTGGGCTGGCAGGGCCTGCGTGCGCACCCCGTGCGGGCCACGCTCTCGGCACTGGGAATTGCCATTGGCATCGCCGCGATGATTGCCGTGATCGGCATCTCGCTGTCGAGCCAGGCAAAGATTCAGGAGCGGCTCGCATCGCTCGGCACCAACCTGCTCACGGTGTCGGCCGGTAAATCATTCAGCGGCGACTCGGCCGAGCTGCCGGTCGACTCCGCCGAACGACTGCAACGCATCGAAGGAGTCGAACAGGTGGGCTGGGTGGGTGACCTGCCTGAGGTGGCGGCCTACCGCAGCAGCTATATCGATCCAGGTTCGACCAACGGCCTCAACGTGGCCGCAACCGACACCGGGCTGCTGTCGGCAACTTCCAGTGAGCTGCACAGCGGCACCTGGTTCAACGACGCCAACAAGCAGTACCCCACAACCGTGCTGGGGACAACCGCGGCCAAACGACTGGGCGTCGTCTCGCCCGGCTCAATGGTGAATATTGGTGGCCAGAATCACACGGTGCTGGGCATCCTTAAGCCGTCAGCGCTCGCACCCGAACTCGACACTTCGGTGCTGGTAGGCGCGCCGCACGCCGCCGAGCGACTTGGTTTCACCGGTTCGCCCACCACGCTCTATGAGCGTTCGACTGACGCCTCAGTGGAGTCGGTGCGCGAACTCATCCCGGCCACAATCAACCCGAAATCGCCCAATGAGGTGAGCGTGAGCCGGCCGTCCGACTCGCTGGCCGCACAACACGCCATCGACACCGCCTTGACGGGCATGCTCGTCGGTGTGGGCTCGATCGCACTGCTCGTGGGTGGTATCGGCGTGGCGAACACCATGGTCATCACGGTGCTCGAGCGTCAGCGTGAAATCGGTCTGCGCCGTGCCCTGGGAGCCACGCGTGCGCATGTGCGCAAGCAGTTCTTGATGGAAGCCGTGATGCTCGCCACATACGGTGGTGCAGCCGGGCTCGTGCTGGGTGTGGGCTGTACCGTCGCCGTTTCACTGATCAACGGTTGGACGCCCACGGTGCCTCCGCTGATTGCCGCACTCGGTGTTGCGGTCACCATCCTGGTTGGCGCCATCGCAGGCATGCTGCCCGCCATGAAGGCGGCCAAGGTGTCGCCCACCGAGGCACTCGCGGCCTAGCGACAGGTGCTTCGCGCTCCAGCAGGCTCGCGGTGGTGAGCATCGCCGCGATCACAATCGCGAATGACTGGAACGCCATATCGCTGCCGGTTGCAGGCAGACCTCCCTGCGCGACGGCATCCTCACCATAGGCGTGAGTGCTCACATCGCCCCTTTCGGGGGGATGCTTTCCGGGCTCACGAGCGGCCTGATCGTTGCCTGAGGAAGGAGTTCAAGCCCCCCTCGGACACCGAAGGAAACCCCTTCTGATCAGCAGAGATGCGGATCGGGAGGGGTTTTCGCATGCGCCCTGGCAGCATGCCCAGCACCATGGCGGCTCATGCGTTCAGGGAAGGACCCACGTGCCCTGCAGCGCCTTGGCAAGAGCACGCAGACGGTTCGTCACGATGCGCTGACTGATCGCGGATGCGGACACTCCGTCCGCTTCAGCGAGAGCCGCTACGTCCTTCCCCTCCAGGAGGCCGAGGAGCGTCCTCTGCGCGCCCCCGCGCAGATCGCTGATGGAGATGTCCAGCCACTGCAGCAGCGACTCCAGCTCTGCGGCTTCTTCTCGGCCCGCGCGCGCTTCCCGGACACCGGTGCGCACGCCGTCGAATCCAGCGGCGTCCGACAGCGTCCGCACCGCTTCGATCGCCTCGCGGGCACCCCACCAGGCACTGCCGTCCTGGATGCCGGTCTCCTCATCGATGATGCGGACCTCTCCCCCACCAAGACCGAAGCGGACATCGGCTGATCCGAGCATGTGGAGGCGCAGCAGGTGCGCGGCGCGCAGTGCGGCGCCGAGCGTCGAATAGACTCCCTGGAACTCGTCCCCCACCGTGGGACGCAGCGGATCCAGCGCGTCGACCGCCTCGTTGACGGCGTGAGCCGCTGTGGTAGCTTGCTTCTGGCTCTCAGCTCGGGCTCCGTCGCGGGAGCGGACGATGTCCACGAGCACCGCCACACATGAAGCTTGAGCCTTCATTTTTGCCATAGTACGAGATTACCTTCATGGACGGTGAGATGTCAGCCCTCATCCACGCGCTGCTGATCGCCGCGTTCGGCGCGGCCACCCTCCTCGGCAACCTCATCGTCCGCCGGCTGCTCTCCCGCATCACCACCAGCACTCCCCCGTCGGCCCCACGGGATCTCCTGAGCCGCGAACGGGACCTGCCCGGCGGCCGCTGGATCGGCACCCTGGAGCGCCTCGGCATCTACGCCTGCATCGTCGCCGGCTTCCCCGTGGGCATCGGATTCGTCCTCGCCATCAAGGGCCTCGGCCGCTACCCCGAACTGCGAGCCCAGGACGAACCCGCGATCGGCGAACTGTTCATCATCGGCACCCTCGCCAGTGCCCTCTGGGCATGTGCGTGCGCCGGCGCCGCACTCGGGCTCAGCGCACTGCTGCGAACACTGCTGCTTCCATAGCCTCCGCCGGCGCCTGCTCCACCCCGAGCATCAGCTCCACCTGCCGCATCGCCTGCCTCGCCAGCATCGCCCGGCCGTCCATGGTGACGTCCGCCGGGACCAGACCGTCGAGGACCGTCGGCAGCGGGTGGTAGAGGACGTCGAGGAACGCCCCGGCGCGCTGAGGGGCCGACGGGGCAGCCTCCAGCACCGACGCCAATGCCCGCGCTCCCGGCTCCGCCAGCGCGCTGATCACTGCGTCCGCGCCGAGGAGACGCGGCGCATCCGCAAGCGTCCCGGTGCGCACGGTCAATCCGCGCGCGTCAGCGAACTCCACGAGCGGCACCAGCTTCTGCGCACTCCGCGCCAGCAGCGTGACGTCCTCCGCGCCGAGCTCGTGCATCGCCGCGAGGGCAGAAAGGGCGGTCGCGCCGGAGCCGAGGATCGCCGCGCTGGCCGGATCCCCAACACCGGCGTCGCGGAACGACTGGGCGATGCCGTGCACATCGGTGTTGAATGCGGCCCACCGCCGCTCAGCACCCGGCGACGTGGGCAACGAGATCAGCGTGTTGGCGATGCCCAGATCCTGGGAGGCGCGATCATGGGCGAGTGCTGCAAGGAACGCCGACCGCTTGTGCGGCATGGTCACCGAAATGCCGGTGAACGCCTGCAGGCCGGTGCTCAGCGCATGCTCGAACCCGTCGGCGGGCACCCTCACCTTCTCGTACCGCGCATCCTGCACACCGAGAGCCGCATAGGCGGCGGTGTGCAGAGCCGGGGAGAGCGAGTGATCGATCGGATCACCGATCACGCAGAAGCGCCGCGTCACTTGTTCTTGGCCCACTCCCGCCATTCCTTCACGTACTTCTCGTGCTCGGCATTGGTGGTGGCGAACTTCGTCTCACCCGTATCGGTGTTGACGGTCACCCAGTACAGCCAGTCGCCCTTCGGAGGATTCAGCACAGCGTCGATGGACCTGTCGCCAGGGTTGGAGATCGGTCCGATCGGCAGCCCCTTGTGCTTGTACGTGTTGTACGGGGAGTCGATCGCGCGCTCCTTCGGCGTGGTCGAGTAGCCCTTGCGCACATCGCCCACCGCGTAAGCGACCGTGGAGTCCACCTGCAGCGCCATCGGAGTGCCGCCGGCTTCGCCGACTCCCTTGAGGCGGTTGTCGATGGTGCGGGCCACCTTGCCGAAGTCCTCGTCGCTGCGCGCTTCGCGCTCCACGATGGAGGCGCGGGTGAGGACGTCGTGCTGCTTCTTGGCCGGGATGCCCTTCTCCTCCATCTTCGACTGCATGCGCCCGGCCATCTCCGTGAGGATCTCCTTCGCATCAGCGTCGTCGGAGAAGGTGTAAGTGCCGGGCCACAGGTAGCCTTCGGCGCTCTTCGCCTTGTTCTCAGGGATGCCGAGGGCGGTGTAGTCCTTCGCCGCCTTCTCGAACTCCGCCACGGGGATGCCGGTCTGCTTCGAGAGGGTCTTGAACACCACCTTGTTCGGCGAGCCTTCCGGAATGGTGACGCGCACCCCGGCGGCGCTCTGCGGATCCAGCAGCGCATCCAGCGCCGCCGAGGAGGACATCTGCTTCTTCAGCTTGTACTGGCCCGGGTGGATCGAAGCGGCCTTCGGTTCGTTGGCGAACAGGGTGACGAACGGGCCCGTGGACTTGATGACGTCCTTCTCAACCATCTTCTTGGCGATGTCGGTGCCGGTGTCGCCATCCTCCACCGTGATGACGGCTTCGCCGCTGCCGGAACCGGTGTAGTCGTCCGCTTCCTGTTCGATGCGGTGACCGGTCACCCACTTGTAGCCCTCGTAGGCGCCGAGGCCGAGGCCGGCGAGCACCAGCACCACCAGCAGCAGGGGGAGACAGCGCTGGATGCCGGATGGCTTGTCGTTGCCCCGACGAGCAGCGCGGCGGCCGCGGGGCCCGCCGTCGTTGCCGGGTTCGTCTGGGGATTCGAACAGGTCCTCGAAGCTGTCGTGGGCCACTGGGCGCCTCCTTGGGACAGGGTCAGTTCAGGGGGATGCCGGCCGCGCGACCGGTGGAGCGCTCCTGATCCAGAGCGGTCTGCAGAATCATCACTGCGGCCACCTGGTCCACTACGGAGCGGTGCTGCTTCGTCTTCCGGCCCGAGGAGCGCAGCGCCTGGTGCGCACTGACGGTGGTCAGTCGCTCGTCGATGAACCGGATGTCGACGCTCTCGGCTGTGTCGCCGAGGGCTGAGTGGAGCTCGTCGGCGAACCGGCGGGCCTTGTCAGCGGCAGCCCCCTCGCTGCCGTTGAGGGATCGCGGCAGGCCGATCATGACCCGTCGCGCCTCATCCCGGATGCAGAGCTCGGCGATCTTCGCCGCCGCCGTGGGACGCTGGAACGTCTCGACGGGGGTGGCGATGAGGCCGTCGAGGTCGCTGCGGGCGCAGCCGACCCGGACGTCGCCGACGTCGATTCCGATGCGGATGAATCGCTCGGAGGTCATGTCAGGCCCGGCTGCGCAGTGCCGACGCAATGGACTCCAGCGCGTGCGGAGCCTTGGCGGGCTCACCGCCGCCGCCCTGCGCCATGTCGGGTTTGCCGCCGCCGCGGCCGCCCATCGCCTGAGCGGCGTCCTTCAGGAGGGCGCCGGCGGAGATGCCGAGATCGCGGGCCGACGGGTTCGTCGCGACCACGAGCGCGACCTTGCCGTCGGATTCACCGGTGACGGCGATGACGGCGGGCGCCCCGTCGCCCAGACGGGCGCGCAGGTCGGTGACGAGCGTGCGGACATCGCCGCCGTTGACGCCGGTGCCGGCGTCATGGGTCAGCACGCGCACGCCGTTGATGTCCTGGGCGCTCTCCACCAGTCGCGCCGCTTCGGCCTGCAGCTGCTGGCCGCGGAGGGTCTGGAGGTTCTTCTCCATCTCCTTGATGCGCTGGGTGAGGGAGCGGACGCGCTCCGGGATGTCGGCCCGGTTCACCTTCAGGATCTCCGCGAGCTGCGAGACCATCGCGTGCTCCTTGGAGTGGTGCTGGTACGCGTTGAGGCCGACGAGGGCGTCAACGCGACGGACACCGGAGCCGATGGAGGCTTCGGACACCAGCTGAACGGTGCCGATGGAACCGGTGCCGGCCACGTGGGTGCCGCCGCACAGCTCGCGGGACCAGTCGCCGCCGATGGAGACGACGCGGACCACGTCCCCATACTTCTCACCGAACAGAGCCTGCGCGCCGAGGGCCTTCGCCTCATCGAGCGACATCTGCTGATCGGTGACGTCCATGTTCTGCTGCAGCTTCTCGTTGACCACGCCTTCGATCTGGGCGAGGGAGGACTGCGGAACCTGGCTGTTCCAGCGGAAGTCGAAGCGCATGCGGCCCGGGGAGTTCTCAGAGCCGGCCTGAGTGGCGGTGTCGCCGAGCTCTTCGCGCAGCGCCTCGTGCACCATGTGCGTTGCAGTGTGGGCCCGGGCGATGGCGCCGCGCCGGTCGGTGTCGATGGCGGCGACGCCGCTCTCCCCCGCGCGGACGCTGCCTTCCACGAGGCGGCCGCGGTGCACGGACAGTCCCTTCACGGGAGCCTGGACGTCGTCGATCTCCACGATGCCGCCGCCGGCGAGACTGATGGTGCCCTGGTCGGCGAGCTGGCCGCCGGCTTCGGCGTAGAACGGGGTGACGTCCAGAACGATCTCGACGTCCGCGGGGGCGTCGGCGGAGTCCACGAGATGACCGTCCTGGAGGACCGAGCCGACGGTGACGTCACTGGTGGCGTCGGTGTAGCCGACGAAGCGGGTGGTGCCCTTCTCACCGAGGATCTCGCGGAACACGGAGGTGTCGGTGTGGCCGCCCTTCTTCGCCTGGGCGTCGGCGCGGGCGCGTTCGCGCTGCTCCTGCATCGCGGTGCGGAAACCGGCCTCGTCCACCTTGAGACCGGCCTCTGCGGCCATCTCCATGGTGAGGTCGAACGGGAATCCGTACGTGTCGTGCAGGGTGAAGGCCTCGTCGCCGGGCAGCACGGTGGATCCGGACTTCTTCAGGTCGCCGGCGACCTGGTCGAAGATCTGGGTGCCGTGCACAAGGGTACGGCGGAAGGTGTCCTCTTCGGTGAAGAGGATCTCGCTGATGCGGGCGTCCTCGGTGATGAGTTCGGGGTAGCCGGCCGCCATGGCGTCGCGCGCCACGGGCAGCAGTTCGCGCAGGGCCGGCTTGTCGTAGCCGAGCAGTCGCATGGAGCGGACGGCGCGGCGGATGAGGCGGCGCATCACGTAGCCGCGCCCTTCGTTGCCGGGGCGGACGCCGTCGGAGGCGAGCATCATGGCGGAGCGGACATGGTCGGCGACCACGCGCATGCGCACGTCCGCCTCCTCATCCTCGCCGTAGGTGCGGCCGGACAGCTCCTCCGCCTTCTCGATCAGGGGGAACACCTGGTCGATCTCGTACATGTTGTTCTTGCCCTGCAGGATGTACGCGAGCCGCTCCACGCCGAGGCCGGTGTCGATGGCCTTCTGGTCGAGCTCGCGGATCAGGGGGTAGTCCTTGCCCTGTCCCTCACCGCGGAGGAACTGGTCGAACACGAGGTTCCAGATCTCGATGTAGCGGTCCTCGGAGCGCTCGTCGCCGGGCCATTCACTGACACGGCCGGTGGGGGCGTCGGGCCCGAATTCGGGGCCGCGGTCGTAGTGGAATTCGGCGCAGGGGCCGGCGGGGCCGGGCTGGCCGGTGTCCCAGAAGATCTCCTCCCGGGGCAGCAGCACGATGCGCTCCTCGGGGAAGCCGATGCCGTCCACGAGGGAGGTGCGGGCCTCGTCGTCCTCTTCCCAGATGGTGACCCAGATCCGGTCGGGTTCGAGACCGTAGCCGCCGTCGTCCTGGGAGGTGGTCAGCAGCTCCCAGGCCATGCGGATGGCGCCGTCCTTGAAGTAGTCGCCGAAGGAGAAGTTGCCCGCCATCTGGAAGAAGGTGCCGTGGCGGGTGGTCTTGCCGACGTTCTCGATGTCGTTGGTGCGGATGCACTTCTGGACGCTGGCAGCGGTGGAGTACGGCGGGGTCTCAGAACCGAGGATGTACGGGATGAAGGGCACCATGCCCGCGATCGTGAAGAGGATCGACGGGTCGGAGGACACGAGCGACGCGCTCGGCACGATCGTGTGGCCCTTCTTCTCGAAGAAGTCGAGCCAGCGGCGGTGCACCTCAGACGTCTGCATCTGTCGGTCCTTTCATGGGGCGTCAGCCCGGTGTGTCGGGGCGGCGGGAAGGATGGGGGCGGAATGCGAGAAGCGGCCCCGGCCCAGTGTACGTGCAGTGCCCGGGCGGGGCCGCTTCAGGTTGCCTATGCACCGTGACGGTGCCAGCACAGATTGATCAGCGAGCGTAGTACTCGACGACGAGAGCGACGTCGCAGGTCACGGGAACGTCAGCACGCTTGGGGCGCGAGACGAGCTTCGCCTTCAGCTCCTCGAGCTCCACCGACAGGTACGACGGCACCGAAGCGGCGACATCGCTGTTCCCGCCTTCGGCGGCAGCCTGGTAGGTCTCGTAGGTCTGAGCCTTGGGGGCGATCTGGATCGTCTGGCCCGGCTTCACGCGGAAGGACGGGCGGTCGACGAGCTGACCGTCCACGAGGACGTGGCGGTGGGTGACGGCCTGACGGGCCTGGAGGATGGTGCGGGCGAAGCCTGCACGCAGCACGAGAGCGTCCAGACGCATCTCGAGCAGCTCCACCATCGACTCACCGGTCAGACCGGGGAGCTTCTTGGCCTCGACATATGCGCGGTGCAGCTGCTTCTCACGAAGCTGGTACTGCGCGCGCAGACGCTGCTTCTCGGTCAGACGCACTGCGTAGTCCGAGTTGGAACGACGAGCACGACCGTGCTGGCCCGGCGGGTACGGGCGCTTCTCGAAGTACTTCACGGCCTTCGGGGTCAGAGCGAGCCCGAGAGCACGGGAAAGTCGCGCGGTACGACGCGCCTTGGTGACACTGGTCACAGAGTTACCTCAATTTCGATGCGATGAATCCATTAGGCAGCCGCGGATTCAAGAGTCGATCCTACGCGGCCCACCCCCTGCCGTTCAACGGTTTCGGCGCGCCTCACGCCGGTTTCGCCTGTGCGTTCAGTCACCGTGGGGGCGGTGGCCGCGGGTGATCTGCCGCAGCACATGGAGGGAACGGCCGACGGAGGCCTCCCTCCCCCGGTCCGTGGGCTCGTAGTAGTCCACGCCCACGAGGTCATCGGGCGCGTACTGCTGTGCGGCGACGCCCCGCGGCTCACTGTGGGCGTAGACGTAGTCCTCACCGTGGCCAAGGTCTTCGGCCCCTTTGTAGTGGGAATCGCGCAGGTGCGCAGGGACGCCGCGCCCCTTGCCGGCGCGGACATCGGCGATCGCCTTGTTGATCGCAGCGTAGGAGGCGTTGGACTTCGGCGCGGTCGCAATGTGGACCACGGCCTGCGCGAGCGGGATGCGGCCCTCGGGCATGCCGATCATCTGCACCGCCTGCATGGCGGCGACAGCCACCTGCAGGGCACTGGGGTCCGCCATCCCCACCTCTTCACTGGCGGCGATGACCACGCGGCGGGCGATGAACCGGGGGTCCTCACCGGATTCGATCATGCGCGCCAGGTAGTGCAGGGAGGCGTCCACGTCGCTGCCGCGCATCGACTTGATGAACGCGGAGGCGACGTCGTAGTGCTGATCCCCGGTCTTGTCGTAGGACAGCATCGCCTGGTTGATCGCCTGGGACAACACGTCGGGGGTGATGGTGCGGTCCGTGGAGCGCAGTGCGCTGGAGGCGGCGGCTTCGAGGGAGGTGAGGGCCTTGCGCGCGTCGCCGCCGGCGAGCCGCAGCAGCTGAGCGCGGGCCTCATCGCTGAGCTCGACCTCGCCGCCGAGGCCGCGCTCATCGCTCAGGGCGCGGTCGATCAGCTGGTCCACGTGTGCGGGTGTCAGCGAGCTGAGGGTGAGCACGATGGAGCGGCTGAGCAGCGGGGAGATGATCGAGAAGTACGGGTTCTCGGTGGTGGCGGCGATCAGGGTGACCCAGCGGTTCTCCACCGACGGCAGCAGCGCGTCCTGCTGGGATTTGGAGAAGCGGTGCACCTCGTCCACGAAGAGGACGGTTTCGCGCCCGGTGGTGCGCAGCCGACTGCGGGCGGCGTCGACGACGGTGCGGATGTCCTTGACCCCCGCGAGGACGGCTGAGACCTCCACGAATTCACGGTCGCCGGACTGGGCGACGGCGTAGGCGATGGTCGTCTTCCCCGTGCCGGGCGGCCCCCAGAGGATGAGGGAGGAGGGCGCGGTGCGCGAGTCGTCGTCGCTGAGCAGCCGGTGCAGAGGTGAGCCCTCGCTGAGCGCTTCCTCCTGCCCCACGATCTCATCGATGCTGCGGGGACGCATGCGCGCGGCGAGCGGCGCCCGATGGTCGGTGTTGCGGTCCCCGAGGGTCTTCGGGGCGGGCGCGTCACCGGCCAGGGAGAACAGGTCGTCGTCACTCACGGCGGCGCGCCACCTCAGCGGCGATGCGGCCCGGCCACGACGGGCCCTCGTAGATCATGGAGGTGAAGCCCTGCACGAGGTCGGCGCCGCGCTCGAGCCGTTCGATGACGTCCTCGGCGGTGCGGACGCCGCCGGCGGAGATCAGCGCCAGGCTGCGCTGGGCCCCGTCGGCCCCCACCCCCGTGCGGTTCGCGACCAGCAGGTCCAGCACCTCCAGGGAGCGGGTGCGGAGGATCGGGCCGGAGAGTCCGCCCGCACCGATCTGCTCGATGCGCGAGCGCGGTTCGGCGAGGGCATCGGGGCGCTCGATGGTGGTGTTCGTGGCGATGATGCCGTCGAGGCCGAGCTCCAGGGCGAGGCGGGCCACCGCGACGACGTCGTCGTCGTGGAGATCCGGGGCGATCTTGACGAACAGCGGAACCCGTCGGCCGTTGACAGCGGTGTTCTCCGTGTGCTCCCGGACGGAGGAGAGGATCGGCCGCAGTTCGTCCACGGCCTGCAGAGCGCGCAGGTTCGGAGTGTTCGGGGAGGAGACGTTGATCGTCAGATAGCTGGCGTAGGGGGACAGCAGGCGCGCGCTCATGGCGTAGTCAGCGGCGGCGTCCTCCAGTGCGGTGGTCTTGTTCTTGCCGATGTTGACGCCGATGACGGCGCGGCGGCCCGCGTCGGTGGAACGGATGCGGCGCAGACGGTCGGCGACGGCGACGGCGCCCTCATTGTTGAACCCCATCCGGTTGATGACGGCGCGGTCCTTCACGAGGCGGAACAGGCGCGGCGTGTCGTTGCCGTCCTGGGGGCGCGCGGTGACGGTGCCGATCTCCACATGGGTGAACCCGAGATCGAGCAGTGCGAGCGGGACCTGAGCGTTCTTGTCGAACCCGGCGGCGAGGCCGAACGCGCCGGGGAAGTCGATGCCGGCGACCGTGCGGCTCTTCTCGGCTCCGCGGGCGCTGAACAGGCGGCGCAGGACCGCGGGGCCGCCTGGGAGGCGGTGCGCGAGGCCGAGGGCGCTGATCGTCAGATGGTGGACCCGCTCGGGGTCGAAGCGGCTGAGGACCTGGGAGAAGACAAGGGGGTAGATGCTCACCCCTCAAGTCTACGCGGCGTGCTTGACTCCTCGCCGGCGCTGGTGCAGCAGGTAGATCCCGGCGATGATCGGCAGCACGAGCGGCACATAGCCGTAGCCGGATCCGAAGTGGGACCAGACCGAGGGGCGCGGGAACAGGGCGGGCACCGCAATGCTGAGCAGTCCGACGCCGATGACGCCCGCCAGTTCGATCCCGACCACCGTGAGGGCGGCGGTGATGGGCACGCGGGGGCGCGAGACGAGGACGGCGAGGACGATGTAGGTGACGGCGGCGAGCAGGGAGAGCACGAACGCGACAGGCGCCTGGTCGAATTCGGTGAGGATCTGCACGAGGGACCGGGCGGTCGCGGAGATCGCGAAGATGAAGTAGGCGAGCATGATGACCACGCGGAAGCCGCGGCCCTGCTCGGCACCTGTGCGATCCGTGTGCTCGGCATCGCGGCGGATCCCGGTGCGGCCGCTCATGCGAACCCTCCGGCCCAGATCTGCGGAAGGCGGGCGGCGAGCACCGTCATCGTCAGCGACGCGATCGCGATCGTGAGCGCCCCCCAGCGTGAGCGCTCCAGGAACCCGAGGTAGAGCCCGGCGATGGGGAGGGTGAGGCCGGTGAGGGCGTAGCCCCAGAAGGTGATGGCATCGGTGGGGCCGCCGACGGATGCCGCCTTCAGCAGGGCCCCCACCACGAGGGCGATCCACACCAGCAGCACGAGCAGCTGGGCGCCGAGGAGGATGAGGTCCGCGGCGAGGTCCTTGACCACGTAGAGAAGGCCGAGCGCTCCGACTCCGACGCCGATGATGTACGTCGCGATGATCAGTGCGCTCATCGTGTCCCTTCTGCTGCAAATCGGTACGGCCATGCGGCGGCGGTGGATTCTGCTCGCATGTTCTGCGGGCGGCGGCGTGCCGGCTGGCCTACGATGAGGATATGACAGATATGAAAATCACTGCCACTAAGGTTGAGTCCGTCACTGCCGAGGTTCTGGTCCTCCCCCTTCTCGCCGGCGAGAAGGATGCGGATGCGACCCCCGTCGGCCTCCCGAAGCTGAGCTCCGCGGTCAGCGCTGTCCGCGCTTCCGGCGCCAAGGGCGCCACCACCCGCCTGCCCGCCGTCAATGGTCTGAAGGCCCAGTCCGTGCTCCTCGTGGGCCTGGGCTCCTCCGATCTCGCCGATGTCACCGATGAGCACATCCGCGAGGCCTTCGGTTCCGCCGCCCGCGCCCTCACCGGCGTGAAGTCCGCCGCGATCGCATTCCCCGGCGGCTCCGACGATCAGGTCGTCGCCGCTGCTGAGGGCTTCGCCCTCGGCTCCTACAACTACATCGAGCACAAGACCGCTGAGTCCGCGAAGAAGTCGACCCCGGTCGAGTCGTTCGAGGTCGTCACCGTCTCGAAGCCGTCCAAGGAGCTGTCCGCGCGTCTGGACCGCGCGATGATCGTCGCCGAGCACGTGCACGCGGTGCGCGATCTGGTGAACACCCCGCCGAATCTGCTGTTCCCGGAGGCGTTCGCGGACATCGCCGCGAAGGCCGCGAAGAAGGTCGGCGTCGGCGTGGAGGTCCTGGATGAGAAGAAGCTCCTCGCCGGCGGCTACGGCGGCATCATGGGCGTGGGTCAGGGCTCCACCCGCAAGCCCCGTCTCGTGAAGCTGACCTACGTGCCGAAGAAGGCCACCCGTCACGTCTCGATCGTCGGCAAGGGCATCACGTTCGACACCGGCGGCATCTCTCTGAAGCCGGGCGCCAGCATGGACGAGATGACCTCGGACATGGCGGGTGCAGCCACCACGCTGCACACCGTTCTGACCGCGGCGAAGCTGGAGCTGCCGATCGCCGTGACCGGCTTCCTCGCCCTCGCCGAGAACATGCCGGGCGGCGGCGCTCAGCGCCCCGGCGACGTGGTCACCATGCGCAACGGCATGACCGTCGAGGTGCTGAACACGGACGCTGAGGGCCGCATGGTCATGGCCGACGCGCTCGTGGACGCCGCTGCTGAGAAGCCGGATCTGCTGATCGACGTCGCCACCCTGACCGGTGCGGCCGTGGTCGCCCTCGGCTCCCGCACCGCTGCCGTCATGGGCACCGAGGATGCGCGTGACGAACTGTGGGCCGCGTCCAAGCGCGCCGGCGAAGCGTTCTGGCCGCTGCCGTTCCCGGAGGAGCTGCGCGAGACCCTGAACGGCCGCGTCGCCGACCTCTCCAACATCGGTGAGCGCCCGGGCGGCACGCTGAGCGCCGGAGTGTTCCTGCAGGAGTTCACCGACGGTCTGCCGTGGGCGCACCTGGACATCGCCCCGACCGGCTTCACCCAGAAGCCGTACGGCTACACCACCCGCGGCGGCACCGGCCAGAGCCTGCGCACCATGCTCGCCGTGCTGGAGGACACCAGCCGCTGAGCAGCGCTGCACTCCACCAGGCGCAGCCGTGAGCTGACCTGACTGACCGGGAAGGCCGACGGGACCCTCGCACGAACGGGCCCGTCGGCCTTCTTCGTGCCCGCGGGCCTATGCTCTGCATGCCCACGGGCCCGTGCCGTCCATGATCCCGGCCACCCGCCGGGCCCTCAGTTCCCGCCGGGCGGCGAGCTGGAGGAATGTTGCGCCGCAGTGCAATAGCATGGGAGGCATCATCGCTGAGCGCGAGCGCGCTCGGCGTGAGCATCGCCGCCCGGCCATTTCCGGTCGGCGCCGAGCACGACCATCGAGTGAGCTAGGGAGCTTGAACGTGGCTGATAACTCCACTGACCAGAAGTTCGACATTGTGATTGTGGGAGGCGGCAGCGGCGGCTACTCCGCAGCTCTGCGCGCCGCTCAGCTAGGCAAGTCCGTTGCCCTCGTCGAGAAGGACAGGCTGGGCGGCACCTGCCTGCACCGCGGCTGTGTCCCCACCAAGACGCTTCTGCACGTGGCCGAGATGGCCGAGGCGCCCGCCGATGCCCGAGCCCTGGGCATCGACCTCACCCTCAACAACATCGACGTTGACAAGATGCTGTCCTTCAAGGACCGCACCATCAGCCGCCTGTACAAGGGTCTGCAGGGCCTGGTCGGCTCCGGCGACATCGAGTACGTCGAAGGCTTCGGCCGCCTCACCGGCAAGAACACCGTCGAGGTGACCGGCGAGAACGGCACCACCACCCTGACCGGCGAGAACATCGTCCTCGCCTCCGGCTCCTTCTCGAAGACCCTCCCGGGCCTCGAGCTCGGCGGCCGCATCATCGACTCCGAGATGGCGCTCCAGCTGCCCGAGGTTCCGAAGAACCCGATCATCCTCGGCGGCGGCGTCATCGGCGTCGAGTTCGCCTCCGTGTGGAAGTCCCTCGGCGCTGAGAGCGTCACGATCGTGGAGGGCCTGCCGAACCTGGTCGCCAACGAGGACGAGGCCCTCTCCAAGGGTCTGGAGCGCGCCTTCAAGCGCCGCAAGATCAAGTACTCCCTCGGCATCTTCTTCGAGAAGGCCGAGCAGACCGAGGACGGCGTCAAGGTCACCCTCGCCGACGGCACCGAGTTCGAGGGCGACTACCTCCTCGTTGCAGTGGGCCGCGGCCCGAACACCAAGGACATGGGCTACGAGGAGCAGGGCATCGAGATGGATCGCGGCTTCGTGCTCGCGAACAAGGAGACCCTGGAGACCAACGTCAAGGGCATCTACGCCGTCGGCGACATCGTCCCGGGCCTGCAGCTCGCCCACCGCGGCTTCCAGCAGGGCATCTTCGTGGCCGAGCAGATCGCCGGCCTGAACCCGGAGCCGATCAACGAGGCGCACATCCCGCGCGTCACCTACTGCGAGCCGAACGTCGGTTCCGTCGGCCTCACCGAGAAGCAGGCGAAGGAGAAGTTCGGCGAGGACAAGGTCGAGAGCTACGAGTACAACCTCGGCGGCAACGGCAAGTCCCAGATCCTCGGCACGCAGGGCTTCGTGAAGCTCGTGCGCGAGAAGGACGGCCCGATCGTCGGCGTCCACATGCTCGGCGCCCGCATGTCCGAGCAGATCGGTGAGGCTCAGCTCATCGTGTCCTGGGAGGCCATGCCGGAGGATGTCGCCTCCCTCATCCACGCCCACCCGACCCAGAACGAGTCGCTCGGCGAGGCTGCGCTGGCACTGGCCGGCAAGCCGCTGCACTCCCACGCCTGATCCACCAGTCGACAGCAGAGGAACTGACAATGTCAGAAAAAGTACAGATGCCGGCTCTCGGTGAATCCGTCACTGAGGGCACCGTCACCCGCTGGCTGAAGGACGTCGGCGACACCGTCGAGGTCGACGAGCCGCTCCTCGAAGTCTCCACCGACAAGGTCGACACCGAGATCCCGTCACCGGTCGCCGGCGTGCTCGAAGAGATCCTCGTTGCTGAGGACGAGGACGCCGAGGTCGGCGCCGATCTCGCTGTCATCGGCAGCGGCGACGGTGCATCCTCCGACGCGGAGAAGTCCGAGGACGACTCCGCCGCGGATGAGGCCTCGCAGGAGCCCGCAGCCGACGACGCTGACGACAGCGCCGATGATGCGGACGACGACGCCGCGTCCGAGGACGATGCACCCGCAGAGTCCTCCGGCGGCTCCGGTGAGGGCGAAGAGGTCACCATGCCGGCCCTCGGCGAGTCCGTCACCGAAGGCACCGTCACCCGCTGGCTGAAGGACGTCGGCGATGAGGTCGAGGTCGACGAACCGCTCCTCGAGGTCTCCACCGACAAGGTCGACACCGAGATCCCCTCCCCCGTGGCGGGTGTTCTCCAGGAGATCCGCGTGAAGGAGGATGAAGAGGCCGAGATCGGCGCCGTCATCGCCGTCATCGGGTCCGGTGCCGCATCCGGTGGTTCCTCTGAGAAGCCCGCACCGGCGAAGCAGGAGGAGAAGTCCGCTGACGCCTCCGACAAGGGCGACGCCCAGAAGGCGGCCTCCGAGCCGGCTGCTGAGGAGAAGCCCGCGAAGGACGAGAAGCAGGAGCAGAAGGCTGAGGCCTCCGCCACTGCTGACTCGTCGCTCACCGGCTCCTCCAACGCGACGGCGTACGTCACCCCGATCGTTCGCAAGCTCGCCAAAGATTCCGGTGTTGACCTCTCCCAGGTCACCGGCACCGGCGTGGGTGGCCGCATCCGCAAGCAGGATGTGAAGGACGCCGCCGAGAAGCAGAAGCAGGCCGCTGAGGCGCCCTCGGCTCCGTCCGCAGGTCAGCAGCACGCTGCCCCCGCTGCTGCGAAGCCGTCCGCCCCGGTCGAGGTGTCGCCGCTGCGCGGCACCGAGCAGAAGATGACGCGTCTGCGCAAGATCGTCGCTGAGCGCATGGTGGAGTCCCTGCACACGCAGGCGCAGCTCACCACCGCGGTCGAGGTTGACATGACCCGCATCGCCGCTCTGCGCAGCCAGGCGAAGGACCAGTTCGCTGCCCGCGAGGGTGCGAAGCTGACCTTCCTGCCGTTCATCATGCAGGCCGCTGTCGAAGCGCTGAAGACCTACCCGGTCATCAACGCCGAGATCCAGGACGGCATGATCAAGTACCACGGCAGCGAGAACATCGGCATGGCTGCGGACACCGAGCGCGGTCTCGTGGTCCCCGTCATCAAGAACGCCGGTGACCTCAACCTCGCCGGTCTCGCACGCCAGATCGGTGAGCTCGGCGGCAAGGCGAAGAACAACAAGCTCGGCCCGGACGACCTCCAGGGCGCGACCTTCACCATCACCAACACGGGATCCGGCGGCGCCCTCTGGGACACCCCGATCGTCCCGAACCCGCAGGTCGGCATCCTCGGCTGCGGCACGATCGTGAAGCGTCCCGCCGTGGTCAAGGACCAGGACGGCAACGACACCATCGCGATCCGTTCGATGATGTACCTGTTCCTCTCCTACGACCACCGCCTCGTGGACGGTGCGGACGCTGCACGCTTCCTCACCCACATGAAGGCGCGACTGGAAGAAGGCGCGTTCGGCAGCGAGCTCGGACTCTGATCCACGCCCGCTGACCCAGCAGTGCAACGGGGCGGTCCCTCACCCACCGGGTGAGCGGCCGCCCCGTTCCCTGTCCCTTGCTGGGTTCAGCGTCTGCCGGTTGCGGAGCGAGCCGCGACAGTATCCCCGGCGGCCGCGCTGCTCTCCTGCTCATCGGCGCGGACGCTGACGATCCGCCACCCGTCGGGCTCCCGTGCCAGCTCCATCACGACGGTCCGCTCCGCCCCCGCCGGCACCTGCCGCTGACGGCCCTTCTCATCGGTCAGCGTCATCGGGCTGTCACTGATCCGCGCCCGGATCCGGCACCGCTGATCGTCGCGCTCCAGAACCTGCACCTCGTGCACCGTGGTGACCCCGCCATCCACACGGAACACTGCGAACCGCTGCCGCAGGCGGGCATCGTCCACCGCGGCCGGTGATCCCTCGACCACGGCCGCGTTCTCCCCCGCTGCACCGATCACGTAGTCACGGCGGGCATCGGCCAGCGCACTGACGGCCTGCACCGGGTCACCGCTCATCTGCTGGGCCCCGCTGGGCGCCGTGTCAGCCCCGGGCCCGCTCCGCAAATCCGGCGACGTCGCTCCCGCCACGTTGTCCGCCTGCAGCGGCACCGCCACGCCGGACCCTGCCTTTTCGGCACCGTCCGAGGCATCGTGGCGCCCCGCTCCCGCGGACAGATCAGCGCCCGTCTGCTGGAGCACACCGGCGATGGGAACGCCGCCGCCCGTCAGCACACCGCCCGCGACGACAGCGGCGAGCACCACGGTCGCGGCAGCCGATGAGAGGGCGATCCTCACTGCGGGACGGGCACGGCGCGGAGTCTGCACCAAGGTCGCCTTCGCCTGGCGGCGCATGATCGAGGCCGGCACCTCCCCGCCGCCCATCACCGACTCGATCCATCGCACATCCGCCCGGTGCGCCGCGAACGTCGCCTCCCGCAGGGATGAGAAGTCAGTGACGAGCGCGGACCCGTCGGCCCGCAGCAGCAGGCCCGCACCCGGACGGTGCCCCAGGGCCAGCTCCCGCGCGTTCAGCGCTTCGCACAGCTGCTCGAGGTCCCGCCGGACCGCTGCCTCCGCCTCCGCGGCCCGGGGCGCACCCGCGGCGCGGCTCTGGGTCCGCCGTCCCCGGGAGCGGCGCAGCACCTCCCCCGTCTCCACCGCATAGTGGAGCACTCCGCCGCTCAGCAGCTCAGGCGCGGCACGGACCCCGTCGGCCTTCAGCGAGCGGATCAGTGCCCGCTCCCGACGCACCCGCAGCGCGGCCCGCAGAGTGCGGGCGCGCACCACGGTCACCTCCTGGCCGGCGGCTGTGCGAGCGGCCCAGACCTCGCGTCCGTCATCGATCTCGGTCAGTGTGTGCGGGTCCAGGCCCGCGGCAGATAGACGTCCCATGAGCCCATCGCACACCCCAGACGGCCCCTGTGGCGCGAGGACCACTACATTGTGGATAACCGGGAGGCGGCGGCCCACCCGCGGTGGCGTAGGGTGGAGGGCGTGCTTGAGATCATTCGCGTCGGCTTCTCCGAGGATTCAGGGCTGGACTCCACCCACGAGCAGTGGGGGCTGCCGCCCGGTCCCGTCGAATACCGAGCCGCGTGGGATCTGCAGCGCCGCATCCACGCCGAAGTCGTCGCCGGTGAGCGCCCCAACACGCTGCTGCTGCTGGAGCACCAGCCGGTGTACACCGCCGGCAAACGCACCATCGACGAGGAGCGCCCCCAGGACGGAGCGCCCGTGGTGGATGTGGACCGCGGCGGCAAGATCACGTGGCATGGACCCGAGCAGCTCGTCGGCTACCCCATCGTGAAGCTGCCCCCGCCGATCGATGTGGTCGGATTCGTCCGCGGCATCGAAGAGGCGATCATGGCGGTGTGCGACCAGGTCGGTGTGAACACCGTGCCCATCGAGGGCCGCTCCGGTGTGTGGGTGCCCGACCCGCTCGGCATGGACCGCAAGGTGTGCGCCATCGGGCTGCGCGTGTCCAAGCGCGCCACCATGCACGGGTTCGCCCTGAACTGCGCGAACGACCTCTCCTGGTCCCACAACGTCATCCCCTGCGGGATCGACGACGCCGGGGTGACGAGCCTCAGCGTGGAGACCGGGCGCACCATCCGACCAGCTGACGTGATCCACGCGGTCGAGGAGCAGATGCGTCAGCTCGAAGCGAACAAGGGCCTGGACTGAGTTCCCTGCATCACCCCGTTCCGAGCAAACGCGGGGCCCCTCGATAGACTGGGCCGAACCCAATTCAAGGAGGCTGAGGCGTGACGGTCGCATCTGAAGGACGGAAGCTGCGTCGAGTGGAAGCTCGCAATGCGGAAACTCCGATCGAGCGCAAACCGAGCTGGATCAAGACCACCGCGAAGATGGGCCCCGAGTACGCTGCGATGAAGCAGCGGGTGCACGGCCAGGGTCTGCACACGGTCTGCGAAGAAGCGGGCTGCCCGAACATCTTCGAATGCTGGGAGGACCGCGAGGCGACCTTCCTCATCGGCGGTGACACCTGCACGCGCCGCTGCGACTTCTGCGACATCGCCACCGGCAAGCCGATGCCCGTGGACCCCGCGGAGCCGTTCAAGGTCGCGATGCAGGTCAAGGACATGGGCCTGCGCTACTCCACCATCACCGGTGTGGCGCGCGACGACCTCTCCGACGGCGCCGCCGGGCTGTTCGCCGAGACCTGCAAGCAGATCCACAAGCTCAACCCCGGCACGGGCGTTGAGCTGCTGATCGACGACATCAAGGGTGACGCCGGGGCACTGGAGAAGGTCTTCGAGGCCAAGCCCGAAGTGTTCGCCCACAACCTCGAGACCGTGCCGCGGATCTTCAAGCAGATCCGCCCCGCGTTCCGCTACCAGCGCAGCCTCGATGTGCTGCGGCAGGGCAAGGACGCCGGCATGATCACCAAGTCCAACCTGATCCTCGGCATGGGCGAGACCACCGAGGAGATCATCGAGTCGATGCAGGCGCTGCACGATGCCGGCACCGACATCCTCACCATCACCCAGTACCTGCGCCCCTCGAAGCTGCACCACCCGATCGACCGGTGGGTGAAGCCGATGGAGTTCGTGGACCTGTCGAAGAAGGCGTACGAGATCGGCTTCCTCGCCGTTATGGCCGGCCCGATGGTCCGCTCCTCGTACCGTGCGGGTCGTCTCTGGGCGGAGGCCATGAACAAGCTCGGCCGTCCGATCCCGGAGGAGCTGAAGCACCTGGACACCTCGACCCCTGCGACCCAGGAGGCCGAAGCCGTGGTGGAGCGCATGAAGGAGCGCGAGGAGCGGCACGCCGCCCTCGAGGCTCGCCGTGCTGCTCGCCGCGCAGCTGACGCCGCCTCCGGCCGCTGACCCCTCCCGAAGCGACCTGAGCGAAGAAGGACATGGCGAAGAAGAAGACCCGCGGCGGTTCGGCCGCCGCATCCCCATCCCCCGATACCGCGCCCGGCAAGAAGCCCGGCCGCATGAAGCAGATCTTCGAGGCGTACAAGCAGACGCAGCGGGAGGACCCGAGCACACTGCCGTGGATGCTCGGCGCCCTCATCGGCTGCATCGTGCTGTTCTCCCTCCTGCTGTGGCTGATCCTCGATGCACCGATCTACGGCGCGTTCATCGGCCTGGCGTTCGGTCTGATCGCGGCCCTGTTCATCCTGGGTCGTCGCGCTGAACGCGCCGCCTACGCGAAGATCGAGGGCCAGCAGGGCGCCGAGCTCGCCGCTATGCAGTCCATTCGCCGCGGTTGGAACGTGGAACGGGACCCGGCGGCGTTGGAGCCGCGCAGCCAGACCATGCTGTTCCGCGCCTCCGGTCGTCCCGGCATCGCCCTGGTGGTGTCCGGATCGAACGGTTCGGCCCGCAAGCTGATGGGCAAGGAGGTCTCCCGCATGGAGCGGCTCTTCCCGAATGTTCCGGTGCACGGCATCCACGTGGGGCGCGGTGAGGACGAGATCCCGCTGCCGAAGCTGGCGACGTACATGCAGCGCATGAAGCCGACCCTGACGAAGCATGAGGCCGGTGAGGTCTCGCGCCGCCTGCAGGCGATGCCGAACCCGATCCGCCAGGCTGTGCCGAAGGGTGTGGATCCGATGCGTGCGCGCCCGAACCGTCGCGCGATGCGCGGCCGCTGATCGCATTGGTCGCGCCGCTGCGGCGGTGATGACGGTGACGGGCCCGTGGGGAGATGCTCCCTGCGGGCCCGTTCTCCGTTCTCAGAGTGCCGCGGGGTGAGGGGGGGGACGACGGAGTCTGCAGGCGGGGCGGACGGGATCAGGAGGTGGCGCGGATCACCAGTACGCCGGCGGCCATATCGTGACCGAGCTGACGGTCCCTGCCCTGAATGACCAGGGGGATCAGCAGCGCCATCAGCAGGGTGCGGATGAGGGCCCGCAGCACCATTGGCGAGCGGCCGCTGACGGGCATGAGGCGCAGGCCGCAGAAGAACTGGCCGATCGTGGCGCCGAACAGGGGCAGCATCAGCAGATTGATCGCGAGGAACACGGCGGTGGACCCCCAGTTGGTGGGGCCGAACGCGAGATAGGCGCCACCGGCGGAGACCAGGGCGTCGATGATCCAGGAGGTGAAGCGGATGCCGAGACGCGCTGGGGAGCCGGGACCATCGGCGGGCACGCCGTACCGGGAACCGGGGCGGTAGTCGGGGTCAGTCGGTGCGCCCTCCAGCCAGGTCCCCAGGTCTTTTCTCTCGATCACATCCGAAAGATACGCGGTGGTCAGATCCGATTCAACTCTCGGGTCGCCGTTTAGGATGAGAGGGACATGCACCCCGCACAGGTGCTGGCAGACCGCGCGACCACGTGCGAATTGGAGGAACAGAGTGTTCAGCAGCCCGGAAGAAGCCGTCCGTTACATCGAAGAGGAGGACGTCAAGTTCGTCGACGTCCGCTTCATCGACCTCCCCGGTGTGATGCAGCATTTCAATCTGCCCGCGAAGTCGTTCGACCTCGAAGCCATTGAGACCGGGCAGCTGTTCGACGGCTCATCCATCCGCGGCTTCCAGGCGATCCACGAGTCCGATATGAAGCTGATCCCGGACCTCGAGACCGCCTACATCGACCCGTTCCGCGATCAGAAGACTCTGATCATCAACTTCTCCATCGTTGACCCGTTCACCGATGAGCCGTACTCCCGTGACCCCCGGACGGTTGCGGCGAAGGCCGAGGAGTACCTGAAGTCCACCGGCATCGCCGACACCGCGTTCTTCGCCGCCGAAGCCGAGTTCTACATCTTCGACGACATCCGGTACAAGACCGGCATCAACAGCTCCTTCTACGAGATCGACTCGGATGAAGCCGCCTGGAACTCCGACCGCATCGAAGAGGGCGGCAACCAGGGCTACAAGACCCGCGTCAACGGCGGCTACTTCCCAGTCCCGCCCGTGGATCAGCTCGCTGACCTCCGCGACGAGATCTGCCGTGTCCTGGACGAAACCGGCCTGGAAGTGGAGCGCGCCCACCACGAGGTCGGCACCGCCGGCCAGCAGGAGATCAACTACCGCTTCTCCACGCTGCAGCAGGCCGCTGACGACGTCATGAAGTTCAAGTACGTGGTCCGCAACGTGGCCTGGGAAGCCGGCCGCACCGTCACCTTCATGCCGAAGCCGCTGTACGGTGACGCCGGGTCCGGTATGCACTGCCACCAGTCCCTGTGGAAGGACGGCGAACCGCTGTTCTACGACGAGCGCGGCTACGGTGGCCTGTCCGATATTGCGCGCTGGTACATCGGCGGTCTCATCGAGCACGCGCAGGCCCTGACCGCGTTCACCAACCCGACCGTGAACTCGTTCAAGCGCCTCGTGCCCGGCTTCGAAGCACCGGTCAACATGGTGTACTCCGCCCGCAACCGATCCGCTGCTATCCGCATCCCAGTCACCGGTTCGTCCCCGAAGGCGAAGCGCCTGGAGTTCCGCGCCCCGGACCCGTCGGCCAACCCGTACCTGGCGTTCGCAGCGCAGCTGATGGCCGGCATCGACGGCATCCGCAACCGCATTGAGCCGCCGGAGCCGATCGACAAGGACCTGTACGAGCTGCCGCCGGAGGAGCACGAGGCGATCGCGAAGCTGCCCGAGTCCCTCAGCGGCGCCCTGGACGCCCTGGAGAAGGACCACAACTTCCTCACCGAGGGTGATGTGTTCCCCGCAGACCTCATCGAAACGTGGATCGCGTACAAGCGGGAGAACGAGATCGAGCCGTTCCGCCTGATCCCCCACCCGCTGGAGTTCGAGCTCTACTACGACCTCTGATCCCATCGCCGCACTGATCAGCTGACCAGCGGCCGATGGATGCTGCGCGGTAGCGTTGTGCCATGTCCCACCTGCATGAGCTCAGCGTTGCCGCGCTCCTTTCTGCCCTGAAGAACCGGGAGGTCAGCGCCGTCGACGCCGTTCGCCACTTCCTTCGGCGCTGCGAGGGCGACCAGACGAACGCGATCGTCTCGCTCGAACCCGAAAGGGCCCTGGAGCGAGCTGCCCAGGTGGATGCCGGCAATCTCACCGGGCCACTCGCCGGGCTCCCCACCGCGGACAAGGACCTGCATCAGCGCCGAGGGTGGGTCGCCACGTTCGGCACCCGCCGCTTCCGCGGCCTGCGCGCGGAACGGACCGACGCGCTCACCACGCAGCTCGACTCCACCGGTGCCCTCTCGCTCGGCGCCACCGCCAGCCCTGAGTTCGGCTTCACGAACTACACCCGCTCGCTTCTGCACGGCGCCACGACCATTCCCGGCCGGCCGGACCTCAACGCGGGCGGCTCCTCCGGAGGCGCGGCCGCCGCGGTCGCCTCCCGCATCCTGCCCGTCGCGCCCGGCTCAGACGCCGGTGGGTCCGTGCGCATTCCCGCCGCGGCCTGCGGCATCATCGGCCTGAAGCCGTCGCGCGGCCGCATCGCCGCGATGGGTGGACAGGACGCCCTGGGCGGTCTCCCGACAGCGGGAGTCCTCGCCCGATCCGCTGAGGACGCGGGGATCCTCCTGGATGCCCTCATCACCCGCGGGGCCGACGGCGCACCCACCTCCGGTGCCGCCACCGCTCCCCCACCGCCGCAGCGTCGATCCTTCGCCGACATCCGCGACCTCGCGCCGGGCCTGCGGGTCGGGGTGATCGCGGGCCCCACCCTGTGGGACGAGGTGGTCGACTGTCCCACCAGTGCCGAAGCGGCGCAGGCGCAGGACGCCGCCATCGCGGCTCTCACCGGTCTCGGTGCTGAGGTGGAGGAGGTGCGTCTGCCGTCGTTGCCGGGGTACGCGCAGGCGTTCATGACGCTGTGGATGGCGAACGCGGCGCAGCTGCGCTCCCTGCCCTCCCCCATGGAGGAGCCGCCGCCGTTCGAAGCGCTGACCCGCTGGCTGATCGAGCAGGGCCGCAGCCTCGACCCCGGTGACGTCGCGGCATCCGTCGGCCGCTTCGCTGAGGTGGAGCGCGCCCTGATCCGCACGTTCGCGCCCTATGATCTCGTCCTCTCCCCCACCACCGCGCTGCCGCCCCGCCCGAACGACTGGCCCGGTGACCTCGAGACCGGGGACGGGCTCGCGAACTTCCACGCCCAGTGCCAGTACAGTCCCCACACCTCCATGATCAACGTGGCGGGGCTGCCTGCTGTGTCCGTGCCGACCGTGCGGGTCGGCGACGGCGTCTCGATGAGCGTCCAGCTGATCGGGCGGCCCGGCCGGGAGGACCTGTGCCTGGATGCGGCGCAGGCACTGTCCGCGGCAACGGGGAACATCGCGCTGAGCGCCGGGGACGGCTCATGAGCGCAGCGATGACGGTGCCACGATCAGAATCGCGGCTCGCGGCAGGGGTGCGCTGGTTCGTGCATCTGCTGCTGTACGCACTGTCGGGAATCGTGGGACTGCTGCTGCTCGCACGATCCGAACCCGGGGCAGGCCCCGCGGTCGCCGTGCTCGTCCTGCTGGTGAGCGTCTACTCCCTCGGTGCGCGGTTCTCAGTGGAGCGCCCTCAGGATCCGGCGCCCAGCGCCTCCCCGCAGTCCCTGACCGGCGTGCACCCGCGCCGCTCTCTTCTCGCCCTGCTGCTGACGCTCGCACTGTGGTTGGTGCTGTGCGTGCTCACCCCCCAGGGCGTCTGGATCGCATTCGCCCTCTTCTTCGCCGTCCTCATGCTCCCCTCCCGCATCTTGGGCATCACACTGCTGTTCCTGGTTGCGCTGGTCGCGGGGTTCGCGCCCGCGCTCCACACGACGGAAACGGCTGTTCTGGGCCCCGGCCAGGTGCTCGGCCCGTTCATCGGCGCCCTCGTGGCCCTCGGCATCATGAGCACACTGCGGACCCTGCAGAAGGAGATAGCGATCCGTGAACTCATCACCCGTGAACTGCGCACCACCCGCGCGCAGCTCGCCCGCACCGAACGCGACGCCGGCATCGCCCAGGAACGCGAACGCATCGCCCGCGACCTCCACAACACAGTCGCCCAGTCCACCATCTCCATCAGCATGCTCCTGGAGTCCGCGCAGCGCGCCGCCGCCGACTCCGACACCGCGCGCCTGGGCGAACTGCTCGAATCAGCGCTGGACATGACACGGCAGACCACCCGGCAGACCCGCCAGTTCGTCGACGCCGGTGCTCCCTCCGCTGCGCCGGTCGACGAGGACCCGGCCGCCGTGCTCTGCCAGGAGCTGCAGCAGCTGGTGGACCAGCATCAGCTGACGACCAGCGCCCGGATCGTTTTGCGCTGCGACCTCTCCGCCAGCGACAGCGCCCCGGGAATCAGCGCCGAGCCGGACGCCCGCCCGGCCATACGGCAGAGCGCCGCGCAGACCCTTGTCCGCGTTGCCTCCTCCCTGCTGGCGAACGCTGTCCAGCACGCCCGGGCCGACACGATCGTGGTGACAGTCGGGCAGCATGAGGGCGAGCTCATGCTGGACGTCGTGGATGACGGCGCCGGCATCCCCACCGGCCGGGATGAGGGCTTCGGTCTGCGCACCGTCCGCGCCCGCGTGAAGTCCGCCGGCGGCACCGCCACCGTGGAGACGGCGCCCGCGCACGGAACCGCCGTATCCGTGACCGTCCCCGCGTGACCGCCCCACGATCCGCCCCAGGGCGGCGTGGAACACTGAGAGCCGCACTGAACCGAGGAGGCCCCCGATGACTCGCATCATGCTCGCCGACGACCACGCCATCGTGCGCCAGGGGCTGCGCACCGTGCTGGAGGCCGACGGGGGCGACCTCGACGTGATCGGTGCCGAAGCCGCCACCGCGGAGGACGCGCTTCGACTCGCGTCCCTGCACCGGCCGGACGTTGTGCTGCTGGACCTCCAGTTCGTGTCCGGCGCCGCCCGCGGCACCGACGTCATCGCTGACATCGTGGCCCTGGACAGCGCCCCCGTGGTGATCGTGCTGACCACCTACGACAACGACCAGGACGTCCTCGCGTCCATCGACGCCGGCGCCACCAGCTACCTGCTGAAGGACACGCCGGGGCCTGAGATCGCCGCGGCGATCCGCCGCGCCGTCAGTGGGGAGTCGGTGCTGGACCGCAGGATCCGTCGGCGCCTCGACAGTGAGGCCGCGCTGTCGCAGCGGGAGCGGGAAGTGCTCGACCTCGTGGCCCGCGGCGCCACCAACGCCGCGATCTCCCGCGAACTGTTCCTCTCGCAGGCGACGGTCAAAACGCACCTCGTGCACATCTTCGACAAGCTGCAGGTGCGTTCGCGCACCGAAGCGGTGGCCCGGGCGCGTGAGCTCGGTGTGCTGCGCTCCGACGCGTGACAGCCGGCGCCCGCGAGGGCTCCTCGTCGGTCGTGCCGGACGGGCCCGCAGCGCGGGGCATGCGAGCCTCTCGAGACGTCAGAGCTTCGCGTTCAGCAGACTGAAGAGCAGCTCCTTCGGGTTCTGTGCGGCGTCAAGGGCGCAGTCGTCCGGCAGGAAGTCCCAGGAGCGGCGCAGCGACTGGAACACTTCCCATTCCGCGTCACCGGTGCGCAGCGGCACCACCTGGTAGCCGCCCGCCTCCGGCAGGTGGATCACGAACGCACCGGTGAGCTCCGGCATGTCCCGAATGGTGCCGTCGTTGTCCAGCAGGTTCTCCGCGCGCACCACCGCCACCCCCTGGAGGGCGTAGTCGCCGCGCACCCGTTTGGATGTCTTGATGTCCGCTGAGAGCACCGAACCACCGATCTTCACGATCGCGTCGGTCGTGCCGGCGTAGCCGACGGTGCGGTTCAGCACGGTCTGTTCGATCTCCACGAACTCCGGTTGGAACTCCTCGAGGAAGCGGTCGAACCCGTCGAGGCGGACATCGGCGCGGTCCAGCAGCGCGCCCAGATTGCGCTCCAGAACCAGCACCCCGTTCCCGCGCAGCTGCGTGGCGAGGTCCGACATGTCGGTGCGGCTCGGCCGCTCACCGGAGCGCTCCCACATCTCGCAGAGCGCATGCACATAGGTGCCGAAGTCGGCGGCGGTCTGCGTGTACTCCTCCGCGGCCGCCGCGATCTTCTTCTGCGTGCCCCATCTGTCGCGGGAGACGCGGCGGATCTCCTCCATGGCGCGGCCCGGGTTGCGGTCGAGGTAGGCGAACATGTCGAGGGCGCGCTGGCCGGCCATACGCGCGTACCAGGACTGCAGACTGTCCTTGGAGCGCATCCCGGCAACGGTCGTGATCGAGGGGTAGACGAGCTTCCCGCCGGGCTCCACTCGGTACATGCGGCCACGGGGCGTGCTGCCGCTCAGCTCAGGTGTAGTCATTGCCCATCAATGCTACTCGCCGAACAGCTCCCTCTCGGTGACCGACCTGGCGCGGCGGGTGAGTTTCAGGTAACGATCCATCATCTCGCGCGCGGACTCCTCCGACCCGGTGATGAGGCCCGCCAGTGCCGCGAGCTCGTGCGCGTCGCCCGGCAGCACGTCGGTTTCGCGGCCCTTCCAGAGGAACAGGGCGCGCCGCAGCTGCCACGCCATCCGCCAGGCCTGGCTGAGGGTGTCGGCGTCGGTGCGCGGCAGGGTCCCGTCGGCCGCCAGCACCTCCAGGGCGGTCAGGGTGGAGGTGGTGCGCAGCTGCTCGTTCTCGTGCGCGTACTCGGTCTGCAGCTTCTGCACCACCCACTCCACATCGGTCATCGCACCCGGCCCCAGCTTCAGGTGATGGGTGGCGCGGGCGGCCCGCGGGAGGCGTTCGGATTCGATGCGCGCCTTCATCCGCGCCAGCTCCCGCGCGGCCGACGGGGTCAGCCCCTCCGACGGGTACCGCACCTCGTCCAGGACCTGCACCACCTGCGCCTTCGTCTCCTCCGGTCCCACGAGCGGTGCGGCCCGCAGCAGCGCCTGCTTCTCCCACCGCTCCGCGTGCTGACGGTAGTAGTCGCTGAAGGACGCGAGTGTGCGCACCAGGGCGCCGGAGCGGCCTTCGGGGCGGAGGTCGGCGTTGACCTTCATGTCGATGCCGCTGGAGGGGGCGTTGAGTATCTTCTGCAGATGCGTCACCACGGTGGTGCCGGCGGCCACGAGGTCCGAGTCGGTCAGGTCGTCCGGGCCTTCCACCACGAACTGGACGTCGGCGTCGGAGGAGTAGCCCATCTCGCCGGCACCGAACGACCCCATCGCGATGACGGTGAGGATGACCCGGGGCGCATCCGTCGCGCCCTCCTGCTTCGCCTGCAGGCGGGCGATGTGCAGCGCCGCCTGCAGGACCGCAGCCGCGAGATCGGTGAGCGCTTCCGCGACCCGGGACGGGTCGATGACGCGGGTGACATGGGCGAGGGCGATGCGGGTGATCTCGCGGGAGCGGACGTGCCGCAGAACGTCGATCAGCTCGGCGGCATCATCGGTGCGCTTCATCGTGGCGTCCAGTTCCGCCACGATCGACTCCCCGGAGCGGGGTTCGAGGCCGGCGTCACGACCGAGCCACCTCGCCGCCCCCGGCACCGACTCCAACTGGTTGCCCACGTACTTCGAACTGGCCAGCACACGGGTGAGGCGCTTCGCGGCGACACCGGAATCGCGCAGCATGCCCAGGAACCAGTGGGTGGAGCCGAGCTCATCGGACAGCCGGCGGAATGCCAGCAGCCCCAGGTCCGGGTCGATGCCGTCAGCCAGCCATTCCAGCAGGGACGGCAGCAGCTGTCGCTGGATCGCGGCCCTGCGGGACAGCCCCTTGGTGAGCGCCTCGATGTGCTGACCGGCGCGCTTGGCGTCGCGGTAGCCGATCGCGGCGAGCCGCGCCTGCGCCGACGCCGGCGTGAGCGCGACCTGGCCATCGGACAGGCTGGCGGCGGTCAGCAGCAGCGGTCGGTAGTAGATCTCCTCGTGCAGCTGCTTCACCCGGCGGCGGATCGCATCGAGGTTCTTCTCGAACACCTGCGGGTTCATGTCCATGGCGCGGGAGAGGCGCCGCACGTCCGCCGGTGAGGTCGGCACCACCTGGGAGCGGCGCAGGCGGTGCAGCTGGATGCGGTGCTCCAGTGCCCGCATCAGACGGTACGCTCGGTCCAGCTCGGCCGCCTGGTCGCGCGCCACGTACCCACCGTCGGTCAGCTGCGCGAGAGCCGACAGGGTGTCGGGGGCGTGGATGGAGTCATCGGTGCGGCCGTGCACCATCTGCAGCAGCTGCACGGTGAACTCCACGTCCCGCAGACCGCCGGGGCCGAGCTTGAGGTTGCGGTTCACTTCGGACTTCGGGATCAGCTCCACTACGCGGCGCCGCATTGCGCGCGTGTCCTCCACGAAGCCGTCACGGGTGGAGGCCTGCCACACCATGGGCTCCACCAGTTCCACGAACCGCTGCCCAAGCGCCGCATCCCCAGCGGCGGGGCGCGCCTTCAGCAGCGCCTGGAACTCCCACGAGGACGCCCACCGCGTGTAGTAGGCGGCGAACGAATCGATGGTGCGGACCAGCTCACCGTCCTTGCCCTCGGGCCGCAGGTTCGCATCCACCTGCCACAGGGCGCCCTCCTTTGTGCGGTCCGCGCACACGCGCGCGAGCTCTCGGGCGAGGGCCCCGCCGATGGCGGTGACGTCATCGGCGCTGACCTCATCGTCCGCCGCGTCGGCGGCGTAGATGACGTCCACATCGGAGATGTAGTTGAGCTCCTGGGCCCCGGTCTTGCCCATGGCGATGACGGCCAGGCGCACCTTGTTGTGGTCGGTGACCTGGGCGCGCGCCTGGGCGAGTGCGGCGTCGAGGGAGGCGCCGGCCAGGGCACTGAGTCGCCGGGACACGTCGGGCTGGGCGTCAGCGGCGTCGGGGGCGGTGATGTCCGCCAGGGCGATGCGGCAGAGGATGTCGTGGTACTCGATGCGGATGCGGTCGCGTCCGTCCTGCCCGGTGCAGGAGGAGACCGGCATGTCAGCATCCGGGTCCGCGCCGATCGCCTTCAGAAGGCGGGCGCGGTAGGAGTCCATCGGCAGAACGTCCTCCTCCACCAGGGCGAGCCGTTCGGGGTGGCGGGTGAGAAAGTCGCCGAGCGCTGCGGACACCCCGAGCAGCTGCACGAGGCGCTCCCCTGCCTCCGACCCCACCACTCGCTCGAACAGTGCGCGCTGCTCGCCGCGGTTCGCCGCTTCGCCGACCCGCAGCAGCGCGATCGTCGCCTCATCGGGGTCCGCGGTCGTGCCGATGGTGCGCACCAGGGACGGCGGCACCGCCGCCAGGTCCTCATCGGCGAGGAAACGAGCGGACCGCTCCGTGTGGACGAAGCCGAGACGGGCGAGCTCGGCGTGGTTGAACGGGCCGTTCTCCTGAATCGCTTGGATCGCTGAGGTGGGGAGCATCGCGGATCAGACGGCGTTGAAGGTCGAGGCGAGCTCAGAGTCCGTCACCTGGTTGCGGTACTTCGCCCACTCGTCGTGCTTGTTGCGGATGATGAACTCGAACACCTCCTCACCGAGGATCTCCGCCATCAGTTCGGAGTCCTCGAACGAGTCCAGCGCCCGGTACAGGTCCGAGGGCAGCGGCTCGATGCCCATGGCTCGGCGCTCCCGATCGGTCAGGTCCCACACGGTGTCCTCCGCGCCCTCCGGCAGGTCGTACTCGCCCTCGATGCCTGCGATGCCGGCGCCGAGCAGAACAGCGAACGCGAGGTACGGGTTCGCTGCGGAGTCGAGGCCCCGGAACTCCACGCGGGAGCTCGTGCCCTTGGTGGGCTTGTGGTACGGCACTCGCACCAGCGCAGACCGGTTGTTGTGGCCCCAGCAGATGAAGCTCGGCGCTTCCTGCTTGCCCCACAGACGCTTGTAGGAGTTCACGAATTGGTTGGTGATCACCGAATATTCGGGGGCGTGGCGCAGCAGGCCGGCGATGAAGTGCCGCGCCGTCTTCGACAGCCCGTACTCGGCTCCCGGTTCATGGAACACGTTCTTCCCGTTCTGGAACAGGGACAGGTGCGTGTGCATGCCGCTGCCGGGCTGGTCCACGATCGGCTTCGGCATGAACGTGGCGACCTGGCCCATGGAGTGCGCGACCTTCTTGGTCATGGCGCGCATGGTCAGGATGTTGTCGGCGGTGGCGAGGGCGTCGGCGTAGCGCAGGTCCACTTCGTTCTGGCCGGGCCCGCCTTCGTGGTGGGAGTACTCCACGTGGATGTTCATCGACTCCAGTTGGCTGATGAGCTCCCGCCGGTAGTTGTTCGCGGTGGGGCGCTGCACGTAGTCGAAGTAGCCGCCGTCATCGATGGGCTGCAGGGGCTCCCCGCGCCGCCAGGGCTTCTCGAACAGGTAGAACTCGATCTCCGGGTGGGTGAAGAACTCCAGCCCCATCCTCTCGGCCCGTTCGAGGGCGCGCTTGAGGACGCCGCGGGGGTCGGAGGCGGCGGGCTCGCCGTCGGGAGTGAGGACATCGCTCATCATCACGCCGGTTGTGCCGGTGGAGTCGTACTCGGGGAGGATGCGGAACGTGCTCGGGTCGGGGGCGAGCAGCATGTCGGACTCGTAGGTGCGGGTGAGGCCCTCGATGGTGGAGCCGTCGATGCCCAGGCCCTCATCGAACGCGGTCTCCAGGTCCGTGGGCGAGATGACCACCGATTTCAGGGTTCCCACCACATCGGTGAACCACAGACGGATGTAGTCGACGTTCGCTTCTTCAACCTGACGCAGCACGGAGTCCTGTTGGCGTTCCATGCGGACATTGTGCCCCACGCAGCTCGGCCGGAACTGCAGATCACGGGCTGCGCTGCGGGGTGGGGCCCGTCGGCCGACGGGTGCCGGATAGGGTGGGGGCTATCCGTTCCCATCAGCCCCTGGAGGGTCCATGACCGCGCCCGAGTCCCCCAGCCCCCGCTCGTCCGTCGACGCGGCTCCCCCGAGCCCCACCGGAGGCGCCGGCAGCACCGGCGGTGCGACCGGCGCAGGCGCCCCGGAGCAGCGTCGCTCGCCGCGGCGGGTGCGCACGCTGACGCTGCAGGACTTCAAGGAGCAGGGCCGGAAGTTCAGCATGCTCACGAGCTACGACGCGCTCACCGCCGCGATCTTCGACGACGCCGGCGTGGACGTCCTGTTGGTGGGCGATTCCGCCGGCAACGTGGTGCTCGGCTACGAAGCCACCGCCAGCATCAGCCACGAGGCGATGCAGCTGTTCACCGGCGCAGTCGCCCGCTCCGTGACACGCCCCCTCGTGATCGCCGACCTCGCGTTCGGCACCTACGAGGTGTCCGAGCAGCAGGCCGTCGCCTCCGGCATCGACCTTGTGCGCGCCGGTGCGCACGCCGTGAAGCTGGAGGGCGGCGTGCGCTCGGCTTCCCGGATCCGTGCGCTCGTGGATGCGGGGGTCGCGGTGTGCGGACACATCGGGTTCACCCCGCAGTCGGTGAACCAGCTCGGCGGCAACCGGGTGCAGGGCCGCGGCGATGAGGCCGCTGAGCGGCTGCTCGCGGACGCCCGTGCTGTGCAGAAGGCCGGTGCGTTCGCAGTGGTACTGGAGATGGTGCCCGCCGCACTGGCCGAACGGGTGAGTGCCGAGCTGACGATTCCGACGATCGGAATCGGCGCCGGCGCCGGCTGCGACGGGCAGGTGCTGGTGTGGCAGGACATGGCGGGCCTGTCCGGGTTCTCCGGCAGGTTCGTCAAGCAGTACGCGCAGCTGCGCGAGACGCTCGGTGCCGCTGCCGGTCAGTACGCAGACGAAGTCCGCGCCGGGACCTTCCCCGACGCGGACCATGCGTTCGACTGAGTGAGACGGGAGGGGCTCAGCCCTCTTCCCATTCGCGGTCCTCGGCGTCCCACGCCTGGTTGCGCGCTTCCGCCTTCGCGAGGGCGTTCTTGGCCTCATCTGCGGTGGCGTAGGGGCCCATCAGCTCGTCCCCGGGGGACTTGCGGCCCTCTTCGACCTGCTTCGTGGTGAGGTTGTAGAAGAACTCGGTCATGGTCAGCCTTCCGTTGAGTCGGCCCCAGTGATTCTCTGAGACACTGGTCAGTATGACTGACGAACGATGGCTCCGCCCTGACAATCGGGCCCCGCTGACCCCCGGCACGATCTCCCCGCTACTGGAGGTTCCCGCCTCCATCACCCGCCCGGAGTACGCATTCAAGGACGGAGCGAAGTCCGATGACTGCGGCCCGTACGTCCAGACCCCGGAGATCATCGAGAAGGTTCGCACCGCCTCCCGCATCGCCGCGATCGCCCTGCGGGAAGCCGGGCGAGTCGCCGAGCCCGGTGTCACCACCGATCACGTGGACCGCGTGGTGCATGAGGTGCTGCTGGACCACGGCGCGTACCCGTCGACGCTCGGCTACCTGTCCTTCCCGAAGTCCTGCTGCACGAGCCTGAACGAAGTCATCTGCCACGGCATCCCCGACTCCACCGTGATGGAGGAGGGCGACATCCTCAACGTGGACGTCACCGCGTTCATCGACGGTGTGCACGGCGACACCAACGCCACCTTCGCCATCGGTGAGGTCGCCGAGGAGGCGCAGCTGCTGATCGAGCGCGCCGAAGAGGCGATGTGGCGGGGCATCCGCGCGGCGAAGGTGGGCCGCGAGGTCAACGTGGTGGGCCGCGTCATCGAGAAGTACGTGAGCCGCTTCGGCTACGAATCCGTGCATGACTTCACCGGCCACGGCGTGGCGGAGGGCTTCCACAACGGCCTGATCATTCCCCACTACGATTCCGCGCCGTTCTTCGACGACGTCATCGAGGAGAATATGATCTTCACCGTGGAGCCGATGGTGACCCTCGGCTCCCAGGACTGGGACAAGTGGGAGGACGATTGGACCATCACCACGAAGGACAAGTCGTACACCGCCCAGTTCGAACACACCTTCCTGATCACGGCGGACGGCTACGAAGTCCTCACCGTCGCCGAGTGACACCGATCCACCTGCGAACACTGGAGAGCACAGCATGACCAAGCCGGCCTTCGGCATCGACATCGGCGGCAGCGGCATCAAGGGAGCACCCGTTGACCTCGATGCGGGCACCCTCGCCGCCAATCGCGTCCGCATCCCCACCCCGAAGCCGTCCACCCCGGACGCCGTCGCGGACGTGGTGGCGGAGCTGATCGGGAAGTTCGACGTCTCCGACGACATGCCCGTCGGCGTCACCTTCCCGGCCGTGATCCACGAGGGCGTCGCACAGACGGCCTCGAACGTGGACAAATCCTGGATCGGCACCGACGTGGACGCACTGCTGACAGAGCGCACCGGGCATGACGTGTTCGTGGTGAACGACGCGGACGCCGCCGGCATCGCCGAAATGGAGTTCGGTGCCGGCCGCGGCGCCTCGGGCGTGACCATCATGACGACGCTCGGCACCGGCATCGGCTCCGCCATGTTCATCGACGGCATCCTCGTTCCGAACTCCGAGCTCGGCCACCTCACCCTGCACGGGGAGAAGGCGGAGGCGTACGCTGCGTCCTCGATCTTCGAGAAGGAGAAGCTGAGCTGGAAGGAATGGGCTTCCCGCCTGCAGGAGTACTATTCGATGGTGGAGTTCCTGTTCACCCCGGACCTGTTCATCGTGGGCGGCGGCATCTCCAAGGAGGCGGACAAGTTCCTGCCGCTGCTGGATCTGAAGACCCCGATCGTCAGCGCTGACCTGCGCAATCAGGCGGGCATCATCGGCGCCGCGGTCCTCGCGAAGCGGGAGAAGAAGACCCTTGTGAAGCAGGAGAAGAGGGCGAAGAAGTCCGGAAAGCCGAGCAAGAAGAAGTCCGCGTGACACCACGCTGACCAAGAGAGGGACCAGTCAGCCTGTAAGCCGGGTTCTGTGATCGACAGTCATCTGTCTAGGACCGCCGTTGCCGACGGCCTCCAGCGGTCTACCCGGAAGCCGACCCTGGCGGCCGATGCGCTTCCTGTCTGACCTTGCTCCGAGTGGGGTTTGCCGTGCCGCATCCGTCACCGGCTGCGCGGTGGTCTCTTACACCACCCTTTCACCCTGGCCAGCTTGCGCTGGTGGTCTGCTCTCTGTGGCACTGTCCCGCGGATCGCTCCGGGTGGGCGTTACCCACCACCCTGCCAGGAGGAGCCCGGACTTTCCTCGAGCCCGAAGGCGCGCGACTGTCCGGCTGACTGGTCCGCCGCCCACCCTACTAGACAAGGAAGAACCGTGATCATCCTCCTGCCCCCGTCGGAGACCAAGACCGCACCCGCGCCGCGCGAGGCCGCGGTGGAGCTCGACACCCTGACCCGCCCGCAGCTCGGGCAGGCACGCGCCACCATGATGCGCGCCGCAGTCGCGACCGCGAAGGCGGCCGACGGGGCCGGCATGCTCGGGGTCCCGGCGTCGGCGCCGGAGCTGCAGGAGCGGATGACCCGGATCGATGCCGAGCCCGCCGGGCCCGCCCTCGAGGTGTACTCCGGGGTCCTGTTCGACGCCCTCGGTGATGCCCGCCCCACGCATGAGGACGTGCAGGTGCTCATCGCATCCGCTCTGTTCGGTGTCGTGGATGCGGCAGCGGATCGCATCCCCGCCTATCGGCTCAGCGCCGGGTCCTCCGTCAAGCGCCTCGGCAAGGTGGGCACCTGGTGGAAGCCGAAGCTTGCCCCCATCGCAAAGGAGCTCGCTGGGCATCTCGTGGTGGATGGTCGCAGCGGCGCGTACCGGTCGATGATGCCGGTGAAGGACGCCCTGGACGTGTCGCCGGTGCAGGAGCGGGACGGGAAGCGCACCGTGGTCTCCCACGATGCGAAGCACTATCGGGGTCTGGTGGCGCGGGAGCTCATGCGGGCGGACTCCCCCGCAACTTCGGCCGACGAGGTCGTGGATCAGCTGCGCTCAGCGTTCGGTGACCGTCTCGGCGTGGAGCTGGACGGCTCGAAGCTCGTGATCGTAGACCGTTTCGAGCGCGTGGGCGGCGCCTAGCCCGAACGCGCCCGGCCCCTCAGCCGACGCGGCCGGTGAACGGGTCGGTGCTGACGGAACTGATGCGCACCTCGAGATCGGGCAGGCGTTCAGCGAGCAGCTCCTTCGCCAGGGGCAGCCAGAGGGATTCGCTGGCCGAATGGGCAACGTCGATGAGCGCGGGCACCGCTGTCTCATCCGCCGCGGATTCGAGGTGCTCGGAGGCGGGGTGGTGGCGCAGGTCGCTGGTGACGTAGACGTCGACACCGGCGGCGGTCGCGTCAGGGAGGAATGAGTCGCCGGAGCCGGGGCATACCGCGACACGCCGCACCGGCCGGTCCCCGTCACCGGTGAAGCGGATGCCCTGCGCGGTCGCGGGGACGCGGGCGGCGATGTTCTCAGCGAGCTCGCGCACCGTTGTGGGCTCACGCAGCGCGCCGACGGCGCCCAGGCCGAACAGGTCCTCCCGTGCGGAGTCCGCGCCGGACGCGGCGAGCGGCTGCGGGTCCTCGAGGTCCAGAACGCGCAGCCACCCGCCGACGGTGCCGCGGATGGACCGGTCCACGTTCGTGTGACCGCACCACAGGCCGATGCGCGATCGGATCAGGTCGGTGAGGACCGCTCCCTTGCCGGTGTGCGCCGGCAGGAAGCTGACGGGCTTCAGCAGCAGCGGATGGTGCGCGATGATCAGGTCTGCGCCGATCTCGCGCGCTTCGCGGACCACTGCGAGGGTGGGGTCCACGGTCAGCAGCACCCGTCGGACCGGTTCGTCCCGGACGCCCGCGACGAGGCCCACCCGGTCCCAGTCCTCCGCCCAGTCGAGCGGGTAGGCGTCCTCGAGGACGTCCTGGACGGCGCCGAGGGTGAGGCCGATGGGGTTGTGCCCGAAGGTTCCCTCAGCGGGGTCGGGAGCGGTCTCAGTGGTCATTCTCGGTGTCCTTTCGGGCGGTGAGAGCATCGGCGAGCGCAGCCTGGTACGCCTTCCACGCCATGAGGACGCATTTGACGCGGCCGGGGAACTTGGAGGCGCCGGTGAGGGCGACACCGTCGCCGAGCACGTCCTCATCGCCGGCGATCCTGCCGCGGGAGTGCATCGCCTCGTCCATGTGGGCACTGATCTCCTCGATCTCCTCGCGGGTGCGCCCGATGAACAGGTCGGTCATGATGGAGGCGGAGGCGCGGCTCATCGCGCAGCCCTGCGCCTCGTACGGCAGGTCCTCCACGCGCCGCCCGTCCTCGGAGAGGCGGATCCGCAGCGTGATCTCGTCACCGCAGGTGGGGTTGACGTGGTGCACTTCGGCGTCGAACGGGTCGCGCAGACCCGCGTTCTGCGGGTGCTTGTCGTGGTCGAAGATGAGCTCCGAGTAGAGCGCGGTGAGAGGGCTGGTCACTGGAACCTCGCGAAGAAGTCGATGGCGGTGCGGACGGAGTCGAGCAGGGCGTCGACCTCCGCCTCGGTGGTGTGGACGCTGAAGCTGGCGCGGCTGGTGCCGGGCAGGCCGTAGCGGCGGTGAAGGGGCCAGGCGCAGTGGTGGCCCACGCGCACGAGGACGCCCTGGGAGTCGAGCACCTGGCCGATGTCGTGCGGGTGGCGGCCGTCCACGGCGAACGCGACGGCGCCGGCGCGGCCGGGGGCATCGGAAGAAGGGCCGATGACGCGGACACCGTCGATCGCCTCGAGGCCGCGCACCGCGCGCTGAGTGAGCTGCCGTTCGTGTTCGGCGATGCGGTCCATGCCGAGGTCGCTGAGGTAGTCGACAGCGGCGGCGAGGCCGATGGCCTGTGAGATCATCGGGGTGCCGGCTTCGAACCGCGCCGGGGGCTCGGCGAAGGTCGTCTGCTCCATGGTGACGACCTCGATCATGGAGCCGCCGAGCATCACCGGCGGCATCTCAGCGAGCAGCTCGAAGCGCCCCCAGAGAGCACCGATGCCGGTGGGTCCGAGCATCTTATGGCCGCTGAAGGCGGCGAAGTCGACCCCGAGGTCCTGGACATCGACCGGCATGTGCGGCACCGACTGGCAGGCGTCGAGAACAGTCAGCGCTCCCACGTCCTTCGCGGCCTCGACCAGACGGGCCACCGGGTTGATCGTGCCGGTGACGTTGGACTGGTGAGTGAAGGCGACCACCTTCGTCCGCTCGGTGAGGAGGGTGTCGAGGTCGGTGAGGTCGAGGGTGAAGTCGTCCGCGAGGGGGATCCAGCGCAGGGTCGCGCCGGTGCGGCGGACGAGCTCCTGCCAGGGCACCAGGTTCGCGTGGTGCTCCATTTCGGTCACAAGGATCTCGTCGCCCTCCTTGACCCGCAGGTGGTCGGGGGTGGAGGCGTCCCCGTTGGACAGGGAGTAGGCCACGATGTTGAGCGCCTCGGTGGCGTTCTTGGTGAAGATCAGTTCCCGCTCGTCCCGGCAGCCGACGAAGCGCGCGATCGTCTCGCGGGCCGACTCGTACCGGTCGGTGGCGTCCTCCGCGAGCTGGTGGGCGCCGCGCTTGACGGCGGCGTTGTGGCCGGTGAGGAAGTCGACTTCGGCGTCGATGACCTGGCGGGGCCGCTGGGAGGTGGCGCCGGAGTCGAGGTAGACGATGGGCTGACCGTCCGCTGTGGTGCGCGTCAGGATCGGGAAATCCGCTCGGATCGATTCGATGTCCCAGTCGCGCATGCGGTCTCCGTGTCCTCTCCTCAGCCGGGTGGTGCCTTCCCTCATCATACGAGTGCGCAGGTGGGCTCGGTCAGGACCCGTCGGCCCGCTCCCCCGCTTCCGAGTCCTCGCTGCTCACCCGCGTTTGACTCTGCGTGCTGCACGCCCTGGGCTGACGGCGCGCCGAGCGGACCACCAGTGTGGTCGCGGTGCAGATCAGCGCCACGCCGACCAGCTCCACAGGGGTGAGGCGCTCCCCCAGTACGATCGCCCCGAACAGCACCGCGGCGATGGGATGGCTGCTCTGCAGTGTCGATGCAACGTGCATCGGCACGCGCCGCATCGCCAGCACGTCCAGCGCGTACGGCAGCGCTGAGGAGAGGACGCCGGCGGCGAGCCCGATCAGCAGCACCGGCCAGGTGAGCGGCTGAGCGGTGCCGAGCACCAGCGCGATCGGGATGAGGACCACCAGGCCGGTGAGCGATGCCATGGCCGACGGGACCAGGCCCGGCAGGCGCCGCCCCGCCGCCCGGTTCGCCAGCAGGTAGAACGCCCAGCTCAGCCCGGCGATCGCGGCGAAGGCGATGCCGAGCGCATCAGTGGACAGGGTGGGGCCGGTCAGCAGCAGCATGCCGACGAGGCCGAGCGCAGCGTACGCCCATCCACGGCGGTGCGGGGAGGAGATCGCCCCCAGCAGGATCGGGCCCAGCATTTCGATGGACACCGCCATCCCGACGCCGATCCGGGCGAATGCCAGGTAGATGGAGACGTTCATCGCGAGCAGGGGCACGGCGAGGAGGACGCCCCACCACAGCTGGCGGCGGTCGGTGATGCGAGGAACGAGGCGAACGGACAGGGCGGTGTGGCTGGCCGCCATCATCGTGTAGCGGACGAGCACGAGGGCGGCGAGGCCGAACACGGGCATCACCGCGGTGGCGAGCGATGCGCCGAACTGGAGAACGGCGGCGGCGAGCAGGATCAGCGCGATGCCCTGCGCCATCTGCGCCCTGTCCTCCGTCGTCATCCCGGCAGGATAGCGGCGGCACACGGTGGACGCGCGCTCAGTCCAGGTGCCCGGCTTCGACCAGGCACCTCCCTCACCTGCAGTGATGCCGATGCGGTCACATTTCGGCAAAGAGCAGACAAAGCCTTGGAGGGCAACGCAGGTCACATGCTGTAATGAGCCTCACCTTCGGGTGCCCTTTCCTCCCTCTAAGGAGAATCCCCCATGGCTGAACGCCGCCCCTCATCCCACCGTGCCCGCACCGTCGGTGCCGGAGCCGCCGCAGCCGCCCTGTCCATGAGCCTCGGCCTCCCCGCCTCCACCGCCACCGGTGACGTCACCGTCATCGGCTCCGCCTCCGACCTCGGCGGCGCGGTCGCGACGATCTCCCCGGACGGCCTCAAGCTGGAGCGTGTGCGCGTCCACAACCG
The DNA here is from genome assembly GCF_033106145.1 of Helcobacillus massiliensis. Lineage (NCBI taxonomy): Bacteria > Bacillati > Actinomycetota > Actinomycetes > Micrococcales > Dermabacteraceae > Helcobacillus > Helcobacillus massiliensis. The sequence continues at coordinate 1,153,808 of NZ_CP136959.1, forward strand.
CTACCTCGTGCAGACCGAGGGCAAGGCCATCGCCCACGGCGGCAGCAGGTCCGCCATCAAGAGCGCCCAGCAGCGCGCCAAGGCCGGTGCGAAGGGCCAGGGCGTCACCATGAAGGTGGACCGTGAGTACTCCGACGTGTGGAACGGCATGTCGGTCACCGTGGATGACTCCGAGGTGGAGAAGCTGCGCGCCGCTGACGGCGTCGTCGCCGTCTACCCGGTGTACGAGGTGGAGCGCCCCGAGCCGGTCGACAATGCCGAGCCGCAGAACGAGTTCGCGCAGAAGATGACCGGTGCGGACATCGCCCGCAACGACATGGGCCTCACCGGCAAGGGTGTGAAGGTCGGCGTCATCGACTCCGGCATCGACTACAACAACCCGTCCCTCGGCGGCTCCGGCACCAACAACGAGAAGGCCGACTTCCCCAACAAGCGCGTGGTGGGCGGCTACGACTTCGTCGGCGACGACTACGACGCCTCCGGCAGGGACGGCAGCCCCACTCCCACTCCGGATGAGTTCCCCGATGACACCGGTGGTCACGGCACCCACGTGGCCGGCATCATCGGCGGCGACGGCGACGTCCAGGGCGTCGCCCCCGAGGCGGACTTGTACGCGTACCGCATCTTCGGAACCAACGGCAGCGCCTCGACCGATGTCATCCTCGCCGCGATGGACCGTGCTGCGCAGGACGGCATGGACGTGGTGAACATGTCGCTCGGCTCGGGCCTCATGACGTGGAAGGACTACCCGACTGCGCAGGCGGCCGACGCCATGCACCGCGAGGGCATCTCCATGATCGTCGCGATGGGCAACGACGGCGCTTATGGAACCTTCACCGGTGGTTCCCCGGGCACCGCGGACGAAGTCATCTCCGTGGGCTCCGTGGACAACACCCACTACCGCAGCCCGTTCTTCACCACTGAGGCCGGCGCCGAGATCGCCTACGCTCCCGGCAGCCCGGCCCCGCAGCCGCCGACCTCCGGCACGATGGAGCTCGTCGCCGCCGGTGCCGATGACGACAAGAACGCGCTGGCCTGCAACGGCAGCGACCTGCCGAAGGCGACCGGTGAGCAGACCCTGCTGATCAAGCGCGGCGAGTGCAGCTTCCACGAGAAGGCCGTCAACGCTGAGAAGGCCGGCTACAAGGCCGTCATCATCTACAACAACACCGCCGGCACCATCAACGCGTCCCTCGACGGTGACCCGAAGATCGGCATCCCCACCGTCACCATCACGCAGGCCGACGGGCTCGCCCTGCAGAAGGACATCGCCGACGGCGGCGCCACCTTCACCTGGCAGGACGGCACGGTCGCCACGGAGAACGAGACCGGCGGCTACATGTCGGACTTCTCCAGCTACGGCCTGACCGCGGACCTCGACCTCAAGCCGACGGTGTCCGCACCAGGCGGGGCCATCTGGTCCACCATCCCGGTGGAGCAGGGCGGCGAGGGCGCCATGTCCGGCACCTCGATGGCGACCCCGCACGTGGCCGGTGTGGTCGCGCAGATGCTGCAGGACAACCCTGACCTCACCACCGATGAGATTCGCATCCGCCTGCAGAACACGGCTGACCAGCTCGACTTCGGCCTGAAGCCGAACGCCGGCCTGAACGCCCCGGTGCACCACCAGGGCGGCGGCATCGTCAACGTCCCGGAGGCGGTGAAGACCTCCACACTGATCACGACCGATCGCGGCCATTCGCATCTTGCTCTGGGTGAGGGCGAGCAGGGCCCGGTCACGAAGACGATCACGATCCGCAACACCTCGGACAAGCCCGTCACCTACGACCTGGGGGTCCGCTACAGCGTCGCCACCGGCGGCGAGGAGACCCACGACCCGACGTTCATGGAGGCGAAGGCGGACGTCACCTTCTCCAAGGACACGGTGACGGTGCCCGCGGGCGGCTCCGAAACGGTCGATGTCACCTTCTCCGAGGACTTCGGCCAGAACGGCATCATCCACGGCGGCTGGATCACGGTGACGGACCCGATGGAGGAGCACACGGTGCCGTTCGCGGGTATGTCCGGTGACTACCAGGCGCTGCCGCTGCTGGTGGACGGCGGCATGGGTCTGCCGGTGCTCGGTAAGGCGAAGGGCGACTCGGTGGACATCGCCGGGAAGCACCCGACCTACACGATGCAGGGCGATGACCGCCCGTACATCATCTACCGGCTGAACCTGCCGGCCGAGACCGCGAAGCTGGAGATCTTCACGGCCAACGCCGACGGCTCCAAGGGCGCACCGGTCCACCCGAAGTTCAACACGGCGTGGGAGGACCAGCACGTCACGAAGTCCGCGGACTACTTCATCGCCGATTGGACCGGCGAGGTGCAGGGCAACAACGGCAACAACAAGAGCCGCACGGTCCCAAGCGGTGACTACGTCATGGAGCTGAAGGTGCTCAAGCCGATGGGTGATCCGAAGAACCCGGCGCATTGGGAGACCTGGGAGTCCGGCTCGTTCACCATCGATCGCCCCGGCGAGAAGCAGAACCCGGGCAAGGGCAAGAAGCCCGCGAAGCCCGGCAAGGGCAACGGGAAGGGCTGACCACCGGACCGGTCTGCTGATCGGGTGAACAGAACAGGGGCGGCATCTGCAGATCTGCGGGTGCCGCCCCTCATCGTGCTCGGGGACTCACTGGTAGGAGACGAACCAGGGCCGCGGTTCGATGGCGTAGGTCTCCTCGGGGGTGAACATGGGCTTGTCCTCGTCGATGAAGTTCTTCCACGCCATCCAGATGCCCTCAGGAAGGTCGGTGCGGAGAGCATCCCAGGTGGCCATCTTCTCGCTGCGCACACCGTGCCCGTCGGCGTGCAGAGTGATGGCGAGCTCCTCTCGGGAGGTGTCGACGTCCTGACGGCTGCGGATCATGGCGAGCTGGAACTGGTGGAGGATCAGCACCTTCTGCGGCAGCCGGTTCGACTTCACGAGGTCGGCGAGCCAGGTGATGACGGTGTTGATCTCGGCGGCTTCAACGGATCCGATCTGCCGCATGTGCTTCTGGTCGGGCTTGAGCCGCCATTCCGGGTCGAGCGCGAGGCCCACGTGGGGGTGCTTCAAAAGGTCTTCGTACAGCTTCGCCTGGGTGAGGAAGTCAGTGCGCCCGGGCTGCAGGTCCAGGACCACATAGATCCCCTCTTTGCCGGCCGCCTCGACCCAGGGCCTGATGGTTTCGGGGTCGATTTCGGCGGAGTAGTCCCCGTCGGCCCCCGCGGCGGACGAGGCGATCGTGGTGATGATCTCGAACGCCGGCTGCACGGGGACGTCGCTGTGCGGCTGATAGTCCTTCGCGTACTGCTTCGCCAGCGCGATGGCTTCGTCGACGGTCCCCTCACCGAGCACGCCGAGCGATGGTGTGCCGGGTGAGCCGTAGGGGGCGATCATGCGGCGGTGCGGGAAGACGACCTGTCCGCCGCCGGGCAGCTCGGAGACGTCGGCGGTGGCGGTAACGCGCTCGGTGAGCGTTGCGGCGTCACCGAATGCAGCGCCGAGGGCGATGACCCCGGCCGACGGGTCCTTCTGGGCATGGGGTTTCACCGCTTGGATCGTGTCGCCGGTGGCGCGGGGGTCGCTGCCGGGGACCTCAGCAACGGTACCGCCGGCTGCGCGCACGGTGGCGACCGCCGCTGTGCGGCCCGGTGTCTCCTTCTCCGTGGGGTCCACGAGCAGGAGCAGCGGCGCCGCCTTCTGGCCGACGGTCGTCGTCGGCATGTCCGTCGCCGGGTCTGCGGCGAGGTCGAGCTCGACCGACTTCAGCTTCTCCCCCAGGCCGGTGATGTCCAGGCCCTTCGGGTGGATCACGGTGGTGGTCTTGAGGCGTGTGAGTTCGTCGGCGGTCGCGGCGCCGGTGCCGAGCAGCAGTGGGATGTGGGCCTTCGCGGCGAGGTCAGCGATCGTCGACAGGGCGTCGGCGGAGCCCGGGGCGGCGACGGCGACGTGTTCGGCGGTCTCCACCACGGCAGCGCTGACCGCCGCGGCGGCTGCGGCATCGTCCGCCGGATCGACGACGGTGTTCGCCGCAGCGGTGGCGGCGAAGCGGGTACCGGTGCCCTTGCCGCCCTTGGTGGCCTTCTTCTGCGTCGCGTCGTCGCTGTCGGAGCAGGCGGCGAGAACGGCGGAGGTTCCGGCGGCAAGCGTGCCGGTGAGGATGAGGCGCCGGGAGGCGAGGGAACGAAGCGGTGGGTTCACGATGCGGGGGCCTTTCGCGACGCGGTCAGTGTCGGGATGGGAGCCGGCCACTGAACTGCGGCCGCTGCCTGAGCCGACTCCCCGCTGTTCGACTGTTCTGCACAGTCGGGGATGTGCTCGCAGAAAGCCCCTCATGCGCAGACGGATCGTCGGAGAGCGGCACAGCAGTCAATGGTGGGCCATGAGGGATTCGAACCCCCGACATCCACGGTGTAAACATGGCGCTCTAACCAACTGAGCTAATGGCCCGCACGGGCAGTGATCCTGCCACGCGGGGTTCCCCGGCGCAAACCCGACCGGAATCGGGGAGCCGGGCGGAACGGCTGCAACAGCCGCGCCGAGGATCAGGAACGGCTTGCGAGGCGGGTCGCCGTCCAGTCCTCAGCCACCGTGATCGTGTTCATCGACCGCAGACCGGCGAGGTCCGCGGACTCCATGATCGTGGCGGGGTTGACGTGCTCGTCGCGCCCGGCCTTCACGGTGAGGACCCAGACGTCGCCACCGGCATCGAGGGAGCTGATGGCGTCCTGAAGGATGTCCACAAGGTCACCGTCGGACTTGCGGAACCAGATGATCACGTGGTCCACGATCTCCTGCGAATCCTCGTCCTCCAGATCGGAGCCGATGATGTCCTCGATCGTGTCCCGGAGGTCGAAGTCGACATCGTCGTCGTATCCGAACTCCTGGATGAGCTGGTCATGGGTGAAGCCGAGCGCATCAGCGAGCTGTTTGCGGTTGTCGGCCTCGGCAGACGGTGACAAGAACAATCTCCTCTTCACAGTTGAGTGAACCCGTCGGCCGACGGGTCCCGGAGTGACGCCCGACTCATACGGACGTGATCGCGATTCTAACGGAGCACCCCGCCCATGTCACTTGAGTCTCCCCGGGCCCCACCGCGGGGGCCTTCCTCTGCGCCCACCTGCGCGGGACAGCGTAGGCTGGGGGCGTCTGCGGTCGACTGACCGACGCGTGCGCACAGCCCAGAGCTCCAGCACGCGCGCCACCCCCGCAAGGAAGAAGGACAGCGTGAATTCGAACGACATCACCGGTCGTCAGGGCATCGGCCTGCCGAGCTACGCCAATGACTCCGACCCCGAGGAGACCCGCGAATGGCTCGACTCCCTCGACGCGGTCCGCAGGGCCCGCGGCGATGAGCGCGCATCGCATGTCGTTCAGAATCTGATCACGCACGCGCGCAAGAACAACATCGACGTCCCCTCCGTGGAGAACACGGACTACGTCAACACCATCTCCGTCGACGACGAGCCCGAATACCCGGGCGACCTCGCCATCGAGAAGGAGATCCGCCGCGCCGTCCGCTGGAACGCCGCGATGGTCGTACACCGTGCGCAGCGTCCCGAGATCGGGGTGGGCGGTCACCTCTCCAGCTTCGCCTCGATCTCCACGATGTACGAAGTGGGCTTCAACCACTTCTTCCGCGGGCGGCAGCACCCCGGCGGCGGCGATCAGGTCTTCTTCCAGGGCCACGCCTCCCCCGGCATCTACTCCCGAGCCTTCCTGATGGGCCGCCTCAGCGAGGATGACCTCAACGGCTTCCGGCAGGAGAAGTCCCACCCCCACGGCATGCCGTCCTACCCGCACCCGCGTGCCATGCCGGAGTTCTGGCAGTTCCCGACCGTGTCGATGGGCATCGGCCCCGTCAACGCGATTGAGCAGGCCTCGATCAACAAGTACCTGCACAGCCGCGGCCTGAAGGACACGTCCGATCAGCACGTGTGGGCGTTCCTCGGCGACGGTGAGATGGACGAGGTCGAGTCCCGCGGCGCTCTGCACATCGCCGCCAACGAGATGCTCGACAACCTGACCTTCGTGGTGAACTGCAACCTGCAGCGCCTCGACGGCCCCGTCCGCGGCAACGGCAAGATCATCCAGGAACTGGAGGCACAGTTCCGCGGTGCCGGCTGGAACGTCATCAAGCTCGTCTGGGGCGGCGGCTGGGACGATCTGTTCGCCAAGGACGCCGACGGCGCCCTGGTGGACCTCATGAACACCACGCCCGACGGTGACTTCCAGACCTACCGCGCCGAATCCGGCGGTTTCATCCGCGACAACTTCTTCGGCCGCGACCCGCGCACGAAGGCCCTGGTCGAGGATCTCAGCGATGACGACATCTGGTGGGGGCTCAAGCGCGGCGGCCACGACCCGAAGAAGATCTACGCCGCGTTCAAGGCCGCGATGGAGACCAAGGGCAAGCCCACCGTCATCCTCGCGCACACGGTCAAGGGGTACGTGCTCGGCTCCAACTTCGCGGGCCGCAACGCCACCCACCAGATGAAGAAGTTCACTCTGGAGGACCTCAAGCAGCTGCGCGACACCCTGCACATCCCGATCACCGACAAGGAGATCGATCCGAACCTGTACGGCTCGCCGTACTACACCCCGGACCCGGACAGCGACGCCATGCAGTACATGCATGACCGGCGCAAGGAGCTCGGCGGCGTCATCCCCGACAACCGTCATAAGAAGGCCCTGTTCCAGGTGCCGGAGATGAAGACCTTCGATGTGGCCCGTCGCGGCTCCGGCAAGCAGGAGATCGCCACCACGATGGCGCTCGTTCGCCTGCTGCGCGACCTCATGCGCGACAAGGAGACCGGCAAGTACTGGGTGCCGATCATCCCCGATGAGGCCCGCACGTTCGGTATGGACTCCATGTTCCCCACCGCGAAGATCTACAACCCGCGCGGCCAGAACTACCTGTCCGTGGACCGTGACCTGCTCCTCGCCTACAAGGAGTCCGAGACCGGCCAGATCAAGCACATGGGCATCAACGAGATCTCCTCCACCTCCGCGTTCACCGCGGCAGGAACGGCGTACTCGACCCATGAAGTGCCGCTGGTTCCCTTCTACATCTTCTACTCGATGTTCGGATTCCAGCGCACCGGTGACTTCTTCTGGGCCGCCGGCGACCAGATGGCGAAGGGCTTCGTCATCGGCGCCACCGCCGGCAAGACCACCCTCGCCGGTGAAGGCCTGCAGCACATGGACGGCCACTCCCCGATCCTCGCGAACACGAACCCCGGTGCGGTCATCTACGACCCCGCGTACGGCTACGAGATCGGCCACATCATCCGCGACGGCCTGCAGCGGATGTACGGCGAGAACGAGGAGCGGGAGCAGAACGTCTTCTACTACCTCACCGTGTACAACGAGCCGATCGTGCACCCGGCGGAGCCGGAGGACCTCGATGTCGACGGTCTGCTGAAGGGCATGTACGTCATCCAGCCCGCGCCGGAGGGCGACGGCCCCGAGGTGCAGCTGATGGCGTCCGGTGTGTCGGTGCCGTGGGCTGAGCAGGCGCAGAAGCTGCTGCTGGAGGACTGGGGCGTGCGCGCCACCGTCTGGTCCGTCACCTCGTGGACGGAGATGCGCAAGGAGGCCCTGGAGGCGGAGGAGCACAACTTCCTCCACCCGGAGGACGAGCCGCGCACCCCGTGGATCTCTCAGCGCCTCGAGGGGGCGAAGGGTCCGTTCATCGCCACCAGCGACTACGACTACCTGGTGCCGGACATGATCCGTCAGTGGATCCCGGGCGAGTACGCCGTTCTCGGTGCTGACGGCTGGGGCTTCTCCGACACCCGCTCCGCGGCACGCCGCTACCTCCACATCGACACTGAGTCGATGGTGGTGCGCGCCCTGCAGATGCTCGCGAAGGACGGCCAGATCGAGCGCTCCGTGGTGCGCGACGCCATGGAGAAGTACGACCTGCTGAACGTCAACGCCGGCCGCACCGGCAACGCGGGCGGCGACGCCTGATCATGGCGATGGGCCGACGGGTTCTGGAGGATCCGTCGGCCCCTCGCTGTCCCGCCGCACTGGAGAACTGATGCCCGCTCAGCTCACCGACCTGATCAGCGTGGACCGCAGCAGCCCGGTGGCCGCTGCGGAGCAGATCCACTCGGGAATCGCCGCTGCCATCCGCAGCGGTGACCTCTCCCCCGGCCAGCGCCTGCCCGCCGTGCGCGCCCTCGCCTCCGATCTGGGGGTTGCGGCGAACACGGCCGCCAAGGCGGTCCGCTCCCTGCAGGAGGCGGGCCTGGTGACCACGCACGGGAGAGGTGGGACACGCGTCGCCGCGCCCGACGGCGTCGAATCCCAGATCGCGGCGGCGGCCCGCGAGTATGCTGAGACGGCGAGACGATCGGGCCTGTCACGCGATGACGCGATCGCGCATGTCCGCCGTGCCCTCTCCGAACTGGAATGAGGCGCGCCTGATCGCCCCTTCCTCTTCGCACTGACCACCATCGCCGATCGACTTGTGGAGCCACATTGCTCGTCATCGCCTCTCCCGGACAGGGAGCGCAGAAGCCCGGATTCCTCAGCCCCTGGCTGGAGCTCGACTCCGTCGGATCCCTCGTGGACACCCTGTCCGACGCCTCCGGCATCGACATCCGCCGCCACGGCACCGAATCCGATGCGGACACCATCCGCGACACCGCCGTTGCTCAGCCGCTGCTGGTCGCTGCCAGCCTGATCACCCACAGTGTGCTGTTCGGCTCCCTCACCCTGCCCCGCCCCGACCTGTACGCCGGGCACAGCGTCGGTGAGATCGGCGCTGCCGCGCAGGCGGGCATGCTGTCCGAGGAGAACGCGATGCGCCTGGTGGCGGTCCGCTCCCAGGCGATGGCGCGCGCCGCTGCGGCCGAGCAGACCGGGATGGCGGCAGTCGTCGGCGGCAAGCGCGAGGAGGTCCTCGCTGCGATTGAGCAGGCCGGGGCCTCCCCCGCGAACATCAACGGCGCCGCGCAGGTCGTCGCCGCCGGCGACGAGGCCTCCCTCGCCGCGCTCTCGGAGAACCCGCCGGCCCGTGCGCGCGTGATCCCGCTGCAGGTCGCGGGCGCATTCCACTCGCGGTTCATGGAGCCGGCGCGCGATGAGCTCGCTGAGCAGGCCGGGAAGTTCGCGACCCGTGACGCGATCATCCCCGTGGTCTCCAACGCCGATGGCTCCCTCGTGACCGACGGCGCCGCCTTCCTCTCTTCGCTCGTGAACCAGGTGGCGAGCACGGTCGACTGGGAGGCCTGCATGCACACGTTCGCCGACCAGGGCGTCACCGGCATCCTGGAGCTCGCTCCCGCCGGAACGCTGACCGGCCTGGCGAAGCGCGACCTCAAGCAGGTCGCCCGCTTCGACCTGAACACCCCCGACGACCTCGACGCCGCGCGTGCCTTCGTCTCCGAGCACGCCAGCGCCTCCAAGGAGAGCTGACATGACCGTTTCCCTCACTCCGACGCAGCCGGTCCCCGGTTCCCAGGTCCTCGGCTACGGAGCCGCCCGCGGCGACCTGGACGTCCCCAACGACGACATCGTCGGCCCGATCAACTCCTCCGACGAGTGGATCCGGCAGCGCACCGGCATCATCTCCCGCAAGCGCGCCAGCGCCGACGTGAGCCTGCTGGACCTGGCGAAGAAGGCCTCCCTGGAGGCCGTGGAGAACTCCGGCCTGACAGGTTCGGACATCGACGCGGTGATCGTCGGCACCATCACCTTCGAGTACCACACTCCGTCGCTGGCTGCTCTGCTCGCCTACGAGATCGGGGCCGACGGGGCCATCGCCTATGACATGGGCGCCGCCTGCGCCGGCTTCTGCTACGGCATCGGCCAGGCCGACGCCCTGGTGCGCGCCGGCACCGCGAAGAACGTCCTCGTGGTGGGAGCGGAGAAGCTCTCCGACATCATCGACCCCACCGACCGCTCCATGTCCTTCCTGCTCGGCGACGGCGCCGGAGCAGCCGTGGTGTCCGCCAGCGACGTTCCGAAGATCGGCCCCACCGTGTGGGGCAGCGACGGCGAGAACTGGAAGACCATCTACATGACCCACTCGCTGCTGGAGTACAAGGAGAACCCGGAGCTCGGGTTCCCGACTCTGCGGCAGGAGGGGCCGTCAGTGTTCCGCTGGGCCGTGTGGCACACCGCGGACATGATCCGCGAGTCGCTGGAGCGCTCTGGCCTCAGCGTGGAGGACGTCGACGTGTTCGTGCCGCACCAGGCGAACATGCGGATCATCGACCAGCTGGCGAAGCAGCTGAAGCTGCCCGATTCCGTGGTGATCGCCCGCGACATCGAGGACACCGGCAACACATCGGCCGCGTCCATACCCCTGGCGACGCACCGCCTGCTGCAGGAGGGCAAGGCCAAGAGCGGCGACGTCTGCGTGCAGATCGGATTCGGCGCCGGCCTTGCCTATGCCGGCCAGGTGGTCATCCTCCCCTGACTGCCGAACGGTAACATTCCTGGCCACACGGTTTCCTCGGCTCGGTAACCGAATCTTTATGTGACCAACCCCCGTCCAAGCGCGGCGAATCAGTCCCTTTCCCGGCTTTGGCGGTAGTCTGAGCCTGCTGATTGTTCTGTCCAACCAAAGGAGAGCCTCATGGCACACACCGATGATGAGATCCTCGCCGGCCTGGCCGAGATCGTCAACGAGGAGACCGGCGTGGAGACCGCCGATGTCCAGCTCGACAAGTCCTTCACCGATGATCTCGACATCGACTCCATCTCGATGATGACCATCGTGGTCAACGCCGAGGAGAAGTTCGACGTCCGCATCCCCGACGAAGAGGTCAAGAACCTCGTCACCGTCGGCGACGCCGTCAAGTACATCTCCAGCGCTCAGGCCTGATCTGATCAGCGCCCGGGTTCTCATGCAGATGGGAGTCCCGGGCGCTGCGCTTTTTGCCGCCTCGTCACAAGGACACTGCTTCACTATGACTGACCAGAGCCCACGCGTCGTCGTCACCGGCCTCGGCACCTTCAACCCGCTCGGCACTGACGCGGCCACTTCGTGGAAGAACGCCCTGGACGGCGTCAGCACCGCCACCACCCTCGACAACGACTGGGCCGAGACCTACGGCCTGTCCGTGGACTTCGCCTGCACTGTCGCCGGTGATCCGCTGGAGTTCCTCTCCCGCCCGGAGGCGCGCAAGCTCGACCCCAGCGGTCAGTACGCGATGATCGCTGCTCGCGAGGCATGGAAGGACGCCGGCAGCCCCGAAGTGGACCCGCTGCGCCTGGCGACCGTGGTCGGCGCCGGCATCGGCGGTGTCTGGACTATGCTCGACCAGTGGGACATCGTCCGTGAGCGCGGCGCCCGCCGCGTCAACCCCTACACCGTTCCGATGCTCATGCCGAACTCCGCGTCGGCCCATATCGAGATCGAGTTCGGTGCGAAGGCCGGCTCCCACACTCCCGTGTCCGCGTGTGCGACGGGTGCTGAGTCCGTCGCTTGGGGCATGGACATGATCCGCAACGGCCGCGCCGATGTCGTCATCACCGGCGGCACGGACGCCTGCATCCACCCGCTGCCGCTGGCAGGATTCGCGAACATCCGCGCCCTCTCCACCCGCACCGATGACCCGAAGACCGCGTCGCGCCCGTACGACCGCGACCGCGATGGCTTCGTCCTCGGTGAGGGCGCCGGCATCCTCGTGCTGGAGTCGGAGGAGTTCGCCAAGGCCCGTGGCGCCCGAATCTACGCGTACGCGTCAGGTCGCGGCATGGCGTCGGACGCCCACCACATCTCCGCTCCGAGCCCGGACGGGCAGCAGCGCGCGATCCGCGAGGCCATCGAGGACGCCGGCATCGACGGCTCCGACCTGAGGCATGTGAACGCGCACGGCACCTCCACTCCTCTTGGCGACATCTCCGAGCTGGAGTCGGTGCGTGACGCCGTCGGCGCGGAAAAGTCGGATCAGATTGTGGTGAGCTCCACGAAGTCGATGACCGGTCACCTGCTCGGCGGCGCCGGCGCGGTGGAGTCGATCTTCTCGGTTCTGGCACTGCACAACCGGGTGATCCCGCCGACGATCAACATTGAGAACCTCGATGAGAACGTCCCGCTGGATGTGGCGGTCAACGAACCGCGCGAGATGCCGGAGGGCGATGCCGCCGTGCTGAACAATGCTTTCGGCTTCGGCGGTCACGACATCGCCGTCGTCTTCACCAACGCGTAAGGCTTCGCCTTACATCTCATACATTGAAGGCCGGAGATTCATTCCTCCGGCCTCCGCTTCGTGACCGAGCGATGTCACCCCACGAGGTGGAGGCGGCGGGGCGCGCTCTCCTCGATGGCGGCGCGGCGGTAGTGCTCGAGTTCCTCATCCCAGTCGCGGCCGAGCGCTCGGTCGATCTCGTCGGGGATGCGGTGCGGCCTGTTGCCGGCGAGTGCGATGCAGTGGCGGATGCGGTCCTCGGTGAGGGTGGCGTTGCCTTCGTGGTCCATCGCGGTGTGGTGGATGCCGAGGTCGGGGGTGTACATCCACCGGGAGCCGGTGTCGATCGCCGTGGGCTCCTGAGTGATTTCGTAGCGCAGGTCGTTCCAGCCGCGCAGCGCGGTGGCGAGCTCAGCGCCGACTGCGGCGCGGCCGCTCCAGGCGATCTCTGCGCGCTGCAGGCCGGGGCCGGCGGGCTGGTCGTACCACCTGATGCGCACGGGCACGCCGAGGACTCCGCTGGCAGCCCATTCGATGTGTGGTGCGAGGGCGCGCGAAACGGAGTGAATATAGAGGACTCCCTGAGCCATTGCTCCCCTTCCGGTCGAATCGAAGCGTCTTCCCCACGAATCGATTCGCTGCCCGGATGGTCTGCTGGCCCCAGGTGAGCCAGTTCAGGTTAGAGGGTCTCTCTGATAGCGCGCAGCGCCTTCTTTCGGACGCTGCGCTCGAGGCCGTCGATGTACAGCTCGCCGTTGAGGTGGCCGACTTCGTGCTGGATGAGGCGGGCGATGATGCCGTCGCCTTCGAGGGTGACCTTGCGGCCGTCGAGGTCGATGCCTTCGCAGGCCGCTTCCGCGCCGCGGATGCGGGGGAAGAAGAGGCCGGGCACGCTCAGGCAGCCTTCGTCGCCGTCTTGGGTCTCCTCGGAGACATGGGTGATGACGGGATTGAGGATGTAGCCGATGTCGCCGTCGATGTTCCAGGAGAACGCGCGGGAGGCCACGCCGATCTGGTTGGCGGCGAGGCCGGCGCGGCCGTCTTCGTCGACGGTCTCCAGCAGGTCCTCCACGAGCTGTCGGACTCCGGGGGTGATGGCGGTGATGGGGTCGCACTCGGTGCGCAGGACGGGGTCCCCGACGACGCGGATACTGCGGTAGGTCATGCGTTCTGGTCCTTTTCGGCGGCGTTGATGATGGTGTGGCGGATCGCGGGGTCCGCGGTGACGGTGCGCTCCACGGTGCAGCCGCGTCCGATGACCTTGGAGAGCAGGTCGGTGAGGCGGGCCTGTTCGTCCTCGGTGAGGCCGGAGAGGTCGAGTTCGATCTCCTCGGCGATGTCGAGGTAGCGGTTCTCCTTCTCGTCGGAGGTGGCGCGTGCGGTGATGCGCAGCGCGAAGTCCTCGCCGAGACGGTGGGCGGCCGAGTTGTCCATGGTCATGCCGGCGCAGCCGATGAGGGAGAGCTTGAGCAGCTCCCCGGGGGTGATGCGGCCCTCGCCGCGGCCGATGGGGATGCTGACGCCGCGGACGTTGAAGCCAGTGAGTTCGCGCTCGGCGGTGCGCTCCACCCAGACGTCGGTTCCCTCGGGCGCGTTGTCGCGGGGGAATTCGCGTGGGGACTTCACGGACATGTCTCTCCTGGGTGGTGGGCCGACGGATGCCTGCGCACGCGAATTCTGCGGCACCGGCATGGATCCATCGGTCAGTGTATCCGGGCCCTGACCGGAGGGACGATTCAGGACGGGACCGGCGCGGTCCGCAGGCGAGGGCGTGAGCGAATGGACCTGGCCGGGGAGCCCCGAAGTCGACCCCGAGCCCCGAGCCCGCCGCGCGCCCTTCCAGCTGGGCGTGGTGACTGCTCTCATCGCTGTGGTGGCGCTGCTGTTCGGCGCGAAGACCATCAACCGCGGACTGAACAGGCTCGAAGGCGCGACCAGCACCCAGCTCGAAGCGGAGGCCGTGGTCGTGGGCGACATGGCGGACTGACCCCGACCGCACTGATCTCGGCGGCGTCCGCCAACCGATTGCATGGGGCACCATCTCCCCTGCGGCCGGCTCACTGCAATGCCGACACCAATGAACCCCAGGCTTGGGCCGCGCACCCGTCGGGCGCCTCGGCCGGTGGCCTGGGGTTTCGTGGTGGGCCCAGCGGGGCTTGAACCCGCGACCAATGGATTATGAGTCCAGTGCTCTGACCAGCTGAGCTATGGGCCCTGATCAACGCTCCATTATTCCGCACGCGCCGCCGCCCAGGAAATCAGCACGCCGACATCACTCGGCGTCACGACCATCCCGCTGTCCGGGCTGGTGGGGGCGGCCGCGTGCCGCACGAGAATCCTCTGAGTGCTCAGCGCAGGGAGCCGACGCAGTCCCGGAACACGAGAAGGGCCCCGGCATCAGCCGGAGCCCTCATCATGTGGCTCCCCCAGTTGGATTCGAACCAACAACCCCTCGATTAACAGTCGAGTGCTCTGCCGTTGAGCTATGGGGGATCAACGAGATATGACTCTACCAGGACTGACTCGCACGAATCCAATTGAGAAGCCGCTCCCGGGCCTTTTATGACTGATGCCACGATTCGCGCCCCGGTGGGCCCCACCGCGGGTCAGGACTGGGCGGCGCGCGCGGCCGCCATGTCCCGCTTCTCGCGTCGGCGGTCCACCAGAGTCAGCACGAACGCACCGAGCATCAGTGCAATGATCACCGCGACCGAGGTGCGGACCGCTTCCACCCAGGGAGCGCCCCTGTCGAGCATGGAGAACAGGATACCGGGGATCAGTGCTGTGCCGACGGCCGCACCCATCCGCTGTCCCAGCGACAGCACACCCCCGGCGACACCGCCGAACCGCGGGTCCACCGCGTTGAGCGTCAGAGTCTGGTTCGGTGAGATCGTCAGGCCCTGACTGAAGCCGAACATGAGCAGCGCGGCCGCGAACCACCAGTGACTGATGCGACCGGACTCCACCAGCGGAACGATCAGCACCATCGTCACCATGGCGAAGAACGCCAGCGCGAAGCCGGCAGCCACGAGTCGGCGCCCGAGTCGGAGCACGTAGCGGCCGCCCAGCTGCGAGGAGAACATCGCCGCGATCGAACTGGGCAGACCGATCAGGGACGCCTCGAACGCGGAGAGGTGCAGGCTTGTGATCATGTACACCGGCACGAGGATCCACACGCTGGTGGCGCCGAGGAAGTACACGGTGATGATGGCGATGCCGTTGCGGAACGACGGCTGCTGCAGCAGCGCCAGGTCCACCATGGGCTGGCGGCCGCGCTGCTTGTACCGCTTCTCCCACAGCGCCCACCCGGCGAACATCACCAGGGCGACGCCGAGCAGGGCGTAGACCCATGGGTTGCCGCGGGTCATGAACGGCACCATGAACGAGATGATGCCGGCGGTCAGCAGGATCGTTCCCATCGGGTCGAGGTCCAGTTTCGAATCCACACGGACCCGGTCCTGCGGAAGCCAGCGCAGCGCGAAGACCATGGTGGCGATGCCGATCGGCACGTTCAGCAGGAAGATCATGCGCCACCCGAGCGCCGACCCGAACAGTTCGATCAGCACACCGCCGACCACGGGGCCGATCGCGGTCGCGACCGCGACAGTCGTTCCGAACATCGCGAACGCCGCTGCACGCTTCTGCCCGTGGAAGTGCTGCTGGATCAGACCGATCGCCTGCGGGTTCAGCAGACCCGACCCGATGCCCTGCAGAATGCGGGCCACGATGAGAGTTCCCTCGTTGGGAGCGAGCGCTGAGACGAGAGAGCCGAGGGTGAAGACCCCGACACCGATGACGAGCAGCCTCCGTCGCCCGGTGGCGTCCCCAGCGCGCCCCGACGGCACCAGGAAGACCCCGAACGCGAGGGCATAGCCGGACAGCATCCACTGCAGACCGGTGCTGGTGGTGTCGAGAGACTCGGAGATCGCAGCGAGTGCCACGTTGATGACGGAGATCGCCACCAGCGCCATGAAGAGCGGTGCGAGCAGGACAGCGAGAATGCGCCGCGGGTGGATGGGTGCCTGGGAGATCCTCGGTTCAGCTGCGCTCACCCGATCCACTGTAGCGGGCGGACCGGGCTGACGGCGTCAGAGGTCGTCGGCGTGCAGGGCCCGCCGCTGCTCCTGGATCGCGGACATCCGCGTCATCACCTTCGTGTACTCCTCCTGATCGGTGCGCGGATCCAGCCGCGCGAGGCGGTGGCGCAGCAGGGAGTACTCGTGGGTGAAGCTCAGCTCGGTCAGCCGCGTCATCAGCGACGCGCCGAGCCGCACCAGCTGCTCCTCGGTGCGGGCCGGCAGCTCCAGGGACGCCAGCTCCACGATCAGGGGCCTGAGCGTGTCCCCGGCGATCTCCATGACCGCGTCGAGGAACCGGGCAGGGCTGAGCTGGCCGGTGACGGCGTCCTCCAGGCTCGCGGTGGCGAGGATGCAGTCCCAGATGGACTGCAGCGCGGTGGTCCGGAAAGCCTCATCGGGCAGCAGTGTGACGGCAACCGGGTCGAGCACCTGCGGTGACTGCAGCATCAGCGCGAGCGACTGCATCTCCACGATGCCGACGGGGTCTCGGCGCGGCATGATGTCCCGCAGCCGCAGCGCCTGCTCCATCGGCGGCTGCTCCTCCCCCGCCGCCCCCTGGTGGGCCGACGCGGACGCGCCGGGCTGCTGCGCGGTGGGGTCGTGTCGGTGCAGCTGCTGCTCGTTCGCCTGGTGGCGGGCCTGCTTCGCGGCGTCCTGCACGGCCCGGCCGACGGTGCGCTCATCCATCCCGAGCCACCCGGACAGCCGCCGGGCGTACTCGGGGCGCAGCGCCTTGTCCCGGATCTGCGCCACCACCGGCGCTGCCATGCGCAGACCCGCGACCTGCCCTTCGGCGGTGTCGAGGTCCACATGCTTGAGGGCGGCGCGGATCGCGAACTCGAACATGGGGACACGGGAGTCGATGAGGTCCCGCAGCGCCTGGTCGCCGCGCTGGATGCGCACGTCGCACGGGTCGAGCCCGCCGGGCTCCACCGCGACGAACGTCTGTGCCACGAACCGCTGGTCCTCGCCGAACGCCTTCAGTGCGGCCTTCTGGCCGGCCTCGTCGCCGTCGAAGGTGAAGATCACTTCACCGCCGAGGCCGGCACCGCCCTGTCCGAACCCGGAGCCGAGGCGGAGTCCGGCCGTGGCGGCGGTGTCGCCCATGATGCGGCGCACCACGGTGACGTGGTCGCCGCCGAATGCGGTGCCGCAGGACGCGACCGCGGTCTCGATCCCCGCCAGATGCGCGGCCATCACGTCCGTGTAACCCTCCATCACCACCACCTGCCGCTGTGTGGAGATCGCCCTGCGGGCGAGGTCGAGGCCGTACAGGACCTGCGACTTCTTGTAGATGGGTGTTTCGGGGGTGTTGAGGTACTTCGGGCCCTTGTCGTCCTCGAAGAGGCGGCGGGCGCCGAAGCCGATGGTGGCGCCGGTGACATCGCGGATGGGCCAGGTGAGGCGTCCGCGGAACCTGTCGTACACGCCGCGCTGCCCCTGGGAGACGAGCCCGGAGACGCTCAGTTCCTTCTCGGTGAAGCCTCGGCCGCGCAGGTGCCGCAGCAGGGTGTCCCAGCCCTGCGGCGCGAACCCGACCCCGAACTTCTCGGCGGCGGCGCGGTCGAATCCGCGCTCTCCGAGGAATCGGCGCGCGGTCTGCGCCTCCGGGGAGGCGAGCTGCTCACGGTAGAACTCCTCCGCCACGCGGTGCGCTTCGAGCAGGCGCTGGCGGGAGGCGAAATCGGTGCGGCGCTCCCCACCGGAACCGGTGTCCTCGTAGCGCAGCGTGACCCCCGCTTTGGTGGCGAGGTATTCGACCGCTTCCACGAACGACAGGTGGGAGATCCTCTGGACGAAGGCGATGACGTCGCCGCCCTCGCCGCAGCCGAAGCAGTGCCAGTGGCCGAGGGCGGGCCGGATGTGGAAGGACGGGGTCTTCTCGTCGTGGAAGGGGCACAGGCCCTTCATCGAACCGACACCGGCGGTGCGCAGGGTGACGTGCTCGGAGACGATCTCGTCCAGGCGGGATCGTTCGCGCACCAGCTGGATGTCCTCGCGCCGAATCAGCCCGCCTGCCATCGATTCCGCCTTCCTTCCGCCGCTGCCGGCCCCACTGTATCCGCTCGTCGACCCCTGGTCCGGGGATTATGCCGTCGGCAGATCGGGCCCGAGGCCCGGCAGCGGTTCGTCGAGAGCGGAGGCGCTGGAGCCGCTGCCGAACAGTTCGGCGTGCAGCCGCACCGCCATCACGTCGGTGAAGGACGCGATCTGGTCGATGATGACCCGTTCGCGCTCGTCCCCGTCGGCCGCGCGGTCCCACAGGCTGCGGAACAGAGGGTTGAGGTGGGTGCGGCCGGTGCTGCGCAGCGCGGCGTGCAGGTCGGTGATGATCTGCTCCTGCTGCTCGTACACGGGCTGCTGTTCACGGCTGCTCATCACGTAGGCGGCGGCGAGGCCCTTGAGCACGGAGATCTCCAGCGCCGTCTCCTCCGGCACCACCACTTGCCCCTGATAGCGGGCGATCGGGTCGGTGCCGTACTCGGCCTGCGTCGCGGTGACGACGGCCGAGACGAAGCGGCCGATCAGCTGGGAGGACAGGTCCTTCAGTGCGGCGGAGTCGGCGAGGTTCCCGGTGTACTCATGGAGCCACGCGGGGTCCGCTTCGAGGCGGGTGAGGGCGGCGTCGAGCTCGTCGATGCTGCGGGTGGGGGTGTACCAGTCCTGCACCACGTAGAGCGCGGCGCTGCGCTCCATCGGGTCCTGCAGCAGGGCGGGATTCATGCGGAACCCGGTGACGGCGTCCTCGATGTCGTGCACGGAGTAGGCGATGTCATCGGAGATGTCCATGACCTGCGCCTCGAGGCACTGCTGCTGGGCGGGGGCGCCGTCGCGGACGAAGTCGAACACGGGGAGGTCGTCCTCGTACACACCGAACTTCGGGGACGACGGGTTCGGGCCCTCACCGCGGCGCCACGGGTATTTGATGGACGCATCCAGGGCCGCGCGGGTCAGGTTGAGGCCGTAGGAGCGGTCCGCGTCCAGCACTTTGGGTTCGAGGCGGGCCAGCAGGCGCAGGCTCTGCGCGTTCCCTTCGAAGCCGCCGACGGGATCCGCGAGCGTGTTGAGCACGCGCTCCCCGTTGTGGCCGAACGGCGGGTGGCCGAGGTTGTGGGCGAGGCAGGCGAGGTCCACGAGGTTCGGGTCGCAGCCGAGCTCCTCGGCGATGTCACGACCCACCTGCGCCACTTCGAGGGAGTGGGTGAGGCGGGTGCGGACGAAGTCGTTCTCGCCGGCGCCGAGGACCTGAGTCTTCGCTCCGAGGCGGCGCAGTGCACTGGAGTGGAGGACCCGGGCGCGGTCGCGCTGGAACGGGGTGCGGTTCTGCGACTTCGGCGGCTCCTGGAAGAAGCGGTCGAGGTCGGCAGCGGTGTAGCCGGCGGGGATGCGGGGTGAGCGGGCCACGGATCAGCCTCCGGAGATCGACAGTTCGGCCTCGTGCAGCCGGGTGCGGTGCTCGTCGGTCAGCTCACGGGAGATCAGCCATCCGTCGGGCATGTGGGTGCGCTTGGGGCGCCCGGCCCGGCCGCGCGGCCCCTCCACGGTCTCACCGGGGTACGGGGAGTCCCAGTCGAGGCGGGACAGCTTCTGATCGAGGTCCGCGATGGACTCCATGGTGGCGAGGGCATGGCGCAGCTCGCCGCCGACGGGGTAGCCCTTGAAGTACCAGCCGACGTGTTTGCGCAGGTCGCGCACGCCCCGCTCCTCGGATTCGAAGAACTCGGTGAGCAGTACGGCGTGGCGGCGCAGGGTCCGGCAGACGTCGCCGAGGGTCGGGCGCACCCGGTCGGGGCGACCCGCGAAACCGGCGGCGAGGTCGGCGAACAGCCACGGGCGGCCCTGACAGCCGCGGCCCACCACAACACCGTCGCAGCCCGTCTCCTCCACCATCCGCAGAGCGTCCTCGGCCGTCCAGATGTCGCCGTTGCCGAGCACGGGGATGTCCGTGACGGCGTTCTTGAGGGCGGCGATGGCGTCCCACTGTGCGGTGCCGGAGTAGTGCTGGTTCGCGGTGCGGCCGTGCAGAGCGATCGCGGCGGCACCGACCTCCTGCGCGATGCGGCCCGCATCCAGGTAGGTGAGGTGGTCCTCGTCCACACCCATGCGGGTCTTCACGGTGACGGGGACATCACCGGCGGCCTCCACGGCGCCGCTGACGATCTGGGTGAACAGTTCGGTCTTCCACGGCAGCACCGCGCCGCCGCCCTTGCGGGTCACCTTCGGGACGGGGCAGCCGAAGTTGAGATCGACATGGTCGGCGAGGTCCTCCTCCACGAGGAGGCCGACGGCTGCGCGGACCGTGGCGGGATCCACGCCGTACAGCTGGATGGAACGCGGGCGCTCCCGCTCCCCCATCTTCACCATGCGCATGGTTTCGGGTTTGCGCTCCACGAGGGCGCGGCTGGTGACCATTTCGGACACGAAGAAGCCGCCGTCGTTGTCCGAGTGCATGGCGCCGAATTCGCGGCACAGCAAGCGGAACGGCTCATTGGTGACGCCGGCCATGGGGGCGAGCACCACGGGGGTGTCGGACGTCAGCGGGCCGATGGTCAGCGGCATGCGGTCAGCGCCGACGGGCGCGTCACCACTGACGGCGGCGGCGCTCGTGGGCGCGGCGGATTCAGGCGTGGAGGGATGGGGCATGGCCCCATTGTCCCAGAGGTGCACAGCGGTTCCTATGGCGACGCCTGGTCCCGTCGATCACATGCCGCCGGGACCAGGCGTCAGCTCAGGTCACTGTGCAGATCAGGCACCGACGAGGCGCTGCGCGAGGTAACCGGTGACCTCGCTCAGCGGCACGCGCACCTGCTCCATCGAGTCGCGCTCGCGCACGGTGACGGCCTGGTCCTCGAGGGTGTCGAAGTCGACAGTGATGCAGAACGGTGTGCCGATCTCGTCCTGGCGGCGGTAGCGGCGGCCGATCGCGCCGGAGGTGTCCACGTCCACGTTCCACAGTCCGCGCAGCTCATCGGCCAGCTTCGTGGAGATCGGGACGAGGTCCTCGCTCTTGGACAGCGGAAGCACGGCGGCCTTGATCGGCGCGATGCGCGGGTCCAGGCGCAGGACGGTGCGCTTGTCCACCCCGCCCTTGGTGTTGGGAGCCTCGTCCTCTTCGTACGCTTCCACCAGGAACGCCATCATGGCGCGAGTGAGGCCGAAGGACGGTTCGATCACGTACGGCACGTAGCGGTCACCGCTGGCCTGGTCGTGGTAATGCATCGACTTGCCGGAGGCCTTCTCGTGGGAGCCGAGGTCGAAGTCGGTGCGGTTGGCCACGCCCATCAGTTCGCCCCATTCGCTGCCCTGGAAGCCGAAGCGGTACTCCAGGTCGATGGTGGCGTCGCTGTAGTGGGCGCGCTCCTCATCGGGCACATCGAACTTCCGCAGGTTCTCCTCGCTGATGCCGAGGTCGATGAACCAGTTCCAGCAGGCCTCGACCCAGGAGTCGAAGTGCTCATCGGCCTGCTCAGCGGGGGTGAAGTACTCGATCTCCATCTGTTCGAACTCGCGGGTGCGGAAGATGAAGTTTCCGGGCGTGATCTCGTTGCGGAAGCTCTTGCCGATCTGCCCGATGCCGAACGGCGGCTTGATCCGCGCGGTGGTGGCGACATTGAGGAAGTTGACGAAGATCCCCTGCGCGGTCTCGGGGCGCAGGTAGTGCAGGCCGGTCTCGTTGTCCACGGCGCCGAGGTAGGTCTTCATCAGGCCGGAGAACTGCTGCGGGTCGGTGAACTCACCCTTGGTGCCGCAGGTGGGGCAGGCGATCTCCGCGGTGCCGCCCTCGGGGGCGCGGCCCTTCTTCTCCTCGAACGCTTCGATGAGGTGGTCCTCACGGAATCGGTTGTGGCACTGGCGGCACTCCACGAGCGGGTCGGTGAAGGTGGCGACGTGCCCGGAGGCCTCCCACACGGCGGTGGGCAGGATGATGCTGGAGTCCAGGCCCACCATGTCCGCGCGGGACTGCACGAAGGTGCGCCACCAGTGACGCTTGATGTTCTCCTTCAGTTCCACACCCAGAGGCCCGTAGTCCCATGCCGACCGGGTGCCGCCGTAGATCTCACCGGCGGGGAAGACGAAACCTCGGCGCTTCGCGAGGGCGATGACGCTGTCGAGCTTGGACGGTGCGGGCTTGGCCACGTGTGTCTCCTTCTGCGGGGTCTCCGCGGGCGGGCGATGGAGGTCCCATCCAGGATATCCGAGTCCTTCGGCACACTCGGACAGCCGGCGGGGCGGTTCTCCTTGCCGCCCACCACCCCGCTCACTGATAATGGTTCCCATGAATGAAGTGACTCCGTCGGCCCCCGCACCCACACCCCAGCGCACCCGCATGCCGCACCTCAGCGCCGCCCTGACTCGCCGCTCCTTCGGCGCTCTGCTGGGCGGCGGAGCGCTCGCCGCGGCCCTCGCCGCCTGCGGCGGGAAGTCGGCCGACGGGGACGGCGTGAGCGTGGTGGCCACCTGCTACCCACTGGTGCACATCGCCCAGCGCATCGGCGGTGACGCCGTCACCATCATCAACCCCGTCAAACCGGGCGTAGACCCCCACGGCCTCGAGCTCTCGCCCGCCCAGGCCACCGAGATCACCCAGGCGGATGTGCTGGTGCACATCACCGGCTACCAGGCCGCCGTGGACGACCTCGTGAAGCAGCAGAAGCCCGACAACGTCCTCGCCGTGCACGAGGTGACCGACCTGCTGCACGCCGGCGAGAGCGCTGAGGAGCACGCCGATCACGCCGATCACGGTGATGAGCACGACCACGCCGGTGAGGGCCACGACGGTCACGACCACGGCATCTACGATCCGCACTTCTGGTTCGACCCCACCAAGATGGCGGAGGTCGCGACCGCCCTCGCGAAGCGCCTCGGTGAGATCGACACCTCCGGTGCCGCCGACTTCGAACAGCGTGCGAAGTCCTTCGCCGCTGACATGAAGAAGCTGGATGCTCAGCTGAAGTCCACCTTCGACTCCGTGTCGGGCCCGAAGACCTTCATCACCTCCCACGAAGCTTTCGGGTACCTCGCGGCCCGCTACGGCCTCAAGCAGGTCGGCATCTCCGGCATCGACCCGGAGAGCGAACCCAGCCCGAAGCGGCTGCGCGACCTGCAGAAGGTGATCAAGGACGAGGGCGTCACCACCGTGTTCTTCGAGACGACCGCGTCCCCGAAGGTCGCCAAGTCCCTCGCCGATTCCACCGGTGCGAAGGCGGAGGAGCTGGACAACCTGGAGCAGCAGCTCGATGAGAAGAAGGACTATTCTCAAGTCATGATCGAGGACGCTGAAAAACTGGTCGCATCGTGGCAGTGAGGGCCGAGCACACCCCCACCGCTGCATCCCCCTCCACCCCGGCAAGCGCTGACGGCCCCGACACCTTCATCCGCTTGGAGGGCGCCACGGTGGTGCGCTCCGGTGTGCGCGTGCTCGACTCCGTCTCCACCGCCATCGGCGAAGGCGAGTTCGTTGCCGTGATCGGGCCCAACGGGTCCGGCAAGTCCACTCTCATGCGCGCCATGATCGGCATCCTGCCGCTCGCGGAGGGCCGCGCATGGATCCACGGCGACCCGGTTCGGCACCGCGCCGCCCACGACTGCCTCGGCTACGTGCCGCAGACCAGTGCGGAGATCGGCAACATCGCCGCGACCGCGCGCGAAGCGGTCTCCGCGGGTCTGCTGAACTCCCGCTCGCTCTTCCTGCGCCGCGACCGCCGACGGGTCGACGAGGCCCTGGACACGGTCGGCATCTCCCACCTCGCGGACCGGCCCATCACCGACATGTCCGGCGGACAGCGCCAGCGGGTGATGATCGCCCGCGCCCTCATCCGCCGCCCGCAGGTGCTGCTGCTGGACGAGCCGTTCACCGGTGTGGACGCCTCCAGCCAGGAGCAGATCGCCGAACTGATCGGCGACCTCAACGCCGGCGGCACCACCGTCATCGTGGTGCTCCACGAAACGGGACCGCTGCGCTCCCTGCTGACCCGCGCGATCCTCCTGGAGCAGGGCCGCATCGTGCATGACGGCCCCGTCCCCGACCGCCTTCCCCACGACCCCGCCGATGACCACCACGTGGACCCGATCATTGAGGAGTGCATCGGCCAGGAGTTCACCCCATGAGCCCTTTCGAGCTGCTCAGCTCCCCCATCATCCGCGACCCGCTGATCATCGCTCTGCTCGTCGGCCTGACCGCCCCCGTGGTCGGCACGTACCTGGTGCAGAAGCGGCTCTCGCTGCTCGGTGACGGCCTCGGCCACGTCGCGCTGACGGGTGTGGCGGTCGGCTGGCTCGTCGCCTCTCTCACCGCCCTCTCCCCCGACGTGCTGGCCGTGCCCGGCGCTCTGGTCGCCGCCGTCGCAGGCGCTGTGATGATCGAATGGGTGCGCATAGCCGGGCACACCAGCCGCGACACTGCTCTGGCGATCCTGTTCTACGGCGGCATCGCCGGCGGTGTGGTCCTCATCCAGCTCGCCGGCGGCACCTCCCAGTCCCTGATGGCGTACCTCTTCGGGTCGCTGTCCACGGTGACGCGCTCGGACCTGCTGATCGCGGCCGTTCTCGCCGTGGTGGTGCTGCTGATCGGCGTGGGGCTGCGGCCCCTGCTGTTCGCCGTCACCAGCGACGAGGAGCATGCGCAGGCGATCGGCCTGCCGGTGCGGATGGTCAACATCCTGATCGCTGTGATGGCGGCGCTGACGGTGACCCTGGCGATGCGGATCGTGGGTGCGCTGATGGTGTCGGCGCTGATGATCGTGCCGGTGGCGGCGGCACAGTCGATGGTGCGCGGCTTCTCCCGCACCATGAACGTCGCCATCGTCATCGGGGTGCTGTGCTCGGTGGCGGGCCTGCTCATCACCGTGTTCGTGGATCTGCCGCCGGGCGGGGTGATCGTTCTGCTGTCCATCGCCGTGTACATCGTGGGTCTGCTCGCATCCGCTCTCATTCCCCGCCGCGGCGTGGGATGATGGAGCGACTATGACTAAGGTTGTCCGCCAGACTCGTCAGCGCACCGCCATCCTCAACTGTTTGGCGACCGAGCGCGACTTCATGACCGCGCAGCAGCTGTATGACCTGTTGCGCGATGATGACCAGCCGGTGGGCCTCGCCACGGTCTACCGCAACCTGCAGTCCCTCGTGGACGCGGGCCTGGTCGATGTGCTCATCACCGATGAGGGCGAAGCGATCTACCGCCAGTGCCGCATCGAAGAGCACCACCATCATCTGCTGTGCCGCGTCTGCGGCCACACGATCGAGTTCGTGGCGCCCGAGCTGGAGCGCTGGGCGCACCGCATTGCTCAGGAGAACGGCTTCACCGATCTCCACCACACGATGGAGATCTACGGCCTGTGCCCCAAGCATCAGGAGAGCGCTGAGCCCACGGGCGATGCTGGAGCCTCTGCAGAGCAGTCCGGCTGAGCCGTGCTCGACTGGATCCGGTCACTGCCGCTGATCCCCGCGATCGCGTTTCTTCTCGTGGTGATCTACCTGCGCGCCGGCGCCACCTATGCGCTCGGCCGCTTCGCCACGCAGTTGGCGCACCGCAGCCGCCTGCGCCGCTTCCTGGAGTCCGCGGCAGTCGCGAGCGCTCAGGACAAGCTCGCTCGCTGGGGTGCTCCGCTGGTGGCGCTGAGCTTCCTCACCGTCGGTTTCCAGACCGCGGTCAATGCCGCTGCCGGCGTCGTCCGGATGCCGCTGCGGCGCTACCTGCCGGCGCTCGCCGTCGGAGGCTTCCTGTGGGCGGTCATCTACGCCACGGCGGGGCTGGCGGCGTTCAGCCTGTGGTGGCGCCTGCTGGTGGCGAACCCGCTGGCAGCGGTCCTCGTGGTGCTCGCGATCTTCGGCGCCGCCATGGTGATCTGCGGGGGCCGACGGGCGCGTGCGCGACTCAGATCCCCGGCGACGCCGTTGGCTGGGGCGGCCGACCGTCAGGGCACTGGCAGCTCAGCCGTCCGCGCTGACTGACGCGGGGCCCTGCCCCTCGCTCACCTGTTGAGGGCGGTCCACGGCGCCCCCGAAGCGCCGATCGCGCATCGCGTACTCCTCGATGGCGCGCCACAGCACCACCCGGTCCACATCCGGCCACATCTCCTCGATGAACAGCAGCTCCGCGTACGCGCTCTGCCACAGCAGGAAGTTCGAGGTGCGCTGCTCCCCCGAGGACCGAAGGAACAAGTCGACTGGCGGCATATCGGGCGCGTACAGGTGGGACTCGATCGTCGAGGAGCGGATCCGTGACGGCTTCAGGCGCCCGTCGGCCGCCTCCTCGGCGATGCGGCGCACCGCGTCCACCAGTTCGGCGTGCCCGCCGTAGTTCACGCACATGTACAGCGTCAGGCGGGTGTTGTGCCGCGTCAGCTCCTCAGCGGCCTGCAGCTCGCTGATGACGGATCGCCACAGCCGCTGCGGCCGGCCGATCCAGACAATCCTCACGCCCCATTCGTTGAGGGTGTCGCGCTGGCGGCGCAGAACCGACCGGGAGAAGCCCATCAGGAACCGCACCTCCTCCGGGGAGCGCGCCCAGTTCTCGGTGGAGAACGCGTACGCGCTCAGGTGCGTGACCCCTATCTGCAGCGCGCCGGCGACCACATCCAGCAGGGCCGCCTCACCGGCTTCGTGACCGGCGGTGCGGGGCAGACCACGGCGGTTCGCCCACCGGCCGTTGCCGTCCATCACCACCGCGATGTGCTGGGGGACGAAGCGCGCCGGGATCACTGGGGGCTGCGCGCCCGACGGGTGCTGGCCGATGGATCCGGGCAGGGGCTTCGTGGTCACTGGGGTCCTCTCTGGTAGCGCTCCACATAGTGCAGGGCGCGGATGCCGCGCTCCAGATGCCAGGTCAGAGTGCTGGCGATCAGGGCAGCGGCCTGGTTCTGGGTGCGATCGTCGGAGTCCAGGACGTTCTCCCAATCCCCGGCGAGCAGGAAGATCATATGCTCGATGACCCTCGGTCGCACACCGACGGCGCCGGGGCGCCGGCACTCCGAGCAGACCACGCCGCCGGCTGCGACGTCATAGGCGACATGGGGCCCGTCGGCCCCGCAGGTGGCGCAGGTGCGCAGCTGCGGAGTCCAGCCGGCGCTGGCGGTGGCGCGCAGCAGGAACGAGTCCAGCAGCAGCATCGGCGGCCGGGAGCCGTCCGCGATCGCGGCAAGGGCGGACAGCACCAGCAGGTAGAAGTCGTTCGAGGAGTCGATGCCCTCATCGCTGAGCCGCTCGGCGGTCTCCGCCACGGCCGTGGCGGCGGTGAACCGGTCGTAGTCCTCCGCGATGCGGCTGGAGTAGCCGGTGATGGTGACGGCCTGGGCGATGACGTCCAGACTGCGACCGCGGCGCAGCTGCAGATCGACCCGCTGGAACGGTTCGAGGCGGGCGCCGAAGCGGGAGGCCGTGCGCCGCACGCCCCGCGCCGACGCCCGCACCTTGCCGTGCCGTCGGGTCAGCAGCGTGATGATGCGGTCGGCTTCACCCAGGGGCTGGGTGCGCAGCACGACCGCTTCATCACGGATGAGCCGGGAGATCACCGATGGATCTTCGCCGCCCGGTTCAGCGCCGAGACCAGGGCCTGCATGGAGGCGCGGGTGATGGAGCCGTCGATGCCGACGCCCCAGTAGATCGCCTCATCGATCTCGGCTTCGATGTAGGCGGCGGCGAGGGAGTCATCGCCCTCAGCCAGTGCGTGCTCCGCGTAGTCGAGGATGCGCACCTTCACGCCCTTGGAGTCCAGTGCCTTCACGAAGCCGTCCAAGGGGCCGTTGCCCAGACCGGTGATCTCCTCCACGTGGTCGTCGACCACCATCTCCACGGTGATGCGGTCGGTGCCTTCGCCTTCGGACACCTGGTGCATACCGCGGAAGCTGAAGCGGCCCCAGCGGTCAGCGGGCTTCGGCGCCGGCAGGTACTCGTCGCGGAACGCCTCCCACAGCGCCTCGGGCGACACCTCGCCGCCCTCGGAGTCGGTGAGGTGCTGCACGATCCCGGAGAACTCGATCTGGAGGCGGCGCGGCAGGTCCAGGCCATGCTCGGTGCGCAGCAGGTACGCCATCCCGCCCTTGCCCGACTGGGAGTTGACGCGGATGACCGCTTCGTAGGAGCGGCCCACGTCCTTCGGATCCACCGGCAGGTAGGGGACGCGCCAGATGCTGTCCTCGACGCTCCTGCCGGCCTCCGCAGCATCGGACTCCATCCGCTCCAGGCCCTTCTTGATGGCGTCCTGGTGGCTGCCGGAGAAGGCGGTGAAGACGAGGTCGCCGCCGTAGGGGGTGCGCTCGTGCACGTTGATCTGGTTGCAGTGCTCCACGGTGCGGCGGATCTCATCCATGTCCGAGAAGTCGATCTGCGGGTCCACGCCCTGGGTGAAGAGGTTCATGCCGAGGGTCACCAGATCCACGTTGCCGGTCCGCTCACCGTTGCCGAACAGGCATCCTTCGATGCGGTCCGCGCCGGCCATGTAGCCGAGCTCGGCAGCGGCGACCGCGGTGCCGCGGTCGTTGTGGGGGTGCAGGGAGAGCACCAGGGAGTCGCGGCGGTCGAGGTTGCGGTGCATCCACTCGATGGAGTCGGCGTAGACGTTCGGGCTCGCCATCTCCACCGTCGCCGGGAGGTTGATGATCATCTTGTCCTCGGGCGTCGGCTTGATCGTATCGATCACGGCGTTGCAGACCCGCAGGGCGTACTCCAGCTCCGTGCCGGTGAAGGACTCCGGGGAGTACTGGTAGCTGATCTTCGTGTCCGGGATGGTCTCCTCGTACTTGCGGCACAGCAGTGCGCCCTGCACGGCGATGTCGAGGATGCCGTCCTCATCGGAGCGGAACACCACGTCGCGCTGCACGATGGAGGTGGAGTTGTACAGGTGGACGATGGCGTGCTTCGCGCCCTCAAGAGCCTGGTAGGTGCGCTCGATGAGGTGCTCACGGGACTGGACGAGCACCTGGATGGTGACGTCGTCAGGGATGCGGTCCTCTTCGATGAGGGTGCGCACGAAGTCGTAGTCGGTCTGGGAGGCCGACGGGAACCCGACCTCGATCTCCTTGTAGCCCATCCGTACGAGCAGGTCGAACATGCGCAGTTTGCGCTCGGAGTTCATCGGGTCGATGAGCGCCTGGTTGCCGTCGCGCAGGTCCACGGCGCACCAGCGGGGCGCGCGGGTGATGATGGTGTTCGGCCAGGTGCGGTCCGGCAGGTCCACGCGGAACTGCTCGTGGAACGGCTGGTAGCGGTGGATCGGCATGGCCGACGGCTGCTGGGGCGCATCGCCCCTCTGCCCTGTCACGGGAACAGTCGGGGCCTGGGCGGCGGCGAAGGCGGTGGCTGCTGCGGAGTCGTTCATGGTGTGGTCCTCAACGTCGATGTGATCAGTCGCCGGGCATGAGGGGCCTCCGCGACGAGGACCCGGCGTCAGGACTCGTCGCGGCGGATAAGCAGGAGGTCCGCACGGCGGTTGAGAAGCAGCATGGCCCCGAGTCTACGCGCCTGTCTCTGACTGTGAACAGCGTGTCAGAATCCGAGACGGCCGAGCTGCTTGGGGTCCCGCTGCCAGTCCTTGGCGACCTTGACCCGAATGTCCAGGTGCACCGGGCGGCCCATCAGCTTGCGGATCTGCCGGCGAGCGGTCGTCCCGACCTTCTTCAGGTGAGCACCGCCCTTGCCGATCACGATGCCCTTCTGCGAGTCCCGCTCCACGAACAGGGACACGCGCACCACCAGCCGGCCCTCCCCCGGCGCCATCTCTTTGAACGGGTCGCCCTCGGGGTCCTCCTCGACGATCTCCTCCACAACGGCGGCGAGCGAATGCGGCAGTTCGTCGCGGACGTCGGCGAGCGCGGCTTCGCGCACGAGTTCGGCGATGCGGTCCTCGATCGACTCCTCGGTGAGGACGCCGTCGGGGTAGAGGGCGGGGCCCTCCGGCAGGTGGGAGGCGATGACGCGGGTGACCACGTCGATCTGGGTTCCCTCCACCGCGGAGATCGGGACGATCTCGTCGGCGTCGATGAACTGGGAGACCGCCACGAGCTGATCGGCGAGCTGGTCGCGGCTCACCAGGTCCGCCTTCGTCACGATGACCACGATGACGGGCCGGGATCGGTTCGCTCGGATCTCGGCGAGGGCCTGCGCGATGTAGCGGTCGCCGGGGCCGATCTTCTGGTCCGCTGGGATGCAGAACCCGACCACGTCGACATCGGTGAGGGTTTCGTTGACGAGGTCGTTGAGCCGGCGCCCCAGCAGCGTGCGGGGCCGGTGGACTCCGGGGGTGTCCACCAGGATGATCTGGGCGTCCTCGGTGGTGAGGATGCCGCGGATGGCGCGCCGGGTGGTCTGCGGCTTGTCCGAGGTGATCGCGACCTTCTCCCCCACCAGGGCGTTGGTGAGGGTGGACTTGCCGACGTTGGGTCGGCCCACGAGGGCGGCGAAGCCGCTGCGGTGCACGTCGGTCATTCGTTCTCTCCTTCGGTGACGGGGAGCTCCCCGGTGAGGGCGGCCTCGCGGGGGGCGCGGGAGACCACGATGGCGCTGACGCGCTTGCGGCGGCCGCTGATCTTCTCGGCCACCATGTGCAGACCGTGCGCGTCGGCCTCGGAGCCGACGATCGGGACCCTGCCGAGGGCCTTGCCGAGGAGCCCGCCGATGGTGTCGACGTCGTCGTCGTCGATCTCCATGTCGAACAGATCGCCCACCTCGGACAGCTTCTCCCGGGCGGGCACGAGGAACGCGCCGCCGGACATCGGCACGGCGGCCGCTTCATGACGGTCATGCTCATCGGAGATGTCGCCGACGATCTCCTCCAGGATGTCCTCGATCGTGACGATGCCGGAGACGCCGCCGTACTCGTCGGTCACGATCGCGACATGCACGCGGCTGGTGCGCATCTGGTTCATGACCTCGTCCGCGCCGACGAACTCGGGCACGAAGCGCACCTGGCGCATGATGTCGGTGACGGGGCGGTCAGCGCCCGGGTTCCACGGCGAGTGGATAGCCCGCATGACGTCCTTGAAGTACAGCATGCCCAGCAGGTCGTCGACGCTCTCACCGATCACGGGGATGCGGGAGAAGCCGGAGCGGACGAACAGGCGCATCGCCTTCTCGGCGCTGGCGTCGGACTGGATCGTGACCATGTCGGTGCGCGGCACCATCAGCTCGCGGATGAGGGTGTCGCCGAGGTCGAACACGCCGCGGATCATGTCCCGCTCGTCGTCCTGCAGCTCTTCGCCTTCGCTGGCGCGGTCCACCATCTGCCGCAGTTCGTCCGCGGTGGCGAACGGCCCGCCGGCGTACTTCCCGCCGGGTGTGGCGGCGTTCGCGATGTGCACCAGCAGGCGGGACAGCGGACCGAGCACCGTCCGGCAGGTCCGGATCAGCGGGGAGAGGCGGATCAGGACGGCGTCGGGGCTGCGCCGGCCGATGGTGCGGGGCGATGCGGAGGACGCGATGAACGAGATCAGGCCCGCCATCACCATGGCGAGCAGCAGCGGTGTCCAGAGGCCGTCGATCGTTTCGAACAGGATCGCGGTGATGATGACGACGTACGCACTCTCCGCGAGCACTCGCCCGAGCGCAAGGGTGGACAGGGTGGTGTGCGCGTCCTGGTGCAGGTGCAGGACACTCTCGCGCTTCTTCTCCGACTTCTCCTCGAGCGCCCGCTCCAGCGAATGCTTGGATGCGGACATCATGGCGGCCTCACAGGCCGCGATCAGGGTGGCGACCACCACGGCCAGAGCCGCGAGGACGCCGATCAGCACGAGGATCACGCGCGGCCGCCCGTGTCGGTGATGTGGGCACTGCCGCCGCGGGAGGCGAGGAAGGTGAGCAGGAGCTTGCGCTGCAGGGTGAACATGACGCGCTCCTCCTCCGGCTCCACATGGTCGTAGCCGAGAAGGTGGAGGATGCCGTGGGTGGTCAGCAGCAGCATCTCCTCCTCGGGTGAGTGCCCGGCGATGCGGGCCTGCTTCGCGGCGACCGTCGGGCAGATGACGATGTCACCGAGCAGGCCCTCGGGTGCGAGCTGGTCCTCGCTGCCCTCGCGCAGCTCGTCCATCGGGAAGCTCATGACGTCGGTCGGTCCGTCGAGGTCCATCCACCGCTTGTGCAGGTCCTCCATCGCGTCCTCATCCACGAACAGGATGGACAGTTCGGTCGCCGGGTGGAGGAACATCTGCTCGAACACGTACCGGGCGAGGTCGGTGAACTCCCGTTCGTTCAGCCGGTGCGTGGTCTCGTTGTTCACTTCGATGGTCATCGGCGGTCCTTCTTCCCGCTGGCTGAGTCCCACTGAGCGTAGGCGTCGACGATGTCGGAGACGAGGCGGTGGCGCACCACGTCCTTGGCGCTGAGGTGGCAGAACTCGATGTCGTCCACCTTCTTCAGCACCTTCTCCACCATCCGCAGGCCCGACGGGTGCCCGCCCGGCAGGTCCACCTGGGTGATGTCACCGGTGATGACCATGGTGGAGTTGAACCCGAGCCGCGTGAGGAACATCTTCATCTGCTCGGGAGAGGTGTTCTGCGCTTCATCGAGGATGATGAAAGCGTCGTTGAGGGTACGGCCGCGCATGTACGCCAGCGGCGCCACCTCGATCGTGCCGGCGCCCATCAGCTTCGGAATGGACTCCGGGTCGAGCATGTCGTGCAGGGCATCGTACAGGGGCCGCAGGTACGGGTCGATCTTCTCGTTGAGCGACCCGGGCAGGAATCCGAGCCTCTCCCCCGCCTCCACGGCTGGACGGGCCAGGATGATGCGGTTGACCTGCTTCGACAGCAGCGCCCGCACCGCCTTCGCCACCGCCAAGTAGGTCTTGCCGGTGCCGGCGGGTCCGATGCCGAACACGATCGTGTTCTCCTCGATCGCGTTGACGTAGTCGCGCTGCCCGATGGTCTTGGGACGGATGGTGCGGCCGCGGGCGGACAGCACGGTCTGGGAGAGGACCTCCGAGACGTTCTGTTCGCGGCGGCGGTCATCGCCGTACATGTGGGCGGCGCGGTGCACCGCTTCGGAGTTCACGACCTCGCCCTTCGCGGCGACGGCGATCAGGGACCGCATGATCGCGTCCGCTCGTCTGATCGCCTGCTCGGGGCCGCGCACCGTGATGCGGTGGCCGCGCATGGAGACGTCGACATCCGGCAGGATCTTCTCGATCACGTTCAGCGCCTGGTCGTTGGCGCCGAGGACGGCCACGGGGTTGAGGTGGTCGGGGATCGCGATGTCCCAGGACCGGATGTCGGGGTCGGTGTCAGCGGATGACAAGCTCAGAGCTCTCCTTCGCTCATGTCGGTGCCGGCGAGGACGTGACCGTGCACATGGAAGACGGTCTGGCCGGCGGTCTCACCGGTGTTGAAGACGAACCGGAAATCACCGTTCGCCTCCTGCTGCGCGACCGTGCCGGCAGCGGAGGCGACAGCGGCGAGCAGCGCCGGCTCAGCGGACAGCGCCACCACGTTCGGCACGTGCTTGCGCGGCACCACGAGCACGTGCACGGGCGCGGCGGGGTTCAGGTCCTTGAACGCGATGACGTCCTCGTCCTCGTAGACGCGGTCGGAGGGGATGTCGCCGGCGATGATGCGGCAGAACACGCAGTCGTGATCAGTCATGCATCCATCCTACGGGGCGCTCCTGCACCACCGTCCGAGGACGGAGCACCCCACCTGGGACCGCGGCGGGCCCTCACCAGCGGCCGAGAGCGGCGGACAGCACCGCGATCGCGGCCGGCCCGGCGGTGGATGCGCGCAGCACGCTGGTGCCGAGCACGCAGCTGAGGGCACCGGCGGCCTGCAGCTGGTCGAGCTCCTCGCTGCTGATGCCGCCTTCGGGGCCCACCACGATGAGGATGTCGCGGGCATCGGCGAGGGCGTCGGTGATGGTGGTGAGGGGACGCTGTTCGGCTTCGTGCAGAACGATCGCGCGGCACCCGTCGGCCTCCCCCTCACGGATCCGCTCCGCGAGTTCGGCGGTGGTGACCACGCCCTCCACACGCGGGAGAATGGGGCGGCGGGACTGTTTGACGGCGTTGCGCACCGTCGCCTCCCATTTGGCGACGCCCTTGACCTTCTTCGCGCCCTGCCAGCGGACGATGGAGCGGCCCGCCTGCCATGCGAGGACGGCGTCGGCGCCCAGTTCGACGCTGCTCTCCACCGCGCTCTCGTCCCGGCCGCCCTTGGCGAGCGCCTGCACCAGGGTGATCCGGGGGCGCGGCGCCGGGGCATCGGCGGGTTCAGCGGTGAGCTCCGCGGTGAAGCGGGTCTTCGTGGTGGCGGTGACGCGCGCCGCCGCCTGCCGGCCGACGGGGTCGGTCAGCAGCACGTCCTCCCCCGCGCGCAGACGCACCACGGCGGCGCCGTGGCGGCCCTCATCGCCGTCCACCGTGATCGAGTCGCCGGCACGGTGCCCCTCCAGGGCGCCGTCCGGCAGCAGGAAGCTGAGCGCGGTCACAGGTCGCGGAGACGGTCGCGGAGCTTGGAGAACCGGGACTTGCGCCCGGCAGTTCGGGGCTCGTTCGCGGCATTGCGGGGCGCCTCGGCCACGTCCGGTTCGTCGCGGGCATCGGCGAACTGCCGCAGCAGGTCCTGCTGCTCGCGGGACAGCTTCGTGGGGATCTCCACGTCGACATCCAGGTGGATGTCGCCGCGCTTGTCGGAGCGGAACTGGGTGATGCCGAGGCCGTCGAGGGTGATGATCTCACCGGGCTGCGTGCCCGGGCGGATCTGCACCTCCTTGTCGCCGTCGAACGTGGGCAGGGTGATGGTGGTGCCGAGGGCAGCCGCCACCATGGACACGGTGATGCGGGCGATGAGGTTCGTGCCGTCGCGGTGGAAGGTGTCGTGATCCTCGATGGCGATCTCCACGAACAGGTCGCCGGAGGGGCCGGCGGCCTCGCCGACTTCGCCTTCGCCGCGCAGCTGGATGCGGGTGCCGTTCTCCAGGCCCGACGGGATCGTCACCGTGATGGTGCGCTTCTGCTGGACCCGGCCGTGGCCGGAGCACTCCGTGCAGGGGTTCTCGATGACGTCGCCGTGGCCGTGGCACACGGAGCACGGAGCCATCTGCACCATCTGGCCGAGCAGCGACTGGGTGACGCGCTGCACGTGGCCGGTGCCGGAGCAGGTGGAGCAGCGGCTGGGACTGGTCCCGGGTTCGCAGCAGGAGCCGCTGCAGCGGGTGCAGGCCACCGCGGTGCGGAAGTCGACCTCGGCTTCGGAGCCGAACACGATGTCGTCGAGGGAGACCGCCACGCGGCGCAGGATGTCGTTGCCGCGGCGCTGACGCGGGATCGGGCCCTGGGCGCGGCCCTGGCCGCCGGTGAACATGTCGAAGATGTCGGAGAAGTCGAACGAGGCTCCACCGCCGCCGAAGCCACCGAAGCCGCCGAAGCCGCCGGTTCCACCGCCCATGTCGTACATGCGGCGCTTCTCCGGGTTGGACAGCGTCTCGTACGCCTGGGACACCTTCTTCATCTGATCCGCGGCGTCCTCACTGGGATTCACATCCGGGTGGAGCTTGCGCGCCGCCTTGCGGTAGGCGCGCTTGATGTCCTCCGCGGATGCGTCGCGGGAGACGCCGAGCAGTTCGTAGAAGTCCTCGTTCACTGATTCCTGTCCTGTCGATTCTGTGCAGTGTGATGGTCGGGGGCGTCCGGTGCCGGGGCCGGATCAGCGCAGGAAGCGCGAAATGTAGGCGGCGACGGCGGAGACGGACGAAATGCCGGTGACGTAGTCCATGCGGCTGGGGCCGAGGATTGCGATGCGGCTGGGGGCGTCGTTCTGCCCGAGGCCGCTGTAGGCGGTGCCCACGAGCGCCGCCCGGGACAGCGCCTCATTGGAGAGCTCCTCACCGATGAGCACATCCACGTGGCCGGGGCTGGCGCGCATCGCGGACAGCAGCCGCAGCAGCACCAGGTTCTCCTCCAGCACATCCAGCATCGGCTCCACGTCCGCGGCCTGCTGGGCGGCCCGAGCGAGGTTCGCGGTGCCGGCCATGACGACCCTCTCCTCGCGGCGTTCGTCCAGCAGCTCCGTCAGGGAGGCGATGACCTCCCGGGCGGAGTCCTGCTCGCTCGGGTGGAGGGAGGCGATGAGGTCGTCGAAGGAGGAGGGGGTGTCCAGGACGGAGCGGCCGATGCAGACGCGGTTGATGCGTTCGCGCAGCGCCATGTACTCCTCGGCGCTCGCCGGGTGCTCCAGGGTGATGGTCTGCTGGTCCACGCGGCCGGCGTCGGTGATGAGCACGACGGTCAGCAGGGTGTCGGCCACCTTCACCAGTTCCACGTGCCGCACGTGCGCCTGCCGGATCGCGGGGTACTGCACCACAGCGACCTGCTGGGTGAGCTGGGCGAGGAGGCGGACCGTGCGGGTGAGGAGGTCGTCGAGGTCGTGGGCGCCGTCGAAGAACGCGCGGATGGCGCGCTTCTCCGGGGCGGACAGCGGCTTCACCTGCGCCACGTGGTCCACGAACACGCGGTAGCCCTTGTCGGTGGGGATGCGGCCCGCAGACGTGTGCGGCTGCGTGATGAGGCCCTCATCCTCCAGCACGGACATGTCGTTGCGGACGGTGGCGGCGGAGACGCCGAGCTCGTGCCGTTCGAGGAGGGACTTGGAACCGACGGGTTCGCGGGTGGCGACGAAGTCCTCGACGATGGCGCCGAGGATGTGCAGTTTGCGGTCGTCCACTGCGTCCCTCCTGGTCTGGTCCTGCCTGCGATCCGTTTAGCACTGTGCGTGCGCGAGTGCCAGCCTATCGGGCAGGGCCGCGCCTCCCCAAGGCCCCCTGCTCCCCTGTGAGCGAACAGGCCCGGGCGCGGGGCGCGCCGCACTGAGGGGTCGGCCCGGTGCTTTGCTACGGTCACCGCATGACCTTCGACCGCTACGGATCCGACATCCTCGCCGGCACCGCACAGCCGCACCGGCCGCGTCGCCCCGCCTCCGCCCCTGTGCCCGCCGAGCGCGGCCTCGTGGTCGAGGACGCCTCCACCGGCTGGGTGGGTGCGATCACGCGCGTGGAGAAGACCGCCGGCGCTCATGTGGTCGAGCTGGAGGACCGGCACGGCCGGCTGCGCTCCTTCACCCTCGGCCCCGGGTTCCTCATCGACGGTCGGCCCGTCACGCTGACGCCGCCCCAGCGCCGCGCCCAGACCCCGTCGGCCCCCGGCGGCTCCGGGCAGCGTCTGCGCAGCGCCTCCGGCTCCGTGTACGTGAAGGGCGCGAAGGCGCGGGTGGCGCGCGGGTCCCGCATCTGGGTGGAGGGCCGGCATGACGCCGAGCTGGTGCAGAAGGTGTGGGGGCATGACCTGCGGATCGAGGGTGTGGTCGTGGAGATGCTGGACGGCGCCGACAACCTCGCCGAGCGGGTGCGGGCGTTCGGCCCGGGTCCCGGGCAGAAGCTCGGGATCCTGGTGGACCACCTCGTCGCCGGGTCGAAGGAGACGCGGATCGCCGAGGAGGTGATGCGCCTGCCCGGTGCGCGGGAGCACGTGCTGATCCTCGGCCACCCGTACGTGGACGTCTGGCAGGCGGTGAAGCCGGAGCGGGTGGGCCTGCGCGAATGGCCGCATGTTCCCAAGGGCACGGACATCAAGCAGGGGTCGCTGGCGGCTCTCGGCTGGCCGCATGCCACGAAGGAGGACGTGGGGCTCGGCTGGCAGCGGATCCTGCAGCAGGTGCGGTCCTACGCGGATGTGGAGCCGACTCTGAGCGGCCGGATCGAAGAACTGATCGATTGGGTGACCGCAGAAGGCGACTGACCGCTTAGCATGGTCAGTATGCACAGATCTCACACGGGGCTGATCACTGCCCTGGGCATCCTCACCACCGTCGTCTTCGCCGCCCTCGGCGCCTGGGACATCCTCGCGCTCAACCCGACCCGGATCGTCCCGGGCATGCCCCTGGATCAGATCTACTCCCGGATCAATGCGGAGCCCGCGGCGGGCAGCATGACCATCAACGTCACGTTCGTGGGGGCGTTCGTGGCGATCTCTGTGCTCGCCACGATCATCTGGTCGCTGACGGCCGCGAAGCGCAACCACCCGCCGATGCTGCGAGTCATCGGGTTCCTCGCGGTCATCGCCGCGAGCGGCGCCCTGTTCCTCATCGCATCCCTGCCGATGATCGGGGACCTGTCCATCGCATTCCTCGCGACCGCGGCCGGGCTGTCCACTCTCGGCATCACGCTGCTGGTCATCGCCGGGGTGTGCCTGCTCGCAGCCGGCATCACCTTCGCGGTCCTCGGCCGCGGGTTCATCTCCATCTGGCACTGAACCGGACGGTCTCCGCGCCACATCGCCGCCGCGCTGCGGGGGCCGACGGGGTCAGGAGACGATGTCGCGGACGACTCCGTCGGCCAGCAGGCGGCCCTCGTCGGTGACGCGCAGAACGCCCGCCTCCCGCGCGGCCGCATCGAGCGTGCCGAGCCGGATGTGCTTGTCGATCTGTTCACGGGCGTGGTCCGTGCCGAGCAGGTCGAGGGAGTCCATGGCGAGGCCGTCAGCGAGGCGCAGCTCCAGCATCAGCCGCTCCACCTCCCGGTCCTCCCGGCCGACGGTCTCCGACCCCTGCACCGGCAGTGAGGCGTCGGCGAGCATCGCCGCGTAGCGGGAGGGATGCTTGACGTTCCAGGAGCGCAGGCCGTTGCGGTGGCGGTGGGCGCCGGGGCCGATCCCCCACCAGTCGGCGCCGCGCCAATAGGCGATGTTGTGCTCGCAGCGGGTGTCGCGGGAGCGGGAGAAGTTCGACACTTCGTACCAGGAGAACCCGTCGGCCTCCAGGCGGTCCGCAATCAGTTCGTAGGCGTCCGCCATGAAGTCCGGGTCCGGGGTCTCGAGCTCCCCGCGGCGCAGCTGCCGCGCCATCTTCGTGTTCCCCTCCACGATCAGCGAATACGCGCTGACATGGTCGGGGCTCATCGCGGTGATCGCGTCAACCGTGGCGGCGACGTCCTCGATCCGCTCCCCCGGCGTCCCGTAGATCATGTCGAGGGACACCTGCAGACCCGCGTCGCGCGCCCACTGGACCGCCTGCGGCACTCGTTCCGGGTCGTGTGTGCGGTCCAGGGTGCGCAGAACGCTCGGCACCGCGGACTGCATCCCGAACGACATGCGGGTGACGCCGGCGTCGGCGAGACGGGCGATGGAGGCGCGGCTCACCGAGTCCGGGTTCGCCTCCGTGGTCACCTCCGCCCCGTCCGCGAGTGGGATCAGGGAGGTGAGGTGCTCCAGCATGCGCGCCTGGTCATCCGCCGGCAGGAGGGTGGGGGTGCCGCCGCCGAAGAACACGGTGGAGATCGCCTCGTAGTCGTAGCCGGCGGCGCGGTCGTCCGCGAGGACGAGGTCCATTTCGCGGCAGGCGTTGTCGGGGTACTCCCGCTGGGAGCCGCCCCCGCCGAGTTCAGTGGCGGTGTAGGTGTTGAAGTCGCAGTAGCCGCAGCGCACGGCGCAGAACGGAATGTGAATGTAGACGGACAGGCCGGCGGCCGCCGATGGCGGCGTGGGGCGGGTGCTCACGTCAGATCCCCCGGCCGTCGGAGCTGAGCCGGGCGGGATGGAAGTGCTCGAGGCCAGCCTTGGCGAGCGTCCGCTGCGCGGACTTCACAAGCGAGCTGTACAGGACAGTGGCGCTCTCCTCGGACCAGTCGAGCAGGGCCGAGGCCTGGTCTGCGGTGAGGCCGCGGAAGGCGTCGCGGAGCGTGACGCCGTGGTCCGGCCTGCTGATCACCTCGATGTCCTGCCGCGCCAGTATCTCGCCCTCCTCGATGACGCGGAAGTAGGCGCCCGGCATGCCGTGGTCGGTGAAGCGGCGGCCGAAGCGCGGATCGCCCGTCCGCTCGGCGAGCGTGGCGCACGGGGTGCGCACGCAGCTGGCCTCGAGCACGGTCGTGCCGATGCGCCAGCGCTCCCCGATCACGGCGCCGTCGGTGTCGATGCCGGTGGTGACGAGGTTCTCGCCGAAGAAGCCGTCGGGGAACTCTCTGCCGAGGCTCTCCGCGAGCGCTTCGCGCTGCTCTCGCGCGTAGGCGTAGACGGCTTTGAACGTGCCGCCGTGGTGCTGGCGGTCGCCCTGAACGTCGCCCCAGATCCCCTGGGAGAGGACCTCAACGGGGCCTTCAACGGGCTCCTTGGCGATGCCGCTGATCAGACGGCCGCGTGTGGTGACGGCGAAGAGCTCGCGCGGCAGGCACACGGCAGCGAGGGTTCCGGCAATTGGGGTCGCGGTCATCGCTCTCCCGGGGTGGTGTCGGGCAGGGACAGGGTGCGCGGGGCTGAGCTCGAGGTGCTGCCGCCGAGGTCGAGGGCTGCGAACGGGTCATCGTGCGGGACGTCCCCGTCGGCGATCCAGGCGGGGATGGTGGACCGGGCCACGGTCTCGGTGAGGTCCTTCAGCTCCGTCACGTGGGGGGCGTCGTGCGCGTCGTAGACGAGCGCCGTGGTCTCCCCCGTGCTGAGGCGGTGGATGATGTGTCCCGCGCCGGGGCCGCGCTCCTTCGGGTCCTGCGATGCTGTGCCAGTGTGCTGCAGGGAGCGCTCGATGATCGCCTGGAAGGCGTCGGCACCGCCGGTCACGAGCTCCTCCGGGATGCTGGGCTCGCCGCGGCGGGTGGTCCAGCGCAGAACCGTCCCGTTCGTTGAGACGCCGAGGAGGTGCAGGAACAGCCAGTCCTCGCTCGAACGCAGCGGCTTCTTCCGCACCTGCCAGTGCACATGGAGCATGAGGGCGTGCGGTGCCTTCTGGGCGGCGGGTGCGAGGGCGCGGCGCAGCTGCTCCTGCTCCTCGACGGGCAACGGCAGCGGATTCGCCGAGCCCGGTCCGATCATGGAGACGCAGTCATAGAAGTCCGGCAGCGGGTCGACGGCTGCGAGGGCGGGAAGGACCTGCTTGAGGTATTCGAGATTCGGAATGCCACGGCCGTGCCGCAGGCCCCAGCCGGCTTCACCACTGTACAGCCTGATGGTGAGCTCATCGGCCCCGGGCTCCAGGCCGAAGAACACGCCGTAGACCCGTGTGCCGTGGTGATCGGCGAGCCCCTCCTCGAGGTGGGACTCCTTGAGGGAATCTGTCATGGCGCGGAGCACGTTCCGGTGCACGCCCTTGCGCAGAATCTGATCCATCTCCGGGGACAGCTGGACGCGTCGACCGTCCGCCGCATAGACCGTCACGTCCTTCGTCGTGCTGGTGCTGCCGCGGTTGAGCTCCACGAAGCAGACCGCGCCCGCACCGGCGAGCGGCACGGTGCAGCGCGCCATCGCCTCGGACAGCGCGCTGATCACCCGTGCGCGGATCTCGGGCGGCAGCAGGTCCGGCACCGGTCGCCCGGCCGACGGGGCGGGCCTCGGGATCGCCCGGAGGTTGCGGCGGTGCTCGGTCTCCTGCTGCTGAACGCGCTCGAACATCAGATGGTGGCGGAACCCGTAGGCGTCGTCCACCCAGTTCGCCTGCGTGCGCACGAGCCGGCCGTCATCCAGCAGCGTGAGGGCA
This sequence comes from Helcobacillus massiliensis, assembly GCF_033106145.1. Taxonomy (NCBI): domain Bacteria; kingdom Bacillati; phylum Actinomycetota; class Actinomycetes; order Micrococcales; family Dermabacteraceae; genus Helcobacillus; species Helcobacillus massiliensis. The sequence continues at coordinate 1,195,458 of NZ_CP136959.1, forward strand.
TCGCAGCTCTCACTGCCGGAGGCGCCTTCACGGATCGGCGTGCGCGCCCCGTCGGCCTCGGCGAGGGGGATGAGGAACTGTCGCGACGTCCCGTCGGCACCGCGGGTGGTGAGCAGCCGGGATTCGTACGGCTCGGGCACCTTCGCGGGCCCCGTGCCCTCCTCGTCGATCCACGGGACCTCGGAGGCGTCGGAGACCTCCCGGGCGCGGATCTCACCGTTCTCCTCGGTGATGAGCATCGCAAGGCCCTGAGCGCGGCGGAAGCGCTTTGCGGGAACCTCCTCGAGCGGAGGGATCAGCCACGTCGACCGGCGGGAGCGGAACGTCTCGCTGTCCTCGATCTCGAAGCGGTTGCACTCCTTGTCCTCCACAAGACCGCGCAGCTCCCAGATCCCGATCAGCTCATCGGGGGCCGGTGGGCCGGCGGCTTCGGGGAACGTGGGCTGCTCGGGCATCGGATCGCCTAGTGGTGAGTGGCCGACGTTCTGTCGTGTCCGCCCCGCGGGGTCACTTGCGCTTGCCATCGCTGTTCGTGCTGCTGCCATCATTGGAGAGCGCCGCGATGAACGCCTCCTGCGGAACCTCGACGTTGCCGATGTTCTTCATGCGCTTCTTGCCCTCCTTCTGCTTCTCCAGCAGTTTGCGCTTACGGGAGATGTCGCCGCCGTAGCACTTGGACAGGACGTCCTTGCGGATCGCGCGGATGTTCTCACGCGCGATGATGCGGGACCCGATCGCAGCCTGGATCGGCACCTCGAACTGCTGGCGAGGGATCAGCTCCTTCAGCTTCCCGGCCATCTCCACGCCGTAGTGATACGCCTTGTCTCGGTGCACGATCGCACTGAACGCATCGACCGGGTCGCCCTGCAGCAGCATGTCGACTTTGACGAGGTCGGAGGCCTGGTCACCGCGGACATCGTAGTCGAGGGAGGCGTACCCCTTGGTGCGGGACTTCAACTGGTCGAAGAAGTCGAACACAATCTCCGCCAGCGGCAGCGAATAGCGCAGCTCCACGCGGTCCTCGGAAAGGTAGTCCATGCCCTGCATCTGGCCCCGCTTCGACTGGCACAGCTCCATCGTGGCGCCCACGAACTCCGACGGCACCAGAATGGTGGAGACCGCGACCGGCTCACGGATCTCGTTGACCTTGCCTTCGGGGAAGTCCGACGGGTTCAGCACGCGCACCTCGGTGCCGTCCTCCATGCGGACGTCGTAGATCACCGACGGGGCGGTCGAGATCAGGTCGAGGTTGAACTCCCGCTCGAGGCGCTCACGGACGATCTCCAGATGCAGCAGGCCGAGGAAGCCCACGCGGAAGCCGAAGCCGAGCGCGGTCGAGGTCTCCGGTTCGTAGTTCAGGGCGGCATCGTTGAGCTTGAGCTTCTCCAGGGCGTCGCGCAGGTTCGGGTAGTCGGAGCCGTCGATCGGGAACAGGCCGGAGAACACCATCGGCTTCGGCTCCTCATAGCCGGCCAGCGGTTCTTCTGCGCCGTGGTGCAGCGTGGTGACGGTGTCACCGACCTTGGACTGGCGGACGTCCTTCACCCCCGTGATCAGGTAGCCCACTTCACCCACACCGAGGCCCTCCGACGGGTTCGGCTCCGGTGAGATGGTGCCGATCTCCTGCAGTTCATGACTGGCAAGGGTGGACATCATCTGGATGCGCTCACGCGGGGTGAGACGACCGTCCTTGATGCGGACGTAGGTGACCACGCCGCGGTACGTGTCGTACACGGAGTCGAAGATCATTGCGCGGCAGGGAGCGTCCGGGTCGCCCTCCGGGGCGGGGATGGTGCGGACCACGTGGTCCAGCAGCTCCTCCACGCCGAGACCGGTCTTGCCGGAGACACGCAGCACCTCGCTCGGGTCGACGCCGACCAGCTGGCCGATCTCCGCCGCGTACTTGTCGGGATCGGCGGCGGGCAGGTCGATCTTGTTGAGCACGGGGATGATCGTCAGGTCGTTCTCCATCGCCAGGTACAGGTTGGCGAGGGTCTGCGCTTCGATGCCCTGAGCGGCGTCCACCAGCAGGATGGCGCCCTCGCAGGCGGCGAGGGAGCGGGAGACCTCGTAGGTGAAGTCCACGTGGCCGGGGGTGTCGATCATGTTGAGGGCGTACGCCTCACCGTCCACCGACCAGGGCATGCGCACGGCCTGGCTCTTCACGGTGATGCCGCGTTCGCGCTCGATGTCCATGCGGTCCAGGTACTGGGCGCGCATGAGGCGGTCCTCAACCACACCGGTGAGGCCGAGCATGCGGTCGGCGAGGGTGGACTTTCCGTGGTCGATGTGCGCGATGATGCAGAAGTTGCGGATCCGGTCCACCTGCGTGTGGGCCGGTCTGATCTTCGCCTGTTCCTGCGGGGACACGTCCATCGCCACGAACTGATTCCTCTCGTCGAATACCTGGTGCACCGGGCGCTCACGGCCCGCGTCGGATGCGCGGGGGCGCCCTGGGGGTGCAGTCGCGCACCATCGTCTCACGAGTGCACCGGCCCCAGCATCATCTGAGCGCTCCGTCTCACCAGGCGCCGCTGCTAGCGTTCCAGTCATGTCACTGTTCTCATCGCTGCTGCGCGCAGCCCGCAATCCGATGGTGCAGCGCACCGCGTTCTCCCTGGGACGCCGCGGCATCCGCGAACTCCAGCGCCGCCGAGGCTCGGCCGCACCTGCCCCGGCCCATTCGGGGGCTCCCGCGGCGGAGCGGACCGGCCGCGCCCAGGCCGAGCAGCAGACGCTCGGCACGCCACTGCCTGACCGCGACGGCTCCCGCCCGATGCGCCTGACCTATGCACCCCGGGCCGATGGCTCCCCCGACCCGGGTGAGGTGGTGTGGGGGTGGGTCCCGTTCGAGGAGGACCCAACGCAGGGCAAGGACCGCCCCGTCCTGGTGCTGGAGGTCGACGGCGATGTCCTCACCTGCCTGATGCTCACCTCGCAGGACCGCGGCGCCGGCGACCATGTGGACGAGCACGGCAACCGATGGGTGGACATCGGCTCCGGCCAGTGGGATGCGAAGGGTCGGCCGTCCGAGGTGCGGGTGGACCGATTGATCCAGCTGCGCACCAGCACGGTGCGCCGAGAGGGCGGCCGCGTGGGCGAGGCCGTGTTCACCCGGGTGAGCAAAGCCATACGTGATCAGTACGGTTGGTGAGGGGAGGGCGGTTCCCTGCGCGACGGCTCGCTGGTAAGGTCGGTCGAGTATGTGTGAACATACCGATCCGCTGTCGGCGGCGGGCCGCCCATCCGTGTCCGGGAGGCCTTTTCGCTGAACGGGGATCGTGTTATCCGCTTCGGTAGTGCGGCGCGGACGTCTCCAGGCGAATCCCCACCGCCCGTCCCCGTCCGAACCGCACCCTCCGCTGAAGCGGCGCTTCACCTTATAGACAACAGAGAAGGCTCCACGTGGCAAACATCAAGTCCCAGATCAAGCGCAACCGCACCAACGAGAAGGCTCGCGCGCGCAACCGCGCCGTCAAGAGCGAGCTGAAGACCTACACGCGCAAGGTGCGCGCTGCGGTCGCCAATGGTGACGCCGACGCAGCTGCTGCCGCACTGCGCGACGCTTCGCGCAAGCTGGACAAGGCAGCGTCCAAGGGCGTCATCCACAAGAACCAGAGCGCGAACCGCAAGTCCGGTCTCGCTGCGCTGGTCGCATCGCTCAAGAAGTGATCATCGCCTGACACAGGCTGGAAAAGCGGCCGCATCCCGAGGGGGTGCGGCCGCTTCGTCATGCCCTCAGCGGCGCGGCGATGCTCGCTGCACTGTGCGCGGCGGCGTTCGGGGCGGAGAACGTGGTGCGCAGCAGGTCCGGGCCCTTGAGGACCGCGCCGATCAGAACCAGCAGGATGAACAGGGCCGCCCACACGATCACGAAGATCTGCCAAGCGGTGAATCGGTGCTTCATGAGTCTCCTTCAGTGAGAGGTCAGCGGATGCGGCGGGCGCGGCAGATGCTGATGACCATGCGCTGCACGGTCCAGTGGGGGTCGCGTTCGTTGCCCTTCACACCGTGGTCGGCGGAGGCGACGGCCTGGATCGCGGCGGCGAGTCCGCGGTCGGTCCATTGGCGGGCCTCCCGGGCCTGATTGCGGAACAGCCAATCGGGCATGCCGACGGACTGCGCAGTGGCACCCGGCGCCGCCGCCCTGGCCACATCCCGCAGTTTGCGGGCGAAGCTCGCGACGAGCGGCACGGGATCCACACCGGCGAGCTCCGCGTGGCGCAGCAGGGCGAGGGCTTCGCGCTCCTTGCCGCCGATCGCGGCATCGGCCACGGCGAACGCGGTGGTCTCCACCCGCCCGGCGGTGAGCGCCTCGACGTCGCGCAGGGTGATCGGGCCTGCCTCCTCCCCCGGTTCCGGCTGCGTATCGGACAGCAGCTGCTGACAGGTGGCGGCGAGCTCTGCGAGGTCGGAGCCGAAGGCGTCGACGAGGGCGTGGACGGCGTCGGTGGCGATGCGCCGGCGGGCACGGGAGAACTCGGAGAGTGTGAACGCGTGCTTGTCGTTCAGCTTCTTGATCGGGTCGGCCTTCACCCAGGGAGCACCGGACTTCCTGATGGTGTCCAGGAGCTTCTTGCCGCGCTGCTCCCCGCCGTGGCGCAGCACGAGGGTGACGCCGTCCTCGGGCTGCTGCACGTAGTCGATGAGCGCGTCGAGCAGCTGGTCGTTGGCGCGGCCGAGGTTGTCGATGAGGACGAAGCGGGCGTCGCCGAACAGGGACGGTGCGGTGACCTGCCGCAGTTCACCGGGCGTGGTGTCGCCGGCCTGCAGGTTGTGGATTTCGACCTCGGGGTCCTTCTCCCGGACGAGTGTGCGGAGGCGGTCAGCGGCCCGCTGCAGCAGCAGCGGTTCTCTGCCTGTCAGCAGCACCACCGGGGCGGGTGCGACGCTGTGCCATTCCACCTGGGCCATGGAACCTCCCTGTTGACCGGACCGAGTCTAGATCAGAGCGCTGGGGGTGCACACGCCACGCGCCGCCGCCGTCGCTGCTGATGAGTGTGAGGCCGTGCAGGTCACTGCGCACGATGGTCGCGCCGCGATCGCTGATCAGCCTCAGCGCATCCGGGTGGGGGTGGCCGAACGTGTTGTCCTCCCCCACTCCGATCACCGCCAGCGACGGTGCGAGCTGACGGTACAGGGCGTCGTCCTGGCGGCGGGACCCGTGATGCGCCACCTTCACGACGTCGGCATGCCCTGCGCCGAGCTCCGCCAGGGCGGCCTGGGCCGCCGGTTCGAGATCGCCGAGGGCGACGAGCCGGGCCCCGTCGGCCCACGTGAGGGCGACGGTGACGGAACAGTCGTTGGCCTCCGCCTGCTCGCCGGAGGAGCTCTCGCGGGCGGCGACGCTGGTGATGGTGTCGGCATCCGTCGGCCAGAGGACGTCCAGGCGGCCCTGCCCGAGCGTCAGGGCGTCGCCCCGCACCGCGGTGCGGACGTTCGTGGTGGCGGGCAGATGCGGGGGTGTGGAGGTGTCCAGAGGACACACCCAGGCCGCCGACGGAGACCGCTCCCCCGTCAGCGCAGGCAGGCCGCCGGTGTGATCGGCGTGGGGGTGGGTGAGGACCACCAGGTCGATGCGGTCCACACCGAGCGCATCGAGGCAGCCGGTGAGCGCCTGCGGGTCGGGCCCGGTGTCGATCAGCACCACGGGTGCCGACGGATCCGGCGCCATTCGAGTCAGCAGGGCGTCGCCCTGACCGACGTCGCACAGCGCCATCGTCCACGCCGGTGGCGCGAACCGAATGCTCGCAGATCGCACGATGCCGGGCCCGGCGGCGATGAGGACGAGGCAGGCGGCGAGCGCCCACGCGGCGGGCCGGTGCCGCTGCCACGTCAGGGCGAGCACCCCGGTGAGCACCACCGCGGCGAGGAGGGCGCCGCGCGCCCCGTCGGGTACGGGGATCTGCGCGCCGGGCAGGATTCGGCTCCACTCGGCGATCTGAATGACGGCTTCGGCTCCCCAGCCGGCGACCTGCAGCATCGGAGCCGCGACGCCGGGGCTCACCAGAGCGACCGTGAGAGCGAGGAACCCGACGACGGTGGTGGGGGCGACGACGATCTCCGCGGCCATGTTCGCGGGCACCGCCCAGAGGGACACTTCGGGGCGCAGGAGGATCAGCACCGGTGTGCACGCCGCCTGCGCAACGAGCGGCACAGCGACGGCCAGCGCGATGATCTCCGGCACCCGGCCAGCGGTCAGTTCACGGATCACGGCGGCGGTGGGCCGCGCGAGGGTGAGGATCGCGCCGGTGGCTGCGGCGGACAGGATGAAGCCGACAGACGCCGCGAGGGGCGGCCACAGCGCGCTGTAGGTGATGACGGTCAGACAGAGGGCGTTGAGGGCGCTGGTGCGGAGGCCGATGAACCGCGCGACCAGCAGCGGCAGCACCATCGCGAATGCCCTCAGCAGACTCGGTTCGGGACCGACGATCAGCAGGTATCCCACCGCGGACGCGATGGACATCAGCACTCGGATCCGGCGCCGCACTCCGAGCAGCAGCAGCGGGATCGCCGCGCAGGCGCACGCGAGGGCGATGTTCGCGCCCGATGCCGCCACCAGATGGGTGAGCCCGGAGATCTTCATCGCCTCATCCAGCTCCTCGCTCATGCCGGTGGTGTCGCCGATGGCCATGCCGCGCACCAGGGCGGCGCGATCAGCGGGCAGAACGGACGTGGCGGCCTGCAGATGCTGGTGGAGCCGTCCGCGCAGCTGAGCCGGTCGCCACGGGCCCGTCAGGTCGAGGCCGTGGGCGGGGCGGATCTCGGCGGCGTCGATGAACACGGTGGTGCCGCGCCGGTCGATGCGGCCGCGCACCTGCACCTGGTCCCCTGGCTGCAGCCGTGCGTCCCCGCGGGTTGAGGAGTCGAGCGCGACGATCACGCGAGTGTGGTCCGGCAGCTCGACCCGGTCGCGGCCGAGGCGTGCTGACCGCTCAACGGGGTCCGCATGCGCGGTGACGCGGTCTCCGGCAGTGCTGAGCTCGGTTTCCCCGCCCTGGTCGGTGCGCTTCTGCGCCCGGATGGGAGCCGGTGGGGTGCGGATGCGCAGGTCGATCGTCATCATCAGGTCGGGGGCCGACGGGTCCGTGCGGGCCTCGACAGCACGGTCCAGCGGCACGAGCTGTTGCTCCTGCGCGTCGGTGCGCAGCAGCTGCACCGGCCCCGTGATGCACAGGACCACCGCAGTCACGACAGCGGTCGCTGTGAGGTGGGTCCGTGCCGGGGATGGCGGGTCGACGCGGTCGTCCTCGAGACGGCGGTGCCGCCGAGTGATGATCGCGGTCCCCAGCGCCACCAGCAGGCCCCCGGCGAGGACGGCGCGGCCGCTCTCCAGACCGGACAGCACACCGGTGATCGCCGCCGCCCACAGGATGACGGCGGCCGGGACGAGCCGGCTGCGGACCCGGCGATCCGGCGGCATCGGCGCGGCCGGATCGCCGCCCAGCGAGCCTCGGGCGGGGCCCTCACCAGAGGCGGTGTCGCCGGCTCTGAGGGTGCGTCGCCCAGGTCGGTCAGACTGTCGCGGAGTCACGCAGCTTCTCCAGCGTGGCCGGGCCGATTCCGCTCACCTCGGTGAGGGAGTCGACGCTGGGGAACGGGCCGTTCGCGTCCCGGAACTCGATGATGCGCTGGGCGATGGACGGCCCCACTCCGGGCAGTTCCTGCAGCTCCTGAGCGGTGGCGGTGTTGATGTTGATGCGCCCGTCGGCTCCCCCACCGGGCCCGCCGGTGCTGGTGCCGCGCGCTTCGGCGGGCCCGCCCCCGCTGCCCGGGCTGCTGGAGCCGGTGGTGCCGGTGCTGTCGGGTGAGCCGATGGTGCCGGCGCTGTACCCGGGCGGCGGTTCCTCCCCGTGGGCGAGGACATGGATGTGCTCACCGTCCTGGAGAGGGCGGGCGAGGTTGAGGGAGGTGGTGTCGGCGTCGCCGGTGAGGCCGCCGGCGGCGCGCACAGCATCGTGCACGCGCGCGCCCGCCGGAACCCGGACCACGCCCTGGTTCGGCACCTGCCCGGTGACGTAGACGTACATGACCCCGGCGGCCGGTTCCGGTCCCTCTGCCGGGGCCGCAGGATCGCCAGGGCCGGGAGTCGAAGCGGGGGCGGGCTGCGGGCGCTCCGCTCCCCCACCGGTCCCGCCACCATCGCTGGCGGCAGTTCCCGGATCGGTGCGGGCGGCGGCAGCGGGCGGCACCACCGTGCCGGAATCGCTCCCGGCCGTCACCAGCCGGGCCGCCAGCACCACGACGGCGATGACGGTTGCGAACACGAGCACGCGGGTGAGGGTGACGGCGCTCCGGACGCGTTCGGTGAAGGTGGGGCGTGCCCACTTCTCCAGATCGTCCCAGCTGCTGGCCTGTGTGTGCGGGGCCGCTCGGCGGCCCTTCCGCGAATCCCTCTGACTCATGCGCCCACGCTAGGAAGCATCGTCCCCAGCCTCCGCCCGGAGACGGGGACTGGGGACAAGCGGTGATGTGGACCGAGCCGCCGTGTACGGACCGGGTCAGCTGCGGCTCACAGACCGAACATCAGCACCCACTGGTTCCAGAACATCACGACGATCAGAACGATCACGAGCAGGTACCAAGCGAGGGTGAGCACCACCCAGGAGCGCAGCACCCGTCGGACGGCCCCCTGGGCACCGATATGCCCGGTCTCCACCAGGCGCGCCACCACCGAGAAGAACATGGGGGCGCTGGCCACCCACGCCACGAGGCACCAGGGGCAGAGGGCGTGGATGAAGAAGATCGCGGAGATCGCCAGCCAATGGATGAACGCGAACGAGAACGCCACTCCGCCGAACACCGCCCATTCGAACCAGCGCGGCAGGAGGACCCGGGACATCATCAGCGCGCCGACGGCCGCCATGATCGCGAACCCGCCGATGCCGATCAGCGGGTTCGGGATGCCGAACGTGGACGCCTGCCACGTGTTCAGCATGGTGCCGCAGGAGATGAACGGGTTGACGTCGCATCCGAGCTTCGCGTGCGGGTCCTTCAGCAGGGTGAACTTGTCGAGGGTGAGTGCAACCGACGCCCACCAGCCGAGGAAACCGCCGATCAGCAGGACGAGCCCGACCGTGCGCTGAGGGGCGCGCGGGGCGGCATCCATATCGGCGCGGATCTCCGCATCCAGGTCCTGATAGTCCTCAACGGCGTGAGCGTTCACGATGTCCTTCTGTCTCGTGCCCGACGGATCCACGTCAGCGGGAGCGGGTGGAGTAGTAGCGGCGCAGGATCTCGAAGCCCTCATCGATGCTGACCTTCGGCGTCCACTGCAGGCGCTCACGGGTGCGGCGCTGATCGAACCAGTGCGCGGTGGACAGCTGTTCGGCGAAGAACTCCGTCATCGGCGGTTCGTCATATCCCGGTCGGATCTCCCAGAGCCGCTCGATGATGCGCCCGGCGATGCGCGCCACTGACGACGGGATCCGCAGCGTGGGACGCTCAGCACCGACCGCGGCGGCGAAGCCGCCGATGATGTCGCGCACCGTGCGCGGTTCGCCGTTGGTGACGACGAACGATTCGCCGTGCACCTCGTCGATGCGGTTCAGCGCCGCCACGATCGCGTCCGCGGCGTTGGTGACGTAGATGGTGTCGATCAGGGCGTTGCCCTCGTCCAGCAGCGGCATCCGCCCCTGCTTGGCGCGGCCGCCGATGCGCTCGACCAGCTGCGTGTCGCCCGGTCCCCACACCACGTGCGGGCGGATCGAGGTGACGAGCATGCCGTCCTCGCCGTCCGCGGCCATGGCGACGAGCTCCGCCGCTGCCTTCGTCCGCGCGTACGGGCTGGAAGCGCGCTCCGGTTCCGGGGCGGTGGTGCCGAGGCCCACGATCGACTGGCCGAAGTGCGCGACCGACGGGGAGGAGATGTTGACGAGCTTGCCGCCGCCCTGTGCCTTCATCGCCTCAACGATGTGGCGGGTGCCCTCGATGTTGATCTTCCGGTACTCCTCTTCGGGACCGGAGATCGACACCTTCGCAGCGAGGTGCACAACGGCGTCCTGCCCGGCGACGGCGCGGCGGACATCGGCCTCCTCCGTGAGGGAGCCGGTGATGTCGGCGACGCCGTCGATGCCGGCGGGGCGGCGCTGGAATGCGGACACCTCATGGCCGGCGTCGCGCAGAGCCCGCGCAACATACCCGCCGAGCATTCCGGATGCGCCGGTGACGAGGACCTTCACAGCTTCGCCTTCTTTCCGGACAGTGCCACCTCGGCCCACGCGGCCAGGCGCGTGCGGTCGATCTTGGAGTTGTGGCGGATATCGGTGGGCAGCGTGGTGGTGGTGAACACGGCGGTCACTTCGGCGCCGGTGCGCTCGCGCACGGTCCGACGGATGCTGTCCTCCAGTTCGTGCGGCGCCGGCTTCGGCTGTGCGGGTCTGCCCGGACGGTGGTCCTCCTCCATCTCCACCACCGCGATGATCTGCTGGGTGCCGGCGGGGCCGACGCCGCAGACGCCGGCGCGGCGCACGCCCTCGACCGATTCCACGGCCTGCTCGATCACGACCGGGGTGCGGACGCCCTCGGCCGTGGGGATCACGTGCTCGAGGCGGCCCTCCACCCAGAGCCGGCCCTGGTCGTCGAGGTGGCCGATGTCGCCGGTGGCGTGGTAGCCCTCGATGCGCATCGCCTCCCGGGTGGTGCGCCACAGCATGAGGTAGCGGTCGCGGACATGAGCTGCGCGGACCAGGATCTCACCGGTCACCCCTGCGGTGGTGACGGCGTGGTCGGCGGCGCGGCCGAGCTCATCGACCGGCGCGATGGCGATCTCCACGCGCGGAACGGGTCGGCCCACGCAGACGCCGTTGCCACTGCCGGCCTCCTCGATGCCGTCGAGGTCGATCGCGGCGACCGCGAGGCATTCGGTCATGCCGTACGGGGAGAACGACTGCGCGTTCGGCATCAGCGTGCGCAGCTGCCGCAGCAGCGGCGCCGGGATCGGCGCGCCGGCGGAGAAGAAGCTGGGCACACGCGCCAGCGCTTCCCGCTGTTCAGTGGTCAGCTCGCCGGCGGTGTCGATGATGTTCTTCAGTGCTGCGGGGGCGGTGAACACGGCCGGGGAGCCGAGCGCATCCACCGCATCTGCGAGAGCCGCAGCGGTCAGCTCACCGGGGCGGGTGACATCCATATCCGGCACCACACTGGGGGCGCCGAGCGAGGGACCCAGCAGCGCGAACGGTGCGAACCCGGCGACCAGGCCGCGCTCGGGACGCAGCTGCAGGGTCTCGCCGACGGCGCTGAACATGGCGCTGGCCTGACGGTGCGTGTAGGCGGCGCCCTTCGCGGGGCCGGTCGAGCCGGAGGTGAACAGGATCAGGGCGTCCTCGTCCGGGTCCAGGTCTTCGGCGCGGGTATCAGCGGCGAGGGCGCGCATCTGCGAACCCTCGTTCATCAGCTCCGCCACCGAGGTGGTGACGCCGAGGACGGCGCGGTCCACGGTCGGCAGGGTCTGCACACTGATCTTCTGCCCCGGCCAGCCGAGCACCTTCGCGCCGATGAGGGCACGGTCGATGCCGATGATGAAGTCCGGGTGGGAGCCCACGACCGCGCGGGTCAGGCCCTTCACGCCGAGACCCGCATCGGCCACAACGGCGACGGCCCCGATGCGCAGGCAGGAGTAGAGCACGGCGGTGAGGTCCGCACCCGGCTCCACCAGCACGGACACGCGCGAGCCCCGACGGATGCCGTGGGCGAGCATGCCGGCGCTGAGGTCGGCGATGCGCTCCTCGAGGCGGCGCCAGGTGATGGTGCGGCGGCCCCCGTCGGGCCCGCCGTTCATCTCCACCACGGCGGGCAGGTCAGCGGTGGCGGGGTCCTCGGCGAGCTCGGTGATGCGGGAGCCGAGCGGCACGTGCGGCGGCTGGTCCGCGAACGTGGAGACGGCCTTCGGGCCGCGCTCCAGCGAGGGGACAGCGGTGTCGCCCGGCTTCTGGTCGCCGTAGACGTCCTGCAGCCACTCGGCGATGGTGCCGGCGACATCGGCGTCGTCCCACACGAGGTGGGAGGCGTTCTCGAAGCGGTGCACCTGGGCGTGCGGAACGCGTTCAATGAGGTCGCGCAGGAACCGGTCGGAGAAGACGACGTCGCGCGGGCCCCACAGGAACAGAGACGGCACCTTCATGCCCTTCAGGCCCTCGGCGAGGCGCTCGAGCGTGGCGCGGGAGGGGTGCATGGCGTCGGCCGGGATGTCCGCCACGAACTGTTCGATGCCGGCGCGGCGCTTGGAGCCGCGGTACGGGGCGAGGTACGCCGCCTTCACCTCAGAAGGCAGCGGCGGCTTGGAGAGGTTGATGGTGCCGCGGAGGAACGCGTCGGTCCCCGAGGTCATGGTGCGGATGATCGAGGGCGCGGAGGCGATCTGCAGCGCCTTCGGCAGGGACTCGCCGAGCCCCTGGTAGATCGCCGTGTTGGTGAGGATCATGCCGACGACGTCGTGCTTGTTGTCCAGCGCCCAGCCGATGGAGATGATGCCGCCCCAGTCATGGCCGACGGTCACGATCGGACCACGCAGGCCGAGACTGTCGGTGAACAGGGAGAGGTCGGTGATGCGGTCCTGGAGGCCGCGGATGCGCTTCGTGCGCTCCGAGTAGCCCATCTCCAGCTGGTCGACTGCGATGACGCGCCAGTCGATGTCGTCGCGGAACAGGGTGCGGAACAGGAAGGAGTAGGTGGGGTTGCCGTGCACCGCGAGGATGGTGCCGCGCGGCGTCACACCGCGCTCGGCGAGAAGATCGATGTTGTCCAGGTAGTGCCACTGGCGGTCGTCTCCGAAGGAGTCCTTCACGGTGGCGAACCTGTGCAGGCGAGGGTCCACTCCAGGCTGCTCGGGGATCTCCGGCGCTGCTGTACGGCCGGCGTCGGTGCTCTGGTGTCCGATCGTCACCACTCAACCTCCATCATTGCGGTGTTCAGACCGGAGCCCACACCCATCATCAGAATCTTGTCGCCGCGGGAGAACTTGTCCTGGTGCTTCGCCACGGTCATGGGGACCGCTTCGGCGGCGATGTTCCCGAGGTCCGGGAAGATCAGCGGCACGCGGTCGAAGTCGAAGCCCGCCGCCTTCGAGAAGGCGCGGGAGTACACCATCGACACCTGGTGGATGACCACCCAGTCGCAGGCGTTGTAGTCACGGCCGGACTCCTTGGCGGCGCGCCAGGTGTCCAGCACGAGCGCCAGTCCGTTCTCGAGCAGGCCGGTGGAGTCGGTCTGCATGTGGTCCATGCTGCCGATGCACAGTTCGTGGTGCTCGGTGCCCGCCCGGGACTGGGTGTGCAGCAGACGGTGCCCCTCCGGGTGCCGGTCGGCCGGGCCGATGACAGCGGCGGCGGCACCGGACCCGAGCGTGAGGGAGGCGAACTGGTTGTTGTAGTCGTCGCGGGTGGCGGTGCGCTGGTTGAGGCGGCCGATGGTGCGGCGCTGCACCTCTTCGACGTCCTCCGCGCCGACCACGAGCACGTAGTCGAGCTGGCCGGCGTCGATCAGGCCGGCGGCCATCGTCATGGCGTTCACGAAGCCGAGGCAGGCGTTGGTGATGTCGAAGTTCATCGTGGACGGCTGCATGCCGAGCGCGGCGTGGATGTGCGTGGACATCGCCGGCTCCAGATGCTTGCGGGACACCGAGGCGTTGATCAGCAGACCCACCTGGTCGCGAGAGATGCCCGCCTCGGCGATGGCCCGCTCAGCGGCCTGGACCACGCCGTGCTTCCATCCGTTCTCCGGGTCCTTCCACCAGCGGCGCTCGTACACGCCGGCCACGCGCTGCAGCATGCCCTTGGGGATGCGCAGGCGCTTGCGGGCGGGGGCGAGCATCTCATCGAGCTCGTCCGAGGTCACGGGGACCTGCGCCTCCACCGCGGTCATGGAGAGGATCGCGGCGTTGCGATGCTCGAACGAGGCGTTGCTGCTGAGAACCATGTCACTTCCGTCTGTCTTCGTCTGCTCGTTGTTCGAGGCGCGCACTCGTGCACGGGTGCGCGGCGCGCTGCTCTGCGGGAGGTTCGCGCTGCTCGGCCGACCGGACGGGGCCGGGCCCGAGCGCGCGGAATCCATCAGGTGATTCTCTCACCTGCCTCTGAAAAAGGGTGCAGAAATCCCATCACTCGAAGGCATGGTGACCGAGCTCGCGTCGGGCGAACGCCAATGACCTCTCGATCGCCGGCATCTTCGCGTCCAAGCGGCGCCCCTTGCCGGTGCTGATCTCCACCACGATCGAGCCGTACCACTCCGTGATGGCGAGGTGCCGCAGAACCTCGGCGGCGGGCTGCTTGCCCTCCCCAGGCACCAGGTGCTCGTCCTTCATGCTGTGCCCGTTGCCGTCGGTGAGGTGCAGATGCGCCAGCCGGTCCCCCACCCGCTGCACCATCGCGAGCGAGTCGTCTCCGGCGGTGGAGGCGTGGGAAAGGTCGATCGTGACGTGGGCGAAGTCCTGGTCGGTCGGGTCGTGATCCGGGGCGTACACGAGGACTTCGCGCACGCCGAGGCGCCACGGGTACATGTTCTCCACCGCGATCTCCACGCCGTAGCGCTTCTCGAGGTCGCGCACGATCTGCTCGAACCGCGCGGCGTACTTCCCCTGCCAGCGGAACGGCGGGTGGGCCACGACCGTCGGCACGCCGAGCTCAGCGGCGAGCGCCGCGGACCCCGCCAGCTTGCGGCGCTGATTGAGGCCGCCGACGAACTGCAGCAGGAACAGGGTCGGGGCGTGCAGCGACAGGATCGGCATGTCGTAGCGGGCGACCAGGTCACGCAGGTGCTCGGCGTCGTGCGTGCACCTTTCGTGCGAGAGCATCACCTCGACGCCGTCGTACCCGGCCCCCTGCGCAGCTCGGAACGTGTCCTCGAGCCCCAGGGGGAACACCGACGACGTGGACAGCCCCACCGGGATGCGGCGGTTCACCTCGTACCGCTGCAGAGCGTCCAGCTGCGGGCGGTTGCGGTCCCGCCACGCCGACGAGGCGCGCCTGGCCTGGTTCGGGCGGCTGATCCGCCTCCGGGGTGTGGAGTCGTCGGGCATGGCACCGAAGCTAGCAAGTCGGGGTGAACTAGAGTTGTGAGGCATGGCCAAGCTGCACTTCAAATACGGCGCGATGAACTCCGGCAAGTCCGACACCCTCATCAAGACCGCCTTCAACTACGAAGAGCGCGGCCTGAGCACCCTCACCGTGAAGCCCGCTGTGGACACCAAGGGCGATGACTGGGTCGTGGCGCGCGCCGGCAGCCGCCGCCGCGTTGACCTGCTGGTGGAGGAGGGCGAGGATCTGCGCCGCATGATCCACAACGCCGCCGCGCAGCTCAGCAGCCCCCTCGCCTGCATCCTCGTGGACGAGTCGCAGTTCCTCACCTCCGCGCAGATCGACCAGCTGTTCCTCGTCGCGAAGCTCGATGACATCTCCGTGATCTGCTATGGGCTGCGCACCGACTTCCGCACCGCGCAGTTCCCCGGCTCCTCACGGCTGTTCGAGGTGGCCGACAACTTCGAGAAGCTGCCCACGATGTGCCGGTGCGGCTCCCAGGCCGAGTTCAACTGCCGATCGGTGGGCGGCCGTTTCGTGTTCGAGGGCGACCAGGTCGCGATCGACTCCGGCGCCGGCGGCACCGTCACCTACGAATCGCTGTGCGGCCGCTGCTACCTTCAGGAGCGCTCCCGCGCCGCCGGTCCCGCCATGTTCTGACCGCGCACCGGGGGTGTAACAATGAGGGCATGAAGATTCTGTCCATCCAGTCCTCCGTCGCCTACGGCCATGTCGGCAACAGCGCGGCCGTCTTCCCCCTGCAGCGCCTCGGCCACGAAGTGTGGCCCGTCAGCACCGTGCTGTTCTCCAACCACACGGGGTGGGGCTCCTGGCGCGGCCCCGTGGTGGACGCCGACGATGTCCACGAGGTCATCCTCGGCATGGAGGACCGCGGCGCCCTCTCCGAGGTCGATCTGGTCCTGTCCGGCTACCAGGGCTCGAGCGCCATCTCCGAGGTCATCATCGACGCCGCGAACCGGGTGCGCGCCGCGAATCCGAACGCCACCTACACCGCTGACCCGGTGATGGGGAACAAGAACTCCGGCTGCTTCGTGGCCGATGACATCCCGCCGCTGCTGCGCTCGAAGGTGATCCCCGCCGCGGACCTCATCACTCCCAACCAGTTCGAACTGGGCTACCTCACCGAGACCGACCCGACCGATCTGGAGTCCACGCTCGCGTCCGTGGACCGTGCGTTCGAGATGGGCCCGTCGGCCGTGCTCGTCACTTCCGTGTTCCGCCCGGACCGCGAGGCCGACACCCTCGAGATGCTGTTCGCCGACCAGGACGGCGCCTGGATCGTGCAGACCCCGCACCTGCCCACCAAGCGCAACGGATCCGGTGACGTCACCGCGGCCCTGTTCTCCGCGCACTACCGCTCCGGCGCAACCCCGGAGGAGTCGCTGGAGCGCACCGCCTCGGCCGTGTTCGACCTGCTGACCGACACGGAGGAGAAGGGCGCGCCGGAGCTGCTGCTGGTGGAGAACCAGGAGCGCTATGTGAACCCGCGCGACCAGTTCACCGCCCGCCGCGTCCGCTGACCGGTCCGCACAGGGACCGACCCCGCACAGGGAAGGGCCCCGTCGGCGCTGAGGAGGTCTCCTCGGCCGACGGGGCCCTTCGTCATCTCACCCCAGCCCTGCGGGCAGTGCGGTGAGACGACCGGTCACATCTGCTCGGCCATGTGCTCCAGCACGCGGATCACCTGCGAGGAGTAGCCGAACTCGTTGTCGTACCAGACGTACAGCACGAGGCTGTTGTCCTCAGCGATGGTCGCGAGGCCGTCCACGACGCCGGCGCGCTTGGAGCCGACGAAGTCGGTGGAGACGACCTCGGAGGACGCGATGTAGTCGATCTGGTTGCGCAGCTCGCCGGTGAGGGACTCGGCGCGCATGTCGGCGTTGACCTCGTCGCGGTCGACCGGCTTCTCCAACGTCAGGTTCAGCACCGCAAGGGAGACGTCCGGCGTGGGCACGCGGATGGCGTTGCCGGACAGCTTGCCCTCGAGCTCCGGGAGGGCCTTGGAGACGGCCTTCGCAGCGCCGGTCTCGGTGATGACCATGTTGAGCGCTGCGGAGCGGCCGCGGCGCGGGCCCTTGTGGAAGTTGTCGATGAGGTTCTGGTCGTTGGTGTAGGAGTGCACGGTCTCCACGTGGCCGCGGACGATGCCGTAGGTGTCGTTGAGCTTCTTCAGCACCGGGGTGATGGCGTTGGTGGTGCAGCTCGCAGCGGACACGATGCGGGTGTCCGGGGTGATCTGCTCGTGGTTGATGCCGAACACCACGTTCGGCAGATCGCCCTTGCCGGGCGCGGTCAGCAGCACTCGGCCCACACCGGTGGACTTCAGGTGCTCGGCGAGACCGGCCTCGTCGCGCCAGCGGCCGGTGTTGTCCACCACGATGGCGTTGTCGATGCCGTACTCGGTGTAGTCCACGGATGCCGGGTCGGAGGAGTAGATGACCTGGATGCGGGTGCCGTTGGCGATGATCGCGTTGGAGTCCTTGTCCACGGAGATCGTGCCGTCGAACTTGCCGTGCACGGAGTCGCGGCGCAACAGGCTGGCGCGCTTCTGCAGGTCATCCTCACCGTTCTTTCGGACCACGATGGCCTTCAGGCGCAGGCCCGCGCCGGAGCCCTGGTGGGCGATGAGGATGCGGGCCAGGAGACGGCCGATGCGGCCGAAGCCGTACAGGACCACGTCAGTGGGCTGCTGCGGGGCGCGGTTCTCGGCCTTCTCGAAGTACTCCAGGGCGGCTTCGCGCACGTCCTTGCCGTCACGGTAGGCGGCGCGGATCAGGCGGCCGAGGTCCAGCGGGATCCCGGTGACGTCCTTCTCACGGGCGAGTTCGAGCACGGCGAGGGTGTCCTCCACCTTCGCTTCGCCGTTCTCGATGCGGCGGGCCCAGCGGTGGGCCTTGAGGATGTCGGTTCCGGACTTGTTGATCAGAGTGCGACCGAAGATGTGGGGCTTCACATCCTTCTCGCGGTAGAGCCCGCCGATCAGCGGGATCATGCTTTCGGCGATCGCCACACGGCGGAGCCAATCGTTGTGGACCTGGTCAGCGCTGGCGGATGCGTTGCTCACGCGGTGTTCCTCCTTGAACAGCAAGTGGTGCTCGGACAGTCGGCATCGACTGTCTCCGGATACCATTGTGCCCGAGTCCGATCGAATGCACCCATAGAGGTGACACAGCCCGCAGGGCTGCGCGTGACGCAGTCCGCACTCCTCGGGCTGGGCTCGAATAGGGGGAGTGCCCCTATTGTTGGATCGAGAGCGCTGCCCGGCGCCCTCTTGTCTACGGTGAGGAGAAGACAGAGTTGTCCACCATGCCCCGATCCGGCCGCCGCGCCGATCAGCCCGCTGCTATGGCCGGCGCCGTCACCGAACAGGTGCGCACCTGGGTGCAGGATGCAGCCCGTCTGCCCGTTCCTTCACAGGCGAAGATGCTCGCCGATGTTCTCGCCGACCCCAAGGGCCTCGAGTTCACCGTCGGATTCGTCGACCTCGTGATCCGCACGGAGGATCCGCGCGCCGCCGCGCACCATCTGCGCCACCTCGCCCAGGACCCGCCGAAGTTCCTGACCGGTCCCCTGCGCTCCATCGTGCAGCTCGGCTCCACCGCGTCGTACATCACGCCGCGCACCACGGTGCTGATCGCCGGTGAGGTCATGCGCCGCATGGTCTCGCACCTCATCCTCGATGCCCGCGACCCACAGCTGGGCCGCGCCATTCAGCGCTTCCGCGATCAGGGCGTGAACCTCAACATCAACCTGCTCGGCGAGGCCGTGCTCGGCGCCCGTGAGGCGAACCGCCGGTTGGAGGGCGTGCACCGCCTGATCCTGCGCGATGACGTCGACTACTGCTCCATCAAGATCTCCTCCATCGTGGACCACATGTCCCTGTGGGGCGCAGACATCACGATCGAGAAGATCCTCGAGAACCTGAAGCCGCTCTATTTCGATGCGGCGCGTCAGGCGAAGCCGACCTTCATCAACATGGACATGGAGGAGTACAAGGACCTCGAGCTCACCCTCGAGGTGTTCGAGCGCCTGCTGTCCATGCCGGAGCTGAAGGACCTGTACGCCGGCATCGTGCTGCAGGCCTACCTGCCGGATGCCGCTGCCGCGATGGAGCGCGTGCAGGCGTTCGCTGCCCGCCGCGTCGCCGAGGGCGGTGCCCCGATCAAGGTGCGCCTGGTGAAGGGTGCGAACCTGCCGATGGAGCAGGTGGAGGCGTCCGTGCACGGCCTGGAGCTCGCCACCTTCCACACCAAGGAGGAGTCGGACGCCCAGTACAAGCGCGTGCTGCGCTGGGCCCTGACCGAGGAGCGGCTGAAGAACGTTCATCTCGGCATCGCCGGCCACAACCTGTTCGACATCGCCTACGCGCACCTGCTGATGAAGGAGCGCGGACTCGAGGGCTCGGACGCCGTTGAGTTCGAGATGCTGGCGGGCATGGCCCCGGGCCAGCAGCAGGTGGTCCGCGAGACCGTCGGCTCGATGCGCCTGTACGTGCCGGTCGTGCACCCCAAAGAGTTCGACGTCGCTGTCTCCTACCTGGTGCGGCGCCTCGAGGAGAACGCCTCCTCGGACAACTTCATGTCCGCCGTGTTCGAACTGGACTCCAGCGAGGCTCTGTTCCAGCGCGAGCAGAAGCGCTTCGAGGCCGCTCTGCGCCGCTCCTTCGAGGAGGAGGCGCCGGTGCGTCACCGCATGGGTGACCGCGCCGCGGAGAAGCCGGCCGACGGGTCCCGCATCCCGCTCGGCTCCGCCGCCATCCCGTCCACCCCGGGGAAGTTCCTCAACACCCCGGACACCGACATGACCACCGCCGCGAACCAGGAGTGGGCGCGTCAGCTGCTGCCGCGCATCGCCGACTCCACCCTCGGCGTCGCCGAGGCGGAGGCCGCCCGCGTGGACAGCGAGAAGGAAGTCCACGACATCATCTCCGGCGCGCTGCGCGCCCAGGAGGCATGGGCCGCTCGTCCGATGTCCGAGCGTGCGAACCTGCTGCGCGAATGCGCCCGAGTCCTCGCCGAGCACCGTGCCGAGCTGCTGGAGGTGGCCGCGTCCGAGACCGGCAAGACCTTCGAGCAGGGAGACCCGGAGGTCTCCGAGGCGATCGACTTCGCGCTGTACTACGCGGACAACGCCGAGGACCTGGCGAGCCGCGACGACATCGTGTTCGAAGCGCGCCCGCTGACCCTGGTCACCCCGCCGTGGAACTTCCCGATCGCGATCCCGTGCGGCTCCATCGTGTCCGCCCTGGTCACCGGTTCCGCCGTGGTTGTGAAGCCGGCTCCGCAGGCGATGCGCACCGGCGCCTACCTGGTGCGCCTGCTGCACGAGGCGGGCATCCCCGAGGATGTTCTGCGCCTGGTGGACGTGCCGGAGAACGAGATCGGTCAGGCACTCATCGGTGATGAGCGCATCGACCAGATCATCCTCACCGGCGCGTACGAGACCGCGAAGCTGTTCGCCCGCTTCAACCCGCTGGCGAAGATCAAGGCGGAGACCTCCGGCAAGAACGCGATCATCGTGACGCCGCACGCCGACCTCGACCTCGCCGCCTACGACGTCGCCCACAGCGCCTTCGGCCACGCCGGCCAGAAGTGCTCGGCGGCTTCGCTCGTCATCACCGTGGGCAGCGTGGAGCGCTCCCGCCGCTTCCAGTCGCAGCTGGCGGACGCCGTGCTGTCCCTGCAGGTGGGCTGGCCGACGGACCCCACCGTCGAGATGGGCCCCGTCATCGAGAAGCCCGGCGAGAAGCTGCAGCGCGGCCTCACCGTCCTCGGCGAGGGTGAGAAGTGGCTCGCGAAGCCGGAGCAGCTGGATGAGACCGGTCGCCTCTTCTCCCCCGGTGTGCGCACCGGTGTGAAGAAGGGCAGCGAGTTCCACCGCACGGAGTACTTCGGTCCGATCCTCGGCGTGATGCACGCGGACACCCTTGATGAGGCGATCGAGATCCAGAACGGCACCGACTACGGTCTGACCGCTGGTCTGCATTCGCTGGAGCCCGCTGAGATCGCCGAATGGGCTTCCCGCGTGGAGGCGGGCAACCTGTACATCAACCGCGGTATCACCGGTGCGATCGTGGAGCGTCAGTCGTTCGGCGGCTGGAAGCGCTCCGCCATCGGCCCGACCGCGAAGGCGGGCGGCCCGAACTACCTGATGCACCTCATGGTGGGCAGCGACCCCGTTGAGGGCGAGCGCGATGCCGCCTGGCTGGAGAAGGCGAAGAAGTCCGACATCGAGAACTGGTCGACCTTCTACGCCCCGAAGGACGTGCAGCAGCTGCACGGCGAGATCAACGTGATGAAGTACCGCCCGGTGGAGATGCTGATCCGCGTCGGCGGCAAGGTCACCGAGTTCGAGGTGGAGCGTGTGCTGCACGCCGCCAAGACCGTCGGCGCGACCGTATCCGTGTCGGTCCCGGAGCAGTTCGCCTCCCAGGTCCCCACCGACCACCCGGGCGTGGAGGTCGTCACCGAGTCCGCTGCGGCTCTGGCGGCGCGCCTGCGCACCGCACCGATCTACCGCGTCCGCGCCATCGGCGGTGTGGAGCCGGAGATCCGCGAGGCGATCAACCTCCGCCCGGAGGTCGCCCTGTTCGATCACGCAGTGGTGCAGTCCGGTCGCGCCGAGCTGATCAGCTACGTGCATGAGCAGGCGGTCAGCGCCACCAACCACCGATACGGCAACCCGCTGCCGTACGACCTGGAGAAGATCATCCGCGAGGTCTGATCCTCCGTCGGTCAGCCTCGCTGACGAACAGAAGCGGCGGCCGCTCCCTCGTGGGGACGGCCGCCGCTCGTCGCATCTGCGCCGCGCAGCCCTGCGGGTTCGCGCAGGCTCAGCGCGTCATGTCACGCGGTCATTGGCCCAGCACGGTCCCGTCGGCCACCTGACCGCCCTCGGCGCCGAGGCGCCCCTCACCGCGGACCACTACGTCCGCGCCGAACGTCCAGTCACCCTCCACGGTCAGGCGGGACGCCTCCTTCATGGACGGCACACCATGCGGGAAGCGGGCATCGAAGTCACCGATCAGCTTGTAGTCATCGCTCAGCGTCACCAGCGGCACCGTGTCCACCGCCTTGCGCAGCGCGAGGTCATCGGTGAGGGAGTAGGCGTCGGAACGGATCAGCAGCAGATCGCTGGTGGCCTTCACCGGCAGGAACCGGGCCCGATCCACCACGATCGCGGTCGCGCCCTCGAACACTTCGATCGCGGCGCCCATCGCGGACTCGATCTGGTAGACGGGCGTGCTGGACTTGTCGCCCGGGTCCACGGTCTTCTCATTGCGGATCAGCGGCAGGCCCATCACGCCCCCGCGCTCATCCAGGATCTCCTGCAGGCGCACCAGATCGAACCACAGGTTGTTGGTGTGGAAGAACGGGTGGCGGTCCTCGTCGGTGAAGAAGTCCATTTCGTCCGCCGGGGTCTGCGCGGTGTCGCGGAGGATGAGGCGGCCGTCCTCCTTGCGCACGGCCAGGTGGCCGCCCTTGCGGTCCGCTGCGGTGCGTCGGCACAGCTCCGCGGCGTAGGGGGCACCGGAGGCGGCGAACCAGCCGGCGAGCTCGGGGGACGGCTCGGCGCCGAGGTTGTCCGAGTTGGAGACGCAGGCGTAGCGGAAGCCCGCATCGATCAGCTGGGTGAGCACACCCGAGGCGAACAGAGCGGTGTAGATGTCGCCGTGACCGGGCGGGCACCATTCGAGGCTCGGGTCCGCCTCCCACTCCACCGGGGTGAGGTCGTCCTTGCGGAGCTTAGGCTCCTTGTTCTGAAGGAAGTCCAGCGGCAGCCCCTCCACGGCGAGGTCCGGGTACTGCTCGAGGACCTCGAGGGTGTCCTCGCGGGTGCGGAAGGAGTTCATGAACAGCAGGGGCAGGCGGGCGCCGGTGCGCTCTCGCGCCGACAGAACCTGCTCGGCGAGGATCTGCAGGAAGTTCTTGCCGTCGCGCACCGGAAGCAGGGTCTTCGCCTTGTCCAGACCCATCGACGTGCCCAGCCCGCCGTTGAGCTTGATCACCACGAGCTTCGAGAACGCGTCGGCCGCGTCGTCCTCGCTGACGGTCTCATCGGCGAGCTTCGGCGGGTTCAGGTACGGCTCGATGGTGTCCTCGGGGATCTGGCCGGTGGTGCCCTCCTCGAGCTGGCGGTAGAAATCGGAGAACACGCTGATGGCGGCTTCGGGGACGGAGGCCTCGCGCATCTTCCGCTGGGCGTGGGAAAGACCTTGTTCACTCATACCGCCATCCTACTGAGCGCAGGTGAGGACGCCTCGTAGACTGGGCCTATGAGCAGAGTTCTTTCAGCAGTCGCCTGGCCGTATGCGAACGGCCCCCGCCATATCGGTCATGTCGCCGGCTTCGGAGTCCCATCCGATGTGTTCTCGCGCTACATGCGCATGGCGGGTCATGACGTGCTGATGGTCTCCGGAACGGACGAGCACGGCACGCCCATCCTCGTCGCCGCCGATTCTGAGGGCGTGAGCGCTCGGGAGCTCGCCGACCGCAACAACCGGGTCATCGTGGAGGACCTGGTGCAGCTGGGCCTGTCCTACGATCTGTTCACCCGCACCACCACGGTCAACCACTACTCCGTGGTGCAGGAGATGTTCCGCGCTGTGCGGGACAACGGCTACATGATCGAGCAGACCACGCACGGCGCCATCTCCCCCTCAACCGGCCGCACCCTCCCCGACCGCTACATCGAGGGCACCTGCCCGATCTGCGGGACCGACGGCGCCCGGGGCGACCAGTGCGACGCCTGCGGCAATCAGCTCGACCCCACCGACCTCATCAACCCGCATTCGCGGATCAACGGCGAGACCCCGCAGTTCATCGAAACCCAGCACTGGTTCCTGGACCTGCCGTCGCTGGCGGAGGAGCTGGGACGCTGGCTGGACCAGCGGGAGAGGACCGGCCTGTGGCGGCCGAACGTGATCCGCTTCAGCCAGAACTTCCTGAAGGAGATCCGCCCGCGCGCCATCACGCGCGACATCGACTGGGGCATCCCGGTGCCGGGTTGGGAGGACCAGCCCACCAAGCGCCTGTACGTCTGGTTCGATGCGGTCATCGGCTACCTCTCCGCTTCCATCGAATGGGCCCGTCGCGGCGGCGATTCGGACGCGTGGAGGAAGTGGTGGAACGATCCCGAGGCCCTGTCCTACTACTTCATGGGCAAGGACAACATCGTCTTCCATTCCCAGATCTGGCCGGCGGAGCTCATCGCCCACAACGGCGAGGGCGCCAAGGGCGGCTCCCCCGGTGTGTACGGGGAGCTGAACCTCCCCACCGAGGTGGTCTCCAGTGAGTTCCTCACCATGGAGGGCAAGAAGTTCTCCTCGTCCAAGGGCGTGGTCATCTACGTGCGGGACATCCTCTCCCGCTACCAGCCGGATGCGCTGCGGTACTTCATTTCGGCGGCGGGTCCGGAGAACAACGACGCGGACTTCACCTGGAGCGAGTTCGTCTCCCGCACCAACAACGAACTGGTCGCCGGCTGGGGCAACCTGGTGAACCGCACCGCAGCGATGATCGCGAAGAACGTCGGCGAGATCCCCGCCGCCGGCGAGATGGAGCAGATCGACCTCGACCTGCTGGCGAAGATCCGCAACGGATTCGACACCGTCGGCGATCTGATCGCGCACCACCATCAGCGCTCTGCCATCAACGAGATCATGCGTCTGGTCGGCGAAGCGAACGGGTACGTCTCCGCGACCGAGCCCTTCAAGATGAAGGCGGAGGAGCAGCGGCCGCGCCTGCTGACCGTGCTGCACACGCTCGCCCAGGCCGTCACGGACCTGAACACGATGATCTCGCCGTTCCTGCCGCACTCCTCCAACGAGGTGGAGAAGGCCCTCGGCGGGGACCGCGTGGTCGCGCCGATGCCGCGCATGGAGGATGTGGACGACCTCGACGGCGGTCCCGGCTATCCGATCATCACCGGCGACTATTCGGACGTGCCCGCTTGGGGCCACCGCCCGGTCACCGTCGGCGCCCCGGTTGCGAAGCCGAAGCCGATCTTCCAGAAGCTGGACCCGTCGATCGTGGATGAGGAGCTGGAGCGGCTCGGCGTGAGCGACGCATGAGCGAGCCCCTGTTGCTGGCGATCGCGCACGGATCCCGCCTGGACTCCGCTGTCACCGCCACCCAGGACATCGCCCGCTCCGCGGCCCGCATCGCCGGCGCCCCCTTTGCTGACGCGTACCTGGACCTCGCGGAGCCGTCCGTGCAGGCGCGTGCCGCGGAGCTGGCGGCGAACCAGTGCCCGGGAGCGATCGCGGTGCCGCTGCTGTTCACGGAGGCGTTCCACGCCACCTCCGATGTTCCGGCAGCACTGAATGAGGCGCAGGCGGCGACGGGTCTGCCGATCCACCGCGCCGGCATCATCGGCACCGGGGACGATGTTCTCGCGGTGCTCGCCGAACAGGCCCGCGCCCACACTGCACCGGGTCAGGAGCACTCTCCCGTGGTGCTGCTGGCGGTGGGGTCCTCCCGGCCGGAGGCGAACGCCACGGTGGCGGACCTCGCGGACCGGCTGGGCGCTGCCCTGGGCCGACGGGTGCAGGCGGGGTTCGCGACCTGTGCTCCGCGAGCGGCGGACATGATCACCGCGGACGAGCCGGGCCTGCTGCTGCCGCTGTTCACGGCGCCCGGTCTGCTGTTGGAGCGCACGTCGGCGGCTGCCGCCGCAGCTGGGTGGAGCACCGCGCCGCATCTGGGTGCGGCGCTCGGGCCCCTGGTGGCGCAGCGCTATCTGGACTGCGCTGCCGCCCTCAGCGCCGACTGACCCGTTCGGGCAGCTGCTCGGCCATGAGCTGGATCATCGCACCCATGCGCTGACGCTGAGGCGCGATCGGGGTGATCCCTTCGGCTTCGAGGGGCTCCGCGGTGACGGGGCCGACGGCGACGGCCACCACATCGGTGCGCAGCGCATCGACGACGTCGTCGCGGCGGCCGAGTTCGTCGGCTCGGGCGAAGAGGGCATCCACGGACGGCGCGGCCGTGAACGTCACCGCGTCGATGCGGCGCTGGCAGATACCGCTGACCAGTTCGTCGACGGGGTCCAGCTCCTCCGGCGGCTCCCACCGGTAGGGCGCCACCACCACGAGGTCGTGCCCCTCCCCCTCATCGGCGAGCCGGGTGAGGACATCGGGGTGGATGTAGCCGTGGCGCTGCAGGCCGACGGGGCCCGCGGGGACGCCGTCGGCGAGGGCGACGTCGACCATCGATGCGGACGTCTCCAACGGTGCGGCCGGTGCGTCGGGCAGGCCGCGGCCCCGGACAGCGCCGCGGGCCTTCGCACCGCGGCAGATGATGCGCGTGTCGGCGAGGTAGGCCATGGCGGCCTGCGCGAGATCGGGGTCGGCGCTGCTGAGGGCGTCGAGCCATGCGGTGAAGCCCTGTGCCGTGGTGACGAAGAACAGTGCGGGACGCACGTCCAGCAGGCGGCGCGTGTCGGTGAGCAGCTGGGCGTCGGCGCCCGTCGGCACGATCCTCATGGTGGGGGCGAGCAGGACGTCGGCGCCGCGTCGGCGCAGAGCATCGGCCTGGTCATCGGCGCGTCGGCTCGCCGTCACCGCGATCCGCAGGCCCGCCAGCGGCTGCTGCGTGCCCTGTGCGGTCGTGGGTCCCGGTGCGGCCGACGGGTCCGCCGATCCCGCGTCGCCGGCGGCGGCAGGCGGTGTCTGCTGGGCGTGGTCGGTGGGCATGCCGTCTCCTTCTCTCAGAGGCCGTCGGTGATGTCCGCGGTGGTGGTGTGCAGTCCCGCCACCTCACCGATCACGATGATCGACGGGCTCGTCAGGCCGGCGTCGGCGGCGTCCTGCGCAACAGCGGCGAGGGTGCTGTGGCAGCGCGCCTCATCACCATGGAATCCCCGGTGGATGACGGAGGCGGGCGTGACAGGATCCAGTCCGGCCTCCAGCAGGGCTCGCTGGGTGAGCGGCAGGGTGCCCATGCCCATGAGGATCATGACGGAGCCGCCCAGCCGCACGAGCGCTGCGGCTTCTGCGCCGTCGATCGCTTCGTGGCCGGAGATGATCGTCACCGCGCGGGTGATGCCGCGGTGGGTGGCGGGGATGCCCGCCCTCGCGGGCACCGCCAGAGCGCTGGTGATGCCGGGGATCACATCCACACGGATGCCGTTCTCTGCCAGGTGCTGCCATTCCTCGGATCCGCGGCCGAAGATGAACGGATCGCCGCCCTTCAGCCGGACCACACGGGCGCCGGCACGGGCGAAGACCGTCATCTGGTCGTTGATGAGCTCCTGGATCATCGAATGGTGCCCGGGCTTCTTCCCCACATCCACGATGAGGGACCCGGGGGCGAGCCGGAGGCAGTCGCCGGCGGCACCGAGACGGTCGGCGAAGATGACGTCGGCCTCCGCGATGGCGCGCATGGCGGCCAGCGTGAGCAGCTCCGGATCGCCGGGCCCGCTGCCGACGAGCGCGGCACTGCCTGGTGCGGCGGGCGTCGGCCCCTCCCCCATCGGTTCGCCGCTGCGCGGCGCTTCTTCGCGGATGGTGATGGTGCCGAAATCGCGCGCCGCCCACTGCAGCACGGTGTCCTGCAGCCCCTGTTCACGGGCGAGGGCGTCGAAGCGCTGCGCGCGCCGCTGGGGCTCATCCGTGTCGAGGATGACGTGGGCGCCCTCAGCGGCGAACGCCTGCGCAGCCTGCCAGCTGAGGGGGCGGCCCGCCGTCTCCTGATCGACGGTCCGCCCCTGCCAGCTGCGCTCGAGGTGGAACGCGGTGGGCCTCACACTGTGCGCCCGGAGCCGATGGCTTCGCCGCGCGGTCCGCGGAACGCGATCTCGGGGCCGGAGATGAGGACCGATTCCCGCTCCTCCAGGGTGGCGGGGCGGTTCTGGTCGCGTTCGGGGACGCGGGCGAACAGCGGGTCGGCGGCCTCGGGGGCGTTGATGAAGGAGCGGAAACGGGCGAGCTTCTGGGGGTCCTTCAGGGTGGCGACCCATTCGTCCTCGTGGCCGTCCACGAACTCCTGCATCTCCTTCTCCAGTTCGTCGGCGATGCCGAGGGAGTCCTCGACGACGACGGCGTGGACGTGGTCGATGCCGCCGTCCATCGAGTCGATCCACGCAGCGGTGCGCTGCAGCTTCTCCGCGGAGCGGATGTAGTAGCCGAGGAAGCGGTCCACGAGGGAGACGAGGGTGTCGTCGTCGACGTCGGAGGCGAGCAGTTCGGCGTGGCGGGGCGAGAAGCCGCCGTTGCCGCCGACGTACAGGTTCCAGCCCTTATCGGTGGCGATCACGCCGATGTCCTTCCCACGGGCCTCCGCACATTCGCGGGCGCAGCCGGACACGCCGAGCTTGAACTTGTGCGGGGAGCGCAGGCCCTTGTAGCGCTCCTCCAGGAGGATCGCCATGGACACGGAGTCCTGCTGGCCGAAGCGGCACCAGGTGGAGCCCACGCAGCTCTTCACCGTGCGCAGGGACTTGCCGTACGCCTGGCCGGACTCCATCCCGGCGTCCACGAGCCGCTGCCAGATATGGGGCAGCTGTTCGAGGCGGGCGCCGAACAGGCCGATGCGCTGCGCGCCGGTGATCTTCGTGTACAGGTTGAAGTCGGCGGCGACCTCCGCGATGACGCGCAGACGCTCCGGGGTGATCTCACCGCCGGGCACGCGCGGCACCACGGAGTAGGTGCCGTCCTTCTGCATATTGCCGATGAATCGGTCGTTGGTGTCCTGCAGCTCGCCGAGCCCTCGGTCGAGGATGTAGCGGTCCCGCTGGGAGGCGAGGATGGAGGCGACGGTCGGCTTGCAGACGTCACAGCCGTGACCGGTGCCGTATTCCGCGATGACCTCGTCGAACGTGCTGAGGTCATTCTCCCGGATCTTCGCGTACAGCTCGGAGCGCGAGTAGTCGAAGTGCTCGCACAGCGCGGTGGACACGGCGATGCCGGCCTTCGCGAGCTGCGCGGCGAGGATCTTCTGCATGAGCGGCACGCAGGAGCCGCACTGGGTGCCGGCGTTCGTGCAGGCCTTCAGGGTGGCGATGTCGCGGGCGGGGGTCTCGAAGTCCCCCTCGCCGTTGACGGCGCACTTGATGGTGCCGGAGGTGACGTTGTTGCACGAGCAGACCACGACCTCATCGGGGATGTCGCCGGTGTCGGGCAGCTCACCGCCGCCGGCGGCGAGGTAGGCCGACGGGTCCCCCGGCAGCTCGCGGCCGATGTAGGCGCGCAGGGTCGAGTAGTTCTCTGCGTTGCCGACGAGGATGCCACCGAGCAGGACCCGCACATCGGAGGACAGGATGAGCTTCTGGTAGATCCCCTGCGTGGGGTCGGCGAAGACGACGTCCAAGGTGTTCTTCTGGGTGCTCTTGGCATCGCCGAAGCTGGCGACGTCGATGCCGGAGAGCTTCAGCTTGGTGGAGGAGTCGGGTTCGCCGAACACGGCCTTTCCGCCGAGGAGGCGGTCGACGACCACTTCCGCCATCGTGTTGGCGGGGGCGACCAGGCCGTAGCAGCGGCCCTCCACAGCGGCCACTTCACCGATCGCCCACACCCGGTCGATGGAGGTGGCGCAGTCCTGCCCGACCATGATGCCGCCGCGCGGCCCGATCTCGAAGCCGCCGACCTTCGCGAGCTCATCGCGGGGGCGGATGCCGACGGCGAGGCAGACCAGATCCGCAGGGATCTCGGAGCCGTCGGAGAGTCGAACGGCACGCACGTTGGAGGCGGCGCTCGCCAGCGCGTCGGCTTCGGAGGCCGACGGCTTCCGCGAGGAGATCCGCTTCTCGATGGAGTCGAGGGAGACGCCCATGTGGAGGGTGATGCCGCGCTGTTCGATGAGGCGGTTGAGCAGTCGGCCGCCGCCTTCGTCGAGCTGGGCGGGCATCAGCCAGTCGGCGAGTTCGACGAGGTGGACGTCGTACCCTTCGGCGGCGAGACCACCGGCTGCTTCGAGACCGAGAAGGCCACCGCCGAGGACGACGGCGGAGCCGGTGCGGTTCTCGTCGGACTGCATGCCCTGCACGCAGTCCGCCATCTGGTCGACGTCGTCGACGGTGCGGTACACGAACACGCCCTTGGTGTCCCAGCCGGAGATCGGCGGGGTGAAGGCATTGGAGCCGGTGGCCATGACGAGGTGGTCGTAGCCGTAGATGGTGCCGGAGCGGGTCCGGACCTGCCGCAGCTCGGTGTCGATGGAGTTGACGCGGTCGCCGAGGACGAGGCCGACGTGCTCGTCCTCCCACAGGGTGGGGTCGCCGAGGGTGAGGTCGTAGGAGCGGTCCCAGCGCTTGGCGAGGTTGACGCGGTCGTAGGGCGCCAGGGCCTCTTCGGAGATGACGGTGACCTTGAAGCGATCCTCGGTGTCGCGGCGGCGCATCGTCTCGGTGAAGCGGTGTGCGGCGGGTCCGCCGCCCACCACGACGACGTGCTCGACCGCCGGTTCGTTCGTGCTGTGCGCGAGAGTGTCAGTGGTCATCGACTGGCCCTTTCCCAGAGGTCTGTTCATCGCCGACGCTACCCTGAAGATCTGCGGGTCACCAGGACGAGCGTCCTGTTCGGGTCGATTCGACGGGTGGGAGGACCAGTGTCCCCGCAGCCCAGCCGCCCGGGCACAACAATGGTGGAAACAGCACCTGAGCTGAAGGAGTGTTCCATGACCGACGATCAGTGGCGTGAGGTGTGCCGGCTTGACCAGTTGGAGAAGAACTGGGGCGAGGCAGCGCTATTCGGCACCGAACAGCTCGCCGTGTTCCTCGCCTGGGACGGCCAGGTGCACATCACCTCGAACATCGATCCGCGCACGCACCAGGGCGTGATGTCGCGCGGCATCGTCGGCGACCACGAGGTGGGCGGTGAGCGCCGACCCACGATCGCGAGCCCGCTCTACAAGGAGTCCTACGATCTGGAGACCGGCGAGTGCTACACCTCGCCGAACTTCCGCCTGTCCGTGTACGACTCCCGCGTCCGCGACGGCGTCGTGGAGGTGGATCTGTCCTCCGCTACCGAGGCTGTCCGACGGGAGCTGCCGCAGCGCTGACCGAGCCCCGCCCGGCAGCTCCGGGCTCGGGCGGTTCGTTCGTCAGCAGCGGCGCCGGCTCAGCGGCGGGATCCGTCGGCCCCGAAGAGCCCCGACGCGCCGCGTCGGTGCGAGCCGACGAGGTGGGTGTCGACCAGTCCGATCGCTTCCATCAGCGCGAACATGGTGGTGGGGCCGACGAACCGGAACCCCCGTCCCTTCAGGTCGCGGGACAGCGCCCGTGACGTCTCATCCTGCGTGGGGATCTCAGCGAGGGTGCGCGGTGCGTAGGTGAGCGCCGGCTGGAACGACCAGATGTGCTCGGCGATGTCGGTTCCTTCTGTGCGCATGCGCTGGGCGATCCGCGCGTTCGTCACCGTCGCGGCGATCTTGCCGCGGTGCCGGATGATGGCGGCGTCGCTGAGCAGGCGCTGGATGTCCTCCTCCCCCATCTGGGCGACGCGGTCGACATCGAAGTCGTGGAAGGCGCGGCGGAACGCGGCGCGCTTGGTGAGGATCGTCGCCCAGCTGAGCCCCGCTTGGAACCCTTCGAGGCTGAGACGCTCGAACACTCCCTGTTCGGTGCGCACCGGCATGCCCCATTCGGTGTCGTAGTAGTCGCGCAGCATCTCGTTCGCCGTCGCCCAGGGCGGTCGGGCGCACCCGTCGGCCCCCACTACGAGGCCGGGGCCTGCGCCGACGGGACCGACGGTCTCAGAAGATCTGCCCAACGGCTTCCTTCTTCTCAGCCTGGAACTGGTCCTCGATCCGCCCGAGCGCCCAGTACGCGGAGATGGACACGTCCTCGCGGTCGAGGCCGCGCTCATTGATGAGGGACCTGCGCAGGCGCTTCGTGGCGCCGCGCTCCAGGTGGCAGAACACCTGCAGACCCCGCTCGGCGATGAGCTCCTGGGGCAGCTCCAGCGATTCGACCGCCTGAACGAGCTCCTCACGGTCCCCGATGATCCACTGGATCCGCATCCCGTCGGGAGCGTCGAGGTCGAGCTGGTCCTCGGCATGCTCGAGGTGGATGAGCACCTGCCCGACTGCGTCGGCCGGCATGGCGTCCAGGGCGCTGCCGATGGCGGGCACGGCGGCGTGATCACCGATCAGCAGATGCTGGCGTGCATCGGTCCGCGGCGTGTAGCCGCCGCCGGCTCCGCTCATGGCGATCTGGTCACCGGGCGTCGCGGTGCGGGCCCATTCGGAGGCGATGCCGGTGCGGCCGGGCTCGGCGTGGATCACCACGTCCAGCCACAGCTCCTGGGCGTCGTGGTCCCAGCGGCGCACCGTGTAGGTGCGCCGGGACGGCAGCAGCTCAGGGGTCTGCTCACGGATCGCGTCCATGTCGTACGGCGGGGTGAGGCCGCTGCCGGGCTGCGGCAGCAGGAGCTTCACGTACCGGTCCGCGTGCTGATTCGGGTTCAGGCGTTCGATCTGGTCACCGCCCACGACGACGCGGGTCAGTCGCGGGGTGAGCGGCGTGACGGAGCGGACGGTGAGGACGGCCTGCGGGCGCGGTTTCTTCGCGGGGCGGGGGCCGGGATCGGATGCGGGGCGGGGGCTCGGAGTCGTCATGCGCCCCACCCTACGCGAGCACCCTGTTTTCGACAGTCCCAGCTTGCATAAACCGGTCAGCTACCATCGGCTGCATGCCCGCCGCGCATCGCCCTGAGCCCCTCGTCGTCGTCGCCGCCGCAATTCAGCGCAACGGGGCTTTCCTGTGCGCCCGCAAAGCCCCCGGCACCGCGAACGCCGGACTGTGGGAGTTCCCCGGTGGGAAGGTCGACCCCGGCGAAACGGACGCGGCCGCGCTGATCCGCGAGATCCGCGAGGAGCTCGGCTGCTCCATCACCGTCGGCGACCGTGTCTCGGCCACGGTGACGCCCGGCCGGCGCCGCGCCGTCGAACTGCGGGTCTACACCTGCGCCCTGACCGGGGATGCGCCGACATCATCCACGGACCACGATGCGATGCAGTGGGTGCACCCGTCGGACCTCCCACACCTGGCCTGGGCGCCCGCCGATCTCGACGCGGTGCGGATCCTCTCCGGCGGCGCCGCGCCGGCATGACGAACGGGCGGGCCCACGAAGATCGTCGTGGACCCGCCCGGTGCGGTGGTTCAGGTGCGGCGGATCAGCCCTGCTGCTTCGCCTTCTGCTCCTCGTAGGCCGTGCGCACCTCATCCATGTCTAGGCCCTTGACCTGTTCGATGAGGCTGTTCAGGTCGTTCTCGCGCAGTGCGCCGGGCTGACCGAATACGGGGATGCCGTCGCGGTAGGCGACCAGGGTCGGGATGGAGGTGACGCCGTACTGCATGGCGAGCTGCTGCTGCGCCTCGGTGTCGACCTTCGCGAAGGTGATGTCGGTGTGCTTCTCGGCCGCGGCCTCGAACACAGGGCCGAACTGGCGGCAGGGGCCGCACCATTCCGCCCAGAAGTCGATCAGGACGATGCCGTCCTTGACGATGTCGTCGTGGTTCTCGGTGGTCATCTCAAGAGTAGCCATGCTGGTTCCAACCCCTTTCGGTGTGGTGCTATTCCGTGTGCGTGAGCGCGGTCACTCGGCGGTGGTGATGCGCACTCGCGCGTCCTCAGCGGGGATCTCCCAGGTGCGGGCATCGGCCTGCACCTGCTCACCGCTGCGGATGTCCTTGACGTCGCCGGTGGTGCCGCCGTCCTCCGACGGGAACCAGACGAACGGGATGCCGCGCCGGTCGGCGTAGCGGATCTGCTTGCCGAACTTCGCGGACGTCGGCGACACCTCCGCGGCGATGCCTCGTTCGCGCAGTTCGCGCGCGATCTCGGTGCTGCGCAGACGCTCCTGCTCGCTCTCCACGATGACGAGGACCGCAGTCGGCACGGAGCGGGTCGGCACCGCCGCCTGGCGGGTCACCAGGCGCGACACCAGGCGCGACAGGCCGATCGACAGGCCCACACCCGGGTAGGTGAAGCGGCGATCGGCGGCGAGGGTGTCGTAGCGGCCGCCGGAGCAGATGGAGCCGAGGTCCTCATGGCCCTCCACGAACGTCTCCACGACGGTGCCGGTGTAGTAGTCGAGTCCGCGGGCGATCGACAGGTCCGCTTCGCACACGCCCGGAGCCGAAGCATCGACCGTGCGGATCACGTAGGCGAGCTCCTCGACCGCGGCGTCGATGTCGTCGCTGCTGAGTCCGAGAGCAGCAATCCTGTCGGCGAGGTCGTCGGCGCCGGCGCGGATCTGGGCGAAGGCGAGGCACCCGTCGGCCTGCTCCCCCGTGGCGCCGGCCTTCTCCATCAGCTGACGGCGCACCTCTTCGGGGCCGATCTTCGCGATCTTGTCCAGTTCGCGCAGAACCGCAGGGGTGTCGGTGAGGCCGAGCGCGGTGAACACAGCTTCGGAGAGCTTGCGGTTGTTGACCGCCATGCGGAAACCGCCGGGCAGGGGGAGGCGGCGGAGGATGTCCGCCATCACGATCGCCACATCGGCGTCCATGTGGGCGGGCAGCGCGTTCTGGCCGATGATGTCGAGATCGGCCTGGTAGAACTCGCGGAAGCGGCCGTCCTGGGGGCGCTCGCCGCGCCACACCTTCTGCACCTGGTAGCGGCGGAACGGGAACTCCAGCCTGCCCTGGTTCTCCAACACGTAGCGGGCCAGCGGCACCGTCAGGTCGAAGTGGAGGCCGAGGCGGCGGTCCTCCCCGTCGGCAGCGGGGGCGTCCTCACCGTCCTCCGCGTGCAGGCGGGAGACGACGTACACCTCCTTGTCGATCTCGCCCTTGCGCAGGAGCTGCTTCATCGGCTCCACAGCGCGGGTCTCGATGTTGGCGAAGCCGTGCAGTTCGGCCACCTCGCGGAACACGTCGATGACGTGCTGCTCCACGAGCCTGTCGGCGGGCAGCCATTCGGGGAATCCTGACAGCGGCGTGATCTTCGCCATGCGGGTGTGCTCCTTGGGGTGGTCCGGGTGGGGCGCCCAGCCGTGCGGCTAGAGGCTCAGGAACCTATTATCGGTCAGTTCGCGTCCGAATGCAGAGGCCGGTCCGTGTCCCGGCACGATCGTCATCGCACGCCGCTGCTCAGCGAGGGCCCGCAGCCGGCGCAGGGACGCGAGCATGTCGTCACTGCTGCCGCCGGGCAGATCCGTGCGGCCGATGGAGCCTCGGAACAGGATGTCGCCGGTGAAGGCGATGCCGTGCTCGTGGAGCTCGGCCAGGCCGTCGGTGATGCCGCCGGCGGGTACGGCCCGCACCGGAGTGTCGGCGCAGATGATCGTGGATCCCTCCGTGTGCCCGGGCAGGGTCGTGGTGGTGAGGCGGTGCGCGCCGAGCTGGATCGTGTCCTCCTCGGCGAGTTCGCGGACCTGCGCGGGCCGCTGCCAGCCGAGCTGCTCCCAGACCGGCCGGATGGCGCCGGTGAAGGCGTCCGGCAGCTGATCGATCGGGCAGTCCAGCCGGTAGGAGTCGCCCCGGCCCACGTGCACGGGGACGTCCCAGTCGGCGGCGAGGCGGGCAGCGTCGGCCACGTGGTCGAGGTGGCCGTGGGTGACGGCGAGACCGACGGGTTCCAGCTCCCCCGCGTCCAGGTACGCCTGCACGGTCGGCGCGACGTCGAACCCCGGGTCGATGATGAGGGCGGCTCCGCCCTGCTGATCCTCGTGGAGGACGCAGCAGGTGGCCTGCAGGAACGGGGAGACGACGAAGCGGACGGCGAGAGGACTGCTCATGACTCCATCGTGGCACAGGCCGGTCCCCGGGCCGATTCCGCGACGATTGCCCGCACTTCAGCCCGACGGGGTAGGGTTTTCGCAGGTCCCGGCCCACTCGCGCCCGCGCGTGCGATCCCGGTGCGGGGATCGTCCCCGCGGCGGCTGACTGCGCGCTGCGGATCCATGGCCCGGGCACCGCCGAGTGCCCCTGTCCGCGCCCCCAGTCGGGCGCAGCACCGTACGAAGGAGCATCGACGTGAGCGACGACCGCACCGCCGAGACCCAGCAGAACTCCGGCGAGCCCACCGCCGCCGAGGCCGCCCCCGAGACCGCCGCAGCTGAGCAGACCGCCGGTGCGGTGACGCCCGCGGACCAGCCCATCGATCAGTCCGCGAAGACTGCCCAGGAGGCGGCGCAGACCGGCGCGGTCCCGTCGGCCGGCGACGATGCCCCGACCCCGTCGGCACCCACCACGCCGGCGCCGTCTGCGCTCACCTCGGCGACCACGTCGTCGCCCGCCCCCAACCCGGCCGCTGTGGCCAAGCGGTCCACTCCCCTGGTGCCGGTGATCCCCGTGGCCGCCGAGTACGACGACGCGAAGGTCGCCGAAGCGAAGACCTTCGGCACGGTCCGCGAGGACGGCGTCGTCACCGTGCAGGACGGCACCCAGGTGCGTGAGATCGGCGCCGTCGAACCGGGCACCGACGTCGACGAGGCCCTCACTCCGTTCGCCCACGCCTACCTCGACCTCGCGGCGTTCCTCGACATCGTCGAGCAGAAGCTCGGGGTGGACGGCAACACGCAGGCCGATCTCAACCGCATCCTCGAGCAGATGCGCAAGAACATGAAGGAGCCGAAGACCGTCGGCGACATCCCGGCGCTGCGCCAGCGCGCCCACGACCTGCGCGAGAAGGCGAAGGAGCAGATCGGGGAGCTGGAGAAGAAGCGCCAGGCGGCTCGCGATGAGGCCACGGCGAAGCGCACCCGCTTCGTCGAGTCCATCGAGGAGCTCGTGGCCACCGATTCCCACCGCATCTCGTGGAAGAAGGCCGCCGCCACCATGCGCGGCATGGTCGGCGAATGGAAGACGATGCAGAAGGGCGATGTCGCCATCGACCGCTCCGTTGAGGACGGACTGTGGAAGCGCCTGTCCGCCGCCCGCAGCGAGTTCGACCGCAAGCGCCGCGCCCACTTCAGCCAGCTTGATGCCGACCACGCCGAAGCCGAGAAGGTGAAGGCCGCCCTGATCGACCGCGCCGAGGCGATGAAGGACTCCGAGGACTTCGGCAACACCGCCCGCGCCTACCGCGAGCTGATGGACGAGTGGCGCGCCGCCCCGCGCGGCAACCGCAAGAAGGACGACGCCCAATGGGCGAAGTTCAAGGCCGCCCAGGATGCGTTCTTCGAACGCCGCAATGCCGACCGCAAGAGGATCGAGGACGAGCAGAAGGAGAACCTCAAGGTCAAGGAGGCGATCCTCGACGAGGCGGAGGCACTGCTGCCGATCACCGACCTCGACGCCGCGAAGGAGAAGATGCGCGGCATCGAAGAGCGCTTCGACGCCGCCGGCCGTGTCCCCCGCAACGCGATGCGCCGCGTCGAGGACCGCATCCGCGCTGTCCGCGATGCCCTGAAGAAGGCGGAGGACGCCGAGTGGCGCCGCACCGACCCGCGCACCCGCGCACGCGTCGAAGGCGCCTCCAGCCAGCTCCACAGCGCCATCGCCTCCTACGAGGAGGACCTGGAGAAGGCGAAGGCGTCCGGCGATGCGAAGCGCATCGAGAAGGCGCAGGCCGCTCTCGACGCCCGTCGCGAATGGCTCGCTGTCATCGAACGCTCCGCACAGCAGCTGAACTGACCACCGGCACTCAGCGAGTCCCTGTGGACGCCTGACTGTCCACAAAAGGATCTCCCCTCCTGCCCCGCCGTCCGAACCGGACGATACTGACGGGCATGAGGGGAGATCTTTCTGCGTGTGCCGAACCGCTGACCGTGTGGTCTCCGCACGCGTACGAGCTCGGACGAACGATCAGCCGACATCTGCTGCTGGACGCCGGTGATGTCCGCACCCAGCTGATCGGCTTCGACGTCCCCGTGCACCGCATCGGCGCAGACCTGCTGCTGCCGGCCCACGTCGACGTGTCACTGCCGGAGCGCGCCGTTCTCGCAGCGATGGGCATCGGCGCGGACCTGCGCCGGCCGTGGGTGCTGGCCAACTGGAGCGCCGCCTGGGTGTACCTCGGCGGCGCGCCGCCCGAGCGTCCCGCCGTGGCGGTGCCGCACCGGGCCCGCACCCGCGGTGGGGTGACGCTCCACCAGTTCTCCCTCTCCCCCGCCGATATCTTCACGATCGGGGGCTGCCCTGTCATGTCGCCGAGCCGCGTGGCCGCTGACCTGCTGCGCACCGGGCCCGACGACCCCGGTGTGATCGCTGCGCTGCGAACGCTGCTGGAACGCGGGTGGACGCAGAAGACCGTCGTGCGCGAACGCATCCACGAGATCGGGCCGGGCAGGAACTCACGGCGCTCCCTGGATGCGCTGGAGCGTCTCTGAACGGCCGACGGGACCGTCAGTGGGAGCGGGCACCCGTCGCGTCGAGGATCGGCTGACCGTCGCTCGAGACGCGATACGCATCCAGCACACCCTCGACACGGCGCACCTGCGCCAGCAGGAAGCTGAGGTGACCGGGGTCCACCAGCTCCACCGAGAAGTGGGCGATGGCCAGACGGTCCGGATGGCTGTTGCAGGAGGCGGACAGCATGTTCGCCTGCTGGTCGCTGATGACGTTCGCGAGATCGGTCAGCAGGCGGGAGCGGTCCAGTGCCTCCACCTTGATGTGGACCAGGTACTGGGAGCGGGCACTGCCGGACCATGACACCTTGAGGAACCGCTCCGGGTTCTGCTTGTTCATGTCGATCGCGTTCGTGCAGGCCGCGTGGTGCACGCTCACACCGGCGCCGCGGGTCACGAACCCGACGATCGGGTCGCCCGGCACGGGCGCGCAGCACTTCGCGAGCTTCACCCACAGGTCCGATTCTCCGTCGACCACCACGCCCTGGTCGGCCTGGGCGGCATCGCTGCGTCGCCGTGAAGTCACCTTCGACGGCAGCACCGCCTCCGCCTGGTCCTCCTCGGAGCCGTCGACCCCTCCGAGGGCGTGGACGAGGCGACCCGTGACAGCGCCTGCGCTGACATGGTTCTCACCGATCGCGGTGTAGAGCGCGTCCACGCTGTCGTAGTTGAGGTCCAGCGCAACCTGCGACAGCAGCTCATGGGTGAGCATGCGCCGCAGCGGCAGGTTCTGCTTGCGCAGCTCCTTGGCCAGTTCGTCCTTGCCGCGGTCCAGTGACTCTTCGCGGCGCTCCTTGGAGAACCACTGCTTGATCTTGTTGCGCGCACGCGGCGACTTCACGAAGGCGAGCCAGTCGCGGCTGGGCCCTGCGCCCTCCGCCTTGGAGGTGAACACTTCGACCACGTCGCCGGTGGCCAGCTCCGCCTTCAAAGACACGAGCTTTCCGTTGACTCGGGCGCTGATGGTGCGGTGCCCGACCTCCGTGTGGACGCTGTACGCGAAGTCCACGGGGGTGGCACCCTGCGGGAGGGAGATGACGTCGCCGCGCGGGGTGAAGACGTACACCTCCTGGGTGTTCATCTCGTACCGCAGGGAATCGAGGAACTCACCGGAGTCGGTGGTGTCCTTCTGCCATTCGAGGAGCTGGCGCAGCCAGTTCATCTCCCCGCCCTGGATGTCCAAGGTGCTGCCGGAGCGTCCGTCCTGCGGCTCGTTGCGCATCTGCGCCTTGTACTTCCAGTGCGCGGCCACACCGTACTCAGCGCGTCGGTGCATGTCCCAGGTGCGGATCTGGATCTCGACGGGTTTGCCGGTGGGGCCGATGACGGTGGTGTGCAGCGACTGGTAGAGATTGAACTTCGGCAGCGCGATGTAGTCCTTGAAGCGGCCCGGGATCGGGTTCCACCGCGAATGCAGGATGCCGAGGACCCCGTAGCAGTCGCGCACGGAATCCACGAGGACGCGTACGCCCACCAGATCGTAGATGTCGGCGAAGTCGCGGCCGCGCACGATCATCTTCTGGTAGATCGAGTAGTAGTGCTTCGGACGGCCCGTGACGGACGCGCCGATCTTCGCCTGGGAGAGGTCGTCCTCGATGATGGCGGTGACCTGCCCGAGGTACTTCTCGCGGGCCGGGGCGTGGCGGGCGACCAGGGCGACGATCTCGTCGTACACCTTCGGGTAGAGCACCTGGAAGGAGAGGTCCTCCAGTTCCCACTTGATGGTGTTGAGGCCGAGGCGGTGCGCCAGCGGCGCGTAGATCTCGAGGGTCTCCTTCGCCTTGCGCTCCGCGGACGACCCGGACACGTACTTCCAGGTGCGGGCGTTGTGCACGCGGTCGGCGAGTTTGATGAGCAGCACGCGGACATCGCGGCTCATCGCGATGATCATCTTGCGGACCGTCTCCGCCTGCGCCGCTTCGCCGTACTGGACCTTGTCGAGCTTGGTGACGCCGTCCACCATGACGGCGATGGTCTCGCCGAAGTCGGTCCTCAGCTCGTCGAGGGAGTAGTCGGTGTCCTCCACGGTGTCGTGCAGGAGCGCTGCCGCAAGCACCTCGGGCGGGCTGCCCATTTCGGCGAGGAAGGTGGCGACGGCGACGGGGTGGGTGATGTACGGGTCGCCGCTGCGCCGCATCTGGCCGCGGTGCGCCTTCTCGGCGACCTGGAAAGCGCGCCGGATGAGGGTGAGGTCGGTTTTGGGCTGGTGGCCGCGGATCGCTTGGATCAGCGGTTCGAGCAGGGGGTCGTCCGGGGTCTTCTTCCCGCCGAAGAGGCTCGTGAGGGACCGCCTGGGCATGCTCGGCCCATCGGGGTGGGTGCTCTCAGCCATAGCGCGACCTCCTTCTGACCTGTGCCCTGATCCTAGCGGTCCGGCGCGCCTCGGCCAGCCACTCGCCGCGCTTGTGACCGAACCGTCAACCCTGGTCCGGTCCGGTCGTCAGTTCGGGACGCTCCACACGGTGGTGACGGGGACGTCGTCCAGGACGTCCCGTCCGCCCAGACCCTCGAGTTCGATGAGGAAGCTGGCACCGGCCACGTCGGCCCCGTACTGGCGGGCGAGGTCCACGGTGGCGCGGGCAGTACCGCCCGTGGCGAGGAGGTCGTCGACCACCATGACGCGGTGGCCGTCGCCGATGGCGTGCTCAGCGATCTCGACCGTGGCGGTCCCGTATTCGAGGTCGTAGGTGAGCGAGCGGGGGTCACCGGGCAGCTTGCCGGCCTTGCGGACCGGCACGAATCCGATGCCGAGGGCGTACGCCATGGGGGCACCGAACACGAAGCCGCGCGCCTCGGTGCCGATGATGAGGTCGATGTCCGACGGGATCTTGGAGCACCAGTGGTCCATCACCTGGCGGAACGCGACGGGGTCGCGCAGCAGCGGGGTGATGTCGCGGAACAGGACCCCGTCCTGCGGGAAGTCGGGGTACAGCGCAATGTGGCTGTCGTAGAGGCTGTCGATGGTCGTGTCGCTCATGCGGCGACTCCTTCCTGGGCGGGCGCGGACGCCACGCGTGCACTGTGCTCCCGGATGCCGCGTTCACGGCTGCGCAGATCCACGAGCAGCCCCGGGGCGAGGAAGATCGAGGAGAACGTTCCGCTGATGATGCCGATGAACAGGACCAGCGAGATGTCCTTCAGCGTACCTGCACCGAGCAGGAATGCGCCGATCACGAGGATCGCGCCGACCGGCAGCAGCGCAACGACGGAGGTGTTGATGGACCTCACCAGGGTCTGGTTGGCGGCGAGGTTCACCAGCTGTTCGAACGTCCTGTTCTCCCTGGGCAGGTGAGCGGTGTTCTCACGGACCTTGTCGAACACCACGACCGTGTCGTACAGGGAGTAGCCGAGCACGGTGAGGAACCCGATGATCGTGGCGGGGGTGATCTCGAAGCCGATGGCGCCGTAGGCGACCACGGTGAAGATCAGGTCGCTCAGCAGCGCCAGCAGCGCTGCGGCGGATGCCTTCCAGTTGCGGAAGTACAGCGCCATCACCACGCCGACGAGCGCGAGGAAGACGAGGACTCCACGGATCGCCTTGTCGGTGACGCCCTGGCCCCAGTTGGGGCCGATGAACGAGGTGGAGACGGCCGACGGGTCCACGCTGTACGCGGAGGCGAGGTCGGCGGCCAGGGCCTTCGTGGCGTCGGAGTCCAGCTGCTGGGTCTGGATCCGCAGAGTGTCGGAGCCGAGGGCGGTCACGGTGGGTTCGTTGTCGGGCACGTGGTCGCGGACCACGGTGCGGGCGGTGTCGGTGTCGGAGACGCTCACGCCCGGAACCTGGAACTCGCTGCCGCCGGTGAAGTCGATGCCCCAGTTGAATCCCCGCACCCCGGCGACGATGCCGAGGATCAGAAGGACGCCGATGGCGATGGCGTACCAGGTGCGGCGGCGGGTGACGATCCCGAAGGAGCGCTTCCCGCTGTGGAGGTCATTGCCGAATTCGGCCAGGTTCAGCGTGCTCATGCGTCATCCTCCATCTCGCGCTCCAGGCGCACCTTCCGCTCGGCCAGGGTCTCAGTGGGGGCATCGTCTCCGCCGCGGCGGGAGCGCCGGCCCTTCCTCTCGTCGGGGCTGCGGAAGCGGCCGCGTCCGGCATAGGCGGGGACGTTCCGACCCAGCTGCGCGGGATCCAGGCCGCTCATCGGGTGGCCCTTGCCGAAGAAGTTGGTGCGCACCAGGGTCTGCAGGATGGGGTGGGTGAAGAGGAACACCACGACGAGGTCGAGGACAGTGGTGAGTCCGAGGGTGAAGGCGAACCCGCGCACCGATCCTGCACTGACGAGGTACAGCACCACCGCGGCGATGAGGTTGACCGCGTCGGAGGCGAGGATGGTCCGCTTGGCGCGGTCCCAGCCGTGGTCGACCGCGGCGCGGATGCCGCGGCCGTCGCGGATCTCGTCGCGGACGCGTTCGAAGTAGACGATGAACGAGTCGGCGGTGAACGCGATGGACACGATCAGGCCGGCTACACCGGCGAGGGAGAGGCGGAAGCCGATCTCGCTCATGTTCGACATGATCGTGATGATCCCGTACGCGAGCATGCCCATGGTGAGCAGACTGAGCGTGGTGACGATGGCGAGGACGCGGTACTGGAAGAACGCGTAGACCACCACGAGGACCAGGCCGATGAGACCGGCGATGAGGCCCTTCTGCAGCTGGTCGCCGCCGAGCGTGGCGGAGATCTCCTGCTCGGATTCGACT
The DNA here is from genome assembly GCF_033106145.1 of Helcobacillus massiliensis. Lineage (NCBI taxonomy): Bacteria > Bacillati > Actinomycetota > Actinomycetes > Micrococcales > Dermabacteraceae > Helcobacillus > Helcobacillus massiliensis. Next base: position 1,238,428 of record NZ_CP136959.1, read on the forward strand.
GTGAACTCCAGCGGCAGCGCCCCGAACTTCAACTGGTCGGCGAGCTCCTGGGCGCTGTCGGCGGAGAAGTTGCCGGTGATGGAGGCGCCGCCGTACGTGGGGGCCTGCACCTGGGGTGCGGAGATCACCAGGGAGTCCAGGACGATGGCGAACTGGCCGGTGGCTCCCTCCCCGTTGAACAGGGCGGTGGTCATGTCACCGAATGCCTTGCCGCCGGCCTTGTCGAAGTTCATGGAGACCTGGTAGTAGGTCGAGTTCTCCTGCGGCGCGGCCTTGGCGTCGGTGATGGAGGTGCCGTCGGCGGTTTCAGGGCCCAGGATGTACTTGGCGGATCCGTCGGGCGCGCACGCCACCACGGCGGACTTCGGGGCACTGTTGACGTCGTGGTTGCGGCGGACCTCGGCGTCGGTGCAGTCGAGGCTCGTCCACTGCTTCTCCACCTCGGGAGTGATCTGCTCCAGCGACCAGGCCGGCTTGCCGTTGACCACGGTGGGCGATGCGCCGCCGCCGGCATCGGAGGCCCCGCCGGCATCGGAGCCGGTCGCTTTCGGAGCCGCCTGGGCGCCGCCGCCGTCGGATGCGGCCTGGGCCTTCGCCTGGTCGATCTCCGAGGTGCCGTCGGACCCGCCGCCGTCGGAGGCGGTGGCGTTCGGCGCGCCCTGGATGAGCACGGGCCTGAAGGCGAGTGTGGCGGTGCGGCGCAGAGCGTCGGAGGTCTTCTGGTCGATCGAGCCGGGGACGCTCACCATGATGTTGGTGCCGCCCTGGACGGAGATCTCCGTTTCCGCGACGCCCATGGCGTTGACTCGCTGCGCGATGATGTTGCGGGCCTGGTTCATCTGCTCGCTGGAGATCGGCTCGCCCGTGTTGGATCGGGCCTTGAGGATCACCTGGGTGCCGCCTTCGAGGTCGAGGGCGTACTTCGGCTGCGCCTGCCAGCCCTGGGTGGCGACGGCGAGGCCGAGCCCTCCGCAGACCAGGATCAGGAGGACGGCGAAGGCGCTCAGGGCAATGCTGCGTACTGGCATCAGTGCTCTTTCACGGGAAAGCACCGCCCCGTCATGAGGGGCGGTGCTGCGGAGGGGTCAGAGGGCGGAGGATCCGCGGGTGTCGTCGCGGCGGTCGGAGGGGCGGGTCTCACCGAACGGGCCGGAGGTGTCCTCGGGACGGTGGCCGAACGAACCAGCGCTGTCGCTGTCCACGGAATCGGCATCAGCAGTCGTGGCGCTGCCGGTCGCAGAACCGGACTCGCCGTGGGTCTCCGCGGTGTCCGCCGTGACGGCATCGGTCGGGGTGATGCGCTCAGCGATGGACTGAAGCGCCCACTTCAGCTCGGAGCCGTCCTCGGCTTCGAGGATGACGACGTCGTCGTACTTCTCGACCACGAGGCCGTAGAAGCCGGAGGTGGTGCGGACCTCTTCTCCGACCTGGACGGACTGCACCATCTCCTGGTGCGCCTGCATGCGCTTCTTCTGGCCGCGGCCCATGAGGAGCATCGGCAGCAGCATGAGGGCGAAGAGCAGGAGGAGGAAGGTGAAGTCCACGGAGGGTCCTTTCATACGATGAGTGCGAGCGGCTCAGCCGGCCGCGCACAGTGCACCGTCCACTGTATCGGGCGGAACGGTGTTTGCGAGAGCAGCCTCAGGCGAATCGTCCGAGACCTATGTCATCCCCGGGGTCGTCGGTGAGGGCGGGCTGCGCGCCCCACTGCGCGGACTGCGGCGGCGCGGCCAGGCCGAGGTGCTCCCACGCGGCCGGGGTGGCGATGCGTCCACGCGGTGTCCGGCCGAGCAGACCTTCTCGCACGAGGAAGGGCTCCACCACGGTCTCCACGGTTTCGGTCTCCTCCCCCACCGCGATCGCCAGAGTGGACAGGCCGACGGGGCCGCCTCCGAACTTGGTGCACAGGGCGGAGATGACCGCACGGTCCAGGCGGTCCAGCCCCCGCTGGTCCACTTCATAGACGCGCAGGGCTTCGAGAGCGGAGTCGATGGTGATGTCCCCGGTTCCGCGGACTTCGGCGAAGTCGCGCACGCGGCGCAGGAGACGGTTCGCGATGCGGGGTGTGCCGCGGGATCGGGAGGCGATCTCGTGGGCGGCATCAGGATCGACGGCGATCTCCAGCCGACCCGCGCTGCGCTCGATCACCTGGGCGAGTTCAGCCGCCGAATAGAAGTCGAGGTGGCCGGTGAATCCGAAGCGATCCCGCAGCGGGGACGGCAGCAGACCGGCCCGGGTGGTGGCCCCGACCGCGGTGAACGGCGGCAGCTCCAGCGGGATGGCGGTTGCGCCCACTCCCTTGCCGACCACGACGTCCACGCGGAAGTCCTCCATCGCCATGTAGAGCATCTCCTCCGCCGGGCGGGCCAGGCGGTGGATCTCGTCGATGAACAGCACCTCGCCCTCCTCGAGGGAGGAGAGGATCGCGGCGAGGTCACCGGCGTGCTGCACCGCGGGACCGGAGGTGATGCGCAGCGGCGCCCCGAGCTCGCGGGCGATGATCATGGCGAGCGTGGTCTTGCCGAGCCCGGGCGGTCCGGACAGGAGCATGTGTTCGGGAGAGCGGCCGCGCGCGGAAGCGGCGTCCAGGACCAGGGACAGCTGTTCGCGCACGCGGGTCTGCCCCACGAACTCCCCGAGGTCCTTCGGCCGCAGCGCCCCTTCGGCGGCGCGCTCCAGAGCGGCGGCCTCCGCGCGCACAAGGTCCCGGCCGTCCGCGTCTGCACCCGTCGGCCCTCCCCCACCGGGACGCGGCGCCCCCTCGGGGCTGCTGGAGCGTTCGATCATCGCTGACCTCCGAGGCTGCGCAGCGACAGACGCAGCAGCAGCGACGACTCCGCGAGGCGCGCTTCGTCCTCGCTCATGGTGGACAGGACGCTGGTGACGGCGTCCTCCGCCTGCTTCTGCGACCAGCCGAGACCGAGCAGCGCGGTGACCACGTCGGCCGCGTTCGGGGGCAGCGCCGCGGTCTCCTCGTCGGGTTCGGGGGCCGACGGGGCCTCCTCGTTGCCGAACGCAGCGAAGCGCGCCGCCTTCTCCTTCAGCTCCAGCAGGATCCGCTTGGCGCTCTTGGGGCCGACGCCGGGCACCCGGGTCAGCGCTTTGACGTCATCGCTGACGATGGCGCGGCCGAACTCGCCGGGGGTGAACACGGCGAGAACAGCGAGCGCGATCCGCGGCCCGATCCCGGAGACGGACTGGACGGTGCGGAAGAGGTCGGTCTCCTCAGCGGTGAGGAACCCGAACAGGGTCAGTGAGTCCTCGCGCACCACCAGTTCGGTGTGGAGCAGAATCGCCTGGCCATGCCGGGCCTGTTCGAGGGTCTGCGGAGCGGAGTGGACGAGGTAGCCGATGCCGCCGACCTCCACCACAAGCGCATCGAGGCCGATGGCACTGACGGTGCCGTTCAGAGTTGCAATCACGAACCCATCCTAGAACACATGTTTGATCACCAGTGGGATGTGGAGGCTTCTCGGGAGCGCCGGGCTCGTCGTTCGGCGTCGGCCCACTGCGCCTGCGCGCTGGTGCGCGCCGCTCCGGTGCGGTCCAGGCGAACGGTGCCGCGTCCGCGCCACAGCTGGGTGATCGCGATGGCGACCGCGTCGGCGGCGTCGGCCGGCTTCGGCGCTTCGGCGAGCCCCAGCAGCCGGGCCACCACGGCCTGGATCTGCTTCTTGTCGGCGCGTCCGTTGTCGGTGATCGCGCGCTTCACCTCGGAGGGAGTGTGCATCTCCACGGGGATGCCGCGCTGGGCGGCGAGCACGATCGCCAGTCCAGACACCTGCGCCGTGCCCATGACGGTGCCGACGTTGTTCTGCGAGAACACGCGTTCCACGGCGAGGATGTCCGGGGCGTACTCCTCGATCACCTGCTCCAGGCCGGTGTGGATCTCCAGCAGGCGCTGGTCGATCGTGTCCGCGCTGGAGGAGGTGATGACGCCGGCGCCGACGAAGACGGCGGAGCGAGAGGCCTCGCCGTCGACGGCTCCGAAACCGCACCGGGTCAGACCCGGGTCGATGCCGAGAACGCGCATGGAATCCGATCAGTCGTTGAGCTGCGCGGCGACGTCGTCGGGGATGTCGAGGTTGGTGAAGACGTTCTGGACGTCGTCGGAGTCCTCGAGGGCGTCGATGAGGCCGAGGACCTTCTTCGCACCGTCGAGGTCGACCTCGGTCTTCATGGACGGCACGAACTGCACCTCGGCGCTCTCGTAGTCCTTGCCCGCCTCCTGCAGGGCGGTGCGGACCGCCACGTAGTCGCCGGGGTCGGAGATGATCTCGAAGACATCGCCCTCTTCGTTGATCTCCTCAGCGCCGGCGTCCAGGACGATCTCGAGCAGCTCGTCCTCGGTGTTGCCCTCGACGGCCACCGCGACGACGCCCTTGCGGGCGAACATGTAGGACACGGAGCCGGAGTCGGCCATGTTGCCGCCGCCGCGGTTGAACGCGAGGCGGATCTCGGAGACAGCGCGGTTCTTGTTGTCCGTCAGGGCTTCGACCAGGACGGCGACACCGCCGGGCGCGTAGCCCTCGTACCAGAGCGTCTCGTAGTCGACACCGGACCCGTCCAGGCCACCGCCGCGCTTGACCGCGCGGTCGATGTTGTCGTTCGGCACGGAGTTCTTCTTCGCCTTCTGGATGGCGTCGAAGAGGGTCGGGTTGCCGGCCGGGTCAGGTCCACCCATGCGCGCTGCGACCTCAATGTTCTTCACGAGCTTCGCGAAGAGCTTGCCGCGCTTGGCGTCCAGTGCCGCCTTCTTGTGCTTGGTGGTTGCCCATTTGGAATGACCGGCCATCGATGCTCCCTCTGTCTGTCGGCGAACGGGGGCGCAGGGGTGTGGAGGCAGGCTCCATGGGACCCCGTGCGCCGGGGTCAGGAATCCATTGTAGTGGTCCCACCTGATGCGCCGTTCACCGGCAGCGTCAGGGACGAGATCAGGCGCCGTTCGGACACCAGATCGGTCAGCAGCTCCGCTTCTGTGCGGCGGGCGGCGGCCCCGGCGTCCGCTCCCCCGCTCTGCCGCTGCATGGCGAGCGTCAGGGCCGTGCGGTGGAACGCCCGCATCGCCCACAGCACCACTGCTCCCTGCTCGGACGCCCACACAAGGGAACGACGGCGACTGCGGATGCCGGCGAGCATGTCCACCTCACCGGGGGTGAACCAGCCCGCGGCCGCGTACTCTCCGAGGCGACGGCGCACGATCCGGCGCTGCCGCAGTCGCAGCGCGATCAGCACACCGGCGAGCACCACGAAGATCGGCACCTGGATCAGCGAATAGGTCAGCAGGAAGCTGCCGAAGCCGCCGTCCTGACGGCTGGCGGGGACGAGGAAGGAGGAGCCGTTCCACAGGGCGTGCAGGCACATCCCGAGCGCGATCCCGGCGGGACCGAGCGTGAGGCCGAGCAGGGGTGAGCGACGCTCGGCTGCGATGCCGAACGCGAGCCCCGCAAGTGAGGTGAAGGCGGCGTGCGCGAAGGGCGACAGCACGCCGCGCACCAGCAGCATGGTCCAGAACAGGGTGGAGTTGCCGGTGATGCCGGCGGCATCGAGGGCGCGAGCGAAGTAGGTGATGTTCTCGGTGAACGCGAATCCGCTGGCGATGAGCATGGCGTAGACGACGCCCTGGACGGGCCCGGCGATGTACCGCCGGCCGAACGCCAGCAGCACGAGCAGTCCGGCGGACTTCATCAGCTCTTCGATGACGGGCGCCTGGATCACCGCGCTGATGAACTGCTGCTCCGTCGGCTCCGGACGCTGCACGGCGAGCAGCAGCTGCACCGCGGTGCCCAGGATGAGGGTGAGCACAACGGAGCCGATCGCGCCCCACGCGAACGCGTACACCATCGTTCCGCGCGGCACCGGGTTGTAGCGGTCCAGCCACCAGATGCCGACGCCGACGATCGCCAGCGGCAGCAGCGAGGCCGTGCCGGCGGCCAGCGCCGTTCCGAACCCCATCGGGATGAACACGAACACGAGCAGCAGCAGGGCTGCAACGGCGAGAACGGCGGCGACCATCCCGAACACGATCCAGCGCGGCCAGCGCCTGCGGCGCACGTCGAGGTGCGCCGTGCGGGAGCCGTTGGTGAGCGGCCGGTCCGCGGAGCCGGCCGGTCGCTCGACGTCATAGTCGTAGTCGTGGGCGTTTCTCACGCGCCGTCCTTCGGCCAGGCGTCGGCAAAGGCACGGCGGGTGTCGTCCAGCAGGATCGGCAGAGCCTTGGTGCGGCCGATGATCGGCAGGAAGTTCGCGTCGCCGAACCAGCGGGGAACCACGTGCTGGTGGAGGTGCCCGGCGATCCCAGCGCCGGCCACGTCCCCCTGGTTCATGCCGAGGTTGAACCCGGCAGGTTTCGACACGGAGCGGACCACCCGCATGGCTGTGCGGGTCAGCTCCGCGACTTCGTGCACCTCCTGCTCGGTCAGGTCCGTGTAGTCGGCGACGTGCCGAAACGGACACACCAGCAGGTGACCGGAGTTGTAGGGGAAGAGGTTGAGGATCACGAAGGCGCTCTGTCCGCGGTGGACGATCAGGGCGTCCTCATCGGTCCGGTCGGGCGCGGAGCAGAAGGGGCATTCGTCCGTCGCGTCCGTGGAGGACGGCTTGCCCGCCCCGTCGATGTACGCCATGCGGTGCGGCGTCCACAGGCGCTGCATGGAATCGGGGGTCCCGGCGAACCGGTAGGGGGCTTCGGATGCGGGCGCGCCCGCGCCCTCGCCGGAGGCGGGGACGCGGGCGGTGTCCGGGTCGTGCGGGAGCGGAGTGCTCACACCTGCTCCTTCTCGGCGATGGAGTGGACGATCCTCTCCACGGCTTCGTCCACGGGGATGCCGTTGTCCTGGGAGCCGTCGCGCATGCGGAAGGACACGGCGCCGTTGGCCTGATCCTCTCCGCCGGCGATCAGCAGATACGGCACCTTCTCCTTGGTGTGGGTGCGGATCTTCTTCTGCATGCGGTCGTCGGAGTCGTCGATGACCACGCGCACTCCCCGCTTGCGGAGCTTGTCCGCCACCTCGTGGAGGTAGGGAGCGAAGTCGCCGGCCACGGGAATGCCGACCACCTGCACGGGGGCCAGCCACACCGGGAACGCACCGGCGTAGTGCTCCAGCAGCACACCGAAGAAGCGTTCGATGGATCCGAAGAGGGCGCGGTGGATCATCACGGGGCGCTGCCGGGAGCCGTCGGACGCGGTGTACTCGAGGTCGAAGCGCTCCGGCAGGTTGAAGTCCAGCTGGATGGTGGACATCTGCCAGGTGCGTCCGATGGCGTCACGGGCCTGCACGGAGATCTTCGGGCCGTAGAACGCGGCGCCGCCCGGGTCCGGAACGAGCTCGAGGCCCGAGGCGGTGGCGACCTCTTCGAGGGTGCGAGTCGCCTCCTCCCACACGGCGTCGTCACCCACGTACTTCTCCTCGTTCTTGGTGGAGAGCTCGAGGTAGAAGTCGTTGAGGCCGTAGTCCTTGAGCAGGTCGAGGACGAACTCGAGCACGCGGGTGAGCTCGTCCTTCATCTGATCGCGGGTGCAGTAGATGTGGGCGTCGTCCTGCGTGAAGCCGCGGGCGCGCGTGAGGCCGTGCACCACGCCGGACTTCTCGTAGCGGTACACGGTGCCGAACTCGAACAGCCGCAGCGGCAGGTCGCGGTAGGACCGGCCGCGGGAGCGGAAGATGAGGTTGTGCATCGGGCAGTTCATGGGCTTCAGGTAGTAGTCCTGGCCCTGGCGGGTGATCTCACCCTCGGCGTTGCGCTCCTCGTCCACGTGCATCGGCGGGTACATCCCCTCGGCGTACCAGTCGAGGTGGCCGGAGGTCTGGAACAGCTGTGCCTTGGTGATGTGCGGGGAGTTGACGAAGCAGTAGCCGTCCTCCACGTGGCGGCGGCGAGAGTAGTCCTCCATCTCCATGCGGATCATCGCACCCTTGGGGTGGAACACGGGCAGGCCGGAGCCGATCTCGTCCGGGAAGGAGAAGAGGTCGAGTTCGCTGCCGAGGCGACGATGGTCGCGGCGCTCCGCCTCCGCGATGCGCTCCTGGTACTCCCGCAGCTCCTCCTTCGTGGGCCAGGCGGTCCCGTAGACGCGCTGCAGCATCGGGTTCTTCTCGCTGCCGCGCCAGTAGGCGGCGGCGGAGCGGGTGAGGGCGAAGCCGTTGCCGATGAGCTTGGTGGACGGCAGGTGGGGGCCGCGGCAGAGGTCAGTCCACACGACTTCGTCGCGACGGTTGATGTTGTCGTACATGGTCAGGCCGCCGTCGCCGACCTCCACACTGGCGCCTTCGGCGGCTTCGGACGCGTTGGACTTCAGACCGATGAGCTCGAGCTTGTACGGCTCGGAGGCGAGCTCCTGCTCGGCATCGGGGTCGAGGATGTCACGCCGCTGGAAGCGCTGACCCTCCTTGACGATCTTCACCATTTCCTTCTGGAGGGCCTTGAGGTCCTCCGGGGTGAACGGGGTCTCCACATCGAAGTCGTAGTAGAAGCCGTCGCGGATCGGCGGGCCGATGCCGAGCTTCGCCTCGGGGTTGATGCGCTGCACGGCCTGCGCGAGGACGTGCGCGGTGGAGTGGCGGAGGATCATCAGGCCGTCGTCGCTGGTGAGCTCCACGCCTTCGACCTGGTCGCCGTCGGCGACCTCCGCGTAGAGGTCCTTCAGTTCACCGTTGACGCGCAGGGCGACGATGTCCCGCTGAGATTCGAAGAGCTCGGTGCCGGTGGTCCCTCCCTCGACGGTGGTGGGCGTTCCGTTGAGGACGATGCTGATCTGGGACACGTGAGCTCCTTATCGCCGAGGGGATCCGACCTACCATGCCGGCTCTGCCGTCCAGTGTAACGATGCACCGGGGGCGCTCACAGCTAGGGTTGTCGGTATGGATCACATGCCACGCCCAGCCGTCGATCCGGCCGTGCTCCGCGGCTGTTCGGGACCGTGGGATGCGGTGGTGGTCGGCTCCGGCCCGAACGGCCTGCTCGGCGCACTGACTCTGGCCCGACGGGGCATGCAGGTGCTCGTGCTGGAGGCGGAGGCCACCCCCGGCGGTGGGGCGCGCACGCTCGATCTGGGGCTGGCCGACGGGGTCGTCCATGACGTCTGCTCGGCTGTGCATCCGCTGGCGCTGGCGAGTCCGGCGATCGGAGCTCAGTGGCTGCGCGCCCGTGGTGTGGACATGATCGCGCCGGAGGCGTCGTACGCGCATCCGCTGGACGGCGGCAGGGCAGCGGTTGCGATGCGCAGCGCCGCTGCGACGGGAGATCTCATCGGTGGGCGCCGCGGGCGAGTGTGGGCCGACGTGTTCTCCTCTCTCGCCGCTCATGGACCGGACGTGATGGCTCTGATGCTCGGCACGGCTGAGCAGCGCCTGCGCGCCATCACCTCACCGACGGGTGCCCGCACGGCAGCGCTGCTGGGCCGGGCAGCTGCCCTGGCGGACCGCTCCGTCCGCAGCGGCGACGATGCCGGCGCGCTCCTCGCGGGGGTCGGCGCCCATGCGATCAGCCCCCTCTCCTCCCCCACGGCGATCGGGACGGCTGTGCTGCTCGGCTCCCTCGCCCACACCGGCGGCTGGCCGATCCCCCGCGGCGGCTCGCAGTCCCTGGTCACCGCGTGGATCGCGGAACTGTCCGAGCTCGGCGGCTCAGTGGTGACGCACGCGCCGGTCACGTCACTGGATCAGCTCCCGCCGTCGAGGGTGGTGCTGCTGGATCTGCCTGCCCCGTCGGCCGGTCGACTGCTGGCTCCGTGGGCGAGGTCCGCCGCCTCCCGCCGGCTCACCCGCCGTCTGCAGGTCTTCCCTCCGTCGGCGGGGGCGGCGGCGAAGGCGGACCTGGTGCTGTCCGGGCCGATCCCGTGGGCGGCCGCACAGCAGGCGCCGGGGATTGCGCGCGCCGGGACGGTGCATCTGGGCGGGTCGGCGACCCTGATCAACACGGCCGAGCGGGAGGTGGCGGAGGGTCGGCTGCCGGAGGCCCCGGTGGTGCTGGTGAGCGATCCGGCGGGGGCGGATCCCTCGCGGGAGGTGCGAGGGCTGCGGCCGGTGTGGGCGTATGCGCACGTGCCGCTGGGCTGCCCGGTGGATCCGGTGCCGTTGGTGCTGGCACAGCTGGAGCGGTTCGCCCCGGGCGTCCGAGACCTGGTGGTGGCGGCGCGGGGCGTTCCGGCCTCGCGCATGACGGGTCACAACCGGAGCCTGACCGGCGGGGACATTGCGGGCGGCAGCACGGCTCTGCCGCATCTGGGGGCCCGGCCGTTCCTCGCGACGGATCCGCACCATCTGGCGACCCTGCCGGGCTGGGCGCCGGGCGGCGAGGATGCTGAGGTGCTGCTGTGCTCGGCCTCGAGCGCGCCGGGGCCCGGTGTGCACGGCCTGGGAGGGCAGGCGGCAGCGCGCAGCGCGCTCGCACGGCTGGCCTGAGAGCTGCGATGCGCGGACCCCGTCGGGTTCCCCTGCGCCTGTCATGCAGAAGACCCCCTCAGCGAACCGAGGGGGTCTTCTTCGTGGGTGGGCGATACTGGGATCGAACCAGTGACCTCTTCCATGTCAAGGAAGCGCGCTACCACTACGCTAATCGCCCGTATGCAGGACCCGTGGGCCCATTGTTGCGAGGTGGGTACGGGATTCGAACCCGTGTACACGGCTTTGCAGGCCGTTGCCTCGCCTCTCGGCCAACCCACCGTGCGAGAACCGAAGTTCTCCGAGCGGATGACGAGACTCGAACTCGCGACCCTCACCATGGCAAGGTGATGCTCTACCAACTGAGCTACATCCGCAGATCACTATTCATATGTGACGTGGGCGATACTGGGATCGAACCAGTGACCTCTTCCGTGTGAAGGAAGCGCGCTACCACTACGCTAATCGCCCGGGTCTGCCGGTGCGTTTCCGGAGCGGCCTGCTCCCTCAACGACCTGAACAACATTACACGACTTCCGAGCGGCGACAAATTCGCAGAGGCCGAAAACGGGCAGTTTGCGGCGAGCGCCACATTCGGCCCGCTCGGCCGTGACCCCGACCACGAAGCAGCCTGCGGATTTGCGCGGCCCTGACGGGCCTGGCTACTGTCTTCTTTCGTCGGAGCACGCCCCGGCCGACCCATGCGGATGTAGCTCAGCTGGTAGAGCATCACCTTGCCATGGTGAGGGTCGCGAGTTCGAGTCTCGTCATCCGCTCCACGAGGAAAGGGCCCCGGGTAACCGGGGCCCTTTCGCTGTTCCAGAGCCCGCACCCGCGCCAGCACCGCCGGCGCGGGCCACGAGTGGGCGGTGCACGCCGCGCCTCACACGAGCGCGCGGGCCCCGTCGGCCTGCAGCGCCCCCAGGCGGGACAGGCAGCGCAGATACTTCTTGCGGTAACCGGAGTTGAGCAGGTCCTCGGTGAACAGCTCCGGCACCCGCACCCCGCTCAGTGCCACCGGCACTTCCCGGTCGTAGAGGCGGTCGATCAGAACCACGAGACGCAGCCCGCGGTTGTGCTCACTGACCTGCTCCATCCCCACGATGTGGCAGCGCTCTATCCCATCGATCATCGCGCCGTAGCGGGAGGGGTGGACCTCCCGCAGGTGCTCGGCGAGCGGTTCGAAGTCGTCGAGGCTGACCCTGTCACCGCGAGCGCCGCTGCGGACCTGGTCGTCGGCCAGCTGGGGCGGGTCGTCGATGCGGTCCTTCTCGCGGTAGTCGAGGCCGTCGATGCGGAGCACATCGAAGCGGTCGGCCATGGCCTGGATCTCGCGGAGGAAGTCCTGGGCGGCGAAGCGGCCCTCGCCGAGTGCGTCGGGGAGGGTGTTGGAGGTGGCGACCACGGGGACGCCGCGGTCGGACAGCTCACGGATCATGCGCGTCATGAGGAGGGTGTCGCCGACGTCGTCGAGTTCGAACTCGTCGATGCACAGGACGCTGGCGGTGGAGAACTCCTCGACGGCGCGGGTGAAGCCGAGGACGCCGATGAGGTTGGTGTACTCCACGAAGGTGCCGTAGAGGGGCCGTCCGGGTGCAATGTGGAAGAGGGCGGTGAGCAGGTGGGTCTTGCCGACTCCGAAGCCGCCGTCGAGGTAGAGGCCGTGGGCTGCGGCCGGGTCCTTCTTCCTGCCGAACATGCTGAGCACGCCGCCCCGGCTGCTGCTGGGCTGAGCGGTGAGGCGGGACGCGAACTGCTGCAGGGACTGCTTCGCCGCCTCCTGGGAGGGGTAGTCCGGGTCGGGGATGTAGTTGTCCAGGCGGGCCTGCTGGAAGCGCGGCGGGGGAACGAGCTGGGCGACGAGTTCGCCCGGTGCGGGTGTGGGGAATCGGGAGGTCAGGCTTGTGGTCACGGCGTTCAGTGTACGGCGGAGGGGTCTGGGTCTGCTCACTATGCTGGAGGCGATCCCAGGAGCCCGCGAGCCGTGCCGGGCCCTTTTCCTGCGCGGCGGATTGGAGAGTGCGATGACCGCCGACGGGGTGCAGAAGGACAGTGTGCACATGGTGCTGCGCGATGGTGCGTTCACCGACGGTGCCGCTGCCACGGTGCCGATGGACGATGCGGGTGCTGAGGAGCTCGCGGACCTGTACCAGTTCGATCCGGAGCGCACCACGGTGCGGGTGATGATGAACTCCTCGGTGGACGGTTCCGCCACGGGGGCCGACGGGACCAGTGCGTCTCTGGGGAACCCGACTGACTTCTTCAACCTGGTGGTGCTGAGGGCGATGCCCGATGTGATCGTTGCGGGCGCTGAGACTGTGCGGGCGGAGGACTACAAGCGGCCGGGCGGCCGGAAGTCCCTGCGCTCTCCCAGCAGGCGGCCGAGCGGGACGGAGTTTCCGGCGCTGGTGGTGCTGACGGGCAGTGGGGACCTGGGTGGGGCGGTGGATCCGTCGTGGCCGACCCTGCTGGCGACCTCGCGGGGGAAGCGGGATGCGGTGATCGAGGCCTCCGGTTTCCCCACGGAGAACGTGGTGACGTTCGAGGAGCCGTTGGACCTGATCGAGCAGCTCGCGCAGCGCGGCTGGGTGGGCATCCAGGTGGAGGGCGGCCCGTCAGTGAACGCGCTGTTCTTGGAAGCCGATGCAGTTGACGAGCTGTGCGTGTCCACCAGTCATGTGACGGTGGGCGGCGAGCACACGCGGATCGTGCGGGGGGCGGAGCATGACGCGCAGTGGCAGCTGTCGGACATGCTGGTGGGCCGCGGCGCCACTCTTCATCGGTACGTGCGGGACCGCGACTGACGCCGGGGCGCTGGTGGCTGCCGGCTTCAGAGCCTGCGACCGGAGGACAGCGGCTGGGCTGGGGCGCTGGGCTGACGGATCGGGAGGGCCGACGGGTCCACGCGGTTGATCGGGAACCCCGCTCCGGCGGAGCGCTGCTGGATCCAGGTGAGGATCTGGCTCTCCCAGCGCGCCGGGTCGAGGTTCCATTCCCGGGTGTGGGAGGCCATGTCCCAGGTGCGCAGGTGCACGAGGTCGGGGCGCGAGTGGGCGAGGAGCCTGCTCGGTTCGTAGGGGACGACTTCGTCCTCGCGGGAGTGGATGAGCAGGGTGGGGTGGCGCAGCGCGTCTGCCGCGTAGTCGGTGGTCATCTCGTTCAGGAGGATCGGCTCCAGCAGGCGGACGGAGCGTGACCAGCGCGGGTGCGTCATCAGGCTGCGGGCCGCGAGCGCGAGCGGCTGCGGAACCCGTCGGAGCCGCGTGTGGTGTTCGAGGATGACCTCCCAGTCGACCGCGGGGGCGTCGAGGATGAGGGAGTCGATCACGTCGCGGTGCTCGGAGAAGAACGAGGTGCGCAGAGCGATGGCGCCGCCCATGGAGAAGCCGATCAGGAGGATGCGGCGAGCACCGTGCCGCAGCGCGAACGCGATGGCGGCGTCGACGTCCTCCCACTCCTGGGCACCGAGGTGGAGGAGGCGGTCGGGTGAGGGGGCAGCTCCGGCGTCGTTGCGGTAGGAAACCATCAGCGTGGTGAGGCCGAGGGCGTGCAGCAGCGGGAGGACGCGCAGGCCTTCGCCGCGGACGGAGCCGTGACCGTGGATGGTGATCGCCCACGTGCGGGCGGGGTCCGGGCCGCCCGCGCTGGGGGCCGCGCCGGGGACCAGCCAGGACGGCATGGAGCCCACGGGTGAGTCGATGGTGACGTCCTGGAAGGGCATGCCGTGGGCGTGCATGGGTGTGCCGGCCCAGAACAGGCCGTTGCGGGCGGCGGGTCCGGGCGCCAGGTGCTCGCGGGTGTCGGCGGCGAGGATGCGCCGCACCACCGTGGTGGGCGTGGGTTTGGCGATGATGTCGCCGATGCGGGCGTGGACGGCGCCGCCCTGTTGGCGGATGCCGAAGACGCCGGGCCATTCGGCCGCGCGGGACGCGGTCAGGGTGACGCAGTGGACATCGGCGTGCTGAACGGTCAGCAGGGGCGGTTCGGACGCGACGGGGGTCAGGGGCGCCCGGGCGACCATGGTGGCGGCCGCTGCTGCTCCGGCCGCGGAGAGGGCGAACGCACCGGCGCCGACGGTGCTGGCGACGGCGATGCGGGAGGCCTTGGTCATGTTCGTCAGGGTACGGGACGGGCCTGGGCGCAGATGGTGCAGGGGCCGGGTCTACGATCGGTGACATGTGCACCCTCGCCGAGCAGTGCGGCCCCGATCTCGTGGTGGTCGCCGACTGCACCATCGACTCCATCGATGCGCTCAATGCCCTGACGTTCCTCGGGATCGACCCGCGGGACGGCGGCCGCCCGTCGGCTCGTCTGCGAGTGCACTCCTCCCGCACCCGGAACCTGGTGCTGGACACCGTCGACGTGCTGGGCCTCTCCGATTTCGCCGACCGCTTCCCGCAGGAGATGGCCCTCCTGCGGGGTGCTGAGCACGGCCGCGAGCAGGCGGAGCCCGAGGAGATCCTGTCGTCACTGACGCGGGCGTTCACCGCGGCGGGCTGCGATGTGGTGGACGGCTGTGTGACGGACCGTCCCCTGTCGGCCTGCTCCGCGGACGTCTCGGAGTGCTCGTCGATGACGATCGTGGCGTTCACGCAGCCGATCGTGCGCGACCATGAGTTCGCCGACGAGTGGGCGCATACAGTGGAGGACGCCGTGGAGGCGACGTTCCTGCACCTCTACCCCACCCCGGCGGGTGCAGCACCGGCGCGCCCGCAGTGAAAGGAGTCCACCCATGAGCACGCACCGGATCGGCGACGGCGACTATCCCCTGGCGCTCAGCGGCGAGCAGTGGCGTCAGCGTCTCAGCCCTGAGGAGTTCCATGTTCTGCGCGAGGGCGGCACGGAGCGGCCCTTCACCGGCGAATATGAGGAGGTCCGTCCGTCGGGGACGTATGCGTGCCGAGGCTGCGGCGCGGAGCTCTTCACCGCTGAGACCCAGTTCAACGCGCACTGCGGCTGGCCGGCGTTCTACGCGCCGACGGATTCCGACGCGGTGGAGCTGCTCGATGACGATTCGTTGGGGATGCGCCGCACCGAGGTGCGGTGCCGGGCCTGCGGCAGCCACCTCGGGCATGTGTTCCGGGGAGAGGGCTTCCCCACCCCCACGGATGAGCGCTTCTGCATCAATTCGATCTGCCTGGTCCATTCCGACGACGCCGCCTGAGAACACCGGCGATCGTCGCGACCGGCCCCATATCCGGTCGGCGCGTGCGGCGCGCCGCCGCGATCCGGGAACAGCGCGCCGTTAGGGTGTTCGCGTGGCAGTCCATCAGTTCCCTCAGCATCGTGCGGCGTTCCAGGCCCTGACCGATGCTCTCTCGAGAGTCCGCGTGCGCCGGGAGGTCGAGTGGAACGAGATCCCCGCTCCCTCCCGCCTCGCCCCGTTCACGTGGGCGGCGTCCGCTGAGCTCATCGGCGATGACGATGAGGAGGTCGCCAGCGGAAAGTTCATCGTGCTGTACGACCCTGCCGGGAACGACTCATGGCAGGGCGACCTGCGCGTGGTGACGCTGATGCAGGCCCGGCTGGAGCCTGAGTTCGCTGTGGAGTCGATGCTCGGTGACGTCGCCTGGTCCTGGGTGACGGAGTCGCTGGAATCGATGGGCGCGTCCGCTCATGAGCTCGGCTGCACCATCACCCGGGTGGTGTCGCAGAGCTACGGCGCGCTGGCTGCCCGCCCAACCTCGGTGGATGTGGAGATCCGTGCCTCGTGGACACCGGACGAGCACCACCTCGAGCCCCATTTCGCCTCCTGGACGCAGATCCTTGCAGCGGCCGGCGGCCTCCCGCCGCGTCCGGTCGACCTCGCGTCCGCCCGACCCCCTCTTCGAGCCGATGACCTCTGAATCTCCCCGCTCCTCCTCACGCACCCGGACGCGCTCCCGCAGCCGCGCCCGCTCCCAGTCCCGCGCTCGGTCCGGGCGGCCCTTCTCCTCAGCCGCCGCCGACGATGCCCCGGCGTCCTCCGGCTCCCCTGCCGATACCGGGTCCGCGGATGCTGCTCGCACCGGCCGTGCCGGTGACGCGGCAGCCCCGGCGCCGGCGGCGCCGCTGGTGCGCGAACCAGCCGGCGGCACTCCTGAGCTCACCACCACGATCCAGCAGCTCCTGGCGTGGTGCGACCGCGTGGCGGCCGAGGAGGACCTCGCGGTCGATGTGGAGCGCGCCTCCTCCTACCGGTACAGCGCGAAGGCGTACCTGATCCAGGTGCGCAGCGAATCCGCAGGCACCGTGCTGGTGGATCCGCTGGCGATGCGGTTGCCGCGCAGCTTCGTGGAGCTGATGAACTCCCGCACCTGGGTGCTGCATGCCGCCCGGCAGGACCTGCCGTCCTTGGCGATGGACGGAATGGAGCCCGCGGGGCTGTTCGATACGGAGGTCGCCGGTCGGCTCCTCGGTCTGGAGCGCGTCGGCCTCGGTGCCGTAGTGGAGGAGTTCATAGGTGTGCGCCTGGCGAAGGAGCACTCCGCCTCGAACTGGTCGAAGCGCCCCCTGCCGACCTCCTGGCTGGCCTATGCCGCTCTCGATGTGGAGTACCTGTTGCCGCTGCGGGACGCGCTGACGGAGCGTCTGCGCCACGACGGGAAGTGGGAATGGGCCCTGCAGGAGTTCCACCACGAGATGCGGTTCTCCCACCCGGAGGTTCCCGATGAGCCGTGGCGGTCCCTCAGCGGGGTCAGTTCACTGCGGTCCCGCAAGCAGCTCGCGATCGCCCGTGCCCTGTGGACGAAGCGCGATGAGATGGCGCGGACCGCGGACATCGCTCCGTTCATGGTGGTGCGCGACAAGCACCTGATGGCGATGGTGAAGGCGTCGATGCGGACGAAGGCGGATTTCCTGGCGGCCATGCCGAAGGGGATGAAGCAGGGCGAGGCCTGGTGGCAGGCGGCCCGCGCCGCCCGCGCCCTGGGGGTCGGGCATCTGCCGGAGACGAACGAGAAGGGCCCGCACCCGCACCACAAGTCGTGGGCGCGGAAGCACCCGGAGGTGCAGGAGCGGTACCGGACTGTGCGCGAGCGCCTGCTTCGGCACGCTGAGGAGATCCGCATGCCGGTGGAGAACCTGATCTCCCCCGGGCAGGTGCGTCAGTGGGTGTGGAACCACGAGACGGCGTCCGATGATACGGCCGCTGTGCGCCGCGAGCTCGAGGCCGTCGGTGCGCGGCCGTGGCAGGCTCAGCAGGTGGCGCCGCTGCTTCAGGCGGCACTCCCCCGCCGCTGACCCGCACCGGTCACTGCGCTCGGGTGGGACATGCGCGCTGGGGTCAGGCGCCCGGCAGCGGTCGGTCGGCGTCGGGCAGGTCCAGCTGAGCAACATCCGCCTCGCCCAGACCCTGCCGGTTCAGATGCGCCCAGACGGCGAGCACTGCGCTGCCCAGCGCCGCATTGGTGACCTCACCGCCGAGGACGGCGTCGACCAGCTCCCCCAGCGGCACGAGCTCCACCTCGATCTCCGCTTCCTCATCCGTCCGGTCGAATTCCACGGAGGCGGCGGGATGGGCGTCGAGAGCGACGAAGATCCGGATCATCTCACTGGAGCTGCCCGCCGACGGGAAGACGTCGAGGAGGTGATGGATCCGCGTCGCCTCGTACCCGGTCTCCTCCGCCAGTTCGCGCAGGGCCGCGTCCCCGAGTGCCTCGCCGTCCTTGTCGAGCAGTCCCGCGGGGATCTCCGCGAAGCACCCACCGGCCGGGTGGCGGTACTGCCGGATGATGACGGCGCGGGCGTCGTCGGTGAACGCGAGGACGGCGACCGCACCGGGATGGTCGATGTATTCGCGGTCGAAGCGGACCCCGTCGGCGAAGTCGACGGTGTCACGCCGGACCGTCCAGATCATGCCGGAATGGACGGCTCGGGACTGGACGGTGGGGCGAGCGCCGAAGCGGTCGGTGAGCATCAGTTCTCCTTCAGTCGAGCTGCAGCAGCCGGGTGATCTGCTCCAGCAGGTCCGCATCGCCGGGCAGGCTGTGGGATCGGCGGAGGGCCCGCAGGCGGAAGTCAGCGCGCACTGCGGCATCGCTCATCTGCACGATCGCGTCGGCGAGGGCCGACGGGTCCGCCGGTGGCACGAGCAGGGCAGCGTCCTCCGTCACCCAGCGGGTGCCGCCGGCGTCGGTGGCGATCACGGCGCACCCGCGGTGCAGTGCTTCCTGGATCGCGACGGGCTGTCCTTCCCAGGCGGAGCTCTGCACGATCACGTCTGCGTCGGCCATGAGGGCCGGGAGGTCGGTGCGGTGGCCGAGCAGGTGCGCTTCCTCCCCGGAGCCGGCGATGAGCTGCTCGAGATGGTGGCGCAGCGGCCCCTCCCCCGCGATGTCGAGCCGCACCGGCCCCATGCCGCGCTCCTTCAGCAGGGCCATGGCCGCGAGGGCGGTGGGGATGTCCTTCTGCGGGGCGAGCCGCGCCGGCATCAGCAGACGCAGGGGCTCCGAGTCGGTATCGGTTCCGCGTGATGGGTTCGGGTCGCGGCCATCGCGCCGTGCCGAGGCCAGCTCCTCGGAGTCGCGCGGCGCGTCGGTGGCGCCGGGTCGCTGCGCGGGGATGACAGCGCGCTCCACCTGCTCCGCACCGGCGGCTCGTGCGGCATCCGCGAGGTCCGGGGAGACGGCGAGGATGCCGTCGGCCCCGCGAGCGGTGATCCGCAGCAGCACCGCCCCCACTGCGGCGCTGACACCTCGAGTGGGGAGGGCGTTGTGCAGGGTGACGATGAGTCGACCGCGGCGTTCAGGCGCACAGCCTCGACGGGCCAGAACGGCCAGTGCCCCGGCCCGCACCCCGTGGGCGTGCACCGCGACGCTGGGGCTGCGGCCCAGCAGGGTCCGCAGGGCGAGCACGGCGCGGAGGTCCCGCAGCGGGTGCGGGCGGGCACCGATCGGCATGCCGTGATGGTGGATGGCGCTCGCGGGAATCGCATCGTCGGTAGGGCCGGCGTCCAGGGTGGGGTGGCCGGCTGCGGTGAGCATCCGGTGCTCATCGCGGATGTGGCTGAGGATGCCGCCGGCGGCGCGGGGACGAATGATGATCATGCTGATTCGTCGGCGGTGCGCTCTGCTCGGCGGCCCGGCAGCAGAGAACCGGCGATGCCGATGACGGCGCGGGCACGAGCGGGGTCGAGCACGGCGATCAGCCCCAGGCAGGCCGCTCCGGCGGCGACGCCGATCACGGCGCCGAGCAGCGCGGCGCTGGCGGCCCCCGTCATCATCGGTTCCGCGGCCCGCCCGCCGAAGTAGCCGCCGACGGACGCCACGATCGACGCCATGGCCGCCGTCGCGGTTCCGCGCATCATCGCCGCCCCGTCCTCGGGCGCGAGCGTGTGCTCACGCAGCACGGTGATCGCGCTGACCGCACCGACGATCTGCCCGATCGCGATCGAGAACGCGAACAGCACGGCCGCCTCGGACGCGGTGCGGGTGCTCGAGGTGAGGACGGTGAAGGTGATCAGCAGTCCCGCGCACAGCCACGGCACCGCCCCCACCATCAGTGCTTCGCGCGATTTCAGGGCCGCGTTGAGCACCCGGATGGAGTGCATGACGACCCCGAACGGGATCAGTCCGATCGCGAACGCGGCGGTCACGGCGCCGACACCGACCACTCCCGTCCGGTCGATCGCGGTGAAGAAGCGCTCCAGACCGACGGATGCGCCCCACAGCGCGGCGCCGCCGACGCCCGCCAGTGCAGTGATCGACAGCATCGACCCGAGAGCCAGCCGCGACAGTTCCGCCTTGTCGCCGGCGAGCCTCGACTCGGACAGGGTGGGGAACACGGTGGTCATGATCGGCACCAGCAGGATGGCGTACGGCAGGAGGTAGACGGCCTGACCGTACTGGAACAGGGGTAGGGTGCCGGAGCCGCCGGCGCGGACCGCGAGGATCAGCACGAGGGCGGTGACGGCCTGCTGCGCGAGCACCGCGGTCATCCCGGCGGCGGCGAGCCCGAGGGCGTGGCGGGTGACGCCGCGCGGCAGGGTGAGGGTGGGTCGGTAGCGCAGGCCTGCCTTCAGCGACGGGATGATCAGCGGCAGCGCCATCGCGGCCACGCCGAGGGTGGTGCCCCAGCCCAGCCAGAACTCGCCGCCCGGCGGCAGCGTCGCCACCGACACGGCGGGCGGTACCGACGCCGCGTACGCCGCGTAGGTCGCCATCACCATCAGCGAGGACACGAGAGGGACGAACGCGGGCCAGAAGAAGCGCTTGCGGGCCTGCAGGAACGCTCCGAGCACGATCGTGATGCCGTACAGCGGCAGCTGCAGGGCGAAGACCCGCAGTAAGCGTGCGCCCAGGTCCACCCCGGCGGTGGAGAGGGAGGAGCTTCCCTGCGCGAACACGAACTCGGAGATCGGGTGCGCGAACGCGATGACGAGACCGGCGAGCACCGCGGTGATGATCAGCGTCCAGGTCAGGAGCGCGGAGATGATGCGGTCGGCTCGTCGGCTCGCGGTGATCTCCACCCCCGCGATCAGCGGGATCACCATGCCGGCGAGGGCGCCGCCGGCGGCAGCCTCGAACAGGACGTTGGGGACGAGGTTCGCGGAGGAGTAGGCGGTGCCGACGTCGCCGGCGCCGACGCTGGCGCCGAACACCAGGTAGCGGATGAATCCGGCGATGCGGGCGAGGATCGTCACCACGGCGATCATGCCGGCGGCGCGGATCAGGGCCCGCGTTCGGGACCCGTTCGGTGCATTCACCGTCATTCGGCGCGTCCCAGACGGTCGATGGCGCGCAGCGCGGGGACCGAGTCGATGATGCGGGAGAACGACACGGTCTCACTGGCGAGCGTCAGTCCCACGAGGGCGGCGGCGAGCGCGGCGCGGGCGGAGCGCGGCAGGGCGCGCGACGCGGCAGTGCCGACGGCGGCGCCGAGGATGTTGGCTCCGCTGTCGCCGAGCATCCCGACCTCATCGAGATCGGCGGGGGCGGCGGACGCGATGACGCCGAGGATTCCCAGCAGCAGGTCCCGCGCCGATTCGTCCAGGTCGCCGTCGCGCAGACGGGAGAGAACCCCGAGACCGGGAACGGCGGAGAGTGCTGCTGTGGCTTTGAGGGCGCGGCCGGGCCGCAGGTCGAACAGGTTGATGAGGTTGGCGCTGCCGGCGATGAGGACCGTGTCGATGGCTCGGTCCAGTGCCTTCGGCTGGTGCAGCGAGATGACGGCGGCGGCGGCGGGGATGGCGAGCGCCTTCGCAGCGCCCGTGGTGAGGCGTCCGCGGCGCAGCGCACCGAGGTGACCTCGCAGCCCCTTGGAGGCGGTGGTCCCGTGGTCCTGCAGGAAGGGTTCGGCAAGGTCGTCGATGAGGCCGAGAGCGCCGATGGCGGCGAGTGCGGCGCGCTCCCGCATCGGCAGGGCCCCGGACGCTCCGCCGACGATCCCGGCGATGACGCCGATGCCTTCGGCGAGGCTGACGGTGGAGCCGCGGTAGTTGGTGCGCTGCAGAGCCCGGCTGACGTCGCCCGCGAGCTCCGACGGGAGCGCGGCGATGCCGGAGTCGAAGGCTGCCTGCGCGGCGGTGGTGGTGTTGGCGGCGGCGAAAGCGGCGGTCATCGGTCTCCTCCGGAGTCACTGGCGCCCTGCGGCGCGGAAGGGGTGGGAGTGCTGGTGCGGCGCTGGTTCTTCTGCCCACCCGAATCGGGGGACGCACCGCTGCCGCTGGTGGTGTCGGTGTCCGCGTCGGCGGGCTGCGCGGGTTCCGTCGGCTGAGAAGCGTCCGGGGCGTCTGCGCCGGACTGGCCGCCGCCGGCTGGGGAGCTGGGCAGCGCCGGCATCGGGGACTGTGCGTCGGGGGCGGCGCCGTAGTGACCTGAGCTGCCGCCGCGCACCGATTCGGCCAGGGCGAGCACGATCACGACCGGACCCTCTGGTGAGGTGACGGCATCGACCGTCGACACGGACTGCAGGTCGGTGGTGCGGCGGATGGTGCGGACCAGGCCGACGGATTCGTGCAGCGTCGGCGACTGCCCCGCGACCACGATCGGAGCCTTCGCCTCGCGCATGTCGGTCACGAACCGCATCTGCACCGCTTCGACTCGGCTGGTGCGCTCGGCATCCTGGGCGGCGCTGTCGTCCGGGTTGGTGAACGTGTCGGGGGCGGCTGCGACGTACACGAGCCCGGCAGGGGCGACCACTGAGCCGCCGTCACTGGTGATGAAACCATCGGCCGCGAGGCGCTTGACCACCTCAGTGCGGTCGGCGTCGCTGAGGGGCGACTGCGGGGAGATCGCGACCATCAGCGCATGCATGAGGCCTTCGCCGCTGGTCGAGGTCTGTGCGGCGAGCTCCGGCCAGCGGCTGGTGAGGGCGGTGAGGGTGTCAGTGCGCTTGGCCTCCGCGGCCGGGTCCCACAGGGACGGGTTCAGGCTGATCCGGTTGCCGGTGGTGCCGCCGGCCTGGGTGACGCGTTCGCTCACCTGGTCAGCGGCGGTGGCGACGGATTCGCCGTCGGAGATGATGGTGATGGGGGCGCCATCGGGCAGGGCGCCGGCGAGCAGCTCTTTGCCGGAGGCGTCGATGTAGCTGGTGAGGCGCTTGGCGCCGTCCGTCAGCTCCGTGTTCTGAGCGCGCAGCTCGTCCTTGTCGCGGCGCAGCTGCTCCACCTGGTTGGTGAGCTGTTCGCCGAGGCTCTGCCGCAGGGGCCCCGCGCCGAGCACGATGCCGAGGGCGAGCGCCAGGAAGACGGCGACGAGGGACACGAGGTGGTAGCGGAAATCAATCATGGGTCTCTTCCCGGAAGGGTCGGGTCAGCCGGGGCGGCAGCAGAAGGGCGGCTGCGCTCGCCGGAACGCTCTGCAGCGTGAACAGTCCGGTGAACCACGACAGGAAATCGTCGAGCCGAGCGCCGAGCAGCTGGATGAGGGTCTGCCCGCCGGCGGTGACGGACAGGGCGGCGATGATCGCCACGAGGCCCGCCGCCACGAGGGCGAACAGCTGAAGGGTGGAGATGCGCTGACGGTACAGGCGGGACACGCCTTTGGCGTCCACCAGTTTGGAGCCGACGCGCAGCCGGGTGAGGAACGTGGAGGACATGCCGGCGCGGCCCTTGTCGAGGAACTCCTCGAGGGTGCCGTGGGTGCCGACTGCGACGATGACGTCGGCGCCTCGGTCGTCGGCCAGCAGCATGGCGATGTCCTCACTGGTACCGGAGGCCGGGAAGGTCACGGCGTCGTCGTCGAGGCCGAGTTCGGCGAGGCGCTCCATCCCGGGGGCGCGGCCGTCGCGGTAGGCGTGGACGACGAGTTCGGCTCCGCAGCGCAGCGCGCGATCGGACACGGAGTCCATGTCTCCGATGATCATGTCAGGCCGATAGCCGGCATCGAGGACGGCGTCGGCACCGCCGTCGACTCCGACGATGATGGGACGGTTATCGCGGATGAACGGCTGCAGGACCGTGAGGTCCTCCTTGTAGTGGTAGCCGCGCACCACGATGAGCACGGCCCGGTCCTGGAAGACCGTGCGCACATCCGGTGTGCCGACCCCGTTGATGAGCAGATCGCGCTCCTGCACCATGTATTCCATGGTGTTCTCCGCGAACTTCACCAGCTGTTCGGAGAGGCCCTCGCGGGCGCGGCGCAGGTCCTCGGCGACGATGGACGGGGTGTAGCGCTTGCCCTGGAGGACGTCCCCGGTGGCGAGGCGCACATCGGCACCGTCCAGGGTGAGTTCGTGGCCTTCGCCGATCGTCTCCAGCAGGGTGTTGTGTTCGATGTCGATGACGATGATGCCGGCGTCCACCAGGATCTGGGGGCCCATGTTGGGGTAGCGCCCGGAGATGGACTGCGCGGCGTTGATCACCGCGGCCGGTTTCTTCTCCACGAGTGCTTCCGCGGCGACGCGGTCGATGTCCTCGTGGTCGATGACCGCGATGTCGCCGGGGACCAGCCGTTTGGTGAGGTCCTTGGTGCGGCGTCCGATGCGGGCGATGCCGGTGGTGACGGCGGGCGTGTGCACGGTGCTCATCGCTTCTCCCCCGCCTGGGTCCGTTTCTTCTTCCGGCCCGGAGCGGCGGCGTACCGGGATGCGGCGGTCTGTGCTGCGGCGGCGGATTCGGCGAGCAGTTCCTCAGCGTGGGTGAGGGCGGCTTCCGAGGAGGCGTCGCCGGCGAGCATGCGCGCGAGTTCGTGGACGCGCCCGTCGCTGTCCAGCAGGTCGACTCGGGAGGAGGTCTCCTCGCCGCGGGTCTCCTTCACGATGGTGAGGTGGGTTCCGGCGTAGGAGGCGACCTGCGGCAGGTGCGTCACCACGATGACCTGGGCTTCACCGGCGAGGTGAGCGAGGCGCTCGCCGACGGCGCGGGCCGCTTTGCCGCCGATGCCGGCGTCGATCTCGTCGAAGATGAAGACGGGGTGGCCGATCTCCTGGTTGCGGTCGGTGCGGTCGGCGACGAGCGACACTTCGAGTGCGAGCATGACGCGGGAAAGCTCACCTCCGGAGGCACCGGTCGCCAGCGGCATGAACTCGGCGTTGCGGTGGGGCTGCATGAGGAACGTGACGAGGTCGCGGCCGTGCTCACGGGCGGGTGCGGGTGCGATGTCGACTCGGATCTTCGCGCCGGGCATCTCGAGTGTGGCGAGTTCGGTCTCGATGCGATCGGCGAGGCGTTCGGCGGCGGTGCGGCGCCGCTGGCTCAGCTGGGCGGCGAGATCGTCGAGCTCCTCGTCCTGTTCGACGATGCGGGCGGTGAGCTGTTCGCTGGTGTCGGCGGCGCTTTCGAGGTCGTGGAGGGCGCTGACGGCGCCGGCGGAGTTGTCCAGCAGTTCGGTGACGGTGGCGGCGCCGTCCAGCCGCGGCCCGAGGTCGCGGACGAGGACGCTGAGGGTGTGGAGACGCTGCTGTGCTTCCTCCATGCGGCCCGGGGAGGCGTGGGAGTCGTCCTGCAGGGATGAGAGGTCGGCGGCGGTGTCGCTGAGCTCTTCGCGGGCGGAGACGAGCCGATCCACAAGGGGTGCGAGGCCGGGGGTGGAGTCGGAGTCGAGCGCGGTGATGGCGGCGATGGCCTCGTCGAGGCGGGTGAGGGCGCTGCCGGTTTCGTCGCCGACGAGGTGCATGAGGGTGGTGTCGAACGCGTCGGCGGCGTCGGCGGCGTCGCTGAGGCGGGTGATCTCCTCGCGCAGAGCGTCGTCCTCCCCCGGCTGCGGGTCCACCTCTTCGAGGGTGGTGAGGATGCTGGTGAGTTCCTGCTCGCGCTGCTCGCGGTCGGCGAGGAGGGCGCGGATGCGCTCCAGTTCGGCGGCGTTGTCGCGGCGGGACCGGAAGGTGGCGCGATGCTCGGCGAGGAGGTCGTCGAATTCGGGGCCGATGGTGGAGTCGAGCGCGTCGCGCTGCAGGTCGGGGCTCTTCAGGCGGATCTGGTCGCTCTGACCGTGGATCGTGATGTTCTCGCCGACGAGTTCGGCGAGGGTGGAGACGGGGATGGGGACCCCGCCGACATGGGCGCGGGAGCGTCCGTCCTTGGTGACGCGGCGGACGACGAGCACTTCGCCGTCTTCGGCTTCGGCGCCGAGGTCGTCGAGGCGGTGCTGGAGCAGCGGGGATCCGTCGACGCGGAGGCGGCCCTCGACGGTGCTGGACACCCCGGCTCGGCGCTTGTCGAGGCGGGTGCCGAGCAGGAGGGACAGTCCGGTGACGACCATGGTCTTTCCGGCGCCGGTTTCGCCGGTGATGGCGGTGAATCCGGGCCCGAAGTCGAGGACGGCGTCGTCGATCACGCCGATGTGGCGGATGGCGAGGGAGGTCAGCATCAGCGCTCCTGCGCGGCGGGGTCATCGTGCCCGCGACCGCGCCAGCCGTCGACGGGCAGTTCGAACTTCTCCACGAGGCGGTCGGCGAAGGGGGTGTGGGTCAGTCGCGCGAACTGGATGGAGTTGGGTGAGAGCACCGATTCGATGCGCATGCCGGCGTGAACGTCGAGGACGCGTCGGCCGTCCATGGTGAGGACGGCGCTGCACGTATTGTCGGCGGTGATCTCGATGGCCGCTTCGCTGGAGCGTCCCAGGACGAGGGGGCGCGCGAAGAGAGCGTGGGCGGCCAGTGGGACGACGAGGAATGCGTCGACCTCCGGCCAGACGACGGGTCCGCCGGCGCTGAAGCCGTATGCGGTGGAGCCGGTCGAGGTGGACAGGATGACGCCGTCGCAGCCGAAGGTGGAGACGGGGCGGCCGTCGATCTCGATGACGACGTGGACCATCTTCTGCCGGTCGGACTTCTCCAGGCTGGCTTCGTTGAGGGCCCACTCGGCCGCCACCATGCGGTCCTCAGCGTCGTACACCTCGATGTTGAGGGTGCCGCGCTTCTCGATCGAGTAGTCCCCGTCCAGCAGGCGGTGAACGGTGGTGGCGAGGTCGGCCGCTTCGGATTCGGCGAGGAAGCCGACGTGTCCGAGGTTGACTCCGTGTACGGGGACGCTGTGCTCGCGGGCGATCTCGAGGGCGCGCAGGATGGTGCCGTCGCCGCCGAGGACGATGACGAGTTCGTCGATGGCGGGGTCGAGGTCGTGGACGATGTCGACGTCCGGCCCGTCGATGGCCTCGAGGAGGCCGTCGGGCAGCAGCGCGGGGTCGGCTTCGCGCATCTCGGTGAGCTGCTGGTCGAGGATGCCGGTGCGCACGCCGCGGTTGCGCATTTCGTGGATCACCTGGGCGAGGCCGCGCAGCGCGCTGGAGCGCCCGGTGTGCAGATAGAGAAGGAATCGGCGCATCATCTGGTCCTTCCTTCTCCGCGTCCGCTGGCCCGTTCGACTGCTTCGTCGATCATCCCACAGACGTGGTGGGAGCAGGCGGGATTGGGTGGGGTGTTGCGCCCATGGAGGAAGAACTCACGGTTGCCGTCCTGGCCGGGCAGCGTGCTCACCTGCACGCCGACGACGGTCAGTGCGTGCTCGGCGCAGGCCTCGGCGACAGCGGTGACGGCGCGGCGCCAGAGCGCGGGGTCGGTGACGACCCCGGATTTCGGGAGGTTGCCCCGGCCCACTTCGAATTGGGGTTTGACCATGAGGACGATGTCGGCGCCGTCGGCGGCGACGCGGCTGATCGTGGGGATGATCTGGGTGAGGGAGATGAAGGAGACGTCGGAGACGATGAGGTCGGGCCGGTGACCGACGGTGTCGACGCTGAGGGTGCGGGCGTCGGTCTGTTCGAGGCTGCGCACACGCTCGTTGGCGCGGAGGCGCTCGATGAGCTGCCCGGTGCCGACGTCGACGGCGGTGACGGTGCGGGCGCCGGCGCGCAGGAGGACGTCGGTGAATCCGCCGGTGGAGGCGCCGAGGTCCAGAGCGTGGGACCCGTCGGCCGTGTCGTCGAGGTGGAAGGCGGTGAGGGCGCCGGCGAGCTTGTGGGCGGCCCGGGAGGCGTATTCGCCGCCGACGGGTGCTCCGGTGACGTCGAGGCGGTCGTCAGGGCCGACGGGAGCGGATGCGCGCCGGGCCCGGGCGCCGTTGATGAGCGCCCTGCCTTCCTCCACGATGCGGCGGGCGTGGGTGCGCGAGGATGCGAGGCCGCGCTGATGGAGCGCGGTGTCGATGCGGGTGCTCACCGTGCCGGAGCGGCCTCGCTGTCCGCGGTGATGGTGGTGTTCGTCAGGCGGATCTCGCCGGCGAAGGCGCGGTCGGGGTGGGTGGCGCGGATGAGGCTGATGACGGCCTGGTGGGTGTGCCAGTCCTGGTCGGTGGCGTTGACGGTGATGATGCCGTCGGCGAGCTCCGCGGTCACTGGCCCGTACACGCAGCGTGCGGCCCGGACGCTCCCGCTGCCTTCTCCCCCACCGGCCTCACGTGTCACTCCCTCGGTGCTCCCGCTGCCCTCGTCTTCGCCGGTCGCGCCGGCCTCCACGTTGGGGTCGCCGGCGGGGCCGGTGAGGAAGGAGAGGTCGGGCCGGATGAAGGTCGGGCGCTGGATCGGCTCGGCGTAGGCGGCGTCCTGCCAGCTGGAGACGCCGGTGAGGACGTGCAG
The DNA here is from genome assembly GCF_033106145.1 of Helcobacillus massiliensis. Classification (NCBI taxonomy): domain Bacteria; kingdom Bacillati; phylum Actinomycetota; class Actinomycetes; order Micrococcales; family Dermabacteraceae; genus Helcobacillus; species Helcobacillus massiliensis. The sequence goes on from NZ_CP136959.1 coordinate 1,266,743, forward strand.
GGTGGGCAGGTCGGCGCGGTTGCCGCCTTCGATGTCGGTGTCGAGTCGGTCGCCGACGACGAGCGGGGCATGCGAGGACACCTGCTGTGCGGCGGTGGTGAACATTGCGGGCTGGGGTTTGCCGGCGATCTGCGGCTGCTGACCGGTGGCATGGGTGAGCGCGGCGACGAGGGATCCGTTGCCGGGCGCGAGGCCGCGTTCCGTGGGGAGGGTGGAGTCCGCGTTGGTGGCGATCCACAGGGCACCGGCGCGGATGGCGTAGGCCGCCTCAGCGAGGTCGCGCCACCCGACGGTGGGGGCGAATCCTTGGATCACGGCCGCGACCGTGTCATCGGCTTCGCGGACGGGTTCGTATCCCCGTGCGTCGAGTTCATGGGTGATGCCGTCGCCGCCGACGACGAGCACCTGGGCGGGTGCGGGGACGCTCTGCTCGAGCACGGCGACTGCGACGTGGGGTGAGTTGACCACTTCATGCGCGTGCGCGCTGAAGCCGAGCGCCGTGAGGTGCTCCACCACCATGTCGGGAGTCCGGGAGGCGTTGTTGGTGGCGAATGCGATCGCCGTCCCGTGGGAGCGAGCGGCATCCACGCTGTCGACCGCGTGGTCGATGGGGCGATGACCGTGCATGAGGGTGCCGTCCATGTCGAGCAGGAGGGCGTCGAAGCGGTCGAGGAAGCTGAGTTCAGTCCTGGCGCGCATCGGTGTCCTCGTCGTCGGTCTCGATATCGGCGGCGTCCTCGGTGCCGGCCCCCTCCGGGCTGGGCTGAGGGTCGGACATCTCGCTGTCTTCTGCCGGTTCGGCGTCATCGTCGGCGCCTGCTTCCGCAGTGTCTTCTGAGCGGGCAGCGTCGTCGGCTGCTTCTCGTTCGCGTTCGCGCTCTTCGGCGAGGAAGTCGTCGAGGACGTCCATGACGCCGATCTGTTCGTCGGTTTCGAGCACGACGGGTGCCTGGACCTTGCTGGGGCGGCCCAGGCGCTCCCCGGCGTCGGTGATCTCATTGGTGTCGGCGTCGGCGGCGAGGGTCAGCCACTTGAAGGCTTCATCGCTGCGTCCGGCCTTCTCCAGGAGGTCGGAGTAGGCCACCCAGAGGCGCACCTGCCACTGTCCGTTCACCTTCTGGCGCAGCGCTGGGATGTCAAGGGACGCAAGGGCAAGGTCGATATCGCCCATGTCGGCGTAGGCACCGGCGACGACGATCATCAGTTCGATGGTCTCAGATTCACTCAGGGATTCCGCTTCCGGCAGCGCTGCGACGTCGAGGGCGCGTTCGGGGCGGCCGAGCCCGCGTTCGCAGTCGGCGATGATCGGCAGCATGTCGTTGCGACCGTTCATGCGCATGGCGGCACGCAGTTCGCGGATTGCGGCGCGGTACTCTCCGGCCCCGTAGAGCCGGACGCCGTACATTTCGCGGACGGTCGCTGCGCGTGCACCGAATCGGGTGGCCCAGCGGAAGTGGTCGAGACTGAGTTCGGGATCGGTGTCCTGGATGAGCATGCCTTGGACGAGGTGGCGGCTAACGCGCTCCTCCTGGTCCTTGGTGAGGGTCTTCAGCTCCGAGCGGATCTCCTTGGGAAGCTCGCGACCGGTGATCTCGGCGGGCACGAACGGTTCCCGACCTGTACGGATCCGGTCGTCACGGTCCTGCTGGTGGTCCACAGGCGCGCTGCTGAAGTCGCGGCGGTCGCTGCGGGGCCCACGCCGTTCGTCGCGATGCCCACGGTCGTCGCGGCGCTGCTGGCGGAACCCTCCACGATCCTGCTGGTGTCCCCCTCGCTCGCCGCGGCGGGAATCCTTGCGGTAGCCGCCTCGGTCATCCCGAGGCGAATCCTTGCGGTAGCCGCCTCGGCCGTCGCGGCGCGACTCGTTGCGGTCACTGCGCCGGTCATCTCGACGGGAGTCGCCGCGATGACTGCCGCCCCGGCGGTCACCTCCCGGGCCTCGGTGGGCAGAATGACGCTCGTCCCGACGGGAGCCGGCGCTGTGTCGGTGCGATCGGGACTGGCCGGCGGCATCGCCGCTGCCGTTGTCCCGCTTTTCCCACCAAGGTGTGGACTGTGAATCGTCACGGCGGCGATGGTTGACGTCACTTCGACGCCCTCGATTATCGCCGTATTCGCCGCGGCTGCGCTCGTCGCGGCTGCGGCCCTGTGCGTCACCGCGCTCGTCGCGGCGCTGACGGCGGTCGCCCCGGCTGGTATCGCGCCGTTGCTCGTTGGAGCGGGGGTAGCCACCCGCGCGGCGAGACTGAGATGAGTGGGACCAGTCACGGCGTTTGCCGCGGTCGGAGCGGTGCTCGTAGTCAGACAATTCAGTTCTCCTGCCTCAGGGCGCTGGCGCTATGGGGTTACACATCAAGACTAGGGCACCTGACCGTGTCCACCTACGGGCCCGCGGCAGTAGTTAGCAGAAGTCACGGCGTTCATGCGAGCGCAGTGAGAGCCCAGAATGGAGGTGCACTGCGGTGCGCCTGTCCGGACGGCCCCTATGCGGTCTGGTGCGCATGTCAGCACATCCGCCATCTGCGGCACGGGCACGCGACTGCAACGGGTCGGTCGCAGCGGATGGCCGCCGGGGCCAGTCCTTCACACGCCGAGCAACAAGCAGCGTCAATGAACCTGTGCCGCGGAAGAACAATTAAATGCGTGTGGGCCCCAACCACAAGGCTGGAGCCCACACCACACAAGAAAAGAGTCCGGCAGCGACCTACTCTCCCACACCCTCCCGAGTGCAGTACCATCGGCGCAGTTGGGCTTAGCTACCGGGTTCGGAAAGGTAACCGGGCGTTTCCCCAACGCTATGACCACCGGAACAACCACACAAGGACCGTTCCACACCACACCCACCGGGTGCAGGGATCAGACACTATACAAACAATACAACCCCACCACCAACACCACCCACAAAAAGGGCACTGCCGGCAGCCACAAGGGGTGCGATCAATCAACCGCCTAGTGGACGCGAACACACAAGCAAACACACCAACCAACAGCCAGTGCTTTATGCGTATTTTGATAAAGTCATCGACCAATTAGTACCAGTCAGCTCCACACGTTACCGCGCTTCCACATCTGGCCTATCAACCCAATCATCTCTTGGGGGTCTCACACACCCAAAGGTGCACGGATATCTCATCTCGAAGCAGGCTTCCCGCTTAGATGCTTTCAGCGGTTATCCCTTCCCAACGTAGCCAACCAGCCATGCCCTTGGCAGAACAACTGGCACACCAGAGGTCAGTCCATCCCGGTCCTCTCGTACTAGGGACAGGCCTTCTCAAATATCCAACGCGCGCAGCGGATAGGGACCGAACTGTCTCACGACGTTCTAAACCCAGCTCGCGTACCGCTTTAATAGGCGAACAGCCTAACCCTTGGGACCAACTCCAGCCCCAGGATGCGACGAGCCGACATCGAGGTGCCAAACCATGCCGTCGATATGAGCTCTTGGGCAAGATCAGCCTGTTATCCCCGGGGTACCTTTTATCCGTTGAGCGACACCCATTCCACAATGAGGTGCCGGGTCACTAGTTCCAGCTTTCGCTCCTGCCCGACATGTCTGTCTCGCAGTCAAGCTCCCTTGTGCACTTACACTCAACACCTGATGACCGACCAGGCTGAGGGAACCTTTGAGCGCCTCCGTTACTCTTTAGGAGGCAACCGCCCCAGTTAAACTACCCATCAGGCACTGTCCCTGAACCAGATCATGGCTCGAGGTTAGATATCCAAAACGACCAGAGTGGTATTTCAACAACGACTCCACCAACACTAGCGTGCCAGCTTCCCAGTCTCCCACCTATCCTACACAAGCCGCTCCGAACACCAATACCAAACTATAGTAAAGGTCCCGGGGTCTTTCCGTCCTGCTGCGCGTAACGAGCATCTTTACTCGTAATGCAATTTCGCCGAGTTCGCGGTTGAGACAGTGGAGAAGTCGTTACGCCATTCGTGCAGGTCGGAACTTACCCGACAAGGAATTTCGCTACCTTAGGATGGTTATAGTTACCACCGCCGTTTACTGGGGCTTAACTTCCCAGCTTCGCACCCGAAGGCGCTAACCAGTCCGCTTAACCTTCCAGCACCGGGCAGGCGTCAGTGAGTATACAGCGTCTTACGACTTCGCACTCACCTGTGTTTTTAGTAAACAGTCGCTTCTCCCTGGTCTCTGCGACCCTCCCAGCTCTCACTGGTCAGGTCCCCCTTCTCCCAAAGTTACGGGGGTATTTTGCCGAGTTCCTTAACCACGATTCTCTCGAACGCCTCGGTATTCTCTACCAGATCACCTGAGTCGGTTTAGGGTACGGGCGGCTGCGCTCGTGGCGCCGGGACTTTTCTCGGCAGTACAGGATCACCCAACTTCCCCACTAAAGGGTCACTATCACGTCTGACCTACACGCGCCCAACATTACTCGGGCACAGGCTGCACGCTTAGACGGGGACAACCATCGCCCCGCGGAAGCTACCTCACTGCGTCATCCCACACGCTCACCTACTCACCGATTGGACCCCAGCCTCACACCACACCAACACCCGAAGGTGAAGAGCAGCGCTCGGGTGGTTAGCATCACGACTTTCAGCATGGGTCCTCACACAACCGGTACGGGAATATCAACCCGTTATCCATCGACTACGCCTGTCGGCCTCGCCTTAGGACCCGACTAACCCAGGGCGGATAAACCTGGCCCTGGAACCCTTGATCATTCGGCGGACGGGATTCTCACCCGCCTAATCGCTACTCATGCCTGCATTCTCACTCGCACACCATCCACCACAAGGTTCCCCCGCAGCTTCACACAATGCACGACGCTCCCCTACCCACCCCACACACAGTGGAGTGACACAGCTTCGGCGGTGTACTTAAGCCCCGCTGAATTATCGGCGCGGAATCACTTGACCAGTGAGCTATTACGCACTCTTTCAAGGGTGGCTGCTTCTAAGCCAACCTCCTGGTTGTCTCAGCAACTCCACATCCTTTCCCACTTAGCACACGCTTAGGGGCCTTAGCTGATGTTCTGGGCTGTTTCCCTCTCGACTATGAAGCTTATCCCCCACAGTCTCACTGCTGCGCTCTCACGTCACCGGCATTCGGAGTTTGGCTAAGGTCAGTAACCCGGTGGGGCCCATCGCCTATCCAGTGCTCTACCTCCAGGACGAAACACGCAACGCTGCACCTAAATGCATTTCGGGGAGAACCAGCTATCACGAAGTTTGATTGGCCTTTCACCCCTATCCACAGGTCATCCCCTCCATTTTCAACTGAAGTGGGTTCGCGCCTCCACGCGGTCTTACCCGCGCTTCACACTGCCCATGGATAGATCACTTCGCTTCGGGTCTAGAGCCGGCAACTAAAGGCGCCCTATTCAGACTCGCTTTCGCTACGGCTACCCCACACAGGTTAACCTCGCTACCGACCACTAACTCGCAGGCTCATTCTTCAAAAGGCACGCCGTCACCCCACAAAAAAGGCTCCGACGGATTGTAAGCACACGGTTTCAGGTACTATTTCACTCCCCTCCCGGGGTACTTTTCACCTTTCCCTCACGGTACTTGTCCGCTATCGGTCACAAGAAAGTATTTAGGCTTACCAGGTGGTCCTGGCAGATTCACACCGGATTTCACGAGCCCGGTCCTACTCGGGACAATGCACCATCACCCAGCCATGCAGTTTCAGCTACGGGACTCACACCCACTACGGTTCCCCACTCACAAGGATTCACCTACCACACACTGACAGCGACGACCAGGCGGCAGCCCAATCCATGCACATCCCACAACCCCTGATCAGCAACCTCTGCCGAGTATCACACCAACCAGGTTTAGCCACATCCGCTTTCGCTCGCCACTACTCACGGAATCACAATTGTTTTCTCTTCCTACGGGTACTGAGATGTTTCACTTCCCCGCGTTCCCCCCATACCGCCTATACATTCAACGGCAGGTACCAGACCATAACGCCTGGCAGGTTTCCCCATTCGGACATCCCCGGCTCACAGGTCGGTTGTCACCTCCCCGGGGCTTAACGCAGACTCCCACGTCCTTCATCGGCTTCTTGTGCCCAGGCATCCACCGTGCGCCCTTGAAAACTTCAACAAAACACACATAAAAATGAACACACAGAGACAAAACAAAAACAAAGCTTCGTTTCGCAACAATCTGTAAATTGCTTACAAGATGCTCGCGTCCACTATGCAGTTGACAAACAACACCCCCACACCAAGGCCCCACCACCCACACAGGATGGCTCCTACCCCAGCAGGGAAGAAACGACACAAGCCGCCTCACACCCCAATAGTGTGCCTACCAAACCCCACCAGCCGAACCCAGACCCGTTCCAGCACCCCCGAAGAGACACGTACTAGAGCCAGCCCAACCAGCAGCAGCCTGTTGATTCATTGATGTTCCACCCAACGAGCAGCACCCGCAACACACTCGGTCACGACAGTGCCAAAACGCTCGAAAGATACTCCTTAGAAAGGAGGTGATCCAGCCGCACCTTCCGGTACGGCTACCTTGTTACGACTTAGTCCCAATCACCGATCCCACCTTCGACAGCTCCCTCCCACAAGGGGTAAGGCCACTGGCTTCGGGTGTTACCGACTTTCGTGACTTGACGGGCGGTGTGTACAAGGCCCGGGAACGTATTCACCGCAGCATTGCTGATCTGCGATTACTAGCGACTCCGACTTCATGGGGTCGAGTTGCAGACCCCAATCCGAACTGAGACCGGCTTTTTGGGATTCGCTCCACCTCACAGTATCGCAACCCATTGTACCGACCATTGTAGCACGCGTGAAGCCCAAGACATAAGGGGCATGATGATTTGACGTCATCCCCACCTTCCTCCGAGTTGACCCCGGCAGTCTCCCATGAGTCCCCACCCGAAGTGCTGGCAACATGGAACGAGGGTTGCGCTCGTTGCGGGACTTAACCCAACATCTCACGACACGAGCTGACGACAACCATGCACCACCTGTGCACCAGTCCAAAGAAAACCACATCTCTGCAGCGATCCAGTGCATGTCAAGCCTTGGTAAGGTTCTTCGCGTTGCATCGAATTAATCCGCATGCTCCGCCGCTTGTGCGGGCCCCCGTCAATTCCTTTGAGTTTTAGCCTTGCGGCCGTACTCCCCAGGCGGGGCACTTAATGCGTTAGCTACGGCGCGGAAAACGTGGAATGTTCCCCACACCTAGTGCCCAACGTTTACGGCATGGACTACCAGGGTATCTAATCCTGTTCGCTCCCCATGCTTTCGCTTCTCAGTGTCAGTAATGGCCCAGAGACCTGCCTTCGCCATCGGTGTTCCTCCTGATATCTGCGCATTTCACCGCTACACCAGGAATTCCAGTCTCCCCTACCACACTCTAGCCTGCCCGTACCCACCGCACGCCCAACGTTAAGCATTGGGTTTTCACGGCAGACGCGACAAGCCACCTACAAGCTCTTTACGCCCAATAATTCCGGACAACGCTTGCGCCCTACGTATTACCGCGGCTGCTGGCACGTAGTTAGCCGGCGCTTCTTCTGCAGGTACCGTCACCCAAAGGCTTCTTCCCTACTGAAAGAGGTTTACAACCCGAAGGCCGTCATCCCCCACGCGGCGTCGCTGCATCAGGCTTCCGCCCATTGTGCAATATTCCCCACTGCTGCCTCCCGTAGGAGTCTGGGCCGTGTCTCAGTCCCAGTGTGGCCGGTCGCCCTCTCAGGCCGGCTACCCGTCATCGCCTTGGTGAGCCATCACCTCACCAACAAACTGATAGGCCGCGAGCCCATCCTCCACCGATAAATCTTTCCAACCCACACCATGCGGTGCAGACAGAACATCCGGTATTAGCCCCGATTTCTCGAAGTTATCCCGAAGTGAAGGGCAGGTTACTCACGTGATACTCACCCGTTCGCCACTAATCCAACCCAGCAAGCTGGGCCTTCATCGTTCGACTTGCATGTGTTAAGCACGCCGCCAGCGTTCGTCCTGAGCCAGGATCAAACTCTCCATAAAAAAATTTGAAACCCGGCAGAAAACAAACAACCGACGCTGATAAAAATCTGCGTTCAATTGTCCGAAGAAATCAACTAGAAAATTGATCCTCTGCCAAAAAACTTTGGCATCAATAAACAGACACACTATTGAGATATCAAACAACTTGCGCACAACTGATCGTTAAGGCTTGCGCCGCTCGGCCCCAATGGCTACTTCTTCACGATATTCGTGCCGCTCTCGGCACGGGAGATCACTCTACCCGCTTGGCAACTCCTCCGCAAGCCCCTCCGCTATGATCTGCGTCACTGTCTCTGTTCGGCATGGTGCCGCGCTTCGACTGCGTCGCTGTCATCGTTGAGAGGTGAAGCTCTTGGCTTCGGAATCGCTGCCTGAGGAACTTCCGTTCTCCGCGGCAACGAGATGAAACATTACGCGCTCCGGATCGGGCCCGCAAGCCAGCGCCGCGCGAAGGTGCGCTGGATAACAGTGGCAGCTTCGGTTCGGCTGTGCCGCCTGGTGAAACCGCTGGTCAGCGAGTTGCCGGGACGTACCCACGGTGCAGCGCCACGATGCCGCCCGTCAGGTTCCGATACTGAGCCTTCTCCAGGCCCGCATCGAGGAACCAGGACCTGAGACCCTGCTGGTCCGGCCACGCTGCGATCGACTCCGCCAGGTACGTGTACGCAGAGCCGTCCGAAGCCACCGCCGACGCCATTGCGGGCAGCGCCTTCATCAGATAGTTCGAGTACACGTGCCGGAAGACTCGATTGTTGGGCGTGGAGAACTCACACACCACCACACTCCCGCCTGGACGCACCACTCGGGTCATCTCCGCCAGTGCCTTCTGCGGCTGCTGAACATTGCGCAGTCCGAAGGACACCACAGCTGAATCGAAGGAGTCGTCAGCGAATGGGAGCGCGGTCGCATCAGCGCCGATGAAGGTGATGTGGGGCTGGCGGCGCCGGCCCTCCTGCATCATTCCCTCGGAGAAGTCGGACGCGATGACGCGATGGCCAGCGGCAGCAATCGCCGCGGACGAGGTCCCAGTGCCTGCGGCGACGTCCAGAACATCCGAGTGCGGACGCAGATCCAGCGCCTCGACCATGGCACGCCGCCAGCTGCGCACCTGCCCGAAGGCGAGGATGTCGTTGAGCAGGTCGTACCGTCCGGCGATGCCGTCGAACATCGAGGAGACGTCAACGGGCTTCTTCGAGAGGTCAGCGCGGTTCATGCCTCCATCCTGCCTGATCGACGGCGTGCGCCCCGCACGGCGCGCCGATGGCGGACAGGACTGCACCGCTGATGAGTCGACCACCACAATGGGTGCATGAGCAACAGCCAAACATTGACGATCCCCTCGACCCTTCTGCCGACCGACGGCCGCTTCGGCTCCGGCCCCAGCCGTGTTCGACCAGAGCAGATGGCCGCGCTCGATCGCGCCGGCCGTACGGTGATGGGCACCTCCCACCGACAGCCCGCCGTGAAGAACCTCGTCGGCCGAATCCGCCGCGGCCTCACCGACCTCTTCGACGCGCCCGACGGGTACGAAGTCGTTCTCGGCAACGGTGGTGCCACCGCCTTCTGGGACACCGCCGTCAGCTCCCTGATCCGCACTCGCTCGCAGCACGTCACCATCGGCGAGTTCTCCCAGAAGTTCGCCGACGCCGCTGCTGCCGCACCCCACCTGCAGGACCCGTCGGTCATCTCCAGTGCCCCCGGCACCCTCGCGCTGCCGACGGGCGAGGCCGATGTCGACGCCTACGCCTACGCCCACAACGAGACCTCGACCGGCGTGATGAGCCCCATCATCCGGCCGCACAGCGCCACCGATGACCAACTGGTGCTCGTGGACGCTACTTCCGGCGCCGGCGGGCTGAGCGTCGACATCGAGCAGACCGACGTCTACTACTTCTCCCCGCAGAAGTCCTTCGCCGCCGACGGCGGCCTGTGGTTCGCCCTGTGCTCCCCCGCTGCCATCAGCCGTGCCGAGGAGATCGCCGCGACCGACCGCTGGATCCCCCAGTTCCTCTCCTTCACCACCGCCCTCAGCAACTCCCGCAAGGACCAGACCCTGAACACGCCCGCCACCGCCACCCTCCTGCTCATGGCAGAACAGGTGGACTGGATGAACAAGAACGGCGGTCTGGACTTCACAACGGCTCGAACCGCTGAGACGAGCGGTCTGCTGCACCAGTGGGTCGAACGGCGTGACGAACTGACGCTGTTCGTCACGGAGCCTTCGGCCCGGTCGCAGGTCGTCACCACCATCGACCTCGACAGCGCCATCGACGCCGCCGAGGTCACGCGCATTGCGCGCGCCAACGGCATCATCGACATCGAGCCGTACCGCAAGCTCGGCCGCAACCAGCTGCGGATCGCGACGTTCCCCGCGGTCGATCCCTCAGACGTGCAGGCGCTCATCGCAAGCCTCGACTGGGTGCTCGACCAGCTCAGCTGACACCGAAGCACAACCCACAACGGCGGCCCTCTCCCACTCGAGAAGGGCCGCCGTTCTCAGGCGTCGCGGAAGCGGCAGGGCAACAGGGGCGTGTGCCTCAGGAGATCAGGGTCGCCAGTGGATCCCGCAGGAAGTACAGGACGAACATGCCCGCGATGATGTACATCAGCGGATGGATCCGTCGGCCCGCACCCTGGACGAGCTGCAGCAGCACATACACGATGAAGCCGGCGCCCATGCCGACCGTGATCGAGTAGGAGAACGGCATCAGGATGATCGTCAGGAACGCCGGAATCGCCACCGACAGGTCCGAGAAGTCGATGTCCGTCACCTGCGTCATCATCAGGAACCCGACCAGCACCAGCGCCGGCGTCGCAGCCTCGTAGGGCACCAGCGCCACCAACGGCGACAGGAAGACGGTCGCCAGGAAGCACAGGCCCGTCACCACCGACGCGAACCCGGTGCGCGCTCCTTCTCCGACACCGGTCGCGCTCTCCATGAAGCTCGTGGCGGATGACACGCCGCCCACGCCGCCCAGGATCGCCGCAGCAGAATCGGCCACGAGGATCCGCTGCGAATGGGGAACGTCCCCGTCCTCCTGCACCAGCTCAGCCTCTGACGCGACCGCGACCATCGTCCCCATCGTGTCGAAGAAGTCGGCGAGCAGCAGCGAGAACACCACGATGGACGCACCGACCACGCCCAGCGCCGTCACACCGCCGATCGGGTCCGCCTCGAACACCGTGGAGAAGTCAGGCAGAGCGAACGCCGAGAGATCCAGCGCCGGGACGTTCATCGACCAGCCCGTCGGGTTCCCAGAGGACTTGCCGTCCGCCGGAACGAACACACCGATCTTCAGCACCGCTTCCAGCAGCACCGCCACAATCGTCGTGGAGAGGATCGAGATGAGGATCGCCCCGGGCACCTTCTTCACCCACAGCACGATCATCAGCAGCAGCCCGAACACGAACACCGCCGTCGGCCAGCCCTCCAGCGAACCGTTGACGCCCAGCTGCACCGGCACCCCCGTGCCGGAGGTGACGAAGCGGGCGTTGAACAGACCGATGAACGCAATGAACAGGCCCATGCCCACAGCGATCGCCGTCTTCAGGAACCCTGGAACCGCCCGGAACACCGCCCGGCGGAACCCCGTCAGCACCAGCAGCAGAATGATGACGCCTTCGAGGACCACCAACCCCATCGCGCCGCCCCAGGTCATCCCCGGCAGTGCGACCACGGAGTAGGCGAGGTAGGCGTTGAGGCCGAGTCCGGTCGCAAGAGCCAACGGGAACTTCGCCCACGCGCCCATCAGAATCGACGCCACCGCGCCCACCAGAGCGGTGCCCGCAGCGACCGCGGGAAGGTTCGGCTCCGTGCCGCCGCCGAGGAAGTGCCCCGTGGAATCCGGAACCGTGCCGATGATCAGAGGATTCAGCACCACGATGTAGCACATGGCGAAGAACGTCACCACGCCGCCGCGGATCTCGCGGCCCACCGTGGATCCGCGCTCAGAGATGTGGAAGTAGCGGTCAAGCGCGCCGGGGCGCGGCTGCTGGCTGCTGGGTGCGGTCCTGGTGTCCGAGGTGCTCGACATGCCCCCATTCTCACCGATGCGCCCACGGTGCGTGCATGCAGTGACGCCCGCTCACGCAGTCAGCGCGACGGGCATCACAGAACAAGAGCAGTCAGCGCTTCAGCTGGTGCTCCTCGGAGAACCGGTAGTAGTCAGCGAGCTCCAGCTTCGCAGCGGCCTCATCGTCGATCACGAGGACCACGTCAGGATGCATCTGCAGCGCAGAGCCCGTCCAGCGGGAGGACACGGAGCCCTCCACGCACTGCGCGATGGCCTCCGCCTTATTGCTGCCCGTTGCGGTCAGCACGATGCGGCGCGCCTCCAAGATGGTGCCGATGCCCTGAGTGAGGACGTGGACCGGAACGTCCTCCTTCTTGTCGAAGAAGCGGGCGTTGTCCTCGATCGTCTGCTCCAGCAGCACCTTCACGCGAGTCCGGGAGGCCAGGGAGCTGCCCGGTTCGTTGAAGGCGATGTGTCCGTCGGTCCCGATGCCGAGGAGCTGCAGGTCGACGCCGTCGGCAGCGCCGATGGCGGCGTCGTACCGGGCGGCTTCGGCGACGGGGTCCTCGGCGTCACCGCGCGGGGACTGCACCGCGGAGTCCTCGATGTCGATGTGGTCGGTGAGGTGCTCACGGATGAACCGGGCGTAGCTCTGCGGGTGGTCGGCGTCCAAGCCGACGTACTCATCCAGCATGAACACGCGCGTGCCGGCGAAGCTGAGGCCCTCCTCCCGATGGCGGCGGATCAGCTCGGTGTAGCTGAGCACCGGCGACGACCCGGTGGCCAGGCCGAGTGTGGCACCGGATTCTCCGGCACCGCGCACAACGGCCTCGATCTGGTCGGCGACTGTGCGGGCGGCGTCCTGGGGTGTCTTCTTGATGATGACGCGCACGGCGTTCCTTCCGATGGGAATGGCGGGGACAGGATTGGGGCGGGGACACAGCAGCGCTCGCCTCCGCGGTCGCGGCGACGAGCGCTGCCGTGCACTGTTCACCGAGGAGACACCCTCGGTGCGGACGTCACTTCTTCTTCGGCGTCGACGCGGCGGCGAGTTCGAAGGCGCGGCGCGGATCCGTGGACTCCGGGATGCCGAGGATGTCGCGGTTGCCGATGGCGTTGGTCGCCCATCCGGCGATCACCGCGGCCTTGCGCGCGAAGGTCGGCATGGCGTACACGTGGTAGGCGCGGGCTGCTGCCCAGGCCGGCAGGCCCTTCAGTTCGATGGTCTTGCCGCCGATGAACAGTTGACCGACGCCCTTGTACATGCCGAGCGTGGCGACGGTGCCGAGGTTCTTGTGGAAGTAGTCCACCAGGGGACGGCCGTCGATGTCGCGGACGATGTTGTCGGCGAGGCGGACAGCCTGACGCTGAGCGTGCTGCGCGTTCGGGGGGCAGACCTTGCCCTCGCCGGAGGCGAGGTCCGGAACCGTGGTGCAGTCGCCCGCGGCGAACACGTTCTCCAGCGGACCGTTCTCGCCCTTGACGCGCAGATCGGCCATGCAGTCGAGGCGGCCGGTCTGGTTCAGCGGCAGGTCCGAGTTCGCCAGCACCGGGTTCGGCTTGATGCCGGCGGTCCAGACGATGAGGTCCGAGGCGAACTCGTCACCGTCGGAGGTCTTCACGATGCCGTCCTCGCAGGAGTTGAGGAAGGTCTCGAGCTTGACCTCGATGCCGCGCTCACGCATGTCCTTCAGAGCGAACTTGCCGAGGTCGTCGCCGACCTCGGGAAGGATGCGGCCCATCGCCTCGACGACCACGAATCGGACGTCCGACGGGTGCAGGTCCGGGTAGTAGCGCAGGGCGGCGCGGACCATGTCCTGCGCCTCTGCCACAGCCTCGCCGCCGGCGAAGCCGCCGCCCACGAAGGTGAAAGTAAGCAGGCGCTTACGGGTCTCGGCGTCCTTCGTGGAGGCTGCCTCCGCGAGGTTCGCGAGGATGCGGTCGCGCACAGCGATGGCCTCTTCGACCTGCTTGAAGCCGATGGCGTTCTCCGCCAGCCCGGGGATCGGCAGGGTGCGCGGAACAGCGCCCAGGCCGATCACCAGGTAGTCGTAGTTGATGGAGACCGCGACATCGTCATCGGTCTTCACCTGGACCGAGCGGTCCTTGTGGTCGATGCGGTCGACGGTGCCGGTCACAACCTTCGCACCCTTGAGCACCTTGCGCAGCGGAGCGAGGACGTTGCGCGGGTCGATGGCGCCGGCGCCCACCTCAGGCAGGAACGGCTGGTACGTGAGGTACGGGCGGGAGTCGACGACGGTCACGGCCGCGTTGGAGCCGAGCTTCTTCGTCAGCTCCGAGGCCACGTTCATGCCGACGGTGCCGCCGCCGAGGATGAGGACATGGGGCTTGGATGCATTGGTGTTCATGGCTTTAAGGCTAGTCCTGTTCTTCTGATCGTTCCATGTGGGATGTGTGAGGTGTCAGTCAGTCTGCGCACCCGTCGGCGCGCTCGTTCGAGGCGCCGGCTCCGCCTCCGGGACCCGCAGTCGCCGCAGGGCGCTGAGGGCGATGCCGTCGAGGATGTTGTGCTCGCTGGTGACGGCGACGGAGACGTGGCCTTCAGCGGCGACGCGGCGCAGGATCCGCGCCCAGACGAGGGCTCCGGCACCGATGACGTCGACGCGGCCCGGGTGGATGTACGCCATCTGCTCCCGCTCGGCGCTCGGGGTCCGCGCCATCTCCTCGCACAGCTCGGCGAAGCGCTCCACATCAGTCTCGGCGCCGTGGATCGCATCCGGTTCGTACTGGTCGAGGCCCAGTGCATGCGCTGTCATCGTGGTGACGGTGCCGGCGACGCCGACCAGGGAGCGCACGCGGGAGAGGTCGATCTCGGTGGCGGTGTCGAGCATCTCGTCGATGTCCCGCTCTGCAGCGCGGATCGCGTCCTCACTCGGTGGGTCGTCCTGCAGATGGCGCTCCATGATCCGCACGGACCCGATGTTCAGGGAGACCTCCGCCTCGGGCTCCTCAGCACCGATGATCAGTTCGGTGGAGCCGCCTCCGATGTCCACCACGAGGGACGGGGCTTCCGGCGCTGACGGGAGCGAAGTGACCGCGCCCTGGAAGCTGAGCGTCGCCTCCTCAGCGCCGTCGATCACTTCGGGGTCGATGCCGAGGATCGAGCGGACGCCGCGGACGAAGTCGTCGCGGTTGGAGGCATCGCGGGTGGCGCTGGTGGCGACGAAGCGCACCGCGGCGGGGGCCACCCCTGCGGCGTCGATCCTCTGCTTGTAGGACCGCAGCGCCTCCAGCGTGCGGTCGATCGCTTCGGGGTCGAGGACGCCGGTGCGGTCCACGCCGTAGCCGAGCCGCACGATCGTCATGGTGCGGTCGATGTCGGTGAGTGCTGCACCACCGGGTCGGTCGGGATCGTCGGCGGCATCGGCGATGAGCAGACGAATGGAGTTGGTGCCGCAGTCGATCGCTGCGACCCGGTCGGTGGGCCGGGTGCCGTCGGCCTCCCACTCAGCGGTGACCGACGCCGGCGTGTCCTCACAGCGGCAGCGCTCAATGCTGGCGCTCTCGGCGATCTGCTCGAGGACCCGGTCGCCATAGGGATTCAGCCCCGGGCCCTCTGCGAGGGAGTGACCGGCGAGGGCGTGCAGGCACTTCACCCGCTCGGGCATGCCGCCGCACGAGATCCCCCGGATCTCCTCCACATCGCCGAGCTCATCGCGGCGCTCAAGGAAGTGCTCATGGGCGCGCCGGTGCTTCCGCTGCGCCTCCGGATCGCCGGCGAGCTCCTCCGTCCACTCGGCGAGGGTGCCGGTGGCCTCAACGCGGGAGATCTCCTCCACCAGCGACGGCAGCGTCAGGTAGAAGGAGGTGGGGAACGGGGCGCCGCTCGGCAGGCGCGGCAGAGTGCGCACCACCGCGGGTGCACCGCAGGCGCACCGGCGGGCGATCGACACGACCCCGCGCATCGTGCGGCCCAGCTGGCGGGACATGATCTCCATGTCGAGCGCAGTGGCGGGGCTCTCGAACGGCATCGGGTCGAGGGTCATTCGGTGTCCTTCGGGTCAGAGGAATCGGAAGTGGGCTCGTTCGAGCCGCCGGAATCGGACGCGGGGGCCGGCGCGGGCTTCTTCGGGTGATCGTCCACAGCCGACGGCTTCTCCGGCGGCGCGGCCTGCGAGGCCCCGACCATCGAATCCCACAGAGTGCCGTACCAGGCGGTCTCGTGGGCCTTCTGTTCGCGCCGCTCCGCAGTGGTCATCGGGATCTCCTCACCGGAGGTGTCGGTGAGGCGGTACTGGGTCTCACCGGGCCAGACGAACAGCAGCCGCTCACGGGCCTGCGCGGCCACGAAGGTGGGGTCGTCCCACCGGGCGACCTGCGCTTCGAGGTCGTCCAGCTGCTGCTGGCGGTTGCGGATCTGCGCCTGCATCTGGGCGAGTCGCTGCTCCTGCGCCACATAGTGGTTGACCGACGGGACGAGCGCGGCCAGCGCCAGAACGATCACCGTGATCAGCACCAGGCTGCGCTTGGTGATGCCGAGTGCGTGCTCGCCGACGCGGCCCGCGGTCCGCGAGGCGCGGCCAGTGCGCTGCCGGGCAGCAACGGCGGTGCCGCCCGAGGCGGGTGCGGAACGGGCCGACGCCGCGGGACGCGATGTGCTGCGAACGCGGGCGGAGTTCGCGGCACCGTGACGGGGCGCGGCACCGGGGCCGACGGAGGTTGCGCGCTGGTTCTGCTCCTCTCGCCGATCCCCGGACTGGGGGCGGCGGGGCGCCCTCGGCCGGGAGCTCGGGTTCGATGAAGCGGGGCGCCTCGCCGACGGCGAAGCGCCCTGCCCCTCAGGTGTGCGATCAGGCACGGAAGCGCGGGAATGCCGAAGCGCCCGCGTACACCGCTGCCTCGCCCAGCTCGTCCTCAATGCGGATGAGCTGGTTGTACTTGTTGACGCGTTCGCCGCGAGCCGGTGCGCCGGTCTTGATCTGGCCGGTGTTCAGGGCCACGGAGAGGTCCGCGATCGTGGTGTCCTCGGTCTCGCCGGAACGGTGGGAGATCATCGAGGTGTAGCCGGAACGGGTGGCAAGGGCCACAGCGTCCAGGGTCTCGGTCAGGGTGCCGATCTGGTTTACCTTCACCAGCAGGGAGTTCGCAGCGCCCTCCCGGACACCGCGCTCCAGGCGCTCCGGGTTGGTGACGAACAGGTCGTCGCCGACGAGCTGGACCTTGTCCCCGAGCTTCTCGGTGATGGCCACCCAGCCCTGCCAGTCCTCCTCATCGAGCGGATCCTCGATGGAGACCAGCGGGTAGGCTGCGACGAGCTCGGCGTAGTAGTCCGCCATCTCCTCGGCCGTGCGGGCCTGTCCCTCGAACTGGTAGGAGCCGTTCTCGTAGAACTCGGATGCGGCGACGTCCAGCGCCAGCGCAACGTCCCTGCCGGGCTCGTAGCCGGCAGCGCGGATCGCGTCGACGATGAGGTCGAGCGCTTCGCGGTTCGAGTCGAGGTTCGGGGCGAAGCCGCCTTCGTCACCAAGGCCGGTGCTGAGGCCGCGCTCCTTCAGCACTGCCTTCAGCGCGTGGTACACCTCGGCGCCCCAGCGGACGGCTTCGGTGAAGGTCTCAGCGCCGATCGGGGCGATCATGAACTCCTGGATGTCCACGTTGGAGTCCGCGTGGGAGCCGCCGTTGAGGATGTTCATCATCGGCACGGGCAGCAGGTGCGCGTTCGGGCCGCCGATGTAGCGGTAGAGGGGCAGCTCGGCGACGTCGGCGGCGGCCTTCGCCACCGCCAGGGACACGCCGAGGATGGCGTTCGCGCCGATCTTGCCCTTGTTGTCGGTGCCGTCGATGTCCAGCATGATCGAGTCGATGGCGCGCTGGTCGGCGACGTCCAGCTCCACCAGCTGCGGGCCGAGATCGGAGCGCACAGCAGCGGCGGCGTCCTTCACGCCCTTGCCGAGGTAGCGGCCCTTGTCGCCGTCACGGCGCTCCACTGCTTCGAACTGGCCGGTGGAGGCACCCGAGGGGACCTGGGCGAGGTACTCGAAGCCGTTGTCGAGACTGACCACGACCTCCACGGTCGGGTTGCCGCGCGAATCCAGGATCTCGCGGCCGCGCACGTCGGTGATGAATGCCATTGACAGGTCTCCTTCGTCGAGGGTGAAAGGTCGCTGGTCGGCGTTGACCCGCGGGGACCATTCTAGGCGAGGTGATCGGGACTGACTGAGCGCGCAGTCCCAACTGAGTCGATCAGTCGGTTCAGTCGGCGCAGAGCGGATTCCGGATCCCGGTCGTGCTCCTCAGCGCGGACCACCACCGCCAGCAGATCGAGAGCATCCAGGGTGATCGCCGCCTCAGGGTCGGTCGGCGCGGCGGACTCGGCGGCGATGCGCACCTGCTCCAGATGCTCGAGGATGCCCGGCAGTTCACCGCCGGTGCGGGCCCGCTGGATCAGTTTGAACGCCGCCTGCAGCGCCGGCAGGGCCGACGGGATCCCCTCCCCCAGATGGCTGCGGGGCTTCTCCGCGGACTTCACCGCCTGCCACTGGTCGACCACGTCCTGCACCGTGCCGACCTCCGTGCGCTCGTCCTCGGGTGCGAAGACATGCGGATTGCGGCGGTACATCTTCCGGTTCAGTGATCGGGCCACGTCGTCCAGGGTCCACGGGCTCGCGCTCTCCATGCCGATGCGCGCATGGAACACGAGCTGGAACAGCAGGTCCCCGAACTCCTCCACCGCCGTGGGACCATCCGGATCCGGTCCTTCCAGCTCGTCGAGCACTTCGAAGGTCTCCTCCAGGAGGTACCTGGCGAGGCTCTGGTGCGTCTGCTCAGCGCTCCACACATCGCCGCCGGGGCTGCGCAGCGCATGCATGATCCGCACCGACTCCACAACCGCGCTTCCCGGGGCAGTGGGAGAGGCGAAGCGGACATCCGCATCCAGGCGGCGCCCCAGGCGCGCCTCCAGCGCATCCAGCAGCGCTGTGGGGCCGGGCAGGAAGGGGTGCTCGGAGTCGATCAGCAGGACGAGAGGGTCATCAGTGGCGCTCCCGTCGGCCTCCCCCTCCCCCGTCAGCAGGCCGGCGAGGCCGTCGATCAGCGCGGCAGCGGAGCGCGCATCCAGCAGGTGGGCCTCCACCCCGGCCTCCCGCAGGTGCGCCTCCCAGGAGTCCGCGGCGATGGAGCCGACGGCGACTCGGCCGGCCGACCGCAGGCAGTCCCAGCCGGCGGCGGTCAGCAGGCCGGCCGCATTCAGCGGCGACACCGGAAGCATCACCAGTTCGCTCATCGTGCGGCCCCCACGGTGCCCGGGGCCTGAGCGGTCTCAGCGATGGCGCTGTCCGGGCGCAGAACGGCGATGACCGTGCGGCACCAGTCGAGCAGGTCGTCGTCCACGAGGCCGGTGCCGCCGATCCGCTTGGTCTGCGGGTGCGGGATGAGGACCAAACGGGTCGCCGGTTTGATGAGTGTGCCGGGGAACAGACGCTTGAGGCGCATCGCAACCGAATCCGGCACCTCGAGATGACCGAAGCGGATCATCCGGCCCTGCACCTGCACCTCGTCGATCTCCGCCTCGATGCAGTCCAGGCGGAAGCGCGCCACCGTGAACAGCAGAGCGACCTCGGGCGGCATCTCGCCGTACCGATCGGTGAGCTCCTCCCGAACGCTCTCCAGCTCCTCGGTGCTGACGGCCTTCGACAGCTTCGAATACGCCTCCAGGCGCAGCCGCTCCGATTCGATGTAGTCGAACGGGATCCGGGCGTTCAGCGGCAGCTCCACCTTCGCGTCCCGGCGCACCGGGGCACCCGTGCCCTTGAACGCATTCACCGCCTCGCCGACCATGCGGACGTAGAGGTCGAAGCCCACACCGGCGATGTGGCCGGACTGCTCACCGCCGAGGAGGTTGCCTGCGCCGCGGATCTCGAGGTCCTTCATCGCCACCTGCATGCCGGCACCCAAGTCGGAGTGGGTGGCGAGAGTGGTGAGGCGGTCGTGGGCGGTCTCAGTGAGCGGCTTGTCGCCGCGGTACAGGAAGTACGCGTAGGCGCGTTCCCGGGACCGGCCCACCCTGCCGCGCAGCTGGTGCAGCTGCGAGAGGCCGAACCGGTCGGCGTTCTCCACGATCAGCGTGTTCGCGTTGGAGATGTCCAGGCCGGTCTCCACGATGGTGGTGCACACCAGCACATCGAACCGCTTCTCCCAGAAGTCGAGGATCACGCGCTCCAGCTGCGCTTCGTTCATCTTGCCGTGCGCCACTTCGACCCGGGCATCCGGCACCAGCTCACGGATCTTCTGCGCGGTGCGGTCGATGTCCTCCACCCGGTTGTGGATGTAGAACACCTGCCCCTCGCGCAGCAGCTCGCGACGGATCGCCGCGGCGACCTGCTTGTCCTCCTGTGCGCCCACATAGGTGAGGACGGGGTGACGCTCCTCGGGCGCGGTCGCCAGAGTGGATAGTTCGCGGATGCCGGTGACGGCCATCTCCAGGGTGCGCGGGATCGGTGTGGCCGACATCGACAGCACATCGACGTTGGCGCGCAGCGCCTTCAGCGTCTCCTTGTGCTCCACGCCGAAGCGCTGCTCCTCATCGACGATGATCAGGCCCAGGTCCTTGAAGCGCACCTGGCCGGTGAGCAGACGGTGCGTGCCGATGACGACATCGACGGAGCCGTCGAGGAGGCCCTCCACCGTGGCATCCGACTCCGCCTTCGCCTGGAAGCGCGACAGGCCCCGCACCGTGACGGGGAAGCCGGCGAAGCGCTCGGTGAAGGTGTCCACATGCTGCTGCGACAGCAGGGTGGTGGGAGCGAGCACAGCGACCTGTTTTCCGTCCTGGACGGCTTTGAACGCCGCACGGACCGCGATCTCCGTTTTGCCGAATCCGACGTCGCCGCAGATCAGGCGATCCATCGGGATCGGGCGCTCCATGTCCTTCTTGACCTCGTCGATCGTGGACAGCTGATCGGGCGTCTCCGTGAACTCGAACGCGTCCTCCAGCTCCTGCTGCCAGGGGGTGTCCGGACCGAAGGCGTGCCCTTCGGACGCCTGGCGGGCACTGTACAGCCGCACCAGTTCGTCGGCGATCTCCCGGATCGCCTTGCGGGCCTTCGACTTGGTCTTCGACCAGTCGCTGCCGCCCATCCGGTTGACGCTCGGCGACTCCCCGCCGACGTACTTCGTGATGTGCTCCAGCTGGTCGCTGGGCACGTACAGACGATCACCCGGCTGTCCGCGGCGTGACGGCGCGTACTCGATGACGAGGTATTCGCGGGTGGTCCGTTTGCCCGCCTGGCCGACGGTGCGGCTGGTGAGCTCCACGAACCTGCCGACGCCGTGGTGGTCGTGCACCACGAAATCCCCCGCCTTCAGCTGCAGCGGGTCCACTGTGACGCGGCGCTTGGACGCCAGGCGACGCTCCGAGCTGCGGCGCGCCCCGGACTTTCCGGTGAGGTCGCGTTCGCACATCACCATGATCTGCTCCGACTCCAGCACCACGCCTTCGGTGATGGGGCCGGTGGTGATGAGCAGCTGGCCCTCGGCCGGTTCCTCGTCGAGGGTCTCGGTGAACTGCGCGGTGACGTCGGCGTCGCGCAGGCTCTCCGCGAGGTGGCGGCCGGTGCCGGCGCCGGCCGTGGTGATGAGCAGGCGCCAGCCGTCGGTCTGCCGGCGGTGAAGATCTCGCGCCGCCTGGGCGGTCGATCCGCCGTAGCCGGGGTGGGCGGCTGCGGCGACGGTGATGTCGGCGTCGATGCCGAACGGGGCGGCGGTGGTCAGTGGGATGCCGCGCCGGCGGAAGATCTCCTGCAGCGCGTCGATGTCGAGGAAGCTGGCCTCGTCCACATCGATCGGCACTGCGCCCTCACCAGCGGCGCTGGACCACGCGGCGGCGAGGAACTCCCCGGTGGTCTGCACCAGTTCGTCGGCTCGGGCGCGGACGCGCTCCGGCTCCAGCACGAGCACGCGGGAGCGCTCCGGCACCGTCTCGGCGACGGACTCCATCCCGTCCACCAGGACCGGGCTGAGGGACTCCATGCCGTCCACGGCTATGCCGTCGGTGATCTGGGTGAGCATGTCCGCGAGGCCCGGCAGCTGCTGGGCCATCTCGCGGGCACGTCGGCGCACATCGTCGGTCAGGAGGATCTCCCGACAGGCGGGGGCGTGCAGCTCGGTGAGTTCGGCGTCCAGCGAGCGCTGATCGGCGACGGAGAAGAAGCGCATCTCGTCGACGTCGTCGCCGAAGAACTCGATGCGGACCGGGTGGGGCTCCGTCGGCGCGAACACGTCGAGGATGCCGCCGCGCACGGCGAACTCGCCGCGGCGCTCCACCATGTCGACCCGGACGTAGGCGGCGGCCGCCAGGTCGTCCACCAGCTGATCCATCGGGTAGGCGTCATCGCGGACGATGCGCACGGGCCGCAGGTCGCCGAGGCCCTTCGCCATCGGCTGCATCAGGGCGCGCACCGGCATCACCAGCACGCTCAGCGGGTCGGTCTCCTCCGGGTGAGCGAGCCGGTACAGAGTGGCGAGCCGCGTCGCGACCGTATCCGAGCGCGGCGAGAGCCGCTCATGCGGGAGGGTCTCCCACGCGGGCAGCAGGGCCGCGGGGGCCGACGGGGCCAGCGCCTGCACCTGTGCGAGCACGTCCTCGGCTTCGCGGGTGGTGGCGGTGACGATGATCAGCGGCTGATCGGTGCCGGCGGAGCTCGCCGCTTCCGCCGCGATGAAGGGATGCATGCCCTGCGGGGCGATGATGCTGATGGACTGCGAGGCGCTGAACGCCTCCCCGATGCGCTGCAGGTCCGCCGAGCGGCGGACCAGGTCCAGGGCGTGGCCGAGGCTCACGGGCGGATCGCCTCCCGCTGGTGGAATTCGTTCTGGGCGGACAGCAGACCGTGCAGTGCGAGGTGCTCGGCGGCGTTCGCACCGTCGATGAGGAGGTCGTCCAGCACCTTCCGCTCGGCGGCGGAGAATCGTGAGAGGACGTGGTCGGCGGTGTCCTGGCCGCGGTGCGGGCGCCCGACGCCCAGCCGCACTCGCAGGTAGTCGCGCGTGCCGAGCGCACGAGTGATGTCCCGCAGGCCGTTGTGCCCGCCTTCGCCGCCGCCCTGCTTGAGGCGGACCGTGCCGAACTCGGTGTCGATCTCGTCATGCACCACGATCACGTGGTCGGGGTCGATGCCGTAGTACTGGGCGAGCGAGCTGACCGGGCCGCCGGAGACGTTCATGAAGCTGGTGGTCTTGGCGAGGACCGCGCGCACCCCTTGGCCGGGCAGGCCGAGCCGGCCTTCGATGACCTCCGCGGCGGCGCGCTTGGCGCTGCTGAAGCGGCCTCCGGCGCTGCCGGCCATCACATCCAGGCACATGTGGCCGATGTTGTGGCGGGTCTGGGCGTACTGGGGGCCCGGATTGCCGAGGCCCACGATCAGAACTGTGCTGCTCACCGTTTTTCCATCCTTCGCGCGTCGGTCCACAGAGTACAGGGGCGCCGTGCCTGTCGGCACGGCGCCCCTGCGGGTGTCAGAAGAGGATCACTCCTCGTCGGAGTCCTCGGCGTCCTCGGAGGACTCCTCGCCCTCAGCGGCCTCCTCGCCCTCGGCGTCCTCGGCCTCCGGGGTCTCGAGGTCGGTCTCGTCGACCTGCGGCACCTCAACGGAGACCACGAGCGCCTCAGCGTCGGTCACCAGCTCCGCACCCTCGGGCAGGGTGAGGTCGCCGGCGAAGATCTGGGTGCCCTCCTCGAGGCCCTCCACGGAGATCTCGATGACCTCGGGGACCTTGAGAGCGTCCACCAGAATAGTGAGGTCGTTGAGCTCCATGATGTGGGTGGCCGGCGACACCGGCTCGCCCTCGACCTGGAACGGAATGTCCACCTCGACCTTCTCGCCGCGCTTGACGACGATCAGGTCCAGGTGCTGGATCTCGCGACGCACGGGGTGGCGCTGGATGTCCTTGATCAGGGCGAGCTTGGTCTTGCCGTCCGGCAGCTCGAGCTCGATCAGGGCGTTGGAGTTACGGGCGATCAGAGCGGTGGCGTGGTACGGAAGGACCAGGTGGACCGGGTCCATCTCGTGGCCGTACAGCACAGCGGGGATCGCGTTGTCGCGGCGGATGCGGCGGGCAGCGCCCTTGCCGAAGTCTTCGCGGCGCTCAACCTTCAGGTTCTCTGCCATGGGATTCTCCTTGTGAAGATGCGGAGGCGACTCAACGCGACACAAGGCGCCCACGAAGACGTGGACTGGCTATGGTCACCGCGTCGATCACGGAGAGCAGGCGCTCTCCCTCGCCGAAGTTCTCCAGAAGTCTACCGGCGCCGCCGGCTGAGGGCCAGGACTCCAGCCGGGAAGCCGGGTGACGTTCAGCACCCGTCGGTCCACCGGGCAGGCGCGCACAGCCCTCCCGGCAGCCATCTCGCGTGCTGTCCATGATGGCGCATCGCACCCGCTCGGAACCGCACCGGCGAGGAATTCGATGAGACCGCTCAGAAAAGGACACTGGTCCCTTTTTTGGGTCTTTCACAGGGATACGGTGGAACCGACTTCAGAGAAGACGCCAATCCAGGAAGCAGAAGAATAGGGATTCGCCAGAAAGGCCCTGCGATGACTGCCCCGACCGCACCCCGCAATCTCCACCCCACCGACTCGACAGCCGCTCTCACCCGTACGGACGAGCGCCGTGGCGTCGCATCCTGGATGTTCCCCGCGGCAGGTGTGCTGCGCATCCTGACCGGTTTCGTGTTCCTCTGGGCATTCTTCGACAAGCTGTTCGGCCTCGGCGTCGGCACCGAACCGGGGAAGTCGGTGCTGAACGGCGGCAGCCCCACCACCGGATTCCTCACGCACGCAGTTCCAGCAGGAAATCCCCTCACCGGCGTGTGGAATGCCCTGGTGTCGATCAATCCGTTCACCGACATCCTGTTCATGGCCGGGCTTCTGGGCATCGGTGCGGCACTGATGCTCGGGATCGGCATGAAGGTCGCCACCATCAGCGGCGTGGCGATGTACCTGTTCATGGCGCTGGCGGCGTACCCGTTCGGCACCAACCCGTTCGTTGATGACCACGTGCTGATGGCACTGGTGCTGATCGTCCTGCTGGGCGTCGGCGCTCAGGACCACCTCGGCTTCGGCCGGAAGTGGGCACAGATCGTCGGTGAGGATTCGTGGCTCCGCTGAGCCCGGTCCCACCGGTCCCCCGGGGCTGACACCGCCCCGTCAGGGCCTCGGAGCTGCGAGGAGGGACGCGGCTCCGAGGCCCTTCTTCATGCTCTCCCAGCACCTCGAACACAAAGGCGCGGACGGTGGAGGCCGTCCGCGCCTGGTGCGCGCTCACCGCTTCCCCGTGCCCGGGGCGAGCGGCAGGACCGATCAGACGTCGCCGTCGAACAGGCTCGTCACCGAGCCATCATCGAAGACCGCGCGGATCGCACGGGCCAGCAGCGGTGCGATCGACAGCTGTGTGAGAGTCTCGAACTTCTTCTCCTCCGGGATCGGGAGTGTGTTGGTGCAGATGACCTCGCGGATGTCCGCGTTGCGCAGACGCTCGGTGGCGGGGTCCGAGAAGATCGGGTGGGTGGTCGCCACCACGACGGAGTTCGCGCCGTTCTCCTTCAGCGCCTCGACTGCCTGCACGATGGTGCCGGCGGTGTCGATCATGTCGTCCACGAGGATGCAGGTCTTGCCGCTGACATTGCCGATGACGCGCTTGGCCACTGCCTGGTTCGGCTTCTTCGGGTCACGGGACTTGTGGATGAAGGCCAGCGGCACGCTGCCGAGCACCTTCGCCCACTTCTCCGCGACGGCGATGCGGCCGGCGTCCGGGGAGACCACGCAGAGGTCCTCATCGCCGTAGTGCTCCTTGACGTAGCCGGACAGGATCGGCATGGCCATCAGGTGGTCGACGGGACCGTCGAAGTAGCCCTGGACCTGAGGGGCGTGCAGGTCCACCGAGATCATGCGGTCGATGCCGGCGGTGCGGTACAGGTCGGCGACCAGGCGGGCGGAGATCGGCTCGCGGCCGCGGTGCTTCTTGTCCTGGCGCGCATACGGGTAGGACGGAGCGATCGCGGTGATGCGCTTGGCGCTGGCGCGCTTGAGGGCATCGACCATGATCAGGTGCTCGACCAGCCAGTTGTTGAGCGGCGCCGGGTGCGCCTGGAGGACGAAGACGTCCGCACCTCGCACGCTTTCGCCGTAGCGCACGTAGATCTCGCCGTTGGCGAAGTCCCAGGCGTCCATCGGCAGGAGGTCGATGCCGAGCTCGCTCGCGACTTCCTGAGCGAGCACGGGGTGCGCCCGGCCCGCCGCAAGCACGAGGTGCTTCTCACCCTTGGTGCTGATGCCGCTCATTTCTTCTCCTCAGTTCCGTTCTCGGTGGATGTGTCGGTCGGCGTGGAGTGCGATGCACGAGCCGCTGCGGCGGCATCGGCTGCCGCGGTGCCGGCGCGGTTCTTCAGGGTCCATCCTTCCAGCGTACGCTGGGAGACGGTGTTGATGGCGAGGTCACCGGGGGCGACGTCCTCCAAGACGGTGGTGCCGGCGCCGGTGGCGGCGCCGTCGCCGATGGTGACCGGAGCGATGAGCACGTTGTCGCTGCCGACGCGCACATGCTTGCCGACCACGGTGCGGTGCTTGTTGACGCCGTCGTAGTTGGCGAAGATCGTGGCTGCGCCGATGTTGGTGCCCTCACCGATCTGGGCATCACCCACGTAGGACAGGTGCGGCACCTTGGCGCCGTCGCCGATCTGCGCGTTCTTCGTTTCGCAGAAGCCGCCGATCTTGCCGGCGGCGCCGAGCACGGTGCCGGGTCGGAGATAGGTGAAGGGGCCGACGGAGGCGCCCTCACCGATGGAGGCTCCGCTGCCGTGGGTGCGGACCACGCAGGCGCCGTCGCCGACGGTGATGTCGGTGAGCGTGGAGTCGGGGCCGATCTCGCAGTCCGCGCCGATGGCGGTGGTGCCGTGCAGTTGGACGCCGGGGCGGATGACGGTGTCGGCGCCGATGGTGACGGTGCTGTCGATCCAGGTGGTCTCCGGGTCCACGATGCCGACGCCGGCGCGCATGTGGCGCTCCAGGATCCGTCGGTTCATCTCGCGGGCCAGCTGGGAGAGCTGTACGCGGTCGTTGGCGCCCTCGACCTGGTCGATGTCGTCGATCGGGTGAGCGGAGACGCGGTGGCCGAGCTCCCGGGCGATGCCGAGGACATCGGTCAGATACATCTCGCCCTGGGCGTTATCGGTGGTGACGCGGGCGAGCGCGGTGCGCAGGAGGTCGAGGTCGAAGGCGTAGATGCCGGAGTTGATCTCCGTGATCGCGCGCTGCTCCTCGGTCGCGTCCTTGTGTTCGACGATGCCGAGGACGTCGCCGCCGTCGGACTCGCGCAGGATGCGGCCGTAGCCGGTGGGGTCCTCGAGGTGAGCGGTGAGGACGGAGACCTTGGCGCCGGAGCCGGCGTGCGCTTCCATGAGTGCGCGGAGGGTGTCGCCCTGCAGGAGGGGGACGTCGCCGTAGGTGACGAGGACGGTGCCGGTCTCCGCGGCGACCTGCTCGAGGCCGCACTGCACGGCGCGCCCGGTGCCGGGGATCTCGTCCTGGTCGGCGATCTTCACCTGGGGTGCGTGCTCGGCGAGATGGCCGACCACCTGCTCGCGTTCGTGCCGCACCACGGCGACGACCTCTGGGGTGCCCGTCTCACCGGCCGCGCCGATGGCGTGCACGAGCATCGACTGCCCGCACACGGGGTGGAGGACTTTCGGAAGCTTGGACTTCATTCGAGTGCCGGCCCCTGCTGCGAGGACGACGACTGCTGCTGGCGTCTGAGAGTCCACTCAATGGCTCCTTCGGATGGCCTTCATCGGTTGGCGGCGACGCGATCTGCAGATCACTGCCGTTCCGCGACCAGGACTCGAACCTGGAATCTCAGAACCAAAATCTGATGTGTTGCCGATTACACCATCGCGGATGACCCGTAGGGGACGCTCCCGATCCTAAGCCTCGGCCTGTCCATTCGCTTAATCTGCCGAGCCGGGATGTGTGAGACTTGGGGTCGCCTCCGACACCGACGGCGGACCCCGCGCGGGCCGCCTGGACCGGCAGCCGTCGGAAGAGACCCGACGAGACGAGGAGACGCAGACGATGACAGTTGAGCGCCCCGCGATGGACGAGGTGGACCGCATCGTCCGGGCCTGGCAGCAGCTGCAGCCCGATCTCAACTCCACTCCCCTGCACGTGTTCTCCCGCATCTCCCGCATCGCGTGGATCCAGGAGAACCTGCGGCGCGATGTCTTCGCGAAGGTCGGCCTGGACGGCTGGGAGTTCGACGTCCTCTCCGCACTGCGCCGCGCCGGCGACCCGTTCCAGCTCACTCCCCGACTGCTGATCCAGGAGACCCTGGTGACCTCCGGGACCATGACCACCCGGCTCGACAAGCTGCAGGCGCGGGGCCTGGTGACGCGGGCCCGCGCCCCCGAGGACGGCCGCAGCGTGGTGGTGCAGCTGTCGGCGGAGGGCATCCGCCTGGCCGATGAGGCGATCAGTGCGCTGATGGACGCCGAACAGGAGTTCCTCGACGCCCTGCCCGCGGGCGCGCAGGAGCAGATGGGCGATGCTCTGCGCAGTCTTCTGCTCGCGCTGGAGGCGCCGGCGGACGCCGAGGACCCGTCGGCCTGACCTCCGTGACGTCTCCGTCGAGCCCGGGTGGGGACCCCTCCCCCGGCTGACACGCAGGTGGGCGCCGTCGGCTGTGCTTGGATTGTCTGCAGCGGCGCCCGTCACATCGGCGCTGAACCATCCACTTCAGGAGGACCTCATGGGCTTCATCCAGGCATTCACCGGCGCACTCGGCGGCACCTTCGCCGACCAGTGGCTGGACTTCCTCACCGTTCCGTCCGGCATTGCGCCGACGGCCGCTCTGTTCCCCGCCGTCTCGAAGGGCACCAACGCCGGTCGCGGCCAGAACACCAAGGGCAGCGAGTCGATCATCTCCAACGGGTCGAAGATCGTGGTGCCGCCGGGCTACGGCCTCATCACGATGGAGGACGGCCGCACCACGGGCCTGATCACCGAGCCGGGCGGGTACATCTGGGCCTCCGGCGATCCGAACTCCCGCTCCGTGTTCGCCGGCAACGGCATCATCGCCTCCACTGTGTCCACCACCTGGGAGCGCTTCAAGTTCGGCGGGCAGCCCGGCAGCCAGCAGCTGGCGATGTTCGTGTCGCTGAAGGAGCTGCCGAACAACCGCTTCGGCACCCAGTCGGAGATCTACTGGGACGACCGCTACATGAACGCGCAGGTGGGCGCCGTGGCGCGCGGGTCGTACACGATGAAGATCGTGGATCCGCTGCTGTTCGTGCACAACTGGGTCCCCGCGAGGCACCTCCAGCCGAACGCTCAGCCGTTCGACTTCACGGACATGAGCAATGACGCCGCGGACCAGCCGTTCCGCGAGGTCGTCGCCTCCCTCGCCGCAGCGTTCTCGAAGTACACCAACGACGAGGACAAGGACCACCGCATCACCCGCATCCAGCAGGATTCGATGGGCCTCGCCCAGGCGCTCGGCGCCGCGGTGGAGGAGAACTACCGCTGGGCGGCGGACCGCGGTCTGGTGATCGTCAAGGTCGCGATGGAGTCCATCGAGTACGACGAGGACACTCGCCGCCTGCTGTCCGATGTCAAGAAGGCCGACGCCCTCTCCGGCGACCGCTCCCGCTCCTTCGCCAGCCAGGCGTTCGCGCGTGGTGTGGAGTCCGCTGGCCAGAACGGCGGCGGTGCGGGCCTGGCGATGATGGGCATGGGCGCCGGTGCGCTGGGAGGCATGGCCGCTCCCACGAATCAGACTCCTTTCGCCGGCGCGCAGCAGGGTCAGCAGCAGGCAGCGCCCCAGCAGGACGGCGGGGCCGGGCAGGCGCAGGGCGGCCAGACTCAGGGCGGGCAGGCCGACGGGTCCCAGAGCGGCGAGGATCCCGTGGCGAAGCTCGCGCAGTTCAAGCAGATGCTCGACCAGGGCCTCATCTCCCAAGAGGACTACGACGCTGCGAAGAACCGCGCGCTCGGCCTGTGATGTCCGCCCCGTTCGATCCCAACGCCCCGCGTCCCATCCCCCAGGGAGCACACGACGCCCACCGGGTTGCCGCCGATCCGCAGGGCGCGCCGCTGAACGGGACCGAAGCCAGTGACGAAGCGATGACGGATATCCGCCCCGTCGGCGAGCAGGTCATCGACACCTCGCGCGGCCAGCAGAGCGGCTTCCAGAAGTGCCCCCGCTGCGGCTCCACGGAGATCGGGTACTCCCCCGTAGCGGCCGCTCTGGTGTGCACCTACTGCCGCTTCCAGTGGAACGAGGCGAACGCGGACCAGCAGTTCGGGTTCGACTCGTCGATCAGCTCCCTGCGAGGAACGGTGCGCGGCTCCGGTGCGGCCAACCTGGCCGAGGACGACTCAGTGGTGACGATCCGCTGCGCCGGCTGCGGCGCCGACGTCGTCATCGATCCGCAGCAGGCGGCTCAGGCGCGCTGCCACTGGTGCCGACAGGTGCTGAGCCTCGGCCAGCGCATCGGCAACGGCCGCATCCCGGACGCGATCCTGCCGTTCACGGTGCCGCATGAGGCGGCCGTGAAGAACATCCGCGAATTCGCCGGATCCCGGCGCGCGTTCGCCACCGCCGCCTTCAAGGAAGGGTTCCAGCCGCAGAACATCCTCGGGGTGTACATGCCGTACATGCTGGTGGATGCGACTATGGACGTCGAGCTGCAGGGACGGGGCCAGGAGCACCTCGGCACCCGCACAGTCGGCTCCGACGACAAACGACGCACCTACTACATCGCGCAGGAGTACGAGTTCGGTCGCCGCTTCACCCTGCGCGTGGACGACCTGCCGCTGGAGTCGAACGCGGACCGCGCCCACATGAACACCGCCGTGAACACGAACAACGTGATCAATGCGGTGCAGCCGTTCGATACGAAGAACGCCGTCGCCTACAACCCGAACTACCTCAGCGGATTCACCTCGGAGCGGCGCGACACGAACATCGCCGACCTCGGCGGAGAAGCGGCCGACGGCTTCCTGTCCATCGCCCGCGCCCGCGCCTCCGGCATGCTGCCGCTGTACGACCGCGGTGTGGTCTGGGAGCGGGAGGGACTGGACGTGCACGGCAGCCGTTGGGTGTCGATCTATCTGCCGGTGTGGCTGTACAGCCACATGGAGCACCGGTCCGACGGCAGCCAGTTCGTCCACTACATCGCCGTGAACGGCCGCACGGGGCGCACCATGGGCTCCGTCCCCGTGTCGCAGGGCAAGCTGATCGCCGTGTCCGCGCTCGCCTCCCTCGGCGGGCTGGTGCTGGGCTTCCTTGCGCCGCTTGTCGCCAATGCCTTCTGAGGAGGACACCGACGATGAACGAAGCGATCAGCTACATCCTGTTCCCGCTCGGCGGCATGCTGCTGGTGGGGCTCACGGTGTACTTCGCGATCTACCAGTACTACCGCAACACCGATAAGTCCTACGAGTTCGAAACTCAGACCAGTGTCGAAGTGGTCGATGTGCAGATGTACGATCGGCCCACTCGCCGCTACGACAGTCTGCGTTCACGCATGATGAACGGGCACAACACGCTGGATCATCGGCAGCGGGTGCGGCGCGTTCCCCTGAAGTGATGGTCCACGACGCGGTGATGCTCAGCCGCTGAGGCCGGTGACCCGCATCGTGATGTTGATGCGGCCGCTGGTGAGGCCGCATCCGTCGGGCGCGGTGCCCGCCCGGGTGCCGAGCACACCGTGGAATGCGAGCCTGGACGGCCCTCCGAACACGAACAGGTCGCCCGAACGCAGCTCAAGGTCCTGATAGGGCCGGTTTCGGGTCTCGGTGTTCCCGAAGCGGAAGCGGCAGGAATCACCGATGGACAGGGACACCACCGGGTCGTCGGCCTTTTCGTCCTTGTCCTGGTGCATGCCCATCCGGGCGGTGGAGTCGTAGAAGTTCACCAGGGCGGTGTCGGGGCGGTAGCGGACCGCGGCGCTCTCGTCCCCGGTGGCGGTGGTGAGGGCGCGCCGACCCAGCCGCCCCATCCAGTCGGGGAAGTCGAGCACGCGGCGCCCGTTGACGTCCACGGCCTCCCGCGTGTAGCCGGTGGGGCGCCAATGCCACCCGAGGCAGACGGTGCGCACGCTCATCGGGTTTCCGCGGATCGTGGTGGAGTGCAGGGGCACCGGTCCCTCGACCCACCGATGGAACTGGCCGACGATCCAGCGCTGCTGCTCCAGGGTGAGGAACCCGGGCACGAAGTGGGCACCCGGCGGCAGCTCCGGAATCGGGCGCTGCACGAGCTCGTCCCCGAACAGGGGGTCCATCAGCGGCCCGATTCGAGGTCCAGCAGCATCCGCTTCGCTTCGAGCCCGCCGCGGTAGCCGCCGAGCGACCCGTCGGCGCGCAGCACGCGGTGGCATGGCACCAGAATGGGGAGAGGGTTGGAGCCGCAGGCGGAGCCGATTGCGCGGGTCGCCCTCGGGCGGCCGACGGAATCGGCGACCTGCGTGTAGGTGCGGGTGGTGCCGTAGGGGATCTGCGCGAGGTGGTTATGAACGGCGCGGCGCAGCTCCGTGGTGGCCGGTGGTGCCAGCGGCACGGTGAATCCTCTGCGCTCACCCGCGAAGAACTCGGCGAGCTCCGCTTCGGCGCGCTCGAGGTGGTGAGCGGCCGACGGGTGCTGCCCGCTGCTGGGTGCGCAGTCCCGCTGGGGCGATGAACGGTCGGCGTCGCGGGGGACGTCGAGGTCCGCCTCGAAGCTGACGGCGCTGACGCCGCGGTCAGTAGCGGTCAGCAGCAGGCGCCCCAGGGGCGAATCGATTACGCGCTCAGCAGTCATGCGCCCATTGTGCCAGCCGGCCTCGCCCGTGGCCGCGTCCATCAACCGGTGAGCTCTGTGAGCTCGAGCCAGCGCTCCTCCAACTGCTCGATCTCCTCCTCGCGTTCGCGCACCTGCGCGTGCAGGGCGCTGAGCCCCTCGAAGTCGGTGGGGTCGTGGGCGGCGAGCTGATCGTGCAGGCGAGCGATCTCGGCGGTGAGGCGGTCGATGCGTCGTTCGATGGAGGAGACCTCCTTCTTCACGGCATGCAGCTCGGCTCCGCTGAGCGCCTGTCCCTCTGGTGCGGCGGACCCGTCGGAGCCGCGTGCCGTGGCCGCTGCATCAGGGCGGGAGTCCTGGGCGGCCCGCAGCTGCAGGTACTCCTCCACCCCGCCGGGCAGGTGCCGCAGCCCCTGGTCGATCACCGCGTACTGCTGATCGGTGACGCGCTCCATCAGGTAGCGGTCGTGACTGACCACGATCAGGGTACCGGGCCAGGAGTCCAGCAGGTCCTCCAGCGCGGTCAGCATGTCGGTGTCCACATCGTTCGTGGGCTCATCGAGGATCAGCACGTTCGGTTCGCTCATCAGCACCAGCAGCAGCTGCAGGCGGCGGCGCTGGCCACCGGAGAGGTCCATCACCGGGGTCGACAGGTGGTCCTTCGTGAAGCCGAGGCGCTCCAGCAGCTGGGCGGGGCTGAGCTCCTTGCCGTCCACTGTGAACGACGTCCGGTACTCGGCGAGCACCTCGCGGACCCGCTTGTCGCCGATCTCCGCGAGCTCGCGGAACTGCTGGTCGAGGATCGCCACCTGCACGGTCTTGCCGCGGGTGATGCGACCGCTGGTCGGCTCGATCGCTCCGGCGATGAGGTTCAGCAGGGTCGATTTGCCTGCGCCGTTCTGGCCGAGGATGCCGGTGCGCTCACCGGGGGCGATGAGCCAGGTGACATCCGCGAGCACCTGCTTGTCGCCGTAGGCCACGCCCACGTCCTCCAGGTCCACGACCTTCTTGCCGAGGCGCGCCGTGGCCATGCGCTTGAGTTCGAGGGAGTTGCGGACATCGGGCACATCGGCGATGAGCTGATTGGCGGCGTCGATCCGGAACTTCGGCTTCGAGGTGCGCGCGGGGGCGCCGCGGCGCAGCCACGCCAGTTCCTTGCGCATCAGGTTCTGCCGCTTCTGCTCCGCCTGGGCCGCGATCCGGTCGCGCTCCACGCGCTGCAGGACGTACGCCGCGTAGCCGCCTTCGAACGGCTCCACGATGCCGTCGTGCACCTCCCAGGTGGCAGTGCAGACTTCGTCGAGGAACCAGCGGTCGTGGGTGATGACCACGAGCGCCCCCTGGTTCTTCGGCCACCGGTTCTTCAGATGCCGGGCGAGCCAGGCGATGCCCTCCACATCCAGGTGGTTGGTGGGCTCATCCAGACCGATCAGGTCCCACTCCCCCACCAGCAGCTGCGCGAGCGCGACGCGGCGGCGCTGCCCACCGGAGAGGGCGCCGATCAGGCGGTCGAAGGGGATGTCGGAGACGAGGCCGGAGACGACGTCGCGGATGCGGGGGTCGCCCGCCCACTCGTACTCCTGGAGATGGCCGACGATCTCGTGGCCGACGGTGGCCTCGTCATCGAGGCTGTCCGACTGCGCCAGCAGCCCGATGCGGACACCGCCGCGTGGAGTGACCCGCCCGCCCATCGGCTCGAGACGGCCGAACAGCATGGACAGCAGAGTGGATTTGCCGTCACCGTTGCGGCCGACCATCCCGATGCGGTCGCCGTCGAAGATGCCGCAGGTGACCGAGTCGATGACGACGCGGTTCGGATATGCCAGGTGCAGGGACTCAGCCCCGAGGAGAAGTGCCACGGACCAACCCTAGCGGGGTGCCCGTCGGCCGCGGAAACACGCGTTCAGGCGGTCACATGCGCGCCGGCGGCTCCGCCGCCGACCCGGTGGGTGCGCGCTACGTCATGGTCGGCGAGGATCGCCTGCTCCAGCTGCGCAGCGTGCTCGCCGCTGACGGCGAGCACCGCAATCGTGGGGCCCGAGCCGGAGACGACAGCGCCGAGCGCGCCAGCGGTGCGGGCCGTCGCGATGAGGGCGCGCAGGCGGGGGTCGGCGTCGAACGCTGCGGCCTGGAGGTCGTTGTCCATCAGCGCCCCCACGCGGTGGAGGTCGCCGTCGGCGAGAGCGGTGAGCAGCGCGGAGTCGGCGTCGGGCTGCTCGGGAACGGGGCGGCCGGCTGCCGCGGTGAGCTCGTCGAAGCGGCGGAAGATGCCCGGAGTGGACAGGCCGCCGCCGGGTTCGATGAGCAGCCAGTGCCAGGACCCCGCTGCGGGCACCGCCTCAAGAACATCGCCGTACTCGGTGCCGAGGGCGGTGCGGCCCAGCAAGGGGAATGCGACGTCCGCTCCGAGATCGCGGGCGAGGACGGTGAGTTCGTGCAGGCCGAGCTCGAGCCCCCACAGGCGGTTCAGGGCCACGAGCGTGCCGGCGGCGTCAGCGCTGCCGCCGCCCATTCCGCCGGCGACCGGCACCTGCTTGTCGACATGAATGCGGGCGGAGCCGCCGACGGGGCGTCCGAGCACGGCGGCGCGCTCGTGGATGGCTCGCGCAGCGCGCACCACGAGGTTGGTGCCGTCCACCGGCAGGTGTTCGGAGCCGGCTCCGGACATGGTGACGGTGAGGTCATCGGCGCGTTCAGCGGTGATGGTCTCCACCAGGTCGACCGCGTGGAAGACGGTGGCGAGCCGGTGGTAGCCGCGTTCGTCTGCGCGCCCGCAGCGCAGGGAGAGGTTGATCTTCCCGGGCGCGTGCACTGTCACTGAGCCGACTGTCATGGGTCTGAGCAAACCGCATCCGAGCCCGTCAGCGCAAACCGGATGCTGCCGCTGCGAGGCGGATGAAGTCCGAGATCACGAGGGTCTCTCCGCGGCGGGTCGGTTCGATGCCGGCGGCCTCCAGAGCAGCATCCACGACCTGCGTGGTGCCCAGGGCGGGCTTCAGCGCGGAGCGGAGGGTCTTGCGACGCTGGGCGAACGCCGCATCGATCAGGCGGAACACGTCCTCGCGGGCGGGCTCCGCCGGATCGGCGACCCGGTCGCGCTGGATGCGCACCAGGGCACTGTCCACGTTCGGCACGGGCCAGAACACCTGGCGGGAGATGGTGCCGGCGAGCGCCGCTGATCCGTACCAGGCCGTCTTCACGCTCGGCGCGCCGTAGATCTTGGACCCCGGGACAGCGGCGAGCCGTTCCGCGACCTCCTTCTGCACCATGACGAGGGCGCTGCGCAGGGAGTCGAAGCGGGCGAACATGGTCAGGACGATCGGTGTGGCCACGTTGTACGGAAGGTTCGCGACCAGGGCCGTCGCATCCGAGCTCGCGGCAGCGGGCCTCGGCAGCTGCTCCACCTTGAGGGCGTCCCCCTGGGTGAGGGCGAAGGAGTCCGGGTCGAACCCTTTGGCGGCGACGGTCTGCGGCAGCAGGTCGGCGAGCTTCTCATCGAGCTCAATACAGCCGAGGTGCACCCCTGCGTCCAGCAGTCCGAGCGTGAGGGAGCCGAGGCCCGGCCCCACTTCCACGACGGCCTGGCCGGGCTCGATGCGGGCGCGCTCCACGATGCCGCGCACCGTGTTGGGGTCGAGCAGGAAGTTCTGGCCCTTCTGTTTGGTGGGCCGGATGCCGCCGGACTCGGCGAGGCGCCGGATCTCGGGGGCGGTCAGCAGGGGGAGGGAGCGCTCATGCGCCGCTCCAGCCGTACACCTCGGCAGTGGTGGCCTGTACGGCGGCGCACGCGTCCTCGAGGCTGACGCCGTGGACGTCCGCGATGGTCTGCATGGTGTGCGGGATGAGGTACGGCGAGTTCGGCCGGCCTCGGTACGGCACCGGGGTGAGGAACGGGGCGTCAGTCTCCACCATGACCCGGTTGAGGGGGACGGCGGCGAGGGCATCGCGCAGCGAGTCGTTCGACTTGAAGGTGATGGGCCCGGCGATGGAGATGTAGGCACCGCGCTGCACGCAGGCGCGGGCGAAGTCGGCGTCGCCGCTGAAGCAGTGCAGCACGGTGCGGTCGGGGATCCCGTCGGCGTCCAGCACGTCCAGCACGTCCTGGTGGGCGTCGCGGTCGTGGATCTGCATCGGCAGGCCCTTCTCCTTCGCGAGCGCGATGTGGGCGCGGAAGGAGTCGATCTGGGCGGTGCGGGCGTGCTCGTCGGCGCGCTTCGTGCGGAACCAGTCGAGACCTGTCTCGCCGATGGTGACCATGTGGTCGTGGTCGAGGAGGTCGGAGACCTCCGCGATCGCGTCCTCGAGGCTGGGCAGCTCGTTGCCGTCGCGGTCGGTGCCGCGGCGGTGTTCGACCGCGGTGTTGGGGTGGATGGAGACGCCGGCGCGCAGGTGGTTGCGGAACAGAGCGGGGTCCGCGGGCTGTTCGACGCTGCCGTCGAGCAGGGCGCGGGTCCAGCGGGCGGCGGCGAGGTCGCAGCCGATGGTGATGACGCCGGTGACGTTCGAGTCGATCGCGAGCTGGAGCTGCTGCTGCACGCTGAGCTCCTCTTTGCCGTCGATGAAGTCGAGGTGGGCGTGGTTGTCCGTCACCGGCAGCGGCAGAGCCTCCGGCTGGGGAGGCCAGCTGAGGTCGCGACGGCTTCCGCTCTCGGTGCGCTGGTCGCGGGTGCGCTTGCCCGTGGTGGGCGCAGAGTCAGTCATGGACCCATCGTACGGGTGGCGGCCGACGGACCCCGCCGACTGCTGTTATCACCACCACACGCCCGACCCGATACTCTCCCCTGCGCGGCGGTTCTCTGGCATAATCGTCTCCTGTTGCGTGCGCTCGTGCCGATTCGTCGGTTCCACACGCACGCCCCCAGATTTTTTCATTCGAGCAAGGAGCGTTCTCATGGCAGTGCCCAAGTTCAAGATGTCCCGGGCCCGCACCCGTTCGCGCCGCGCCCAGTGGAAGGCTGAAGCCACCGACCTCGTGCAGGTGTCCGTCCGCGGCCGCACCGCACGTGTTCCGCGCCGTCTGGCCAAGGCCTACCAGCGCGGTCTGATCGACATCGATGCCTGATCTGCTGGATCACATCTGAAATGAGCGTCCACTGCGGTGGGCGCTTTTTTCATGCCCGCGTCCGGTCAGACGCGCAGCGGCCGCCTCAGTGCTTCTCGGCCAGAGCCTGCTCGTAGAGGTCGCGTGAGCGCACTCCCGGCACCTGCGCAGCCACCTGCTTCGCAGCGTCCTTCAGGCGGGTGCCGTCGGCCACGAGCTCACGCAGCAGGTCCATCGGGTCGGCTGCCTGCGCGGCGGCATGCGCGGCGGCGTCCTCGGGGCCGGCGCCCTCCACCACAATGACGACCTCGCCGAGCACCTCGTGCGCCTCGGCCCAATCCGTCAGCTCCGCGAGGGTGCCCCGCTTGATCTCCTGGTGGGTCTTGGTGAGCTCCCGGCACACCGCGGCGCTGCGATCTGCTCCGAACGCCTCGCGCATCGCTGCGAGGGTCAAGGCGGTGCGGCGGGGGGATTCGAAGAAGATGAGGGTGCGGTCGTCCGCTGCGATGCGCTGCAGGGCTGCCGTCCGCTGCCCGGGGCGCCGCGGCAGGAACCCTTCGAACGCGAACCGGTCGGGCGCGATGCCGGTGTGGGCGAGCGCGGTGACGGGGGCCGAGGGTCCGGGCAGGACATCGACGGGGCAGCCGGTCTCGAGGGCGGCGCGGACTGCGCGGAACCCCGGATCGGAGACCACGGGCATCCCGGCATCGGTGACGATGAGGACGCGCTGCCCCTCAGCGGCCGCCCTCAGGAGCCGGTCGGTGCGCTGCTCCTCGTTGTGTTCGTGGTACGAGACGGTCGTGGCGTCCAGGCGGATGCCGAGGGCGGTGGCGAGCCGCTTGAGGCGGCGGGTGTCCTCCGCCGCGATGAGGTCCGCTTCCCGCAGGGCGCGGGTGAGGCGCACGGTGGCGTCCAGCGGGTTGCCGATGGGGGTGGCGGCGAGGGTCAGCACCCCGGGGGTGAGGACGGCGTCGGCGCCGACGGGTGCCGAGCTGCCGCTCTGGCCTGCAGTCTCATCGCTCATGTCCTGATCGTATCTGTCGCCGCCTGCACCGATCCGGCCGCTGCCGCCGCTACCATGGCGGGGTGTCCACAGCCACAGCTCCTGATTCCGTCGGCCGCACCCGGGCCGTCCACCTGCCCGCAGACGCCCACACCGCCGTCGCGGCCTGGATCACGGCCCTGCTGATCGGCGCGTTCGCGCTGATGCTGCGCCTGCACCGCCTCGGTGCGGTGAAGACTCTCATCTTCGATGAGACCTACTACGTCAAGGACGGCTACACGCTCACGCAGCGCGGCGTGGAGATGGACTGGCCGGAGAACCCGAACCCCGCGTTCGAAGCGGGAGACGTCTCCACATTCCTCGATTCCGGTGCGTACGTCGTCCACCCTCCGCTGGGCAAATGGCTCATCGGACTGGGGCAAGTGGCCCTCGGTGCCGATGACCCCGTCGGCTGGCGGATCTCCGCGGCCGTGGCCGGAACGATCAGCATCATCGCCGCTGTTCTGATCGTGCGCCGCCTGCTCGGCAGCCTCCTGTTGGGCGCTCTCACCGGGTTCTTCATGGCGATCGACGGCGCCCACCTGGTGCATTCGCGCACCAGCCTGCTGGACCTCTTCCTCATGGTGTTCGTGCTGCTGGCGTTCGGTGCGCTGCTGCTGGACCGTGACCGCGCGGATGCGCGGATCGCCTCGGGCCTGCCGCTGGGAGCACGCGGGTGGCGGCTGACGGCGGGCGTCCTGCTGGGTGCGGCGTGCTCGGTGAAGTGGTCCGGGCTGTACGTGCTGGCGTTCTTCGGCATCCTCACCGTGGTGTGGGACTGGATGCGGCGCCGCCGCGCCCGCGATCCGCACTGGTTCACCCGAGGCTTCGTCCGCGATGCGATCCCCGCGTTCCTGCAGACGGTGCCGGTTGCGGCACTGGTGTACCTGGCGAGTTGGACCGGCTGGTTCGTCTCGGACGACGGCTGGGGCCGCCGCTGGGCTGAGAGCAACGGGCACGCCTCCGCGCCGGGGCCCGTGCGGGCCCTGATCTCCTGGTGGCACTACCACCAGGAGGCGTACCGGTTCCACGTGGGGCTGGACTCCGGGCACACGTACGAGGCGAGCCCGCTGGGCTGGCTGCTGCAGCTGCGACCCACCCTGTTCCTGTTCACCTCCTCCGAGCACGGGCAGAACGGCTGCACGGCGCAGAGTTGCGCTGAGGTGATCACATCGGTGGGCAATCCGGTGCTGTGGTGGGCGGCGGCGCTGTCCATCCCGGTGCTCCTGGTGACCGCGGTGTGGCGCCGCGACGGCCGCGCCGCCGCAATCCTCACCGGCATCGGCGCCGGCTACCTGCCGTGGCTGATGTACCTGAACCGCACCGTGTTCACCTTCTACACCATCGTGTTCGAACCGTTCATGGTGATGGCGCTGGTGTACGTGCTGGGGCTGCTGATCGGTCCGCGCCTGCTGCGGGCCCGTGCCCGCCGCGGGAAGCGGGCCGCATCTCCAGCGGGCGGCGCCGCCCTCTTCGCCGCGGGCGATGAGAAGGCGGCGGGGCGCCGACAGGTCGGCGCGGCCGCCGCCGGTTCCCTCACCTGCCTGATCATCCTGGTCTCGGCGTTCTTCTGGCCGGTGTGGACCGGGGAGATGATCCCGTACGAGCAGTGGCAGTGGCGGATCTGGCTGGACAGCTGGTCCTGAGCCTCAGACCCCCACTGTGAGCCAGTCCTCGCGCTGCTCCAGGAAGCGGCTCGCTTCCCGCTTCGCCCCGTCCAGATCATGGTGGGCGCCCCACCCGCACTGGATCTCATTGGCGGCGGGAACCTCATCGGCCGCCACCAGGTCGTTCAGAGTGGCCTCCACCAGATCCGCGGCGTCCTGCACCTCCATGTCGCCGGAGACCAGCAGGTAGAAGCCGGTGCGGCATCCCATCGGCGAGATGTCGATGACCACGTCCGAATGGTTGCGGGAGTGCTCAGCCATCATGTGCTCCAGCGAGTGCACCACCTCGGACTCGAGATGCTCACGGTTCGGCTGGGTGAAGCGAAGATCGAACTTCGTCAGGCGGACCCCGCTGCCGAGGTCCTTGCGGTCGGCGATGCGGATGTAGGGAGCCTCCACCTTGCGGTGGTCCAGGTTGAAGCTCTCCACGTTCATCTTCTCGGCCATGACTGTTCCCTTCGACGGCGGTGCTGTGCCCCGTCAGCGTATCGAGATGGGATCAGCGCTCACGGAGAACCGCTGCGGGCCGGCAGGCGCCGTCCGCGCCATCACCGCGACGAGCGGGAGGTGCGGCCGCGCACCACCGCCACGAACTCCTGCCGAAGGTCATCGTCCGCATCCGTCGGCCAGCACAGGGCGATCTGAGTGGGCTCGCCGTCCACGTAGGGACGGTGCACCACGGTCCTGCGGTGGTGGAACCGGGCGAGCGACATCGGCATGATCGTGCAGCCGATGCCGGCTCCGACGATCAGCACCCGCTCCTTCTCATCGCCCGGGCGCTGCTGGTCGAAGACGTGCTCGTCCTCGAGATCAGCGTCGCTGACCTCATCGAGGATGCTCAGCTCGTTGTCGCGGCTCATCACCGCCACCGGCACCTCCTGCCACAGCGGCACCGCATGCAGATCGATCGGCGGGTCGAGGTGGGAGCCGCCGACGACCTGCGCCGGATCGAACCGAGCGAAGACCATGTCGACCTCGCCCGCCGCGAGCGCCTGCAGGGGGTCGCGCTCCACGAGGGGAACGAGCTCCAGGTCCGCGCGCAGCGGCGACTGACGCCAGCGACGGCCGAACCGGTCCGGCTCCACGCCGGGGATGAATCCGACCCTCAGCGTGCGCTCGTCCTTGGCCGCCTGCCTATCGGCGGCCTCATGCCCGTCCCCCGAGGTGCGCTTACGTCCTGTGCGGCGCTGCTCCTGGGCCGACGGCTTCTTCCCGCGTCCACCGGTGCGGCTTCTGCCCGCCGCGGGGCGGCCGCCGCGGGCGGGGCCGCGCTTGGCACGTGAGGACATGGAGTCTCCTTCCTCCTGGGGACGGGTCCCATCATCGCAGGGTCGGGTTCGGATCCGGGCGCTGTCAGTCGGCGAGGATGCCGGCGGCGGCGCTCTCATCCACCACAAGGTCGGTGGCGACACCGGCGAGCAGGGCGGCCCGCAGCGCCCGCGCCTTCGAGGATCCGGCGCCGACGAGGATGCGCCGTGGGATCCGCTTCAGGCGGTCCGGGTCCGGGCCCGTGGCGCGGCGGTTCAGTTCGATGTCACGCCAGGATCCGTCGGCCCGCAGGGCGATGGTGCAGACGTCGCCGACGACCCCGTCGGCCTGCAGCTGCTCGGTGACCTCCTTGGTGAAGTAGCCGGA
This sequence comes from Helcobacillus massiliensis, assembly GCF_033106145.1. Lineage (NCBI taxonomy): Bacteria > Bacillati > Actinomycetota > Actinomycetes > Micrococcales > Dermabacteraceae > Helcobacillus > Helcobacillus massiliensis. The sequence goes on from NZ_CP136959.1 coordinate 1,308,916, forward strand.
GGCGTAGACATGGGAGGGGACGGCGGAGTCGAAGGCGCCGGCGCCGAATGCGGCGATGGAGGTGCGGTTCTGCAGGTCGAGGATGCGGCGGGTGGAGCGCTCTCGCCACATGGCTCGGCGCGTGTCCTCGTAGTCGAAGAACGCGGGGACCGCGAACGGGTGCATCTGTGCGTCCCACTTCTGGGCGAGGCGGCTGATGGCTGCGGTGGCGTAGTCGAAGCCGGCGCCTTCGGAGTCGATCGCGCCGTTGAGCTGCACGATGCGCGCTCCTGGGACGGGACGGGGCCGGATGGCGTCGGCAACAGCAGTCATGGTGGTGCCCCAGGCGATGCCCATGACCGTGCTGGTGTCCATGAGGGAATCGATGAGGGCGGCTGCCTCCTGGGCCGCGGCGTCCAGGCGTTCGCGCTCATCCATCGTGGGGGCGACGGGGACGACGGTGGCACTGACGCCGAAGCGGTCGCGGAGCCGGACCTGCAGAGCCTGCACGCGCTGCTGGCCAGGCGGTCGCAGCGTGATGGTGACGAGGCCGTGGGCACGGGCGTCGCGCAGCAGGCGGGAGATCGTCGAGCGGGACTGGCCGGTGCGGTCGGCGATCGCCTCCATGGTGATGCCGTCCTGGTAATACATTAGTGCAGCCTCAAAGGCCGCATTCAGTCGATCGGACCCGCTCATCAGGCCAGTATTGCACGTTCGTGCACCCTGATTGACCACTCGATCAAGTCACATCACAATGGGTGGACACGACACCCGAGGCGGGCTGCTGCCCGCAGATCTGAGGACACCGTGACTCCCTCTCTGAAGGCACCCCTCAACGCCGAGGCACGCAGGTCAGCATTCGAGGCCTACTCCGCCGCCACGGCCGAGAACCCCTTGGACATCTTCATCGTGGGCGGCGGCATCAACGGCGCCGGCGCCGCATTCGACGCGGCGACCCGCGGGCTCAGCGTCGGCGTCGCCGAGATGCAGGACTGGGCCACCGGCACCTCCTCCCGTTCCTCGAAGCTCATGCACGGAGGCCTGCGCTACCTGCAGATGCTCGACTTCAAACTCGTCGCCGAAGCGCTGCGCGAACGCGACCTGCTGCTGACCACCACGGCGCCTCACCTGGTCCAGCCCGTCAGCTTCGTGTTCCCGATGAAGAACATCGCCGAACGCGCCTTCATCGGCTCCGGTATCGCTCTGTACGACGCGATGCAGACCGGCCACCGCGCCGTTCCGATGCACCGCCACCTGTTCCCGAAGAAGCTGCAGAAGCACTTCTCGGGCCTCGACCCGGCGAAGAACCGCGGCGGCATCGAGTACTACGACGCCACAATGGACGACGCCCGCGTCACCATGATGCTGGTGCGCTCCGCCGTCAACCTCGGCGCCCACGCCACCTCCTACACCCGCGTCACCGACTATCTGCGCCGCGGGGAACGGGTCATTGGCGTGGAGCTCACCGACCTGCTCACCGGTGAGCAGTACACGGTGCACGCTGAGCACGTCATCCTCGCCGGCGGCGTGTGGACCGGCGACGAGCAGGACCGAGCCGACGCCGGCCAGGGACTCGAGGTGCTCGCCTCCAAGGGCATCCACATCACCGTGCCGCGCGACGCCATCCAGGCCGAAGAGCACGCCGGGGTCATCACCCAGACCGAGAAGTCGGTCCTGTTCATCATCCCGTGGGACGAGTACTGGATCATCGGCACCACCGATACGCCCTGGAAGCAGGACGTCGCGCACCCCTCGGCCACCAGCGCCGACATCGACTACGTGCTCGAGCACGCCAACGCCGTGCTGAAGAGGCCGCTCCGGCGCGACGACGTCCTCGGCGTCTTCGCAGGCCTTCGCCCCTTGCTGCAGCCGGTCTCGAAGAACGAGGAGTCCTCGACGAAGGTCTCCCGCGAGCACACCGTGATGGAGGTGCGCGAGGGGATGTCCGCCATCGCCGGCGGAAAGTTCACCACCTACCGCGTGATGGCGGAGGACGTGGTCGACTTCGCGCTGCGCGGCCAGGCCGATGCGCCGAAGACGCGGACGAAGCAGATCCCCATCATCGGCGGTGACGGGTTCGAGGAGATGCGCCTGCACGCCGAGCGCCGCGCCCGCGAGTTCGGCTTCGATGCGATCCGCACCGAACGGCTCCTCACCCGATACGGCTCCCTGCTGGGCGAGCTGTTCACGATGATGGAGGAGGACCCGTCTCTGGCGAAGCCGCTGGAGAGCGCCCCGCGCTACCTGCGCGCCGAAGTGGCCTACGCCGCCCGTGCAGAAGGCGCGGAGCACCTCGCCGATGTCCTCGCCCGGCGCACCCGCCTCATCTATGAGGTCACCGACCGGGGAGTCGACGCGGCCGACGAAGCCTCCCGCATCGTCGCCGCAGAGCTCGACTGGTCGGAGGCGCGCCGCGTCTGCGAGGTCGACACCTACCGCGCGTACATCCAGGCGCATCTGGATGCCGAAGACGTGCAGACCGATGCTGAGGCCGCCGCCCTCGTGGAGCCCGTCCCCGAAGTCCCCGCGCTGATCTGAGCGCGCCTGCGGCCGGCCCTCCCCCGCGGCGGGCCGGCCGCCCACCTGTCCCTGTCCCTTCGACCCCACCCTTCCACCGCCGCACACGCGGCCGCAGTCTCAATGAGGAGAACCCATGGGAGAGATCTTCCTGTACGAAATCGCCGGCACAGCAATGCTGATCCTGCTGGGCGTCGGCGTCGTCGCCAACGTCATCATCGGCAAGACCAAAGGCTTCGGCGGCGGCTGGTTGCTGATCAACGTGGGCTGGGCGCTCGGCGTCTTCTGCGGTGTCTATGTGGCCTTCAAAACAGGCGCGCACATCAACCCCGCCGTCACGTTCGGCCTGCTCGCCAGCGGCGCCGCCGAATACGCACCCGGCATCCCCGTGACCTTCGGGAACACGGTCGCCTACCTCCTCGCGCAGCTGATCGGCGCCTTCATCGGCGCTGTCCTCGCGTGGATGACCTACAAGAAGCACTACGACCAGGAGCAGGACCAGGCGCTCATCCTCGGCACCTTCGCCACCGGCCCGGAGATCCGCTCCTACGGCTGGAACTTCGTCACCGAGGTCATCGCCACCTTCGTCCTCGTGCTGGTCATCCTCATGTTCGGCTCGACTCCCACCGAGCTCGGCCCGCTGCCGGTGACCCTGCTGGTGCTCTCCATCGGCGCCTCGCTCGGCGGCCCCACCGGCTACGCCATCAACCCGGCCCGTGACCTCGGCCCCCGCCTTGCGCACGCCGTGCTGCCGATCCCCGGCAAGGGCGGCAGCGATTGGGCGTACTCGTGGGTGCCGATCGCCGGCCCGATCGTCGGCGGTGTCCTCGCCGGCCTCGTGTCCACCGTCCTCGTCGCCAACTGACCTGTCACAGAACCGTCAACGGGCAGAGAAGCCCCTGAAGGAGACCATCATGTCCCAGGAGAAGTTCATCCTCTCGATCGACCAGGGCACCACGTCCTCGCGCGCGATCATCTTCAACCACGCCGGCGAGATCGTCTCGGTCGGCCAGATGGAGCACGAGCAGATCTTCCCGAAGTCCGGCTGGGTCGAGCACGACCCGGTGGAGATCATCAAGAACGTTCGCGAAGTCATCGGCACGGCCCTGTCCCGCGCCGACATCAACCGCCACCAGATCGCCGCGGTCGGCATCACCAACCAGCGCGAGACCGCTGTGGTGTGGGACCGCACCACCGGCAAACCGGTCTACAACGCCATCGTCTGGCAGGACACCCGCACCAAGAAGATCGTGGAGGACCTCGGCGGCGGAGACCCGGAGAAGTACAAGGACATCGTCGGCCTGCCGCTGGCCACCTACTTCTCCGGCCCGAAGGTGAAGTGGATCCTCGACAACGTCGAGGGAGCCCGTGAGAAGGCCGAAGCCGGCGACCTCATGTTCGGTACCACCGACACCTGGGTGCTGTGGAACCTCACCGGCGGCACCAAGGACGGCCTGCACATCACCGATGTCACGAACGCCTCGCGCACCATGCTCATGAACCTGAAGACCCTCGACTGGGAGGAGTCGATCTGCAAGGACATGGGCATTCCGATGTCGATGCTGCCGGAGATCCGCTCCTCCTCCGAGGTCTACGGCGAGGGGTCGAAGAACTCCCTGCTGATCGGCGCCAAGTTCGCCGGTATCCTCGGCGACCAGCAGGCCGCCACCTTCGGCCAGGCGTGCTTCGAGGTCGGCCAGGCGAAGAACACCTACGGCACCGGCAACTTCCTGCTGATGAACACCGGCGAGGAGATCGTCCACTCCGAAAACGGCCTGCTGACCACCGTGCTGTACCAGCTCGGCGACAACAAGCCGGTCTACGCCCTCGAAGGCTCGGTCGCCGTCACCGGCTCCCTCGTGCAGTGGGTGCGCGACAACCTCGGCCTCATCAAGGACGCCCCCGAGGTGGAGACCCTCGCGAAGAAGGTCGACAACAACGGCGGCGTGTACGTGGTGCCGGCCTTCTCCGGCCTGTTCGCCCCGTACTGGCGCGACGACGCCCGCGGCGCGATCGTCGGCCTGACCCGCTTCGTCAACAGGAACCACATCGCCCGTGCAGTCCTGGAGTCCACCGCGTTCCAGTCCGCGGAACTGGTCGAGGCGATGAACCAGGATGCGGACGTGCCGCTGAAGGAGCTGAAGGTCGACGGCGGCATGACCGTCAACGAGACCCTCATGCAGTTCCAGGCGGACCTTCTGGACGTGGATGTGGTCCGGCCGAAGGTCGTGGAGACCACCGCCCTCGGCGCCGCCTACGCCGCCGGCCTCGCGGTCGGTTTCTGGAAGTCAGAGCAGGACGTCATCGACAACTGGTCCGAGGACACCCGCTGGGAGCCCGCCATGGACGAGGAGACCCGCGAGCGCTCCATGCGCGTGTGGCGCAAGGCTGTGGAGCGCACCTTCGACTGGGTGGACGACGACACGGACGCGCTCACCGAGTGAGTTCCGCTCCCCACGCTGGGGCCGACGACCGGCGCGGTCGTGGGGGCACAGGAAGGGGCGGGGCCGAGGAGATGTCTCCTCGGCCCCGCCCCCTTCGTTCTGCGCCGTGCGCGGTTCACACGTTCACGAGATGATGTGCCAGGTCAGCGGGTAGCGGTAGGCCTCGCCCCTGTTCGCCGTGACCGCGGCGAGGATCGGAACGATGATCGAGACCACCCATACGATCAGCAGGCCGAGGCCGGCGATTGCCAGCGGGATGAGGCCGACCAGGACCCACACGAGGATCCAGCCGATGGCGGCGATGATGCCGAGGACCACCTGCGCGATGAAGATGGTGATGGCGAAGTTGAGGGCGCCGGCGGCGGCCTGCCGCACGAACGGACTGCGGCTGCCGAACACCAGCAGGATCACCAGCGGACCCAGCCAGCCGAGGTAGCCGACCGACGCGAGGCTGCCGATCAGCATCGACAGGTGCGCGAGGATCGCCCAGAGACGGGCATCGGAGTCGGACAGCGGCGCCTGCGCCCCTTGCGCGGCCGACGGCTGCTGATGAGCATAGGGAGCCTGCTGAGCATGCGGCTGCTGGCCGTGGCCTGCGTGCTGTTCGTTTGAGTTCTGTGCGTGCGGGCCCTGCTGGCCGTAGCCGTACTCGTCGGGCTGCGAGGGATTGGGACTGTTGGGGTTGTGCGGTGGGATGGCGCTGCTCATGGCAACCTCCTGGTCAGTTGGGTGAGGCGCCGGCGCGGTGCGAATGCACGCGCTCAGCGATCAGGTCCAGCGTAGGCAGGCGGTCCTGCCCCGCACATGCGACGTAGGCAGGGCGCATGTGCAGCGGGGTCATACCTCCGTCTGACTCGACGCCGGGTTCGCCGGACCAGGCCCGGACCGACCCGCCCGCCTGCTCCACCAGGTGGAAGCCCGCGGCCACGTCCCACGGCTTGATGCTCAGCAGCATCGCCGCGTCCGCCCAGCCCGCCGCCACATAGGCGAGCTCCAGGGCCGCGGTGCCGAGGCTGCGCAGCGCGCTGGTGTCGCTGCGCAGCGCACCCGCCAGGTCGAGGGCGATGTCGGGGTGGTCGCTGAAGTCGCGGTTGCCGGGGAACGAGGACAGCACCAGCGCATCCTGCTGCGGTTTCATCGTGTGCGGGCCCAGCCTCTCACCGTTGAGGTACGCCCCGGTGTCATCGGAGAAGAACTCCTGGTGGAGGATCGGGGCGTTGATCACCCCGCCGACGAGGGCTCCATCGATCTCGATGCCGATGGACACGCAGAACAGCGGCAGGCCGGCGGCGAAGTTCGACGTGCCGTCGATCGGATCCACGATGAACGCCACCGGGCCGTCACCGCCGTGGTGGCCGCTCTCCTCACCGAGGATGCGGGCATCGGGCACAGCGGCGCTGAGCGCGTCGACGATGATCTGTTCGGAGCGCTTGTCATGCTCAGTGACGATGTCGTGTGCGTTGAGCTTGTATTCACGGTCGATAGCCGAGCGGTCCAGGCCGCGCTGGTAGTCGGCCGCTGCGCTGGCGGCGGCGCGCGCCGCGTCGACGAGTGAGGTGATGGTGGGGACGGATGCTGAAGTCATGCATCCATCCTCTCAGGCACCCGTCGGCGCGCCCTCAGACGTCCAGGACGGTGCGGGTGTGGTCGTTGAGGAAGATTCCCTTCGGGTCCACTTCGGCACGGACCGTGCGGAAGTCATCGAAGCGCGGGTAGACGCGGGCGAAGTAGTCGGCGTCCAGCCAGTGCATCTTCCCCCAGTGCGGACGCGGGTCGAACTCCATCAGCTCCTCCTGCACCGCCTGCTGGAAGGCGTAGCCGTCGCGCCGGTGGTAGGTGTGCGCGGCGATGTAGATGGTGTCTCGGTCGTAGCACGTGGACATCCAGACATCGTCCGCGGCGGCGCGGCGGATCTCCAGCGGGAACAGAACGTCCCGGAACTCCCGGTGGATGCGGGCGCGGACCTTGCCGAACGCCTCCGGGAACGCCTCCGCGGCGATCGCGTACTCCGCTTCGTGGAAGCGGACGCGGCGCGGGGCGGTGAACACGGTGTGGGAGTCGTCGGTGACGGCGGCGCCCGGGAAGAACCGTGAGGCGACATCGGCGAGGGCGGGTGCAACCCGGGGTGACCGGGTGCCGGCGCGGCACATGATCTCCCACACGCCGTTGGCGAGCAGTTCACGGCTCACGAAGCTGGAGACCCGGTTGGGGCGGGACCGACGGGCGCCGGCCTCCCGTCGGTGCATGGTGTGCAGCGTGGCGCGGGTCGAGCCGGGGAACCAGAAGATCTCCTGGTGGTCGGCCTCCGTGCTGGACTGGAGGAATCCGGCGACGGCGTCGTCGACCGGGAGGTTCTCGTCCCTGCTCTCCAGCCGGAAAGCGGGTGCGGTCGCCATCCGAACCTCCAGGATGATGCCGATGACCCCCAGGCTGAGACGGGCCGCTTCGAACAGGCGCGGGTTGGTGTCCTTGTCCGCCCACACCACGTCACCGCTGGCGAGCGCGATCCGCAGGCCCGTCACGGTGGCGGCGAGGCCCTGCATCTGGTGGCCCATGCCATGGGTGCCGGTCGAGATGGCGCCGGCGATGGACTGCGCGTCCACATCGCCCATGTTGATCATGCCGCGGCCGTGGCGCGCGAGCGCGGGACCGATCTCCATCAGGCGGGTGCCGGCGCGGAAGGTGGCGTCACCGGTGGCGCGGTCGACTTTGACCAGGCCGCGGTGGTTGTCGAGGGTGAGGAGGGTTCCGTCGGTCTCGCACAGCGGTGAGAAGGAATGGCCGGCGCCGATGGGGCGCAGGCTGTGGCCGTGGGCGGTGGCGCGGGCGATGTGGTGGATGACCGCACTCTCGGTGCCGGGGTGCTCGACGTCGGCCGCTGAGAAGTCCACGCTGCCGGACCAGTTCGAGGTGAGGGTGCGCTTGTCAGCGAGCGGCAGTGGGGTCATCGGCGGACCGTCCTTTCGGATCAGAGGAACAGCTGATGCTCACCGCGGTAGGTGGGGACCACGTCCACCACTTCCGTGCCGCGCACCAGTGCATACTGCGAGAAGCGCTCCGCGGGCTCCCCCGCCTTCGCGCACCTGAGCCATACTGTATCCCCGACCCGCAGGTGCTCTGCCGCTTCTCCGACCACTGGGCTCTGCACTTCGCCGGCGCCCTCCTGACGGCTGAACCGCAGGCCCGCTGGGTGCACCACGCGCGGAAGCCTGTCCGGCCCGGGGACACCGCTGGCGATGATCCCGCCGCCGGTGATGGTGGCGACCTTCGGCGCTGGTCGGCGCACAACGGTGAAGCCGAAGAACAGGGCCGGCCGCGGGGTGAACGCACTGTATTCGTCGAAGAGGGCGGATGCCAGCAGCCCGGACCCGGCTCCGATCTCGGTGATCACGGGGTCCTGGGACGTGGTCTCGATGGAGCCGGTTCCGCCGCCGTTGACGAATTCGAGGTCGAACTCGCCTGCGACGGCGCGGACAGCGGCGCCGCGGCGGTGCAGGATCTCCTGGCTGGAGGCGCGCTGCATCAGGCGGACTACGGCCCGGCGGGGCCCGAGGTTGCCGACCCCGGCGATCTGGCCCTCATACGCCATGATGCCGACCAGGCGAAGGGCGGGGCGGCGGCTGATCTCTCGGGCGAGGCCCAGCATGTCCTCGGGTGTGCGCAGCGGGGACCGCAGGGCTCCGATGTGGAGGCCCTTCAGAGGCTGGTAGGCGACGTCCATGTCGATCGCCACGCGGATCGGGGCGGTGCTGCTCGAGGCGGCGCCGATGGCGGTTTCGATCAGGTCGAGGTGCGGCCTCGAATCCACCATGAGGGTGATGGCGGCGCGGGCGCTGTCGTGCTGAGCGAGGCGCTGGATCGCTGCGGTGTCCGCGGTGGGATAGGCGACCACGATGTCCTGGTGGCCCCGACTGTGCAGCCACAGTGCTTCGTCCAGGGTGAAGCACAGCAGGCCGGAGTAGCCCTCGGCTGCTTCCGCCGTGCTGATGAGGGAGCGGACTCGGAGGGACTTAGTGGCGACTCGGATGGGGAGGCCGCCGGTGCGGCGGCGCATGGCGGCGATGTTGTCCTCGAAGGCGTCGAGGTCGACGACGCCGACGGGGCGGTGGGTGAGCCCGGCCTGCCGGAGGACGGCGTCCAGCTCATCGAACGGCAGGGGGCGGTCGCTGCGAAGATGTGCCACGGTGCACGGCCCTTTCCTCAGGAGGCGGCTGTCTGACGCGCTCAGCCCGGCGCATCCTCGGGCCAGCGGGCTCAGGCGCGGCGACGCTCGAGCACCTCATCCAGTGTAAGGCCCTCGGCGATGGTCATTCCGGCGGCGGCCTCCGCATCCGCGGTCTCGGCTTCGACCGCTTCGATCTCCTCGAGGCGTGCGTACTCGAGCGGGGCGGTGGCGGAGGACAGGGTGCCGTAGCGGTAGGTCTGGGACTGCTCACGAGCATCGGTGCCGATGATCTCGCGCAGGAACAGTTCGTGTCGCTCTGCGGGACCCATCACGGCGCTGCGAGCCGGCTGCGCGGTCTCAGCCTGTGCGGCGGTCGCGGTGGAACCGGCTCCGCTGCCGGCATCGTCGGCTTCCGCGGCGGCCGCCTGGCCGACGGGTGCCGACTCCTGGACGCGTGCCGGACGCACTGCGCGGCGCTGGCGGCGTGTTCGGGTCAGGCGCAGCGCAGTTGCGAACATGACGGCGAGCCATGCGACACCCGCTGCGAGCCACCAGCTGGTGAGCCCGGCGATAGCGGTGCCGGTGAGCGCCAGTGCTCCGACCAGCAGGACCAGCAGGATCGCGGTCAGCAGCCGGTGACGGTTCTCCACGGGCGCGATGACCTCGGCGCCGAGATCACGGCCTGCGCCCTCAACCTCGAAGCGCGGGCGATCGATCGGAGTGCTGGGACGGAGCAGCTGGGAGCGGTGAGCCATGGGGGAAGCCTTTGCTGATCGTTGCCGGGCCCGCACGCCGCCAGTGAGGTCGCGTGCGGTGTGGGTGAACCTCTCCTGGTTCATCTCCTGCGCCTGACCGAGCAGTTCTCGGCGACGGGAGATGCGCGGCACAGCGTATCCCAGCCACATGAGCAGCAGGAGGACGAGGAGCACCGCACCAAGATTGAATTCGTTCACTGTTCCAGGGTAATGACAGCGATGTCATTTCCCGGTCAGACACGCGCGGCCTCCCCATGGAATCCGCTCACGGATTCAGCGGACGGTGCTCCTCCGCGGTCACGGCGAGCAGCAGGTGGTCGCGCCAGGCGCCGTTGACGTGCATCGACCCGGTCAGCAGGCCCTCACGGCGCAGCCCGACCTTGTGCGCCACCCGCAGGGATGCGGTGTTGGAGGGCTGGATCTGGGCGGTGACGCGGTGCAGGGCGAGGTCTTCGAAGCAGTAGTCCAGGGCGAGGCGCAGTGCCCGCGTCATCACTCCGCACCCGGCGGCGCTCTCCTCGATCCAATAGCCGATGGGGGCGGTGCTGACCGCGCCCCACATCATGGGGCCGATCATGACCAGGCCGGTCAGGCGCCCTTCCACCTCAACAGCGAGGGTTGCGGTGGAACCGAGCCGGTCGCTGCGGCGCAGGGAGCGGAACACTGCGGCGGAGGAGGCGGGGGCATCAGCCGACGGATCCACGGCCTCCCAGGGGCGGAGCCATTCCCAGTTCTGGTCCCGCAGACGGATGAATGCTCGACGGTCGCGGCGGCGCAGGGGCCGAAGCTCGACCCGCGGTTCGTGCCGCGGCGCGCCTGCGTCGGCCGGGGACTGGGCGGCAGGTCCGCCCGGTTCTCTCATGGTCACCCCTTGATCTTCGTGCCAGGATGGCGACATGAGCAACATCGACGACCTCACCGCCCGCAAGAAGGCGCTGCGCAAAGAGATCCTCGCCGCCCGCCGCTCCGCCTATTCGACACCGGAGGGCGCGCAGCGGCACCGTGATGAGTCCGAAGCGCTCGTCGCCCACCTGGAGGGCTTCATCGACTCCCATCTGGGTGACCTCGAGCGCCCCCTCGTGGTTGCGGGCTACAGCGCGCTGCCGACGGAGGCGAATCCCATGGCGCTGCTGCGCACCCTCGCAACCGGCGGTTCGACCGTCCTGCTGCCGGTGTACCACGGCGATGTGCTGACCTGGAGGGAGTGGGACGGCGTCAGCGAACTGGAGGCATCAGAAGGGGCGAAGTTCGGAACGGAACCGACCGGTGAGGACCACGGTGTGGAGGGCCTCGCCACGGCGGATCTGATCATCACGCCGGCGGTGGCGGTCGACCGTTCGGGCACCCGCATCGGCCACGGCAAGGGCTACTACGACCGCGCTCTTCAGCACCGGTCCACGGAGTCGTTCGTGGTGACTGCGGTGAACCCGTCGGAGCTTCTGCCGGCGGGAACGCTGCCGCGCGACGAGCACGACTACCCGATCCGGTTCGCTGCAACAGCGGACGGCATCGCGGTGCTCACCGACGACGCCTGACTCCCCCCCAGTGCACCGGGGCGGCGGAGCGGCCACGGGCTGCCCACACTTCCAGTCATCCCCAGTCCCTGCGGGCCCCTCGTGGCGCATCGAGGCCCCTTCGTAGCATCAGCGCATGCTGTTCTCACGTGTGACCGATCGCCTGCCCGCTGCACGTCGTAGTCTGCGCCGACATCGACGCATCCTCCTCCTGCTCCTGGTCACGGCGATCCTCGCCCAGGGGGTGCAGGCGGCGGCGCGCAGCCTCAGCCCCGGCACAGCGCATGCCGCTGAGGCGGGGGCATCGGGCGGGACAGGGCATGGGGACGAATCGGGATCCGATGCACGCTCAGCACCCGGGACGGACGGGTCGCACAGACCCGCTGAGGGCCGGGCGGTGATCGCCGTGCAGCTGCGCGATGACGCCCTGCTGACACTCCTCACACCCGGCACCGCGATCACCCTCGTGTGTCCGGGCGGCCCCGAACCGACAGCGCCCGCCATTGAGGCTCGTGTGCACTCCGCGGGTGCAGCGCTGCCGGAAGAAACGGAGATCACAGCCGGATCAATAAGTCCGCGCACTCCCGCAGTACTGGTCGACATCCCCGCAGATGCGGTGTCGTCCGCGGCACAGTGCGCGGATAGAGGTACTGCAACAATCGCGGTGATCGGGTAGGTTCTCTTCCTGAAGATCGGCCCACTGCGGTCGTTCCGTCCCCTCCTCGAAAGGAACACTCATGAAGGGCTTCCGCGACTTCATCATGCAGGGCAACGTCATCGACCTCGCCGTCGGCGTCGTCATCGGCTCTGCTTTCACCGCTCTCGTCGGCGCATTCGTCACCTACGTGATCACCCCGATCCTCTCCGTGTTCAACACCGGCGGCATCGCCGGCTTCGGTCCGCGCATCATTCAGGACAACCCGGCGACTCAGATCAACATCGGCATGCTGCTGTCCGCGGTGATCACGTTCCTCATCACCGCCGCCGTGGTGTACTTCGTGTTCGTCGCCCCGATGACGAAGGCTCGCCAGATGGCCCGCGTCCGCAAGGGCCTGCCGGCCGTCGAGGAGGACCCGGTCGCTGAGGACATCGCTCTGCTCACCGAGATCCGCGACCTGCTCGCCGGCGACCAGCGCCACCCGCAGACCGGCACCCCGCGCGTCAACGAGTGATCGCATCCGGTCGATTCGGTCAGCGTTCGCGAGCCTGAGCCGCGACCGACCCCACCGCACACGAAGCGGGATCCTCTTCTGGAGGGTCCCGCTTCGTCGCTGTCCGCGCCGGTACAGTGGCCGTCGTGACCTCCTCCCCCGCCGACTCCCACCGCACGAGAGAACCAGTGGCATCGTTGCCGCGACGCGACCTGTTCCGCCTCATCGCCGACTGGTTCGATGAGCATCGTCGCGATCTTCCATGGCGGCGCCCGTCGGTCTCCCCGTGGGGCGTGCTCGTCAGCGAAGTGATGAGCCAGCAGACCCCGGTGGGCCGCGTCGCCCCTGCATGGGTGGAGTGGATGGAGACCTGGCCCACCCCCGCCGACCTCGCCACCGCCGATCCGGCGGATGTTCTGCGGGCATGGGGCTCGCTCGGCTACCCGCGCCGAGCGCTGCGCCTGCAGGAGTGCGCGCAGGCGATCACAGATCGGCACAACGGCCGTGTCCCCGGCGACCCGGAGCTCCTGCGCGCCCTGCCCGGCATCGGAGAGTACACCGCCGCTGCAGTCGCGTCCTTCGCATTCGGTCAGCGGATCCGCGTGCTCGACACGAACATCCGGCGCGTGATCGGGCGCGTCATCTCCGGTGAGTTCGACCAGCGGCCGTCGTCGACTGCGGCGGAGCGCTCCCTCGCGGATTCGCTGCTGCCGGCGAGCGCGGGCGACAGTGTCATCTGGAACGAAGGCATCATGGAGCTCGGCGCGCTGATCTGCACCGCCCGGTCCCCACGCTGCGACGACTGCCCGCTCGCTGCGCACTGCACCTGGAACGTCGAGGGCCGACGGGTTCCCGAGGTGCGCCGCTCCCCCGTGCAGAAGTTCGCCGGCACGGACCGTCAGCTGCGCGGCCGCGTTATGAAGCACCTGCGCCAGGCGACGGGTGCGGCCGCTTCGGAAGCGGATCTGCAACGAGCCGCTGCGACGGATGACGCCCGCTTTGCGCGCATCCTGCAGTCACTGCTCACTGATCGTCTCGTCCACCGGGTGCCGACGGGCTCCGCCGGTGACGCAGCGATCGCGCTCGGACCGCCGCCGCGAGCCGTTCGATGATCAGCGACAGCACCACCGCCACCGCCAGCGAGACGATCACCCCGATCAGCCGGTGGCTGGTGAACCACTGCCCTGCGATCGCCCCGACCGCGGCGCCGTAGGTCGCCCAGCAGAACGTTGCCACGAGGGACCGGCTGAGGAACCTGCGGTGCTCGTAGCCGAGTGCGCCGGCGGAGAGGTTGACGGCTGTGCGGCCGAACGGGATGTAGCGGGCGGTCATGATCCACAGGAACCCGTGGCTCTCCAGCCCCGCTTCAGCAGCCTCCATTCCGGCCTGCATCTTCGGGCGCTGAAGGAACCGCAGGCGGTGCAGCGGCACCCGTCGGCCGATGAGGAACGTGAGGTTGTCTCCGAGGAACGCGCCGACCCAGGCTGCCGGGACGAGCAGCCACAGAGTGGGCGTGCCGCCCGAGGACCACAGGGAGGCGAGGGTGACGAGCACGGATTCGCTGGGCACCGTGGGGAAGAACGCGTCCACGAACGCGCACGCGAACATCACCAGGTGGATCCACCAGGCGTCGGCGACGCCGGCGATCCACACCTCCAGCTGATGCATCCAGGCGGTCATGGGCGGTGCTCTCCGGTCACGGATCGACAGCGCCCCGCCCGGCGGAACCGGACGGGGCGCCTGCGCTGTCAGGTCAGCTGTTCTCGCTGAGGCTCTCGACGGTCACCTCGGTGTCCAGTTCGGTCACCGTGCCGTCCTTGCCCCGGCGGGAGAACACGAATTCGCCGAGCGGTCCCTCACCGCGCGCATCGATGAGGATCTCGTCGCCGGCGTGGACACGACCGAACAGGATGTGCTCGGAGAGGGTGTCCTCGATGTCGCGCTGGATGGTGCGGCGCAGCGGCCGGGCACCGAGGACCGGGTCGTACCCCTTCTCGGCGAGCAGCTGCTTGGCGGGCTCGGTGAGCTCCACCGTCATGTCGCGCTCTTCGAGGCGGTCGTCGAGCCTGTGGATCATGAGGTCCACGATCTGCTTGATCTCCTCGAGGCCGAGCTGCGGGAACACCACGATGTCGTCCACGCGGTTGAGGAACTCGGGGCGGAAGTGCTGCTTGAGCTCCTCGTGCACCTTGCCCTTCATCCGCTCGTAGTCGGTGGAGAGGTCACCGCCGGCCTGGAAGCCGATGGAGACGCCCTTGGCGATGTCCTTCGTGCCCAGGTTGGTGGTCATGATGATGACGGTGTTCTTGAAGTCCACCATGCGGCCCTGCGAGTCGGTCAGACGGCCGTCCTCGAGGATCTGCAGCAGCGAGTTGAAGATGTCGGCGTGGGCCTTCTCCACCTCGTCGAACAGGACCACGCTGAACGGCTTGCGGCGCACCTTCTCGGTGAGCTGACCGCCCTCGTCGTAGCCGACGTATCCCGGCGGGGAGCCGAACAGACGCGAGGAGGTGTGCTTCTCCCCGAACTCGGACATGTCGAGCTGGATGAGCGCTTCCTCATCACCGAACAGGAACTCGGCCAGAGCCTTCGCCAGCTCGGTCTTGCCGACACCCGTGGGGCCGGCGAAGATGAACGAACCACCGGGGCGCTTAGGGTCCTTGAGGCCGGCGCGGGTGCGGCGGATCGACTGCGACAGGGCCCGCACGGCCTCGTTCTGGCCGATGACGCGCTTGTGCAGTTCGTCCTCCATGCGCAGCAGGCGCGTGGACTCCTCCTCGTTCAGCTTCATGATTGGGATGCCGGTGGAGGCGGCGAGCACCTCTGCGATGACGTCCTCGGTCACCACGGAGACGGTGTCGTTCTCGCCTTCGCGCCAGGCCTTCTCCTTCTCCTTGCGCTCCTCGGTGAGGCGCTGCTCCTCATCGCGGAGGCTGGCGGCCTTCTCGAAGTCCTGGGAGTCGATCGCCGCTTCCTTCGCCTTGCGGGACTCCTCGATCTTCGATTCGTAGGCCTTCAGCTCCGGCGGCACGGTGAGGCGGCGGATGCGCAGGCGCGCGCCGGCCTCATCAATCAGGTCGATCGCCTTGTCCGGCAGGAAGCGGTCGTTGATGTACCGGGCGGCAAGGTTCGCCGCGGAGACGAGGGCGTCATCGGTGATGGTCACCTTGTGGTGCGCCTCGTAGCGGTCGCGCAGACCCTTGAGGATCTCCACGGTGTGGGCGATCGACGGCTCGTCCACCTGGATCGGCTGGAAGCGGCGCTCCAGCGCGGCGTCCTTCTCGATGTGCTTGCGGTACTCCTCGATGGTGGTGGCGCCGATGGTCTGCAGTTCGCCGCGCGCCAGCATCGGCTTGAGGATGTTGGCGGCGTCGATCGCGCCTTCGGCGGCGCCGGCACCGACGAGGGTGTGGATCTCGTCGATGAACAGGATGATGTCGCCGCGGGTGCGGATCTCCTTCAGCACCTTCTTCAGGCGCTCCTCGAAGTCACCGCGGTAGCGGGAGCCGGCCACGAGGGACCCGAGGTCGAGGGTGTACAGCTGCTTGTCCTTGAGCGTCTCGGGCACGTCGCCGCGGACGATGGCCTGGGCGAGGCCCTCCACAACGGCGCTCTTGCCGACGCCCGGCTCGCCGATGAGGACCGGGTTGTTCTTCGTGCGGCGGCTGAGCACCTGCATGACGCGCTCGGCCTCCTTGTCGCGGCCGATCACCGGGTCGAGCTGGTTGTCGCGCGCAGCCTGCGTGAGGTTGCGGCCGAACTGATCGAGCACGAGCGAACCGGAGGGCTGGCCCTCCTGCTGGCCGCCGCCGGCGTTGACGGTCTCCTTGCCCTGGTAGCCGGACAGGCGCTGGATGACCTCCTGGCGCACTGCCGACGGCTCCGCACCCAGGCGGGTCAGGACCTTGACGGCGACGCCGTCGCCCTCGCGCAGCAGGCCGAGCAGGATGTGCTCGGTGCCGATGTAGCCGTGCCCGAGCTGCAGCGCTTCGCGCAGCGACAGCTCCAGCACCTTCTTCGCGCGCGGAGTGAAGGGGATGTGCCCGGTCGGTGCCTGCGAGCCCTCGGTGATGATCTCGCGGACCTGCTCGCGCACGCCCTCCAGAGTGACGCCGAGCGCCTCCAGGGCCTTGGCGCCGACGCCCTCGGCCTCGTGGATCAGACCGAGAAGGATGTGCTCGGTGCCGATGTAGTTGTGGTTGAGCAGCCGGGCCTCATCCTGGGCGAGGACGATGACGCGACGGGCACGGTCGGTGAAACGTTCGAACATGCTTCTCCTCAGTCTGGTCGTCAGATGGTACGAGCCTATGCGGGATGCCCCTGGGAACGCGCTCCTGTTCGCCACAGGGTGAAACGGTTCGGGACCGGCTCACCTGCCTGCGGCGGACGCAATCGGTCGATAGGATCGGGGACGGACACGCGATCTTGTGAAGGGAAGTCTGATGCCGACTCGGTCGTCGAGAACAGTGAACGCGAGCACAGCTGATGCGGTGCTGATCGGCGGCGGAATCGCCAGCGCCACCCTGGCGGCGCTGCTGACCGAACTGGAACCCGACTGGCGGATCGTGGTGCTGGAGAAGCTGCCGAAGGTGGGCCAGGAGGCATCGGATGGCTGGAACAACGCCGGCACCGGCCACTCCGCTCTGTGCGAACTGAACTACACTCCGCAGGACGTCGACGGGTCCGTCAGTCCGAAGAAGGCCATCAGCATCAACGAGCAGTTCCAGCTGTCGCGGCAGTTCTGGTCGCACCTGGTGGAGACCGGCAGCATCGCCGATCCGTCCGCGTTCATCCACTCGGTTCCGCACATCAGCTTCGTGCGCGGCCTGGAGAACGCCGACTACCTGCGCCGTCGCCACGAGGCCCTCTCCCAGAACCCCCTGTTCCGCGACATGGAGTACACCACCAGTCACGCGGAACTGTCCGAGTGGGCGCCGCTGATCACCCGGGGGCGCCCGGAGACCGAATCGATCGCCGCGACCCGTTCGCTGGACGGCACCGACGTCAACTTCGGCGAGCTCACCCGCATCCTCTTCGATGCCGCGTCGAAGCAGGGCACCGAGGTGCGCACGGGCCGCACCGTCACCTCTCTGCGCCGCATGGGCCGCGACTGGGGTGTGATGTCCCGTGGCACGGACGGCGATGTCTCTGTGGTGCGTGCTCCGTTCGTGTTCGTCGGCGCCGGCGGCAATGCCCTGCCGCTGATGCAGGACGCCGGGATCGATGAGATCCGCGGGTTCGGCGGCTTCCCGATCTCCGGTGAATGGCTGCGCTGCACGAACCCGGACATCGTCGCCGACCACAGCGCCAAGGTGTACGGCAAGGCCGCCGTCGGCGCCCCGCCGATGAGCGTGCCGCACCTGGACACCCGGTACATCAACGGCCGCCGCGAGCTGATGTTCGGCCCCTACGCCGGCTGGTCGCCGAAGTTCCTCAAGACCGGGTCCAACACGGACCTGCTGCGGTCGGTGAAGCCCTCGAACATCGGCCAGATGCTGGCCGTCGCCCCGCCGAACCTCGACCTGATGACGTACCTGGTGGGCGAGCTGACCAAGACCTTCAAACAGCGCGTCGCCTCCCTCCAGGAGTTCATGCCGAGCGCCAACGCGGACGACTGGGAGCTGATCACCGCCGGTCAGCGCGTCCAGGTGATCGCCCCCGACAAGGACCGGCTCGGCGTGCTGCAGTTCGGCACTCAGCTGATCACCACCGCTGACGGCTCCATGGGCGGCATGCTCGGCGCATCCCCCGGCGCGTCCACCTCGGTGGAGATCATGCTCCGCATGCTCGAAGCCGTGTTCCCGCAGCGCTCCAGCACCTGGGAGCCGAAGGTCCGCGCCATGGTGCCGAGCTGGCGGAAGCCGCTGAGCCAGGACCCGTCGGCCGCGACGGCCTCCCTGGACCGCACCGCCGAGGTCCTCGGCCTCAACCGGTGACCCCCACGCCGACCCCCGCGGCGCCCAGCGTCCGCACCCCCGTCGAGGAGGATCGATGAGAATCGCACTGATGGCCACCTGCCTGGCGGACGTGATGGCCCCCGATGTGGCCCGCTCCACCGTCGAGCTGCTGGAGCGGCTCGGCCACGAGGTCGTGTTCGACAAGCGGCAGACCTGCTGCGGACAGATGCACACCAACACCGGCTACTTCCGCGAGGCCGCGCCCGTGGTCCGGCAGTTCGTGGACGTTTTCGAACCGCAGCTGGAGGACGTGGACGCGATCGTGATGCCGTCGGGCTCCTGCGCCGGCGCCGTCCGCGACCAGCACGCCCTGGTGGCCCGCCGCGCCGGTGATGCCGACCTCGAGGAGCGCGCCGGCCGCGTCAGCGCGAAGACATACGAACTGTCCGAACTGCTCGTGGACGTGCTGAAGGTGACCGACGTGGGCGCGTACTTCCCCCACACCGTCACCTACCACCCCACCTGCCATTCGATGCGCTTCCTGAAGGTCGGTCCGCGCCCCCTGCGACTGCTGCGCGCCGTCGAGGGCATCACCGTGGTGAACCTGCCGGAGTCCGACACCTGCTGCGGCTTCGGCGGCACCTTCTCGGTGAAGAACGCGGAGACGTCCAACGCGATGGTCACCGACAAGGCGAACAACGTGGTGAAGTCCGGCGCCGACTTCGTGGTCGCCGGTGACGCCTCCTGCCTGATGAACATCGGCGGCAAGCTCGCCCGGCAGGGGCAGCGGCCACGGCCGATCCATCTGGCGCAGATCCTCAACAGCACGAAGGAGAACCCGTTCGTGCCGTCGTCGACTCTTCTGGGGAGGGCCTCATGACCACCGTGAACCTCGGAATGCCCCGGGTGCGCCCACCGTACGCCTCCGCCTCGTCGGCGCTGATGGGGGCCGACGGGTTCCGCGACGCCGCGAAGGGCGAACTGCAGGACGATCAGCTGCGCGCCAACCTCGCGCACGCCGCCGGAGGCATCCGCACCAAGCGCGCCAAGGCAGTGCGCGAACTGCGGGACTTCCAGCAGCTGCGCAGCGCCGGCAGTGCCCTGAAATGGCACGTCACCGACCACCTCCCGGAGCTGCTGGAGCAGTTCGAGGAGGCGTTCACCGCCGCCGGCGGCACGGTCCACTGGGCGCGCGACGCCGACGAGGCGAACCGCATCGTCACCTCCCTCGTCCGCGACGCGGGCAGTGAGAAGGTGCTGAAGGTGAAGTCGATGGCCACGCAGGAGATCCGCCTGAACGAGGCCCTCGCCGATGCCGGCATCACCGCCGTGGAGACGGACCTCGCCGAACTGATCGTGCAGCTCGCCGGGGACACGCCCAGCCACATCGTCGTGCCGGCGATCCACCGCAACCGTCGGCAGATCCAGCAGCTGTTCCGCGACCATCTCCCGGGCGCGCCCGCTGATCTCGGCGACGACCCGCAGGAGCTGACCGCGGCGGCGCGCCGTTTCCTGCGCGAGCAGTTCCTCGACATGGACACAGCCATCTGCGGCGCGAACTTCGCGGTCGCCGAGACCGGCACCCTGAGCATTGTCGAGTCCGAGGGCAACGGCCGCATGTGCCTGACCCTGCCGTCCACGCTGATCGCGGTGATGGGCATAGAGAAGCTCATCCCCACCTTCCAGGACCTCGAAGTGTTCCTGCAGCTCCTGCCGCGGTCCTCCACCGGTGAGCGGATGAACCCGTACACCACGATGTTCACCGGCACGCGGGCGGCCGACGGGCCCGAGAATCTGCACATCGTACTGCTGGACAACGGCCGCTCCGCGGTCCTGTCCGACCCGCACGGGCGGTCCGCTCTGCACTGCATCCGATGCTCCGCCTGCCTGAACGCCTGCCCCGTGTACGAACGCGCCGGCGGACACGCCTACGGCTCCACCTACCCCGGCCCCATCGGCGCGATCCTCTCACCCCAGATGACCGGGATGGAGGGCGAGGACAATCCGAACGCCACCCTGCCGTACGCATCCTCGCTCTGCGGCGCCTGCTACGACGTGTGCCCCGTGAAGATCAACATTCCTGAGATCCTCGTGCACCTGCGCTCCCGCGATGTCGACGAGCGCGCCGAGGCCGGCGCCAAGCGCAACCAGTGGGATGCGGCGATGGCCGGGGCGTCGAAGCTGATGAGCAGCCCCGGCACCTACGACGCCGTTGTCCGCGCCTCCGCCCTCATCGGCCGCGCGAAGCCCCGCGGCAACTTCTCAAACCTGCCGCTGCCGATGATCGGTGACTGGACGCAGTTCCGCGACCTGCCCGTTCCCCGCGAGTCGTTCCGGTCCTGGTATACGAAGAGGGAGAAGGCTCGGCGCAGCGCCGACGCCTCGAACAAGGAGCAGAAGTGAGCGACGCGAAGACCGAGATCCTGCAGCGCCTGCGCACCGCTCTGGACCAGCCCCGACCGAATCCGATCACCGCGATCGAGGACGTCCCCCGCGACTACCAGGGCCCCGACGCGAAGGCGGAGACCACCACCGGCATCGACAAGGTCCTCGCCGCGCTGACGAAGACCCTCACCGAGTACGGGGCGGGCGTGCAGATGGTGGAGGAGGCCGATGTCGCCGACACCATCGCCGAGCTGCTCGATGAGGGCGCCGTCGCCGTGCACGCCCCTGACCTGCCGGAGGCGTGGCTGCCGTCCGCGCAGGCGCAGCTGGTGGCGGACCACGGCTCGTTGGACGCCCGCTCCCTCGATGATGTGGACGCCGTCATCACCGGCTGCCACACCGCCATCGCCATGACCGGCACTCTTGCGCTGAAGGACGACGGCATCGGCGGCCGCCGCATCATCTCCCTCATCCCGGATCATCACATCGTCGTGGTCCGGCCCGAGGACACGGTCGTGGGTGTGCCGGCGTGCGTGCAGCGGATGCGTGAGGATGACCCGTCGGCCGCGTGGACCTGGATCTCCGGCCCCAGCGCCACCAGCGACATCGAACTGGAGCGCGTGGACGGCGTGCACGGACCGCGCCGTCTCGACGTGGTGCTGATCGCCCCGCCCGCGCAGGGCGACCAGGACGCCTCATGACCGGCACTGCTTCCACCCCGTTCACCGGTGAGCTGATCGACCTGGCCGCCGGTGACTACCGCGCCCGCATCGCCGCCGTCGGCGCCGCCGTCCAGTCGCTCACCCTCGCCGGCCGCGACCTCATCCTCCCAGCCCCGGTGGATGCTCCCAACGCGGAGTACCGCGGAGCGCTGGTGGCGCCCTGGCCGAACCGGCTGGCCGACGGGGACTACACGTGGCACGGCGCCGACCACCACGTGCCCGTCACCGAAGCATCCACCCACACCGCCCTGCACGGCCTGACCTGCTTCACCGCCTTCACCGTACGGGAGCGAGCGGCGGATCGAGCAGCGCTTCACCTGGACCTGGTGCCGAGCCCCGGCTACCCGTTCCCGCTCAGCATCGACGTCGAGCACATCCTCCACGAGGAGCAGGGTCTGACCACCCGCGTAACGGCGCACCACATCGACGTCTCCCTCGGGGGCGGCGCACCTGCCCCCTACGGGGTGTGCCCCCACCCGTACCTCGTCGCCGGAACGGATGATGCCGCCTGCTGGTCCCTGGACCTGCCGGCGCGCCGCGTGCTCGCTGTGGATGACCGCAAGCTGCCCGCCGAGCTCCTGCCCGCTTCGGCGCTGTTCGGCGCCGAAGCGGCGGACGGCGCCCTGGCGCTCGCCGACACTGCCCTCGACCATGCGTTCACGGACCTCACCGGGGGCCGGGTCGCTGTCCACTCCCCTGCCGGCACCGGCGCGGCGATCGCCTTCGATCACTCGCGCCTGCCCTGGGTGCAGGTGTACACCTCCGGCACCGCCGTGGCGGTGGAACCGATGACGTGCCCGCCGAACGCGTTCGCGACCGGCACCGACGTGATCGCGATCGATGCGGGAGACACTGTCCTGCACGAATGGACGATCGACGGCTGGTGATGCGGCGGGCCGACGGCACTCGCCGCCGTCGCCGACGTCAGATCAGCTGCCGTTGGCCGCGTGGTAGGCCTCGCGGATCTCAGCGGCGATGCGGCCGCGGTCGGACACGCGGTAGCCGTTCTCGCGGGCCCACTCGCGGATCTTCGCGGTCTCCTTCGCGGTGGTCGGTGCACCGGAGGACCGGCGTGCACGCCCGCCGACGCGACGCGCCGACGCGATCCACAGTCCGAATTCGCGGTGGAGCTTGTCCACGTTCTCCTCGGACAGATCGATTTCGTAGTTCACGCCCTGAAGCGAGAAGTTGATGGTGTCCACTGCCTTGGAGCCGTCGATGTCATCGATGAGCTCCACAATCGTCTTACGTGCCACAGTCGTCATTCCTTTGCGCAGGGGATCGTCTAACGCCCCCAGGCTATTCCCTCACCTAGTGAATATCAAGAATAGAGGTGAACAATTCGCTGAATGAATGGCGATCTATTCGGATGCGGTCTATTCTCGCCCTTCAGGCGCCGGGCTCTGAGACGACGAATCGGGTGAACCGTGATGGAGCTCCCATTCGCGTTCCGCTTCCCGCTCCGCGGCGCGCTGACCGCGGTCCGCGCGGACGATCGACCGCAGCACGAACCAGAACAGCAGGCCCACACCGATCGACGGCACCAGGGCCCCGAGCTCGAACCAGATGTCCATCGTCACTTCACCAGCGGGAACAGGATCGTCTCACGCACACCCAGGCCGGTGAGCGCCATCAGCAGTCGGTCCATGCCCATGCCCATGCCGCCGGTGGGCGGCAGCGCGTACTCCATCGCCTCGAGGAAGTCCTCGTCCAGGCGCATCGCCTCATCGTCGCCCTGAGCCGCCAGGCGGGCCTGCTGCTCGAAGCGCTCACGCTGCACCACCGGGTCGATCAGCTCGGAGTAGGCGGTGGCGAGCTCGAAGCCGCGCACATACAGGTCCCACTTCTCCACCACGCCGTCCTTCGAGCGGTGCGCACGAGTCAGGGGCGAGGTCTCCGTCGGGAAGTCCATCACGAAGGTCGGCTCATACAGGTCGTCCTCGGCGAGGTGCTCGAACAGCTCCTCCACCAGTTTGCCGTGGCCGTACTTCGGGTGGTCGAGATCCAGGTCGAGCTCGCGGGCGATCGCGCGCAGCTCATCGACAGTCGTGGACGGGGTGATGTCCCGACCCAGCCTTTCGCTGACCGTTTCGTACATGCCGATGCGCTTCCATTCACCACCGAAGTCGTATTCGGTGCCATCGGCCAGGGTGACGGTGGTGGAGCCGAAAGCGTCCAGAGCGGCCTGCTGCACGAGATTCTGCGTCAGGTCCGCCATCGTGTTGTAGTCGGCATAGGCCTGGTAGGCCTCGAGCATGGAGAATTCCGGGGCGTGAGTGGAATCGGCGCCCTCATTGCGGAAGTTGCGGTTGATCTCGAAGACCTTCTCCATTCCGCCGACGACTGCGCGCTTGAGGAACAGTTCGGGTGCGATCCGCAGGAACAGTTCCATGTCGTAGGCATTCATATGCGTCACGAATGGGCGGGCGGCGGCGCCCGATGGAACGGCCTGCAGCATGGGGGTCTCCACCTCCATGTAGCCGCGGTTGTGGAAGTTGTTGCGCAGCGACCACATGACATCGGCGCGCAGCTTCGCGGTGGCCCGAGCCTGCTCGCGGACGATCAGGTCCACGTAGCGGCGGCGCACCCGCGACTCCTCGGAGAGGTCGGCGAACAGCACCGGCAGGGGCCGCATCGCCTTGGCGGCCATGGTCCATTCGGTGGCGAACACGGACAGCTCGCCGCGACGGGACTTCCCGATCGGGCCTTCGAAGAACACGTGGTCGCCGAGGTCCACATCGGCCTTGTACTGGGCGAAGCGCTCCTGACCCACCTTCGCGAGGGACAGCATCACCTGCAGGCGTTCGCCGGAACCGGCCTGGATGGTGGCGAAGCACAGCTTGCCGGTGTTGCGCTGGAAGACGACTCGGCCGGCGACGGCGACGACCGTGTCGGTCTCCTCGCCGTCCTCGAGGTCGGCGTACGTCGCCCGCACGTCCTCGATGGTGTCCTTGACCGGCACGGAGACGGGGTACGCCTCCTCCCCGCGGTCCAGGAGTCGCTGCCGCTTGGCGCGGCGCACACTGATCTGGTCGTTGGTGCTCTCTGCTTCTGCCTGGGGGGCGTTCTGGTCAGTCGTCATGGGGTCATTGTCTCAGCTTCCCCGAGCGGACCCATGCAGGGGTGAGCGACGCGGCACGGTGAGTGTGCGCACCTTCACCCGCCGCGCACCGAGTGGTCAGGTGCCGACGGTGATCTCAGCGTTGTCGAGCAGGCGCACGCCCTGCACCCGCGCCGCGACGATCACGACCGCGTCCCCGGTGAAGGACGAGTCGATCGGCTCGAAGGTGGCGGGGTCGACCGCTTCGGCGTAGTCCCACTGGACGTCAGTGCTGCTGGTGGCGCGCGCCTGTTCGAGAGCGTGCAGCAGCTCGGGGGCCGGCATCCGTCGGCCGCTCAGATCCTTCAGCAGGCCGGACAGAGCCAGCGCGTGCCAGCGTCCGTCCTCGTCGAGGTAGGCGTTGCGGGAGGAGCGGGCGAGGCCGGAGCCCTCCCGGGAGATGGGGGCGGGGATGATGTCGACGGGAACGTTGAAGTCCCGGACGAGGCGGCGGATGACGGCGAGCTGCTGCGCGTCCTTCTGCCCGAACACGGCGATGTCGGGCCGGATGATGATGAACAGCTTCAGCACCACGGTGGCGACGCCGTTGAAGTGCCCCGGGCGCATGGCGCCTTCGAAGACGGTGCCGATGCGCCCCACGTCCACCTGGAACGGCTCCTCGGCGGGGTACATCTCCTCGGCGCTGGGGGCGAAGAGGTAGTCGGCGAGGCCGTCGACCTTCGCGAGGTCGCCGTCGAGGTCGCGGGGGTAGCGGTCGTAGTCCTCGTTCGGACCGAACTGCAGGGGATTGACGAAGTCGGAGACGATGAGGACGTCGGACTGCTCGCGGGCGCGGCGCATCAGGGTGAGGTGCCCGTCGTGCAGGGAGCCCATGGTGGGCACGAGGCCCACCCGGCCGGTGAGGGAGGCGCGGATGTCGCGCATCTCGGCGATGGTGGTGATCAGGCGGGTCACTCGGGGTCCTCCGTGGTGTCTGTTCCCGTGGCGGGGTCGGTGTCGGCGAGCAGCCGGGCGATGGTGCGCTTCTTCGGCTCGTCCAGGTCGGTGAGGGCGAGCGCGCCGGCGGCGAGGGCCCGGTAAGTGCGGTCCACCTCCGGGCGGCGCATCTCTCGGATGGCGTCGAGGTGCTCGCCGACGGTGCCGGCGTCTCCGCGCATGACGGGCCCGGTGAGGGCGGCGGGGCCGGTGCGGAGGGTCTCCTCGAGTGCGGCGTGCAGCAGCGGGGAGACGAGACGGGCGGGGTCCTCCACCCCGAGCTCGTCCAGGATGGACAGCACCTGGTTGACCAGGACGACGAGGTGGTTGGAGCCGTGGGCGAGGGCCATGTGGTAGGCACCGCGGTCCGCTTCACCGATCTCCACGGGTTCGCCCTCCATCTCGACGACGAGCGCTTTGGCGATCGGCAGGAACATGGGGGCGGCGGTGACGGCCCAGGGGCAGCCGATGAGGCGCTTGAGGTCGAGGGACATCCCGGTGAACGTCATCGCGGGGTGAAGGGCCAGCGTGATCGCGCCCTTCTCCTGCAGGGGCTTCAGCACCTCGATGCCGTAGCGGCCGGAAGTGTGGGCGATGATCTGACCGCCGGGAACGACCCCGGCGGTCGCGAGTCCTTCGGCGAGGTCGGCGAGGGCGTCGTCGGGCACCGCGAGGACCACCAGTTCGCTTCGTTCCAGGATGGTGGGCGCATCGAGGATGGGGATGCCGGGCAGCAGGTCGTCGGCGCGCTGCCGGGAGGCGTCGCTGACGGCGGCGACCCCGGTGATGGCGTGACCGGCGGCGCGCAGCGCGGAGCCGACGACGGCGCCGACCCGACCGGCGCTGATGATGCCGACGCCCATGCGGTGTCCTGGTGTGCTCACGCCTCCACGGTAGCGCGCGCACCGGACCGGCGGGGACGCGCCCACTGCTCGCGGTGAGCGAGACGACGCCTCGTCGCCGCATCGTTGTGCAGGACGGGCAGGAGCCGCAGGGCGTCAGCGGTCGGCAGGGTGAGCACCTCGGAGTCGTCGGCAGTGGTGACCCTGAGCGGCAGGAGCCCGATGCGGCGGTCGATGGGGCCCTCGAGGGCTTCGACCGTCTGGATCCGGTCCCGGGGGATGATGCGGATCCGCTTGACGAGGGTTCCGCTGCGCACCAGCACAGCATGGGGCGTCAGCATGACGCTGGTGAACCGGCGTCCGAGCGGGAACAGCCAATGGTCGGGGCGGATGCCGGGCAGCTCGGCGGCTGGGACGCGCAGCATGCGGGTGAGCATGGCGACGTCGTCCTCGGCGGAGGTCTCGGCAGCAGCATCCGCAGCGACATCCTCCGGGCCGGGGCCGCCTGCGCCCCATGCTTCAGGGGGAATGGGGAGGCCGACGGGTGCCAGCATGTGGTCGATGCTGCGCACCAGTTCATCGCCGGTGCCGACGGGAAGGATCGCGCCGTTCTCGTCGTCGTCCTCCGCTCCGGCGGTGGCCACATCCATCTGCACCCAGGCGGGGTCCCGCCACAGGAGGGGCTGGCGCAGGGTGGCGGTCTGGATCCGGTCAGCGGAGAGGTTGTCGGAGCGGGTGGTGAACAGGCCGCGCCGGGCGCGCAGGCCGGCGTCGGTGGAGCGGGAGGTGAAGCCCCAGCCCTTTTCGATGCGGTCGAGGATCAGCTTCGGTCCGGCGATGACCGCGGTGAGAACCGGGATCAGCGCGCGCATGCTGAATCCGTCGAGGACCATCGCCGTGATGGGGCCGATGGCGACCAGCACGGTGAGAATCGGCACGAACCACATGAACGGGTCGCGCATCAGTGCGTGCAGGAGCCGCTGGGTGGGGATCTGCGCGAGCAGGGTGCCGGTGGTGACGCCGTCGAGCAGGGTGCCGCGGATCCGGTCCGCGGTGCTGGCCTGCTCCTGCTCCTCGGGATCGGTGCCCGGCAGCTCCGGCGCCGACTCGGCATCGGCGTCGTCGGAGGACGAAGCCGCGATCTGCAGGATCCGTCGGCGCACCTCCTCCGCGCGGGCGGAGGAGAGGTAGGTGAGGTCCAGGTGGGAATCGCCGCCGCCGACGAGCTCCACCCGCACCTTCGCCAGACCCAGCAGGCGCGGAACCAGCGGCCGGTGGATGGAGACGGAGTCGATGCGTCCGCGGGGCGCGGTGCGGCGCGTGGTGGTGATGAACCGGGACCGCAGGAAGACCCCGTCGGGCACCACAGCGTAGGCGGTGAGGCGCCACCTGATGAACGACCCGGCGACGAACAGCAGAACGATGCACGCGAGGATGCCGAGGGCGATCAGCAGGCGGGTGAGGGTGAACTCGTCGATCAGCTCGCTGATGTTCTGTGCGGTGAGGATCGCGATGGCGCCGGCCACCACCTGCCAGCCCGTCAGCAGCGGGGTGAGCGGGTGCAGGCGCTGGAACTCGGTGTCCGGCGGGTCCTGGCGCTGCTCGGCGAGCTGCTCCGGAGTGTCCGGGGCGGTTTCCTCGGCCATCACAGCGCCGCCATCTGCTCGGCGGCTTCGCGCAGGATCACCGCGCGCAGATGCTCGGACTGCGCCTTCTCCAGGCCGGGGATGGTGATGTCGCTTCCGGCGGTCTTCACCGTGATGGTGGACAGGCCGTAGCGGCGCTCGATGGGTCCCTCGTCGATCTCGATGTCCTGCACGCGTCCGAACGGCACCGCCTCGATGCTGCGGAACATGATGCCGGTGCGCAGCAGAACGTCGTGCTCGCGGACCGCGTAGGCGATGGCGCGGGTGCGTCGACCGAGCAGCAGAACGGACTGCGCCACCAGCAGGTAGAGCGGAAGCGCGAACAGGTGGGTCCACCAGGGCCACTCGAGCCAGGCGCACAGGACGTTCCAGCCTGCGGCGGGAGCGAGGACGATCAGCCACCAGATGAGGCCGGAGACGCGGCGGGCGGCGAGGAGCTTCGGGGACACGGGCGTGAGGGTGTGGTCCTCGCCCGGGAGGGGGATCGCGGAGCGGGTCATGCGGCCATCATGTCACCGCTGACGGCGGCTCCCCTCCTCCGATGGTCGAAGAGAGTGCCGACGTGCGTCGCTCAGGCCGGTGGGGCGTCCGAGACGGTGGGTGAGGGCCCCTCTGTCTCGGCGTCGCCCTCCTCCGGCGGCAGCTTGCCCCACCGTTCAGCTATGAATCCGACGATCGCGAGGACGGCGGCGCTGAGAGCGGCGAACCCGGTGGGCAGCAGCGCCCCGGTGAGGGTGCCCGTTCCGTTGATCAGCAGGAACACCAGTTCTCCTCCGAAGAATCCGGCGACGAGGGACCCGGTGATGATGGCGGCGCGGGCGAACAGCAGAGTGCGGAACGCGGTCACCATGTCGAGTTCGTGGCGGCGCGGCGCTGCGGTGTGCTCGCGTCGGCGCTCCTCGCATTCCACCATGTAGCGCCGCACCCGCAGCGCGAAGGTGAGGAGGACACCGGCGAGGGCGAGCATGGTGAGACCGGACATCCAGCCCGGCAGCGGCAGCGGCTGCCCGGCGGAGCCCAGCAGGTGGCCGAGGCCGAGCCCGAGAGCGGCGGCGATCAGCAGCAACCAGATCGCCGTGGTGACCGGGGTGGCTCGCACGCGCTCAGCCGTCCTCGGTCGGCGCTGGGGCGCTGTGCGCGGGCCCACCGGCGGGGGCCGACGGGTACCCGACCACCTCGATCCCGGGACGGATGCCGTCCCGGTCCTGGGCATCGGCTAGCAGATCCGGCACTCCGCGGCTGCGGCCCGGCAGGGTGATGGGTGTGCCGAGGCGCTCCTCGAGGTCAGCGAGGGGATGCAGCACGAATGCTCGCTCGTGGGCGCGGGGGTGCGGGAGGGTCAGCGCCGGGTCGTTCAGCTGGAGCTCACCCCAGGTGATGACGTCGACGTCCAGGGTGCGCGGTCCCCAGCGGACGATGCGCCGGCGCTGCGCGACCTGTTCGATGTGCTGGGCGAGGTCGAGCAGCTGCCATGGGCTGAGGGTGGTGTCCACGGCGATGGCGGCGTTGAGGAAGCTGTCCTGCTCCACCCCGCCGACGGGGTCCGTCTCGATTGTGGCGGACGCGGCCACCAGGTCGATGCCGTGGGCCCGTTCCAGCTCCTGCAGCGCCAGCTGCAGGTAGGCCCCGCGGTCCCCCAAGTTGGAGCCGACGGCGAGGATCGCCCGCACCGGTGGGGCGTCCCGCTGGATCTGCACGAACACGGTGTCGAAGCGCATGTCGATCGGCGCGGTCGGTTTGCTGATCCGCACCATGCAGGAGCGCACCATCGGGTGCTCTGCATGGATCCGCTCGGCGATGCGCGCCGCCAGTGCTTCGATGAGGTCCACGCTCGGGGAGTCGATGACGTCCTGGATGATCGCGGCGACGTCCGCGTAGGACACGGTGCGGTCCAGCGCGTCATCACGACCGGCGGAGCGGGTGTCCACCGACAGTCGGCAGTCGACGCGGAAGTCGTGGCCGTCGATCTTCTCCTGCTCCAGGACGCCGTGCGGGCCGTGAACGGTGAAGCCGTCCATGCCGATGACGTCCAGGGCCTCCGGCCGCCAGGCCGGCACCCCGTGGGAGAGGATCTGTTCACTGTTCAGCTCAGGCATCGGCGCCTCCGGCGACCTCGGCGGCACGGTGGGCCGACGGGTACTCGCCGTCGGCCAGGTGCGCATTGAACCCGTCGGCCTCCCCCACGCGGCCCTGCAGGGCGCTGACCACGCGGATGCCGGCGGCGGTGGCTGCGGCATCGTGCACACGCACCGCCCAGGTGCCGCGGGCGGCGCACAGGGTGGAGATCGCCGCGGTGGCGGCGTCGCGGTCGCCGCCGAGGGCGGTGACGAAGCGCTTGCGGGACACCCCGACCAGCAGCGGCAGGCCCAGCTGCTCCAGAACGGCGAGCTCGCGCAGCAGGTCCCAGTTCTGCCGCCCCTTCTTCGAGAACCCGAATCCGGGGTCGAGGACGAGGGAGCCCTCCTCCACACCGGCGTCGCGGACGCGGTCGATCTGCTCGGAGAGTTCGCGGGCGACATCGCGAGCGACGTCCTCGTAGTCGGTCATGGCGTTCATGACGTCGCTGTGGCCGCGCCAGTGCATGCCGATGAACACCGGCGGGGCGCTGAGAGAGGTGCGCGCTGCGGCCACCACCGGTGCCATCTGCTCATCGGCGAGACCGGCGGAGACGTCGTTGACGATGAGGGCGCCGGCCTTCACGGACTCCTGAGCGACGGATGCGCGCATGGTGTCCACGCTGATCACGATGCCGCGCTCAGCGAGATCGCGGACCACGGGAATCACGCGGCGCAGCTCTTCGTCCTCGGTGACGCGCTCACCGCCGGGGCGGGTGGATTCGCCGCCGATGTCGATGATGTCGGCGCCGTCGGCGATGAGCTTCTCAGCGTGGGCGACCGCGTCACCGCGCTCGTTGTGGGCTCCGCCGTCGGAGAACGAATCCGGCGTCACGTTGAGCACGCCCATGGTGAGGGTGCGCCCGGCGTGCATCATCGCCTCCGGCAGTCCCTGCGGGGACGTCCAGGCGGGCGCCGATGCGGCATCGAGGAAGCCCGGCATCAGCGGCTGACCTGGCTGGTGATCAGCGACATCGCCTCTGCGCGGGTGGCCTCTTTCTTCAGCTGGCCGCGCACGGCGCTGGTGACGGTGGCCGAACGGGGCGAGCGGACGCCGCGCATCGACATGCACATGTGCTCGGCCTCCATCACCACGATCGCCCCGAGGGCGCTGATCTCCGACATGATGGCGTCCGCGATCTGGCTCGTAAGGCGCTCCTGCACCTGCGGGCGCGCCGCGTAGCCCTCGACCACGCGGGCGAGCTTCGACAGGCCCACCACCTTCCCGCTGGGGCCGGGGATGTACCCAACGTTCGCGGTGCCGTGGAACGGCAGCAGGTGGTGTTCGCACATCGAATAGAACGCGATGTCGCGGATGATGACCATCTCGTTGTGCTCAACATCGAACTGTCGCGCCAGGTGCTCCTTCGGGTCCTCGTGGAGGCCGCGGAACACTTCGGCGTACATGCGGGCGACCCGACCCGGGGTGTCCAGGAGTCCGTCGCGCTGGGGGTCCTCACCGACGGCGGCGAGGATCTCCTTCACCGCTGCTTCGATGCGGTCGAGGTCGACCGGCGACTCACCGGGGTTCGGGGTGCTCGGCTCGGTGGTCACGCTCACGCTCCTGGGATCGGGGGCTCGTCGCCGCCGGGCTGCGGCAGCTCGGGTGGGGTGGGGCTCAGCGGTTCGCCGGCGCCCTTGTTCTCGGTGCCGTCAGGCTCGCCGCTGATCTGCCCGGGTGCGCCGCCCACGAGGGGCTCGTGGAACACGGGCCGGGTGGAGGAGGACTGCCAGACCTCGCGCGGCGCGCGCTTCTTCACGTTCGCGAAGATGTCCGCGAGCTGGTGCTCGTCCAGGGTCTCCTTCTCCAGCAGCTCCTCCACGAGGCGGTCGAGGACATCGCGGTTCTCGCGGATGATCTGCCAGGCCTCATCGAGGGCGTTGTCGAGCAGGCGGCGGATCTCGTTGTCGATCAGCTCCGCGGTCTCCGGGGAGTAGCGCGGGCCCTGGCCCTGCTGCATGCCGACGAACACTTCGTCCTGGTCGCTGGCGAGCGCCACCTGGCCCACCACATCGCTCATACCGAGCTGGGTGACCATGGTGCGGGCGATCTTCGTGGCGTTCTGCAGGTCCGAGCTGGGGCCGGTGGTGACGTCGTGGAAGATGCCCTCCTCCACGGCGTACCCGCCCATCGCGTAGGCGAGGCGGTCCAGCAGCTCATTGCGGGACTGGTAGTTGCGGTCCTGGGTGGGGACCACCATCGTGTAGCCGCCGGCGCGGCCGCGCGGCAGGATCGTCACCTTCGTGACGGGGGCGGAGTTGTTCAGCGCCGCCGCCACGAGCGCGTGGCCGCCCTCATGGTAGGCGGTCATCTGGCGCTCGCGCTCCGTCATGACCTTCGAGTACCGCTGCGGACCCATGGAGACGCGGTCGATCGCCTCGTCCAGGGCGCGGTTGTCGATGATCTGGTTGCCGCTGCGGGCGGTCAGCAGCGCCGCCTCGTTGAGGACGTTCGCGAGGTCAGCGCCGGACATGCCGATGGAGCGGCGAGCGATGTTCTCGAAGTCGATGTCATCGGCGAAGGGCTTGCCCTTGGCGTGGACCTGGAGGATCTTCAGGCGGCCCTTGAGGTCGGGCGCCTCCACTGCGATCTGGCGGTCGAAGCGGCCGGGGCGCAGCAGCGCCGGGTCGAGGATGTCCACGCGGTTGGTGGCAGCGATGAGGATGACGTTCTGGTTCTCCTCGAAGCCGTCCATCTCCACGAGCATCTGGTTCAGGGTCTGCTCGCGCTCGTCGTGACCGCCGCCCATGCCGGCGCCGCGGTGGCGACCGACGGCGTCGATCTCATCGATGAAGATGATGGCGGGGGCGTTCTCCTTCGCGGTGGAGAACAGGTCGCGCACGCGCGAGGCGCCGACGCCGACGAACATCTCCACGAAGTCCGAACCGGAGATGGAGTAGAACGGCACGCCCGCCTCACCGGCGACGGCCTTGGCGATGAGAGTCTTACCCGTTCCCGGCGGGCCGTACAGCAGCACGCCCTTGGGGATCTTCGCCCCGACGGCCTGGTAGCGCTCCGGGGAGACGAGGAACTGCTTGATCTCGTCGAGCTCCTCGACCGCCTCCTGGGCACCGGCGACGTCCGCGAAGGTGACCTTCGGGGCCTCCTTGTTGAACAGCTTCGCCTTGGACTTGCCGAACTGCATGGCGCGGCCGCCGCCCTGGGCGTTCATGATGAGGAACCAGAACAGGCCGAGGAACAGCAGCAGCGGCAGGACGGAGAAGGCGAGGGTGGACAGCCAGGACGACCGCGCGATCTCGTCGGTGTAGCCCTTCTTCGGGGCGGCGTCCTCCACGGCCTTGACGACGGCGTCACCGCGGGCGGTGACGTACGGGAACTGGACCTTGGTGCCCTTGTCCTCGAACTCCTCGGTGAGGACGAGGTTCACCTGCTGCTGGTTGCCGTCGATGATCTCGGCCTGCTCGACCTTCTTGGAGTTCAGCAGCTCCAGGCCCTGCTGGGTGTCGATCTTCTGGTACCCGCCGGAGCCGAAAAGGCTGAACAGGAGGAAGGCGAGCACCGCGAGGGCGATGATCGCAACCGCCGCGGATGGGACGCGGGCCTTCTTTTTCTTTGCCATAGATGAAATGCGCTATTCCGATTCGTGGATGATGATGGGGCTACGGTAGCCGCCCGTGCTGGGCTCTGGCGAGTGGGATCAGTCCGTGTACGCCGAGGGCTTGAGAACCCCGATGTACGGCAGGTTCCGGTACTGTTCTGCGTGATCCAGGCCATAGCCCACAACGAACTCGTTGGGGATGTCGAAGCCGCAGAAGCGGGCGTCGATGTCGACCTTGACGGCGTCGGGCTTGCGCAGCAGGGTGCAGATCTCCACGCTCTTGGGGCCGCGAGAGCGGAGGTTGGCGATCAGCCAGGAGAGGGTGAGCCCGGAGTCGATGATGTCCTCGACGATGAGGACGCGCCGACCGGTGATGTCCGCGTTGAGATCCTTGATGATGCGGACCACGCCGGAGGACTTGGTGCCGCTGCCGTAGGAGGACACGGCCATCCAGTCCATGTCGATCGGCAGGTCGATGCGGCGGGCGAGGTCGGCGACGATCATGACGGCGCCCTTGAGCACGCCGACGAGCAGGGGCGGCTCATCCTGGTACGCCTCCGCGATCTCGCGGCCGAGCTCGGCCACGCGGTCGGCGATCTGCTGTTCGGTCAGCAGGATGCTCTGCACATCCGGATGGTGGTCCTGGCTGGTCACGAAGGCCTCCGCTGGGTCGCTGCTGGGTGGGTGGTCACGAACAGGATGGCCCCGTTGGACCGATGCACATCGATCCTACCGGGTAGCGGGATCGGGCCCTGACCGCGGTATGCGGACAGCAGGGAGTCGGCGGCGAGCACCTGCCGGCGCAGGATCGACTTGTCCGACGGGTGCCCGCCGAGGCGGGCGGCCTCCACAGCGGCGAGCTTCAGCACCCGGGTGCGCAGGGCCCGCGCCAGCGGCGCGAGCGCGGTGGCGCTGAGGGCGAGCACGGTGCCGTCGGGGTCCTCGGCCGACGGATGCCGGCGAGCAGCGGTGAACTCCTCGGCGGCGAGGTCGTCGAGGACGTCGGCGTCATCGCGCAGGAGGTCCGCTGTGCGCACGAGCGCGGAGGTGACGTGCTCGCCCAGCACCTCCTGCAGTTGCGGCAGCGCGGCGGTGCGCACGGCGACGCGCAGCAGGTCCTGGTCCTCGTTCATGGGGTCGTCCCAGATGTCGAGGTCGAGCTGGTCGCAGATGGCGCGGGTGTCCTTGCGCCACAGCCCGGTGGTCTCATCGCGGCCGGTGCCGAGGAAGGGGCGGAGGATGCGGCCGCGCTCACGGGGAATGCCGGCCAGCGAGCGGGCGCCGGAGCCGCGGGCGAGCCCGAGCAGCACCTGTTCGGCCTGGTCGTCGAGGGTGTGGCCGAGCAGGACGGCGAGGGCCCCGGTGGCGTCGGCGATCTCATCGAGGGCGTCGAGGCGGGCGGTGCGGGCGCTCTGCTCCACTCCCCCGGGCGCATCCCGGTCGACCTGCACCCGTCGGACGGTCACCTGGTCGGCGCCGACTCGTTCGGCGGTGGTGCGGGCGCGCTCCGCCACGGAGGCGGAGTCGTCGGCGAGGCCGTGGTCGATGATGACGGCGTGAGTGCTCAGACCCAGCTTCCGGGCGCACCAGACGGCGGTGGCGAGCAGAGCAGTGGAGTCCGCGCCGCCACTGAGGCCGACGATGATGCGGGCGGAGGCGTCCGCCTGGTCGTCGTGGAGCGCGTGGTCGGTGCGGTCGGCGAGGTCGGTGAGGCGCTGCAGGAGTGCGGCGCGGACCGCTGTGCGGGCGCGGGCGATCTGCGGCGGCGGTCCCGCCATCAGGACTGCTCGCGGATCATCAGGGCGGCGGTGGTGTCCACGGCGGCGCGGGCGGCGTCCGCGTCCGCTCCGTCGAAGCCGTACACGACGATGGAGAAGCCGACCACGCGGCCGTCGGCCAGGGTGGTGATCCCGGTGAGGGAGGAGGTGCCGGCGAGGTACCCCGTCTTACCGCGGACGATGCCGCGGGCGTCGGTGACGGAGGAGGCTTCGAAGCGGTCGGCGAGGGTGCCCTCGAGCCCGCTGATGGGGACGAGGGTGAACACTTCGCGCACCGGGTCGGGGGCTTCGCCGGTGGACCAGGCGTTGAGTTCGGCCAGCAGACGCGGTGGGATGCGGTTGTCGGCGGAGAGGCCGGAGTTGTCGGCGATGCGGAGCCCGTCGGCATGCAGGCCCTCGTCGCGGGCCAGCAGAGTGATGTCCTCCTGGACGGCGTCGCGGGCGCCGGCAACGGTGGTCGGCTTGCCCTGCTCGGCGGCGACGAGGCGGCCGAGGAGCTCCGCGGTGGTGTTGTCCGAGTGGATGAGGGTGTGGTGGATGAGGTCGCGGATGGGAGCGGACTGCACCTGGGCGATTTCGGCGGCGTCCTTCGGCACTGCGGCGCGGTTAGGCTCCCCGGTGACGGTGATGCCGTTCTTCTCCAGTTCGGCGCGGAACGCCGTGAGGGCGTCCTCCGAGGGGTTGGTGGACTTCGGTCCGTACGGTTCGCCGTCCAGGCGGCCGCCGTCGACCGCGATCGCGGTGATGGGGGCGACCCACCCGCCGGAGGGACCGTTGCGTCCCCAGGCGGGGTTGACGGGATCGTCGGCGAACGCGGTGTCGTCGAGGTGCAGGGCCACGGATGTGACGCCCTGCTTCTTCAGGTCGTCGGCGGTGGCGCGGGCGAGGTCCGTGATGGAGGCGCGGGAGAGGTCCTCCTTCACCACCGGCTTCGACGCCGCGGACTCGGTGGTCAGCATCATGTCGCCGCCGCCGCGGAGGAACAGGTCCCCGCCCTTCAGATGGGTGGAGGTCGTCAGCCGGGAGTCCAGGTCGATGTGGCGCGCCGCCGCGACGGACGTGAGCAGCTTCATGGTGGACGCCGGGACGCGTGCGGTGTCGCCGTCGTGCTCCGCGATGGTCTCCCCCGTGCGGGCGTCGACCACGCTGAAGGCGAGGTGGTTGTTGACCACGGGGATCTCGGCGGCGCGCATCATCGCGGCAGTGATCTGGTCGCCGGGCACCGTCGGCTGCACGGCGGGCGCGGACGCATCGGCGCTCGGGTCGGCGTCCCGTGACGCGCTGGCCTGACCTGCGGGAGCGCCCGAGCTGGGGCCGACGGGGGCGATCGCCTGCGGGGCGGGCGGCATCATCGTCTCCGCGGCGGCGGGTGGGTTGACCGGAGGGTGGCCGGAGGCGCGGTCGATCGTGATGACGCCGGGCAGAGCGTCCACGGCGTCGGCCAGTGCATAGAACCCGACGGGGACGGCCAGGCACAGACCCAGAGCTGCTGCGCGCACACTCCGCTTCATCCACTGCCTCCCATCGAACGCGAACCCGTCGGGCATCACAGTAACGGATCGGCGATGCTGCAGGCCGGCTGGGGATCACGGGGGTAGGGTGGACCCAATTGATGCGCCGGCCCCGGGTCGCGCGCCTGAGACCTTTTCCGTTGAGCCAATGGAGTCAGACGTGGAATTCGACGCAA
The DNA here is from genome assembly GCF_033106145.1 of Helcobacillus massiliensis. Taxonomy (NCBI): domain Bacteria; kingdom Bacillati; phylum Actinomycetota; class Actinomycetes; order Micrococcales; family Dermabacteraceae; genus Helcobacillus; species Helcobacillus massiliensis. The sequence continues at coordinate 1,346,108 of NZ_CP136959.1, forward strand.
CGATCGAGATCCCCAAGGGGAATCGCAACAAGTATGAGGTGGAGCACGGCACCGGGCGAATCCGCCTGGACCGCATGCTCTTCACCGCCACCCGCTACCCGGACGACTACGGGTTCATCGAGGGCACGCTCGGCGAGGACGGCGATCCCCTGGACGTCCTCGTTCTGCTGGAAGAGCCCACGTTCCCCGGCTGCCTGATCCGCTGCCGTGCGATCGGCATGTTCCGCATGCGCGATGAGGCCGGCGGTGACGACAAGATCCTCGCCGTCCCGGTGGAGGACAAGCGCCAGGTGCGCCGTCAGGAGCTGACCGACGTCTCCGAGTTCCACCGCCTGGAGATCCAGCACTTCTTCGAGGTCTACAAGGACCTCGAGCCGGGCAAGAGCGTGGAGGGCGCCCACTGGGAGGGCCGCTCCGCAGCCGAGGCGGAGATCCGCGCCTCCTTCAAGCGCGCCGTGGAAGCGGGCCCTGAGCACTACAACGAGTACACCCCGAAGGAGTTCTTCGAGAAGGACTGATCTCTGACCGGATCACCTGGTCCACGAGGCGGGCCCCCGATTGCACTGTGCAGTCGGGGGCCCGCTCGGCTCTGGGTGTCAGAGCGACGGGCGCTCGTCCTTCTTCGCCCCCTCGATGGTGGTGGTGTGGGCGTGGGAGAAGATCTCACGCGAGGCGTCGATGACGCCCTTGGCCACGGCGCGATTGCCGAAGCCGCCGATCGCCGCGCCGAGGCCGAACGGGGCGAGACGGCCCAGCCACACCCCGCCGAGGCGGGTCGCCGCCCGGCGCTGGATCCACTTCTTCACGCGCTTGTTGACCTGCGCCATGACGAAGTCGGGTGCGATGCCGTCCAGCACAGTGGACCACTGCGCCCCCTGCTTGCCGAGCGCCTTCGCAACGATCTCACTGCCGCGCTCCCCGCCGATGATGCCGAGGGTCACCATGCGGCGGCGCTCCGGATCGGTCATGTCCACCCCGCGCACGCGCGCAACGGACAGGGCGAGGAAGGCGCATGCCTCGGCGAACGCGGCGCCTTCACCGGCGGTCAGCCCGACCGCCAGAGCGGTTCCCACGCCGGGCAGGGCGGCAGTGCCGCCGACGCCGGCGCCGGTCGCGGTGGCGAGGGTGAGGAACTGCTTCTCAACGCGCTGCACGACCTGATCATCGGTGAGCTCGGGGCGCTTGCGGCGGATGCCGTCGATGTACTTGTTCGCCAGCGGCGCCTGCAGGGCGAGCGCACGGTCGATCAGGGCGAAGTGGCGGTCGGCGATCTGGACGCCCGCCTCCTCGGGAGTCGGGATGTCCTTGCCGGCGTTCTTCGCAGCGGCCATGGGGTCTCCTTCCGGTGAGCCCTCTGCATGCCCAAAGGGGCGGGCTCAGCTGGTCTCAGGGCTGGGACGCGGGTCGGGTGTGGGCGACCTCACCGGGGTTGAGTTCGGTGATCGGTCCGGTCAGTCCGAGGTACTCGACCGCGTCCGTCAGCTCCTCATAGTACGGAGCGTAGTCCTCCCAGATCATGGACCGATCCACGGCGCGGTCATGGCAGAGAATCCCGTCGAGGTGGTCGGCTTCGTGCTGGAAGATGCGGGCGGGCCACCCGGACCACACCTCGTCGAGGTCACGGCGGGACCCGTCGGCCCCGATGACGGTTCCGCGCACCCGCACCTGCTGGTGGCGCGGAACGATGGATCGCCAGCCGTCCACGCTCAGGCACCCCTCCCAGGCGTACACCACGGTGTCGCCGACTCCCTCGTACCAGGGGTTGGCGATGCAGTGCAGGGGCAGATCACGGCGCTCGAGGGGGGCCTCGCCCTCCTCCTCGTCAAAGCCGACGGAATCCTCCATCACCACGAGCCGCAGCGGCAGGCCGATCTGGGGCGCCGCAACACCGACGCCGGGCGCTTCGTGCATGGTGATGACCATGGCCCGCAGCAGGGCGGAGAGCTCGTCGGCATCGAGCTGGTCCGCGAAGGCGACGCTGGATGCCCGCAGAGCAGGGTGCCCGGCCTGGACGATCCGCAGCGGGTCGGCGGAGTCGTCGCGGCGGGAGAGGATCTTGGCGGTGAGGTCGCGCAGCTTCATGCCCCTGTTCTACCAGGCGAACATCTCCGCAGCCCGGCTGTGGAATGTCCCACATCCGGCGGAGAACCTGCGATACGATCACTGGACCTGCGACAACGAGGTTCGCAGGCTTCGCTTCACAACGGATCGTCCGGCACGTACCTGCCGGTGAAGGAGAACAGCCCCATGGCAACCGTGACCTATGACAGTGCCACCCGCATCTACCCGGGCAACGACAAGCCCTCGGTGGACAGCCTCAACATCGACATCGAGGACGGCGAGTTCCTCGTCCTCGTCGGCCCGTCGGGCTCGGGCAAGTCGACCGCTCTGCGCATGCTCGCCGGCCTCGAAGAGGTCAATGCCGGCCGCATCCTCATCGGCGACCGCGACGTCACCGACGTCCCGCCGAAGGACCGCGACATCGCCATGGTGTTCCAGAACTACGCGCTGTACCCCCACATGTCCGTGGCGGACAACATGGGCTTCGCGCTGAAGATCCAGGGCAAGCCGAAGGCCGAGATCCGTGAGCGCGTCCGCGAGGCCGCCGAGATCCTCGACCTCACCGAGTACCTGGACCGCAAGCCGAAGGCCCTCTCCGGCGGTCAGCGCCAGCGTGTGGCCATGGGCCGCGCCATCGTCCGCAGCCCCCAGGTGTTCCTCATGGACGAGCCGCTGTCGAACCTCGATGCGAAGCTGCGCGTCTCCACCCGTACTCAGATCGCGTCCCTGCAGCGCCGCCTCGGCGTCACCACCGTGTACGTGACGCACGACCAGACCGAGGCCATGACCATGGGTGACCGCGTGGCCGTCCTGGACCACGGCATCCTGCAGCAGGTCGACACCCCGCGCACCATGTACGACCGCCCGGCGAACGTGTTCGTGGCCGGCTTCATCGGCTCCCCCGCCATGAACCTCATCGAGCAGCCGCTCTCCGAGGGCGGTGTGCAGTTCGGGGGCGCCCTCGTGCCGGTGGACCGCTCCACGCTCTCCCAGTCCTCGGACAACTCCGTCACCGTCGGTGTCCGCCCCGAGGATCTGGAGATCTCCCCGGACGGCGAGGGCCTGCCGGTCGAGATCGACGTAGTCGAGGAGCTCGGCGCCGACGCCTACGTGTACGGCCGCCTCGCTGGTGAGAAGAACCCAACCGCGAAGCCGATCATCGCGCGCGTGGACGGCCGCACTCCCCCGCAGAAGGGTGAGACGGTCCACTTCCGCCCGAAGCAGAACCACGTGCACCTGTTCGATCTCAGCAGCGGCCTGCGCCTGGGCGACTGACCCGGCCCGACCGAAGGGCGAGGGGCGTGCATCCATCCGGGTGCGCGCCCCTCGTCATCACCGGACCCCGCGATGGGAGACAATGGACCCATGGCCGCCCTGGAGATCTCCGCTGCACGTCCCGATCCCGCCCTGCTGGATCTGCCGTGGCACCTCCCCTTGGCGGACTGGCCGGACGACCTTCTCGCCTCCCTCCCCCGCGGCATCTCCCGCCACGTGGTGCGGTTCGCCCGTGTCTCCGGGCGTGTGCTCGCCCTCAAGGAGATCACCGAGGACCTCGCCCGCAGCGAGTTCCGACTGCTGCGGCTGCTGGCGAAGATGAACATTCCAGCGGTGGAGTCCTTCGCCGTGGTGTCCGGCAGGGAGACGGTCGATGGCAGGCCCTTGGACGCGGTCCTCATTACCCGCCACCTCCAGTACTCCCTGCCGTACCGTGCGCTGTTCTCCCAGGTGAATCAGCCGCAGACCGCGAGCCGTCTGCTCGATGCCCTTGCCGTGCTGCTGGTGCGCCTGCACCTCGCCGGCTTCTACTGGGGCGATGTGTCCCTGTCCAACACGCTGTTCCGCCGCGATGCCGGCTCCTTCGCCGCCTACCTCGTCGACGTCGAGACCGGGCAGCTGCACGAGACCCTCTCGCGCGGTCAGCGCGAATACGACCTCGACCTCGCCCGCACCAACATCATCGGAGAGATGTTCGACCTGCAGGCCGGGGAGAAACTGGCCGATGACGTCGATGCGGTCGAGATCGGTGACCAGCTGGTGCAGCGCTACCAGGTGCTGTGGGCGACCCTCACCGAACGGGAGACGTTCAGCTCCGAAGAGCGCTGGCGGGTCTCCGCCCGCATCGAGAAGCTCAACGAGCTCGGCTTCGACGTGGACGAACTCGACATCACCACCGACCTCGACGGCACCTCGGTCAGCATCCAGCCGAAGGTGGTGGACGCCGGTCACCATGCACGGCGTCTGCTGCGCCTGACCGGCATCGACGCACAGGAGAACCAGGCTCGGCGCCTGCTGAACGACCTCGACCAGTACGCCGCCGAAACGGACCAGCAGGGCGAGGACGAGGACTTCGTGGCGCACGAATGGCTGCAGGAGTGCTACGAGCCGGTGGTGAGGGCGATTCCCCGGGCGATGCGCCGCAAACTGCAGGCGCCGGAGTTCTACCACGAGCTGCTGGAACATCGGTGGCACCTGTCGCAGCGCCTCGGACACGACGCGACGATGGACCAGACCGTTCAGGACTACATCCTCACCGTCCTGATCCACCGTCAGGATGAGCGGGCGCTGATCACCTCGGAGACGTCAGCGATCCCGATCTTCGAGGGCTGACGCCCCGCCGCCCGAGCGGCTCAGCGCAGGCCGGCGCGGGCGCGGTGGCCCGCCACCTCGTACAGCACGATCGACGCCGCCACCGACGCGTTCAGCGACTCCGTGGTCGCCGCCATCGGAATGGATGTGATCGCATCGCACTTCTCCCGCGTGAGACGGGAGATGCCCTTGTCCTCCGCACCGATGACCAGCACCAGCGGGTCCGGGGCGAACGTCAGCTCGCGGGGGTTCTGGTCCCCGTCGGCGTCGAGGCCGACGGCGAACACACCGCGCTTCTTGAGGTCGTCGATCGCACGGTTCAGGTTCGTCACCTGCGCCACCCGCACGCGTCCGGCGGCACCGGCGGCCACTTTGTACACGCTGGCGGTCATCTGCGCGGAGCGGCGCTCCGGCACGATCACGCCATGCACACCGAACGCACCGGCGCTGCGGAGGATGGCGCCGAGGTTGCGCGGGTCGGTGATGCCGTCGAGCGCCACGAACAGCGGCGCCTCGAAGCGCTGAGCGGCGATGTCCATCAGTTCGTCGATGTCGGCGTACTCGTACGGCGGGATGGTCAGCACCACGCCCTGGTGGACGGCGCCGTCGGTCATGGTGTCCAGTTCGTTGCGGCTGGCTTCTCGCAGCGGAATGTTCTCCGCCTGCGCGATCCGCATGATCTCGCGCACGCGGTCGTCCACATCCATGCGGATCTGCAGGGTGAGGCCCAGGGACGGCACCTCGTCCCGCATCGCCTCGAGCACGGAGTTGCGGCCTGCGATGTGGGTGGGGCGGTTCGCGATGTCCTTCTGAGCCTTCGGCTTCGGTCGGCGCCTGCCCGTTTTCGCACCGGCGCGGCCGACGGTGTCCTGCGTGCCCTTGTACGCCTTGTGGTACGGGCGGTCCTCCGCCTTGGGGGTGGGGCCGCGGCCGCGCAGACCGCGTCGGCGCTGGCCTCCTGAGCCCTTGGGTGCTGAGCGTGCCATGATTCCTCCGAATCGGATTCGGCGCCGCATCGGCGCGCGCGTGGTGTCGGTGTCGTGTGGTCAGTGGTCGGTCAGCGACCAGCGGGCGCCGTCCGCACCGTCCTCGATGGTGATGCCGGCGGCACCGAGTCGCTCGCGGATGGCGTCGGCCGCCGCCCAGTCCTTCGCGGCGCGCGCCTGGGCCCGCTCCTCGAGCTGCGCGGTCACCAGCGCATCCAACGCATCCTCTGCGGCCGTTCCCGAGGTCCGGGTGCTCTGGGCGCGCCACTGCACTGGGTCCAGGCCCAGCACATCCAGCATGCCGCGCAGGGACGAGACCGTGCGGGCGATCGCCGTCAGGTCCTGCTGCTTCGCGCCGAGGAGGGTGTTGAGGTCCGCGTGGGTGCGGTGGATGACGGCGAGGGCATCGGCCACGGAGAGGTCGTCGTCCATCGCGGCGACGAACGCCTCCGGCAGATCCGCCTCCGCGGGGTCGATCAGCTCCGCCGATGCTGAGGATCCATCGACCGCCTCCACGGCGCGGAGCACGGACGCATCCAGTCGCGCGATGACCGTCTCGGCGTCGCCGAGGATGCGGCTGTTGAACTCCATGTCGGACCGGTAGTGACTGGAGACCATCGCCAGACGGATCGCCTGCGGGGAGGACTGCGTCAGCGCCTCTTCGGCGGTGATGAAGTTGCCGAGGCTCTTGCCCATCTTCATGCCGTCCACGGTGAGCATGCCGGCGTGCATCCAGCGCTGTGCGAACCCGTAGCCGGCGCCGAACGACTGCGCCTGCTCGTTCTCGTGGTGGGGGAAGCGGAGGTCGAGGCCGCCGCCGTGGATGTCGAACGACTCCCCCAGGTACTTCCGGCTCATGGCGGAGCATTCGAGGTGCCAGCCGGGCCGGCCGCGACCGAACGGGGTGTTCCACGCGGCGGACTCCGGCTCGTCGGCCTTCGCCTGCTTCCACAGCGCGAAGTCCCGACGGTCGCGCTTACCGCGCTCGGGGGCTTCGAGGTCGTCGATCATGTCATCGAGGGACTGGTTCGTCAGGGAGCCGTACTCCGGCAGGGAGCGGACGTCGAAGTAGACGTTGCCCTCACCGTCGGCGTAGGCGTGGCCGCGGTCGATCAGCAGCTGCATGAAGTCGACCTGTTCGGGCACATGCCCGGTGGCGCGCGGTTCGTAGTCGGGGCGCACAGCACCGAAGCGGTCCATGATCTCGCCGAAGAGGCGCTCGTGCTGGATGGACCAAGCCCACCAGGGGCGGCCCTCCTGCTCGGCGCGGGCGAGGATCTTGTCATCGATGTCGGTGACGTTGCGGACATAGGTGACGTCGTATCCGCTGCGGCGCAGCCAGCGCACGAGGACGTCAAATGCGAGGAAGGTGCGGACGTGCCCGATGTGCGGCCCGTCCTGCACGGTGGGACCGCAGACGTACAGGCCCACCTTCCCCTCCGTCAGCGGAATGAAGTCCGAGAGCGTGCGGGTGGCGGAGTCATGCAGTCGAAGAGTCACCAGGCCAGCATATTCTGCGCGTCTGGGGAACGGAAAAGCGGACCGCCCGCAGGGCGATCCGCTTCTCGATGATGAGGGAGGCGACTCAGGCGCGGGCCTTCGTCTTCTCCACGGAGCGAGCAGCGACCTGCTTGCCGTAGAGCTCCTCGTAGGCGTCGTCGTAGTCAGCGGCGTTCACGGGGCGCTTGCCCTGCACTGCTCCGACGGCGCTGGTGGCGGTTTCGACGGTGGTGGTCGGGCCCTTGATCCTCTTCGCGACCAGGAACGCCGCGAGGCCCAGGATCAGGCCGAGCACGATGAGCGCAGCGGCGACGATGAGGAAGGACAGCCACGGGCTGAGACCCAGGGCCACCAGACCCCATGCGGCGGTGAACAGGAGCATCACCCAGGCGCTGAGCAGGAAGAACACCAGGACGGCGGCAAGGGCGGCGGTGATGCCGGCCTTGACCACGATGTCCGTGATCTCCTTCTTGGCGATGGCGATCTCTCGCTGCACAACGCCGGTGACCTCGGCTTTGATGGACGTGATGAGCTCGCTGATGGATCGCTGGCTCGTCCGCGACGCGCGGTCATTCGAAGAGTTGATCATGAAGAAACCCTATCAGGACTGTGATCTGGTCGTTATGTCAGTCGAGGGTGATCCGGCGGCGCCGCTGCTTCTCCGGGCGGGGGCCCGCCGAGGAGCTGCGGCGCACTTCCAGCCGCGGGGTCACCGCGACGTCGCGGGCCGGACCGTCGTACCCACCGGCGCGCTCCACGATGAACTGCGCCGCCATCGCACCCAGGCGCCGCGAATTCGGATCGATGCTGGTGAGCTGCGCCGTTCCGGAGGCGGCGAGCGAGGTGTTGCCGTAGCCGACGACCGACAGGTCCGCCGGAACGCTGTAGCCCGCCTCGACCGCTGCGGTGAGGACTCCCGTCGCAGTGACGTCGTTCGAGCAGGTGATCGCGGTCGGAACCGAGGAGCCGTTCAGCAGCATCGACCCGGCGGTGCGCCCCACCTGTTCGGAGAAGTCGGCGGGCTCCACACGTGCGCGGTCCTCCAGACCGTGGCGTGCCATGGCCGCGGTGAACGCCTCGGCGCGCTCCTGCGCCACCGTGTACCCCACACCGCCCACGTGGGCGATGTCCTTGTGCCCCATCGCCACCAGGTGGTCCACGACGAGGCCGAGGCCGGCCTCGTCGTCGATGCGGACCGTGTCCATGGTGCCGATGTGCTGCTTGGATGCGCCGATCGCGACGATCGGGCGGGAGCCGATGGCGCGGCGCACCACGTCCATATCGGGGAGGTCGGAAGCCATGATGAAGCCGTCCACGCCGAGCGCGGTCAGCGAGGAGATGGTGGACTCGTCCACCGTCACCGGGTACTCCGGGACGCGCTGACGGGTCGGCACCACCACAACCGTGCGCCCGGTGGCCGACAGCTCGATGCGGATGGCCCGCACAAGGTCGGAGATCCACGTGTTGCGCATCGTGTTCACCAGGACGGCGATGACTCCGTTGCGCGCGTCCTCCTCCGAGATGTCCTCGAGGGGGAAGTTGAGGCGCTCAGCGGCTTCGCGGGTGCGCTGCGCGAGGTCCGGTTTGATGTCCGGGGCGCCGCGCAGGGCGCGCACTGCGATCGCACTGGTGATGCCGACGGATTCGGCGACGTCGTTGAGCGATGCCCGCGTCTTCGTCGGGTCGCTCTGGAACGGTTCGGTCTTCTTCTCAGCCATGGCCATCATTGTTCCATCACTTGCTCACTTGCCGGCGAGGCCGCGCTGGATGAGGTCCATCACGGAGGAATCGGCGAGGGTCTGGGTGTCCCCCACCTCGCGGTTCTCGGCGACATCGCGCAGCAGGCGGCGCATGATCTTGCCGGATCGGGTCTTGGGCAGCTCGGTGACGAGCAGGACCTTCTTCGGCTTGGCGATCGGGCCGATCTCCTGGCCCACGTGCGCGCGCAGCACCTGCACCGCGTTCTCCTCGCCGCCCTCAGCCTCGACGTCGCCGAGCGCATCCGAGCGGAGGATGACGAATGCGACGACGGACTGTCCGGTGGTCTCGTCGGCTGCGCCGACGACGGCGGCTTCGGCGACCCATGGGTGGGAGACGAGGGCGGATTCGATCTCGGAGGTGGACAGGCGGTGGCCGGAGACGTTCATGACGTCGTCCACGCGACCGGTCACCCAGATGTCCCCGTCAGCGTCCTTCTTGGCGCCGTCACCGGCGAAGTACCGGTTCTCGAAGCGGGACCAGTAGGTGTCGATGAAGCGCTGGTCATCGCCCCAGATGCCGCGCAGCATCGACGGCCACGGATCGGTGAGCACGAGGAAGCCTGGCTCGTCGGGCTGGACGGCCTCACCGTTGTCGTCGAGAACGTCGGCGCTGATCCCCGGCAGGGGCACCTGCGCACTGCCGGGCTTCAGGGGCGTGACGCCGGGCAGCGGGGAGATCATGATCGCACCGGTCTCGGTCTGCCACCAGGTGTCGACGATCGGGCAGCGGTCACCGCCGATGACGCGGCGGTACCAGCGCCATGCCTCCGGGTTGATGGACTCGCCGACCGTTCCGAGCAGGCGCAGGCTGGAGAGGTCGAACTTCGCGGGGATGTCCTCGCCCCACTTCATGGCGGTGCGGATCGCCGTGGGCGAGGAGTAGAAGGTGGTGACGCCGTACTTCTGGATGACCTCCCACCAGCGGCCCTGGTGCGGGGTGTCGGGGGTGCCCTCGTAGATGACCTGCGTGGTGCGGTTCACCATCGGTCCGTACACCACGTAGGTGTGGCCGGTGATCCAGCCGATGTCGGCGGTGCACCAGTAGACGTCGGAGGACGGCTTGAGGTCGAAGACGTTGCGGTGCGTGTAGGCGGCCTGGGTGAGGTACCCGCCGGTGGTGTGGACGATGCCCTTCGGCTTCCCGGTGGTGCCGGAGGTGTAGAGGATGAACAGCGGGTGCTCGGCGTCGACCGCGACGGGCTCGTGCTCGGTGGATGCGTCCTCGCGCAGTTCGTGCCACCAGTGGTCGCGGCCGTCGGTCCAGGCGACGTCGCCTCCGGTGCGCTTGACCACGAGCACGTTCTTCACGGTGCCCTGCGAGCCCTCGAGGGCGTCGTCCACAGCGGGCTTGAGGGGGAGCGCCTTGCCGCGGCGGAACTGGCCGTCGGCGGTGATGACGGCCACGGCGCCGGCGTCGTCGATGCGCGAGCGGAGGGCGTCGGCGGAGAAGCCGCCGAACACGACTGAGTGGGGTGCGCCGATGCGGGCGCAGGCGAGCATGGCGAACACCGCTTCGGGGATCATCGGCAGGTAGATGGCGACGCGGTCCCCCGTGGTGACGCCGAGGTCCTGCAGGGCGTTGGCCATGCGGGAGACCTCGTCCTTCACCTGGGCGTAGGTGTAGGAGGCGTCGGCGCCGTCCTCGTATTCGGCGAAGAGGGCGACCTGGTCGCCGTGGCCGGATTCGATGTGGCGGTCCACGGCGTTGTAGCAGGCGTTGAGGCGGCCGTCGGCGAACCAGCGGGCGAACGGGGCGTTGGAGTAGTCGAGGACCTCGGTGAACGGCTTCGACCAGTTGAGCAGGCGGGCGCGCAGCTCCCAGAACTTCAGGCGATCAGCAGCGGCTTCCTCGTAGAGGCTGGGACGCGCGACCGCGTTGGTGGAGAATTCGGAGCTCGGCGGGTAGACGTCCTGGGTCTGCTCAGCGGGGGCCGACGGGTTCTGGGTGGTCATCCTGGCTCTCCTCCACGGGTCCGGGTTGCGGTGCTGGTCAGAGGCACAGGAGCCGACGGACGCGGATCTCTCCGCTGCCCGCCGGCTCCTGCGGCGTGGCCCTCACAACGTTATCGCATGTGGGCTGAAGCACAGAATCGGGTCAGCACTCGGGCAGCGACACCGGCACCGTGATCGCGAGACCGCCCATTGCGGTCTCCTTGTAGCGCTCGTTCATGTCCTTGCCGGTGCGGCGCATCGTCTCGATGACGGTGTCCAGGGAGACCAGGTGCTCACCGTTGCCGCGCAGGGCGAACCGCACCGCCGTGATCGCCTTGATGGAGCCCATCGCGTTGCGTTCGATGCAGGGGATCTGCACGAGGCCGCCCACCGGGTCGCATGTGAGACCCAGGTTGTGCTCCATCGCGATCTCCGCAGCATTCTCCACCTGCGGGGGCTTCGCGCCCATCACCTCGGCGAGGCCGGCCGCGGCCATGGAGGAGGCGGAGCCCACCTCGCCCTGGCAGCCGACCTCGGCGCCGGAGATGGAGGCGTTCTCCTTGTAGAGGGAGCCGACGGCCGCCGCGGCGAGCAGGAAGCGCACCACCGCGTCGTCCTTCTCCTCCTGGGTGTCGAAGTCCAGGAAGTTGAGGGCGTAGAACAGGACGGCGGGGATGATGCCGGCTGCGCCGTTGGTGGGGGCGGTGACGACCCGGCCGCCCGCCGCGTTCTCCTCGTTGACGGCGAGAGCGGCGAGGCTGACCCAGTCGAACTGGCTGTCGCGGCTCTTGTCCGGATCCTCCGCCTGAAGGGACTCGTACCAGCCGGCAGCGCGGCGCTTGACGTTCAGCCCGCCCGGCAGAACACCGGGAGTGTGCATCCCGGCGGTGATGCAGGCGTCCATCGCGGCCCAGATCTCCAGAGCGCCGGCACGGACCTCCTCTTCGCTGCGCCACTGGCGCTCGCGCCACATCATAGCCTGCGAGATGGAGATGCCGTGCTCCTCGCACACGCGCAACAGCTCAGCGCCGGTGGTGAAGATCGGGTTGACGTCCTCGGCTTCGTCGGCCGCGTCCGCACCTCGCGCGTTGATCTCCTCCTTGGTGAGCACGAAGCCGCCGCCGACGGAGAACGACGTGCGCGTGGCGATGACTTCGCCGTCGGCGTCCAGGGCGTTGAAGGTCATGCCGTTGGAGTGCTCGGGCAGGAACGTGAGGGGGTGCACCACGATCGTGGAGGGGCGCAGTGTGACGGGGACCTGTCCGCCCAGCAGCAGCCCGCCCTCCTTCTCGATCTCCTGGGCGCGCTCCCAGCCCTTGACGGGGTCGATCTCGCGGGGGTCGTTGCCCTCCAGGCCGAGGATGACGGCATCGAGGGTGCCGTGGCCGATGCCGGTGGCGGCGAGGGACCCGTAGAGGTGGACGTCGAGGTCGTCGAGGCGGCTGCGGACGTCCTCATCGGCGAGGATCTCCTGCGCCCACTCGTTCGCGGCGCGCATGGGACCGACCGTGTGCGAGGACGACGGCCCGATGCCGATCTTGAACAGGTCGAACAAGCTGATTGCCATATCTGATCCTTACTGGTCCTTACTTCCCACGGCCGCGTGCGCCCCCGGAGCGCTTCGGGCCTCCCTGCCCTCGGCGACGCCCGCCGCCTGCTCCGCCTCGAGCGCCGCGGGGGCGGCCGCCGCGCGACGTCCTGCGCTCGGATGCATCGTCGTCGTGCCCTCGGCCCCGCCAGGTGCTCGTGGTCGTCCCCCGCTGGTGCCGTCGGCCGGCGCCGCCCCGGTTCCGGGGTGCGGCCCCTGCGGTGCTCTCGCCGTCCTGGTCGTAGACGGAGCGCCGCGCTTCGTTCTCGCGGCGCACCTCGGCGCGCCGCTGGTCGGCTCCCCGGCCCCCTCGGATGTCGAGGCGCCGCGGGGCACCCTTGTGCTTGATCATCGCGGGATCCTCCGCGGGTTCGCCCGACGGGGCCCTGCCGCCCACGAAGCGGAGCACCTCATCGTTCTCAGAGGCCACATCATGCCATTGGACGGGGGCTTCCGCTGCATCCAGGAGCCGCGACACGCCGTCCTTCTGGTGCGGAAGGACAAGGGTGACCACGATGCCGTGCGCGCCGGCGCGGGCGGTGCGACCCGACCGGTGCACGTAGTCCTTCGCCGTCTCCGGCGGGTCCACGTGCAGGACGAGGGAGACGTCGTCGATGTGGATGCCGCGCGCCGCAACGTCCGTGGCGACGAGGACGTCGTAAGCGCCGTTGCGGAAGCCGGCCAGGACATTGGTGCGCATGCCCTGCTGCTTGGAGCCGTGCAGCGCGGCGGCGGCCACGCCCACCTCCACCAGTTCCTGGGCGACTCGCTCCGCGCCCAGCTGCGTGCGGGTGAAGATGAGGGTGCGGCCGTCCCTCGCGGCGATCTGCGCGGTGATCTCCCGTTTGCGCTTGGGGTTGATGGCGTACGCCTCGTGCCGCATCGTCTTCACAGCTGCCGCCACCGGCGTGGTCTCGTGGGTGACGGGGTCCACGAGGAAGTCGTCGACGATCCGCTCCACCTGGTCGTCGAGCGTGGCGGAGAACAGCATCTTCTGCGTGCCCATGGGGATGTTCGCGAGGATCTCCCCGATCTGCGGCAGGAAGCCGAGGTCGGCCATGTGGTCCGCCTCGTCGATCACGGTGGTCTCGATGCAGTCCAGTCCGAGGTCGCCGCGGATCGCGAGGTCCTTCACCCGGCCGGGGGTGGCGACGATGATCGCGACTCCGCGCCTCAGCGCCTCGGCCTGCTTCTCGATGTTCATCCCGCCGGCCACCAGCTGCGCGCGGATGCCGACCGCGCGGGCGAACGGGTGGATCGTATCGACCACCTGCACCGCCAGCTCGCGCGTGGGCACCAGCACGATGCCGAGCGGGCGCCGCTTGTGCACCCGTCGGCCGCGGAAGCGCGCCGTCATCGCGAGGGTGAACGCGAGGGTCTTGCCGCTGCCGGTCTCAGCGCGGGCGAGGACGTCGCGGCCCGCGAGCGCGTCGGGGAGGATCGCCTCCTGGATCTCGAAGGCACGGGTGAAGCCGTGGTAGTCGAGTTCGCTGATCAGCTCGGTGGGCAGCGCCATCTCCTCGAAGGGCGTCCCCTTGGAGCGGCGGTTCTTCGCTTTCGGCATCGGTTCCTCCTCTGCGGGCCGGCGCGGCGCGGGTCTGCTGTTCCTCATGCGGGCCGACGGGGCCCTGCCGGCAGGCGCCGGTGAACTCCCCCAGTATCGCAGGAACGGGGCCGGTGGGCCCTGAGCGTGACAGGCCCGTCGCCCCTGCGCGGATGCGGCGAACGCCTCACTGACCGCGGGCGCTTCCGGTGGGACAATGGGGGCATCATGATGCGAACACTGATGACCTCGAAGATCCACCGCGCCACCGTCACCCAGGCGGACCTGCACTATGTCGGCTCCGTGACGGTGGACGCCGACCTGCTGGACGCCGCCGGACTCATGGAGAACGAGAAGGTCGCGATCGTCGACATCACCAATGGTGCCCGCCTGGAGACCTATGTCATCCGCGGGGAGCACGGCACCGGCGAGATCAAGGTGAACGGCGCGGCCGCCCACCTGGTGCATCCCGGTGACCTCGTCATCCTCATCGCCTACGGGCTGATGGATGACGCGGAGGCCGCGGTGCATGAGCCGCGCGTGGTGCACGTGGACGAGAACAACCGCATCGTGGGCATCGGGACCGATCCCGCGCAGCCCGTCCCGGGGATGCCGGGCCAGATCGCGTCGCGGTGAGCCGGCGATCCTGAATGCTCGGAGTTCTCAGCGGCTTCTTCATCATTTCGGTCCTGATCGCGGTCGGCATCGCCGCTGGCCTGACCGGGATCCTCGGCCCGCAGGGGCGGTTCGTGCTGAACCGCATCACCTATTTCGTGGGGACGCCCGCGCTGGTGTTCACCTCACTGATGGATTCGGACCTCTCGATGGTGCTGTCCCCGCATTTCGCTATCGCAGCGATTGCGGCGTTCATGACCGTGGCGCTGACGGGGGCGGCTGCGCAGTTGCTGCTGCGTCGGCGCCCCGAGCACACCCTGGTGACGGCGGTCAGCGCCTCGATGGTGAACTCCGCGAACATGGGCTTCCCGCTGGCGGCGTACGTGCTGGGCGATGTGGCGTTCGCACTGCCGATCGTGCTGTTCCAGATGGCGCTCTTCACCCCGATGTTCCAGTTCGTCCTGCATGCGGTGAAGAGCGGGCAGCGGCCGTCGCTGAAGGCGTTCGCGGCGAACGTTGCGGCGAACCCGACGATCATCGCGGCGGCGATCGGCATCGCTCTGCTGGCGGCGGGGTGGAGCCTGCCCGCGTTCGCCATGGAGCCGATCGAGATCCTGGGCGGGCTGTCGATCCCCGGTCTGCTGATCAGCTTCGGCATGTCGCTGGTGGCCTCGAAGCCGCTCGCGAAGACCGATGGGGTGCGCGCTGATGTGTTTCTGGCGAGCGCGTTCAAGCTGATCGTGATGCCGCTGGTGGCGTTCGGTGCGGCGGCGGTGCTGTTCGGGCTGTCCGGTCATGCGCTGTTCGCGGCGGTCGTGATGGCGGCTCTGCCGACGGCGCAGAACGTGTACGTGACGGCGGCGCACTATGAGACGGCGGAGGAGGTCTCGCGCGATACGGCGCTGGTGACCTCGATCGGCACGATGCTGGTGCTGCTGGCGGTCAGCCCCTTCTTCACCTGAGGGCCGCGCCTCTCCCCGCTCTCCCGCGCGGGGCTCTCAGCGCAGCGCCTTGAACAGGTCGAGGGCGAGGACGGTGCGGTCACGGGCACCGGTTTTGCGCAGCAGAGCGGAGATGTGGTTGCGGACCGTCCCCTCGGCGAGGAACAGCTGCGCGGCGATCTCCTGGTTGGAGCACCCGTCGGCCACCTTTTCGGCAACGCGCCGCTCGGTCGGGGTGAGGACGGTCAGGATGCCCTCCTCCCCCTCTCCGGACGGTGGCGGGGAGTACGCGGCGCGGGCGACGCGCGGGTCGATCACCATGCCGCCGCCGACGGCTGCGCGCAGCGCGTCGGCGAGGGTGGTGGTCGAGGAGTCCTTCAGGAGGAAGCCGGCAGCTCCGGCGGCGATGGCGCCCTGCACGAGGTCGGGTTCGTCGAAGGTGGTGAGCACCAGCACCGGCAGGCCGGGGTGGCGGTCGGCAACGGCCCGGACGAGGTCGATTCCGTCCATGTGGGGCATCTTCGCGTCGGTGAGGACGGCGTCGACGTCGGTGGTGGCGAGAACGGCGAGGGCTTCGTGCCCGTCGGCGGCCTGGGCCGCCACGTCGATGCCGTCCTCGGTGCTGAGCAGGAGGGTGAGGCCGCGGCGCAGCAGCTGCTGGTCGTCGACCACGAGGACGCGCAGGGGCGGACGGTCGGTGGAGGTCATGCTGGGGCTCCTTCGGTGGTGGCGAGGGCCTCGCCCGCGGGGACGGTGACGGTGAGGCGGAAGACCCGCCCGGCTCCCTCACCTGCCGGGCGGGCGTCGGCGGTGAGGGTGCCGCCGAGGATGCGGGCGGCGCGGGTGAGGCCGGTGAGTCCGATGCCGCGGTGCTCGGCGGGCAGGAGGCCGACGGGTGCGTCCGCAGCGGGGTTCTGGACAGTGACGGTGACGGTGCCCTCAGCGCGGTCGTGGTGGATGTCGATGGTGACATGGTCGGCGCGGGCATGCCGCAGGGCGTTGGTGAGGCCCTCCTGGACGGTGCGCAGCGACAGGCGCTCCATCGGTTCGGTGAGGGCGGCGCCGGCGAGGCCCTCGGTGAGGGTGACGGTCAGGCCGGTGCGTTCGAAGGAGGCGACGGCGTCCTCAACAGCGGCGATGCCGTGGGAGCCGTCGCGGCGGATGGGGCTGAGGGCCCGCACCCAGGTGCGCATCTCCCCCATGGCGTCGGAGGCGGTGGTCCGGGCGGTGGCGATCTCCTGCCAGGCCGCCTCGGGTGCGCGGTCGCGCATCCGCTGCGCGAATTCGAGGCTCATGCCGATGAGAGTGAGGCGGTGCCCGAGCCCGTCGTGGAGTTCGGCGGCGGCTCGTGCCCGTTCTTCGGCGAGCATGAGGTCGCGTTCGGCGACGCTGCGGCGCGCCAGTTCCTGCAGGGCGCGGTCGCGCTGCGCGACGGCGCGGCGCTCCTCCTCCACGAGGGTCGCGTAGCGGGCGAGGATGACGCCGAGGATGGTGCCGAGGGCGTACACCATCGCCACGGGCAGCACGTTCAGAACAGCGTGGAGGACGGGCGCGCCGAACAGGAGCGGCCCGGCGGCGATGCTGATGGCGGCGTCGATGGCAACGGCAGCAAGGGAGATCCGCCAGGAGGCGTCGAGCACGAGGAGCAGGGTGGAGAGGATGAGCGCTGGTGCGTACAGACCCAGGTGGCCGAGGAGGGCGCCGGCGGCGAGCAGCGCGAAGACGAGGATCGCCAGCGCGGACCGGATGCGCCTGCTGGTGAGGCTGCGCCGCAGGACCCACAGCAGACCGACGCTGGCGACGATCAGCGCGATGCCGGTGGCGATCGGTGCGGAGGCGGCGGTGAAGACGGGGGCCGACGGGTCCTCGAGCGCATCGGGGTTCGCGAACTGCATCACCCCCAGCAGGTAGCAGAACAGGGCTCCGGCCTGCAGGAGCGGCAGGGCGCGGGTGGGGTCGGCGGTGCTCTCTGGTCGGGTCACGGCATGAGCCTATGCGCGGCGGCCGTGCACTGACCCATGACACGGGTCATGGGTGTCGGTGACGAGCGGCACTGAAGCCCTAGGGGCATCGATTCCTAGCGTGGAGGACATGGCATCTCTGCCTCCCTCCCCCACCATTCAGCCCCGGCTTCCGGTGTGGGTGCGCATCCTGCTGACCCTTGCCGTGTTCGCTGCGGCCCCTGCCGCGCCGATGCTGGTGCTCGCGCTCCTGCCCGATGCCCATGCCGACTTCGTCGGCGCCGACGACGCCGCGCATATGCGCATCGCACTTCTGGTGTGGCCGCTGGCGCTGGTGGTGTTCGTCGGCGGCTCCATGGCGCTGGTGCGCTGGGCTGACCGTCGCCCGGTCGGCGACCTGGGGCTGCGACCGGGGCCGCGTGCTCTCATCGCCCTGGTCGTCGGCACCGCCGTCTCCGTGGCGATCGCCGCTGCCGCCACCGCGGGCTGGCTGCTGGTGGAGCCGGTGCTGGCGCCTCCGGCGGGACCCGCCACGGCGGAGGAGGCTGCGCTCGGCGCCCCCGCCGCTCTGGCGCAGATCCCCGCCTGGCTGCTGCTCGCCTACATTCTGGTTCGGTCCTTCGTTCTGCAGGGCATCGGCGAGGAGGTGCTGATGCGCGGCTATCTGCTGCAGTCGCTGCGGTCACGGCCCCGTCGGGCGGTGTTCATCGCCGCGGTGGTGTTCGCCCTGCCGCACCTGGGGAGCTCGGGCGGCCAGCAGGGGCTGATCGGGCACCTGTCGTATCTGACGATCCCGTTCGGGTTCTCCCTCACCGCCGCCGCCCTCGGGATCCTGCTGCGCAGCGTCTGGGCCGCGGCCGGCATCCACGGCGGCTTCCATCTCGGCATGGGGGTGCTCGGCGTGGGCGGGGCTCCACTCACCTCCCCCTGGATGTTCCTCATCCTGGGATCGGCGCACGTCCTGGTGGGCCTCGTCCTTCTCACCCGCGTCAGCCCGGCGCGCTGGGCTGAGGTCGCCGTGCGCGGCCCGTACGCCCATCCGGTGCACGGCTCGATCTGAGAGCATGACGGTTCACCGTGACTGCTGTGTGGAGGAGATCGGATCGTGCACCTGTACTTCGTCTGTTGGGGGAACATCTGCCGCAGCCCCATGGCTGAGCGCATCGCGCAGGAGTACGCCCGCGAGCATCTGACCGCCTCCGAGCTGGAGGAGCTGAGCATCGAATCCTTCGGCGTGTCCAGCGAGGAGCTCGGCAATCCCATCGACCACCGGGCACGGGTGGAGCTGCGCCGCCACGGCATCGACGCGGAGAACCACCGGGCCCGCCAGATCACCGAGCACGATGTGCGGGAGGCGAACCTCATCATCGCGGCGGAGGACTTCCACCTGGAGCGTCTGCGCGCCCTCGGCGCCCGCGAGGACCAGATCGCACTGGTCACCGACTTCGTCCCCGGTGCGGATGCGGGCGACCCGTTGCCGGACCCGTGGTACGGCGGGGCGGAGAACTTCACCTCCACCATGAACGTGCTGAACGAGGCGATGCCGGGCATCTTCGCGGCCGTGAAGGAGCGCCTGCAGGCGTGAGGTGATCCGCGCTGGACCGATCCGGTGTCCAGCGGGCGGCTTCGGTAGTCTGGGAGCACCGCCAACGCCGGCTGCTCCCCCACCCCACCGGGATGGTGCTCCATCCCGCCGGGGCCCTGTGCGCGGGAGCATCCGTCGGCCGACCCGCTCAGACGCACAAGGATTGGGATGACTGACGCACCGCATCGCTACAACGCCGATCTCGCCGGCTCCATTGAGGAGCGCTGGCAGGCCTTCTGGAAGGACAACGGCAGCTTCCACGCCGTGGACCCCGAGGGCGAGTTCGCCGGTGACGGCTCCCCGCTCCCGGAGAAGTCCTTCATCATGGACATGTTCCCCTACCCCTCCGGCAAGGGTCTGCACGTGGGTCACCCCCTGGGCTACATCGCCACCGATGTGCTGGCCCGCTACGAGCGGATGAAGGGCAAGAACGTCCTGTACACGATGGGCTACGACGCGTTCGGCCTGCCCGCTGAGCAGTACGCCATCGAGACCGGCACCCACCCGCGCACCACCACTGACGAGAACGTGGCGAACATGTCCCGCCAGCTGTTCCGCCTCGGCCTCTCGCATGACCTGCGCCGCGCCCTGCGCACCACCGACGCCGACTTCGTGAAGTGGACGCAGTGGATCTTCCTGCAGCTGTTCGAGTCCTGGTACGACCCGACGGCCGAGAACGTGGACGGCGTCACCGGCCGCGCCCGCCCCATCAGCGAACTGAAGGGCGCGATCCAGGACCGCGAGGTGGATCCGTGGGCGATGGCGGAGAAGCTCGGCATCGAGCTGCCGCAGCACTGGATCGAGCGCAAGCCCTCCCCGAAGCACTGGATCGAGGGCGACTCCACCCCGTTCGACTTCCTGGTGCAGTACACCCCCGAGCAGATGCAGGAGCTGGTGGACTCCTTCCGCCTCGCCTACATCTCCGACACCCCGGTCAACTGGTGCCCGGGACTCGGCACCGTGCTGGCGAACGAGGAGGTCACCGCCGACGGGCGCTCCGAGCGCGGCAACTACCCGGTCTTCAAGCGCCGCCTGCGCCAGTGGAACATGCGCATCACCGCCTACGCGGACCGCCTCGTGGACGACCTGGACCGCGTGGACTGGCCGGAGTCGATCAAGCTGATGCAGCGCAACTGGATCGGCCGCAGCCACGGCGCCCAGGTGCGCTTCCGCTTCGCCGACGCCCCCTCCGCCCTCGCCGGCGGCGAGTTCGAGGTGTTCACCACCCGCGCCGACACCCTCTTCGGCGCCACCTTCTGTGCGCTCTCCCCCGAACACGCTCTGATGGCGGACCCGTCGGCCCTGCCCGACACCTGGCCGGACGGCACGAAGGACGCCTGGACCGGCGGCGCCGCCACCCCCGCCGAGGCGGTCCGCGCCTACCAGCAGCGCGCCGCCTCCCTCACCGACGAGGACCGCACCGACGAGGACCGCCCCAAGACCGGCGTGTTCACCGGCCTGTTCGCCGTCAACCCGATGGACGGGCGGAAGATCCCCGTGTTCGTCGCCGACTACGTGCTCATCGGCTACGGCACCGGCGCCGTCATGGCGGTGCCGGCCGAGGACGAGCGCGACTACGCGTTCGCTTCGGCGTACGACCTCGACATCATCCGCACCGTCCAGGTCCCGGACGACTTCGAGGAGGGCCGGGCCTACACCGGTGACGGCGAGAAGATCAACTCCCGCAGCGACGAGCTGGACCTCAACGGCCTCGGCATCGACGACGCGAAGCAGAAGGCCCTCGAGTACGCGATCGAGAAGGGCTTCGGCCGCGCCCGCACCACGTATCGTCTGCGCGACTGGCTGTTCTCCCGCCAGCGCTACTGGGGTGAGCCGTTCCCCATCGTGTACGCCAAGGACGACCCCACCACCCCGATCCCGCTGCCGATGGAGCACCTGCCCGTGCCGCTGCCGGAGCTGGACGACTTCTCCCCCACCGCGCTGGATCCGAACGACACCGACACGGAGCCGCAGACCCCGCTGAGCCGCAACCAGGACTGGGTGAACGTGCGTCTGGACCTCGGCGACGGCGAGAAGGACTACATCCGCGAAACGAACACGATGCCGAACTGGGCCGGCTCCTCCTGGTACGAGCTGCGCTACACCGACCCCACGAACGAGGATGAGCTCACCTCCCGCGCGAACGAGGAGTACTGGATGGGGCCGCGCAGTGAGGGCTCCGTGGGCGGTGTGGACCTGTACGTGGGCGGTGTGGAGCACGCCGTGCTGCACCTGCTGTACGCCCGCTTCTGGCACAAGGTCCTGTTCGACCTCGGCCACCTGTCCAGCCAGGAGCCGTTCCATCGCCTGTTCAACCAGGGCTACGTGCAGGCCTACGCCTACACCGACGCCCGCGGCGTGTACGTCCCCGCTGAGGAGGTCGTAGAGGAGGCCGACGGCACCTTCACCTACAACGGCGAGAGGGTCTCCCAGGAGTACGGCAAGATGGGCAAGTCGCTGAAGAACTCGGTGACCCCGGACGACATGTACGCCCAGTTCGGCGCGGACACCTTCCGCGTGTACGAGATGTCGATGGGCCCTCTTGACCAGTCCCGTCCGTGGGAGACCCGCGCCGTGGTCGGCGCTCAGCGCTTCCTGCAGCGCCTGTGGCGCCTCGTCATCGACGAGGAGACCGGTGAGGTCATCGCCGGTGACGGCGAGGCCGACGCCGCCACCCTCAAGGCCCTGCACACCACGATCGATGCGGTCACCGTGGAGATGGACAACATGCGGTTCAACACCGCGATCTCCAAGATGATTGAACTGGTCAACCAGCTCACGAAGCTGATGACCGCCGGCACCGCGGTTCCGCGCAGCGTGGTGGAGCCGCTGATCCTGATGGCGGCGCCGCTGGCGCCGCACATCGCGGAGGAGATGTGGCACCGCCTGGGCCACGAGGAGTCCCTGGTGCGGGCGCCGTACCCGTCGGCCGATGAGGCCTACCTCGGCGCGGACGAGATCACCGCGGTGGTCCAGGTGAAGGGCAAGGTCCGCCACCGCCTGCAGGTGCCGGCGGACATCACCGCGGAGGACCTCGAGGCCCGCGTGATGGCCGAGGACCGTGTGAAGGAGCTGCTGGAGGGCCAGGAGCTGCGCAAGGTGATCGTGCGCGCCCCGAAGCTCGTCAACCTGGTGATCTGAGGCGGCGCCGGGGCCGTGCGACACCGATATCACCCCCTGCCTCAATAATTCAGCCCCAAATCTCCCGACAACCAGACTGACGAGAATATAGGCCGGGCCATCGCTCACGTGATGGCCCGGCCTACTCGTACAGAGGGGAGTCAGAGGCGTCGTCCGCTCCCAACACCCCGAATCACGGGAACAGTGAAGACCCCGGCCACGACTGCGGCGACACCCCAAATGACAATATTATTCGGTAGCAATGCACCGCCGGTCGCGAAGGAGAATATCGCTGCCAAGAGGAGCGTAGTCGTCGCGAACATTCCGATGCCGATCAGCCACGCTGTCGTGCGCATACTCCATCCTTTCCGCGAGCAACGTTCAAGATCCAGCACAGACGATTGCGCTACCTGCAAGGGCCGCTGCGATCGCCGCTGGACCACCGACAGCTCTCAAAACGCCCTTGAGCGCGGCGGGCCCCAATCCTCGGACGATGGTTTTCGCTGCGAGCCCCCAGCGATACATCTTTATAGCATCAGCGATGGCAGTCCATGTGCCCGCACTCAATGCGCCTGCTGGGATTCCGAGCGCGCTTAGGACGACGCACTGGGCGTACGACTTTGCACTGGATGCTGACGCCGTTCGATCGCCCGCGATGGCAACCCGACCGTCGGCCATTGCATTGAGCTCGCTTGCCATTTTCTCAAATTTCGGCAATGCGTCACCGTATCCATCGGCAATCACAGCAGAGTCGTGGACTACAAATTTTCCACTCTTGACCGGCATATACCTGGTAAAGAAGTCTTCGAGGCCCTTGGAAATAACCTCGGCGTCCTCTTGCTGATCGCGAGAAAGAGTCAGGCCCTTTTCAGCTGCGGCAGGATCGACACCTGCCCCTTCTGCCCGCGGGGTCACCCCAAGCGCAACACTCAAACCCCCCACTAAGGCGGATGTGGCAAATGCTCGGCGGTCAACTGTCATCCTTGAAGTAGTCACAAAAGATCCTCCTTCGGTGAGAGTGTCCGCCATGCAACGTCGCAGCATTCTCAACTCCGACCCCTCCAGCTAAACACGATCAGGCATTTGGGTCAAGAGATCACCAAGACTGCACAAACAAGGGGTACATCGGGGGTAAACGAGCTTCTGCCCTGCTCTCAGGGGTGACGGCTCCGAGGCGTGTCATGCGCCAGGTCCTTGCCCTTGGTCTCCGGCATGAACGCCATCACTGCGCAGGAGATGACCAGCAGCGCCACCACGTAGACGCCGAACTGGATCTGGTCGCCCACCCACGTGTTGAGGTACGGGGCGGTGCCGCCGAACAGGGCGATCGCGATCGCGTACGGGATGCCGAAGCCGCTGGCGCGGTTGCCGGTGGAGAACATCTCCGCATACATCGCGGGAGCGTGGGACAGCATGCCGGCCAGCAGCACGAGCTGCACGACGATCGCCACGACCAGCTGCCAGAACTCACCCTGGATCAGCAGAATCAGCGGAATGTACAGCACGGCGGTGCCCAGCAGGCCGCCGATGGCGCAGGGCCTGCGGCCGATGCGATCGGAGAGCGCGCCCCACACCGGCAGGGCGAGGATGAGCGCAATGTTGCCGATCATGGAGGCGAGGAACGCCTCCTGGTCGGTGTAGCCGAGGTTCTGCTTCGCCAGCGCAGCGATGGACACCGACCAGATGTAGTAGGCGACGGTCAGGCCCGCCGTCATGAAGATGACGCGCAGGGCGCGCGAACGGTCCTGCCAGAGGGCCACGAGGACGTTGACCTTCGCCTCCTCCTGCTGCTGGCGCTGCTGCTCCTCTTCGAACACGTCGGACTCCTCCATCGAGGAGCGGATCCACAGCGCCATGAGGCCGAGGACCGCGCCGATCGCGAACGGGATGCGCCAGCCCCAGGCGTTCATCTGCGACTCGGTCAGGATGCTGGAGAGGATGAGGCCGAGCAGCAGGCCGGCGAGCAGGCCGATGGTGCCGGTGACGTAGATGGAGGACGCCCACAGGCCGCGGTGCTCCCGCGGCGAATGCTCCGCGAGGTAGGTCTGGGCGCTGGGAAGCTCGCCGCCGTGGGCGAGGCCCTGCACAAGGCGCGCCACCAGGAGGATCACGGAGGACCACACGCCGACCTGGTCGTAGGTGGGCAGAGCGGCGATCAGCAGGGAGCCGAAGGAGGCGGCGAGGACTGCGACGGTCAGGGCGTGCTTGCGGCCGACGCGGTCACCGATCCAGCCGAAGACGAAGCCGCCGAAGGGGCGGGCCACGAACCCGACGGCGAAGATCGCCATGGTCTGCAGGAACGCCGAGGTCGGGTCGTCGTCGTTGAACGCCTGGGCGGAGAAGTAGACGGCGAAGCTGGCATAGATGTTCCAGTCGAACCATTCGAGGCCGTTGCCGACCCCGGTGCCGAGGATGGTCTTCATCGAGGACTGCTTGGCGGCCGGCTCGGCGGCGCCGACGGATGCTGCTGTATGGGAGCCGTTCGGGGGCGTGCTCTGTTCTCGCATACGCACACTGTAGGTGCCCGGCATCTCATCCGCGTGCTCATCCTTCAGCGTGGACACACGCCCGACACACGAAGCGGCGCCGCACAGATCAGGTCCGTGCGGCGCCGCTGTGTCAGTCGCGAGCGGGATCAGTCCGCTTCCTGCTCCCCGGTGACGGTCAGCGCCAGCGCGTCGTTCGCGGCGTCGACGGCCACGGTGATCGTGTCGCCGTCGCGCACCGCGCCCTGCAGGATCAGGCGGGCGAGCTGGTCGCCGATCTCCTTCTGCACCAGACGCTTCAGCGGACGAGCACCGTAGGCGGGGTCGTAGCCCTTCTCGGCGAGCCAGCGCTCCGCCTGCTCGTCGACGTCCAGGCTGATGCGGCGGTCCTCCAGTCGCTGCGCGACCGAGGCGATCTGCAGGCCCACGATGTGGGTGAGTTCGTCGCGGCCGAGCGGATCGAACATGACGATGTCGTCCAGGCGGTTGAGGAACTCCGGTTTGAAGGCGGCGCGCACGGTCGCCATCACGGCGTCCTCGCGGGCCGACGGCTCCATCTCCTGATTCTGCAGGAACTGCGAACCCAGGTTCGAGGTGAGGATCAGGATGGTGCTGCGGAAGTCCACCGTGCGCCCCTGGCCGTCGGTCAGACGGCCGTCGTCCAGGACCTGCAGCAGGATGTCGAAGATGTCCGCGTGGGCCTTCTCCACCTCGTCCAGCAGGACCACCGAGTAGGGGCGGCGGCGCACCGCCTCGGTCAGCTGACCGCCCTCGTCATAGCCCACATACCCCGGAGGGGCGCCGACGAGACGGGACACCGAGTGCTTCTCGGCGTACTCCGACATGTCGATGCGGATCATGGCGTGCTCGTCGTCGAAGAGGAACTCGGCGAGGGACTTCGCCAGCTCCGTCTTGCCCACACCCGTGGGACCGAGGAACAGGAAGGACCCCGTCGGCCGGTTCGGGTCGGCGATGCCGGCGCGGGAGCGCCTCACCGCATCCGCCACCTCGGCGACGGCGCGCTTCTGCCCGATGAGGCGCTGCCCGATGATGGACTCCATGTCCAGCAGCTTCTGCGTTTCGCTCTTCAGCAGGCGGCCGGCGGGGATGCCGGTCCAGGCGGAGACGACGTCGGCGATGTCGTCCGGTCCAACCTTGTCCGCTACCAGCGGTGCGCGGTCGTCGGCGGTCTCGGCCTGACCGGACTCCTCGGCCTCCTCGGCCTCGGCGAGCTCCTGCTTGAGAGCGGGGATGTCGCCGTAGAGGATCTTGGAGGCGCTCGTCAGGTCGCCGTCGCGCTGGGCGCGGTCGGCCTGCATGCGCAGGTCCTCCAGCTTCGCCTTCAGCTCACCGACCCTGTTCAGGCCGGCCTTCTCGCTCTCCCACCGGGCGGAGAGGGCGTTCATCTCCTCGGTCTTCTCCGCGAGCTGCGACTGGACGTGCTCGAGCTGGGCGCGGGACCCGTCGTCGTCGGAGCCCTGCAGGGCCATCTCCTCCATCTTCAGGCGGTCCACCTGGCGGCGCAGGATGTCCAGCTCCACCGGGGAGGAGTCCAGTTCCATGCGCAGGCGGCTGGCGGCCTCGTCGACCAGGTCGATGGCCTTGTCCGGCAGCTGGCGGGAGGCGATGTAGCGGTCGCTCATCGCGGCTGCCGCGACCAGGGCGGAGTCGGCGATGGTGACCTTGTGGTGCGCCTCGTACTTGTCCTTGAGTCCGCGCAGGATCGTGACGGTGTCCTCCACGGACGGCTCGCCGACGAACACCTGCTGGAAGCGGCGCTCCAGCGCCGGGTCCTTCTCGATGTTCTCGCGGTACTCATCCAGGGTGGTGGCGCCCACCATGCGCAGTTCGCCGCGGGCGAGCATCGGCTTGAGCATGTTGCCGGCGTCCATGGACGAGTCACCGGTGGAGCCGGCGCCGACCACGGTGTGCAGCTCGTCGATGAAGGTGACGATCTGGCCGTTGGACTGGCGGATCTCGTCGAGGACGGCCTTCATCCGCTCCTCGAACTCGCCGCGGTACTTCGACCCGGCGACCATCGAGGACAGGTCCAGGGCGATGAGGGTCTTGCCCTGCAGGGACTGCGGGACGTCACCGGCGACCATGCGCTGGGCGAGGCCCTCGGCGACAGCGGTTTTGCCGACTCCCGGTTCGCCGATGAGCACGGGGTTGTTCTTGGTGCGGCGGGACAGGACCTGGACCACGCGGCGGATCTCGGCGTCGCGGCCGATCACCGGATCGAGCTTGCCCTCGCGGGCTCGGGCGGTGAGGTCGAGTCCGTACTTCTCGAGGCTCTTGAAGGTGCCTTCGGGGTTGGAGCTGTTCACGGGGGTGCCTCCGGTAAGGGTGGTGATGGCGGCGCGCAGGGCCTCTGCGGTGGCGCCGGAGTCGGTCAGGATGTCGCGGGCGGGGCTGGCGGCGGTGGCGATGCCCAGCAGCAGGTGCTCGGTGGAGATGTAGGGCCGGTCGTCCTCGCCGCGGGCGGCGGCGTCGGTGCGCGCGAGTCCGGCTGCTTCACCGGCTGCTTCGAGGGCGTCGTAGCCGTCGCCCTGCACGGTGGGCTTGACCACGGAAGTGCCGCTGACGCGTGGCAGGCCCTCGAGCTCGCGCTCCACGCCCCTGGTGAGGGACGGGATGTCGACGCCGACCTCCCGGAGGGCGGCGGTCGCGATGGAGTCCTCCTGGCCGAGCAGGGCCTTGAGGATGTGCGCCGCAGTGACGGCGGGGTTGCGGCGGGAGGAGGCGGAGTGCGCTGCCTGCTGCACAGCCTCTTCTGAACGGGTGGTGAAGCGGAAGTCCATTCCACGCACTCCTTTCGCTGGTGTCGTTGACAGTGGATCACAGGCCGGTGGGAGTTCCCACGACCATCACTGAGAACAACGACAGCGAAGTTGAGTCTATTCCGCTCAACCCTGCTGACGGGGCGTTTGCGGCCCAGGTCACAGACTGAACGGGCCGCTCCCGCGCCGCTGGGTGTTGCTCGCGCGGCCGCGCAGTCGATCCAGCGCCCTGCGCTCCTTCTTCGTGGGCCGGCCGCTCCCCCGTTCCCGTCTCGGCGGCGCCGCGAACAGCTGCGGGGGCGGCGGCGGGGACACGTCCTCGTACGCGCTCTGCGCGATCGGAGCGCCCACCCTCTTCGCCAGGAGGCGCCGCACCACGAAGATCCGCTCATGCCCGGGCCGACGGATCCTCACCTCATCGCCCACCGCCACCTTCGCCGACGCCTTCGGCACCTCGGAGTTCAGCCGCACATGACCGGCGGTGATCAGGCTCTTCGCCGCCGAACGGGTCTTCGCCAGCCGCACCGCATGCAGCCACACGTCCAGGCGTGCGGAGCTCGGATCGGAGGCAGCGGCGGGGCGGTTCATGCGGCCCACCCTACCGAGCAGGTGAGCGTCCACGGCGCCGTTCGCGCGTGCCGGGCGGACCCCCGGCACTGTTCAGGAAGCATCCCTAGACTCACGGGGACGGAACCCACGGAAGGAGCGGATGCGAGCGTGCCCCAGAGATTCGCGAAGTACTACGCTCCCGGCACAGCGCGCACGGTCACCCCGGAGTTCACCAACGTCCCCGCCGCCATCACCGCGGCCGCCGAGCGGTTCGCGTCGTCGGTCGCCCTCGACTTCCAGGGCCGGACCCTCACCTATCGGCAGCTCGGACAGCAGATCGACATCGCCGCGCAGGGGCTGCTGGACCGCGGCATCCGCAAGGGCGACCGCGTCAGCCTCCTGCTGCCGATGAGCCTGGACGCCGTCATCGCCTTCCATGCCGTTCTGCGGATCGGCGCCGTGGTGGTGCAGCACTCCCCGCACACCCCCGCCGCTCAGCTGTCCCGCTATTTCGACGACTACGAACCGGTGTGCGCCATCGTCTCCGAGGAGCGCCTCGGTGTGCTGACGCGGATCCCGTCGGCCGCGCTGCCGCTGTCCGTGATCGCGGTGCCGCGCCCGCCCTCTCAGCTCGACGTCACGAAGATCTCCCTGACCGGCACCTTCTCCACGCTGAAGAGGACCGCCGCCGTCTCCACCGGGAAGCTCGCGCGGCCCTTCATGAAGCGGGAGAAGCCGGCCGAGAAGGGTGGGGCCGACGGGTTCTACGTCGGCAAGTGGCGGAGCGTGCTCACCTCCGCCCGGATCGACGCCGACCACCCCATGCCCAGCGGCGACGACATCGCCCTGATCATGTACGGAGATGAGGGCGGCCGGCACCCCCTCGGGTCGATCATCACCCATGGGAACCTCTGCGCCATGGCCGCCCAGTCGCTGTCGTGGCTGGCGGACACCCAGCCCGGGCAGGAGGCGAGCCTGGCGATGTGGCCGCTGCACTCCGTGGTGGGCGTGGCCGATGCGCTCACCACGAGCCTGTTCCACGGTCGCCGCGTCATCCTCATCCCCGCCTTCGACCGTGCCGCGGTCGCCAAAGCGGTGAAGAAGCATCGGCCGGTGGTCCTCGCCGCCGATACCGAAGTAGTCGACCACCTCGCCGCCCTCGCCCACGACGGCAAGCTCGACATCGCCAGCATCCGCGTGGCCTTCACACCGACGTCGCGCATCACCGAGGAGACCGCCACGAGCTGGCTGGAGGCCACCCACCAGATGCCGACGATCATCGGCTACGGCCTGGAGGAGTCGTGCGTGGTCGCGGCGATCCCCGGCATCAGCCCCCACCCGGAGGCGATCCGCGCCCTCGCCGCGTTCAGCGACTCGCCCGGCATCGTCGGCATCCCCTTCCCCGCCACCCAGATGCGGGTGGTGGATCCCAGCCACCGCGGCCGCGTCCTGCCCACCGGCGACGCCGGCGAACTGATGGTGAAGGGTCCACAGGTGTTCCACGGCTACTGGGGCCGCCCCGACAAGACCTCTGAGGTGCTCACCGGGGACGGCTGGGTCCTCACCGGCGACATGGCCGTGATGGACGCCGACGGGTTCGTGGAGATCCTCGGCCGGGTCAGCTCCGGCAGGAAGCGCGACTGCCCCACCGGCCAGTAGGCGCGGCGCGCTAGGCTGGGCGCATGTCGACACACATCGGAGCCGAACCCGGCCAGATCGCACCCCATGTCCTGATGCCCGGCGACCCCTACCGGGCCCGCTGGATCGCCGAGGACTTCCTCGAGGACGCCGAGCTCGTCACGGAGGTCCGCGGCATGCTCGGCTACACCGGCACCCACAACGGCCGCCGCGTTACTGCCATGGGCTCCGGCATGGGACAGCCGTCCATCGGCATCTACGCGCAGGAGCTGTTCGCCGAGTACGGCGTCGAGGCCATCATCCGCGTCGGCAGCTGCGGCGGCCTGTCCGAGAAGGTCGCTGTGCGCGACGTCGTCATCGGCTCCGCCGCCTCCACGGACTCCGCGATGAACCGCGCCCGCTTCGGCGACGTCACCTTCGCGCCCACCGCGGACTTCGACCTGATGCGCGCCGCGGTCGACTCCGCGAATGAGCGCGGCCTGCCCGCGGTGGTGGGCGGCCTGTTCTCCTCCGACCAGTTCTACAACCCGCGCACCGACATCACCGCGACCCTCGCCGGCTACGGCGTGCTCGGCGTCGAGATGGAGGCATCGGCCCTGTACACCCTCGCCGCGCAGTTCGACCGCCGCGCCCTCTCCATCTGCACCGTGTCCGATCACCTCATCACCGGTGAGGAGACCAGTGCGCAGGAGCGGCAGGAGACCTTCTCCGACATGGTCGTCATGGCGCTGGATGCGCTGCACACCCTGGACGTCAGCACCCACTGAGCCGGTCGGGCACACGGAAGGGGCGGAGCCTCTTGGCTCCGCCCCTTCCGTCATCGAGGACTCAGCGCGGCGGCTGAGACAGCGCGCGACGCGTGGTCAGTCGAGCAGTTCCTCGGAATCGTTCTTGTGGCGCGGGATCACCGCGAAGGTGATGTACAGCGCGACCAGGCACATGGCCAGGCCGATGATGAAGTACCAGTTCCACACGGTGTAGAGGCTCAGCACCCACAGGCCGGCGGTGAACAGCAGGAACAGCGGGATGAACATCGCGAGCGACGAACCGAGGCTGTTGCCCTCACCGGTCTGGTTGGCTTCGCGCCTCTCGTCCACGGTGTGCGAGCCCTCGGCTCCCCGAACGTCCGAAGCGGCGTATGCGTTCATCGATCCTCCAAAATCACGGCTGTACCGTTACCATCTTAGGCGATGGAGCCACCGCGCGCGAACCTGACGTGATGCCCACGAAGCGAGCGAACAGTTCGGCGGCGTCCGCGCGCGTCTCCGGATGGAACTGGACGGCGAGGACCGGCGCACCGGAGGTCGACTGCACCGCATGCACAACCCCCGAGGCGTGGCGCGCCACCACGCGCAGCCCCCGCCCCAGGGCGTCGATCGCCTGGTGGTGGAACGCGCTGACGGTCGGTGCGGTGCCGAGCGCCAGCGCCACGTCGCTGTCCGCGTCGACCTCGATCGGCACCTCGGTGAGCTGCTGGTCACTGCGCGGGTACGCGAGATCCTCATCCGCGAGGTGCTGGATGAGGGTGCCGCCGCGCGCCACGTTGATGATCTGCAGGCCGCGGCAGATGCCGAGCACGGGGATGCCGTTCTCCTCGGCGGCCTGAGCGAGCTCGATCTCGAACGCGTCGCGCGCCTCGTCGGCGGCGAAGTCCGTCGGCAGAGCACCCGCGCCGTAGCGCGCGGGGTCGATGTCGGTGCCGCCGGTGATGACGATGCCGTCGAGGTCGGCGAGCTCGTCGGCGCTCCACACCTCACCGGGCGTCAGGATCACGGGCCGTCCGCCGGCTTCGCGGATGGCGGTGGTGTAGTTGGTGGTCACGGCGGTGGCCTCGTACCCGGCCCAGGCGCCGTCGGTGAGCGTGCGCGTGCCGGCGGTGATGCCGATGAGGGGCCGACGGGTGCGGCCGGTGGCGGTGTCCGCGCTGGGGGCGGCGGTGCTGCCGATGAAGGCGGACATGCGGATGGCGTCCTTGTGAGAAGCAGTGTCATGTGCAGCGATGTTGCTCATTGCGCCATCCTTTCCGTGTCATTCGGCGGTGCTCGGCGGCCCCGCAGTGGTGCTGTGCTCCCCCGCTGCCGCGAGGGTTCCCCCAGTTCACTGCACGGGACGGGTCCGTCACAATCTGCATGGCCGAATGTGAACACGTCGCGAACCGGGCCCGGGCGCGCCGTCAGCCGCACCCGGGCCGGGCTCGGTCTGCTCAGCCGCGGGAGGCGATCGCTGCGCCCTCGGTCAGCGACTCGAGCTTCGCCCAGGCGATGTCCGGGTGGATGCGGCCGCCGAACCCGCAGTCAGAGGATCCGATGACGCGCTCCGGTCCCACGATGTCGGCGAAGCGGCGCAGGCGCTGCGCCACGAGTTCCGGATGCTCCACCACGTTGGTGGCGTGCGAGACCACGCCGGGCATGATGACGCGGCCCGCGGGCAGCTCGATGTCCTTCCACACCACCCATTCGTGCTCATGGCGCACATTGCCGGCCTCGAAGCTGAAGTACTTCGCGTTGATCTGCAGCATCAGCTCCGCGATGTGGCGGAACTCGATGTCGGTGGTGTGGGGGCCGTGCCAGGAGCCCCAGCAGAGGTGGAAGCGCACCTGCTCCTGCGGGATCCCCTCCAGTGCCCGGTTGATCGCATCGACCCGCTTCTGGGTGAACGCGAGGTAGTCCTCGATGGTGGGTTCGGGGTTGATCTGGTCCCAGTTCTCCGCGATCGACGGATCATCGATCTGCAGCAGAAGTCCGGAGTCCGCGATCGCGCGGTACTCCTCGCGCATGACCTGCACCCACGCCTCGATGAACGCGTCCTCATCGCCGTAGTGGTCATCGGCGATGCGGGCACCGGAGCCCGGTGAGAGGGAGGAGAGGAAGCCCTGGTCGTACCCTGCGGCGTCGAGCGCGGAGCGGAAGTTGCGGGTGTCCGCCGCGGCGAACTCCCGGCCGAGGTCGGTGTAGCTGATGGCGGAGGTGGCGGCCGGGAACACCTTCTGTGCGCCGACCGTGATGCCGGACTCCGGGTCGTTGTAGGCGTCGGCGAAGCGGACCCAGTCGCGGCGGTCGGGGAACGAGGTGAGGCGGATGCGGCCCGGTTCGGAGCGCTTGGGCTCACTGTGCTGGTGGTCCTCGCCCGTGATCTCCAGGCCGGCGGTGCGGCCGAAGATGTACGACCACCAGGAGCCGTAGTTGACGCCGGTGGACATGTCCTTGCCGTATTCGCCGTCTCCGGGAATGGAGATGCCGATGTCCTTCTGGCGCTGCACCACCGAGGCGACGGCGTCGCGCAGCGTCTCGGCGAACTCGTCCGTGATGACGGGGGTGATCCCGTCGGCCTCGAGGGGCCGTTCAGCGTTGGCGGTGATCAGTTCGGGGGTGCGGGGAAGGGAGCCCGCGTGCGTTGTCTCGATGGTCATGTCGCCACAGTAGCGGGACGGCATGACGCCCCGTGAACCGGAGTTCACGGGGCGTCATGATCAGTCACATCTCAGCGGCTGAGCCGCGGCGATCACTCGCCGCCGACGGTGCCGGAGAAGTCACCCCAGGTGGGGACGAGGTTGCGGTCGCCGAAGGCCTGCTCGATGCGGCGCACAACCGGCCAGTACTTGGCCTGGATGCGCATGGCGCGGTTCGAGTGGCAGCCCTTGACGTCCTCGCTGTTGTCCACGCCCGGGTAGACGGCGACCTCGCGGGAGTACGGGTGCTCCCACTCGGATGCCGATGCGCACTCAGCGGTGTGCGGAGCGTTGACCAGCGGGTTGTCGTCCTTCGGCCACTCGCCGGAGAGGACCTTCTCAGCCTCGTCGTACATGGCGAGCATAGCGTCGGCGAAGCGATCGAGCTCCTGCAGGTCCTCGGACTCCGTCGGCTCCACCATGAACGTGCCCGCAACCGGGAAGCTCATGGTCGGAGCGTGGAAGCCGTAGTCGATGAGGCGCTTGGCCATATCGTCCACGGTGATGCCCGTGCGGGCGGT
This sequence comes from Helcobacillus massiliensis, assembly GCF_033106145.1. NCBI lineage: Bacteria > Bacillati > Actinomycetota > Actinomycetes > Micrococcales > Dermabacteraceae > Helcobacillus > Helcobacillus massiliensis. Next base: position 1,379,708 of record NZ_CP136959.1, read on the forward strand.
GAACGGACGCAGGTCCACGATGCACTCGTGGGCCACGAGGCCGTTCTCACCCGTGTACAGGATCTCGAACTTCTCGCTGAGGCGCTTCGCCAGGTAGTTCGCGCCGAGCACGGCGGAGCTGGTGGCGTGGCGGATGCCCTCGGCGCCCATCATGCGGATGTACGCCCAGGAGATCGGCAGGATCGACGCGGAGCCGTACGGTGCCTGCGACACCGGAGCGCCGCCGTGCACCTGCTCGCCTTCGCCCACCACCGGATGCTCCGGCTTCTGGATCTGCGGGTGACCCGGCAGGAACGGAGCGAGGTGCGCCTTGGCTGCGACCGGACCGACGCCCGGGCCGCCGCCGCCGTGCGGGATGCAGAAGGTCTTGTGCAGGTTCAGGTGCGAGACGTCGCCGCCGAACTCGCCCGGGCGGGCGACCTGCAGCAGCGCGGTTGCGTTCGCACCGTCGACGTACACCTGACCGCCGGCATCGTGCACCAGCTGGCAGATGGTGCGGACCTCGGACTCGTACACGCCGTGCGTGGACGGGTAGGTGATCATGATCGCGGCGAGCTCATCGCCGTGGTCCTTGATCTTCTGCTTGAGGTCGTCGACGTCGATGTTGCCGTTGGCGTCCGAGGCGACGACCACCACGCGCATGCCGACGATCGCAGCCGAAGCGGCGTTCGTGCCGTGCGCGGAGGACGGCACGACGCAGACGTCGCGCTGCGATTCGCCGCGCGAGTTGTGGTACGCCTTGATCGCCAGCAGACCGGCGACCTCACCCTGGGAGCCGGCGTTCGGCTGCAGGGAGACGGTGTCGTAGCCGGTGAGGTCGGCGAGCCACTCCTCCAGCTGAGTGATCATCTCGAGGTAGCCCTCCACGTCCTCGACGGGCGCGAACGGGTGGACGGAGTTGAACTCCGGCCAGGTGATCGCAGCCATCTCGGTGGCGGAGTTGAGCTTCATCGTGCAGGAGCCCAGCGGGATCATGCCGCGGTCCAGGCCGTAGTCGCGGTCCGAGAGACGACGCAGGTAGCGCATCATCGCGGTCTCGGAGTGGAACGACTGGAAGACCGGGTGCTGCAGGAAGGAGGTCTCGCGCACGAGGCCGCCCCATGCGTCGCCGCTCTTCACGGCGCCGTCCTCGATCTCGCCCTTGGCGGAGCCGAACTCGCCGAACACGCCGGCGATGGCCTTCAGGTCCTCGGCGGTGACGGTCTCGTCCAGCGACAGCTGCACGGTGTCATCGTCGACGACGTGGATGAGCATCTCGGCCTTCTTGAAGGCCTCGTAGATGTCCTTGGCCCTGCCCGGTGCCTCGATGCGCAGGGTGTCGAAGAACGCTTCGTGCTTCAGGGTGAAGCCGGCGTCCTTCAGCCATGCGGCGAGGGTCGCGGTGCGGTCGGCGGTCTGACGCGCCAGGGCGGTCAGGCCGTCCGGGCCGTGGTAGACGGCGTACATCGATGCCATCACCGCGAGGAGTACCTGCGCGGTGGTGATGTTCGAGGTCGCCTTCTCACGACGGATGTGCTGCTCGCGGGTCTGCAGGGACAGACGGTACGCGGGGTTGCCGTCGGCGTCCTTGGAGATGCCCACCAGGCGGCCCGGCAGCTGGCGCTTGAGGTCGTCGTTGACGGCCACGAACGCGGCGTGCGGACCACCGAAGCCGAGCGGAACACCGAAGCGCTGGGAGGTGCCCATGACGACATCGGCGCCCATCTCGCCCGGGGACTTCAGCAGCGTCAGAGCGAGCAGGTCCGCTGCCACGATGACAACGGCCTTGGACTTCTTGAGCTCGGCGATGACCTCGGTGGCGTCCCAGACCCGGCCGGAAGCGCCCGGGTACTGGATCAGGGCACCGAAGAAGTCGCCCTCGGGTGCACCGTCGTTCGCGAAGTCCACGTACTTGAGCTCGAAGCCGAGGATGTCGGCACGGCCCTCGAGGACGTAGCGGGTGGTCGGCAGGACGTCCGCGTCCACGAGGAACACGTTGGACTTCTGGCGACGGTTCTGACGACGGGCGAGCATCATGCTCTCAGCGGCCGCGGAGGCCTCGTCGAGCATCGATGCGTTGGACAGATCCATGCCGGTGAGGTCGGCGATCATCGTCTGGAAGTTCATCAGCGACTCCAGACGACCCTGGGAGATCTCCGGCTGGTACGGCGTGTAGGCCGTGTACCAGCCCGGGTTCTCCAGGATGTTGCGCTGGATGACCGACGGCGTGTGTGTGCCGTAGTAGCCCAGGCCGATCAGCGAGCGCTTCGCGTTGTTCTTCTTCGCGAAGCCGCGCAGCTCCTCGAGGGTCGCGGACTCGGTCGCTGCCTCCGGCAGGATCGAGTCGGGCTCCTCACCGAGGTAGATCGTGCTGGGCACGGCCTTCTCCATGAGCTCCGAGAGCGACGAGACGCCGAGCGCCTTGAGCATGTGCTCCTGGTCGTTCGCGGTGGTGCCCACGTGGCGGCGGACAAACGAATGCTGGCCGTAGATGGCCTCGTTCATATCAGACATCAGTTGAGAGTGGCCCCTATCAGGACTGGGTGAGCTTGTCGTACTCGTCCTTGGACATGAGGTCATCGGGAAGGGATTCGACCTTCACCTTGATGAGCCATGCCGCACCGAACGGATCTTCGTTGACCTTCTCGGGTTCGTCGACGACGTCCTCGTTGATCTCGATGACCTCACCGGTGACCGGGGAGAAGAGGTCGGAGACGCTCTTGGTGGACTCGATCTCGCCCATCTCGGTGTGCGCCTCGACGCTGTCGCCCACCTCGGGCAGGTCAACGTAGACGACGTCGCCCAGCTGGTCAGCGGCGAAATCGGTCACGCCGACGACGACGGTGTCGCCCTCTTCGCGAACCCATTCGTGGTCCTTGGAAAACTTGAGATCAGACATGGTCATTTCCTTTCAATTGTGGAAAAGAGTGGAAAGCTCTGGAGGGATTACTTCTCGCGGGAGTAGAACGGGAGGTTGACCACCGTGGCGGGCAGGGTCTTGCCGCGGACGTCGATCTCCAGCTTGGTGCCCGGCTCGGCGAACTTCGGATCCACGTAGCCCAGGGCGATCGGGTAGCCGAGGGTCGGCGAGAGTGCGCCGGAGCTCACGTGGCCGATCTCGGTGCCGGACTCGTCCTTGATGCTGTAGCCGGCGCGCGCTGCGCGACGGCCCTCAGCGGTCATGCCCACGAGGACGGGCATGTCGCTGAAGTCCTTGCCTTCGAGGGCCTCGCGGCCGACGAAGTCGTCCTTCGACTTGAACGCAACCACGCGACCGAGACCGGCCTGCGCGGGGAAGAGGTCCTCGGACAGCTCGTTGCCGTACAGCGGCATACCGGCCTCGAGGCGGAGGGAGTCGCGGCAGGCGAGACCGCACGGGAGGATGCCCTCGCCGCCGATGGTCTCCATGGCCTTCCACAGGTCCACGGCGCTCTCGTTCGGGACGTACAGCTCGAAGCCGTCCTCACCGGTGTAGCCGGTGCGGGCGATCAGCAGGCGCTTGCCCTGGTAGGTGCCCTCGAGGATGCGGTAGTACTTGAGCTCGGCGAGCTCGTCGAGGTCGACCTCGACCTCGTCGGACTTCGCAAACTCCTCGACGATGTCGGCGGACTTCGGGCCCTGCACGGCGACCAGTGCGGTCTGCTCGGACTGGTCCTCGACCTTGACGTCGAAGCCTTCTGCGCGCTTGACGAGCTGCTCGGCGTCCACGAGGCGGTTGCCGGCGTTGGGGACGGTCATGAACTCGTCCTCGCTGAGGCGGTAGACGATGAGGTCGTCGATGATGCCGCCCTGGTCATTGAGCAGCAGGGTGTACTTCGCGCGGCCGATCTGCATGCTGGAGAGCTTGCCGGCGAGGGCGTAGTCGAGGGCCTCCCCGGCCTGCGGGCCGGTGAAGAACACTTCGCCCATGTGGGAGAGGTCGAACTGACCGGCCGAGTCGCGGACCGCAGCGTGCTCCGCCTTGTCGGAGGTGTAGCGCACGGGCATGTTCCAGCCGGCGAAGTCGGTGAACGACGCTCCCAGCTCCTGGTGGACTTCCTGGAGGGGTGTGCGAAGAAGCTCATCAGCGGACATTAAGACTCCTAGATCTGCGCAATGCGCGTACAACACATTGTTCCATCGATCCCGGTCCCGAGAATTCGCACAACCTGCGACCAGCGCTGGACCGGGCTGCTGGCGCCACTCTACTAGGGATTCCTGGACCGGCCGTCCTGCCGCCTGGCCTAGGCTGACGGCGTGAAGACTGAGGGTACGAACGTATGGCCCGTCCGCTTGACAACGGACCGGCTGTCGATCAGGGAGCCGTCGGAGCGCGACCGCCCCGCCCTCATCGAGCTGATCACCGCTGATCGCGCCCGCGACTACCTCGGCGGCGCCGTCGGCTTCGCCTCCCGGCAGGCCCTGGAGCTCTCGCCTCTCGGCCTGACCTGGGGCCGATGGGTGATCGCGGCAACATCTGCCGACGGAGTCGAGGATCACACTGACGATGCACCGGCGGACCGCATGCTGGGCATCGTCACCCTCAGCTACGACCGCGAAGAGCTGGAGCTGACGTACGCGCTGCTGCCGAACTGCGTCGGGTTCGGATACGCCGCGGAGGCGTGCCGCGCTGTTCTCGACTGGGCGGCGGAGAACCTGCCGGATGAGCACGTGATCGCGGTGACCGCCTCGCGCAACAAACGCAGCGTGGCGCTGCTGAAGCGCCTCGGCTTCACGACCCGGAAGGGACTGACGGAGTTCGGCGAGCAGTGCCTGCTGATGGAGCGACCCCTGGCGCTGGACTGACCGGAATCAGAACGGCTCGAGGAAGGGGTTGCGCCGCTCCTTGTCGCGCAGCTGCGCCCAGCGCGGCAGCACCGTGTGGGCGTCCTCGGCGATGACGTGATCGAACACGGCGCTGACGCTGGAGGCCGTGGCGTGCGGGTCGATGCACACGGTGACGGCGCCGCAGGAGCGGGCCAGCGGAGCCAGCAGCGCGGCCGGCGCGACCGTGTGGGAGGTGCCGACGGCGAGGAACACATCACAGCTGCGCGCGGCGCGCTCGGCCGCCTCGATGACGGCGACGTCCAGCATTTCGCCGAACAGCACCACGTCCGGTCGGGTGCGCGCACCGCACAGGGGGCAGGCCGACGGGGCCCCGTACCGCTCGGGCAGATCCCGCGGGACGGCGCCCGCTTCCCCGGCGACGAGGTCGGCGCGCCACGGGCAGTCGTCGTTCAGGCAGCGGGCATGGGCGGCGCTGCCGTGGAGTTCGGCGACATCGCGGCTGCCGGCGACCTGATGGAGGCCGTCCACGTTCTGGGTGAGGACCTGCGCGCCGATCCGGGCGAGCGCCCGGTGGCCGGGCGTGGGGCCGATGACCGCGGCGGTCTCGAACACGCCGCCCCACACTTGCCACAGATGATCGAGGCTGTCCGGCAGGGCGGCGACGTCCATGGACGCCTCCAGCAGCGGGTCCTCCTCCCAGAGGCCGCCCGGGCCGCGGAATGTGCGCAGGCCGGCCGCCGCGCTGAGGCCCGCCCCGGTGAGGGCGACCACGCGGCGGTGATGGGGGCGGAGTTCGAAGGCACGCGTCTGCACACCCCCATGCTAGCGCCCGCTCAGATGAGGATCGCGGGATCGGTTCCGGCGGACTCCTCGCGGTGAACGGTCGGATCCAGCGGGCGTGAGCGGGCTGGGATTCCGACAGCGGAGGACTCCGTCGGCACGTCGCTGACCACCACGGCGTTCGCGCCGATCCGTGACCGCGCGCCGATCTCGACGGGGCCGAGGATGCGCGCACCCGCGCCGACGATCACGCCGTCCCCCACGGTGGGGTGGCGCTTGGTCTGCTCGAGGGAGCGCCCGCCGAGCGTGACCTGGTGGTAGAGCATGACGTCGTCGCCGACCTCGGCGGTCTCGCCGATGACGACCCCCATGCCGTGGTCGATGAAGAAGCGCCGCCCGATCCGCGCACCCGGGTGGATCTCCACACCGGTGGCGGCGCGGCTCACCTGCGACAGGGCGCGGGCGGCGAAGCGCAGGCGGGGCCGCTGCCAGAGCCGGTGGGAGATGCGGTGGGTCCAGACCGCGTGCAGCCCGGGGTACAGCAGGGCGATCTCGAGGTCGCTGCGTGCGGCGGGGTCGCGCTCGCGCGCGCCCTGCAGGTCCTCGCGGAGCTGCTCGCGCACGGCGGTCAGGGAGCGGGCGGCGCGGCGGATCATCAGTCGAGGTACTCCGAGAACAGCGGGGTGGACAGGTACCGCTCGCCGAAGCTGGGGATCATCACGACGATGAGCTTGCCGGCCATGTCATCGCGGGAGCCGAGCTCGATGGCCGCTTCGACGGCGGCGCCGGAGGAGATGCCGACGAGCAGGCCTTCGGAGCGGGCGACGCTGCGGGCGCGCTCCATGGCCTTCTCGCCTTCGACGGCGATGACCTCGTCGTACACCTCGGTGTCGAGCACCTCGGGCACGAAGTTCGCGCCGAGACCCTGGATCTTGTGGGGGCCGGCGCTGCCGCCGGACAGCAGCGGCGACTCGGCGGGCTCCACAGCGACGATGCGGACGTCCGGCTTGCGCTCCTTGAGCACCTGGCCGACGCCGGTGATGGTGCCGCCGGTGCCGACGCCGGCGACGAGCGCGTCCACGGTTCCGTCGGTGTCGCGCCAGATCTCCTCCGCCGTCGTGGCGCGATGGATCTCGCGGTTGGCCTGGTTGGCGAACTGGCGCACGAGGACGCCGCCGGTCTCCTCGGCGAGCTCTTCGGCCCTCTGAACGGCGCCCTTCATGCCGCCGGCGGGCTCGGTGAGTTCGATCTGGGCGCCGAAGGCACGCAGCAGCGCCCGGCGCTCCTTGGACATCGAGGCGGGCATGGTGAGGATGACGCGGTAGCCGCGGGAGGAGCCGATCATGGCCAGGGCGATGCCGGTGTTGCCGGAGGTGGCTTCGATGATGGTGCCGCCGGGCGTGAGCTGCCCGGACTCCTCCGCAGCGTTGATCATCGCCGCGCCGATGCGGTCCTTGACGGATGCGCCGGGGTTGGAGAACTCGATCTTGGCGACCACGGTGGCCCGGACGGCATCGGGCAGGTGGTTGAGGCGGACGAGCGGGGTGTTGCCGACGAGGTCGGAGACGCTGGAATGGATGCGCACGCGGATCAGCTCCTGTTCTGGGTGGGTGGGTGGATGAGTGCCGACGGATGCACCGCCTTCACTTTTGGTCACCCTAAGTTGCTCTTATGGCTCCATCCTATGCCGCCGTCCCTGAGCGACCAGCGCTGCACCCTCGGAAACGACGGCGGGGCGCCGCAGCGTCGATGCTGCAGCGCCCCACCACGGAGTTCGTCCTGGCTCGGTCAGTAGGCCATGCCCATGAAGTCCCGCACCCGATCCAGCGTGCGAACCGCCTGATCACGCGCCTTTTCATTACCGGCGCGCAGCACCTCGAGGAGGTAGTCGGGGCTCTGCTCGAGCTCTGCGCGGCGTGCCCGCAGCGGCGCCAGATGCTCGTTGAGAGCTTCGGCACACATGACCTTCAGCGTGCCGGCCCCCTTGTCGCCGATCTCGTCAGCGATCTCCTGGGGACTGCGCCCGGTGCACTCGCTGGTGATGGTCAGCAGGTTCGCCACCTCGGGGCGGGCGTCGGGGTCGTAGGTGATGGTGCGGTCCGAATCGGTCTTGGCGCGTTTGATCTGCTTCTCGGTCTCCTTGGCGGTCATCGAGAGCATGACGGTATTGCCGCGGGACTTCGACATCTTGTCGCCGTCGAGGCCGAGGATGATCGGCGCCTTGGAGAGCAGCGCGTCCGGTTCGGTGAAGAACTTCTCGCCGCCGGCGAAGCGCTCGTTGAAGCGACGGGCGATGACCCGGGTCTGTTCGATGTGGGGCAGCTGATCCTTGCCCACGGGCACGAGGTTGCCGTGGCAGAAGAGGATGTCGGCGGCCTGATGGACCGGATAGGTGAGCAGCAGTCCGCCCATGTGGCTCTTCCCTGCGGCGGCGAGCTCGGACTTCACGGTGGGGTTGCGCTCGAGCTCCGGCTGGGTGACCAGAGCGAGGAACGGCAGCACGAGCTGGTTGAGCTCGGGGATCGCGGAGTGGGCGAAGATCGTGGACTTCTCGGGGTCGATGCCGGCTGCGAGGTAGTCGGTCAGCAGCTGGGTGACGCTGCCGCGGATGTCGCCGACGAGGTCGCGATCGGTGATGACCTGCAGGTCCGCCACCAGGATCCAGGACTCCACACCGGCGTTCTGGAGCCGAACGCGGTTGCGCAGCGTGCCGAAGTAGTGGCCGATGTGCAGGGCGCCGGTGGGGCGGTCACCGGTCAGCATGCGGAAGACCGACGGGTCCTTCTCCAGCTGCTGCTCGATCTGCTCGTTGCGGCGCAGCGCAGCGGCGTAGGTGCCGCTGGGGATCTCGGCGATGGTCGGGGACGTAGAAGCGGTGTTCGTGTTCACCCCTCTACCGTACCGAATGCGCGCACCGGATCCGCCGCCCGCTCCCCCGCAGCGAGGCTGCCGGCGCACCGCTGAAGGATCGGCCGTCAGCGGGGCGCAGCGGTGGAGGCGCGGACCACGAGTTCGGGGCGGGCCGCGAAGGCGGAGGAAGGGGCCCGACGGGTGCGCCCCTCAGAGGCGAGGACGTGCCGCACGGCCGTGCGGACCATCAGGGCGACCGGCTGCCGGATGGTGGTGATCGCCGGGGCGTGCGTGCGGGCGGTGGGGATGTCGTCGTAGCCGACGACTGAGAGGTCCCGCGGGACGCTGAGGCCGCGGTCGGCGGCGGCGGCGACGGCACCGACGGCCATGACGTCCGAGCCGCAGATGATGGCCGTGCAGTCCTTGTCCAGCAGTTCGCTCGCGGACTGGTAGCCGCCGGCGTAGGAGAAGTCGGTGTAGGAGATGGGGCTGCGGCCGGAGCAGTCGGCCGTCTGCGCGCTGAAGGCGGCGGTCTTGCGGCGCACCGGCCAGGTGTGCTCATCGCCGACGGCGAGGCCGATGCGCTCATGGCCGAGCTCGCGCAGGTGGGTGAGCGCGAGGCTGATCGCGAATTCGTCATCCGCGGTGATGAAGGCGGCCTGCAGGTCCGGCAGTTCGCCGTTGACGAGGCTGAACGCGACGCCGCGCTCCATCGCTGCCCGGTAGTGGTCGTGGCTGTGCGCGGAGTCGGCATGCAGACCCGAGACCACGATGATGCCGCGGGAACCGGCGCGCACGAGGCGATCGAAGATCCGCTCCTCGTCCTCTGGGCTGCGGGCACCGGCGCCGATGAGGACGTCTGCGTCGGCGCGGGCGGCTTCCTGCTCGACTGCGTCGGCGAACATCGGGAAGATCGGATTGTCCAGCACGGGCAGCACCACGCCGATGAGCGGACGGGAGTCCTGCAGGGCCACATCGCTGTAGCGGCCGAGCTCGCGGGCGATCTGCAGCACCTTCTCGCGCGTGGCCGAGTTGACGCCGGGCTTTCCTGCAAGAACACGGGACACGGTTGCTTCACTGACGTGCGCTTGCGCTGCGATGTCGATCAGTCGCGCTTTCATTGCTGCTGCTTTCTTCGCCACCCGCGGCCCGATTCCCGTGCAGGAGCACGAGTGGGAACGGTCCAGAGGGGTGGACGAACGTCCTTGTTCGGGAGTCGGCGACTCCTCATTCAATGCAACTTTCTTGCATCTTGCAGTCTCATTCTTGCATACGCGGACCCCTCGGCCTACCGTGAAGCAACGGGAGTGGCCCGCCACCCCCGCGACGGATGCCCGCCACCACGGTTCCCCATCGGACCGCACAGCGAGCAGCCACCATTCGAAGGAGAACACGGTGCTGATCCGTCGTCATACATTCCTGGCCATGGGCGCCGCCACCCTCGGCGCCGCCACCCTCGCCGCCTGCGGCGGAGGCTCCACCGAGAAGAAGGGCGCCGACTCCGGCGCGTCCGATGCCGGCGGTGCCGAGGGCGCAGCCCCGGCCGTCCCCAAGAACGCCGACCTCGTCATCTGGGCGGACGAGAAGAAGGCCGCCGCCCTGCAGGAGCCCGCGAAGGCATGGGGCGAGTCCCAGGGCCTGAAGGTCGCCGTGCAGACCGTCGCCGACGAGCTGCAGAGCTCTTTCATCACCGCCAACCAGGCCGGCAACGGCCCGGACCTGCTGCTCGGCGCCCACGACTGGATCGGCAACCTCGTGCAGAACGGCGCGGTCTCCCCCGTTCAGCTGCCGGCAGAAGCCAAGAAGGCCCTGGCACCCGTCGGCCTCGACGCCGTCACCTACGACGGCCAGACCTACGGCATGCCGTACGCCGTGGAGTGCATTGCGCTGTTCGCCAACAAGAAGCTCACCGACAAGCCGAGCCCGGCCACGTTTGAGGAGCTCGTCGAGGCCGGCAAGGCCGGCGGCGCCGACACCCCGCTCTCCCTGCCCGTCGGCGAAGAGGGCGATCCCTACGCCATGCACCCGCTGTACACCTCCGCGGGCGGCTACCTGTTCGGAGAGAAGGCCGACGGCGGCCTCAACCCCGAGGACGTCGGCGTCGGCAAGGACGGCTCCGTCTCCGCCGGTGAGAAGATGCAGCAGCTCGGCAAGGAGGGCGTGCTGAAGACCTCCATCACCAACGACAACGCCATCTCGCTGTTCACCGACGGCAAGGCCGCCTACCTGATCTCCGGCCCGTGGGCGCTCGCGGACATCAAGAAGGCGAAGATCGACTTCGAGCTCTCCCCCATTCCCGGCTTCGAAGGCCTGGAGGAGGCCCGCCCGTTCGCCGGCGTGAACGCGTTCTACGTCGCCTCCAAGGGCAAGAACGCCGCGTTCGCCAGCCAGTTCGTCAACGCCGTCGCCGCCTCCCCGGACCTGGTGGAGCAGATGTTCGCGAAGAACGAGCTGCCGCCGGTGAACCTGGAGCTGCAGAAGAAGCTCGCTGATAAGCACCCGGAGGTCGTGAAGTTCGCGCAGTTCTCCGAGAAGGCTGAGCCGATGCCGTCGATCCCGCAGATGGCGGCCGTGTGGAAGCCGCTCGGCATCGCTGAGGCCAACATCATCGGCGGCGCCGACCCGAAGTCCTCCATGGAGGGCGCCGGCAAGGCCATCACCGATTCGATCAAGGGCTGATCCCTGACCGGCGGCTGATGGTCCCGTCCGCATCCGCGCGCGGGACCATCAGCCGTCCGACCGCCATCCGTCGTCCGAAGCATCAAGGAAGATCCGCGAGATGACCGACACCTCCGCCCCCGCCCACCGGCAGCGCACCACCTCCACCGCCGCCCTGGTGGTGAAGATCCTGTTCCTGGGCTCCGTCGCCGCCGCTGCCGTGTGGCTGATCCCCCTGCTGATCGGTCTGAAGGCCTGGCTGTGGCTGACCTTCACCGTGCTGACGGTGGCGGCGATCTTCGCGCTCTACACCACCAAGCGCTTCATCCCCGGCAAGTACATCTTCCCCGGCACCTTCTTCCTGGTGGTCTTCCTCATCACGCCGATCATCCTGACGGTCGGCTACTCGTTCACGAACTACGGCGACGGGTCCCGCGGCACCAAGCAGGAGGCCATCAACTCGATCACCGGCAACTCCGTGCAGCAGGTGGAGGGCGCGTCCCGCTATACGCTCACGGTCGGCACGAAGGGCGCCGCGGAGGGGCCGTACACGTTCTTCCTCGTGGACCAGAGCACCGGTGAGGCCTTCACCGGCAGCGCCGAGCAGCCGCTCGAGCCGGTCGAGGAGGACGCGGTCTCGATCTCCTCGGGCCGCGTCACGGAGGCCGACGGCTTCACCCTGCTGAAGCCGCGCGAGGTCAACGACCACTTCCGTGAGATCAGTGAGGTCGCCGTCACCGTTGACGACACCACCGCGGTGCGCATCCTCGACGCCGGCACTGCGTTCCAGGGCACGAAGGTGCTCCAGTACGACGAAGCGAAGGACCAGATCGTCAACACCGCCACCGGTGAGGTCTTCACCGTCGGGGAGGTGGGCGGCGAGCAGGTGTTCGTGGATGCCGACGGCAAGCGCGCCTTCTCCCAGTCCTGGCTGCAGGGCGTCGGGTTCGACAACTACACCCGCCTGTTCACCAACGGCAGCGTGGGCGCCCAGTTCCTCAAGGCGTTCGCATGGACCCTCGTGTTCGCCGCCGGCTCGGTCATCACCACGTTCGCGCTCGGCCTGGCCCTCGCACTCGCCCTCAACGACGAACGGATCCGGGGTCGCCGCCTGTACCGGTCGTTCCTGCTGCTGCCGTACGCGGTGCCCGGCTTCATCGCTCTGCTGATCTGGTCGAACTTCTACAACCAGGACTACGGGCTGATCAACCAGCTCACCGGCCTGCACATCAACTGGCTGGGCGACCCCACCTGGGCGAAGGTCGCGATCCTGCTGACCAACCTGTGGATGGGCTTCCCGTACATGTTCATCGTCTGCACCGGCGCGCTGCAGTCGATCCCGTCGGACGTGAAGGAGGCCGCCCGCATTGACGGCGCCTCCTCGCTGCAGACCACCGTCAAGGTGATCACCCCGCTGCTGCTGGTGTCGATCGCGCCGCTGCTGGTGGCCTCGTTCGCCTTCAACTTCAACAACTTCAACGCCATTGAGCTGCTCACCGGCGGCGGCCCGTTCCCCGACAACGAGTTCACCCGAGGCGGCACCGACATCCTGATCTCGATGGTGTACCGCATCGCCTTCGGCGGTTCCGGAGCGGACTTCGGCTTCGCCTCCGCCGTGTCCGTGGTCCTCTTCGCGATCACCGGTCTGCTGGCGGCGTTCCAGTTCCGGTTCACGAAGTTCCTCGAAGACGTCAACTGACCGGCCGCAGCACAAGGACTGACACCGATGAGCACCTCCATCACCACCCCCACCGACGACCCGGCTCCGCGCAACCGCATGAGCGCGGGCCGCTGGTTCCGCGAGGTCGGCTGGCGCCACCTGGTCGGCATCGCCGCCCTGGTCTTCGCCGCCATCCCGATCCTGTACGTCATCTCCGCGTCCCTGAACCCGCTGGGAACCGTGTCCTCCACGAACCTGATTCCGCGGGCGTTCAGCCTCGACCACTTCCGCGAGCTGCTGTCCGGTTCCCGCGGCCCGTTCCTGCGCTGGTACCTCAACACCGCAATCGTGTGCGGCGTGGTGGCCCTCACCCAGGTGAGCCTGTCGGTGCTGGCGAGCTATGCATTCTCCCGCCTGCGCTTCGCGGGCCGGCGCGGCGGCATGCTGGCGCTGCTGCTGATCATGATGTTCCCGGCGATCCTGTCGATGATCGCGATCTACACGATGATCTCCGACCTCGGCGAGGCGATCCCGTTCCTCGGCCTGGACTCCCTGCCCGGCTACATCGTGGTGCTGCTGGGCGGCTCCCTCGGGCAGGTGTGGCTGATCAAGGGCTTCTTCGACACCATCCCCCGGGAACTGGATGAGGCGGCGATCATCGACGGCGCCACCCACTGGCAGACCTTCACCCGCATCCTGCTGCCCACGCTGACCCCGATCCTGGCGACCACGTTCCTGCTGTCGCTGGTCGGCGTGATGAGCGACTTCCTCCTCGGGTCGATCTTCCTCACCAGTGACGAGAACAAGACCCTCGCCGTGGGTCTCTACGGCATGCTCGCCGGTGACCGCTCCAACAACCTGGGCGTGTTCGCCGCCGGCGCGGTGCTGACGATGATCCCGGTGATCGTCCTCTACCAGTTCCTGCAGAAGTACATCGTGGGCGGCTCCACCTCCGGCGCCGTCAAGGGCTGAGCACGCATTGACCGCACCGTTCACCCCCACGGCGCCCGGCCTCGACCTGTTCGCCGCCGAGCCGTTCCACGACTCCGGTCCGCTGTGCACCTCCGCGTCCGCCCCGGCGCTCGGCGACACCGTCGAGGTCCGTCTGTGGGTGCCGGACCTGTGGCATGCGAGCGCGGTCGCCCTGCGGCAGGTCCGCGACGGCGAACCCGTCGCCACCGCGCTCGAGCGGGGCCCCGCTGACGGCGCCGGGCACTGGTTCACCGGCGAGGTGCTCGTCCACAACCCGGTCACCCGCTACCGGTTCTGCGTGGTCGGCTCCCAGGACCCGTCGGCCCCCTCCCCGCTGCCGTACGCGTGGGTGACCGCCGCCGGGGTGCGCGACCACGACGTCACCGACGCCGAGGACTTCACCCTCATCGCCCACACCCCCGCTCCCGACTGGGTCGCCGACGCGATCGTCTACCAGATCTTCCCGGACCGCTTCGCCCGCGCCGCCCACTCCCCCACCACAGCCGACGGCCTCCCCGATCTCGACCTGCCCGACTGGGCGGAGCCGATGCGCTGGTCCGATCCCGCCTCGGAGGACGGCCACCGCAACGGCGTCCAGCTGTTCGGCGGTGACCTCGACGGCATCATCGAGCACCTCGACCACATCCAGGGCCTCGGCGCGGACACGGTCTACCTGACGCCGATCTTCCCCGCCGGCTCCGTGCACCGCTACGACGCCTCCGCGTTCGAGCGCGTCGACCCGCTGCTCGGCGGCGACGACGCCCTCGCACGGCTCAGCGCCGCCCTGCACGAGCGCGGCATGCGCCTCATCCTCGACCTCACCACGAACCACACGGGCGATCGGCACGCCTGGTTCCAGGCGGCGCTCGCCGACCCCACCGCCCCGGAGCGGGACTTCTACCTGTTCTCCGGCGACGGCGACGACTACGTCGGCTGGCTCGGCGTCCCCAGCCTGCCGAAGCTCGACCACCGCGCACCCGCGATGCGCCGCGCACTCTATGAGGGCGCCGACTCCGTCACCGCGCACTGGCTCGCCGAGCCGTTCAGCGCCGACGGGTGGCGCATCGACGTGGCGAACATGACCGGCCGCCACGGCGCCCAGGACCTCGCGCACGAGGTGGCCCGCACCATGCGCCGCACCCTCGGCCGGCAGCACTGGCTGATCGCCGAGCACGGCCACGACGCCACGCGCGACCTCGACGGCGACGGCTGGCACGGAACCATGAACTACGCCGGCTTCACCCGCCCCCTCTGGGCGTGGCTCGCCGACCCCGACTCGGACCTCAACTGGCTCGGTCTGCCGATGAGCATCCCCCGCCTGCCAGGCGGCGCAGCCACCCGCACGCTGCGCGGTGTGAACGCCCAGATGCCGTATCCGTCACGGCTGCATTCGCAGAACCTGCTGTCCAGCCACGACACGCCCCGCATCCGCACGGTCACCGGTGACGCCGGCCGCACCCGGGTGGCGCTCGGACTGCTCGCCTGCCTGCCCGGCGTCCCCACCCTGTTCGCCGGCGACGAGCTGGGCCTGCACGGGCTGAACGGCGAGCACTCCCGCACTCCGATGCCGTGGGACCTGATCGACGGCTCCGGGCCCGCGAGCGCCGTCACCGCGATCGACCACGACGCCCTCACCACCGTCCAGCGCTCCTTTGCGGCCCGCGCCGCCTCGCCCGCCCTGCGCCGCGGCGGCATCCGCTGGATCGCGGCCACCGCCGACGCGCTCGTGTTCGTCCGCACTCACCCGGAGGGCAGCGTGCTGATCCATGCGGCCCGCACCGCCCATGACGCGATCGAGGTCCCCACCGATCTGCTGCTGGGGACGGTGCGCGCCCAGAATCCGTCGGCCGCCCTCCTGCACGTGGGCGGAGCCGCCTGGGCCGACGGGGCCGGTGTCCTCCGCCTGAGCGCCGAGGGGCCCGGGCTGAGCGCGCTCCCCCTCACCGACCTGACCTGAACCGACGACCATCCACCCCCCCCAGAGAAGGAGGACTGCAATGTCGAACGAATGGTGGCGCAGCGCCGTGGTGTACCAGGTGTACCCGCGGTCGTTCGCCGACGGCAACGGCGACGGCATGGGCGACCTGCCCGGCATCACCGCGCGTCTGGAGCACATCCGGGACCTGGGCGCGGACGCGATCTGGCTGTCCCCGTTCTACACCTCGCCGCAGCACGACGCCGGCTATGACGTCGCGGACTTCACCGACGTCGACCCCCGCTTCGGTACCCTCGAGGACGCCGATGCCCTGATCGCCCGGGCCCATGAGCTCGGCATCCGGGTGATCGTGGACATCGTCCCCAACCACTCGTCCTCCGAGCACCCCCTGTTCAGGGCCGCGCTGGACGCGGAGCCCGGCTCCCCGGAGCGCGAGATGTACATCTTCCGCGACGGCAGGGGCGAGCATGGCGAGGAGCCGCCGAACAACTGGCAGTCGATCTTCCACGGCAGCGCCTGGACCCGCGAGGAGAAGCACGGCCAGTGGTACCTGCACCTGTTCGACACCTCCCAGCCGGACTTCAACTGGACCAACCGCGCCGTGCGCGACATGTTCGAAGGCGTTCTGCGGTTCTGGCTCGACCGGGGCGTCGACGGCTTCCGCGTGGACGTCGCCCACGGCATGATCAAGCCGGACGGCCTGCCGGACGAGTCCGAGGAGCACCGTCAGCTCATGGCCGGCGACCCCGACGTGGTCCCCGTCTACTTCGACCAGGACGGGGTCCACGAGATCTACCGCGAGTGGCGCCGTGTGCTCGACGAGTACGAGGGCGACCGCATGATGGTGGCGGAGGCATGGGTGCCGAAGAACCGTCAGCACCTGTACATCCGGCCCGACGAGATGCACCAGATCTTCAACTTCGGCTTCCTCGGCGCTGGCTGGAGCGTGGACACCATCACCGAGGCCATCATGACGCCGCTGACCTTCGCGAAGGAGGTCGGCTCCCCCAGCACCTGGGTGCTGTCCAACCATGACGTGATCCGTCACGCGACCCGCTACGGCTTCGAGCACGGCTACCGCTTCGGTGAGGGTCTGTCCCGCGAGGAGAAGCCGGACCTGGAGCTGGGTCTGCGTCGCGCCCGCGGCGCCACCGCCCTTATGCTGGCTCTGCCCGGCTCCGCCTACCTGTACCAGGGCGAGGAGATGGGGCTGCCGGAGGTCGCGGAGATCCCCGACGAGCTGCGCGAGGACCCTGCGCACAAGCGGGCCGGCGTGCCGGGCCGCGACGGCTGCCGTGTGCCACTGGCGTGGGAGAAGGACTCCCCCGCCTACGGCTTCTCCTCGACGGGGAAGGCGTGGCTGCCGCAGCCGGACTTCTACGGTGAGCGCGCCGCGGACCAGCAGGACGGGGTGGAGGGCTCCACACTGGAGTTCTACCGCACTGCGATCGCGCAGCGCCGCGCCCTGGGCCTGGCGACCGGTGACCTGGTGATGAACGAGAGCCCGCATGAGGGCGTGCTGTCGCTCACCAACGCTGGTGTCACGGTGCTGGTGAACACCACGGATCAGGACCATGACCTGCCGGAGGGTGCTGAGGTACTGCTGGCCTCCCACCCGGATGCGCAGACCCGGCTGGCGGCCAACAGCACCGTGTGGCTGCGTTGAGCGGCTGTTGGTAGTCTCCCGTTCATGCGCTCTCACACACCGGCGGAGCCGCGTGATGACTTCGATGTGGTCATCCTCGGCGCGGGCCTGAACTCCCTGAACCTTGCGATCGCCTTCCACGCCCAGTACGGGATGCGCTCCACCTTCGTGATGCGCTCCTCGGTGGCGATGAACGAGAAGACGGTCACAGCGGATGCGGTGGCGCTGCCGTTGGGGACATCGGATGAGGAGTTCGCTGAGGCGCTCGTCGAGCTGGCCCGCAGGCGTCCTGCGGGCCGGCCGGCCCTGCTGCTGACCAACGATGACACGCTGATCGCGTTCATCGACCGTTTCCGGGAACAGCTGGAGCCGCACTACCTGCTCACGCAGATCCCGCGGAGCCTGCTCGATCAGCTGGCGGACAAGGCGGAGTTCGCGGAGATCTGCGCGGGGCTGGACATCCCCACCCCGCCGACTGTGACCGTGGACTTCTCCCGCGCCGGTCAGGAGGGGTGGAACGGGCACGAGGAGCTGCCGTGGCAGTTCCCCGTGGTGGCGAAGCCCGCCCGCACCAGCGACTACGCCCACGTCGACTTCCCCGGGAAGCGCAAGGTGTTCATGCTGGAGTCCGAGCAGGAGCGCCGCGATCTCGTGGAGTCGCTGACGAACGCCGGATTCCGCGGCCGGTTCCTGTTCCAGGAGCTGATCGAGGGCGACGACACTACGCTGCGGTCGATCACGGCCTACCGGTCCACACGCGGCCGCGTCACGCTGCTGTGCGCGGCGCAGGTGCTGCTGGGGGAGCACACGCCGGAGGCGCTGGGCCGTCCCGCGGCGATGATCACCGGGTCGTTCCCGGAGCTGACGGCGCAGGCGGAGCGGTTCCTGGACCATGTGGACTACGTCGGGTTCGCGAACTTCGATCTGAAGGTGGATCCGCGCACCGGCGAGGCGTACTTCCTGGAGATCAACCCGCGCATCGGCCGCAACAACTACTACGTGACGGGCGCGGGCGAGCCGGTGTCGCGCCACATCGTGGCGGACCGCATCGACGGGGTCGACCTCGATCAGGTCGTCGTTGACCGCGAGGTGCTCTATTCGATCGTGCCGCGCCTGTGGGTGCGGCGCTACATCCGTGACCGCCACCTGCGGCGCCGCTTCGACCGCATTGCGCGGCGCGCTCTGCGCAACCCGTTCCGCTACGGCCCGGAGCGCCTGTGGATCAAGGCGTACTCAGTGGTGTCCGGGGCGAACTTCGTGCGCAAGTACCTGCGCGTGTATCCGCGGCCGACGGATTCCGGTTTCTGATCCCGCGCCGCCCTGTGCCACGCTTCTTCTCTCCGATCGAAAGCTTCGTCTGCCATGACCCGTTCCTCCGCCCTTCCGGCTTCGCCTTCGCCGGCTGACCACTCCGACACCGAGCATGTGCAGCTGGTGCTGCTGGGCGGTGACATCGGCGTCTACGCGATCGCGCGCGCGTTCCACGAAGCGTTCGGCACTCACGCCACGGTGATCACACGCAGCGTGGCGGGACCGGTCGCGGACTCCTCGATCCTGCAGGCCCGCAGTCTGGGTGCCGAGGCCGGAGAGTCGGAGCTGCTCGAAGCCGCTCTGGAGACCGGGCGCCTGGCCACCGCGCAGCGGGCGCGGACGGGAGGTCCGAAGCCGTTCCTGCTGGCGAACGCGGACTGGCTGATTGCGCTGATCGTCCGCAACCGGGAAGCGCTGAGTGAGCACTATCTGCTGCCGGTGCTGCCGGAGGACCTGCTGGAGCAGGTGGCGGATAAGGCTGAGTTCGCGAGGCTGTGCGCCGAGGTGGAGATGACCACTCCGACCACGGTGATCGTGGACTTCACCGACGGTGCTCTGCCGGCGGTGCCGGAAGTGGAGCATCTGGGCTGGCCGCTGGTGGCCAAGCCGTCCCGCTCCTCGGCGTATGCGCATGTGAAGTTCCCCGGGAAGCGGAAGGTGTTCGAGGTCGCCGACCTCGCGCAGCTGGAGGATCTGGTCCGTCGCCTGCATGAGGCGGGGTTCCGGGACCGCTTCGTGCTGCAGGAGATGATCCCGGGCGATGACACGGCGATGCGGTCGGTGACGGCGTATGTGGATCAGCGCGGGGCGGTCACGCTGATGGGCGGAGCGCATGTGCTGCTGGAGGAGCACACGCCGGGCGCCCTGGGGAATCCGGCGGCGATGATCACGCAGGACATGCCCGAGCTGTTCGCTCAGGCGGAGCGGTTCCTGACGCATGTGGGCTACCGCGGGTACGCGAACTTCGATGTGAAGGTGGATCCGCGCGATGGGCAGCCGAAGTTCTTCGAGGTGAACCCGCGGGTGGGCCGCAACAACGTCTACATGACGGCGGCGGGCGCCAATATTGCGCTGCCGGCTGTGGCGGACCATCTGCAGCAGCGCAGCATCGAGCAGATCCGCCCCACCCGGGAGATCCTCTACTCGATCATCCCGAGAACCCTGCTGTGGCGCTACGTCACGGACCCGTCTCTGCGGTCACGCGCGAAGGCGATCGCGAAGCGTGCCACGGTCCACCCGCTGCTGTACCGTCCCGAGGGCCTGAAGCGCCGCGCCTACGTCGCGGCGGCGATGGCGAACCAGGTGAAGAAGTTCGCCCAGCACTACCGGTCGCCGTCGGCCGACGGCTTCTGACCCCGTCCGGGCCACTCCGGGGAATCTCCGGGGCGTCGCACCGGCGCGCCGCCGACTGCTGCCCGTAGCCTGGCAGGGATGGAACCGAGCCGTGCTGCCGCCGTCCTCAAGTCGGATCAGCTCGCGACTTTCCGACGATGGTCGCGGCCGCGCGGATCAGTGACGATGGGGGCATGAGGATGGAACGACCGCTGAAGGTGCTGATCACCACCGACTGGTACGAGCCCGTGGTGAACGGAGTGGTGGCCAGTGTGCTCACCCTGAAGAAGCAGCTGGAGCTGCTGGGCTGCGATGTCCGCGTCCTCACGCTGTCCGGGTCCGTCCGCTCCACCATCGAGAACGGGGTGTACCGTCTCGGGTCCGTGTCCGCGTCCCTGTTCTACGACCATGCACGCCTGGCGGTCCGCTCGAACCGCAGGATTCGCCGCGAGCTCGAGCAGTGGCGTCCCGATGTCATCCATTCCCAGTGCGAGTTCTCCACGCACCTGTGGGCGAAGCGCCTGGCGAAGAGCCTCCGCATCCCCGTGGTGCACACCTACCACACGATCTACGAGGACTACACGCACTACTATTCGCCCTCGCGCACCATGGGCAAGAAGATGGTGTCCTCCTTCAGCCGCAAGGTGTGCACGGCGATGGACGCCGTCATCGTCCCGACCGGCAAGGTCGCCGATCTGCTGCAGGGCTACGGCATCACCACCCCGATCTCCGTGATCCCCACGGGCCTGGACCTCACGCACTTCCGTCCCGCCGCCACGATTGCGGAGCGGGAGCAGAGCGTGCGCCTGCGCGCTGAGCTCGGCATCCCCGCCCACCACCGCGTCCTCATCTCCGTGTGCCGCCTGGCGAAGGAGAAGAACGTGGACGAGGTCATCGCGTCCTTCGCCGCGTCCGGTGCAGAGAACACCACTCTCGTGCTCGTGGGCGATGGCCCGTACCGGCCGGAGCTCGAACGCCTTGTGGAGCGCCTGGATGTGCAGGAGTCGGTGCGATTCGCCGGCTTCGTGGCCCCGTCGGCCGTCCCCGAGTACTACCGGATGGCGGACGTCTTCGTCTCCGCCTCCCTCAGTGAGACGCAGGGGCTCACCTACATCGAGGCGCAGGCGTGCGGGCTGCCGCTGCTGTGCCGCGAGGATCCATCCCTGGAGCAGGTCGTCGTCCCCGGCCGGACAGGGTGGACGTTCACCTCGGCCGACGGGTTCCGCCGCGGGCTCGATGCCATCACCTCCAGCTCCGCCGTCATGCGGGCGATGGGTGATGAGGGCGCGTCCCATGCGGCTGCCGTGTTCAGTGCCCGGGCGTTCGGCCTCGCCGTGCTCGGCGTGTACCGCCGGGTGCTGGGCCTGCCGTCGGTGGAGCAGATCGCCGAGGAGATGCTTCTCACCGATCTCATGACCGGGCGCGAGCTCGAGCTGCAGGCCGCCTGACGTGTCGCACGCAGCCGAGACCGCAGCCGGTGGTCCCGCTGAACTGACGCGCGCTCAGCAGAGAGTGAAGGAGCACTCCGCTGCGATCCGGTGGGCCTCGCGCATCCTTCCGCTCATCGGCCTGGCGGTCTGCGCCGGCTTCGTCATCGCCGGGCTGAAGAGCGGGGTGCTGTCCTCGCAGGACGACCTGCGCGCCTTCATCTCTTCCCTCGGATTCTGGGGCCCGCTGGTGTTCGGCTTCGCGTCCTTCGCCTCCGTGGTGTTCCCCATCGTGCCCGGCGGCCTCCTCGTGCTCGCAGCCCCCGTGCTGTTCGGGCCGGTCACGGGCACCATCATCAACTGGGTCGCGGTGTGCGCCGGGTCGCTGCTGAACTTCATCATCGCCCGTCACATCGGCCTGGCCCTGATCGAGACGCTGTTCAGCGAGAAGCTGGTGGAGAAGTACCTCGGGTGGACCCGGCACCGGAACTTCGCTCGGGCCTTCGCGATCGCCATCGTGCTCCCCGTCGCCCCCGACGACCTGCTGTGCTATCTCGCCGGCACCACGAAGATGCGGTTCTCCGCGTACGCGATCATCATCCTGTTGGGCAAGATCCCCACCCTGCTCGCCTACGGCCTCGGCATCAGCGCGCTGCTCGCCACGGTCGTCCCCTGGTGACCCGCCCCTGACCGAAGGACCCTCAGTGAAGCCCACAATCCACGCCTTCTCCAAAGCCGATTCCGTTGCCGGCCAGGGAGTGGGCTCCGCCTACCTGGAGCAGGTGCAGCTGATCGAGCGGGAGCTGTCCGACCAGTTCGACATCCTCGGCCGGGCCCGGCTGCGCGGCGGCTTCGGCGACATCAACCACTTCCACTCCATCAACCCGGAGTACTTCGCGGCGATGATCCCGGCGGCGCGGCGCGGCGCAACGGTCGCGCACGTCCACTTCATCCCGGAGACCGTGAACGATTCGATCCGGATGCCGCGGCCTGCCCGCGCCGTGTTCGACCGGTACATGCTCGCGTTCTACCGGCGCGCCCAGCACCTGGTGACCGTGAACCCCTGGTTCATCACGAAGCTCGCCGACGACTACGGCATGGACCCGCAGGGGATCACGTTCATCCCGAACTTCGTCTCCGCGGATGACTTCCACCCCCTCGCGGCGGACGATCCCCGCATTGCCGCGATGCGCACGCGCTTCGGGGTGCCGACGGGCCGGCCCGTGGTGCTGTGCGCGGGCCAGCTGCAGGTCCGCAAGGGCTTCTTCGACTTCCTCGCCGTGGCGCGCGCCCTGCCGCACGTGCAGTTCCTGTGGGCCGGTGATTTCTCCTTCGGCCGCATCACCGCCGGGCACTCGGAGATCACCCGGGCGATGCGCGAGCTGCCAGCGAACGTGAACCTGGTGGGGCTGGTGCCGCGGGGCGAGATGAACGTCCTGTTCAACCTGGCCGACGCCTTCTTCCTGCCGTCCTTCGAGGAACTGTTCCCGATGACGATCCTGGAGGCGATGGCGGCGCACACGCCCGTGGTGGTGCGCGACCTCGTCTACTACGACGGCGTCCTGCACGACTATGCGGCGCGGATCGACGCCGCGCCCGGTGAGATCGACCGGTTCGTTCAGCAGCTGCAGCGCATCCTCGAACCAGGCGCGGTTCGCGATGCCGCCGTGGCGGATGCGCGCCGCGGCGCCGAGTTCTACAACCGCGACTCCGTGGCCCGCCAGTGGCGGGACTTCTACACGGCGCTGCTGCCCGCCTGAGGCGCGGTCCCCGTCGGCCCCGGTGTCATACCCGCGGGCCGCGCTGGCCGCGGTAGAGCACGAGCGCTCCCCCGCGTCGACGCTCCGGCGGACGCTCACCACGGCGGATCGGCGTCACCTCACCGTCGGCGGAGCCGGTGAACACGCGCGACTTCTGCCCCTGCAGGCGCATGATCGCCTCCGCGGCGCGCTCCAACTGGCCCTGCAGCTCCTCCACCTGGCGCTCCAGCTCCATGATCCGCTTGATGCCGGCGAGGTTGATGCCCTCCTCCTGGCTGAGCCGCTGCACTTCGCGCAGCTGGGCGATGTTCCAGGCGGAGTAGCGGCGGCCCCGGCCCCGCGTCCGCTGCGGGGACACGATGCCGAGGCGATCGTAGGTCCGCAGCGTCTGCGGGTGCATGCCGGACAGTTCAGCGGCCACGGAGATGACGAACACTCCCTTGTGCTGATCCAGTCCCTGCGGCATGGTCCGTCACCTCATTCCGCGGCGGCGTCGAACAGGCCGGCGCGGGGGTTCTGCTCCTCCGTCGCCTTCCCGAACAGACGCAGCGCCTTCTCGGCGTCGTCGCTGAGCTCGATGGGCACGGCGATGCTGAGGGTGACGAGCAGGTCGCCGGTGCCGGACTTCGTGGTGATGCCCTTGCCCTTGGCGCGCAGCACGCGTCCGCTCGGGGTGTTCTGCGGGACGCGCAGCTTCACCGAGCCGCCCTCGAGCAGCGGCACCTCGATGGTGGTGCCGAACACCGCCTCCGGCAGCGTCACCGGCACGGTGACGCGCAGGTTCGAGCCGTCCATCGTGAACAGAGGATGGGCGGCGACGTCCGCGATGATGATGAGGTCACCGCTCTCACCGCCGTAGGGGCTGGGGTGGCCCTTGCCGCGCAGGCGGATCTTCTGGCCGTCCCGCACCCCCGCGGGGATGCGGGTCTTCACGGTGCGGCCGCCGACGGGGATCGAGATCTGCGTGCCGAGCGCGGCATCGCGGAACGACAGGCGCGCCCGCGCCTGCTGGTCCTCGCCCTTCGGCGCCTGCTGACCGTGGCCTCCACCGAATCCGCCGCTGAAGCCTCCGCCGCCGAAGGGGCTGAAGCCTCCCTGCCCGCCGGCCTGGGCGCCACCGAACGCACCGAGGATGTCCTCGATGTTGATGCCGCCGGCCTGCCCACCGCCGGGTCGGCCGCCGCCGGCGAAGGCGGAGAAGATGTCTTCGAAGCCGCCCGCTCCGCCGGCGCCGCCGGGCCCGGATGCGAAGCGGGCTCCGCCGGCTCCCATGGCGCGGATGGCGTCGTACTGCTTGCGCTGTTCAGGATCGTTGAGGATCGAATAGGCCTCGCCGATCTCCTTGAACTTCGCCTCGGTCTGCTTGTCGCCCGGGTTGCGGTCCGGGTGGTACTTCTTGGCGAGCTTGCGGTAGGCCTTCTTGATGTCGGACGCACTGGCGTCCTGCGACACACCGAGGACCTTGTAGAAGTCCTTGCTCAGCCAGTCCTGCTGGGACACTGTGCCTCCTGAAGAGTGGAAAGTCGTGGAATGGGAAGCGGGCGGCGGGAATCCGGTGGGACTCCCGCCGCCCGCTCCTGTGGGGACTCGGGGCTCAGCCCTGAGTTCCGACGCGTGCGGGTCGCAGCACGCGCTCGTTCATCCGGTAGCCCGGCTGCATGACGACCTTCAGCGTGGTGCTCTCAGCACCCTCCTGATCCTCATGCATGAGTGCCTCGTGCATCTGCGGGTCGAACTCCTCGCCCTCCTTGCCGAACCGCTGCAGACCGTGCTGGGCCAGTGCGGACTCGAGCTTGGCGGCGATGGAGGCGAACGGCGTGCCCTCCGGGAGATCACCGTGCTGGCGGGCCAGCTCGATGTCGTCCATGACGCCGAGGACGGAGTTCAGCACGTTCGCCACGGCGTTCTGCTTGGACACCTCGGCGTTCTGCTGGATGCGGCGGCGCGAGTTGACGTACTCGGCCTGTTCGCGCTTCAGCTCCTCCTCCAGTTCGGCGACGCGTTCGCGCAGCTGGTCCGCTTCTGCGACGGACGACTCGTAGAGCCGCCCCGCCTCGGCGGAGAGGTCGTCGACCTCGCCGTCGCCGGCAGCGCCCTGCTCGTCGGCGGCGTCCGGCTGGGCGGTGGGGGCCTCGGCGGCACCGTCCTGCGGGGCAGTGGAGGTGCCGTCCGAGGTCACCTTGCGCTTGTCAGTGAAGCTGAAGGGCGCGTTCTGGCGCTCGGGCTCGTCGCCTGCGCGCTGGTCGTCCTGCTGGCTCACTTGTTCTCCTCGTCCTCATCGTCGACGATCTCGGCGTCCACGACGTCCTCATCGGAGGACTCGCCTGCGGCATCGGCACCGGCAGCGCCCTCGGCGCCGTCGGCCGCCTGGGCCTGGCTGTAGATCGCGGTGCCCACGGCCTGCAGAGCCTCGTTCAGCTTCGTCTGCGCGGCCTCGAGCTCGTCAGCCTTGGCGTCCTCCTTGGCGAGGACCTCCTTGGCCTCCTTGATCGCGTCCTCAGCGGCGGTCTTGTCCGCATCGGAGACCTTGTCGCCGTTGTCCTTGAGCAGCTTCTCGCCCTGGTAGGCGGTCTGCTCGAGGCCGTTGCGGGCGTCGGCGGTCTTGCGGCGCTCGGCGTCCTCCGCGGCGTGTGCCTCGGCGTCCTTCACCATGCGGTCGATCTCCTCATCGGAGAGGCCGGAGCCGCCGGTGATCTGGATGGACTGCTCGTTGCCCGTGCCGCGGTCCTTGGCGGTCACGTGGACGATGCCGTTGGAGTCGATGTCGAAGGTGACTTCGATCTGCGGCATGCCGCGCGGCGCCGGTGCGATGCCGGTCAGCTCGAAGGTGCCGAGCAGCTTGTTGTCGCGGGTGAACTGGCGCTCGCCCTGGAACACCTGGATGGCCACGGACGGCTGGTTGTCCTCAGCGGTGGAGAACACCTCGGAGGTCTTCGTCGGGATCGCGGAGTTGCGCTCGATGAGCTTGGTCATCACACCGCCCTTGGTCTCGATGCCGAGGGACAGCGGGGTGACGTCCATGAGCAGGACGTCCTTGCGGTCGCCCTTGATGACGCCGGCCTGCAGGGCTGCGCCCATCGCCACAACCTCATCAGGGTTGACGCCCTTGTTCGGCTCCTTGCCGCCGGTGAGCTCCTTGACGACCTCGGTCACGGCCGGCATGCGGGTGGAGCCGCCGACCAGGACCACGTGGTCGATATCGGAGACGGACACGCCGGCGTCCTTGATGACCTGGTGGAACGGTGCCTTGGTGCGGTCGAGCAGGTCCGAGGTCATGTCCTCGAACTGTGCGCGGGAGAGGGTCTCGTCCAGGTGGACGGGGCCGTTCTCACTCATCGACACGTACTGCAGGGAGATGTTGGTCGAGGAGGAGGAGCTCAGCTCCTTCTTCGCCTGCTCCGCTGCTTCCTTCAGGCGCTGCAGGGCGATGCGGTCCTTGGAGAGGTCCACACCCTCCTTGTTCTTCACCTGCTGGGTCAGCCAGTCGACGATCTTCTGGTCCCAGTCGTCGCCGCCGAGGCGGTTGTCACCGGCGGTGGCGACCACCTGGATGGCGGAGCCGTCCTCGTCCTTGGAGATCTCGAGGAGGGAGACGTCGAAGGTGCCGCCGCCGAGGTCGAACACGAGGATGCGCTCGTCGTCCTTGCCCTTCTCGAGGCCGTAGGTGAGGGCCGCGGCCGTGGGCTCGTTGATGATGCGCAGAACGTTCAGGCCGGCGATCTGACCGGCGTCCTTCGTGGCCTGGCGCTCGGAGTCGTTGAAGTACGCGGGGACGGTGATGACCGCGTCGGTCACCTGGTCACCGAGGTAGGACTCGGCGTCGCGCTTGAGCTTGCCGAGGATGCGCGCGGAGATCTCCTGCGCGGTGTACTTCTTGTCGTCGACCTCCGTGCTCCAGTCGGTGCCCATGTGGCGCTTCACAGAGGCGATGGTGCGGTCCACGTTGGTGACCGCCTGGCGCTTGGCCAGCTCGCCGACGAGGACTTCGCCCTGCTTGGAGAACGCGACCACCGACGGGGTGGTGCGGGCGCCTTCGGCGTTCGCGATGACCTGGGGCTCGCCGCCCTCGAGGACTGCGACGCAGGAGTTCGTGGTTCCGAGGTCGATACCAACAACACGTGACATAAGTTCTGATCCTTCTTCCTGCCGGACCTGCCGGCCATTGAGTCACTGCGGCTCAAGAACAGTCCCAGTCAAACGACCCGCTTCTCGGGTTGTCAATCAGCGTGGCACTGAAGTTGAGTTCACTAGGCTCAACCTTCGCCGATCGGCTTTCATTCCCGGCCCGATCCGACTGTGTCAGCGATCACAGGGCCGGCGCTTCCGAGCGCCGATCGCGAACACGACCACCCCGACCGCGATCAGCAGCAGCGCCGCGATGATCGAGGTCAGCGGCAGGAACACGACCAGCAGAACGCACCCCACCAGCCCGATCGCCGGAATCGCCTTCGTGCCCGCCGCCTCCCGCTTCGTCAGCGTCAGCGCTGACGCATTCGCCACCGCGTAGTACAGCAGCACTCCGAATGAGGAGAACCCGATCGCGTGGCGCAGATCCGCCACCAGCAGCGCTGCGCACACCACGACGCCCACCGCGATCTCCGCGCGGTGGGGCACCCCGAAGCGCGGATGCACCGCCGCCAGCGCGCCCGGCAGGCGGCCGTCGCGGGCCATGGCGAACGCGGTGCGGGAGATCCCGAGGATCAGGCCCAGCAGGGAGCCGACGGATCCCACCACCATCGCCGCCGCCATCACCCACACCAGCCAGGTGCCTCCGAGTGCCCGCGCCGCATCGACCAGCGGCGCCGGCGACTGCGCGAGGGGCTCCGCCCCCAGCGCCCGCAGCACCGTCACCGCAACCAGGGCGTACACGAGAAGTGCGATCCCCAGCGCCGTGATGATGGCCCGCGGGATCGTCGACTCCGGTTCGCGGACCTCCTCGCCGAGCGTCGCAATGCGCGCGTACCCGGCGAACGCGAAGAACAGCAGACCGGCCGCACCGAGGATCCCGACGACGCCGCCTGCGCCCTCAGGAGCGTCGGAGCCGAGGGACAGCAGGGCCCCGTCGGCCCCGCCCCCGCCGAGCGCCGCCAGCAGCCCGGCGGCGACCAGCGCCGCAAGCGCCGCCAGCACGACGGCGACGATGGCACGGGTCAGCAGGGCGGACTTCTGCACGCCCCGCGTGTTCAGAACCGTCAGCGCGATGACCGCCGCGGCCGCGATGGGCCGGGCGGCATCGGGAGCGATGGCCGAGCCGATGGTGAGGGCCATCGCGGCGGCCGAGGCGCTCTTGCCGATGAGGAAGCACCAGCCGGCGAGGAAGCCGGGCAGTGCTCCGAGCCGCTCAGTGCCGTACACGTAGGCGCCGCCCGCACGCGGGTGGAGCGCGGCGAGGCGCGCTGTTGAGGTGGCATTGGCGTAGGCGATGACGGCCGCGATCGCCAGCGCGATCAGCAGGCCGCTCCCGGCGCTGGCGGCGGCCGGAGCGAGCGCGGCGAAGATCCCCGCACCGATCATGGAGCCGAGGCCGATGGTGACGGCGTCGACCATGCCGAGGCGCCGCCGAAGATCAGAGGATTCCACGGCCGCCATCACGGCACCGCCGGGTGGGCGCTCGGCTTCTCCAGGATCAGCTGCTGCTCTCCCTCCGCCGCGGTCCTCCTGCCCGTGTCCACGTATCCGCAGCGCTGGTACAGCGCGGCGGCGCTCAGGTTGTCCGCGGCGACCTGCAGGCGGATCGCACCGGCGGCGGCGAGCTCGGCCTCCGCAGCGATCGCGGCCTCCGCAGCGGCGAGCAGCTGCGTGCCGATGCCGCGGCCCTGGTGCGCCGCCAGCACCTCCAGGTGGCGGAGGAGCGGCACCGCCCCCGCGGTCACGATCTCCACCATGCCGACGGGTCCCGGGTCGTGCGCCACGAGGACGCGGGAGCGCCCGGCGTCCTGCAGCAGAATCCAGTACGGGGCCGCCTCGGCCCAGTCGGGGTGCGCGGCGGCGAACGGGAGGAGGGTGTCGATGCTCAGCGGAGCGATGGTGACGGGGCTGATCAGCACAGTGTGATCCTACGTGGACGGGGATGGCTGAGTCGCACGGTTCCGTGGGAGCGTGGCGGGATGTTCACCCCCTCGCCGTCTCTGGCCCGCCTGGGCATCTCCGCTCAGTTCCTCACCAACGGGGCGCTGCTCGCCTCGCTGATGCCGCGCCTGCCGGAGGTGAAGGACCGCTTCGCCCTCGATGACGACGCGTTCGGCTTCCTCGTCATCGCCGTCGCCGTCGGCGCCCTCATCGCCGCCCCAGCCGCCGGCGCAGTGATCCGGCGCGCAGGCGCCCTGCCGACCATGGTGGTCGGGTCGGTGCTGGTGGGGGTCCTGGTGACAGCGGCGGCGGGTGCGCCCACGGCGATGCTGTTCGTCCTCGCGATGATGGCCGCTGGCGCCGCCGACGCCGTCGTCGACACGGCGCAGAACCTGCAGGGCCTCGCCGTGCAGCGCTGGAAGGACTCCACCATCCTCGGCTCCCTGCACGCCGCCTGGTCGATCGGTGCGACGCTCGGCGGCGCGATCGGCACCTGGGCCGCCGCAGCCTCCGTGCCCCTCATGATCCACATGGGCATCAACTCGTGCATCTGGGTGCTCGTGGTGGTGGCGGCCGCGGCCGCAGCCCGCACACCTGAGCGCTTCGTGCGCGACGCCGACGCCGAGGACGCGCCGGCCGGTGCCGCATCGACGCGCCGTCCTGCGGGGCCCGCGGTGATCACCCTGCTGGCCCTGTCGCTGCTGGCGATCGCCGGCACCATGGTGGAGGACGTCGCGAACAACTGGTCCGCCCTGTTCA
Source organism: Helcobacillus massiliensis (assembly GCF_033106145.1). Classification (NCBI taxonomy): domain Bacteria; kingdom Bacillati; phylum Actinomycetota; class Actinomycetes; order Micrococcales; family Dermabacteraceae; genus Helcobacillus; species Helcobacillus massiliensis. The sequence goes on from NZ_CP136959.1 coordinate 1,409,613, forward strand.
CCGGACGCGAGCTCGGCGCCTCCCCCGGGCTCGCCGGCCTCGCGTTCACCCTGACGCTCACCGCGCAGGTCGTGGGGCGCTTCGCCACCGACCCGATCAGCAACCGGGTCGGCATGCACATGGCGGCCGTGGGCGGTGGTGTCCTCATCGCCGCGGGCGGGCTCACCGCCGCCCTCGCCCCCTCCCCCGCCGTCGGCATCGCCGGATTCATGCTGATGGGGCTGGGCTGCGGCCCGCTCGTGCCGGCGGCGCTCGCCGGCGCCGACGCGATCCCCGGCCTCCGGCACGGCACCGGTGTCACGGTGCTGTCGTGGTCGATGCGGATCGGGATGCTCGCGACGTCGCCGATCATCGGCCTGGTGTCCGTGTCGGCGGGTCTGAGGATCGGTCTGCTGGTCACCGTCGCGGGCGGCCTCGTGGGTGCGGCGGTCGCGTTCCACCAGGGCCGACGGGTGCGCCTCAGCTGAGCGGCTCCTCCTCCCGGCGGGCGGCCGGTCCGGCGAGCGCGGCGGCCGCCACCAGCAGTCCGGCCGCGCCGAGCACGACGGCCGGCGCCACCAGTGGCCCCAGAGCGCGGTCGAGCAGCGGCATGTACAGCATCGTCAGGGACGGCAGCACGATCGAAGCGGAGTAGGCCGTGCCGTAGCCGCGGGAGCGGACCGCTGCGGAGAACGATTCGGAGATGTAGGCGCCCATCGGGCCGTACACCGGGACCGTCACCATCTGCAGCAGGACCACCGGCGCCAGCGCCGCGCCCAGCGTGCCCGTGCCCATTGCCCACATCCACACGGCCGGTGCCAGCACCGCCGAACCGACGCCCCACAGCGTCAGGAAGCGGCGGCGCCCCAGCAGCGTGGAGGCGTGCCCCGCGAACGCCATCGCCACGGCCTGGCCGAGGGAGGCGGCGAGCATGATCAGGGCGATGTCATCCGCCTCGAGGCCCGGCCCGCCCTCGGCCGAGAGGCGGCCCACGATCACGATCACGGTCATCTGGGTCATCAGCCACAGGCCGCTCATGAGGACGAACAGCTGCCAGAACGGCTTCGCCCACCGGCCGGCCACCACGTCCCAGAGCCGCAGGCGCGCCGCCGCCGTCGACGACGCGGCGCCCGTCGCATCGACCACGAACCTGCGGTAGAACAGCAGCATGCCGACGCTGAGGGCGGAGGCGAGCAGGAAGATGATGCGCCAGCCCCACTGCGCGTAGGCGGCCGGGCCGAGGCCCTGCAGCGCGAGCGCCGTGAACGCCGCGATCGACGCCTGCGCCAGCGGCGCCATCGCCATGATCAGCCCGGAGTTCAGGCCGCGGCGGCGCGGCGCCGACCATTCCATCGCCAGTGGGATCGCGGCGCTGTACTCGCCGGCGATGGCGATGCCGAGCAGGAAGCGCAGCGCGATCAGCGCGACCAGTGTCCCCACCCCGAGGGTGGCGTGTCCGGGCACGAGGGCGATCAGCAGCGAGCAGAGCGCGGTGCCGCCGATCGCGATCTGGGTGGTGGCGGTGCGGGAGACGCGGTCGGCGATGCTGCCGAACACGGCGGCGCCGACGGGGCGGCCGATCAGTGTGGCGGCCATGACGAGCGCGGCGGCGAGCTCGATGCGGTCCGACCCAATCAGGGTGGGCAGCGCCGGGGCGAGCGCCACCACCGGCACGAAGATGTGCAGCTGGTCGATGAGGTTGCCGACGATGCCGCCGGCGACGGCCCGCCGTGCGCGCTCGGCCGCCGTCCCGGCGGGCCGCGTGGGGGTCTCGGTCACTGGGCGAAAGCGGTGCGGACCAGCTCGGCGATGCGTGCGCGCACGTCCTCGGTGACCTCGCTGATCGCGTAGACGGTGGGCCACATCGCGCCCTCGTCGAGCTGCGCGCCGTCGTTGAAGCCGAGCGTGCAGTAGCGGGTGCCGAACTTCGAGGCGGGCTGCACGAACGCGATCACGGGCCCGTCGAGGTGGTAGGCGGGGAACCCGTACCAGGTCTTGGCGCGCACGTCCTCGACCTCGGCGAACACGATCTCGTGGACGGCTTCGGCGATGGCGCGGTCGCTCTCCGGCAGGGCGGCGATCGCGTCGGTGCAGGCGGTCAGCTCCGCGGCGCGCTTCGCCGCGGCCCTCTCCGCGCGGGTCCCGCCCTTCTTCGCGGCGGCCGCAAAAGCCTTCCGCTCGGCGTCTGCTTGCGTCATGGCTGCGCGCTCGGCGGCGCTGAACGTTTCGTCCGCCATGCTCCCAGCGTATCTGACAGCTACAACCATCGGATGACCGGGCATCGTCGGGTCGCTCCCAGCGATTGATGCCGCAGGGAACCGCCGCGGCGGATGATCGTGGTGAACCGATTCCCCGAGCGAAGGAAACGCCATGTCCTCGACTGCACCAGTGAACGCGCCGGACCCGTCGGCCGATGCCTCCCCCACCGCTCAGGTGACCGCCACCGGACTGCGGAAGTCCTACGGCGAGGGCGATGCCGAGGTCCGCGCCCTCGACGACGTCACCCTCCGGATCGAGCGGGGGTGCTTCACCGCCATCATGGGCGCGTCCGGCTCCGGCAAGTCGACCCTGCTGCACATGCTCGCCGGACTCGACCGCCTCGACACCGGCAGCGTCGTCATCGACGGCATCGACATCACCGGCCTCAGCGACTCGCAGCTCACGAAGCTGCGCCGCGAGCGCGTCGGCTTCGTGTTCCAGTCGTTCAACCTGCTGCCGATGCTGACCTGTGAGCAGAACATCCTGCTGCCGCTGGAGCTGGCGGGGCAGAAGCCGGACCGCGCCTGGATGGACACCGTGGTGGACCGGTTCGGTCTGCGCGAGCGCCTCACCCACCTGCCGAGCCAGATGTCCGGCGGTCAGGTGCAGCGCACCGCGATCGCCCGCGCACTGGTGACCCGCCCGTCGGTGCTGTTCGCCGATGAGCCCACCGGCAACCTCGACTCCGCCACCACCGATGAGGTGCTGGACTTCCTGCGCACCAGCGTGGAGGAGTTCGGCCAGACCGTCGTCATGGTCACGCATGAGCGCGACGCCGCTGAGCGCGCCGACCGCATCATCACCCTGGCCGACGGCCGCATCATCGCCGACGAGGCCGTGCCGCACGCATCGGCCGCGACGAAGTGAGAGGAGCCGCCGTCATGAAGCGCAGTCGTCTGCGTCTGCAGCCCGCGCACCGGCAGGCCGCAGCAGTCGTCACCGTCACCCTCGCCACCGCGTTCGTGTCCCTTGTGATCCTCGCGATCACGTTCGTGTCCGGCATCATCACCGCTCAGGTGGAGGGCCAGTACGCCGGCACCGACGTGATCGTCCAGCCCACGGTCGACGACGAGACCGGCGTGGCCGGCCAGATCGCGCCCGCCGATGTCGAGAAGACCGATGGGGTCAGGGCCGCCTGGCCGGTGCCGGAGAACCTGCTGGGCAAGCTCGTCGCCGATGAGTCGAAGATCGACGATCAGAACCCGTTCGCCACTCCCGGGGCGTTCGTCGATGTGCAGGTCGCGCCTCCCGGCGCCGACAGCGACACGCGCCTGAACTCCGGGTCGATGCCGTCCTCGCCGTCCGAGGTCCTCATCGACACCGCCATCGCCGAGGACAACGACCTCGCGGTGGGCGATGAGCTGGTGCTGCAGAAGGTGACCGACGGCAAGCCGGTCCGCCTCACGGTCGCCGGTATCCAGGACACCCCCAAGAGCGCCCTGCTCGGCGCCTCCCCGCTGGTGATGACCAGCGAGGGCGCAGCGACCCTCGCCGGGGACCCCGTGGAGTTCGGCGGCCCCGCGATCTACGCCCAGGTCGAGGACGGCACCGACCCGGCCCAGGTGGTGAAGCAGCTGCAGGCCGACGGGTTCGACGCCACCACCACCGAGCAGGTCATCAAGGACATGAACTCCGCCGTGCTCGTCATGGTCGCGTCCCTGACCGTGGCGCTCGGCTCGTTCGTCGCGATCGCCGTGGTGACCGCCGCTCTGGTGGTGGCGAATACGTTCGCCGTGACCGTTGCGCAGCGCCGCCGTTCCTTCGCGCTGCTGCGCGCACTCGGCGCCACCCGCGGCCAGGTGGTGCGGCTCGTGCTGAAGGACTCCGCCCTCGTCGGCCTGGTCGGTGCCGTCATCGGCGTGGTGCTCGCGTACCTGGCCGGCACCGGTGTGCTGAACCTGCTGCGCATCACCTCCTCCACCGCGTTCCCGCCGCTGCCGCCCCTGTCCATCCTCGCGATCATCGTCCCGATCGTGCTGGGCGTTCTGCTGACGGTGGCCGCGGGGCTCGTTCCGGCGATCTCCGCCACGAAGGTGCGCCCCGTGGAGGCGCTGCGCCCGATCGAAGCGGCGGCCGGCAAGGGCGCGGGGGTGATCCGCACGTTCGTCGCCGTGCTGCTCGTCGCAGCGGGCGCGGCTCTGCTCGCCGCAGGCTGGTTCCTGGCCCTGCGCAACGATTCGCCCGATGCGGCTGTCACCGCGGTGCCGATGCTCGTGGCGATCCTCGGCACCATCGTCATGATGATCGGCGTCATCGCCGGTGTGCTGGTCGTGGTGCCCGCCATCATGCGCCTGTTCCGCGCAGTGCTCGGTCGCATCGGCGGCGTTCCCGGGCGGTTCGCCGCTCTGAACGCCGGCCGGCACCCGCGCCGCAGCGCCGCCACCATCACCGCCCTGGTCATCGGCACCACGCTGATGGCGACGATGAGCGTGGGCGCGAACACCGCGGAGCGCACCCTGATCACCGAGCTGAACTCCTCCTCCCCGTTCGACGTGATCGCCTCCTCGGCCGCCTTCACGGACTCCAGTGCGAAGCGGACGCAGGCGGTCGACGGAGTCGAGACCGCGGTGCAGGGCGTCAGCGTCGATGTGAAGGCGCCGAACGGCGAGATGATGACCATCCTCGGCTTCGACCGGGATGAGATCGAGCGCGTCAGCGTCCTCGACGGCCTCGCCGACGACGTCCGCGACAACGAGGTCCTCGTCGGCAAGGACCGCGCGGAGAGCTTCGGCCTGAAGAACGGCGACACCCTCACCGCACCCGACGGCACGAAGGTCAGGGTCCGCGTGAACGAGTCGCTCAGCCTCACGCTCACCACCGAGGAGACCGTCCAGCACTTCTCGACCTCGCCCGAAACGGCGGTGGCTGCGCGGCTCGCGGAGCGCTCGGATCCGCAGCGGAAGCAGACGGATGCGCCCACCATACTGACGGAGGTCGGCTCCGTCCTCGACCCGCAGGCCCAGGACGGTGACGACGGCGCCGATGAGGAGAACCCCGCGGGTCTGGGACTGGACATGCCGGGTGTTCAGCGCGACATGTTCACCACCGCCGTCAACGGTCTGCTGATGTTCGCCACCGGCATGCTGGCTGTTGCGGTCCTCGTGGCTCTGGTCGGGGTGATGAACACGCTCTCGCTCAGCGTGGTGGAGCGACGCGGCGAGAACGCCCTGCTGCGCGCTCTCGGCACCTCGAAGGGACAGATCCGGGCGATGCTCGCCTGGGAGGGCGTCATCATGGCCCTGGTCGGTGCCGCGATCGGTCTCCTGCTCGGAACCGTGTTCGGTGTGGTCGGCGCCCGCACCGTGGTGCCGGCGAGCGTCCCGTTCGTCATCGGCATCCCGTGGGTGACCCTGCTGGCCGTTGTCGTGCTGGCGATCCTCGCGGGTCTGCTCGCCTCGGTGATCCCGGCGCGGTCCGCCGCGAAGGTCTCCCCCGCTGAGGCCCTCGCCGCCGCGGACTGACCTGCCGCCGGATCGGCCCCGCACGCAGAAGGCCCCCGCATCAGCGGGGGCCTTCTGGTGTCAGGTCGTGGTCTGCAGGGCGAGGATGTGGTCCATCAGCTCCTCGAGGTCCCGCGCCGTGTACTCGGGCCAGCCGTGCACGCGCCGCAGCCACATCGGGTCGACCGCCCGTGAGCCGAGCACTGCTCCCACGAGGGAACCGGCGATGCAGGCGACGGTGTCGGTGTCGAAGCCGGCGCGGATCGCGTTGTCGAGCACGGTCGAGACGTAGGCGCGCTGCTCGTACTTGTCCTCCGGCACGTCCCCGGCGGCGAAGATCGCGGAGCACGCGGCCTGCAGCGCATGCACCACCCAGCCGTTGCGGTTGAAGAAGGTGCTGGGGGCGCTCGCGGCGTCGTCGATCCGCTTCAGCCACAGAGTGCGCCGCTCCTCGGGGATCTGGTCGATCCCCGCGTGCAGGTTGAGCTCCCCGGTGAGGATGCCGTGGCGGATGGCGTGCGCCCAGATGACGCCCGCGTCGTCGGTCTCCGGGTCCACGTGGGTCAGCGAGCTCACGGCCAGAACGGAGCGCGTCAGGTGCTCCTTCGGGGCGAACAGGCAGGTGGTGACCACGGCGTAGGTGCGCATGAGGGCGCCGTTGCCGGCTCCCTGCCCGTCGGTGTCGTAGATCGACTGGGCGGAGCAGCGGAAGTCGTGGGCGCTCGGGACGGCGCGGCCGTCGGAGGAGGCGTTCTCCACAGCGCGGGTGATGACCTTCGACGTGAGCACCCCGATGTCGGGGGTGTTCAGCGACCAGCGGTACCAGCCGGCGGCGATCTGGTCGAGGGCCTCCGTGCTGGTGAGGTCCGGGCCGATCTTCGGATCGGCAGCCACTCCGAGGATCACCACGCTCATGGAGGTGTCGTCGGTCCATTCCCCCGGTTCCCAGTTCAGCATGCCGCCGCCGATCATGTCGACGTCCTCGGAGGAGGAGATGGGCGGCTGGAACTCGTAGGGAGCTCCGAGAGCGTCGCCGGTGGCGGCGGTCAGGATGGAGCCGAGGGCGCGTTCCCGCAGCTCCTCGGTGAGCTCACTGGGCGTCACGGCGCTCCTTCCTGGTGTCGACCTGCGAGGGCATCAGCGGCGAGACGGCCGCGGCTCCGTCGCCGTCGGCACCCCTGCTGATCAGGGAAATCGTCCCACATAAGGCTCCGCGGCCGCAGGGAATTCGATCCGAAAAGACATGGAGTTCACGTCGACCGCTGACGAAAGCCTCACAGCCCCGTCGGCACCCCTCGAGAGCCGCCGCATCCCGACGGTATCCTGAACGCCGACCTGCAAGAAGGAGAATCCGTGTCAGCCAACACCGCCGCCGACCACACCGTGGACCCCGCGACGAACGCCTGCTCCTGCGGCAGCGACCACGACCACGGGCCGACCGGTTCTGACGTGGTGCAGGGCCTCGGCAAGGGCTTCGCGGTCCTCTCCCTCGCAGTGCCCGCCCTCGCGATCGTCCTGATCGCCGGCTCCCTCATCCTCACCCCGTCCAGCCCGCTCGTGCTCCTGCTCGGCATCGGCATGGGCCTGGGCCACCTCGCCTCCCTCATCGCGCTCAGCGCCGTGGCGAGCCGAGTCGCGGGCGACCTCGCGAACTCCCCCGTGCTGCTGGTGGCGCGCGTCGGCTTCGAGGAGGCGCTGCGCCTCGCGGTGGTCCTGCTCGGCCTCGTCCTGTTCGTCGGCGAGGGCCCCGGCCCGCTCGGCCTGTGGATCGGCGTGGGCGCGATGACCGTGTGGGCGGTACTGACCACCGCCCAGCTGGTGATGAGCCGCCGACGGATCCTCCGCCCCGGCGACTGGTCGAAGAACACGGTGCTGTCCGTCCTCAACGACAAGCTGTCGGTGCGCCGCGCCATGACCATGCGCTTCGTGGACATCGCCGCCGTGCTGATCTTCCAGCTCGCCGCCACCGTCCTCGTGGCCGCCGCCCCGATCATGGCCGGCGCGGCGTTCATCCTGTCGGTCGCCTCCGGGTTCTCCACCCTGGTGGTGCAGCGCTACAGCGCTGAGAGGCGCGCCCGCTCACCGTGGCTGTACGCCCCGATCGTCATCTCCGTGCTCACCCTCCTGCTGGCGATCGCACTCGTGCTCGTGCCCGCGACGATCGGCGTGTGATCTCGGCCTCTCACCGCTGGTAGCGTGGGTCACTGCATCCCACCCCACGAAGGAGAGAGTGCATGAGCACGCCCACGTCCGGTCTCGACCTGTCCCAGCGGGACCCCTCCATCCGCATCCAGGATGACCTGTTCGGCCACGTCAACGGCGCCTGGCTCGCCGCCCACGAGATCGCAGAGGACAAGTCCGGCGACAGCGAATTCACCCGCCTCCGGGACCTCTCCGAGGAGCGCGTCCACGCCCTCGCCCAGCGGCTCGCCGCCGACCAGGCCGACCGCGGAACCATCGAGTCCGATGCCGACAAGGTGGGCGCCCTGTTCACCCAGTTCATGGATGAGGACGCGGCCAACCGCGCCGGCGCCGAGCCGCTGGAGGAGTTCGTCGGCCGCATCCTCGCTGCTGACTCCCGCTCGGCCCTCACCGAGGTCGCCGCCCGCCCCGAGTCCGCCACCGCCGTCATCGCGGTCGGAGTGTGGCACGACGCCGACGACTCCTCCCGCAACCAGGCGCAGGTGTTCCAGTCCGGCCTCGGCCTGCCCGACGAGTCCTTCTACCGCCAGGAGCAGTACGCCCCGATCGTCGAGGCGTACACCGATGTCCTCGCCCGCTTCGCCGACCTCTCATCCCTGCCGGGCCGCGCCGGCCTGCCCGACGGTGACGCCCGTGCCCTCGCCGAGACCGTGGTCGACCTGGAGAAGCGGATCGCCGCTCACCACGTCGACGTGGTGCGCCTGCGGGACCGCGAGAAGTCCACGAACCGGATGGACGCCGATCAGCGCGCCGCCGCATTCCCCGCCTTCGACTGGGATGCCCACTTCAGCGGTCTCGGCGTCGACCTCGCCGAGCTGACCGACATCAACGTCGGCCAGCCGGAGTACCTGCAGGGCGTCAGCACACTGTGGGCGGACGAACCGCTGGAGAACCTGCGCGCGTGGCTGGCGCTGCACTTCGTCGTCGCATCCGCGCCGTATCTGTCGGATGAGTTCGTCGCCGCGCACCACGAGTTCTTCGGCACCACCCTGACCGGTGTCCCGCAGCTGAAGGAGCGGTGGAAGCGCGGCGTCGCATTCGTGGAGGACGCTCTCGGTGAGGCGATCGGTGAGATGTACGTGGCCGAGCACTTCCCGCCGGAGGCGAAGCAGCGGATGGAGGAACTGGTGGACGCCCTCATCGACGCCTACCGCCGCTCCATCACCGATCTGGAGTGGATGACCCCCGCAACCCGCGAGAAGGCCCTGGAGAAGCTCACGCAGTTCACGCCGAAGATCGGCTACCCGGCGACGTGGCGCCGCTACGACGAGCTGGAGATCGACGACCGTTCCCTGCTGCATCAGCGCCTTGCCGTCGCCCGCCATGAGCACGCCCACCAGATGGCGAAGCTCGCCCAGCCGGTGGACCCGGACGAGTGGCACATGACCCCGCAGACGGTCAACGCCTACTACAACCCGGGTGCGAACGAGATCGTGTTCCCCGCCGCCATCCTCCAGGCCCCGTACTTCGACATGGACGCCGACGACGCCGTCAACTTCGGCGGAATCGGTGCCGTCATCGGCCACGAGATCGGCCACGGATTCGACGACCAGGGATCCAAGTACGACGGACGAGGCAACCTCCGCTCCTGGTGGACGGAGGAGGACCGCACGGAGTTCGAGAACCGCACCCGCGCCCTCATCGACGACTACTCCGCGATGTCCCCGCGCGACCTCGACGACGAGCACACCGTCAACGGCGCCTTCACCATCGGTGAGAACATCGGCGACCTCGGCGGACTCTCGATCGCCCTGGACGCCTACCGCCACCTCGCCGGCGACACCGCCGACGAGACGGGGGCCGACGGATTCACAGGCATCCAGCGGGTCTTCCTCGCCTGGGCGGTCATCTGGCGCGCCAAGTACCGCGAAGCCGAGGCGATCCGTCGTCTCGCGATCGACCCGCACTCGCCCGCCGAGTTCCGCACCAACGGCGTGGTGCGGCACATGGACGAGTTCCATGACGCGTTCGGCGTCACGGAGTCCGATTCCTTGTTCCTCGCTCCTGAGAAGCGCGTGTCGATCTGGTGAGCAAGAACCTGTTCCACAAGGGCCGGATCACCCCCGGCCCCGTCGGCTGGACCCGCATCGCAGCACCGCTGGTGATCGCCCTGGTCGCGGTCCCCCTGGTGCTGTGGATGCGGGGCGCCGAGGCGCTCCTCGTCGCGGCCGCGTTCATCGTGCTGTTCACGGCGCTGGCGGTGCGGGAATGGATGAACCAGTCCCTCACCTTCATCGTGGACCCCGAGGGGATCACCGTGTCGCGCGGCGGCTTCTGGCCCGCCCGCACCTGGCCCGCCGAGGAGTTCCGCACCGTACAGATCCGCCGCATCCCCGGCGACCAGGTCGGCACCCAGGTGGGCGGCTTCGGTCTGCGGCGCGGCCGCGTGCTGCGCGCCCAGATGTCCGCCATCGAGGAGGTCGACGGCCTGCGCCGTTTGACAGCGGTCGACGAGCGGCAGGACGCCGAATGCGCCGTCACCAAGGGCGGGCGGATCGTCGAAGTGGCCGGGCATCGGGGCCGCAGCTTCCTGCTGTCCCCCGTCGACCCGGACGCGGCGGCGCACACGCTCGCGCAGGTGATCCGGGCGAAGCGCTGAACCCGTCGGCCCCGCCGATTGGCCCCCTCCCGCCGGGAGCGCCTACACTCGTGGCCGTCATTGTCAGACAGGGGAGCACCGAGCGGTGCTGAGAGTGCGCAGGCGCGCAGACCCTCGAACCTGATCCGGTTAGCACCGGCGAAGGAAGTCGGGACGATCTCCCGGTGGCGGCGAACAGCGCACCCACCGGCCCTTTCCGCTGGGAAAGGAGACCACGATGACCACCACCCCCACCGCCCCCGAGCGCGGCTGGCGCACCATCGACATCCTCGTCACGGTGCTGATCGGCGTCGCCTTCGGTGTGGCCTTCATGGGATATTCCCTGTTCTACACCGCGATCGGTCCGGTCACGGCGCTGTTCCGCCCCGCCGAAGGCATCCTGACGGGCATCTGGTGCCTGCCGGCGATCCTCGCGCTGCTGATCGTCCGCAAACCGGGCGCCGCGCTCGGCGCGGAGATGATCGCCGCGATCCTGGAGGCCCTGCTCGGCTCCCACTTCGGCATCGGCGCCGTCATCTCCGGCGCTGCTCAGGGCCTCGGCATGGAGATCGGGTTCGCCGTGTTCGGCTACCGCCGCTTCGGCTGGGCACCCGCCGCCCTCGGCGCATGCCTGTCGGTGTTCTTCGAATGGATCTACGAGATCATCGCGTACTTCCCCGAGTGGGACGTGTTCTTCAAGGGCATGTACCTGGTGTTCTTCCTGATCTCCGGGCTGGTCCTGACCGCTGGGCTGGGCCTTCTGCTGACCCGTCTGCTGGCATCCACCGGTGCGATCAACCGCTTCGCTCCCGGACGGGAGCACGCCGAGCGCACCGCGGTCTGACATGCCCGCCGCCGTGACCCCGACCGATTCCGCCCTCGCACTGCGCGGCCTCACCTTCACCCCGGTGGGCCGCCGCTCCCCCACGCTCACCGATGTCACGCTCAGCATCCCCGCTGGGCAGCGCGTGCTGCTGGCGGGCGCGTCGGGGTCCGGCAAATCGACCCTGCTGCGGGCCCTCGCGGGCCTCCTGGCCGACGGGGACACCACCGGTGAGGTGCCGCCCGAGCCAGCGGACGCGTCCCGCCGCGCCCTCATGGTGCAGAACCCGGCGCACGCGATCGTCGCCGCGAACGCCGGGCTGGACATCGCCTTCGCACCGGAGAACGAACAGGTGCCGCCCGCGGACATGCCGGAGACGGTGGAGCGGGCGCGCGCCCTCGCGCAGTTCGATGCGCCGTTGCACACCGACCCGTTCGCCCTGTCCGGCGGCCAGCAGCAGCGCCTGTCACTCGCGGGTACTCTCGCGGTGACCAGTGCGGTGATGCTGATGGATGAGCCGCTGTCGATGGTGGATGAGGCGACGGCCCGCGAAATCCGCGCCTCCATCCTCTCCGCCGCCGACGCCACCGGGCGCACCCTCGTCATCGCGGATCACCGCCTGGACGCCTGGTGGGATGAGATGGACCGCGTGATCGTCCTCGGTCCGGGCGGCCGCATCCTCGCGGACGACGCACCGGAGCGGATCGACCTGCACCAGCCGGAGCTGCTGTGCGAGCTCGGTCTCGCGATCGAGCCGTGCAGTGCTCCTCCCGCCCCAGCCTCGCCTGCCGCTCCTCCGGCGGCATCTGCTCTTCACGACCGGCCCCCCGCGCACTCATCGGCCCCTGTCCTGGACGTCAACGGCGCCCTCGCTGAATCCGATCTTCTCGCTGAGACCGTCCACGTCACTGCTCATCCCGGCGACCTGGTGGTGCTGACCGGCCCGAGCGGCGTTGGGAAGTCCACCCTGCTGCGCCGCCTCATCGACGAGGGGCCGTGCTCCTTCCTACCGCAGAATCCGGAGATCTCGTTCTGCGCGTCGACAGTCCTCGGCGAGGCGATGACGACGCCCGGCGTCACCGAGGCGGCGGCACGTGCTGCCCTGGAGCAGGTGCGGATCGGCCACCTGGCGCAGGCGAATCCGTTCACCCTGTCGGGCGGGGAGCAGCGACGCCTCGCGTTCGCCGCCGCCACGGCATCGGACCGACCCGTTCTCCTGCTCGATGAGCCGACGGTGGGGCTCGACCCCCTCGCCCGCCGTGACGTGCTGGACATGATCCGCGCCCAGCGCGACGCCGGGGTCGCCGTCATCGCGGCCACGCACGATCCGGGTCTGGTCGCGGAGGCGGAGCGGGAGGTGCCGCTGGTCCCGTCGGCCTCCCGCTCCGATATGCATCGCCGACCGGCCGACGGGGCTGCCTCCGCGCCGATTCCGCGGGTGCGCCGCTCGCCGGTCGTGCCCGCCGACGGCATGAATCCCCTGGTCATCATCGCCGTGGCGCTGGCTGCGGCGATCGGGTCGTTCGCTGTGGATTCACTGCTGGTGGGTGCGGTGGCGGCATCGTTAACGCTGCTGGTGGTGCCGCTCGCGGCGCGGACGCCGAAACGGCTGGGGCTGCGCCTGCTGCCGGTGTCGTTGGCGGCGCTGTCCCTCGCCTGGTCGACGTTGCTTCTGTCCGGCCGACCCTGGGGTGAGGCGGCGACGTGGGCGCTCGCCGCCTCGGAGGCGCTGCGCCTGTTCGCGTTCGTGGCCCCGGGTGCTGTGCTGGCGGAGGCTGTGGATCCGACTCGGCTCGGGCAGGCGCTCGCCCAGCATCTGCGGATGCCTGCGCGGGCGATGGCGGCGATGACCGCGGGGCTGGTCCGGGTGGGGCACATCCGGGCCCAATGGTCGGAGATCCTGCTGATCCGACGGGTGCGCGGAATCCACCGACGGAACCCCGTGGCCCTGTATGCGGGGGCGACCCTCACCCTGCTGGTGTGGACACTGCGGGGTGCGGAGACTCAGGCTGTGGCGATGGATGCACGTGGCTTCGCGGAGGCGAAGGACCGCACCTGGGCACACCGCTCGCGGTTCCATCGGATCGACGCGGTGGGGCTGGTGCTGGTGCTGGTCTTCGCGCTCGTTCCGCTCGCTGCGCGCCTCCTGCTCGGCTGATCTGGAGGAGCCGCCGCCGGCTCATCCGCGCCGGGCACCGCGTTCGCGGATTCGGTCGAGGCGCTTCTTCTCATAGCGGTCGTTCATGGCCTCGGTCAGGTCGCGATGCTCAGCCGCTGGGTCCTGTCGGCCGAGGTTCTCAGCGGTGCGCGGCGGCACCTCGATCGGCTTCGCCTCGTAGTTCTCACCCGTGAGCCGGGCCCGCAGCGACTTCGAATAGAACCAGCCAGGGTCGGAATCGAGCGTGACCGTGCCGTCGATCGGGATCTCCTCACCGCCGTCGATGGAATAGCTGCCGGAGTAGGTGGTGCGGATCGTGACCTGGTACCAGCCCTGGAACCGGTAGTAATGGAAGATCGCGCCCGGCCCCTTCGTCGTCGGCGCCCCACCCGGGAACGTGGTGGTGAGGGTGTTGCCGTCGCCGAGGTCCCATTCGTAGGACTCAGCGCGCGCAGTGATCGTCACTTCGTGGCCGAGGATGGTCTGGGTGTGCGTCTGCACCTCGTCGCCCTTGGCCCAGTACGTGATCGGGATCCGCACCGGAACGTAGTCGAAACCGGGCGCCCGCATGCCTGTGGGCGGCGTGATGACCAGTTCACCGAACCCGGTGGCGTTCGCCTGCACCGTCGGCATCGCCTCGGCTTCCTGCGCCGCGGGTTTCGCCGGCTCAGCCGGTTTCGCGGTGCACGGGCGCATCCCTTCGGGTACTGGTGATCCGCGCCGGCGGTAGGCGACGGACTGTGCACCAGTCGCCGAATCCTCGAGACAGGTCAGTTCCGCAACACCGCAGGAGGAGACCATGCCAGGGATGCAGTCCGTACCGTCGATCGTCCCCTGCAGAGCCATGAACCGCGGAGGGCGGGCATGGGGCCTCTGAGGTCGGTTTGTTTTTTCACCGCTCGACGTATGACGGTGGCCGCCGACTTTGTGGGTACTCTTCGATTTGGACTGGCCATGTTGGCCTGCTTGTGGTCCCCGGCGGTCGAGGAGTACCTCCATTGAATCTTGGCCGGACCTGCTCTGCCAGTGGTCGGCATTTTCCTGTTCGCTGGAGATAGGAACGCTCCCATGAGCAACAATGAGCGCTAGAGCGAGGTACGCGGAGCCAGCAGTCGGGATAATCATCGGTCGAGCCTCCGCGATGCGATCGCAGTGAGTTTCCAGTGGCCGTCGCTCCACGTCGCTGACGACACTGTCGCGAACTGTGCTCCTTCGATCTCCTGGCCTGCGTTATCGCCAGTCAGCACGGCTCCTGGCGTCACGGTGTACTCGAGGTAGGCTCCTGCCTCTTCATCGGTCCGGACATAATTAGTGCTAAGAATCTGTGCGCGTCTTTGCGACTTGTAATTACCTGAACTGGTTGCCTCCACCGCGCTGTCTCTTGCTTCAACACACGCGCTGCATTGGGAATCGTCAGTCACGAGGTTGACTGCGCTTGGGTCGCCGGTGGCTTCTAGGTAATACATAGCGTCGACAAAGTAGTGGAGCGTAGCGACTTCCCCCTCATCCGTCTCCTCGTAGAACCCGGGGTAGTCCTTAGGGTCCGGTGCCCTGAGGCTGCGGTTCTCGGGCGGAAGCTTGCTCTTGTCCACGGCAGCATCCGTCGACCCCTCAGACCCACCACCATCGGACGCAGGCGCGGCAGTATCGTCACCGCCCCCGTCGGACGCCGCAGCGCTGCTGCTCGGCTGGGGCTTCGGGGTGATCTTCGGCGGCTCATCCTTCGGCGCGCAGCCCGCCGCGCCGACCGCCAGCAGCAGCGCCGCTGACGTGGCCGTGAAGGAACGATGCAGGGTTCGAGGGGACATCATCGTCTCCTTGGGGAGGGAACAGTCATGCCCACGACCCAACCAGCTCACCAGCACCCGCGGGCGTGAATCACAGAAATTGTGGACAGACCGTGACCTCTCGCAGTCCTCGTCGACCTCACGCCGTCACTGGGGACGATCACTTCTCCACCGCGAAAATCCGGCAGAAACCAGCCCTGACCAGCAGGAACAGACCCCCCGACTTTAAATGTCGCACCCCTCTCCTACGCTGACGGCACGACCGGAACCCCACGGAACAGACGTCCACACAGCACAGACCGGCGGTTCCCTCGCCGGAGGACCACTCGACTATCAGCGAAAGGAGGCGACTCAGCGATGGCGATCGATCTCGGTCCCCTGCACGAGCTCCCGCGCTCAACCAACCCCACACTGGACCGCATACATTCCGCTGCGCTCGCTCTCGCTGAGGAGATCTCCACTCTGCACGACGAGCTCATGGCCGAGCCGCTGACCCACGCCGAAGAATACGGACCCGCCACCACCGTGGTCGCTGCTGCGCGTGATCAGATCACCCTTCTCATGGGTTCTCTGGCTGCTCAGGCCACAGCGGCCACCGTCGCAGAGAACCCGCCCCACCCCAGCGACTCCGCCGCGGCTGCCCTGGCGAAACGCCAGATCGCGACTCGGGCCGCCGCCCATGAGATCGGCACATGGATGCGCCAGTCCCACCACAGGGCCCGCCGTCTCATCGCCGCTCACGCTCTGATGAACACCTCCATGCCGAAGCTGCGTGACGCCGTTGCCGCCGGCAGGATCGACCACGAATCCGCCCTCGCCATCACGGGCGAAGCCGCGCTCGCGCCCACGCTTCAGCACCAACAGCGCCTCGATGACGTTCTCGCTGAGGACGCCGCACAGCTGTCAGCGGCCGGAACTCGTGCGTGGCGCAATCAGGCGCGGCGCCGCATAGCCGATCTGGATCCGCAGGTCCTCCGCGACCGGACCCGACGCGCCCACCACAATCGGCGCGTCACCATCCACGACGCCGACGACGGCACCAGCATCATCCGCGCCGTCCTCCCCCGCCTGACCGCCCACCGTGCCTTCACCGCACTCGAAGCCGCCGCGAACGCGCTCATCCGCGAACGGAACAATGAGCCGTGCCCTGACGTCGGGGGCATCGGGGGCGCCGACGGGGACCCGATCAGCAGAACCAGCGCATCACAGCAGGTTGCGGGCACGACAGGAATGAAACGTTTCCAATTGACGCATCATCAGGCGATGGCGGATGCCTTCGCCCAGATCATCACCGGAGACCGGCCCGCATCGCCGACCAGTCTCACCCTCAACATCGTTATGACGGACCGGCAGCTGCTCGAGCCGGACAAGGGCGGGCCCGCACTGATCGACGGCTACAACCCCGTCCCGCTCGAGGAACTCGTCAGCGCGATCCGAAGGAACCCGGACACCGCCTGGATCCGCCGGCTGTTCACCCACCCCACAAGCGGGCAGCTCATCCACATGGAACAGAAGAAGCGCCGATTCACCGGCGCCATGGCCGAATTCATCCGCATGCGCGCCGGTGGCATCTGCGAAGCGCCCTACTGCAACGGCACCGCCACCCACACTGACCACATTCACCCCGCCACCCGCGGAGGACCGACCAGCATCAGCAACGGCGCCGCGCTCGACGCCTCCGACAACCTCACCAAGTCGGACCACATCCACAAGGCCCGTCCCACACCGAGGGGTGACGGTCTGACGTGGGCGAACACCGTCGGCACCATCACCACCCACTACCCGAGCTACAGCCCAGCAGCACCAATCCACCGAAGTCCGGCCGGAGCCACCAGCACTCCGGCGACGGGACACGAACGGACCCGCAGCACCCCGCTGCGCCGAAGATTCATAACGGCGTGCGACTATCTCCCACCGCCGCGCACCATGCGGATGATCCAGTGACCCTTCGCAGTCGATTCACCGCGTCCCCGCGCGCAGACAGAGGGGACACTCGGGATTACGCGGGAGCCCATGAATGGTCCCCGATAGGCTGGGATGCGTGAACACCGACTTCTCTGAGAACTCCATGCCAGATGCCGACGCCGTCGAACTCGCCAACGCCATCATGGACGCTGCCCGCGCCGGTGAACTGGAACTGCTGCGCCCCGCGCTCGACGCCGGCGCTCCCCTCGATATGCAGAACGCCAACGGCGACACCATGATCATGCTCGCCGCCTACCACGGCCACACCGACCTCGTGCGCGAACTCATCGAACGCGGGGCCGACGTGGACCGCCAGAACGATCGCGGTCAGACCCCCATCGCCGGCGCCGTGTTCAAGAACGACATCGACACCGTGAGAGCACTCAAAGACGGCGGCGCCGACCTCGACGCCGGGAACCCGTCGGCCCGCGCCACCGCCGAATTCTTCCAGCGCACCGACATGACGGAGCTGTTCAACTCCTGACCCCCGCGGCGGCGACGCGGCCTCAGCGGTGCCGGAACTCCATCGGCACGTGGTCGATGCCGGCTTCCATGAAGTGATCGCCCGTGGTCACGTACCCCATGCCGAGGTACCACTGCTCCAGGTAGGACTGCGCGTCGATCTTCACCACGCGGTCTGCGTCGATCTGCTCCGTCAGATCGAGGCCCGCCCGCATCACGCGGCCGCCCAGGCCCAGCCTCCGCGCGTCCTTGCTGACCGCGAGACGCCCGACGCGAAGATTCGCGCCATCATCCAGGACACGAAGATGCGCCAGCGGAATACCGTCGCGCTCACACCACACGAGGCGGGTGCCGTCCTCAGTCTCGCGACCATCCAGATCCGCGTCCGTGGCGCCCTGCTCCATCGTGAACACGTCCTGCCTCAGCTTCGCCAGCCGGTAGAGCATCACCGGGTCGATGTCCCGGATGTGAGCGGCATGCATCGTGATGCCCTCCGGAAGGTCAGCATCCAGGGTGATCAGGGTCGACATCAAACAGCTCCTTCGGGCTCGGCCCACGGGCCGGCGGGATGGTCAAGGATCCAACGGGCGGCGTTGACGCGCCGGCGCTGGCAGCGGGGACACCAGAACACGGTGCGGCCCTGCATCATCGCGGTGCGGATCGTCGCATCGCAGATGCGGCACGGCAGGTTCTGCCGGTGGTACACGTAGAACGACTCCTCCCGCGGCACCGCATCCGGGTGGCCGTCATCGTTCTGGTAGGTCGGGACGGACCGCTCCTGGATCGCGGCGTGAATCGCCCGATGCTCCGGCTGCGTGGTGACGATGCGGCCGGTGCGCCGCCCGTAGCGGATCAGCGGCACCAGGTCGTCCCAGATCGCGCGAATCGCGGGTCGCGACAGGTCCCGGCCGGGCACATAGGGGTCCAGGCGAGCCCTGAACAGCAGCTCGGCGCGGTAGATGTTGCCGATGCCGGCGACGACCTGCTGGTTCATCAGCAGCGCACCGATCGTGGTCCGCGAGCGCTTCACCACGTCCACGAACACGTCGGGATCGGCATCAGCGCGCAGCGGGTCCGGGCCGAGCCGGGCCGTGACCTCAGCGCGGCCGGCGGAGTCGACGATCCGGCACTGGTTCGGGCCGGTGAGATCGGCGAGGCCGTGGTGGCCGGTGATGCGCAGGCGCACGTTCTGTCCCGGCTGGATCAGCCGCCAGTCCGTGCCCTCCTCATGGATGCGGTTGCGGGGCGCACCGATCGCGTGCGCGATCGCGAAATCGGCGTCGCCGGCGAACGTCCACGACCCGTACAGTCCCAGGTGGATGTGGACGAACAGGGTGGGGTCGGTGTCCGCGTCGGGCGAGAACGGCAGGAAGAGGTGCTTGCCGAACGCGTCGGCCGGGTGGAGGTGCCAGCCGTCCAGCTGGGCCGCCTCCTCCGCGAACCGGCCCTGCGGCGACGACAGCCGCACCCGGGTGTCCCCGAATGCGGCTGTGATCGCGCGGGCCAGTCGATGGATCGAATGGCCTTCGGGCATCTCAGTAGGCGCCGGTGGTTTCGAACGTCGCGATCTTCTCGATGCGGCGCACGTGACGCTCATCGCCGCTGAACGGCTCGGCGAGGAAGAGGTCGATCAGGTGCTCCAGTTCGTCCTCCGTGTGCTGGCGGGCACCGACGGAGATCACGTTGGCGTCGTTGTGCTGGCGGGCGAGCTTGGCGGTGTCCTCGTTCCAGACGAGGGCGGCGCGCACGCCCTTCACCTTGTTCGCGGCGATCTGCTCACCATTGCCGGAGCCGCCGATGACGATGCCGAAGCTGCCGGGCGCGGCGACCACGGCTTCGCCGACTGCGGTGCAGAACGGCGGGTAGTCGTCGAGGGCGTCGTAGGTGTGGGCGCCGTGGTCGGTGACCTCGTGGCCCTTCGCCTTCAGTGCCTCGACCAGGCGGTTCTTGAGTTCGAAGCCGGCGTGGTCGGTGCCGATGTGGACCTGCATGGACGGTGCTCCTTGGGTGTGGTGGGGGTGGGGGCCGACGGGGTCAGGAGAAGTCGAGGGGGTCGCGCTTGCGCTTGAGCTCCGCGAAGCCGTTGATCTCCGCCATCGTGGCCATGGCGTCGAGCAGCCGGCCGGCTTCTTCGCCGCGCGGGGCGCGGGAGAGGACGGGACCGAAGTAGGCGGTACCGGAGCCGAAGGAGATGACGGGGGTGCCGACGTCATCGCCCACGAGGTCCTGTGCCCGCTTCTGTGCGGCGCGCAGCGCGTCGTCGTTCGTGTCGGTGTCCATCGCATCGGCGAGGTCCGTCGGCAGGCCGGCCTCCTCGAGCGCCTCGACGGCGACGCGGCGGTAGTCGTCCTTCTGGTCCTGGACGTGGAAGCGTGTGCCCCAGGCGGTGTACCAGGTGGAGAAGGCGTCCTGGCCGTGCTGCTCGTCGATGGCGAGCTGCAGGCGGGCAGGGCCCCACGCCTTCCGCATCGCCTCCATGTAGTCGGGGTCGAGGTCGCGTCCTTCGTTGAGGACGGACAGGCTCATCGGCTGGAAGCGGATCCGGACGTCCCGCACCTCAGCGGCGTTGAGCGCCCAGCGGCTGGTCAGCCAGGCGAACGGGCAGGTCGGGTCAACGAAGACGTCGACGATCTGGGCCATGGACTGGTTCCTCCTCGAATCGTGCAGTCAGCCCCTCCATTGTGTCAGAGCCCGGCCGCTGGGAAATCCACTTGCCACCAGGCGACCGGGGCGGTTGGATCGAGGTCATGACTTCTCCGACTGCGGCGCACGTGCGCACTCTGCGCACCATCATCGCTCGACACCCCGCGAAGGTGACCGCCGCAGTCGCCGCCTCCATCGTCACGGAAACCCTCGAGATGAGCGTTCCGATCATCTTCGGCTTCGCCGTGGACCGCGGCATCCTCGGCGGCGACCTCACCCTCCTGCTGCAGCTCGCGGCGCTGGCGGTGCTGGTGCGCCTCGTGGCGATGGCGGCATGGTCGTTCAGCTTCCACTGGGCGATGCAGCTGCGGATGGCGGAGCAGCACAACCTGCGGGTCGCGCTGACCGCCGCGGCGCTGCACCCCGGTTCGCGGCCGGTGGACCGGCCCGCCGGTGAGGTGCTGTCGATCGCGACAAGCGACGCCGACAATGCGCCCGACTTCTTCGACATGATCGGGTGGGCGCTGCCCGCCGCGATCGCCGTGCTCGGCGCCGGCGCGTGGATGGCGTTCGTGTCACCGTGGCTGGGGCTGGCGGTGCTGATCGGGATCCTGCTGGAGATCGTCGGCCTGAGGGTGGTGACGCCGGTGCTGTCCCGCAAGTACGACGACCAGCAGTCCCGCGCCGCCGACGCCGCCTCCACCGCAACCGACCTCGTGCACGGCCTGCGGGTGCTGCAGGGCCTCGGTGTGCAGCACCGGGCCCGGCTCAACTACCGGGCGTCGTCCCGGGTCGCGCTGCGGGCGGCGCTGACGAACGCTCGGTTCTCCGGTGTCGCCAACGGGATGATGATCCTGGTGTCCACGCTGATGATCGCGTCGGTGGTGGTGCTCGCGGCGTCTCTGACGCTCAGCGGCGCTATCACCGTCGGCGCCCTGATCGCGGTGGTGTCGCTGATCCGCACCATGTCGGGAATGATGCACGGCCTGTCCGGTGTGCCCGTGTGGTGGGCGTCGATCTCCACATCCGCGAAGCGCATCGACCGCCTGATGGCGGACTTCGGCCGCACCCACGAGGACCCCGTGATCCGCGAGGCGATCGCCGCGTCGCCGGCCGTTGGCGAAGCGGCGCCGGTGACGCGCGGCAACGGGCCGCGTCGGGACGGCGTCGGCCCCCTCGCCCTGGAGCTGCCGGACGGCTGCATCGAGGTGGCCGACGGGGAGGTCGTCGGTGTTGTTGCACCGACTGCGCGGGACGCCCACACCGTCCTGACGGCGCTCGCCGGAACGGCTGGGGACGCGTCGGCGTCGCTCGGTGGGGAGGCGATCACGCCGGGCACGCTGCAGGAGCGCCGACGGGACCTGCTGATCGAACCGCACACCGTGGACCTCTTCGACGGCACGCTGCGCGAACAGCTCGCGACCCGCGCCCCCGAGAAGAGCGTCGACCACCTCGACGACGGGGACGCGTGGGCGCGCAGCGCACTGGAGGCGGCGGGGGCCCTCGATCTGCTGGGGATCCTGTCCGACGGGTTCGACACCCGCATCCAGGACCGCGGCTCGAACCTGTCGGGCGGGCAGCGGCAGCGCCTTGCGCTCGCCCGCGCCGTCGCCGCTGATCCGCCGGCGCTGGTGCTGCACGACCCCACGACCGCGGTCGACGCGGTGACCGAGCAGAACATCGGGGAAGCGCTCGCCGCCGCGCGGCGCGTCCCGGACCGGCTGACCCTGATCCTCACGCGCGCCCCGTCCCTGCTGGTGCAGGCGGACAGGGTGGTGTTCCTCGCGCCGACGGGTGCGGTCAGCGGCACGCACTTCGACCTGATGGAACGGGACGACTATGCGGAGGTGGTGAAGCGATGACCATGCCGACCAACGAGGCCAGCGAACGGGAGCTCGACCTCATCACCTCGATGCGGGAGGAGGACGATGTCGCCCGGCAGCTGTCCCGCCATGCCGAACTGCTGCCGATCGCGACCGGCCGGCAGACCCTTCGCTTCCTGCTGACGCGCCTGGGGTCGATGCGCCTCGCGTTCGTGCTGATGGTGCTGACGGTGCTCGCCGCCGCGATCGCCGGGGCCGCGGTGCCTCGCCTCATCGGCACCGTCGTCGATGTGGTGACCGCGCCCGAGGGCGGCCGCATGGAGGGCGTGTGGGTGCTCGCCGCGGTGATGGTCGGCGTCGGGGTGCTGCAGGCGGTGTGCTCTGCACTCGGGCAGGCGCAGGTGTCCGCGCTCGGGCAGCGTCTCCTGGCGGGGATGCGCGAGGACGTCATCGATCGCGCCCTCGACCTGCCGGCGCAGACGATGGAGCGGGCCGGGATCGGCGATGCCCTCTCCCGTGTCGCCGACGACGTCGCCGTCACCGCGAAGGCCGTCACGAACATCGTCCCGTGGATCATCACCGTCACCTTCCAGATCACGATCACGCTGGTGGCGCTGGCGATGCTGTCGCCGTACCTGCTGCTGGTGGTGGTGGCGATCCTGCCGTTCTACATCGCGGCGCTGCGCTGGTTCCTTCCGCGCACGAACCGCATCTACCGGGTGGAGCGGATCGCGCTGGGGGCGCGAGCGCAGGGCCTGCTGTCCGCCATCAACGGTGTGCCGACGGTCCACGCCTACGAGATCGAGCAGCGCGAGACGCGGCATGTCGCGGCGCTGTCGCGCTCCGCCTATTCGCTGAAGATGCGGATCATGAACCTGGTGATCTCGGTGGCCTGGATCATGACAGTGCCGGAGCTGCTGGCGATCACCCTGGTGCTGGTCCTGGGCTTCTTCCTGGTGAACTCCGTCGGGGTGCCGGTCGGGGTGGTGGCGTCGGCCGGGATCTACATTCTGACCCTGCTGTGGCCGCTGCAGTCGCTGATCTTCTCCCTGGATGATGCGCAGTCGGCGGCGGCGTCGCTGATGCGGATGGTGGGCGTGATCGTCTCCATCGACCCCGCGGTCTCCCCCGGGCCGGAAGAGCCGGCCGACGGGTCCGTGGAGCTGACGGGGATCGCGCACTCCTACGGGCAGCGCCGCGTTCTGGAGCCGATCGACCTCACGATCGAGGAGGGCGAGACGATCGCACTGGTGGGCGCCTCCGGTGCGGGGAAGTCCACCCTCGCGTCGATCATCGCGGGCACGCTGCGGCCCAGTGAGGGGACGGTGCGCCATGGCGGCGCCGATCTCTCGCGGGCGCAGCTGGACGCAGTGCGGGCGCATGCAGTGATCGTCAGCCAGGACGTGCACGTCTTCCACGGCACCCTCGCCGACGACCTGCGCCTCGCAGCGCCCGACGCGAGCGAGGAGGACCTGTGGGCGGCGCTGGGAACCGTCGGCGCGGACTCCTGGGCGGAGCTCCTCCCCCACCGGCTCGACACCGCGGTCGGGGAGAAGGGCGAGCGGCTGAGCGCGGAGCAGGCGCAGCAGCTGGCGCTCGCGCGCGTCGCGCTGAAGGACCCGGCGATCCTCGTGATGGACGAGGCGACCGCCGACGAGGGGTCCTCGGGTGCCCGGGTGCTGGAGCGCGCAGCGCTCGCTGTGGCCGAGGGCCGCACCACCGTCATCGTGGCGCACCGCCTCTCCCAGGCGATGCACGCCGATCGGATCCTCGTGATGGCGGACGGGCACGTGATCGAGTCCGGGTCGCATGCGGATCTGCTCGCGGCGGATGGTCAGTACGCGCGGCTGTGGGCGGCCTGGAGCCGGTGAGCGTTCAGGCGCTCCCGCGTGTGATCCGCTAGGCTCGACCCATACTCGATTCCCCCTCACGAGCGGAATCCACACCCGCGCCTCGGCCGGTCGCGCGTGTGCTCGTGGGGCTGACCAGGCCAGGAAAACGTGATGTCCCAGAAGCGATGGTCCCCCGGGGACCACGTGACCTGGACGTACTACACGCACGCGCACGACACCATCACCGTTCGGCCCGGCACGGTCGTCCTGGATGATGATCGCGGCATCGTGGTGTGGATCGCTCCGGGCACCGAAGTCCTCCTCCCCGTCCTGGAGTCCGGCGCGCCGCTGCGCCGAGCCGGCGACGAGGGCATGTTCACCGAGCAGCGCCACCAGTCCAAGCAGCTGTGGACCGGCAACGGCATCCTCATGATCGGCCTGCCCGACAAGCCGTACTCCGTGTGGCTGTTCTACCGAGACGACGGCACCCTCGGGTGCTACTACGTCAACCTCGAATCCCCCCTGGAGCGCACCGACGAAGGCGTCCGCTCCCGCGACATGGTCCTCGACCTCGTGGTGCTGCCGCGCCGCGACTACCACTACAAGGACGAGGACGAACTCGAAGGGGCGGAGCGCGTCGGCTACTTCTCCCCCCAGGAGGCGGACCAGATCCGCGCGTGGGGCCGCGAAGCCGAACGCGACATCCGCGCCTGGTGCTACCCCTTCAACGCCGGGTACGAGTACTTCTTCCCCAACCCCAGCTGGGGGACGCCTCCGCTGCCCGACCACTACACGTGGGAGAAGGACCTGACGGACCGGGAGACGCACCGCAAACGCTGATGCCTCCCCTCGGTGAGATCGGTGACACAATGGCACGGATCCACCCGCACCGACCGAAAGGGATGCCCGCGTGAGCGCCACCGAGAACCTGAAGCGCAGCGAAGCCCAGGAACGCGCCTCGTTCCTGTCCACCTCGACCTATGACGTCACCCTGGATCTGACGCAGGGGCCCACCACCTTCCTCACCGAGTCGACCATCCGCGTCACCTCCACCGAGGAGCGGGAGACGTTCGTGGACCTCATCGCCCCCGAGGTGCTGGAGATCGAGCTCAACGGCGAGCTGCTGGAGGACCCAGCGTCCCGCTTCGACGGCGCCCGCGTGCAGCTGCCCGCGCTGCAGAAGGGTGAGAACACCATCCGCATCCGGGCGAATGCCGCCTACATGAACACCGGTGAGGGCCTGCATCGCTTCGTCGACCCTGTAGACGACGAGGTGTACCTCTACTCCCAGTTCGAAGTGTCGGACGCGCGCCGCATGTTCGCCTGCTTCGAACAGCCCGACCTCAAGGCCGAGTTCACGTTCACGGTGACCGCACCCGCGCACTGGCGCGTCATCTCCATCGCCCCCACCCCGGAGCCGACGGATGCCGGCACCGACCAGAACGGGCAGCGGATCGCCACCTGGGCGTTCGAAGCGACCGAGCGGATCTCCACCTACCTGACGGCGCTGATCGCCGGCAAGTACGAGGGCGTGGAGGGCACGATCCGGTCGCGCGACGGCCGCGAGCTGAAGGCCGGCGTGTACGCCCGCGCCTCCCTCGCCGAGCACCTCGACGGGCAGAACATCATCGACGTCACCCAGCAGGGATTCGACTTCTACGAGGAGAAGTTCGACTGCCCCTACCCGTTCCGCAAGTACGACCAGGTGTTCGTGCCCGAGTACAACATGGGTGCGATGGAGCACCCCGGTGCCGTCACCTACGTGGAGGCGTACGTGTTCCGCTCCGACGTCTCCGACGCCATCCGCGAGCGCCGCGACCTCACCATCCTCCACGAGCTCGCCCACATGTGGTTCGGCGACCTCGTCACCATGAAGTGGTGGGACGACCTCTGGCTGAACGAATCCTTCGCCGAATACGCCTCCACCCTCGCCTCCGCCGAAGCGACGAAGTGGACCACCGCATGGACCACCTTTGCCGGCTCCGAGAAGGCATGGGCGTACAACCAGGACCAGCTGCCGTCCACGCACCCGATCGTGGCGGACATGGTGGACTTCGACGCGGTCGAGACCAACTTCGACGGCATCACCTACGCGAAGGGCGCCTCTGTGCTGCGCCAGCTCGTCGCCTATGTGGGCGAGGACGCCTTCTTCGAAGGCCTGCGCGCCTACTTCCGCAAGCACGCCTGGGGGAACACGCAGCTGAAGGACCTGCTGGTGGAGCTGGAGGCGACCAGCGGACGCGACCTCACCTCCTGGTCAGCACTGTGGCTGGAGAAGGCGGGAGTGACGCTGCTGCGCCCGCAGATCGAGCGGGACCAGGACGGCGCCGTGGTGTCGTTCGCGGTTCTGCAGGAGGCCCCGTCGGACTACCCGACGCTGCGGCCGCACCGCCTGCGCATCGCCGGCTTCACCGAGCAGGACGGCGCGCTGGTGCGCACCGAGACAGTGGAGGTCGATGTCGACGGTGAGCGCACCGAGATCCCCGAGCTGACGGGCAAGCAGGCCGACCTGTGGCTCGTCAACGACGGCGACCTCGCCTACGCGAAGCTCCGCCTGGACGATGAGTCCCTCGCCACCGCGATGCAGAAGCTGTCCACCCTGGAGGACTCACTGGCCCGCACCCTCATCTGGTCGGCCGCCTGGGACATGGTGCGCGATGCTGAACTGCCCAGCCGCCGCTACCAGGAGCTGCTGGTGAACAACATCGCCGGTGAGACGGAGTCCTCCGTGATCCGCACCCTGCTCACCCGCCTCGATGCGGTGGCCGGCCACTACGCTGCGCCGGAGCAGCGCGCCGAGCGCGAAGCCGCCGCCGGCGACGCGCTGTGGCGCCTGACCCAGCAGGCGGAGGCCGGCAGCGACGCGCAGCTGCAGTACCTGGAGGGCTTCCTCCGCAATGCTGTGACCGACGAGCAGGTGGAGCTCGCGCGCGCCCTGTTCGACGGCTCCCAGCAGCTGCCGGGCCGCGACATCGACACCGACCTGCGATGGAAGATCGTCATCGCCCTCGCCGCCGCCGGTGCCCTCGACGACGCCCAGATCGACGAGGTGCTCGCGTCCGACGACACGCAGAGCGGCCGCAAGTCCGCGCTCACCGCGCACGCCGCCCTACCGACGGAGGCTGCGAAGGCGAAGGCCTGGGAGGACACCGTGGAGAAGGACGAACTCGCCAACGAGTCCGTCACCTCCGTGGTGATCGGCTTCAACCAGGGGTCCAAGGAACTGCTCGACCCGTACACGGAGCGGTTCTTCGGCATGCTGAACACGGCGTGGGCGACCCGCTCCAGTGAGATCGCGAACCGCCTCGTGCAGGGGTACTTCCCGGCGAAGTTCCCCAGCCAGAAGGTCGTGGACCTGTCCACGCAGTGGCTGGAGGAGAACGCCGACAAGCCGATGGGTCAGCGGCGCCCCATCCTCGAGGGTCGGGACACGGTGCAGCGCGCCCTGCGGGTGCAGCGCGCCGACGCGCACTGATCCAGGTCAGAGCCGCACAGTCAGCGGAGCGGAGGCTCCGCTGACTGTGCTCCCATCCGCGGGGGCTAGCCTGTTGCCCTATGCTGATCTCTGCTCCCACTTCAGACGACGCCCTCAGTTGGCTGGACCACGCCGGCGCCTGGCTGCTCGATCACGGCGTGAAGATCCTGCTGATCATCATTCTCGCCTTGGCCGCGCGGTACGTCGCCGCGATACTGATCCGGCGGGTGGTGCGCACTATGCTGGACTCCGGCACCCGCATCTCCGCGATGACGAACGCCGCAATCCGCCGCACCGAGCACGCGGGTGAGCAGGAACGCGCCCAGCAGCGCCGGCAGCAGCGCGCCCAGACCCTCTCCCAGGTCGCCGGGAACGTAGCCGCGCTGATCATCGGCGCGCTCGCCAGCGTGATGGTGCTGTCCGAACTCGGCATCGACATCGCCCCCGTCATCGCCGGTCTCGGCGTGGTGGGCCTCGCCGCCGGCATCGGTGCGCAGACCATCATCAAGGACATCGTGGCAGGTGTGGTGATGCTGTTCGAGGACATCGTCGCCGTCGGCGACTTCGTGGACCTCGAGTACGCCACCGGCACGGTGGAGAGCATCAATCTGCGCGCCACGCAGCTGCGCTCCATCGACGGCGTGCTGTGGACCGTCCGCAATGGCGAGATCATCCGCATCGGCAACATGTCCCGCGGCTTCGCCACCGCTCTGGTGAAGCTCGACCTCGACCTGTCCAACGACGACGTCCACGTCACCGAGGTGCTGCAGCGCGTCACCGACGCCCTGTGGCGCGACACCACGTGGGAGAAGGTGCTGCTGGACAAGCCGCAGATCAGCGGCATCCTGTCCATCGACGGCGCCCGCTACCAGCGCCGCGTCACCCTGAAGTCGGCGCCCGGCCGCCAGTGGGAGGTGGAGCAGGAGCTGCGCCGCCGCATCCGTCGGGCGTTCCAGGATGAGAAGATCAGCTTCGCACTCCCCCGATTCCAGGAAGCAGGTCAGTGACCGTGACCATCCCCCTCCAGCCGACCCGCGGCCGCGACGACGACCAGCAGAGCGTGTACGACGCCGTCGGCGGGATGCCCACCTTCACCGCCATCGTCGACCGCTTCTACGAGGGTGTCGCCGAGGATCCGCTGCTGCGCCCCATGTACCCCGAGGACGAGCTCGACGGCGCGAAGGACCGCCTGCGGATGTTCCTCGTCCAGTACTGGGGCGGGCCGAAGGACTACGGGGCGCAGCGCGGCCACCCGCGCCTGCGGATGCGCCACGCAGTCTTCCCCGTCTCCCCCGACGCCGCCGACGCCTGGCTGCGCCACATGACCACGGCCGTGACCGAGCAGCAGCTGCCGCCGCTGTACGAAGGCCTCATGCTCGACTACATGGACCGGGCGGCCCGCTCCCTGATCAACACCGTCAACGGCGGTGAAGCGCCGATGGCGGGCCGCACGATGCCCGACCACATGCAGTGACCGCGCAGGCCCGCTGAGGTCATTCGCGGAAGGTGAGCGGCTCCCCCATCCACGGGGCGAGCCGCTCACGCATATCGTCGTCGATGCGCGTCGGGCGGCCCGAGGAGTCCACCAGCACCACCACGGTGCGCGCCCGGATCAGCGCCTCATCCATCCGCCCCGGCGTGTGGAGCGTGTAGTCCACCGTCAGGGACGCGCCGCCGAGGCGGGAGATCCAGAGGCGGACCACGGCGCCGTCGCGTCGGTACTCCACCGGCTTCAGGTACTCGATCCGGTTCGAGGCGACGAAGGTCAGCAGGTCGCGGCCGTCAGCAGAGACCGGCAGCACGATCGGCGACTGCTTGGTGCCGCCGCCGAGCTGTTCCTGCGGCACCTCCCAGAACGCGTGGATGCGTGCCTCCTCCAGCAGGGTGAGGAGGGCTGCGTTGTTGACGTGGCCGTACGCGTCGAGGTCGGACCAGCGCAGCGGAACGGGAATGTCGATATGGGCCATGGGGGGTCGGGGATCCTTTCGAAGGGTCAGGGCTGGGCATGCCAGTGCCCGCGGTTCAGCCGCAGTGCGAACGCATAGATCGCGAGGGCGGCCACCGTCAGGCCGATGGCGAGGGGCCAGGCGAATCCGGCGATCACCAGGGCCGGCAGGAACGCCATCAGCACGATATCGCCCAGGTTGATCGGAATGTACGCCAGACCGTAGTAGTCGAGGGTCTTGGAGCGCATCTGCGGGTCCACGATCCGCAGCAGAGCGATGCCCATCGGGACGGTGCCGGTCTGCCAGCCGAAGCTGAACACGGACTGCTCGACCTTGTGGTCCCGGAACGACGGCTTCCACACGAACACGTAGGAGAAGAGCAGCAGGATCAGGCCGCCGACCAGCAGCAGCGCGAGCGGCTGCCAGTAGCGCGCCACCACCGCCGGGCTGATCGCCGCGATGCCGAAGGCGACGAGCAGGTCGGTGGCGGACCCGGAGACGCGGTTCATCGTCTCCGAATCGAGGACGCGGTCGGCGCCGGTGGTGCGCATCGCCAACAGGACGAGGCCGCCCACGATGAACGCGACGGCGAACGCAGGGAAGGAGAGGCCGCCGGTGACCTCGCTGAACCATTCGGAGATCAGGTACGCGGCGCCGGCGATCGCCGCGAGGATCGACGCATGCAGCATCAGCGGGTCGATGCTCATCGTGGAGACGGTGGCCCGGCCGATCGGGGCGCGGCTCTTCTGCTCCAGCACCCCGGTGCGCAGTTCGCGCGGCAGGTCCGCGAAGTCCTGCAGGTAGGCGGTGCCGCCCCGGCGCGATTCCAGTTTGATGATGGTGATGCCTCCGATGATCGCAACGAAGATGCCGATGGTGGCGGAGGTGAAGCCGAGCGAGGCTGCATCGGGCCACCGATCACCGAAGCCCTCCGCGACCGCTGCCGCGGTGCCGTGCCCGCCCATAAAGCCGGCGGCGAGCATGAGGCCGAATCCGTCGGGCAGGCCGCCGAAGATCAGTGACAGAAGCATCAGCGACATCAGCAGGCCGAAGCCCCACTGCATGAGGGTAGAGCCCTGCGTGACGGCCCACATGCTCCCCACGGAGCGGATCACGGACTTCACCGACACGATGCGCATCGTGAACGGCAGCGCCCCGAACACCACCGCGATCAGCAGGCCGGAGTACTGGCTGATCAGCTCGGAGAACGGGATCACTCCGAACACAGCTGGCCCGAGGATCAGTCCGAGGACACCGGCGATCAGAGAGGCGGGCAGGAACAGGGCCTGCACCGGTGGAACGGTGGCGCGGATCAGCGCCCCGACGGCCAGCAGCAGGCCCATCCATGCGAGGTCGAGGAAGACGTCCCAGGCGCTCACTGGGCGTCAGTCGACCTTCAGCTCACCCATGCGGTCCCAGCCCTCACCGTCGACGGTGCGGGAGATGATCTGCGGCGTGGCGGTGAGGAACGGCTTCATCGCCTCCAGGCCGGCGGCGAAATGGTCGGAGCTGACGTGCGCTTCGCCGGCGTCGTCCTTGAACGCCTCAACGAGCAGCACCTCGTTCTCGTTCTCGGTGGAGCGGTACCAGTCGAACCAGAGGTTGCCCTCTTCAGCGCGGGTGGCGGCGGTGAACTCGCCGACGGCCTCCAGGAACTCCTCGGCCTGGCCGTCCTTGACGGTGTACTTGACGTTGATGAGGATCATGGTCTCGCTCCTTCTCGACAGGGGTCAGATGCGTTGACTGTCCCACACCGCCCTGGGAGGCGACGGACGGCACGGGCACCGTCCGTCGCGCCCGGGTGCGTCCCCGCCTACGATGAGTCCATGAGCTTTCCTGATGACCGCGCCGTCACCGACGGCCTGCTGACCGTCCTGGACCTCCGCTCCGTCCCGTCCGGGGTCGACGACAGTCCCGTCCCCCACTCCCCCGCCGCCGACGCGTTCCGCTGCTTCGAAGGCGACTCCCACCCGCACCCGGGCGGTCACGTGTTCGGCGGCCAGGTGATGGGCCAGGCGGTGATGGCGGTGGGTCGGACCGTGCCGGAAGGGCGGCACATCCATTCGATGTTCTCGTACTTCCTGCGGCCCGGGGACCCGTCGGTCCCGATCCGGTTCGAAGTGGACTCCCTGCGGGACGGCCGCTCGTTCTCGGTGCGGCGCGTGCTGGCGATCCAGCATGAGAAGACGATCCTGGCGATGACGGCGTCCTTCCAGGAGGAGCAGGACGGCCTGGAGCACGCCGAGCCGATGCCGGAGGCGCCGGACCCGGAGACGCTGCCGACCACAGCGGACCACCTGCGCGACATCGACCACCCGGTGGCTCAGTACTGGGCGACGCAGCGGCCGATCGACATCCGCCACGTGGAACGGCCGATCTACCTAGCGCCGGACGAGTCAGGGCGCTCCCAGCAGATGGTGTGGATGAAGGTGCTGGCGCCGGTGGAGGCGGACCAGCTGACCCACGACGCGATCCTGTCGTTCGCATCCGACTACACGCCGTTCGAACCGATCCTGCGGCGCCAGGGCCTCGCGTGGACCACCCCCGGGATCCGCGCCGCCACCATCAACCACGCGATCTGGTGGCACTCGCGGCCCGATGTCAACGAGTGGATGCTGTTCGTGCAGCGGTCCCCGTCGGCCGCCGGTGGCCGCGGCCTCACCGAGGGCCTGCTGTACCGCCGCAGCGGTGAGCTGATCGCGACCGTCACCCAGGAGGGGATGATCCGCATCAAGGAGTGACGGCCGCGACCCGACAGGAGGTCACGCCATCGCGGCGTTGCCCTCCTTGACGGCCTGCGGCACGCCCTCCTCCGCCGGAACCTCACCGGCGAAGATCTGCTGGAACACCGGCATCACAGCCTCAAGGCCGGCGAGCGCCTTCGCGCCCGTGTCCGCCATCGCGGGGTCCTTCGCCGCCTCGATGAACTGCTGGACGTCATGGCCCTTGCCCTTCCAGAACTCCACGAACGCGGACTGCACATCCGTGTGGCCGGGGAAGCCGACGCCCTTGGCGCCGATCGGCTTCTGCCCCTCGGCGGAGCCCAGCCACTCCAGCAGCTTCTTCACCCCGTCCTGGTTCTCGTTCTTCGCGTTGCCGGCGGCGACCACGCCGTGCACCAGCGACTTCTGCCCCTTCGGGCCGCCCACCATCGGCGCGATCCCCCACTCGAAGGAGTCGCCCACGCCCTCCAGAATGTTCATCAGGTGGTAGGGACCGGACTGGAACAGGCCGAGCTTGCCCTGGATGAACTGGTCGCGCGCGAAGTCGCCGTTGGGGTTGGTGTCCGCGGCCGACGGGGCCACCTGCCAGGTGTTGACGAGGTCGGCCATGTACTTGAACGCGGCGACGCCCTCAGGCGTGTCGAACGCGTACGTGTCGTCCTTCTGCCACTCGGCGCCGTTGGAGGCGAGGAACGGGCCGATGATGGCCTGGCGGTCCGCCGCGGAGTTGAAGCCGAACTGCTGACGCGCGTTCGGGTCGAAGCCGGACTCGCCGGGCTTCTTTCCCGCCTTGTCCTTCGTGAGCTTCAGCGCGGCATCGCGCAGCGGATCGCTCTTCGCGGCGGGGTCGAAGCTCAGCTTCGTCGGGTCGACCTTCGCCTCGTCCGTCAGCTTCTTGTTGAAGAACAGGGCGATGGAGTCCCACAGCTGCGGCACGCCCCACAGGGAGCCGTCGCGGGTGTACAGCTCCACCACGGCCTTCTCCCAGGACGCGGCGGCGTCCTCCCCCAGGGTCTCGGTAATGTCCACGAGGTTGCCCGCCTGCTGGTACTGGGTGAAGGACGCGCTGTTCAGCCAGAACACGTCGGCGGCGTCACCGGAGGCGATGTCCAGCGGCAGGGTCTTCCAGTAGTCCGCCCACGGCACCACCTCGACCGCCGCCTCGATGCCGGTCTTCTCCGTGAACGCGTTCAGCGACTCCTCATAGGCGGGTTTGGCGACATCGTCCCAGATGCGCAGAGTCAGCTTCTTCGAGTCGGAGCCCGAGGACTTCGAGGACCCGTCGGAGGAGCTCTTCGACGGGGAGCAGGCGGCGAGCGCTCCAGCGGCGCCGGCGATGCCGGCGGAAGTGACGAAGGTGCGGCGAGTGACCATGGTGATTCCTTTCTAGGGTCGGCGCGGCTGCGTCAGCGCAGTTCGGTGCCGGAGATCGAGTTCGCGACCTGTTTCTGGAACGCGAAGTACAGCAGGATCAGGGGGATGAGGGCGAGCGTGGTCGCCGCCATCACGAGCGTCCAGTTGGCGTTGTACTGGGTGGACAGAGCGGAGGTCGCAACCGTGAGGGTGCGCCAGTCGGGTCCCTTGGTGATGATCAGCGGCCACAGGAACGAGTTCCAGTGCGTCACCACGGTGATGATGACGAGGGTGACGATGATCGGGCGGTTCAGCGGCACCACCAGGTTCCACAGGATCCGCAGGTGCCCGGCGCCGTCCACACGCATCGCATCGATCAGCTCTTGGGGAACGGACCGGAAGTTCTGCCGCAGCAGGAACACCGCATACGGTGAGCCGAACACGAACGGGATGACCAGAGCGAAGAACGTGTTGCGCAGCCCCAGCTCCGACAGGGCCAGGAACAGCGGGATGATCACCACGACCTGCGGCACCATCAGTGTGGAGATGAACAGCCAGAACAGGGCGTCGCGGCCCCGGAAGCGCAGGAACGCGAACGCGTACGCCGCCATGACGGAGAACACGATCTGCCCGGCGAGGATCACCGCCACCATCTGCGCCGTCACAGCGAACGGCGTGATGAACGAATCCTCGCGGGTGAACAGCTGGGTGACGTTCTCCAGCGTGGGCGGGTCCGGCAGGTGCAGAGGCCCCTGGGAGAGGAAGTCGGTGGGGGCGCGCAGCGCGGTCATGATGCTCAGCGCGATCGGAGCGAGGGTGAGCAGAGCGGCCGCAGTCATGACCACGTAGGCGAACAGGGCACCAGCAGCGCCGGGCCGGTTGCGGTGGGAGGGTCTCACAGTCATCGCCTCAGCTCATATCGTAGGTGATGCGGGAGGAGAAGTAGCGCTGCTGGACGATCGCCACGAGCGCGAGGATCACGAACAGGATCACCGCGATCGCGCTGGCCCGCCCCATGCGGTACGAGGTGAACGCCTCGGAGTAGATGAGGGAGGCGATCACTTCGGTGCGGCGCCCCGGTCCGCCGCCGGTGAGGGCGTACACGGTGTCGAACACCTGGAAGCTCGCCACGATCTGCGTGAGCGCCACGAAGAACGTGGTGGGGCGCAGCAGCGGCAGGGTGATCGACCACAGGCGGCGCAGCGGGCCGGCCCCGTCGAGTTCAGCGGCCTCATAAATGGAGGAGGGGATCTTCTGCAGACCCGCCTGGTAGAAGAGCGCGATGTATCCGACCGCCTGCCAGATCGCCACGAACGCCACCGACGGCAGCGCGAGGGACGGGTCTGTCAGCCATTCGACACGGCGGCCGAGGATGGCGTTCAGGGCGCCGTAGCTCGGCTGGTAGATCCAGGAGAACACCACGCCGATCGCCAGCGGTGCGCACACCCACGGGATCACCACGATGACGCGGAAGACGCCGGCGCCGGGCAGGGCACGGTTGAGCTGCATCGCCAGCAGCAGACCGAGCGCCATCGCCACCGGGACGCTCATGAGGGTGAACAGGGCGGTGACGACCAGGGAGTTGAGGAGGGCGCCGCCGGTCAGCAGCGCCCGGTAGTTCTCCAGGCCGACGAATCCGCCGCCGCCGACGAGCTGCCAGTTCGTCAGCGACAGACCGAACGCCACGAGGACGGGCAGCAGGATGAAGGCGACCACGCCGATGGTGGCGGGTGCCACCAGGAGCCACGCCGTCCAGGGGCTGCGGCTTCGCATCATGGAGTCACCTCTGGGGGCTCGTCGGGCAGTGCTGTCAGTTCAACGGCGATGACCTCCTCAGTATTCCAGGGCGGTGGGCCGAGGTGACGGTCAGCGCCGCGGCGAGTCGGGAATGATGCCCGTCGGCTGCTGATGACCGGTCAGTCATTACGATTCTGCATCAAGGGACTTCTGAGCATCTGGGGGTGCGCTGGTCGAACGTAGACTCGGGACAGGCCGCCATCAGTTCAATATTCAATCAGGAGACCGCATGGAGACACTCGTGCTCGCTGGTCTTGCGCTGGGCGGAATCCTCATCGCCTGTCTGATCGTCCTCGTCATCGCGCTGGCCGTGCACCTGCTGCTGGTCCGGCAGCGCGGTGCCGCCGACGAGTCCCTGAAGGCGCCCGGGGGCGCGCTGGGCACAGCTGTGAGCACCGGTCAGCAGACCACCGGCGGTGAGTAGAGAGGCGCAGGAGTCACGGTTGAACGACGAAGGGCCGGTTCCCCCGAGGGGAACCGGCCCTTCCGCTGCAGTGATGATCAGTCGCGGGTGAGGCGACGGTGCGTGACGCGGTGCGGACGCGCCGCCTCCTCGCCGAGTCGCTCGACCTTGTTGCGCTCGTACGCTTCGAAGTTGCCCTCGAACCAGTGCCAGTTCGACGGATTCTCCTCGGTGCCCTCGTAGGCGATGATGTGGGTCGCGATGCGGTCCAGGAACCAGCGGTTGTGGGTGACGACCACGGCGCAGCCTGGGAAGTTCAGCAGTGCATTCTCCAGGGAGCCGAGCGTCTGGACGTCGAGGTCGTTCGTCGGCTCATCGAGCAGGAGCAGGTTGCCGCCCTGCTTGAGGGTCAGCGCCAGGTTCAGGCGGTTGCGCTCACCACCGGAGAGCACACCGGCCTTCTTCTGCTGGTCCGGGCCCTTGAAGCCGAACTGGGAGACGTAGGCGCGCGAGGGGATCTCCACCTTGCCCACCTGGATGAAGTCGTTGCCCTCGGACACGACCTCCCACAGAGTCTTCTCCGGATCGATGTTCGACCGGTTCTGGTCGACGTAGCTGATCTTCACGGTCTCGCCGATCTTCAGCTCACCACCGTCCAGCGGTTCCAGACCCACGATGGTCTTGAACAGCGTGGTCTTGCCGACACCGTTGGGGCCGATGACACCGACGATGCCGTTCGGCGGCAGCGAGAAGGAGAGGCCGTCGATGAGGACGCGGTCTCCGAAGCCCTTCTTGAGGTCCTTGGCGTCGATGACCACATTGCCCAGCCGCGGGCCGGGCGGGATGACGATCTCGTCGAAGTCGAGCTTGCGGGTGCGCTCGGCCTCCGCCGCCATCTCCTCGTAACGGGCGAGTCGGGCCTTCGACTTGGTCTGGCGGCCCTTCGCGTTGGAGCGCACCCACTCGAGCTCCTCCTTGAGGCGCTTGGCGAGCTTCGCATCCTTCTTGCCCTGCACCTGCAGGCGCGCCTCCTTCTTCTCCAGGTAGGTGGAGTAGTTGCCCTCGTACGGGTAGAGGTGGCCGCGGTCGACTTCGGCGATCCACTCGGCGACGTGGTCGAGGAAGTAGCGGTCGTGGGTGATGGCGATGACAGCGCCCTCGTACGCCTGGAGATGCTTCTCCAGCCAGAGGACCGACTCGGCATCGAGGTGGTTGGTGGGCTCGTCCAGCAGCAGCAGGTCCGGCTTCTCCAGCAGGAGCTTGCACAGTGCCACGCGGCGGCGCTCACCACCGGAGAGGTGGGTGACCTTCTCATCGCCCGGCGGGAGGCGGAGGGCGTCCATCGCCTGGTTGAGCTGGGAGTCGAGGTCCCAGCCGTTGGCGGCGTCGATGTCGGTCTGGAGCTTGCCCATCTCCTCCATGAGGGCGTCGAAGTCAGCGTCCGGCTGCGCCATCTCCTCGCCGATCTCGTTGAAGCGCTGGACCTTCGCGTAGAGGTCGCCCATGCCCTCCTGGACGTTCTCGAGGACGGTCTTCTCCTCGTTCAGCGGCGGCTCCTGCAGCAGGATGCCCACGGTGTAGCCGGGGCTGAGGCGCGCCTCGCCGTTGCTGGGCTCATCGAGCCCCGCCATGATCTTGAGGATCGTGGACTTGCCGGCGCCATTGGGACCGACCATGCCGATCTTCGCGCCCGGGTAGAAGCTCATGGTCACGTCGTCGAGGATGAGCTTGTCGCCCACCGACTTCCGTGCCTTGTACATCGTGTAAATGAATTCAGCCAAGCGATTTCCCCTGGTCAGGACACTGTCGGAGTGTCGCCGTGCAGCATGTGTGCAAAAAGAAGACTGATGGACCGCTCGTCGGCTCAGGCGGCCGGGAGCGCACTGGGCCAGCCTACCAATGGCTCCCGGTCGCTCAGTCCAGCGGGATGCCGCGCCCGGCGAGGTGTGCGCGGGCGATCTCCCAGCCGTTGTCGGCGGCGCCGTCGCCGTTGCGCGGCCACCGGTGGGCGTCGATGCCGAGGCGGCGGGCCGCCTCCACGTTCTCCTCGACGTCGTCGAAGAAGATCGTGGACGCGGGGCGCTCCACTCCCCCGGTCTCGTGGGAGAGGGTCTCCAGCAGGACCTCGAAGATCCGCAGGTCCGGCTTCACCACGCCCTCCTCACCGGAGATGATGGCGAAGCTGAACGCCTCGAACCATTCGGCGCGGCGCACGGCCTCACCGAACGCGACCGATGCATTGGACAGCAGCACCAGACGGACGCCGTTGCGGGAGAGGTCGTGGATAAGGCTGCGGGACTCCGGGTGGATCTCCAGCCAGTAGCGGTTGTCGACGTCCTGCAGGTGGGCGAGCTCATCGGCGGAGGGGTCCTCGACGCCCGCCGCCGCGCAGACGCGGCCCCAGTACTCCTCGAGGGTGAGGTCGCCGGTGTCGTAGGCGAGGCGTTCGCCCCAGAACGCGGCGCGGACCTCCTCGAGGTCGCCGCCGGTCTCGGCGTGGATCGCGGGGACGGGGTCGTGGGCGGCGGATATGACGCCGCCGAAGTCGAACACGACGGTCTTCTGGGACAGGGCGTCGGTGGAGCGGGTGCGGCGCTGGCGGGCCATGGATCAGGTCCTTTCGGAGGCGGTGCAGGTGGGCAGACCGGCGGTGCTGCCGGAGTCGGCGATGGTCTCGACAGCGTGCTTGGCGTCCTCGAACGTGGAGACCCGGACCACGCTCAGCCCGTCGGGCACGTGACCGACCACCTCGGCGCAGTTGTCGGCGGGAGCGAGGAAGAACTCGGCGCCGTCCTCCTTCGCGCCGACCAGCTTCTGCCGAATCCCGCCGATGGGGCCGACGGCGCCGCTCTGGTCGATGGTGCCGGTGCCGGCGATCCGCTTCCCACCGGTGAGGCTGCCGGGGGTCATCTCGTCGTAGATGCCGAGGGCGAAGATGAGGCCGGCGCTGGGCCCACCGATGCCGTCCAGGGCGATCCTGACGTCCACGGGGAAGTCGAACCCGGGGGTCAGCACGATGCCGACGACGCTGCGCCCGTCCTTCTGCTCCACCGGCACGGACACGGTCGTCCTCTTCCCGTCGCGTTCCACCACGAAGTCGGCGGTGCCGCCGGCGGGGGTGTCGGCGGTGGCCTTCTGCAGGGCGGGAACCTCGTCGGACTCGGTGCCGTTGACGGACACGACGCGGTCGCCCGGCTTCAGCAGCTGAGCGGCGGGACCGTCGGAGCGCACCCCGGAGATGCGGACCACCGGCGTGGACTCCATGCCCTGGGCGGCGAGGGCGACGGCGATCGCCTCCTGCTGGGAGGAGCTCATCTGCGCGGACGTCATGAGCTTGTTGCCCTCTTCGTCCTGCGTGTCGGGGTAGACCGCTTCGCGCGGCAGGATCGACTTCGTGGGGTCGAACCAGGCGGCGAACACCGCGGTGGTCGGGGCGGGCTGACCGGGTGCGCCGAGCACGGCGACAGTGGTCATGCGCAGCTGGCCGTCGGGCTTCTCCGGCTCGCTGCCCTTCACCTCGATCACCTGGGTGCCGTCGACCTCACCGAGGACGTCCACCGTCGGCCCCGCCGACTCGATGACGTACGGCGAGGGGGTGAGCGTGGCGATGAGGGTGAGCACGCACAGAGCGATCAGGGCGATGCTGCCGATCAGGGAACGCCGCGCGGAGATGCGGCGCGACTGCTGGGGCACTGGGGCGGGGGACGACACGGCCCCATTGTGGCACGGGGACGCTCCTGCGGAGTCTGCTCCAAGCGCAGGTGGATACTCTGAGCGCTATGACGTCTTCATCCGGATCTGACGAAGAGAACCTCCGCAAGTTCCTCGAAGAGGTGTTCGGCGGCCAGCTGCCACCCGGCGCGCTCGAGGGCATGGACCTGACGGAACTGGCGAAGGGAGCCGGTCTGCCGTCCGACCCCGCGATGCTGCAGGCCGCGGCCGCGCAGATGCAGTCGCTGTTCGCCTCCGGCGGTGATGAGCCCGTGAACTGGAAGCTCGCCCAGGACCTCGCCCGACAGGTCGCCTCCGGCTCCGTCACGATGGTGCCGGGGCACGCTCTGCCGCCCACCGGCGGCTCGCAGATCGGCACGGACGGGGACCCGTCGGTCACTCCCGAAGCGCAGCACGCCCTCGACGAAGCAGCCACCATCGCCCGGCTGTGGCTGCAGCAGGTGGTGGATGTGGACGTCCCCGCCGCGCCGCTGCAGGCGTGGACCCGCGGCACCTGGGTGAACCGCACCATTCCCCGCTGGCAGAAGGTGGTGGAGCCGGTCGCCGAGTACATGGCCGGCGCCATCGGCGACGCCCTCGGCAAGCAGATGGAGCAGATGCAGTCCATGCCCGGCATGGAGGGCCTCGGCGCCATGGGCATGGGCGATCCGCGCGCCATGATGCGGATGATGGGCGGCACCATGTTCGGCATGCAGTTCGGGCACGCCATCGGCTCCCTCGCTCGCGAGCAGCTCGGCACCACCGACCTCTCGCTGCCGCTCTGGGACTCCTCCGCCCCGGTGCTCATCCCCGCCAACCTCGACGACCTCCTGGCGGACTCCGACCTCGACCCGAGCGCCGCCCGGATCTTCTTCGCGGCCCGCGAGATCGCCCACGTCACCCTGTTCCGCAGCGCACCGTGGCTGCCGGAGCACCTCTTCACCGCGATCGAGGGCTACGCCCGCGGCATCGAACTGGACCTCTCCTCCCTGGAGGAGAAGATGCGGGACGTGGACGTGTCCGACCCCAACGCGATGAGCGCGCTCAACCCGGAGGACATGTTCACCTTCACCCGGTCGGAGCGTCAGGAGCGCGCCCTCACCGAGCTCACCACCACGCTCGCGCTGATCGAGTCCTGGGTGGACCACGTGGTCACGCACGCGCTGGAGGGGAAGCTGCCGCGCCTGGATGCGATGCGGGAACTGGTGCGGCGCCGCCGCGCCACCGGCGGTCAGGCCGAGCAGATGCTCGCGAACCTGGTCGGCATCGAACTGCGCCCCCGCTCCATTTCGGAGGCGTACGACTGGTGGCAGTCCGTGCTCGACACCGAGGGCGCGGCCGGCCGCGAGAAGGTGTGGGCGCACCCGGACCTGCTGCCCTCCCCCGAGGTGCTGTCCGGGCAGCCGCAGGCGCCGAAGGCCGACGCCGCTGAGCAGCCCGCGGAGGCCGCCGCCGACTTCGATGCGGACTTCGATGAGGAGCTGCGTCGCCTGCTGGACGGCGAACTCCCAGAAGCGCCGATGGAGGACGGCGATGGCGACGGGGATGACGATGGCGACGGGGACGGCGATGAGCCCGGCCCAGCACCGGCCGCATGAGCAGTCGATTCATCACTGAGCTGGAGCGCGCGACGGGCCCGGCCGCGCAGCGGGAGCAGTTCCTGCAGCTCGCGCGCTCGGGCACGCAGGCGCACCGCAAGTCGAGCGGGCCCCTTCACTTCACCGCCTCCGCGATCGTGATCGACGCCTCCGGTGAGCACATCGCTCTGCACCTGCACCGGAAGGTGGGGGCCTGGCTGCAGTTCGGCGGGCACATCGATGACGGCGAGACATCCTTCGAACAGGCCGCGCGGCGCGAAGCCGCCGAGGAGTCCGGACTGAGGGACCTGCAGGTGGTGGGCGACGGCCCGGCCATGCTGCACGCGCACGCTCTGAACCAGAACTTCGCGCACTGCCGCGAGCACTGGGATGTGCAGTACCTGCTGCGTGCCCCGTTCACCCCGGCCAGCGCCGAGGACGGACTCGCGATCAGCGAGCGGGAGAGCGCGGGGCTGGCCTGGTTCGGACTCGATGACCTGCCGGCGGGTCTGGTTCAGGACCTGCACGCCACGCTCGCCGCGCTGGGACTGGATCGTCCTCAGAAGTCCGACGGGGGCAGCGACTGCGCGTAGGCCACGCCCTCGAGGAAGCCCTTCGCCTTCTCGGCGTGCTCGAACGAATCGGCGATCGCCCAGAACGCGGGTGAATGGTTCGCCTCCACCAGATGCGCGAGCTCATGGACGAGGACCGCGTCCTGCACGAAACGGGGCATCCCCTGCAGCTGGTCGGACAGGCGGATGGTGCGCTCCAGCGTGCTGCACGAGCCCCAGCGGCTGCCCTGGTTCCTGACCCAGCGGACGCTGACGGGCCCGTCGGTCCCCGGTGGGAGATAGCGGCGAGTGAGCTCGCGGGCGCGAGCGAGCAGATCGTCATCGCTGCTGGGCGCGGCCCGGTGGCGGGACTGCTCGGCGCGCTCGAGCATGTGCAGCGCCCACCGATGCTCCTCGGCGGCGGAGAGCCTCCAAGGGACCTGCAGCTCCATCCGGCCGTCGACTCTCCGGGCGCTGATGGAGCGGCGCCGGCGCTTCGAGCGGGTGACGAGGATCGGCTCGTCGATGTCCGCGAACTGCACCAGCTCGGTGCGGCGGGTCGCGGAGGACCTCACCAGGTCGCGGGAAAGGACTCGTCGGCTGCGCGGCATGGGGCGAGTCTAGCGACGATCCGCCCGTCCCTGTGCAGGTCAGCGATGTCGGCGGGGAGTCTGTGGACAACTGTGCGGGGGCACCGCTGCGCAGCGGGAGTGTGAGGGGCGCCCGGCCCTGCCAGAAAGATTTTACCTGCGGTCCCCGGGTATGGCGTTTGCGCTGGTCAGAGTTGTGTGACGGTGCGTCGTCGGCGTGTCACACACACGATGTCCACACAGGTTCGCGTGGTTTCCACAGCTGGCCCTGACTTGTCCACAGTGGGCGCACAACGACGCGTTGACCGAGGCGGAGAAGGCCATTAGATTCGATCGGACAAGGGCTTCGGGATAACTAGCAGAACGCACACGGGGAAGGTGCGCGTGGTGCTGAGAGCCCCCGGAGTCCTCCGTCTGTGAAGGCGGCGAAACGGCGACCCGGAGCACTTCTCCTTCTGCGGTGGAACACCCGCTGATCATCCCGAAGCTCCAGGGTCGCCGTTCTCTTTGAAGAACAGCGGGTTACGCTGGTGCCAAATCCCCGCGGGCCGGTCACAGCCGATCCGTGCGCTGGGGTGACAGCGACGAGGACACCCTCGTCTCCATCCATGAGAAGGAGCACCAACATGGCTGACGAAACGTGGACCGGTGAGTTCTACTGCGTGAAGTGCCGCGAGAAGCGCGAAGCCACCGGCAACGTCGTGGAGCAGAACGGTCGCCGCTACGCCAAGGGCACCTGCCCGGAATGCAGCACCAAGCTCAACCGCATCCTCGGCAAGGCGTCCTGACGCCACCAGCAGACGGCGAGCGGGACTTCCCATGACGGGGAGTCCCGCTTCTGCGTTCCCAGCGTTCTCCGGGCCCCG
This sequence comes from Helcobacillus massiliensis, assembly GCF_033106145.1. NCBI lineage: Bacteria > Bacillati > Actinomycetota > Actinomycetes > Micrococcales > Dermabacteraceae > Helcobacillus > Helcobacillus massiliensis. The sequence goes on from NZ_CP136959.1 coordinate 1,452,556, forward strand.
TGACAGTGGATCTCCGGCATCCGACGCTGGGGTCGACCCATAACGACGATCGTTCTCCTCCGCCATGTCCTCGGCCTCACCGGCGGCGTTCGCCGCATCGCCGACGCCCTGCGGGCGACCGGTGCCGACGTCCGCACGTTCGACTCCCTGCAGGACGGCCTCGCACACGTCGGGGAGATCGGAGATGAGGAGCTGGCGCGCCGGCCCACTGCACGAGGGGCGCTGCTGGTCCACGCCTTCATCGACCCCTCATCCGTCGACGGGGGACTGCCGACGGGGCCCGATGTGCATGTGTTCGGTACGGAGGAGGACCCGTTCTTCGCCGGCGATGGGGACCTCGATGCCGTGCTCCGTCACCCCCCCTACGCCGCCTGCTCAGCAGCGGTCTCGGACTTGCGGGGCCGGCCGCGGCCGCGCTTGGCGGCGATGACGCGACCGTTGTCGAGGATCTCGCCGCCCCACACGCCCCAGGGTTCGGCGCGGCGCAGGGCGCCGTCCAGGCATTCCGTGCGCAGCGGGCAGTGGGCGCACAGCTGCTTCGCCTCGTTCAGCTCGGCGGGGGAGGCGGAGAAGAAGAGGTCGGCGGCATCACCCGCGCAGGGCAGGTCGCTCGGGATGGACGGTGAGCCGACGGGACCCGGCATCTGTCGGGTGGGGGCGGCGGTGGAGGACAGCAGGGCTGCAGAAGCGAACGTCATCGTGGTGCTTTCTGGACGCAGACGGAGAGGATCACAAAGGGTGCGGGGGCTCACTGCCGGACGCGGGCAGGCCCGTGGAGCGGACTGGCAGGGCGGTCACGCCCTGGATGTCAGGAGTCCACTCCCCCGATGCGCGGGCGCACGGGTGCCTGAGCGGTCAGCATGAGCTGTGTCCAGTTGTTGTTCATCAGGCACCTCCTTCGGTTCTCGCGCGAGCGATCCTCTCGCTCACGATGCGGTCAATCGTCGCGTCACAGCCTACAGCGCACCGCGCCGGAGGGCCAACGATTTTCTGACCTGGGATTTCACTGCTTCTCAGAGCCGAGGACACGGTTCACGATCGCCAGCACAGCCTCGCCGTACTGCTCCCGCTTCACCGGCCCCATGCCGGGGATCGCCAGCAGCTGCGCCTCGTCCCGCGGGGCGCGGTCCGCGATCGCCAGCAGCGTGTCATTGGTGAACACGGCGAACGCGGGTCGCTTCAGCTCCCGCGACACGTCCAGACGCCACTCGCGCAGAGCGTTGAACAGCTCAGCGGACTGCTCACCGCCGCAGTCGCGGTGCCGCCCGATCTTCTGCTCCGCCGCTGTTTCCAGCGCCCCCGAGCACTGCGAGCAGTGCAGGAAGATCGTGGCGCCGCGCCGGCCGGTGGAGCGGGACACAGCCGAGCGGTCCGTGCGGTCGCGGGACCGATCGAACGCGCCTTGGATGAACGGGGATGCCTTGCGGGAGGCGCGCGCCCCTTCGCTGCGAGCCGCGGACCAGGTGACGGTGAGGATGTCCCGGGCGCGGGTCAGCGCCACATAGAACAGGCGCCGCTCCTCCTCGATCGCCTCATCGGTCTTCGCCATCGAGATCGGGATCAGGCCGCGCGAGGCTCCCACGACGTACACCACCGGCCACTCCAGGCCCTTCGCGGTGTGGATGGAGGCAAGGGTGACGCCCTCCACCGTCGGCGCCGACTGCGCCTCCGCCCGCTCCTGGAGCTCCGCCACCACGTCCTGAATGGTGGAGCCCTCGCGCTCGCCGATGTTCTTCGCGACGTTCACGATGGCGTTCAGCGCATCCCAGCGCTCACGGATCGCACCGGTGCCCTCCGGCGGGGTGGTGGTCCATCCCTGCCCGGACAGCACATCCATCGCCACCTGCGCCGGGTTGTGACCGGGCGGGGCCGCCGCCACGGCGGCGCGCAGCGTCACCATCGCCGAGCGCACGTCCTGGCGTTCGAAGAACTTCTCCCCGCCCTTCACGAGGTAGGGAATGTTCTTCACGCCGAGCGCCTGCTCGAAGTTCTCCGACTGCGCGTTCGTGCGGAACAGGATCGCGATGTCGCTGGCGGGCGTGCCGGCGTTGATGAGCTGCCCGATGGAGTCGGCGACCCCGTCGGCCTCCTTCACATCGTCGTCGTAGCCGATGACGAGGGGCTGCGGGCCGGAGTCGCGCTGGGCACGCAGGGTGAGGCGGGTGTCATCGCGGCGCGAAGCAGCGGCATCGAGCACCCCGTTGGCGGCCTTCACGATCTCGGGGGTGGAGCGGTAGTTGCGCTCCAGCTTCACCACGGACGCCCGGGGGAACTCCTTGGTGAACTCCGTCAGATAGGTCGACTGCGCGCCGGCGAAGGTGTAGATCGTCTGGGCGGCGTCGCCCACCACGCACACGTCCTGGGAGTGGCCGAGCCAGGCGCGCAGCAGTCGGTGCTGCAGCGCGGAGACGTCCTGGAACTCGTCCACCACGAAGTGGCGGTACTGGCCGCGCACCTCCCGCGCCATCTGCGGGTAGTCGTCCAGCAGGGACGCGGTCAGCAGCAGCACGTCATCGAAGTCGATGACGTTGTTGTCGCTCTTGACGTCCTCGTACCGGGCCATGATGCGGGCGATGGAGCGGGCATCGAACCCGGAGACCCCTTCGCGGCCGAGGCGTGCCGCCGCCACCGGGTACTGCTCCGGCAGGATCAGCGACACCTTCGCCCACTCCAGCTCACTGGTGATGTCCCGCAGCGCCGCGCGGTCCACCTTCATGTTCAGCTGGTGGCAGGCGCTGGCGACCATGCCGATCTTGTTCGGCACCAGTTCCGGCATGGGGCCGCCGATCGTGCGGGGCCAGAAGTACCGCAGCTGGCGCAGCGCCGCCGAGTGAAAGGTGCGGGCCTGCACCGCCGGGGTGCCGAGGTCCCGCAGCCGCGACCGCATCTCCGCCGCCGCCTTCGAGGTGAACGTCACCGCGAGCACATGGCGGGGGTTGTACTTGCCGGTGGCGACCGCGTATGCGATGCGGTGGGTGATGGCGCGGGTCTTGCCGGTGCCGGCACCGGCGAGGACGCAGAGCGGCCCGCCGATCGATTCGGCGACCTGCCGCTGCTCCGGGTCCAGCTGCTCGAGGATCTGCTCGGGCCTCACTCGCCGGCCTCCCAGAGGTCGATCAGAGCGCGGCCCAGGGAGCCGTGCTCGGGGATGCGGAGGGTCCCGTCGGCGAGGGCGGCGCGCATCTCCTCGCGGGTGAGGAAGCGCGCCTGCTCGATCTCCCCGTCCAGCAGGGCGATGTCCCCCTCGCCGAGGCCGGTGACGACCCGGGCGGTGAAGGCGATCATCAGCGACCGGGGGTACGGCCACGGCTGACTGAACCGGTACCGGACATCCGTCACCTCCAGTCCCACCTCTTCGTGCACTTCGCGGCGCACCGTGGTCTCGAGGTCCTCCCCCGGGTCCACGAACCCGGCGAGCACGCTGGAGGTGCCGGTCGTGGAGCGGTGGTTGCGGGCGATCAGAAGGCGGTCATGCTCATCGGTGACGGCGACGATCATCGCCGGGTCGGTGCGGGGAAACGTCAGGTGGTCCGCGTCGCAGCGCTTCATCCAGCCGTTCTTCGCCGGTCGCATCGTGCCGCCGCAGTCGGAGCAGAAGCGGACCGTGCGGTCCCACGTGCTCATCGCCACAGCCGTCAGCGCCAGGTTCGCCTCCCGCCGGTCCAGGTGGGGCCCCACCTGCCGCAGCGGAGCGTAGCGGGCGCCCGGCGGCAGGCCGACGGACTCCGGGGCGTCGGTGAGGTCGGCGGTGAGGGTGTCGAGCCCGTGATCGGCGCCCAGCAGGATGCCGCCGCGGACCCCGTCGGCCCCCAGATCGGCGGGGGTCAGCGGGTCGAGGGAGAGGCGGATCGAGCCGGGCTGCTCACCGGTGACGGCGACGCCGCTGCCGCGGACCCGGACTCGGTTGGCGGCGTCGGCGGCGGTGCCGACGGGTGCCAGCCGTGCATCCTCACCCGTCCGGTAGGAGGATGTGAGGAAGCGTGTGGGAAAGTTCGCGGGATTCGGCATGCGTCCCACCCTAGCTGTCAGCTCTGAGCCCCTAGGGTGGTGCTGTGGAAAGAAATCCTTACGCTCTCGCTGCCCTCGCCTCCGCGGGCATCCCCGGGGTGATCCCGGTGCGCTGCCGCCGAACCGACAGCGCCCCGGACATCGACACCGCCGTGGTGCTCGACGACCAGGACCGCTTCTGGGTGGTCGCCGCCGGCACCGACCCCGCATCCGGTGCGCGGCTCGAGCAGGAGACCGTGGTGCTGGAGGCCCTCAGCGGCACCGAACTGGCCCCTCTGGTGCAGTCCCCGCAGGGGTTCGCGCGCCTGCCCGAAGGCGGCCGCGCCATGATCGCGCTCGCCCTCGACGGCGAGGCGCTCGACGTCGACCACCTCGCGAGCAACGAGCGGCTCATCGCCTCCCTCGGCACCGCCGTCGCCACCCTCCACAACACGCCCACGTACGCGATCGAAGCATCCGGCGCGGAGCAGTTCACCGTCACCGCGATCCGGGACCACCACCGGGCCGGGATCCGTCGGGCCCGTGAGCACCGCGAACTGCCGACCGCCGTGGTGCAGCGCTGGACCCGCCTGTTGGACGACGACTCCCTGTGGGACTTCACCCCGCGGTTCATCCACGGCTCCATGACGGAGGACAAGGTCCTCGCCGACTCCACCTCCGTCTCCGGCTTCCTCGACTTCTCGCAGGCGAGGGTCGCCGACCCCGCCTCGGACCTCGCGTGGATCCTGTCGGCACTGGATCCGCGAGCGTTCGACGAGTTCTTCACCGCCTACACCGCGAACCTCGACCGCCGCCCCGATGCGCGCCTGGTGGAGCGCACGCAGCTCGCCGGCGAGTTCGCCGTGCTCGACTGGATGCTGACCGGGCTGGACAGCGGCGACGACCAGATCGTCGACGACGGCCTCGCCATGCTGCAGGACATCGAAGAGGACCTCGCGCAGATGGCGCGGGAGGACGCTGAGCGCACCTACTCCGAGCTCGACGGCTCCCGCGCCGCCGACTGACCGGCGATCATCGCCTCCAGGTCCCCCGGCCCGAGATGGTCGGTGACCTCCACCGTCTCCTCCGCCGCCACATAGTGGAACGCGGTGCGGATCCGCTCCAGCGGCAGGCCCGTCGCCTGATGCCAGGCGAGGCGGTAGATCGACAGCTGCACGGACTTCGCCCGCAGTTCGCGCCGCGAGGGGACGCGCCCCGTCTTCCAGTCCACGATCAGCACCCCCTCCCCGTCCGGGTTCGGGAACACGGCGTCGATGACGCCCGCGGCGAACGCGCTGCCCAGCACCGCTGAGACCGGCTGCTCCACCGCGATCGGGGTCATCGCCGCGAAGCGGGAGCGGTCGAACTTCTCCCGCAGCTCCGCGAGCGCGGCCGCGTCCGTGGCGGAGAGCGAGTCGTCATCGGCGTCGGTGAGGTCGTCGAGATCCACGAGTGCGGCGGCGCCGGCGGCGCGCTCCGCCCACGCATGGAACTGGGTGCCGAGCGACGCCTGCGGGGACGGGCGGCGCGGCAGCGGCCGCAGCAGGTCGAGGGTGCGCTGGTCGTCGCCGTCGGCGGAGGCGAGAGCGACGATGTCGGAGGCGCTGAGGCGCAGCGGCAGGTGGACGTCGCCGTACCGGGCGCGGTCCTCGTGGTCGGCGATGACGTGGTCCACGGCGAGGGACAGCTGATCCGTCGGCGCCTCGGCGGGCGGCTGGTCGTTCGTTTCGCGCAACTGTTGGAGGCGAGTGAGCGCTGCCGTGACGGAGGCCTCGCGGGGGCTCGGCGGCTGCGGCCACGCCACCAGCGCCGGTGCGGACGCGAGGGGGTTCTCCTCCGGCAGGTCGGGGTCGGGCGCGGCATCGACCCCGTCCACGGTGAGCGTCTCGGTGAGGAACCGGGAGGCGGGCGCGGGAGCCTTGACGTCGGGCTTGTAGGCGGCGGAGGTGAGCAGCAGGGCGTGCTTGGCGCGGGTGAGCGCCACGTACATGAGGCGGCGCTCTTCGCGGAGGGACTCGGCGCCGGAGGCGAGGCGGAACTCCTCGATCGCGCCCTCCAGGTCCACCTGGGTGGCGGCCTCGCCCCAGGCGAGCTCCTCGAGCAGGTCGGCGTCGCCGCGCAGATCGTTCGGGATGCCGGCGTCCTTCAGTGCGCCGAGCCAGCCGGAGTCGCGCGGGGCGATCAGTCCGGTGGCGGGGTCCACGGCCTTCGCGCCGCGGGTGGTGAACGAGGGGAAGCCGCCGTCGGTGAGGCCGGCGATCGCGACCATGTCCCATTCCAGGCCCTTGGAGGCGTGCATGGTGGAGATGGTGACGGCGTCCTCGGGGATGACGGCGGCGTCGACGGGGGCGGCGAGTCCCGCCTCCTGGTCCTCGGAGACGTCGAGGAAGGCGAGGAAGCCGGCGAGGGTGGGGGCGGAGGCGGAGGTGGCGGCGGAGGCGTCGTACCCGGCGGCGTAGGCGCGGAACTGGCCGAGGTTCGCGAGGGCGGTGACGGGGTCTCGGTCCGGGTCGGCGAGGAGGGCGAGGTCGGTGCCGAGTTCGCGGATGGCGAGGGACACCTGGTCGGCGAGCGGGAGGCTGGAGTGGCGGCGCATGCGGCGCAGAACGTCCCGCAGGTCGCGCACGCGGCGCTGTGCGGTGCGGGAGAGGCGGCGGCCGGTCCGATCCTCCCAGTCGTACGGCGCGGGTGAGTCGATCGCGTCGATGAGGGTGAACGCGGTCGCGTCGTCGCCGGGCGCGGCGCGGCGGCTGGTGCGGCCGAGGCTGCGGCGCCATTCGATGAGGACCTGCAGGTCACGCGGGGCGAGCGCGAAGCGGGGCCCTTCGAGCAGGCGCAGGGCGGCGTCGGGCCGCTGAGCGGAGTCCGCACACTCCAACAGAGCGCGCACATCCGCCACCTCGGGTTCGTGCAGCAGCCCTCCCCCGCCGACGACGTGGAACGGGATGCCGCGCCGCTGGAGGGCACGGCCGATCGCGGGGATGGCGCCGCGACTGCGGACGAGGACGGCGGCGCTGGGCGGCACGGGGGCCGACGGGTCCTCGGCGGCCTCGGTCCGGGCCGCTCCGATCCAGTCGGCGATGCCGTCGGCCTCCTCCTCCACCGTGACGAACCGCTGGGTGCGCACGGTGCCGCAACCCGCGATGGGGCTGGCGGCCAGGCGCGGCACCTGCACCGGGTCGCTGGCGCTGGTCAGGGGCGCGCTGACGGCGTTCGCGGCGTCGAGGATGAGGTGGTCGTTGCGCCAGGAGGTGGAGAGGCTGCGCTGGAGGACGGGGGCGTCCTCGCCGGCGAAGTCCTGGACGAAGGTGGTGAGGGAGGCGGCGGAGGCGCCGCGCCAGCCGTAGATCGCCTGGTTCGGGTCCCCCACCGCGGTGGTGGGGTGGCCGTCGCCGAACAGGGCGGCGAGCAGCCGCAGCTGCGCCACGGAGGTGTCCTGGAATTCGTCCAGCAGCACGGCGCGGTGCATGCGCCGCATCAGCTGCGGCACTTCGGGTGCGGTGTCGGCGATGCGGGCGGCGAGGGAGACCTGGTCGGAGAAGTCGATGGCGCCGCGTTCGCGTTTGATCTCCTCGAAGCGCCGCAGCAGCGGGATCAGTGCGAGGCGCTGGTCGATGCTGGACCACAGGTCGCGGACGGCGGCGGGGCTCGTGCGCCGCCGGCCTTCGTCCTGCAGCGGCAGGTTCTGCGTGGTGCGGATGATGTCGGTGAGGTAGCCGTCGAGGTCATCGGGGCCGGCGAGGTGGTCGGCGAGCGAACCGGACAGGGCCACCACGGCGGAGGCGATGGTCGCTGAGCTCTGCTCGAACGGGAGGCGGGTGGGCCAGGAGTCCACGATCTCGTACGCGATCTGCCACGCGGCCGCGGGCGTCAGCACGGTGAAGTCGGGGTCGATGCCGATGCGCAGGGCATGCTCGGTGACAAGGTCGAGGGAGAACCCGTTGTAGGTCTGCACTGTCGGCCGCTGCCCGATGAGGGAGTCGCGGGAGCGCTCGAGCGCGGGCGGCAGCTGCTCCCCCGCTGCCTGCAGGGCGCTGGTGAGGGCGGCGAGGCGCGCGCTGATGCGCTCCTCGAGTTCGAGGGCGGCTTTGCGGGTGAAGGTGAGGCCGAGGATGTGCCGCGGCTCCATCAGGCCGTTGGCGATGAGGAACAGGACGCGGCCGGACATCGTTTCGGTCTTGCCGCTGCCGGCGCCGGCGACCACCAGCAGGGGCTGCAGGGGCGCCTGGATCACGTCGGCCTGTTCGGCGGTGGGCGGGTGCTGTCCGAGCAGCTGGTTGAGGCGTTCGGCGGTGAAGCGGATGTCGGTGGTCATCGCAGCTGCTGCCCGTCGTCCTGGAGGGGGCAGGAGGAGCGCACGGCGCACAGTCGGCAGTGGTCGTTGCGGTGCAGCATCTGGGGCAGGGTCCGCACCGCTGCGTCGATGTCGGCGACGAGGGTGCGGAACCAGTCGGGGTCGCCGTGGTCGCGCAGCGGCGCCTGGTGGCGGATGGCGGCGGACTTCGTGGCGGTGCCGATGTGCACGAGGCTGGCGCCGGCGACGGGCGCAGAGCCGGGCTGGTCGGCGAGGGCGGTCTGGTAGGCGGCGAGCTGCAGGTCCTGCATGGCGGCGTCCGCGGACTTCGCGGCGGTGCCGGTCTTGTAGTCCACCACGCGCAGCTGCCCGTCCTCCCGTTCGATCCGGTCGATCGTGCCGACGAGGTCCACCCGACCGAGGGTGATGTCGAACCGCTGCTCCACGGCGTCCACGTCGGGGTGGGCGAGCTGGTACTGGCCGAGCTTGTCGGCCATCGTGACGGCCCGCTCGTAGTCGGCGTGCTCGCGCCACGGGGCGTCGGCCGCTGGCCTCGGCAGGTGGTCGGGGAGGCGGCGGACGAGCTCGTCGGGCCCGGCGGTGGGGTGGGCTTCGGCGAGGGCGTGCAGGGCGGTTCCGATGAGCTGGGCGGGGCCGGCGGTGCCGGGGTCGGCGGCGGCTTCGAGGAGGTGGGCGCGGATGCAGGCGGCGGCGGTCTCCAGGGCCGACGGGGACAGGCGCAGCCGGTCGTCGTCGTCGATGACGGGCCGACGGGTGCTGGGGGCCTGGTGGTACCAGGTGTGCGGGTCGGCGCCGGGGATTCCAGCGGTGACGAGGCGTTCCAGCTGGCGCAGCCGCCGGTCGCGCTCATCATCATCGTCGGCGGTGGCGATGCGGCGCTGCAGGGAGGCGATGAGGCGGCGCGGGTCCGGGTACGGGCCGGGGTCCTCTCCGGTGAGGATCGGTTGGGTCCAGGCCGCGCCGCCGTGCTGGGCTGTGACCTCCTGGGCGAGGCGCAGCAGCACCGACGGGGCGGAGGAGTCCGAGTCGACCGCGGTGAGCAGGAGCCTGCGACGGGCGCGGCTGGCGGCGGAGACCATCATCCGCAGTTCGTCCATCAGCACGCTCTCCCGCTGGATGGAGCGGATCAGGTCGAGGTCGGCGTGCTCGAGGTCGGGCCGGTCGGCGATGAGGGCGAGGTCGGCGGCGCCGAGGACGGAGGAGCGGATGCGGACGTTCGGCCAGGCACCCTCCTGCAGCCCGGCGATGATGACGGTGTCGGCGCTGTGGTCGGCGGCGCCGGCGGGGGTGGTGATGTGCAGGCGGCCTGGGAGGGCGCTGCGGGCGGACAGGGAGTCCTCGGGGACCTCCTGGTCGTCGATGTGTGCGAGGAAGACGGCGATGTCGGCATCGGCCTGCCGCTCCTGATAGCGGTCCCCCGCGGTGAACAGGGCGGTCATCGCGTCGAGTCGGCGGTTCATCACCGCGGCGCGCATCCGCGCTCCTTCGTCGCCGTCCTCGAGGGCTGCGCGCTGCCAGACACCGGCGCGGCCGGAGGCCTGCCAGGCGGCCCAGAGCACGTCGAGGATGCGCCGGGAGTCGAGGTCGCGGACGGCGTCGATCATGGTGCGCACCCGCAGCAGCGGCGCGAGGGCGCCCCGCGCCCAGGCTCGGCGCCGCTTCGGCTGGGCGGCGAGCACTTCGTCCCGCACAGCGAGACCGGGTTCGGTGAGGGAGCGGACCAGCAGCTGGTCGGAGTGCGCGTCCTCGGTGTCGGCGGCGGCGAGCAGGAGGCGCCGGAGGGTGGTGAGCTGGAGGTCGTCGGCGTCGCCGAACGCGCCGCGCAGCAGGGCGGCCGCGGCGTCGGGGGTGAGGGCCGACGGGTTCAGGGCCGTCCGGATGACCGCGCTGAGGGACTGCACGGCGTGCTCGTCCCTCAGGGCGGTGGCGCGTCGGTCGGTGCGGACCGGGACGCCGTGACGGATGAGGGACGCGGCGAGGTCGTCGGCGGCGCCGCCGGATCGGCAGATCAGGAGCATGTCGTCGAGGCTGACGCCGTCCTCGCCGCGCAGAGCGCGGATGACGGTGGCGATGCGGCGGGCCTCGTCATCGGCGTCGGGGGCGGTGACGGCGGCGACGGCGCACGGCGGCAGCGGCTCGGTGGGCTCATCGGGTTCCGGGGCGGGGAGGGCGGCGCGGGGCCGACGGGTGGCGGCCGGTGCCCCGTGCAGCGGCAGGCGGGAGCGGATCCGGTCGGTGAACACCGTGATCGCCCCGTCCTGGTCGAACGCCTCGGTGAGGGTCACCGAGTGCAGGGGGCGCGGGGCTGATTCCAGCAGGAGGCCGGCCGCTTCCGGCATGCCGCCGCGGAACGTCTCGGTGGCCTGGTCGGCGCTGGTGGTGATGAGGGCGCGGGCACCGGCGCGCAGGTGCGCCTGGATGAGCCGCACACCGGCGCGGGTGAAGTCGTGCAGGTCATCGACGAGCAGCACATCCGGCGACGGTGCGCGGCCCGCCTCGATCTCCTGGACCGCGGCGTCCACTAGGCCGGCACCGTCCAGGCGGGGGCCCGCGTCGACAGCGGTGGCGGCCTGCAGGGCGAGGACGTCCCGGTACGCCTCGAACACACCGGCGGTGGTCGACCACACGGGCCGGTGCGCTCGTCGGCCCAGCTCGGCCAGATCCTCGGGGCCCAGGCCGCGTTCGGCGGCGCGGGCGATGACATCGCGCACCTCCGTGCGGAAGCCCGGCAGTTCGTGGACCGCGCCCTGCAGGGAGGTGGGCCAGTCGAGCGCTGGATCGCGGAGGATCTCCTCCAGCAGGGCGTCCTGGTCAGCGCCGGTGACGAGGGTCGGGTCACCACGGCCGGCTCGGGCGCTGCGGTCGGCGACCACGGCGAACGCCGCCGCCGTCGGCGTTGCGCAGGCCGGCAGCGGCGGCACCGGTGGGGTGGGACCCGCCGCCACTTGGGCCGCCATCAGGGCGGTGCGGATCGCGGCGGAGCGGGCACGAGTGGGAGCGAGCACGAGGATGTCGTCGGCGCCCATGGCGCGGGCCGCAGCGGTGACGATGAGGGAGGTGGCGCCGGACCGGGGTGCGGCGACGACGAGGGCGTCACCGTCGTCCTCGAGGACGGCGAGGGCCTCGCGCTGTCCGTCGCTGAGCGCGTCCGCATCGAGCAGTTCGGCGGGTCGATCGGCCCGCGGGGGAAGCATCCGCACCCTCTCCTCCGATCACTCGGCTCGGGCCCGCCGGTAACTTATCGCCGGGCCATTCGGTAACACGCACCACAGATCGGGCGCACAGGCGTCCTCGCCGCCGAAAACACCCTACGATGAGGGCAGCAGCCGGAGTCACCGGACGCTGCTGCCCCGCCCGCCCGACAGCGGCTCCTGATTCTACGCATCCGGACGGTCCTGGCAGCACAGTGAGAGGGGAGTCCCTTGACCAAACGCATGCCGCGCGCTCAGCGCCGCGCCCAGCTGATCGACATCGCCACGCAGAAGTTCGGCGAGAAGGGCTTCCATCCCACGTCGATGGAGAACATCGCCAGCGCCGCGGGCATCACCAAGCCGGTGCTGTATCAGCACTTCGCGTCCAAGGAGGACATGTACGTCGCGGTGATCGCCAGCATCGGTGAGTACCTGCGCGAGCAGATCGCCTCCTACTCCGATTTCGGCGGCACCACCGAGGATCGGGTCCGCGCCGGCGTCACCATGTACTTCAACCTCATGGCCACGCATCGGCAGACGATGCAGATGTTCTTCGGCAAGGAGTACATCTCCGACGACGTCCACACCGAGATCCGCCGCATCCAGGACGAGGGCGCGCTCGCGATTGCGGAGGTGTTCACCGCCACCCGCGACGTGGAGCGCCGCACAGCCCTCACCCTTGGCCGTATCTTCGCCGGCTCCATCCAGTCCTCCGCGCACCAGCTGGCGGACTCCGGCCCCGATGAGCTGCACCCGGATGCTCTGCAGGCCGCTATCGACGAGACCGTGCAGCTGCTCACCTACGGTGTGATGTCGTTCCAGGGCGCACCCGAGTTCGATGACGAGTGAGCTGTAGACTGGCCGCTGGTACGAAAATCGTGCGCACACCTGCGCACGGCCAGCGCCCCTCCCGCCGCCGCCCGGGCTCATCGTCCGCGGCGCCGCGGTTGAGTGGGCGCACGATTGTGAATTGAAGGAAGATCCATGGAACTTCGCATCGGTGTGCAGCACAGCCCTCGTGAGATCACAGTGGAGAGCGAGAAGTCCGCTGAGGACCTGACGGCGCTGATCGAGACCGCCGTCGCCGAATCCTCGCTGCTGCGCCTCGAGGACCCGAAGGGCCGCGTCGTGCTGGTTCCCGGGGCGAAGATCGCCTACGTCGACCTGTCGACGGAGGAGCCTCGACGCGTGGGCTTCCTCTCCTGATGAAGAGAGCTTGAACCTGTGACAGCAACCGAGACCTTTGCGGACTTCGGTGTCCGCAACGACATCGTGACCGCCCTGGAAGCCAAGGGCATTACCACCCCCTTCCCCATCCAGGCCATGACCCTGCCGGTCGCCCTCCGCGGCCGCGACATCATCGGCCAGGCCAAGACCGGCACCGGCAAGACCCTCGGCTTCGGCATTCCCGCGCTCGAAGCCGTCGTCGGCCCCGGTGAGGACGGCCCCACCACCGACGGCGCCCCGCAGGCGCTGATCGTTGTCCCCACCCGCGAGCTCGCCGTGCAGGTCTCCTCCGACCTCTCGATCGCATCCGCGAACCGCTCCGTGCGCGTCCTCACCGTCTACGGCGGCCGCGCCTACGAACCGCAGGTCGAGGCCCTGAACAAGGGCGTCGAGGTCGTGGTGGGCACCCCCGGTCGCCTCATCGACCTCATGCGCCAGAAGCATCTGGACCTGTCCAAGGTGAAGGTCGCGGTGCTCGACGAGGCCGATGAGATGCTCGACCTCGGCTTCCTCGAGGACGTGGAGAAGATCCTGCGCGCCGTGCCGGAGAAGCGGCAGACCATGCTGTTCTCCGCCACCATGCCGGCCGCGATCATGTCGCTGGCGCGCCGCTTCATGTCCCAGCCCACCCACATCCGCGCCGCGGACCCCGGTGACACCGCCCGCACGAAGGCGGACATCAAGCAGGTCATCTACCAGGCGCACAAGCTGGACAAGAACGAGGTCCTCGCCCGCATCCTGCAGGCGGAGGGCCGCGGCCTGACCATCGTGTTCACCCGCACGAAGCGGGACGCGGACCGCACTGCCGGCGATCTGCAGGACCGCGGCTTCGCCGCCGCTCCCCTGCACGGTGACCTCGGCCAGGGCGCCCGTGAGCAGGCACTGCGGGCATTCCGCAACGGCAAGATCGACGTGCTCGTCGCCACCGATGTCGCCGCGCGCGGCATCGACGTGGAGGACGTCACCCACGTCATCAACTACACCTGCCCCGAGGACGACAAGACCTACCTGCACCGCACCGGCCGCACCGGCCGTGCGGGCAAGCGCGGCACCGCCGTCACGTTCGTGGACTGGGAGGACCTGGCGCGCTGGGGCCTGATCGCCAAGCAGCTCGGCCTGCCGCTGGAGGTCCCGGAGACCTACTCCACCTCCCCGCACCTGTTCACCGACCTCGACATCCCCGAGGGCGCGAAGGGCAAGCTGCCGAAGGAGAAGCGCACCCGCGAGGGCCTGGACGCGGAGGTCCTGGAGGACCTCGGCGGTCCCGACTCCCGCAGCCGTGCCGGGGGTCGCGGAGGCCGCGGTGGACGCACCGGCTCCCGTGGCGGCCGCGATGCCGGTCGTGGTGGCCGGCGCGGTCGCACCCGTGGTGGCCGGGGCGGCGATTGTGCTGAGCGCACCGAGCAGGCGGGCACCGGCGAGGAGGCGCCTGCGCGTCGTCGCCGCCGTCGGCGCCGCACCCGCAGCCGCCGCGTCAACGGCGAAGTGGTGGCGCAGAAGCGCACAGGCGGCGAGTCCGCCGACAGCTGACTCCCCGTGACCGAGCACAGCATTCGGGCGCACCGCGTTCTCGCCCTGGAGGGCGCGCGGTGCGGCCGTTGTTCTGATGGTGATTGCGCACACCGCCCCGAGCGACGGGCCGGCGCGCATCCTCATCACCAGTGAGTTCCTCACCGCTCCCCTGTTCGCGCTGCTCGTCGGCGCCGGGACGGGCCGCACTGAGCCTGTACGCGCTGCAGTGCGTATTGCTGACGCTATGGGCGCACCCGTCGGCCCCCGCGAAGCGGTCTCCGCCGGTGCGGCGAGTGCGGGACGCGCAGCGTTCCCGGTCAGGCCTCGGGGATGAGACCCCAGGTGGTGAGGAAAGCCTGAGCGCCGTCGGCGATCATCTGGACCGAGATCGCGGCGAGCAGAACGCCCGCCACGCGCGTCACGAGGGTGACGCCGCCCTTGCCGAGGATGCGGGAGATGACCCCGCTGAACCGCATGAACAGGAACATCATCGCGGCGATCGTCAGCAGCGCCACCACCAGGCCGATGGTGCGCGGCATCGACCCCTGCGCCTGCTGCGCGAACAGCATGACCGCCACGATCGCGCCGGGGCCGCCCAGCAGCGGAGTGCCCAGCGGCACCAGCGCCACGTTCACACCATCGGACGCCGCCATCTCGTCCTCTTTGCCCGTCAGCAGCTGCAGCGAGATGATCAGCAGCAGCAGACCACCGGACACCTGCAGCGCCGACAGTGAGATGTGCATGTAGCCGAGGATGAACTGGCCGAACACCGCGAAGATGACGATGATCAGCATGCCGACGCCGGTCGCGGTCCACGCCGCCTTCGACCGCTGCTTCGCGGTCATCGACCCCGTCAGCGCCATGAAGATCGGGATCGTGCCCGGCGGATCGACGATCACGAAGAGCGTCACGAAGACGCTGGTCAGGAAGGCGACGTCGATGAAGGTCACGGGTGCAGGACTCCGGTGGTGCTCGTGGCGCGTTCGCTGATCGCTGCCAGCGACGCGGCAGTGGTGAGGTTCTCGCCCAGCTGATTGGGCTTGCCGGAGCCATGATAATCGCTCCCGCCGGTTCCGATCAGTCCGCGGGAGGACACGATCTCGCGCAGCAGGGCCCGCTCGGCGTCGTCGTGCTCGCGATGGTCGACCTCGAAACCGTCGACCCCCGCGGCGATCAGGGACTCCAGCCGGTCGCCCACCTCCCGCTTCGGCCCCCGCACCCGCGCCCCCGACAGCACGTGCGCCGCGATCGCCACTCCCCCAGCGGCGTGGATGTCGGCGATGGCCTCCTGGGCCGGGTACTCCTCGTTGTCCACGCGGTACTCACTGCGGGTGAGGATGTCGGCGAACGCGGCGGATCGGTCGGGCACGACCCCGCCGGCGACGAGTGCATCCGCGATGTGGGGGCGGCCGAGCGTGCGGGGAGAAACGCCGTCGCGCGTGGAGGCGGCCAGCACCTCCTCCCAGGTCAGGGGGTAGTCCGCGGCGATCAGCTCCACCATCCGCTGCGCGCGCGTCACGCGGGAGGCGCGCAGGCTCGCCAGGCGCTGCGCGAGGGCGGTGCCCTCCGACGGGTCCACCAGCAGCGCCAGCAGGTGCAGAGACCGCTCCTGGTGGCGGCAGGTCACCTCGATGCCGCGCACCAGAGCGATGGCGTGCTCCGCGGCGGCGGAGGCCGCCTCGTCCCAGCCGTCGACGGTGTCGTGGTCGGTGATCGCCACCGCGTCCAGGCCGGCTGCCGCGGCGGCCGCGATGAGCTCGGCGGGGGTGTCCGTGCCGTCGGAGACGCAGGAATGGGCGTGCAGATCGATCCGGTCCATACCCCGATTCTGCCTCACTCAGCACCCCATGGGATCATCGAGGCGTGAGTACCAACGAGAAGACCCGTTCTGACGACCTGTCCAAGCGCGGAGACACCCGTTCTCAGCGACCCGCCAACGAGGCGTTCCGCGCATTCATCGCCAAGGGCTGGGATGAGTCCGTCCCGCCCGCTGAGCGCCGCGAGGTCGCCGCGTTCACTCCGGCGCGCCGCGACGCCCTCGTGAAGGCACTGCCGAACACGCGGATCGTCATGCCTGCCGGCAACTTCAAGGTCCGCTCCAACGACACGGACTACCCGTTCCGACCCGACACCGGCTTCGCCTACTACTCCGGTCTCGGCACCGATGAGGAGCCGGACTCGGTGTTCGTCGTGGAGCCGTCGGCCGAGGACCCTGAGCGCGCTGAGGCGACCTACTTCTTCCGGCCCCGCTCCGGCCGCGACACCGACGAGTTCTACGCCGACTCCCGCTACGGCGAACTGTGGGTGGGCCGCCGCCCGACCCTCGAGGAGGTCGAGCAGCAGATCGGTGTGCCGTGCCGCCACATCGACGACCTCCGCGACGCCATCGCCAAGGACGTGGGCGGCTCGCTCAACCTGACCGTGGTGCCGAACGTGGACCAGTCCGTCCAGTCGATGGTCTCCGAGATCCGCTCCCAGAACGGCCTGCCGACCGGCGAGGAGGAAGCGGACCTGCACGCCCACACGCAGCAGACCCTGTCCGAGGCGCGCCTGGTGAAGGACCAGTTCGAGATCGACCAGATGCAGCTCGCCGTGGACCTCACCATCCGCGGCTTCGAGCAGGTCGTGCAGATCCTGCCCGAGGCGAAGAAGCACCACCGCGGTGAGCGCCTGGTGGAGACCACCTTCGCCCGCACCGCCCGCGCCGACGGCAACGGGGTCGGCTACGACACCATCGCCGCCGCCGGCAACCACGCCTGCACCCTCCACTGGATCCGCAACAACGGCCAGGTGAAGGACGGCGACCTCATCCTCGTGGACGCCGGTGTCGAAGTGGACTCCCTGTACACCGCCGACATCACCCGCACCCTGCCGATCTCCGGCACCTTCACCCCCGTGCAGCGCAAGGTCTACGAGACCGTGCTGGAGGCCGCGGACGCCGCCTTCGCCATCGCAAAGCCGGGTCTGAAGTTCCGCGACCTCCACAACGAGGCGATGAAGGTGATCGCAGCCGCGCTCGAGGAATGGGGCCTGCTGCCGGGCACCGCGGAGGAGTCCCTCAGCCCCGAGGGCCAGTTCCACCGCCGCTGGATGGTGCACGGCACCAGCCACCACCTCGGCATGGACGTTCACGACTGCGCGCAGGCGCGCCGCGAGATGTACCTGGATGCCGAGCTCGAAGAGGGCATGGTCTTCACGATCGAGCCGGGCCTGTACTTCATGGACAACGACCTGCTCGTGCCGGAGGAGATGCGCGGCATCGGTGTGCGCATCGAGGACGACATCCTCGTCACCGCCGACGGCGCCGTCAACATGTCCGCCGCCCTCGCCCGCACGCCCGACGAGGTGGAGGCCTGGATGGCGGACCTGCTGTGAGCAGCCCGGCGGCCTCCTCGCGGTTCTATGCGGCGCGCCTCGCCGGCACCGGGGTGTTCGACCCGATCGGTGACCAGGTGGGCCGCATCCGCGATGTCGTCCTGGTGCCGCAGGACCGGCGCCCCGCCCGCGCCGTCGGCTTCGTGGTGGAGATCCCGGGCCGCAGGCGGATCTTCCTCGGCGCCACCCGCGTGATGTCGATCAGCACCGGACAGGTCATCATGCGCGGCGAGCTGAACCCGCGCCGCTTCGAGATGCGCCGCAGCGAGGTGCTCGTCATCGGCGACCTGCTGGACCGCGTGGTCACCCTGACCGACGGGTCCGGCGAGGCGACTGTGCAGGACGTCGCCCTGGAGCAGAAGCGCCCCGGCGAATGGGAGGTGTCGCGCCTGTTCGTGCGGCGCCGCCGCCACGGCGGGGCCCTGTCCAAGCTCGTGGGCCGGGGCGAGACCATGACCGTCGACTGGGACGAGGCCACGGGCCTGCTGGGCTCCGCCGCTGAGCAGTCCGCGCAGCTGCTGCTCGCCTCCTACTCGGACCTGAAGATCCCCGACCTCGCGGACCTCGTCCACGAGATGGATCCGAAGCGTCGGCGGGAGGTCGCCGAGGAGCTCTCCGATGAGCGTCTGGCGAACATGCTGGAGGAGCTGCCGGAGGACACCCGCGTGGAGATCGTGTCCGGGCTGGACACGAAGCGCGTCGCGGACGTGCTGGACGTGATGGACCCCGACGACGCCGCCGACCTC
Organism: Helcobacillus massiliensis; assembly: GCF_033106145.1. Classification (NCBI taxonomy): domain Bacteria; kingdom Bacillati; phylum Actinomycetota; class Actinomycetes; order Micrococcales; family Dermabacteraceae; genus Helcobacillus; species Helcobacillus massiliensis. Next base: position 1,470,909 of record NZ_CP136959.1, read on the forward strand.
CTGCAGGAGGTCCCCGAGCGGCTCGGCGAAGCCCTCCTGCAGCTGATGGAGCCGGAGGAGGCCGCTGATGTGCGGCGTCTGCTGGAGTACGACGAGTACACCGCCGGCGGCATGATGACCACCGAGCCGATCATGGTGTCGCCCGAGGCGCCGGTTGCGCAGTGCCTGGCGATGATCTCCCGCCAGGAGATCTCCCCCGCCCTCGCCGCCATGGTGTACGTGTGCCGGCAGCCGCTGGAGACCCCGACGGGCCGGTTCCTCGGCGCCGTCCACTTCCAGCACCTGCTGCGGGAGCGCCCGGAGCGGCCCGTCGGTGAGATCCTCGACTCCGACTACCCGGAGCTCTCCGCGGACTCCTCGCTCAGCGAAGTGACCCGCGAAATGGCTGCGTACAACCTCGTGTCCCTGCCGGTGGTGGATGAGCACAACCACCTGCTCGGCGCCGTCACCGTGGATGACGTCCTCGACCATGTCCTCCCGGAGGACTGGCGCGAACAGGACGATGTGGACGCCGCCGTCACCGGCCAGATGGACCTGCGGGAGATCGCAGCCGAAGTCAACCGATCCAACAGCGAAGGGCGGTGAGCCCGATGGCGAAGAAGCGTCAGATCCCGCAGGTGGACGACCCCGTGGTGCAGCGCCGCGCGTTCAGTCTGCACCGCGCCCCGAAGGGCGGGCAGAGCGACGGCGACGCGTTCGGCCGCGCCGCCGAGTGGATCGCCCGCATCATGGGCACCCCCGGGTTCCTCATCGGCATGACGATCTTCTGCGGTGTCTGGCTCGGCTGGAACACGCTGCTGCCCGAGACTCTGCAGTTCGATCCGCGCGCCCTCAACTTCACCCTGCTGACCCTGATGCTGTCGCTGCAGGCGTCCTACGCCGCTCCCCTGCTGCTGCTCGCGCAGAACCGGCAGGACGACCGCGACCGCGTGCAGGCCGAAGCGGACCGCCACAGTGCGGAGAGCGCGCACGCCACCACCGACTTCATCACCAGGGAGATCGCCTCGCTGCGCCTCGCGGTGAACGACGTCGCCACCCGCGACTACGTCCGCGGTGAGCTGCGCGACCTGCTGGAGGAGCTGACCGACGCCCAGCAGGGCGACCCGCGCGTGCCGGCCCCCGCAGCAGCGTCGGCGAACCGCACGCCGGCACCCGTCGGCCCCGACGCCGACGCGATCCGCCGCATCGTCCGCGAAGAGCTGCGCGCCGCCCTGAAGGACATGAACCGCCCCGACGCCCCGAAGGAGGACGCACCCCGTGACCGCTGAGCTCGTTCAGCAGATCAGCACAGCCCTGAACTCCGTCATCGACCCGGAGATCGGCCGGCCGATCACCGAACTGGACATGGTGGAGTCGGTGACGGTGGACGAGCGCGGCGCGGCGGAGATCCGGGTGCTGATGACCATCGAGGGCTGCCCGATGCGCTCGAACATCGAACGGATGGCCGCCGAAGCGGCCGCGACGGTGCCCGGCCTCACCGAGGTGCGGGTGGAGTCCGGCACGATGAGCGAGGAGCAGCGCAAGCGCCTCGTGGATTCGCTGCGCCAGGGCCGACGGGAGATCCCGTTCAATCGGCCCGATTCCCTCACCCGGGTGCTCGGCATCTCGTCCGGCAAGGGTGGGGTCGGCAAGTCCACCGTCACCGCGAACCTCGCCGCCGCTCTCGCCTCCCTCGGCCATCGAGTGGGGGTGCTGGATGCCGATATCCACGGCTTCTCCATCCCCGGCATGTTCGGCGTCACCGACCAGCCGACGAAGGTGAACGACCTGCTGATGCCCCCGGAGGCGCACGGTGTGAAGGTGATGAGCATCGGCGTGTTCGTGCCGCCGGGGCAGGCCGTGGTGTGGCGCGGCCCCAAGATGCACCGCGCGATCGAACAGTTCGCCTCCGACGTCTTCTGGGGCGACCTCGACTTCCTGCTGCTGGACCTGCCGCCCGGGACGGGCGATGTGGCGATTTCGGTGGCGCAGCTGCTGCCGTCGGCGGAGCTGATGGTGGTGACCACCCCGAACTCGATGGCCTCGGATGTGGCGCTGCGGATCGGGTCGCTCGCCTCCTCTACGCAGCAGTCGGTGATCGGCGTGGTGGAGAACATGAGCTGGATGGACTTGCCGGACGGCACCCGCATGGAGGTGTTCGGTGCCGGCGGCGGTGAGCGCGTCGCCGATGAGCTGTCGTCCGCTCAGGGCCGACGGGTGCCGCTGCTCGGCCAGGTCCCCCTCGAACAGCCCGTGCGGGAGGGCTCCGATGCGGGCACCCCGATCGTGGTGTCCGATCCGACGTCGCCGGCGGCGCAGGAGTTCCTGCGGATCGCATCCGCGGTGGCGAAGCCGCGGGGCCTTGCGGGCAGGAAGCTGAAGCTCACCGTCATGTGATCCCGCGGCCTCGCCGCAGATCGGCGGGGGCCCTCAGGTCGCTTCGGGATCGTACGGGGTGCCCTCGATGACGGGTGCCTCGGCAGCGCCGCGATTCGCGGTGGCGGCACCGGCCCCAGCGGCCGCCCCGGAGGCGTCCACCGCGGTGGAGCCGGACAGGGTGGTGGCGCGCTTCGCGGCGTCACCGACGGAGCGGAAGTCGTCTTCGATGCCGGTGGAGTCCCACGCTTCGCGGACGATGCGGCGCGGGTCGTACTGGCGGGGGTCGTACTTCTTCAGGTCGTCGACCGCGATGCCCATCTCGTCCTCGAGACTGGCCTTCGACTCATCCGCCCAGCGGCGCAGCTTCTTGATGCCGTGCACGACCTTCTGGGTGTACTCGGGGAGGCGCTGCGGCCCGATGACCAGGAGGAACACCAGGATGAGAACCACCGGCTCCCAGCCGTTCAGCCCGAAGATCTGCACGCTTGTCCCACCATTCGTCGAGAAGAGTCCTCGCCATTATGCCAGGGACATCACCGTGCTCGCTGACCGGACGGGCATGTGCGCGGATCGTGACCCACGGGTGCACTACCCTGGGGACATATCGATCCCGACAGGAAGGCGGTGCGCTCGTGGCGTCCGGAAAGATCGCATCGTGGGCCTTTGGCGAAGAGTTCATCGACGAGGACGAACTCTTCCCCGTCCCCGGGCTGCTGGCCCGTGCCCGCGAGCGCGGCAACGAGCTGGGGGTCGCTCCCCTGCTGCGGGGCGCCGCCGCCCAGCTGCGCACCTCCGCGGCGATGGTGCGCGCCCAGTCGGTAGTGGAGATCGGCACCGGCAGCGGCGTGGGGTCGCTGTACCTGCTCTCCGGGATGACGGCCGACGGGGTCCTCACCACCATCGACTACGAGCGCGAGAACCAGCGGGCCGCCCGGGCGGCGTTCGACGAGGCGGGGATCCGCACGAACCGGGTGCGGACCATCGCCGGCCAGGCCCTGGATGTGGTGTCGCGGCTGTCGGACCGCGCCTATGACATGGTCGTGTTCTCCGCGGACCACCCGCAGGCCGCGCAACTGTTCGCGCAGTCGGCGCGGGTGCTGCGCTCCGGTGGGGTCACGGTGGTGACCAATGTGCTGTTCCATGACCGGGTGGCGGACCCGGTGGCGCGAGATGCGACCACGCAGGCGATCCGGTCACTGCTGCGGGCGGTGCATGACGATGACCAGTTCCTGTCCTCGCTCAGCTCCTCCGGCGACGGTGTGCTGACCGCGGTGCGCCGCTGAACGCAACGGATCCCCCTGGCGGCGAGCCCGGTGCGCGGGCTCAGCGGTCAGGGGGATCCGTTCGTGCGTCAGCGCACGGGAAGTCGAAGGTGAGGCTCAGGCCTTGATGACGCCGTTGAGGGCGTCGCGCAGTTCGGTGGCCTCGTCCTGGTTGATCTCCACGACGAGACGGCCGCCGCCTTCGAGCGGCATGCGCATGACGAGGCTGCGCCCTTCTTCCGTGACTTCCATCGGACCGTCGCCGGTGCGGGGTTTCATAGCGGCCATGTGGGCCCCCTTCATGCTCAGAATCTGCGGACTCGTCCATTATCCGTCATCTTCCTGTGCCTGCCTGTCAGGCATCACAGTGTGATCCGAGCCGCTGTGGAGCCCCGTCGGGCCGCCCCGCACCCGCTCCACCATCGCCTGGTGGTGGGGACGGGGACGCTGCATCCCGTCGGGCAGAACACCCAGGGCGAGAGCGGCGAAGAGGACCGCGGCGAGGACGGCGCAGCCGATGAGCACCCACACCATGGCGGCGCTCCTCAGGCCTTCCGCTGGCCGTCGCGGTACTGGGCGCAGTGCTCCTGCAGCGCCGCATCCACCTCATCGACCGTGTCGCACACGTGGATGAGGTCGAGGTCGCCCGGGGAGATCGCGCCGTAGTCGCACACGGGCCCCCGGATCCAGTCGAGCAGACCCGACCAGTACTCGCTGCCCACAAGGATGAGGGGGAACTTCTGGATCTTGTGGGTCTGGATGAGGCAGAGCGCCTCGAACAGCTCATCGAAGGTGCCGAAGCCGCCGGGCATCACCACGAAGGCGTGGGAGTACTTGATGAAGACCGTTTTGCGGGCGAAGAAGTAACGGAAGTTGACGCCGAGCTCCACGTACTGGTTCATTCCCTGCTCGTAGGGCAGTTCGATGCCGAGGCCTACGCTGACGGCGCCGGAGTCGCGAGCACCCTTGTTGCCGGCTTCCATCACGCCCGGGCCGCCGCCGGTGATGACGGCGAGGCCGCGGTCGCCGATGCGCTTCGCGATCTCGTAGGTCTTCGTGTAGTCCTCATGCTCGGACCGGATGCGGGCGGAGCCGAAGATGGAGACGGCGGGGCCGAGTTCGGCGAGGGCGCCGAAGCCCTCCACGAACTCCGATTGGATGCGCAGCACGCGCCACGGGTCGGAGTGCACCCAGCTGCCGGGTGCGGTCTCTTCGAGGAGGTTCTGGTCGGTGGTGCGGTCGGGTCGCTGGGACCCCCGCAGGACCACCGGGCCCTTGCGGTAGTCGCCGTTCTGCTTGGTCTCTGACATGGCCCCCAGCCTAACGGTCCCGCTCAGCGGCCTGTCAGGAACGATTCGAGCGCCCGGTAGCAGGGATCCAGCTGGTCGGTGCGGATGTGCTCGTCGTCGGTGTGGCACTGCAGCGGGTCGCCGGGCGCGAAGTTGATCGCCGGCACCCCCAGCTGGGTGAAGCGGGCGACATCGGTCCACCCCTGCTTCGCCTCCACGACGGGGTCGCCGCCGCTGGTGCGGCGCAGGGCGTCGGTGAAGGAGCGCACCATCGGGTGGGTGAGGCCGGGCAGGGCACCGGCGGCGGCATCATCCACATCGATGTCGAGGTCGAGGCCGGCGAGGACTTCGCGGACGTGCTCTTCGGCCTGCTCCGGGCTGGTGTCGGGGGCGAAGCGGTAGTTGATGGTGAGGTGGGCGGAGTCGGGGATGACGTTGGTGGCGATGCCGCCGCCGATGCCCACGGCGTTGAGCGCTTCTCGGTACTCCAGGCCGTCGATGACGGCGCGGCGGGCCTCGTAGTCGGCGAGGCGCTGCAGGGCGGGCGCGAGGTCGTGGACGGCGTTGTGGCCCACCCAGTCGCGCGCGGAGTGCGCGGCGGTGCCGGTGGCCCGGGCGATGACGCGCAGCGTGCCCTTGCATCCCGCTTCGATGCCGCCGTTGGTGGGTTCGCCGAGGATCGCGAAGTCCGCCTGCAGCCATTCGGGGCGGGTGGCGGCGATGCGGGTGAGGGAGTTGAGCTCGCTGGCGACCTCTTCGTGGTCGTAGCAGATCAGGGTGATGTCGGCCGACGGGTCCTGCAGCAGCACCGCCGCCTGCAGCATCATCGCGAGCCCGGCCTTCATGTCGGCGGCGCCGCGGCCGGCGAGCTCCTCCACGCCGTTGCGCACCCGCAGGGTCGCCGGGAGGTTGCCCGCGACGGGGACGGTGTCCAGGTGTCCGGCGAGCAGCACCCGGGTGGGTCGGCCGAGGCTGGTGCGGGCGCAGAGGGTGTCGCCGTCGCGCTCCACCGTGAGGTGGTCGCAGCGCTGCAGGACGTCCTCGACGGCGTCGGCGAGAGCGGTCTCATTGCCGGAGACGGATTCGATGTCGATCAGTTGACGAGTGAGGGAGGTGAGGTCGCCGTCGACGGTGAGGAATCGGCCCCTCACGCCGCGGGCCGGAGGTGCTGACTCCGGGTCGGCGACGGCAGGGGCGGGCTCGGTGGGGCGCAGGTCGAGCTCTTCGCCGTCGGCCAGCGGCACGCCTTCGGGTTCGGGTCGCAGCGTCGCGAACGCGGACAGCGTCTCCTCGCGTGCGTCGATGTGCCCCTCGGCGACCAGCAGGCGCTCCACCGCCTGCTCCGCGAGACGCAGCAGGGGCGCGCCGGTGCCGGGCGCCGCCGTGATCGCGCTGCCCGGCTGCGCCGCCGTCACGGGCACGCCGAGGAAGAAGCGGTCCGCCACCGCGTCACCGGCAGCGGTGACCGGGAAGAGGCGCTCGGCCACTTCGATGGATCCGGTGGCGGGTGCATCGTCGGGCTGCGGGGTAGCCAGGCGGGCGTTGACCACATCGCCCCGGCGCACCATCGAGCGGATGAGGGGCGAGGTGTAGGCGTCAAGGTCCACGGCCGGCAGGTGCGCCATGAGCAGGCCGTCGCACAGGTGCGCGGACGTGCCGCCGGCGTGGACGAGGAACCGCCCGGAATGGACGTCCTTGCCGATGTACATGCCGGGGCCGGTGAACTCCACCAGGCCCGCATCCACGAGGGCCAGCAGCTGCTGGCCGCGGATCACCGGCGGCCCGGACGTCCACGAGGCGAGGGCATTGCGCAGGAACCCCTGGATGTCCCGGAGGTAGGAGCCGGTGCTGAAGGCGCCGCGCTCGGCGAGCTTGTTGACCTGGTCCTTCACCGCGGTCAGGGCGCGGAACAGGGCGAGCCAGCGCCCGTCGGGCTCCCGCATGGAGCGCACGGTCGCGGCCCGCAGCACCTCCACGGTGCGGGCGTGGGCGTCCTCCGCGGAGACGGCGCGGCGGCCCAGCGGGAACAGTTCTGCTTCGACGTCGTCGAACTCCGGCGGGGTGAAGCCGCGGGAGGCGAGTGCGTCGGTGAGCTCGCGGAAGATCAGCGGCAGGACGTCGTCCTCGTAGTCGATGCCGTGGACGCGGCCGGACAGCTCGTCGATCACCTCGTCGGTGAGGACGGTGGGGCGGTGCCGCTTCGGCAGGTTCGGGCCCGTGTCCGGCTTCGGCCGGTACACCATGCCGGTGCGCGACCCCACCACCAGCACGGGCTCCCGGCCGCCGGGGACGTAGCGCAGGCCGTGGGGGACGGTGTCGTCGGCTTCGAAGCGGCCGCCGGCGGCCTCCACGATCATGCCGAGGGCGTCGTAGAAGTTCAGGCCCATGCCCTGCACCGCGACCTTCTCCCGGCCGAGGAACTGCTTATAGTCCACATCCAGGGGGTTCGCGGGGGCGGCGAACGCGAGGTCGTGCACGGCGGCGTAGTCCTGGAACGCGCGGGCCCGGATCCCGACCTCCGTGGGGAGGTGCCCGAGCGCGAAGATGACGGAGTCCACCGCGATGCCGATGTGGGACGCGGACGGGTCGCGCGGTTCGATCCGCAGCAGCTGCTCGTCCTCGTCACCGCGCTCGATGTCGCGGACACTCCCCTCGTACTCGCGGATCTCGATGGCGGGCAGGGCTGCGGCGTCCGCGAGCGCCTGTTCGCGGACCGCGGTGATGTAGCGCCCGTGCTGGCGGCGCGGCGCGAAGTCGTCGATCTCGAACCCGTCGGCCTCGCAGAACTGCGCGAACGTCTGCGCGGACGCGGGGATGGGGAACCGCGGCGCGGTGGACTCGTCCGGGTACATTGTGGTGTCGCAGGTGCGGGTGTTCATCAGCAGCGTCTCGGTCTGGTCGCTGCGCCATACCGACCCGCCCGAGTGGACGTACGGGTCGATCAGGTGGACCGTGAGGCTGCCCCGGAATCCGGGCTCCTGCACCGCAGCGACCAGGCGCTCCAGCGCCACCACTCCGCGCGGTCCCGCACCGATGATCGCGATGCTCGTGTGCGTCCCCTCCGGGGCGCGGGGGTCGGCTGCGGGCGAAGCGGTGAGGGGTGCGGAAGTCATACGAATCATCATAGGAAACCGCGATTACACTCAACGCATGACTTCGCGAAACAGCACCCCCAGCACCGCGACCACCGCCCACGGCATCGGACTGGCCACGATGCGCAGCGGCACCGTCCTCGACGCCTGGTTCCCCTCCCCCGTCCTCGGCGAGAGCACCCCCGCTGAGCAGGCCGACGAGATCCGTACGAGCCTTCGGGCCGCCGCCCGCACCGACGAGGCCCGCGGCACCAGCCAGGAGGTCGTGGAGCTGACCATCGACACCGGCGCCGCCCCCGCCTCCACGGCCGACGCCTATCTGCGCCTGCACCTGCTCTCGCACCGCCTGGTGCAGCCCACCACCATCAACCTCGACGGCATCTTCCCTCTGCTGCCGAACAACGTCTGGACCGACCAGGGTCCCTGCGCCGTCGACGGCTTCGAACTGACCCGCGCCCGGCTGCGCGCTGACGGCCGCCCACCGGTCGTGTTCGGCATCGACAAGTTCCCCCGCATGGTCGACTACGTGGTCCCCACGGGTGTCCGCATCGCCGACGCCGACCGGGTCCGCCTCGGCGCCCACCTCGCCGACGGCACCACCGTCATGCACGAGGGCTTCGTCAACTTCAACGCCGGCACCCTCGGCACCGCCATGATCGAGGGCCGCATCTCGCAGGGCGTGGTGATCGGCAACGACTCCGACCTCGGCGGCGGCTCCTCCACCATGGGCACCCTGTCCGGCGGCGGCAGCCAGCGCGTCGCCGTTGGTGAGCGCTGCCTGATCGGTGCGGAGGCCGGCATCGGCATCGCCCTCGGCGACGACTGCACCGTGGAGGCGGGCCTGTACATCACGGCCGGCACGAAGGTGACCCTGAAGGGGGACGACGGGGCGGGCGACACCGTGGTCAAGGCCCGGGACCTGTCCGGCCGCAGCGGTCTGCTGTTCCGCCGCAACTCCGTCACCGGCGCCGTCGAAGCGGTCGCGGATCAGCGGAAGGCGCTGCAGCTCAACGCTGACCTCCACGCGAACTGACCGCGTGACCGGTCGCTGACAGGTCGAGGGTCTCCGGGGCGCTCAGCCACGGGATGAGGGCGAGGCCGCACAGGCCGCCGGTGAGGGCGAACGCCCAGCCCCAACCGGCGGCATCGGCGACCAGGCCGATCAGCACCGGCCCCACGACGGCACCGAGGTCCTGCGCCATCTGGAACACGGCGAGGACCCGGCTGCCGGACCTGTCCGAGCCGACGACGTCCGCCACTGCGGCCTGCTGACCGGGATTCACCAGCCCCGCCCCCATGCCGGAGACCAGGCAGCAGGCGAGCAGGAACCAGATCCCCAGCTGTTCGGTGAGGGCGAGCGCCGCCATCCCCACGCCCATCACCGCCAGGCCCGTGATGACGACGGGCCTGCGGCCGTGTCGGTCCACCACCCGGCCAGCGCCCTGCAGCGCCGCCGCGGTGCCGACTGCGGAGACGGCGAGGGCCGCGCCCGCGGCCCAGGCGTCCCCGCGCAGTGAGAACGCCAGCTGCGGCACCACCGCCACCCGCACGCCGAAGTTCGTCCACCCGTTGGCGAGGCCGGAGATCAGTGCGGCGCGGTAGGTGGGGTGCGCGACCGCTTCCTTCGGGGTCATCACCGCCCGGGCGGGCTGACCGGGCTTCGGCCGCAGCGCCTCCGGGCGGATGCCGACGGCCACCACGGCCACGGCGGCGGCGAGCGCGGCGGCGTACACCACGAACGGGGTGCGCAGACCGTAGGAGGCGAGCATGCCGCCGAGGACCGGGCCCACCATGCCGCCGATGAGGAACGCGGATCCGTACGCTGAGCTGACCCGGCCGCGCATTCTCGGTGGGGCGAGCCGCACCAGCAGCGACATCGCGGACACGGTGAACATGGTGGAGCCGATGCCGCCGAGGCCGCGGAACACCAGCAGCTGCACGTAGCTGCCGGCGAACGCCGTGGCGAGTGAGGACAGCGCCACCACGGTCAGGCCGGTGAGGTAGATCCGTCTCTCCCCGAGCCGGGCGGCGAGGGCGCCGCCGGCGGGTGCGAACAGCAGCCGGAACGCCGCGAAGGCGGACACGATGACGGAGGCGCCGGCGACGCCGACGTCGAAGGTGCGGGCGTAGGCCGGAAGCACGGGCGAGACGAGCCCGAAGCCGATGGCGATGACGAAGGCCGCACCGACGAGGACGAGGATCTCCTGGGGGAGCCTTTCGCGGCGCGGCCCGTCACCGGCGCCCCGCCCCGCGGGGCGGACGCTGTGGGTGGGTGTCACTCGGACGGGTTCGCGGCCTCGTGCTTCTTCAGCTCTTCGTGCAGCTCCGCCAGGCGCAGCTCCGAGGTGCCGGTCCGCTCCGACAGCTGGCGGTAGTCGCGCTTGGTCTCACCGGTGTAGATCTGGCGGGGACGGCCGATCTTCGTCTCCGGGTCGGCGACCATTTCGCGCCACTGGGCGATCCAGCCGGGCAGGCGGCCCAGCGCGAACAGCACGGTGAACATCTCGGTGGGGAAGCCGATGGCGCGGTAGATGATGCCGGTGTAGAAGTCGACGTTCGGGTAGAGCTTGCGCTCCACGAAGTAGTCGTCGTTGAGGGCGATCTCCTCGAGCTTCATCGCCAGGTCGAGGCGCTCGTCGTCCACGCCGAGCCGCTCGAGGACCTCGTCGGCGAGGCCCTTCACGATGCGGGCGCGCGGGTCGTAGTTCTTGTAGACCCGGTGCCCGAAGCCCATGAGGCGGATGCCGTCCTCCTTGTTCTTCACCTTCTCCATGAAGGCGCGCGGAGAGATGTCGTTCTCGCGCATCTCATCGAGCATCTTCATCACGGCGGCGTTCGCGCCGCCGTGGGCGGGGCCGGACAGTGCGCCCACACCGGCGGAGATGGAGGTGAAGAGGTTCGCCTGGGCGGAGCCGACGAGCCGCACAGCGGACGTGGAGCAGTTCTGCTCGTGGTCGGCGTGCAGGATCAGCAGCTGCTCCATGGCGCGTTCGATCAGCGGGTCGGCGAGGTAGTCCTCCACTGGGAACGCGAACATCAGGCGCAGGAAGTTCTGGATCAGGCTGCGGTTGTTGTCCGGGTACATCAGCGGCTGGCCGTGCGCCACGCGGTGCGCATAGGCGGCCATGGTCGGCATCTTCGCGATGAGACGGGCGGTGGAGATGCGGACCGCTTCGGTGTCGAACGGGTCGAGGGAGTCCTGGTAGAACGTGGACAGGGCGGACACACCGGCCTGCAGCACCGCCATCGGGTGGGCGTCGCGCGGGAACGCCTCGAACACGCGCTTGAAAGACTCATCGAGCAGGGTGCGCTCCTGGATGGAGACCTCGAAGTTCTCCAGCTGGCTCTTGGTGGGCAGGTCGCCGGTGATGAGCAGGTAGGCGGTCTCCAGGTAGGTGGAGTGCTCGGCGAGCTGCTCGATGGGGATGCCGCGGTAGCGCAGGATGCCCTCATCGCCGTCGATGAACGTGATCGCGGACTTCGTGTTCGCGGTGTTCATGAAACCCGGGTCATAGGTGACGGCACCGGTCTCGGTGCGCAGCGGGCCGATGCCGATCCCGGGGTTGCCCTCCACCGCCTCGACGACCGGCAGCTCCATCGAGCCCCCGTTGTACTGAAGCTGTGCCGAGGTCGTCTCTGCCATTTCCGTATCTCCCCTATGTGAACGTGATCGGCCCCGCACCGGATGGCGCTCTACGGTCGCAGCTGTGACGTGCTGAGTCGGTCAGCCGCGGCACGGATCCGCTCGTCCGATTCGGTGAGGGCAATGCGAACGAAGCTGTTGCCTGCCTCACCATAGAATCTACCGGGCGCACACAGAATCCCCAAGTCCGCGAGGCGCTCCACGGCGTCGTCACCGCTCATGCCGAAGCCGGTCCACAGGTACAGGCCGGCCTGGGAGCCGCTCACCTCACCGCCGGCCGCTTCGATGGCGGGCTTGAGCACGTCGCGGCGTGCGCGGTAGACCGCGTGCTGCCGGCCGACGGAGTCCAGGTCAGCCAGGGCGGTCACCATCGCATCCTGGATCGGACCGGGCATCATCATGCCGGCCTGCTTGCGGATCGCGGTGATCTCCGCGATCAGTGCCGGGTCACCGGCGATGAACGCGGCGCGGTACCCGGCGAGGTTCGACTGCTTCGACAGCGAATAGGTGCACAGCACACCGGTCAGGTCGCCGCCGTTGACGCGGGGATCCAGCACGCTGGGCACCTCGTCCACCGTCCACGGCAGCAGGGCGTAGCACTCATCGCTGGCGATGATGATGCCGCGCTCGCGCGCCCACTCAACGAGGGAGCGCAGCTGCTGGACGTCGAGGACCTCACCGGTCGGGTTGGACGGAGAGTTCAGCCACAGCAGAGCGATCGAGGAGATCTGCTGCTCGGTCAGCGGCGCGGATCCGTCGGCCCCGGAACGGGCCTCGCCGGTGGCGGCGAGGTGCGCGATGTCCACCGGCAGCGGCTGCGCACCGACGAAGCGCGCCCCCATGTCATAGGTCGGGTAGGCGATGTGCGGGAACGCCACGGCGTGCTCGGCGCCGAGGCCGAGCTGGAACGGCAGGTGCGCCACCAGCTCCTTGGAGCCGATGGTGGGCAGGACTCCGTCGGCCCCGAGGCCCGCTGGCGCGCCGCGGTGCTCGCGGGCGAACGCGACCAGTGCCTCCTGCAGCGCGGGAGTGCCAATGGTCTGCGGGTAGCCGTGGGAGTCCGCAGCGGCGGCGAGCGCCTCCTGGATGCCCGACGGGGTCGCATCCACGGGGGTGCCGACCGACAGATTGACGATGCCGTCGCTGTGGGCGGCGGCCCGGGCCTTCGCCGCCTCCAGGGAGTCCCACGGGAAGTCCGGCAGGCGGCTGGCGAGAGGGCGGCGCACAGTCATGGGCGGATCAGCCCTCGGTGCTCTGCGGCGGCAGGGCCTCGATCAGCGGGTGATCGGCATCGATCACGCCCATCTTCGCGGCACCGCCGGGGGCGCCGATCTCGTCGAAGAACTCGACGTTGGCGTCGTAGTAGGCGGCCCACTCGTCGGGGACGTCGTCCTCGTAGAAGATTGCCTCGACCGGGCAGACCGGTTCGCAGGCACCGCAGTCCACGCACTCGTCGGGCTGGATGTACAGCATCCGGTTGCCCTCGTAGATGCAGTCGACGGGGCATTCGTCAACGCAGGCGCGGTCCTTGAGGTCCACACACGGCTGGGCGATGACGTAGGTCATGGTTGATCCTCTCGAAACAGCGGCGGTCGAGGGCTCGCATCAGGCGGGGCCCTCGGACCATTGTCCCACCGAAACGGTCCTTTTCCAGCGCCGGAGGCGCCGCGTCGGTGTGATGTGCGACCGTCAGTCGGCAGTCGTGGGCCGGGCGGAATGCTCGTGGGCGCGGCGCAGCGCCGCGATCTGCACGGCCCACAGGCCCGCTGCGGCGATCAGCGGGATCAGCACGCCGATCAGCTGGATCAGCCACCCGGAGTACTGCGCCTCGCCGTTGACCTCAGCGGGCATGAGGATGCCGCCGCCGGGGCTCGGCCCGGAGAGCATGAGCGCCAGCAGCGCGAACACCGCCGCCAGGATGATCAGCGGGAGCTTGGCATCGAACCAGGCGACCACCAGAACGCATGCAACGACCTGGAACAGGGCGCCGAACGCGAGTCCCCAGGGCACCGTGACGCCGCCGATCTCGGCGCTGACGCGGTGCATCCCGATCAGCACGAAGGCGGAGAGCACGCCGAGCACGGCCCCGGTGGCGAACTGGGCGATGCGCTCCAGTGGTCGACGGGGCGCGCTCGGCGGCTGCGCGGTCACGAGTTCTTGGCGCGCGAGCGGGCGCGGGCGCGCTCGGTCGGATCCAGGTTCACCTTGCGGATGCGGACGATCTCCGGGGTGACCTCCACGCACTCGTCCTCGCTGGCGAACTCGAGGGACTCCTCCAGGGTCAGCTTGCGCGGCGGCACCAGGTTCTCGAAGCTGTCCGACGATGCGGCGCGCATGTTCGTCAGCTTCTTCTCCTTCGTGATGTTGACGTCCATGTCCTCGTTGCGGGAGTTCTCCCCCACGACCTGCCCCATGTACACCTCGGAGGTGGGCTCCACGAAGAACGAGCCGCGCTCCTGCAGGTTGATCATCGCGTACGGGGTGACCGTGCCGGCACGGTCCGCGACCAGGGAGCCGGTGGAGCGGAACTCGATCGGACCCATCCACGGAGCGAAGCCGTCGCTGATGGAGGCGGCGATGCCGGTGCCGCGGGTCTCGGTGAGGAACCGGGTGCGGAAGCCGATGAGACCGCGGGCGGGCACCACGAACTCCATGCGGACCCAACCGGAGCCGTGGTTGTTCATCGTCTCCATGCGGCCCTTGCGGCTGGCGAGCAGCTGCGTGATGGTGCCGAGGTACTCCTCGGGCGCGTCGATGGTGAGGCGCTCCACCGGTTCGCAGGTGACTCCGTCGATCTCGCGGGTCAGCACCTGCGGCTTGCCGACGGTCAGCTCGAAGCCCTCACGGCGCATCTGCTCCACCAGGATCGCCAGCGCCAGCTCGCCGCGGCCCTGCACTTCCCAGGCGTCGGGGCGCTCGGTCGGCAGCACCCGCAGGGACACGTTGCCGATCAGCTCCTGGTCCAGGCGGTCCTTCACCTGGCGGGCGGTCAGCTTGTGGCCCTTCGCGTTCTTCCCGGCCAGCGGGGAGGTGTTGATGCCGATGGTCATGGAGATCGACGGGTCGTCCACCTCGATCATCGGCAGCGGCTTCGGGTCGTTGATGTCGGTGAGGGTCTCACCGATCATGATCTCCGGGATGCCGGCGACGGCGACGATGTCCCCGGGGCGGGCGGGGCGGGTCATCGGCTCGCGCTTGAGGCCCTTGGTCTCCAGCAGTTCGGTGATCTTCACGGTCTTCATCTCGCCGTGCTGGGTGGCCCAGGCGACCTGCTGGCCCTTGGTGAGCTCACCGTTGAAGATGCGCAGCAGCGCGAGACGGCCGAGGAAGGGGGAGGCGTCCAGGTTCGTGACGTGCGCCTGCAGCGGCATGTCGGTGTCGTAGGACGGCGCCGGGATCGTCTCGATGATGGTCTTGAACAGCGGCTCCACCGTCTCCTCATCCGGCAGTTCGCCGTCGGCGGGCTGGTTGAGGGAGGCGCGGCCGGACTTGCCGGAGGCGTACACGACGGGCACGTCGAGGACGGCGTCGAGGTCGAGGTCGGGGACCTCATCGGCGAGGTCGGAAGCGAGGCCGAGCAGGAGGTCGGTCGCTTCGCCCACGACGTGGTCGATGCGGGCGTCGGGCCGGTCCACCTTGTTGACCACGAGGATCACCGGCAGCTTCGCGGCGAGCGCCTTGCGCAGCACGAAGCGGGTCTGCGGCAGCGGGCCCTCGGAGGAGTCCACCAGCAGCACCACGCCGTCCACCATGGACAGGGCGCGCTCCACCTCGCCGCCGAAGTCGGCGTGCCCCGGAGTGTCGATCACGTTGATGGTGATCCCGTCGGGCTCGCCGACGGCGGCCGCGGTGGGGCCGGTGTACCGGATCGCGGTGTTCTTCGCGAGGATGGTGATGCCCTTCTCGCGCTCGAGGTCTCCGGAGTCCATCGCACGCTCGTCGTGCTTCTCGTGGTCGCCGAACGCACCGCCCTGGGTGAGCATGGCGTCCACCATGGTGGTCTTGCCGTGGTCGACATGGGCGACGATCGCGACGTTGCGGAGATCAGTGCGCAGAGTCTGAGTCATGAAGGGCCTAACTGTGGCGTGTGCGAGGACGCGAGAAGCGCGCCGCGTGGAAGTCTATCGCGGCGCGCTTCTCGTCATCAGAGGCGGGGCGTGTGAAAGAGGCGACTGTCCTCCCCCGCCGGGGCGTCAGCCGTCAGCGCGGTGGGTGGGGGCGCGGTGGGAACCCGTCGGCCGGCCGACGGGGGCCGCCTCCTGGGAGCCGTCCTCGCTGATCGTCTCGGAGCCGGCCAGCGGGATCGAGCCGCCGGGGATGGCGCCGAGCAGACGCTGCGTGTACTCCTGCTGCGGGCTGTGGAACACCTCGTCCGTGGTGCCCTGCTCGACCACGCGGCCCTTCTCCATCACCAGGGTCGCGTCCGCGATCTGGCGCACCACCGCGAGGTCATGCGTGATGAAGATGTAGGACAGGCCGAGCTCCGCCTGCAGGTCGTTGAGCAGCTCGAGGACCTGCGCCTGCACGAGCACGTCCAGAGCGGACACGGCCTCATCGCAGACCACGACCTCCGGGTCCAGCGCCAGAGCACGCGCGATCGCGATGCGCTGACGCTGGCCGCCGGACAGCTCGTTCGGGTAGCGGCGCAGCATGGCGGCGGGCAAGCGGACGTGGTCCAGCAGCTCGCGCACCTTCTTGTCGCGGCTCTTCTTCGACCCGATGCCGTGGATGCGCAGCGGCTCCTCGATCGTGGTGAAGATCGAGTACATCGGGTCCAGAGTCCCGTAGGGGTTCTGGAAGATCGGCTGCATGCGGCGGCGCAGACCGAGAACGTCCTTGGCCGATTTGAAGGACGCGATGTCCCGGCCGTCGAACCGGATCTCACCGGAGGTGGGCTCGAGCAGCTTCAGCACCATCTGCGCCACGGTGGACTTGCCCGACCCGGACTCGCCCACGATGGCGGTGGTGGTGCCGCGCTTCAGGTCGAAGGAGACGTCGTCCACCGCGGTGAACGGAGTCGTGCTGAACGGCGAGGCGCCGCGCAGCTGGAACACCTTGGAGAGGTTGCGGACCTCGATGATGTTCTCGTTGACCGGGTCCGCATCGCCCTGGGCGGCGGACTGCTCCGCCGCGTGCTCCTGCGCCTGCTCAGCGACCTCCTCGCGCTGGTGGATGGAGGAGAGCCGCCGCGAGGCCAGGGAGGGCGCCGCAGCGATCAGCCGCTTGGTGTACGGGTGCTGCGGCTTCTGCAGGATCTCCAGCGCCGGGCCGGACTCCACGATCTGGCCCTTGTACATCACCACGAGGTGCTGGGCGCGCTCGGCGGCGAGTCCGAGGTTGTGGGTGATCAGCAGCACCGCCACTCCGAGGTCACCGGTGAGGGTGTCGAGGTGGTCGAGGATCTGCTGCTGCACGGTCACGTCCAGCGCGGAGGTCGGCTCATCGGCGATGAGCAGCGACGGGCGCGCCGCCAGGCCCATCGCGATGAGGGCGCGCTGGCGCATACCGCCGGAGAACTCGTGCGGGTACTGCCGGGCGCGGCGCTCCGCATCGGGCAGGCCCGCTTCCTCCAGCAGCTGCACGGTACGCTGACGGATCTCCTGCTTGGAGCCCTTCACGCCGTTGGCGCGCAGCGCCTCGTCGATCTGGTAGCCGACCTTCCACAGCGGGTTGAGGTTCGACATCGGGTCCTGCGGGACCAGTCCGATCTCGCTGCCGCGCAGCGCCATGATCTGGCGTTCGCGCTGGTGCGTGATGTCCTCGCCCTGGAAGCGGACGGTGCCGCCGGTGATCCTGCCGTTCTTCGGCAGCAGGTGCGCGATCGACATCGCGGTGGTGGACTTGCCGGAGCCGGACTCGCCGACGATGGCGACGGTCTGGCCGGGGTACACGGTCAGGGATGCGCCGCGGACGGCGTTGACGTCACCGCTGGAGGTGGAGAACGTGATGTCCAGATCGGAGATCTCCAGCAGCGGTGCAGTGGTGGTGGTCGTGCTCATCTGCTTCTCGTCCTCGCGGCTCATCGCTTCTTCGCCTTCGGGTCCAGGGCATCGCGGACGGCGTCGCCGAGCATGATGAAGCTCAGCACCGTCACCGCCAGGCCGATCGACGGGTACATCAGCTGCATCGGGTGGGTGGTCAGGGACGTCCTCGCAGTGGAGATGTCACCGCCCCAGCTCACGACGGTGGGCGGCAGGCCCACACCGAGGAACGACAGGGTCGCCTCCGCCACGATGAACACGCCGAGGTTCACGGTCGCGGTCACGATGATCGGCGCGAGCGCGTTCGGCAGCACGTGCCGCATCAGGTTGGAGAACCTCCCGGCGCCGAGCGCCGTGGAGGCCATGACGAACTCCTGGCTCTTCACCCCGATGACCGCGCCGCGCGTGATGCGGGCGATGTTCGTCCAGCCGAACACGGACAGCACGAGGATCACCACCCAGATCGAGTCGATGCCCTGGAAGCGGGCGCCGATGACGATCGCACCGAGGATCAGCGGGATGGCGAAGAAGACGTCGACCACGCGGGAGACGATCTCATCGACCCAGCCGCCGACGTACCCGGCGAGAGCACCGATCGCGGCACCGATGAGGGTGGAGCCGATCATGGTGAAGAAGCCGACGATCACCGAGGTGCGGGTGCCGTGGATGACGCGGGAGAAGATGTCGTAGCCCTGACGGCTGGTGCCGAAGGGGTGCTCGCCGCTCGGGTCCTGGTTGGCGTTGGCGAGGGAGCCCGCCGTCGGGTCCTGCGAGGTGAACACCCCGGGGAACGCGACCACGAACAGGATGAAGGCGATGAGGATCGCCGAGACGATGAACACCGGGTCGCGCAGCAGCGAGTGCGCGGCCTGGCGCCACATGGAGCGCGGGGTGCTGGTGTCGTCGAACGCGTCGACGTCCTTCAGCGGCGTCTCCGACAGCGGCGCGGTGTAGTGCTCCTGACCCGGGTGGGGGGCGGCGGTGCGGCGCTCGGGGGACATGGACTGGCTCTGGTCACTTCTTGGCATAGCGGATCCTCGGGTCGAGAACGGCGTACAGCACGTCGACGATCAGGTTGGAGATCAGGAAGATGATCACCATGAGCGTGACGACGCTGACGGTGGTCGGGCTGTCGCTGCGCTGCAGGGCGCGGAACAGCAGCGAGCCGACTCCGTTGATGTTGAAGATGCCCTCGGTGACGATCGCGCCGCCCATCAGGGCGCCGAGGTCGGCACCGATGAAGGTGACCACGGGGATCAGGGAGTTGCGCAGGATGTGCTTGGACACCAGGGCTCCGGAGGACAGGCCCTTCGCCTTCGCCGTGCGGACGTGGTCGGCCGGCACGTTCTCGGCGACGCTGGTGCGGGTCAGGCGCAGCACGTACGCGAACGACACCGCACCGAGCACGGTCGCCGGGAGCAGGAGGTTCGTGAACGACGGGTCGTTGCCGACGTTCACCGGCACGAGCTTCAGCTGAACGCCGAGGATCACCTGCGCCACGAAGCCGATGACGAAGGTCGGGACTGCGATCACCAGCAGGGACAGCATCAGGAAGGTGGTGTCGATCCACGTTCCCTTCTTCAGGCCGGCGATCACACCGGCGACGATGCCGAAGACCGCTTCGATGATGACGGCCATGATCGCGAGCTTCGCGGTGACCGGGAACGCTCGACGGATGTCGTCGATGATGGGGCGTCCGGAGAGGTTGAGGCCGAAGTCGCCCTGGATCACTCCCACGATGTAGAGGAGCCATTGGACGAGGATGGGCTTGTCGAGGTTGTACTGGGCGCGCAGCTGCGCCTCCACCGATGGCGGCAGCGCCTTCTCCCCCGCGATCGCCTGGATCGGGTCGGAGCCGGTGGAGAACATCATCAGGTAGATGAGCAGAGTGGCACCCAGGAACACCGGAATGATCTGCAGCAGTCGCCGCCCGATATACCAGAGCACAGGGATGGGCCTTCTCTTGGGGAACAGGGACAGTCGCCCGCGGCAGGGTCTCTGCTTTGAGCAACTGCCATTTGATGCCGGACACGTTGCCGCTTTGACCAATCCGCCTGGTCAGACCACCGATCTCCCCGGGCCGGCGTCGCCTCAGTATCCTCCAGGAGGCATCCGGATCCGGAGGCGACAATGGCGCCATGACTGAGAACACCGCTCCTGCCTCCCCTGTGGACCCCACCACCACCGATGCCTGGCGCGCGCTCGAGCAGCACGACGCCGAGCTCGACGGCTCCCTGCGCGAATGGTTCGGCTCCGACCCTCAGCGCACCCAGAAGCACTCCCACAGCGCCGGCGATCTGTTCGTCGACCTCTCCAAGAACCTGGTCACGGATGAGACCGTCGGCCTCCTGCTCCGCCTCGCCGAGGAGACCGGCGTGCTGCAGCGCCGCGACGCCATGGTCCGCGGCGAGCACATCAACACCACCGAGGACCGCGCTGTCCTCCACACCGCGCTGCGCCGCCCCGCCGGCGCCTCCCCCACCCTCGAGGTCGACGGCCAGAACATCGACGAGGACGTCCATTCAACGCTGGATCGGATCGCCGAGTTCGCGCGCGCAGTCCGCTCCGGCGAATGGACCGGCGTCACCGGCAAGCGGATCGAGACCGTGGTGAACATCGGCATCGGCGGCTCCGACCTCGGCCCCGTCATGGTGTACGAAGCGCTGCGGCCCCTCGCCGACGCCGGGATCAGCGCCCGCTTCATCTCCAACATCGACCCGACGGACGTCGCCCAGACCACCGCGGACCTCGATCCGGAGACCACCCTCGTCATCGTCGCCTCCAAGACCTTCACCACGCTGGAGACCATCACCAACGCCCGCCTGGTGCGGACCTGGCTGTTGGACGGCCTCGCGGCGAAGGGCGTCGGCGAGGACCGGCGGGACGATGCGGTCGCGAAGCACTTCGCCGCGGTCTCCACCGCTCTGGACAAGGTGGAGGAGTTCGGCATCGACCCGAAGAACGCCTTCGGCTTCTGGGACTGGGTGGGCGGGCGCTACTCGGTGGACTCCGCGATCGGAACCTCGCTGGCCATCGCACTCGGCCCCGAGGTGTTCGCCGAGCTGCTCGCCGGCTTCCACACCATGGACGAGCACTTCCTCACCGCCGCCCCCGAAGAGAACGTGCCCCTGCTGATGGGCATGCTGAACATCTGGAACGTCAACTTCCTCGAGGCGGAGACCCACGCGGTGCTGCCGTACTCGCAGCTTCTGCACCGCTTCCCCGCCTACCTGCAGCAGCTCACCATGGAGTCCAACGGCAAGTCCGTGCGCTGGGACGGCACCGCCGTCACCTGCGAGACCGGGGAGATCTTCTGGGGCGAGCCCGGCACCAACGGCCAGCACGCGTTCTACCAGCTGATCCACCAGGGCACCCGGATCATCCCCGCCGACTTCATCGCGTTCGCCGAGCCGAACCACCCGCTGAAGGACGGCGAGACGGACGTCCACGAACTGTTCCTCGCGAACTTCTTCGCCCAGACCAAGGCACTCGCATTCGGCAGGACCGCTGAGGAGGTCGAGGCGGGCGGCACCGAAGGGGCGCTGGTGCCGGCGCGGATGTTCTCCGGTGACCGTCCCACCACCTCGATCATGGCGCCGAAGCTGACGCCGAGCACGCTCGGTCAGCTGATCGCGCTGTACGAGCACATCACGTTCGTGCAGGGCGCGGTGTGGGGCATCAACAGCTTCGACCAGTGGGGCGTGGAGCTCGGCAAGCAGCTCGCGAAGGACCTCGCGCCGGCGGTCAGCGGTGACCAGGCGGCAATGGAGGCCGAGGACCAGTCCACGCGCGCTCTGATCGAGTTCTACCGCGGCTCCCGCCGCTGACGGGGGCGCCATGAAGATCGGCATCCTCACCTCCGGCGGTGACTGCCCCGGCCTCAACGCAGTGATCCGCGGAGCGGTCCTCACCGGTGACACCGTGTACGAATCGGAGTTCGTGGGCTTCGTGGACGGCTGGCGCGGCGTGGAAAGCGGGGAGGTGATCCCGCTTCCGCGCCGAAAGGTCCGCGGCATCGGCCGCACCGGCGGCACGATCCTCGGCACGTCCCGATGGAACCCGTTCCACGGCGGGGCCGACGGAGCCGCTGCAGTCGCCCGGTCCATGGAGGAGACCGAGGTCGACGCCCTCATCGCCATCGGCGGCGACGGCACCCTGTTCACGGCCCACCGGTTGGCGCAGCGGGGAATCCCGATCGTCGGTGTGCCGAAGACCGTCGACAACGACCTCGATGCCACGGACTACACGTTCGGGTTCAACACGGCGGTGGAGATCGCAACGGAGAGCCTCGACCGACTGCGCACCACGGGCGACTCCCACCACCGCTGCATGGTGGCGGAGGTGATGGGCCGATCCGCCGGCTGGATCGCGCTGCACTCCGGGATGGCGAGCGGCGCGCACGTCATCTGCATCCCGGAGTTCCCGCTGTCGATCCAGGAGATCTGCGACTTCGTCACCGCCCGGATGCGGCGCCAGCCGCGCCGCTCCCCTCTGGTGGTGGTGGCGGAGGGGTTCACACCGTCGGATGCGTCCGAGTCGTTCAGCGACTACGAACTGGACGAGTTCGGGCGGCCCGTCCTGGGCGGGGTGGCGCAGAAGCTCGCGCCGATCATCGAGGAGCGCACCGGGATCGAATCCCGAGCCACGGTGCTCGGCCACATTCAGCGCGGCGGTGCGCCCACCGCATACGACCGCATCCTGGCGACCCGCTTCGGCATGGCCGCGGTGCAGCTGGTGCACGCGGGAGCGTTCGGCCGGATGGTGTCGCTGCGGGGGACGTCCGTGGTGGACGTTCCGCTCAGCGACGCGATCGATTCGGTGAAGACGGTGCCGCGGGAACGGTGGGATGAGGTGCGGCGGCTCTTCGGCTGACCGCACCGAACGAACCTGATATCTTGACCTCAAGACATTTCCGAGTTGGCAGGGACCTGCCAGAACCAGGAGTTGCGATGTCCCGCATCATCTACACCCGTACAGACGAAGCCCCGATGCTCGCCACCGCATCGCTCCTGCCGATCATCGACGGCTTCACCGACCAGGCCGGGGTGGAGGTGCAGACCCGCGACATCTCCCTCGCCTCCCGCATCCTCGCCGCTTTCGCCGATGTCCTCCCCGAGGACCAGAAGGTGCATGACGCCCTCGGTGAGCTCGGCCAGCTGGTGAAGGACCCGTCGGCCATCATCATCAAGCTGCCGAACATCTCGGCTTCCGTCCCGCAGCTCACGGCCGCCATCCGGGAGCTGCAGGCCGACGGGTACGACCTCCCGGACTACCCCTCCTCCCCTACCACGGACGAGGAGAAGGACGCCCGCGCCCGCTACGACGCCGTCAAGGGCTCCGCCGTCAACCCGGTGCTGCGCGAGGGCAACTCGGACCGCCGCGCGCCGCAGGCGGTGAAGAACTTCGCGAAGGCCCACCCGCATTCGATGGGCGAGTGGTCGGCCGAGTCCCGCACCAGCGTCGCCACCATGGACGGCAGCGACTTCCGCTCCAACGAGACCTCCCACGTCCTGGAGAAGGACGACACCCTCACCATCGTGCACGTCGCCGCCGACGGCACCGAAACCGTGCTGAAGGAGAGCCTGCCGGTGCTGGAGGGTGAGATCATCGACTCCACCGTCATGGACGCCGCCGCGCTCGATCAGTTCCTCACCGAACAGATCGCTGAGGCGAAGAAGCGGGGCGTGCTGTTCTCCCTGCACCTGAAGGCCACGATGATGAAGGTCAGCGACCCGATCCTGTTCGGCCACACGGTGCGCGCCTTCTTCCCCGCCCTGTTCGAGGAGTGCGGGGACGCGCTGCAGAAGGCGGGCCTGTCCGCCAACAACGGCCTCGGCGGCATCCTCGGCGGCCTCGACCAGCTCGATGACGCCACCGCTCAGCGCGTCTGCGACCTCGTCCAGCAGGGCCTCGAGGAGGGCCCCGAGCTCGCGATGGTCGACTCCGACAAGGGCATCACGAACCTGCACGTCCCCTCCGATGTCATCGTGGACGCGTCCATGCCGGCGATGATCCGCGCCGGCGGCACCATGTGGGGCCCGGACGGCACCGAGAAGGACACCCTCGCGGTCCTGCCGGACTCCTCCTACGCCGGCGTCTACCAGGCCACCGTGGAGGACTGCCGGACGCACGGCGCGTTCGACCCCGCCACCATGGGCACCGTCCCGAACGTCGGCCTGATGGCGCAGAAGGCGGAGGAGTACGGCAGCCACGACAAGACCTTCGAGATCGCCTCCGACGGCGCCGTCGAGATCCGCACCGCCGCCGGGGACGTCCTGCTCCGCCAGGAGGTGAGGACCGGAGACGTCTTCCGCTCCTGCCAGACGAAGGACGCCCCGATCCGCGACTGGGTGCAGCTCGCCGTGCGCCGCTCCCGCGAGTCCGGCATGCCCGCCGTGTTCTGGCTGGACGACTCCCGCGCGCACAACCGCGCCCTCATCGAAAAGGTGACCGCCTACCTCGCCGAGGAGGACACCGACGGCCTCGACATCCGCATCCTCGACCCGGTCTCCGCCACCCAGCACACGCTGGATCGGGTGCGCCGCGGCGAGGACACCATTTCCGTGACCGGCAACGTGCTTCGCGACTATCTGACGGACCTGTTCCCGATCATGGAGCTCGGCACCAGCGCGAAGATGCTGAGCGTGGTGCCGCTGATGAACGGCGGCGGCCTGTTCGAGACCGGGGCCGGCGGCTCCGCCCCGAAGCATGTGCAGCAGCTGGTGGAGGAGAACCACCTGCGGTGGGACTCCCTCGGTGAGTTCCTCGCCCTCGCGGAGGCGCTGCGGCACCTCGCCCGCACCACGGACAATGAGCGTGCGCGCATCCTCGCGGACGCCCTGGACCGCGCCACGGAGACCCTGCTGAACGAGGGCCGCAGCCCGAGTCGCACCACCGGGGAGGACGACAACCGCGCCTCCCACTTCTACCTGGCGATGTTCTGGGCCGAGGAGCTCGGCCGGCAGGACGATGCGGAGGTCGCGGCCCTGTTCCAGCCGATCGCCGAGAAGCTGCGAGCCGGCGAGGAGATGATCCTCAACGAGCTGAACAGCGTGCAGGGCTCGGCCGTGGACATCAAGGGCTACTACTTCCCGGACCAGGACGCCGTCTCCGCCGTGATGCGCCCGTCCACCACGCTGAACACCATCATCGACGCTCTGCGCACCCGCTGATCACGCAACCAGCGCCGTGAGCAGAACCAGGCGCCGCCGCACTGGCCGATGGGCCGGGACGGCGGCGCCTGCGCTTTCTCACATGACCTGACGAGCCAGGGCGACGAGCGCGACCACGATGATGACGCCGCGCATCAGCCATTCGGGGAAGCGCTTCGCCAGGTGCGCCCCGAAGTAGGAGCCGATCAGGGAACCGACCCCGACGACGAGCACCCCGAGCCACACGACGGGGGCGTCGAACACCACGAACGCGACGAGGTACACCAGGGCCGCGCACACGTTCACGATCAGAGACAGCAGGTTCTTGATGCCGTTGACCGACCGCATCTGTCTCCCCGTGAACGACCCGAGGATCGCCAGGTACAGGACGCCCTGCGCGGCCGTGAAGAACCCCCCGTACAGGCTGGCGCCGCTCATCGCGGCGATCAGTCCCGGGCTGCGGAGGCGGCGGGCGGCGAGCTCGTCCCTGTCGGCCTCCCCTCCCCCACCGGAAGCGGAGCGGGCGCGCACGCGCCGGGCGATCAGCGGCTGGCAGACCACGAGCACCAGCGCCACCACGATGAGGACCGGCACCACCCAATCGAGGACGTCGGAGCTGGTGACGAGCAGCAGACCGGCACCGGCGAGCGCCGCGATCGTGGTGGTGACCATCAGCGGCTTCAGGTGCGGCAGATCCTCGCGGATCTCGCGGCGGTAGCCGGCGACGGCGCCGATGGTGGAGAACACCATGCCGATGGTGTTGGTGCGCACGGCGGCGCCGGGCGGGACCCCCATCGCCAGCAGGACGGGGAGGGTGAGGAGGGACCCGGAGCCGACGGCGGCGTTGATGGCACCGGCGACGACTGCGGCGACGGCCAGGAGCACGAGGGAGAGCGGATCCATCGCTTCACCATAAGCCGCGGAGACAGGGAACGGCCCGGCGGTCGATCAGTGAGATCGCATCCGCCGGGCCGCATCACCGGGTCCGGTGCGGGTGGGCGTCGGTGTCAGAGGCCGGCGCTGCCGGGGGTCTCGCCGGTGAGGGCGCTCCAGGCGGCGTCGTAGTCGGGCTCCTGGCCGATCTCCGGCACCTGCTCGGTGTACAGGATCGTGGCGTCCTCGTCGGCGACGACGACGGAGCGGGACAGCAGACCCTTCAGACCGCCGGACGTCATGGTGACGCCGTAGTCCTCACCGAAGTCGGAGCGGAATGCGGACGCTGAGACGACCGAGTCGATGCCTTCGGCCCCGCAGAAGCGGTCGAAGGCGAACGGCAGATCCTTGGAGACTGCAAGGACCACCACGTCGCCCTCGCCGTCGGCCTTCTTATTGAACTCGCGGACGCTGGCCTGGCAGACGCCCGTGTCGATCGACGGGAAGATGTTCAGAACGAGTCGCTTGCCGGCGAAGTCGTTCTTGGTGATCTCGCTGAGGTCGGTGCCGACGAGAGTGAAGTCGGGGAGCTTTTCGCCCACCTTCGGCAGGTCGCCGACGGTCTCGACCTGCTCGCCGCGCAGACTGATCTGGGCCATGGTCATCCTCCTGGAGTGCTGGTAGTTGCTGTGCCGGTGCCACTGTCAGCCATGAAGCTGACAAAGCCCTGACGTGTCACTTCTCGGTGGCGCCGGTGGCATCGTCCACGAGCGGGTGGCCGGGCTCGTCCAGCATGCGCTGCTTCGCCTTCTCCACATCGAACCGGGCCTTCGGCCACTGCGGGTCGATGTCCTCCAGCGCCTGGATCAGCAGGTTCTGCACCGCGAGACGGGCGTACCACTTGCGGTCCGCGGGGATGATGTGCCAGGGGGCGGTGCGGGTGCTGGTGGCGGCGATGGCGGCGTCGTACGCATCCATGTAGTCGTCCCAGCGGCGGCGCTCGGTGAGGTCGGAGACGGCGAACTTCCAGTGCTTGTCCTCCCGCTGCAGGCGTTCGAAGAGGCGCTCCCACTGCTTGTCCTTCGAGATGTGGAGCATGACCTTGAGGACGATGACGCCGTCGTCGGCCATCTCCTTCTCGAAGGTCTTGATGGAGCGGTACCGCTTCGCGATCTCCTCGTCATCGGCCCAGCCGTGGACGCGGTGGATGAGCACGTCCTCATAGTGGGAGCGGTCGAACACGCCGATCATGCCGGGCTCCGGCTGGTGCGGGCGGACGCGCCACAGGAAGTGGTGGGACTTCTCCTCCTCGGTGGGCGCCTTGAACGCGGTGATGTCCACGCCCTGCGGGTCGACCGCCCCCACGACGTGGCGCATGATGCCGCCCTTGCCGGAGGTGTCCATGCCCTGGACCACCAGGAGCACGCTGCGACCGGCGCGGCGCCCCGGAACGCGACCGGAGTGGGCGGCCCATAGCCGCTCCTGCAGTTCGGACAGGCGCTCGGACTGCAGGGCGAGGAGCTCCTGACCGGCGGCCTTGTCACCGTCGAAGCCGGGCGTGGAGCGCGGGTCGATGTCGCGGACGCTGACCTTCGCGCGCTGGGACGGCTGGACGCAGAAGCCGGCAGCGGTGAGCTTCTCCGCCTTCTTCTCGACCTTCTTCTGCTCGGCCTTCTTCTTCTCGGCTTTCTTTGCGGCCTTCTTCGCAGCCTTCTTGTCGAGCTTCTTCAGCTCGTCGGTGCGGGTGGCGGACTTCTTCGCGGCCTTCTTCTCGGCCTTCTTCTTCGATGGTGACATGGGGCACAGCGTACTGGTTGTGGCTGTCAGGCCCGCTCATGCTCCCCGTCGCGGTCGAATCGGAGGTGGAAGACGAGCACCACGGCCACGGCCATGACCGTCAGCACGAGCGAAGCGATCATGGGGGCGTGCAGGCCGAAGGAGTCCACGAGCACACCGCCGATGAGCGCCCCCACCGCGATGGCGCTGGTGGCGGCGGCGGTGTTGAGCGCGGTGGCGTCATCCACGCGGTCACCGGCGCGGAACTGCGCCATCGCCTGCGAGGACACGCTGATCATGCCGGAGAAGAAGCCCCATGCGGCGAGCACGATGCCCGCAGCGATCGGACCGTGCATCAGCCACATGAGGGCGGCGACGGACAGTCCCGAGCCGATCGCGAGCACCAGGATCGCCAGCACCGGGGTGCGCGACACCAGGGCCCCGGCGGCGAAGTTGCCGACGAGCCCGAGCGTGCCGAACACCATCAGGAACAGGGACGTGGAGGAGCCGGGAACCCCGGCCACGTCGATCAGGATGGGGCGGATGTAGCTGTAGGTGATGAACTCCGCGGTCAGCAGCAGTGCGGTCAGCAGCACTGCAGTGCCGATGGCGGGGTGCGTGATCGCCCCGAGGGTTCGGCGCACAGTGCTCGCGGCGGTGGAGACCGACGGGGTCACGATCGCCAGCACGATCACACCGACCACCAGGGACATCGCGCCCACCAGCACGAACGCCATCCGCCATCCGAAGGAGTCGCCGAGCCAGGTCGCCAGCGGCAGGCCGAAGATCAGGGCGGCCCCCACTCCGGAGAAGACGATCGTCAGGGCGCGGGGGATCTGCTCGCTGCGCACCTGCCCCATCGCCACCAGCGGCATCACCGCCCAGTAGAGGCCGATGCCGAACCCGGCGAACACGCGGGAGAACAGCAGGCTCATCAGGTCCCAGCTGACGGCGGTGAGGACGCAGGACACGATCACCATGGCGAGCGCGACGAGGATGATGATGCGTCGATCGCGGCCGCGGGACAGGCGCGGGGTGACCAGGGTGATGGCGGCGGCGAGGACGCCGGGGAGCGTGACGGCGAGGCCGACGGATCCGCGGCTGATCCCGAGGTCGTCGCTGATGAGGGTGAGCACTCCGATGGGGAGCTCTTCGATGGTGACGAGCACGAAGATGCCGATGGCGAGGGTGGCCACGGCGAGCCAGTTCGATCGCGCCGGCTCAGCGGTGTCTTCGGGGTGCTCGGGCACCACGGGGATCGCGCCGGTGGACACGGGGATGGCGCCGGTGGTGGTGGAGGGCTCGTTCTCGTCCCAGTCGCGGGCGCGGGTGTCGCCGGCGTCGGTGGGGTCGTCGATCATGCGGTGCCTCCTTCGGGTGCTGTGGTGGGACTGGGGGCTCCGTCGGCCCCCTCTCGGGTGGGCTGGCGCAGCCGGAACGCGGCCAGGATGCCAGCGCTGACGGCGAGCAGCGCGAGACTGGCGGTGAGCGCGGCGATGATGCCGGAGCGGTCCACGAGGATGCCGCCGATGAGGGCGCCCAAGGCGATCGCGCCGTTGAAGGCGGAGGCGTTGATGGCGACTGCGGCGTCCTCCCGGTCCCCGGCCCCGGAGAGGACGAAGCCCTGCACGGTGACGGAAAGCATCCCGGCGAAAGAGCCCCAGACCACGGTGGCGATGAGCGCGGTGACGGGGTCGTGGACGATCGTGACCATGAGGGTGAGCGCAGTGATCATGCCGCCCACGAGCAGGCACACCGATCCCCAGGGGCTGCGGTGCAGGACGGCGCCGCCAGCGAAGTTGCCGAGCAGGCCGACGATGCCGTAGGCGAGCAGGAACGCGGAGATGTGCTCGATCCGCACGCCGCCGAGCTGCTCGAGGATCCGGGTGACGTAGGCGTAGGAGATGAACTGGGCGGTGACGGCGGTGCACGCGAGCAGGAATCCGTACTTCACGGTGGGGATGGACAGGGCCCGCAGCGTGGAGCGGACGGTCTCCGCAACCTGAGAGTGGACCGGTCGCAGCACGAGCAGCTGCAGCACCCCGACGACGGCGGCGATGCCGCCGACCAGCAGGAACGATTCGCGCCATCCGACCGTGGTGCCGAGCCATGTGGACAGCGGAATGCCGAGCAGCACCGCGGAGCCGACACCGGCGAACGCAATGGACAGGGCGGCGGCGCTGTGGCGGCGCGGCACGTGCGCGAGAGCCACCTGCGGCATCACCGGCCAGTACATGCCGATGGCGAAGCCGGTGAGGATGCGCGAGGCCATCAGCACGCCGGTGCTGGGGGCGAGCGCCGATCCGACCGTGGACAGCACCACGGCGGCGAGCGACGCCACGAGGATGAGCCGGCGGTCGATGCCGCGGGTGATGCCGGGCAGGATCAGGGCGATGACGGCGGCGAGGATGCCCGGCAGGGTGACCGCGAGGCCGATGGCGCCGTCGGTGGCGTGGAGATCGGAGGTCATCAGCGGCAGGAGGCCGATCGGCAGCTGTTCGAGGGTGACGAGGGTGAAGATGCCGAAGCCGAGGAGGACCACGCGTCCCCACAGCGGGGCCGACGGGTGCTGGGTGCCGTGCTCGTTCGCCTGCTCGCTGTGCACGTATCCTCCCTCCCGCATCGCTTCTGCCGGTCCGCGGCGCGGGCCCCGATCGAGGGTATCGGCGCGGTGGGGACAGCGCCAAGCACGGTGGCGGGCATCACCAGCGCGGTCCAGGCTGCTTGCGGGCTGGTGGGGCCGGCGGTCGCTACCATTGGCGACGATTCGATCACGACCGTTCCCTCTGGAAGGGGTTGCCCATGGCTGGTGGACTCGCCGCCCTGCTGGATGATGTCGCTGCACTCGCGCGCATGGCCGCCGCGAACGCCGATGACATCGCCGCCGCGTCCGGGCGCGCCAGCGCGAAGGCCGCCGGCGTCGTCGTGGATGACACGGCCGTCACCCCGCAGTTCGTCAAGGGCGTGGACCCCAAACGGGAGCTGCCGATCATCGCGAAGATCGCGCGCGGCTCCCTCATCAACAAGGCGATCATCATCGTGCTGGCGATGCTGCTCAGCCAGTTCATCCCGTGGCTGCTGACCCCGCTGCTGATGATGGGCGGCACCTACCTCTGCTACGAGGGGGCGCACAAGATCCTGCAGCTCATCGGCCTCCTCGAGCATCACACAGCCGGTGATGAACCCGCTGTGCAGCGCGGCGCGGACGCGGAGAAGTCAGTGGTCAGCGGCGCTGTCCGCACCGACTTCATCCTGTCCGCGGAGATCATGGTCATCTCCCTGAAGGAGGTCGCCGACGAAGCCTTCTGGTCACGCCTGATCACCCTCATCGTGGTGGCCGTGGTCATCACCGTCGCCGTGTACGGCGTGGTGGCGCTGCTGGTGAAGCTGGACGACATCGGCCTGGCGATGATGACGAAGGACTCCGCCGGTGCGGCGAAGTTCGGCGAAGCGCTCGTCAGGGCGATGCCGGTGGTGCTGCGCATCATCGAGTACGTCGGCATGCTCGCCATGCTGTGGGTGGGCGGCCACATCATCCTCGTGGGCCTCGACGAACTGGGCTGGCACGCCCCGGAGAACCTCGTGCACGCCCTGCAGGGCCCGGTCGCGGGCCTCGCCGGCATCGGGGGCTTCCTCTCCTGGCTGGTGGAGACGGTCTGCTCGCTGATCCTCGGCATCATCTGGGGATCGGTGATGGTCGGCGTCGTCGCCCTGATCCAGAGGCTGCGCGGAAAGGGCCACGAGGACGGCGCTCCCACCGTCCGGGCGGGCCGTGAGCGCACGGGAGGCGCCGCCGCCGGCACCGGCAGCCATGCCTATCGGCCGGAGGGCTCCTCCGAGTCCTGAGGTTCGCCAGCGGAATCGGCAGGAGCATCCTCGGCCTCGGGATCGACGGCCTCGAGGTCGGCAGTGTCGGGATCGGCGGCGGAACCGGAGGCGTCGAACAGCGACGGCTGATCCCACGGGCTCACCTCGGCCGCCCCCGCCTTCCCCGATCCTCCGCGCGGCATCAGCTGCGGATGGTCCCCCTGATGGGGAACAGCCCGCAGCTGCTCCCCCAGCAGGCGCCTGCCCGCGAGCGCTTCGATGTGCTTGACCGCGGTGAAGATCGCCTCCGGGCTCACAGCCGCGAGCAGGCCGGCGTCGTCCGCCCGAGGGATCGCGGCCGACGGGTGCTCCACTGACGCCCGCCGCAGCACCAGCGCCACCACGGCGTCCGCTTCGAAGTCCTGCGCCCTCGGCCCCAGTTCACGGCGTCCCTGCGGGGTGACGGTGCGCAGGACCTGGACGGGCGGCTCCGTCGACGGGGTGAGGTGGCCCAGCAGCGCATGCGCCAGGGCGCGCAGAACCGCGGCGATCAGATCGGCGGGGTCCGTCGGCCCCTGTGTCCCTTCCGCCTCCTCCGCCTGGGCGCAGACGGCGGCAATATGCTCGCGGCCGCCCGCCTGCTCGATGAGGCGCACCAGCTGCGCCGCACCGGCCGCTGTGACGGGGCCGAGGCTGCGCAGGGGGTGCAGGACGCTCTGCGGCACCGGGTGGGGGCCGTCGGTGTCGGCGATGTCGTACATCAGGTCGATGGGGCCGAACGGGCGCAGCACGATCAGGGGGATCGCCCCGGGGCGGATCGTGCGGTGCAGGTCCCTCGTCCAGGTGCGGCGGGTCGCCACGAACTGGGCTCGGGGCCGCTGCAGGTGCACCAGCGACGCGTTGTAGCAGGACAGGGTGGGGAAGCGACCGGCGAACTCCATCGCGTCCAGCAGGGAGTCGCGGCCGCCGGCGTGGGAGGAGGCGTGGGCGAACAGCTCGTCCAGAACGGGCTGCTGTGCCTCCAGGTGGGCGGGGCCGTCGCTGGGCGGGGCGGAGTCGGGGAAGGGCAGGGTCATGGCTCCATCGTCTCCGATAGGGGGCCGGTTTTCACGCACCGGCGTGCAGGCGGCGCACACGTCGCAGCTCCCGCAGCCCGATCACGGTCATGATGGGCCGCAGCGGCCCCCATTCGAGGATGCGCACGTCATCGGCGCGGCGGATCCGCCTCAGCAGCTCCGGTCGCAGGTGGCGCAGGTAGCGGCGCGCCAGGAGGGAATGCAGCGGGTGGGAGATGTAGGCGGCGTCGCGGGATGATTCGACCGCCGCCAGCGTGTTGAGGACGTTCTCCTCGGTGCTGCGCGCCAGCGCATCGAGCTGGATCTCACCGGTGAAGCCGCAGCGCATGGCCTCATCACGCAGCAGGTGCGCCTCGGGGATGTCACCGCGCACGGCGCCGCCGGACATCAGCAGGGTGCACGGCCCGGTGCCGTCGGCCTCCCACACGTAGGCAGTGCGCAGCGCCTGGCGGACCCGGAACCGGTTGATCAGCCCGGCGCGAGTGCCGGACTGGCCGTAGCCGAGGACGATGAGGGTGCGGGACCCGTCGGCTGCTCCCCCGCCGGACGCTTCGCTGGACGTGGGGGTGACGAGGCTGCGGGAGGCGAGCTGGTCGATCACCTCACTGGCCGCGATGACGGCGACACCGATCCCGACCGCACCGGCCACGGCCCATCGGGGGCGGCGGCGCGATCCGCGCCCGGCGCGGGTCACTTCGAGCGGGTGACCGGAGGCTCAGCGGACCACGGGAACACGATCCAGTCGTCGGTGCGCTTCCACACGTAGGTGGGCTCCACCACGGATGCGGACTTGGCGTAGAGAACGGCGGAGCGGGCCTCGGCGCCCTGCGCCTCCAGCAGCTCCAGCACGAGCGCGAGAGTGCGCCCGGAGTCAGCGACGTCGTCCACCACCAGCAGGCGCTTGCCCGTGATGGCGTTGGTGTCCAGCATCGGCTCCAGCAGCACCGGATCCGGCAGCGTCTCGTGGACGTCCGTGTAGAACTCGACGTTGATGGCGTCGGCCAGCTTCAGACCGAGGGCGTACGCGAGCGAACCAGCGGGCAGCAGTCCGCCGCGGGCCACCGCGATGACGATCTCCGGTTCGAAGTCGGAATCGGCGATCGTCTGCGCCAGCTCGCGCGACGCGGTGCCGAACAGGTCCCAGGTGAGGACCTCCTTGGTCTCGAGGTCACTGGAATCTGCGTGGTACGCCTGGGTCACGGGGTCTCCTCCGGTGAGAATGGTCGGGTCACCATCGTATCCGCGGCCGCGGCGCCGGTCACCAGCAGATCTGCAGAGGTTCACGAACCTCACGCCCACCGGTCCAGGCCCGGCCCCTACTATCGGGCCATGACCTCCCCCACTGACCTGCACCGCACCGTGGCTCTGCGGCCGCAGCGGCCGTCGCCGCTGGGCGGTGCGAAGCCCACCCGGGCTGACCTCGCCGCCGTCGACACCGCCGACCCGAACGGTGTGGACGATGTGCTGCCCGCTGGCGCCTCCCACCGCCTGGACCTGCTGATCGTCGGCATCAACCCAGGGCTGTGGACCGCCGCCGTGAACGCCCCGTTCGCACGGCCCGGCAACCGCTTCTGGCCCGCTCTCAACCGCGCGGGCATGACCGACGCTGTCGTGGACTGCTCCCTCGGTCTCACCGATGAGGACGCACTCGCACTTCTGCGCCGCGGCATCGGCCTGACGAACCTCATCGGCCGCGCCACCGCCCGCGCCGACCAGCTCAGCCGAGAGGAACTGCGCGCGGCAGGGGTGCGACTGGTCCACCGCGTGCAGGAGCTGCGGCCGCGCGCGGTCGCCATCGCCGGCATCACCGCGTACCGCACCGCGTTCCGACTGCCGAAGGCGCAGCTGGGGCGGCAGGACCCGTCGGCCCTGCCGGAGGACCTCCCACGCTGGCCGACGGGGACCGCGCTCTGGGTGGTGCCGCAGCCGTCCGGCCTGAACGCGCACGAGAACATCGATTCGCTCGCCGAGAAATGGCGCGAAGTCCTCGCGGACATCGGGCGCACCTGAACCCTCCACGCAGGGCACCGGACCGCGGGTCAACGGAGGTCCCGGCCCGCGGTCTCCGGTGCCAGCAGCAGCATCGCCATCACCGCCGCCGCCACCAGCGCGAGCGCCACAGCGAACGATGCCCCCAGCCCCATCACGGGCCACGCCACGGCGAACAGCAGCGGTCCCACACCGGCGCTGACGCGACTCATCGTCGATGCCCAGCCGAAGCCGGATGCCCGCAGATGAGTCGGATACAGCTCGGAGACGTAGGTGTAGAGCACGGGCACGGAGATCTGGATGATGACGCCGAACACCAGCAGCCACACCACGGCGCCGCGCGGATCATCCAGCGTCACCGCCACCAGCACCAGCAGCAGGCCAGCGGCCGGAGCCGATGCCGCCAGCAGCACCCGTCGGCCCACTCTCTCCACCAGCACAGCCGCGACCACCACCCCGATGAGGCCCGCCAGCGCCATCCCCGCACCGGAGACCAGAGCGGCGATGCGGCCGAGTCCGGCATCCTGCAGGATCGACGGCATCCAGTTCAGCGCCAGGTAGTACACCAGCAGGATCGTGCCGAACAGTCCCCAGGACACCGCGGTGATGCGCGGAGCTTCCCTCCACAGCGCCGCCAGCTGGTCGAACGCTGCGGTGATGGGGTTGCCGGTGCGCCGACGCGTGTCCAGCTCAGCAGCCGCGACGACATACTCGCGCCTCGGGGCGCCGGTGGCCTCCACGAGCCTGTCCACGACAGCTCGGGCCTCCGCCTCCCGACCCTGCCGGGCGAGGAACAGGGGCGATTCGGGAATATCGCGCCGCACCCAGAACACCAGCAGCGCCGGCAGGATCATGATCGCGAGCGACAGCCGCCACGTGCCGGTCGCGGCGAGCAGACCCGCGGAGACGAAGAACGCGGCGGCGGCACCGACGGGCCACCAGCCGTCCATCGCGGTCAGGACACGACCACGGACCCTCCTCGGAGTGAACTCGCCGATGAGTGCGTAGTCCACGGGGATGCAGCCGCCGAGGCCGATGCCGGCGAGGAAGCGGGACGCCGCCAGCACCGCGAACGACGGCGCGAGGGCGCCGGCTGCGGTGAAGACCGTGAAGATGAGCAGTGTCAGGGAGAAGGCGCGGCGCCGACCCACCCGGTCCGCGATCGTGCCCCAGACGATGGCGCCGAGCGCCATCCCGAGCAGGTTCGCGGTCGACAGCAGGGCGGCTTCGGGGCGGCTGATGCCCCATTCCTGCACGGCGGCGGGGATCAGCGCGCCGTTGAGGGCGACGTCCCAGGCGTCGAACATGAAGCCGAGGCCGCCGATGATGAAGATGCGGCCCTGAACGGGCCAGCGGAACGGAAGGGACTGGACGACCTCGTCGGAGGTCAGGCGGGGTGGGGCTGCGGTGCTCATGGCTCCAAGAAGGGCAGGGATTCGGAGCGGTCAGAATACAGCCGCAGGGCGCGCCGGGACAGGTTCGGCCGGGTCACGGGTCCGGCCGAGGCGGGAGCTGGGGGCGGAGCCGGAAGGGCCGAAAAGGGCCGGGGCTGAGCACAATCCGACCGGAATCTGGGGATTTTGTGACTTCATCACGTCCCTCCCCCAGGTTTGGTCCGCTTTTTGCACGCCCCGGTTCGGCGCTTCAAACCTCCCCAAAGTTCTGCCCGGGGTCCTTGCAGAGGTGGGTGGGGCGGGTCGTAGCGTCGAGGCGTCATCACGAACCCGATTCGACGAAGGATCCGTCCTCCATGAGCACCTCCATCATTTCGAACTTCAGCCGTCGCATCGTCCTCGCGCTGGGCGGCGGCGCCGTCCTCGCCACCGGTGTCATCGCCACCTCGGGCCAGGAGGCCCACGCTGCGTCCGGCTGGGACGGCGTGGCCGAGTGCGAGTCCGGCGGCGACTGGTCCATCAACACCGGCAACGGCTACTACGGCGGCCTCCAGTTCTCTGCCGAGACCTGGGCAGGCCACGGCGGCACCGAGTACGCCCCCACCGCCGATCAGGCATCCAAGTCGCAGCAGATCGCCGTTGCTGAGCGCGTGCTCGACAACCAGGGCGCGGGTGCATGGCCGAACTGCGGCAAGTTCCTGAGCGGCGGCGCTGATACGTCGTCCAAGCCGGCCAAGGAGACGCAGGAGAAGGCGCCCAAGAAGGAGAAGAAGCAGGACGCCCCCAAGCAGGAGAAGCGTCAGGACACCTCTGAGCGCAAGCAGGACGCCCCGAAGCAGAAGGACACCCCGAAGAAGGAGAAGCGTCAGGCTCAGCCCGAGCGCAAGCAGGAGGCTCCGAAGCAGGAGCGGAAGCAGGAGGCTCCGAAGCAGGAGGCACAGCCGAAGCAGAAGAAGTCTGACGCGCCGAAGCGAGCGTCGAAGGGCACCGTCGGCGCTCCTGACCTGTCCGTCGCCGGCACCCTCGAGGTGGACGGCAAGATGGGCCCTAAGACCATCACCGCCCTGCAGGACTGGCTGGGTGTTGAGCAGACCGGCGAGATGAACGAGGAGACCATCATCGCCCTGCAGAAGTGGTCCAAGGCTGAGCAGGACGGCGTCGTCGGCCCCGAGACCATGAAGGGGCTTCAGCACGAGGTGGGCGCCACCCACAACGGTGCGAAGGACCTGAACGACGAGCAGACCGTGCGCGTCCTCCAGCTGTTCCTGAACCTCTACTGATCAGTCCTGCCGGTCACTGACCCGCAGACCTGACAGCAGCACCCCCGTGATCCGCAGCGGATCACGGGGGTGCTGCCATGCTGGAGCGGACTGCCGATATCAGTGGGACTGGCCGGGGCCGCCGTTCGGGAACTGGTCGCGCTGACCGGGCTGGGTTGCCTGACCGGGGTGCTGTACGGTCTGCACCGGCTGGACATAGTCCGTCTGCTTCCTGCGGCGGCCCAGCAGCCACAGCAGCAGGCCGAGACCCAGCAGGAACAGGCCCAGCAGGGAGCCGCCGATCAGCAGAAGGACGCCGCCGACCGCGCCGAAGATGCCGCTCACGCTCAGCGGCGGGGAGACTGCTGCTTCGGCGTCACAGGTGATGGAGTGGTCACCGGAGGTCGAGGGCGTGAACGCCGCGAAGCTCTTCCACTCGTTGATGGTGGTGGAGGTGGTCGGGGTCTCCAACGGGACGTCCTGGCCGTCCGGGCCGGTCACCTGGCAGCTGGGGGCAGTCGCTGCGCTCTCGCGCTTCAGAAGCAGGAGCACATCGCCCTCCTCAGCCGAGACCGTGGCCTGACCGTTGTTGATGGTCTGGAGGTCATCCATGGTCTCGACCACTCCGGAGCCGCCGCGGTAGGCGAGGATTCCGCCCACGATGAGGCTGAGCAGCAGGATGACGGCGCCGAGGATCATCAGGACCTTGCCGGCTTTCGCCATGCCGGGCGAGCGGCGGTTGTCAACGGTTGTGGTGGCCATGGGCCCTCCTGGGGTCAGTGGATGACACGATCCCTTCCAGGGTAACGGCAGTCACGCACCCCGGCAGGTTGGCCCATGGTGTGCGGTCCCCGTCGGGCGCCACGCGATCAGCCTGCGAGCGCAGCGCGGAACGCAGCCTCCGCCTGCGGACCGAACGGCACCAGGTGCACTTCCTGCACCCCCGCGACCATCTCCTCTCCCTCGAGGGAGCGGATGGTGCCCACGGCGATCCGCGCGGCATCGTCCATCGGCCAGCCGTAGATGCCGGCCGAGATCGCGGGGAAGGCGATCGAGCGCGCGCCGAGCCGGCCGGCGAGCAGGAGGGATTCGCGGTAGCAGGAGGCCAGGGTGGCGGAGCGGTCCTCACTCTTCGCGAAGACGGGACCGACGGTGTGGATCACCCACCGGGCATCGAGGCGCCCGGCGGTGGTGGCAACGGCCTGGCCTGCGGGGAGGCCCTCGGGCAGCTGCTCATCGCGGATCCGTCGGCATTCGGCGAGGATCTCGGGGCCGCCGGCACGGTGGATGGCGCCGTCCACTCCCCCGCCTCCGAGCAGGCCGGAGTTCGCGGCGTTGACAATCGCGTCCACGCTCAGGGCGGTGATGTCACCGGGGGTGATGATCAGGTCCATGGGCACGGCTCAGCGGAGGTCCTGCACCCGGATCATGAGGCCATGCGGCTCCACCATCGAGCGGATGAACGGCTCCGGCTTCGGGTGGTTCGGCAGCGCCTCGAAGTACGCCTCGTGCGCGGCGAGGGACGTGATGCCGGCCTGCACGTCCTCCTCCTCCAGCTCGATCCGGTGGGTGGGAGCCGCCGCACCGTGGATGAGGATGCGACTGACCTTGTGGGGTTTGAGGTCGAGGTCGGTGAACACCCATGGGTTGTCCGCGGCGGCGACCGCATTAACGGCGGCGAGACCGGAGACGCGGTGGTCGGCCTGGTTGAATCCGCCGTACGCCTCAACATCGAAGTTGGCAGTCACCACGGTGTCCGGCTGGACGATGCGGATCCGCTCCGCGATGTCGCGGCGCAGCTGCAGGGTGGGCTCCATCATGCCGTCGGGGTGGTCGAGGATGGCAAGGTCGCTCACCCCGACGGCCGCACAGGCGCGGCGCTGCTCCTCTGCCCGCACCGGTCCGGCTTCCGACGGGTGCATGGTGCGGATCCCCGCCTCACCGTGGGTGAGCAGCAGATACGACACCTCGATGCCGGAGCGAGTCCACCGGTTGACGGCGCAGGACAGGCCGTACTCGGCGTCATCCGGGTGGGCGATCACCACGAGCACGCGGGACATGCCGCTCGAGTCGAAGACGGGCAGGTTCTCGGGAGTGCGGTCATCAGGGCTCATCATGCTGAGAGCGTAAGCACTTACCCTGGACAGCCCCGGGCCGCGTCGGCGCCCCAGCAGATTCAGAACAGGAGGACCCATGATCCGCAGACGCTTCGTCATCACCGGCCGGGTTCAAGGGGTCGGGTACCGCTTCTGGACCCAGCACACCGCCGACCAGCTCGGCCTGTCCGGCTGGGTGCGCAACCTCCCCGATGGCAGCGTGGAGGCAGAGGTCAGCGGGCCGACGGAGGCCGTCGATGAGCTGGAGCGGGCCTGCCATGACGGACCGCCCGCAGCCGGTGTCGATGCTGTTCACTCCGAAGAGATCGAGCACCGCGCCGGCGACGGGCGGTTCGAAATCCGCTGAGCCAGCGGGCCACGGGCGTCACTTCACCAGGTCGCCGTCCTCGAAGTGGGCGTCGATGGATTTGTCGGTGAGGTTCCAGCAGGTCATGCCGCCGGCCTCGGTGCCGGTGCAGGCGAAGTCGCCGTAGGTGACCGTCTGGCCGGGCTCGACCACCTGAATGTCGCCACCGGCCGCGCCCCACGGGGTGTCGTCGCCCGCGGCGTCGTAGGAGTAGAACTCCATGGGGTTGTTGCCGGTCATGCTGAGCATCCACTTGGGCTGACCATTCTCATCCGCACCGTGGCGCCCGTCCTGGGCGGCCAGCGCTCCGCACTACCCTTCACCGTGCTCCCAGAAGGCGCAGGACACCGAGCCGTCTTTGCTGACCATCACGGCCACCGCCGCTTCATCGATGACGCCAGCCGGGACCACCGAGGAGGCCTGGACAGCATCGGCAGGAAGGGGGCGACCCCCGTCGGAGGCGGCCGGGGCGGCGGCCTGAGCAGGCGCACCGGCAGCGGCGGCGGCCTGAGCTGCCGTCACGAGGCCGGAACCGAGGTGAGAGACGGTGGCGCCGAGGGACACGGACTGCGAGGAGCTGGCGGTCGATGCGCCATCCGCGAGAGCGGGGACCTGGAGGCCGCCGATCGCCAGAGCGGCGAACAGGGAGCTGGCGGCGACAGCAGCGGAACGGCGGGTGATGCGCATGGCGGGAACCTCATCTCGGTCTCGGAGGGAGGAGCGTCGGCGACGCCCCACCTGGACACGGACCACTCTAAACCATGTCTTTACCCTTGCTTGACCATTTTCGAGGA
Organism: Helcobacillus massiliensis; assembly: GCF_033106145.1. NCBI lineage: Bacteria > Bacillati > Actinomycetota > Actinomycetes > Micrococcales > Dermabacteraceae > Helcobacillus > Helcobacillus massiliensis. The sequence continues at coordinate 1,511,116 of NZ_CP136959.1, forward strand.
AACTTTTGGTGAACGGCACTGGCGGCGACGATGAGCACCGGTCCGTCGACGTCCACGAGCGCCGGTCCAGGGCTCGGCAGGTCGTAGTCGTCCATGCGCTTCGTGACGGCGGAACCGGGTCGACCACGGGGGCGAGCAGGGCCAAGCCGCTGACCTGACCGGGGCGGCGGTGCGCCCGGAGCCGGGCAGGTCGAGGTAGATGCGTCGCCAGCGCCCGTCGGCCCTGACCGGCCCGTCCCCCCCCCCCAACTCGCTGCACCGGTGGCAGCCGAGACCCCGTCCTGGTCGGGGGCCAACGCAGCGGCGGCCACAGTTCGCCAACAGTGCCGAAACGGTCGATTCGGCAGGAGCCACCCCGCAGAGCAGCGGAGCCACGCCCGTTTTCGCAGAAAGTACCCGAGGACGATCGGGCTACTGTGGGCGCATGAGCCACCCCGTGATCCTCACCGACGCCGCGCGACGTCCCGAGCAGGCCGCCGCCCACCTCCTCACCGACATCTCCGCCGACGTCCTGCACCGCATGCCGGGCGGCCGCGGCAACTCCATCGCCTGGCTGATCTGGCATGCCGCACGACAAATGGATGTGCAGACAGCGCAGCTCACCGGCGGCACCACCGTGTGGCAGAAGGGCGGGTGGGCCGAACGCACCGGCATCGACCGCGGGCCCGACGACTTCGGTTTCGGGGACCGCGCTGAGGACGTGGCGGCGCTGCGCGTGGAGCGGCCGTCGGACCTCCTGTCCTACCTCTCCTCCTGCGCAGACGCGCTGGTCGAGCACATCGAGGCGCTGGATGCGGAGCGGCTCGAGGAGGTGGTGGACGAGTCGTGGGAGCCGCCGGTGACGCGGGGAGTGCGGATCGTCAGCATCATCGATGACGCCGTGTCGCACTGCGGGCAGGCCGCGTACGTCCGCGGACTTCTGGAGGACTGGTCGCTCGGGGTGTGAGCCGGCCGGCCGACGGGTCTTGCTGGTCGACGTGGCCCCGCCGTCCGGGCGAAGGCGTCCGGGTGCCCGGTTGCGAGCCGGGCACCCGCGAAGAGCAGCGCCGGTCAGGCGTCCAGCAGCCAGTCGTTGGGGGCGAACAGTTCGAAGTGGACCTGGTCGTCGGCGAAGCCCAGCTCCTGGAGCTCAGCGCGCGCATTGGTGAGGAACCGGGTCGAGCCGCACAGATAGACGGACGCGTCGGTCGGCAGGTTCAGCGCCCCGATTGACAGGCGCTCGCCCGCTTCCCCCTCCGTTGTGCGGGAGTAGGCAACAGCCTCCGTCGCGTTCGGCAGGTCCGCGATGAGCGCAGCCCGCTCCGAGCGGAACACGTCTTCGGCTTCGCTCGCCTCAGCATGGGCCACCACGATCGGTCGCGTGGAGCCGGCCGCGTGCAGCGCCTCCAGCATGCCCATCATGGGCGTCGCACCGATGCCGTTGGAGATCAGCGCCACGGGGCCTTCGCCCTCCACATCGATGACGAGGTCGCCGAACGAGACCGTCACGTCGATGACGCTCCCCTCCTCCGCGTGGTCGCCGAGCCAGTTGGAGACCTCGCCGGCGGGGGTGTCGTCCTGTGCGGGAACCCGTTTGACGGCGAAGGTCAGCATGCCCTCCTCGGCACCGTTCACCAGCGAGTACTGGCGCAGCTGGCGGGCACCGTCGGGCAGGGTCACCCCGACGGAGATGTACTGGCCGGGCAGGAATCCGGGCAGGGCATCGCCGTCCTCCCGGGCCACGGTGAAGCGGATGACTCCGTGACCGAGCTCCTCGCGCCGGCGGACCACGGCCCGGTGGAACACGTCGCCGGGCTGGACGCCCTGGTGCCGGCAGAGGTCCTTCTCGAAGTCGATGAGGACCTTCGCCATCATCCAGTAGACGCTGTCCCACGCCTCGGCGACATCAGCGGTGAGGACATGGTGAAGCTGTCCTTTCCGACGGATTCCTCAGATCCGCTGAGTCCTCAGGCCTTCGCCTCGTAGCGGCGGTGGCGGATCGGGATGCGGATGACCGGAAGGATCCGTCGGACCACGAAGGCGACCAGGGTGACGCCCACCAGCGTGACCACCAGGCCCACGATGCCGTTCTCGGTCAGCGCGAACACGACGTAGCCGGCCAGGGCGGCGATCGCACCGGTGATCGCGTACGGCAACTGGGTGCGCACGTGCGTGGGCACCGAGCAGGCCGCACCGGTGGAGGACAGGATCGTGGTGTCCGAGATCGGCGAGCAGTGGTCGCCCAAGACGGCGCCGGCGAGGACCGCACCGAAGGCGGCGAGCAGGACGTCGTCCCCGCCCTGGACGGCGTTCATCATCTCGCCGGCCAGCGGCAGGAGGATTCCGAAGGACCCCCAGGATGTGCCGGTGGCGAAGGCCATCAGACCGGCCACCACGAACAGGATCGGCACCAGCCAGACAGCGGGCACGGACAGCTGATGGACGACATCAGCGAGGAAGGCCCCGGTGCCGAGATCCTCGATCATGGCGGCCAGCACCCAGGCGAACATCAGGATGAGGATCGCCGGCATCATCGACTTCGCGCCCTCCCAGGCACCGCCGCGACGCGTGCCCGGCGTGAACTCGGGGTTCGGGGAGGTGTAGCGCAGGCAGTAGTAGAGCGCCACGCCGAGGGCGATCAGACCGCCGATGTTCAGCGCGAGCGTGACGTCCGCTTCGGCGAGGGTCTCCACCGGGCCCCACGCACCCGCGGCGAGACCACCGGTGATGTACATGCCGCCGATGACTCCGGCGACCAGCACCACGAACGGCACCACTAGCGCCCGCATCGCGCCCGGATCGTGGGAGGGCAGGTCATCCGACAGCTGACCGGGCGCTTCATCGTCCTCGGCCATGACGCCGTCACCATCAGCGGCTCGGCGCTCTTCTGCGCGCATGGCGCCGAAGTCGATCTCCAGCAGAATCGTCAGCCACAGCAGCAGGAGGGCGCCGATGGCGTAGTAGTTCATCGACGCGGCCAGGAGGAACCCCTCCACCTGGCTGAGCGTCAGCGCAGACGCCGCCAGCAGCGGGGCCATGATGCCGATGATGGATGCACCCCAAGAGGAGAACGGCGCCAGCACCACCACGGGAGCGGAGCTGGAGTCGATGAGGTAGGCCAGCTTCGCACGGGACACCCGCTGACGGTCCGTGATGGGGCGCGCCACCTGCCCGACGGCGAGGGCGTTGAAGTAGTCATCGATGAAGATGACCATGCCGAGGATGCCGCCGAGTGCCTGGGCGCCGCGACGCGAGCGGATGCGCTTCGCGGCCCACTCGGAGAATGCGGATGTTCCGCCCGCCATCAGCACGAAGGACGTGATGACGCCGAGCTCCAGCAGGAAGGTGATGATCAGGACCGTGTCCCAGGCGATGCCTCCGTCGGCCCAGACGAGGCCCACGATGCCGTCCCAGATGAGGGATGCGGCCTTCAGGGGGTTGACGTTCGCGACCAGCAGCGCTGAGACGATGATGCCGGCGCCGAGTGAGGGGAGCACCTTCTTGGTGAGGATCACCAGTGCGATCGCGATCAGCGGCGGCAGCAGGGAGAGGACGGGGTAGGCGGTGAGCACAGCGCTCCTCGAGAAAGAGCAGGTGGATTGAGTGGGCCGAGTTTAGCAAGTGCGCTCACCCGGCCGGCGGCCCGCTCAGCCCGTGGGCGCCCCTGCGCCCGGGCCGGTCAGGCTCGCTCGGCTTCGGGGAACAGCTCGGTGAACTGGTCGACGGTGCCGGGCAGCACCCACGCGTACACGCCGCCCTGGCCGTTGTCGATGAACAGTCGAGTGCGACCCTCCACACTGCCGAGCTGGTCGATGATGGCGTCGGCCGCATCGGGATGGATCCAATCGCCCTCCTGCTCGAAGTCGACACGGGTCCGCGTCCCGTTGAGGCTCCACTGGACGAAGGACGCGCCGCCGTCGAAGTCGACGTGGGACTGCACGTCACCGATGGCGTCGGGCCTGTCGGTGGCGCGGGCCCATTCATGGATCCAGCCCGTGTACGCGGTCTTATCGTCGATCATTTCGGCGTCGTAGGCGAGCACGTACCGGAGGGTGCCGACCCCGTCGTCGTCGACGTCGGTGAGGATGAAGAACGGGTCATCGTCCTCAGGGGCGAACGAGGTCGGATCGACGGGGCTGATGCCGCAGGCGGCGAGGCGGGCGAGAACCTGATCGGTGGTCATACCACCACAATACTGGCAGCGTGCTCAGCTGATCCGACCGCTGTCCAGATGCAGCTGCCGGTGGGCGACTGCCTGGGCCCAGTGCTGGTCGTGGGTGGTGGCGAGGACTCCCCCACCCCGCTGCAGCTGCATGTCGATCAGTCCCACGAGCCGGCTCATCGAAGCGGCGTCGCGCCCGAGCGTCGGCTCATCCAGCAGCAGCACCGGTGGGCGCCGCAGCAGCGCCGCGGCGATCACCACGTCCTTGCGCTGCGCCGCATCCAGATCGAACGGGTGTTCATCCGCCGCCTCCACTAGGCCGGCCGCGCGCATCAGCTGCTGCACCTGCTTCTCCCGCTCGCGGATCGCCTCGTCGCGGACGTGGCGGGGGCGGCGCGGCAGGGGCGCGGCCCGCATCAGTTCGTCCCGCACGGTGGGGGCGCTGAGCTGCGCGCCCGGGTCCTGCCCCACCCAGCCGAGGTGGGCGGAGCGCTCATGGGTGGACAGGCGGGTGAGGTCGACCCCGTCGGCCGCGCGGATCGTCCCGTCGACGGGGTCGCGGCGGTCGAGTGTGCCGAGCAGACTGCGCAGCAGGGTGGACTTCCCGGCCCCGTTCGACCCCATCAGCGCCACCACTTCCCCGGCGTGGACGTCGAGGTCGGCGCCGCGGAGGACGGGACGCTCGCCGCGCGCGGCGTGCAGGTCTCGGACGGCCAGCAGCGGGGCGGAGCTGCGGCCGGCTGTGGGGGTGGGCCCCGGGGCGGGGGCCGACGCAGCCCGCGCGTCCCACACCCCCGCAGCCCCAACAGCATCGGCGGTGAGCGGAAGGGACGCGAGGCCGGAGGGGCCGAGGGCGAGGACCTGATCGGCGGCGGTGGCGAACTCGTCCACCTGGTGCCCGGTCACGAGGACGGCGCCGCCGGCGTCGCAGAAGTCGCGCAGCATCGCAGAGAGGCGGGCGCGCATCGCCGGGTCGAGGGACAGGCCCGGCTGGTCGAGCACCAGCAGGTCCGGTTGCAGGCCGAGCAGAGCGGCCAGCGCCACCAGCTGCCGCTGCCCGCCGGACAGTTCGGTGACCCGCCGGTCCCACAGGTCAGTGATCCCGAGGTCGGTCGCGGCCGCTTCCGCACGGGAGCGGGCGGTGGCGGCGCTCACGCCGTGCAGGCGCGCCGGCAGCTGCAGTTCGTCGGCGACCCGGGTGGTCATGCCGGTGAGCTGCGCTTCCGGGTCGTCCCCGAGCATCACGGCGGTTCCGGCATCGCCGCTCGGGCCGGTGACCCGGATGCTGCCGCTGGTCTCGCCGCGGTCGTGGAGGAGACCGGTGACGAGGCGGCACAGCGTGGAGGTGCCGGCGCCGACGGGTCCCAGCACCGTGTGCATCTGCCCAGCGGGCACCCGGTGGTGGAGGTCGGCGAGGACGGGCGGGAGGAGTCCGTCGGCGGTGCGGTAGGCGAAACCGGCGCCCTCCACCAGCAGCACGGGCGCCGCCTGAGCGGGATCCGCCGGGCTCATCGGGTGATCACCTCCAGCAGCTGCGGTGCGCTCGGCAGCGGGATCAGCCCCGTCATCACCGCCGCGGTGAACGCGACGGCGCCCAGGGGCAGGATCCAGCGCACCGCCCTGGAGGCGGCGGAGTCGGGGTGGTCCTGCAGTTCCGTGGGCCGGCCGCCGCCGACGCCGCGCCGCCCGGGCGCGCCGAAGCCGCGCTGGGTGAGGGTGTCGAACCGCTGCTCGACCCCCATCAGCACCGCCGTGAACAGGCCCGGCACGAGCGCGGGGATCAGGCGGATGCGCACCGCCCAGGAGCGGGTGTCCCAGCCACGGCAGGCCCGCGCCTCCAGCGTCTGCACGGTCCGGGTCCGCACCAGCGGAATCAGTCCGAGCGCGGCGGCGCACACGTACGCGATGGGCTGCGGCACGCGCAGGCGGGTCAGGCCGTCGAACAGGCGCGCGGAGTCGTTGCCGAGACCGAACGCGGCGCACAGACCCACCATGGCGGTCAGGCGCAGCCACAGCTGCACCGCGATCGCCGCGCCCTGCAGCGTGAACTGCGCGATCCCCGCATCCCACAGGATGATCGGGTCGGCGCCGCGGTAGAAGAACCCCTGCACCACCATGGCGAACAGCAGGGTGGGCAGGCAGATCAGCGCCACGGCCACCAGCCAGGATCGGATGCGGATCGCGGGGGCGGCGGCGACCGCAAGGGCGGTCACGAGGATCAGTGCGGCGGGCACCAGCGGGGAGGCGAGGCCGAACACCAGCAGCAGGGCGCAGCCCAGCGCAACGATCTCCGTGGCGGGGTGCCAGCGGGTCATTCGCTGCGGCGGGGCCGACGGGTGAAGCGCGTGAACGGGTACCGGTCGGTGATGCGCCGCGGCAGGCCGTGCACCACCGCGAACGCGAGCGCGAAGATCAGGGCTTTGTCGGCGATGTCGGAGACCAGGGACTGCGCGAGCGTGGCGTGCAGCATCTCCATGCCGGCGGCCTGCAGGATCGCGACCACACCGGCGGTGGAGGAGCCGACTCCGCCGCCGTAGATGTAGGCGGCGACCGGGGCGCCGAGGGCAGCGGCGGGGACGCCGGCGACGGCGCCGGCGAGGACGGCGGTCCAGATGCGGCGGAACAGACCGAGGCGGGCGGCCCAGCCGGCGGCGGCGCCGATGAATGCTGCACCGGTGGAGAACGCGATCACGCCCGGGTTGATGGTGACGCCCCACAGGATGTTCGTGAGGATGCCGGTGAGGGCGCCGGCGGCTGGGCCGGCGAGGACGCCGATCATGACGGTGCCGATGGAGTCCAGGTAGAGCGGGATCGGGGTGTAGACGCCGACGATCTGGCCGACCGCGATGTTCAGGGCGATTGCGACGGGCATCAGGCCAATGATGCTGCGGGGGATGTAGGAGAGGCTGCCGGCGGCGATCAGGATGCCGCCGAGGAGGTAGCCCGCCATGGTCCAGAGGGCGGCGGGCCCGAGCTCGACATCGAGGTGGGCGGGCTGGGTGAGGATCACCGCGATGTAGGTGGCGGCGATGACGAGCGCGCCGGCGGTGATGAGGCTGAGCGGAAGCGGGCTGCGGGTGGGATGCTCGGGGGTTTGTGCGGGACCCGTCCGGCGGACGGACCCCTGCCCAGATGCGGGGAGGGTCATGGTCGGGGGCCTTTCATCAGCGTCGCGCTGAGGGTCTGCAGGAAGGCATCGGCATCGATGGTGCGGATGAGCTCGGCATTCGGCTCCCGGCCCCACCGTCCGAGCCAGTCGGCGACGGTTTCGCCGCGTGTCAGTGTACCGGCGCACTCCACATCCACCGGCGCCATGGCCGTCTGCGCCCACGGAAGGCCGGCCGACGGGTTCCGGGCCCAGTCGACGGCGCAGGCGAGCACGAACGGGTCATGGGTGTGGGCGAGGCAGCCGAGGCCGTCCCATTCATGGAACTCGAAGTAGAACCGCAGGGCCTCCCCGAGCTGGTTCAGGACGCGGCCCCACCCGGTTGCGGGACCGTGGCCGTAGGCGGCGGCGCCGTCGAGGATCGCCTGCAGGCGCGCGGGGGTCATGACGACGGCTTCGGTCGCTTCGATGGGTGCGATCACCGGGGCGTGCGGGGTGTGACCGGAGAGATGAGCGCCGCCGAAGGCGCGGATCACCGCGGCGGTCGCCTCCGGATCGAAGGTGACGTTCCATTCGGTGGTGGGGTGGGTGTTGCCGCGATAGTTGAACGCCCCGCCCATGATGAACAGCCGCTTGAGAAGCCGCGGCAGCTCCGGCTCGAGCTCGAGGGCGAGCGCGAGGTTCGTGGAGGGCCCGAGCAGCACGCCGATCAGCTCACCGGGGTGGGCGCGAGCGGCCTCGACCCAGGCGCGGGCGGCGTCCCGCCCGTCGGCAGCGGGCTCACCGTCGCCGGTGGACGGGCCGACGGGGACGTCGGGCAGCTGGGCGTAGCCGGCGCCCGTCGGCCCGTGGGTCAGGTCCGCATACTCCGGCTCCGTGCGCCCGGCTGCGAACGCCGGCGGTCCGTGATGCCAGGCGAGCGGGAGCGCGTGGCCCGTGTGGACGGGGACGTCGGTGCGGCCCGCGAGGGCGAGCCAGCCGCGGGTGTTCGCGGCGACCTGCACGGTGGAGACGTTGCCGCCGCTGGCGGCGATGCCGGTGATGGTGACGTCGTCCTGGCAGAGGATGTGGGCGAGTGCGAGGGCGTCATCGATGCCCGGGTCGCAGTCGACGAACAGCGGAATCGAAGTGGTCCGGTCGGTCATGGCTCTATTGTGGCGCGGCCCGACGGGGTCGAGTCGCCGCGGTGCGCATCGCGTGCGCCACGAGCAAGCGGCGACGGCCACCAGATCGCATCCCCGATCCACAGGGCGAGCGCCGGCACCAGCAGGGCGCGCACCACCAGCGCGTCGATCAGCACACCGAGCGCCACGATGATCGCCAGCTGCAGCAGGAACTGGATCGGCAGCACCAGCAGCGCCGCGAACGTCGCAGCCAGCACAATGCCGGCGTTGGTGATGACACCGCCGGTGACGGCGAGGCCGCGCAGGGTGCCCACGTGGGTGCCGTGGCCGACGGATTCCTCCCGCACGCGGGTCATGAGGAAGATGTTGTAGTCGATCCCGAGCGCCACCAGGAAGACGAACGCATACAGCGGCACGGAGGGGTCCGACTTCCCCTGCCCGATCAGGTGGAAGATGACGGCGCTGATGCCGAGGGCGGTGCCGAAGCTCAGCACCGTGGTCGCCAGCAGCACCAACGGCGCCACGATCGCCCGCAGCAGCAGACCCAGCATCACCGTGATCACGACGAGCACGATCGGGATGATGACGGAGCGGTCGTGGGCGGAGGTGTCGTTCGTGTCGAGGTCCACGGCGGTGGTGCCGCCGACGGCCGCGTCCGTCCCGTTGAGGCCGTCGCGCATCGCGATGATGGTCTGCTCCGCCTCCAGGGAGTCGGCGGCGCTATCGAGGGTCACGGAGAACATGACACGGTCCTCCAGCACCGTCGGCTCCGCCTCCACGGCCCCGGGCGGGCCGGCACCCGGCGGCGGGGTCTGCACAGTGCCGTCGTCCCCGATGGGGAGGGTGCCCGACGGGGACTCCTGGGAGATGATCGCGACGCTGTCCACCCCGTCGGTCTCCGCAATCGCCTGGGCGACCTCCTCCTGCCGGTCGGCGGGGGCGAGAACATAGGTGGGGGAACCGGAGCCGCCGGCGAAGTGCTCATCGATGACGGCCTGGCCGTCACGGGCGGAGGAGTCGCCGAGCACCAGGCTGGACTGCGGGACCCCGTCGGCGTCCAGGAGCACGAGGCCGGTGCAGCCAGCGGCGAGCAGCAGCGCCACCCCGGCCGCGACGCGCTTCGGGCCCCGCTCCACCCAGGCGCCGAGCCGCGCCCAGAAGCCGCGGGCACCCTCGCCGTGCAGGACAGGATGCGCACTGCCGTGCTCCGGGGCGCGCGGCCACACGGCGACACGGCCGAACAGGGCGAGCAGAGCGGGCAGGAACGTGAGGGTGGCGAGCACCGAGCAGGCGATGCCGATGGACGCGACCGGGCCGAGCGCGGCGTTGGATCGGAGGTCGGACAGCATCAGGCACAGCAGACCCGCGATCACGGTGCCGGCCGACGCGATGATGGGGGCGGCGACCTCACGGATCGTGGCGAGTGCCGCCGACGCCGCCGAGGCATGGTCCCGCAGCATTTCGCGGTAGCGGGCCACGAACAGCAGGGAGTAGTCGGTGGCGGCACCGATCACGAGGATGAACAGGATGCCCTGCACCTGCCCGGTGATGGTGAGGGCACCGGCGCGGGCGAGAGCCACGTTGATGAGGACCGCAGCGCACAGCGCGGTCAGCGAGCTCAGCAGCACGATCAGCGGCAGCAGCGGCGAACGATACACCGCCACCAGGATGATCAGCACCACCGCGAGCGCCACGATCAGCAGCAGCCCGTCGATCCCGGCGAACGCCTCGGTGAGCTCCGCGGTGAACGCGGCGGGGCCGCTCACCCACGAATCCAGGCCCGAGGGAGCCCTCTCCTGCACCGCTGCGCGGATCGTCTCCACTGCGCTCGGGATGTCCTGATCCGACGGGACCGTCACCACCAGTTGAGCGGCCTCGCCGTCTTCGGAGGGGATCACGGGTGAGGATTCGGCACCGGGAACAGCGGCGAGAGCGTTCTCCCGGGCCGCGGTGAGGGCCGCGGTGTCGTCCTTCGTGATGCCGCTGGGCCGTTCGGCGATGACGATCGCGGGGATCGCGTCGGACCCGGTGAAGCGGGTGATCTCCTCCTGCACGCGGGTGGATTCGGCGCTCTCGGGCAGGAAGGTGGAGCGGTCATTGGTGGAGACGTCGCTGATGGAGCCGAAGCTCATGCCGCCGAACGCGAACACGGTCAGCCAAGCGAGGGTGAGCAGCGCCGGAATCAGAAGACGACGGAGGCTCGGGGTGCGGCGGCTGGCTCGGTGAGGGCTCATAGGCTGAGTGTCCCGCATCCTCGGCCCGCGACCAAGCGCGCCGGCCCCGTCGCGCCCCGGGAGGTGGGGCCGCGCGGTGGTGATCACCCGGTAGTCTGACCGCATGATCACCCGATTGATCGCCCGCCTGTTCTGGGCAGCGTCCTCGTTCACCCTCACCACCGAACACGACCGCTCGCGTCCCTCGATCCTGCTGGGCGCGCCCCACACCTCGAACTGGGACTTCGTGTACATGATGGCGATCAACTGGCGGGAGCAGCTGCATGTGCGCTGGCTCGGCAAGCACACCCTGTTCCGTTCCTGGTACGGGCCGCTGTTCCGCGCTGCCGGCGGCATCCCCGTGGACCGAGGGAATCCCCGCGCCGTGGTCGCCGATCTGCTCGCAGAGATGGAGCGCGGCACCCCGTTCAACCTGGTGATCACCCCGGACGGCACCCGCACGAACAGAACCGACTACTGGAAGTCCGGGTTCTACCGGATCGCCCGCGCGACCGGCATGCCGGTCACCCTCGGTTTCATCGACCGGCCGAACAAACGGGTGGGACTCGGTCCGACGATCGACATGACCGGGGACGTGAAGGCCGATATGGACCGGATCCGCGCGTTCTACGCCGACAAGCTCGGCTGGCATCCCCAGCGCCGGGTGGAGCCGCGTCTGCGGGACGAAGAGGACCGCTGAGCGCTCAGCCGACGAGCACCTCACCGGCGTCCACCACGACGGCACCTCCGGCGATCGCGAGCTCACGGCGCGGCGCGCGCATCAGCGCATCCAGAGGACCGGTCGCCTCCATCAGCACGATGTCCGCGCGCGAGCCGACCTCGAGGTCATGGGTCTGCCCGCCCACGAACGGGTGAGTGTGACCCGTGGCGATGTCCAGGACGTTCTGCAGTTCGTGGTCGTACCGCGCCCAGTGCGGCGGGCGAACGTGGTGGCGATCCGAAGCATGTCGCCGTCACCGTACGGAGCCCACGGGTCCCGGATCCCGCCGGTCCCCAGGCCCAGAGGCAGACCATGCTCCCGCATCTCAGGCAGCGTTAGCGGCGCGGAGCCGACGGGTGCCGGAGTCGTGCAGGTAGATGTCGAGCCCGCATCCGTGCCGCTGAGCGATGCCGAACAGCAGGTCGAGCTGGCCGACGGGGTCACGGTCGATCAGACACGGATCCAGACCGCCGATGTGGGCGACTCCGGCGGAAGCGGCTTCGTCGAGCAGCCGATCCACACCGGGACGACGCAGCACACCGTCCTGCGGGAAGGCGACCATTCGAGGTCGATCGCGTCGCCGAGCGCCGCGTTGGCTTCGCGCACCACTTCGAGTCCGCGCAGCCCGATGCCGAGGTCGACGTCCACGTGGCTGCGGACCCGGGTGGTGCCGTGGCGCAGGAACTCCCGCAGAACATTCACGGTCACTTCGACGCCGGGGATGCCGAGGTCGTCCCGCATCTTGCGCTCATGAGCAATGCGGCCGTCGGTGCCGCCCTCCCCGCCGTAGGACACCCAGTCGCGTCCCCACCAGGACTTGTCGGCGTGGGCGTGGGCGTTGACGAACCGGGCAGGGGGACCCATCGGCGGGCATCGCACCCGTCGGCCCGCTCCCCTACTCTCGGAGCATGACCACTCCGGGTCCACTGATCCTTCCGCTGCTGGATCCGATATCCAATGCCGCGAACAGTCCCGTTCCGTCCCGTTCTCACCTTAGGCTGGTGCCATGAGCTCCGTTCCCCCGCCCTCTCCCCGTCCCGGTGCACAGCCGGTGGGCCGCCAGGTCCCCGTGGTGCCGGAGAAGTCCGCGTCCCGCCTCTGGATCCTCGGCGCCTGCGGCTGCCTCGGTCTGATCGTCGCGATCTCCATGGTGATCGGCGCCTGGTTCCTCTGGGGGCAGCTCGAGGCCGGCACCCTGAAGCAGGGCGGCGAGTCCAGCCCCACCTCGGTGGATCTGAGCTCACCGGAGGAGACGCTGAAGTCGAACCTGCAGGCCACGGTGAACGGCGACTGCGAGACGGTGAAGGAGACGTTCACCCCGGATGCCGCCGCGAGCATCGACTGCGCCAAATGGTCGAAGGGCTGGCAGGGGCTGACCAAGGTCGACTACACGATCACACAGGGGCAGAAGAGCTCGGACGGCTCCCGAGTCAAACTGACGGTGGACACCCGGTTCACGTGGGAGGACGGCAGCACAGAGCCGGCCACCATCGAGGTGGAAACGGAGAATGTCAACGGACAGTGGCGGATCTTCCGCTTCGAGAAGGTCACCTGAATCCGCACGCCCGGCTCAGGCACCGATTTCGACGATGACCTTGCCCTTGGAGCGCCGGGATTCGAGCCGTTCGAACGCGGCGGCGTAGTCGTCCAGCGGGAACCGACCGTCGATCGGGAGGGTGAGGGCGCCGGAGTCCACCAGTGCCACCAGCTCCTGCAGCTCCCGGCCGTTCGGCTCCATCAGGAAGAACTCGAAGCCCAGCCCCGCGCGGGCTGCCGCGCGGCGCATCCGCCGGCTGCCCAGGCGTTCGGCGAGCAGGGCGAGGGGGATCCTCCGCTTCTGCGCTACGGGGGTAAGGCTGCCGGGCGTGGGCGGCGACCTGCACGGCGATCTGACCTACACCGCCTGCTGCACCGGTGATCAGCAGGTGCTGCCCGGCGGCCGCGTTCAGATGCCGGGGGCCGAGCCCCTGCTGACCGCCTGAGACCGGCGCGGCGCTGCTGGCCCGGCAGCAGCCCGGGGCGGCACCCGTCGGCCTACAGCCAATCCTTCTTCTTGAACAGTGCGAACAGGCCGAGCGACAGGCCGAGGATCAGGGCGACGCTCAGCCAGAAGCCGAACGCGTTGTTGAAACCGGGGTAGGGGACGTTCTGACCGAACCAGCCGGTGATCGCCGTGGGGATCGCAATCAGCGCAGCCCACGCTGCCAGCTGCTTCATGATCGTGTTCAGCCGCGCGTTCTGCAGCGACAGGTTCGTTTCGAACACGCTGGAGACCATGTCGCGCAGCGATTCCGTCCACTCGGACGCGCGCAGAACGTGATCGTAGAGGTCGTCGTACCAGGAGTCGAGCGACCCACCGGTCCGGCCACGATGTCGAATCAGCGTGTTGACCACTTCCCGCATCGGCAGCACCACTCGGCGCAGCTGGACGAGGCTCTTTCGGTACCCGTACACCTTCTGCTCGAAGTCGCTGTCCGTGCCGCCCTCTTCGAAGAGGACGTCCTCCAAGTGCTCAATCGCGTCGTCCAAGTCCTGGATCACCGCGAAATGCCCGTCCACCACGGAGTCCAGCAGACCATAGACCAGTGCCGCGGCGCCCTCCGAGATCAGATCGGGGGCGGCGTCCCAGCGGCGGACGACATCCTCGAGGTCGAAAACGCGGCCGTTGTGCGTGGTCCGGATCGTCAGCAGCCCCCGCGGGAGCACGAAGCCGCTGATGCGCGCCGGGGACAGTTCGGTGCGGACCTCCCCCTCCCCTGCCATGGAGCGCACGTCCACCCCATACACGGTGAAGAAGATGTGGTCGGAAGATCGGCTCGCCTTCGTCCGCTCATGCGGCGCGAGGGCGTCCTCCACCGCAGCGGGCGAAATGCCGAGCTGCTCCGCCAGCGCCAGCAGCTGCTCTGCGGTCGGGTCCAGCAGGTCCGCCCACACCACTGTGCGGTCGTCGAGGAGCTCCTCCGCAAGCCGGGCGGGCGAGACGTGCGCCGCGATGCATTCGCCGCCGCGCCACACGCGGGCATCGGTCAGGGCAAGGTTGTCTGCAGCGGCATCGGCAACTGCGCGCGGGGCGCGGGATCGGTCAGTCGGTTCGTCAGGGGTGTGCACGCCGCGATTCTGGCACAGGTGACTGCGGGCCCCGTCGACCCCGAACGCTGTGCAGGTGGTGACCGACAGTGGGTCGGAAAAGAAGGACCGCCGCCCGGGTGGGGCGGCGGTCCTGTCACACGCTGGGGTCGATCAGCCGATCACGGTGAGGTTCGACGCCTGCAGGCCCTTCTGGCCGCGCTCGACGTCGTACTCGACCTTCTGGCCCTCGTCGAGGGTGCGGAAGCCGTCGGCCTGGATTGCGCTGAAGTGGACGAAGACGTCCGCGGAGTCGTCGTCTGCTGCGATGAAGCCGAAGCCCTTGTCGCCGTTGAACCACTTGACGGTACCGGTAGCCATGATGAAATCCCTTCTGGCGTGGGCGCCCGCGTCTCGGGCATCCCGGGGTGCTTGCTCGATGCACGATTCAGAAGGAACTGGGCCTTGCAATGCCGACCGCCGGGGCTGTCAGCACGAACTTCACTTCCGAGCAACGATTCACACACTACCCCGGGGCGGGTGGGAGCCAGCGGGATGTGTGCCGCAGCGTTCCTTTTCACCGGGCCGTCCCACCGTGCAGAGCTGCCCCGAGGCTCGCGGGGCGGGCCGGGCGCGAGCGTGGCGAGCGGGGCCGGGCGCGGGGCGGGGCGTGCAAAAGTTGGAGCAGAACTCACCTGCGGCGGGGTTCGGCCTTCCGATCCGGCGGAAATCTCCAGTTTGTGCACACCTGGACCTGTGCGCACCGGGGTCAGCCCTGTCGATCGCCGGGTTCGGGGCAGTGGATCGCCATCACCAGGCTGAAGGCCCCGCGGTGGCCCCGAAAAGCGGCATAGGCTCGAGGTATGAGCAGCGCAGCGCAGTCCCCCGTCCCTCCGCCGGCGGCCCCTCCCCTCACCCCTCCCCCGGCGGACCCCCATGCGTCATCGGCTTCCGACATCCTCACCGCGCTCGACGCACAGGTCGCGACCGGGCTGAGCGCCGCTGACGCGACGCAGCGCCGCGAGCACTTCGGCAGCAACGAACTCGCCTCCGCGCCCCCGGTGCCGATCTGGCGCCGCGCCCTGGCGCTGGTCGCCGAGCCGCTCACCTACCTGCTGCTCGCAGCAATCGTGGTGTCGGTGATCGCGTGGGCGGCGGAGGGCATGCACGGCCTGCCGGTGGATGCGATTGTGATCGCCGCGGTGATCGTGCTGAACACCGTGATCGGTCTCGTGCAGGAGCTGAAGGCCGCTGACGCGGTCGCAGCGCTGTCGCAGATGACGAGCCCGCACGCCACCGTCACCCGGGACGGGCGGCAGATGGAGATCAAGGCAGCGGACCTCGTCCCCGGGGACATCCTCCACCTCGGTGAGGGCGATGCCGTCCCGGCGGATGCGCGCCTGGTCCGGGTGGGCCACCTGATGGTGGCGGAGGCGGCGCTCACGGGTGAGTCAGTGCCGGTGGAGAAGTCCGCGGATGAGGTCGCTCGCGATGCGGCACTGGGCGACCGGACGTGCATGGTGTTCTCCGGGACGGCCGTCACGCAGGGCAGCGCGACCGCCGTGGTGACGGGGACGGGCGCCGCCACGGAGATCGGGAAGATCGCTGACATGATCTCGGACGCCGGCGAAGTGGAGACGCCCCTGCAGAAGGAGATGGCATCCGTCGGCCGCATGCTCACCATCGCGGTCATCGCCATCGCCCTGATCGTCATGGTCGCGGCGTACCTCGCGACCGATGACCATTCGCTGTCCTCCATCGTGACGGTGCTGCTGCTAGGGGTGTCGCTGGCGGTGGCGGCGGTGCCGGAGGGGCTGACGGCGATCGTGTCGATGGTGCTGGCTCTCGGTGTGTGGGAGATGGCCCGCTCCAACGCGATCGTGAAGAAGCTGGATGCGGTGGAGTCGCTGGGCTCAGCGGGCGTGGTGTGCACGGACAAGACGGGCACGCTGACGCAGAACCGGATGACGATCGAACGGGTGGTGACCGCTGACGGTGACCAAGCTGCGTCGGACAGTGCCGCCGCTGCGACGCTGCAGCTGGGGGCGCTTGCCTCGAACGCGCGGCTCACACCGGAGGGGCCGCTGGGGGATCCGACGGAGGCGGCGTTCCTGCTGGCCTGCGCTGACGGCCCGCACACGATCCCCGGGTGGGAGCGCATGGATGAGCTGCCGTTCACCTCGGAGCGCAAGCGCATGTCGGTCGCGGTGACGGGTGAGGCCGGGGAGCCGCTGCTGATCATGAAGGGCGCGCCGGATGTGGTGCTGGCGCGCTGCTCCCGCATCCGCACCGCGGGCGGCGATGCGCCGCTGGATGAGGCGGGTCGCACCGGCATCGAGGGCGAGATCGCGCGGCTCGCGGGGGACGCGTACCGCACGCTTGCGGTCGCGATCCGGGAGGCCGACGGAGGCCGCGCCTGGACGACTTCCGGCGACCTGACGGAGGACGCCGAGCAGGACCTGACGTTTGTGGGGCTTGCGGCGATGATCGACCCGCCGCGGCCCGAAGCGGCCGATGCGATCGCCGAAGCGCAGCACGCAGGGATCCGGGTCATCATGATCACCGGTGACCACCCGCTGACTGCGGGCCGCATCGCTGAGGACCTCGGCATCAACCAGCCGCAGGTGATGACGGGCGCTCAGGTCGATGCCCTGGACGATGCCGAATTCGCCGACGCGGTCAGCGGCACGTCCGTGTTCGCCCGGGTGAACCCGAGCCACAAGCTGCGGATCGTGCGCCACCTGCAGGAGAGCGGCACGGTCGTCGCGATGACCGGTGACGGCGTGAACGACGCCCCGGCGCTGAAGCGCGCCGACATCGGCGTGGCGATGGGCATCACCGGCACGCAGGTGTCCCACGACGCCGCCGCCATGATCCTCACCGACGACAACTTCGCCTCCATCATCACCGCGGTGGAGAAGGGCCGCGGCATCTACCGGAACCTCACGAAGGTTCTGCGGTACCTGCTGTCCTCGAACATGGGCGAAGTGCTCACGGTGATGGGCGGTGTGTTCCTCGCGGGGCTGCTCGGGCTGACTCAGGCCGACGGGTCCGTGCTCCTGCCGCTGCTGGCCACGCAGATCCTGTGGGTGAACCTGGTGACGGATTCTCTGCCGGCTCTGGCGCTGGGTCTGGATCCGGTGGATGACTCGGTGATGCAGGATCCGCCGCGCCGCCCGGGTGATCGGGCGCTGAACGGCCCGGAGTGGGCTCGGATCCTGTGGACGGGTTTCGTCATGGGTGCCCTCACGCTGCTCGCGCTCGATGTGGGCCTGCCGGGCGGCCTGATCGACGGTTCCGATGATGCGACGACGGCGCGGACCGTCGCGTTCACGGTGCTGGTGGTGCTGCAGATCGTGAATGCCCTGTCGGTGCGGCACGCGCACCGCAGCATGGCGGTGGGCCTGTTCACGAACGGGAAGCTGTGGGCGGCGCTGGGGATCACGCTCGGACTGCAGCTGCTGGTGCTGTACGTCCCGCTGCTGAACACGGCGTTCTCGACCGTGCCGCTGGACGGCGCGCACTGGCTGGTGGTGCTGGGCGCCGCGGTGGTGTTCCTGCTGATCGAGGAGGTGCGCCGCCTGATCGTGCGGATGCTGCGGCGCCGCTGACGGGCGTGTGCCAGGACGGCGCCGGGCGCGGTCCTCTCAGCCCTTCAGGACGTACTGGAGGGTCTGGACGACCTGATCGGTGGTGCGGCACCAGGCCTGGGCGTCGGCGTCGACTTCCTTGAGGGGGTGGACGATGTCCTCGTCGTGGAGGGTGATGTAGGGGGTGCCGAGGGCGGAGCAGTAGCCGGCGTCGAACGCCGCGTTCCACTGCTTGTACTTGTCGCCGAAGCGCACCACCACGAGATCGGCCTGCTGGATGAGTGTGCGGGTGCGGATCGCGTTGACCTTGGAGGACTGGTTGTCGCGCCACCAGCCCTCGGGGGCGTCGCCGAGGTGGTCACCGGCGGCGTCGCTGGCGGGGTGGTCGGTGACCGGCGCGGTGAAGGTGATGTCGAGGCCGGCGGCTTCAGCACCGCGCTGGACCTCCTCGCGCCAGTCGGAGTGGATCTCGCCGGAGAGGTACACGGTGAAGGTCATGGTGCGGCTCCTCTGTCGCGTCTGGTGTGCGGGTGGGCTGCCGCCATCGTAGCCGCCTGGTCGGGGCGGCCGACGGGTGCTGGCCGTTCGTCGTCCCAATGCTGGCGGCATGGATGAGGATGCGCTGCGGATCACCGGAAGGGGTCTGGCGAACACCTCCACGCTCACGCGGGCATCCGCGGACCGGTAGTGCCGGACGACGTGGTCTGACGTCACCACCTCTGCACAGTACCGATCAGCCCAGCGCCACGAGGTCGGAGCCCCGTGGCGCCGGGGCGGTCCTCACGCAGCCGCGTTCACTGCCCCGCAGGCAGCGTCAGGCTGTACTCGAGCTCGAACCCGTCGGCGGTTTCCCTGGTCTGCTGCCGGACGCAGAAGGGGTCCGCTCCGGCCTGCTCCGCCACCAGGGACAGCGCGATCCCCGCGCGCTGCGGAAGCGGGCCACCGGCGAGCCGGTCCTCCGGGCCCTGGCGTTCGCTGTCGGCGCTGTCAGCGGCCGCGACGCTCTCGGCGACGAAGGCCTCGACACGGTCAGGCAGCTCCCCGGTCATCACCGGGTGCCCATCGATCGTGAAGTCCGCCCGAATCCTGTCATCAACGGGAATGCAGCACGCCGTCTGGATAACGCTCGGGCGTGCAGATTCAGTGCGCAGCTCCATCCACGAGTGGTGCTCCCCCGCGTCCTGAGCGTCGACCAGCCCCCGTGACGCGAGTTCAGCGAACAGGCCGGAGGACAGCTCCGCCACGCGCCCGAAGCACTCCTCAGCTGCCTGCCCATCAGCATCGTCGACCAGATCACGCAGATCCAGAGGAACAGCGACACCGACCCAGGGCTGTGCGGCGCAGCTGCGTGTCTTCACCGCACTCAGATCGATGTCCTGCCAGTTCGGGGCCTCCTCCAGTGCCCAGTCCTCGAGTTCTCGCTGCGCAGCGAGTTCGGCTCGGCGCTGGGCGAGCAGCTCATCGATCTCGGTCGGATGGGTGAGCGCCCGCTTCATCTGGGAGATCCCCATACCGGACGTGCGCAGCACCCGCAGCAGTGCCGCGTCGCGCAGCTGTGAGGCCCGATAGAAGCGGTAGCCGTTGAACTCGTCCACATCGGCTGCGGGGAGCAGACCGATCTCGTCGTAGTACCTGAGCGTCTTCACGCTCAGACCTGTGCTGTACGCGAACTGTCCGATGTTCATCATCGCAAATCCCTTCTGTTGTGTCGCCAGCACGTGCTGACACCACAACCGTGCGGCATCCAGCAACTGGAAGGTCAACATTCCGGGCCGGCTGGAAGGCACGAGGATCCATGGCGGGTCCCGCTGCTAGTGGTCGATCATCGGGATGGGGTCGAAGGACGGCGAAGGATCAGACCTCAGCCGCCCATAGGTGTCCACGTCGATCCGCTGACCGTCCACGAGGAACTTCGCCCGCTCAGTCCCCTCCTTCACGAACCCGGCACGTCTCGCCACTGCTCCGGATGCAGGGTTGTTCACGCGGTGCCCCAGCTCGAGACGCTCCAGCCCGCCCTCGCTCAGAGCCCACGTCGCGACGGTGGCGGCCGCCGCGGACATCCACCCGCGTCCGCGGGCCGCGTCCGTCATCCAGTACCAGAACCACCCGCTGAGGTTCGTGTCATCGACGCTCACGCACACGAGGCCGACCAGCTCGTCCTCGGCGACGATGGCCCAGGCCTCGTGCGGCGCACCCGCCTCAGTCAACCTGTTCACATAGCGCTCTGAATCGGCAGGAGTCGACACATCGCCCTGGCGCGCCATGTCGGGGTTCGATCGGAAGGCCGACAGCACCGCTAGAGCATCGCCGGGCCGAAGCCGGCGCAGAACAGGGGACGCGCCGCTCATGCGACCCGCCCCGGTGCTCTCACTGCGATCTGCTCGTCCACGATCTCGATCTCCTCCTGCCAGCTGTCCGCACAGTCTTCGTCCGCACCGGACGGTTCCGTGACTTGTCGAAGAATACCCGCTGTCCTACCGGCACTGGCCCCAATACGTCACTTCTCATTCACCTGGCCGCCACGCGCGCACCGTAGAGGTATAGGTCCCTATCCCCCCGATGAAAGAGACGCACGTGTCCCCTCTTTGGCATGCTCAGGCACGCAGAACCCCCGCTTTCTCCTCCCGCACACTCGCAGCAGCCGCACTCAGCTGCTCGATCGTCATCGCCCCCGCAGTCCTTCCTGCCGGTGTGGCTCCTTCGGTCATTCAGACCGCGTCGGCCGCTGCTCCTGAAACGTGGCCGCTCATCGTCACCGAAATCGCCCCCGACAACAGCGGCGTGGACAACTTCGAATTCATCGAAGTCACCAACCCCGGGACCGAACCGGCAACCATCGGTGACGGCGGCCTCTCACTCAGCTACATCTATGCCGACTCCGCCGACACGGCGAAGGACGTCCCGCTCACGGTCGAATCCCCCGTCACCGTGGAACCCGGTGAAACCGTGGTGCTGTGGCTGAACTACACGAGCACCACGGTCGACACATCGGCATACACCGCGGATGACTTCAGAGCAGCATGGGGCATCGATGCCGACACGCGCGTGGAGAAGATCGAAGGCCAGCCCGGCATGGCGAACGGCGGCGAACGCGGCATCCGCATCTCCGACGCGGCAGGCACTGAAGTGGTCCGCGCCTTCTACCCCACAGGAAGCGTCGGAGCCGGAAAGACCATCCACTTCCGCACGCCAGCCGATGCCGCGGCACGCTCCCTCGACGTCTTCGCCTCACTGTCAGCCCCCACCGCCGGCACGGTGGACCCCCAGCAGCTCGACGACCGGCCGGCGCCGGACAAGCCCGAGAAGCCGTCGGACCCAGACCCCGGCGCACCGGATCCGACAGATCCCGGCGACCCCGCGCCCACCATTCCGGGCCCAGGCCCCGACACCACCGTGGGTCACCTCATGATCACGGAGCTGGTCCCCGACTCCACGAACGTCGGCGGTTCTGACGGCTACGAATTCATCGAGATCTACAACCCGACCACCGAACCGATCAGTCTGGCCGACTACCAGCTCCGCTACCTCTACCCCACTGATGACCTCACCATCACCAACGCCGCCGTGTGGCCCATGAGCCCGGGCAATGCCGTGGTTGAGCCTGGAAAGACCGTGGTGGCATGGGTGAAGAACGGTCCCAATGCGGATCTCACCAAGGAAGACTTCGCAAAGAACTACAACGTCGACCCGAACTCGTTCGAGCTGGTCGAGATCGAGTCCGCCGGCATGGCGAACGGCTCGATCCGCGGTATGGAGATCCAGACCCGCGCGGGCGATCCGGTGCACCGCGTGTTCTACAACGTGGGCGGTGCTGACGACACCAGCCCAGACGCCGGCATCCACTACACCGTGGATCCCAAGGACTTCGCCACCGGCATGATCATGGAGAAGTCTGCGGCCACGCCGGGCTCAGCTCAGCCGGGCCAAGTGCCGAGCGAACCGGTCGCTCTCAACCCCGACACCGCCGCCCCCAAGATCGAGGACCGTTCGCCCGCCTCCATCGACCCCTCGAAGGACGCCCAGCTCACGTTCGCCATCAGCGACGATGTGCAGGTGCGCCGAGTGGAGGTGTCGCTCTCATCAAGCTCCGACGCCACGCCGCAGGTGCACAACCTGACGAGGAACGCCGACGGCACGTTCACGCTCACGATCCCGCAGGCGGACCTCACCGGCAAGAAGCACTTCGAATACTCGGTGGCGGCCTCGGACGGCACGCACGAGTCGACCCTGGACGCTGTCCGCGTCCCAGTGGACGGCGCAGACACTGATCCGCTGCGCCTCAATCTGACAGACGGCCAGTTCGTCAACGGCACAGTGCCCGTTTCCGCAGCAACCGACAGCCCCTCCGACGAGCCGGAGGTGTGCGTGGACGGCACCACACTCACCGGGGCGAAGCCATCCCTCGAGACCTCGCCGGTCTTTGCGTTCGAGGCGTCGCAGACCGACACCTACTTCCGCAACGGTGTGCTCGTAGGCGACGACGTGCTGCACGTATTCGACGAGGGGCTCTACGACAAGTGGGCCACGATCTCCACCGACGTTCCCCTGACATATGTGACCCAGGGGAAGAACCTGCAGCTCGATATCGCCGCGGGAACGAAAGCGAAGCCCGGCATCGACGAGAACGAGAACAACGACGACTTCACCGTCCGGAATGTGCGCCTCATTCTCCCCGATGGCCGCACGCTGCGCGCCCCAGGATGGGACAACCCCGACACCATCATCCAGATGGGGGATTCCGCGGGCAAGGTGGAGATCCTCAACGCGAAGTTCGACATTCCATCCGATGCCTTCACTGCTCGTTCTGCCGATTGGGACACCACGACGGTGGCCGACGGCGAGCACACCGTCTGCGGAATCGGACCTGATGGATCGCGCGTGGAACGAACCGTCATCGTGGACAACACCGGGCCGGAGATCACGTCACCGATCGCCGACGGTGCGGAACTGCGAGGAGAGTTCCCGGTGGACTTCTCCGCCACGGACACGGGCTCGGGTCTCGAATCGGTGACTGCAGCACTCGACGGTGAACCGGTGGAGTCCGGTACGGTCTTCTCGAGCCTCACCATGAAGCCGGGAACCCACACACTGGTCATCACGGCGAAGGACACGGTGGGGAACACCTCGAAGAAGACGATCACCTTCACCACGCCGCTGGAACAGCCATCGGGCGAGATCGTCACCGAACCCGGAGCGGAGCTGAGCGTCTGCACCGACTCGTCCCTCACAGCGCAGGTGTCTGACCCGAGTCGGGATGCGCTGGACGTGTCCTTCCGGGAGGGACACAGCGCGTCACTGTCCGACGGCACGCTCACCGGCACAGGCGGCGCAGTGCACGATGCGGACCAGAGCGAACGCACGGGCGCGGAAGTGAGCGCTGGCAGGGCAACGACCTCGGATGATGCTCTGCCCTTCCATGCCTTCACCACGCCGGTCCCCAAGGGCTCACCGGAGGATTCACTCATCCGTGTGGCTTGGAGCGGCACAACCGACCCAGGTGCGCGTGTGCGCCTCCTGGTGTGGAACACCGAGAAGAGCGCCTACGAGGAAGTCGACGTCACGCTCACCGACTCGAAGTCCGGTGCCGGCACGCTCGAAGCGATGGTGCCCCTCGCGGGACACACCGTGGGCGGCGAGATCCGCGCTGTGGTGCAGCATTCGGAAGGATGGGCGGGCAAGAACCTGTCCGACCGTTCGACCGCGGTCACACCCCACCACCCGGACGACACTCCGCGCAGCGACTACGACTTCACCTTCGGGTGGGAATCGGACACGCAGTACTACAACGAAACGTACTTCGAGAGTCAGCTGGCGATCCACGACTACTTCCTGGACCGCCGAGACGAGATGAACCTTCAGTACGTCTTCCACACCGGCGACATTGTGGATGAGGCGGATAAGCAGTACCAGTGGGACAACGCCGACCAGGCGTATCGGATGCTCGATGATGCACAGCTCCCGTACGGTGTCCTCGCCGGGAACCACGATGTGGGCCACCTGTCAAACGACTTCACGGCCTATTCGAAGCACTTCGGCGAGGCCCGATATGCAGGCAACCCGTGGTACGGCGGCAGCTACAAGGACAACCGCGGCCACTACGACCTCATCTCCGCGGGCGGTCACGATTTCATCATGCTCTACATGGGCTGGGATCCGGGCGACGAGGAGATCGCGTGGATGAACGAAGTCCTGGCGAAGTATCCCGAACGAACCGCCTTCATCAACCTGCATGAATACATGCTCACCACCGGCGGACTCGGGCCGGTCCCGCAGCGGATCTACGACGAGGTTGTGGCCACGAACCCGAATGTTCGGGCAGTGATGAGCGGCCACTACCACGATGCCTACACCCGTGTGGACACCTTCGATGACGACGGCGACGGCACGAAGGAGCGGACCGTCACGCAGATGCTGTTCGACTACCAGGGCCTGCCCGAAGGAGGCGAGGGCTTCCTCCGCCTCATGCACTTCGACAACCAGGGCGAAAAGATGATCGCGCGCACGTATTCCCCGGTCCGCGACGTCTACAACTCGGAGGACCCGAGCCTGGAGCCCGAGCACCAGGAGTTCCAGGTGAGCTACGCCGACCTGGGGCTCGAGCCCCGCACGAAGTCGCTCACCTCGACCGATGCCCGCATCGACGTGCTCACGAGCACCGAACTGGGCGCAGTCAAGGGCGCGGCGTCGCCGTCGGAGGTGTCGGTCGACGTGAAGGAGCTCGCTGACGGCACGCATTCCTTCTACGTACTCACCACTGATCCGTACGGTGCGAAGCACTATTCGCCTGTTCAGGACGTCATCGTGAAGGGCGAGGACTGTGACGTGGAGGAGCTGCCGGAGAGGCCTGAGGACCCGTCGGACCCCAAGGGCCCGGGGACGTCACCCCGCCCAGGGAAGCCCTCGAAGCCGCAGACCCCCACCGCGCCTGGGCAGCCCGAGGCCGATGACCCGCGTGACCCCGCAGTGTCGGGGAAGCCGGCAGGACCCGGGGTGAGTGACGAGGCTGGTCACGGATCGGCGCCAGGGGGTGCACAGAAACCGGAGGCGGGGACGGCAGGCGCATCGGGCCAGGACGCGACCGCGGGTTCCGGCCGGGGCTCTCGCTCGCAGTCGGATTCCGCGCAGTCCGCCCGTGAGGGCTTCCTGCCGCGGACCGGTACCGAAGCCGCTGGGCTGATCGCGGCGGCGGTCGTGCTCATCGCAGCTGGGGTGGCGGTGATTCGCCTGCGCCGCAGTCGCCGCTAGCATTCACCCGCACGACGGGGCCGCGCTCCTGCATGGGGCGCGGCCCCGCCTGCTCCACGGCGCCGACGGCGCTGACGTCGGCGGGCGCCGTCAGCACTTCCAGTAGCCGCAGAAGGTGACCTCGCCTCGCGCCCAGCCGCGCTGACGGACAAGATGCCGCCTCACTCCCGTGGCCAGCGCGGACTCCCCCACAGCGAACGCGTGGCGGTCAGCGGTCGGGAGCTCGAGCTGCGGCAGCTCGCCGAGGATCATGGCTCCCGGGGCGACATCAGCGGAGCGCACCAACCAGCGCAGCTCCATCCCGCTGGGGAGCTCCACCGACTGCGCGTCCGACGGATCAGGGATCTCCACCAGCGCACAGCCGCGCGCCGTGCGCGGAAGATCGCGCAGGATTCCCATGATCGCAGGAAGTCCAGTCTCATCGGCAGCCAGGAGGAGGTTCCGCGCTGAGGGCTCGGGCCACCCGCACCCCTGGTCGAGGAGCGCTGCGCGGTCACCGGGCCGCGCGCTCGCGGCCCAAGGGCCGGCGACTCCCTTGTCGCCGTGGAGAACGAAATCAATGTCCAGTTCGCCGGCCTCCGGGCGCCAAGCACGCAGGGTGTACGAGCGGACCGACGGGCGACGCCGCGCTGGGACCGTCAGCAGGCGCGCGTACGTGCCCCTGGTGATGCGATCGGGCACGTGATCCAGGCTCGCAGGATCGCTCGTCGGGAGGAACAGGCGCACCCACTGGTCGAAACCACGCCAGCGGAGGCGCGCGAGGTCATCGCCGGTGAATGTGACCCGCTGGATGCACGAGGAGATGCGTTCCGAGCGCGCCACCTGCACGCGCATCGGGCCGTCGCCCTGTGAGACGGTGATGTTGCTCATGCGGTGCTCGCCTCGATTCGACGGGTGTGCGCGACCCCCGCTGCTGTGCCGAGGAAGGCGAGTGCGGCGCTCACGAGGAACACGGGAGCGTAGCCGACGGTTCCCGCGGCGTGCATGAGTGCGGCGCCGAGGACGTAGCTCGCGGTCATCGCGACAGCGGCGAGCACTGTGAAGTCGGTGGCTTCGGAACCGGGACGAGCCAACGACATGTTGACGGTGTAGACGATGGTGCTCGCCGCCGCCATCGCCGCCACGAACACACTGAGGACCACCACGGTCAGCAGGACGGGTGCCCACCCGGAGGCCAGCGGGAGCAGCGCGATCACGGCGAACGCATCCACGAGCCCGGCGGTGAGCAGGCAGCACGAGACCCCGAAGCGCCGAACGCACGGCCCGACGATCAGGGAGGCCGCCGCCGCGGGGATGGCGAGGAACATTCCCAGCACCCAGCCGAGACGATCCAGCCCCCAGCCGGCATCGGTGAGTGCGGGAGACAGGAGGCCGTACGCGGCGGTGGTGCCGGCCAGGAACAGCGGCATCACCGCGAGTCCCCACATGCGCCCGCCGGGCTGACGGAACACTCGCACGAGCGAGGCATAGGCAGGGCCGAGCCGCGGCTCGGGAGCATCGGGGAGGCGCTCGCGATGGCGGAGGGTGAGCGGCAGCGGGATGAGGCAGAGCGCAGCCAGCGCAATCATCGCCGGCCCCCAGCCGAAGGCGTCGAAGATCAGCACGATGACGCCGCCGCCCAGGATGTTGCCGACCCACTGCGCTGCGTTGGCGATGCCGTTGGCGAGTGGTCGCGTCGCGTCGTTGACGGCGCGGGCGGTCAGGCCGTCGGCGGCGATGTCCTGCGTGGCGCTGATGAAGGTGTAGAGCGCGATGAGGGCACCGAGGACGCCGAGATGCTGGGCGGGCTCAGGAATCGCGACCAGGGCGAGGCTGGCGAGCGCCAGGAGTGGCTGCAGCATGAGGAGCCACGTGCGGTAGTGGCCCGTCTTGGTCCGGCCGAATCGGTCGACGAGCGGCGCCCACAGGGGTTTGAGCGCCCACATTGCGCCCGCCAGGGAGACGGCAGCGAGGCTTTCGAGGGAGACGCCCTCGCGCCGCAGGATGGCGGTCAGCCCGACGTAGATGAAGCCGACACCCAGATACTGCGTGACGTAGAGGGACGCGACGAGCGGCAGCACGCCGTGGGTCGTCGTGTGGTCCTGATCATCGTGCGGGGCCGTAGCCGTCACCGGGACGGCGGGGGCGGTAGCGCTCATGGAGATCCTTCCGTTAGGCAAGGGTAACCTTACGGAATTATGAAACTCGCGTCTAGCGCTAATGCAGGCCCAGTTGCGCAGGCGACGTCGCACCCATCAGGGAGCCGTGTTCGACGGTCTGCCGGACAGGTGGTCACACGTTGAAGCGGAACTCCACCACGTCGCCGTCGGCCATGACGTAGTCCTTGCCCTCCATGCGGACCCAGCCCTTGGCCTTGGCCTCGTTCATCGAGCCGGCCTCATCGAGCTGGTCGAAGGAGACGACCTCGGCCTTGATGAACCCGCGCTCGAAGTCGGTGTGGATGACACCGGCTGCCTGCGGAGCGGTCCAGCCCTTGCGAATGGTCCACGCGCGCGCTTCCTTCGGGCCGGCGGTGAGGTAGGACTGCAGGTTGAGGGTGTCGTAGCCGACGCGCGCCAGCTGATCCAGCCCGGACTCCTCCTGGCCGGTGGACTCCAGCATCTCCTTCGCCTCCGCCTCGTCCAGCTCGATGAGCTCGGACTCGAACTTCGCGTCCAGGAAGATCGCTTCGGCCGGCGCCACGAGCTCCCGCAGCTCCTGCTGCATGGCGGCGTCAGCGAGGCCCTCTTCGTCGGTGTTGAACACGTAGATGAACGGCTTGGTGGTCATCAGCTGCAGGTCGCGCAGCAGCGAGATGTCGATTCCGGCCTTCTTCGCGCCCTGAAACAGGGTCACGCCGGTCTCCAGCAGCTCCTTCGCCTTCATCACCTCGGGCAGGACCTCGGGTTCGATGACCTTGCGCTTGGTGTCCTTCTCCAGGCGCGGCAGGGCGTTCTCGATGGACTGCAGGTCGGCGAGGATCAGCTCAGCGGAGATGGTCTCCAGGTCGCCCTGCGGGTCCTTCGATCCGTCCACGCGGGTCACGTTCGGGTCGGAGAAGGCGCGGGTGACCTGGCAGATCGCGTCGGCCTCGCGGATGTTGGCGAGGAACTTGTTGCCCAGGCCTTCGCCTTCGCTGGCGCCCTTGACGATGCCGGCGATGTCCACGAAGGACACGGTCGCAGGCAGGATCTTCTGCGAACCGAAGATCTCGGCGAGGCGGCCGAGGCGCGCATCCGGCAGGGGCACCACGCCGACGTTCGGGTCGATGGTCGCGAACGGGTAGTTCGCGGCCAGCACCTCGGCGCGGGTCAGTGCGTTGAACAGGGTCGATTTGCCGACGTTGGGCAGGCCAACGATTCCAATAGTAAGAGCCACGCGCGCCAGTCTATCCGCCGCCTGCTCAGCCCGCCGCCGGCCGCTGGGGAACGGGGCCGATCTCACGGGCGGGGTGTCGCAGACTTTAAATGTCGCACCCCCGTGGTGGTCTAGTCCCATGGACATGTGGATCGTCATCGTCATCGGCATTGCGGCCTTCCTGCTCGGCATCATCGCGGGCTCCCTCTGGTCCGCGCGCACCCGCTCACGCGCCGGCGAAGAACAGGTGGATGTTGCCGCGATCGCTGCGAAGGCCGCCCAGGAGTCCTCGCAGCAGCTGCTGGCGCTGACCGACGAGCGCTACTCCCGCGACCACGCCCGCACATCGGCTGCGCTCGCTCCGATCGGGCAGTCCCTCGAGCAGCTGCAGCAGTCGGTGGCGCGCACCGAGGCGGCCCGGTCGCGCTCCGAGGGTGACCTCACCGCGCAGCTCCGCCGCCTGTCGCAGACCACCGCGGACCTCACCCACGGCACGGCGGCCCTCACCTCAGCGCTCAAGGCCCCCTCCTCCCGCGGCCAATGGGGTGAGGTGCAGCTGCAGCGCATCGTGGAAGCGGCCGGGATGCTGGAGCACACGGACTTCTCCACCCAGGCGAGGGGGAGGTCGGCCGACGGGGACCGCGAGCAGCGCCCGGACCTCGTCGTGCATCTCTCGCAGGGCCGCTCCATCGTGGTGGATGCGAAGGCGCCGATGGATTCGTTCCTGCGCGCGGTTGACGCGCAGGACCCGTCGGAGCGCGCCGCCCACCTGCAGGCACACGCCCGCGCTCTGCGCATGCACGTCAGCTCCCTGAGTGCGAAGTCGTACTGGGCGGGGCTCGGGGACGCACCCGAGTTCGTGGTGCTGTTCGTTCCCTCCGATGGGGTGCTCGCCGCTGCTCTCGAAGCAGACCCGGGCCTGCTGGACGGCGCGTTCACCCTCGATGTGGTGATCGCCTCCCCCGCCACGTTGATGGCGCTGCTGCGCACCGTGGCGCACACGTGGCGCACGGATGCGCTGAACCGGGACGCCCTCGAGGTGCTGTCCCGCTCCAGGGAACTCCACAAACGCCTCACCACCATGGGGCGGCACTTCACGAAACTGGGGCGGTCACTCGATGGGACGGTGAAGACCTTCAACGACGTGGTCGGCTCCTACCAGTCGAGGGTCATGCCGACCGCGCGTTCGATTGAGGAACTCGCCGCCATGGGCAAGCCCCTCGCCGAGCCGGAGCCCGTCACGACACGCGCCCGGGAACTCCCCCGCGACATCGGCGACTCCGGCGAGCACGATCCGAGCACGGATTGACCGCCCCCGAGACTGGCCCTTCCCACCAGGCGGACAGATTCTCCGAACCCACTGCGACGCACGTCACGACCGACTTACCATTCACTCAGTGTCATGGAAGTCACTGACCCGAAGGAGAATCCCGTGACCCGTTCATCCCTCCTGACTACCATTACCTCCCGAACCGCCGCAGTCCTCGCCGCCGGCGCCCTCGCTCTCTCCGGGGCCGCACTCGCCCCCACCGCCGCAGTCGCCGCCGAACACGGCGACGCCCCCACCCAGGAATCCATCACCAAGGACGGCCCGTACGAGGTCACCTCCACCA
Source organism: Helcobacillus massiliensis (assembly GCF_033106145.1). Classification (NCBI taxonomy): domain Bacteria; kingdom Bacillati; phylum Actinomycetota; class Actinomycetes; order Micrococcales; family Dermabacteraceae; genus Helcobacillus; species Helcobacillus massiliensis. The sequence goes on from NZ_CP136959.1 coordinate 1,541,271, forward strand.
AGCTGAAGGCGGGTGAGTTCTCCGGCTTCGGCGGCGGCACCCTCTTCTACCCCGCGAACCCGAAGGACGGTGAGAAGTACGCTCTGGTCGTCACCATGCCCGGCTTCGTCGAGCCGGGCTCGGTGAACGAAGTCATCGCCAAGCGTCTCGCCTCCCACGGCTTCATCGTGCTGCAGGCCAACACGTACACCGGTTTCGAACAGCCGCAGCAGCGGGCCACCATGGCCGTGCGCGCCATGGACTCCGGCCTCAAGCATCCCGCGATCCAGAAGATCGTCGATAAGGACCGCACTGCCCTCGTCGGACACTCCATGGGCGGCGGCGGTGTCCTCTACGCCGCGCAGGCCCGCGAGTTCGATGCCGTCATCGCCGTGCACCCCTGGGCGAAGGAGGGCTTCCCCCGCGTCAACGAACCCACCCTCGTGGTGGGCGGCATGCTCGACAACGTCGCCCCCTACGCGCAGTACGCCCTGCCGATCTACGGCTCCCTCACCGGCGCGAAGGACCGCTACCTCATCAACCACCTCACCGGCACCCACTGGGCCGGCAATGTGGACGACCCCGCCCTGCAGGGCCGCATGCTGTCCTTCATGAAGGTGCATGTGGACGGCGACGAGCGCTACGCCGAACTGCTCTGCCAGGACGCCCTGCCGTCCACCACGTTCCGCTCCCCCAGCTGCTGATCCGCGTTAGGGCGCGGCAGTCCGCACACAAGGGAGGGCCCCGCAGGTACGTTACCTGCGGGGCCCTTCGCGTCCGGTCGATCAGGCGGACGTGTAGACCACCGTTCCCCAGGGCGAAATCACCGTGGTCCGATACTGAGCGTAGGTCTGTTTGGGGAATGACCCCTCGGGGCGGTGCTCCGGATAGCGGATGTCGAAGGTGACCGCATCCGACCCGTCGTGTTCGTTGTCCACGGGATTGGTCAGTTCGATGACCCATTTCCAGCCGTGGCGACCATCCGCCGTGGTGTAAGGGACACCCGTGAACGACTCTTTGCCGGTGTTGACGCCTGCACCACTGAATTCGTTGGCCTTGAGGAAGTCGTAGTAGGAATCCGGATTGTTCGGCCGGTAGTCGCGCAGCAGAACATCCGGCCAAGCAGCACCGTAGGTGTCAGGACCGTAGCGCGTGCCGTCATGAGTGAAGGTGGTGTGCTCCTGACCAGCGACGCGCGGCTGGGGCGCGTAGGAGTCCTTCCCGCCGATGTTCTCGATGAAGATCTCGATGACATCGCCCTTGCCCACGGCACCGGGCGCCTCGGCCTTGTTGCCGTTGTAGTTGCCCGTGCTCTGATCCGGATAGATCGGATCCCATGCGCTGGCCTTCCTGGTCAGCGGGTTGGCGGTCTGTGACGCAGGAGTCTCGTTGGTGACAGCCACCGTGCCGGACGGCCGTGTCGTGGGGTAGATGACCCAGGGCTGCAGGATGGTAGCAGCTCCTTTGTACTGGTTACTTGCACGCCAGGTGTTCGACCAGGGGGCTGCCACAAGCGTCCCAGTACCGGGAACAGGGCTGCCAGCGTAGGCAGGAGCCATCGTGGAGACAGCGATGACAGGGGCCGCCCAGGTCGCGCCCTTCAACAGATTCCGTCGGCCGGTAGTGGTCACGGTGAACCCTTTCTGTGTCTTCAGCGCACCTCGATCGAGCCCGATTCAGGAGCGGCGCGCTCCTCCTGACCGCGTAGTAGGTCCTTGACCAAACCGAAGGTAGATTACAGAGGCGTGACGCGGTCGTCAACGCTCTGCTCGGCGCCCGGCGGAGGCGTCTCTGCGCCACTCGCGCCACCGACTCGATATGTGAGACCGCCCCGGCGGGAACACGTCCGCATCCAGAGCCCTTCTCCGCACGAACCCCCAGGCCAGGACTGCTTTCACCTCTCTTGGGTTCATTGGGACGATCGTCCGAACAGAGCCGTACAATCGAATGAGGAAACTATTCAGTTAGCACCGATCCTGACGTCACCGGCCGCCGCGTAGCCCTGCCCGCTGCTGACCACTCGTCTCAGCGCCCGCGCCGAGCTCAGCAGACAACAACGAAGGACCCCACCGATCGGTGGGGTCCTTCTCTCGTCTGCGTCCCGTTCAACCGCGGTCAGCGTGCACGACGGGCGGGGTCAGCTCACTGTGCGTCGGCACCCGTCGGCGCAGCTCCCCGGCCGGACAGCGGCGACTGGTCCGCCGCATCCCGCATGTCCCGCTGCGGGCGCTCACGGCGGTCATCCGCACCCTGCACCTTCATCTCCTGGCGCAGCTCGCGCGGCAGGGAGAACATCAGGTCCTCCTGCGCGGTGCGGACACGCTCCACCGTGCCGTAGCCGCGTTCGGCGAGCTCCTTCAGCAGCGCCTGCACCAGCACCTCCGGCACGGACGCCCCCGAGGTGACTCCCACAGTGGTGACGCCCTCGAACCATTCGTCCTTCAGTTCGCTGATGAAGTCGATGCGGTGCGCGTCCTTCGCACCGTTCTCCTTCGCGACCTCCATCAGGCGTACGGAGTTGGAGGAGTTCGCGGAGCCGACCACGAGCACGAGGTCGGAGTCGGGCGCGATCTTCTTCACCGCGACCTGGCGGTTCTGGGTGGCGTAGCAGATGTCGTCCGACGGCGGGGACTGGAGGTTCGGGAAGCGCTCACGCAGCCGCTCCACCGTCTCCATCGTCTCGTCCACGCTGAGGGTGGTCTGGCTCAGCCACACCACCTTGTCCGGGTCGCGCACCTGAATCGCGTCGAGGTCGTCACGGGAGTCCACGATCTGCACGTGATCAGGGGCCTCACCAGCGGTTCCCTCGACCTCTTCGTGGCCGGCGTGGCCCACCAGGAGGATGTCGTAGCCGGCCTTCGCGAAGCGGACAGCTTCCTTGTGCACCTTCGTCACCAGGGGGCAGGTCGCGTCGATCGTGCGCAGGCCCCGCTCCTCGGCGGCTTCGCGCACAGCCGGGGAGATGCCGTGGGCGGAGAAGATGACGAGGGACCCCTCGGGGATCTCGTCGACCTCCTCGACGAACACGGCGCCGCGCTCACGCAGGGAGTCCACCACGAACTTGTTGTGGACGATCTCGTGGCGCACGTACACGGTCTCGTCGAAGTGCTCGAGCGCCCGCTCGACGGCCACAACGGCCCGGTCAACGCCCGCGCAATACCCGCGGGGCTCTGCAAGAAGAACACGCTGATCAGTCACGCCCACCATCCTACGGACCACGAGGTGGGAACCCCAGCCGAAGCGAGCTGGCCCACCCGCGCGGACACACCGGGCCGGACCCCAGCCCCTCCCGACCGTCTACAATCGACTTCGTCCCCTCGGCCCGCTTCGGAGACTCCGTGACATCATCGCCTGCTCCTCGAGCACCCCACCGCTCCTACGACTCCGTTCTGCGCGCCCGCGTGGGCCTGCCGCCCGGCCCCGTGTTCGCCGCCCTCGGCGCACTCAGCGCCGCCTACTTCGCGATCACCGGAACCGTCTGGGCCGTGACCGGTGAGTTCACCCGCTTGGGCGGACATGCCGTTGAGCTCCTCGGCGCCGACCCCGGTTCGTGGACCTACTACCAGGAGGTCACCGCGTTGGAGGGCGGCCCCCTGGACCGCACCGACGGCTGGATCGTCATCGCCATGCTCGCGGGGTCCCTCCTCGCAGCACTCTGGGCAGACGACTTCCGCGTCCGGACCCCGCCGCTGCGCCGCCGGTTCCCCCAGGCACTCGCCGGCGGCATCGTCGCCGGGTTCGGAGCCCGCCTCGCCTTCGGCTGCAACCTCGCCGCCATGTTCACCGGCATTCCGCAGTTCTCCCTGCACGCCTGGCTGTTCACCCTCACCACCGCGATCGGCACCTGGTTGGGTGTTCAGCTGATCCGACAGCGCTGGTGGCGCGGCCCCACTCGCCCTGTCCCCGCGTCCGCGCGCCAGCACCTCACCGCTGAGCAGAACCGGCGCCGACGGGTCCGCCACCTGTCCGCGTTCACGGTCATCGTGGCGGCTCTGGCCGCGGCGTGCCTGCTGTACCTGCTCACCGAGCGGCCCCTGCTGGCCGTCGCCGTGGTGTTCGGCACCGTGTTCGGCGCGCTCATTCAACGGGGTCAGATCTGCTTCACCGCGGCGTTCCGCGACCTTTGGGTCACGCGGAAGACCAAGCTCTCCGACGCGCTCGTGATCGGCCTGGCGACCGCCGTCATCACCACCTTCGTGGTTCTGCTGGTGACCGGAATGGACCCGCTGACCAAGCCCGCCGGGTGGGGCACCGTCATCGGCGGCACCCTGTTCGGCCTCGGCATCGTCATGGCCGGAGCGTGCGAAACCGGCATGATGTACCGCGCGATGGAAGGGCAGACAGTGGCGTGGGTGGCGTTCGGCGGCAATGTCATCGGCGCCACCGTCCTCGCCTACGGCTGGGACCACTGGGGCATCCACCGCCATCTGGTCGCCTCCGCTCCCCCGGTCAGTCTGACGAGCTTCGGCGGCCTGTGGGGAGCCCTGGTGATCTCACTGGTTCTGCTGGCGCTGTGGTGGCTGGCGATGTCGCCGCGCCGCACCAGTCGCCGCAGCCGTCTCAACGCTGAGGGATCCGCCCCGGCAGAGCGAGAGGAGGTTGCCGCATGAGTTCCTCGTTCCGCACCGCGGACTACTCGCTGGACCTGCGCGGCGAGTCGTGCCCCTACCCTGTGATCCACACCCTCGAAGCACTGCACGGGCTGCGGCCCGGGGAGACGATCGAGATCTCCACCGACTGCCCGCAGGCGTACCGCAACGTGCCCGACGACGCACGCGCCGCGGGCCACGAGCTGCTCGGGGAACCCGTGAAGGAGGGCGCCACGATGCGGTTCGTGTTCCGTCGCGGTGACGCCGTGCTCGGCCGCCACCTCACCGAGGAGAAGCCGCGCCGCCACTTCGGCTTCCTGCGGGGCCGACGGCATCAACACGAGCAGTGATCCACGCTCCTTCGAGGAGCACCGCGCAGCACGGGGCGGCGTGGCAGAGTAGAGGCCATGACTGAGCCCCCGCAGCAGTTGGCCGCGACCGCCGCCGAAACCACCCCGGAGAATCCGTGGCCGGTGCGGCTGCTCAGTGTCAACGTCCGCGACTACATCAACCGCATGTCGCCCCTGTGGGTGATCGGCGAACTCGTGCAGGTGAACATGCGCCGCGGAGCCGGCCTGCACTTCCTGACCCTGCGCGACACCGACACCGACGCCTCCTTCACCGTCCCCATCCGCGACAACGTCCTCCAGCAGTCCGGGGTGGAGCCGACCCAGGGCGCGACCGTTGTGGTGCGGTGCAAGCCCACCTTCTGGAGCAAGCGCGGCACCCTGCAGTTGGAGGCGTCCGATATCCGCCCCGTCGGGCTCGGTGAGCTGCTCGCCCGCCTGGAGAAGCTGAAGCGCACCCTTGCGGCGGAGGGCCTGTTCGACCGGGGCCGGAAGAAGCCGTTGCCGTTCCTGCCGCACACCATCGGCCTGATCTGCGGGCGCGCCTCCGCCGCCGAACGGGACGTGGTGGTCAACGCGGAGAAGCGGTGGCCCGCCGTTCGATTCGAGATCCGCGAAGTCGCCGTCCAGGGCACCAAAGCGGTCAGCGAGGTGAGCGCGGCACTGCGCGAACTCGAAGCGCGCCCCGAGGTGGAGGTCATCATCATCTCCCGCGGCGGCGGCTCCATGGAGGATCTGCTGCCGTTCTCCGACGAGTCCCTCGTGCGCCTCGCCGCCGGCGCCGCCACGCCGATCATCTCCGCCATCGGCCACGAAGTGGACACTCCCCTGCTGGACCTCGTGGCGGATGTGCGCGCGTCCACGCCGACGGATGCCGCGAAGATCGCGGTGCCGGACATGATGGCCGAACGCGAGCAGGTGGAGCTGGCCCGCACCCGCCTCAGGTCCGCTCTGCGCGCCCGCATCGACCGGGACGCACAGAACCTGCAGGCGCTGCGTTCCCGGCCCGTGTTCGCCCAGCCGCACACCATGCTCGGTGCGCGATCCGATGAGCTGCGCTCCCAGATGTCGATGGTGCGCACCATCATCCATGCGCGCCTGCAGCGCGCCGGTGACGAGATCACGCACCTGCGGCGGCAGGCGCGGAGCCTGTCACCGCTGGAGACGATGCGGCGCGGCTACGCGGCCGTGCAGCTGAGCGATGGCACCGTCATCACCGACCCCGTCAGCGCCCCCGACGGCACCCGCCTGTCCATCCGCATGGCCGAGGGCCGCATCGGTGCGGTCAGCACCGGCTCTGATGACCGCACGGCACCCGTCGGCCCCACTGATTCACCCGAGGAGGACCCCGCATGAGCACCAGCACCCCCGACGACCCCCAGTCCCCCGAGCTGCCGGAGGACATCCGCGCGCTCGGCTACGAGCAGGCGCGCGACGAACTCGTCGGCATCGTCCAGCGCCTCGAATCCGGGCAGGGCGGGCTGGAGGAGTCCATCGCACTGTGGGAGCGCGGCGAACTGCTGTCCACGCGCTGCCAGCAGTGGCTCGACGGCGCCCGCGAGCGCCTCGACGCCGCCGTGCAGCGCCAGCAGGCGCAGAGCACCGACCAGCAGAACTGACCCGCAGCAGTGCCGACCGGCAGCCGTGTCCGGCCGGCGTCGCCGCTGCGGCAGGGCGCGGCCCGCTCAACGGTGCGCGTCTCACTCCCACCGGGCGCCTTTGGCGAGCGAGTACGGCTGGGGCATAGGCTCGTGCCATGACTGAAACGAAGCGGATCCGCGCCGCCATCGCGGGCTACGGCAATCTCGGACGCAGCGCGGAGAAGCTCATCCGCGCCCAGGATGACATGGACCTGGTGGGCATCTTCTCCCGCCGCAGCTCCCTGGACACCGACACCCCCGTGTTCCCCGCCGATTCCGCGGCCGAGCACACCGACGACATCGACGTGGTGCTTCTGTGCCTGGGATCCGCCACCGACATCCCCGAGCAGGCCACCGGCTGGGCGGAGCTGTTCACCACCGTGGACACCTACGACAACCACGCCGACATCCCCGGCCACCGCGCCCGCATGGACGCCGCGGCACGTGCGAACGGGAACACCGCCATGGTCGGCACGGGCTGGGACCCGGGCCTGTTCTCCGTAAACCGCACCATGGCCGAAGCCCTTTTCCCCAGCGCGCAGCAGAACACCTTCTGGGGCCTCGGCGCCTCCCAGGGCCACTCGGATGCGGTCCGACGGGTGCCGGGTGTGCAGCGCGCCGTGCAGTACACGATCCCGTCGGACGGCGCCCTGCAGGCCGCTCGCCGCGGTGACGGCGCCGACATCACCGCGCACACCGCTCACCGCCGCGAGGTCGTCGCGGTGGCGGAGGAGTCCGAGCAGGAGCGGATCCGCGAGCAGATCGTGTCGATGCCGAACTACTTCGAGCCGTACGAGACCACGGTCGAGTTCGTCAGCACTGAGGAGTTCGAGAAGAGCCATCAGGGCCTTCCGCACGGCGGCCGCGTCATCACCACCGGTGACCTCGGCGGTTCGCTGTCCACGGTGGAGTTCTCCCTGGAGCTGGAGCGCAACCCGGACTTCACCGCGGCCGCGCAGGTCGCCTACGCCCGCGCCGCCGCCCGTATGAACCGCTCGGGCCAGGTCGGTGCGTTCACCGTGCTGGAGGTGGCGCCGTACCTGCTGTCGCCGATTCCGCTGGATGAGCTGATCGCCCGCGACGTCTGAGAGTGCGCCCTCGGCGCGTCACTGCGCGGTTCTCGCCGCCTTCTCGGCGAAGGCGGCCGTGTCCTCCCGGTTCGTTCCCCCGTAGACCACGAAACCGGAGTCGCCGGTGTCGCAGCCGAGGGCGATGCGCTTGTCGTCGCCGTCGAACCATTCGCAGTCGGCGCCGCCGATCTGCTGCTCCTCACCACTGGCTCGGTATTCCCCGCCCATCAGCTGGGTGATCGCGGGCCCGTATTCGGATCCCTGCACGAAGGTCAGCAGTTCGCCGCTCGCTGAGCGCTGCTGCACGGTCCACGTGCCGGACTCACCGGAGCCGCCCTGCCGCGCTTTGATGGGCCGCCACCCCTCCCCCATCTCGGGCTTCGCCACGGGGAACGGGAGTGTCTCCTGGGCGCGGCCGGCGGACTCGGCGATGTTCACGGTGGTGACGGACCCGGCCGACGGCTTCTGCTCATTGTCACGGCCCAGCCCCACCACGGCCACGGCGATGATCGCCACCAGGATGAGGTTCAGGCCCATGGCCCACGCCATGTTCTTGACGGAGGTGTTCTTCTTCGTGGGCAGTTCCCGCTTCTTCGGCGGCGCCTGATCAAGCGATGGGTCGGACATGGCTGACATTGTGACAGCACCACCGGGCGGTGGGCGACTCCGTGCGACCCGCTCCACGAACCGCCGAGCCGGTGAGACAATCACCGGTGTGATGACTGATTCCTCTTCCGACCAGCACCCCGTGCAGATCCTGACCATCGGCGAGGCCCTCACCGACATCGTCCACCGCCCCGGCCAACCCCCCGAGGAGCACCCCGGCGGCTCTCCGATGAACGTGGCGGTCGCGCTGGGGCGCCTCGGCCACGACTCGCACCTGCTCACCCACCTCGGCACCGATGAGCGCGGCAGGCGGATCCGCACCCACCTCGCCGACTCGCGCGTCACGCTCACAGCCGGATCCGTGCAGGAGGGCGCCACCTCCACCGCCCGCGCCGACATCGCAGAGGACGGCGCCGCCGAATACGAGTTCGACCTCGACTGGTCCCCGAACCCCGTCGGCCTCCCCGACTCCCCCGCAGCGGTGCACACCTCCTCCATCGCCGCCACCCGCTCCCCGGGCGCTTCCGTGGTGCGCGAGGAGATCCAGCGCCTCCACCCCCACGCGCTGATCTCCTACGACCCCAACGCCCGCCCCGCCCTCATGGGCGAAGCAGCCGATGTCCGCGGCGTCATCGAAGCGAACGCCGCTCTCGCCGACGTGGTCAAGGCGTCCGACGAGGATCTCCAGTGGCTGTACGGCGCCGGCGAGGAGGAGCGCGCGTGTGCGGCGTTCCTGCAGCGCGGTGCGCTCCTGGCCGTCCTCACCCGCGGGGCCGACGGAGCCACCGCGTTCACCGCTGCCGGTCGCATCGACGTGCCCGGTGCTCCCACCGACGTCGCGGACACCATCGGGGCGGGCGACACCTTCTCCGCCGGCCTGATCGACGGCCTGGTGCGGCTCGGTGTGCTGACTCCGTCGGCCGGCGGCGCTGCCGACGGGGCGGGCGAGGCCGCCCGTGAGCGCCTCACCGCCCTCGGCGCCGAGCAGGTGACGGCCCTTGTCCGGCATGCCGCTCAACTCGCGTCGGTGACGGTGAGCCGCACCGGCGCGAACCCGCCGTGGCTGCACGAGATCGGGGATAGGCTGGATGGGTCGCTCGCCGGCCCCTCCGGCACCAGCACCAGTAAGAAAGTTGAGCAATGACGCAGGCTGACCAGACTGACTACCGCATCGAGCACGACACGATGGGCGAGGTGCGGGTGCCCGCTTCGGCCCTGTACCGCGCGCAGACCCAGCGCGCCGTGGAGAACTTCCCGATCTCCGGCCAGGGGCTCGAAGCCGCCCACATCCACGCCCTCGCCGAGGTGAAGAAGGCCGCGGCCCGCGCCAACGCCGAGCTCGGCACCGTGGACCAGCAGATCGCCGACGCCATCGTCGCCGCGGCCGATGAGGTCATCAGCGGTGAGCACGACGACCAGTTCCCGATCGACGTCTATCAGACCGGCTCCGGCACGTCCTCGAACATGAACATGAACGAGGTGCTGGCGACCCTCGCCTCGAAGGCGTCCGGCCTGGAGGTCCACCCGAACGACCACGTCAACGCCTCCCAGTCCTCCAACGACGTCTTCCCGACGTCCGTGCACGTCGCCGTCACCGCGTCCGTGGTGCGCAACCTGCTGCCCGCGCTCGACCACCTCGCCACCGCGTTCGAGGACAAGGCCGAGAAGTGGAAGTCCGTGGTGAAGGCCGGCCGCACCCACATGATGGATGCGACCCCGGTGACCCTCGGTCAGGAGTTCGGCGGCTATGCCGCTCAGATGCGCTACGGCATCGAGCGCGTCGAAGCGGCTCTGCCGCGCACCGCTGAGGTGCCGCTGGGCGGCACCGCCGTCGGCACCGGCATCAACACCCCGGTCGGCTTCCCGCAGGCCGTCATCAAGCACCTCGGCGGCCAGACCGACCTGCCGCTGACCGAGGCCCGCAACCACTTCGAAGCGCAGTCCGCCCGCGACGGCCTCGTGGAGATGTCCGGTGCGCTGCGCACCATCGCGGTGTCCCTGACGAAGATCAACACTGACCTGCGCTGGATGGGCTCCGGACCGAACACCGGCCTCGGCGAGATCGCCATCCCGGACCTGCAGCCCGGCTCCTCCATCATGCCCGGCAAGGTGAACCCGGTGGTGCCGGAGGCCATGATGATGGTGTGCGCGAAGGTCGTCGGCAACGACGCCGCCGTCGCCTGGGGCGGCAGCCAGGGCGTGTTCGAGCTCAACGTGCAGATCCCCCTCATGGGCACCTGCGTGCTCGAGTCGATCCGCCTGCTCTCCAACGCGATGCGGGTGCTCGCGGACAAGACCGTGGACGGTCTCGTCGCCAACGAGGAGAAGGCCCGCTTCTACGCGGAGGCCAGCCCGTCGATCGTGACGCCGCTGAACAAGCTGATCGGCTACGAGAGCGCCGCGAAGATCGCAAAGCACGCCGTCGCGGAGCGCATCAGCGTCCGCGAGGCCGCCCTCGACCTCGGCTTCGTGGAGCGCGGCGAGCTGACCGAAGAGCAGCTCGATGATGCTCTGGACGTGCTGTCGATGACCGCGCCGAAGGCCTGATAGCCCAGCGCTGGTCACCCGGCGCCGAATCCACCAGCGGCCGCCTGCAGGGATTCTGACGGCGGCCGCTGCGCTGTTCCCGGCAGCGGAGGAGCCCCGTACGCCGCCGCGAAGGACCCGTGCTGCGAGGCTCCGAACCGTGCACGTTCATAGAATCGTGACCTGGGCGGCAGGGCGCTGCCCACCGCGCTGATCCGCGCGGACCGCGTTGGAAGGACTCATCGCATGGCCACCGCAAGCACTCCGTCCCACACCGCCCACCTCGGCGCCGTCGCCGACCGGCAGCCCACCCAGCCCGGCATCGCCCCCTACACCCCCGTGGAGGAGATGGAGTTCGCCGACGGATCCACCGCCCGCTGGGGCGACGGTGACTTCCTGGTCACCCTCGACGTCCTCATCTCCGCCGGCACCGACTCGCAGGCGCTGAGCGACGCTGCGGACCGCATGGATCAGAGGTTCCGCACCCTCACCCAGAACCCGGAGCACCCGGACACAGGCCGTCACGGCCTCGACGGCGGAGCGTCACTGGAATGGACGGAGCACCCGTCGGGCACCGCCCTGGAGGCGAGGATCACCTCCGGCGGCGAGGACGGCCTGGACTCCGCCGAGGCCGCCTACGAGTGGCTGGTGTCCCACTGCGAGGGCCACCCCCTGACCGTCACCTACGGCGAGACCTGGACCCACCGCAAGGGCTGAGCGCCCACCACAGCACCTGGCGAGCCGAGCAGCCGCATCTCATCATCGCGACGAGGTGCGGCTGCTGTGCACGCAGCCGGCGGCTCACCACCGTGATCATGCTCGAGCGCTCCGATCAGGGAGCCGGCTGGTCGAGGACACGGGTGACGAGCTCCGCCACCGGGGAGCGCTCGGAGCGTCGCAGCGTCACGTGTGCGAACAGCTCCTCGCCCTTCAGCGCCTCCACGACCGATGCGATGCCGTCGAAGCGGCCCACCCTGAGGTTGTCGCGCTGGGCGACGTTGTGGGTGAGGACCACGCGGGAGTTCTGACCCACACGGCTCATCATCGACAGCAGCACGCCTCGCTCAAGCGACTGCGCTTCGTCCACGATCACGAACGCGTCGTGGAGGGAGCGGCCGCGGATGTGGGTCAGCGGCAGCACTTCGAGCATGCCGCGGGAGATGACCTCATCCACGACCGAGTCGGACACCATCGAGCCGAGGGTGTCGAACACGGCCTGCGCCCACGGCCCCATCTTCTCGTCCTGGTCGCCGGGGAGGTACCCGAGCTCCTGCCCGCCCACCGGGAACAGGGGGCGGAACACCATGATGCGGCGCTGGGTGCGGCGCTCCATCACGGCTTCGAGGCCGGCGCAGAGGGCGAGGGCGCTCTTGCCGGTGCCGGCACGGCCGCCGAGCGACACGATGGAGACGGCGTCATCCAGCAGCAGGTCCACCGCGATGCGCTGCTCCGCGGAGCGGCCGGTGACGCCGAACAGGGTCTGATCCGGGGGGATGACCCGCATCTGGTTCATGTGGACCACCCGGCCGAGGGCGTTGCCGCGACCGGAGTGGATCTTCAGACCGGTGTGCAGCGGCAGGTCCCGCTTGTCCTCCGGCAGGTCGATCGTTTCGCCGGCCCACAGGCCCTGCATGTCGTCGTCGCTGATGTGGACATCTTCGATGCCGGTGTAGCCGGCGTTGTGGGCGAGCTCCGCGCGGTACTCCTCGGCGCGCAGGCCGGAGGCGCTGGCCTTGATGCGCATCGGGACGTCCTTGGAGACGAGGGTGACCTCGTGCCCTTCGTCGAGGAGGTTCTTGGCGGCGGCGAGGATGCGGGTGTCGTTGTCGGCGAGGCGGAAGCCCGGCGGGAGGCTGGAGGTGTCCTGGTGGTTCAGCTCCACGCGCAGGGTTCCGCCCTCATCGGAGATGGGGACGGCGGTGGCGAGGGACCCGTGCTTCTCGCGGAGGCGGTCCAGCGAGCGCAGCGCCTTGCGGGCGAAGAACCCGAGGTCGGGGTGGTGGCGCTTGGCCTCCAGCTCCGTGATCACAATGATCGGGAGCACGATCTCGTGCTCTGCGAAGCGGTACAGCGCGCCTGGGTCCGAGAGGAGGACTGAGGTGTCCAGAACATAGATCATGCCCTGAGCGTAGGTCGGCGCGAAGGGGCTCCCGGACATGTCCCGGTGGGCGCCGATGAGAGTTCATGGGGGCTTGGGCCCCGGTTAACCGGGGCGGTGGGCCGGGTTCAGGCTCCGTAGCGGCGGTCGCGGCCGGCGAACTCCTCGAGGGCCGCATCCAGGTCCTGCTCGCTGAAGTCCGGCCAGAGCGTCTGGGTGAACACCAGCTCGGTGTGGACGCACTCCCACAGCAGGAACCCGGACAGGCGCTCCTCACCGGAAGTGCGGATGATGAGGTCCGGGTCGGGCTGGCCGGCGGTGTACAGGTGGTCGGCGACGTCCTGTTCGCTCAGGCGCGCGATCGCCTCCATCGGGTCGGCGCCGGCGGCGACGGCATCGCGCAGCGACGTGCGCACGGCGTCGACGATTTCGCGGCGGCCGCCGTACCCGACCGCGAGGTTCACCTGCATGTCCCGGCGGATGTCTGCGCCGTCGATCGCGGCGCCGATCCGCTGGCGGGAGGCGGCGGGGATCAGGCTGAGGTCGCCGATGATGCGGATGCTGAACCCGTCGGCCGCGATGTCCTCCACGGTCGCGGCGATGATCCCGAACAGCGCCTGGAGCTCGTCGGCGGGGCGGTTCGCGTTGTCGGTGGACAGCATCCAGATGGTGCCCAGGGCGATGCCGCGCTCGTCCATCCAGCGCAGCACATCGCTGATGCGGCGGGCGCCCTCCCGGTGGCCATCGGCGGTGGAGAGGCCGCGGCCCTGCGCCCACCGGCGGTTGCCGTCGATGATGACCCCGACGTGCTCGGGCGCGGTGCTCGCAGCCGGCGCTGCCGGCTCCTCGGCGCCGCGGGCGTGCTGCGGTCCAGCCGCTCGGGTGCGGGGCGCGCTGGCGGGTGCTGCCACGGGTCCTCCTGTCGGCGCGTCGGATGGGGTGGGGCCCATTCTTCCCGATCGGGGCGGCCGACGGGTGCCGCTCCCCCATCCGTGCCCCGGGCGTGCACAACATGCTCACAAAAAAAGGGGGGCCGGGGCCGCTGAGCGGACGGGCGTGCACCGCGGACCAGGCGGTGGTCCCCGGCGGCCGGGCGGGGTGCGGTCGGCTAATATGACCACATGGTCACCACACCGCACGAGGGGTCCCACCCCGTTGTTTCGGCGCGCGCCGGAGCGAACCGGGCGCGCGACTTCGCCGCGCAGAAGTTCAGCATCGCCGCGGGTGTGGTGCCGAAGCCGAAGCTGCGCGGCTGGATCCACCTGTTCGCGTTCCCCAGCGCCATGATCGCCGGGCTGATCCTGGTGGCCCTCGGCGGGAGCCTCGCGGCCCGCCTGTCCACTGTGGTGTTCATCGCGACGGCCGGTCTGCTGTTCGGCGTCTCCGCCACGTACCACCGCGGCACCTGGGCGCCGAAGCGGGCCCTGATGCTCAAGCGGTTCGACCACGCGAACATCTTCATGATCATCGCCGGCACGTACACCCCGATCGCGGTGTCACTGCTCAACCGGCATGACGCCACGGTGCTGCTGTCCGTTGCGTGGGCGGGCGCCGCGCTCGGTGTCGCGTTCCGCCTGCTGTGGACCGGTGCGCCGCGCTGGCTGTACGTGCCGGCGTACGTGGCGCTCGGCTGGGTGGCCGTGCTGTACATGCCGCAGCTGCACGCCGGCGGAGGTTGGCCGGTGGTGGGCCTGCTGATCGGCGGCGGCATCGCCTACACGCTCGGTGCGGTGGTCTACGGACTGAAGCGGCCGGACCCGGTGCCGGAGGTGTTCGGCTTCCACGAGATCTTCCACAGCTTCACCGTGATCGGCTTCGTCTGCCACCTCATCGCGGTGTGGATCTCCGTGGTCTGAGCGAAGGCGCTCAGTCGGATCAGGCGCGGTCCTCGGGGCCGTCGGGCAGGTCGACGTCATTCTCCTCGGACCGGAGCTCGGGGCCTTCGCCCTCGTCAGCAGCGCGCGCGGGCTCGGAGCCCTCGGTGGAGCTTGCCTGCGCATCGCGGGCGGCCATGCGCGCCGCCACGTTCTCCCGCGCCGAGGACCGACGGATGCGGCGGCCCATGTCCCACGCCAGCAGCACAAGAGCGCACGCCATGATGAAGAACACGATGAACCCCGGCAGGCCGGGGGTGATGGTGGCGGCGTTCATGTCCTCCGGCGGGACCGTGGAGGACGGCGACGGCGACGGGGTCGAGTCCGCCAGAACGGTGCCGGCGGTGACGAGCAGGCGATCGGCGATCATCATCACGAACGGAGTCCTTCGAACAGGTCGTCTTCCGGAATCGTCACCGGAATGCGGGAGAAGTGCAGGGTGTAGGCCTCCCACGGCCACACGAGGCGGCGCACCTCATTGGAGACCCAGAAGAACATGCCCTCCGGATCCACCTGGGTGGCGTGCGCCAGAAGCGCCCGGTCGCGGTACTCCAGGTAGTCGGAGACGTCCACCTTGGTGGTGATCGGGTTCTGCCGCAGCCCCTTGTACCAGGACAGGCGCTCCTCGTACGGGGAGTCGAGGCCACGCTCCAGGTAGTACTCGTGGAACTCGTTCGCCTCCACCGCCGACATGCTCATGTTGTAGTACAGCTTCGAGATCTCCCACGGCTCGCCGAGCTCCGGCCGATAGGTGGGATCGGCGGCGAGCTCCCACGCCAGGATCGAGATCTTGTGGGTCATGATGTGGTCCGGGTGCGGGTAGTGCCCGTTCTCGTCATACGTGGTGAGCACGTGCGGGCGGCGCTCACGGATCAGCTGCACGAGGGGGCGTGCCGCCTCTTCGGTGCGCAGGAGCGCGAAGCACCCGTCGGGCAGGTCGGGGACGGGGTCCCCTTCGGGCAGGCCGGAGTCCACAAAGCCGAGCCACACGTGGTCGGCGCCGAGAACGTCGCGGGCCGCTTCCATTTCGCGGCGGCGCACGGCCGTGAGGTCCGCGAGCGCGTCGGGGTCATCCGCCATCGCGGGGTTGAGGATGTCTCCGCGTTCGCCGCCGGTGCAGGTGACGATGGTGACGTCCACCCCCTCGTGCACATATTTGGCGACGGCTGCCGCACCCTTGGACGCTTCGTCATCCGGGTGGGCGTGCACGGCCATCATGCGCAGCTTCTCGCGTGCGGGGCGGCTGTCAGCGCTCAATGTCTCTCCTAGCAGCAGAGGTCCTGGTCCCATGACACAATAGCCGCATGCACGCCACCGAGTCCCGTTCCGAACGCCTGGCAGAGCGCTACGGCACGTCTCGCTCCGCTGGCCGCACCCTCGCCGCCCGGATCGGCATCGGGATCCTCGCTCTGGTGTTCCTCGCGACCGTCATCTGGGTGGGTCTGGTGGTCTCCTCCTCATCTCCGGTGAAGGTCACCACCACCGGCTACACCCACGTGTCCGATACGCAGATGCGGGTGAGCTTCGAGCTGAACACGAAGCCCGGCACCGCGGTGCGCTGCAGTGTGGAGGCGCTGAACGGGAACCGCGGCCAGGTGGGCTTCACCTCGGTGGAGGTTCCGCAGCAGAGTGAGCGGGTCTCCCACCATTCGGTGGTGGTGACCACTCAGCAGCCGGCGGTGTCCGGCGTCGTGAAGTCCTGCACTCCCCTCTGATCCGCACCTGCGCGTCCGCGCTGCGCCCGTGCCGGGCCGCGCGCCCGGATCCCTGTCCGCTCGCGGGAGTCCACCCCGTCGGCCGACGGGTTCTGTGACGAGGATCAGGGTCATTCGGACACATGTGCGCTACAATGGTCGTCAACGCGGAAGCGAAACCTCAGGACGCATGCTTCGTCATGTGTCCTTTTTCGTTGGCATGCTGACCGCGATGCCGCGGGCGCACGGCCGCCCTCCCGCCGCACAGATGCGAGGGAGCTGTCGTGGGTGCGCACCGCCACTCAGACTCGACTGTCCATTGAACTGACCCAGGAGAACAACGATGAGCGAGAACCAGCAGGGTGCCTGGCTGACCCAGGACGCCTTCGACCGACTCGAGGCAGAGCTTGCGGAGCTCGAGGGTCCGCGCCGCTCCGAGATCGTGGAGCGCATCTCCGCTGCTCGCGACGAGGGCGACCTCAAGGAGAACGGCGGCTACCACGCCGCCCGTGAGGAGCTCGGCAAGCTGGAGGGCCGCATCGAGGAGCTCACCCACCTGCTGAAGACCGCGGTGGTCGGCGAGACCCCGAAGGATGACGGCGTGGTGGAGCCCGGCATGGTCGTCACCGTGGAGATGGACGGCAAGGAGCGCACCTTCCTGCTCGGCAACCGCGAGATCGCCGACGATGACGAGACCCTGGAGGTGTTCTCCTCCGAGTCGCCGCTCGGTCAGGCCATCTCCGGCTCCAGCGTCGGCCAGAAGATCGACTACACCGCACCGAACGGCAAGTCGATCCCCGTCACGATCGTGCGCTGCAGCCCGTACGATCCGAAGCGCGCCAAGTGACGCACCGATGAACTGACGAGCAGAAGGGCCGCATCCCCACGGATGCGGCCCTTCTGCTCTGTCGGCGGCTGGTTCGCCGGTGTCAGGACTGGTCAGCGGCGTGCACACCGGTCGCCAGGAACTCCTTGTGGCGCCGCTCCAGTTCCCTGTAGTGCTGCTGCGCGGTCTCGTCCACGCCGAGGTCCGGGGCGGGGTCACGGCCGGTGAAGAAGAGGTACAGCGCGTTGATGAACGCCAGGAACGGGATCGCGAACAGGGCGCCCGTGATGCCGGCGATCATCGCGCCGCCCGCGACGCCGAGGAACACGGCCAGGGGGTGGAGCTCCACAGCGTGTCCCATCAGCAGGGGCTGCAGCACGTTGGATTCGAGCTGCTGCACCAGGATCACCACGCCCACCATGATGAGCGCGATGATCGGGCCCTGCAGCACAAGGGCGATGAGGCAGGCGATCGCACCGGAGGCGACCGCACCGACCAGCGGCACGAAGCTGAACAGGAACACGATCAGCCAGATCGGCACCGCATACGGAGTCAGCGGGGCGGAGCTCGGAGCACCGGTGGCGCTGAGCACCAGGTCGATGATCACGAAGCCGAGTGCGATGCCGGTGGCATCCACAGCCGCCACCAGCACCTGGGTGCGCACGTAGGCGCTCAGCGCCTTCCAGCCGCGGCGGAAGCCCTCGTGCACGGTCGGGCGGGACTGTGCCGGGAACAGGCCCACGATCCAGCGCCACACGCTGTGGCCGGAGCTGAGCAGGAAGAACAGGGTGAACAGGGCGATCAGCAGGCCGGTGCCGACATTGCCGACCGTTGCGGCGGTCGCGACCGCACCGTTGACGATGGCGCCGGAGTTGGCCTGCAGCTTGTCCACCAGTTCACGCTGAGCCTCCGACACGGCCCCGCTGTCGATGTTGAGGGTGGTGGTGGCGAAGTCCCACAGCTCGTTGAAGCCCTTGACGGCGGCATCGGAGATGTCCTGCCAGGACGCGACGAGCTGACGGCCCGCCAGCACGAACATGCCGACCACCACGATGATCAGGCTGAGCAGCGCAATGGCGGCCGCGGCGGCGCGCGGAAGGAACGTGTGCTGTGTGAGCATCCGCACCAGGGGGTTCAGCAGGGAGGTGAGGAGGATCGCGACCAGGACGGGGATCACCAGTCCGGACAGCATCCCCATGCCCTTCACGATGAGCCAGAGGCTGGCGACGATGACGATGAACCGCCACGCCCAGGCCCCGGCCCGGCGGATGCCGAGGGGAATCTCACGGGTCTCCTGACCGGCCGCGCCCTGGATCGAGGTGACCGGCTGCGCCAGGCGCTGGACCTGCCGCTGACGCGAACGCTTGGCTGCTTGCATGGAATCATGCTCCTTCATCTGCGGGAGGCCATCCTACCGCTGGGGCCCGTGGTGTCCGGACCCCATCGGCCGCCCACCGCGACGTGCTGACGCGAGGCGGCGCATACGGCGCCACAGGCGATTATGACAGAACGGACACGGCGTCCTCATGAGGGCCGATGATGGACAATGGCACCATGACCATCAACATCGCCCCCTCCCAGCGCTCCACGGTCGGCATCGAATGGGAGATGCTGCTCGTGGATCGGGACTCCGGTGAGTCGCGCCAGTGCGCGCCGTCGCTGCTGCAGTCCGTCCGTGACGTCCACGCGGGCACCTCCGGTGTGGTCGGCGAACTGCTGCAGAACACCGTGGAACTCGTCACCGACGTGTGCAGCACCGTCGCCGAAGCCGGTGAGGACCTCGCCCGCTCCCTGCAGCGCGTCCGCGAAGCGGGCGAACCCCTGCGGGTGGACGTCACCAGCATGGGCGCGCACCCCTACTCGCGGTGGGCCGACCAGATGGTGACCGACGATGCCCGCTACTCCACTCTCGTGGACCGCACCCAGTGGTGGGGCCGGCAGATGACGATCTACGGCGTGCACGTGCACGTCGGCATCGACCACCCGGCGAAGATGCTGCCGATCACCAACGCGCTGCTCACGTACCTCCCCCACCTGCTGTGCCTGTCGGCCTCCTCCCCCTACTGGCAGGGCGAGGAGACCAGCTACGCCTCCAACCGGTCCCTCATGTTCCAGCAGCTGCCGACAGCGGGCCTGCCGCACATGTTCACCGAATGGCCGCAGTACGAGGCGTACATCAACGACATGACCACGATGGGGGTGATCGAGGAGGTCAACGAGATCCGCTGGGACATCCGGCCGGTCGCCGCCTTCGGCACCATCGAAGTGCGGGTCAGCGACGGACTGCCGTCCCTGCAG
Organism: Helcobacillus massiliensis; assembly: GCF_033106145.1. Taxonomy (NCBI): domain Bacteria; kingdom Bacillati; phylum Actinomycetota; class Actinomycetes; order Micrococcales; family Dermabacteraceae; genus Helcobacillus; species Helcobacillus massiliensis. The sequence goes on from NZ_CP136959.1 coordinate 1,560,818, forward strand.
GAGGTCCTCGCCGTCGCCTCCCTCGTGCAGTGCCTCGTGGACGACTTCAGTGAGCGCCTCGACCGCGGAGAGGAGCTGCCGGTGATGGCGCCGTGGCAGATCGCGGAGAACAAGTGGCGCGCCGCCCGGTACGGGATGGACGCGATCCTCGTGCTCGACCGCAACAACCGCGAAGAGCTGATCACGGACGCCCTGCCGGAGCTGATGGACCGCCTCGCCCCCGTTGCTGAACGCCTGGGGTGCACGCGCGAGTTCGAGGGGCTGAACCGCATCACCGAACTCGGTGCGTCCTATCAGCGACAGCGCAAAGTGGCGCACCAGCGGGGCCTGCCCGCGGTGGTCAAGCACCTCGTGGCCGAGACGGACGCCGGTCATCCGCTCGCACCAGAGCAGACCGCCTGATCTGCGACCTTCGGACGACGGCTCCGCCGGTGGCTGCTTCCTAGACTGAGAGCATGACCGATGCTGCTCTTCAGATGCAGGACCTGCAGAAATCCTTCGCCGGTGTCCCTGTCGTCCACGACCTGTCCCTGTCCATTCCCCGCGGCTCGCTCTACGGGATCGTCGGCCCGAACGGCGCCGGCAAGACCACCGCCCTGTCGATGGCCACGGGTCTGCTGCGGCCCGATGCGGGCACCGCGCTGATCCTCGGCACCGATGTGTGGCAGCAGCCGACGGAGGCGAAGCGCCAGGTGGGCGTCCTCGCGGACGGCCTGCCCGTGTTCGACCGCCTCACCGGCCGCGAACTGCTCACCTACACCGGTCTGATCCGCGGCATCGATCCCGCGACAGTGGAGCAGCGCACCGATTCGCTCCTGGCAACCCTCGGCCTCGCCGATGCCGAGGGCAAACTGATCGTCGACTACTCCGCCGGTATGACGAAGAAGATCCTTCTGGCGAACGCGCTGCTGCACGCGCCGCGCCTGCTGGTGCTGGATGAGCCGCTCGAAGCGGTGGACCCGGTCTCAGCGCAGACGATCCGCTCCGCACTGTCCAGCTATGTCGCCTCCGGCGGCACCGTGGTGATCTCTTCCCACGTGATGGAACTGGTGGAGGGGCTGTGCAGCCACGTCGCCATCATCACCGACGGCGCTGTCCGCACCGCTGGCACCCTCGATGAGGTCCGCGCCGGCGGCACCCTGCAGGAACGCTTCCTCGAACTCGCCGGCGGTCAGGCCTCCCAGGGGGATCTGTCGTGGCTGAACCAGTGACCCCCGCTCCCGCCGAGGGCGGCTCCTCCGCTGCCGTGCACACCGCCGGGCCCGTTCCGCTGCCCGGCGAGGGCGGCGACGCGCCCGCGAACGGGAAGGCGCCGTCGCTGACACCGCTGCTGATGAAGCTGCGGTGGACGATCACGCTGCGCCGCGCCCGCGCCACGCTCGCCGCCACGATCGGCGGCGCGATCGGTGTGCTGTATGCGCTGGGCGCGCTCGCGTTCGGCGGCCCCGCCCTGATCACGTCCGCGTCGGTGTCGGAGATCGGCGGGACGTTCGCGCCGACCGCGGTCGGCATCGGCGCGCTGCTCGTGCTCACCTGGCTGCTCGCGCCGGCCGTGGTCTCCGGCGCTGAGGACGCGCTCTCGCCCGCGAAGTTCGCGATCCTGGGCCGACGCGGCCGCGACCTCCAGCTGCCGATGCTGATCGCATCGCTCATCTCCCCCGCGATCATCCTGACCGCACTGGCGATCGGTGTGCTCGGCGCCGCGCAGACGGTCATGCTGGTGCGGTTCCTCGCGGAGCGGCCCGCCGGTGCGATCAGCGGACTGGTGCTGCTGCTGCCGTCCCTGCTGGCAGGCCTGGCGATCTGCATTCTGCTGCCGCGCGCGATCGACGCGTTCCGCTCCACCCGCCAGTCCAGTCGCCGCAGCCGCGAGCTCGCGGCAGGTCTCGGCATCATCGGCCTCCTGGTGGGGCTGTACGGGTTCTCCCTCATCTCCAACGCGATCGCGGAGAGCCCGTCGGTCATCGACACGATCGTCCACTACGCCCTGCTGGTCCTGGGCGTCATCGCCTGGACCCCGCTGGGGGCGCCGTTCGCGATCCCGATGGACCTGCTGGAGGGCCGGTACGTGGCCGCTGTGGTGCGGATGCTGATCGCCTCGGTGACGATCGCTGTGCTGTGGCTGTGGTGGCGCCGCTCCCTGGAGCAGGCGCTGACGCAGGCGCTGCAGGGCGACAGCGCCGCGAAGTCGGAGAAGGTGACGGCGCTCGTACCGCGGTTCCTGCGCTCCGCGCCGTTCGGAGCATCCGTCGGCCGGTCGCTGAAGTACATGCGCCGCGACGCCCGCTACTCCATGGGCCTGCTGGTCCAGCCGGTGATGGTGGCGTTCATGGTGGGCATGTCGGTGATGTCGAACAATCCGTCGATGGCGATCCTCGCAACCGTGGTGGTGGCGTGGATGGCGGGTCTGCTGATCTACAACGACATCGGGATGGACGGCCCCGCGAACTGGGTGAACATCGTGGCCGGCATCCGCGGCCGCACCACCCTGGCGGCCCGCGCCGGAGTGTCGCTGATGTGGGCGGTTCCGATGCTGATCATCGTGACGGCCGTGATCGGTGTGCTGCACGATCTCGGCGGATACGCGGGTGTTCTGCTGCTGAGCGCGCTGGGCGTTGCCCTGTCGGGGACCGGCATCGGTGTGGCGACGGCCGCGTTCCTTCCGTTCGCGGCGCCGAAGCCCGGCTCGATGAAGAACTCCTCACCGATGGCGGCGTGGCTGCCCACCCTGGTGTCGATGCTGGTGACGTGGCTGCCGATGCTGCCGGCCATGGCGCTGATCGGTGCGAGCTTTGCGTTCGGCCAGTACCTCGCCTGGATCGGTGCCGTGATCGCCCTGGTGCTCGGTGCTGTCACCCTGTGGGCCGGCATCGTGCTCGGCGGGCGTCAGCTGGACCGTCACTGGCCGGAGGTGGCGCAGAAGGTGAAGACCTTCATCGGCTGAGGGGTGCTCAGGCAGTGCGGGGCAGGTCCGCTGCCATGACAATGGCGTCCATGGCGCCGGCCGCGGTCCGGTAGTAGCCGCGGCGCACCCCGAGCTCCTCGTAGCCGGCTTCCCGGTAGAAGGCGCGGGCGCGCTCATTGTCCTCACGGACCTCCAGCAGCATGCGCTCTGCGCCCTCGGACAGCGCGGTCTCCTCCAGGTTCGCCAGCATCGCCTGCCCGATCCCCTGCCCGGGGCGGGTGGTGCCGATGGTGTGCAGGTCCGCGGTGTCGCCGGCGAGCATGATGCCGGCGTAGCCGATGATCTCCTCGCTCTCCGGGTCCACGGCCGCAATGTAGCGGCGGTCGCGGTGGCCGATCTCTTCGGCGAGCATGAAGACGTCCCACGCTTCGTCCGGGAACAGCGCGAGTTCGAGGAACGCGATCGCTTCGATGTCCTCGGGCTCCACAGGGCGCAGCAGCGCCGGGACGCTCATCGCTTCCCGAGCGTGGATTTGCGGCCCGTGGGCTTCGCCGCGTCCGGCTCGCGCAGGTACAGCGGGTCCGTGGAGCCGAGCTCGTCACCGTCGCGCGCCTGCTGGTTCGCGGCGCGGATGAGGAAACCGGCATCAACATGCCGCAGGTCCGCGGTCGGCGGCAGCTGCTCGGCGTACAGGTGGGCGCCGGCGCCGACGAGCGCGTCGCACCCCGTCAGGTCAGCGGCTGCATCGGCGGGTGCGGCGACCGTCGGCCCCAGAGTGCGGTGCACACGCACCTGCTCCCCCGCATGCTCGATGCGGTACGCGGCGGCGTACACCTCGCGCCGGCGGGCGTCCAGGGCCACACCGACGGTCCCCGCGAGGGGATCCTGCTCGGCGGCCTGCAGCGCCAGCGCATCCAGGGAGCACAGGCCCCGCAGGCGCAGCCGCAGGACCGCGGCGATCGACCGGGCCGTCACGAGGCCGACCCGCAGGCCGGTGAACGGGCCGGGCCCGCGGCCCACCACGACCTCGGTGAGGTCGGAGCGGGCGGCTCCGGCATCATCCATCGCCGATTGGATCAGCGGCAGCAGCACTTCGTCATGGTGGCGGGCGCGGTCATCGGTGCGCACAGCGAGGATGCGGTCCCCGTCGGCCACCGCGACCGACACGGCACCGGAGGTGTCGATGCCGAGGATCATGCGCTCGTCTCCTGGTGGTGGTCGCGGACTGTCAGGCCGGCCCCGCGGAACCGGTCGGCGAGGTGCGCGAGGTCGATGTCCTCATAGCGCGGCCCCGTCTGGGTGATGACGATGGTGCGCGGCTCCTCCGGGTCATCGACGTCGCCCGCCGGGTCCGCACCCTCGGCGCGGGTCAGCTGCACACTGCGGTAGGAGTCGGTCAGATGCTCCACCCGGTCGCGGCCCCACTCCACGAGCATGACGGAGTCCTGCAGGTCGGAGTCGAGGTCGAGGTCCTCGATGTCCCAGTCGTCGTCGAGGCGGTAGGCGTCCACGTGGACGAGGCTCGGCCCGTCCCCGAGCGGCGGGTGCACGCGGGAGATGACGAACGTGGGCGAGGCGATGGTGCCGCGCACGTTCATCTGCGATCCGAAGCCCTGCGTGAACGTGGTCTTGCCGGCGCCGAGGGGGCCGTCCAGCACGATCAGGTCACCGGCCTGCGCCTGCTCAGCGAGGATCTGCGCGACTCGGCGGGTCTCCTCGGCCGTGCTGGTGTCGACCTGGACGCTGGTGGCGGTGATGGGGATCTGCGCGGTGTCATCCGCCGGCGAGCCCGCCGCACCGGACGCGTCAGTGCCGGCCGAGGGGGCGGCCGACGGGTCCGTCAGCGTGGACTGGTCCACGATCGTCCACGTCTTCTGCTCCCGCGGTTCCAGTGCGCCGGGCAGGGCGTCGTCGTGGACCGGTGCGGGGCCGGCCTCGTCTGCGATCGGCTCAAGGTTCTCGGTGGGGGGCTCCTGGCCTGTCCGGACGGGGCGCTCCGCGCTGGCTGCAGAGGGGACGGTGACGCGGGTGCCGCCGGTGACCGGCGTCGGCGGGGACTGCACGTAGTCGGCGTCGCTCGAGGCGCCGCCCGGCATCACCGGGGCGGGTGCGGCGTCGGGCGCTGCGGTGGCCCCCGCAGCCGGAGCGTCTCCGACCGCGGTCGGCGCAGGGTCAGCGGGCTCGGTCGGCGCGGCGCCACCCTCAGCGCCGGCCTCAGCGTCAGGGCCGGCAGTCGCGGCGGGGTCAGCGCCCGAGTCGGAGTCACCGGCCGTGGATGAGTCATCTGCGGCGCCGGTGTCCTCGTCCTCGTCGGTCAGGTCGAGGACCACACGGCTCACCCGCGCATTGATCGAGGTCAGCACCTCGTAGGAGATGGTGCCGGCGGCCCTCGCCCAGTCCTCCGCCGTGGGAACGTCCGGGTTCGCGGCCGGGTCACCGAAGACGATCGCCTCATCACCGGCGTGCGCCGTGGAGGAAGGGCCGAGGTCCACCACCATCTGGTCCATGGAGATCCGCCCCACCTGCGGGACCACCTTCATGCCCTCATCGGTGCGGACCGCGACCCAGCCGCGACCGGACGCCGCCCGGTGCAGGCCGTCCCCGTAGCCGATGCTGAGCAGGCCCAGGTCCGTGCTCTCCGCACAGGTGTAGGTGGCGCCGTACCCGGAGGTCTGGCCCGCCTGGACCGTCTTGATCTCCGCCACGCGCGTGGTCAGCGTCATCGCCGGACGCAGGTCCAGGTCCGTCTCCACCGGCGGGTAGCCGTACAGCGCCACGCCCACCCGCGCCATGTCGCAGTGCGTGTCCGGGCGGGTCAGGGCGGCGGCGGAGTTCGCAATGTGGCGCAGCGGGATCGGGCCGACTTCGTCGGCGAGGGCGTCGCACGCCTCTGTGAACACCCGCATCTGCTCATCGATGGAGGGGTCGCCGGGAACGTCAGCGGAATGGAAGTGGCTCATCGCGCCGATCGCATGCAGGTAGTCGCTGCCGCGGATCATCGTCGCCATCTTCGGCAGGTCCTCCGGGAGCACACCGCCGCGGCCCATCCCGGTGTCGATCTTCAGGTGCACACGGGCGCGGCGGTCCGCGGTGCGTCCCGCGTCCGCGACCAGCTCGAGCAGTTCGTAGGAGCCGACGCCGATGTCGATGCCGGCGCTGATCAGCTCCGGCAGCACGTCCAGAGCGGTCGTCGGGTCGAACAGCCAGGTGAGGATCGGAACATCGAACCCGGCGCGGGTCAGCGCGAGCGCGGATCCGGGATGCGCCACCCCGAGCCAGGTGGCGCCGCCGGCGATGGCGGCCTCGGCCGCAGCCATCATGCCGTGGGAGTACCCGTCGGCCTTCACCACCGCCATCAGCGCGGTCTGCTCATCGAGGGCGGAGCGGATCTGCCGGGCGTTGTGCCGGATCGCGTCCTTGGAGATGCGGGCCTTCGGAGGGGCGATACCGGGCTCCTCGGCAAACGGGGCGGGTGACGCTGCGGTCTCAGTCATCGAGTGATTTCCTTCTTTCCGCTGCAACAGATGCCACAGCAAGACGACCGTCATGGCTCAGCGAGAGGTGCAGGGCGCTCACGCCCTCCCGTACGGCGGTGGCCAGCGCGTTGCCGCGCAGAACCAGGTAGGGGCGGTCCGTCGCGGTCTTGCGGACGATGACGTCCTGCCACGAGAGCTCCCCCGGGTTGCCCAGAGCCTTACCGGTCGCTTCCTTCGCGGCGGCGCGGGCCGCCAACGATGCGAGGGACAGTCCGCGCTCTTCGGGCGCGAACAGCCGTTCCTTCAGTCGTGGAGTCCGGGCGAGCATCGCCTCGAACCTGTCGATGTCGACGATGTCCACACCCACCCCGGCGAGCCGGGACTCGGGTTCGGGTTCGAAGGCGAGCTCCTCGCCATCTCGAACGTCGTGGGCCCGTGACATGCCGCCAGTGTAGCCAGCACGGCGTGGGGACGACAGCGGCGCCGCCGGGCACCCGTCGGCTCCGTGGCCGAGGGCACCTCCAGCGGCGCCGGTCGTGAGCACCCCGCAGGGCGCTCAGAAGGGTCGGATCACTCGACGGTGACGGACTTGGCGAGGTTGCGCGGCTGATCCACGTCCAGGCCCTTCGCGGTGGCGAGCTCGCAGGCGAAGATCTGCAGCGGAATGATGGTCAGCAGCGGCGCGAACAGGGTGCGGGTCTGCGGGTAGCGGATCACCACATCCGAGTACGGCAGCACGTCCTCGTCGCCCTCCTCCGCGATCACGAGGGTGCGGGCGCCGCGGGCGCGCACCTCCTGAATGTTGGAGACGACCTTCGAGTGGAGGGAGTCGCGGCCGCGGGGGCTGGGCACCACCACGAACACCGGCTGACCGTCCTCCACCAGGGCGATCGGGCCGTGCTTGAGCTCACCGGCGGCGAAGCCCTCCGCGTGGATGTACGCGATCTCCTTGAGCTTCAGCGCGCCCTCCAGCGCGGTCGGGTAACCGACGTGCCGGCCGAGGAACAGCACGCTGGTGGCATCGACCATGTCGCGGGCGAGCTGCTCCACCTGCTCGGAGCCGTCCAGAACCTGCTGGATCTTCGCGGGGATCTGCTCCAGGTCGTCCAGGACGGCCTGGATCTCGTCGCCGTAGAAGTTGCCGCGCACCTGCGCGAGGTACAGGCCCAGGAGGTAGCAGGCGGAGATCTGCCCCAGGTACGCCTTCGTGGAGGCGACGGCGATCTCCGGGCCCACATGCAGGTAGATCGCAGCATCGGACTCGCGCGGGATGGTGGAGCCGCGGGTGTTGCAGATCGCGACGACCTTCGCGCCCTGCTCCTTCGCGTGCCGCACCGCCATGAGGGTGTCCATGGTTTCGCCGGACTGGGAGATCGCCACCACAAGGGTCTTCGGGCTCACGATCGGGTCGCGGTAGCGGAACTCATGCGCGAGCTCCACCTCCACCGGGATGCGGCACCAGTGCTCGATGGCGTACTTGACGACCTCACCGGCGTTCGCCGCGGTGCCGCAGGCGACCACGATGATCTTGTCGATGCTGCGAAGCGTGGACTCCTCGATGAGCATGTCCTCGAGGGTGAGGCGGCCGTTCTCAAAGCGGCCCACGAGGGTGTCGGCGATGGCCTCGGCCTGCTCGTGGATCTCCTTCGCCATAAAGGAGGCGTAGCCGGACTTCTGGGCTGCTTCGGCGTCCCATTCGATGGTGTAGGTCTTCGGGTCGGCGACGGGCGTGCCGTCGAACTCGATGACGTCGACGCTGTCGGCGGTGACCGTGACGATCTGGTCCTGGCCGATCTCCATCGCCTGCTTCGTGAAGTCCACGAACGCGGCGACATCGGAACCGAGGAAGTTCTCGCCCTCGCCGAGGCCGATCACCAGCGGGGAGTTGCGGCGGGCGGCGACCACGCGGTCCGGGGCGTCCTCGTGGATCGCCAGGAGGGTGAAGGCGCCTTCGAGGCGGCCGACGGTGTTCTTCATCGCCTCGGTGAGGTCACCGGTGGCGGCGTATTCGCGGGCCACGAGGTGGGCGGCGACCTCGGAGTCGGTCTGGGAGGAGAACTCGTAGCCGTCGGCCAGCAGTTCGTCCTTCAGCGGCGCGAAGTTCTCGATGATGCCGTTGTGCACGAGGGCGAGCTCGCCCTTCTTGCCGCCTCGGTGCGGGTGGGCGTTGGCATCCGTCGGCCCGCCGTGGGTGGCCCAGCGGGTGTGCCCGATGGAGACGTTCGAGGGCGTCTGCTCGGAGCCGGCGACCTCCTCCTTCAGGTTCTTGATCTTGCCGGCCTTCTTGAAGACGTCGACCTCGTCCTCACCGAGGACGGCGACACCGGCGGAGTCGTATCCGCGGTACTCCAGCCGGGTGAGACCGGCGAGGACGACGTCGATGGGGCGGCTCGAGGCCTCGGGGCCGACGGGCCCTGCGTATCCAACAATTCCACACATGCCAGAAACGATAGCGGTGCCGCACCTGTGCGCAGCCGGATGGAAGCGGGCGCGTCGGAGTGATAGATCACGGATCGCCCCCGGCCTGCTCGAGCCTGCGGAGCGCTTCGCGCGAGCGTGCAGAAGTGAGCATCCGCCGCGTCCGTGGAACAATGGTGGCTGTGACTGTGCACGACCATGCGAGCCCATCCCTCTCCCCCTTCACGGAGATCGCCCGCGACGACTGGGCCTCCCTGTCCGGTGAGACGCCGCTGCCGCTGACCGCGGACGAGATCGAGACGCTGCGCGGCCTCGGCGACCGGCTCGACATGGACGAGGTCAACAAGGTGTACCGGCCCATCTCCCGCCTGCTCAACCTGCAGGTGCAGAACGCGCAGTCCATGCGGGACGTGCGCAACGAGTTCCTCCATCAGAACGCACGGCGCACCCCGTACATCATCGGGGTCGCCGGCTCCGTCGCCGTCGGCAAGTCCACCACGGCGCGCCTGCTGCGGGAGCTGACGGCGCGCTGGCCGGAGACGCCGCGCGTGCAGCTGGTGACGACCGACGGGTTCCTCTATCCCACCGCGGAGCTGAAGCGCCGCGACATCATGCACCGCAAAGGGTTCCCCGAGTCCTACGACCGCCGCGCGCTGCTGCGGTTCGTCGCGGATGTGAAGAGCGGCCAGGGCGAAGTGCTGGCGCCGGTGTACTCCCACATCAGCTACGACATCCTGCCGGACGAGTTCGTCCGCGTGCAGCGGCCGGATGTGCTGATCGTGGAGGGCCTGAACGTGCTGCAGGCGCCGCGGGTGCGCGCCGACGGCCGGGTCGGCATCGCCGTCTCCGACTACTTCGACTTCTCCGTGTACGTGGACGCCCGCGAGGACGATATCCGCCGCTGGTACATCGAACGCTTCCTGTCGCTGCGCGCGACCGCGTTCGCGAAGGAGGACAGCTACTTCCGCCGCTACGCCGACCTCGGTGACGATGAGGCGCGCGCAACCGCCGCGCACATCTGGGACACGATCAACGGTCCGAACCTGCGGGAGAACGTGCAGCCGTCCCGCGGCCGCGCCGACCTGATCCTGCGCAAGAGCTCGGACCACGAGGTCCGCTCGGTGCTGCTGCGCCGCATCTGATCACCGCAGCCGCCTCGGCGTGCGCGGCGCCGTCCGAAGCGGGCCGACGGCTCCCGGCCTCAGTGGTCGCTGGCCAGCGCCAGCACCCAGAACCCGGCGATGCCGAACAGTGCCGCGGACAGCCCGATGATGCGCAGACGGCGCACCACCTCCGGCGGCAGGCCCAGCAGCCGCGCAGCCGCACTGAGGAGGACGCCGAGGACGGCGATGACGAGGAACGCGATGCGCAGCGGCTGCATGGGGTGAACTCCCGAGTGCTCGAAAAGAAGGGGCAGGGTGCGGGGACAGATGTGTGGGCGGGCCCGAACCGGGCCCGCCCCACGGATGATCGGGTGCGCAGGCCCGTTCGGATCAGAGCGCCAGGCGCTCCTTGACCACGGCGGCGAGCTTCTCGCACACCTCGCTGGCCTGCTCATCGGTCGGGGCCTCGACCATGACGCGCACCACCGGTTCGGTGCCGGACGGGCGCAGCAGAACACGGCCGGTGGTGCCGAGCTGCTTCTCCGCGTCCTTGATCGCGTCCATGACCCCGGCGTCGATGTTGGCGCGGGTCTTGTCCACGCCCTTGACGTTGATCAGCGACTGCGGCATCCGCGTCATCACCGTGGCGAGCTCTGCCGCGGACCTGCCGGAGGTGACGAGGCGCTGCAGCAGGTGCAGGGCGGTGAGCTCGCCGTCACCGGTGGTGGCGTACTCGGTCATGACCACATGGCCGGACTGTTCGCCGCCGAGGCGGTAGCCGGCGAAGTTCATCTCTTCGAGCACGTAGCGGTCGCCGACTGCGGTCTGGGCGAGCTGGATGCCGTGCTCCTGCATGGCGAGCTTCAGGCCGAGGTTGCTCATCACGGTGACCACGAGGGTGTTCTGCGGCAGCTTGCCGCGCTCCTGGAAGTCGACGGCGAGGATCGCCATGATCTGGTCGCCGTCGATGACGGTGCCGTCAGCATCGACGGCGAGGCAGCGGTCGGCGTCGCCGTCGAAGGCGACACCGAGGTCGGCGCCCTTCTCCTTCACGGCGGCCTGCAGCTGCTCCAGGTGGGTGGAGCCGATGTCCTCGTTGATCTGCTTGCCGTCGGTGCGGTCACCGATGACATGCACGGTGGCGCCGGCGGCTTCCAGCACCTTCGGGCCGGTCTCGTAGGCGGCGCCGTTGGCGCAGTCCGCCACCACGGTGACGCCGTCCAGGCGCGAGTCCAGCGTGGACAGCAGATGGTTGACGTAGGCGTCCACGGCGCCGTCGAAGCGGGTGATGGAGCCGACCGCGGTGCCCTGCGGACGCTCCCAGTCCTCCCCCATACGCGCTTCGATGGCGTCCTCGACCTCGTCGGGCAGCTTGGTGCCGCCGCGGGCGAAGAACTTGATGCCGTTGTCCGGATGCGGGTTGTGGGAGGCGGAGACCATCACGCCGAGGTCGGCACCGGTGGACTCCACCAGGTACGCGAGGCCCGGGGTGGGCAGCACACCGGCGTCCTCCACGTCCACGCCGGCGGAGGCGAGGCCGGCGGCGATGGCGGCGGAGATGAAGTCGCCCGACGGCCGCGGGTCGTGCGCGATGATCGCGCGGGGCTTCGTGCCGTCCTCGTGGAATGCGCCGAGCTGGCCGAGCACGTGCGCTGCGGCGACAGCGAGCTCAACCGCGAGCTCCGCGGTGATGTCCTTGTTGGCCAGTCCTCGCACACCGTCGGTGCCGAACAGTCGCGCCATTGTCTCCTCCATCTGGTGGGGCAGTCGTATGCCGTCGCGGCGCCCCGGTGGGGGCGTCGCGTCAGGTCCGGTCCGGGGTGCGGACACGGACGCACTCATCGTAATGGGACGGGCCGGGTCCGCCCTGGGGCCGCCGCCGCGATCCACGGGTCGATGTGGGATATGGCGCGCTCGCCGGGGCGATTGAACACAGAACACCGCCCGCGGAATGCGGACGGTGTTCGTGCTGCAGTCAGGTGCCGGCGGACCGGCACCAGCGGAAGGGCTGGATCAGCGCTTCGAGAACTGCGGAGCCTTGCGGGCCTTCTTGAGACCGGCCTTCTTGCGCTCCGGGACGCGGGCGTCACGGGTCAGGAAGCCGGCCTTCTTGAGGGCCGGGCGGTTGGACTCGGAGTCGACCTCGTTGAGGGCGCGTGCCACGCCGAGGCGCACGGCACCGGCCTGGCCGGAGGGGCCACCGCCGATGACGCGGACGAAGACGTCGAAGCGGCCCTGCAGGTCGAGCAGGGTGAACGGGTCGTTCACTTCCTGCTGGTGCAGCTTGTTCGGGAAGAACTCCTCGAGGCTGCGACCGTTGACGACCCACTCGCCGGAGCCCGGCTTGACGTGGACGCGCGCGATGGCGCGCTTGCGGCGGCCGGTGCCGTAGCCCGGACCGACAGCGGACTTGCCCTCGCCGACGGCGGCGTTGGAGCTCGACTCGGTGGTGTAGTTCGAGGTCTCGCCCTCGAACTCCTCAACTGGGGTGGTTTCTTCTGCCACTGTAAACCTCAGATTTCTTTCAGCGCGCGGGCCAGGGCCGTTACTGCGCGACCTGGTCGGCGACGTTGAACTGAACCGGCTTCTGGGCCTCGTGCGGGTGCTCGGCACCTGCGTAGACCTTCAGCTTCTTGATCTGCTGAGCAGCGAGCTTGTTGCTCGGGAGCATGCCCTTGATCGCCTTCTGGATGGCGCGCTCGGGGTTCTTCTCCAGCAGCTCGCTGTACTTCACGGAGCGGAGGCCACCCGGGTAACCGGTGTGGCGGTACGCGAGCTTGTCCTCGCGCTTGTTGCCGGTCAGGGCAACCTTGTCCGCATTGATGATGATGACGAAGTCGCCTGCATCCACGTGGGGTGCGAAGACCGGCTTGTGCTTGCCGCGGAGCAGCTGGGCAGCCTGGGAAGCGAGCCGGCCGAGGACGACATCAGTTGCGTCGATGACGTACCAGGAACGCTCGACATCGCCGGGCTTCGGGGTGAACGTACGCACTCGTGCCTTCTTCTCTCGTTGGTTGTGCCGCGACGCGGAGCGCCGCTGACACGGTTCGAATGGACCGTGGACACGCTTCCTTTGGTTCAAAGCATGGCCATAGATTGCAGTGCTTGGCCCTCGCGAGCGGGGGCCGGAATGCGTGTGAGGAGCCTTTCGCGCCAAGCGTGAGATCATCGGCAGCGTTGGGCGCGCATTCATGGCACAACAGCAGTCCACTCTACCGGCGCGCTGTTCAGGCGGTCAATGAGGCCCGTTCACTTCCACGACAGGATATGGCTCACATCTCGTCGCTGAGGGCGGCGACTGCGCGGAACAGCTCGAGCTGCCGCGCCCGGAGCACGTCCCACCGGTGATCGCGGCCGGCGGGTGCCGGGATCACGTCGGCGCTCGCCCCGTCGGCCCGCTCCCCCGCAGCGGCGTCGCGGACCGGATCCTCGCGGCGGGCGTCTCCGGCGGCGAGCGCTGCGCCGAGGAGGGCGGCGTCGGCAGCGGTGGCGGGCAGGGCGTCCCGGCCGGTGATCGCGGCGATGAGGCGCATCCAGGGCCGGGAGGCCGCTCCCCCGCCGACGACGGGCAGCAGGGCCGCTTCGGGCGACTGCTCGTCTGCGGCGCCGCTCGGCGGGAGCGCGTTCGCGAGGGCGAGGCCGACGGATTCCAGCACCGCCTGGTACATAGTCACCTGGTCGGTGTCCGGGCGCATGCCGATGATGGCGGCGCCGATGCGGTCGGCGCGCACGGGGAACCGCTCACCGCGCAGGGACGGCAGGGCGAGCAGACCCGACGGCGTGCAGCCGGTGGCATCGAGCCGGGCCTCCAGGAGCGCGTCGGCCTCCTGCGGGGAGGCGCCGCCGAGGAGGGTGCGGCGAGCCCAGGCGGCGGTGTCGCCTGCGGACAGGAGCGCGCCGATGCGGAGGACATGCTGATCCAGCGGCGGGTCGAGGAGCAGGGCGTGTTCGGCCTCCGGCCGTGCCGGTGCGGCGCCGAGCGGCTGGATGCTGGCGACCCAGCCGGACGTGCCGAGCGAGATGTACTCGGTGGGCCCGTCGGAGCCCCCGACGATGCCGAGCGTGGCGGCGGCTGCGTCACCGGGCGCGAGGTGGATCCGCAGACCGGCCGGGACGCCGAAGCGCGACTCCCCCTCGGTCGTGACGCTCCCGATGTCGCCGCCGCCCACGGCGGGCAGCACACCCATCGGCAGGTGCGCGGCGCGGGCGATGGCCTCGCTCCACGTGCGGGTGCGGGCATCGAGCAGACCGGTGGCGCTGGCGGTGGTGATATCGCAGTGGGCGTCGCCGCCGAGCATCCAGGCGAGCAGACCCGCCGGGGAGAAGAACACCCGCCGCACCGCGCCCGTGTCGGTGGCGGGCTCACGGGTGCTCTCCAGGCGCAGCCACTGCGCCGGGTTCGCGGTCGGGCCCTGCAGGTTCCCGGTGATCTCGTCCCAGTCGGGCACGGCGCGGCGGATCTCGTCGGCCTCCGCGGCGGCGCGGGTGTCGCTGTAGAGAACGGCGCGCCCCGTGCACGGGGCTCGATGACCGGCTCTGGCCGGATCCGCGCCGGCCGGGCCGGAGCCTGCAGCGGTCTCCTCCGCGAGCACCAGGGTCTGCATCTGCCCCGTCAGCGCGATCGCTTCGACATCGGACCACGCCGGGTGCGCCAGCAGGTCCGCCACCACCGCGGTGAGGGCGGCGCACCAGTCGTCCGGGTCCTGTTCGGCGGCGCCCGTCCCCGGCGCGTGGGTCGCGTAGGCGCGGCTCGCTGCTGCGAGGACTCGGCCACGATCCACGAGGGCGGCCTTCAGCGCCGTGGTGCCGACGTCGACGGCGAGGATCATGCCGGCCTCACCCACGTGTCGCCGCGCTTGCCGCGGGTCTGCTGGGCCCGCGCGGCGAGCTGGTCATCCTCCGGGTAGCCGACTGACTCCAGCGTCAGTCCGTGCGGCGCGAACATGGGGGCGCTGCCGGCGGCGTCGCGGCGGGGCGTCGCGACGAGGGCCGCCATCCAGGCGGCGTCGGCCCGCCCCTCCCCCACGGCGACGCTCGCACCCACGATGGAGCGGACCATGTGATGACAGAACGCGTCGGCCTCCACCACCGCGACCACCAGTCCCGCATCCGCGAGAGGGTGGCCGGCGCCGTCGGTCAGGGGGACGCGCTCCCACGAGATCGACAGGAGGGTGCGGATGGTGGTGGCGTCCTCGCGGGGGCGGCAGAAGGAGAGGAAGTCGTGTTCACCGATGAGGGCTCGCGCGGCAGCGTCCATCGCCTCCGCGTCCAGGGGGCGCTTGTGGTTCATGACGTCGCGCCGCAGCGGCGAGCGGGTCGCGATCGAATCGGCGATGCGGTACCGGTAGCGGCGGGACAGCGCGGAGAAGCGGGCGTCGAAGTCATCGGAGACGGCGCGGGCGTCCGTCACCACGATGTCGCGGGGCAGCACAGCGGCGAGGCGTTCGCACATGGCGCGGCCGGGGGTGCGGTCGCTGCGGCCCGGCATCCGCGCCCACGCCTCCTCGGGGACGTCGACGTGCAGCACCTGGCCGGTGGCGTGGACGCCGGCGTCGGTGCGGCCGGCGACATGCACCCGCACCTCGTGGCGGAGGATCCGGAACAGCCCCTTCTCCACCTCACCCTGGACGGTGCGCAGGGCCGGTTGGATGCCCCAGCCGCTGAAGTCCGTGCCGTCGTAGGCGAGGTCCAGGCGAATGCGCATCAGCGGGGCGGTCCTTCCGGGCGGAGCAGCGGGCGAGATGGGGCGCGACTGAGACTACCGGAGACCGGTCACAGGCCCCGCCTGCCCGGTGGCCCGACGGGTGCTCCAGCGCGATAGGCTGGCGCCTGTGAAGATTCTGGTTGTTGGTCACGGAGGCCGCGAACACGCGATCGTTCGCCGTCTCTCCCTCGATTCCCCTGCCCCTGAGATCCACGCCGCGCCGGGCAACCCCGGCATCGCCGAGCTCGCCACCGTCCATGACATCGCCGTCACGGACCATCAGGGCATCATCGCCCTTGCCCGCGACCTCGCGATCGACCTCGTGGTCATCGGCCCCGAAGCGCCCCTGGTCAACGGCCTCGCCGATGACCTCACCGCCGCCGGCATCACCGTGTTCGGCCCGTCGCAGGCCGCCGCGCAGCTGGAGGGCTCCAAGGACTTCGCGAAGTCCGTCATGCACCGCGCCGGCGTCCCGACCTCCCGCTCCGTCACCGTCACGAAGCTGCAGGATGTGGAGGCGGCGCTGGATGCGATGAACCCGTCGGGCCGCGTCCCCTACGTGGTGAAGGACGACGGCCTCGCCGCCGGCAAGGGCGTGGTGGTCTCCATCTTCAAGGAGGACGCCCTCGACCATGCCGAGGCGGCCCTGTCCGCACCGGGCGGCCGCGTGGTGATCGAGGAGTTCCTCGACGGCCCCGAACTGTCGGTGTTCTGCATCTCCGACGGCACCACCGTGCGCGCCCTCGCCCCCGCGCAGGACTTCAAGCGCGCCTTCAACTTCGATCAGGGGCCCAACACCGGCGGTATGGGCGCCTACTCCCCGCTGCCGTGGATCGAGACCGAATCTGTGCTGGAGGAGGTCGTGCGCACCGTCGCGCAGCCCACGGTCGATGCCATGCGGGAGGACGGCACGCCGTTCGTCGGCATCCTGTACTGCGGGCTGTCCCGCACGAAGCAGGGCCTGCGCGTCATCGAGTTCAACGCGCGCTTCGGCGACCCGGAGACCCAGGTGGTGCTGGAGCGCCTCGCATCCCCGTTCGCGCCGCTGCTGCTGGCGGCCGCGAAGGGCGAACTGGACCAGGCGGAGCCGCTGCGCTGGCACAACCACGCCGCCGTCACCGTGGTCCTCGCCTCCGAGGGCTACCCGAAGTCCGCCCGCAAGGGCGATGTCATCGGCGGGATCGAGAAGGCGGAGGAGTTCGGCGCCCACATCATCCACGCCGGCACCGCCCTGAACCCCCGCGGCGAGCTCGTGTCCGACGGCGGCCGCGTCCTGTCCGTCGTGGCGGTCGGCGAGTCGCTCGAAGACGCCCGCTCCCGCGCGCAGATGGCGATCAGCCACATCACCCTGCCGGGGTCGCACTTCCGCACCGACATCGCCCAGCGCGCAGCCGCCGGTGAGGTGGAGGCATGAGCGAGGCGCTGCTGGACGCCCCGCGCCTCGACGGCTGGGACCACGCGGTCAGCGGCAAGGTCCGCGAACTGTACGTCCCCGCCGGCGAGTCGCTCAGCACCGCGCGGGAGGTGCTGGTGCTGGCAACGGACCGCATCAGCGCATTCGACTTCTCCCTGCAGCCCGGCATCCCCGACAAGGGCCGCATTCTCACCCGCATGTCCGTGCTGTGGTTCGACCTGCTGAAGGACGTGGTCCCGAACCATGTCATCAGCGCCGAGGACGTCCCGGAGCCGGTGCGCGGCCGGGCCCTGCGCTGCCAGGGGCTCGATATGCTCCCGCTGGAGTGCATCGTGCGCGGCTACCTGACCGGGTCGGGGCTCGCGGACTACCGCGGATCGGGATCCGTCGGCGGGCATGCGCTCCCGGCGGGGCTCGAGGACGGCTCCCGCCTGCCGGAGCCGATCTACACCCCGTCCACGAAGGCGGAGGTCGGCGGACACGACGAGAACATCACGGTCGCGCAAGCACGCGAGCTGGTGGGCGAGGACCTCGGGGCGCAGGCGGAGGAGGCGTCGCTGGAGGTGTACCGCCGGGCCGCTGACTTGGCCCGCGAGCGCGGCATCATCCTCGCGGATACGAAGCTGGAGTTCGGCACCTCGCGGGCCGACGGCTCGCTCGTCCTCGGCGATGAGGTCCTCACCCCGGACTCCTCCCGCTTCTGGGACGCTGACGGGTACCGGGTCGGCCAGGCGCAGCCGAGCTTCGACAAGCAGTTCGTGCGCGACTTCCTGACGAGCGCCGAGTCCGGCTGGGACCGCGCCTCGGGTGAGGAGCCGCCGGTGCTGCCGGAGAGGATCGTGGAGGCCACGCGCGCGAAGTACATCGACGCGCTGGAGCGGCTCACGGGCGAGCGGTTCTGACCGTCCCACACTGATGCGGCCCGGGCCGCTGGTTCATGGCACAATGTCCGCAGATCGTTACGAGGAGGACTCACCCCAATGATGATGGCGCTGATTGTCAACACGCTCGGCCTGTCCCTGATCGGCATCATTATGGCCGCTGCAGGCATCATGCTGCGCCGCTCTGCTGATTCCCACGCCGAGCACCGCCGCGAGCAGAACCTGGCTCTGTCGCCGATGCTGGTGGTGGGCGGTGTCATCACCCTGCTGATGGGGCTGACCTTCCTGTTCCTCGCCGTGTTCATCCACTGGCCGCACCAGTTCCCGTCGATGGCCGGTGCCGTGCTGGCCACCTTGTTCGCGCCGTACCTGGTGCCGCTGCTCTTCGCCTGGCTCGCCCGCGGCCGCGCCGAGAAGGCCGTGTACCCGTACTGAGCGCCGTCGCACACTGACGCTGAAGGCCCCGCTGGCATCCGCCGCGGGGCCTTCGCTCTGCCCGGTCCCCGGCGCCCCCCGCCCGGCGAGAGACCCTCAGCGCTCCGCGGTCGCGCGGTGGTGCACACTGGAGGCATGACCACTTCAGCCTCCTCCGCCCCGGCGCCGCTGCGCATCACCGACGACCGCGACGCCGATTCCCTCCTCACCGAGAACCCGCTCGCCCTGCTCATCGGCATGCTGCTCGACCAGCAGGTCCCGATGGAGACCGCGTTCGCCGGCCCGCTCAAACTGCAGCAGCGCGTCGGTGCCCTCGACGCCGCCACCATCGCGGACCAGGACCCCGAGCAGTTCCTCGCGGCGTTCCGCGAAACCCCCGCGGTGCACCGATTCCCGAAGTCGATGGCGGAGCGTGTGCAGAAGCTGTGCCGTCAGATCATCGAGGACTACGACGGTGACGCCGCCGCGATCTGGACCGACGGCGACCCGGACGGCCGCGAGGTCCTCAAACGGTTGAAGGCCCTGCCCGGCTTCGGTGACCAGAAGGCCCGCATCTTCCTCGCCCTGCTCGGCAAGCAGTACGGCTACACCGGTGAGGGGTGGCGGGAGGCAGCCGGTGACTACGGCGCCGACGGCACCACCCTCAGCGTCGCCGACATCACCTCGCCGGAGTCGCTCATCGCTGTGCGGGAGACGAAGCAGGCGATGAAGAGGGCAGCGAAGAAGAAGTGAAACCGCAGGTCCTCGTCACATCACGTGACGGGGGCCGCCCTGCATGCCGTTGGTCCCACCATCCTCTCGATCCGGCCCCATAGCCTGGTGGTGCACCAGAGAGCAGAGGAAGGGAACCGACTGCGATGACTGCCACTGACAACAAGGCCCCCACCACCGGCCCGTCCGGCTCGGAGGGCACCGCGAGGGCATGGGACGGCTTCACCACCGGTGACTGGACCGAGCAGATCGATGTGCGCGACTTCATCCAGCGCAACTACCGCACCTACGAGGGCGACGCCTCGTTCCTCTCCGGCCCGACCGACAAGACCCTGCGCGTGTGGGACACCCTGGAGAAGGAGTACCTCTCCGAGGAGCGCAAGCGCCGCGTCTACGACGTCGACACCCACACCCCCGCCGACATCGATGCCTTCCCCGCCGGCTACATCAGCGAGGACGACGACGTGGTGGTCGGCCTGCAGACCGATGTGCCCCTCAAGCGCGCCATGATGCCCAACGGCGGTTGGCGCATGGTGGAGACCGCCATCAAGGAGGCCGGCAAGGAGGTGGACGAGGACGTCAAGAAGGTCTTCACGAAGTACCGCAAGACCCATAACGACGGCGTCTTCGACATCTACACCCCGCGCATCCGCGCTGCCCGCTCCAGCCACATCATCACCGGCCTGCCCGACGCCTACGGCCGCGGCCGCATCATTGGCGACTACCGCCGGGTCGCCCTCTACGGCGTGGACCGCCTCATCGAGGACAAGATGCGCGCGAAGGACGCCGTGGCGGACCTCGGCTTCTCCGAGCACTGGGCCCGCTACCGTGAGGAGCACTCCGAGCAGATCAAGGCGCTGAAGAAGCTGATCACCCTCGGCGACCTGTACGGCATCGATGTGCGCCGCCCTGCGGAGAACGCCCACGAGGCCGTGCAGTGGACGTACATGGCGTACCTCGGCGCGGTGAAGAGCCAGGACGGCGCCGCCATGTCCATCGGCCGCCTCTCCCCGTTCTTCGACATCTACTTCGAGCGCGACCTCGCCGCCGGCACCCTCACCGAGGAGCAGGCGCAGGAGATCATCGACCAGTTCGTGATCAAGCTGCGCATCGTGCGGTTCCTGCGCACCATCGACTACGACCAGATCTTCTCCGGTGACCCCTATTGGGCGACCTGGTCCGACGGCGGCTTCTCCTCGGACGGGCGCGCCCAGGTCACGAAGACCTCGTTCCGCCTGCTGCAGACGCTGAGGAACCTCGGCCCGGCCCCGGAGCCGAACATCACGATCTTCTGGGACCCGGAGCTGCCGGCCGGCTACAAGGAGTTCTGCTCGGCGATCTCGATCGAGACGTCCTCGATCCAGTACGAGTCGGATCAGCAGATCCGGGGCCGCTGGGGCGATGACGCCGCGATCGCGTGCTGCGTGTCCCCGATGAAGGTCGGCAAGCAGATGCAGTTCTTCGGCGCCCGCGTCAACGCCGGCAAGGCGCTGCTGTACGCCATCAACGGCGGCCGCGACGAGGTCACCGGCAAGCAGGTCACCGAACCGGGCCTGCACACCCCGATCGAGGGCGACGGACCGCTGGACTTCGACGAGGTGTGGCAGAAGTACGAGCTCATGCTCGACTGGGTGGTCGGCACCTACGTGGAGGCGCTGAACATCATCCACTACGCGCACGACAAGTACGCGTACGAAGCGATCGAGATGGCGCTGCACGATTCGGAGATCATCCGCACGATGGGCTGCGGCATCGCCGGCCTGTCGATCGTGGCGGACTCCCTGTCCGCGATCAAGTACGCGAAGGTCACCCCGATCCGTGACGAGACCGGTCTGATCGTCGACTACCGCACGGAGGGCGACTTCCCCGCGTACGGCAACGACGATGACCGCGCTGACGACATCGCGGCGACGATCGTGCACACCGTGATGCAGAAGATCAACGCGATTCCGATGTACCGCGACGCGATCCCGACCCAGTCGGTCCTGACGATCACGTCCAACGTGGTGTACGGCAAGGCGACGGGCAACTTCCCGTCGGGCCACCGCGCCGGCACCCCGTTCTCCCCGGGCGCGAACCCCGCGAACGGCATGGACACGCACGGCATGGTCGCCTCCATGCTGAGCGTGGGCAAGCTCGACTACAACGACGCGCTGGACGGCATTTCGCTGACCAACACGATCACCCCGCAGGGCCTCGGACGCACCGAGGAGGAGCGGATCACGAACCTGGTCGGCATCCTGGACGCCGGCTTCATCATGGAGGAGGACTGACATGACCACCACCGAGAACAACCGAGCAGCAGCATCCACGACAGGAGACACCGACATGGTCCCCACGTTCGAGGAGCGTCTGGCTTCGATGAAGGCCAACCGCGCGGAGAACAACATGGACTCCGGCCTGTACCACGCGAACATCAACGTCCTGAACAAGGACACCCTCGAGGACGCGATGGAGAACCCGGAGAACTACCCGAACCTCACGGTTCGCGTGTCCGGCTACGCCGTGAACTTCGTGAAGCTCACGCGCGAGCAGCAGCTGGACGTCCTCAACCGCACGTTCCACCAGAACGCCTGAGGCGGAACCGATGAACCAGCCCCACGCAGTGGATCTGCTCACCGGCGCCGAGCGTCGCCTCGGCGCCGGCATCGAAGGACTCGAGGAGACGGTCCTGGACCGCCCTGACCGCCTCGCCTCGATCCGTGCCGGTGAGATCGCAAGCATCCACTCGTGGGAGCTGGTCACCGCGGTGGACGGCCCCGGCACCCGCTTGACCGTCTTCTTCTCCGGCTGCCCGCTGCGCTGCCTGTACTGCCACAACCCGGACACGATGGTGATGCGGGACGGGCAGGACATCTCCCTGGACGAACTGGTGAAGCGGATCCGCCGGTACCGCTCGGTGTTCCGCGCCTCCGGCGGCGGCATCACCCTGTCCGGCGGAGAGGTGCTGATGCAGCCGGCGTTCGCCGCGAACCTGCTGCACGCTGCCCACGAGATGGGCGTGCACACCGCGATCGACACCTCCGGGTTCCTCGGCCGGCATGTCAGTGACCAGATGCTCGAGGACATCGACCTCGTCCTGCTGGATGTGAAGAGCGGCGACGAGGACACCTACAGGACGGTGACGGGCCGCGACCTGCAGCCCACCATCGAGTTCGGTGACCGCCTCGCAGAGGCCGGCACCGAGATCTGGGTGCGGTTCGTGCTCGTACCCGGCCTGACCGATGATCCCGCGAACATCGAGAAGGTCGCGGACATCGCGTCCCGCTGGTCCACGGTGTCCCGGGTGGAGGTGCTGCCGTTCCACCAGATGGGGCAGGACAAGTGGGAGAACCTGGGACTGGCCTACCAGCTGAAGGACACTCCCCCACCCACCAACGAGCAGGTGGAGGCCGCCCGGGAGGTCTTCCGCGCCCGCGGCATCACCACCTACTGATATCAGCACCGCTGAACCGCAGCGGCCCACCGAGCAGATGCTCAGTGGGCCGCTGTTCTGTGAGCGGCAGCGCGGGGCGCCGCCTCAGGCGGCGGTGAAGCCGTCGGCCGAGAACGCGGTGGTGCGGTCCTGGAACTGGATCGGGACGCGGAAGTCGTCCTCCTTGCCGTTGTACCGCTTGGCGGTGTCGTGCTCACTCGCGCCGAAGTCGTCCAGCAGCGGCGAGTAGGTGTCCACGCTCATCTCGCCGCGGTCGAGATCGAACTGGAGGAGGCGGAAGTAGCTCGCACCGAAGCGCAGCTGGCGGTTGATCAGGTAGCCGCCCACATCGGTGATGCCGAGCTCATCAGAGCCGACCGTGTAGAACTGGTAGTCGGCGAGCAGCTCCACCACGTGGTTGCCCGGCTGGCCCACGTTCCGGTTCACCGCGATGTTCACGCCGTGCTCGTGGCCGGAGAGGACCAGTGCCACGTTGGGGTTCTTCTCCACGATGCGGCTGCGGATGACTTCACCGTCGTGCGAGTCGTGGTCGC
This sequence comes from Helcobacillus massiliensis, assembly GCF_033106145.1. Taxonomy (NCBI): domain Bacteria; kingdom Bacillati; phylum Actinomycetota; class Actinomycetes; order Micrococcales; family Dermabacteraceae; genus Helcobacillus; species Helcobacillus massiliensis. Next base: position 1,583,834 of record NZ_CP136959.1, read on the forward strand.
CGCGCCCGTCGGCCTGCTTCGACGGCTTGTCGTTGGCGTGCGTGGTGATGAAGGCGTTGCGGGTGGGGTACTGCTGGAGGACGCTGTGCGCCCAGTCGGCTTCTTCGTCGGTGACGTCGTAGCCGAGGTTGATGACGATGAAGTCGCGGCCGGAGGCGGTGAACAGGTTGTAGCTGTTCTGGTTGTCGCCCTCCTTCCACGGGTGGTATTCGGCGCTGCGTTCGCGCCAGCCGTCGGTCTGCTCGAGGGCCCTGTAGCGGTCCGGGCCGAAGTGCTCGTTGAACATGGAGTCCGGGCCGGTGTCCTTGCCGCCGCGGTTGTCGTGGTTGCCGGGGATGACGGAGTGGGGAACGCCGGAGTCGTCGGCGATGCGCTCGGCTTCGGAGGCGAAGCGGTACTCGCCTTCGGCGCGGCGGGTGCCGTACGGGCCGGACGGGTCGGTGGGGTGCCAGTTCTCGATGACGTCACCGGTGTGGGCGGCGAAGGCGATCTTGTGCTTGTCCTTGTTCTTCGCGAGCCAGCGGTAGGTGTCCTTGTAGCCGTTCTCCCAGACGCGCCGCTCCTTCGGGCTGGGGCGGCTGGTCGCGCCTTCGGTGATGTACTGCGTGTCGGTGAGGTGCATGATCGAGAAGTCGAAGCCCTCGGTGTTCTCGAACGCGTCGTCGACCGGTTTGTCGAGGTCGTCGGCGAACGGGTCGGTGCCGACGACCATCACGGTGGCGCGGCCGTTCGAGATGGTGCCCGCGGGGGCTGCGGCGGCCAGTTCGGTGTCTCCGTCGGCGCTGCCGCGAGCGGTGTCGAGGACCTCGTAGCGGCCGGTGTCGTGGTTGAGGGCGAGCAGGGTGACGCTGCGGGCGGGGTCAACGGTGCCGCTCCAGGTGAGGGCGTTCCCGTCGGCTGCGGCGAGGTCGGCGCGGATCACCGGCAGGTCGCCGGGCGCGGCGGCGGGGGTGTCGGCGCTGCGGTGATCGCCCGGGGTGAGGGGGTCCTTGACCGCGGTGCGGCCTGCGATCTGCACGTCGGCGGGCAGGCCGCTCTCCTCGTCGAACGCGTCGGCGGGGATGGTGCCGGTGACGGCGTTGGTGACGGGCTTGGTCTTCTTCGAGGCGGCGGCGCCGAGCGTGGGCGCGGTCGGGGCGGCGCCGACGGAGCTGGCCGCAGAGGGCACGGCAGCGGTGCTGGCGGGGACGAGGCCGACGGCGGCGGCCGCTGACAGGGTCAGTGCTGCCGCGCTGATGCGGGTGCGACGGGAGAGCATGGAGGGATGCCTTCTGTGCGGGGTCAGGAACGCCTGCGTGACGCTACAGAAGGGCGTTGACAAGAACCGAACCAGAAGGTTTCCCTCAGGTAACCTCCGGACTGGGGGGGTCGGGCTCAGTCGTCCGGGTCCCCCGTCCACGGGCGCCACTTGTGGCTGGTCTCGCTCACCTTGCGGCCCAGCACGATCACTCCATCCATCGGCCAGTCCCGCACCTCCGTGCCCTCGGGTGCGAGGTTCGTGGCCTGCCGCATGAAGATCTCACGCCCCGCCGGGGAGGCGATCGCGTCATGGACCGGCATGCCGATGGCGGGCTTCACCTCGCGCAGGAAGTCGATGGTCTCCTGCATCTTCGACCACGGTGCGCACACCGGGAAGCTGAGAGCGTCGATGCCGCGCCACTCATCGAGCGGCTCCAGGCTGTCCCCGGTGTGTCCCACGGTGGGGAACCCGTCGGCCTCGAACACGTACCCGACGTTGCCCACGCTGGGGATATCGGGGTGGATGGTGGCGTGCTCGCCGCCCACGGCGCGGATCCTGACCGTCACCTGGCCGCCGAAGCTGGTGCCGACCTGGAACTGCTTCCCGGGTTCCACGCGCCGCATCGAATCGCCGAGGCTTCCGGGGCCGGCCTGCTGGCGCATCTCATCATAGGCGCCGGCTTCGAGGAAGAGATCGGCCGACGGGTTCTGGTCGACCAGCACCTGCAGGTTGTCGAGGGTCACGTGGTCCGGGTGCTGGTGGGAGACGAGCACAGCGGTGATCCCGGTGGTCTGCAGGAGTGCTGGGTCGGCGAGATTGCCGGGGTCCACGATGATCCGGGTCCCGGGGTAGTCCAGCAGCAGCGCGGAGTGCTTGAAATGTGTGACACGCATGAGTCGAACAACTCCCTTCCTGGCAATAGACTAGGAGAGACCGCAGAGAATGATGCGCGGAAACGCCTGTGAGCCGCGCAGAGCAGGGAGAACTGAATGCCACGCGTGATTGTTGACGTGATGCTCAAGCCGGAGATCCTCGATCCCCAGGGGAAGGCTGTCGCCGGTGCGCTTCCCCGTCTGGGCTTCGACGGCATCTCCTCCGTCCGCCAGGGCAAGCGCTTCGAGCTCGAGGTCGACGGCACCGTCGATGAGGCGAAGCTCGCCGAGATCCGCAGCGCAGCCGAGACGCTGCTGTCGAACCCGGTGATCGAGGACGTCGTGTCCGTGCGCCTGGCTGAGGAGACCGCCTGATGCCGAAGATCGGTGTTGTCACCTTCCCGGGCACGCTCGACGACCGCGACGCCCTGCGCGCCGTGAAGCTCGCAGGCGCTGAGCCGGTGGCCCTGTGGCACAACGAGGACGACCTCCACGGCGTGGACGCGATCATCCTCCCCGGCGGCTTCTCCTACGGCGACTACCTGCGCGCCGGCGCCATCTCCCGCTTCGCTCCCGTGATGGAGCGCGTGGTCGATGCCGCGAAGGGCGGGATGCCGGTCCTCGGCATCTGCAACGGCTTCCAGATCCTCACCGAGACGCACCTGCTGCCCGGTTCGATGATCAAGAACGCGCACCGTACCTTCATCTGCCGTGACCAGCCGCTGCGCGTGGAGACCTCCCGCACCGCCTGGACCACGGACTACACGGACGGTGAGGTCATCCGCATCCCGCTGAAGAACCAGGACGGCCAGTACGTGGCCGACCAGCGGACCCTGGACATGCTCGAGGCGGAGAACCGCGTGGTGTTCCGCTACGTGGAGGGCGCGACCCACGGCCCCGCCGGGTTCGAGGAGAATCCGAACGGCTCGGTGAACGCGATCGCGGGCATCACCAACGAATGGGGCAACGTGGTGGGCCTCATGCCACACCCGGAACACGCGGTGGAGGCGGGCTTCGGCCCGGATATGCCCGGTGAGGGCACCCGCTCCGGCACCGACGGCGCCCGCTTCTTCAGCTCCGTGCTGACCTCGCTCGTCGCCGCGAACTGACGACGGCCCGGCCCGGCCCCCGCCGGCCAGCCCGACCGGCAGAGCCCGGTTCCATGCGTTTCAGCGCTCATTCTCGTCGGAATGGGCGCTGAAACGCATTCAACGGGAGTCCGCTCCGCCCCTACCACCCAGCGACAGTGGAGACCGCCTGATTACGATTCGGTATCGTCCAACACTTCGACGATCCGTCTGAAAGGACGTGACCATGAGCAAGCTCCTTCGCGCCATCGGCAGGGCCGGCCTCGCCTCCATGTTCATCAACAACGGCTACAACACGTTCAAGAACGCCGACGCCATGGCCCCCATGGTCGAGGACAAGCTCAAGGCGTGGATGCCGGAGCAGACCCAGCAGTACGGCGCCGCCACCATGGTCCGCGCCAGCTCCGGCACCATGGTTGCGGGCGGCACCGCCCTCGCTCTCGGCATCGTCCCGCGCCTCGCGTCGCTCGCTGTTCTCGGCGCCCTCGTCCCGACCACTCTCGCGGGCCACGCCTTCTGGGAGTCCACGGACAAGGACGAGAAGACTCAGCAGCGTCTGCAGTTCCAGAAGAACCTCGCGATGGCCGGCGGCCTGCTGTTCGTTGCCGCCACCGGCAAGAAGCACCGCTGATACACCAGGCACCGCCGACACTCGAGGCCCGTCTGGCCTCAGCGCTCGCGCAACCGCGCGGCGCACGTGACGAAGCGCCGGCCCGCTCCCCACTCAACGGGGGACGGGCCGGCGCTTCTGTGTTGGCGGCTCGACGGGGGCAGGCCGAGCCGACGGCCTCAGGCGCTGGCGGTGCCCTTGCCCTCACCGGCGGGCGCGACCTCCGCAGCGATCCGCGGGGTGTTGACGAGCGTATCCAGAACCGGGCAGGTCGCTTCGATGAACTCCACGAACTGCTCGATCTCCTCCTGGGTATTGTCCGCGTCGATCCGGAAGCGGCTGGTGATGGCGGAGAAGCCGAGCTTGGCGTCGGGGTTCTTGCCGAGGAAGCCGTCGGGGTCGAGGGTGCCGGTGACGTCGATGGCGACGTCGCGCAGGTTGATGCCCCTAGCCTCGGCATAGGCGCGGGCCACGATCACCTGGCAGGAGCCGAGCGCCGCGAGCAGCAGCTCCACCGGGTTGGCGCCGAGATCGGTGCCGCCGAGTGCAGCAGGTTCATCGATGGTGATGGTGTGCTGCCGTGATGAGGCGCGCACCTGCAGTCCCTCGATGGACTGGGCGGTGGCGGTGAACTGGGTGTCGGCCATGGTCATCTCCTAGCTCTGGGTCAGGCACCGCAGAAGAGGCGTCGCCGCCCGAGGATCATCCCTGCGGGGCACTTCCACTCTGACACGCCGAACACCATCGACCTGAGGTCTGTGGTCCAGTGCGGCCGAGTGTTAACCCGCATGTCAGGTGCCGTCAGTCCGCACCGTGGACTTCACCGACGCGGAGAAGAAGAGGCTCGGGCTCGACTGACCGCGAGCGCGGTCACTTCACGGCGCGCAGCACCGTGAACATGCGGTCGCGGTGCAGTTCGTTCACCGACGCGAACCGCGCCTCCAGCGCCGGCCGGTACCGCAGGTGGGAGTTGTGCACGAACAGCAGTTCACCACTGTCCACCAGCACACGTTGCGCAGCATCCAGCAGGCCCTGCACGAGCGTCATATCGATGCGGGCGCCCTCATGGAACGGCGGGTTGAGCAGCACCAGGTCCATCGAGGCGTCCTCGACCTGCGAGGCGGCATCATCCCAAGTGACGCGGGCGCGGTCACGGTAGCGGGCGAGCGTGGACTCAGCGGAGCGGACTGCGTCGATCTGGTGATCAGTGGCGATGACGTCAAGAGCAGCCGCTCCCCCATCTCTCGCCTTGTCGCCGCGCTTCGCCGCACCAGGGCCGTGCTTCGTCGCAGCGGCGTGCAACAGGCGCAGTGACACCAGGCCGTTGCCGCAGCCGAGGTCCAGCACCCGCGCGGGGGCGGCCCCGTCGGCCCCTCCCCCGTTCTCCGCGCCGGCCGCACGCTCGCTCCGGGCCGTGAGCCAGCGGATCGCCTGGTCAGCGAGAGCGGAGCCGCCGCGGTCGGGCTTCGCACCGGAGAACACACCGCCGATTCCGGTCAGCATGCCGACGCCGAGCACCTCCTGCCGCTGCGCCTCATGCGCCGCCGCACCGGCGATGGGGCCGGTCGCGATGAGGCAGCGGTGCTTGCCCTTGCCGAAGCCTCCGCGGACGTTCTCGAACGCGCCGGCGAGGACGTCGTTCATGGAGCGGGCCATGTGCTTCTGGTTGCCGCCGAGAACAAGCCGGGCCCCGTCGGCCGCGATCGCTGCGGTGCCGCGGGCGAGCAGGTCGAGCTCGGCGAGCGATTTCGGGAGCCGCCCGAGGGCGGTGGTGATGCGGGGGCCGACGGATGCCGGCACCAGCTCGGCCCCACCCGGGAGGTCGGTGTCGAGGCCGACCACGACCACGCGGCCCGCGACCTCCGGCCCCGCCTGGTCGGCTGCGGCGCGCACACGCTGCGCCGCGTCGACGGCGCCGCAGCGGACGATCACCCGCGCCGCGGCCGCGTGCTGGAGAGTGCCGAGGGTGAGAGCGCCGGTGTCGTCACCGAGCACGAGCACATCCCCCGCTGAGGCATCGCCGCTGCTTGCCGGGGCGGCATCGCCATCCGCGGAGTCAGCGGCGTCGCCGAAGGCGTCGTGCAGGATGAGGCGCTCGAGCGCGTCAGGAGCGGTGGCGGCCAAGGCCGGGGCGTCAGCGGAGTCGGCGATGAACGAGTGCGCGGCGGAGCGGGAAGCGTCGGTCATGCCCCGAGACTACGTGCCTCGGCCCTCGCGACGCTCCTGGGGGCGGCGCCCGCGTGACCGCAGACGCCCACCGGGCAGGCGCGGTGCCGGCAGCGGCCGCGGCGTGTTCGGAGGGAACGTCCCGAACAGCAGGTCCCCCTCAGTCGCCGGCCGCGCTGCGTCCGAGTCGGGGTCGAGTGCCTCGCCGTCGGCGCCTTCGAAGCCCATCTCCTGCTGGTAGCGGGCACGGAACTCGGCGATCTCCTCGTGGGAGCGGCCCACGAAGTTCCACCACATCACGATGTCCTCACCGAGCGGTTCCCCGCCGATCAGCAGCACGCGCGCCCCGGCCTCCCCTGCCGTGAGCCGCACCGACTCGGAGCGTTCGGGGACCAGGACGAGGTCGTACCCGTCGGCCTCCACCACGGGACGCTCCCCCGCCCCGACCGTGACGGGCCCTCGGTCCACCACGACCGCGTACTCGTGCCCCGCATCCAGGTGAGCGGTGACCTCGATGTCGGGGTCGAGCGTGATCTCGAGGAAGTCGAGCGGGACGCCCATCTGCAGGTCGCCGCGGGCCGTGACAACCTGGTCACCCGGGCCGGTCACCGAATGCTCGCCGAACCCGGCGCGCAGCGCGAAGGCGTCGGCTTCGATCCGTTCGGTGGAGGCGAGCGCGAACGCCGGGTCGCCGAAGCGCTGGGCATCGGGCTGCGCGAACCACAGCTGCACTCCGTGCAGGGTGGTGGTGTCGTTCGTGGTGAATTCGGAGTGCGTGATGCCGCGACCGGCGGTCATGACATCGACCGCGCCTGGGGTGACCAGAACATGCGAGCCGATCGAGTCGCGGTGCGTGATCGCCCCTTCGAACAGCCAGGAGACCGTCGCGAATCCCGTGTGGGGATGGCGCGCCACCTGCATGCCGCCCGTTGCAAAGACGTCATCCGGGCCGAACTGGTCCACGAAGCACCACGGCCCCACCAGCGAACAGTCGCGGTGGGGCAGGGTGCGCATGACGGTCATGCCGCGGGGCCCTCCGAGGGGGACCTCGCGGCCGCGCAGCACGTGCAGGCGGGAGGTGAGGTCGTCCATGCCGACAGTGTGACCCACCCGACTGGATTCATCCCTTCTGGACGGTGATCGACCAGGTGGCGGCATCCAGCTGACGGAACTCGGTGACGTCGTGGCCGGCGGATGCGGCCCAGGCGGGGATGGAGTCGGTGGCCTGGGTGCAGTCGAAGTCGATCTGCAGACGGTCACCGCGGTCGATCTGTTCGATGGCGCGCTTGGCCTCCACCAGCGGGAACGGGCACACCTGGCCGATGGTGTCGAGGCGGTAGGTGGCGCCCGAGTCGGTCTGCGGCGCCTGCGCTTCGGCGTCCGCGTGGGCGGCCGACGGGTTCTGCGGAACCTGCCGCTCCACGGTGGGGCGGCGCTTGGGAAGCGTAATGAAACCCATGGTCTCGGTCCTTTCTGTCGTTGGGTCAGCTGATGCGTTCGAGCGTCACAGCGGGCTTGTCCGATGCGGCACCGTCGGCCTGCAGGCGGACGGGCTCGGCCCCGACGCGGCGGTGCGTGACGATGAACAGGCGGGAGGCTGCGCCGACGCCGAGGAAGGTGAACATGAATGCGATCCAGCCCTGCCAGGAGAACAGCGCGGTCTCCACCAGGGAGTTGCCGATGGTGCAGCCACCGGCGATGGCCGCGCCTGCACCCATCAGCACACCGCCGATGACCGCGCGCACAGCGGTGCGCGCGTCCGGGGCGCGCAGGCGGAACTCACCGGACGCCTTCGCGGCGATGTAGGACCCGGGGATGAGCCCGAGGACGAACAGCACGCCCCAGTCGAGCGTCGAGACGTCACCGGCGGTGAGCATCTGGACGATCTTCGCCGACGGGGTCGTGATCCCCAGGCCGCCGGGACGGCCAGCCGCCTCCGACAGCGGGAACGCGGCGGCGGCGATGAGGCCCACCACAACAGCGGTCGCCAGCGGCGCCCACGGCTTCTCCAGAAGCAGGTGCGCAAGCCCGGTCCTCTTCGCGGGCAGCCCCACGAAGCTCGGGGCCGGGCGGGACAGCTGACGCGCCACGAGCGCGATCGTGACGATGCTGAGCAGGCCCAGCGGCACCCACACCGGCACACCGAGGGTGCCGTGGATGGTGGTGGCCTGGGTGGAGGTGTCGCGCAGGGAGTCGGTGATCTGCTGACCCGCGCCGAACTTCATCACGGACGCGGTGAAGGCGTAGAGGCCGAGCGCGATCCAGGAGCCGATGAGGCCCTCACCGGAGCGGTAGTAGGTGCCGGTGGCGCACCCGCCGGCGAGGACGATGCCGATGCCGAAGAGGAAGGATCCGGCGGCGACGCCCAGCAGCGCGAGCTTCGGGATCTCCGGGTGGATGATGTCCGCGCCGATGAGGACGTTGACGATGACCGCCTGGATGGTGACGGCGACGAGGAAGGCGGTGAGCCAGCGCAGCGAGCGGCTGAGCCACACGTCGCGGAATGCGCCGGTGACGCAGAACCGGCCGCGTTGGAAGACGAAGCCGAGGACGACGCCGACGGCGAGTCCGGTGAGAAGCATGAGGAGGGCTCCTTGGGGTCGGTGATGAGGATGCCCGCGGCGGGTCGCCGCCGCGGGCCGGACGCCGACACGCTACACAGATTGCTTATGACCCCCATAAGCAGATGTCGGCAGATGGCTCCCGATGACGACTCAGCAAGCGCGACGTCACATCCCGGGACCCCGCGGACGGGCTCTCCCCTGCCCGGCTCCTCCCGGCGCACAGAACAGGGCGGGGCCGGCGGCCTTCGCCGCCGACCCCGCCCTGGGATCACGGTCAACCCGGCCCGTCAGGCCGAGCCGATGTGTTCGCCGATCACTTCACCTCGAACTTCGGCGCGCCGATGCCCGGATCGATCGTCGGGACGTCGCCCGCGGTCGGGCGGATGTCGATGTCGAAGATGTCCAGCGGCAGGTACACGGTCGCGCAGGCGTTCGGGATGTCCACCACGCCGGAGAAGCGGCCCTCGATCGGTGCCGCGCCCAGCAGCAGGTACGCCTGCTCCTTCGACCAGCCGAACGTGGACAGGTACTCGATCGCATGCAGGCACGCCCGCTGGTATGCCAGGTGCGAGTCGAGGTAGCGCTGCTCGCCGTCAAGGGTGACGGACGTGCCGGAGAAGCTCAGCCACTGGCTGTGCTGAGGCGGAGTGTTGCCCGGCATGAAGATCGCGTTCTCCTTCACGCCGTACTTCTCCATACCGCCCGGGATCACATCCACGTGCAGGTCGATGAAGCCGCCCATCTCGATGCCGCCGCAGAAGGTGATCTCACCGTCGCCCTGCGAGAAGTGCAGGTCGCCCACGGAGAAGTTCGCGCCGTCCACGAACACGGGGTAGAACACGCGGGTGCCCTTGGTCAGGTTCTTAATGTCCTGGTTGCCGCCGTTCTCACGCGGCGGTGCGGTGCGCGCACCCTCGGAGGCGACACGGTCGAACTCCTCGCCCTCGAGGCTGCCGAGGACGGCACCGTTCGGCTCCGGCGGGAGCGCCAGGGCCGGAACGCGGTTCGGGTCGGTCGCGATGAGGTCGCCCTCGCGCTTGTTCCACTTCTTCAGCAGCTCGGCCGAGGGCGCGGTGCCCATCAGACCCGGGTGCACAATGCCGGTGAACTTCACGCCCGGCACGTGGCGGGAGGTGCAGGTGCCGCCCTGGAAGTCCCACACGGCCTTGTACGCGTCGGGGAACTGGTCGGTGAGGAAGGAGCCGCCGTTCTTCTTCGCGAAGATGCCGGTGTAGCCCCAGCCCTGGCCGGCGAGCGGACCCTCCTCCTGCGGGATCGGGCCCACGTCGACGATGTCGACGATAAGGAGGTCACCCGGCTTCGCACCCTCGATCCGGAATGGGCCGGACAGGGTGTGCACAGTGTGCAGCGGCGCGGTGGCGATGTCCTCAGCGGAGTCGTCGTTCTTGATGTGGCCGTCGAACCACTCGCGGCAGTCCACGCGGAAGGTGTCGCCGGGCTTGACGGTGACCTGCGCGGGGATGTCGGGGTGCCAGCGGTTGTGGCCGATCTTCTCCTGCTCGGTGAACTTCTTGGACGAATCGAGGGGGAACAGATTCTTCGGCATGGTGGCCTTCCTTTGGGGAGGGGTTGGAATCCGGGGTCTCAGTGCTGGGGCACGGCCCAGGTCACGGCCGGGGCAGCTTCTGGTGCTGCGGGTTCCGAGTGACCGGGGTGGAGCGCTGAGACGGTCCGCTGGGGACGCTCGAGACCACCTGCGGCTGATGCGCGGTGGCCTGCGTGGAGTCCATCAGCTTCATGCGGGTGGGGTCCGCGGTGGAGACCGCGGGGGCGCTGATGCGCCGAGTCGCCTCCCCATCGCAGGCCGGACACGCAATCGATCGAGTCTCCGAGCTGATCGGCAGCAGCTTCTCGGTGAGGTGGCCGCCGTCGCAGCTGAACTCGTACAGGGGCATCGATACTCCTTTGTGACGCGCCTTACTGGTGTCGCCACTATCTCGAAGATGTCTGGGCCCTTCCTGCCGGTTTGCAGCACTCGGCCGTCGCCCCGCCCGGGGCGTGTCCGGGGGAGCAGATTCAGCGCTGGAAATGGGGCTCGGGGCCGGCTGCCTGGCCTGGTCGCGGGGGCGGGCAGACAGAATTCGACGGATGTTCGCTATTCGCGGCGAATACGGAACATCCGTCGAATTCTGTGGCGGGGTGGGCCGGGCTGGGCGGATCACGGACAGTGTCGCTGAGGATTGCGCGCGACAACGAGTCCCCAGCACAGGCAGATGGAGTGAACCTCAGTCAGCCATGGCGCAGTGGCTGCCGCCCGGGCCGGGCACTGCAGGCGGACTCGCTGTTCTTGCTCTCGGCACCGTTTTCGCTACGTCATTTCGTGACCCGATCGCATTCATGCCCTTCGCAGCGCTGAGCGGCGTCGTGGCAGCGCGTCGGCCCGCCTCGCCGCCGGCGGCAGCCGCTCCCATCCCCGCCTGAGGCACTTCGAGAGGAAAGACCGCCGCGGAGGGGGTGTGTCATGACTGCGATCAACGAGAACGTGGACCGGATGCAGCCTGATACGGATGCGCAGCGGGACCGGCTGATCCGGCATCGACTGCTTGTCCGTGCCCGGTGGGAGGCCGACGCGTTCACGCACGCGATTCGGTCCAGCGCGCTGCGGTTCGGCGACGGGGTGGAGACTGGCGGGGCGGCAGGACGTGAAGCAGGCACTGGCGTTGCCGACGGCGCTGAACGGAACAGTGGCCCGCTGCCCTGGCCGCGCACACGCCTGCCAGAAGCCGTTCTGCAATGGCACCCTGCAGCGCACCGGCGTCACTGACCACATCGATCATGTGCGCCCGCACAGCCGGGGCGGCCCTGCGTCAATGGCGAACGGCGCCGCGCTCGACGCGTTCTGCAACCTCAGCAAAGCCGACCGCGACATCGCCGAGCCGCTGCAGGGTGGAACCGGCATCCGATGGCGCTCACGCAGCGGACGCGGGATCATCACCAAACACCGTCGATTCCGCACCTGAGCCGAGAGCTCACGGAATAGATCCGAGTTGGCTCGCCCACGTCCGTGTCGGTTCGGCGCAGACTCGTTCAGATCTGGTCGATCGCCGTCTTCGCCTCGCGCAGTCCTGCACCGGTGCGCAAACGGTACTCTTTGATCGCTTCGATCTTCCGCCCCGCAGCCGCCAGCTCCCGCTCGGACTGAGTCGGTGCGTACGGATCTGTCGGGGGAGACTCCGCAGGCAGCTCCTCACCAAGGATCTCCGTCATCAGCGCGGTGAGGTGATCCACTCGCTGATGCAGGCGCTTCACCTCCGCCTCAAGACGAATCACATCGCCGCTCTTGCCACCGAAGAAACCCATCGCTCACCTTTCGCATCCGCGCAGGCTCAATGCTCGTCCGGACCTCGCCACGGCCTCAGCCGAGGGTCTCGACCGAGCCGCTGAAGTTCTTCCGGGCCGGGCGGTCCTTCCGTGGCGCGCGATAGCCCACGAACTCGGTGCGCCGCTCCGATTCCGCATCATACGCTACCCACACCGTTCCCGGGATCATCACAGGCGCCGCAAACTCCACATCCCACCGCAGCGGCCGTGACAGATCCGGCAGGCACTCGCTGAATGCGCGAGACGCCGTGTACATCCCGTGCGCGATCGCCCGGTTGAAGCCGAACAGCTTCGCCGACAGGGCAGACATGTGGATCGGGTTCGCATCACCGGACACGGCCGCGTACCGGCGGCCGGTGTCCCCATTGAGCTTCCAGCGGGCCGACGGCTTCGGCGGCTGGAACTCCTCACGCTTCGCAGCACGGTCCTCGGAACGGGACCCGTCGGCCGACGCGCCCTCCTCCTGCAGCGCGGCGATCTTCCGTGCCGTCTCCCCGCGGGCCAGATAGGTGGAGACGTCCGTGGCGACGATCTGCCCGTCAGCGGACAGGGTCGAGACCGCTTCGAACGTGGCGCCGCGGCGGTGCGGCTGGATGTTCCGCACGCTGCACTCCACATCCACCGTCTCCCCCACGCGCACCGGGCGATGCTGCAGGATCGAGTTCTTCACGTGCACGAGCCCCAGCAGCGGGAACGGGAACCGCGGATGTGCCATCAGCGACAGCGACACCGGGAACGCGAGCACATGCAGAAGGCCCGGGTGGACGTAGTCGGACGCCGCGGCGCCCACCAGGTGGTCGAACCGGGCGGACTGCTCCGCCCCGACTTTCACTCCCCGGACCCGGTAGCGGCGCTCCGGAAGACTGGTGGCGCGGGGCACCAGCGGTGGGCGGCCGAGCGCGGCCGCCCAGATCGCGGGGAAGCTGGGGACGCTGGAGAGTTCACGGACGCTCATGGGATCACCGTCCCACAAGGTTCTGGCCGCACACCCGCAGCGTCTCCCCGCGGATGCCGCCGGCGGCGGGCGAGAGCAGGAACGCGACCGCCTCGGCCACGTCCTGCGGCAGGCCGCCCTGGTGGAGGGAGTTCAGCAGGCGCGCCACCTCGCGCGTCACCACGGGCATCGTCGCGGTCATCTCCGTTTCGATGAACCCGGGCGCGACCGCGTTCGCCGTGCCGCCGGATTCGGCGAGGTCGCCGGCGAGCGCATCCACGTACGCCATCACACCGGCCTTGGAGGCGGCGTAGTTGGTCTGGCCGCGGTTGCCGGCGATGCCGGAGGTGGAGGCGATGCCCACGTGGCGGTAGTCGGCGCCGAGCGCATCCTCATCCCGCAGGGCGCGGGTGATCGCCAGCTGCGAGCGGAGGTTCACGGCGATGACGGCCTCCCAGCGGTCCTGCGTCATGTTCGCGAACAGTTTGTCGCGGGTGATGCCGGCGTTGTGGACCACTCCGTCGATCGGGCTCCCGTCGGCAGCGGCGATGAGGGCGGCGGCGGTGCGCTCCTGGGTGACGTCCGCGAGGACGGGGCGACCACCGAGTTCGGTGGCGAGGCGGGAGAGCTCGGTGCCGGCGTTCATCATGTCGACCAGGATGAGGTCGGCGCCGTCAGCCGCGAGGATGCGGGCGATCGCTTCGCCGATGCCGCGGGCGGCGCCGGTGACCACGATGGTGCGGCCGGCCAGCGGCTGAGTCCAGTCGGCGGGGGCGGTGCCGGTGTCGGCATCGATCCGCAGCAGCTGCCCGTCCACGAAAGCGGAGCGGGCCGAGAGGAAGAACCGCAGGGCGTGCTCCACGCTGACGGTGCTGAGCGGGACCTCGGGCGCGACCTGGATGCCGTTGGCGGTGGCGCCGCGGCGCACCTCGTGACCGAGCGAGCGCAGCAGGCCCTCGACGGCGCCCCGGGCGGAGTCGACCACGGGGTCGGCGCCGTCGGGGGTGCGGGAGACGGTGATGATGCGGCCGCCGGGCTGCAGCTTCTTCACGGCGGCGCGGGCCTGCTGGATGAGGCCCGCGATGTCCTCGGGGCGGCGCAGGTCGTCGAGGACGAGCAGGAGGGAGCCGACGCTGCCGGTGTCGTCGGCGCGGCGGCGCACATCCGCGCCCCAGTCGAGCAGGCGGGCGGCGATGTCGTCAGCGCCGGTCGAGTCGCCGAGGACGACGGCGGGGCTGAGGACGAGCTCGTCGCGGTCTGCGCGGCGGGGCAGGTGGGCGGGCCTGGGCAGGCCGAGCTGCTTCGCCAGCAGACCGCCGACGGGGCTCTTCACGAACGAGCCGTACAGGTTGGGGGCGGCCATCACTTGTCCTCCTGTCCGACGGGCTCGGCCTGCAGCAGGCACACCACGCCCTGCCCGGAGGCGGCGCACACGCTGATGACGCCGCGCTGGGTGCGGCCGGTGTCGTCCGCTGCGGTGCGGAGCATGGTGGCCAGCGACGCGACGATGCGGCCGCCTGTGGCGGCGAAAGGGTGCCCGGCGGCCAGCGACGAGCCCTTCACGTTGAGCTTCTCGCGCGGGACCGTGCCGAGCACGTCGTCGAAGCCGAGGCGGTCCACCATGTACTCGCGCGACTCCCATGCCTTCAGGGTGGACAGGACGGTGCCGGCGAACGCCTCGTGGATCTCGAAGAAGTCGATGTCGTCGATGGTGAGGCCGTTGTCGGCGAGCAGTCGCGGCATCGCCTCCACCGGGGCCATGAGGAGGCCCTCGTCGCCGTGGACGTAGTCGGTGGCGGCGGCGCGGAAGTCGACGACCTCCGCGAGCGGGGTCAGGCCCCTGGCGGCGGCCCATTCCTCGGTGCCGACGAGGACCGCGGAGGCGCCGTCGGACAGGCCCGTGGAGTTGCCGGCCGTCATGGTGGCCTGCTCCTTGCCGAAGACGGTCTTCAGCCCGGCGAGCTTCTCCACGGTGGTGTCGGGGCGGAGGAATTCGTCCCGGCCGCAGCCGCGGTAGCCGGTCATGAGGGTGTCGAAGAAGCCCTCCTCGTAAGCGGCGGCGAGGTTCCTGTGGCTGGCCGCGGCGAGCTCATCCTGCTCCTCGCGGGTGATGCCCCATTCGCGGGTGGTGATCGCCTGGTGCTCACCCATGGACAGGCCCGTGCGCGGCTCACTGTTGCGCGGGGCGAGGGGGGCGAAGTCTGACGGGCGCAGGGAGCCCACGAGGCTGAGGCGCTGGCCTGCCGTCTTCGCGCGGGAGAGGGTGTGGAGCTTGCGGCGCAGGGAGTCGGACACTTCGATGGGGGCATCGGAGGCGGAGTCGACGCCGCCGGCGATGCCGGAGTCGATCTGGCCGAGACGGATCTTCGCGGTGACGAAGTTGAGGGTCTCGAGGCCCGTGGCGCAGGCCTTCTGCATGTCGATCGCCGGGGTGTGGGGGTCCAGTGCGGTGCCGAGGACGCTTTCGCGGGTGAGGTTGAAGTCCGCTGCTCGTTTGAGGACGGCGCCGCCGGCGACTTCGCCGATGCGTTCGTTCTGGAGGGAGTACCGGGCGATGAGGCCGTCGAGGGCGGCGGTCATCATGTCGCGGTTGGAGACGCCGCGGTAGGCGCCACCGATCTTGCCGAAGGGGATGCGGTTGCCGCCGAGGACGTGCACGCGGCGCGGGGCGTTCTGAGGAGCTGTCACAATGACCTCTTTACATAGTACTGCCAGTACTTGATACTCTAGGTTTCGTGAACACGAACGCGCAAGCCCCTCAGCCCGACGGCCGCTCCACCCGGTGGGCCCGCCACCGCGAACAGCGCCGCTCCGAGCTGCTGGCAGTCGCCCGCACCGAGATCCATCGCCAGGGCCCCTCCCTCACCATGGAGGACATCGCCGTCGCCTCTGGAACCTCGAAGTCCATCGTCTACCGCTACTTCAAGGACAAGGCCGAACTGCAGCGCGCCCTCGGCGTGCAGATCCTCAACGAGATGGTCCAGCAGCTCACCCGCGTCCTGCGCGCCACGAACGATGAGCACCCGTCGGCCGAGACCTCCATCCGCGCCATGACCACCTCGTTCGTGCACACCGCCGCCACCTCCCGCAACCTCTACGAGTTCGTGGTGCAGCCCAGTGCCGGGCTCAACCACTTCCTCACCTCTGTGGGCCGCCTCGTAGCCGCCTCCCTTCCCCAGTCGATCGACGCCCAGACCCGCACCCTGTGGGCCAGCGGCGCCGTCAGCTTCGTCCAGGGCGTCACCAGCCAGTGGATCCGCGCCCGCGAGGGCGATGCCCTGTTCGAGAAGACCCCCGATGACATCGCCGACCACCTCGTGACGTGGCTGCTCGCCGGCCCGCCCACCGAGTGACACACACGCACTGAAAGGACCGCCATGCCGATCACTGACAGCATCAGGGCGCTCACCGCTGAGCAACCCGAGACCACCGCCCCCGTCGCCCCTCCCTACAGCGACGAACCGCTGCAGGTGGACGTCCCCCTGCTCACCGACCTCCTGCTCGGCACCTACGCCGACTCGCGCCGCCTCGCCCGCGAGCGCATGAAGGACGAGCGCCTCCACGACCACCTCGACCAGACCGTCGCCCAGCACCGCGAGCGCGTCCTTGAGCAGCTGCACCTCATGGCGGAGATGGGGGTCGCAGACAACATGGTCCCCACCACTCTCGGCGGCCCCAACAAGCAGGGGGACAACGTCGCCCAGTTCGAGGAGATCGTGGTCGGCTCCCCGTCCCTGCAGATCAAGTCCGGTGTGCAGTTCGGCCTGTTCACCTCCGCCATCGTTCAGCTCGGCAGCGAAGAGCACCATCGCCGCTGGGTGCCGGACGCCATGGCGATGCGCCTGCCCGGCGCGTTCGCCATGACCGAGATCGGCCACGGCTCCAACGTCCAGGCCCTCGCCACCACCGCCACGTTCGATCCCGAGACCGACGAGTTCGTCATCAACACCCCGTTCCGGGCCGCGTGGAAGGACTACCTCGGCAACGCCGCCTGCCACGCCCGCGCCGCCACCGTGTTCGCCCGCCTCATCACCCGCGGCGTGGACCACGGGGTGCACTGCTTCTTCGTGCCCGTGCGGGACGAGAACGGCGAGCTGCTGCCCGGCATCCGGTCCGAGGACGATGGCCCGAAGGGCGGCCTCAACGGCATCGACAACGGCCGCTTTGCGTTCGAGAACGTCCGCATCCCCCGCACCAACCTGCTGAACCGCTACGGCGATGTGGACGCCGACGGGGTCTACACCTCCCCCATCGAATCCCCCGGACGCCGGTTCTTCACCATGCTCGGCACCCTCGTGCAGGGCCGCGTGTCACTGGACGGCTCCGCTCTGCGCGCCACCCAGCTGGCGCTGACCATCGCCATCACCTACGCCTCGCAGCGCCGCCAGTTCACCTCCGCGGACCCCAACCGCGAGACGGTGCTGATGGACTACCAGTCCCACCTCAACCGGCTGCTGCCGGCGCTGGCGGAGACCTACGCCGGGCAGTTCGCGCACGACGAGCTGCTGCGCGCCTACGACGACGTGTTCTCCGGCGAGGGCGACACTCCCGAGGCCCGCGAGGACTTGGAGACCCTCGCCGCCACGCTGAAGCCGACGTCGACCCGGCTCGCCCTGGACACCATCCAGGAATGCCGCGAAGCGTGCGGCGGTCAGGGGTTCCTGGCGGAGAACCGCCTCGTCGGCCTGCACGCCGACCTCGACGTCTACGCCACCTTCGAAGGCGACAACACGGTGCTGCTGCAGCTGGTCGCGAAGCGTCTGCTCGCTGACTACTCCTCGGAGATGAAGAGCATCGACCGCGCCGGCATCGGCCGGTTCATCGCCGGTCGCGCCGAAGCCCTCTCCAAGCGCCACACCCCGTGGAACCGCCTGGTGCAGACCGCGCAGGACGCCGGCAGTGCGAAGCGCGCCGCCCTGTCGATGCGCGACCCCCAGTTCCAGGAGTCGATGCTGGCGGCCCGCGCGAAGTCCACCGTGGAGGAGGTGGCGCTGGCGCTGCGTCCCGCCGCGAAGATGAGCCCGCAGGAGGCGGCCGCCCTGGTGAACCGCCACCAGGTGGAGATGCTGGAGGCGGCGAAGGCGCACGCGGACCTGGTGCGCTGGACCGCGTTCACCACCGCCATCAACGACATCGAGGACCAGCAGACCCAGCACGTCATGTTCCGCCTGCGGGACCTGTTCGCCCTCACCCGCATCGAAGCGAACCTGTCGTGGTACCTGCTGAACGGGCACATCTCCCTGCAGCGCGGCCGCACCCTGCGCGGGTACATCAACCGCCTGCTGTGGAAGCTGCGCCCGGTGGCGCTGGACCTCGTGGCGGCGTTCGATCTGGCGCCCGAGCATGTGCGCGCCCCGATCGCGCTCGGCGCGGAGCGGGAGCGCCAGGATGAGGCGGAGGAGCACTACCGACAGCAGCGCGCCAGCCGGAACGCACCGGTGAGCGAGAAGTCCCTGCACCAGGCGCGCTGAAGCGCCCCGCACCCGAGGGCTCGGCGGGGCTGCGCCCATGGGTAGGATGGGGCTGGGTCGGCTGCGGGCCGCACCCAGCCCCGTTTTCTATGCGCTCGAGCCAAAGGACACTTCCGTCAATGCCTGACATCGACACCGTCGAGAACGCTGCCGCCACCCCTGATGAGCAGCAGCCCTGGGCCGACCTCGGTCTGAAGGGGGATGAGTACCAGAAGATCCGCGAGATCCTGGGCCGCCGCCCCACGAACGCCGAGCTCGCCATGTACTCGGTCATGTGGTCGGAGCACTGCTCGTACAAGTCCTCCCGCAGACACCTCTCCCAGTTCGGCGAGAAGTCCACGGAGGCGATGAAGAAGAACCTCCTGGTCGGGATCGGTCAGAACGCCGGCGTGGTCGACATCGGCGACGGCTGGGCCGTCACCTTCAAGGTCGAGTCCCACAACCACCCGAGCTTCGTGGAGCCGTACCAGGGCGCCGCAACGGGTGTGGGCGGCATCGTCCGCGACATCATCTCCATGGGTGCGCGCCCCGTCGCGGTGATGGACCAGCTGCGCTTCGGCGCCATCGACCACCCGGACACCGCCCGCGTGGTGGAGGGCGTGGTGGCCGGTGTGGGCGGCTACGGCAACTCCCTCGGCCTGCCGAACATCGGCGGCGAGACCGTGTTCGATCCCTGCTACCAGGACAACCCGCTCGTCAATGCGCTCGCCATCGGCGTGATGCGCCACGAGGACATCCACCTCGCCAACGCAGAGGGCGTGGGCAACAAGGTGGTCCTGTTCGGTGCCCGCACCGGCGGTGACGGCATCGGCGGCGCCTCCATCCTCGCCTCCGAGTCCTTCGATGACGAGGGTCCCGCGAAGCGCCCCTCTGTGCAGGTGGGCGACCCCTTCATGGAGAAGCTGCTGATCGAAGCATGCCTGGAGATGTACCGCGAGGAGGTCGTCGAGGGCATCCAGGACCTCGGCGCCGCCGGCATCTCCTGCGCCACCAGCGAACTCGCCTCCAACGGCGACTCCGGCATGCACGTGGACCTCGACACGGTCCTGCTGCGCGATCCGTCCCTCACCGCCGGCGAGATCCTCATGAGCGAATCGCAGGAGCGGATGATGGCGGTGGTCTCCCCCGAGAAGCTCGACCGCTTCCTGGAGATCGCCGACAAGTGGGGTGTGGAGTCCGCTGTCATCGGTGAGGTCACCGGCGATGGCCGCCTCACCATCGACCACGGCGGCCAGCGCATCGTCGATGTGGACCCGAAGACGGTCGCGCACGACTCCCCCGTCTACGACCGCCCGTACGCCCGTCCCTCCTGGCAGGACGCGCTGGAGGCCGACGCCGCTGAGAAGCTGCCGCGTCCGGCGGATGCCGCCGCTCTGGTGGAGCAGCTGTGGACCGTGACCACGTCCCCGAATCTGGCCTCGACCCACTGGGTCACCGATCAGTACGACCGCTACGTGGGCGGCAACACCGCCCTGGCGATGCCGGACGACGCCGGCGTGCTGCGCGTGGATGAGGAGACGGGCCGCGGCATCGCGCTCTCGACCGACGCGAACGGCCGCTACGCCATGCTGAACCCGTACACCGGTGCGCAGCTGTCGCTGGTGGAGGCGTACCGCAACGTCGCCACCACCGGTGCGCAGCCGATGGCGGTCACGGACTGCCTGAACTTCGGCTCCCCGGAGGACCCGGACCGCATGTGGCAGCTGGTGGAGGCCATCACGGGCCTGGCCGACGGGTGCCGGACCCTGGAGGTCCCCGTCACCGGCGGCAACGTGTCCCTCTACAACTCCACCGGTGAGCCCGGCACCATCGACTCCGCGATCCACCCGACCCCGGTGGTCGGCATCCTCGGCGTGTTCGATGATGTTGCGCGCCGCACGCCGTCGGGCTGGAAGGACGAGGGCCTGGCGATCTACCTGCTCGGCTCCACCGCTGAGGAGCTGTCCGGGTCGGCCTGGGCCGGCGCCGTGCACGACCACCTGGGCGGCCAGCCGCCGAAGGTCGACTTCGACGCGGAGCGCGAGCTCGCCGAGATCCTCGTGTCCTGCTCCCGCGACGGCCTCATCGACGCCGCGCACGACCTCTCCCAGGGCGGCCTGTTCCAGGCTCTGGTGGAGTCCTGCTCCCGCTTCGGCACCGGTGCCCGCATCGTGCTGGACGAGCTGAAGGAGCGCTACGGCCTCGACGATCTGACCGCGCTGCTGTCGGAGTCGCAGGCCCGCGCGATCGTGACGCTGCCGCGCAGCGAAGAGGTCCGCTTCACCGACATGGTGA
This sequence comes from Helcobacillus massiliensis, assembly GCF_033106145.1. Classification (NCBI taxonomy): domain Bacteria; kingdom Bacillati; phylum Actinomycetota; class Actinomycetes; order Micrococcales; family Dermabacteraceae; genus Helcobacillus; species Helcobacillus massiliensis. Next base: position 1,604,395 of record NZ_CP136959.1, read on the forward strand.
CGGCGCGGAAGTTCCCGGCCGTGCGCATCGGTGTGACCGATGGCGATGCCCTCGACATCCAGGGTGTGGGGTCCTTCCCGATCGCTGAGCTGCGCGAGAAGCGTGAGGCGGTGCTGCCGAAGCACTTCGGCTGATCCCATCGGCCACCACCCCGAGGGGTTCGACGATCAACTACCGCAGGGGCGGCAGCCGGGCGACCGGTCTGCCGCCCCTGATGTGCAGTACGGGCTTTCTCTCACACCGCGTGGAACCCCAAGTTACCGGCCTAGCACTTTCGATGGATCCGATATACGTTCGTAATGTTCGCGTTTCCCACCCGAGGACCATCATGTCTCTCCTTCCCCGCCGCTCCCTGATCCGCACCGGTGCCGCTCTCCCCTTCGGAGCAGCCGCCGTCCCCGCTGCGTCCGCCGCCCTCCCCGCAGCCGATGGCACCCAGGGCGACTCGGGCACCACCATCACCGATGAGGACCTGGCGACACCGGAGTCCGCGAAGAACGCGTCCTCCGCCGCTGACGACGACGCTCCCGGACGCTCCGTCGCCGGCACCGCGACGATGGCCGCCGCCACCTGGACCGGGGAGGACCCGGACACGGTGGAGGTGTCCGCTCGGGCCGCTGACGGCACCTGGTGCCCGTGGCGCCGCCTCGAACTGCTCACCGACATGGGGGCGAAGGCCACCGACCCGTCCTGGTTCGGTCCCTCCACAGCGGTGCGCTTCCGCGCCGCGCGCGACGGTCAGGACGTCACCGCTGAGCTGACGGCGCACCTGATCGAGACCTCGGAGGACCCGTCGGACCACGAACGCGTGGGCAATGGGCCCAGCGGCGGCGGCACCGGCCTCACCGGCACCGTCCCGGCGACCAAGGTGCTCGCCACCGCGGCGCCCGCGATGTTCACCCGCGCCGAATGGGGCGCGAACGAGTCCTGGGCGCGCAACTCGAGCGCCGACAGCGAACTGAAGTCCGTGGTGGTGCACCACACCGCCGGCTCCAACAGCTATTCGCGCGCTGATTCGATGCAGATCATGCGCGGCATCTACAGCTACCATACGCGCACGCTCGGTTGGGCGGACGTCGGCTACAACGTGCTGGTCGACAAGTACGGCCAGATCTTCGAGGGCCGCCGCGGCGGGATCCACCGCAACATCCGCGGCGCCCACGCGCTCGGTTTCAACCACAGCACGTTCGGCATCTCGATCATGGGCGACTACGAGGTCGCGTCGGCTCCGTCGGCCGGCATCGACGCCCTCGCGCGGGTGGCGGGCTGGAAGCTCGGCTCCGCGTTCATCGCCGACGTGCGCGGCACCTCGGTGCACCAGCCCCGCAACACCGATTCGCCTGCCGTGCGGTACAAGAGCCCCGTGTCGCTGCCGCGCATCTTCGGCCACCGCGACGTCAACTACACCTCCTGCCCCGGCAAGAACGTGTACTCGAAGTTCGAGAACCTGCGCACCCTCGCCCAGCGCTACCGCGACGCCCACCCGACCGGGCACTACCTCGCGTTCCACCGGAACGGAGGCTTCACGCGCTTCGGCACCGTCACCCACGCCCAGCGGCTGGAGGGCTCCTACCACGTCACCCGCGCCACTCGCGGCCTCGTGGTCACCGCCGGACAGTCCACCGTGGCGCACCAGAGCCCGTACGCCGCTTCTTGGACCCCCGAGTGGGGCCAGCCGCTGGAGTCCAAGACGAGCGGGCCGCAGCGCTTCGCGAACGGTATCGCCGACAAGGTGAACGGCAAGGTCGTGTTCACCGCCGGCGGCCCCGGGCAGACCTTCAAGGACGTGCCGCGCTCGCACATGTTCTCCACCGAGATCGAAGCGCTGGCGAACAAGGGCATTCTGCGGGGCTGGCCGGACGGCACGTACCGCCCGTCCGTCGCGGTCAACCGCGACGCCATCATCGCGTTCATGTACCGCGTCGCCGGCTCCCCCGCTTACACCCCGCCGGCCCGCTCCCCGTTCGTGGACGTCCCGACGAACTCGCAGTTCTACCGTGAGATCTCCTGGGCGTACGCGACAGGCCTCTCCACCGGCTGGACCACCCGCCGGGGCCGCGAGTTCCGTCCCCTGCAGCCGGTGAACCGCGATGCGATCGCCGCGTTCCTGTTCCGTTCCAGCGGCGATCCACTGCCCGTGGCGAAGACCGCCCCGTTCCGGGACGTGCCCCGCACCTCGCAGTTCGCCCGTGAGATCACGTGGATGAAGAGCGCGGACATCTCCACCGGCTGGCCGGACGGTACGTTCCGCCCGCTCGTCGCGACGAACCGAGCAGACATGGCCGCGTTCATCTATCGTCTGATGAAGAGGCAGGGCAAGCTCTGATCCCGTCGACCGCCGCGGTCAGGACGGTGCCCTGCCGACGCCGTCGACGCTGAAGAGAGTGTGAAGCATGAGAGTCGCCCTGCTGTGCGATGTGGACCAGACCGTCTACCACGTGGGCGATGAAGCGATCGCGTCCGCTGAACGGGAGCAGCTGGAGCGCCGTGGCTTCACTGTGGTCCCGGTGTCGCGGCACGAGAAGTACGGCCCCGGCGGCACCGCCCCCGCGGACGCGATCGACGCACTCACCTTCCCGCACGATCCGCAGGACCGTGAACGGTACGCCGAGGAGATCCAGCAGGTCCTCGGCGGCAGCGATGCCGCTCTGCCGGCCGAGGACAAGCTGTTCCGCATCCGCGAGCAGCTGCGCGGCGTGGACGCCCTCGTCATCGGCGGCGGCGGCAACCTGAACTCCCGGTTCGGGTGGCTGCTGCTGGAGCGGTGGGCGATGGGTCTGCTGGCGCACAGCCTCGGCCTGCCGGTCGTGGTCGCGGGCCAGACCCTCGGCCCTGACCTCACGGCGGCCGACCGTGCCCGCCTGCGCGATCTCTTCGCCATCGCGCGAGTGGTGGCGGTCCGCGATGAGGCGAGCGCCGCGCTCGCCCGCTGCGTGGGGCCGACGGGTTCCGCCGCGTCAGCAGTGCTGTGCAGCAGCGACGATGCGGCCGCGCCGATCCTCGACCAGCGCATCACCGGCCCCGCTGACGGCGCGCACGGGGCCGGTACCGAGGGCCGAGCGGGCACTGACGACCGGACGGGCACCGTCCGCGGCCGCACCCTCTCGGTGACGCTCGGGTCGGCGGCTCCGTTCGATGAGGACGAGTACGTCACCGCCCTCGCCGGCATCATCGACCGGGCCGCGACGGCACTGGACGCGACAGTCGAATTCGTACCGCACATGGCGGATCAGGACGACCCCGATTCCGGCGACTGCCGAATCAATGCGCTGGTTGCGGCGCGTCTGGATGCCCCGCACCGGCTCGCCCCGATCGAACTGGCGGCGGCGTCCGCTGCCCGCACCTGCGCGGCCGACGCAGTCCTCACCACCCGGTTCCATCCCCTGGTCTTCGCGCTGGCCTCGGCCACACCCGTGCTGCCGATCCACCTGGACCGGTACGGCCGCGTCCGCATGGACGGCGCCCTCACCAATGCCGGGGCCGACCAGCGCAGCCTGAGCCTGGAGCACCTGCTCGCCGATCCGGCGGCTGTCGACGCCGCGATCGCCGATCTCGCCCACTGCGCCGACGCGCCCGACGCCAGCGGCCCGTCGCACGGCGCAGCCGCGCTTGAGGCGATCACCGGCACCTGGGACGCCATCGCGGACGCCCTGCAGGGCCGGGACCCGTCGGCCCCCTCCCCCAGCGGCGACGCCCCTGCAGCAACAGACACCGGCGACCGTTCCGCCACCGCGGCCGCAGCCGGTACCCGCGCCCACTCCCCTGCCACCGCCGCGTCCGGTGAATCAGCTGGGACCACCGGCGAACCGGCACAGACCGCGATCATTCTGCGCACCAAGGACCGGCCCCTGCTCCTGGACCGCGGCATCCAGGACATCCTCGGGCAGACCGTCACCGACTGGCACCTCGTCATCGTCAACGACGGCGGCGACACCGACGACCTGACCGCCGTGGTCGACCGCTACCGGGACGAACTGGGCGAGCGCATCACCGTTCTCCACAATGAGCAGTCGCGCGGCATGGAAGCCGCCACGAACCAGGGCCTGGCCGCCACCCGCAGCGAATTCGTCGCCGTCCACGACGATGACGACGTCTAGCACCCGCGCTTCCTCGCCCGCACCACACGCTTCCTCGCCGACACCGACGACGCCGCTGTCTCCGTGCGCACGCACATCGTGCTGGAGCGCCTCGCCGGTGAGGAGCCCGGCGTGTACGTCCCCTACGAGACGTTCCCGGTCTGGCCGGAGATGCACAGCATCACCCTCGCGCACTTCATCCGCATCAATCGGATGGTACCGATCTCCCTGCTGTACCGCCGCAGCGTCCACGACACCATCGGGCTGTTCAACGAATCGCTCCCGGTGATCGGCGACTACGAGTTCCATCTGCGGCTCCTGCAGTCGATGACGGTCGGATTCCTGGACGAACCGCTCGCGTTCTGGCATCAGCGGCCCGGCTCCACCGGCGCCTCCAGCAACTCTATGGTGGCGGGCCTGCGCGACCACCACCGCTTCGACGCACTGCTGCGAGACCAGTACTTCACCACCTGGGTGGAGAAGAACGGGCTCGGACTGCCGATGTTCATCACCGCGGCGCTGCGGGAGGAGGCCGACGGGCTCCACCGCGAACTCGCCGACACCCGCCGTGAGCTGGCCGACATGCGCCACCAGGTCGATGCGATGGCCCACCAGCTCGAGGTCATCGAGCACGGGGTGCTCAACGGCGGCACCATCAACTTCGTGAAGCGCACCGGCCGGCGTGTTCTGCGGCGCCTGCCCGGCCGGGGGCGCTGACGCAACCGCAACCGCCACGGCCGCCGCTGTCGCTGTGGCGGGCGCGGGCCGCGCCGTGAACGCTGCCGCCGCCCCCGCGTGCGGGCATGACGAAGGGCCGCTGGGAATCAACCCAGCGGCCCTTTCCTTCGTGATCCGAAGCGGATCAGACCTCAGTCGCGATCCAGAGGATCAGTCCTCGGTCTTCTCCTCGGCGGCTGCCTCGGTGGTCTCCGGGGCCTCGTCGGCCTTCGCAGCGTCGTCAGCCTTCGCGGACTGCTTGGCAGCGCCCTCAGCCTCCTTCACCACGGACTCCTTGGCGGAGTACGGCTCGTCGACCAGCTCGATCAGCGCCATCGGGGCGTTGTCGCCCTTGCGCGGACCGATCTTGGTGATGCGGGTGTAGCCGCCCGGACGCTCAGCGAACTTCGGGGCGATCTCGGTGAAGAGCTCGTGGACGACCGACTTGTCGAGCACGGAGCGCATGACGCGGCGGCGTGCAGCAAGGTCATCCTTCTTCGCGATGGTGATGAGGCGCTCGGCCACCGGCTGCAGGCGCTTCGCCTTGGTCTCGGTGGTCTTGATGGCGCCGTGCTCGAACAGAGCGGTGGCCAGGCCGGCCAGCATCGCCTTCTCGTGAGCGGCGGAACCGCCGAGACGAGCTCCCTTCGTGGGTGCAGGCATTGTTGTTCTCCTTGGAAGTGTGAAGTGTCAGAACTGGTCGCCGAAGTCGCCGTCGCCGTAGGACTCGAGCACAGTCGACGGGTCGAAGCCCGCCGGCGAATCCTTCAGGCTCAGGCCGAGCTCAGCGAGCTTCGCCTTCACCTCGTCGATGGACTTCTGACCGAAGTTGCGGATGTCCAGCAGGTCCGCCTCGCTGCGGGAGGTGAGCTCACCGACGGTGTGCACGCCCTCGCGCATGAGGCAGTTGTAGGAGCGGACCGTGAGGTTGAGGTCGTTGATCGGCAGAGCCAGATCAGCTTCCATCGCCTGGTCGGTCGGGGACGGACCGATCTCGATGCCCTCAGCCTCCTCGTTCAGCTCCTGGGCGAGGCCGAAGAGCTCCACGAGGGTCTTGCCGGCCGAAGCGATGGCATCGCGCGGGGCGATGGCCGGCTTCGTCTCGACATCGATGATCAGACGGTCGAAGTCCGTGCGCTGCTCGACACGGGTCGCCTCAACCTTGTAGGTCACCTTGAGGACCGGCGAGTAGATCGAGTCGACCGGGATGCGGCCGATCTCGCCCTCGACGCCCTTGTTCTGCTGGGCGGACACGTAGCCGCGCCCGCGCTCGACGATCAGTTCGATCTCGAGACGACCCTTGTCGTTGAGAGTTGCGATGTGCAGATCCGGGTTGTGGATCTCCACGCCGGCCGGCGGGGTGATGTCACCAGCGGTGACGGTGCCCTCGCCCTCCTTGCGCAGGTACATCACAACAGGCTCGTCGTTCTCGGAGGAGACGACCAGGTTCTTGATGTTGAGGATGAGCTCGGTGACATCCTCCTTCACACCCGGAACCGTGGAGAACTCGTGGAGAACGCCGTCGATGCGGATCGACGTCACCGCTGCGCCCGGGATGGACGACAGCAGCGTGCGACGCAGCGAGTTGCCGAGGGTGTAGCCGAAACCCGGCTCCAGCGGCTCGATGACGAACCGGGAGCGATTGTCCGAGACTGTCTCCTCGGTCAGCGTGGGGCGCTGTGCAATGAGCACGTTGTGTCCTTTCTGCGAACGTCCGCTATATGACGTTCAGGTGGCGGTATGACACGGAGATGGACGGGGGACAGATCAGTTGCGGCGACGCTTCGGCGGACGAACGCCGTTGTGCGCCTGCGGGGTGACGTCCTGGATCGAGCCGACCTCGAGGCCGACAGCGGTCAGGGAGCGGATCGCGGTCTCACGACCGGAGCCGGGGCCCTTGACGAAGACGTCGACCTTCTTCAGGCCGTGCTCCTGGGCGCGGCGGGCAGCGGCCTCAGCAGCCATCTGCGCGGCGTACGGGGTGGACTTGCGCGAGCCCTTGAAGCCGACCTGGCCGGCGGAGGCCCACGAGATCACGGAGCCGGCGGGGTCCGTGATCGACACGATGGTGTTGTTGAAGGTGCTCTTGATGTGCGCCTGGCCGGCGACGACGTTCTTGTTCGCCTTGCGACGCGGCTTGCGGGCCGCGGCAGTGGCGCGGGACTTGGTAGCCATGTGGCTGAACTCCTTGGGATTCGTGAAGGTGATCGGAGCGACCGGACCTGACGGTCGATCGCGGCGCAGCTTCGGCTAGTGCCTCAGCGCGCCTTCTTCTTGCCGGCGACGGTGCGCTTCGGGCCCTTGCGGGTGCGAGCGTTCGTCTTGGTCTTCTGGCCGTGGACGGGCAGGCCACGACGGTGACGAAGGCCCTGGTAGGAGCCGATCTCCACCTTGCGGCGGATGTCCGCTGCGACCTCACGGCGGAGGTCACCTTCGATCTGGAAGTTCTCTTCGATGTAGTCGCGCAGCTTCACGAGGTCCTCATCGGACACCTCGCGCACGCGCTGGTCGCCGTCCACACCGGTGGCGGCGAGGGCTTCGACGGCACGGGAACGACCCACGCCGAAAATGTACGTCAAGGCGACTTCCAGGCGCTTTTCGCGCGGGAGGTCAACGCCAACGAGACGTGCCATTGTGCAGTTCTCCTATTTTTCTCGGAGGCCTGAGTCATCATCTCGCCCATACTCGTTCGAGCGCCGCAGCCTCCGCACCGCGGGTCACCGCCTGATCGGCGGTCGATGATGCCTCTTCAATTGTTGGTGCGGGGATGATCCCGCGGGGTGTCGCGGCAGGCCGCGGGCCGGATCAGCCCTGGCGCTGCTTGTGACGGGGGTTCTTGCAGATCACCATGACGACGGAGTGGCGACGAATCACCTTGCAGTCGTCACAGATCGGCTTGACACTCGGGTGAACCTTCATGCTGTCCTCACTGGCTTACTTGTAGCGGTAGACGATGCGACCCTTCTCAAGGTCGTACGGGCTCAGCTCCACCACGACCCGATCCTCGGGAAGGATGCGGATGTAGTGCTGGCGCATCTTGCCGGAGATGTGGGCGAGGACCTTGTGGCCGTTGTCCAGCTCGACACGGAAACGCGCGTTCGCGAGTGCCTCCGTGACAACACCTTCGACCTCGATCACTCCGTCTTTCTTCGCCATAACCTCACGTACTCTCTACCCGTTCACGGGCATCGATTGCAGGCGCGTCGTCTACGCCGGTTGTTCAAGGGTGCAGAACACACCCAATCGTCTACCTTACACGGGCTGGAGAAGGCTGATAAGAGCGGGATCGCGTGTGGTCGCTCACCTCACGCACCCGTCGGCCGACGGGTTCCGCCGCCCTGGATGCCGGCCCCTCCCCCGCCGGTCCCGGCGCATCGGCGGGGCGGGCGTCAGAGAACGGGTTCGGCGGCGATCTCCACGCCGCGGGCGCCGAGCTGCTCGCGGCCCCCGTCGGCGGCGGTGAGTACGAAGATGCCGTCCTCGAGGATGGCGAACGCGTGCTCCACGTGCGCGGCGACCGCGCCGGAGAGGGTGACCACGGTCCAGTCGTCGTCGAGGATCTCGCAGTCAGCGCTGCCGATGGTGAGCATCGGCTCCACGCACATCGCCATGCCTGGCTTCAGCTTCGGGTGGCGGCCGCGGGTGCGGAAGTTCATGACGTCCGGCGGCTGGTGCATCGCGGACCCGATGCCGTGCCCGCCGAAGTCCTCCAGGTGCTGGAACCTCTCCCCCACTGCGGCGAGCACGGAGTCCTCCACGGCTGCGCCGATGTCGTCGACCGTGCGGCCAGTGGCGGCGGCGGCGATGCCGTCCCACATGGCCGCTTCGGCGACGTCGATCAGCCGGCGGTGCTCCGGGTCCTTCGCGGTACCCGCGATGTGGGTGCGGGCGGCATCGGAGTGCCAGCCGTTGATGATGCAGCCGGCGTCCACGGACACGAGGTCGCCGTCGTTGATGACGCGGTCACCGGGGATGCCGTGCACGATCTCCTCGTTGACGCTGACGCAGATGGTGGCGGGGAAGCCCTGGTAGCCGAGGAAGTTGGGGGTCCCGCCGCCGTCGGCGATGACCTCGGCGGCGATGCGGTCGAGGTCGCCGGTGGTCATCCCGGGCTGCAGCGACCGCTGGATCTCGTCATGGAGGCGGTCGACAAGAAGCCCGGCAGCTCGCATGTGCGCGAACTGCTCGGGCGTCTTGTATTCGATGCGGCTGCGGGCCATACCCGTCAGCGGTTCACACCGAGGGTCCGGAGGATGTCCGCCGAGACCTCGTCGATCTGCTGCATGCCGTCGATGCGGCGCACGAGGCCGCGCTCGTCGTACACGGAGATCAGCGGGGCGGTCTGCTCGCCGTACACGTCGATGCGGCGGCGGATGGTCTCCTCGTTGTCGTCGGAGCGGCCCTGCTCCTTGCCGCGCTGCACCAGGCGGTCCACGACGGCGTCGGTGTCGACCTCGAGCAGGATGACGGCGTCGAGCTCCCGACCGGAGTCCTTCAGCATGCCGTCCAGGGCGGTGACCTGGTCGGCGGTGCGGGGGTAACCGTCGAGCAGGAAGCCAGTGGCGGTGTCGTCCTGGGCGAGGCGGTCCTTGACCATGGAGTTGGTGACCTCGTCGGGCACGTATTCGCCCTTGTCCATGTAGGACTTGGCGAGGACGCCGAGCTCGGTCTCCTGCGAGACGTTGGCGCGGAAGATGTCACCGGTGGAGATCGCCGGGATGTTCAGCGCCTCGGCGATGCGGGCGGCCTGCGTGCCCTTGCCGGCGCCGGGGGCGCCGATGATGAGCAGGCGGGTGGCGGTGGGGGTCTGAGTCATGTCAGAGGATCCCTTCGTAATGGTGCTGATGGAGCTTGGCGGAGATCTGCTTCACCGTGTCGAGGCCGACGCCGATGATGATCAGCAGGGAGACGCCGCCGAACGGGAAGTTCTGATCCGCGCCGAGGAACGCGAGGGCGAGGATCGGGATGAGCGCGAGCACGCCCAGGTAGACGGCACCCACGGAGAGCACGCGGTTGATGACGTACTGCAGGTAGCGTTCGGTCGGCTTGCCGGCGCGGATGCCGGGAATGAAGCCGCCGTACTTCTTCATGTTGTCGGCGATCTCCTCCGGGTTGAAGGTGATGGACACGTAGAAGAACGCGAAGAACACCACCATCAGGAAGAACGTCACGGAGTACACCCAGCTGAAGCCGTTGCCCTGGGTGAGGTTCGTCTGAATCCACTGCACCCAGCCGTCGTTGGGGTTGCCGAACGTGGTGGCCAGCTGCGGCAGCGCCAGCAGCGACGACGCGAAGATCACGGGGATCACGCCGGCCTGGTTCACCTTGATCGGAATGTAGGTGGAGCTGCCGCCGATGAGACGACGACCCACCTGGCGCTTCGCGTACTGCACGGGGATGCGGCGCTGGGACTGCTCCACATAGATGATCAGAACGCACAGCACCAGGCCCACCAGGAACACGAGACCGAAGATCAGCCAGCCCTGGAGCTTGAGGATCTGGCCCAGCGAGCCGGGGAAGCCGGCGGCGATGGAGGTGAAGATGAGCAGGGACATGCCGTTGCCGACGCCCTTCTCCGTCATCAGCTCACCGAACCACATGATGACGATGGTGCCGGCGGTCATGGTGAGGATCATCAGCGACAGCATCAGGGCGGACTGGTCCGGCACGAGCGGCAGGGTGCAGCCCTGGAAGAACTGGCCGGAGCGCACGAGCGTGATGATGGTGGTGGACTGCAGCACGGCGAGGCCCACGGTGAGGTAGCGGGTGTACTGCGTCAGCTGCGCCTGACCGGACTGGCCCTCTTTGTGCAGCTCCTCGAACCGGGGGATCACCACGCGCAGCAGCTGCACGATGATCGAGGCGGTGATGTAGGGCATGACGCCGAGCGCGAAGATCGACATCTGCAGCAGTGCGCCGCCGGAGAACATGTTGACGATGCCGAGCACGCCCCCGCCGCCGGCCATCGACTGGTCGATGCAGGCGTTCACGTTGCGGTAGTCGAAACCGGGGGTCGGGATGAAGACGCCGAGCCGGTAGATCGCGATCAGTGCGAGGACGAAAAGGATCTTGTTGCGCAGCTCAGGCGTGCGCATGGCACGAATGACGGGGTTGGACACCCGGTTCCTCCTTCTGGTGCCAGATGAAAAGAGGCATCGCGGCTCAGAATAGGTGAGCCGCGATGCCTCGTCAAAATGCTTGACCGGCGATGCCGGGATCAGGCAACGGTCGCGCTGCCGCCGGCGGCGACGAGCTTCTCCTCGGCGGATGCCGAGAACTTCTGCGCGGTGACGTCCAGCTTGACGCTGATGTCGCCGGTGCCGAGGACCTTGACGGGCTGGTTCTTGCGAACAGCCTTCTTCGCCACGAGGTCATCGACCGTCACGGTGCCGCCCTCAGGGAACAGAGCCTGGAGGGTGTCCAGGTTCACGACCTGGTAGGTCACCTTGAACGGGTTCTTGAAGCCGCGAAGCTTCGGCAGACGACGGTGCATCGGGGTCTGACCGCCCTCGAAGCCTGCGGGCACCTGGTAGCGGGCCTTGGTGCCCTTGGTGCCGCGGCCGGCGGTCTTGCCCTTGGATGCCTCACCGCGACCCACACGGGTCTTTGCGGTCTTCGACCCGGGGGCCGGGCGAAGGTCGTGCAGCTTGAGCGGGTTGTTGTCAGGCATAAATCAGTCCACCTCTTCAACCGTCACGAGGTGACGGACGGCATTGACCATGCCGCGGATCTCGGGGCGGTCTTCCTTCACCACAACGTCGCCGATGCGCTTGAGGCCGAGGCCGCGCACGGTTTCACGCTGAGCGCGGTTGCCGCCGATTGTCGACTTGATCTGAGTCACTTTGAGCTGCATCAGGCACCGACCTTCTCTTCACGTGCGGCACGAGCCTCGGCACGGCCTTCGGCCTGTGCGCGGAGCAGGTAGCCGGGAGCGACGTCCTCGAGGGGCAGGCCGCGGCGTGCTGCCACTGCCTCGGGCTCCTCGAGCTGCTGGAGAGCCGCGATGGTGGCGCGAACGATGTTCAGGGCGTTCGCGGAACCGAGCGACTTGCTCAGCACGTCGTGCACGCCAGCGCACTCGAGGACTGCACGCACCGGACCGCCGGCGATCACACCGGTACCCGGGGCTGCCGGGCGCAGGAAGACCACGCCGGCCGCGTCCTCACCCTGCACGGGGTGAACGATGGTGCCCTTGATGCGCGGGACGCGGAAGAAGTTCTTCTTCGCCTCCTCAACGCCCTTGGAGATGGCCGCGGGAACTTCCTTGGCCTTACCGTAGCCGACGCCGACGGTGCCGTCGCCATCGCCCACCACAACGAGTGCGGTGAAGGCGAAGCGGCGGCCGCCCTTGACGACCTTCGAGACGCGGTTGATGCTCACCACGCGCTCGAGGAATGCGGACTTCTCCTCCTGGCGGCCGCCGCGGTTGTCGCGACGCCCGCCCTGACGGTCGTTGCGACCGCCCTTCTGCTTGTCGTCCCTCCGGCCGGAGGCGGCGGGACCGTTGTTCTGCTGCTCAGCAGTCATGTGAATCCTCTTCTCGTCCTGGTTCCGGGGGTTGGTCACAGAGTCAGTCCGGCTTCGCGGGCGCCGTCGGCGACGGCGGCCACTCGGCCGTGGTACTTGTTGCCGCCGCGGTCGAAGACCACGGACTCAACGCCGGCTGCCTTGGCGCGCTCGCCGACCAGCAGGCCGACCTTCTTCGCCTTCTCCGTCTTGGTGACGGAGTCGCCGCGCAGGTCAGCTTCCATGGTGGAGGCGGACGCGAGGGTGTGGCCCTTGGCGTCGTCGATGACCTGAACGAACACGTGACGCGCGGAGCGGGTCACGACGAGGCGGGGACGCTCGGCGCTGCCGATGATGCGGCGGCGCAGGCGCAGGTGACGGCGGCCGCGTGCGCGGACCCGGCTCTTGCGGTCACCACGAGTGTGCTTCTCAGCGAAACCCATAATCACTTACCAGCCTTTCCGGCCTTGCGGATGACGGTCTCATCCGCGTAGCGGATGCCCTTGCCCTTGTACGGCTCGGGGGCCCGGAGCTTGCGGATCTTAGCCGCCTGCTCGCCGACCATCTGCTTGTCGTAGCCCGACACGGAGAACTTGTTCGGGCTCTCCACAGCGAAGGTGATGCCCTTGGGCGGCTTCACCAGGATCGTGTGGGAGTAGCCGAGGCTGAACTCGAGGTCGGAGCCCTTGGCGATGACGCGGTAACCGGTGCCGACGATCTCGAGCTTCTTCTCGTAGCCGTCGGTCACACCGACCACCATGTTGTTGATGAGCGTGCGTGCCAGGCCGTGCAGAGCGCGGGTCTCGCGCTCCTCATCGGGACGGCTCACCATGATGGCGCCGTCCTCGTCGCGACGCTCAACGGTCAGCGGTGCGGGAACCGTGTACTCGAGCTCGCCCTTCGGGCCGGCGATCTGAACGCGCTGGCCGTCGATGGTCACACCGGTGACAGCAGCGGGCACGGGAATGGGACGAAGTCCAATACGGGACATGTTCCGGTCTCCTTTCCGATTACCAGACGTAGGCGAGGACTTCCCCACCCACGCCCTTCTGTGCTGCCTGCTTGTCGGTGAGGAGGCCGGAGGACGTGGACAGGATGGCCACGCCCAGGCCGCCGAGGACCTTGGGCAGGTTGGTGGACTTCGCGTAGACCCGCAGGCCCGGCTTGGAGATGCGGCGCACACCGGAGATCGCACGCTCGCGTGCGACGTGGTTGTACTTGAGGGTGATGACGAGGTTCTTGCCGACCTTCGCCTCCTCCTCGCGCCAGTCGTTGATGTAGCCCTCGGTCTTGAGGATCTCCGCGATGCGGGCCTTCAAGTTCGAGTACGGCATGGTGACGTCGTTGTGGAACGCGCCGGAGGCGTTCCGCACACGAGTCAGCATGTCCGCAATGGGATCAGTCATTGTCATGTCGAATGCTTCTTTCTCACCGTGGTTTCCCTCTTCAGGGACCTGTGGCGATAGTCCTTACCAGCTGCTCTTCGTCACGCCGGGGAGCTCACCGCGGTGGGCGAGCTCGCGCAGGCAGACTCGGCAGATTCCGAACTTGCGGTACACGGAGCGCGGACGTCCGCAGCGACGGCACCGGGTGTAAGCGCGAACCTGGAACTTCGGCTTGCGCTGCTGCTTGTTCTTGAGCGCTGTCTTCGCCATCTCACTTCTCCTTGAACGGGAAGCCGAGCGCCTTGAGCAGCGCGCGTCCCTCTTCGTCGGTCTTCGCGGTGGTCACAATCGTGATGTCCATGCCGCGAACGCGGTCGATCTGGTCCTGATCGATCTCGTGGAACATGACCTGCTCCGAGAGACCGAAGGTGTAGTTGCCGGCACCGTCGAACTGCTTCGGCGACATGCCACGGAAGTCGCGGATGCGGGGCAGGGCAGTGGAGATGAGGCGGTCGAGGAACTCCCACATGCGGTTGCCGCGCAGAGTCACATGAGCGCCGATCGGCATGCCCTCGCGCAGCTTGAACTGTGCGATGGACTTGCGTGCGCGGGTGACCTGCGGCTTCTGGCCGGTGATGAGGGTGAGGTCCTTGATGGCGCCGTCGATGACCTTGGAGTCACGAGCGGCGTCGCCCACGCCCATGTTCACGACGACCTTGGTCAGGCCGGGGATGAGCATGGGGTTCGCGTACTCGAACTGCTCCTGCATCGAGGACTTGACCTCGTTGCGGTACTGGTCCTTCAGGCGCGGGCTGGGGACGGTCTGGGTCGTCTCAGTCATCAGATGTCCTTCCCGGTGCGCTTCGAGATGCGGACGCGCATCGTCTTGGTGCGGCCGTTCTCGAGCTCAACCGTCTCTTCGCGGAAGCCCACGCGAGTCGGCTTGTTGTCCTCGGGATCCACGATGGCCACGTTGGACACGTGGATCGGGGCCTCGACCTGCTCGATGCCACCGGCCTGGCCGTTCATGCCGGGCTTGTTGTGGCGGGTGATGCGGTTGACGCCCTCCACGATCACGCGCTGCGTGTCGGGGAAGACTTCGAGGACGCGGCCCTGCTTGCCCTTGTCACCCGGGGTGAGTTCGGACTTGCCCTTGTCGGCGCGGGTCTTGTTGCGGGCTGCGATGCGGTCTGCGTCGCTGGTGCGCCCGGAGATGACCTGCACGAGGTCACCCTTCTTGATCTTCATACTTGCCATGTCACAGCACCTCCGGTGCCAGCGAGATGATCTTCATGAACCGCTTGTCACGCAGCTCGCGGCCCACGGGGCCGAAGATGCGGGTGCCGCGCGGCTCGCCGTCGGTCTTGAGGATGACGGCTGCATTCTCGTCGAAGCGGATGTACGAACCGTCGGCACGGCGGGTCTCCTTCGTGGTGCGAACCACGACGGCCTTCACAACATCGCCCTTCTTGACGTTGCCGCCCGGGATGGCGTCCTTGACGGTCGCCACGATCTTGTCGCCAATGCCGGCGTAACGGCGACCGGAGCCACCGAGAACACGGATGCAGAGGATCTCCTTCGCACCAGTGTTGTCGGCGATCTTCAGTCGCGACTCCTGCTGAATCACTAACGTTCTCCTTGCGTCTCGCCGGTTCTCTTGCCGTCTGCCCCCGTGGGGGCCGGCAGCTGTCGAGCCTTGCGGAACGGATATCGGACAATTGCCTCCGCGCGGGCATAAAAAACCCCTCTGTCGGACTCAGGGGCTCTCCCAATGAGGGGAACCCAAGGTCTCCGACGAGGTTCGCGTACCGCGAGCGGAGCGTGGGCCGAGGCCCACAGCAACTGCTCTAGTCTACGCGGACCCGCCGCGGATGGGAACAGCTCGGGCTCGCCTGAGCGTGTGTGGTTGGTTACGCGCAGCACTTTTCCAGGGGGCCTCGAGTGGACGCTCCCCCGTCGGCTGGACGGTCCTCTTCGGGCGGGCGCCTACGCTGGGCTCATCCGGCCGTCAGCACCCGTCGGCCGACGGATCCCCACCTGCCAGGAGGCTCACCCGATGACCGTCGTCAAGATCAATCAGCTGTCCGTTCCCGTCGACCGCGGCGCCGACCTCGAAGCGAAGTTCGCCGCACGCCGGAAGTCCGTGGACTCCGAGCCCGGCTTCGAAGGCTTTGAGCTGCTGCGGCCCGCTGAGGAGGGCCAGCCGTACTTCGTCGTCACCCGCTGGGCCGACGACGCCTCCTTCGACGCGTGGGCCGCGAAGAGGCAGCCGCGCGCGGAGGGCACGACGGTGTCGAAGGCGGAGGGTCTCCTCAGCTTCGAAGTGGTCGACCTCGACGGCTGACGCTGCCGAGCTCGACCGCACGGCGCCGCCTCTCCCCCACCGAACGACGAAACGGCCGGCATCCCCCGAAGGGAATGCCGGCCGTTTCCGTGAGAGATCAGCGCATCACTTGGCGCGCTCGATGATCTCCACCAGACGCCAGCGCTTGGAGGCGCTCAGCGGGCGGGTCTCCATGATGCGGACACGGTCGCCGATGCCGGCGGTGTTCTCCTCATCGTGGGCCTTGAACTTCTTGTGCTTCTTCATGACCTTGCCGTAGAGGGAGTGCTTCACGCGCTCCTCCACCTCGACAACGATGGTCTTGTCCATCTTGTCGGAGACAACGAGGCCACGGAGCTGCTTGCGGTCGTTCCGCTCGTCAGCAGCCTGTGCGTTTTCGTTCATCGTCTTTCCTCGTTCTTCGATCACTCGGCCGAGCCCGGAGCCTGGCGGATGCCAAGCTCGCGCTCGCGCAGGATCGTGTAGATCCGTGCGATGTCTTTCTTGACCGAACGCAGGCGGGAGTGGGACTCCAGCTGCTGCGTGACGGACTGGAACCGAAGCTTGAACAGTTCATCCTTGGCCTTCGCGAGCTCCTCCAGGAGCTTCGCATCGTCCATCTTGTTCAGTTCGTCGGCAGTGAGCTTTGCGGCAGCCATCAGATGTCGTCACCCTCTCGACTGAGAACTCGGCACTTCATGGGGAGCTTGTGCATCGCCAGGCGCAGTGCCTCACGAGCAACCTCGTCGGAGACGCCGGCGACCTCGAACATGATGCGGCCGGGCTTGACGTTGGCGACCCAGAACTCCACCGAACCCTTACCGGAGCCCATGCGGACTTCGGCAGGCTTCTTGGTCAGCGGACGGTCCGGGAAGATGGTGATGTACACCTTGCCGCCACGCTTCATGTAGCGGGTCATTGCGATACGAGCAGCCTCGATCTGACGGTTGGTGATGTAGGCCGGCTCGAGAGCCTGAAGGCCGTAATCACCGAACGCGAGGTCGTAGCCGCCCTTGGCGAGACCACGACGGCTCGGGTGATGCTGCTTGCGGTGCTTGGTCCTACGCGGAATCAGCATTGGACTCAGGCCTCCGTTCCATTGTCACTGGGAGCGCTCGCTGCAGCGTTCTCGGCCTGGGGGGCCCGATCCTGCTGCTGACCGCGCTCACGGCGAGCGGCGTTCCGCTCGTTGCGACGACCACGCGGACGGTCGGCACGGCCGCCGCGACCCGCACGAGGCGCCTGAGCGGCCTGCTGCGCGAGCTCCTTGTCGGTGAGGTCGCCCTTGTAGATCCAGACCTTCACGCCGATGCGGCCGAAGGCGGTGCGCGCCTCGAAGAAGCCGTAGTCGATGTTCGCACGGAGGGTGTGCAGGGGCACACGGCCTTCGCGGTAGAACTCGCTGCGGCTCATCTCGGCGCCGCCGAGGCGGCCGGAGACGGCGACGCGGATGCCCTTGGCGCCGGCGCGCTGCGCGGACTGGATGCCCTTGCGCATTGCGCGGCGGAAGGACACGCGGCTCGCGAGCTGCTCAGCGATGTTCTGAGCGACGAGCTGTGCGTCGGCCTCGGGGTTCTTGACCTCGAGGATGTTGAGCTGGATCTGCTTGCCGGTCAGCTTCTCAAGCTTTCCGCGCAGACGCTCGGCCTCTGCACCACGGCGACCGATGACGATGCCGGGACGTGCGGTGTGGAGGTCGATGCGGACACGATCTCGGGTGCGCTCGATCTCGACCTTGGAGACGCCTGCTCGCTCGAGATCCTCGGTGAGCATCTCGCGAATACGGACGTCCTCCATCACGTAGTCGCTGTAGCGCTGACCTTCCTTGGTGGAGTCAGCGAACCAGCGGCTGGTGTGATCGGTCGTGATGCCGAGGCGGAACCCGTTCGGATTGACCTTCTGGCCCACTAGCGGGTCTCCTTCTTCTTCGCGGGAGCGACCGCCACGGTGATGTGGCTGGTGCGCTTCTTGATCTGGAATGCACGACCCTGAGCGCGGGGCTGGAACCGCTTCATGGTCGGGCCTTCGTCGACGTATGCAGCGGAGACGACGAGCTCGCGCTCATCGAAGCGCTCCCCTGCCTGGTCGGCCTTCACGCGGGCGTTGGCAATCGCGGACTGCAGGAGCTTCAGTACGGGCTTGGATGCTGCCTGCGGCGCGAACCGCAGGATCTCCAGTGCCTCGACGGTGCTCTTGCCACGGATGAGGTCAACGACGCGCCGGGCCTTCATGGGCGAAATACGGATGAACCGCACCTGCGCCTTGGCTTCCATTGCTGTCCTGCTTTCTTTCGAAACTGTGGGTGTCATCGATTCTGAACATCACTGAGGAGCTCAGCGACGACCCTTCCTGTCATCCTTGTCGTGGCTGCGGAACGTGCGCGTGGGAGCGAACTCTCCGAGCTTGTGGCCGACCATCGACTCCGTGACGAAGACCGTCACGTGCTTGCGACCGTCGTGCACAGCGAAGGTGTGGCCGAGGAAGTCCGGCGTGATGACCGAACGACGCGACCAGGTCTTGATGACGTTCTTGGTGCCCTTCTCGTTCTGAGCGTCCACCTTCTTCTGAAGGTGGTCGTCGATGAAAGGACCCTTGGCGATACTGCGTGGCATATCTGGATCTCCCTATCAGCGCTTCTTGCCGGTGCGGCGGCGGCGCACGATGAGCTTGTCGCTCGGCTTGTTCGGACGGCGGGTGCGGCCCTCGGGCTTGCCCCAGGGCGAGACCGGGTGACGACCACCGGAGGTCTTGCCCTCACCGCCGCCGTGGGGGTGATCCACCGGGTTCATGACGACACCGCGCACGTGGGGACGACGTCCCTTCCAGCGCATACGGCCTGCCTTGCCCCAGTTGATGTTGACCTGCTCGGCGTTGCCGACCTCGCCGATGGTGGCGCGGCAGTCAGCGAGAACGTTGCGGATCTCGCCGGACGGCATGCGCAGCTGAGCGAAGCGGCCCTCCTTCGCCACGAGCTGCACGGACGAGCCGGCGGAGCGGGCGATCTTCGCACCGCCGCCGGGGCGCAGTTCGATGGCGTGCACAACGGTGCCCACGGGGATGTTGCGCAGCGGGAGGTTGTTGCCGGGCTTGATGTCGGCCTTCGGGCCGTTCTCCACCCAGTCGCCCTGGCGCAGCTTCGCCGGAGCGAGGATGTAGCGCTTCTCGCCGTCTGCGTAGTGCAGCAGGGCGATGCGGGCGGTGCGGTTCGGGTCGTACTCGATGTGCGCGACCTTCGCGTTCACGCCGTCCTTGTCGGCGCGACGGAAGTCGATCACACGGTACGCACGCTTGTGGCCGCCGCCGCGGAAGCGCGACGTGATGCGACCGTTGCTGTTGCGACCACCGGTCTTGTGCAGCGGACGAACCAGCGACTTCTCCGGGACACTACGAGTGATCTCGACGAAGTCGGCGACGCTCGAGCCGCGACGGCCCGGCGTGGTCGGCTTGTGCTTACGAATTCCCATGATGGGGTTTCCTCAGATTCTCTCGTGAATCTTCGTCGTCTCGATCGCCTCAGGCGACCGAGCCTCCGAAGATGTCGATGGATCCGTCCTTCAGCGTGACGATGGCGCGCTTGGTGTCGTTGCGCTTGCCCATGCCGTAGCGCGTGCGACGCGCCTTGCCTTCACGGTTGATGGTGTTGACCGAGGCGACCTTGACGTCGAAGATCTCCTCGACGGCGATCTTGATCTCGGTCTTGTTGGCGTTGCGGTCGACGAGGAAGGTGTACTTGCCTTCGGCCATCTGACCGTAGCTCTTCTCGGAAACGACGGGCGCGAGCAGAATGTCGCGCGGGTCCTTGTTGATCGCGGTCACTTCGCGTCCTCCTCAGCGGACCGAACGGCGTTCACGAAGCCGGCAGCCTGAGCGGCTTCCTCGCTTGCGAACCACACTTCGGCCTTGGTGCGGCCGTACCACGGCGACTGCTCGGTGTGGTACTTCATCGAGTCCTTGTTGCCCTTGATGGTGTAGCCCTCGGGTGCGGAGCCGTCGGCCAGCGCAGCAGCGGAGCCCTCACCGAACGGCGCCTCAGCAACCTCGGCGGACTCAGCAGCAGGCGCAGCCTGAGCGGAGACCGACGCGGCGGCCTTGGACTTCGAGGCGGTCAGCATGGCAGCGGCCACGAAGTCCTCGAGAGCACCGGAGGTGAAGACGACGTCGTCGGAGAGCATGACATCGTAGGTGTTGAGCTGGTCCGCGAACAGGACGTGGGAGTCCTTCAGGTTGCGGCTGCTCAGAGCGCCGATCGTGTCGCCGCGGCGCACCACCAGCAGGAGGTGCTTGCGGTCGGAGATGGCGGACAGGGTCTTCACAACTGCCTTGGTCGACGGGGTGTCGCCCTCGAGCAGTGCGGTGACCACGTGGACGCGGCCGCAGCGTGCGCGATCCGAGAGGGCACCGCGCAGTGCGGCGGCCTTCATCTTCTTCGGGGTGCGCTGGCTGTAGTCGCGCGGGGTCGGGCCGTGGACGATGCCACCGCCGGTCCACTGAGGAGCGCGGATCGAGCCCTGACGAGCGCGACCGGTGCCCTTCTGCTTCCACGGCTTGCGGCCGCCGCCGGCGACCTCGCCGCGGGTCTTGGCCTTGTGGGTGCCCTGGCGTGCAGCGTTGCGCTGCGCCGTGACGACCTGGTGGATCAGTGCGACGTTCGTCTGAACGTCGAAGATCGCGGCGGGCAGCTCAGCGGTGCCAGCCTTCTTGCCTGCGGGGTCGAGAACATCGACAGTCAGGTTCGCCATGGTTCTCAGGCCTCCTTCTTCGCCGAAGTCTTCGATGCGGAGCGGACCAGGACGATGCCGCCCTTGGGGCCGGGGATGGCGCCCTTGACGAGCACGAGGCCCTTCTCTGCATCCACCGCGTGAACGGTGAGGTTCTGCACGCTGGTGCGGTCGCCGCCCATGCGTCCGGCCATCTTCTGGCCCTTGAAAACACAACCCGGGGTCGATGCGCCGCCGATGGAGCCCGGCTTGCGGTGGTTGCGGTGCTGGCCGTGGGTGGCCGACACGCCTGCGAAGCCGTGGCGCTTCATGACGCCAGCGGTGCCCTTGCCCTTGGAGGTGCCGACGACGTCGACCTTCTGGCCGGCTTCGAAGACCGAGGCGTCGATCTCCTGGCCGAGCGAGAAGTCAGCGGCGTCGGAAGTGCGCAGCTCGACGAGGTGACGGCGCGGGGTGACGCCGGCCTTCTCGAAGTGGCCCTTCAGGGGCTTGGTGACCTTGCGGGGGTCGATCGCGCCGTAGGCGATCTGAACAGCGTCGTAGCCGTCGGTCTCGACGGAGCGCACCTGCGTGACAACGCACGGACCAGCCTGCACAACGGTCACGGGAACGAGAACGCCGTTCTCATCCCAGACCTGGGTCATGCCGAGCTTGGTGCCGAGCACGCCGGAGACGTTGGCTGCGCGCTGCCCTGTCAGTTCGTTACTCATGTTCCGATACCTCAGAGCTTGATCTCGATGTTGACGTCCGCCGGCAGGTCGAGGCGCATCAGCGAGTCCACAGCCTTCGGCGTGGGATCGACGATGTCGATGAGGCGCTTGTGCGTGCGCATCTCGAACTGCTCACGGGAGTCCTTGTACTTGTGCGGCGACCGAACAACAACAAAGACGTTCTTCTCGGTCGGCAGCGGCACCGGGCCCACAACCGTTGCACCAGCGCGGGTGACAGTATCGACAATCTTGCGTGCCGAGCTGTCAATCACCTCGTGGTCATACGACTTGAGCCGGATGCGGATCTTCTGTCCCGCCATAGCTTTGGTCTGACTCTCTCTCTTCATAACCGCGTTGACATGGTCAGGGACCCACCCGACACCCGCGGTCGGGTGTGTCGAGTGTGCCGCGGGCATCGAAACGCCGTGGGCAGATCCCATTGCACCTACGACTGGTCCCTCGACCGATGCGCACTCAGGGTCAAGACCGCACTGTTCGCATCCTCGGGCTGAGCCTCATCCGGTGATCATTCCCCAGAGACGGGAATGGAACCGGGCATGTCGACTCGCGCAGGCAACTCATCCATTCAACCATCATGCGAACGGCCCGCCAAGGGGTTCGCACTAAGGAGCAGGTCACATCACACCGCGGGCGCCGTCGGCTCGCCCTGCGCCCTGAGCGGACACCCAAGGCGCCGACGGGTGCTCCCTATACCCTGGGGCCATGACTCAGCATCCCAGCAGCCAGGGCCAGATGGCCGCATCCAGCCGACTCATGCAGAGCGCCTTCCGCCTCGAGTTCCCGCAGTCCCTCGGGATGGTGCGGGACTATGTGGAGGTGCAGCGGATGGTGGATGCCCTCGCCGATGAGGACTTCCCCGTACAGCACACCCTGATCGTCGGCACGGACCTGAAGCTCGTGGAGCGCGTGACCGGCCGACAGACATGGGGCAGGGTCATCATGGGAGGCATTCTCTCGGGCCTGTGGATGGGCACGTTCATCGGCCTGCTGTTCGGCCTGTTCACCAGCAACTGGCTGTCCATGCTCGGCACGTCGGTGCTGATGGGCATCGTGTTCTTCACGGTGTGGGCGATCATCCGGCATGCCTCGAACCGGGGCCAGCGCGATTTCACCTCGATGGTGTCGACGATTCCCATGCAGTACGAACTGCTGGTGGAGCATCGCCACTTCGCTGACGCCCGACGCATCCTCATGGAGAAGGGCATCGCGCTCGGCTATGGCGCATTCGGCACCGGCGACTCGGCGCCGATCAGCCCGGAGATGCACAACCGGTACGGCCAGCCCTCCTCCGGTCGCTCGCGTCAGTCAGGAGACCCGGCGCAGTCCTCACACTCCCCTCACTTGGCGCACTCGCCGTCCGGTGCAGCGCACCAGCCGCGCCACCGCGCCCCGCACCCGGACGATTCCGCGCCGGTCTCAGCCGGCGGTTCAACCGCAGCCGCGCCGGACGGGCAGACCCACGATCCGCGCTTCGGCACCGACGATGACGCGCCGCGCCGTCCCAGCTTCGGACTGCCCGCGCAGCCCGGACGGCACGCCGCATCAGGCAACGCAGCAGACGGCGCTGCGCCCGCACCCGGAGACTCGAATCGCGGCGCAGCCTCCGCATCCGGCGCCGACGGGTCCCCGTCGGGTGAGGATCCCCGCTCGCGCTGACCTCCCCCGCTGACTCCCCGAGCCGGCATCTGCTCTGCTCGGCTCAGCACCATGAGGCCCCCACCACCCGGTGGGGGCCTCATCGTCATCCAGGACCCGAGCGTGCTCCCGTCGGCTACCGGAATGGGTACGAGTGCGCTGCTCCGAGCTCGCATGCGAGGGCCGCAGCTCAGACAGTAAGCGGTCAGCAGGGCGCCGCTCGTACGCCGCCCTCGGCGCGCCGCCGGCCGCCGCACACACTCGGCGGAGGCCGCACGCACGACTCGGCGGGTGCGGCACCGATCCGTTGACGTATGCGCGCATCGATCGCCTTCCCCCCGAATACGACGACGATTCGTCCCGGCGGGTGCGGCAGGCGCACGGGGCTGCCAGCCCCTTAGTCCCGGGGCTGCCGGCACCGCGGTCGCGGGGACCCGGCACCGGCGCCACAGCGCCGACGGTACAGAGCTCCGGCCGCGAATCGGGCATGAAGAAGCGGCCCCGGGAACGAATCCCGGGGCCGCCGCTATGCGTCAATCAGACGCTGAGTCTCTCAGGAGAATCAGGCGTTGATCTTGGTGACACGGCCGGAGCCCACGGTGCGGCCACCCTCACGGATAGCGAAGCCGAGGCCCTCTTCCATGGCGATCGGCTGGATGAGCTCGACCGACATCTCGGTGTTGTCGCCCGGCATGACCATCTCGGTGCCCTCGGGCAGCTCGATGACGCCGGTGACGTCCGTGGTACGGAAGTAGAACTGCGGACGGTAGTTCGAGTAGAACGGGTTGTGACGGCCGCCCTCGTCCTTGGACAGGATGTAGACCTGAGCCTCGAACTTGGTGTGCGGGGTGATGGAGCCCGGCACGCAGACGACCTGGCCGCGCTCGACGTCCTCACGCTTGGTGCCGCGCAGGAGCAGACCACAGTTCTCGCCGGCCCATGCCTCGTCCATCTGCTTGTGGAACATCTCGATACCGGTGACGGTGGTCTTCTGCGGCTCGCGAATGCCGAGGATCTCGACCTCGGAGTTGATGGCGAGCTTGCCGCGGTCGACCTTACCGGTCACCACGGTGCCACAACCGGTGATGGTGAAGACGTCCTCGATCGGCATGAGGAACGGCTTGTCCATGTCGCGCTCCGGCTCCGGGATGTACTCATCGACGGAAGCCATGAGGTCCTGCACGGACTTGACCCACTTCTCATCGCCCTCGATGGCCTTGAGAGCGGAGACCTGGTGGACCGGTGCGTCCTCATCGAAGCCCTGCGAACCGAGCAGCTCGCGGACCTCCATCTCGACGAGCTCCAGGATCTCCTCGTCGTCGACCATGTCGCACTTGTTCAGCGCAACGATCAGAGCCGGCACGCCCACCTGGCGGGCGAGGAGCACGTGCTCACGGGTCTGAGCCATCGGGCCGTCGGTGCCGGCGACCACAAGGATGGCGCCGTCCATCTGAGCAGCACCGGTGATCATGTTCTTCACGTAGTCGGCGTGTCCGGGGGCGTCGACGTGAGCGTAGTGGCGCTTCTCGGTCTCGTACTCGATGTGCGAGACGTTGATGGTGATGCCGCGCTGCTTCTCTTCGGGAGCGTTGTCGATCTGGTCGTAGTCACGGCTCTCGTTGAGGTCCGGGTACTGGTCGTGCAGCACCTTGGAGATGGCAGCGGTGAGCGTGGTCTTGCCGTGGTCGACGTGACCGATGGTGCCGATGTTGACGTGCGGCTTCTTGCGCTCGAACTTGGCCTTAGCCATAGTGATGTCCTCCTAGGACGTTGTTGGTTGTTCTGTTGAACGGTGGGTGGGGCCCGCCGCAGCGGGCCCCGACCGAATGTGATCCGGACACCGACATGCAGACAGAAGTCTACGTGTCAGAGATGGAAGCTCATTCGCCCCTGGTCTTCGCGATGATCTCCTCGGCGATGCTGCCGGGGACCTCCGCGTAGTTGTCGAACTGCATGGTGTACATTGCGCGACCCTGCGTGAAGGAACGCAGGTCACCGATGTAACCGAACATCTCCGACAGCGGAACGAGAGCACGGACGATCTTGACCCCGCTCGCGTCCTCCATCGACGAAACCTGACCACGACGCTTGTTCAGGTCGCCGATGACGTCGCCCATGTACTCCTCAGGAGTACGGACCTCGACGTCCATGATCGGCTCGAGCAGAATCGGCTGGGCCTTCTTGAGGGCCTCGCGCGTTGCCATGGAGCCTGCGATCTTGAACGCCATCTCCGAGGAGTCCACGTCATGGTAGGCACCGTCGATGAGGGTTGCCTTGACGTTGACCACCGGGTAGCCGGCGAGGACGCCGGACTCGAGGGCGCTCTGGATGCCCGCGTCCACGCTCGGGATGTATTCGCGCGGGATGCGGCCACCGGTCACCTGGTTGTCGAACTCGTAGAACACGCCGTCCTCGGCGTCCACGAGCGGCTCGAAGGTGATCTGGACCTTACCGAACTGGCCGGAGCCGCCGGTCTGCTTCTTGTGCGTGTAGTCGAACTTCTCGACAGTGCGCTTGATGGACTCGCGGTACGCGACCTGCGGGGAGCCCACGTTGGCCTCGACCTTGAACTCGCGGCGCATACGGTCCACGAGCACATCGAGCTGCAGCTCGCCCATGCCGCGGATGACCGTCTGGCCGGTCTCCTCGTCCAGCTCGACCTGGAAGGTCGGGTCCTCCTTGGCGAGGCGCTGAATAGCAACGCCCAGCTTCTCCTGGTCGCCCTTGGTCTTCGGCTCGATGGCCATCGAGATCACGGGCTCCGGGAAGGACATGGACTCCAGCACGATCGGGTTCGACGGATCGCACAGGGTGTCACCGGTGGTGGTGTCCTTCAGGCCGATGAACGCGTAGATGTGGCCGGCGAAGGCCTCCTCGACCGGGTTCTCCTGGTTCGAGTGCATCTGGAAGAGCTTGCCCACGCGCTCCTTCTTGCCGGTGGTGGCGTTCAGGACCTGATCGCCCTGCTTCACCTGGCCGGAGTAGACGCGCACATAGGTGAGCGAGCCGAAGAACGGGTGCGCAGCGACCTTGAAGGACAGCGCTGCGAACGGCTCGTTCCAGTCGGCCTTGCGCTCGATCTCCTTGGACTCGTCCTTCGGGTCGTGACCGATCATCGCGGGGACGTCCAGCGGGGACGGAAGGTAGTCGACCACAGCATTCAGAACCGGCTGCACACCCTTGTTCTTGAATGCGGAGCCGCAGAAGACCGGGTACGCCTCGGAGTTGATCGTCAGCTGGCGGATGCCGGCCTTGATCTCCTCGATGGTGAGGTCGCCCTCTTCGAGGTACTTCTCCATGAGCTCCTCGGAGCTCTCGGCGACGTCCTCGACGAGCTTGGCACGGTACTCATCGACCGTGTCCTTCAGCTCAGCGGGGATCTCGATCTCCTTCTGGTACTGACCGAAGGCGTCGTCCCCCTTCTTCTTGCCGAGCTCCGGTGCGTCCTCTTCGAAGACGTCCGGCCACTCGTAGGCCTTCATCTCGACGAGGTCGATGACGCCGCGGAAGTCCGCCTCGGCACCGATCGGAACCTGCATGATGATGGGCTTCGCCTTCAGACGGTCGACGATCGTCTTCACGGTGAAGAAGAAGTCGGCCCCCATCTTGTCCATCTTGTTGACGAAGCAGATGCGCGGGACATCGTACTTGTCAGCCTGACGCCACACGGTCTCCGACTGGGGCTCCACGCCCTCCTTGCCGTCGAAGACAGCGACGGCACCGTCGAGGACGCGGAGCGAACGCTCCACCTCAACGGTGAAGTCGACGTGCCCGGGGGTGTCGATGATGTTGATCTGGCTGTCGTGCCAGTAGCAGGTCGTCGCGGCAGACGTGATCGTGATGCCGCGCTCCTTCTCCTGCTCCATCCAGTCCATGGTGCCGGCGCCGTCGTGGGTCTCGCCCATCTTGTAGTTGACGCCGGTGTAGTAAAGGATGCGCTCGGTCGTGGTGGTCTTACCGGCATCGATGTGGGCCATGATGCCGATGTTGCGGACCTTGCTGAGGTCACTGAGCACTGCAAGTGCCACGGGCTGCTGCCTTTCTGGCTAGGGGGCGACTTCTTCTCGTCCCCGCTGCCAATTCTTCGGTGTGAATTACCAGCGGTAGTGAGCGAACGCCTTGTTGGCCTCCGCCATCTTGTGAGTGTCCTCGCGACGCTTCACTGCGGCGCCCAGGCCGTTGTTGGCATCGAGGATCTCGTTCATGAGGCGCTCGGTCATGGTGTTCTCGCGGCGGGCGCGGGAGTAGCCCACGAGCCAGCGCAGAGCCAGGGTGGTCGAGCGGCCGGCGCGGACCTCGACGGGCACCTGGTAGGTGGCACCGCCGACGCGACGGGAGCGGACCTCGAGCGACGGGCGGATGTTGTCGAGAGCCTTCTTCAGGGTCACGACGGGATCCTGGCCGTTCTTCTCGCGGCAGCCTTCGAGAGCGTCGTAGACGATCTTCTCGGCGACGGTCTTCTTGCCGTCGAGGAGGACCTTGTTGATCAGCTGAGTGACCAGCGGGGAGCCGTAGACGGGGTCAACGGCGAGCTGGCGCTTGGGAGCTGCACCTTTGCGTGGCATTACTTCTTCTCCTTCTTCGCACCGTAGCGGGAGCGCGCCTGCTGGCGGCCCTTCACTGCCTGGGTGTCCAGGGCACCGCGGACGATCTTGTAGCGAACGCCCGGGAGGTCCTTCACACGGCCGCCGCGGACGAGCACAATGGAGTGCTCCTGCAGGTTGTGGCCGACGCCCGGAATGTAGGCGGTGACTTCGATGCCGGAGGAGAGGCGGACACGCGCAATCTTGCGCAGCGCCGAGTTCGGCTTCTTCGGGGTGGTGGTGTACACACGGGTGCAGACGCCGCGGCGCTGGGGCGAGCCCTTGAGCGCGGGAGTCGACGATGCCGCCGACTTGTCCTGGCGACCCTTGCGCACCAACTGCTGAATGGTAGGCACTGGTTCTCTTTCCTATCGCTTCCCGCCCTGTTCGGGCGGTCAGATCAACTTCTTTCGGATGCTCGCACGTGCGTGCGCCACCCGGGCGACCCGGAGCTCTCCGGCCCGCACAGCGGACGGATCCGCTGGTGTCCCGGCTACCGTGACGCCCGCCTTCGGCCTGCGAACAGGCACGAGTCGGGTCGCACAGAGGGCAACCATGACACAGTTTGTCAGTTTACCGACGGCCATCACGGCCGGTCAAAGGTCTTCCCTCGTTCTGTTGCACATCACATTGCACCCCGAACGGGACCGCGGACGGCCGGCACCCGTCGGGCGCATTCCGGCCGCCCCCTCAGCCGCAGGACCCCGCGGGGTGCACGAAGCCCCGCCGCCCTCCGAAGAGGAGCCGACGGGGCCGTGCGTTCACTGATATGAAGGATGTGCCGCGGCCCCGAATTCAGGGCGTGCGGGGTGCTGCCGCAGCAGCGGACCGAATGCTCAGCGCAGGCCGAGCTTCGCGGTGCAGGCCGGCCATGCGCCCCAGCCCTGCCTGGCCTGGACCTTCTTGGCGATGTCGATCTGCTGCTCGCGGGTGGCGAGGTTGGCGGTCGGGGCGTACTTGTCGCCGCCGTAGGCCAGCCACGTGCCGCGGTTGAACTGCAGGCCGCCGTAGTAGCCGTTGCCGGTGCTGATGGACCAGTTGCCGCCGGACTCGCACTGGGCCAGCTTGTCCCAGGTAGAGCCGTTGGAGACCGACGGAGCCTTCGGAGACTTCTTCGGCGCCTTCGACTTCTTCGGCGCCTCCGACTTCTTCGGCGCCTCCGACTTCTTCGGCGCCTTCGACTTCTTCGGTGCCGGCTCGGAGGAGCGCGACGGGCTCGGGGACGCCTTCTTCTCCGCCTTCTGGGTCGGCTTCGGAGCCTGAGTCGGCTGCGGCGCCGGGGCCTTCTTGGTGCCGACGACGACGACCTCGTCCACCGGCTCCTTGGTCACCGTCGAGGAGACCTCCTTGGTCTCGGTGACCTTGCCGTCCACGGTGACCTCCTGGATCACGGTGGTGCGCGCACCCTTCTCACCCTTGGTGACGACCTTCTTCTGGCCCTCGGGCAGCGAATCGTCCTTGCGGGTGATGGTCTTGAAGTCGATGGCTTCGACCTTCTCGGTCGTGCCGGAGCGGTGGCGCTCGATGGTGATGACCATGCCGTCGGTCAGGGGGGTGTCGCGGCCCGGCGTGATGGTGTCGGCGTCGGTGACGGAGTCGGAGAAGTACTTCTTCAGAGCGGCGTCGACGGTCGGCTCCGTGGTGCCCTCAGCGGTCCACGAGCCGTTCTGGCCCACGAATGTGACGTCCTTCGGGGTGGTGACGGTGATCTCCATGCCATCGGTGAGCTTCTCGGAGGGCGCCGGGCTGATGACGGCTCCGTCGGCCTTGACCTCGGCGGTGTTCAGAGCAGCCTCCACGGTCTCACCCTCGGTGAGCACGGTGCGGGGCTTGCCGTCGACCACCACGGTCGCCTCGGTGCGGTCGACCACGGTGATGGTGTCGCCGGAGCTGACGCTGGAGTCCAGAGCCGGGCTGACACGGTCCGTGTCCTTCACGTCGAGGCCCTGCTTCTCCAGGATCTTGTCGACATCCGTCTCGTAGGTGCGGATGGTGGTCTGCTGACCGTAGTGGTCCACAGTGACTTCGTTGGAGAGGGCGAATGCGGCGGTGCCGCCACCGCCGGCGAGCAGAACGCCCGCGACGGCGGAGATGATGATGGGGGACTTCTTCTTCACGACACATCCTCAGGTCTGATCGGTGAACATCCCCTATCCTCTGCACCCCTGCCGCGGAGCACGAGGGACATGGTCGCTTCTTAGATGCGGCCAGGCGGACTCTTTACCCAAGGTTGACGGTTCGTGTAACTGCGGCCATAGGGGCCATGTGGCCCAGGCGACCGTGCCGCGGCCAGCACCCAGCGGCGGCGTCCAGCGGCGGCCCGCTGCCGGACGGTGGTGCGCCAGGATGAACGAGAGCGGCCACTCCCCCACCATGGTGGTTGAGCGGCCGCTCTCGTCCCGACCCCGCCGGCTCAGAGGGCCGACGGGTGCGAGGATCGCATCGGATCAGATCGTGTTCGTGCGGAACGGATCACCGAAGTCGAGGTCGTCCAGGTTCAGCGAGGAGCCGGAGCCGTTGTAGTCGCCGAAGCCGAAGTCGTCCAGGCCGGGGACCTGGTACATCGAGGCCTTCGCCTCCTCGGTCGGCTCAACATCGAAGCTGCGGAACCGCGGCAGGCCGGTGCCGGCCGGGATGAGCTTACCGATGATGACGTTCTCCTTGAGGCCCATCAGCTGGTCGCTCTTCTGGTTGAGAGCAGCCTCGGTGAGCACGCGGGTCGTCTCCTGGAACGATGCCGCGGACAGCCATGACTCGGTCGCCAGCGACGCCTTGGTGATGCCCATGAGCTCCGGACGTCCGGCTGCGGGCTCGCCGCCCTCAGCCACCACGCGACGGTTCTCGGCGACGAACGCAGCGGATTCCACGAGGTCGCCCGGCAGCAGGTTCGTGTCACCGGAGGAGACGATCGTGTTGCGACGCAGCATCTGGCGCACGATGACCTCGATGTGCTTGGCGTGGATGTCCACACCCTGCGACACGTACACCTTCTGAACCTCGTCCACGAGGTGCTTCTGCACGGCGCGGGGACCGAGGATGCGCAGCACC
Organism: Helcobacillus massiliensis; assembly: GCF_033106145.1. Taxonomy (NCBI): domain Bacteria; kingdom Bacillati; phylum Actinomycetota; class Actinomycetes; order Micrococcales; family Dermabacteraceae; genus Helcobacillus; species Helcobacillus massiliensis. The sequence continues at coordinate 1,635,117 of NZ_CP136959.1, forward strand.
TGCTTCGGGTCGACCGAGCCCTGGGAGAGCTGCTGGCCGGCCTCGATGTGGTCGCCGTCGAAGACGAGCATCGACACGCGCTTGGACAGGGTGTAGCTGACGGGCTCGGAACCGTCGTCCGGGGTGACAGTGAGCTTGCGCTGCTTGTCCGTCTCCTCGATGCTGACGCGGCCGGCGACCTCGGTGATCGGCGCGAAGCCGGCCGGGGTGCGTGCCTCGAACAGCTCCTGCACACGGGGAAGACCGTGCGTGATGTCGCCGCCGGAGGACGCGACACCACCGGAGTGGAAGGTCCGCATGGTCAGCTGCGTGCCGGGCTCACCGATCGACTGTGCGGCGATGATGCCGACGGCCTCGCCGATGTCGACGATCTGGCCGGTGGCCAGGGAGCGGCCGTAGCACATGGCGCAGGTGCCGACAGCGGAGTCACAGGTGAGCACGGAGCGGACCTTGACCTCGGTGACACCGGCGGCGACCAGCTTCTCGATGAGGACGTCGCCCACATCGGCGCCGGCTGCGGCGAGCTCGGTGCCGTCCTCCGCGAGGACCGGCTGCGCGAGGGAGCGGCCGTAGGCGGTGATCTCCACGTTCTCGGCCGGGACGACGACGCCGCCCTCCTCCACACCGATCGGCATGGTGAAGCCCTTGGTGGAGCCGCAGTCGTGCTCGCGGACGATGACGTCCTGCGAGACGTCGACCAGACGACGGGTCAGGTAGCCGGACTGGGCGGTCTTCAGAGCCGTATCCGCCAGGCCCTTACGGGAGCCGTGCGAGGCGATGAAGTACTCCAGCACCGACAGGCCCTCTCGGTAGTTCGAGAGGATCGGACGCGGGATGATCTCGCCCTTCGGGTTGTTCACCAGGCCGCGCATACCGGCGATCTGACGGATCTGCATCCAGTTGCCTCGTGCGCCCGAGTCCACCATGCGGTAGATCGAGTTGTCGCGCTCGAAGTTGGCGCGCATCGCGGCGTCCACCTCGTTGGTGGCTTCGGTCCAGATGTCGATCAGTTCGGAGTTGCGCTCCGCCTCGGACACGAGGCCGAGGTCGCGGTTCTCATCGACCTGGGCGGCCTTCGCCTCGTACTTGGCGATGATCTCCGCCTTGTTCGGCGGGGCGACCACGTCGGCCAGACCGAACGACACACCGGAGAAGGTCGACCAGTGGAAGCCGTAGGACTTCAGCGCATCCAGCGATGCGGAGACCTGCACCTTCTCGTAGCGCTCGGCCAGGGCGTTGACGATCGTGCCGAGGCGCTTCTTGCCCACCTGGCCCTGCACGAACGGGAAGTCCAGAGGCAGGGTCTCGTTGAAGTACACGGTGCCGAGGGTGGTGGTCAGGCGGATCGGGTCGCCCTCGCTCCAGCCCTCCGGCGCCTCCCAATCGGTCGGCGCGACGATGTCCTCGAAGCGGATGGTGATCGGGGCGTTGATGTGCAGCTCACCGGCGTCGAACGCCATGATCGCTTCGGCGACGGAGCCGAAGGTGCGACCGGCGCCGAGCGCGTCCTCGTTGACCGTGGTCAGGTGGTACAGACCGATGATCATGTCCTGCGCCGGCATGGTGACCGGGCGGCCGTCCGACGGCTTGAGGATGTTGTTCGAGGACAGCATGAGGATGCGGGCCTCGGCCTGCGCCTCCGCGGAGAGCGGCAGGTGCACAGCCATCTGGTCACCGTCGAAGTCAGCGTTGAACGCTGCACAGACCAGCGGGTGCAGGTGGATGGCCTTGCCCTCCACGAGCACCGGCTCGAACGCCTGGATGCCGAGGCGGTGCAGGGTGGGTGCACGGTTCAGCAGCACCGGGTGCTCGGTGATGACCTCTTCGAGGACATCCCACACCTCGGGGCGTGCGCGCTCCACCATGCGCTTGGCGGCCTTGACGTTCTGAGCGTGGCCGAGGTCGACCAGGCGCTTCATCACGAACGGCTTGAACAGCTCCAGCGCCATGCCCTTCGGCAGGCCGCACTGGTGCAGGTTCAGCTCCGGACCGTTCACAATGACGGAACGACCGGAGTAGTCCACGCGCTTGCCCAGCAGGTTCGCACGGAAGCGGCCCTGCTTGCCCTTGAGCATGTCGGACAGCGACTTCAGCGGACGGTTGCCCGGACCGGTGACCGGGCGGCCGCGGCGTCCGTTGTCGAACAGGGAGTCCACGGACTCCTGCAGCATCCGCTTCTCGTTGTTCACGATGATCTCGGGCGCACCAAGGTCCATCAGGCGCTTGAGGCGGTTGTTGCGGTTGATGACGCGACGGTACAGGTCGTTGAGGTCGGAGGTCGCGAAGCGGCCGCCGTCCAGCTGCACCATCGGGCGCAGGTCCGGCGGGATCACCGGGATCGCCTCGAGGACCATGCCTGCGGGCTGGTTGGAGGTCGACAGGAAGGAGGAGACGACCTTCAGGCGCTTCAGGGCGCGCGCCTTGCGTTGGCCCTTGCCGTTGGCGATGGTGTCGCGCAGCGTCGCGGCTTCGGCCTCGAGGTCGAAGTCCTGCAGACGCTTCTGGAGCGCACCGGCGCCCATGCCGCCCTCGAAGTACGTGCCGTAGCGCAGCTTCATGGCGCGGTACAGCTGCTCATCGCCCTCGAGGTCGGCGACCTTGAGGTTCTTGAAGCGGTCCCAGATCGCCTCGATGCGGGCGATCTCGGTGTCGTACTTCTTGCGGATCTGCGCCTGCTCGCGCTCGGAGGAGTCGCGGACCTTGCGCTTGGCGTCGGCCTTGGCACCCTCCTCCTCGAGCTGGGCGAGGTCCTTCTCGGCGGCGAGGGCGCGGTCGTTGATCGCGGCGTCGCGCTCGGAGGCGAGCTCCTTGATCTCGAGGTCATGGCGCTGCTGCAGCTCCGGCATGTCCTCGTGGCGAGCGTCCTCGTCCACCTCGGTGATCATGTACGCCGCGAAGTAGATGACCTTCTCGAGGTCCTTCGGGGCGAGGTCCAGCAGGTAGCCGAGGCGGCTCGGGACGCCCTTGAAGTACCAGATGTGGGTGACCGGGGCGGCGAGTTCGATGTGGCCCATGCGCTCACGGCGCACGGCCGACTTCGTCACCTCGACGCCGCAGCGTTCGCAGACGATCCCCTTGAAGCGGACGCGCTTGTACTTGCCGCAGTAGCACTCCCAGTCCCGGGTGGGACCGAAGATGCGCTCGCAGAAGAGGCCGTCCATCTCGGGCTTGAGGGTTCGGTAGTTGATGGTCTCTGGCTTCTTGACTTCGCCATGGGACCACGAACGGATCTCATCGGCCGTTGCGAGGCCGATTCGCAGCTCGTCAAAGTGGTTGACGTCGAGCACGTGTGTCCTTCTCTCGTTCGAAAAAAGCAGGTGAAAGTTGGATGGGTCGGGGTGTCTGAGCGGGCTCAGAGTTCCTCGACGGTGCCGACGCCCTCATGGGGACGGCGGGACAGGTCGATGCCGAGCTCCTCCGCGGCGCGGAAGACCTCCTCGTCATCCTCCGGGACCTCGACGCTGTTGCCGTCCGAGGACAGCACTTCGACGTTGAGGCAGAGCGACTGCATCTCCTTGAGGAGCACGCGGAAGGACTCCGGGATGCCCGGCTCGGGGATGTTGTCACCCTTGACGATGGCCTCGTAGACCTTCACACGTCCGTTGATGTCATCCGACTTGATGGTCAGCAGCTCCTGCAGGGCGTGAGCGGCGCCGTAGGCCTCCAGGGCCCACACCTCCATCTCACCGAAGCGCTGGCCGCCGAACTGCGCCTTACCGCCCAGCGGCTGCTGGGTGATCATCGAGTACGGGCCGGTCGAGCGTGCGTGGAGCTTGTCGTCCACCAGGTGGTGCAGCTTCAGGATGTACATGTAGCCGACCGAGACGGGGTCCGGGAACGGCTCACCGGAGCGGCCGTCGAACAGGCGGGCCTTGCCGTCGTTGCCGACGACGTGGTCGCCGTCGCGGTTCGGCGAGTGCGCCTCGATCAGGCTGTTGACCTCGGGAGCGGTGAGTCCGTCGAACACGGGCACGGCCACCGGGGTGCCGGGCTCGCCCTTGTGGGACGCGACCGGCAGCTCCTTGGCGTGCTCGGACTCGGGGTCGAGCTCCCAACCGGACTTGGCGACCCAGCCGAGGTGGGTCTCCATCACCTGGCCGATGTTCATACGGCCGGGCACGCCCATCGGGTTGAGGATGATGTCCACGGGGGTGCCGTCCTCGAGGAACGGCATGTCCTCCACGGGCAGGATCTTCGCGATGACGCCCTTGTTGCCGTGACGGCCGGCGAGCTTGTCGCCGTCGGTGATCTTGCGCTTCTGCGCAATGTACACGCGGACCATCTCGTTGACGCCGGTGGGCAGGATGTCGGAGTCCTCGTCCTCATTGAACACGCGGACGCCGATGACCGTGCCGGACTCGCCGTGCGGGACGCGCAGGGAGGTGTCGCGGACCTCGCGGGCCTTCTCACCGAAGATGGCGCGCAGCAGGCGCTCCTCCGGGGTCAGCTCGGTCTCACCCTTCGGGGTCACCTTGCCGACGAGGATGTCGCCCGGCTGCACTTCTGCGCCGATGCGGATGATGCCGCGCTCGTCGAGGTCGGCGAGGACGTCCTCGCCGACGTTCGGGATGTCGCGGGTGATCTCTTCCTTGCCGAGCTTGGTGTCGCGGGCGTCGACCTCGTGCTCCTCGATGTGGATCGAGGTGAGGACGTCGTCCTGGACCAGGCGCGAGGACAGGATGATGCCGTCCTCGTAGTTGTGGCCCTGCCAGGACATGAACGCCACGAGCAGGTTCTTGCCGAGCGCGAGCTCACCGGAGTCGGTGGAGGGGCCGTCGGCCAGAATGGAGCCGGCTTCGACACGGTCGCCCTCGTCGAACAGCACGCGCTGGTTGTAGCAGTTGCCGGCGTTGGAGCGCTCGAACTTGTTCACGCGGTAGGACTGCGAGGTGCCGTCGTCCGCGAGGACCTTGATGAAGTCGGCGGACAGTTCGTCGATGACACCGGCCTTCTCAGCGACGATGACGTCACCGGCGTCGACAGCGGCGCGGCGCTCCATGCCGGTGCCGACCAGCGGCATCTCGGTGCGCAGCAGCGGCACGGCCTGACGCTGCATGTTCGAGCCCATGAGGGCGCGGTTGGCGTCGTCGTGCTCAAGGAACGGAATCATGGCGGTCGCGACCGACACCATCTGACGTGCGGACACGTCCATGTAGTCGACGTCCGACGGGGCCACGAGGTCCGGCTCGCCGCCGGCGAGGCGCACCAGCACGGCTTCCTCGAGGAAGCGTCCGTCCTCATCGATCTTGGCGTTGGCCTGCGCGATGATGTGGCGGTCCTCGTCATCGGCGGTCAGGTAGACGACGTCGTCGGTGACGACACCGTCGACGACCTTGCGGTACGGGGTCTCCACGAAGCCGAACGGGTTGATGCGCGCGAAGGTGGCGAGCGAGCCGATCAGGCCGATGTTGGGGCCTTCCGGGGTCTCGATCGGGCACATGCGGCCGTAGTGGGACGGGTGGACGTCGCGCACTTCCATGCCTGCGCGGTCACGGGACAGACCGCCCGGGCCCAGCGCCGAGAGGCGGCGCTTGTGGGTGAGGCCCGACAGCGGGTTGTTCTGGTCCATGAACTGCGACAGCTGGGAGGTTCCGAAGAACTCCTTGATCGCAGCGGTGACCGGGCGGATGTTGATCAGGGTCAGCGGCGTGATCGCCTCGACGTCCTGCGTGGTCATGCGCTCACGGACGACGCGCTCCATGCGGGACAGGCCGGTGCGGACCTGGTTCTGGATCAGTTCGCCGACCGCGCGGATGCGGCGGTTGCCGAAGTGGTCGATGTCGTCGGTCTCCACGCGCACCGTGCGGCCGCCTTCGGCGGTGAACTCGGTGAGGCCCGCGTGCAGGGCGACGATGTACTTGATGGTGGTGACGATGTCCTCAACGTTGAGAACGCTCTCGGAGAGGCTGACCTCCAGGCCGAGCTTCTTGCCGATCTTGTAGCGGCCGACCTTCGCGAGGTCGTAGCGCTTCTCGTTGAAGAACATGTTGTTGAGCATCGTCTCGCCCGCATCGCGGCTGGGCGGCTCGCCCGGGCGCTGCTTGCGGTAGATGTCCATGAGCGCTTCGTCCTGCGAGGAGATCCTGTCCTTCTCCAGGGTGGAGCGGATCGACTCGAACTCGCCGAACTCCTCGAGGATCTCAGCCTTGGACATGCCGAGGGCCTGCAGGAGGGTGGTGACGGACTGCTTGCGCTTGCGGTCGATGCGGACGCCGACCTGGTCGCGCTTGTCGACCTCGAACTCGAGCCATGCGCCGCGGCTCGGGATGATCTTCGCGTTGAAGATGTGCTTGTCGCTGGTCTTGTCGATGGACTCCTCGAAGTACACGCCCGGGGAGCGGACCAGCTGGGAGACGACGACGCGCTCGGTGCCGTTGATGATGAACGTACCCTTGTCGGTCATGAGCGGGAAGTCGCCCATGAAGACCGTCTGGGTCTTGATCTCATCGGTCTCGTGGTTCATGAACTCCGCAGTGACGTACAGCGGTGCGGAGTAGGTGAGGTCCTTGTCCTTGCACTCCTCGACCGTGTAGGTCGGGGCCTCGAAGGAGTGGTTGCGGAAGGACAGCGACATGTTGCCGGCGATGTCCTCGATGGGGGAGATCTCTTCGAAGATGTCCGCGAGACCGGAGGTCTGGGGGACGTCTTCGCGACCGGCGGCGGCCGCTGCGGCGGCGCGCTCCTCCCAGTTCTCGTTGCCGAGAAGCCAGTCGAACGAGCTGGTCTGCAGACTCAGAAGGTCAGGTACTTCAATGGGGTCGCCGAGCTTTGCGAACGTCACGCGAGGCGACTGCGTCAGCTGGGCTGTGGTCTTCTTCAGATCGGTGCTCGAGGCAGCCAAGGGTGATCCTTCCACGGGCCGAGGATGAATGGGCGCCGCTGCTGTGACCGCACCCACCTTCTCGACCAACCCCGCTATATGAGTCGAATTCTGAAAATGGGCGCGCTGATCACTGGGCGCAAAGAACCAGCATAAGCCGCGCCCGATACCCCGTAAAGGGGCCCCGCGGAAAATGTGACGGCCGTTATCCCTGACACACTCGCTCCTGCGCGCCCCGCAGCCGGTGCGGCTGGCGCCCGGGGCGCCGCTGGGAGGACGACGGCTTCCGCGGCTCGGCAGAGCGAAGCGGCGGGCCCCGTGGGCGCCGCCGCTTCCGGAACGGGAGGTCAGCCGTTCATATGCTCCTCGAGCGCACTCGCGTACTTCAGCGCAGAGGCCTCATCGAGGTTGATGGCGAGGATGTAGCCGTGCTCGGTGCCCTTGTCCACGCCGGACATGAGCATGGTGAGCTTCTGCTCGCCGAGGGTCATGGTGGTGAAGGACGTGTTGGGGTTGTTCCCGAGCTGTTTGACGGTGGCCTTCGCCGCGCCGCCCTGGCCGGACATCTCCTCCGTGCATGCGGCGGCGACTTCCTTCAGGGGGTCGAACAGTGTGGTGTCCTCGTTGGTGGTGGCGAGTGCGGAGACCACGTTCGGCTCATCGGTTGCGCCGTCGACGGCCTCAGCACTGAAGTCACCGTCGTAGTTGACGACGACGAGGCCCGTGGCGTCCTGCTTGGAGTTGTTGACTCCGTCGATCGCCGCCTGGCATGCGGGCGGGATGTCGACGCCGTCGAGGGTGTAGGTCATGGTGAAGTCGAGAGGCTGGTCTGGGCCGGGGGAGCTCTGCTCCTGGACTGAGGCCTTCACGTTCGTGCCGATGCCGATGTCCTCGGCCATCATCGCGCCGTCGGGGCCGCCGGAGGAGTCGTCGGACGGGCTCGCATCATCGGACGGGCTCGCATCATCGGACGGTGTCGCGTCGTCGCTCGGGGCGGCGTCATCCGACGGGCTCTGGTCGCCCGCGGGGGTGGATCCGTCAACCTCGTCGCTCGCTGTCTCACTGGGCTTCGCGGTGGGGTCCGGCTCGCTGCCGAAGCCGCTGATCGCACCGCAGCCGGTGAACAGCAGCGCGGAGGCGGCGAGCGCGGTGGCGGCGGTGACGCTGCGGCGCACCGTGCGGGTGCGGCCAGCGCGGGTGCGTCCGGGACGGGTGAGGACTGAGCGGGTCATGGGATCTCCTGGTGGTCGGGCCCGTCGGCGACACTGCAGACAGCGGCCCGGGGCTGAGCGATTGAGCCCATCATCTCCCAGCGCATCCCTCGCCGCCACCGGAACGAGCGGGTACCCGTGCCCTGGAGACCTCTCCCCCGCCGGCCGCACACGCTGCGGCCCGACGGATGCCGTCGCGCTCCGATGCCGCCCATACAGGAACCGCCCGCCTCCTCATGGGAGACGGGCGGTTCCGTCACGAGCATCGGGCGCTGTTCGTGCCCGGTCGGCTCGGGGTCAGGCTGCGCTTCTCAGCGCGGAGGTCACTTGACCTCGACAGCGGCGCCTGCGCCCTCGAGCTGCTCCTTGGCCTTGTCGGCGGCGTCCTGGTCGACACCCTCGAGGACCGGCTTCGGTGCGCCGTCGACGAGCTCCTTGGCCTCCTTGAGGCCGAGGCCGGTGAGGGCACGGACTTCCTTGATCACGGCGATCTTGGCGGAGCCGGCGGAGCTGAGGATGACGTCGAACTCGGTCTTCTCCTCAGCGGCGCCACCGGCGTCGCCGCCTGCAGCGCCACCGGCTGCAGCGACGGCCACGGGAGCGGCGGCCTCAACGTCGAAGACCTCCTCGAACTCCTTAACGAACTCGGAGAGCTCGATGAGGGTCATTTCCTTGAAAGCTTCGATGAGCTCGTCCTTGGTGAGCTTAGCCATGGGGCTTAGTCCTTCCTAAGTTGGGGTGGTGCGCGCAGCACCGTTTCGTCAGAGTGTCAGGCGTCTTCGTTCTTGGCACGCAGAGCGTCGACGGTACGGGCGGTCTTCGTGAGCGGCGCGTTGAAGACTGCCGCGGCCTTGGACATGGATGCCTTGAGGGCACCGGCCGCCTTGGCCAGAAGAACCTCGCGGGACTCCAGGTCTGCGAGCTTCTTGACATCGTCAGCCGTGAGGGCGGAGCCCTCGAAGTAGCCGGACTTGACGATCAGCTGTGGGTTTTCCTTGGCAAAGTCACGCATGGCCTTTGCCGGCTCGACCGGCTCGCCCTTGATGAAGGCGATAGCGGTCGGGCCATTGAGCTCGCCGTGGAAAGCATCGACTCCTGCTTCCTTGGCGGCGATCTCAGCCAGCGTGTTCTTCACCACGGCGTAGGTGGTATCAGCACCGAGCGAACGGCGCAGCGTCTGCAGCTGCCCCACGCTCAGGCCGCGGTACTCGGTCAGGATCGCTGCGCTGGACTCGCGGAACAGATCCGCGACCTCAGCAACAGCTGCTGCCTTGTCAGGCCTCGCCATGGCCCTCCTTCCAGAGGTTGTGCTGCCGGCCTTGAAGGATTCGTGTCCCGCAGCATGAGAAAAGCCCCGACGCAGGCGTCGAGGCTCATCGCCCACTGGAGTCCAGCCCCGGTGTGCGGAAGAATCGTCACCTGCGCAGGCCGTTCCTCAGTGCGACTGGGAAGCCTTCGGTCGATCCTGATGGCAGGACCGACGACCGGCGGTCTTCGGTAGCTGTCACACTACCCGATCCCGCCGCCTTCTCCCACCCTGATGTGGCGCGGATCAAATGCGACCCGGCAGCCCGCCGGGACGACCCGGGGAGGCGACGGCCCGTGGGCACCGCTTGAGCGGATTGTTCAACAACTGCTAGTGTCGTGCGACTACGCGACCCAGTGTGACCCCTCTCACCCCTCCAACGGAACGGACGGTCCATGTCCAGCACTCCCTCCCAGACCGACGCAGCCGCCCACAGCAGCGACGACCGCACAGCCCGCCGCGGCCGCCGGACAGCGCTCCTCGGCGCCATGTTCCTCATGGCCACCAGCGCCATCGGTCCCGGCTTCATCACCCAGACCACCGTGTTCACGGCGCAGCTCGGCGCCGCGTTCGCCTTCGCGATCCTCGTCTCGATCCTGATCGACATCGCCGTCCAGCTGAACGTGTGGAAGATCCTCGGCATCTCCGGCCTGCGCGCCCAGGAGCTCTGCAACCGGGTCCTGCCCGGCGCCGGCTGGGTGCTCGCCGCCCTCGTCTTCATCGGCGGCGCGGTGTTCAACATCGGCAACATCGCCGGCACCGGCCTCGGCCTCAACGCCATGCTGGGCCTCGACCCGACCATCGGCGGCGGCGTCTCCGCCGTCCTCGCCATCCTCATCTTCCTGTCCAAGCGGGCCGGGCTCGCCCTGGACCGCATCGTGGTCATCCTCGGCGCCGTGATGATCCTGCTGATGATCTACGTGGCAGTTGTGTCCGCTCCCCCGGTCGGTGAGGCGCTGAAGAACACCGTACTGCCGGAGCAGGTCGACTTCCTCATCATCTCCACTCTCATCGGCGGCACCGTCGGCGGCTACATCACCTACTCCGGTGCCCACCGCATGATCGACTCCGGCGTCACCGGCCCCGAATCGGATCGGGAGATCACCCGCAGCTCGGTGGTCGGCATCCTCGTCACCTGCGTGATGCGGGTGCTGCTGTTCCTTGCGATCTTCGGCGTGGTCGCCGGTGGTGTCGCGCTCGCCGGTGACAACATGGCCGCCGACGCGTTCCAGGCCGCGGCCGGGCAGATCGGCCTGCGCCTGTTCGGCGTGGTGCTGTGGAGCGCCGCCCTCACGTCCGTGATCGGCGCGTCCTTCACCTCCATCTCCTTCATCACCACCCAGGCCACCGCGGCGCGCACCCGCAACCTGATGACGGTCGCGTTCATCGCGGTGTGCGGCATCCTGTTCGTGGTGCTCGGCCAGGCCCCGCAGGCACTGCTGATCTTCGCGGGCGCGTTCAACGCCCTGATCCTGCCGTTCGGCCTCGCGATCCTGCTGTACGCCGGGTGGCGCCGCCGCGACCTGCTGCACGGCTACCGCTACCCCGCCTGGCTGCTGCTGCTCGGTGTCCTCGCCTGGCTGGTGTCCCTCGGCCTCGCCTGGACCTCGCTCGCGAAGATCCCCGGCATCTTCGCCTGAGAAGGAGGCCAGCCATGCGCGCAGAATCCGTCGGCCCCGCGGACCGCGACGCGCAGCCCGCCGCCGCGCCGGATGCGTCGGCCCCCGCGCAAGCGGCCGGACCTGCTTCCGACTCCCCCGGCGGCGACTGGGCGGACCTGTCACCGGCCGATGCGCGTTCGCGCTTCCGCGTCGGCGAGGTGCGCCCCACCTCCGGGATCGCCGACGCCTTCGCGCAGGCCAACCTGATCGCGGTCCCACAGGAGCTCGCCTTCGACGTCCTTTTGTTCGCGCAGCGCAACCCCAAGCCCTGTCCCGTTCTCGGCGTGCTGGAGCCCGGGCAGGTCACCAGCGATCTGCTCGCCGGCGGGGACATCCGCACGGACATCCCGCGCTACCGCGTCTTCGAGAACGGGGTGGAGGTCGCGCGGCCGACGGATGCCACCGACTATTGGCGCGAGGACCTGGTGGCGTTCCTCGTGGGCTGCTCGTTCACGTTCGAACGGGCCCTGCTGGAGGGCGGGATCGCGCTCGCGCACCAGGACCAGGGCGTGAACGTGCCGATGTTCCGCACCACGCGCCGCTGCGCATCAGGGGGCCGGATCGGCGGGCCGCTGGTGGTGTCCATGCGGCCCATCCCCGCCTCCCAGGTGGCCGACGCGGTCCGCATCACCTCCCGCTACCCCGCCGTGCACGGCGCCCCGGTGCATGTGGGCTCGCCGTCGGAGCTGGGAATCGCCGACCTGTCCCGACCCGATTTCGGTGACCCGGTGGACATCCCCGCCGGGCACATCCCCGTGTTCTGGGCCTGCGGGGTCACGCCGCAGGCAGCGGTGATGGAATCGCGGCCGTCGTTCGCGATCGCGCACGACCCGGGGCACATGCTGATCACGGACGCCCGCGACAGCGACTACCTCGTGCCCTGACCGCGGCTGCTGGGCGCCGCACGGGCGCGTGGCCCGCGCGCCTTAGCGGCGGGGTGCCTGAGCGCCGTAGCCGAGGAAGTCGAGGACCTCGGTGCGCGCATCCACGAGGTAGCGGCGCAGCTCCTCCGCGGCGTCTCGGCGGCGTCCCTGCATCACCATCGCCCACAGCTCGGCGTTGCGGTGCACATAGTTCGCGTGGAACGTGGGGCTGTGGTCCTTGCACAGGAACATCAGCCGCATCCGCGCCAGCAGCTGATCCATCGCCCCCATCACGATGGTGGACCCGGTCATCTGCACCAGACCGTCGTGGAACAGCTGGTTCTGGTCGCCCACATCGTGCATGCGCCCCTCGCCCAGCGCCTCCTGTGCGGCGGCGAGGACGCTCTCCTGCCGGGCGGCCAGCTGATCCGTGACCTCACCCCACAGGACGGCGCTGGGCTCCACCGCGAGCCGCGCTTCGTAGATCTCCCGCACGTCCGCTTGGTCCGGCCGGGCGACGCACACGCCCCGGTGCGGCCGCCGATCGATCAGGTTCTCCTGCGCGAGAGTCGCGAACGCCTCCCGCAGCGTATTGCGGGAGATGCCGAGCTCCGCCGCCACCGCCACCTCGGACAGCTTCGATCCGGGCAGGAGCCGGCCCGCGGAGATCTGGGCGCGCAGCGACGCGGCCGCCCGGCTCGAGGCCGAGCGGGTGTCACGGTGGGGCGGGCGAGCGGTCATGCGATCCTCGCGATCTCCTGACCGCGCGTCAGCGCTTCCCCGTCGCTGATGTCGGCGCGGGTGAGGCGTCCGGCGCGGTGCGCGCGCACCGTCGTCTCCATCTTCATCGCCTCCATCACGAGCACGGCGTCGCCGTCCTCGACCTCGGCGCCGTCCTCCACGGACCAGGACACGACGGTGCCGGACATCGGTGCGGTCAGCTGCGACTCATCGCGCTCCTGGGACCCGTCGGCCCCCTCGCCGCCGGCGGCGCAGCCATCGGCACCACCAGCGCCGCCCTGACCGCCCCCGCCGCTGAGCAGGGCGCGGTGCAGATCCGCGGGCAGACCGAGCTGCACGGCCCGGCCGTCGATGTCGATCATCACGGTGGTGCGGGTGCGCTCCGGCGCGGCCACGTACGGCGAGGTCTCCAAGTCCGGCGCGAACTCCGACTCGATCCAGGTGGTGAACACGCCGAAGCGATCAGCGGCGGTGTAGGCGGGGTGGTCCATGACCGCGCGGTGGAACGGCACCACGGTGGGCAGGCCCTCGATCCGCAGTTCCGCAAGAGCGGTGCGGGCTCGCCGGATCGCCTGCTGCCGGTCCTCACCCCACACGATCAGCTTCGCCAGCAGGGAGTCGTACTCCGCGGGGACGGTGAAGCCACTGCGCACACCGGTGTCCACGCGGACCCCGGGACCCGTCGGCGCCTCGAACACCTCCACCAGGCCGGGGGTGGGCACGAAGCCGAGTGCAGGATCCTCCGCGTTCAGCCGGAACTCGAACGCGTGGCCCGACGGCTGCGGGTCCTCACTGACGCTGAGCCGCTCGCCCGCCGCGATGCGCAGCTGCTCGCGCACCAGGTCCACCCCGCTGGTCGCCTCGGTGACGGGATGCTCCACCTGCAGGCGGGTGTTCACTTCGAGGAAGGAGATGACACCGTCCTCGGAGACGAGGTACTCCACCGTGCCGGCGCCGACGTACCCGGCCTCACGGGCGATCGCGCGGGCCGAATCGTGGATGCGCATCCGCTGCTCATCGGTGAGGAACGGCGCCGGGGCCTCCTCCACGAGCTTCTGGTGGCGGCGCTGCAGGGAGCAGTCGCGAGTGCCGATGACTGCGACGCTGCCGTGGGTGTCGGCGAGCAGCTGCGCCTCCACATGGCGGGGCCGGTCGAGGAACCGCTCCACGAAGCATTCGCCGCGGCCGAACGCGGCGGTCGCCTCGCGGGTCGCGGAGAGGAAAGCATCCTCCACCTCATCCATGGTGCGGGCGATGCGCATGCCGCGGCCGCCGCCGCCGAACGCCGCCTTGATCGCGATCGGCAGGCCGTGCTCCTCGGCGAACTCGCGCACCTGAGCGGCGTCCTTCGCGGGCCCGTCGGTGCCAGGCACGAGGGGCGCACCGACGCGCACGGCGACCTCGCGGGCGGCGACCTTGTCACCGAGCGTGGCGATGACGTCGGCGCTGGGCCCGATCCAGGTGAGGCCGGCGTCGACCACGGCGCGGGCGAAGTCGGCGTTCTCCGACAGGAACCCGTAGCCGGGGTGGACCGCGTCGGCGCCGGAGCGGCGGGCGATCTCGAGGATCTTCTCCTGGTCGAGGTAGGTCTCGGCGGGGGCGGAGCCGTTCAGCGCGTAGGCCTCGTCGGCGAGGGTCGTGTGCATCGCGTCGGCGTCCGGGTCTGAGAACACGGTGATCGAAGTGAGGCCTGAGTCGGAGCAGGCGCGGATGATGCGGACCGCGATCTCGCCTCGGTTGGCGATCAGGACCTTCTTCATGCGTTCTCTCCTACGGGTCGAGGGGAGTCTGCGAGCTCGAAGCGCACATGCGCTCCGGGCGGGAGCTGTCCGGCCAGCGGCAGGTCCTCCGGCACTACGACGGCGATCACGGGGTAGCCGCCGGTCACGGGATGGTCGGAGAGGAACAGCACGGGCACGCCCGAGTGCGGCACCTGGAGGGAACCGGTGACAGCGCCTTCGCTGGCGAGTTCGCCGTCGCGGGCGCGAGTGAGGCCGCCGCCGGCGGGTTCGTCGAAGCGGACGCCGACGCGGTTCGACTGGTTCGACACCACCCAGGTGCGGGAGGTCAGCTCCTGCATCGCCTCGGGGGTGAACCAGTCGTCGCGCGGGCCGGGCAGGATCCGCAGCACCGCCGTGTCGTCCCGCGGGGGCAGCGACACCGCCGGCTCGGCCCGGTCCTCCGGGTCGGGCAGGACCGGCAGCGACCCGGTGGTGGGGGCGCTGACGGCGGGGACTTCGGGGGCGCCGACGTGTCCGCCGCGGCGGTGCACGGCGAGGACGTCCCCGGCGGCGAGGGGCTCGGGGCCGATGCCGGAGATGATGTCGCGGGAGGCGGAGCCGAGCACCACGGGCACGTCGAAGCCGCCGCGGACCGCGACGTAGGTGCGCAGTCCCGTGGTCGGCATGTCGATGCGGAGGGTCTCCCCGTCGTACAGGGGGATCGCGGACCAGCGCACTGCGGTGCGCGTCCCGTTCGGCCCGTCGATGCGGAGGGGGCCGGCGGCGCCGGTGACGGAGACGACGTGGTGGCCGCGGGCGGTCAGCGCGAAGCCGTCCAGGAGCGCTTCGACGACGGCGCAGCGGGCGTCGTTCCCGACGAGGCGGTTCGCCTGGCGGGCGGACGCGCGGTCCACCGCACCGGAGGCGACGACGCCGAGGTCGCCGTGCCCGGGCCGCCCCATGTCCTGCATGAGTGCCTGCATCCCCGGGTCGGTGACTTCCAGGGCGTAGTCGGCGTCGGGCCGGCTGGCGGTGACGGGGCGCTGCGGGACCGCCGGGAGCTGCGAGGGGTCCGCGGCGGGCTCGTCCTGGTGGGCTGCCGACGGGTCCTGCACACGGATCTGTTCGGTGACGGCGCGGTAGCGGACCGTGTCACCAGGACGGATCAGCGACGGCTCCTCCCGGCCGAGGTCCCACAGGACCGCGTCGGTGTGTCCGATCAGCTGCCAGCCGCCCGGCGACTTCTGTGGGTACACCGCGGAGAACGCCCCGGCGAGGGCCACCGACCCTGCGGGCACGGCGGGGCGCGGGGAGGTGCGGCGCGGCACCTGCAGGGGGTCACCGTCGGCCGCCAGGTAGACGAAACCGGGGGCGAAGCCGCCGAACGCGGCGGTCCACTCGGCGCCCGTGTGGGCGGCGATGACCCCGTCGGCTCCGAGGCCGGTGAGCTCCCCGACCTCCCGGAGGTCCTCCCCACTGTAGACCACGTCGATGTCGATGATCCGGCCCGCGACGGCCGCCCGTTCATCGAGCTGCAGCTGCTGGAGCGCGTCGGCCCCCTCTGCGGCGCGGGGCGCGGACTCGAACTCCACCAGCACGGTCTCGGCGGCAGCGAGCACCTGCACCTGGCCCGGCAGCGGATGCTGGGACAGGTGGGCGTGCAGGCGCATCACCTCGGGCAGGTCCGTGCACTCCACGAGGAACGCACGGGCACCGGCCCAGCGCAGCGGGCGGCTCATGCGAACGCCTCGATCCGGATGCCGGCGGCTTCCAGCCCGGCGCGGACCTGCCCGGCCATGGCGGCGGCGCCGGGGGTGTCGCCGTGCAGGCAGATGCTGTCGGCAGCGATGCGGATGTCGGTGCCGTCGATGGCAGTGAGGGTGCCGGTCCGCACGAGCCGCACCATGCGCTCGGTGACGGCGTCGCCGTCATGCAGAACCGCACCCGCTTCCCGGCGGGACACCAGGGTCCCCTCCGGGGTGTAGGCGCGGTCGGCGAACGCTTCGGCGACGCCGCGCAGCCCAGCGGCCTCCGCCTTCTGCAGGGCGATCGAGCCCGGCAGGAGCAGCAGAGCGAGATCGGGGCTGAACGCGCGGACGGCGTCCACCACCGCCTGCGCGTGCTGCTCATGGTGGACGATCGTGTTGTAGAGGGCGCCGTGCGGCTTCACGTAGCGGACTTCGCCGCCTTCGCGGCGGGCCACGGCGTCGAGGGCGCCGAGCTGGTAGAGGACGTCGTCGGCCAGTTCGGTGGGTGAGCAGTCCAGGAAGCGGCGCCCGAAGCCGACGAGGTCGCGGTAGGCGACATGCGCGCCGATGGTCGCACCGGCTGCGACCGCGCTGCGGCAGGTGGCGGCCATGACGCTGGGGTCGCCGGCGTGGAAGCCGCAGGCGATGTTGGCGCTGGAGACGGCGGCGAGCACGGCGGCGTCATCGCCCATTGTCCAGCTGCCGAAGGATTCACCGACGTCACTGTTGAGATCGATGACGCTCACGGGGGGACCTCCGAGGGATCGTGCGTTCGCGGAGCGGGGGCATCCGCGAATTGTTCAACGATCCTACGGCATCACGGTCCTCCCCGTGAGGCGGACCACGTGGCGGTCAGGCGACGTCGGCGGGCTCGCTGCCCTGCTCAGCCCTCTCCATGGAGGCCTTGCCTTCGCGCTCACGCTGGTCGATGTCGTCCATCTTCGACTGCACCCACGGTGCGATCACGAACATGCCGACGCTCACCACGAGCGTCACCACACCGAGCATCGTGTAGAAGACGCCGTCGCCCACGCCGCTGGCCATCTGGATGACCACCGAGGTCAGGCCCATGCCCACCGCCGGGGCCAGCAGCCACAGCGTCATCGTCTGCGACGCGAAGTAGCGCGGCGCCAGCTTCGTCGTGACGGAGAGACCCACCGGGTTCATGAACAGCTCCGCGACGGTCTGCACGAAGAACACGGCGGCGAGGAACCAGAACGGCGCGAGCGCGGCGCCTCCCGGCCAGGTGCTGAAGCCGTAGCCCATCATCAGCGCGGACACACCGATGATGACCAGGGATATCGCGAACTTGGCGGCCGTGTTCGGGAAGCGTCCGGCACGGCGGGTGAACAGCCAGCCGAGGACCGGTGCGAGCAGCAGCACGAACAGCGGGTTGAACGACTGGTACATCGCCGGCGCCAGCTCGAACAGGCCGAACACGCTGCGGTCCGTGTTGTCCAGCGCGAAGGTGGCCATCTTGCCGGCCGCCTGCTCGAAGATCACCACGAACAGCACGTTGCCCACCCACAGGGGCGTGAACGCGCTGAGGTGCGACCGCTCCTGCGCCGTGACGCGGGGGCTGCGGAACATGGTGAGGAAGTAGCCGAGCGCGGTCACGAAGGCGAAGATGAACAGGGACCAGGAGATCGCACCGACCAGCGGGTCCTCGGAGTCGGCGAACACCACGAGGGAGAAGAACGCGACGAGGCCACCGGCGAGGGCCGCGATTCCGAGTCCCAGCAGGGCCATCTTCTTTCCCTCGCCCGGCTGCAGCGGGTTCGGGATGGTGAACGCGAATTCGCCGAGGCGGCGGCGGCCGTAGAAGAACGCGATGAGGGCGAACGCCATTCCGACCGCGGCGGCCATGAAGGCGATGTGGTAGCCGAACATGCCGCGGAGGAAGGAGATCAGCAGCGGCGCTACGAGGGAGCCCACGTTGATCGACATGTAGAAGTACTGGAACCCCTGGTCGCGGCGCGGGTCGTTCTTGTCGTACAGGCCTCCCACCACGGTCGACAGGTTCGGCTTGATGAAGCCGGTGCCGATGGCGATGAGGATCAGACCGACCCACGAGGTGGGGACGCTGGGGATGGCGAGGACCACGTGGCCCGCCATGATGACGGAGCCGCCCACGAGGGTGGACATCCAGGGGCCGAGGACGCGGTCGGCGACGATGCCGCCGGGGATCGTCATGAGCAGCACCGCGGCGCCGTAGGCGGAGACGACCACCTGGCCGGCGGTGGTGGACAGTCCCAGGCCATGGTTGGCGAGGGTGTCGGTGAGGAAGTACAGGAGGATGGCGCGCATCCCGAACCAGGAGAAGCGCTCCCACATCTCGACCTGCAGCATCCACGGCAGGCCGCCGGGGTGGCCGATGAACGAGCGGTCGTTCACGGACGGACCGGTGCGCAGTCCCTCGGGGACGTACGCGGCGCGGCGGGAGATGGTCTCCTCGCCGATTGCCGTGCCTGCTTCGTTGCGGGCAGTGGACATGGAGGGTGTCCTTTCCGAGCGGGCCGACACGGGGTGTGCGTCGGTTCTGAGTGGAGGGTCGTCGCGGCCGGGTGGGCCGCGCTTCGAGTGAATCATGCGCCGCCGCTGGCCGACGGGGTCAGGAGTCCCGATGGCGCGGACTGTGCCCGCCCTCACAGCGGGGCGACTGCGATACGGACGAGCCCCGCCCTGCATCTGCAGAGCGGGGCTCGTGTGAGAGGACGAGGGGGCTCAGGCCTCCGAGGTCTCCTCGGTGAGGTTGCGGGTGCGGTTGACGTCGATCGCGATACCCGGGCCCATGGTGGTGGACATGGTGATCTTCGAGATGTAGCGGCCCTTCGCGCTGGCCGGCTTGAGTCGCAGGATCTCCTCGAGCGCTGCCACGTAGTTCTCGATCAGCTGGGTGTCGGTGAACGACGCCTTGCCGATGATGAAGTGCAGGTTCGAGGCGCGGTCCACGCGGAACTCGATCTTGCCGCCCTTGATGTCCTCCACAGCCTTGGCGGTGTCCATCGTGACCGTGCCGGTCTTCGGGTTCGGCATGAGGCCGCGGGGGCCGAGCACGCGGCCGAGTCGGCCGACCTTGCCCATGAGGTTCGGGGTGGCCACAGCGGCGTCGAAGTCGGTCCAGCCGCCGGCGACCTTCTCGATGAGCTCGTCGTCGCCGACCTCATCGGCGCCTGCTGCGCGTGCAGCCTCGGCCTGGGGGCCGGTGGCGAACACGATCACGCGGGCGGTCTTGCCGGTGCCGTGGGGCAGGTTGACGGTGCCGCGCACCATCTGGTCCGCCTTGCGGGGGTCGACGCCGAGGCGCATGGCGACCTCGACGGCGGCGTCGAACTTGGTGACGGAGGTCTTCTGGGCGAGGCGCACAGCGTCGAGCGGAGCGTAGAACTGCTCGCGGTCGATCTTGGCGACTGCGTCCTGGTAAGCCTTGGAACGGTTAGCCATCGTGTATCAGCCCTCCACCGTGATGCCCATGGAACGCGCGGTTCCGGCCACGATCTTCGCGGCTGCATCGATATCGTTTGCGGTGAGATCCGGCATCTTCGTCTCCGCGATCTCCTTGACCTGCGCCATGGTCAGCTTGCCGACCTTGTCGGTGTGCGGCACAGCCGAGCCCTTGTCGAGGCCAGCGGCCTTCAGGATCAGCTTCGCTGCCGGCGGGGTCTTGGTGATGAACGTGAACGAGCGGTCCTCGTACACGGTGATCTCAACGGGGATGACGTTGCCGCGCTGGGACTCGGTGGCAGCGTTGTACGCCTTGGTGAACTCAACGATGTTCACACCGGCGGCACCGAGGGCGGGGCCGATCGGCGGCGCAGGCGTGGCCTGGCCGGCCTGGATCTGGAGCTTGATGACGCTCGAGACCTTCTTCTTGGGAGCCATTGCTCTTCCTTACTGTGTTGTGGTTCGGGCGGAGTCCGCCAGGACCCCTCCCACGTACGACTCGCGGTGGATCAGATCTTGGCGACCTGGTCGAACGCGAGCTCGACCGGGGTTTCGCGTCCGAAGATGGACACGAAGACCCGGAGCTTCTGGTTGGTCGAATCGATCTCCGAGATGGTGGCGGGCATCGTCTCGAACGGACCGTCCATGACGGTCACCGACTCACCGACGCTGAACGCCGGAACAGCGGCGCTCTTGGACGCCTTCGCACTCGAGGACTTCTTCTTCTCCGGCAGGTTCACCGACGGAGCCAGCATCGAGTAGATCTCATCGAACGACAGCGGAACAGGATCCGTGGCGTTTCCCACGAATCCGGTGACGCCGGGAGTGTCGCGGACCACGCGCCAGGACGCTTCGGTGAAGTCCATGCGCACCAGGACGTATCCGGGCATGCGCACGCGGCGGACGATCTTCTTCTGACCGTTCTTGACCTCCGCGGCGTCCTCCATCGGGACCTCGATCTGGAAGATGAACTCCTCCATGTCCTGGGTCTCGATACGAGTGGTCAGCTGCGTCTTCACGCGGTTCTCGTGACCGGAGTAGGAGTGCACGACGTACCACTCACCCGGGGCACTGCGCAGATGGCGCTTGAGCGCCACGGTGGGGTCCTCGACAGTGGACTCGGAGTCGGCATCGAGAACAGCCGGGGCATCGTCCTCGTCGGCAGCGACCCCGTCAGAGACGTCTGCGGAGACCTCGTCGACGGAGGCCTCGTCGACTGCGGGCACGTCAGCAGCCTCGTCGACTGCGGGCTGCTCGGCGGCGGTGTCCTCAGCGGCGGCCTGCTCCAGAGCGCTCTCGTCGGCGCCGGTGAGGGCGTCGTCGGTGGTCATGTCATCGGACACGGATGAACCAACTTCCTTTGCTATCGGTGAGTTCGCGGCTGCGTCAGCCCACGAAGACAAGACGGCTGAGCGCGGCGAACGCGAAGTCCAGGCCGAAGATCAGCGCGATCATGACGACCACGAAGAGGACCACGATCACTGAGTAGGAAGCGAGTTCGCGACCCGTGGGGGTGACCACCTTGCGCATCTCCGCGAAGACTTCGCGGATGAAGGTCAGCAGCGCCGTGATCGGGTTCCTGCTGCGAACGGGTTCGTTCTCGAAGTCGCCCCGCGTGCGGTCCGTCTCCAGTTGTGACATAGAAACCTCGGTCCGTCGTGGGTCTGTGTGCATCGTGAGGCGGATAGTAGCAGGGCAGACAGGATTCGAACCTGCAACCGACGGTTTTGGAGACCGTTGCGCTACCAATTGCGCCACTGCCCTGTGTCCGGACGTATCCGAACGCGGCCACCGCGTGAGTGACCGCCATCGATCATACGCACATCCGGGGCCCCGGGGCGAATCCTTCGGCCGAGTGTGAGCAAGCATGCAGGATTCCCCAGCTGCATGCGGGGTGCTCTGGAACAATGACAGAGCCCTCATCTGTGCCCCGTGACCACCGGAAAGGTGCTGACCTCCATGACTGCTCCCTCTCGCCGTCTCTCCCAGCGCATCGGCTCCATCGCCGAGTCCGCCACCCTCGCCGTGGATGCGAAGGCCAAGGCGCTGAAGGCCGCCGGCCAGCCCGTCATCGGGTTCGGCGCCGGGGAGCCCGACTTCCCCACCCCGCCGCACATCGTGGAGGCGGCGAAGGAAGCCGTTATGGACCCGAAGAACCACCGCTACTCCCCCGCCGCCGGTCTGCCGGAGCTGCGCGAGGCCGTCGCCGAGGCCGCGAAGACGTACAGCGGCGTGGAGGCGGACGCCTCCCAGGTGCTCATCACCAACGGCGGCAAGCAGGCCGTCTACCAGGCGTTCGCCGCACTGATCGACCCGGGCGACGAAGTCATCGTCCCCGCCCCGTTCTGGACCTCCTACCCGGAGGGCATCCGCCTCGCCGGCGGCACCCCCGTCAGCGTCTTCTCCGGCGCCGACCAGGACTACCTGCCGACGGCTGCGCAACTGGAGTCGGTCCGCACCGACCGCACGAAGGCCGTGCTGATCTGCTCGCCGTCGAACCCGACGGGGTCCGTGCTGAGCCGCGCCCAGATGGAGGAGATCGGCCGCTGGGCGCTGGAGAACGGCCTGTGGGTCATCACCGATGAGATCTACCAGCACCTCACCTACGAGGGCACCGAGTTCACCTCCGTGCTGCAGGCCGTGCCGGAGCTCGCGGATCAGACCGTTGTCCTCAACGGCGTCGCCAAGACGTTCGCGATGACGGGCTGGCGGGTGGGCTGGATGATCGCCCCGAAGGACATCCTGACCGGCGCCGCCAACATGCAGAGCCACCTCACCTCGAACGTCAACAACATTGCGCAGCGCGCTGCGCTGGCTGCTCTGACGGGCCCGATGGACAGCGTGGAGGACATGAAGACGGCCTTCGCCCGTCGGCGCACCACCATCCTCGACATGCTCAGTGAGATCGACGGATTCTCCGTGCCCCGTCCCACCGGCGCGTTCTACGCGTTCCCCGAGGTCAGCGGGGTGCTGGGACGCACCATCGGCGGGCAGAAGGTGGAGACCTCCACCGACCTCGCCACGGTGATCCTCGACCAGGCGAAGGTCGCCGCCGTTCCCGGTGAGGCGTTCGATGCGCCCGGGCACCTGCGCTTCAGCTACGCCCTCAGCGATGCCGATCTCACCGAAGGCATCGAGCGCGTGCAGAAGCTCCTCGCCTGAAGGGCGGACCCGTGGAGGCGGTCCGGGACCTGAGGGCGCTGCCGAAGGCGCATCTGCACCTGCACTTCACCGGGTCGATGCGGCAGGACACCCTGCTGGAGCTCGCCGAGGAGCAGCGTCTGCGTCTGCCGTCGCAGCTGCAGACGGGCCAGGCGCTGCGGGTGGAGCCGAGCGCCCGGGGCTGGTTCCGCTTCCAGCGGTTCTACGACACGGCGCGGCGCGTGGTGAACTCCGAGGAGATCATGCGCCGCCTGCTGCGCGAAGCGGCGATCGATGACCGCGCGGAGGGGTCGGTCCGCCTCGAACTGCAGATCGACCCCACCAGCTACGCCCCGTTCGCGGGCGGTCTCACACCCGCGCTCGAGCTGATCCTCGACGAAGCGGAGGCGATCGAGCAGGAGGAGGGCATCTCGCTGGGCATCGTGGTGGCGGCCTCCCGCATGCGGCACCCGTTGGAGGCGCGCACCCTCGCCCGCCTCGCCGCCCGGAACGCGGGTCGGGTGATCGGGTTCGGCCTGTCGAATGATGAGCGCCGCGGTGACACGCGCGAGTTCGCGCCCGCGTTCCGCATCGCCCGGGATGCCGGTCTCGCCGCGGTTCCGCACGGCGGCGAACTGCTCGGCCCCGGCCACATCACCGAGGTGCTCGACTCCCTGCGGCCCACCCGGTTGGGCCACGGGGTGCGGGCTGCGGAGGACCCGCGCCTGGTGGAGCGCCTGGTGGCCGACGGGATCGCCTTCGAGATCTGCCCCGCCTCGAATGTGGCTCTCGGGGTCTACTCCGAATCCGGGGACGTGCCCGTGCGCACCCTTCTGGAGGCTGGTGCCACGATCGCGCTCGGCGCTGATGACCCGCTGCTGTTCGGCTCCCGCCTGCTGGAGCAGTACGAGAAGGCGCGCGAGCACGGCTTCAGCGATGCTGAACTCGCTCGGCTCGCCGAGGGCTCCATCATGGCCTCAACGATGAGCGATGAGGCGAAGCAGCAGCACCTCGCCGGCGTTCAGCGCTGGCTGGAGACCGAGCCGTCCTGATCCAGCCCGGCTCTCCAGCCCGGCTGACCGGGACCGCGCCTCGGGGCCCGGTCCTCTCAGATGTCTCGGCCGGCCCCGGTCGACGGCTGCGCCGCGAACGCCACCGGTGCGGTGAAGCCGTGCTCCGCAAACGCCGTCGCCACCGCCGCAGCGGTCGCCTCCATCTGATCCGCATCCACGAGCGCGATGATGCTGCCGCCGAAGCCGCCGCCGGTCATGCGGGCACCATGCGCGCCAGCATCGCGCGCCGCTCCCACCGCGACATCCAGTTCCGGGACCGTCACCTCGAAGTCGTCCCGCAGCGAGTCGTGCGAGGCGTTCATCAGTTCACCGAGGCGGCGCAGGTTCTCCCCCACTCCCCCGTCGGCGAGCAGGTCGGCGAACTCCCGCACCCGGCAGATCTCCGTCACAACATGGCGGGCGCGCCGACGGATCACGTCATCCTCCAGCGCATCCAGCTGATCGCGGACGCCGTCGGCCCCCGCATCGGCGACCTCGCGCAGCGTCGCCGCGCCGAGCGCCTCGGCCGCCGACTCAGTCTGGCCGCGCCGCTCCGCGTACTCCCCTCCGATCAGCGAATGCTCCGCGCGGGTGTCGACGATCAGCAGACCGAGCCCGTGCTCCGACAGGTCCCACGGCTCCAGCTCCACGGCGCCGTCCGCGCAGTCCAGCAGCAGGGCGTGGCCCTGCGCCGCTCGCACAGACGCCGACTGGTCCAGCCCGCCCGTTGCTGCGCCGACGAACTCGTTCTCCGCGCGGATGCACGCAGCGATCCGTTCCTGCTGCGTGGTGCCCAGGCCGAGCAGCTCCTCCAGCGCCTGCGCCACGGAGCATTCGAGCGCGGCCGACGAACTGAGCCCCGCCCCCAACGGCACCTGGCCGTCCACCAGGATCGCCAGGCCCAGCTCTCCGCTGCGCAGCTGCGGATGGGCGTCGGCGAGCGCCCAGATCACGCCGGCGGCATAGCCAGCCCACACGGGCACGGCACCCGGCGCCAGGTCCGCGAGCGCAACGTCCACGGCATCGTCCGGCATCTGCCGGGACCGCAGCTGCAGACGGCCCGTTTCGGTGACGCGGACGGCGGCGAAGCAGCGGTGGCCGATCGCCATCGGCAGGCAGAGCCCGTCCTGGTAGTCGACGTGCTCACCGATGATGGTGACGCGCCCCGGGGCGGAGAAGACTCCGTCGGCCTCGGTGCCGAACGCGTCGGCGAAGGCCCGGCCAGCGGCGCGGGCCGCCTCGGCTCGGTCGGGGGCGCGGTGCAGGCGGGTCGTCGACGTCTCGGTCACGGATTCTCCTCATCGGTGCTGCCGAGCACGAGACGGCTGAGCACGCTCTGGCTCTCCGTGGTCGCTTCCGGCTCGGTGGGGTCGGCTTCGCCCGGTTCCAGACGGACCACGGGAATCGCCAGAGTGTAGTTCGTGGCCTTCGCGGCGGCGGTGCGGGAGTTCAGGACCCGTCGGCGCCTCGCCGTGCTGAACGGTGCGGACATCACCGGGATCCAGGTGGTGGACGCCGCCTGCAGGCCCAGCAGCAGGCGTGCCATCAGCAGCTGCCCGAACACCACGCCCGCGCTGATCGCGACCGCGACCGACACCGCGGTGAACAGGGACAGCGCGCCCGCCTGCGGGTCGTCGCCGAGCGCGAGGAGGCCGCGGTAGATGATGGAGCCCGGCACCAGCGGCAGCACCCCGACGATCACCATCGACACGGCGGGAGTGCGCAGACGCTGAGCCCCTATCACGGCGAAGCAGCCGACCAGCAGTGCCGTCACCCCGACGTTCCAGGGCTGCTCCAGGCCGACGGTGCGCAGCGCGAAGCTCACCACCGACGACATCGTCGCCAGCAGGGTCGACACCGCGATCACGCGCCGCGGCGACTGCACACCGATCGAACTTCCCAGGCCCATCACCGCACCGGCGACAAGCACCACGATCACGGACGCGAGCGTGCTCGGCAGGGACGAACTGACGGAGATGTCCACCCCCACCCAGGTGGAGAACATCAGACCGGCGCGCACGCCGATCACCACGCCGATCGTCAGCATGATGGTCTGCAGGATCCGCGCCGAGGCCGTGATGTACCAGCCGGTGATCGCGTCCTGCATCGCGCCGATGGAGGTCAGGCCCGCCAGCAGCAGGATGATGCAGGCGATCACCACGATGGAGGCGTTCACGCTTGGGTCGATGACGTACGCGAGGATCGCCGCCATCACCGACAGGAAACCGCCGATGACCTGCGCGAAGAACATGGGGATGCCGCGGCGGGCGAGTGCGCCGAGCAGGTTGTAGATGATGCCGGCGGTGATCGCCGCGAACAGCATCACCATGGTGCCGGCACCGAAGCCGACCGCGGCGGCGCCGCTCATGATCGCCCAGCCCGCGGTCGTCAGCGCGTTGGAGTAGCGCTTCGGGGCGGAGCGGGTGCGCTCAGCCGCGGTGATCGCTTCGGCGAGGGCGAGTTCGCCGTGGATGTAGTCGGAGGTGATCTTCTCCGCCTCGTCCAGCTTGGAGAAGTCCATGTCCGCGTCTGCGACTGCGCGGATGCGGGTGAACGGGGTAGATTCCTCGTCGGGCAGGTAGCTGACGCTCAGTTCGTTGAACGTGACCTGCACAGAGACGTTCCGGATGCCGGAGGACGCAGTGATGCGCAGCATCGTGGCGGTGACTTCGGATGCGGCCGCGCCACTGGCCAGCATGATCTCGCCGATCCTCATAGCGAGGTCGAAGACATCATGCAGTCTCGACAGGGAAGTGCTCACCGACCGATGATCCCACACCACAAGGAGACTTTTCATGCCCGCTCCCGCGCGCACCCCGGCCGACGCCCTGGACAAGCTTCTGCGCGGCAATCGCCGCTTCGCGGACAACGCCGCCCTGCACCCGCGGCAGCACGCCGACCACCGCTCCATCCTCACGGAATCGCAGGAGCCGTTCGCGTGCGTAGTGGGCTGCTCGGACTCCCGCGCCAGTGTGGAGCTGCTGTTCGACCAGGGCTTCGGCGACCTGTTCGTGATCCGCAACGCCGGGCATGTGGCGGGCCGTTCCGTCCGCGCCTCCATCGAGTTCGCGGTGGACGTCCTGGGCGTCCAGATCGTATTCGTGCTCGGCCACGAGAACTGCGGCGCCGTCAAGGCCACCATCGCCGCGATCCGCGACGGTGAGCAGCTGCCCGGCTCCATGCCGGTCCTGGTGGAGCGCCTGCGCACGCACATCAGCGACCCGGACGACCCGCGCCCCATCCGCCACCACGTGGCCGGCACCCTCGCGGACCTGCCGCAGGAGTCGGAGATCGTGCGCCGCGCTGTGGAGGAGGGCCGCATCGCCCTGGCCGGCGGCGTGTACCAGTTGGACTCCGGTCTGGTGGAGCTGGTGGAGGCGCCCGACGGAGTCTGACCCCGTCGGCCGGGCGAGCATTCCTCCGCCCTCGCCGCGCAGGCGGGCCGTCAGAGGTTCGGGCTGGACGACAGCAGCAGCAGACCGCCGGCGAGGACGAGGAGGATCACGGTGTCGATCACGCGCCGACGGATTACGAGCCCGCCGAGGCGCCGCGCCGGCACCACCAGCCGCACCACCGCGAGGCAGAGCAGCAGGCCCGCGAGCGCGAAGCCACCGGTGGAGACGTCCACCAGCAGGGCGATCAGCACCGTGGCCAGCAGGCCGATGAGAGCGAGGATCAGTGCCCGCTGGCGCACCATGGCGGCCCTCAGGGTGTACGGCGACTGATTCACGCTCCCATGGTAGACGGACGCGCTACCCTGGTGGATGTCAGCGTTGACACCACCTGAAAAGGACAATCGAAGAATATGACTGAGGTTCGCACCGAACACGATCTGCTCGGTGATCGCGACGTCCCCGCCTCCGCCTACTACGGGGTGCAGACCCTGCGGGCGCAGGAGAACTTCCACATCACGGACGTGCCCCTGAAGCACTTCCCCCCACTGGTCGAAGCCCTCGCGTACGTGAAGCATGCGGCGGCCCGCGCCAACCAGGAGCTCGGCATCCTCGACGATGAGAAGGCCGACGCCATCGGCGCCGCCTGCGAGGAGATCGTGAACGGCCAGCTCCACGACCATTTCGTGGTGGACATGATCCAGGGCGGGGCCGGCACCTCCACCAATATGAACGCGAACGAGGTCATCGCCAACCGGGCCCTGGAGATCCTCGGCCACGAGAAGGGCCAGTACGAGCACCTCCACCCCAACAACGACGTCAACCTCGGGCAGTCCACGAACGACGTCTACCCGACCGCCCTGCGCCTGGCGATCCTGCTGTCCTTCCCGGAGCTCACGGCCGCGATGGAGAACCTCATCGAGTCGCTGAAGGCGAAGGGCGAGGAGTACAAGGACATCCTCAAGATGGGCCGCACCCAGATGCAGGACGCCGTCCCGATGACCGTGGGGCAGGAGTTCACCGCCTGGGCCACCACCATCGCCGAGGACGTCCAGCGCCTCACCCGCACCGCGCGCCTCTTCCACGAGATGAACATGGGCGCCACCGCCATCGGCACGGGCATCACCACCGACCCGCGCTACGCGAACCTGGTGGCGAAGAAGCTCACCGAACTGACCGGCATCGAGTTCGTCACCGCGGTCGACCTCGTGGAGGCGACCTCCGACACCGGCGCGTTCGTCACATTCTCCGGCATCCTCAAGCGCGTCGCCGTGAAGACCTCGAAGATCTGCAACGATCTGCGCCTGCTGTCCTCCGGTCCCCGCGCCGGCTTCAACGAGATCAACCTGCCCGCTGTGCAGCCCGGCTCCTCCGTCATGCCCGGCAAGGTCAACCCGGTGATCCCGGAGGTCGTCAACCAGGTCGCGTACCAGGTCATCGGCAACGACATGACGGTGACGATGGCGGCGGAGGGCGGCCAGCTGCAGCTCAACGCGTTCGAGCCGGTCATCGCGTACAACATCCTCAACTCCACCCGCATGATGACCCGCGCGATGGACACCCTGTCCGAGCGCTGCATCAAGGGCATCACGGTGAACGAGGACGTGCTGGGCGACCATATCCGCCGCTCCATCGGCGTCATCACGGCCCTCGTGCCAGTGATCGGCTACGCCGCGTCCACGGAGATTGCGGCGGAGGCGCTGAAGAGCGGCCGCGGCGTGGCCGAGCTCGTCATCGAGCGGGGCCTGCTGGACGAGGCGCACCTGCGCCACATCCTCGCGCCCGAGCGCATGACGAAGCCGTACCGCGCCACCGGCAAGACCGACATCATGCCGGTCATCACCGACGCTGACCTCTAGCTCTGAGCCTCAGCGCCTGCTGAGCGCAGCACCGGCTGCCGGCTGAGCGCGATGGGCGAGAACAGTGAAGCGGCGCGGATGCCCCATCGGGGTGTCCGCGCCGCTTCTGTCTGCGATCGGCGATCCGTCTGCGCATTCGGGGATCTTCGCGCCGCTTTCCCCGCATACGTCGACCGATCGTCGCTGGCGGCGGGGGCTGCGGGGCGCGAGGCGGGCCGACGGGTCAGCGCGGCGCGCTCAGCGCACCGTCACTCGTCGGCGACTTCGTGCTTGCCGCGCATCACCAGCAGCGGGTCCGGAGTGCCGACCACGGCATGGTCCTTGCCCTCGTATTCGAACTGCGAGAGGAAATAGCGCATCGCGTTGAGGCGGGCGCGCTTCTTGTCGTTGGAGCGGATGATGATCCACGGCGCGTACTTCTTGTCCGTGCGGCGGAACATCTCCTCCTTCGCTTCGCCGTACTGCTCCCAGCGGTCCAGGGACTCCAGGTCCATCGGCGACAGCTTCCACTGGCGCACCGGGTCCAGCTGACGGATCGCGAAGCGGGTCCGCTGCTCCTTCTGCGACACCGAGAACCAGAACTTCGTGACATGGATGCCGGCATCCACCAGCATCCGCTCGAACTGCGGAGCCTGGTCCATGAAGCGGTGGTACTCGTCATCGGTGCAGAAGCCCATCACGCGCTCCACACCGGCGCGGTTGTACCAGGAGCGGTCGAACATGACGAGCTCACCATCGGTGGGCAGGTGCTGCACGTAGCGCTGGAAGTACCACTGGCCGCGTTCGCGGTCGCTGGGCTTGTTGAGCGCCACCACGCGCGCCATGCGCGGGTTGAGGTGCTCGGTGAACCGCTTGATGGTGCCGCCCTTGCCGGCGGCGTCGCGGCCCTCGAAGATGATGATGGCCTTCTGGCCCTCATCCTCCATCCAGTACTGCAGCTTGAGCAGCTCCACCTGCAGGCGGTACTTCTCCAGCTCATAGGCGTCGCGCTCCATGCGCTCGTCGTACGGGTAGCCCTCCTGCCACGTGTAGACGGGGTTGCCCTGCGGGTCGATCAGGTCCGGGTCCGGGGACTCTCCGCCCTGGACGGAGTACCCCTCTTCACGGAGGTGCTCGATGAATTCGCGGAGGTTCTGGTTCGTGGGGACGTCCTTCATTGACTGGCTCCTTCGTTGGGCGGCGGGGCGGGCACCGGGCGGTGCCCGGGTGGGTCAGTGGGCGAAGTGGCGGGTGCCGGTCACGTACATGGTGACGCCGGCCTTCGTGCAGGCGTCGATGACCTCCTGGTCGCGCACGGACCCACCGGGCTGCACGATGGCGGTGATGCCGGCATCGATGAGCTGCTGGGGCCCGTCGGCGAACGGGAAGAACGCGTCGGATGCGCAGACGGATCCGCGGGCGCGCTCCTCCCCGTCGGCGAGCGTGTTGGCGCGCTCCACAGCGAGGCGGCAGGAGTCCACACGGTTCACCTGGCCCATGCCGATGCCGACAGCGCCGCCGTCCTTCGCCAGCAGGATGGCGTTGGACTTCGGGGCGCGCACGGCCCGCCACGCGAAGGCGAGGTCGGCGAGGGTGGCGTCATCGGCGGCGTCGCCGGCGACGAGCTGCCAGGACGCCGGATCGTCGCCGTCGGCCTGGAAGCGGTCCTTCTCCTGGACGAGGGTGCCGCCCCAGATGTCGCGGGTCTCCCCCAGTTCGCCGTTCTGGCCGTCGATCTCCAGCAGGCGGATGTTCTTCTTGCGCGTCAGGATCTCGAGCGCACCGTCCTCGTAGCCGGGTGCGACCAGCACTTCGGTGAACACCTCGGCGACCTGGTTCGCCATCGCCACCGTGACGGGGCGGTTCGCGGCGATGACGCCGCCGAACGCGGACACGGGGTCGGTGGCGTGCGCCTTCCGGTGGGCGATCGCGATGTCCTCACCGTCGTCGGCGACGGCCACTCCGCACGGGTTGTTGTGCTTGATGACGGCGACGGCGGGCTGGTCGAAGTCGAAGGCGGCGCGGATGGCGGCATCGGCGTCGACGTAGTTGTTGTAGCTCATCTCCTTGCCGTGCAGCACCTCGGCGGAGGCGAGGCTGCCGTCCTCACCGGCGGTGTCGAGCAGGGCGCGCTGGTGCGGGTTCTCGCCGTAGCGCAGCGTCCGCATGCCGATCTCCTCCATCTGCTCGGCGGGCATGTCGAAGATGCTGACCTCCTCGACCTCCCCGTCGAGGGCGTCGTCGTGGCCGTCGGCGCAGCAGTCGCAGTCCTCACCGTCGGAGTCCGGGGCGTAGCGCTCGGAGATGGTGGCGAGGTCGAGTTCGGTGCCGGCGAGTTCGTCGCCGAGGTCGGCGAGCTGCTGCTGGGTCCAGTCGTCGATGGCGGCGTCGTACATCGCGATGCGGGCGAAGGCGACGGCGCTGAGGGCGTACCGTTCGGCGCGGGTGAAGCCGCCGCGGCCGGCGGCATCGGCGGCGAGGGCGTAGTCCTTCTGCTCCACGACCACGGCGCAGGTGGAGAAGTTCTTCGCGGCGGAGCGGACCATGGCGGGGCCGCCGATGTCGATCTTCTCGATGATCTCCTCGAAGGCGCCGCCGTCGGCGACGGTCTGCTCGAACGGGTACAGGTTGACCACGACGAGGTCGAACGGGGCGATGCCGTGCTCCTGCAGCGCCGCCTCGTGGGATTCCTTGGTGCGGTCGGCGAGGAGGCCGCCGTGCACGGTGGGGTGCAGGGTCTTGACGCGGCCGTCGAGGATTTCGGGGAACCCGGTGACGTCGGCGACGTCGGTGACGGGGAGGCCGGCGTCCCGGATGGTCTGGGCGGTGGATCCGGTGGAGACGATCTCGGTGCCGGCTCCGTGGAGGGCTCGGGCGAGGTCCTCCAGGCCGGTCTTGTCGAAGACGGAGATGAGGGCGCGCTTGATCGCTCGCTGGGTGGTCACTTCTGCTGTGTTCCTGTCTGCTTCGAGGGTGCGAGGGTGGTGGTCGGTGGGCCGACGGGTGCTGCCTGCAGGAGGTCGCGGATGACATCGACGATCATCACGCGCTCCACCTCCTTGATCCTTTCATGGAGGGTGTCCTCGGTGTCGCCCGGTTCGATGAGCACGGGCCGCTGGTCGAGGATGCGGCCGGTGTCGATGCCGGCGTCGACCTCGATGACGGTGGCGCCGGTGACCTTGACGCCGTAGGCGAGGGCGTCGCGGACGCCGTGGGCGCCGGGGAACGACGGCAGCAGCGCGGGGTGGGTGTTGATGATGCGGCCGCCGAAGCGCTCCAGCATGGGGGCGCCGAGCAGGCGCATGAACCCAGCGAGGACGATGAGGTCCGGTGCGTGGCTGGCGACCTCGTCGGCGAGGGCGCGGTCCCAGGCGGCGCGGTCCTCATGGTCGGCGAGGCGCACGACCGCGGTGGGGATGGAGCGGCTGCGGGCGTGGTCGAGACCGGCGGCGTCGACGTCGGCGATGACGGCGACGACCTGGGCACCGGTGAGGGTCCTCTGCTCGATCGCGGCGAGCACCGCGGCGAGGTTGGATCCGGTGCCGGAGATCAGCACAACGAGGCGAGCGGGACCGGCGGGACTGGCGGAGGCGGTGTTCTCGTGGGGCACACCCCCAGCGTAGTCGACCCGTGCGGGGTGGTTGGGGGTCCTCCGTCTCGGGCACAATGGGGTGCGTGATGGATGAGAAGAACCTGCGTGACTACACCCGATGGACCACTCGAGCACTGCTCTGCTTCGCGGTGGCGTGGGCGCTGTCCCTGGTCCCGCTGCCGTTCTCGCTCCTCTCGGGCGTGGTGGCGATTGCGGCGATCGTGATGCTGGTGCGGTCGATCATGGCGGGGCTGCGCACTGAGCGCCGTGCCCGGGCCGTCATCATGGGTGCGCTCGGCATCCTCGCGTCACTGCTGCTGGTGGCGATGGCGGGTCTGTCCGCGATCTTCTACCAGCCGATGCACGCGATCCAGCAGTGTCAGGAGAACGCGATCACGGAGCAGGCGCGCGCCGCCTGCAAGGACTCCGCGCAGGACGAGGTCATCGACTGGCTGCGCGGCGGTCGCTGAGCTGCGCTCTGCTGCGCGTCAGTCCTCGTCGGTGCGCTCAGACGCATCCACGCGGTCCCGCAGACGCTGCGTCGCATCCGCGGTGCGCTGCCCCAGCCCCATCAGCTCCCACACGGCGACCGAGCCGGCGCCGAGGACGATGATCCCCAGCAGCGGCAGCGCGAGCGAGCTGAGCTTCGGGCCGAGCTCACTGAGCTGATCCGCGCCGATCGCACCGCCGGAGAACGCCGCCAGCAGCATCAGCGCGCAGAACAGTCCGCCGACGAACCCGCCCCAGATCACGGCGATCTCGCGGCCGTCCAGGGGCGGCTCATCAGCAAGCGGCCGGGTCTCGCGCGCCAGCAGAACAGCACCCATCCCCACCGCGATCACCGGCAGGATCATCAGCGCGAGCATCCAGCGGGGGAACACACCGGGCTGCGGCAGCGCCGCCAGCACCGGCAGCACCGGCAGCACACCGACGGTCGCGCCGCCGAGGGAGATGCCGGTGCCGATGCCGGTCAGGACGGTGCCGCCGAGCAGCACCACCATCGCCCACACGATCAGGCTCGGCAGCACCAGCAGCTGCGCGAGGATCAGGACTGCCCCGCCGAACGGTCCGGGCTTGAGGCTGGTGAACATCTCCATCACGGACGGGAAGGCGACAGCGAGCATGACCGTGGTGAGCAGGGCGCCGAGGCCGAGCAGCAGCAGGACGGTCGCGCCGATGGCACGGATGATGGCGTCGAACGGGTGCGGGATGAGGGCGAGCATCCCGACGGCGGGAATGCCTCCGTCGGCCGGCCGCTTCAGGCTCGCCATCGTGCCCACCGCGCCCGCGACCAGGGACAGCACCAGGGCGGCGAGGGTGGTGGGGATGGTGGTGACGCGGACGTCTGCGCTGGTGATGAGCATCATCGTCACCATGGTCGCGACGGTGTACGCGGCGGCGAACGCGCCGATGATCACGCCGAGGCCGGCGATGGCGCCCGGGTGGAGGCCGCCGTCGGCCCGCGTGAACTCGATGAGGCGGGCGCGGCTGCGCATCGTGAACGCGAGCACTGCGAAGAACACCACGGTGAGGCCGACGGGTGAGATCGTGACCGGCCCCGTCATCCCCGTCACGGTCAGGTGGATCGCGCCGCCGTTGCCGAGGGCGAAGAACGACAGCGCCACCATGATCGCGTCCAGCAGGCTCAGCGAGGTGCGGGAGTCGGCGGTGTGGGCGGCGATGGCGGGCACGATCACGGTCGCGGCGTTGACCGCGAACGCGATGAGACCGGCGATGATCCCGGCTGCGGCCGGGGATGACGGTCTGCGAATCACTGGCTTACCTCTTCCGGCCTGCTCGACGGCATAATGGTGATCATCATGGCCACCCTAGTGAACCGCCCGGGGACCGCTGGCTCAGATGCATCCGCGTCCCGGCTCAGTGTGACGACTCTCCGCCTCGACGGCCCTGTGGACCTCGCCCAGCATATTCCAGCGGACCCCTCCGGCCTGTTCCTCCACCGCGGCGACGGCCTGCTCGCCCGCGGCGAGGCCCTCGTCCTCACCGCCACCGGCGAGGACCGCTTCACGGACCTCTCCCAGGCGTTTCAGCAGGTCAGTGCCGCCGCCACGGTCGATGACGCCGCCGGTGTGCGCGGCAGCGGACTCCTCGCCCTCGGCTCCTTCTCCTACTACGCCGCCTCCGAGCGGCCCTCCCGCCTCGTGATCCCCCGCGCCGTCCTCGGACAGGCCGACGGGTGCGCCTTCCTCACCCTCATCACCGCCGATGGCGAGGATCCAGTGCGCGGCCTCGGCGCAGCGGATGGCCGGGACCCGTCGGCCCTGCTCGCGGAGCTCTTCCCCACCGCTGACGCCGAGGCGAGCGCAGCCGATGCGCCGGCACCGCCCGTGCCGCACATCGAGGTGGCCAGCGCCCACACCCCCGCCGAGTATCAGGCGCTGATCAGCCGCGCCGTGGACGAGATCCGCGCCGGCGGTGCCGAGAAGCTCGTCATCTCCGAACGCCTCGACGCGCGGTCCAGTGACCCCGTCTCCATCCCTGCGCTCGCCCGCCGCCTCGCCGCGATGTATCCCATGACGTGGGTGTTCCGCGTGGGCGATGTCATCGGCGCATCCCCCGAGATGCTGGTGGAGACCGAAGGCTCCCGCCTCTTCTCCCGCGTCCTCGCCGGCACCCGGCCCGTCGCCGACGGCGGGGAGCTCACCGCCGAGGACCGCGACGCCTTCTTCCACGACCCGAAGGAGCGCGCCGAACACGAGTACGCGATCCGCTCCGTCACCGGCCCGCTCGAAGCCGTCACCGAATGGATCTCCGCCCCCGCGGAACCGTTCGTGCTGCGCCTGCCCGGCCTGGAGCACCTCGCCTCCGACGTCTCCGCGAAGCTGCGGCCCGGCCTGACGAGCGTGGACGTGGCCGGTCTGCTGCACCCGTCGGCCGCCGTCAGCGGCATGCCCCGCGCCGACGCCGACCGCATCAACCGGACCATCGAGGAGCAGGACCGCGGCGGGTACGCCGCCCCCGTCGGGTGGATGAGCGGGCGCGGCGACGGCCAGTGGGCGATCGCGTTGCGGATGGCGCACCTCGACCCCGAGGACCCGCACTACCTGGTCCTGCAGGCCGGCGGCGGCATCGTCGAAGCGTCCGATCCGCTGACCGAGCACGCCGAGGCGCTCGCGAAGACCCGCCCTATGATGCGCGCCCTGCGCGGCTGAACGACTCGCCGACGGCCCCGACGCCACGGCATCCCCACGGGGTTCTCCCAGGGATCATCGGGCTCCCCCACCTGGCGGCGTGGACCGCCCCCGTGGTCGCACTGCTGGTCATCGTCAGCCTCATCGCCCTGAACATTCCGAGCGTGAAGAACTTCGGTGAGCTCGAGTTCTGGTTCGCGATGAGCTCCGCGAACTCCGGGACCTACTCCACGTCCCGCATGATCTTCGGCCTCGCCACCCCGTTCTGGTTCCTGCTGGTCGCGATCGGCTGGATCGTGCTGCGCCGAAGCCCGCACCACATGGAGCCGAAGCGCCTGCACCCCGAAGGGCGTCCGTGTCACATGCTGCCGAGTGTGACGCGGACGTCCTTCTTCTCATCCCCGCGGATCAGCGTGATGGTGTGCTCGCTGCCGGGCTGCAGACCCCGCACGATCGCGGTGAGGCCGCTGGCGGAGCCGACGGGGATCTGATCCACCGCGATGATCACATCACCCCGGCGGATCCCGGCCTTCTGCGCCGCTCCGCTGCCGGTGATGTCCTTGACCTCGGCGCCCCTGTAAGTGGCGTCGGCCCCACCGGTGGCGGAGTCCTGCGCCGTCACCCCCAGCAGGGCGTGCTTCACGTCCTGGCCAGCGATGATCTGCTCGGCGATCATCGTGACCGTGTTCGACGGGATGGCGAACCCGAGCCCGATCGACCCAGCGCTGCGCTCATCGGTCGCGTTCGATGCGATCGACGAGTTGATCCCGATGACCTCACCGTTGGCGTTGACGAGGGGGCCGCCGGAGTTGCCGGGGTTGATGGATGCATCGGTCTGCACGGCGGAGATGAAGGTGGCGTCGGACCCGTCGGCCTTCTCCCCCATCGTGGTGACGGGGCGGTTCAGTGCGGAGATGATGCCGGTGGTGGCGGTGTTCGCCAGCCCCAGCGGCGTGCCGACCGCCATCACGTCCTGCCCGACCTTGAGCTGATCGGAGTCGCTGAACACCGCTGGCTTCAGATCCTTCGGCGCCTGCTCCAGAGCGATGACGGCGACGTCCGTAGTCGGGTCGGCGCCGACGGGCTTCGCGGAGAACGTGCGGCCGTCCGCCAGGGTCACGGCGATCTGCCTCGCGCCCGCGACCACGTGGTCGTTGGTGACGATGCGGCCCTCCCCGTCCAGGATGATGCCGGTGCCCTCGGCGCTGCCCTCCTCCGACTTCACCTGGATGGACACCGTGGAGGGGCCGATCTGGTCGATGGTCTGCGACCAGCGGGCCGACGGGTCATCCCCGCCCTTTCCGTTGCCGGGGTTCGGCGGGGCGCTCGGCGCTGCGGTGGTGATGGCGGGCCCGCTGCGGTCCCCGGAATCGCTGAGCTCGTTGATCGCGGTGCTGCCGGCGATGGAGATGCCGGAGGCGACGAGCATGCCGGTGGCGACCAGTGCGAGCGTGCCGCACCAGCCGGGTGATCGAGGGGCCATCCGAGTTCCTGTTCTGGTCATGTCCGTCGCCGCTGCGCCGCGCCGACGGGGCTGGAGTTCCGCCATTGTTCCAGAGCCCTCCTGAGGACGCGATCAGCCCCGCTGGGCTGTGGATGACTGCACGACCAGCACCCGTCGGCCCCGCGTCTGCTCCCCCAGCGCCTCCGGAAGATCCTCCGCTGTGACAGTGCGGGCATCGACGCCGAGGGCGCGGGCCGCAGCGGCGAGGTCCGTGCCGTGCGGGGTGGTGAAGAAGCGGTCGAAGAGGCCGCGGTCGGCACCGGCGTGCTCGAGGCCGCCGAAGATGCGGCCGCCGCCGTCGTCCACGATGACGATGTCCAGATCCGGCTGTTCCTCGGTGGGACCGATGACGAGCCCGGTCAGGTTGTGGATCGCGGACACGTCCCCCAGCAGCACGCGGGTGCGTCCCCGCTCGCCGCGGTGGGCGCGGGCGAGGGCGATGCCGCTGGCCATCGACATCGTGCCGTCGATGCCGGCGAGACCGCGATTGGCGATGATGCGGGCGCGGGTGGGGCCGCCGTGCTGTTCGAGGTCGCGGATGAGCGCGCTCGCACCGAGGATGAGGACGTCGCCGTCGCGGGCCTCGTTCCAGACCGCGAGCGCGGCGCGGGTCTGCCAGGTGGTCGTGTCGCTGGTGGGGACGCCGGCCCAGGCCCGGGCGTACTCGCCGCCGGTGGTGCTTCCGGCGGCGTCCGCGTCGCCGGTGAGGCGGGAGGCCGACGGGTCCACCCGCGCGAGAACGCGGGCGGCGCGATGGGTGGGGTCCACCCAGTCGATGGTGGGTGAGACGACCGTGATGTCCACGTCGTCAGCTCCCAGGAGGCTGCGCAGGACCGGGCGGGACAGCGTCGGGTGGCCGAAGACGACCGCTGCGTCGGGCCGCAGCGGGTGCGCATCCTCGGCGAACACGGTCGCCAGCTGCTCCGGGGTGATGAGGGTCGGGCCCGGGCGGCGCGCGCTGCTGGACGGCTCAGCGGCGATCGGCAGGTCGAGGTGCTCGGCGAGGGCGGCAGCGTCGGCGCCGGTGGCCTCATCGGCGTCACCGGCCACGACGACGGTGCGCATCGGCAGGCTCAGCGGGACGCCGGGTGCCCGCTGCGCGTCGCGGCGGGCGCCGAGTCTGATCGCGCGCGAGGGCGCCAGCGCATCCTCGCCGCCCGGCCCGGGCGCTGCAGACTCGGGCGCGGTCTGCGGGGTGAGAGGGTCGCGGAAGGACAGGTTGAGGTGCACGGGCGCTCCGAGGTCGGTCCCGGGCGCTCCTCCCTCGAGCGCGGTCGCGGCAGCGCGCGCCGCGGTGGACGCCCAGGTGCGCAGCTCCATCCCGCTCGCCCGGTCCGCGGCCGGTGCGGGAAGGTCCGCACTGAGCGCCGTGAACGGCTCGAACATCCCCACCTGGTGGGTGGTCTGGTTGGCGCCCGTTCCGCGCAGCTCTGCCGGCCGGTCAGCGGTCAGCGCAACCAGGGGGACATGCGAATGGTGCGCCTCCATCATCGCGGCCAGCAAGTGCGCCGTCGCGGTGCCGGACGTGGTGGCGACGGCGGCGAAGGACCCGTCGGCCCGCCCGGCGCGGGAGATGCCGAGCGCGGTGAACGCGGCCGACCGCTCATCGAGGCGCACGTGGCACCGCAGGCCGAGCGCGTGCGCGGCGTACACGATCGGGGCGGACCGCGACCCGGGCGCCACCACGAGGTCGCTCATGCCGGCGGCCCGCAGCGCTTCCAGCAGGGCACGCGCGCACTCGACGGCCCCGGACCCGCTCGCGGGGATCACCGCGGTGCCGAGCTCGGGGCGTGCGGGCGGCACGGGCTGGGCGTCGGTCACGGCGGGGATCAGGACGCGTAGTGGCTCAGGCGCTCCATCCAGCGCTCACGCACATCCTCCGGCGCTTTCACGACCTCCAGGCCCAGCTCGTCGATGTCCTGGCGGAACGAGGTGAGGCGGCCGTTGCCGGAGATGAGCGGGTCGGCGACCACGTCGGTGGCGAGCAGGCGCGCCGTCCCCAGGCCGCACGCATACGGCAGCTCCGGCAGGGACGTGGCCAGCGCCAGCCCCATTGCGATGCCGACCGACGACTCCAGCGCGCTGGAGACGACGACAGGGACATCGGCGTCCTCAGCGATCTGCAGGCAGCGGGTGATGCCGCCCATCGGCTGCACCTTGAGGATCATGATGTCGGCGGCGTCCTTGCGGATCACTTCGAGGGGGTCATCGGCGAGCCGCACCGACTCGTCCGCCGCGATCGGCACATCAACGCGGGAACGGATCCAGGCCATGTCGGCGATCGTGCGGCCCGGCTGCTCGACGTATTCGAGGCCGCCGGCGGCGCGGTCGAGCTGCCCGATGCGCTTCACCGCTTCGGACTTCGCCCACCCGGCGTTGGCGTCGATCCGGATCTTCGCCTCCGGGCCGAGGGCATCGCGCACTGCCTCCAGGCGCGCCTGGTCCTCCTTGTGGGTGGAACCGGACTCCGCCACCTTCACCTTCGCCGTCGCCGACCCGAAGGAGCGGGCGATGCGGTGCGCCTCGTCGGGCCCCACGGCGGGGACGGTCGCGTTGATCTCGACATCGGAGCGCTCCATGCGGGGGAACTCCCGGGTGGCGGATTCCATCGCCGCCTCGAACCAGGGGCGCGACTGCTCAGCGTCGTAGTCCCAGAACGGGGAGAACTCCGACCAGCCCGCCTCGCCGTGCAGGAGGACGCCTTCGCGCACATCCAGCCCGCGGAATCGGGTGGTGAGGGGGATGCGGTAGACCTCGATCCGGTCGATGCCGTCGAACATAGTTGTGGCCATGCCTCCAGAGTAGTCTGTCTGAGTGGATCCTGAGACCAGAGCAGAGATGATTCTGAGACTAACGGAAACGCTCGCTGAGCGCGAAGCGGTCACCTACGGCGACCTGGGGGAAGTCACCGGTCTCGGCCCCCGTGAGGTGGGGCGGATCATGGCGCAGTACGGCAACGCCGTCCCCTGGTGGCGCGTCACCAACGCCCGCGGCGAGCTCCCACCCCACCTCCTGGAGCGCGCCCGGCAGCTGTGGGCGGCAGAGGGCATGCCCGTCACGGCCGACGGATGCCGCCTCCGCCTCGGCGCCGTGCGCGTCCCGCTCCCGGACCTGGCGGCGCGGTTCGCCCCCGCCGGCCGCGACCTCGCCGAGCAGGACCCACCTTCTACAGTGGAGCCATGACCACTGATGGAGCCACCCCCACCGCACTCCCCCGCCGCGTCTCCGACACGTTCGATCCCGAGCGCTGGCGCGACATCCCCGAGGCCGAACTCGGCGGCCCCGCGTTCACCGACATCACGTACCACCGCGCCGTCGCCCGCGACAGCGGCGCCGTCCGCGACCTGAACGCCGTGCGCATCGCGTTCGACCGCCCTGAGGTCCGCAACGCGTTCCGCCCCCACACCGTGGATGAGCTGTTCCGCGCCTTCGACCACGCCCGCCTCGACCCGACGGTCGGCGTCATCATCCTCACCGGCAACGGACCCGCCCCGAAGGACGGCGTGTGGGCGTTCTGCTCCGGCGGCGACCAGCGGATCCGCGGCCGCTCCGGCTACCAGTACGCCGACGGGGACACCGCCGACACGGTCCGCGCCGGCGGCGCCGGCCGCCTCCACATCCTCGAAGTGCAGCGCCTGATCCGCACCATGGGCAAGGTCGTCATCGCCGCGGTCAACGGCTGGGCCGCCGGCGGCGGGCACTCCCTGCACGTGGTGGCCGACATGTCCATCGCCTCCCGCCAGCACGCCCGGTTCAAGCAGACCGATGCGAACGTGGGCAGCTTCGACGGCGGCTACGGCTCCGCGTACCTCGCCAAGCAGGTCGGGCAGAAGCGCGCCCGGGAGATCTTCTTCCTCGCCGAGGAGTACTCCGCTGACGACGCCTACGACTGGGGCGCCGTGAACCGCGTGGTCGACCACGAGGACCTCGAGGACGAGGCGCTGCGGATGGCCGCGGTCATCGCCACGAAGTCGCCGCAGGCGATCCGGATGCTGAAGTTCGCGTTCAACCTCACCGATGACGGACTGATGGGTCAGCAGGTGTTCGCCGGTGAGGCGACTCGTCTCGCGTACACCACCGACGAAGCGGTCGAGGGCCGCGACGCCTTCCTGGAGAAGCGCGACCCTGACTGGTCGTCGTTCCCCCACCCGCAGGGCTGACCTCCCCCCCACCCGCGGGGCTGACCCGTCGGCCCTGATCCCCGCTGAAAGGACTGCATG
Source organism: Helcobacillus massiliensis (assembly GCF_033106145.1). NCBI lineage: Bacteria > Bacillati > Actinomycetota > Actinomycetes > Micrococcales > Dermabacteraceae > Helcobacillus > Helcobacillus massiliensis. The sequence continues at coordinate 1,676,523 of NZ_CP136959.1, forward strand.
CGCCTGCTCGCCCCCGGCCCGTTCACCGGCACCCGCGACTCCTTCTCCCGCTACGTGGACGCCCTCACCGGCATGTCCGACGGCGCCACCCTCGTGTGGCTCGCCCCGTTCGCACCACCGCAGTCGATCGGAGCCCAGTACGCCCTCGTGCTGCCGACCTCCGGCTCCACCGGCGCCCCGAAGGCCGTCGCCCACACCCTGTCGACGCTGCGGGCCTCGCAGACCGCGACCGCTGAGGCGCTCGGCGGGCACGGGGCGTGGCTGCCGTTCCTGCCGCCCACCCACATCGCGGGCGTGCAGGTGGTCGCGCGGGCGCTGCGCACCGCGGAGGAGCGGGGCCTCACCGACCCGCACGGCGCACTGGGACCGCTGCCGGACCTGGGAGCGTCGTTCACCGCGCGCGCGGTGCTGGAGGCGATGGAGCAGTGGGTCGCACCCGACGGCCCCCTGTTCACGTCCTTCGTGCCGACCCAGCTGGAGCGTCTGCTGCGCGACCCGGACCGGGCTGTTCTTGAGCAGCTGCGGCGGTTCTCGGCGATCCTCGTGGGCGGCGCCGCCACCCCGGCGGCCCTGCTGCGACAGGGGCGGGACCTCGGACTTCGCCTCGTCACGACGTACGGGTCGTCGGAGACCGCCGGCGGTTGCGTGTACAGCGCCCGCCCCCTGCCGGGTGTGGACCTGTCCCTCGATGATGAGGGCCGCCTCGTCATCACCGCGCCGTGCGTGGCCCGCGGCTATCTCTCCGACGAGGGTGAGCTCAGCGCCTTCGAATCGGTGCCCTCCACTGCGGGCGGCGCCGCCGGGGTGCGCCGCTTCGTCACCAGCGATCTCGCGGATCTGGGGGCCGACGGGACCCTCTCCATCCGCGGCCGCGCCGACCACGTCATCATCACCGGTGGCGCCAAGGTCAACCCGGTGGAGGTGGAGCAGGCGATCTGTCAGCACCCGTCGGCCGCGGCGGCGCTCGTGACGAGCGTGCCGGACGACGAGTGGGGGCAGAAGGTCGTCGCGCTGGTGGTCCCCGCCGAACCGGCACACCCTGGCGGCGCAGATGTGGAACGGCCTGGCCCGGAGCTCCTGCGGGAAACGGTGCCGGACGCGGTGCGCGCCGCAAGGCTGGGCTCTGCGAGCGTCCCCAAGATCACCCTTGTCGTGGACGACCTCCCGATGCTGGCCCCCGGTAAGGTGGATCGGGTTCGCGCCGCGGATCTCGCCCGGCGCCTCATCCGCGAGTAAGGAGCGCCTGTGGCATCGGTGAGCCAGTGGATCGAAGGGGCTCGCCCCCGCACTCTTCCCGCGGCGTTCGCGCCGGTGGCAGCGGGTGTGGGCCTGTCGATCCACCATGCGGGCTTCCTCGGCGCCACCACTGCTGTGCGCGGCCTCCTCGCCCTCGGTCTCGCGCTCGCCCTCCAGGTGGGGGTGAACTACGCGAACGACTACTCGGACGGCATCCGCGGCACTGACGAGGACCGCGTGGGGCCGTTCCGCCTCACCGGGTCCGGAGCGGCGCCGGCATCAACGGTGAAGCGAGCCGCGTTCCTCAGCTTCGGCATCGGCGGCCTGTTCGGACTCGTGCTCGTCGCACTGGCCGGCGCGTGGTGGATGCTGCTGGTCGGCGTGGCCTGCGTTCTGGCGGCATGGTTCTACACCGGCGGGAAGAGGCCGTACGGCTACCTCGGCTTCGGTGAAGTCATGGTGTTCATCTTCTTCGGCCTGGTCGCCGTGATGGGCACCAGCTATCTGATCACCGGCCGCACCAGCTGGGAGGATGTGCTGGTCGCTGCAGCGATCGGCCTGCTCGCCTGCGCCGTCATGCTGACGAACAACCTGCGCGACATTCCCACCGATGAGGTCGCCGGCAAGCGCACGCTCGCTGTACGACTCGGCGATGCCCGCACTCGGCGACTGTTCGCGGCGACACTCCTCGTGCCGTTCCTCCTGGTCATCCCGTACACGATCGTGAACATCGGTGTGGTGATCACCCTGATCGCGGTGGTTCTGACCGTGCACCCGCTTCGCCTGGTTGTCGCTGAGCACGCCACTGGGCGCAGTCTGATCCCCGTTCTCGGTGCGGCGGGCAAGTTGGAGGCGGCGGTCGGCCTGCTGCTGCTGATCGGGCCGATCCTCACGCTCGTACTCAGCCTGCGCTGATCAGCGCTCGCATTCAGCCTGAGGCGAGCAGGCCAGGATCCTCAGCGGTCTCCGGCCGACTCCCGGGCGTCCATGACGGCGTCCTCGGCTTCGGCGTCTTCGTCGGCAACAGAACGGCGGCCCGCAGCCCTCTTCTTCTCCGCCTTCGCTCGGCGCTCAGCGCCCCGGCGCTGCATCTCTTCGGTCACCTGCTGGCGCTGCTTACCCAGCAGGAGGATCGACACCAGCATGGCGATGACCGCGGCCAGGATCCCGGTCCAGATCCACGGAACCGACGGCATCAGAACCGCGAGCAGGAACCAGGCAACGGCGAAGACCGCTAGCCGGAGCAGAGAGAACAGAAGAATCGAACGCATGCCCTCCAGGCTAGCGCCGCCTCCGGCAGTCCCGCGCGGGCCCGTGACGGGTCCCTCTCGGCCACCTGGTCGCGGAACGATTCCCACTGACAGCCATCCGCACCCCCTCACTGCCTTCGAACACCTGTTGCACTAATGCTTGACGTCGATCATAGATCGGGATAGCATCGAACGCAAAACCTCCGTGACACCCCTCCTCTCTCTTCATCACGGAGCGTCGGGTCAGCGCACCCTCGCGCACCCGGCGGGTTCACCAGCGCTGGCTCCTGCCCGCGCTCGCACCGACGAGAGGAGAGCTCATGACACCCCGCAGCACGGACAGCGCCGACGACCGTCCGAACCGGCGCGAGCCGCGAGCTCCCCGTCCGGTGCAGCGCCGAGACGACACCGTCGGCGTCACCGAATTCGCCGCCCTGCCCGACACCGACCGTGCAGCCCGCGACCGAGCCCACGCCCTGTCAGCCCTCACTCGTGCTGCCGCCGAGCACGCCGCACGCGAGTACAGGCTGCTGGCCCCGCTGCATCTCGACGACACCAGCACAGAAGCGAATCTCCTCGTCGCCGCGCAGAACGAACTCATCGCATCCGTCGGCCTGCACACCACCAACGACCGCGCCACCCGGCGGATCCAGGACGCCCACCGCGCCGTCACCGCGCTGCCGACGACCCTCTCCCGGCTCGAACGCGGGGAGATCACCGCCGACCAGTTCTCCCTCCTGCTGCACCGGACCCGCCATCGGTCACCGGAGATCCTCCGCCGCGGCGATGATCTCCTGGCCGAGTGGGACTTCACGGCCGACCCCGCCGATCTCGACCACGGCATGCGCCGACTCGCCGTCTACCTGCGGGAACTCGAACGCGCCGTGGACGAAGCCCCGCCGCCCATGCGGGACGCCCGCCTTCTGCCGCCCGATCCTGAGCACCCGGGTGCTCTCTCGATGATCATCACCGGCCCGGCGCCCACCATGATCGACATGGCGGACAGGCTGGACCGAACCGCCCGCGCCGCACAGCTGCAGCAGAAGCACGCATTGGAGCGGGGTGAGGACGTCCCGTTCGACCCCGACGGGATCGCCGCGCTCAAACAGAGGCCGCTGTCCGTCAGCGCGCTGCGCAGCATCCTCATCACCAGCGCCGAATTCACGAATGACGGTCTCCGCATCCCCGAACCCCGCTTCCAGATGTTCGTCCAGGTTCCGGCGCTCACCCTCCTCGGGAAGAGCGACCTGCCCGGCACCATCAACGGGGACCACGTCATTCCGGCGGACATGGCGCGTGACCTCGCCGGTCGCAGCAGCATCTGGCTGCGGATCCTGCAGGACGAAGCCACCGGGGCGATCCTGCCGGTCCCCGCGACCCGGTACCGCCCCACGCCGCAGATGCTGCAGCACCTGCGTCTGCGCAACCGCATGTGCGCAGCGCCCGGGTGCACACGCCGAACCAACGGGGCCCGCATCGAAGCCGACCACATCGTCGAGTTCAACCACCGCGATCCCCACAGCGGCGGTCGAACCGAGATGGAGAACCTCCACCTGCTCTGCACGCGCCACCATCAGGTGAAGACAGCGAAAGCGGTGGACCCGGTTCGGATCCACGGCCCGAAGCCGGGCCGATCAACCGGTCGGACCCGGTGGACGATCGCCGACAGGCTCGTCGCCGACAGGACCGACGCCGATGACCTCATCGCAGCATCCGAGTACGCCTTCGTTCGCTCCGCCTGGGCGCATCACGCCCGCCGACACGGGCTCGACGGGTCCGGTGGAGAGGACCCGCCGCCCACATCCGGAGCAGATCCAGGTCCCCCGCCGTTCTGATGACCAGGCCGGCAGCGCGAGCCTGCCCCTGCACTGCGCGGGCCCGCCCCTGCACTGCGCGGGCCCGCCTAGACTGTCTGCATGCTGCGGCCGCTCATCATCATCGTCACCATCGCCCTGGCCATCTACGCCCTCGCGGACTGTGTGCAGTCCGAAGAGCGCGAAGTGAAGGTCATGCCGAAGCTCGTGTGGGCCATGTTCATCGTGCTCATCCCCTGGGTCGGCCCCATCACGTGGTTCCTCGCCGGCAAGGAGGGCCGCGCCCTCACCGGCACCGGCACCAGCAACGGCGGGAACGGCCCAGGGCGGCAGAACCTGTCGGCGCTCGGCTGGGGAAATCGGCGCCGTCAACGCGCACGCACCGGCCCCCTCGCGCCGGACGACGATCCCGAATTCCTCGCCAAGCTCGACCGGGAGATCCGCGCCGAACGCCGCCGACGCATCGAAGAACAGCATCGCGCGGCGAAACAGGCGGAACTCGAGCGTCGCCAACAGGAACGCGGCGGCTCCACTGCCGCGGAGCGGAGCCCAGGAGATCCGCAGGCACGAGGTCCGCAGGCGCGAGGTCCGCACACCGACGGCCCCAGGGCAGGCGATACCCCCGAGACCGGGTCAACCGGCGATACCCCCGAGACCGGGTCAACCGGCGATACCCCCGAGACCGGGTCGACGGGCGACGATCCGACTCATTGAGGACTCCCCGCCCGGATAGGGTGATGCCATGAACGACAACGAGAAGCCGCAGGTCGCCGCGGTCGAGATCGGAGACGGCGACGGGGCCCCCGTCGTGTTCATCCACGGGTTGTTCGGCCGCGGCCGCAACTTCAGCAGCATCGCCAAAGGCATGCAGCCCGGCTTCCGCTGCCACCTCATCGACCTGCCCAACCACGGCATGTCCGCCTGGACCGAGGATTTTTCCTATACCAGCACCGCCGACATCGTCGCCGAGCACCTGCGGGACGGCATCGCGGCCGGCGGCCCCGTCGACATCGTCGGCCACTCCATGGGCGGCAAAGTCGCCATGCTGATCGCCCTGCGACACCCTGACCTCGTGCGCCGCCTCGTCGTGGTCGACATCGCACCCGTCGGCGACGGCGGCCCGAACGGCGACTCCCCCTCCGGCCGCGGCGACTTCGAGCACCTCCTCGACACGCTCGCGCGCCTCGACCTCGACTCGCTCACCGGCCGCACCGACGCCGACCGCCGACTCGCCGCGGACGTACCCGACGCGTCTGTCCGCGCATTCCTCCTGCAGAACCTCAGCCGCACTCACCGCGCCGGATCCCACAAGGACAGCCCCACCGGCGACGGCTTCCACTGGCAGCCGAACTTCCCGCTCCTGCACCGCGCCATCGACCAGATCAAGGACTGGCCCGCAAACGAGATCGATGGCTCATCCTTCACCGGCCCGGTTCTATGGATCGCCGGCGCTGACTCCGACTACATCCGCCCCGAGGACCTGCCGGTCATGCGAGCCCTGTTCCCCTCCGTGCTGCAGGTGACGATCAAGAACGCCCGCCACTGGGTGCACGCCGACCAGCCCGACGCATTCATCAGCGCACTGCGCACCTTCCTGCGCGCTGACCAGAAGACGGCCGCAGCTCAGGTGTAGCGGGAGGCGACCCGGCGGGTCTGCTCCCGATACGGCCCGCCGAACAGCACCACATGCAGCATCAGCAGGTGCAGCTGGTGCAGCCCCACCCGGTCCTGCCACCCGTCGGCCAGCGGTGAGACGCTCTCATACCCGGCGATGATCTCCTCCAGGTGCGGCGCGCCGAACAGGTGCAGCGCCGCCAGGTCATCCTCCCGGTGTCCGCCGTGTGCCGCCGGGTCGATCAGAACACCGCCGCGCGGCGTCCACAGAACATTGCCGGCCCACAGGTCGCCGTGGATCCGGGCTGGCGGGGCGTCGTCACTGAACTCGCCGGCGCGCAGACGAGAACACACCGCGTCGATCTCGGGAATGCGGGCGTGCTCGTTGAGGGGTGCGAGTCGCGCATCGGCGAACATCGCACCCCAGTGGTCGAAGTCGCCCGGCGCCGCCAGATCCAGTCGAATCTGCTCCCCAGCGGGTCCCTGCAGCCCGAACCCGTGATCGTCGTCCCAGCTCGGCGGGCCGACACCGAACCCGTCGGCCCCCGCTCCGTGCGTGCGCGCGAGCGCCGCCCCGAACTGCCGCGCCTGCTCGGCCGGCGGGTGCCCGTCCTCCAGGCGCTCCAGGATCAGCGCGTCGTCGCGGATGTCGAGGACCGGGACCACGGGGGCGCCGCCGTCGGCCTCGGCGAGCCAGCGCAGCCCTGCCGCCTCCCAGCGGTGCGCACGCGACTCCCCCGGTTTACGGAACTCCTGCGGACTGTTCACGGTGGGCCTCCTTCACCGGCCGACGGTTGCTGTGCTGGATGCGGGTCAGCGGGAGCGCCGGCCGCCGCCGGCGGAGAACGACGCGAGACCGCCCGAACGTGCGGGCTGCGCACCGGAGCGGGCGGGCTGGGTGCCGGAACGGGACGACTGGGCGCTCTGTTGGCGGGTGCCGGCGGAACCAGCAGGGCCGCGGCCCCGTCGGCCCCGCGAGCGACCACGGCCGCCCTGCCCGCCGCCGCGGGCATCGCCGCCGCGGGAGGAGCCGGAACGGCCCTGACCGGAGCACGACGCACGGGACCGGCCCTGGCCGCCGCGCTGCTGGCCGCCCTGCTCCGCGAGATGCGGCTGCGCCTGCTTCTCCGCCTCAGCGCGGGTGAGGAACGTGCGCTCACCCGGTGCGAGGGCCCGCAGCGCCTCATCGTCCGCCGATGACCGGGCGGCGGTGATCTTCGCCGCGCGCATCAGCGAACGCACCTCTCCGCGCTGCTCCGGCGTCGCGATCGTCACCACGGTGCCGGCCTGACCAGCACGCGCCGTGCGGCCGGAACGGTGCAGATATGCCTTGTGCTCCGCCGGCGGATCCGAATGGACCACCAGTGCCACATCGTCCACGTGAATGCCGCGGGCGGCGATATCGGTCGCCACCAGGGTCTCCACCCGGCCGGAATGGAACGCCTCCATGTTGCGGGTGCGGGCGTTCTGGCCCAGGTTGCCGTGCAGGTCAACCGCCGGCACCCCCATCGCCAGCAGCTTCTTCGCGAGCTTCTTCGCGCCGTGCTTCGTGCGGGTGAACACGATCGTCTTGCCCGGCGCCGCCGCGAGGTCCGCCACCACGCGGACCTTGTCGCCGCCGTCGACCTCCAGCACATGGTGCTCCATGGCGGCCACCGGCGAATGCGCCGAATCCGCTTCGTGCACCACCGGCTGGTGGAGGTAGCGCTTCACCAGCACATCGATGCCGTTGTCGAGGGTGGCGGAGAACAGCATCCGCTGGCCCCGCTGCGGGACCCGGTCCAGGATCCGCTTCACCATCGGCAGGAAGCCCATATCGGCCATGTGGTCCGCTTCGTCGAGCACGGTGATCTCCACCCCGCCGAGGTCCACAGCGCCCTGACCCATCAGGTCGAGCAGGCGGCCTGGGCAGGCGATGAGGACGTCCACGCCGTCGGCGAGGGCCCGCACCTGCGGGTTCTGGCCCACGCCGCCGAACACCGTCACCCAGTTCAGACCAACGGCGCGGCCCAGCGGTTCGAACGATTCGGCGATCTGGCTGGCGAGCTCACGGGTGGGCGCGAGGATCAGCGCCCGGGGGCGCTTCGAGGTGCGTCGGGTCTCGCTCCGCAGCAGGCGGGTCGCCGTCGGCAGGAGGAATGCGAAGGTCTTGCCGGAGCCGGTGCGGCCACGGCCGAGGACATCGCGGCCTTCGAGGGAATCCGGCAGCGTCGCCGCCTGGATCGGAGTCGGAGTGGTGATGCCGCGCGTACGAAGAGCAGCGGCGAACGGCTGGGGAACACCCAGCGAAACGAAGTCAGACAAAGAAGAGGCCTATCGGGTCGGTGTCCTGCACGGAGCACACGGGCTGTCCGCCGGGCGGCGGAGCGGCGGGACTCGATCACCAGGGCCGCGGCAGCATCGGAGGCTGCGGGCGAGCGCAGACGACTGCGCCGGTGGGTCGCGCCGAGAGGCCGCAGCAGAACAGGGCGGGCCTCACTCACCCCACGGTAGTGCACGTGCAGGTCCGCACCCGAAGGGCGGAGCCGTTCATCACAGACCGGAGTACGAGTGCAGGCCGTTGATCACCGTGTTCACCACGGTGAAGTTGAAGATGACGCAGACGAACCCGACCAGGGAGAACCAGGCTGCGCGGTTGCCGCGGAAGCCCTGGGTGGCGCGGGCGTGCAGGTAGGCGGCGTACACCACCCAGATGATGAACGTCCACACTTCCTTCGGGTCCCAGCCCCAGTACCGGCCCCACGCGTACTTCGCCCAGATCGCACCGGCGATCAGGGTGAACGTCCACAGCACGAAGCCGATCGCGTTGATCTGGAAGCTCAGCTGCTCCAGCGTCTTCGCCGACGGCAGGCGCGCCAGCAGACCCCTCGACTCAGCCTCTCCACCGTGCTTCTCCTCCCAGCGGGCCCGCACCAGCTGCAGCACCGATGTGACCGCACCGAGGGTGAACAGGGCGCAGGAGAGAATGGCGACGAACACGTGGATCACCAGCCAGTACGAGTTCTGCAGCGAAGGCGTCAGGTGCGCGGCCGGCAGGTACCAGGCGGTCTGCGCCACCATCATCAGCAGCAGCATCGGCCCGTACAGGAATGCGCCCAGGTGCCGCAGGTCGCGGTTGCGCAGGCAGATCAGCAGGAACATCACGGTGACCGCGGCGGAGCCGGTCATCGAGAACTCGTACATGTTGCCCCACGGGACGCGGCCCGTGGCGATGCCGCGCATCACCACACCCGCCACGTGGATGATGCCGCCCACCACCGTGACGGTCATGGCGAACTTCAGCGCCGTCATCGCTCCCGCTTCGTCCGCGGTGGGGCGCGGGCCCTCGCCGCCGGATTCGAGGCGGGCATCGCTGCGCACCTGGGTGCCGCGCACCGCGTCCACCGTGAAGGCGATGAAGCCCAGCACGTAGATCGCGATGGCGGTGACCAGCGCGAGGGTGGAGAACTGCGCGAGCTGCTCGTTGATCACTCGTCTGCTTCCTTCCTGCCCGTGACCTCAGCCACGAGCTCCTGCACATCCTGCTGCAGGCGGTAGTCTTCGCTGCGCGCCAGGCCGGCGGCCTCCAGGCGCAGACCTTCACTGGTCTCGGCGACGCGCACGAAGATGCGTCGACGCGGAATGAACAGGGACGCCACCAGCCCCACGATCGAGGCGAGCGCCATCGCGAGGGTGAAGCCCTCCCACGGGTCGCGCTTCACATCGAACGCGGCGAAGCGCTTCACATCGGTGAACTCGATCGTGGTGCCGTCCGGCAGCTTCGTCGTTTCACCGGGCCCCAGCCGGATCAGCATCGGGGAGCCGTCGGCCTTCGTCACCGGGTCGAGCTTCTGGACATCGATCTGGAACACGTTCTGCGGAACTCCGCCGTCCAGGCCGAGGTCGCCGGTGTGGACGGTGAGGGCGATCTCCGGGTTCACCAGGCCCGCGTACTCCGAGTGGGGGCCCTTGTCGTCGATCACCATCGTGGGGGCGAAGATGCCCACCACCGCCATCTGCTTCGGTCGAGCATCCGGCATCTTCAGCACCAGCTGCGAGGTGTAGTGCAGGCCCTGCGGGACCGTGATGACGGGGCCGTCCGCGATGACGCGGCCCTTCGGGTCCGTGACGGTGAGCACGGGGGCGTAGCCGTTGCCGAGCAGGTAGATGCCGGAGCCGCCGAGGTTCAGCGGCTGGTTGACGCGCACAGTCTTCGTGAACTCCGGCTGGTCCGGGTCGGACGCGGTGACATCCGCCTCGAACTTGGTGGGCTTGCCGAACTCGCGGGGGTTGTCCGTGTCGGTGTTGAACTCGGCGCGGAACTCATCGAGCGTGAAGCGGAACGGCGGCAGGCTCGTCTCATCGAACCAGGGGCCCGCCTCGAACGAGTCGTAGCGGGTGAGGGAGTTGGCGAACCCCTCCCCCTCGACCACGGTCACCTGGCCGCGGTAGCTGGTGAGGTGGCCCATCGCCACACCGATCAGGACGCCCAGCAGTGCGACGTGGAACAGGAGGTTGCCGGCTTCGCGCAGGTAGCCGCGTTCGGAGGAGACGGCGAAGCCGCGCTCGTCCTCGGTGGTGCGGATGCGGTAGCGCGAACGGCGCAGGCGCTGGGCGAAGCGGTCGCGCAGGTCGGCGGCGCTCGTGGGGCTGCCGTCAGCGCTGGGTGCGTCGGCGCTCGTGGCGGCGGGGAGGGCCGACGGGTCCAGGGTGACGTCCGTGTAGCCGGTGAACCGCGTGAGGCGCCGCGGTGTCACGGGCGGCTTCGCCACCACCTGTCGGAGGTACACCTGCAGGCGGGGGATCACGCAGCCGATCAGGGAGACGAACAGCAGCAGGTAGATCGCGGAGAACCAGACGGAGCCGAAGACATCGAACATGCCGAGCTTGTCGAGGATTTCGGCGGTCTTCCCATGCTCCTGCAGGTACTGCTCCGTGAGGCCGGGGTTGACGGAGCGCTGCGGGTAGAGGCTGCCGGGGACCGCGGCGATCGCCAGCAGCATCAGCAGGATCAGCGCGGTCTGCATGCTGGTCAGCTGACGCCACAGGAAGCGCAGCCAGCCCATCAGCCCGAGGGAGGGCAGGGTGGGCCGCTTCTTCGGGCCTGACGCGGCGGACTCCGGCGCTGCGGAATCCGGCGCGGCCGGTTCAGGTGCGGCGGTGCTCATGCTCGTCCCCTCCTCAGATCACAGTCTCGAACGTGCCGGTCATGACGGACAGCTGATCCATCCACCTCGCCCATTGGCCCGTCAGCAGAAGGGTGCCGATGATGATGAGGATGACGCCGCCGATCGTGGTGATCGCCCGGCGATGCCGCTTCAGCCAGGAGGACACGCCGATAGCCTTGTCGAACAGGATCGCGAACAGCACGAACGGCAGACCCAGGCCCAGCGAATACGCGAGGGCGAGGATCGCGCCGCGCTCCGCGGACGCCCCGTCGAGCGCGAGGGACGTGACGGCGGCGAACGTGGGGCCGATGCACGGCGTCCACGAGAAGCCGAAGACCATCCCCATCAGGGGCGCGCCGAGCAGACCCGCGTCCGGCCGCTTCGAGATGCGCTTCTCCCCCGACAGCGACGCCGGGAACAGGCCGATGAACAGCAGGCCCATGAGGATCACGATGACGCCGGCGATGCGGTTGATCCACGTGGTGTGCGCCTGCAGCTGGTAGCCGAGGGCGCCGACGAAGCCGCCGATCACCATGAACACGACCGTGAAACCGGCGATGAACAGCAGCGCTCCGGCCACCATGCGGCCCCGTCGGCCGCCCTGCTCCCGCTGACCCGCGAGCCCCGAGACGTACCCCAGATAGCCGGGGACCACGGGGAACACGCACGGCGACAGGAACGCGACGATGCCGGCGAGCGCCGCCACGGCCACCGCGAGGACGAGGGAGCCGGACAGGATCGTGGACTGGAACGCTTCGCGCAGGCCGCTCATTCGCTGAGCACCCGATCGATCATGGCGCGCAGGATGCTGGGGTCGGCGATGCCGGAGATGCGGGCGGCGACCCGGCCCTCGTCATCGAGGACGAGGGTGGAGGGCACCGCGTTCGGCGACACCTGGCCGCGGAGCTTGTACATGATCTGCGCGTCGAGGTCGGGGACCGACGGGTACGGAATCGCGAAGTTCTCCTCGAACGCCTTGGCGGTGCCCGCGCCGTCGCGGACGTTGATGCCGAGCATGTGGATCTTCTCGCCGTAGTCGCCGGCGATCGCCTTGAGGTCGGGCGCTTCCTTGCGGCAGGGGGCGCAGGAGGCATACCAGACGTTGAGGACCACCGGCTTCCCGCGCCAGTCAGCAAGGGCGATGTCCGTGCCGTCGTAGGCGGTGGCGGTGAAGTCGACCGCATCGCCGCGGTCCGCCGGGTCGATCTCCGTGGTGACGCCGTCACCGGCGACGAAGCCGGTGTCGTAGCGGGAGTTCGTGTCGGTTCCACAGGCAGCGAAGACAGCGGTGGTGGTCAGCGCGCCGAGTGCGCCGACCAGGTGGCGGCGCGACAGGTGCGGGTTGGTCATGTGAGCTTTCCTCCAGTGGCATCGACGGCACCACTGTAGAGCTCGGCTGCGGGTTCGGCGTACTCAACGTGATCGAGATGGTCTCCGCGGAACACCAGGGACGTCACGGAGCACAGCCCGCACTGGCGCCGGCGCGGATCGTGGAACAGGGGCCGGCCTTCGGCGGCGAGGCGCGTCACCCAGATCGGCAGCTGGTGCAGCACCAGCACTGCCTCGTGGCCCTCGTTGGTGTTCTTCGCATCCCGCACGGCTGCGCGCACCCGCGCGACCTGCTCGCGGTACGGCTCGCCCCAGGAGGGGGTGAAGGGGTTGCGGAAGTGCGGCCAGTGGCGGGGGTTGGTGAGCCGACCTTCGCCGTGGCCCACCCGCAGGCCCTCGAAGTGGTTGGTGGATTCGATGATGCGGTCATCGGTGCCGACGCCCAGGCCGTGGCGCTGTGCGATCGGCGCGGCGGTCTGCTGGGCACGCAGCAGCGGGGAGGCGGTCACAGCCGTGATGTCACGGCTGGCGAGGTGGTTGGCGACCAGTTCCGCCATCTTCTCGCCGCGCTCGCTCAGCCGGTAGCCGGGCAGGCGTCCATAGAGGATCCTGTCCGGGTTGTGCACTTCGCCGTGCCGGACGAGGTGGATGACCGTGTCGACCATGCTGCCGCGGCTCCTTCTTTCCCGATGGATGACTGCCCCACGGTAGCAATCCCGGCCGGGCCGGTCCCGTCGGGGCCGACGGGGGCTACTCGGGTGTGGCGGCGATCTCGGCGCGTTCGTCCTCGGTGAGGAGGGCGGACAGGAGGGAGCCGAGGCGGACCATGCCGTCGGTGCCGAGGGGGTCGACGAGCTGGGCGCGGACGCTCGCCACGTGCACCGGTGCGGCGCGCTCGAGCAGGGCCCGCCCGTCGGCGGTGAGGAGCGCTTCGCGGCCGCGCCCATCGGAGGCGCAGCGCTGACGCTCCACCAGGCCCCGCTTCTCCAGGCGGGTCACCGTGTGGGTGAGGCGGGAGCGGGAGTGGACCACATGATCGGCGAGCTCCGACATGCGGGCGTGGCCGCCGGGCGCCTCGGACAGGCGCACGAGGATCTCGTACTCGGCGAGGGTGAGGGACACCTCGGGGTCCTGCTCGAGCGCCTGCGAGAGCGCTTCGCGCAGGCGGGTGGTGGTGTAGAGGAACACCCGCCAGGCGCGCTGCTCCTCAGGGGAGAGCCAGCGGGGCTCATTACCGTTCGTTGGTGCCATGAGTCACACTTCCTTTGCGATCGCGACGGCTCTCCGGATAGTTTAAGTTTCAATAAACCGGAGCGCAAGGCCCCGATTCCGAACTCTTCGAAGGAGACGCAATGACCACCGATCTCACCACCGGCACCTGGACCCTCGACGCCGCTCACTCCGCGGCCAGCTTCACGGTCCGTCACGCCGGCATCTCCCGAGTCCGCGGCCAGTTCGACTCCATCGACGGCTCCATGGTCGTGGGCGACGGCAAGGACGACGTGAAGTACACCGCCACCCTGCAGGTCGACTCCATCAACACCGGCAACGCCGACCGCGACAACCACCTGAAGTCCGGCGACTTCTTCGACGCCGAGAAGAACCCGACCATCACCTTCACCTCCACCGAGGTCAAGGGCGACAAGCTCGCCGGCGAGCTCACCATCATGGGCATCACCAAGCCGGTCGAACTGGACTACGAGTTCGGCGGCGTGGTCACCGACCCGTTCGGCACCAAGCGCGCCGGCGTCGCCGCTGAGACCACCGTCTCCCGTAAGGAGTTCGGCCTGACCTGGAACGCCGCCCTCGAAGCCGGCGGCGTGATGGTCTCGGACAACGTCCGCATCACCATCGAGGCCGAGTTCGTGGCCCCGACCGCCTGATCCGTCCCCCTCCGGCCGACGACGGCTGCGGTAGCGTGAGGCCATGACCTCCGCACGCATCACCATCCTCGACCGGCCCGGCTGCCACCTCTGCGTGGAGGCCTCCGCCGTGGTCCACCGTGTCGCCGACGAGCTCGGCGAGGCGGTGGACCATCGCAATATCGATGAGGACGACGACCTCAAGCGCCGCTGGTCACTGGAGATCCCGGTGATCATGGTGGACGGCGAGGTCGTCGCCGTGTACCGCGTCACCGAGCAGGAGCTGCGCCGGGCGCTGAAGAAGAAGCGCCGCCGACCCCTCATCGGGTTCCCCAGCGGCTTCGGCCGCCGCGGACCGCGCTGACCAGAAGCCCAGAACACAGCAGCGGGCGCCCCGATCAGATATCGGGGCGCCCGCTGCTTGCGTGATGGTCGATCACTTCTTGTTGCGACGCTGGTGGCGCGTCTTCCGAAGAAGCTTGCGGTGCTTCTTCTTCGACATGCGCTTGCGACGCTTCTTGATGACGGAACCCATAGTGACCTCATTTCACGATGACGAATAGCGGTTCGCTTGAACACAGACGTTGCATTATTTTACACGCCGGCAACGCGCAGGAGGCCAGGCGGTGGCGTGGTGAGACCGCTCACGACCCTCCCCGGGACGGCCGGAGGGCGGGTCACGCTCGCGCGAGCGTGCTCAGCGCCCCCTCCACGGATCGAGCGCGGTCCAGCTCCTCCTGAGCGGCGTCGGCCACTGTGTCGTCGATCGCCGAGGCGATCGATGTGCGCAGGCGGCGCCGCGCCGCCGACCGCAGGGACCCAGCCCGTACCCGCGCCAGCAGCGTGGAGAGCACCGCCAGCACGATGCCGAGGCCGAGCCCGAGGATGATCATCGCCGTTGGCACCGGCAGAGGGAAGCCCAGGCCCTGCACCATCGGCAGCTCCGGCTGCGGGATCCCGAAGAACCCCAGCGCCGACAGGCCCAGCAGCCAGCCCAGGCCCGCGAGGGCGACCAGCAGCGCCAGCCACTGGATGATGTTGAGCGGCAGCCACCACCAGGAGCGCCCCGTCCCCGGCAGCTGCGTGTGTGTCAGCACATAGTCGAGGCCGTCGGGCAGATGCTCCGCCTCCGCATCGACCACGTCGCGCAGTCGGGCGGGCCACGGCGCGGGCGCATCACCGGCGGTGACCTCCGCGAACCTGTCGGCGCCGCGGGTGATGACGGCGCGGGAGCCCGGCGCATCCAGGGACAGGGAGCTGCGGGAGACGAACTCCGGCTGCCCCTCCCCCGCGGCGGACCCGTCGGCCCCTCCGGCGGTCACAGCCCTGCCGTGGCGGGACGCGGGCGCGAAGCCGAGGCGCATCCGGGCGAGCGGGTCGGGGCGGAAGCTCCGCAGCCAGCGCGTTCCCGGCCAGCCCGTGCTCCGGGAGGCGCGGTGGATGTAGGAGTCGCCGACAGCGCGGGCGATCGCATCGACCTGGGCGGCGCGGGAGCAGGCGTCGACGAGGCCGTCGTGCGCCTCAGTCGGCACCGTGTCCGGCAGGCCCGGGACGCGGAAGTCCTGATGCTTCGTGCGGCCACCGGTGACCGCGCTGCGCAGCGCGGACCGCTTCGGCGCCTCCGGCTGGGATGCGCCGAGCATCGGCCCGACCCGTGCCGCGGTGGCCTGGAAGTCAGCGGTGAGGCGCTGGGCGATCGCCTCCTTCTGCTTCGCAACCCGCGACGCCGCCTGCAGCAGCTCTCGCACGCCCTCACCGGTGCGGGCCGAGGTGGCGAGCACCTCAGCGCCGGGGAGCCCGTCGGCCCCCAGCAGCTCGGCGAAGGACTGCACAACAGCGTCGCGATCGCGGTCGCGGACGCGGTCGATCTGGTTGATGACACTGAGGGTGACGGCGCGGTGCGACGCGAAGCGGGCGATGAACTCCTGGTGCATCACTCGGTCGGCGTACTTCTCCGGGTCGCTCACCCACACCACGACGTCGACGAGGTCGGCGAGGCGCTCAGCGACAGCTCGGTTCGCGGCCTGGACGGAGTCGAAGTCGGGCATGTCCACGAGGATCACCCGGGGATCGGCGCCGTCGGGGCTGACGATGTGCCGCTCACTCACCTCCAGCCAGTCGAGCAGGCGGTGCGCCTCATCCTCCAGCTCGGGCGACGTGCGGTTCTCCACGATTGCGGCGACCGGCTGTGCGGTGGTGGGCCGGCGCACCGCGACGCGGGAGACCTCCTCACCCGCGAGCGCGTTGAAGAGGGTGGACTTGCCGGAGCCGGTGGCACCGAACAGGCCCACCACGGTGTGCTCGGCGGACAGGCCGACGCGTTCGCGCACGCGTGCGTCCAGGGCTGTGAGCTCGCCGGTGGCGGCGTCGTCCAGCAGGGGTCCGCCCGCGGTCCGCAGATCCTCCAGGGCGCGGAGGCGGTCGCTGATCGTCGTCATCGATCGCCCCCGTCGGATGTCTGTGCGGTACCGGAGCGGAGCTGGGCGGTGAGGTCGCGCAGCTGGGCGGCGTCGGCGCGCAGAACCTCCTCGCCGACGGGGATCGGGTGCTCTGCCAGGACATGTGCGAAGTCAGCGGCCTGCGCGTCCACCAGGGCGTTGAGGCGGTCGTCGAGCTGCTGCCGGGCGACCCGGGCGAGGCGGCGCACCGCCTCATCCCCGAAGATCGACTCCAGCAGCTTCTGGCCGACGACTGCGGTGGTGGCGCCGGCGCCGACTTCGAGCCCGGTGGGGATGAACGCGGTGGAGGCGAACACCACCACCATCAGCGCAATGCCGACGACGTTCACACCCAGCGACAGGATCCGCGCCTTCTGCCGGCGGTCCTGCCCCTCCCGGGACACGAGATCGAGGACATCGCGCTGCCAGGATCGGACCTGGTCCTCCACCTGCCGACGGAACCGCTCGTCGACCGCGAGCAGCTGACGCTCCAGCCCCGGCTCGGACTGCAGGACCGAGGTGCCCGCCTCGTGCGAGCCCCACTGACGGACCGTGCGGGTGCGGGCGTTGGCGCATTCATCGATCACCACGGAGACCAGGCCCGTCTCGATCGCGCTCTGCGCATCCACCACGGGTTTCGCGGTGCCCGTCAGCGCGTTCGTGATGCGGTCGCGCATGCGGGACACCCAGCCCTGCACGCCCTTGAAGAACTCACCGGTGCCGACCACGTCCTGCCAGCGGGCAAGCACTTCACCGCGCAGCAGGGCGCCGTCGCGGGTGACCTCTGCGATCGCTTCGGCGGCGGTGTCGAACTCGGAGCGGACGATTCCCGCGAGGCGGTCCTGTTCGCTCTGCTGCTCACCGACGTGCTCCGCGACCTGCTCGAGGGCGTCGGCGGCATTGGTGAGCGCGCCCGCCAGGGTGCGGCGGGCGATGGCGGCCCGCTGGCCGGAGTCCCCGGCGAGGGACAGGATCCATGAGCGCAGAGCATCCACTTCGGGGCCGCGGATGAGGCCGTCGTCCGTCAGCGGTGCCTCGTGGATGCGGAACACGGTCGCCGCGTCGACTCCGCGCTCCGCCATCATCTCCTGCAGGTGCCCGCCGAGCTCCTCGGCGACGCCCGGCTGGTTCGGGATGCGGTTCATGACGAGGGAGACGGTGATGTCGCGTGCCGCGGCCTGCGACAGGACGTCCCAGGGGACCGCGTCGGCGTAGCGGTGGGCGGTGGTGACGAAGATCCACAGGTCTGCGGCGCGCAGCAGCTGCCCGGCGAGCTCACGGTTCTCCGCGGCGACCGAGTCGATGTCCGGGGCGTCGAGGACGGCGATGCCGGTGGGGATGGTGTCGTCGGCGACGAGGTTGAGGCCGGCGGCGGACTGCGAGCCGGGCACCTCGTCGGCGGCGGAACGGCGGGTCACGCGCGGCAGGTTCGGCAGGATGCGGGGGCCTTCGAACCAGGCGGCGTCCGTCGGATTGTGGAGGAGCACCGGCTGGCGGGTGGTGGGGCGGATCGCGCCTGAGCGGGTCACCTCGTGCCCCACGAGGGAGTTGACGAGGGTGGACTTACCGGCACCGGTGGAGCCGCCGACGACGGCCAGCAGCGGCGCGTCGAGGGAGGCGATGCGCGGTTCGATGTGGTCGGCGAGCTGGTCGCGCAGGTGGCGGGCGGTGCGCTCAGCGGCGCTGGACCCGCGGATGTCGAAGGGGATCCGCAGGTCGGCGAGGTGAGCGCGCGCCGCTTCGGTGACGGTGCGCGTGGGTGTCTCGGTCATAACACAACAGTAACGGTCGGCACCTGCGCGGCCGTCCGGCGGGGCCGGCGGTGCGGCTCAGGGCGCGGGGCGGGCGGTGCACCTCACGCCGTGGGACCGACGGATCAGTCGTACAGCGGGTCCAGGCCCCATTCGGGGAAATGCACGCGCCGCACCGACTGCACCAGGCGGTCCACCGGATGCTCCGGGTTGAACCCTGCGCTCCACGGCCTGAACACCGGCTCGGACCCATCGCCCATCGTGGTGAAGGCCCGCGGCGGCACCGCACCGGTGCGGTGCGCCCCGTCCCACATCCGCTGCAGCTCTTCCTCGGGGATCGGCGCATCGGCATCGATGTCGGCGTCCACCACGACCGCCACCAGGTGGGTCCACGAGCGCGGCACCACGTCCGCCACCGAGTACCCGCCGCCGCCGAGCGCCAGCCAGCGGCCGCCCGCCGCGATCGTTGCGAGGTCCCTGCACATCAGCATCGCTGCGCGCTGCGCTTCGATCGTCAGGTCCATGTCGGCCAGCGGATCGATGCTGTGGGAGTCGGCCCCGTGCTGGGTGACCAGCAGGGTGGGGCGAATCGCACGGATCAGGGGGTCGATCGCGCCGTCGATCGCGCGCAGCCAGTCCTCCGGGCGCGTCCCCGCCGGCATCGGAATGTTGATCGCCGTGCCGGGGGCGGCCGGCCCGCCGCTGTCCTGGATGAACCCCGTGCCGGGGTAGAGGGTGTCGCCGCTCTGGTGAATGGAGATCGTGGTGACGCGCGGGTCGTTCCAGAAGATCTGCTCCACCCCGTCGCCGTGGTGGACATCCAGATCGAGGTAGACGATGCGCTCCTCCCCCGCCGCGAGCGCCGCCGCGATGGCGGCCGCGGCATCGTTGAACACGCAGAACCCACCGGCGAAACCGGACTTCGCGTGGTGCATTCCTCCGGAGAAGCTGACGGCGCGCTCGCAGCGGCCCTCCAGGATCTCGGTAACCGCGGCGATGCTGCCTCCCACGAGCCGGGCCGAGGCCTCGTCCATGCCGGGGAAGATCGGCACCTCGGGGGTGGCGAGCCCCCACCGGTTCAGGTGCGTGCGCTCCTCAGCCGACGGGTTCAGCCCCGCAGCGGACGCATCCCGCACCGCCTGGACGAACACGGGGTCGTGGATCGTCTCCAGGACGGACCCGTCGGCCACCGGCGCGGAGATCAGGCGCACCCGCGGAAGGTCGAAGAGCCCGAACGACCGTGCGAGCGCGGCAGTGAGCTCGAGCCGAACGGGGTCCATGGGGTGCGCGGGGCCGAAGTCGTAGGCGCACAGCGCGTCATCCCAGACAACGGCTGTTTCGCCTGGTCTCGTCATGGTTACGAGGGTAGCGCAGGGCGCGTACAATCGCCGGCGACGTCCCCTGGACGTCCTGACCGGTCCGGGCCCGGCCGGTCACATCCAATGGGTCGGGAGCACACGCATGCAGAAAGCCGCGAAGAGTCGCGGGTCGAAGAGCGCGCTGGGACGGATCGTCCAGAACGCCGCGCGGACCCGCACCTCGCCTGCGCGCCTGGCGATGATCGCCTTCCTCGGCATCATCGGCCTGGTGACGCTGCTGCTGTGGCTGCCGATCTCCAACGCCGACGGGACCTCCCCGCCGCTGATCGACGCTCTGTTCACCGCCGTGTCCGCCGTGTGCGTGACGGGCCTGACCACCCTGGACATGGCGCACCAGTGGAGCCTGTTCGGCAACATCGTCATCATGGCGGCGATGAAGGTGGGCGGCTTCGGCGTGCTCACCGTGGCGTCCCTCCTCGGCCTGTCCGTGATGCGGGAGATGGGCCTCGCGCAGCGCATCGTAACGGCCCGCGAGACGAAGGCGCAGCAGCTGGACCAGGTGGGCGGGGTGCTGAAGACCATCGTCATCACCTCCACGGCCCTGGAGACCCTGACGTTCCTGTCGCTGGCCCCGTTCTTCCTGTCCCGCGGCGCGTCCGTCCCCACCGCCCTGTTCGACGCCCTCTACTACGGCATCTCCTCCTTCAACAACGTCGGCTTCGTGCACGAAGCCGAAGGCACCCTGCAGTACGTGGGCGAGCCCGCTTTCGTGCTGCCGGTCGCCGCCGCCGTGTTCACCGGGTCCCTCGGCTTCCCCGTGATCCTCGTGCTGTTCCGCCACTGGAACCACCCCGCGAAGTGGACGCTGCACGCGAAGATGACGATCGCGGGATCCACACTGCTTCTGCTGCTCGCCATTGTTTCGATCACCGCCCTTGAGTGGACGAACCCGGACACCTTCGGCGGCCTGCCGCTGAAGGATCGCATGCTGGCCGCGCTGTTCACCGGCGTGATGCCGCGCTCCGGCGGCCTGTCCGTGATCGACGTGGGCGCGATGCACCCCGAGTCGTGGGTGGTGCAGGACCTGCTGATGTTCATCGGCGGCGGCTCCGGCTCCACCGCCGGCGGCATCAAGGTGACCACGTTCGCGATCCTGATGCTCGCGATCATCGCGGAGGTCCGCGGTGACCGCGATGTGGAGGCGTTCGGCCGCCGCATCCCGGAGGACACGATCCGTCAGGCGATCGGCGTGCTCGCCATCTCCGTCATGGTCATCTTCTTCGCCACCCTGGTGATGCTGCGCCTCACCCCGTACGGGCTGGACCAGGTGCTGTTCGAGGTGCTGTCCGCGTACGGCACGGTCGGCCTGTCCACCGGCATCACAGCGGACCTGTCCACTCCGGCGAAGGCCGCGATCGTCACCTGTATGCTCGTGGGCCGACTGGGTCCCGTGACCGTCGGCGCCGCCCTGGCGATGCGCACGCGTCCGAGGATCATCCGCCTGCCCGAGGAGCGGCCGATCATCGGCTGACACATCAGAGGAGACCTATGCCCGACAATCGCAGAGGCGACGGCGTCCTCGTCGTCGGCCTGGGCCGCTTCGGCGCGTCCATCGCCCTGACGCTGGAGAAGCTCGGCACGAACGTGCTCGCGATCGACTCCCGGCCCGACCTGGTGCAGGAGTACTCCGGCCGCCTCACCCACGTCGTCGAAGCCGACGGCACGAACATGGACGCCCTCCACCAGGTCGGCGCCGCCGGGTTCGACGTCGCCGTGGTCGGTGTGGGCACGAGCGTGGAGGCGAGTGTGCTGATCACCGCGAACCTCGTGGACCTCGCCGGCCCGATCATCTGGGCGAAGGCGATCTCCGCTTCGCACGGCAAGATCCTGGAGCGGATCGGAGCCCACCACGTGGTGTTCCCGGAGAAGGACGCCGGTCAGCGGGTGGCGCACCTGGTGAACGGCCACCTCCTGGACTACATCGAGTTCGACGACGACTGGGCGATCGTGAAGATGCGGCCGCCGCGGGAGATCCAGGGCTTCACCCTCGCCGAATCGGACATCCGCTCGAAGTACGGCGTGACCGTGGTGGGTGTGAAGTCACCGGGGCGCGACTTCACGTACGCGGCACCGACAACCAAGGTGGCGGTGCATGACACGCTGATCGTGTCGGGCCACACGGACCTGATCGAACGGTTCGCGAACCGGCCCTGAGCGCCGGCGCCCGTCGGCCCCGAACAGGCCGGATCAGCCCTCCTCCATGTGGCGCGACCAGTCGGCGGCGGCGCGCATCGCCTTCGCCAGGCCCACGCGCACCCCGGCCTCTTCGAGCGCGGCGACACCGCGCACCGTGGTGCCGCCGGGGCTGGAGACCCGGTAGCGCGCCTCGGCGGGGCTGAGGCCCTGCTCCTGCAGCAGCTTCGCAGACCCCGCCATGGTCGCGATGACCATCTCGGCGGCCTGGTCGCGGGTGAGGCCCTGCATGACGCCCTCGTCGATCATCGCTTCGGCGACGTAGAACATGAACGCGGGCGCGGACCCGGCCGCGCCGATCACCTGGTGGACCTTGTCCTCCGGGACCCGCACCACGTCGGCGGACGCGGAGAACAGCTCCTCGACCGTCGCGGTCTCCTCGTCGGTGACGGCGTCGGCGGGCATCACGGCGACGACGCCGGAGCCGACGGCGACCGGGGTGTTCGGCATGGTGCGGATGATCTTCTCGTGCCCGCCGAGGTGCTCGCGCAGCGTGTCGATGGTGGCGCCGGCCGCGAGGGACACCACGAGGGTGTCCGCGCTGAGGTGCTCGGCGAGCTTCGGCAGCTGGGCGGCGAGCTGGTACGGCTTGATGCCGAGGATGATGATGTCGGCCTCGCGCACGGCGTCCTCGAGCGAGTCGGCGGGCGTGAGGTCGTACTCCTTCGCGGCGCGCTCGGTGGATTCCGGGCGGGAGTTCATGACGTGGACGTTCTGCGCGTCGATGCCGGAGCGGCGGATCGCGGTGGCGACGGCGCCGCCCATGCTGCCGGCGCCGAGCATGAAGATGGTGGGCTGCTTCGTCACGGTTCTCCTCCTGGTGGCCGGGCGTGCGCCCGGGTCGGGTGCGGTGCGGATCGAACGGGGGCGGTCAGCGCCCCCAGTGCGGCGGGACGTCCTGCCGGAGGCGGTCGTCGTTGCTGTCCACGGCCGCGTCGTCCTCGGTGCGGTTGGGCACGATGCGCGGGCCGCCGCGGCGTACGGGCTGCTCCATCGGCTTCCCGGTGACCGACGAGATCACAACGCGGCCCGGGCGCGACTCGCCGAGCGTGGGTGAGCGCCGATCAGTCATGGCTCTCCTGGTAGCGGCGGATCGCGGAGGACACGGACACATCCAGCAGCAGGGAGCGCTGCTCGAAGCCGAGGAACTCCCGCACTTCGGCGGCGAGCTGCTCGGTGAGGCGGGCACGTCCGTCACTGGAGATGTAGGCGACGACCGCGTCGAAGTCCTCCGCGCCGTAGAACGACAGCGGGTGGCCTGCCGGCACCTTGGGGCGCGGGAGGCGATGGCGGGTGGTGCCGGCGCGTGCCACCGGCTCCTGGAGGCGCTCCATCCAGAACGCGTGCGCCCGCTCCACCGTGCGCGTGACGCGGTCCGCTTCGCCTTCGGGGTCGATGAACAGGGCCCACGACCAGACGCGCTCCACGACCCAGCCCGCGGCTTCGAGGCGTTCGGTGCGAAGCCGGTCGCGTTCGCGCTGGTCAGCGGTGGTGGCGTAGCGGGCTCCGTCGGTCTCCACCGCCACGAGGAGGCGGCCCGGCAGGTCCCGGTGGCCGACGGCGAGTTCGATGCGGTCGTGGGAGAGGCCGTAGTCGAGCTCGGTGTGGAGGCCGCGCTCCTGCAGACGGTCCGCGAGGTCGGCCACGAGGGCGTCGATGTGGGAGTCGCCGCCCTCGGCGAAGCGGATCGCCGGCGTGGCGTCGGCGGTGGCGTCGTCCTCGGACACCTCAAGGGTGGGCTCTGGCAGGGGCGCGACGTCGGCGGCGGAGTGGCCGACGGGTTCCGACGCGTCCGCGGATTCACCGGCATCCTCAGCGCACTCGGTGGCTTCCTGCTCGGTAGGGTCGGGGGCTCCGTCGGCTTGCTGCTCCTCGGCTGCCTGCTCGGCGGACTCGGAGACTCCGTCGGCCTGCTGCTCGTCAGCTGCCTGCTCGGTGGGCTCGGGGGCGGCGGCTGCCTGCTCGGCGGGGTCGGGCGTGCCGTCGTCCTCGCCGAGGACCGCGGCGTCGAAGCCTGCTTCGAGGAAGCGCAGCAGATCGAAGAGGTCGCGCGCCCCCTCCGTCGTGAGGCGGTCCGGGTCGAAGTCCGCGGAGGCCAGGGAGCTGACCACGACGGTGCGCAGGCGCGATCGGGTCAGCAGGCTGACCAGGACCTTGCGGCCGTGCGGGCCGGACAGCGGCCCAAAGGAGTGGAACAGGCGGCCGTGCGGGGTGAGGCCGAAGCCGAGGGAGACGATGATGTCGTCGCGCTCCACCGCGGTCGCACCGATCGCGGGCGTCACCACGAACGCCTCCGGCACGTTCGGCTGGAAGAAGTCCCGCAGCTCCGGCATCCGGCTCACCGTCGACATGATCCGGTCCATCACGCGCTTCGCGTGCTCCGCCGTCACCGTCACCACCGCGAGCGAACGCTCCGGTGACATGCGGGCATGCTGCACCACCAGGTCAGTGATGCGGCGCAGCTCGGCTTCGGTCGACTCCACGTAGGCGGTGTCCGCGGCGACGGGGCCGCGGCCGTCCTCCACGTGGATGAACAGGTCATCGTCCGGCGGCAGGGGGCTCGGGACCGCGAGCTGGTGGGCGTCCAGTTCATCGGGGCGGCCGGCTCGGGTCACACGGGACACGAAGCGGCGCACACCACCGGTCGCGGGGTGCTGGTCCCGGCGGATCCGCACGATCGGGGCAAGGGCCCGCAGGTCGTCCAGCAGCAGGTTGTTCGCCATCGGCAGCGCCCCCGGCTCCAGCTCCTCCGCCTCCGGCTGCAGCGGCGGCTCCCCCGCGTACTCGTACGCATCACCGATGACCACGGCGCGGTCGGCGCGGGTCAGGGCGGGGACCGCAGCAGCGGTGGGCAGGCGGGCGCCGTCGGCCACAATGACGACATCGAAGTGGACGCCCGACGGGATCAGCTGCGGCACCATGTACGGCGACACCAGCCAGAGGGGGCGGGCGCGGAACATGATCTGCTCGTACTTCGCGACCACGTCCTTCACGCTCGTGGTGCCCGGGTTGTTCAGCTCCACGATCGCGGCGCGGGACGTGTCCCGGTAGCGCTTCATCGTCTCCACGAGGATGCGGTCGGCCTGCTCCCGCACCCGGTACTGCTGCGCGGCGAGGAACTGCGCATCCAGGCGGCGGTAGCGCTCCGCGATCTGCGACAGGTCCGTGCCCGTGTGCTCACTGAGCAGCGGTTCCTTCGCCGCGATGAACTCGAACACGCTGGACCACCAGGCGAGGTCGAGCTCCGCAGCGACGTTCTCCTCCTCGAGTTCGCGGGCGCGCAGATCCGCCACAAGGCGGCCCAGGCCCTCGAAGTCGAGCTCGCGCAGAATCGTGGTCTGCTCCGGCAGGTCCTCCAGCGCCTGCTTGTCCTCCACCAGTTCCCGGATCTGCGCCTGGATGTCGGTGATCGGACGGCGGCCGAACTCGGTGCCGGCGCGGGTTCCGGCGAGCAGCACCTCCAGCTCATCCAGGGCGCGCTCACAGCGGTCCACCACCGCGGTCAGGTCATCCAGATCCGCGGGTACCACAGGCTGGGAATCGGGGGCTGTCGAATGGGTGCGCCAGTCGTGGGCCACCCCGCGCACCCCGGTGAGCGCTTCGTGCAGCTCCTGCGGGGTCGCCGAGTCCTTCGCATACCCGGCGGCCTCCTGCCGCAGGGCGCGGCGCTGCCGCATCCCCTGCTTGATGCCGTGCGCCTGACGGAACTTCTTGTCGCCCGTCGCGGCGATGAGGGCATCCAGATCGGAGAGGAACACCTGGGCGTCGAACCGGGTCGTCACGGTGCGCACCCGTTCCAGGACGCGGATCTGCGTGCGCAGCGCATCGATCGATTCGGCGGGCTCGAGGTGAGCCTGCTTCGTCATCTCCCGGCTGCGGCGGATCAGCTCCGGCAGGTGCTCGTCATCGAGCGCCTCAGCGAGCTCCAGGGCTCGGTCCGCCTGCGTGCGCGTGGTGATGTGGGCACCGGCCCACGGCGTGACATCGGCCCCCAGGTAGAGGGCGCGGGTGGCGGCGGCACGCTCCAGCAGCTCGCGGTACTCATCGGGCCGCTCCCCCACTCGGCGGGCCACATCGGCCGGCAGGCGCACCTGCGTGCGCGGTGCGGGGTCACGGCGCAGCAGGCCTGAGAGCGCGTTGATCGCATCGTGCGCGGAGGCGCCCCAGGGCTCCTGGCGGCGGTGCATCGCCGTCAGATGCTCACGCAGCGACTCCGCCGCCTCCACGAGCGCCGGGTCCTCCTCCATCGAGACCGGCGGCACGAACGAGTTCGCCTTCGCCAGCGACACCAGCAGCGACTCCACCGTGGTGCGCTGCAGCTGCGGGTCCGGGCTGAGGTCCAGCAGCAGATCGCCGAGCCCGGCGGCGGCGACCGCCTCCGCGAGGTCCGCGAGGTGGCTGGAGCGCTGCGAGACCACCAGCACCCGCTTCTGCTGCGCGGCGAGCTCCGCCATCAGGTTCACGATCGTGGAGGTCGCCGGTGCGCCCGGCGCCGTCTCCACCACGAGGCAGTCGGTGTCCTCGATGGCGGACAGGGCGCGGGCCTCGTCCGGGTCGACGATCGCAATCGGCGCGGAGGAGGCGTCGGCCTCCTGGTCACCGGTGCCGGCTCGCTTCTCCCCCTCCGGGGAGAGCGCTTCGCGGGCCTCCGGGTCCCCGGCGAGCGCCGCGATCAGGTCGTTGTCCGCGAGGTCCTCCGACGGGGTGTCGAAGTCCTCCAGCATGGACACCGAGGAGTCGATGAGGCTGCCGACGACGAGGGCGTGGGAGACCCGGAAGTTCAGCAGCGGTTCGCCGAGGCTGCGGAACGCGTCGATCACCGGGCTCGGATCGAAGCCGTGAATGGACGCGGTGAGGTCCAGCAGGGACCGAGCGTCGAGGATCACACCGGCTTCGCGCATGGCCTTCAGCAGCACCGGGTTCAGCTCCACCGCGGCGTCGAGGTCGAGGTCGATGTCCTCGCGGGCGTTGCCCCGCAGGAACAGGTTGATGGGGCGCAGCATGATCGGCGCGTGGATCGCGCTGCCGCCGTCCGACGGCAGCCAGGACGCCTCACCGATGCCGAGGTAGCAGGTGGTCAGTCCCCGTTCCTCCGCGAACGACTGCGCGATCTCCCGCAGCGCACGCGCATGGCGGCGCGCCGTCGCGAGCGAGCCGGGTTCGCGCACGAGGCTGGACAGGCGGGTGGCGCCGCGGGCGGCGAACAGGTGCGCCAGACCCTGCGGGTGGGAGTTGGTCAGGTCGAGGTACTCGGGGCCGCCGCGCAGGTCCAGGAGGAAGCCGCGCCCGTCGGCGAGGTCGGACATGGTCAGGCGCCAGCGGTCCAGGGCGCGCTCCACGCGGTCCTCGCGGGTCACCTCATCGACCTGCACCGGCAGCAGGCCCGCGAGGCGGGGGACGTCCCCGGTGAAGTGCTGGATGTCATCCACGCTGGACGTGCCGGTGTCGGCGATCTCAGCGGCCGGGACGGCGGATGCGCCGGCCTGCCGTTCGCGTTCGCGTTGGGCGGCGTGCCGCTCAGCGAGAGTGCTGGGGGCGGCGTCCGCTTCCGCCGCCGGGGAGGAGGCGCTGGCGGGGGCGTCGGCGGGGCCGGTGGCGGCGCTGTCGGCGGAACCGGTGCCGCCGCGGGCAGAGGCGGCCGACGGCTCCGCTGCCTTCGTGGGCTCCTCGCCCTCAGCACCGGCAGCGTTCTTCTTCGATCGACCGAAAATCCACATCACAACTCCAGAGTATCGCCTCATCAGGTCCGATCCGGGTTCCGCCGTTCACCCTCCGCAGGGGCGGGGCACCGAACCCGACGGGAGTCACACGGCGTGCAGGCGCACGTGACGCTCAGCGCAGGCCTCCCGCAGCTGAGTCGGCACTTCCCCGGTGACGATGAGGTCGGTGAGGGCCGAGAGAGGGCAGATCCCCGCGAGCGCCCGCTTGCCGATCTTGTCGCCGGTCGCGAGGCCCACCACGCGACGGGAGTGGGAGATCATCGTGCGGGTGACGCCCGCTTCGGCGTCGGAGTCGCAGGTGATGCCGGCATCGACATCGACCCCGATGACGCCCACGAACATGATGTCCAGCCACAGGTCCCGCATGGTGTACTGCGCCAGCGGGCCGGTCAGCTCGAACGATCGCGGCTCCGCCACACCGCCGAGCACCACCGTGCGCACTGCCGGACGCAGCACCGTCTCCATCGCAATGTTGAGGGCGGCGCACACCACGGTCAGGCCGGGGACGGAGCCGCCGGTGTCGAGGTCGGAGCGGGCGACGATGCGGCGGGCCGAGGCCGTGGTGGTGCGGCCCCCGTTGAAGCCGACGATGCTGCCGGGCTGCACCATGGCGGCCGCGGCGGCAGCGATGCGCTCGCGCTGATCACCGGCGCCGTCGCCGCGCGGAGAGGCGGCGAGGTTGTAGGCGATGTCCACGGCCACGAGGCCACCGTGGACGCGGCGCGCGAGCTGCGCCTTCTCCATGTCGACGAAGTCGCGCCGCACAGTGGACTCGCTGATGCCGAGCTGCGCGGCGACGTCGGCGACGGACAGTCGCTTGGTCTGCGCGAGCTGTCCGAGGACGAAGTCCCAGCGGGAGGACTTGTCGTGACCGACGGGTGGCACGTGACGATCGCTGCTCATTTCCACGCCTCGATTATGACCGAATGCGCAGACTGGGACACAGGCTGTTCACATGTGCTCAAATCGCCCCGAGCTCATGACGGACCTGTGATCTCGAACGGAGACGGCATGTAGCGTGGGGGTCGCCAATGTTCCCGATGGAAAGGACACCCACCATGGGCTTCGACGACGCACTCAACAAGGGCAAGCAGGCACTCGACGGCCACAGCGACAAGGTCGACGGCGCCATCGACAAGGCTTCGCAGAAGGCTCAGGATGCCGCCCCTGACCAGGCCGACGGCGCGATCCAGAACGCTGCCGACAAGGCCAAGGACTCCCTCCGCAACAACTGAGGCGAATACGCCTCCCACAGCGGGACAGCTCCCGCACAGAAGAAGGACCGGCAGCCCCGCGGGGCTGCCGGTCCTTCGCTTCTCCTCCGTGGCCGCACGCGGCTCGGAGGCATCGCCCACGAGGCGCTCTGGTCAGGCCTGCGAGCCAGGACGCTGGTCGTCGCCGGCGGCAGAGCCGCGATCCGGGTTCTTGTCCTTGCGGGTCACCAGCACCACGATTCCGACGATCAGCGCCGCAGCCACAACAACAGCGGCGGCGATGAGCGACTTGCCGATGCCGCCATCGTCACCGTCCGTCCCCTCATCGGCTTCGGAAGCGGCCGGTGTGGAGCTGGAGGCATCCGCCGGCTGGGACGACGGCGAGGCAGACGCTGCCGGGGCGGATCCCTCACCGCCGCTGTCCGATGCGGCGGCCCCGCCCTCGGTGACGGTGAAGGTGGTGGTGCCCTCGATGGGGTGGCCGTCCGAGGAGACGACCCGCCAGTCGACGGTCACCGGGCCGGCGGCGGGTGCCTCAGAGAAGTCCGCGGTGACCGACGTGCCGTCGATCGTCGGCGCGCCGTCGAACAGGACGGTGCCGACGGAGTCCTTCACCACAACGCGGGCAGACAGGTCCAGCGGCTCCGCGGAATAGGTGAGCGTGATGCTGTCGGCGGTCGCAACGGACTCGCCGTCCGCCGGCGAACTGCCGGTGAGGCTGTCATGGGCCAGGGCAGCCGGTGCTGCGAACAGGGCGGCGACGAGCGCCAGCGCGGCCGAGGCCGCGGCGGCCAGCAGGAGACGCAGCCGGTTCTGCTCGGCCCGTCGGGGTGCGATGGTCATGGGGTCGTCCTTTCCACGGCGATGCGGGCGCGCTGCAGGTCCTCCGCGGTGTCCACATCCGAGACCGCATCATCGACCCCATCCAAGGCCGGTCGGATCGTCAGGCGCGCCGGTGCCAGCTGTCCGTACAGCCGGCGCAGGCTCAGCCCCATCCAATCACCGCCATTCCCGCGGACCTCGTTCAGCGTGGTGCGCAGCACGCCCAGCGGCCACGCGGCGCACAGGAACTGCAGATGGCCCGAGGAGTCTTCGATGCCGCGCACAGCAGTGCTGTCAGCCGGGGCGGACCCGTCGGCCCCCTCCCCCAGGACGTGCTGCAGCAGCTCAGCGCTGAGGGTCGGCATATCACCGCCGAGCACCAGCACATCCGCCTCACCGCCCAGATCCGACAGCTCATCGACCGCGGCCGCCAGACCCGCCACGGGACCGCTGAAGCGCGGCTCCTCCAGAGTGCGGATCGTCTCCACCCCGTCGATCGTGAACGGCGCCGCGCGCAGATCGGACCCGTCGGCCCCCACCACCACGATGCGGCAGGGCAGCCCGAGGGCCGCGATGGCCGCCCCCGCGACTCGGGCACGCATCGACAGGCCGTTGATCGACAGCTGCGGCTTGTCGATTCCGCCGAGGCGGGAGCCCTGTCCGCCGGCAATGATGATCGCAGCGCGTGAAACCATGGAAGCACCCTCGATGAAGTCGGATCGTCACCCAAGACGATATCGGCACGATATCGGCCGACCTCGGGAAACACGTCCTCAGGACAATCGTCCTGTCCACCCGATACCCCTATGATTAGAGTCATCGGGAACCCTCGAATCGGCTGCACCGAAAGGAGCACGCAGTGACCGCGTCCCCATCCCTCCGCCCTTCCGGTTCCACCGCCACCCCCCTCGACGAGCATGCCCGTGACCGCACGTTCATGCTGCTGATGGCCACCGTCGGCTTCGCCATCAACTTCTGGGCCTGGGCCCTCCTCTCCCCCTCGCCGCGACCGTCATCAAGAAGGGCCTGACGACCGACGCCGCTCTGCTCGTCGCCGTGCCCGTTCTCGTCGGCTCCATCGGCCGCATCCCCATCGGCGCCCTCACCGACCGCTTCGGCGGCCGCCTGATGTTCCCGCTCATCTCCGTCGTCACCGTCGTCCCGGTGCTGTTCCTCGGATTCTTCGGGTTCACCAGCTACATCGCGCTCCTGGTCGGCGGCTTCTTCCTCGGCATCGCCGGCACCACCTTCGCCATCGGCGTTCCGTACGTGAACTCCTGGTACCCGCCGAAGAGCCGCGGCACCGCCCTCGGCATCTACGGCATGGGCATGGGCGGCACCGCCGTCTCCGCCTTCACCACCGTGCGCATCTTCCAGGGCCTCGGCGAGAAGGCGCCGTTCCTCATCGCCGCCACCGCCCTGCTCATCTACGCGGTGCTTGCCTACCTGCTGATGCGCAACGCCCCCGGCTGGAAGCCGAAGACCGGCTCCATGATCGCCAACACCCTCGGCACCACCAAGCTGCTCGTCACCTGGCAGGCCTGCTTCCTGTACGCCCTCAGCTTCGGCGGCTACGTCGCTTTCTCCGTGTACCTGCCGACCTTCCTCATCAACGCCTACGGCCTCGGCGCCGAGGACGCCGCCCTCCGCATGGGCGGGTTCGTCATCATCACCGTGTTCATGCGCGCCGTCGGCGGTCAGCTGTCCGACCGCTTCGGCCCCGTCCGCACCCTCGTGGTCGCCAACACCATCGTGGCGGTCATGGCACTGATCGTCGCCGCCACCGGCGAACTCACCCTGGTGGGAACCTTCGCCTTCCTCGTCATGGCGATGGCGCTGGGCACCGGCACCGGCGCAGTGTTCGGCCTCGTCGGCCAGGCTGCGGACCCCGCCCAGGTCGGGTCGGTCACCGGCTTCGTCGGCGCCGCCGGCGGCCTCGGCGGCTTCGTCCCGCCCCTCCTGCTGGGCTCCCTGTGGAACTCCACCGGCTCCTACGCCATCGGCCTGATCCTGCTCGCCCTCACCGCCCTCGTCGCGGTCGGCGTGGCGATCTGGACCGGCCGCACCGGGCGCGCCGCTGCTGACTCCCCGGCTGCGGATGCTGCGCCCGCCCCGACAACCAAGGAACAGTGAGGTCCGACAATGACGACGACTGACCCGAAGCCCCAGGTCGACTCCTCGCTGATGAACTCCCTCATCAGCAAGCGCCGCCTGCTCTCCCCCACCTCGCGCGTCTCCGACGACAAGCGCGAGATCCACCACCGCGGCGGCCGTCAGGGCGACTCGTTCTACCGCGACCGCTGGAGCCACGACAAGGTGGTGCGCTCCACCCACGGCGTGAACTGCACCGGCTCGTGCTCCTGGCAGATCTACGTCAAGGACGGGATCATCACCTGGGAGGCCCAGCAGACCGACTACCCCTCCACCGGTCCCGACCGCGCCGAGTACGAGCCGCGCGGCTGCCCCCGCGGCGCCGCCTTCTCCTGGTACACCTACTCCCCCACGCGCGTGCGCTACCCCTACATCCGCGCCGCCCTGCTCACCATGTACCGCGAAGCGAAGGAGCAGGTGGGCGGCGACCCCGTCCTCGCCTGGGAGTCCATCGTGGAGGACCCGGACAAGTCCGCCGCGTACAAGAAGGCCCGCGGGCACGGCGGCCTGGTCCGCGCCACGTGGGAGGAGGCCGTGGAGATGATCGCCGCGGCGTACGTCTCCACCACGAAGAACTACGGCCCCGACCGCACCGCCGGGTTCACCCCGATCCCGGCGATGTCCATCGTGTCGTTCGCCTCCGGCGCCCGCTTCCACCAGCTGATCGGCGGCGCCATGCTGTCCTTCTACGACTGGTACGCGGACCTGCCCGTCGCCTCCCCGCAGATGTTCGGCGACCAGACCGACGTCCCCGAATCCGGCGACTGGTGGGACGCCGGCTACCTCATCATGTGGGGCTCCAACGTGCCGCTGACCCGCACCCCGGACGCCCACTGGATGGTGGAGGCCCGCTACCGCGGCCAGAAGGTCATCGCGGTCTCCCCCGACTACGCCGACAACGTGAAGTTCGCCGACGAATGGGTCGCGCCCCAGCCCGGCACCGACGGCGCCCTCGCCCTCGCCATGGGCCACGTGATCCTCCGCGAGTTCTACGAGAACCCCGACGGCAGCGCCCGCCCCGAATACTTCGACAACTACGCGAAGACCTACACCGACCTGCCGTTCCTCGTGCAGCTGGAGGAGCGCGCCGACGGCACCGTGGTGCCCGGCAAGTTCCTCACGGCCTCCGACCTCACCGCGGAGATCACCGACGAGTTCGGCACCGAGCACGACCAGTTCAAGCCCGTGCTGATCGACGGCAACACCGGCCGGCCGATGGTCCCCCAGGGCACGCTCGGCCACCGCTTCAGCGAGGACGGCAAGGGCCGCTGGAACCTGGACCTGCAGGGCGCTGACCCGCAGCTCTCCCTCCACAGCCGCGGCGAGGGCGTGCAGGAGATCCTCCTGCCCCGCTTCGACGCCGTCTCCACCCCCGCCGAGGACGAAGCGCACAACGCGCACTCCGCGCCGGGCACGATGCGCCGCGGTGTGCCGACCACGCAGGTCAACGGCCACACCGTCACCACGGTGTACGACCTCCTGCTCGCCTCCTACGGCATCAGCCGCGACGGCCTGCCCGGCACCTGGCCGACGGGCTACGACGACCCCAGCGAGGTCGGCACCCCCGCCTGGCAGGAGCGCATCACCGGTGTGCCCGCCGCACAGGTGCAGCGCATCGGCCGCGAATACGCGCAGAACGCCGTGGAGTCCCGCGGCCGCTCCATGATCATCATGGGCGCCGGCGCGAACCACTGGTTCCACTCGGACACCATCTACCGCACGTTCCTCACCCTCACCACCCTCACCGGCGGCCAGGGCGTCAATGGCGGCGGCTGGGCGCACTACGTGGGCCAGGAGAAGGTCCGCCCCATCACGGGCTGGCTGCACCTCGCCAACGCCCTGGACTGGTCGCGGCCGCCGCGCCACCAGACCCAGACCTCGTACTGGTTCATGCACACCGACCAGTGGCGCTACGACCAGATGACCGCGGACGCGTTCACCGCCGCCACCGCCGACGGGCGCCTCAAGGGCATGACCAACGCGGACGTGGTCGCGATGGCGCAGCGTCTCGGGTGGATGCCGCACTTCCCGCAGTTCGACCAGAACCCGCTCGCGCTCACCCAGGCCGCCGATGCCGAGGGCCGCAGCGTGCAGGACTTCATCATCGAGCACCTGAAGACCGGGAAGCTGAAGTTCGCCGCGGAGGACCCGGACGCGCACAACAACCATCCGCGCATCCTGTCGCTGTGGCGGGCGAACCTCCTCGGCTCCTCCGCCAAGGGCACCGAGTACTTCATCAAGCATCTGCTCGGCACGAAGAACGACGTGCGCGCCGAGGAGACCCCGGAGCATCTGCGCCCCCGCGACGTGGTGTGGCGCGAGAAGGCCCCGGAGGGCAAGCTGGACCTGCTGCTGTCCCTGGACTTCCGCATGACCAGCTCCACCCTGTTCTCCGACGTGGTGCTGCCGGCCGCGACCTGGTACGAGAAGAGCGACCTGTCCACCACGGACATGCACCCGTTCGTCCACTCGTTCAACCCGGCGATCGCCCCGCCGTGGCAGGCCCGCAACGACTGGGACACGTGGAAGGAGATCGCGAAGAAGTTCTCCGAACTGGCCCGCAATCACCTCGGCAAGCAGCGCGACGTGGTGGCGCTGACCCTGCAGCACGACTCCACCGACGCCCTCGCCTACCCCCACGGCGTGGTCCGCGACTGGAAGCACGACGAGGGCGTGGAGCCGATCCCCGGCATCACCATGCCGAAGCTCGTCGAGGTGGAGCGCGACTACCGCGAGATCTACGACAAGTTCGTGGCGCTCGGCCCCCTGGCGGAGAAGCTCGGCTTCACCACGAAGGGCATCACCTTCGATGTGAAGCGCGAAGTCGAGTACCTCGGCAAGAAGAACGGCCTCATCAAGGAGGGCCCGGCCAAGGGCCGCCCGTCCCTGGAGACCGATGTGCGGGCCGCGGAGATGGTGCTGGCGTTCTCCGGCACCACCAACGGCCACCTCGCCACCCAGGGATTCCGCACACTGGAGAAGCGCACCGGCACCCAGCTGCACGACCTCTCCGCGGAAGCGGAGGGCAAGCAGATCACGTTCGCGGACACCAAGGCCGCGCCGGTGCCGGTGATCACCTCGCCGGAGTGGTCCGGCTCGGAGTCCGGCGGCCGCCGCTACTCCTGCTTCACCATCAACACGGAGCGGCTGAAGCCGTGGCACACCCTGACGGGCCGCCAGCACTTCTACCTCGACCACGACTGGATGAGGGAGATGGGCGAGAACCTGCCCGTGTACCGCCCACCGCTGGACATGAACGCCCTGTTCAACGAGGGCGAGATCGGCTCCACGAACGAACTCGGCCTCGCAGTGCGGTACCTGACGCCGCACAACAAGTGGTCGATCCACTCGGAGTACCAGGACAACCTGTTCATGCTGTCGCTCTCGCGCGGCGGCCAGTCGATCTGGATGAGCGCGGAGGACGCCGCCAAGGCCGGCATCCGCGACAACGACTGGGTGGAGGCAGTGAACCGCAACGGGGTGGTGGCGGCGCGGGCGGTCGTCTCGCACCGCATGCCGGAGGGCACGGTGTACATGCACCACGCCCAGGATCGCGTGGTGAACGTGCCGCTGACCGAGACCAGCGGGAAGCGCGGCGGCATCCACAACTCGCTCACCCGCATCATGATCAAACCCACCCATATGGTCGGCGGGTACGCCCAGCAGACCTTCGCCTTCAACTACCTGGGGCCCACCGGCAACAACCGTGATGAGGTCACCCGCATCCGCAAGCGCACTACGGAGGTGACGTACTGATGCGCATCATGGCTCAGATGTCGATGGTGATGAACCTCGACAAGTGCATCGGCTGCCACACCTGCTCGGTCACCTGCAAGCAGGCATGGACGAACCGATCCGGCACCGAATACGTCTGGTTCAACAACGTGGAGACCCGGCCCGGGCAGGGCTATCCGCGCCGCTACGAGGATCAGGAGAAGTGGAAGGGCGGCTGGGTCCTGGACCGCAAGGGCCGCCTGAAGCTGAAGGCCGGCGGCAAGTTCCGCAAGCTCGCGCAGATCTTCTCCAACCCGATCATGCCGAGCATCGAGGACTACTACGAGCCGTGGACCTACGACTACTCGAACCTGCTGGATGCTCCGGCGCAGGAGCACATCCCGGTGGCGAAGCCGAAGTCGCTGCTGACCGGTGAGGACATGTCGATCGAATGGTCGGCGAACTGGGACGACGACCTCGGCGGCTCCACGGAGCACCTCCACGAGGACCCGATCCTGGAGCGCATCCAGACGGAGGTGAAGGCCGAGTTCGAGAAGACCTTCATGTTCTACCTGCCGCGCATCTGTGAGCACTGCCTGAACCCGTCGTGCGTGGCGTCCTGCCCCTCGGGCGCGATGTACAAGCGCGAAGAGGACGGCATCGTCCTGGTGGACCAGGACCAGTGCCGCGGTTGGCGCATGTGCATCTCCGGCTGCCCCTACAAGAAGGTGTACTTCAACCACCGGACGGGCAAGGCCGAGAAATGTCATTTCTGCTACCCGCGCATGGAACAGGGCATCCCGACGGTGTGCTCGGAGACCTGCGTGGGCCGCCTGCGCTACCTCGGCCTCGTGTTCTACGACGCCGACCGCGTCACCGAAGCGGCGTCCACCCCGAACGAGAAGGACCTGTACGAGGCGCAGCGCTCCCTGATCCTCGACCCGAACGACCCGGCCGTGGTGCAGGCCGCCCGCGAGGCGGACATCCCGGAGGACTGGATCCTCGCCGCGCAGCGCTCCCCCATCTACCGGCTCATCAACGAGTGGAAGGTGGCGCTGCCGCTGCACCCGGAGTACCGCACCATGCCGATGGTCTGGTACATCCCGCCGCTGAGCCCCGTCGTCGACGAGGTCGCGAAGACCGGTGAGGACGCGGAGAACCAGCGCAACCTGTTCGCCGCGATCGAGCAGCTGCGCATCCCTATGGACTACCTGGCGGAGCTGTTCACCGCCGGGGACGTCTCCGTGGTGGACGGTGTGCTGCGCAAGCTCGCCGCGATGCGCTCCTACATGCGGGACATCTCCATGGGCCGGGAGGGCCAGGAGGAGATCGCGGCATCCGTCGGCATGACAGGGCAGGAGATCCGCGAAATGTACCGCCTGCTGGCGATCGCGAAGTACGAGGAGCGGTACGTGATCCCGCCCGCGCACTACAGCGACGCGCACTCCCTCGAGGGCATCTCCACCGACTGCTCGCTGAACACGGACGGCGGGCCCGGCATGGGCGGCCCGTCCTCGATCTTCGGTGAGGATTCGGGGGCCGACGGCCTCACCCCCGTCGGTGTGGAGAACTTCAACATTCTGAAGAACCGCGCCCAGATGGACCGCGTGCCGCCGGTGGAGCCGGGCCGCATCAACCTGTTGAACTGGGACGGCAAGGGCACGCCCGACGGGCTCTTCCCCTCCGACAGCAGCGGGACTGATCGATCATGAGCATCCTGAAGCGACTGGCGGGCCGGGCCGTTCCCGGCCTCGCCGCCTCCCCCATCGACGGGGACGCGAAGCAGGTGGCGTGGGCGATCGGCTCGCACCTGATGGCGTACCCCGATGGGGAGATCGTGGAGCGGCTGCCGCTGCTGCGGGACGCCTGCTCCCTGCTGCCGGAGCCGTACGGCTCGGAGGTGGCAGCAGTTGTGGACCGGATGCTCGCCGAGTCCCGCACCGATGACCTCGCGGCCCTGCAGCAGGAGTACGTGGCGACGTTCGACACCCGTCGGCGCGGCTGCCTGTTCCTGACGTACTTCGGCAGCGGCGACACCCGCCGCCGGGGGATGGCGCTGCTGGAGATCAAGCAGACCATGCGCGAATCCGGGGTGGAGCTCGCCGCGGACCGCGAGGACGAACTGCCCGACCACCTGTGCGTCGTGCTGGAGTTCGCCGGCACCGTCGACGCGGAGGCCGGTGAGCGGATCCTGCTGGACAACCGCGCCGGCATCGAACTGCTGCGCACTCACCTGCAGGAGATCGACTCCCCATGGGCGCCGGTGATCCGGATGGTCTGCGCCACCATGCCTGCCCTCAATGACGACGACCGCACCGCGATCGCAAAGCTTGCTGAACAGGGCCCCGCTCAGGAATCCGTCGGCCTCTCCGGCTACGGCACGGACGCGGACTACATGGCGAGCCCGCCCACGAACGCGCCTGTCGCCTTCACCGCCCCGTCGGGCCCGGTCCCCCTGCCGACCCCACGTATCCGACCGACCCAGCCGTCCAGCGCTCGAAGGAGCTGACATGCGTGACGTGACGATCCTCGACACCCTTCTCTGGGTTGTCTTCCCCTATGTGTGCATGGCGTTCTTCGTGCTCGGGCACATCTGGCGCTACCGCTACGACCAGTTCGGCTGGACCACCCGGTCGAGCCAGATGTACGAGGACCGGATCCTGCGGTGGGCATCGCCCATGTTCCACTTCGGCATCCTGTTCGTCGCCATCGGCCACTTCGGCGGCCTGGTGATCCCGAAGTCCTGGACGCAGGCGATCGGCATCAGCGACCACGTGTACCACCTGCTGGCGATCACCCTCGGCACCGTGGCGGGCGTGTGCACACTCGTGGGTCTGCTGCTGCTGATCTGGCGCCGACGCTCCAACAAGCGCCTCATGGGCGCGACCACGCTGATGGACAAATTCATGTTCCTGATGCTCGCGGTCGTGGCCGGCCTCGGCGTGTGGGCGACCATCGCGAACAACGTGTTCGGCTCCTACGACTACCGCTCCACCATCTCCGTGTGGTTCCGGCAGATCTGGACGCTGCGCCCCGACGCAGCGATGATGGTGGACGTGCCGCTGACGTTCCAGCTGCACGCCCTGGTCGCCATCACCCTGTTCGCGGTGTGGCCGTTCACGCGCCTCGTGCACGTGTTCTCGGTGCCCGTGGGCTACCTGGGCCGCCCGTACATCGTGTACCGCTCGCGGGATGACAAGCGCGTCGCCTCGAAGGCCGGCTGGTGATCTGCACCGTCTGATTGGGTGCGCCCCGCGCATCCCGCTACACTGAACGGGTCCGAGCCGCGGCTCTTCTGCCGCAGGAGCGGACCCGTTCCGTTCAGCATCCGTCGGCCTTCCGGCCGGGTTCGCTCGGCGATCAGCCCCCGTAGCTCAGGGGATAGAGCACGGCTCTCCTAAAGCCGGTGTCGGACGTTCGAATCGTCTCGGGGGCACACATAGGACCCCAGGTCAGCGCCTTCTTCAGGCGCCGACCTGGGGTCCAGTCATCACCGCGGCGATTTCGCGCCGCGGCCGTTCGCGTCAGCGCTTCTTCTGCGCCTTCGCCGCCGCCTTCAGCTCCTTGCGGGACAGCGGCGGGAACGTCGCCTTCGCCGTCTGCGCGATCTTCTTCAGCGCGCGGCGGTCCGCCCACGCACCGAGGACGCCACCAGCGCCGGGGATCGCCTTGCCGAACAGGCGGGCGGAGCGCAGGCTGAAGCGGCGCACAGCGCGGGCGCCGATCGCCTTGGTGATGCGGGAGACGTCCGACTGCGGCAGGCGCTTCGCCACCTGGCGGCTCGCCGCGCCGGCGACCGGGCCGAGTCCGACGGAGCCGAGCAGGTCCCCCGATTCCTCCCCGACAAGGGCGGCGAGGATACGGGTGCGGATCTCCTGGTCGTTGATGTCGTAACCGCGCACGCTCGCGATCGCGGCGGTCATGCGGGTGGCGATGACGTAGAACTCGAGCACGTTTGCGGGCAGCATCACCGGCAGGGTGATGGCGCCGCCGAGACCGGTGACGAAGCCGCCGACGGTGGCGCGACGTCGGTGGCTCGCGATGATCTTCTTGACGGCGCGTTCGGTGGAGCGGCGGCGCTTCGCTCGCTTGGCAACGGTCTTTGCAGACGCGAAGGTGGCCTTGCCGTCGATGCCGATGTCGCGGAAGGTGTTGACGAGGCTTTCGAGCGCCCCCGCGTCCTTACCGGTGCGGGCTTCCTTCATCGCCTTCTTGGCGTCGTCGGTCGCGGTCTTGTCTGTGCGCAGGAAGGAGAGGACCCCCATGACTGCTCCCATCTCCCCGTCAGGGGCGTGCGTTCGAAGATGCCAGTGTAACCAGTTGATAACAATCGGACCTGGGCGGGGCCGCGCACCCGTCGGCTGCTGGTGTCAGCGACCCGGCGCGCAGCTGCCGCCCTCGGGGGCGCAGCTGCCGCCTCCCCCGCCGCCAGCGCTGCCGGGGCGGCCGACGGGTGCCGGCGCCGCAGCGTGCCCAGCCGCCGGGCCGGGCCAGCTCTGGCCTCGAGCCCCGCTCCCACTGCTGGTGGGGCCACGGCCCGTGCCGGTGCGGTTGCGGTGAT
The DNA here is from genome assembly GCF_033106145.1 of Helcobacillus massiliensis. Lineage (NCBI taxonomy): Bacteria > Bacillati > Actinomycetota > Actinomycetes > Micrococcales > Dermabacteraceae > Helcobacillus > Helcobacillus massiliensis. The sequence continues at coordinate 1,716,718 of NZ_CP136959.1, forward strand.
CGCGGGCGGCCCGCATCGCCATCAGCACGATGCCGATGAGCGCGCTGACCGCCGCCAGGGCGATGCCGAGGCTCACGCCGTGGGGCAGGTCCTTGATCGCCTTCTCTTCGAACGCCGTCACGATCTGGCCGACGAACGGGGCCCTGTCGATCACGTTCGGCACCAGCGCGGGGAGGTTCGTCACCGTGAACCACATGAGCGCCGTGAACACGGCGGCGAAGATGCCGTACATGATGAGCGACGCTCCGCGATGGGTGGCGGTCAGCAGCATCAGCGCCAGGCCCACGAGGGCGATGGCGCCGAGAGCTGCGCGGTTCTCGGTGAGCAGGAGGATCCACTGCATCCATCCCGCATCGAACGAGGCAATGGTGGGCTGCAGGGTGCTGGGGCGCGGCACCGGCACCGGCAGGACGTCCTCGATCGGGCCGACGATCGAATCGTACGCCGGCATCAGGTCCGGCTTCACCTCGACCCTGCCGCCCTGCACCATCGACTCATGCAGGTCGCGCATGGTCTGGTCCCAGATCTGCTGGTACTCCCGTGTGCCGGTGACGGTCTTGACGCCCTTCGCGATCAGGGCATCGACCTGCCCCTTCAGGAATTCGGGGACGTCCACGAGGCTGTGGATCTGGTCGACCGCCGGGGCGGTGAGGTCCTGGCGGGTCTGCGGGGTGTCAGCGATCGGTCGGGTGACGGTGAGGAACCCGCCGCGGTCCACGATGTTGTCCTGCAGCCAGGTGGCGGGCACGAGCAGGAGTGCCGCCGCAAGGGAGACGATCCCCGCGAGCACGCTGATGAGGTTCCGGAGCAGAAGCATGGGTCTCACAGTAGTCGGGCCGGGTGCAGGCAATGCGAGAACCCCACCGGCCCGACGGGGCTACGGTGGGGTTCTCGCTGAGCGGCGGCGTGGTCAGCGCCGGAATCCGCTCGTCACAGTGTCGAAGAGGCGACTGGAATCAGCCGACGCGGTAGTAGCTCCAGTTGGCGTTCCAGAGCTTGCGCTCGGTGGTGAGCTTGCCGGAGCGGCCGGCGTCCACGATCTTGCCGTTGCCGGCGTAGATGCCGACGTGGCCCGGGGTGTAGACGAGGTCGCCGGGGCGGGCCTCGGAAGCGGAGATGCGCTTGGCGCCGGCCACCTGGCCAGCAGCCGAGTGCGGAAGGTGGATGCCGTGCTGGGCGTAGACCCAGGAGGTGAAGCCGGAGCAGTCCCAGCCGGACGGGGTGGAACCGGCCCACACGTACGGGGTGCCGATGCCGCTGCGGGCGGTGGCGAGAATGGAGCTGCCGCGCCCTGCGTTGGAGGGAGCAGAGGAGCGCTTGCTGCTGCGCTCGGAGCGCTGGTCGTCGCCGTTGCCGCGACGCTCGCTGCTGCGCTCGCGATCGTTGGTGCGCTCGCGGTTGCTGCTGCGGTTGTTCTCGCGCTCCTGGTTGCGCTCGCGGTTGTTGCTGCGGTTGTTCTCGCGCTCCTGGTTGCGCTCGCGGTTGTTGCTGCGGTTGTTCTCGCTCTCCTGGTTGCGCTCGCGGTTGTTGCTGCGCTCGCGGTTGTTGCTGCGGTTGTTCTCGCGCTCCTGGTTGCGCTCCTCGCGCTGCTGGGCCTCGCGGCGCTCCTGACGCTCCTGGCGCTCGGCACGCTCCTGGGCCTCGCGCCGCTCAGCCTCGCGGCGCTCCTGCTCACGCTGGGCGTCGGTCTTCTCGTCGGTCTTGACCTCGACCTTGTCCTGCTTCACGATCGCGCCGTAGGCCCCCTCGGCCTTGTCGCCCTCCGCGAGAGCGACCGGGATGGTCACGGTGGAGGGAGCGGTGGACGCACCGGCGTTGTTGCCGGTCTCGGAGGAACCGTTGGCCATGGCGGCCGAAGCGGAACCGGAGACGACGAAGCCGGCAGCGAGCATCACGCCGGCGGTCTTACGACCGATCGGTGCGGACAGGATGCCGCGCGGGGTGCCGCGGTGAGTGGGCATGGAGCGAGGAGCCACAGGAGACCTTCCGGATCGTTCGCGGGCCGGCGCCCATCAGGGCTGCGAGGCGGTCCGCGGAGTTCTTGAGCACTGTTGTTTCGGAACGGATTCCGACCCGGGTCGCCCCGGGAACCGACATCCAACCTACGGAAGGCGGGGACTGTTCCCCACTGGACCAGACGAACCTCTACCTGGGTTTTGACAGACCTTTACCCTCGTGGAAGGGGCCTTACCTTTGGGTCACGCAGATGTGGCCGGCATCACTGGGGGTCAGGGTGATCTCCCGGCCCGACGGCCCCGTCATCACCAGCGAATCCGCATCCGAGGCGACCGTGACTCGCGCCCCGGGAACGATCCCGCAGTCCTTCAGATCCCGCAGGAATTCGACGTCCGACTGGATGACCTCACCGATGGCGTCGACCGTCAGCTCCACCTCGCCGCCCTCCGGCAGCTCCACCTGCACGAGGCGCTGAACACCGTCGCCGAGCCGGCGACCGCCATGGGGGCCGGACCCGTCGGCCGTCACCCCCAGCGCGCCCAGGCCCGGGATGGGGTTGCCGTACGGGTCGGCGTACGGCGGCGTGAGCATGGCGGCGATCTTGCGCTCCACGTCTTCGCTCATCACGTGCTCCCAGCGGCAGGCTTCGTCGTGCACGAGCTCGTACTCGAGGCCGAGGACGTCCATCAGGTGGCGTTCGGCGAGTCGGTGCTTGCGCATGACCGCACCGGCGATCCCGCGGCCCTCCTCGGTCAGGTGGATGACGCGGGAGTCATCGAGGTACAGCAGGCCGTCGCGCTCCATCCGACCGACCGTCTGCGACACCGTGGGGCCGGACTGTCCGAGCCGTTCGGCGATGCGGGCGCGCATCGGCGTGATGCCGAGCTCCAGCAGCTCGAACACTGTCTTCAGGTACATCTCGGTGGTATCGATCAGATCGCTCACGGCGCGCCCTCCCTTTCAGCTGGTCACACTGTATCGGGTTGGGCGGCGCGTCGGCGGGAGAGCAGCGTGGCCACCACGGGAAGCGCTCTGGAAGCCGACGGTCGGCCGGGGCGCCGGGAACGGCGAACGCCGCCCTGCCCACCGGGTGCGGTGGAGAGGACGGCGTCCGACGGGTGCTGCCGCGACCAGAGCCCAGCCCATCGGGGCGCGGCCGGATGCGGCGGTGAGGGCTCAGAGGCCCTTGATGATCTCGCGCATCAGCTCAGCGGTTTCGGTGGGGGTCTTGCCGACCTTCACACCAGCGGCCTCCAGGGCCGCCTTCTTCGCCTCCGCGGTGCCGGAGGAGCCGGACACGATGGCGCCGGCGTGGCCCATGGTCTTGCCCTCCGGGGCGGTGAAGCCCGCAACGTAGCCGACGACCGGCTTCGTCATGTTCGCCTTGATGTAGTCGGCTGCGCGCTCCTCGGCGTCGCCCCCGATCTCACCGATCATGACGACCGCGGCGGTCTCCGGGTCGTTCTCGAATGCTTCGAGGGCGTCGATGTGGGTGGTGCCGATGATCGGGTCGCCGCCGATGCCGATGGCGGTGGTGAACCCGATGTCGCTGAGCTCGTACATCATCTGGTAGGTCAGCGTGCCGGACTTCGACACCAGGCCGAGCTTGCCGGGACCGGTGATGTTCGAGGGGATGATGCCGGCGTTGGACTGTCCCGGGGAGATGATGCCGGGGCAGTTCGGGCCGATGAGGCGCGTGGTGCCCTTGTCCTTCGCGTAGTTGAAGAACTCGGCGGCGTCCTTCGCGGGGATGCCCTCGGTGATGACGATGGCGAGCTCGATGCCGGCGTCAACGGCCTCGATGACCGCGTCCTTCGCGAACTTCGGCGGCACGAAGAGGACGGACACGGTGGCGCCGGTCTCCTTCATGGCGTCGGCGACGGAACCGAACACGGGCACGGAGCGGCCGCCGTCGAACTCGACGCTCTGGCCGGCCTTGCGGGGGTTGACACCGCCGACGACCTGGGTGCCGGAGTCGAGCATCCGCTGCGAGTGCTTCATGCCCTCGGAACCGGTCATGCCCTGAACGATGACCTTGCTGTTCTTGTCAAGAAAAATCGACATGCTTCTTCAGGCTCTCTTTCAGTTCGCAGCGAGTTCGGCTGCCTTGGCGGCGCCGCCGTCCATGGTGTCGGCCAGGGTGACGAGGGGGTGGTTCGCCTCGGTGAGGATGGCGCGGCCCTCATCGACCTTGTTGCCGTCGAGGCGGACCACGAGCGGCTTGGTGGCGTTCTCGCCCAGCTTGCTGAGCGCGCCGACGATGCCCTCGGCGACCTTGTCGCAGGCGGTGATGCCGCCGAACACGTTGACGAACACGGACTTCACCTGGTCATCTCCGAGGATGACGTCCAGGCCGTTGGCCATGACCTCAGCGGAGGCGCCGCCGCCGATGTCCAGGAAGTTCGCCGGCTTCACGCCGTGCTCCTCCCCCGCGTAGGCGACGACGTCCAGGGTGGACATGACCAGGCCGGCGCCGTTGCCGATGATGCCGACTTCGCCGTCGAGCTTGACGTAGTTGAGGTCCATGGCCTTCGCCTTGGCCTCCAGCGGGTCCTCGGTCTTGGTGTCGACCAGGGCGGCGTGGTCCTCGTGGCGGAAGTCGGCGTTCTCGTCGATGGTGACCTTGCCGTCGAGGGCGAGGATGTCGCCGTCAGCGGTCTTGACCAGCGGGTTCACCTCGACCAGGGTGGCGTCCTCGTCGCGGTACACGGCCCACAGCTTCTGCAGAACCGGGGCGATCTTCTCGCCGGTCTCGGCATCGAAGCCGGCGGCGTCCACGATCTCCTTCGCCTTCGCGTCGTCGATGCCGACGTTCGGGTCCACGGCGATGCGGGCGAGGGCCTCGGGGCGCTCCACGGCGAGCTGCTCGATCTCCATGCCGCCCTCCTTGGAGCACATGGCGAGGTAGGTGCGGTTCGCGCGGTCCAGCAGCAGGGAGAAGTAGTACTCCTCGGCGATGTCCGCACCGGCCGCGATCATGACGCGGTGCACGGTGTGGCCCTTGATGTCCATGCCGAGGATCTGCTCGGCGTACTGCTCGGCTTCGTCCAGCGACTTCGCCACCTTCACGCCGCCGGCCTTGCCGCGACCGCCGGTCTTCACCTGTGCCTTGACGACCACAACGGGGGTGCCGATCCTCTCGGCTGCTTCACGGGCGCTGGCAGGATCCTCGGCGACGGCGCCGGGCAGCACGGGGACTCCGTGCTTCTCGAAGATGTCGCGCGCCTGGTATTCGAACAGGTCCACGGAGATAACGTCCTCTCGTCTTGACGTGGGCGGGTGACCCTCGTTGGTCAGCGTGCCGCCTGCGTTCGGGCATAACTGTATCGCGCGCCACCGTCGTCCCACTCCTGCTTGCCGGGCAGCGGACGGGGCAGTCTCCGGCAGGGATCCGAACACCCGGGCACGGCGGTGCCGCGGTCCAGGGCGATGGGGTCCAGGGCGATGCGGCATCATGGGGGCATGTTCTTCTACTCCGGCAGCTCGCGCCGCGGCGGATGCGGCTCGAGCCTGCTGTTCCCGCTGGGCGTGGTGCTCGCACTGTTCCTGGTCCTGCGCCTGGTGGGTGTGCGCAGCACGTTCTCCTCCCTGATCCTGTCGCTTGTGCTGACGGTGGTCCTCAATGTGGGGCTGAACGCGCTGATGAACCGCCGCAGCCGTCGGCCGGGACCGCCCCGCCGCGGCGTGGACGACCAGCGCGGCACCGACATCCGCTTCCGCGACTGACCGCTGCCCACCACCGGGGGCCGGCCGACGCGCCCCCGCCATCCACCCGTTCCTGACCGAGGAGGCTCCGTGGCCGACTGGAAGACCTACGCGAAGGCTGCGCAGCGCACTGCACAGAAGCAGGCGCCCGCCGCAAAGGAGTCGCTGCGCCGCGGGGTGGACGACGCCCGTCTGCACGCCCGCGCCGCCGCCCGCACCGCCGACAAGTCCACCCGGGCCTCCCGCGCGAACGCCCGCCGCACCGCTGCCGCCACCGCGGTCGCCGCACAGAACCACTACCGCCGCGCCAACGTGGGCACCCGGCTGAAGAACGGGGTGCGCGATGCCCTGCTGATGGCACTGGCCGTGTTCGTGCTGTGGGCCGTGATCTCCCGCGTGGCGCCGATCCCGTGGCAGGCCGTGGTGATCGTGGCGCTCGCCCTCGTGGTGGTGCGCATGGGCTGGACCCTCTTCACGATCTGGAAGCCGGAGGAGGAGCCGATCGAGGAGGAGACGGACGCGCAGCGGTCTCGCGGCCGTCGCCGATGACCGGGACCTGAGCCCTCCCCTGCCCGCGTGACCGCGCGTAGCCTGAGGCCACTATGGCTTCAGCGCGCGTCCCCTCCCTCGGCTCCCCGCCCAGCTCTCCCGGCGCCCGACCGAAGCGCCGCGCCTCGTGGCATCGACAGGCCTCGAGGCCGATCATCTGGTGGATGGCGGCGCTGCTGATCTCCGTCGGGGTCCACCCGGTCATCCCGCAGTACCGGTGGCTGCTGGTGCACATGGTGACGCTGGGCCTCGTCACCACCTCGATCATGCTGTGGGGCCAGCACTTCACCGAGGCGCTCCTGAAGACCCGCCTGGCGGAGGAGTCCCGACCCACCCAGGTGCGGCGCCTGTGGATCCATACCGGGATGATCGCCGTGACGATGATCGGCATGGTCGCCGATCTGCCGGTCGTGACCGTGCTCGGCGCGGTCGGGGTGAGCGCCACCGTGCTGTGGTGGGCGGGCTTCCTCATCCAGCAGATCCGGGCCGCGGTCGCGCCCCGGTTCGCGTTCGTCATCCGCACCTACGCCACCGCCGCGATGCTGCTGCCGATCGGGGCGGCTCTCGGCGCGGTCCTCGCGTTCTCCCCCGGTGAGCCGTGGCAGGGCCGGGTGCTGCTCGCGCACCAGCTGGTGAACATCCTCGGCTTCCTCGGCCTGACTGCGTGCGCCACCCTGTTCACCCTGTGGCCCACGATCCTGCGCACCCGGATGCGGCTCGAGCGGGCGCAGCGCACCTCCGCGATGCTGATCGTGATGCTGGTCGGACTGCTGATCGCGGTCGGCGGCGCGCTGATGAACAACGTGCTGATGGGTGCGGCGGGGCTCGTGCTGTACGTGATCGGGTTCCTGGTGATCGCATCCGAGCTGGCGCGCCTGGCGGTGCAGTCGGCACGGCAGAAGCATGCGGCGGAGGTGCCGCTGTTCCCGGCGCTGTCGATGGGTGCGGGCATCGTCTGGTTCGCCGGGACGCTGGTGGCGCTGCTGGTGATGTGGATCAGTCACACGGGCGCCCCCGTGGGCGAAGCAGCCGCCTCCCCGTTGAACTTCTCGCTGCTGGCGTCCACGGTGAAGGCGCTGACGGTGCCGTTCGTGGTCGGCTTCGGCCTGCAGCTGCTGCTGGGAGCTATGAGCTTCCTGATGCCCACCATCATGGGCGGCGGGCCGCGCGCGGTGCAGGCGGGCCTGGCGGAGATGAGCCGCCTCGCCGTGTTCCGGGTGGTGGCGCTGAACCTGGCCATCGCCCTGTTCGCGCTGTCGGAGTCCGACGCGCTTCTCCCCCGCGCCCTGTTCCTCGGCCTGACGTTCGGCACGGGAGCACCGGAGCAGTTCGGGTCCGTCTCGCGGATCCTCGTGTCGCTGCTGGCACTGCTGGTGCTCGCTTCGTTCATCGTGCTGATGAAGCGGATGGTGCGGGTGAGTGTCCGCGAGCGCCTCCAGCAGCGCGCAGACCTCGGGATGCCCGCAGCGCCGCCGACGCAGACGGGGCAGCTGGCTCAGGCGGGGCGGCCGGCGGAGGCAGTGCGGCTGGCGGAAGCGGGGCGGCCGACGGAGGCTGCACGCCCGACGGATTCCGCCGCGACGAACCTGAACCGCCGCCACCTGACGGGCGCGGTGCTCGCCGTGGCGAGCGTGCTGGGGCTGTCGGCGATGGGCCGGGCCGCCGACCCGGCCGCCACCGGAAGCGCAGCAAGCGGGTCGGGCAGCTCCCCGGGCGCGGGCACCGGCGATGGGACGGCTGCGGTGCTCCCGACGGGCCGGACCACCTCCGTCACGGTCCGTGCGAAGGACACGATGCGGTTCGACCCGGACCGCATCACCGTGCCCGCGGGCGATGAGCTCGTCATCACCGTCATCAACGACGACCCCACCCAGATCCACGACCTCGTCCTCGACACCGGCGCCGCGTCCGGCCGCATCAGCGCCGGGCAGAGGGCCACCCTGAAGGCCGGTGTGATCGACCGGAGCATCACCGGTTGGTGCTCGATCGTGGGCCACCGGTCCATGGGGATGGAGCTGCAGATCGTCGCCGACGGCGCACCGAGCGGCACCGAGAGCAGCAGTGACTCCCGCACCGAAGGACACAGTCACCACGGCGCCGAGCCGGGCGATGCCGGAGCCGATCCGCTGGCCCGAGTCACCGCCGACTTCGGTGAGGTCCCATCGGTCACGGCCCGGGACCCGCGGATGCCGGAACCCGTCGGCCCCGCCCTGGAGATCACCGCCGGTGAGAAGGAGCTCGAGATCGCGCCCGGTGTCATGATGCAGGCGATGCCGTTCAACGGCACCGTGATGGGGCCGGTGATCCGCGCCGACCTCGGTCAGGAGATCGCCGTCACCGTGACGAACCGCGGCGCCATGGAGCACTCCATGGACTTCCACGCCGGCACCGTCTCCCCCAGCGTCTACATGCAGGGGATCAAGCCGGGGGCCTCCCTCCACTACCCACTGACCACGGACCACGCGGGGATATGGCTGTACCACTGCTCCACCATGCCGATGACCCACCACCTGTCCGGCGGCATGTTCGGCGCCGTCATCGTGCCGCCGCGCGGGATCGCAGCCGCGGACCGCGAATACGTCCTCGTCCAGTCCGACCACTACCTCTCCCCCACCGAGAAGTCCGGCACGGGCGCACACGCCATCAGCGCGGACAAGATCCACGCCGAGCGGCCCGATTTCACCGTGTTCAACGGCCACGCCACCCAGTACGTGCATGAGCCGCTCACCGCGAAGGTCGGCGAACGCATCCGCATCTGGGTGCTCGCCGCCGGCCCCACCCGCAGCCTGTCGTTCCATGTGGTCGGCGCCGTGTTCGACACCGTGTTCAAGGAGGGCGAGTACCTGTTGCGGCCCGACAACCCGAACGGCGGCGGCGCGCAGGCGCTTGACCTCTCCTCAGCCCAGGGCGGGTTCGTGGAGATGGTGTTCCGTGAGCCCGGCACCTACACCGCCGTCAACCACGCGTTCGCCGACATGGAGCGCGGAGCCCGCGCCCTCATCACCGTCACCCAGTGACCGCACCGAAGGAGCCCCCATGACCCCCAGCAGAAGCGCAGACCGAGGCGACGACCGCAGCGTCGCGATCCTGTTCGCCTCCTGCTACGGCCACACCCGCCGCTACGCCGACTGGCTGACCGAGCAGCTGCAGGCGACGGGCTGCACCGTCCGACTGATCGACGCCGGTGCCGCAGAGGACCCCGTCGGCCTCCTCGCCGGTGCGGAGGGCATCCTCGACGTCATCATCGGCCTCGGCGGCAACTACGGCGGCAGCGTGCAGGGGATGGGCGCCTTCGCCGACGCTGTGCGCGCCCGCCCCGACGCGCGCGCCCTGTTCGCCACCGTCGCGTGGGCGTCGCCGACCCAGACCGAGACGATCCGGAAGCTGCACGAGAAGGCGATCCCGGCCGATATCGCCCCGCGCGCCACCGCGTTCCACCTGCGCGGCGGCATCGACCATCCGCGCCTGTCGCTGAAGCACCGCACCAAAATGCTCGCGCTGAAGACCTATCTGATGTCCAAGCCGGAGTCGGCTCGCACCGAGGACGATCGTGAAACGCTGCAGTTCTGGGGGCAGACGAAGGACTTCACCGACCCGGCGGCTCTGGAGCCGATCGTGGCAGCGGCGCTCGCGGAGTGAGGACGTCAGTCCCGGATCACATCGATGGTCACCTCGGGTTTCGGGATTCTGCTCCTTTGAGGTTGCGCAGAGCCTTGCTCAGCGGGTGAGGGGAGCCTAACCTCAGGCCATGACCGATTCGACTCTGCTGAGCGCACCCCTCTTCTGCGAGCTCGTCCTCGCCGCGGCCCACCCCGATCCCGGGCTGCGTCTGCGCCTGGGTGAGATGGGGCTGCGGCCCGGGTCGCGTCTGCGGGTCGTGCAGAGAACAGTCGGCGGCGGCCGCGTCATCGAAGTCGCGTCCACCCGCATCGCGCTGGACCGGCGCACCTGCCGCGCCCTCGCGGCCGCTGAATCCGCCCACGCCGCCTGATGGCCCGCGTCTCCCCCGCCGCTCCGTCCTGCCACGGCGAATCCTCCACCCGCACCGCCCCGGCGCTCTCACCGGTGGTGGCGTTCGTCGGCGCCCCGAACGTCGGCAAATCCACCCTGTTCAACACCCTCACCGGGTCGAAGCGCACCATGGGCAACTGGCCCGGCACCTCAGTGGAGATCGGCCGCGGCGCCTGGCCCACCACGCGCGGCCCCTTCGATGCGATCGACTTCCCCGGCGCCTACTCCCTGGACCCGCAGTCCCCCGATGAGGAGCTCACCCGTGACCTGCTGATCGACGCCCCGATCCAGGAGCGGCCCGACGCTGTCCTCGTCGTCGCCGACGCCACCGCCCTCACCCGCTCCCTCTACATCGCCGCCCAGGTGCGCGAGCACCCCTACCCGGTGGTGGTCGCGCTGACGATGCTGGATGTGGCGCGCCGCCGCGGCATCCGCGTGGACACCACCGCCCTGGAGAAGCACCTGGGCTGCGCCGTCGTCGCGATCGACCCCCGCAAGGGCACCGGGCTCGACGAGCTGGAGGACGCCGTCGGCCGCGCCCTCGAGCACGCCGACCAGGCAGCGCCGCGCGAGCGGGACCTGCCCACCGGAGAGGCCGACGAGTTCGCCCTCGCCGACGAGCGCTTCGCGTGGATCGACGCCGCGGTCGAGGCCTCCACGGTGCGCGCCGCGAACGCGCCGGTCGCGCTCACCTCCCGCATCGATTCGGTCGCCCTCCACCCGATCCTCGGCCCGCTGCTGTTCCTCGCGGTCATGTGGGGCGTGTTCGAACTGACCACCACGATCGCCGCGCCGCTGCAGGACGGGCTGGATCAGCTCGTCTCCGGCCCCGTCTCCGACGGCGCGCGCTGGCTGCTCGCAGCGCTGCACATCGACCACCCAGTGGTGACCGGGTTCCTCGTGGACGGCCTCATCGCCGGCGTGGGCGCCCTGTTGACGTTCGTGCCGCTGATGGCGATCATGTTCCTGCTGCTCGCGCTGCTGGAGGACTCCGGGTACATGGCCCGCGCCGCTGTCGTCTCCGACCGCGCCATGCGCGCCATCGGCCTGCCCGGCAAAGCGTTCCTGCCGCTGCTGGTCGGCTTCGGCTGCAACGTGCCCGCGATCGCCGCGACCCGCGTGCTGCCGGACGCGAAGCAGCGCATCCTCACCAGCCTGCTGATCCCGTTCACGTCCTGCTCCGCGCGGCTGACGGTGTACGTCATGCTCGCCTCCACGTTCTTCCCCGACCGCGCCGGCACCGTCGTGTTCGCGATGTACGTCATCTCGGTGGCGCTCGTGATCGTGGTGGGTCTGCTGCTGCGCACCACCCTGTGGCGCACCATGGGGTCCAGCCCCCTCGTGCTGGACCTGCCGCCGTACCAGGCGCCGGTGCCGCGCATCATCGCCTCGGTGACGTGGGTGAAGCTGCGGGCGTTCCTGCAGACCGCCGCCGGCATCATCGTGACGTGCGTGACCCTCGTGTTCCTGCTCCAGGCCACCCCGGCTCCAGGGGCCGACGGCCGCTTCGGCACCGTGGCTCCGCAGGATTCGCTGTACGCCGCGAGCGCCGAGGTGATCACCCCGGTGTTCGCCCCGGCCGGGTTCGATGACTGGCGCACCAGCGGCGCCCTCGTCACCGGCTTCGTGGCGAAGGAAGCGGTGATCTCCAGCTGGGCGCAGACCTACGCGCTGGAGGACCCGTCGGCCCAGGACGCTGAGCAGCAGGGCCGCAGCCAGCTCGGCCGCGCCATCCACCACACGTTCGAGACCACCAGCGGTGGGCACACCACGGCCGCGATCTGGGCGTTCATGATCTTCACCCTCGCCTACACCCCGTGCGTGGCGACCCTCGCGGCGCAGAAGCGGGAGATCGGCTGGGGCTGGACCCTGTTCGGCATCGCCCTGCAGCTTTCGATCGCGTGGGCACTGGCCGTCACGGTGTTCCAGATCCTGTCGCGGGTGCTGTGATGGCCGCGGTCCGGCTCAGTATGCCCCGCACTCGCCGCGGCAGCGCCGCCGGGGGCCGACGGGGCCCGCTGTCCCTCGTCGCTGACGCCGTCGACGCCGGCGCCGGGACAGCGGAGGCCGTGCAGCGGATGACCGGTCTGGACGCCGGCACCGTCGACGCCGCCCTCGGCCACCTGGAGCGCATGGGCCGGGTGGACCGGACCCTGTCGCAGGCGAGCTGCCCGACGGGCGGCTGCCGCACCTGCCCCCTGTCCGAACAGGGCTGCGGGGCGCCGCTCACCTGAGTCGACGCCCCGCAGGGGGTGCTGGCCCGTCAGCGCCGGGATGCCCGCGCCCGAACGGCCCGGGTCACAGTGCCGCGCTGATGGCCTCCACGGAGTCCTTCGCGTCACCGAGCAGCATGTCCGAGTTCTCGTTGAAGAACAGGGGGTTCTGCATGCCCGCGTATCCGGCGCCCATGGACCGTTTGAACACGATGACCTTCTTCGCGTCCCACACCTTCAGCACCGGCATGCCGGCGATCGGCGACCCGGGCTCTTCGGCGATCGGGTTGACGGTGTCGTTCGCGCCGATCACGAGGACGGTGTCGACGGAGTCGAAGTCGTCGTTGATGTCGTCCATTTCGTGGACGATGTCGTAGGGGACCTTCGCTTCGGCGAGCAGCACGTTCATGTGGCCGGGCAGGCGGCCCGCCACCGGGTGGATGCCGAAGGTGACGTCCACGCCGCGTTCGCGCAGCTTCTTGGTGAGCGACGCGACCGGGTACTGCGCCTGCGCCACCGCCATGCCGTAGCCGGGGGTGATGACCACGTGTTCGGATCCGGCGAGCAGCTGCGCGACCTCCGCGGCGGTGGTTTCGGTGTGGGCACCGTAGTCGCGGTCGGCGCCGGAGGCGGCACCGCCGTCGGAGCCGAAGCCGCCGAGGATCACGGAGATGAACGACCGGTTCATCGCCTTGCACATGATGTACGACAGGTACGCACCGGAGGAGCCGACGAGGGCGCCGACGATGATCAGCAGTTCATTGCCGAGCATGAAGCCGGCCGCTGCGGCCGCCCAGCCGGAGTACGAGTTCAGCATGGAGACGACCACCGGCATATCACCGCCGCCGATCGCGGCGACCATGTGGAAGCCGAGCCACAGCGCGATGACGAGCATCAGCATCAGCGAGATCCAGGCGAGCACGCCGGTTCCGCCGGTGGCGACGAACACGACCCCGAGCACGAGGGTGAGGATCAGCGCCGCGAGGTTCAGCAGGTGGCGGCCGGGCAGCACCAGGGGCGCGCCCTTCATCTTCGCGGACAGCTTCAGGTACGCCACGATCGAGCCGGTGAGGGTGATCGCGCCGATGAAGATGCCGAGGAACACTTCGGCGAGGTGGAAGCGGGCGAGGTCGGCTGTGACGCCGTGCGGGTGCAGGAACGAGTTCAGGCCGATGAGGACGGCGGCTGCACCCACGAATGAGTGCAGCATCGCGATCAGCTGCGGCATCCCGGTCATCTCGACCTTCTTCGCCATCGGCAGTCCGATGGCGGCGCCGATGCCCATGGCGAGGGCGATGAGCATGAAGGTGACGAGGGGGCCGTGGAAGTTCGCCGGGTCCACGTGGGACTGCACGAGGGCGCGGGCGATGGTGGCGACCAGGGCGATGACCATGCCGATGGCGCCGAAGGTGTTGCCGCGCTGCGCGGTGGTCTGCTTCGACAGGCCGGCGAGCGCGAGGATGAACAGGATCGCGGAGGCGAGGTACGCAAGGTTGGTGAGCCGTCCGGTCCACTCGATGAGCTGCAGGGTGGTGTCCATGCTCAGGCCTCCGTTCGGAACATGGCGAGCATGCGGTGGGTGACCGCGAAGCCGCCGAAGATGTTGATGGATGCCACGACGATCGCGAGGAAGGCGAGGATCGTGACGGCGATGTTCGAGGACCCGACCTGGAGGATCGCACCGACCAGGACGATGCCGGAGACGGCGTTGGTCTCACTCATCAGCGGCGTGTGCAGGGAGTGCGTGACCGCGGTGATGACGTAGAAGCCGACGACCACGGCGAGCAGCAGCACCATGTAGTCCTGCGCGACCGCGAGCGGGGAGGCGAGCACGAGCGCGGCGCCGAGGATGCCGGCGGCACTCATCCAGAGGCGCTGCAGGGTGCGCTTGCGGGACGCTTCGGCGGCGAGGGCCTGCTCGTCCACGGGTTCCGGTTCGGGGGTGGGCGCCGTGACCGGCGCGGCGGACACGGTCACCGGGGGCGGTGGCCAGAGGACGTCGGCGGGGCCGACGGGTTCCGGGCGCGCCTGGGTGACGGTGATGGAGCGGACGATCTCGTCCTCGAGGTCGAGGGTGAGCTGCCCGTCCTTGCCGGGGGTGGTGAGGGCGAGGAGGTTCACCAGGTTCTGGCCGTACAGCTGGGAGGACTGGCCGGGCAGGCGGCTGGCGAGGTCGGTGTAGCCGATGATGTGGACGCCGCCGTCGGTGGTGTGGATTTCGCCGGGCCGGGTGAGTTCGCAGTTGCCGCCGTTGGCTGCGGCCATGTCGACGATGACGGAGCCGGGCTTCATGGCGGCGACATCGGCTGCGGTCAGCAGGATGGGCGCGGTGCGTCCGGGGATGTTGGCGGTGGTGATGACGATGTCGGCCTGCGTGGACTGTTCGGCGTAGAGCTTCGCGGCGGCGCGGGCCTGGTCCTCGGTCATCTCCTTCGCGTACCCGTCGGCTGATTTCTCGGTGGCGGCGGGGATGGCGACGAATTCGGCGCCCATGGATTCGACCTGTTCGGCGGTTTCGGGCCGGAGGTCGGTGGCTTTGACGATGGCGCCCATGGAGTTGGCGGTGCCGATGGCTGCGAGGCCGGCGACACCGGCGCCGATGACGTACACGGTGGCGGGCGGCATCTGGCCGGCGGCGGTGATCTGGCCGGTGAAGAGGCGGCCGAAGCGGGAGGCTGCTTCGACGACGGCGCGGTATCCGGCGATGTTGGCCATGGAGCTGAGGACGTCCATCGACTGGGCGCGGGAGATGCGCGGGACGGCGTCGACGGCGAGGCCGGTGATGTTGCGTTCGGCGAGCAGGTCGATCAGTTCGGGGCTGCGGCCGGGCGCCATGCGGGTGATGAGGGTGGATCCGGGCGCCATGGCGGTGATGCGGTCACCGCGGGGTGCGTCGAGGGCGAGGACGATGTCGCTGGTCCAGACGTCGTCGCCGACGATGTGGGCGCCTGCGTCGGTGTAGGCGGTGTCGGGGAAGGCGGCGGGGACGCCGGCTCTGGTCTGGACGGCGACCTCGTAGCCGAGGCCGATGAGTTTCTTGACGGTGGCGGGGGTGGCGGCGACGAGTGTGCCGCCTTCCGCCGCTTCGTTGGGGACGCCGATTCGCACGCATCTGCTCCTTTTCTCAGCGGGGGCGGCCGGAGGGGTGGCCGCTCCCCCAGAGTAGGGGCGGTGCGGCGCCCCGTTTGAGGCACAAGGTCCCCCGCTGGGAGTGTCAGAGCTTCGTGATGGGGGCGTATCGCAGCAGCAGGCGCTTGGTGCCGTGCGGGTCGCGGAACTGCACGGTGACCTGGGTCTTCTCGCCCTGGCCGGTGACCTCGGAGACGGTGCCCATGCCGAAGGAGTCGTGGGTGACGCGGTCGCCGACAGCGAGCGCGGGCAGCTCGCTGGCCTTCTTCGCCGCCCGCCCGGTTCCGAACGAGGGGCGGGACACGCTGCGGCGCCCTCCGCCGACGCCGACGCCGGTGACGGAGGGGCCGCGCTTCGCCCCTGCGGAGCCGTAGCCGGATCCCGTGCTGCCCGTGCTGTCCCAGTCGTCGCTCCAGGAGGAGCCGCCCCAGCCGCCGCTGAAGCCGCCGGTGGTGGAGCCGGCGCGGACCACGTCGAGGAGGTCCTCGGGCACTTCGTCGAGGAAGCGGGAGGCGGGGAAGAACTGGGGCTGGCCCCAGGCGGCGCGCATCTGGGCGCGGGTGATGAACAGCCGCTCGCGTGCACGAGTGATGCCGACGTAGGCGAGGCGGCGCTCCTCCTCCAGTTCGGTGGGGTCGTGGAGGGTGCGGGAGTGCGGGAAGGTGCCGTCCTCCATGCCGGTGAGGAAGACGACGGGGAACTCGAGTCCCTTCGCGGTGTGCAGCGTCATGAGGGTGACGAACTGGTCCTCACCGTCGGGGATCTGGTCGGCGTCGGCGACCAGTGACACCTTCTCGAGGAACTGTTCGACCATGCCGCCCGCCGGGTCGTCCGGCCCGGCGGTCGTGCCGTCCGCATCGGTGCCGGCACCCGCCGCGCCCTCGCCTCCGGTGCCGTCGCCCGCGGTGCCGGTGTCGTCGTCGCCGTCGAATTCGGAGGCGGCGGCTTCGGCGGCGGCCTGGTCGGCTTCGAACTCGCCGGCCACGGCGATCAGTTCGGCGAGGTTCTCCAGGCGGGACTCGTCCTGCGGGTCGGTGGAGGAGCGCAGGGCGTCGTCGTACCCGGAGTCGGCGAGGATCGATTCGAGGAGGTCGGCGGGCCCCTCCCCCTGCGCGAGCTTGTCCCGCAGCCCCGCCATCATGGCCGTGAACTTCCGGATGGCGGAGAGGGAGCGGGTGGCGATGCCGGGGGCTTCGTCGGCCCGGTCGAGGGCTTCGCTGAACGCGATGCGCTCCTGTTCGGCGAAGGCGAGGACGGCGCCTTCGGCGCGGTCGCCGATGCCGCGCTTGGGGACGTTGAGGATGCGGCGGAGGTTGATCTCGTCGGCCGGGTTGGACAGGACCCGCAGGTAGGCGATGGCGTCCTTGATTTCGCGGCGCTCGTAGAAGCGGGTGCCGCCGATGACCTTGTACGGCAGGCCGACGCGCATCAGCTGATCCTCGAGGGCGCGGGACTGGGCGTTGGCGCGGTAGAAGATCGCGATGTCGCCGGCCTTGCGGCCGTCGTCGATGAGGGAGTCGATCTGGCGGGTGATGTAGCGGGCTTCGGCGGCTTCGTCATCGGCGACGTACACGGTGATCTTGGGGCCGTCGCCCTGGTCGGTCCACAGGCGCTTGGCGCGGCGGCCGGTGTTCTCGCTGATCACGGAGTTCGCGGCGGAGAGGATGGTCTGCGTGGACCGATAGTTCTGCTCCAGCACGATGGTGCGCGCGGTCGGGAAGTCCTCTTCGAACTCGATGATGTTCCGGATGGTGGCGCCGCGGAACGCATAGATGGACTGATCGGAGTCGCCCACCACGGTGAGGTCGGCGTGCGGGTCATCGCCCACGAGCTGTCGCACCAGTTCGTACTGGGCGTGGTTGGTGTCCTGGTATTCGTCCACCATGACGTGGCGGAAGCGCCGGCGGTAGTTGTCGCGCACTCCCGGGTTGTCGCGCAGAACCGCGACGGTGAGGCCGATCAGGTCATCGAAGTCGACCGCGTTCGCCAGGCGGAGGCGCTCGGTGTAGGTGGTGTAGATCGAGGCGATGGTGCGGTCGAACTCGTTGCGGGAGTCCTTCGCCTCCTCCGCGAACTGTTCGGCGGTGATCAGCTCGTTCTTCAGCGAGGAGATCTTGTTCGCGAACGGGCGCGGCGGCATCTTCTTGGAGTCCAGGCCCATGTCCTTGGCGATGTTCGTGATCAGGCGCAGGGAGTCCTGCGAGTCATAGATCGTGAACGTGGACTTCAGACCCGCGGCCTGTGCTTCGCGGCGCAGGATCCGCACGCAGGCGGAGTGGAACGTGGACACCCACATGGACCGGCCGGCCGGGCCGATCAGCGCCTCCACGCGCTCCTTCATCTCGGCGGCGGCCTTGTTGGTGAAGGTGATCGCGAGGATCTCCCCGGGCAGGGCGGTGCCGGTGCGCAGCAGGTGCGCAATGCGCCGGGTGAGGACGCGGGTCTTGCCGGAGCCGGCGCCGGCCACGATCAGCAGCGGGGACCCGCGGTGCTCCACGGCCAGGCGCTGCGGCTCGTTGAGACCGGCCACGATCTCCTCGACAGCGCCCGCATCGGCGGCACCCCAGGCGGGCGCACCTCGGTGCAGCTGCCGCTCCGGAACGTCATCGGGAATCGGCGCGATATCGATCTCGGGCGGCATCACCGGATCGCCTTCGGGCGGGAACGCCTCGTCCGGAGGGAGATCGGAGTCCGACGGCGCTTCGCTGAAGCCCCAGTGCTCGCTCTCCGGCGGAAACGCGTCCTCCGGCGGGAACGAGTCCTCCTCCGGAGCGAACGAGTCACCCGCGGAGGCAGGGGCATCCGACGGGGTCTCGGGGTTGTCCCGATCCCCGTCGGCCTTCACCCCTTCCAGGCGGCGGAAGGATTCGGGCAGCGAGAAGTCGTCGAACAGCGACATGTCAGAGGAACGCGACGCCGAGGATCATGTTGATCACGAGGCCCACCGGGATGGCGAACCAGAGGGCGCTGCTGGTGTTCTCACGCTGCTTGATGGCGATGAACGCGGCAACGGCCACGAGGACCGCGATCAGCAGCTTGATGCCGAGGATCATGTGGTCCACCTGCATGCCGGCCATGACCGCGGTGACCATGGCGAGAGCGCCGAACACGGCGGCGCCGGCGGAGGCGTGCGCCATGCCCGGGTTGGGCTGGCGGGTCTTCGCCGCGGCGACCCAGATGCCGAACGCGGCGGCCCAGCAGATGACGTGGAGCAGAACGAGAATGGTGGTGACTGTAGCCATGGCTCCCACTGTACTGAGGGGGTGCGACATTTAAAGTCTCGGGTGCGGCGCGTGCAAGAATGACCACGATGACTGAGCCCGATGTCACTGCTCGACCCCCGCTGTGGAGGGTCGTCGTCGCCGTGCTGTCCCTCGCGCTGACGGCGCTGATCGTGCTCGTCCTGATCCCCCGCGCCGCGCGCTCCGGCTGGCCCGAGATCCTGTCGTCCCTGACCTCCACCAGCCCTCTGTGGGTGGGCGCGCTGCTGGTGGTGGCGGCTCTGGCGGCTCTGATCGACACCGCAGGGTTCTGCCGATGCTTCCCCGGCGTCGCGTTCGGGCCGGCGCTGCGCACGAACACGGCCGCCGGCGCTCTGTCCGCTGTGGTGCCGCTGGGCTCGACCCTGGCGGTGACGCTGATCGTCACCCGCATGCGCACCGCGGGCCTGCGCCGCTCGGTGATTGCGGCGGGCACCGCGGTGGCCTCCGCCGCGGACATCCTCACCTCGATCGCGCTGCCCGTGATCGGTGCGGCACTGCTCGCGACCTCCGCCCGCATCACCGGCGGCACGGCCGCGGCCCTCGCCGTCGGGGCGGTGCTGGGGCTGGTCCTGCTGGCCGCGGTGGGCGCACTGGCTGTGAACCGACGGGTCGTCGCGGCGCTGCTGAAGCGCGCCCAGGGCATTGAACAGGGCTTCTCCGAGGGGTTCGGGCGCAGCTCCGTGGACTTCACGGCCGACGGGGCCGCGATGCACGATGAGTCCCTGCGGATCGCCCGCGCCGGCGGCGGCGCCGCGGTGTGGCTGCCGCTGCTGGCCCGCATCCTGCAGGCGGCGGCGTTCGCGGCGCTGTGCACGAGTGCGTTCGGTCTGGACGTGACGGTGCTGGAGGCCGCGGCGGTGTTCGCTCTGGGCCGTCTGCTGACCCTCGTGCCGCTGACCCCGAGCGGACTCGGCGTGGTGGAGACCGGCATGACCGGGGTCCTCGTGGCCCTGGGTACCGACGCCTCCGGGGCCGCCGCGGCGGTCCTGCTGATGACGATCACGCAGACGCTGTTCCCGGCGGCTGTCGGCGCTCTGCTGCTGCCGACGGGTGCGGGCCCTGCCCGCGAATGACGAAGCCGCACAGCAGATCATCCGATGGTGATCCGTGTGCGGCTTCGATGACGGCGCGTTCAGCGCGCGGTTCAGCCGGCCTGGTCGCGCAGCAGAGCTTCCACCTCGCCGCGGCGGTAGCGCCGGTGACCACCGAGCGTGCGAATGGCCGACAGCTTGCCGGCCTGCGCCCACCGCGTGACAGTCTTGGGATCAACGCGGAACAGCTTCGCCACCTCTGATGGGGTCAGCAGTCCGTCCACGCCCTCCTGGGTATGCGGCATGGCTCAGCACCTCCGTTATTGTGTGGGTCGTTCACCACGGGGGGATGGGAACGAGCCGAACCATGGGTCGCACGGTCCGACATGTCCAACTCTAGGACACCGTGGAAGGCGCCTGACCATTGGTTTTGTCTCAGTTCTATCGTAAACCCAGGTCAGAACTGAAAATTTTTCTTTGCGAAGATGCCGTGAAGGCGATTCCGTAACTAAACCGTGATCGGAGGCCCCCGGATCGGATGACGCAGCTCACACAATGGCGCCCTGGTGATCGGCGATCGTCCGGCTGACTCCCAGCTTCCTGTCACGGTGATTACGCGTATCCAGGTACCACGGGGTACCCTTGGTGAGTGTAACTATCAATTCCCGGGGGCAGCAGCCCGATTCGTCGACGCACAGGGGGTCTTACCTATGGGTTGTGGCCGTCAGAAAGCCAAGCAGGCCAAGATTGCTCGGGACCTCAAGTACTACAGCCCGGAAACCGACTTCTCCGCGCTGCAGCGCGAGCTGTCCGGTCAGCAGTCCCAGTCGTCATGGAGTGATGACGACGATGACGAGTATCCCGAACAGTGGGCTGAGAAGTACTCCGACGAGTGAGCGCACAGCCACTCGACGATGACGCAGTCACCGAACCAGGTGCTGACGGGCGGATGGGAATCCGCCCGTCATCGTCTTAAGCACCCACTCGCTGCGGCGCCGCACCCTCACCGAGGCGGGTGCAGCCGCCGTCACCGCCGAGGGGCTGGCCGTCACTGGGAGGCGTAGTCCCCGGTGATCAGCACCGCTCCCCCGTCGACGCCCTTCGCGCCCTGGGTGAGTGAATCGCTCTCGGTGGAGGTGCCGGGCAGGTCGGATGCGGCCATGACCTCACCGACCACGCGGGAGCCGACACCGAGGCGCTGCAGGCAGGCGAGGGCGTCATCAGCAGCGTCAGCGGAGACGACGGCGACCATGCCGAGGCCCATGTTGAGGGTCGCTTCCAGGTCCAGCAGCGGCACCCGGCCCCACGCCTGCACCTGGTGGAACACCGGGGCGGGCGCCCAGCTGGAGCGGTCGATCCGCACCGAGAGGTCCGTCGGGATCACGCGCGCCACGTTCGCCGCGAGGCCACCGCCGGTGATGTGGCTGAGGGCGTGCAGCTTCTCGCAGCCGAGCTCGGCGAGCAGCGCAAGCATGTCCGCGGAGTAGATGCGGGTGGGCTCCAGCAGCTCCTCACCGAGGGTGCGGCCGAAGTCGTCGATGTGGTCCTCGAACTTCTTCCCGGCGCTGGCGACGACGGCGCGGACCAGGGAGTAGCCGTTGGAGTGGAGACCGGAGGCGTCCATGCCGATGACCACGTCACCGGCCTGGACCCGGTCGGCGCTGAGCATCTGGTCGGCTTCGACCACACCGACGGCGGCGCCGGCGACGTCGTAGTCGTCCTCGGCCATCACACCGGGGTGCTCGGCGGTTTCGCCGCCCACCAGCGGGGTCTGGGCGAGCTGGCAGCCTTCGGCGACGCCGCGGACGATGTCGGCGATCTTCTCGGGGACCACTTTTCCGCAGGCGATGTAGTCGGTCATCGCCAGGGGCTTGGCGCCGGAGACGACGATGTCGTCCACGACCATGGCGACGAGGTCGCGGCCGATGGTGTCGTGGATGTCGAGGCCCTGGGCGATGGCGAGCTTGGTGCCGACCCCGTCGGTCGAGGAGGCAAGGAGGGGGCGGCGGTAGTCCTTGAGCTCGCTGACGTCCACCAGGCCGGCGAAGCCGCCGACGCCGCCGAGGACGGTGTCGCCGTGGGTCTTGGCGATGGCGCTCTTCATGAGCTCAACGGCGCGGTCGCCCGCGTGGATGTCGACGCCGGCGCTGGCGTAGGTGACGCTGTCGTTCATGATCCGGTCTCTGCCTCCGTGATGTCGAGCTGCTCGCGGTCGGTGGAGAGCGCCTCGGGCAGCGGGATGGGATAGTCACCGGTGAAGCATGCGGAGCACAGGGTCTCGCGCGGCTGTTCGGTGGCGGCGATCATGCCGTCGTAGCTGATGTAGCCGAGGGAGTCGGCGCCGATGGAGCGGGCGATGTCCTCGGTGTCGAGTCCGTTGGCGATCAGTTCGGCACGGGACGCGAAGTCGATGCCGTAGTAGCAGGGCCAGCGCACGGGCGGCGCGGAGATCCGCACGTGCACCTCGGTGGCGCCGGCCTCGCGCAGCATGCGCACCACGGCGCGCTGGGTGTTGCCGCGCACGATGGAGTCGTCGATGACCACGAGGCGCTTGCCGTCGATCATCTCCTTCAGCGGGTTGAGCTTGAGGCGGATGCCGAGCTGGCGGAGCGTCTGCGTGGGCTGGATGAAGGTGCGGCCCACGTAGGCGTTCTTCACCATGCCCTGGCCGTAGGGGATGCCGGACTCCTGCGCGTAGCCGATAGCCGCGGGGGTGCCGGACTCCGGGGTGGGGATGACGAGGTCCGCATCGACCTTGTGCTCGCGGGCGAGCTGGCGGCCCATTTCGATGCGGGATTCGTTGACGGAGCGGCCGGCGATGCGGGTGTCGGGGCGGGCGAGGTACACGTATTCGAACACGCACCCCTTGGGCTTCGGCTCCATCACCTGTTCGCTGTGCAGGCCCTGCGCGTTGATCCAGATCATTTCGCCGGGGCGCACTTCGCGCACGAAGCTGGCGCCGACGATGTCCAGCGCTGCCGTTTCGGAGGCGACGACCCAGCCGCGCTCGAGGCGCCCGAGGACGAGCGGCCGCACACCCTGGGGGTCGCGGCAGGCGAACAGGGAGTCCTCGGTCATCATCACGAAGCAGTAGGCGCCGCGGATCATCGGCATGACTTCGCGGATCGCCTGATGCATCGTGCCGGGGCGGTTGAGCAGGGCGGTGACGACGGCGGTGTCGGTGGTGTTGCCCTTGGAGATCTCTCCGATGGCCTTGGCGCCGGCCTGGTGCTCTTCGAGCAGGCGGACCAGTTCGCCGGTGTTGACGAGGTTGCCGTTGTGGGCGAGGGCGACCGTGCCGTTCGGGCGGGGCCCGAGGGTGGGCTGGGCGTTGACCCATTCGGAAGCGCCGGTGGTGGCGTAGCGGGTGTGGCCGATCGCAATATGGCCGGTGAGGGACTTCAGGGTGCCGTCGTCGAACACTTGGGAGACGAGCCCCATGTCCTTGTAGACGAGGATCTGCTCACCGGTGGAGGTGGCGATTCCTGCTGACTCCTGGCCTCGGTGCTGCAGGGCGTAGAGACCGAAGTAGGTCAGAGTCGAGACGTCCTCGCCGGGGGCGAATACTCCGAAGACCCCGCATTCGTCCTGGGGGCGCCGATCACCGGGCAGAAGGTCGTGCGAGAGCTGTCCATCACCGCGTTTCACCCATCCATTATGCATGACGGGCGCACGCGGTGGTCATTCAGGGCCGACGGGTGCCGGCCCTGCGGGGTTCGGCGCTGCCGCGCTGGGTGCGCTTGTCCATGATCATGTCGATGATGACGGCGACGAGGGCGAGGGCGCCGCCGATGAACAGGGCGCCGTTGAGCACGCCGAGCATCAGGGTGTTGAGGGAGTCCACGCGGGCGATGAGTCCCCAGACGAGGCCGACGAGGGCGCCGATGAGCAGGGCGATGACCACGGCGCCGCCGAGGTTGAGGCGGCGGCCGCGGCGCACGAGGATGACGTCGCCGCCGTGGTCGATCGTGCCGTCCTCGGCGGTGTGGGGCTGCTGCTCGGTGGGGCGGTTGTCGGGGGTGTCAGCGGCGTGGGAGTTCATGGATCCTTCTTCTGTCTGATGGTGGACGCTCAGCAGCTGTGGCTGCGGCACTCAGAGGTCGAGCAGGTCGGCGATGGCGCGCACCTGCGCGGGGTCGGTCAGGGTGGTGGGCGCGGTTGCGCTGCGTCCGTCGGCCTTCAGCAGTGCGCGCAGCGCTGCCGGCACGTCGGTCAGTTCCTGTGGTTCGGTGCCGCGGGCGGACAGGTGCACGGCGGGCACTCCGGTGGCCTGCAGCAGGTCGCGGGTGGTTGCGGCGCGGATGCCGGCGCCGGCCTGGATGTCGATCAGGTCCTCGGCCTGCTCCACCATGGCGCGCAGGCAGTCGGCCCCGTCGGGGGCGCGGTCGGCGCCGCCGGAGGTGAGGATGCGGTGGAAGCCGGCAGCGAACAGGTCGGTGACGGCGGCGATGCGGGCCGCGTCCGTGAGGCGGTCGATGGCGCGGTGGCAGGTGAGCTGCAGGCTGCGGCCCTGGGCCTGTGCTTCGGCGAGCGCCGCGTCGCGCCAGATGGCGAGGGCGTCCATGTCGAGCGCCGGCTCGGCACTGCCGGTGAGGGCGCCGATGACGATGCCGTGCGCCCCGGCCCGGACCGCCTCAACGGCCTGGGCGCGCATCTGCTCGATCTCGTCGGCGCTGTAGACGAACGAGCCGGGCCGCGAGCGCACGAGCACGTGCACGCCGAAGAGGGGCCGGGCGTCGCGGGAGGCGACCAGGTCGTCGGCGAGGGCGACAGCGGCGCGGGTCAGGTCGATCGGCGGGGTGAGCCCGTCGGCCTCCAGGTCCACGCAGAGCTCCACGCGGTCGGCGCCGCCGTGGGCGGCGACCACGAGGCCGGGCAGGTCCTGGACGGCGATCTCCAACTGCACGCGGGCGCGCTCGGGCGTGTGGTCGAGGGCATCGGCGAGCGGGTCGGTCATCGGGGCCCCTCCCCCGCCGCGTCGGCGGCGCCGGCATCGGTGCGGCCTGCGTCGGCGGCGCCGGTGTCAGCAGCGTGGGCGCGGGCGGTGCGGCGGGCGATCGGGACGGGCAGGACGTCGGCGAGGTTCGAGCGCTCACCGGATGCGGTGATGCCCCCGCCGGGCGCGCATCCGTCGGCCCAGGACAGCTCCCCGGTGGCGAGGCGCAGCCAGGTCTCGGCAGGCATCTCCACCACGGCCGGCGGGGTGCCGCGGGTGTGGGTGGTGCCGGCGATCAGCTGGACGGCGCCGAACGGCGGGACGCGCAGCTCGACCGACCGGCCGGGGTGCTCCTCGGCGAGGACCTGCAGGGTGAAGCGGACCGCGGTGGCGCGATCGGTGCGGGTCGCATTCTCGCGCTCGGTCAGCCAGCTGCGCAGGGCGGCTGTGCCGGTGTCGATGGGGATGGGGCGAGGGGGTGCCACTCAGCTCCCTTCGCCGACGGGTTCCGGCAGCAGCGGGTGCACCTGGATGGTGGCTTCGCGGCCGGGCCCCACACCGATGGCGGAGATGCGGCAGCCGGCGAGCTCTTCGAGGCGCTTGACGTAGTTCTGCGCGTTCTGGGGCAGGTCCTCGAAGGTGAGGGCGCCGGTGATGTCCTCAGTCCAGCCCGGCATCGTCTCGTACACGGGCTGGGCGTGGTGGAACTCAGTCTGGGTCATCGGCATGTCGTGGTGGACCTCCCCGTCGACCTCGTAGCCGATGCACAGGGGGATCTCCTCGATGCCGGTGAGGACGTCGAGCTTGGTGAGGACGATGTCGGTGAAGCCGTTGATGCGGACGGCGTGGCGGATCATGAGGGAGTCGTACCAGCCGCAGCGGCGGGGGCGACCGGTGTTGACGCCCACCTCACCGCCGGTGGTCTGAAGGAACTCACCCCACTCATCGAACAGTTCAGTGGGGAACGGGCCGGCGCCCACGCGGGTGGTGTACGCCTTGACGATGCCGATGACGCGGTCCACGCGGGTGGGGCCCACTCCGGAGCCGACGCAGGCGCCGCCGGAGGTCGGGTTCGAGGACGTCACGAACGGGTAGGTGCCGTGGTCGACGTCCAGGTACGTGGCCTGGCCGCCCTCCATCAGCACCACCTCGCCCTTGTCGAGGGCGTCGTTGAGCATGATGGTGGTGTCCACGACCATGGGACGCAGGCGCTCGGCGTAGCTCAGCAGCTGCTCGGTGATCTCATCGGCGTCCACCGCGCGGCGGTTGAACAGCTTCACCAGCAGTTCGTTCTTCTGGTGAAGGGCGCCTTCGACCTTCTGGCGGAGGATCGAGGCGTCGAACAGGTCCTGCACGCGGATGCCGAGGCGCCCCACTTTGTCCATGTAGGTGGGGCCGATGCCGCGGCCGGTGGTGCCGATGGCGCGCTTGCCGAGGAACCGTTCGCTGACCTTGTCGATGGTCTGGTGGTAGGGCGCCACGATGTGGGCGTTGGCGCTGATGCGCAGGCGGGAGGTGTCCACGCCGCGGGACTGGAGGGCGTCGATCTCCTCGAAGAGCGCTTCGAGGTTGACCACCACGCCGTTGCCGATGACGGGGGTGGCGTTCTCGGAGAGGATGCCGGCGGGCAGGAGCTTCAGCTCGAACTTCTCACCGCCCACCACCACGGTGTGGCCGGCGTTGTTGCCGCCGTTGGGTTTGACGACGTAGTCGACGCGCTCACCGAGCAGGTCGGTGGCCTTGCCCTTTCCTTCGTCGCCCCACTGGGCTCCGACGATCACAATGGCGGGCATGAGAACTCCTAACGCACACACGAAACGGCGGGGCCGACCGCTGCACGTGCACCGGCACTGTGCTGCGAGCCCCGCTCACTCCTGCAGTCTACCGGTCGCTCCCTTGTCCTTTCCCTCACGAGCCTCCCGACGGTGACGGATCTGCTCCCCGACGCCCAGCACCACCAGCAGCACCCACAGTCCGATGAAGCCCCACTCCCCCACCGACGGGGAACCGTCGCTGAACGCCGTGGAGATGAGGACCCCGCCGATGCCGAGCAGCGCGATGAACCGGATCAGGGATGTGCGCCGCTTCGCGAGGCCGGGCTCTTCGATCAGACGCTGCGCGTAGCCCTCCGGACTGCCGAACTCCTCCTGCATCGATGCCCCGGTCTCGGCAACGTGGGTGCGGGCCTCCGCGAGCGCCTGCGTGCGCTGCGCCTCCCGCACGGAGCGGCGCCGGCGGGCAGCGGCGAGGAAGCGCTTCTCCCAATCGGCATCGCTGAGGGGGCCGACGGGCGCCGCTGCCGCGGATCGGCTCTCCGGCGCAGGGATGAGGGTGAGCACAACGGCGGAGACCACCGCGGTGAGCAGGGCGTATCCGGCGACCAGCGCCAGGCCCCAGAAAGTGGAGGCCTCACCGAAGCCGATGTTGCCGAACGCGGCGGCCAGGGCGATGAGACTCGCGCCTGCGAGGCCCAGCACCACGCAGACCGCGCCCGCGATCAGCATCCCGGCCCTCGCTTCGATCCGTTCGTACACGGCGATGAGGATGAGCATGAGCACGGACAGCAGGAAGGGGAACAGCACCGACATCAGGGAGTGCTGCATGCGCAGTCCGTCCTGGATCAGCTCCACCACGAAGAAGAGGACGGACAGCACGGTCGCACCGGCGGGGACGCCGATGAGGAAGGTGCGCAGGTCCACGGTGGGGCCGGCTTCGAACACGGGGGCGGCGTCCTCCCGCCACTGCGCTGCTTGGGCGTCCGCCCACTCGTCGGGATCGCCGAGGGCGTCGTCAGCGCTCTGGCCGGAGCCGTTGATGTCGCGCAGGGCTCGCTGAATCGCCGCGTCAGCGGCATCAGCGTCCGCTTCGTGGCGCATGACGAGGGCGAATTCGGCGCGTGCGGCCCACCCGGCGCCCTCGGGGCTGCGGTCGTCGCCACTGGTGCTCATGAGTCCTCTCCTTCGTGCTGATCGCTGTCCTGCCCTGTGCTGTGCGGGGCGATGGCGGATCGGACCGCGGTCCAGGCGGCGCGCTCATCGGCGAGCCGGTCGCGGCCTGCCGCGGTGATGGCGTACTGCTTGCGGCCGGGGCCGGCGTCGCCGTCGACCCAGGTGGCGGTGATGCACCCGTCGGCCTCCAGGCGGGCGAGGACGGGGTAGAGCGAACCGCCCTTCGGCTTGCCGAGACCCCGCTCGTCCAGCCGCAGCGCGAGGGCGTACCCGTGGAGGTCCTCGGCGGTGAGGCACGCGAGGATCGCGGTGGGCATGACGGCGCGCGCCCAGGCCTGCGGGACCACGGGGGGCACCGCGGCGCCCGGTGCGGCAGGGGCTGCGGGAGCTGCGGGCTCTGCTGCCCGCTTCGAGGGGCGGACGGATTCGTTCACCCACTCAGTATGAAACCTATCTAGATAGGAACGCAACCATCATGGCCCGGCATCCGTCGGCCCGCCGGGACGACGAACGGCCGCCCACCCCACAGGGTGAACGGCCGTCGGCACAGGGTCAGGCGGCAGGGACGCCGCGCAGGCAGCGGTCAGGAGCAGCAGGCGCCGCCGCAGCAGCCGCCCTCCGCAGGAGCCACCAGGCTCGGGTCGCAGTCACGGATGAAGTCGTTGATGCGGGCCACTTCATCGTCCTCACCGATCATCTCGGCGGCGCGGCCGAGGATCACCAGGCACTGCAGGAACCCGCGGTTCGGGGCATGGTCCGCCGGCACCGGGCCCTGCCCCCGCCACCCAGCGCGGCGCAGCGCATCGAGCCCACGATGGTAGCCCACCCGGGCGAAGGCGTAGGCGGCGACCACATCACCGTCGAGCATCGACTCGTCCGCCAGCATCGCCCACGCGAGCGATGACGTGGGGTGCTCCGCCGCAATGGCGCGCAGGTCACGGCCCTCACCGAACGCCTGCGACACGGCCTCATCGGGGCCGTCCTCGGGCAGCAGAGTGGGCTCGGGGCCGAGCAGATTGCCGCCCAGCTCCGGCTTCGGTGCGGACAGCTTCAGGTCATTGTCAGAACTCATGCCCGCCATCGTAGGCGGCACGGATGAAAGCCTGCCAGAATAGCCCCCATGGTTCTCTCTCTGGACGGTTCGGAACTGCTGACGAGTCCCCAAGCCGGCAGCGTTCTGGAGGCGGCCGTCACCAACGCCGGCGGCATCCTCGACTCCTGGTCCCTCGACCAGGTGGACCACCGACCCTCCCGCTCCACCAAGGCCCTGTTCCGCACCCGCGTGCGCTGGCCGAAGCTCGACGGCCCCGACGCCGAACCCCGCGACGAACTGTTCGGCGTCGCTGCCCACATCGGCGAAGCGGAGAAGAACGTCCTCAGCCCCGAGCAGTCCCTCGTCATGACCGACGGCGACATGAACGTCCGCGTCTGGCGCTACCCGCACGACCCGTGGCTGCCCGCCCTCCAGCACGTCTGCTACCCCGACGTACTGCATCGCACCCTCATCGACCTCGGCATCCCCACCGGATACGCCCCAGGCACCCCCATCCCCGTGGAGGTCGTCTCCTACCGGCCCGGCCGCCGCGCCGTCCTCAAGGCCGCGCTCGCGGACCGCACCGTGTACCTCAAGGTGATGCAGCCGCACACCTCCGGCGAAGTGGTCGCCCAGCACAACGAGCTGCTGCGCGCCGGCGTCCCGGTCCCGCAGGTCCTCGCCCACCGCTCCGGTCTCGTGGTCCTCGCCGAACTGCCCGGCACCGTCCTCGCGCAGGCCCTCGTGGAGGACGGCCCCGAGGCCTGCTCTGCGGAGGACCTCATCGCCCTGCTCGACCGGTTCCCCTCGCACATGTTCGCCGGCACCCACCGCCCGGCCTGGACCGAGTCCGCCGGCTTCTACGCCGGTGTGGTCGCCAGCTCGATGCCGCAGCTGCAGGACCGCCTCGACGTGCTCGTGCACCGCATCACCACGGGCCTGGCGCGCGTTGAGTCCCGCATCGGGCAGCAGCCCACCGATGTGGTCCACGGCGACTTCTACGAAGCGCAGGTGTTCGTGGACCGCGGCCGCGTGGTCGGCGTCCTGGACATCGACACCATCGGCCCCGGCCGCCGCGCGGACGACCTCGCCTGCATGTTCGCCCACATCTCCGTGCTCGCCGACTACGCGAACCTCAAGCGCATCCCGCTGGACGTGCACGAGCGCGTCGCCGGGGTGATCCGCCAGTGGTATCCGGTGTTCGCGCGCCGCGTGGACCCGCAGGAACTGGCGCTGCGCGCCGCCGGCGTGGTGCTGTCGCTGGCCACCGGCCCGCACCGCCAGCAGGAGCGCGACTGGGAGGTCGCCACCGAAGCGATGGTGCGCGTGGCGGAGACCTGGGTGGAGGTCTCCGAACAGGGCCGCCGCTACACCGGCCCCATGCCGGGAGGTCTCATCATCGACCCCTCCACCGCCGTCCCACCGGTCGAACCACCCGCGGAGCTCGAATCGGAGGTGCTGTCCTCCGGTGCGCCGACCACCGACACCCGGCAGGCGATGGACGAGGGCGTGCAGGAATCGGCGGACGGGCAGGGCCCGTCGGCCGCGGACTTCCACCACGACCCCACAATCCCGATGGCGCCGGTCCCCCAGCCCAGCGCGATGGAGATCCACCTCGCGGCCACCGCCAACCGCGCCGACGAACAGGACGAGCACTCTCTGTGGCGGCGCCCCACACTGTCCCCGCCGACGCCGGTCAGGGCGCCGTGGAACCGCCGACGGGTGCCACAGCCGTCCCACCTGCCGAACCCCACCACGTTCGACCAGCACCGCCAGGGCTGAGGAAGGACCACCGATGCGCGCAGTTCTGCAGCGAGTGAGCTCCGCGTCCGTCGCCGTGCTCGACGACGACACCGGAGAGCGCCGCGACCACTCCCGGATCGACTCCGAAGGCCTGCTGGTCCTGCTCGGCGTCACCCATGACGACGGCGAGGAGCAGGTGCAGACCATTGCCCGGAAGATCGCGGAGCTGCGGATCCTCTCCGGTGAGAAGTCCGCGACCGATCTGGACGCCCCGATCCTGGTGGTCTCACAGTTCACCCTGTACGCGGACGTCCGCAAGGGCCGCCGGCCGTCGTGGAACCAGGCGGCGCCCGGCCCGGTCGCCGAGCCGCTGGTGGCGCGGGTGGTCGAGGAGCTTCGCTCCCGGGGCCTCACCGTGGCGGAGGGCGAGTTCGGGGCACATATGCAGGTGTCCCTGGTGAACGACGGACCGGTGACGATCCTCGTGGAGGCTTGAGGGTGCGCCGGTAGACTGCGGGGCATGACCCACACATTGATTCTGCTCCGCCACGGCCAGAGCGACTGGAACGAGAAGAACCTGTTCACCGGTTGGGTGGACGTGCCCCTCACCGCCCAGGGTGAGAAGGAGGCCGTCAACGGCGGCCGCCTCATCAAGGAGGCCGGCCTGCTCCCGGACGTTGTGCACACCTCCCTGCTGCGCCGCGCCATCTCCACCGCGAACCTGGCGCTCAATGAGGCCGACCGCCACTGGATCCCCGTGAAGCGCGACTGGCGCCTCAACGAGCGCCACTACGGCGCCCTACAGGGCCTGGACAAGGCGGAGACGCTGGAGAAGTACGGCGAGGAGCAGTTCATGGCATGGCGCCGCTCCTTCGACACTCCCCCGCCGAACATCGAAGCGGACAGCGAGTTCGCGCAGGACAACGACCCCCGCTACCAGGGCCTCGGTGACGAGATGCCTCACGCGGAGGCGCTCAAGCAGGTCATCGACCGCTTCCTGCCGTATTGGGAGTCCAGCATCAAGCCGGACCTCGCCGACGGGAAGACCGTGCTGGTCGCCGCGCACGGCAACTCCCTGCGCGCCCTCGTGAAGTACCTGGACGGCATCTCCGATGAGGACATCGCCGGCCTCAACATCCCCACCGGCCAGCCGCTGGTGTACACGCTGGATGAGGACTTCCGGCCGACGGTCCGCGGCGGCGAGTACCTCGACGCCGAAGCCGCCCGAAAGGCCGCCGAAGCGGTCGCGAACCAGGGGCGCAAGTGACCGCATGACCGTCCCGCCGGGAACGGTGGGGCGAGTCCGACGGACGTCCTGCAACGGAGGGCCCGTGCTGCTGCGGCAGTGCGGGCCCTCCTCGCGCCTGGAGCCCACGGGGGTCTCCTTCGACCGAACTCAAAACCTTCATGCGATCGTCCTGCCCCTCTGACCTGGGGTTCTGCTCTGCTGACCACCGAGCGCCCGACCACCAAGGCGGGTAACCTTCTTTTCCGGTCGGTCGGTGAATATGGTGAGGGCGTTGCACCGCACCACCATTCCCGCCAGGAGGCACCATGTCCACACCCCCGACCACTGAGCCACGAATCCGCCGCCGGGCACTCATGCGAGGTGCGGCGTGGGCCAGCCCCGTCGTCGCCGTCGCGACTGCCGCGCCGGCATATGCCAGAAGCGGCGCCCAGCCCAGGTACGACCTGTCCACCTCCTGGTCGAGCATGTACAGCTACACCTGGGACAACTACGGCAATTGCTGTGCCACCCAGCTGCGGTACTCCAACATGGTCAACAACGAGAACACGGCCGCGTAAGGCTTCTCCGTGTTCAACCGGAGAATGGTCATCGACGGCACGGAGACCACCGACCTCTCCCCCACCGTGGACGCCACCGCAACGAACGTGACCACTATCCTGTACTACCCGTTCGGCATGGTGAACACCTCGGCACAGAACAATGGGGTGACCATCGACTCCCGGGACGCCCCCTACTGGCGATTCACCGACCTGAGGGCCGTGACCCTGTCAGACGGGCGCCGCTACAGCGCCTTCACCTTCTCCTGGCGCGGCACCGCCACGCAGAAGACGGTGACCGCAAACGAAGGCCAGCGGGTTCCCAGCTGGGCGACCACCAGTCTGCGCGTGCACTTCAGCCCCAGCAACCGCTACTGCCCCGGAAGCTCGGTCACCTGGTGGGTCGCACACACCGGCACGTTCACAACGACCAACGGCTGGTCCGCCACTGTCACCGCCAATCCGCAGAGACAGGTCATGAAGCTCGGCAGCTGGTGATTCCCCGACCACACGAAGCGCCCCACCGGACTTCCCGTCCGGTGGGGCGCTTCTTCATGTGCGCTCAGGGGCGCGTCAGTGCCATCAGATGTCGCGCTTGCCGTCGTTGTTCAGGTCGCGCTTGTCGCCCGCGACGTCGCCGCGCTGCTCGCCGGTCTCGAGGTCGACCTCTTCGTGAGCAACGGTGGTGTTGACGGTCTCGGTGTCCTCAACGGTCTTGGTGCCGAGGCGGACCTTTTCGGTCTCCACGGTCTCCTTGGAGACGACCGGGCGCTCCTCGTGGAGGGTCACGGTGACATCCTCGTCGGTGCCGCCGCCGATGGTGCCGCCGGTCTTGCCGCTGCCGGGCTCGCGCTCGAGGACGACCTCTTCGCGACGAACCGGGACTTCGACCTGCTCGGTCTCCTCGACCACGTACTTGCGCAGGCGTGCCTGGCCGGTCTCCTTGCGCTCGGTGCCGACCTCAGCGCGCTCGGCGTGCAGGGTGACACCGTCGGCGTCGTCGACGTCGGTGCGGTCACGGTCAGCGACATCGCGACGGTCCTGGTCAGCAGCATCGCGACGGTCATGGTCAGCCGCATCGCGGCGGTCGAGGTCGTTGTCGCGGCGGTCGTGGCCGAGGCCGCCGGCGACACCGGCTTCGCGATCGAGGTCGTTGTCGCGGCGACCGCCCTGGCCGGCAGCGCCGTGACCGGCGACGCCGTAGTAGCGGTAGAGCTCTTCCTCTTCCTTGTGGTCGATCTTGCCGTCGTCCTCCACGTTCGGAGCATCCTTGATGAAGGACTTCTCGTAGGGAACGGTGATGACGCCGTTGTCGAACTTGGCGTCAGCCAGCGGAATGAAGGTCTCCTTGCTGCCGAAGAGACCCAGGTTGACGGTCACCCACGACGGCTCCTGTGAACCATCGGTGAGGTACAGCTGGCCGACCTTGCCCAGCTTGTCGCCGGTGGAGTCGACGACCTCGGCGCTCTGCAGTTCGTTGATGTTGCCCTTGAAAGTCATGAGGATTCCTTCCCTCGGTAATCGTAGCGGCCCGGCGACGATCGGTGCGACACCGCGGCCCAGCACCAACCGGCGCTTCCGAAAAAGAATGTACACACCGCTTCCTGATCACGACCTGGAATCTTTCAGGGTCGAACGCGCTTTCCTGTAGGAATTGTTACGTACGCATGAATTATGCATACTCCACGGTCGAGCACACTCAGACTGCACCTAGGCCCGGCAAAGCCCCAGGCAGGAAGACCTTTTCGCGCGATCCTTCCGAGCAGCTGCAACCACTCACACATAGTCACGTTTACACAACAAGTGGGTCAACGGAACATGAACAGTCGGCTACAACATTATCACGGGACTATCACGGTGCATTCTGCGCACCATTGTTGCGAAGACGGCTCAGGCGCGCTCCTGAATGATGGCGGCGCGCACCGCTTCGATCGACTCCAGCGCTTCTGCGACCGAGACGTTCTGGCGCATAGCGGTGACGAACGCCGCCCGGATCGACGCGAACGCGTACAGGACCACCAGAGCTGCTCGCTGCCACGCTTCGTCATCACCCAGGTCAGGCGACTGCTCCAGCAGTCGCTCATGCATGATCTGGATGAGCTCCCACTGGACCTCATTGGCGGCATCCATGGAGAGATGACCGAGCGCGGGCTCGCGCTTGAGCACCGCGCGGCGCATCTCCTGCAGCTCCGGATCGTTCGGTGCCGTGTCGATATACGCACGGCTGAGCACGATCATGGAGTCCTCGGGAGCCTCGTCGCCCGGGCGCTCCCGCAGCAGCGTGCCGAGGTGGGCGATGCGGTGCGGGTCGTGCCCGAGGATCGCCTGTTCCTTCGTGTGCCAGTAGTTGAAGAAGGTGCGCGGGGACACCCCTGCCCGATCGGCGATCTGCTCCACGGTGATGCAGGTGCTGCCGTGCTCGGAGGTGAGCTCAAGGGCGGCGCGGTGCATCGCTGCGCGCGCCTGCTCCTTCTTCCGCTCCCGCAGGCTCGGGGCGGGGCGACATCCGTCGACCGACGGGTTCTGGGCGTCCATTTGGTCAGTGTCACACAAGGCCTGCACACAGTGCAATTGTGCAGTGACTGCAATAACCGTAGGGTTGGAGGCGTTCGGATCGCACGTTCACTCAGACCCTCCGCCGATCCCCCCCTAACAGAAGGACTTCGATGAACGCACCTATGGACAGGGGCGCCGTCACCGGCAGCGCCGTCCGCGCGAGCGGCACCATCAGCGGCACCACCACCTCGGACATGCCGGCGCTGACCCCCGAACAGATCGAACACGCCCCGGCGCCCGTGGAGTTCACCGGCCTGGACCGCAGCGGCAAGCTCATCTTCGCCGGCCTCATGCTCGGCATGTTCGTGGCGTCGATCTCCCAGACCATCGTGGGCCCCGCCCTCCCCCGGATCGTCGCTGAGCTGCACGGCATGGAGCACTACTCGTGGATCGCGACCTCCGCCATGCTGGCGAGCGCGGTCGCGGTGCCGATCGTCGGCAAATTCTCGGATATCTTCGGCCGCCGCGCCTTCTACATCGGGGGGCTCGTAGTGTTCCTGCTGGGCTCGATCCTCGCCGGCGCATCCCAGAACTTCTGGTTCCTCGTCTTCGCGCGCGCCGTGCAGGGCATCGGCATGGGCACCCTCATGCCGCTGTCGCAGACGATCATCGGCGACATCATCCCGCCGCGCCAGCGCGGCAAGTACCAGGGCCTGATGGGCGCCACCTTCGGCATCTCCTCCATCGCCGGCCCACTGCTCGGCGGCGTCATCACCGACGCCCTCGGCTGGCGCTGGCTGTTCTACATGACGCTGCCACTCGGCGCTCTCGCCCTCTGGTTCATCATCCGCTACATGCACCTCGACCACCGCGGTGACCGCTCCCCCATCGACTACTGGGGCATGGCGACCCTGATTCCAGGCCTCGTACTCGCCCTGCTCGCCACCTCCTGGGGCGGCTCGCAGCATCCGTGGACCAGCCCCGTCATCCTCGGCATGTACGCCGCGGCTGCGGC
The DNA here is from genome assembly GCF_033106145.1 of Helcobacillus massiliensis. Taxonomy (NCBI): domain Bacteria; kingdom Bacillati; phylum Actinomycetota; class Actinomycetes; order Micrococcales; family Dermabacteraceae; genus Helcobacillus; species Helcobacillus massiliensis. The sequence continues at coordinate 1,752,531 of NZ_CP136959.1, forward strand.
CCTGCTGATCGTGTTCGTCCTCATCGAGCTGCGCGTGCCCTCCCCGCTGATCCCGCTGAGGATCCTCGCGAACCGGGTGGTGGCGGTGTCGATCCTGGCGAGCTTCGCGATCGCTGTCGCCATGTTCGGCGCCATCATCTACATCCCCGTGTTCGCGCAGGCATCCCTCGGGGTGTCCGCCACGGAGTCCGGCGCCATCCTCATTCCGCTGAACATCGCCCTGGTGCTGTCCTCCATCGTGATGGGCCTCGTGATCACGAAGATCGGCCGCTACAAGATGATCCTCATCGGCGGCGCGGCAACCATGCTCGTCGGCTACATCCTGCTGACCCTGCTGGACCACCAGTCGTCCTCGTGGGCCCTGACCGGCGCGATGAGCGTGATCGGGATCGGACTGGGCATGTCGATGCAGACCTACATGCTGGTGGTGCAGAACGCGGTCGCGCAGACGGACCTCGGCGTGGCGACCTCGTCGGTGCAGTTCTTCCGCAATGTCGGATCCACGGTCGGCATCGCCGTGCTCGGCTCCGTCCTCGCCGCGAACACCGAACCGTCGATTCAGAAGCGGATCGCGGAGCTGCCCGCACCGCTGAAGGAGAAGCTCGCCGAATCCGGTGGTGTGCCCGCCGGCGGCGAATCCAACGCCGTGCTGGACCCGGGGGCGCTGTCCCACATGCCGGCGCCGCTGGTGGAGGCCATCCAGGCCGGCATGGGCGATGCAATGCACTCCGTGTTCATGGCTGCCGTCCCGTTCGCGGTGCTGGCACTGATCCTGTCGCTGTTCGTCAAGCAGCTGCCGCTGCGCACCCACAACTGACGCCAGCTCAGCGGCGCCGGAACGGGGCCGACGGGGTCCGTGGTGGCAGCGGGCTGAGCCGGGGTGACCGACCGGGTCGTCGGACACCGCTGCCCGAATTCGGTCCCGGCCGACCGCCCTCCCGGACTGCCCGGGCACCCTTCTCGGTACCCTGGAGACCATGACCAACGCTGCACCGGCCATCACTGTCCGACCGATCGATCCTGACACCGCCGGCACTGACGCCGCCCGCGAGGCCTGCGCCCGCGTCGCACGACTGAGCGCCGGCTCGCACACCATCGACGTCACCGAGAGCCTCAACAAGTTCGAATCCCGCCACCACACGATGTTCGTGTACGCCGGCGATGCCCCGGAGGTCGCGGACGAAGCGTCGATCCAGGCGGGACCGGACCCCGTCGGCTGGGCGATCGCGCAGGACCGCGCGGCCGGTCGCATCAACGCGGTGTGGGCCATCGATCCGACGCACCCGTCGGCCGACGCGGTCGCCGACGTCATGGTGCAGTGGCTGATGCAGACCGCCGGGGAGATCTCCGCGGAGCGCGGCCTCGCCGAGTCGATGCTGGTGGCGGAGGTCGAGGCTGAGCACGCGGTGCGCATGGCAGCACTGGAGCGCGCGGGGTTCGAGAAGGTCCGCACCTGGCTGACCATGCAGATCCCGCTGAGCCCCGCTGCGACCACCGAGTCCGAGCGGGACGACCCGCGCTACGCCGCCACGAACACCGCCGATTCGGGCGACCTCGTGATCCGCACGGTCGAGTCGCAGGAGGACAAGGAGGAGCTGCACCGGGTCCTCGAGCTCGCGTTCCGCGATCACTTCAACTACTACCGGGAGACGTTCGAGGAGTTCGAGGAGCGGGTCGAGATGCTCGCCGGCCACGCATGGGACCTCGATTTCGTTGCGGAGCACCCGGAGCGCGGCATCGTCGGCGCCCTCATCACGGGATCCTCGGCCGACGGGACCACGGCGCACGCCGAATACCTCGGGGTCAGCGGGGACGCGCGCGGCCTCGGCGCCGCTTCCAGCCTGCTGACCGTGTTCCAGGAGACGTACCGCGCCGCCGGGTTCACCACCGCAGAGCTGCAGGTCGATGCCGACTCCCCCACCGGCGCCGACAAGCTGTACCGCAAGCTCGGCTACACCCCGACCGCGCAGCAGTTCACCTACCACCATCCCGTGTCAGCGCCGCAGGGCTGAGGGCGGCGGCCCCCTTTCCGCGTTGCATGCGTTTCAGCGCGCTCGATCGTGAACGAGTGCGCTGAAACGCATGGAACCGGGGTCGCCCGGCGCCGGGCCCCTGACGGGCCGGTCACGCCGCTTCGAGCGCGCGTCGCACCAGCGCCACCGCCGGGCTGTTCGCGAGTGCCGCTCGGACCTGGTCGTCGGACGCATGCAACCGCGGCGCAGGCAGGTGATCTCGGAACAGACGCAGCACCGTGAAACCGAGCGCCTGCAGGTCCAGCGCCCGATCCTGATCATGGACTGCACGGTCGCTGGTGAAGTGCGGCTGCCCGTCGTACGCCACGAGCAGCCGAGCGTGTCGCCACAGAAAATCCGGTTGGAACAGCCACCGGCCGCCTGCCCCTCTCAGGACCGGGTTCAGCTCCGGCTCATCCAGCCTGCCGAAGTGGCAACCGAGCCGGCACCGCGTCTCCTGGGGCGAGTCCGACCCGACCCGCGTCAACGCCAGCGCCGACCGCGCAGCGGCGATCCCATGCTGGCGTACTCGGGACTCCACTGCGGCACGCAGATCCTCCACGGACGCATACGGCAGCGCCCGACGCTCCAGTCCCCGCCGCGGATGCCGAACCAGATGATCCGCAATGACGACCCGCGCATCCAGCGGAAGCATGGGACAGAGATCCAGCCACGTGTCCACCCGGGACGCCAGCACCACCCGGCCCGACACGAACGCGGTCCCGATGTCCACACGGCGATGGCTCCATGACACGAGACCGCTGTCCCGCCGGCGCGTGCCCGCCGGCGCGTTCAGGTGGATCGGCTGGCCGACCTGCCAGGTCTGCAGCTCCCGCGGCAGCGGCAACCGGTGAATGCGCGCCGCCGTCGGTCCCGTGATCGCCGCTCCCGGGTAGTGCTCGACCACCGCACTCGCGAGCATCGATTCGGTGACCTCGATGTCGCGGTGCGCATAGAAGCCGCATCCGAGTGACCGCAGGTCCACGGCCTTCACCCGGTGGGGGCCGAGGCCGTGCGCCTCGGCATCGGACCGGTGGAACACGCGGTGGGCGAGGGTGGGCGGCAGCGGGGGCAGAGCGGATCGACATGTCCACAGCCTCGCCGGTCCCCGGCGGCCGGCCGACGGGCTCCGCGGATGTGGGGACGGCTGGGGGTGTGGACAAACGGCGCCAGCACAATGGGCCGGCGGCACGGTTAATGCGTTTCAGCGCCCTCGATCGGAATCAAGAGCGCTGAAACGCATGGAACCGGGGCCGGGCTGGCGGTGCCGGGCCAGCGGGACCGGGGCCGGACCCCGGGAAAGCCCGGACCGGAGTCGGGTTAGCGACTCACTCCCACTCGATGGTGCCCGGCGGCTTGCTGGTGATGTCGAGGGTGACGCGGTTGATCTCGCGGACCTCATTGGTGATGCGGTTGGAGATGCGGGACAGGACGTCGTACGGGACCTTCGCCCAGTCCGCCGTCATCGCATCCTCACTGGTGACGGGCCGCAGGACCACCGGGTGGCCGTAGGTACGGTGATCACCCTGCACACCCACCGATCGGACATCCGCCAGCAGCACCACGGGGCACTGCCAGATGGACCGGTCCAGGCCGGCGGCGGTGAGTTCGGCGCGCACGATCGCGTCGGCCTCGCGGAGAACGTCCAGGCGCTCCTTCGTGACCTCGCCGATGATGCGGATCCCCAGTCCCGGCCCCGGGAACGGCTGGCGGTGCACGATCTCATCCGGCAGGCCCAGCTCCGTGCCCACGGCGCGGACCTCGTCCTTGAACAGGGCGCGCAGCGGCTCCACCAGCTCGAACTGAAGGTCATCGGGCAGGCCGCCCACATTGTGGTGGCTCTTGATGTTGGAGGTGCCGTCGCCGCCGCCGGACTCCACCACATCCGGGTAGAGGGTGCCCTGCACGAGGAACGCCTTCGCTTCGGCGTGGGCGTCGTCACCGGTGCCGGCCACCACGCCCTGCTCGCGGAGGATGTCCTCCTGCGCCTGCTCGAACACGCGGATGAATTCGCGGCCGATGGTCTTGCGCTTCTCCTCCGGGTCGGTGATGCCCGCGAGCGCGGTCAGGAAGCGCTCCTCAGCATCCACCATGACGAGCTTCGCGCCGCCGGTGGAGGCGCCGAACGCCTTCTCGATCTCCTCGGACTCGTTCTTGCGCATCAGGCCGTGGTTCACGTACACGCAAGTGAGGCGCTCACCGATGGCGCGCTGCACAAGGGCCGCCGCCACGGCGGAGTCGACGCCGCCGGACAGGCCGCAGATCGCGGAGCCGTCACCGATCTGTTCGCGGATCAGCTCCACCTGCTCCTCGATGACGCTGCGGGTGGTCCATTCGGGTTCGATGCCGGCGCCGCGCACCAGGAAGTTCTCGATGATCTCCTGCCCGCGGTCGCTGTGCCCCACTTCGGGGTGCCACTGCACACCGAACAGGCGGCGCTGCGCGTCCTCGAACGCGGCGACCGGGGAGCCGGCGGACTCAGCGATGACGGTGAACCCGTCGGGTGCTTCGTGGACGGAGTCGCCGTGGCTCATCCACACGTTCTGGTCGAGGTCCTGGCCGGCGAGGAGCACGGAGTCGCCGTCCACGCTGGTGAGGCGGGTGGCGCCGTATTCGCGGACACCGGTCTCGGCGACGCGGCCGCCGAGCGCATCGGCCATCGCCTGGAAGCCGTAGCAGAGGCCCAGCACGGGGATGCCGGCCTCGAGGATGGCGGGGTCGAGCCGGGGTGCGCCGTCGGCGTACACGCTGGAGGGGCCGCCGGAGAGGATCAGGGCGCGGGGGTTCTTCGCGAGGATCTCCTGGGCGGGCATCGAGTTGGGGACGACCTCGGAGTAGACGTTCGCCTCGCGGACCCGGCGCGCGATCAGCTGCGCGTACTGGGCCCCGAAGTCGAGCACGAGGACGGGGTTCTGAGCCGTCTGGCTGGCGGGTGCTGCGTCTGTCTGGTTCACGGTACTCATCCTATCGCTTCGCGGAGCGCTCACTGTCGCCGAGGGTGGGGCGTTCGCGCAGCTCCGTCTCGACCTTCTGGCTGGTCCACTTCTCACCGAAGAACGACAGCACCGGGACCACGCCGAACAGCATGAGCAGCAGGAGCCGGCCGATCTGCCAGCGCATCTTCAGCCACAGGTCGAAGCACAGCACCACGTACAGCATGTAGATGAGGCCGTGGATCGGGCTCCAGGTCTTCGAGATCGACTCCCACAGCTGCACATCCGACGCGCTCGCGTCAGCCCCGCCGAACACGAGGTAGCGGAAGATCATGATGACCACGAGGATCAGCAGGGCGACGCCCTCCACGATCGACGCCACTTTGAAGCGCGCGAGCGAAGTGCGGACCTGGGTCTCATCGAGCGGACGGGGTTCAGTCACCGGCATTGTCCTTTTCTTGGCGAGGGGTGGTGGGCTCGGTCCCGCCGAGCATCGCCTCCAGCTCCTCGCGGCGCGCGGCGCGCTCATCGAGGTACTGGGTGCGCACGGAGCGGTACCAGATGTAGAGGAAGAAGAGACCGAACGCGACCCACTGCAGCATGTACGACACATTCTGCAGATCCAGTCCCTCCCGGAACTGGCTGCGGGCCGCCGGCAGGGTGCGCAGATCCTTCGGCTGCGCAGCACCGGCCTTCTGGTTGTGGTCGGCGGCCTCGTCGGTCACCGCGAGGTAGCCGCCGGCCATGGGGCCGCCCCACTCGTTCACCAGCAGCGGGGTGGAGATCTCGGCGAGGACCCCGTCGCGCACGAACCCGTCGGCCGCCGCTTCGGACGCCTCCAGGCGGCCGACGAACGTGACGGTGCCCTCCGGCGCAGGGGTCACGTCAACGGCGGCGGGGTCGAGGGTGCGCGGATCAATGGGCTGCGGGACAGCATCTCCACCGGTCTCCTGCTCCTGCCCGCCGACGCCGTCGCCGACGTGCGAGCCGGCCTCACCGCCGGTGGCGGGGGCGGTGCCGTCGATGCTGTCCTGCGGGATCCAGCCGCGCGCGATCGGGATGTGCGTGCCGGCGAGCGGACCGTCGGTGACCTCGAAGTCGGTGACGATGACGGCGGCGTCCTCGCCGTCGAGGAAGCGGTTGGGGACGATCACTTCGCGCTGCGGGTCGAACCGGCCGGTGACGGTGATGAGGCGCCCCTGGTCGGCGTTCGTCACCACGTCCCCGTCCTGGAGGACCTCCTCGAGGCCGACGGGTGCCGCCGCCTGCACCTGTTCGGACGTGTCGCGGGCCCGGTTCGCGCGGTCCCACTGCCAGTTCGCCAGCAGGCCGCACACAATGGTCGCAACGACCATCAGGGCGAGCAGCCCCAGGAAGCGGGGCCGAAGAGCGACACGGAGCATGCCAGCCATGCTACTGCCGAGCCGCCGGGACGTGCCGCTCCCCCGGCCCGGCCTGAGCCGCCCCTCACACGGCACCGCCGGGCAGCGCCGCCCACCTCACAGCAGGGGACGTTCCGCCCAGCTCGCGGCGGCGCGGCCCCGCCTATGCTGGATGCCGTGAGTCACTGCGTCTACATTGCATCGCCCGAAGGCAGAACCGGGAAGTCGTCCGTCGCTCTCGGTCTGCTCGAAGCCCTCATCCCCACCTCGGAGAGCGTGGGCGTGTTCCGCCCCGTCTCCAAGAAGAGCAGCGAACCCGACCACGCGGTGGAGCTGCTGACCGGCCATCCCGCCGTGGACCAGACCTACGAGGACGCGCTCGGCGTGGACTACGACCTCGTGTTCTCCGACCCCGCCGCCGCGCAGTCCCGCGTGCTGCAGCGCGCCCAGGAGCTGCAGGAGCGCTTCACCACCCTGGTGATCCTCGGCTCCGACTACGACGAGGTCGCCAACCCCGTTGAGCTGCAGTTCAACGCCACCGCCGCCGCGAACCTCGGCGCCTCCGTGGTGCTCGTGGTCTCCGGGCTGGACCGCACCGCGGAGGAGGTCGCGACCGTCGCGGCGCTGTCGGTCCAGGAGTTCGACTCCCACCATGCGCAGCCCGTCGCCGTCATCGCGAACCGCTGCAGCCAGGACCGCCTCGCCGACGTCCGCACCGCCCTGCGCGCCCGCGTGCCGGAGGGCATCGCCGTGGGGGCGCTGCCGGAGAGCCCCATCATCATGGCGCCGACGGTCGCCGGTCTGCGCGACGCGATCGACGGCCAGCTGATCCAGGGCGCCCACGAATGGCTGTCCCGCCCCAGCCTCGGCAACGTGGTCGCCGCGATGAGCCTGCCGAACGTGCTGCGCCGCCTCACCGAGAACTGCACGGTCATCGCCCCCGGTGACCGGTACGACCTGCTGCCGGGTCTGCTGCTCGCTCAGCAGTCCGGCACGTTCCCGTCGCTGTCCTCCATCGTCCTCACCGGCGGCTACGACCTGCCCGACGAGGTCAAGCGCCTCACCGAGGGTGTGCAGCAGGACCTGCCGATCCTCTCCACCGAACTGTCCACGTTCGATGCCGCGATCCGCGTGGCCGGCGCATCCGGCCGCCTTACGGCGAACTCGCCGCAGAAGCTGGATGCGGCGCGGCGCAACGTGTCGGAGAACCTCGACCTGGACGAGCTGCTCGGCGTCATCGACGTCGCCAAGTCCGACGTGGTCACCCCCATGATGTTCCAGTTCGAACTGTTCGCCCGCGCCCGCGGCGCGAAGAAGACCATCGTGCTGCCCGAAGGCGATGAGCCGCGCATCCTCGCCGCCGCTGAGGCGATCCTCGCCCGCGGAGTCGCGAACCTCATCCTCATCGGGGACGAGAACTCCATCCGCTCCACCGCATCGCAGCTCGGCCACGACATCTCCGAAGCCCGCATCATCTCCCCCACCGACCCCGAGCTGGTGGAGAGGTTCGCCGAGGAGTACGCGCGGCTTCGGGCCCACAAGGGCGTCACCGTGGACCAGGCCCGCGAGAAGGTGCAGGACGTCTCCTACTTCGGCACGATGCTCGTCCACATGGGACTCGCCGACGGCATGGTGTCCGGGTCCGTGAACTCCACGGCGCACACCATCCGCCCCTCCTTCGAGATCATCCGGACCCGCCCGGACGCGAAGATCGTCTCCTCCGTATTCCTCATGGCACTGGAGGACAGAGTCCTCGTCTACGGCGACTGCGCCGTCAACCCGGACCCGTCGGCGGAGCAGCTCGCCGACATCGCCGCCCAGTCCGCCGCCACCGCCCAGCAGTTCGGGGTGGAGCCTCGCGTGGCGATGCTGTCCTACTCCACCGGTTCGTCCGGGTCCGGCGCCGATGTGGACAAGGTGCGCGAAGCCACCCGCATCGTCCACGAGAACCACCCGGACCTGAACGTGGAGGGCCCGATCCAGTACGACGCCGCTGTGGACGCGTCCGTCGCGAAGACGAAGCTGCCGGACTCCGCCGTGGCGGGTCGTGCCACCGTGTTCGTGTTCCCCGATCTCAACACCGGCAACAACACGTACAAGGCGGTGCAGCGCTCCGCCGGCGCCGTCGCGATCGGCCCGATCCTGCAGGGCCTGAACAAGCCGGTCAACGACCTCTCCCGCGGCGCCCTCGTCGAGGACATCATCAACACTGTCGTGATCACCGCGATCCAGGCCCAGGCCGATGCCCCGGCGGCACCCGTCGGCGACCAGAAGTAAGGACTCCCCATGACCTCGACCATCCTCGTGATCAACTCCGGCTCCTCCTCGATCAAGTTCGAGCTGGTGGACCCCGTCTCCGAGCACACCACCGCAGTGGGCATCGTGGAGCGGGTCGGGCAGCGCAACGGCACCGCCCGCATCGAGGCCGACGGCCGCACGGAGACCTATGAGGGGCCCGTCCCGAACCACGTGGCGGGCATGGAGGTCATCCAGAACCTGTTCGCGAAGATGGGTGTGGAGCTGAACGAGTCGACGGTCCGCGCCGTCGGCCACCGGGTGGTGCAGGGCGGCGCCCAGTTCGCCGAACCCACCCTGATCGACGATGAGGTCCGCGGCGCGATCTACGCGCTCGGCGCACTCGCCCCGCTGCACAACTACCCCGCGGTGGACGGCATCGACGGCGCGAAGGCGCTGCTGCCGTCCATTCCGCACGTGGCCGTGTTCGACACCGCTTTCTTCACCGCCCTGCCGGACTCAGCTGCGACCTACGCGCTCAACAAGGAGGTCGCCGAGGAGCACCGGATCCGCCGCTACGGGGCGCACGGCACCAGTCACCGCTTCATCTCTGAGCGCGTCCCGCAGTTCCTGCGCGAGCAGGGCCGGCTGGAGGGGGCCGACGGGCCCCTGCGTCAGATCGTTCTGCACCTGGGCAACGGCGCGTCCGCGTCGGCCGTGGTCGACGGCGCCCCGGTGGACACCTCCATGGGGCTGACCCCGCTGGAGGGCCTGGTGATGGGCACCCGCTCCGGCGACGTCGACGCCAGTGTGTACGTGCATCTGCATCGCCGCGCCGGCATGTCCCCCACCGAGGTGGACACCCTGCTCAACAAGAAGTCCGGCCTGGTCGGTATGCTCGGCTACTCCGATTTCCGCGACCTCGAGGCCGCTCTCGACGCCGGTGACGAGGACGCGCAGCGGGCGTTCGCCGTGTGGGCGCACCGGGTGCGCAAGTATGTGGGGTCGTACGCGTTCGTGATGGGCGGGGTGGACATCATCGCGTTCACCGCCGGCATCGGGGAGAACGCTGATTTCGCCCGCGCTGAGGCGCTGAAGGGCCTGGAGGCGTTCGGCATCGAGGTGGATCCGCAGCGCAATGCGGGCCGGGTGAAGGAGCCGCGGATCATCTCCACGGATGACTCCGCCGTCACCGTGGTGGTGTACCCGACGAACGAGGAGCTCGCGATCGCGCAGCAGACCCTCAGCCTCGTGGAGGGCTGAGCGCCGCAGCGGGGCGCAGCCCGGCCCCGCGGCGGCGACGATCCGTCGACGCATTCGGGGACGTCCGAGCTCGGATTCCCGAATGCGCAGACGGATCGCGTCTCAGGCGCTGGTGACGACCTCGACGCGCTGGAAGTCCTTCAGCTCCGTGTAGCCGGTCGTCGCCATCGCGTGCCGCAGCGCCCCCATGAGATTGGTGGTGCCGTCGGCCTCCAGACCGGGACCGAAGAGGATCTGCTCCAGGGGCGCCACGCGGCCCACCTCCACGCGGTGACCGCGCGGCAGGGTGGGGTGGTGCGCTTCGCTGCCCCAGTGGAATCCGCCGCCGGGGGCGTCCGTGGCGCGGGCGAGGGCGGCGCCGACCATGAGGCCGTCGGCCCCGCAGGCGAGTGCCTTGACGAGGTCGCCGGAGCGGCCGAGGCCGCCGTCGGCGATGACGTGGACGTAGCGGCCGCCGGACTCGTCCATGTAGTCGCGGCGCGCAGCGGCGACGTCCGCCACCGCAGTGGCGAGGGGCACGGAGATGCCGAGGGTCTCCCACGTGGTCTGGGAGGCGCCGCCGCCGAAGCCGACGAGGACGCCGGCCGCGCCGGTGCGCATCAGGTGCAGGGCCGCGGAGTAGGTGGCGCAGCCGCCAACGATGACGGGGACGTCGAGTTCGTAGATGAAGCGCTTGAGGTTCAGCGGTTCGCGGTTGCCGGAGACGTGCTCGGCGCTGACCGTGGTGCCGCGGATGAAGAAGAGGTCCACGCCGGCGTCCACCACGTGCTTCCAGTACTCCTGGGTGCGCTGCGGGGACAGGGAGCCGGCGGCGACGACGCCGGCGTCGCGCAGCTGCTGGATGCGTTCGCGGATCAGCTCCGGCTGGATGGGGGCGGAGTAGATCTCGCGCATGCGGCGGGTGACATCCGCGCGGTCGAGTTCGGCGATCTCCCTCAGCAGGGAGGTGGGGTCCTGGTAGCGGGTCCAGAGGCCTTCGAGGTCGAGGACGCCGAGGCCGCCGAACCTGCCGAGCTGGATTGCGGTGTCCGGGCTTATCACCGAGTCCATCGGTGCGGCGAACAGGGGGATGTCGAAGTTGTAGGCGTCGACCTGCCAGGACAGGGAGACGTCTTCGGGGTCGCGGGTGCGGCGGCTGGGGACGACCGCGACCTCATCGAGGCTGTAGGTGCGGCGCCCGCGCTTGTTCCGGCCGATTTCGATTTCGTTGAGCACGGCCCCATCCTATCCGGGGCCCCTGGGCTCCCGGGCAGGACGGCGGCACCGGCGCGGCGGCCGACGGGTGCGCACGGCGGCGCGGGCGGGCCGAGGAGTGGGCCGGGGCTGGCCGACGGGTGCGCGGAGCGCGGCTCAGAGGGGCCAGGTGGTGGACGCGTCCGGGGTCTTCCCCTTCTTCTTCAGGAACTCGTTGAAGTTCTCCGCCCACGCGCGGTGCAGTTCGATCTGCTTCTTGTGCAGCTCCGGCAGCTCCGTGCCGCCCACCTCCGGGAACTTCTCCGCCATGGCGCGCAGAACGTCCAGGGTCATCGAGACATCGACATCGGCGGTGTGCATAGTGCCGTCGGGCTGGACGCCGTAGTGCTCCATCACCGCGGACAGGGTGCGCTTGCCCTTGCGGAAGCGGTCGAGGCCGCGGTCCAGCACGAGAGGGTCGATGACGGGCGCGATGTCGTGGCCGAGCCGGTCCGCGAGGGTGGGCAGGTCGTGGCGGGTGAGCTCGGCTTCGATGATGCGCAGGTCGAAGCTGCCGTTGAACGCGACGATCGGGGTGCCCTGCTGCAGCGCCTCGGTCAGGCGCGCGGCGATCTCTTCGAGAGCGGGACGACTGGGCACGCCGTACTGCTGGGCGTGAGCGGTGGAGATGCCGTGGACGCGGGCGGCGGCTTCGGGGATCTCCACACCGGGGTCGATCAGCCAGGTGGCGACCGTTTCGCCGGCGCGGCCGGGCCCGGTGGAGAACACGAGGGCGGCGGTGACGATGCGGTCGGTGTCCGTGTTGGTGCCTGTGGTCTCGGTGTCGAAGCCGAGGAGGGGCCCGTTGATCCAGCTCATGGCCCCAGCCTACGCCGGCGGGTTCGGGGGCGGCGCGCCGCTGGGGAGGAGTGGCGGTGTGGACGGGCCGACGGGGCCGGGAAAAGCGAATGGCCCACCGACCCCCCGATCGATGGACCATCGCGCTCTCCTCCGCATGTGTTCGGCAGGAACGCAGTGCTGAGGAAATCTGTGTGCCGCAGCGGCCTCGTCACGGGGCCGCTCTGTGCGACTTCCACAAGTGTAGAATTCCGGTGTTCACCGTTTCCGCCCCCTGTGTGAACACCCGCGGCGCCCAGCGTGAACACCTCCACTGCGACTGTGAAAAGTCCGATTCCTCCGCAGTCCTTCGCCCGGTGAGCGTGGCACACTGTGACACGTGAACGACACCTCTGCGGGCGAGGAACACCGCCCGACAAGCGGGCCCGCCCCGTCCGGGCCGCGCCCGCCCGAGCCCAGTTCGTTCTCCACGGCCCTGCGGACGGCGATCACCCGTCGGCGACTCTCCCTGCGCGCCCTCCAGCAGCAGCTCGCGGCGCGCGGCCACTCCGTCAGCGTCGCCGCGCTCAGCATGTGGCAGAGCGGCTCCCGCTCCCCCGAACATCCCGGCTCCATCGCCGCACTGCCGGCCCTGGAGGAGATCCTCGGTCTGGACACCGGCGCCCTCTCCAACGAACTGGTCCACCCGCGCTTCCCCGGCCGGCCCATGCGCTTCCTCACCCTCGATGAGGATCTACCGCAGCGCGAAGTCCTCGAACGGATGATGCGGGAACTGGGCTTCACCGACCCGACGGACCAGCCGCACGAGATGTCCGTGGTGGAGCGGGCCGTCCTGGACAGCGCCCAGGAGCAGCTGCGGATCGACATCCACCTGATCGTGCGGGCACTGAAGGCAGGGCCGTGCATGATGCCGTCGATCCACATGTTCGCCGAGGATGAGCCGGTGATCCGCCCGGAGATCATCCCCGTAGGCGGCTGCCGCATCGGCGAGGCGATCGACTGGCCGCAGCAGCGGGTGTTCGGCGCCCAGGTGATCATCGACGACGACCTGCACCCCGGCGATCTCGCCTCCTGCCATTTCCGCGTGATCCTGTCGACCCCACCGCACCAGGTGCCCGAAGTGCTCTACTCGGTGGCGCGGCGCGCGAAGCAGGTGCTGCTGGAAGTGCAATTCGAAGAGCACGACTGGCCGGACCAGGTGGAGCAGCTGCGCGGCGAGAAGGACACGGACGTGCAGGTGCGGCCGGCGATGGTGAACGCCTCGATGCGGGCGCGCACCTTCGCCACCGATTACGGGCCGGGCATGGTGGGCCTGCGGTGGAGGTGGCCGGACTAGACCGGCCGACGGGTGCCGACCGTCAGATCCGCGCCGTGTGCTCCTGCAGCGACTCAGCGGTGACGGGCTGACCGATGCGGATGCAGATGATGGCGGCGCCCGCCATCATCGCGAGGTCCGTGCAGATGACGCCGGCACCCTTGCATTCGGGGCAGGCGCACAGCAGTGCGCGGCGATGGGCCGGTGCGGCGGGGTGACTCATGAGACACTGAGGCCATGCCCAGCAACGAGCTCCTGAACGCTCTGGACCATGTCGACGACGCCGCCCGCACCGTCTCCATCGAGCCTGCCCCCGCGACCAGCCGCGCCGCTCACCGTGCCGCCGTCCTCCTGGAGACCACGATCCACGCCCCGGCCGGAGCCGTCTGGGACGCGATCTCCACTTTCCAGCAGCTGAACCGCTGGTTCGGCCGCGTCCTGCCGTCTGAGAGGACGGCCGACGGCTACGTCATCCCCGGCAGCGCCTGGGGCGCGGTCCTCGCACGGATCCCGGAGCAGCACCTGCGGATGTCGTGGAACTTCGACGACCGCACGAGCATCGTGGACCTGGACCTCACTCCCCCGTTCGACGACTCGCACGGCCGCGGCGCCTGCGACCTATCCCTGTCGCACAGTTCCGAGCTGTCCGATGAGGACTGGCAGAGCTTCGGTGTGATCGGTGTGGGCGTCGCGTGGGACCTGACGCTGCTGCGCCTGAAGCAGTACCTGCAGCAGGGCATCGTCGAGATCGAGAAGGGCGCGTTCAGCCGGCCCGCCGAGTCCGTCCGGGCGGAGCTGGACGCGTGGACGCAGAGCCGTGAAGCCCACGAGTTCATGCGCAGCTGCGCGGCCCGCTGGGCGACGGCCACGCTCACCGCCGGCACCCCCGCGCCGGTGGTGGATGCTCAGCTGCGCGGCTGCGAAGAGGCCCTCTTCGGGCACCTGGAGGACCCCTCCGGCAGCTGACCGCTCACGCCGTGTAGTTCGGCGCCTCCATGATCGCGGCCATGTGGTGCGGGTGCGATTCCTTCAGCCCGGCCGGGGTGATGCGGACGAACTTCCCACGCTCCTTCAGCTCGTCGATGGTGTGGGCACCCACGTAGAACATCGACTGGTGCAGGCCGCCGGTGAGCTGGTGGATCACACCGCCGAGCGCACCCTTGTACGCCACGCGGCCCTCAATGCCTTCGGGGACGATCTTGTCGTCGGTGTCCACGTCGGCTTGGAAATAGCGGTCCTTGGAGAAGGACTGCTTGCCGCGGGACGCCATCGCGCCCAGCGATCCCATACCGCGGTAGGACTTGAACTGCTTGCCGTTGACGAGCACCACCTCGCCCGGGGACTCCTTCGTGCCGGCGAGGAGGGAGCCGAGCATGACGGTGTCGGCGCCGGCCACGAGGGCCTTGGCGATGTCACCGGAGTACTGGAGGCCGCCGTCGCCGATGAGGGGAACACCGGCGGGCCTGCACGCCTTGGATGCTTCGTAGATCGCGGTGACCTGCGGAACGCCCACACCGGCGACCACGCGGGTGGTGCAGATGGAGCCCGGGCCCACGCCGACCTTGACGCCGTCAGCGCCTGCGTCGACCAGCGCCTGCGCGCCCTCGCGGGTGGCGACGTTGCCGCCGATCACCTGGACGTCCCGGAAGTAGGAGTCCTTCTTGATGGTCTGGATCATCTCGCGGGCGAGGCGGGCGTGGCCGTTCGCGGTGTCGACCACGAGGACGTCCACACCGGCGTCGCGCAGCGCACCGGCGCGCTCCAGCGAGTCGCCGAAGAAGCCGACGCCGGCGCCGACGAGCAGGCGGCCCTGCCCGTCCTTCGACGCATTCGGGAACTGCTCGGACTTCACGAAGTCCTTCACGGTGATCAGGCCGGTGAGCTTGCCGGAGGGGTCGACCAGCGGGAGGCGCTCGCGCTTGTTGCGGCGCAGCATCGCGGTGGCGTCCTCGCTGGAGACGTCGCTGGGGGCGGTGAACACGTCGGTGGTCATGACGTCGCGCACCTTGGTGGTCTTCCATTCGGCGACGGGGATGAACCGCAGGTCGCGGTTGGTGCAGATGCCCAGCAGCATGTCCTGCTCATCGACCACGGGCAGGCCGGAGACGCGGAATTCGCCGCAGCGGGCGTCGAAGTCGTCGAGGGTGGCGTCGGGGCTGATGGTGACGGGGTTGGTGATGCGCCCGGTCTGAGTGCGCTTGACGAGGTCCACCTGGTGGGCCTGGTCGTCGATGGAGAGGTTGCGGTGTAGGATGCCGATGCCGCCGTGGCGGGCCATTGCGATCGCCATGCGCGCCTCGGTCACCGTGTCCATAGCGGCGGAGGCCAGCGGAATCCGCAGCGAGATCTCCCGGGTGAGGCGGGCGGTGGTGTCCGCATCCGACGGGATCACATCCGTCTCGCCGGGCAGCAGAAGAACATCGTCGTACGTCAGGCCAACAAAGCCGAAGGGATCTGCACTCGTCATGCACCTATGGTACCGGCCCTGAGCAGGCGCAGCAGGCGTGCGTGACGTGATCCATCGGGCATCCGGGGTGCTGCGGTCCGCTCCCCCGGGCGCACGGGGAGGCACGGGGCGCCGTCAGCCTCGGGGCTCTCGGCGGGCGGTGCGGTCTGCGCCGCGGCCAATGGTGCGACCGGCGCTGCGGCGGGCGTCGTCCAGCGCTGCTTCGAAGGCCGACGGGTCCTGCCATTCCGGCCGCCACCCCATGCCGAGGGAGCGCGCCATCGCCCGGTTGTCGCGGGTGCGGGAGGCGCGCAGCAGCGCCGCCATCTCCTGCGCGCGTGGGCCCGGGACGGGGCCGACGGAGGCCGCCGCGGCGAGGGCCCGGATGCCGTCGAACGAGGCGTCGTCCCAGCCGGAGAACGGCACCGTGATGCGCGCCGGTTCGGCCGCGGCGTCGGCCGGGCGGTACCAGATGTCGGTGCTTCCCTGGCGGCGCGGATCGGCATCGATCCGCAGGATCTGCTCCAGCGGAACCCGCTGCCCACGCGCGAACGGCCCGGGCCGGAGGGACACCGTGCCGGAGGCCGGGGCGAATCGGGCGTGGGGGTTGGTCAGGGCGAGCACCGCGAGCGCCAGGAGGGCCGTCACGGCCCAGGTGACTGCCCAGGCGGCGGCGAATTCGATCAGCTGTGCTGCCCAGAACGGCAGGTGGGCGCTGAGCTCCCAGCTGAGCGTGCGGATGCCGGGCGCGAATGCCGCGACCATGGTGCTGAGCGGTACGGCGAGCAGCGGCAGGCCCATCGAGGCGGCGGGGCGCCAGTGCGCGAGCACGGTGGGTCCGAGGATGATGCGGCCGGACGCGTCAGTCCGGGCGCGCACTGCATCAGGACGAGAGCGCGGGGCGTTCGTGCTGGGGCGCGACGCGTCAGAGCGCGGGTCCGGTGCGGTCGTCATCGCGGTGCCTCCGTGAGCCGGGTCGGGGTGGTGAAGGACCGCTCCTCCCCCGTGAGCGGGTCGGTGAAGGCCAGATGCACCGCCTGCAGCTGCAGGTCGATCCCGCCGGTGTCGCGGCGCTGCCGCTGTCCGGTGACCGGGTCGGGGGCGGGCTGCGGGTAGAGCTCGTCGCCGAGGATCGGCAGGCCCACATGCGTGCAGTGCAGACGCAGCTGGTGGGTGCGGCCCGTGTGCGGCACCAGGTCCAACAGGAACCGCGCGGCCCCGCCCTCGCCGGCACCGGGCGCCGCGCTCTCCCATCGGTCCACGAGGCGCATCGTGGAGTGCGCGGCCCGGCCGCCTGCATCCGAATGCGCCCAGATGTCGCCGTGGTCCTTGCGGATCGCTTCGCGCACATCCACCGCCTCCCCGGCGAGGAGGCGCTCGCGTGCGTGCCCGTGCGCGCCCGCATCCCAGCAGACCGCGCGGTACCGCTTCGTCACCCGGCCCGCCTCCGCGAACATCTGCTGGTAGGCGCCGCGCTCGGCGCGCACCTTCGACAGCGCCAGCAGGCCTGCCGTCTGCTTGTCGAGCCGGTGCAGCGGCGACAGCTCCTGGATCCCGTGCCGTACCCGCAGCCGCACCAGCGCGGAGCGCAGCACATGCTCTCCCCGCGGGATCGACGCAACGCCGGCGGGCTTGTCCACCACCAGCAGGTGCTCATCCTCGAACACCACCGGGATGTCGACCTCGTCCACCGGTTCGGGTGCGATCTCGCGGTGGAAGAAGATCTCCGAGGCGCGGGTGACGGCATCCGTCGGCCGGTAGGGGGCGCCGGAGCGGTCCACCACGTCCCCGCGCGCGAACCGCTCCCCCAGGTCCTGAGCCTCAGCGGAGACCAGCGCGGGGAAGCGGGCGGTGAGGACATCGCGGACGCTGCGGCCCGCCTCGTCGGCCGACGGCACCACCCGCACCGCATCCAGGCCGTGCCGCTGGGGCAGGGGTGAGGGGAGGCGGCGCGCCAGGCGGCGCCTGCTCATGACTCGGTCACCGGGCGATCACAGACCCCAGATCACGAACGTCAGCACATTGTGCGCCACGTAGAACAGCGCCGCCATCCCCAGCAGAACGTTCGGAAAGCGGTCCACGATCTTCAACGATCCGGGCAGCATGCGGTGCAGCTCAGCGGAGGTGATCTGCTCGACCCGCTCCACCCGCACCTGCGCGGCGGCAGCGGCATCCAGCATCTGCTCCTGGTTGGCGCCGCCGTACAGGCGGCCGGAGATGTTCGCGATGCGGCGGATGCCGGTCGCCATCACGATCACGGCGTCGTGCGCGTCCGGGGCGCCGTCCACCGCTTCGGCGGGGGCGCGGCGCACAATATCGGTGAACGCCCACACCGCGGAGACGTCCTCCCAGTCGATGCGGCGCGGCCAGCGCAGCAGGCCCCGCACCCGGATCCCACGGGAGTCCACCAGCACCGACTGCGTGGTCGCGCGGATCAGGTAGAACAGCGCGATGACCAGCATGCCCAGCCACACGAGCGCGGGAGCGGAGAACCACAGGTCGTGGAAGAGCCGCTCATCGCGCCACAGCTTCTGGCCGAGGAAGCTGATCACCACCAGGAAGTCCAGCACGATGACGAACACGAGAGCAGCGGCGAGGAACGCTGCGCGGGCGGAACGAGTCGGTCGCAGACGGATCTGGCCCTCTTTCCTCACCCTGATCCCTCCTCGTCTCTCACAGGTCACCCGGCATCGGCGGAAGCGCCATCCAGCAGTGATGGGGCCCCGCCCATCCTACGTGGACGGGTGGGGCCCCAGTCGCGAAACGCCGCGGAACGGACCGGCAGGTCAGAGAAGGATCAGACCGCTGCTGCCCCGTCCGCCGGGGGCGTCAGCACCGTGGACGCCTCGGTCGCACTCGCGTGCTGCAGGAACATCAGGTGGCCCTCGTAGTGGTCGAGGACGTCATCGATGATCTGCTGCGTGCTCAGCCCGTACACGTCGTACCCCTCGGACCCGGTCTGGGTGAACACTTCGAGGCGGTAATAGTGCTCCTCCTGGCTCTGCCGGCCGCCGAACGTCGGCACCGGCCGTTGCACGGCCGCCACCTGGTAGTGGAAGCTGCGGTCGTCCTGCATCGTCACCACGAGGGTGCGGGAGGTGACCGCCGCGGAATCGACGGATCCCGCCGTCGACCCGGTCGCGGTGGCGAGCTCAGCGGTCAGGCCGTGGCGACGGAACTCCGCGGCCACCTCGTCCAGAGCGGGCTCCACGGTGGAGTCCACGAACTTCCGCACGGTCTGCTTCGACGGGTAGGCGCGCATGGACGCCAGCCGCTGACGCCACGACCTCTCCGGCTCCCGACCGCCCGGCGCGCTGGACCGGGGAGTGCGCGGCAGGGCACCGCCCTCCCGCGCGGCCCGCTCCATCGCCAGCGCCTTCGAGAACGATGCCATCACCAGCCACGCGATGATCGTCACCGGCAGCGCGAAGATCAGCGTCGCGTACTCCATCGTGGTGACGCCGCCGGCCAGCAGCATCGCGCAGGTCAGCAGCGCAGTCAGCAGCGACCAGAGCACGCGCAGCCACTTGGCGCCGTCCTCCGACGGATCCGGAATGGTGGAGGAGAAGTTCGACATCACCATCGCGCCGGAGTTCGCGGACGTCAGGTAGAACAGCAGACCCGAAATGGTCGCCAGGATGATGAGGATCGTGGCGCCGGGGAACATCTCCAGCAGCGCGTACCAGCCGCGCTCCGGGAACTCCATCGCCAGCTGCGCGAACTTCTCATTGCCGCTGAGCACCTCGAAGATCGCGGAGTTGCCGAACAGGGACACGATCACGAAGTCGCACAGCACCGGCACGGTGATCGCCGCGATGACGAACTCGCGCAGGGTGCGGCCGCGGGAGATGCGCGCCAGGAACAGGCCCACGAACGGGCCCCATGCCAGCCAGAACGCCCAGAAGAACAGCGTCCACTTGCCCATCCAGGCGGAGCCGCCGTCCTCGTACACCATGGTCTGCATGAGTCGCTGCGGGGTGGTCCACAGGAAGCGGCCCACGTTCTCCACGAAGCCGTTGAGCAGGAACGAGGTGTGGCCGAAGACCAGGATGTACAGCATCATCGCGCCGGCGCTCCAGAGGTTGAGCTCGGACACGATGCGGATGCCCTTGTCCACACCGGAACGGGTGGCGGCCACGGTCAGCACCACCGCCACGATCACCAGCGAGACCTGCAGGCCGATCCCGTCGGACAGGCCGGGGATGAGGGTGGCGATGCCGGTGGACAGCAGCACCACGCCGATACCCATCGAGGTGGCCACGCCCATCACGGTGCCGACCAGGGCGAAGATGTCGATGACGTCGCCGGCGACACCGCGGATGCGCTTGCCGAACAGGGGGTAGAGGGCCGCGCGGATGGACAGGGGCATGCCCCAGCGGTACGCGAAGTACCCCATGGCCATGCCGAGCAGGGAGTACATGGACCAGCCGACGATGCCGTAGTGGAACATCGTCCACACCACGGCTTCGCGCAGCGCCTCCAGCGAGCGGGGCGCCTCGTTGACGGGCTCGACGTACTGCGTGATGGGGCCGGTCACCGAGTAGAAGAGCATGTCGATGCCGACACCGGCGGCGAACAGCATCGCCACCCAGGTGAAGAGCTTGTACTCGGGGCGGGAGTGGTCGGGCCCGATGCGGACCGAGCCCTCCTTCGACACGGCCACCTTGATCACGAAGCCGATGACGACGGTGACGGTGAGGACGTAGAACCAGCCGACGTTCTCCGCGATCCAGTCGACGATCGCCGCCATGGTGTTCTGCGCGTTGTCCGGCAGGAAGATCGCCCACAGGCTGAACGCCAGGATCACGGCGGAGGACACCCCGAACACGAGGCGGTTCAGGCGGGGACCGGACTCGGCGAGGTCGGTGGGGCCGCGGTGCTGCAGCTCCTCCTGGTCGCGGGGCGGGCGCTCGGCGTCCCGGCGGGCGAGGCGGGCCTCGCGCTCGGGGTTCCGACGGGTGCCGCCGTAGGACTCACGCTCGATGACGTGGGGGTCGTTCTCGGGCGGCACCGCAGCGTCGTGGTCCTCGGGATCTGTGCTTCTCATTCGACTCCTGACTTCAGCGCCGCGAGGAGGGGCCGCAGCGCAATCGGTCACTGCTGGCGCGCGGGTGCGCAGCCGTCTCAGGTCGGGCGCCCGTGCGCCTTCCGGGACGGCGGCGCAGTGGTGGGGCGCGGTGGTGAGTCGGTGGGCGCACTGAAGCGCGGACCGGCTCCCACGGTCAGCAGTGAGGGGGTTGGTTTACTGGGGGCGGCGCGTCGTCGCTGCTCGCCCGATGACTGACCCAGGCTACAGAAGGACCGAACCCCCGGCATCTTCTGCCGGGGGTTCGGATAGGGGTCTCACACGAGCGCCTCAGGCGCCTGTGCAGCGGGGGCGGAGATCAGTCCTCGTCCTCGTCCTCGCGCTTGTCGACCACGAGGGTCTCGGTGGTGAGCACGAGACCGGCGATGGAGGCCGCATTGCGCAGGGCGTTGCGGGTCACCTTCACCGGGTCGATGATGCCGGCTGCCGCCAGATCCTCGTACTCTTCGGTGGCGGCGTTCAGGCCGGTGCCGATCGGCGCCTGCTTGACCTTCTCCACCACGACGTAGCCTTCGAGGCCGGCGTTCTCGGCGATCCAGCGCAGCGGCTCCACAACGGCCTTGGCGACAGCGCGCACGCCGACTGCTTCATCGCCTTCGAGGCCGAGGTCGTCCTCGAGCACGGTGGCTGCCTGCACGATGGCGGAGCCGCCGCCGGAGACGATGCCCTCTTCGATCGCTGCGCGGGTGGCCGCAACAGCATCCTCGATGCGCATCTTCTTCTCTTTGAGCTCCACCTCGGTGTGAGCGCCGACCTTGATGACGGACACGCCGCCGGACAGCTTCGCGAGGCGCTCCTGCAGCTTCTCGCGGTCCCAGTCGGAGTCGGTGTTCTGGATCTCCGACTTGATCTGGGCGACGCGGTCGGCCACGGCCTCGTCATCGCCGGCGCCGCCGACGATGGTGGTGGCGTCCTTGGTGATGACGACGCGCGAGGCGGTGCCGAGATCAGCCAGGGTGGCGGTCTTCAGGTCCAGACCGAGGTCCGGGGTGATGACCTGCGCACCGGTGAGGGTGGCGATGTCCTGCATCATGGCCTTGCGGCGGTCGCCGAAGGCCGGGGCCTTCACGGCGGCGCCCTTGAAGGAGCCGCGCAGCTTGGAGACCACGAGGGTGGCGAGGGCTTCGCCCTCGACGTCCTCGGAGATGATGAACAGCGGCTTGCCGGTCTCGACGACCTTCTCCAGCAGCGGCAGGAGGTCCTGCACGTTGGAGATCTTGCCCTGGTTGATCAGGACGTAGGCGTCCTCGAGGACGACTTCCTGGCGGTCCGCATCGGTGACGAAGTGCGGGGAGATGAAGCCCTTGTCGAACTGCATGCCCTCGGTGAAGTCCAGCTCCAGCGCCGTGGTGGAGGACTCCTCCACGGTGATGACGCCGTCCTTGCCGACCTTCTCGAACGCTTCGGCGAGCAGCTCGCCGATCTCGCGGTCCTGGGAGGACACGGCGGCCACGCTCGCGATCTGGTCCTTCGAGGAGATCTCGATGGCGTTCTCAGCGAGGCGGTCGGAGAGCGCCTGGACGGCCTTCTCCATGCCGCGCTTGAGGCCGGCCGGGGCAGCGCCGGAGGCCACGTTGCGCAGGCCCTCGTGGACGAGCGCCTGGGCGAGGACCGTTGCGGTGGTGGTGCCGTCACCGGCGACGTCGTTGGTCTTGGTGGCGACCTCCTTGGCGAGCTGAGCGCCGAGATCCTCGAACGGGTCCTCGAGCTCCACCTCGCGGGCGATGGTCACGCCGTCGTTGGTGATGGTGGGGGCGCCCCACTTCTTGTCGAGGACGACGTTGCGGCCCTTGGGGCCGAGGGTCACCTTGACGGTGTCGGCGAGGCGGTCGACGCCGCGCTCGAGCGCGCGGCGTGCGTCCTCGTCGTAGATGATGTCTTTAGCCATGGATGGAATCAGCCTTCGATGATTGCGAGGATGTCACGCTGGCTCAGAACGAGGTACTCCTCGGAGCCGTACTTGAGCTCGGTGCCGCCGTACTTGGAGAACACGACCTTGTCGCCGAGCTTGACGTCCATGGGGACGCGCTGGCCCTTGTCGTCGAAGCGGCCCTCGCCGACGGCGACGACCTCGCCCTCCTGGGGCTTCTCCTTCGCGGTGTCCGGAATGATCAGGCCCGATGCAGTGACCTGCTCGGCTTCGAGCGGCTTGACGACGACACGGTCCTCGAGGGGCTTAATGGAGACCGACATGCGACCTCTCTCCTTTGACTCTTGATGATCAGAGATCAGCGGATCCATCGGTGGGGCGGTCGTCGTCGCGGTGCCGACCGGCCCGAATCCACTGGCTGGCACTCTCCGGCGGAGACTGCCAATGCGGTCAGCCTAGTGGCGGCATTGGCACTCATGCAACACGAGTGCCAACTGCGCCCGCACCCGTTCGCCAACGGTGAACCGACTGCCCCTGCGAGATGCTCAGCACTCCCGACCTGCGCTCCGGCAGGGCCCGAATGGGGACCCTGGTCCCACCCGGGGAGACTCGTTTCATAGAGCTGCGCCACAGACGGGGATCACAGGGTTCTGCGGCTCACAATTCGCTTGGGGCGGGCGACTCGGCCTCTTTAGAATGGAGTCACAAGCTTTGGCAGAGGCCGATGGGGAATCGGCGAGGAAGGGGCATTCGTTATGCAGAACGCAGCAGCATCCACCAAGTCCGCTCGCTGGACCGAGCGCTTCTTCGGCAACCTGAGCCGCAAGATGGTCGGCCAGGACGTGGAGCGCGGCAGCGTGGTCCCCGGTTCGCGCCACAACTCGAACGTCGCGGCCATCGCCCACAGCCACACCGCACAGGGCGTCACCGCTCTCGGCATCGGTCGCTGAGCCGCCCTCCCCGTCAGTACGCTGCAGCGCCACCTGGTTGACCCAGGTGGCGTTCTTCATGCCCGAAGCCCGGCCGAACGAATCCGCCGCACCGACTATTCGCCGCAGAGATTCTTCCCATTCATCATTCATTCATCTGAGTGAACAGATCTTCGCTGCGGGAATGCGAACCGTGTGGTTCGGGAATTCACTTCCGGCCCGCTGCTTCCACGATCCGGGTGATCGTGTCGGCATCGAACGAGTAGACCGGCTCGGTCACCTCGCCGGTGTCCCCTGCGTTCGGCCAGTGGAACGACTGAATGCGGCACCCGTCGGCCCCAACATCCACGAGGCTGGCGCCGCTGAGGCCGAGCGCGACCTCCTTCTCCCCCGCCTCGCCGGCGAGCGCGGCCGACGGATCCGTGACGTTGACGATGCCCGGCGCCACGTGCACCGGCACGCTCCCCAGCCGGCCGCTGGTCGCGGCGTGCAGATGGCCGGAGAGGATCAGGTCCACGCGGCCCTCCAGCAGCTCGCGCAGCTCGTCCAGGCCGTCGAGGCTGAGCGCCTGGAACAGTCGGGAGGTGACGGGGAAGGGCGGGTGGTGCAGCACGGCGATGGTCGGCCCGTCGACGCTCTCGGTGAGGATCGCTGCGACCTCCTCCCGCTGCTCGGCGCCCACGTGGCCGTATCCCGCGCGCGGAACTGAGGTGTCCAGAGTGATGATGCGGCCGTCGCCGACCCGTTGGCAGCGCACCGTGGGCAGCCCCGTCGCGGCATTCCAGCCCGCGGGCACATCGTGGTTGCCCATCGCGATGGTGTGCTCGGCGCCGTGGGCGCGGGCGAAGTCGCCGATCACGCGCTCGAGGTGGCGGTAGGAGTCCTCGGAGCCGTCATCGGAGGCATCACCGGAGTGGACGACCGCATCGAGCGGGCCGATGTCCGCGAGCCTGGTCAGAACGCCGTCGAGGGCGGCGCGGGCGTCGATCCGCCCCTGGTGGAGGACCGGTCCTCCACTGGGGTCCGCCGCGCTGATGTGCGTGTCGGTGAGGTGCAGGATGCGCATGGGCCCAGACTATCGACGCTGCGCGAGGCGCGCGCGGCGCCTCAACGGGTCAGCACCGTCCAGCAGGCTGGTGAGGGACACCAGCACCGGCAGCAGTCCGAGCAGCCACAGGGCGACCCCCATGAGCCGGCGCTGCGGGAACGGGACGGTGAGAAGTCGGCTGCGCCGATGCTCCGTGGGATCTGTGCTGCTTCCGGTCTCAGTTCCCGGCGGGGCGCCGAGGCCCAGGGGCGCCCCTGCCCGTGCGCGCTCGGGTTCGGGAGCGGGCGCGTCGTCGGTCTCGGTGCGGCCGGACTCGGACCGCAGCGCGTACAGCATGAAGCCCACCATGCCCAGGAGAACCGGTGCGGACGAGGGGATCTCCAGGTCCTCGCGGATCCGGGTCGGGATGCGCCTGATGATCCGCGTGATGCGGCGGATCTCGCCGATGCGGGCACGGGCGGGCCGGCGGCGCAGCCGCTGCTCGTCCGCCATTCGTCGCAGGTCCTGTTCGATCGCGGCTCCGTCGGCCCCGCGCCAGGCCTCCCTGGTGCGCCAGCGCTCGAGGTCCGCGAGCAGGCGCTTCACCCCGCGCTCGGAGAGGCCGACGACCGCCAGGCGGATGCGGTGGGCCTCGAGTGCGTCGAGGACGGCTCGGGCGAGCGGCAGGCTGCTCAGCTGCTCGGGGGCACGTCCATCGCGAACAGGACCCCGCGGACGTGGTCGAGGTTCAGATCAGCCAAGGGCCGCGACCCATTCCTGGGTGCCGTCGTCGAAGTGCTGCTCCTTCCAGATCGGAAGCCGCGCCTTCACCTCGTCGACGAGCACGTCGCACGCCTCGAACGCGCGCTTGCGGTGCGGGGCGGCGACGGCGCAGGCGAGCGCGCAGTCGCCGATGCTGAGGGGGCCGTAGCGGTGCGCCGCCGCGATGATGACGTCCGGGAACCGCCCGGTGACGTCCGCCAGCACCTCGTCCATCACCTGCTGGGCCGACGGGTGCGCCGTGTAAGCCAGGCGCTGAACCCCGCGGCCCTCGTCGTGGTTGCGGACCACGCCGTCGAACGTGACCACGGCGCCGCAGCGCTCATCCGCGACGAGCCGCGCCATCTCCTGCACGCTCACGGCCTCCTCGGTGACGAGGGCGAGGCGCATGCGGTGCTCAACGGGTCCGAGGCTGGGGTCGCGCGGATCCTGCGGCCGGACCATGTCCTCGGGCAGCACGGAGGAGTCGCTGCTCATTCGTGGCCGCCTCCGTCGCGCTGCTCCATCAGGTGGGCGAGCATCGGCTCCAGCACCACCATGCCGTCGCGCACGCCCCCGCGGGAACCGGGCAGGTTGACGATGAGGGTGCGGCCGTTGAGGCCGGCCAGACCGCGGCTGATGGCGGCGAGCGGCGTGTTATCCAGGCCGCGGTGGCGGATCGCTTCGGGGATGCCGGGCAGCTGCCGCTCCAGGTAGGGGGCGGTCTGCTCCGGGGTGACGTCGCTGGGGCTGATGCCGGTGCCGCCGGAGGTGATGATGACGTCGGCGCCGGCCTGCAGGGCGCGGCCGATCTGCTCGCCGACCTCGGGGCCGTCGGGCACGATGACGCGCTCGGGCACCGTCCAGCCGAGGGCGGTGAGCCAGTCGGTGAGGATGGGGCCGGTGCGGTCCTCGTAGGTGCCGTCGGCGGCGCGGGTGGAGGCGATGATGACCTGCGCGGTGAAGGGGTGGTCGGTCATGGTCGGGGGGTCTCCTCGTTCTCGGGGGTGCGGGACCAGTCGCCGCTCTTGCCGCCGGATTTGGCGAGGACGCGGGTCTGCTGGATCACGGCGAGGTGGTCCACGGCTTTGATCATGTCGAACAGGGTGACGGCGGCGATGCTGGCGGCGGTCAGCGCCTCCATCTCGACCCCGGTGCGGCCGGTGGTGCGCACCTGCGCGGTGACGGTGATCGCGTCCGTGCCGGTGGGCGCGAAGTCCACGCTGACCTTCGTGATCGGCAGCGGGTGGCACAGGGGCACGAGCTCACTGGTCCGCTTCGCCGCCATGATCCCCGCAACGCGGGCCACGCTCAGCGCCTCCCCCTTCGGGAGGTCACCGGTCATGATCTTCTCGATGACGTCGGCGCGGGTGACGAGAGTGGCTTCAGCGGTCGCTTCGCGGGTGGTGACGGACTTGTCGGTGACGTCGACCATGTGGCTGGATCCGTCGGCCCGCACGTGCGAGAGGCCGCCGGCGCCCGCGGCGGGGTCGCCGGCTGCTCGGGTGTCACTGTTGTCGCTGGTCATGTCAGCACCATCACCTCGAAGGAGTCGCGGTCGTGGATCGTGGTCGTGTCCGCTGGGATGATCACCAGGGCATCGGCGAGGGCGAGGGCGCCCAGCAGGTGGGATCCGGGCCCGCCGACGAGCCGGACGGTCGAATCGGTCTGGATGCGGCCGCGGCGGATCTGGGTGCGTCCCGGCGGGGAGGCCTCATCCTCTCCGGTCTGGGTGCGCACCTCCAAACGCACACGCGGCCGGGCGGACGCGCCGACGGCCTGACGCACGAACATCTCCAGGCTGACCAGCGCGGAGACGGGGTTGCCGGGCAGTGCGATCCACGCGACCTCCTCCCCGCTGGAGCGGGTGAACACGCCGAGCCCCTGCGGGCCGCCGGGCTGCATGGCGACGGTGTGGAACGCCAGCCGCAGCGGGGAGCCCTCCAATCGGGCGGCCTGCCGGATCGGCTCCACAGCGCCGGCGCTGACGCCGCCGGAGGAGACGATCAGCTGCGCGCCGGTCTCCCGCAGCGCCATGGTGACGGTGTCGATCAGGGCGCGCGGGTCGTCGCCCACGCGCACGCAGCGGACAGCGTCCACCCCCATCTCGCGCAGTGCCGTGACGAGGGCGGGGCCGTTGGCGTCGCGCACCTGCCCGGCGTCCTCCCCCAGTTCGGCGCCGGTGGAGACGACAACGGCGCGCAGGCGCTCGGTCACCTCCACGCTCTGCAGGCCGACGGAGGCCAGGTGTCCGATGAGCCGCGGCGTCAGCACCGTGCCGGCGCGGGCGGCGACATCCCCCGCTTCCGTGTCGGAGCCGGCCCGGCGGATGAACCGGCCGACCTCCCGGTGCTGCGGGCCGAGGGTGATCGTGATGGCCTCGGCGCCGATGCCGCTGGCGTCGCCGGTGCGGTGGTCGTTGAGGCCTCCGTCGGCTCCCGTGTCCTCGGGGCGGAGTGCGGCGATCTGCGCGAATCGGCCGAGGTCCGTCTCCTCCACGGGGACGATCGCGTCGCACCCCTCGGGGGTCGCGGCGCCGGTCATGATGGCGCGCGCCGTGTGGGGGTCGAGCACTCCGGGGTCATGGCCGGCGGGGATGATCGGGCCGAGCTTGAGGGTGAGGGGCTGCCCGTCGGCTGTGGAGCGGGTGCTGTCGGTGGAGATCGCGAAGCCGTCCATGGCGGAGTTGTCCCGCGCGGGGATCGCGATGGGTGAACGCACATCGGCGGCGAGGCGGCGACTGGTCGCATCCAGGAGGTTGACCGTCTCCACCGGGGCCAGATCGCGCGGGGCGATGCGGGCGATGAGGTCGCGCACCGCCTGCTGATGCTCATCGATCCGAGTGGGGGCGGACATCGTGACCTCCTCGTGGTGTGAGCCGGGATGACCGTCCCTTCAGGTTATCGCGGACCACCAGTAGGCTGGTGGGACCTCGGGGCCCGACGCGCTCCGAGCCGATCGAGAAGAGGTGAATGCGCTGATGGCAGTCTCCCTCGGCATGCCGAGGCCGCGATCGGTGGATCCGACCACCACGGACCTCTCCACTGATGGCCGCCCGAACGTCCCGGGGCTCATCGACCGATTCGGCCGCACCGCGAACGACCTCCGGGTCTCCCTCACCGACTTCTGCAATCTCCGCTGCACCTACTGCATGCCGGAGATGGGCATGGAGTTCCTGAAGAAGAACCAGCTGATGAGCGTGGATGAGATCGTGCGACTCGTCCGCATCGGCGTGGAGCACCTCGGCGTGGACCAGGTGCGCTTCACCGGCGGAGAGCCGCTCACCCGCCCCGATCTCGCGGAGATCATCGCGGGGGTCGCCGCGCTCGAGCCGCGCCCCAACATTGCGCTGACCACCAACGCCATCGGTCTGGACATCCGCGCCCAGGAGCTGGTGGATGCGGGCCTGGACCGCATCAACGTGTCCCTGGACTCCGTGGTCTCCGAGACGTTCGAGGCGATGAGCCGCCGCCCCCTGCTGCACCGCGTCCTGGCGGGGCTGGAGGGCGCGCAGGCTGCGGGCCTGGACCCGATCAAGGTGAACGCCGTCCTGCAGCCCGGTGTGAACGACCATGAAGCGCCGGACCTGCTGCAGTGGTGCCTGGACCGCGGCTTCGAACTGCGGATCATCGAGTACATGCCGATCGACGGCGGCAAGGCCTGGAACCGCACGTCCATGATCACTGCGGCCGATGTGCACGCGATCCTCTCAGGCCGCTTCCTGCTGACCCCGACTGCTGAACCGCGCGGCAGCGCCCCCGCGGAGACCTTCCAGGTGCGCCTGCGCGAGGCGGGCCCGGACTCCGAGGTGCTCGGCACCGTCGGTGTGATCGCCTCGGTCACGCAGCCGTTCTGCGCCGCCTGCACCCGCACGCGGCTCACGGCCGAGGGCCGGGTGCGCACCTGCCTGTTCTCCCATGAGGAGACGGACCTGCTGGATCTCATGCGCGGCGGCGGCAGCGATGAGGACATCGCTGACCGGTGGCGGGCCGCCCAGTGGGGCAAGCAGGCCGGTCACGGAATGAACCGGCCCGACTTCGTGCAGCCCGACCGCCCCATGTCCGCAATCGGAGGATGAGAATGTCTGAGAATCCGTCGGTCGATGTCCGCTTCTTCGCCGGCGCCGCCCACGCCTTCGGCACGCAGCAGCGCACCGTGCAGGCCGACACGTTCGGTGCTCTGCTGGCGGCGCTGCGCTCGGATGCGAGCGAGGATGCGCGCACGGTTCTGTCGCGCAGCAGCTTTCTGCTGAACTCCGCCGCCTGCTCGGATGAGTCGGCGGCGCTGAGCGCCGGTGACCGGGTGGACGTTCTGCCCCCGTTCGCCGGCGGCTGATCAGCTGGCGCCGGCCGCGTAGCCGCCGGCCATGTCCGCAACCTCGATGCCGAGCTGGGCGAGCTGCGCCTGCGTCTTCGCGCTGCGGCCGCCGGCCTGGCAGTGGATGATCGCGCCGCTGAGCTCCTGCGGATCCGAGAAGGGGCCGACGGGTGCCCCCTCGCCTGTGCGCGCGAACTCCAGCAGTCGTCCCATCGGAATGTGGATCGAGCCGGGCAGCATCCCGCCGGCGACCTCATCCGCCTCGCGGATGTCGATGAGAGTGCGCTCCCCCGCCGCCGCTGCGGCCAGGGCCTCCTGAGGGGTGAGGATCTCTGCGTGCATGGTTCCGTCGGCCTCCTTGGTGGTCGGTTCGGTGAGGTTCGGTGCGGTCGTGGTGCCGCGCTCCACGGGGGCGAAGCCGCAGGTGAGGGCCAGGTCCTCGACCTCGGTGACGGCCTCGCGGCCCGGGGTGCGGCGCAGCGGCAGGTAGTCCCATTCGCCGCGCAGCGCATCGAAGATGCCGACGCGCCCGAGCAGCGGCTCACCCACGCCGCTGAGGACCTTGACCGCTTCCATCGCCATGGACGTGCCGATCACGCCGACCACGGTGCCGATGACCCCCGCTTCGGAGCAGGAGGGGATCTCTCCCGGTTTCGGAGGATTCGGGTGCATATCGCGGTAGGTTATGCCGCGACCTGAATCGCTATAGAACACCGACAGCTGTCCGTGGAACCCCAGGATCGACCCCCATACGAGGGGGAGGTTGAGGATCTCGCAGGCGTCAGAGACGAGGTAGCGGGTGGGGAAGTTGTCGGTGCCGTCGAGCACCAGGTGATGGCCGGCGAGCTGCTCGAGGACGGTGTCCGCGCGCAGGGAGTCCGGCACGGCCGTGATCTCCACCGCGGAGTTCAGGGCAGAAACCGCGCGCACTGCCGATTCCACCTTCGGGCGCCCGACCGATTGTTCGGTGTGGAGGATCTGCCGCTGCAGGTTGGACTCGTCCACCACGTCCGGGTCGAACACCGTGATCCGGCCGACCCCGGCGGCCGCGAGGTACTGCAGGATCGGAGATCCGAGCCCTCCGGCACCCACCACCGCGACCCGCGCCCCGAGGAGCCGGCTCTGTCCGGGCTCACCGAACTCGGGCAGCAGGAGGTGGCGGGAGTAGCGCCGCGCCTCCTGGGCACTGAGGGGTTCGGGTCGGCGAGGAGCGGGGTCTGCATTCATATTCATCATCCTGCCACCGGATGACGAACGGGCAAATATAACAAGTCGGTAACGCCCGTGATCTAGGCAACGAGTGCCCCCTCTCACATGAGGTAAGGTTCATCGAGAGCTGGCCCACAGTCCCCGTCTTTCAGCGATGAAAGAGCAGGTCAACTCACCTTCGCCGCCACCGGCGCACCCCACGCACCATGGCCGGCCGGATCCGACGCCGAGCGCCCGCTGACCCAGCGGACGCTGACCCGAGAGGAGCATGCATGTCCTGCACAGCCCAGCCCCTCCCGGCGGCATCGAAGACGTCCCCTACTGTCCGAATCGGAGACCTTCCGTGATCAAATACCTCCTCAGGAGGCTCGTCAATTACCTGATCCTCACGGTGATTGCGACCCTCTTCGCGTACATCGCGGCCTCGTCGTTCTTCTTCCCTCGGCGGAAGTACCTGACGTCCAGCGAGCCGATCCCCGAAGCATCGGTGGACGCGATCCTCGACCGCGTCAACATGAACGACAAGACCCCCGTGCTGGAGCGCACCTGGCGGTGGATCACCGACGTGTTCACCAAGCCGTGGATCCAGAAGCTCAACGAGGACCTCAACGGCGACTGGGTCATGCATCAGCTCGGCCTGCGCGCCGGCGTCTCCCTGCAGCTGCTGTTCGCCGGTGTCCTCATCGGGGCGATCCTCGGCGTCACCCTCGGCGTGTGGGGCGCGGTCCGCCAGTACAAGGCGAGCGACCAGATCGTCTCCTACGCCTCGTTCGTGCTGATCTCCACCCCGACCTTCGTGCTCGGTCTGCTGCTGATGGTGCTCACCACCTGGCTGAACAACTCCCTCGGCTTCCAGCTGATCCGCTTCACCGGCGCCTACACGCCCGGGGTCGAGGACGGACTACCGAAGCTGCTGGACCGGTTGAACCACATGATCCTGCCGACCATCGTGCTGATCCTGTTCTCCGCCGCCGGCTACTCCCGCTACATGCGGTCGGTCATGCTCGATGTCCTCGGCTCGGACTTCATCCGCACCGCGCGTGCGAAGGGCGCCACCCGCAACCACGCCCTCATCAAGCACGGCGTGCGCGTGGCACTGATCCCGATGTCCACCTACTTCGCCTACGCCTTCGGCACCCTGGTGGCCGGCTCGGCGTTCCTGGAGATCATCTTCTCCTGGGCCGGCATGGGCCAGTACGGCATCAACGCGGTGCAGGTCTCCGACGTCAACGCCCTCACCGGCAACGTGTGCTTCACCGCCGTCATCATCCTGTTCTCTTCCATGCTGTCGGAGATCCTCTACGCAGCGCTCGACCCGAGAGTGAGGGTCTGACCCATGTCAACGAACAACCCCGCACCTCCTGCAGACACCGCCCCGGACCTCCCCCAGGACCTGGAGCCCACCGCACCCCTCTCGGATGAGGCGACCGACAAGAAGCGCGAGCGCCCGATCTCCCGCTCGCAGCTGGTCTGGCGCCGCCTCAAGCGCAAGCCGAACTTCTGGATCGGCGGCGTCGTGATCGCCGGCATCGCCCTGTTCGCTGCGTTCGGCGGCATGATCAACGTGTACGAGCTCAATGAGCAGGACATCTACAACTTCAACTCCCCGCCCTCCAGCCAGCACTGGTTCGGCACCGATTCGATCGGCGTGGACCTGTACGTCTCGCTCGTGCACGCCCTGCGCAAGTCCCTGCTGATCGGCTTCCTCGCGGCCCCGCTGGCCACCCTCATCGCCGCGTTCTTCGGCTCGCTCGCCGGCTACCTCGGCGGCTGGGTTGAGATGCTGATGAACTGGCTCGTGAACCTGCTGCTCGTGCTGCCGGTGTTCTACGTCCTGATGATCGTCTCGCCGATGCTCGCCTCGCAGTCCTGGCTGATCCTCGTGGTCGCGATCGGCGCGTTCGGCTGGATGATCATGGCGCAGATCGTGAAGAACCAGACCAAGTCGCTGAAGGACCGCGAGTACGTCAAGGCCGCGCGCTACATGGGCGTGGGCACGTTCACCATCCTGCACCGCCACATCATCCCGAACGTGGCTTCGCTGCTGATCGTGGACGCCGCCATCGGCGTCAGCGGCGCCGTCCTCTCTGAGACCGCCCTGTCCTTCTTCGGCCTCGGCATCCAGCCGCCTGACATCTCCCTCGGCGTGCTCATCGCCCAGGGCCAGAACGCGGCCATCACGCGCCCGTGGCTGTTCCTGTTCCCCGCCGCTTTCCTCGTCGCCCTGCTGACCGCCGTGAACCTCGTCGGCGATGCGCTGCGCGACGCCATCGACCCCACCAGTGAGGTGAACCGTGCCTGAGCCCCTGCTCCGCGTTCAAGACCTGTCGGTCTCCTTCCCCAACCAGAACGGGCTCGTCCGCGCCGTCCGCGGCGTCAACTACGAAGTCCACGAGGGCGAGTTCCTCGGCATCGTGGGCGAGTCCGGGTCGGGTAAGTCCGTCTCCTCGATGGCAGTGATGGGCCTGCTGCCCTCCAGCGCCCAGATCGAGGGCAGCATCACCTACCGCGGTGAATCGCTGCTCCACAAGAGCGATCGCGAGCTCTCCGACCTGCGCGGCCGCGAGATCTCGATGATCTTCCAGGACCCGCTGTCGGCTCTGACGCCGGTGTACACCATCGGTCAGCAGATCGAAGAGGCGCTGACGCTCCACAACAAGAACGTCTCCGCCGATGCGCTGCACAAGCGCGCGGTCGAACTGCTGAAGATCGTCGGCATCCCCGGCGCGGAGCGCCGCGTCAAGGCGTTTCCTCACGAGTTCTCCGGCGGCATGCGTCAGCGCGCCATGATCGCCATCGCCATGGCGAACGACCCGCAGCTGATCATCGCCGATGAGCCCACCACCGCTCTGGACGTCACCATCCAGGCGCAGATCCTCGAGGTGCTGCAGAAGGCGAAGGAGGTGACCGACGCTGCCGTCGTCCTCATCACCCACGACCTCGGCGTGGTCGCCGGCAACGTGGACCGCGTGGCCGTCATGTACGCCGGCAAGCTCGTGGAGAAGGGCGATGTGGACGAGGTCTTCGCCCAGCCGCGCATGCCGTACACGATGGGCCTGCTGCGCTCGGTGCCGAACATGCTGACCGCCGGCAAGGAACGCCTCGTTCCCCTCGAAGGCCGCCCGCCGAGCCCGGCCTCGCTGCCGAAGGGCTGCCCCTTCGCTGATCGCTGTCCGGCCGCGATCGACATCTGCTGTCAGGAGGAGCCCGAACTGCTCGGCTTCGAGGACGTGCCCGGCCGCACCGCCGCCTGCCACCGCGCCGGCGAGATCGCCGCCGGCACCCTCACCAGCGCTGACATCTTCCCGCGCCCCGAGTACGTGCCCCACGCGATCGAGGACTCCGATGCCCTCGCCCCGATTGTGGAGGCCGAAGGCCTCGTGCGCCACTTCCCGCTGATGAAGGGCTCGGTGTTCCGTCGCCAGGTCGGCGCTGTGAAGGCCGTGGACGGTGTGGACTTCGAGATCCGCCCCGGCCAGACCCTCGGCCTCGTGGGCGAGTCCGGTTCCGGCAAGTCCACCACCGCCCTGGAGATCATGGAGCTGGTGAAGCCGCAGGCCGGCCGCCTCGTGGTCGACGGCACGGACGTCTCCACGCTCACCGCGAAGCAGCGTCTGGCGATGCGCCGGCACGTCCAGATCGTGTTCCAGGACCCGATGGCGGCGCTGGACCCGCGCATGCCGGTCGGCGAACTGATCGCCGAGCCGCTGACCGTGCAGGGCGTGCCGAAGGCTGAGCGCCACCGCAAGGTGCGCGAACTGCTGGAGCGCGTGGGCCTGTACGCCTCGATGGCGGACCGCTACCCGCACGAGTTCTCCGGTGGTCAGCGTCAGCGCATCGGCATCGCCCGTGCTCTGATCACCGAGCCGAAGCTGCTCGTGCTGGACGAACCCGTGTCCGCTCTGGACGTGTCCGTCCAGGCCGGTGTCATCAACCTGCTGGAGGACCTGCGCGACGAGCTCGGCCTCAGCTACCTGTTCGTGGCCCATGACCTCGCGATCGTCCGGGAGATCTCGGACTACATCGCGGTGATGTACCTGGGCCGCATCGTCGAATACGGTCCGGTGAAGGACGTGTTCGAGCACCCCAAGCACCCGTATACGCGGGCCCTGATGTCGGCCGTGCCGGTCCCCGACCCGGCAACGGAGCGGTCGCGTCAGCGCATTCTTCTCCAAGGGGACCTGCCGAGCCCCACGGAGACGATCACCGGCTGCAACTTCGCATCCCGGTGCCCCCTTCGACCGCTGCTCAGCGACGAGCAGCAGTCCCGGTGCCGGACGGACGACCCCGCCGGGGTCCCCCACGGCGCATCGCGAGTGGCGTGCCACTACGCCGATGAGATCTCACGTCTCGACAACGTGGACACATCCAATCTCGTCACTGGTGCCCAGTGACGTTCTAAGGAAGAGAGAACACCATGAAGATTTCGACGAACCGTCGTCTGTTCCTCCAGGGAACCGCTGTCACCGGCGTGGCCGCAGCCGTTGCGGGCTGCTCGCAGAAGACCTCCGAGCAGCAGGCTGAGGAAGCGAAGAAGGACAACGAGAAGAAGGCCAAGGAGCAGGCCGAGCTGCCCTCCACCGCGTGGGAGAAAGTCGAGTACGCCGACGTCAAGGACGGCGGCTCCCTCAGCATGGCGATCTCCCAGATCCCCGCGAACTGGAACAACTCCCACCCGGACGGCAACGAGGTCTCGCTGACCACGATCATGGGCCCGCTCGGCGACAACAACGGCATCGCGGTCCTCGAGGACGGCAAGCTGGAGTTCCGTCCCGAGTACATCGAATCCGCCGAGATCACCAGCGAGGACCCGCAGATCGTCACGGTGAAGTACAACAAGGACGCAAAGTGGGACGACGGCAAGCCCGTCACCACCAAGGACTACGCGGCGTACGCGAAGGCGATGTCCGGCAAGGACGAGGCCTACACCGTCACCTCCACCCAGGGCTGGGAGCTCATCAAAGAGGTCCGTCCGAAGGGTGACTTCGAGATGGAGGTGGAGTTCGAGAGCTCCTTCCCCGACTGGATGGCCTTCCTCTACCCGGGCATGCAGGAAGAGGTCGCCAAGGACCCGAAGAAGTGGAA
Organism: Helcobacillus massiliensis; assembly: GCF_033106145.1. NCBI lineage: Bacteria > Bacillati > Actinomycetota > Actinomycetes > Micrococcales > Dermabacteraceae > Helcobacillus > Helcobacillus massiliensis. The sequence continues at coordinate 1,788,430 of NZ_CP136959.1, forward strand.
CGAGGGCCACATCAGCGAGCCCATGCCGGGCAAGGGACCGTTCAAGATCGCAAACCTCGACAAGAACGGCGGCGTGGTCACCCTTGAGCGCAACGACAAGTGGTGGGGTGAGAAGGCGAAGCTCGACAAGATCATCTTCCGCGTTGTGACCCAGCAGAACGCCCCGCAGGCGTTCGCCAACGGCGAGATCGACATGATCGACATCGCTGACGGCGACACCTACGGCCAGGCCAAGGGCCGCAAGGACGCCGACATCCAGAAGTCCAACGGTCTGACCTGGACCCACCTGACCATCAACACCAAGTCCGCCGAGGGTGCGCTGGGTGACGTCAAGGTGCGCGAGGCGATGTTCAAGGCCATTAACCGCGACGCCGTCGGCCGCGCCGTGGTCGGTCCGCTGGACGCCCCGGTGGTCCTGGCGAACAACTACATCTTCATGCCGGGCCAGGAGGGCTACGAGGACTCCTTCGGCGGATCCCTCGACGCCCCTGATGCCGCTGCTGCGGAGAAGGTGCTCCAGGACGCCGGCTACAAGAAGAACGGCAAGGTCTACGAGAAGGACGGCAAGAAGCTGGCCTTCGAGATCGTGATCCCGGCCGAGACGAAGTCCAACTCGGACCGCGCCTCGCAGGTGATGAAGGACCTCAACGCGATCGGCTTCGAGGTCAAGCTGAAGACCGTTCCGCCGGACGCGTACTTCTCCGAGTACATCCTCAAGGGCTCCTTCTCCGCTGTGACGTTCTCGTGGGTGGGCAGCTACCTGCCGCAGCTCGGCGGCATCAACCTGTTCCTCCCCGGCTCGGCGCAGAACTACTCCGGCTACGAGGATCCGGCTCTGAAGGACATCGCGAAGAAGGTCCAGACCGAGCTCGACCCGCAGAAGCGCATCGACGCCTCCAATGAGTTCTCCAAGAAGCTCGCCGAAGGCTACGCGGTGCTCCCGTTCTACGCCACCCCGATCGTGGTCGGCGTGAAGAAGGGCCTGGTCAACATCGGTGCCGCGCAGTTCGAATCCACCGACTGGACCAAGGTCGGCTTCAAGGCCTGATGCCCGTCTCCAGCTGACGCGCTGACGATCAGAGCGGCCCCGCATCCGTCACGGATGCGGGGCCGCTCCTCGCTATATCAGCGCCTGCAGGCCGATCTACACCAGCGCCTGCAGGGCGATCAGGCCGACGGAGGCCGCCAGCACCGCAATGCTGATGCCGTTCAGCCGCACCTGCATCGCCCCGGTCAGCTCACCGTCCACCAGATGATGGTCCTGGTAGCCGTCCACCCGCTCCTTCAGCGGCCACGCCGCCGACGCCTTCTGCTCCGCCAGCAGCTGCGCACTGGACGTCTGCCCCATCGGCGCGGTCGGCGGCTTCTTCGAGGACGTCCGCGAGAAGGCGTCCAGCAGGCCCTGCTTCCGGATCGCCGGGGCGCTCCACGCCGTCACCGTCCGGTTCTCGCCGCGGGCATCCACCGCATCGATCTTCAGCATCGACCCGATCCGCACTCGATCCACCGCGCTGTACGGGATCCGGTAGGTGTGCAGAATGTTCCGCACCTCCATGCGGTCGGTGAACACACGCACGCCCGGCAGGATCATCACCACCACCAGCAGCGCCGCGATCAGCAGCATCACCGGGCCGAAGCGTCGGAGCCCGTCGGCCGCCCCCACCGCGAGGACGGCGTTGCCCACGAGGATGATCACCAGCGCCAGCGCAACCACGCCGATCCACAGGCTGGAGCGCGCCCGCAGCGTCTCCAGCGGCCGGTCAGTGGTTCCGCTCGGCTCAGCGGTCATCAGCGGGGTGCTCGTCCATGCGGGCGCGGACTGCGGCGCGGACCGTGTCCGCGGCGTCCTGCCAGGAGGCGGCGCGGCCGGTGCCCACGAGGTAGCCGATCAGCAGCGACGCGATCGGTCCGGCGGGGCGCACAATGCCGTGCGCGGTGACACCGGTGACGCCGAGGATGCGGTCCCGGGCGTCGTCGTCGATCGCCGGCATGCCGTCCACCTCCGCCGTGAGCGAGTCGATGAACGCCTGCAGCTCCGCCATCGTGGCGGGGTCGTCGCGTCGAGCCATAGTTCTTCCCTCCGGATCCGTCATTTCCCGGTCAGCAGGGGAATCACGAGGACCTCGTCGGTGCCCTGCAGACCGGTCACCATCATCGCATCAGCGGTGGCGTACGGCAGCAGGCGCCGGCCGGGAACCTCCCGGACCACAACGGCGCCCTCGCGGTGCTCCATCACGGCGGGCTTCACCTCCGCGCCGCGGCGACGGGGCGTGCGCGGCCCGTGCCCGGTGTTCGCCTCCTCCGCTTGTTCGGCGGGGACCATGATGTCCGAGGGGACCGTTTCGAACAGGGGCCGGATGAACAGGTGGAACCCGACGATCGCGCCGACGGGTGTGCCCGGCAGGTGCACCATCGGCACCCCCTGGTACGTGCCGACGCCCTGCGGTCCGCCGGGGCGCATCGCCAGGTGCTCGAATCGGGACGCACCCGCCGCTGGGGAGTCCGTGCCGGCGGCGAACGCGGCCTTGACGACGTCGTACGCGCCGGAGCCGACGCCGCCGGTGGTGATGATGAGGTCGCTGTCCGCGGCGCGGCGGGCCACGGCGGCGATCAGGGCGGCCGGCTCATCGCTGATGTGCTCCACGCTCGAACGGACACCGAAGTGCCGCAGGGACGCCGCGAGCGCCGGCCCGTTCGACTCCAGGACCTCACCGCTGTCACCCGCGTCCGCGGAGTGCGCGGAGACCAGTTCGTCTCCGGTCATGATGATCGCGACGCGGCGCGGCTGCTCGACCGTGACCTCGCTGGTGCCGGCGGCGAGCGCGACCGCGATCAGGGTGGGGGTGAGGCGGCGCCCGGCCTCGGCGAGTTCGGCGCCGAGCGGGATCTCCTCTCCGATGTCGCGGATGTGGCGGCCCGGGGTGAAGGTGGCCGGTTCGGCGGCGGCGTCGGGGTGGATGGTGATGGAGGCGGGTGCGTCACCGGTCTGCTCAGCGTCGGTGTGCTCGACGGGGACGACGATGTCGAAGCCGTCGGGGACGCGGGCGCCGGTCATGATCCTCAGGGCCGACGGTTGCTCATCGAGCGTGGAGTGGTCCAGGTCGAGTCGGTCCCCGTCGGCGGTGAGAATGTCGCCAGTGACGCCGGCGGGGATGTCGCCGATGACGCGGTAGGTGCGGTGCGGGGCGTCGATGCTGCGGATCGCGAAGCCGTCCATCGCGCTCTGCGGGAACTGGGGCGCAGGCCGGGCGGCGAGCAGGGGTGCGGCGAGGACCAGCCCGCCGGCCTCGACGGTGGGGAGGGTTCGGGTGCGCGCATCGGGCAGCTGCGCGACCTGCTGGACGACGGCGCGCCACTGCACGGGGCCGAGGGACGAGTGGATGGGCATGGGGCCACTGTATCCGGGTGGGCTACAGTGATGCGCACCACATCCGGCTCCGATGAGAGGACGCTCCGATGAGCACCTGGACCTCCCCCAGTCGCCGCACCATGATGGCGAGCACCGCTGCCGCCCTCGCCGCCGGTGCCGTCGCCGCCTGCGGTTCCAAAGGCTCCGGCGATGGCTCCGATCCGGGCGAGCCCGCGAAGGCGGACTTCAGCGAGCGGGGCCCCATCACCCTCGCGAAGGGAAAGGACACCACCGGGCATCTGCGCAGCCAGGTGGAGGCGTGGAACAAGGAGCACCCGGACGAAGAGGTGACATTCCTGGAACTGTCCGAAAGCGCCGACGAGCAGCGTGTGCAGCTCGTCAACAACGCTCGCTCGAAGTCCGACGCGTACACGGTCCTCGGCATGGACGTGGTGTGGATGGCGGAGTTCGCCGCCAACAAGTGGGTGGTGGAGCTGCCGAAGGACCGCTTCCCCTTCGACGACATGGTCCCGTCCACCGTCACCACCGCCACCTACTTCGACCGCCTCTACGGCGTGCCGTGGGCATCGAACGCGGAGCTGCTGTTCTACCGCAAGGACCTGCTGGAGAAGGCAGGTGCTGACAGCGCCCCCACCTCGGTGGAGGAGATGTTCGAGATCGCCGAGGCCATCACCGGCAAGGAGGAGTCAGTCTTCGGGTTCGGCTCCCAGTTCGCGAAGTACGAGGGGCTGACAGTGCAGATCACCGGCCTGATCGCCTCCGCCGGCGGTGTGCTCTTCGACGACGAGGGAACACCCCACGCCGACTCCCCCGAAGCGATCCGCGCCATGACCGAGCTGCGGTCGGCGTTCGATTCCGGAGTCATCCCGAAGGAGGCGCTCACCTACAAGGAGGAGGAGTCCCGCCAGGCGTTTCAGGACGGCCGGCTGGTGTTCATGCAGAACTGGCCGTACATCTGGGAACTGGTGAACAAGACGGACGGATCCTCGAAGGTCACCGGAAAGGTGGGCCTCGTGCCGCTGCCGGGCATCGGCGGGAAGAAGGGCGCCTCCACTCTCGGCGGTCTCAACTGGTCGATCTCCGCGTTTGCCGGCAATCACGGCACAGCCGCGGACTTCATCTCCTACCTGGTGAAGGAGGAGTCGCAGAAGGAGTTCGCAATGGCGACCGCGCAGGCACCGACCCTCACCTCCCTGTACGAGGACAAGGATCTGATCAACAGGTACGCGTTCTGGACGGCACTGAAGGAGGGCATCGACGCAGGCGTCTCGCGTCCGCCGACCGTGCGCTACGCAGAGGTGACGCAGGCGATCCAGGAGTCGGCGTACCGCATCATCTCGGGCGAGGCCGAGGTGGAGCCGGAGATGAAGGCACTGCAGAAGGCGCTGGTGAAGCTCGCGCCCTGATCCAGCGGGCGAAAGGCTCCGGATGCAGCAGATCACACGTATTACAGTATGGTCACAGAGGCGCTGTTCGGCGCCTGGATTCAAGGAGGAACCCCAATGTCATCTGGCTTCACCCCTTCCCGCCGCGGTGTGCTCGCCGCTGGCACTGCCGGCGCAGCAGCTCTCGGTCTCGCTGCCTGCGGAGGCGACAAGTCCTCCTCCGGCGGCGCCGAGCCCGCCCAGGGCAATTTCGACGAGCGCGGCCCCATCACCTTCGCGACCGGCAAGGACACCTCCGGCAAGCTGAAGGAGTTCCTCGAGAAGTGGAACTCCCAGCACCCCGACGAGAAGGTCACCCTCTCGGAGCTGCCGGAGTCCGCCGATGAGCAGCGCGCCCAGTTCATCAACAACGCGCAGGCGAAGTCCGATGCCTTCACCGTGCTCGGCCTCGACGTGGTGTGGACCGCCGAGTTCGCCGCCCAGCAGTGGGTGGTGGAGCTGCCGGAGGACAAGTTCCCGCTGAAGGAGCTCATCCCCGCCACCGTGGAGACCGGCAGGTACTTCAAGAAGCTCTACGCCGTCCCGTTCACCACCAACGCCGAGCTCCTCTTCTACCGCAAGGACCTCCTGTCCGCCGCCGGCACCGAAGAGGCGCCGAAGTCCTTCGAGGAGATGTACCAGCTGATCGACGAGATCAGGAGGTCCCCCGACGGCAAGGACACCCTCGGCTTCGGCTCCCAGTACTCCAAGTACGAGGGCCTGACCGTGCAGCTGACCGGCCTGGCGAAGTCCGCCGGCGGCGCCCTGTTCGACGACCAGGGCAAGCCCACCGTCAACACCCCCGACGTGATCGCCGGTGTGCAGGCAGTCCGCGACGGCTTCGACTCCAAGCACATTCCGAAGGAGGCCCTCACCTACAAGGAGGAGGAGTCCCGCCAGGCGTTCCAGGACGGCAAACTCGCGTTCCTGCAGAACTGGCCGTACGTGTGGGAGCTCGCCCAGAACGAGGACGGCTCCTCCTCGGTGAACGGCAAGATCGACGTCGCCCCGATCCCCGGCGTCGGCGACAAGCCCGGATCCTCCACCCTCGGCGGACTCAACTACGCCATCTCCGCGTTCGGCAAGAACCAGGGCACGGCGGTGGACTTCATCGCCTTCATGGCCGCCGAAGAGCAGCAGAAGGAGTGGGCGATCGCGACCGCTCAGGCCCCGGCGTCGGCCGCGGTCTACGAGGACGAGGAAGTGCTGAAGAAGTTCCCGTTCTTCCCGACCCTGAAGGAAGCGATCGACGGCGGCACGCCGCGCCCGCAGGTCGTGAAGTACGGGGATGTCACCCAGGCGATCCAGGAGGCCGGCTACGCCGTGTTCTCCGGTGAGAAGGAAGCGAAGGCCGCGATGGACGAGCTGCAGAAGCAGCTCGAATCCCTCGAGTCCTGACCGTGACGGAGGGCGGGGACGCCGGCAGAGCGGCCGGCACCCCGCCCTCCTCGCCCCTCCCCCGATGAAAGAAGGCCCGATGTGGCTGTGAAGTCCCGTCTGTTCGGGGCGGAGAGCAGAATGGCGTACCTGCTCCTCCTGCCCACCCTGATCCTGCTCGCCGTTGTGGTGGGCTTCCCGCTGGTGCTGTCGATCTGGCAGTCGTTCTTCCGCGCCGACGACGGCGTGGACCCCGAGACCGGCCTGCTGCAGCAGGGCGACACCTTCGTGGGCCTGCAGAACTACGCCGACGCGTTCACCTCCTCCGGCGCCGGAGCCGGCTTCTGGAACGCGTTCTGGAACACCACCCTGTTCACCGTGGTGGGCGTCAGCATCGAGACGGTGCTCGGCGTAGCGATGGCCCTGATCATGGCCCGCGCCCTGCGCGCCACCGGCCTGATCCGCGCCTCCATTCTCATCCCCTGGGCCATCCCCACCGTGGTGTCCGCCCTCATGTGGCAGCTGATCTTCGATGCGAACGGCATCGCGAACCGCCTGCTGAACTACCAGATCCTGTGGACCACAGAGGGCTGGCAGGCGAAGGCCGCGGTCCTCATCGCGGACATCTGGAAGACCGCGCCCTACATCGGCCTGCTCACCCTCGCGGGCCTGCAGACCATCGACGAGCAGGTGTACGAGGCCGCGAAGGTGGACGGCGCCGGACGCTGGCGCACCTTCTGGTCGATCACCCTGCCGCTGATCCGTCCCGTCCTCGTGGTCGCGGTCCTGTTCCGCCTGCTGGACGCGATGCGCATGTTCGACCTGCCCTACGTGCTGCTCGGCAAGCTCCGCAGCGGCCAGACCCTGTCGATGCTCGCGCAGGACGCCGCCACGAAGACCGACTACGGCATGGCATCGGCGTATTCGATGGTGCTGTTCTGCTACATCTGCCTGGTGGCGTTCCTGTTCATCAGGCTGCTCGGCGCCGATGTCCTCGGCGAGTCGTCCACCCGCACGAAGAAGAAGCGCGCGAAGGGCTCGAAGCCGAAGCGCCTCGTCACCACCAGTGAAGGGAGCATGGCATGAGCACCGCCGCTTCGACCGCGTCCGCGCAGAACCCGTCGGCCTCCTCCGGCCGCCCCGCCGCCCCCGCCCGACCCGAGAAGCGCAAGGGCGAGCGCGGCGCGAAGATCATCGTGGGCCTCGGAATCGCGTTCATCCTCATCTACTGCCTCGCGCCGTTCTACTGGATGACCGTCTCGGCGCTGCGCCTGCCCACGCAGGGCCGCTCCACCGACCTCATCCCCAACCCCGTCTCCTTCGAGAACTTCCGCGCCGTGTTCGACCCGTCGAACAACTTCATTCGGGCGCTGCTGAACTCCCTGGTGGTCGCCGGCGGCACCACCATCCTCGTGCTGATCCTCGGCATCGCCGGTGCGTACGCACTGGCGCGGCTGGAGTTCTGGGGCAAGGTGCTGGTGATGTTCGCGATCGTCGCCACGTCGATGTTCCCCGTGATCACGCTCGTGGTGCCGCTGCTGAAGATGTTCTCCGGCGGTTTCGACTGGTTCCCGTTCAACTGGATCAACACGTACCAGGCGATGATCGTGCCCACGATGAGCTTCGCGCTGCCGCTGGCGGTGTGGAACCTCAACGCGTTCTTCCGCCAACTGCCGGTGGAGCTGGAACAGGCCGCGATGGTGGACGGCACCACCCGCATGGGAGCGTTCTTCCGCGTCATCCTGCCGCTGAGCGCCCCCGGCGTGTTCACCACCGCGATCATCACGTTCATCGCGGCGTGGAACGAGTTCCTCATCGCCCTGACGATGGTGAACTCCCCGGAGATGACCACCGCGAACGTGGCGATCTCGAAGTTCACCGGCTCCTCGCAGTTCGACACCCCGTACGGCACGAAGATGGCGGCGGGTCTGATCGTGACGGTGCCGCTGATCGTGATGGTGCTGGTGTTCCAGCGCCGCATCGTGGGCGGTCTGAGCGCCGGTTCGCTGAAGTGAGGCGCCGCTAGACTGCGGGTATGTCCGCTCTCGCCCCCGTCCTCACGCCCGAGGGGTTCGCCCTGCTGAACTCCCTGCCCGCCTACGACGAGTCCCGCGTCCTGCAGCTCGGCGAGGCGCTGCGGCGGGACGGACACAGCGCGGAGACGGTGGCCGCGGTGATGACGCAGTCGCGTCTGCGGGCGAAGGCGCACGAGAAGTTCGGCGAGTTCGCGGACCAGATGCTGTTCACCCCGGACGGCCTGGAGCAGGCCACCCGCCTGCCGATCGCGGCCCACCACGCGCAGAGGTTCCGCGACGCCGGCATCGAGAGCGTCGCGGACCTCGGCTGCGGCATCGGCGGGGACACCCTCGCGAAGGCCGGCCTCGGGCTCGAGGTGATCGGCGTGGAGAAGGACGAGGAGACCGCCGCGGTCGCTACCGCGAACCTGCGCCTGTTCCCCACCGCCCGCATCGAACTGGGCGACCTGACGGCGTTCGACCCCGCGCGGGTGCAGGGCCTCTGGTTCGACCCGGCGCGCCGGGCCGGCCGCGCCCGCCTCCACGATCCGGAGCAGGCGCTTCCGCCGCTGTCCACCATCCTCGACTTCGCTCGCCGCATCCCCGCGACCGCGGCGAAGCTGGCGCCCGCGATCGACCACGCCCACCTGCCGACGGGCTCCGAAACACAGTGGATCTCCTGGCGGGGCCAGGTGCTGGAGGCGGTGCTGCATCTGGGGCCGCTCGCCCGTGAGGGCGTGGCCCGCTCCGCGCTGCTGTTCACGGGGGCCGGAGGGTCCCAGGTGCACCGGCTCGATCCGGACTCCGTCAGCCCCTCCCCCGACAGCCCCCACGCCGCGGACGACCCCGACCTCTCCGCCGACGGGGTCCGCGACCACCTGTACGAGCCGGACGGCGCCGTGATCCGCGCGGGCCTGATCGGTACCCTCGCCCGCCGGCTCGATGCGGACCTGATCGACGAGTCCATCGCCTACCTGACGGCGGATGAGCGGGTGGATTCGCCGTTCGCGCAGGGGTACGCGGTCGAGGACGTCTTCGATTTTTCGATGAAAGCCCTGCAGGCCCACCTGCGCTCTCATAGGATCGGCACGGTGGAGTTCAAGAAGCGCGGAACGGCCGTGGAGCCGGAGGAGCTGCGCCGCCGTCTGAAGCCGGCGCGCTTCGGCGACGAGTCCGCGACCGTGATCCTCACGCGGGTCGCCGGGAAGCAGTCCGTCATCATCGCCCACCCTCATCGGGATGTGCCGTGATGGGCGGTCGCCGCATCCGCATCGCCCCGCTGCTGTGGGCGGCCGGCCTCGTCGCACTGATCGCGGCGTCCCTGCACGCCCGCATGTCGCCGATCGCGGTGCTGCCGGACGGCATGGTCGCGCAGCGCCCCGTCTTCGCCGACAACCCGCCGCCGCCCCCACCGCTGCAGGAGGGGGAGCCGGAGTGGTACCAGGATGAGATCGAACCGCTGCGATCCGTTCTCGACCAGGTGCTCACGGTGCTGCTGTGGGCTGTGATCGTCGCGGCGGCGCTCGCTCTGCTGTGGCTGGTCGTGGCCCTGGTGCGCCGGGCGGTCCGCAGCGCCCGCGCGGTCCGGCCGGACGCCGGCGCGATCGACACCACCAGCCTGATCAGCCAGGACGACGCGGCCGCCACCCTGTCCCGCGCCCGCTCCCGCCTGGTGGCGGAGGGCACAGCCGCTGAGGCGATCATCGCGGCGTGGCGGGAGCTGGAGCGCGCCGCGGAGGACCACGGGCACCGCCGTCTCGCCTCCGACACACCCTCCGACCACATGCGGCGGGCCCTGCGGCACCTGCCGCTGAACGCGTCGGACGTGGACGAATTCGCCGACCTGTTCCGCCAGGCGATGTTCTCCCCGCACCCCCTCGGGGAGGTGCACCGTGCCCGGGCGGTGCAGCTGCTCGACTCCCTGCTCGCGGACCTCGACTCCGCCCCCGCCGTCTCCCCCAGCAGCCGAGGCGGTGCCCGATGACCCGCACCGCCGCCCGCTGGCTCCTCATCGCCCTGACCATCGCCGTCCTCGCGGCGCTCGGCACCGCTGCGCTCGCTGCAGCGGCGAACCTGCGCATCAACATGCTGTTCCTGGTGGTGGCGGCGGTGGCGTGCGCGGTCCTCGCTCTCTGGCTGCGGCAGGGCATCCGCCGCGCCCACCTCACCCTGTTCCCCATCCGCCACCCGGAGGTGGACGAGCTGCGCCCCGACGGGTACGACCCGCGCGTGCGCCGCATCAACGAACTGTTCTCCGGCGGCCTCACCGGGTCGTCCTACAACACGCGGGCCCTGCACGACATGGCGTCCTCGCTCGTGGCCGGCGCCGAGGCGCAGGCGGAATCCGTCGGCCGCCGCCTGGAGATCCCACCCGCACTCGCCTCCGCCGCTTCCCGCGGCGCGCCCGACCTCGAGGCGCTCGTAGACGACGCGAACGCCCTCACCGACCAGCTGCTGGCCGCACCGCCGCGGCCAGCGGACCCGACCAGCCCCGCCAGGAGCCACCGATGACCCAGCACTCCCCCGTCCAGCCCCTGCCGGTCGCCGACGCGTCCCGCCTCGCGACCCGCATCCTCGATGAACTGGAGCGCGCCGTCGTCGGCAAGCGCCGCGCCCTCGAGCAGGTCCTCACCGGGATCCTCGCCGGCGGCCACGTCCTCATCGAGGACCTGCCCGGCCTGGGGAAGACTCTGACGGCACGGTCGTTCGCGCAGGCGCTGGGCCTGCCGTTCAGCCGGGCGCAGTTCACCCCGGACCTGCTGCCCTCGGACCTGACGGGCTCGGAGGTGTTCTCGCAGGCCACGGGCACGTTCGAGTTCCGGCAGGGCCCGATCTTCACCGGACTGCTGCTCGCGGACGAGATCAACCGCACCCCGCCGAAGACGCAGGCGGCGCTGCTGGAGGCGATGCAGGAGCACCAGGTGACGGTTGAGGGCACCACGCATCAGCTGCCGGAGCCGTTCCATGTGCTCGCCACCGCGAACCCGGTGGAGACGGAGGGCACGTACCCGCTTCCGGAGGCGCAGCTGGACCGGTTCCTGCTGCGGCTCGCGTTCGGCTACCCCAGTGTGGATGACGAGTGGGGGATCCTGGAGCGCCGTCTGGGCCGACGCCAGGAGGGGCAGAGCGTGGACCGGGTGCTCGCGGACGGCGAGCTGCTGGGCATGCAGGCCGCGGTGGAGACGGTGCACGTGTCGGAGGCGATCGGCCGATACGCGGTGGAGATCGTGCAGGCGACCCGGTCACATTCGTCAGTGGCGATGGGCGCCTCGCCGCGCGGGTCGCTCGCGTTCATCACGACGGCGCGGGCGTGGGCGCTGATCCGGGGCCGCGACTACGTGATCCCGGAGGACATCAAGAATCTGGCGCACCCGGTGCTGGGCCACCGCATCCTGATCCGTCCGGAGCTGTGGCTGCAGAACATCTCGACCGATTCGGTCGTCGATGATGTGCTCGCGTCAGTGCCCGCTCCGTCGGCCGACGGAGCCCTCCCGGCCGATGAGCCCGCGCAGCCCACCACCGACCTCCGCCCCGCCGACGGCGCCCGCTCTGTTGAGGGCGCAGACCCCGTCGGCCGCACTCCAGTGGGCCGCACCCCGGTTGGCCGCACCTCGGTGGAGCCCCGGGACCAGGCGTGAAGCTCACCGCCACCCCCGCCCACACGCGCGCGCTCGGCGGTGCTCTCCTGCTGTGCCTGCTGGCGGTTGCGTACGGCCGCCTCGACGCGCTGATCGTGGCGCTGCCGCTGATCGCGTACATCGCGCTCGCCGCCGCTCTGCGCCCCCGCACCGCTGACGCCGCCCACGAAACCCCGCCAGCAGTCGCCCACGTGTCCGCTCAGCGCGTCCTCGAGGACGACCCCGTGACGGTGGAAGTGTCCACGACTGCGCCCCACACGCTGCTGAGCGTCGGCATGCCGGCGCAGGCCGCGCTGCGCATGACTCCGCGCAACGGCCTCATCACCGGCGCCGGCGCCACCCGCCTGCAGCTGCTGCCACTGAGCTGGGGCCGGTACGACATGGGTCCGCTCGTGGTGCAGCACGCGGACATCCTCGGCGCGCGCCGCGTCGCCGAAGCGGTGTCCCCGCCGACGATCAGCGTCTCCCCTGGTGACGCCGCCGGTGCCGGGCAGCGCCGACTGAACCGCGTGCTCGGCATCTCCGGGCCCCACCTGTCGGCGACGAAGGGCGACGGCATCGATCTTGCGTCCGTCCGCGCGTTCCGCACCGGCGACCGCGTCAACCGCGTCAACTGGCGCGTGACCTCCCGCACCGGCGAGATCCACGTCAACGAGATGTTCACCGAGCGCGACACCGATGTCCTGCTCATCACCGACACCGACCGCGACGTCCACGCCCTCGCCTCCGCGTTCGCCGACCGCACCGGCTCCAGCCTCGACCTGACGGTCCGTGCGGTCGCCGCGCTCGCCTCCCGCTACATCGGGCTCGGCGACCGTGTCCGCGTCCACGACTTCGGCAGCCGCATCGCTTCGATCCCCGCCGGCACCGGGCCGGGGCATCTGCGCCGCATCGTGGACCAGCTCGCTCGCGCGGACCGGATGAGCGACCCGATCCGTCGGCTCACCCCGCTCGGCCATGTCCGCAGCGGCACCCTCACCTTCGTGATGTCGCCGCTGCTGACCGACGAGGTCGCCGCCGAGATCGGCCGGCTCCGAGCCGCCGGCGCGGACGTGCACGTGATCGACACGATGCCGGCGGCCATCACCGGCCTCGCCTCCCGGGCGGCCCGCGACGACGTCCCCGCCAGCCATCGCTCCTGGGCGACCGCGTGGGGCATGCGCGTGGCCGAACGCAAGGTCCTGATCGCACAGCTGATCTCGCAGGGCGTCCCGGTGGCGCCGTGGCAGGGAGGTGACGGCCGATGAAGGGCCGGTTGAGCCGCCTCACCGATTCCATTGTGGCGATGAGCCGCTCGCAGGCGCTGCTGCGCCTCGCCGGGTTCCTCGCCGGTGCGGGACTGCTGTTCTCCCTGATCGGTGTGGCCCCGGAGGAGGGCCAGTTCGGCACCGGAGTGGTCACCCTCGGCGTTGTCGGCACCGGGCTGGCGCTGCTGATCATCCAGACTCTCTTCCCCGATTCCGATATGGGGCTGGTGATCCTACTGATCGCGATCGGGGCGCTGGGGGCGAACCCGCCTGTCAGTCTGCTGCACGCGTGCGTGCTGGCGGTGCTGATCGCGGTGGCGCACCTGTCCTGGGCATGGGCGGGGCTGACCCCGGCGCACGGTGTGCTGGCGCGCTCGGCCCGCAGGCCGATGCTTCTCGCGGGCGCGGCGGTGGTGGGGATCTCGCTCGCGCTGGGTCTCGTGGTCGCAGTGGTCAGCGGCGCGCTGGGAACTCTTGCGCTGCCGGCTGCTCTGCTCGGCGACGGTCTGATCGCGCTCGCTGCGCTGGCTGTTCTCACCGCGGCGGTGCTGCTGATGCCGCTGGAGGACTGAACGGCACGGGTCACCGACGCCTCCCTGTTCGAACACATGCGATCGACCCCCTTGACTTCTCGAACGACTGTTCGATACAGTAGCAGATAGAACACATGGATGCCCCTCTCTCCCTCGGCATCCGCACCGATCGGCGTCACGGCCGGCGCACCCGTCCCTCATGGGGCCCCGACTCGTGTGACGCCCGAGCCGCGCACGTGCGCACGCCGTGGAGAGGGGGAGGAATGTCCGCCGAACGCATCGCTGATGAGCCCGAGAAGCCGAAGCGCCCGCGCCGCCAGCCCCGGGGCCCGCGCCGCACCACGCCGATGGAGCAGCAGCTCGCCCGCGAGCGCGTCCTCTCCCCCACTGCAGCGTCCGCCTCGACGACCCCGCTCACGGAGACCGACTTCGCGGCTCTGAGCGCTGTGCGGGAGCGGACCGTCGCACGCGCTCGCGAAGCAGCCGCGGACTACCGCCTCCTCGCCCGCCTGCACGTGGAGCAGGACGGCGGTGACGAGGCCCGCCTCGCCGCCGAACTCGCCGAGATCCGCGTGGGCATTGCCCTGAACTGCTCCATCATCCGCGCCGGTCGCGCCCTCGAGGGTGCGCACCGCGCCGCCACCTGCCTCCCGGGCGCGCTGGCCCGCCTGGAGCGCGGCGAGCTCACCGCCGCACAGTTCGACTACCTGCTGTTCTCCACCCGGGCTGTCTCCGCGGAGACCCTCGCCCTCGCCGACCCGCTCATCGCCGAGTGGGAGTTCGATGGCGAGCCCGAGAAGGTGGACAAGGCGATCCGCGAGCTCGCGGCCTACCTCCGCGAACTCGATGAGGACACCCCGCCGGCGCCGGTGCAGGACGTCCGGCTGCTGCCGCCGTCGCCGGACAAGCCCGGCACCATGACCGTGCAGGTGGACGGCTCAGTCCCCGAGATGGTGTCCATGATCAAGCGCCTCGACCGCGCTGCCGAGGATGTCCAGCGCGCACAGGCCGCCGCACTCGAGTCCGGTGACCGGATCCCGCTCGACATCGACGGCGAGGTCGCCGAATCCGGTATCCCGATGCCGCGCGCGATGATCCGGTCCCTGCTGATGTCCCGCGCCGAGTTCAGTCTCGACGGCGCCGAGGCCACGACCCCGCGCTTCCAGCTGTTCGTGCAGGTCCCGGCGCTGAGTCTGCTCGGCCAGTCCCACGTGGGCGGAATGATCGACGGGATCCACCCCATCCCCGTGGCGATGGCCCGCGATCTCGCAGGGCGTTCGGCGACCTGGATGCGGATCCTCACCGATCCCGCATCAGGCGCGATCCTGCCGTTGAAGGCGGATCGCTACAAGCCGTCCACCGAGATGCTGCGCCACCTGCGGATGCGGCACGTCCTCTGCGCCGCCCCGGGATGCACCCGGAGGACTGCGCAGCGCTCCGAAGCCGACCACATCGAGGAGTTCGACCACCACTCCCCGGCCGACGGGGGCCGCACCGACCTGGAGAACCTTCACCTGCTGTGCCGCCGGCACCACCAGGTGAAGACGGCGAAGCTGATCGACCCGAAGCGGACGCGTCCGCCGCGGCCCGGACGCTCACCCGGTGCAACAGAATGGACCATCGGCACCGACCGGACCGCCGTCACCGCCACGGATGACGTCGACCTGCTCAGCGCCCACGACGCCCGCGTCTGGCTGGCCGCGTGGCGGCGCAGCCACCCCGATGACGCTGACGACCCCGGCTGTTCGCCCTCAGCGGTGGACCCTTGACGCACCCACGGGGCATGGTCGGTAGGTTGGGGCGCATGTGGCAGATCATGGATCTCATCAACGCGCACAAGAAGGTCATGGTGTCCGCCGAGGATGCCCTGCCCGGTCGCGACTCCTACCCGTACGAGCTCGCGCGCGAGCACGTCGTGCTGTCCACCGACATGCTCGGCGCCGACGCCCCGGGCGATGCCGAGGAGATCATCCTCGCCGGCGGATGCTTCTGGGGAATCGAACGCGTCGCCTGGCAGATCGACGGCGTGCACTCCACCGCCGCCGGGTACGCCGGCGGGCACACCCCGCACCCCACCTACGAGGAGGTGTGCAGCGCCCGCACCGGTCACACCGAAGCGGTGATCGTCCGCTACACCGGCGGCGACGCCACGCTGAAGCGCATCCTCGAACAGTTCTGGCAGCAGCACGATCCCACCACTGAGAATCGGCAGGGCAACGACGTCGGCACCGAATACCGGTCCGCGATCTACTGGACGAACCCCGCCCAGGAGCAGACCGTGCGCGCCTCCCTCACCATCTACCAGCAGGCGCTCACCGCTGCGGGCGCGGGGAGGATCACCACGGAGCTGTCAGCGCTCACGGACACCGGCGCCGGCGAGTTCTTCTACGCTGAACCGGTCCACCAGCAGTACCTGGCGAAGAACCCGCTCGGCTACTGCAACCACGGGTTCAACGGGGTCGCCTGCGCGCTCGCCTGAGCGCGCCTCAGCGCACCCGCTTGTGCCCCGTGACGCGGAACAGCCACTCGAACGGCGCCGGCACCGCTGCCGCGACGGGCGCGAACAGTGACCAGCGCCATGGCGCGAACGAGTCGCGGCCGGGCCGGGTGCGGACGGCGCGCAGCGTCGTCTCCGCCACCTCCTCCGGCGTCATGGTGCCGACCAGCCCCTCCACCTTCGGCACCCGGTCCACGGAGTCGGGGTTGGCGTCGAAGTAGTCGGAGTGGACGCGCGTGGGCGTCAGCGACCCCACCCGCACACCCGTGCCGTGCAGGTCCTGCCGCAGCGCCGCGGTGAAGCCGCGGATCGCCCCGCGGGCGGCGGCGTAGCCGACGGCGCCCGGCCACGCCGTGATGGCGACCGGTGAGTTGATCTGGAACACCACGCCGCGGCCGCGCGCGATCATCGGTTCGATGAGTCCGCGGGTCATGTGGAACGCCGCGAAGTACGGCAGGTCCATCTGGGCGTGCGCCTCCTCCGCGCTGGTCTCCTCAATGGAGAGGAAGCGGCCGGCGCCGGCGTTGTTGATGAGGACATCGGGGGTGCCGTGGTCGTGGAGGATGGCGCGGCACACGTCGGCGGTGGCGCCGGCGTCGGCGAGGTCCACCGCGTAGGAGTCGACGTCGCCGGAGCGGCCGGTGTCGCGGCCGATCTCGGCGACGAGGGTGTCGAGGCGGTCGGCGCGGCGGGCCAGGAGGACCACGCGAGCGCCCTCGGCGGCGAAGCGTCGGGCGATCGCCTCCCCGATGCCGGCGGAGGCACCGGTGACGACGACGAGGGGGCGGTACGGCAGAGTGCGCGAGGAATGGCGCGGGGCAGTGGTGGTCATGCCTCCAGCGTAGGGGCCGACGGGTGCCGAACCGTGGGATGGGTGGTCCACATCATGAACGAGGTGGAGATCACACCAGGGTCTCCCTAGCGTAGACGCGCACGCCGCCGGGAGAGTCCCGCCGCGGCGGGCCGCGGAAGGACCAGCTATGTCAGCCGTTCCCAACAGAGACCACCGACCCGGGATGAAGCGACGCCGATACTCCCGCCTCGCCCCGGACCATCACACGGACCCCGCCGCAGTCAGGAGGGCCACCGCCGCCTCCGCACTCGGCAACGCCACCGAATGGTACGACTACGGCGTCTACGCCGTGGCCACCAGCTACATCGCCGCCCACTTCTTCGAACCGTTCGAGAACGCCCGCCTGCTCACCCTCGCCACATTCGCGATCTCCTTCCTCGCCCGCCCCATCGGCGGCCTGGTCTGGGGACCGCTCGGCGACCGGCTCGGCCGCAAGAAGGTGCTGGCGCTGACGATCATCATGATGTCGCTGGCGACCGTCGCGATCGGCCTGATGCCCGCGTACGACACCATCGGCATCTGGGCCCCGATCGGGCTCGTGCTGCTGCGGCTCATCCAGGGGTTCTCCACCGGCGGTGAGTACGGCGGCGCCGCCACCTTCATGTCGGAGTACGCGCCGGACAACCGCCGCGGCTTCTTCGGCTCGTTCCTCGAGTTCGGCACACTCGGCGGCTTCGCTCTCGGCACCGCCATCATGCTCGGACTCGAAACGTTCACCACCCCGGAGTTCATGTCCTCCTGGGGCTGGCGCCTGCCGTTCCTGGTAGCGGCGCCGCTGGGCTTCATCGGCCTGTATCTGCGGACCAAGCTGGACGAATCGCCCGTGTTCGAGGAGGCGCAGGAGGCCCCTGCCGCGGACGGCCCCGCGCAGGACGCCCCCGGTCTCTTCGCCCTCATCGGCCGCCACTGGCGCGCCATGCTCGTGATGACGGGCCTGGTCACCGCGCTGAACATCGTCAACTACACCCTGCTGGCGTACATGCCGACCTACCTGGAGCAGCAGATCAACCTGCCGGCGCAGGAGGGCCTGCTGATCGTGCTGGTCGGTGAGGTGCTGATGATGGCGTGCATTCCGTTCGCGGGCGCCGCCTCGGACCGGTTCGGCCGCAAACGCTCCTGGTACTTCTCCATGGGCGGGCTCGCGCTGCTGGCGGTGCCGATGTTCTACCTGATGGGGCAGAGCTTCATCCTCGCCATGGTGGGCTTCGCCGTGCTGGGCCTGCTGTACATCCCGCAGCTCGCGACCATCACCGCGACCTTCCCCGCCATGTTCCCCACGAAGGCGCGGTTCGCCGGGTTCGCCATCACCTACAACGTCGCCACGTCCCTGTTCGGCGGCACCGCGGCGTACGTCAACGACTTCGCCATCGCGGAGACCGGCAACCTGCTGGTGCCGGCGTTCTACATGGTGCTGGCCTGCGTGGTGGGCCTGGTGGCGGTGTTCTTCATGCCGGAGACGGCGGGCGCGTCGCTGCGCGGTGACGATGTCCCGGGCTCCGTCGGCTCCGCTGTGGCGGCCGGCTCCCCCGCCGAGCGCGCCCTGGAGCTGGAGAACCAGCCGGACCAGCGCACCATGACCGCCGAGCAGAAGGCAGTGGTGGTGGACGATGTGACCGCCGCGATCGTGGAGGACGGCTCGGACCCGTACTGGCGCGACCACTAGGGCCATTAGGATCGGGCCGTGGCCACGGACATCCTCACCTGCACCGATCGCATCAGCCGCGCTGTCGCAGCCGACGACCTCGCTGAAGTCTCCGCCCTCACCGATCCGCTGTCGCCGGCGGAGGTGACGCGGGTCCTCGAGCGCCTCCCGCCGAAGACGCGGGCGGTGACGTTCCGGCTGCTGCGGAAGGACCGCGCGTCGATCGTGTTCGATTCGCTGGACCCGGCGCTGCGCGCGGAGATCGTGACCGGGATGCGCAGCACCGATGTCACGCAGCTGTTCGAGGAACTCGACCCGGACGACCGCGTGTGGCTGCTGGAGGAGATGCCGGCCTCGGTCGCGACCAAGCTGCTGCACGGCCTCTCCCCCGAAGAGCGCCGCGTCACCGACGCGATCCTCGGGTATGCGCCGGGCACCGCGGGGCGCCGCATGAGCCCGGAGTTCGTGTCCACGCACCCGGAGCTGACGGTTGCGCAGACCATGCTGCGGATCACCGCGCGGCTCCAGGACGCGGAGACGGTGTATCTGCTGCCCGTGCTCGATGACGGCCGACGGGTGCAGGGCGTCGTCTCGATGCGGGCCCTGCTGGGTGCGCCGTCGGACACCCTGATCGGTGAGCTGATGCGGGAGGCGATCACGGTGCCGGCGGGCCTCGATGAGGAGTCGGCAGCGCGGCGCATCGCCACGCAGGGCATCCTCGCGGCGCCCGTGGTGGACCTGGAGAACCGCGTGGTCGGCATCATGACGCTCGATGATGCGGCCCGCATTGTGGAGCGCGCGGAGGATGAGGACACGGCCCGTCAGGGCGGCACGGAGCCGCTGGACCGACCGTACCTGTCCACCCCGATCCGGGCCCTGGTGCGCACCCGCATCGTGTGGCTGCTGGTGCTGGCGGTCGGCGCGACGCTGACGGTGCAGGTGCTGGAGGTGTTCGAGTCCACGATCGAGCAGGTGACGGTGCTGGCGCTGTTCGTGCCGCTGCTGATCGGCATCGGCGGCAACATGGGCAATCAGGCCGCCACCACGGTGACGCGCGCCCTCGCCCTGGACGATGTGGAGCCGCGTGACGTTCTGCGGGTGTTCTCCCGTGAGCTGCGCACCGGCCTGCTGCTGGGCGTGCTGCTCGGCGCCCTCGGGTTCGTCATCGCGGGCCTGTTCTACAGCACGATGATCGGCCTGGTGATCGGCCTGACCCTAGTGGCGCTGTGCTCGGTGGCGGCGTCCGTCGGCGG
Source organism: Helcobacillus massiliensis (assembly GCF_033106145.1). NCBI lineage: Bacteria > Bacillati > Actinomycetota > Actinomycetes > Micrococcales > Dermabacteraceae > Helcobacillus > Helcobacillus massiliensis. The sequence continues at coordinate 1,808,279 of NZ_CP136959.1, forward strand.
TGTCATGCCGATCATTGCGCGGGCGCTGAAGGTGGACCCGGCGGTGTTCTCCAACCCGTTCATCTCCACCTTCGTGGACGCCTCCGGCCTCGTCATCTACTTCGTGATCGCGAAGGTCGTGCTGGGGCTGTAGGTCAGAGGGGCAGCCGACGGGTGAGGAACTCCAGCATCTGCCACCACGCGTCACGGGACGCCTGCTCGTGGTGGAACATCGGGTGCGGGTTGTCGAAGGCATGCCCGGCGCCCTCATGCAGGTGGAATTCGACCTGGTCGCGGATCCCGTCGGCGGTGACGGCCTCCCGGATGCGCTCCACCTGGTCGAGGGGGATGAAGGTGTCGGCCGTGCCGAACACGTGCAGGCTGGGGATGTCGACCTCGGCGGCGAGGTCCAGCAGGTCCGGCAGCGCGGAGCCGTAGAACGCGATCAGGGCGGCGGGGGCGGCGCCGTCGCGCGCGGACTGGGCGGCGACGTTGAACGCGAGTCCGCCCCCGTAGCAGAAGCCCATCACGGCGACCTCGTCATGGCGGACTCCGTCGGTGCCGCGCAGCGCGTGGAAGGTGTGGACGCCGTCGGCTACGGCGCGTCCCCAGTCGAGCTCACCGGTGCGCTCCATCGCCTCCGGCAGAGCGGCCTCCATGCCGATGCTCTCGTCGATCGCGGTGATCGGCGGGTCGAGCCGGGCGAACAGCTGCGGCACGAGCACGGCGTACCCGGCGGCGGCGAGGTCCGAGGCGCGGTCGAGGACGTACTCGGACAGGCCGAAGATCTCCTGCAGCAGCACGATGCCGGGGGCGTCACCGGTCCCGTCGGGGCGGAAGAGGCGACCGGGCAGGGCCTCGATATCGGTGGGGATCTCGACGGCTTCGACGGTGACGGAGCGGCGCTGGGACATGCGGTTATGGTACCGATGCGCGCCTGAGCGGGCGGACGTCTACGATGACAGCATTCCCTCCTCATCCTGTCCGCCCCACTGCACCCTCTGCGAGATCGATCGATGCCCGAAGCCCCAGCTGTCCGCACCACCGAGTTGTCCAAGGCGTTCGTGTCCGGACCGACCACCACGTGGGCGGTGGAGGACGTCTCCATCGACCTGGAGCCCGGGTCGTTCACCTGCATCGTCGGTCCCTCCGGTGGCGGAAAGTCGACGCTGCTGCGCCTCGTCGGCGGCCTGGAGGAGGCGACCACCGGGACGGTGGAGACGATGCCGTCGGCCTTCGTGTTCCAGGAGCACGGAGTGTTCCCGTGGATGACGGTGCGGGACAACGTCGCGTTCGGCCTGAAGATGGCCGGGATGCCGAAGGCGGAGCGGCGCCGCATCGCCGACGACTGGATCCAGCGGGTGCGGCTCGAGCAGTTCGCCACCGCCTACCCGCACCAGCTGTCCGGCGGGATGCGGCAGCGCGTCGCCATCGCGCGCGCGTTCGCGACCGGGTCCCCGCTGCTGCTGATGGATGAGCCGCTCGGCGCGCTCGACGCCCAGACCCGCATGCTGATGCAGGAGGAGCTGCTGGCCCTGTGGGAGGCGGAGCGCACCACCGTCCTCATGGTCACGCACGACATCGACGAAGCGATCCTGCTCAGCGACCGGATCCTCGTGATGTCGGCCCGCCCGGGGCGGGTGAAGGAGGACCTCGCGGTGCCGTTCGAGCGGCCCCGCCGCCATGACATCGAACGCTCCCCGGAGTACACCGAGATGCGTTCGCACATCTGGGAGTCGCTGCGTGACGACGCCCTCGCCGCGGAAGGAGCCGACCGATGAGCATCACACGCCGTGACCGCACCGAGGCGGCCGTCCGGGCCCAGCGGACGAAGGAGGCGCGCCTGCGCCGACGGGACCTGGCCCTCGCGGTCGCGAGCCCCGTCCTCCTGCTCGTCCTGTGGGAGGTGTGCGCCCGCGCCCTCATCATCGACCCGCGGTTCTTCCCCGCCCCGACCCGGATCCTGCAGACCGGCATCGAGATGGCCGCCAGCGGCGAGCTGTGGTCGCACGCCGGGCCGACGCTCGCGCGTCTGCTGGTCGGCGGCGGTCTCGGCGCGGTCGCCGGTGTGGTGGTCGGCCTGCTGATGGGCTCCTCACGCGCACTGAACGCCGCCCTCGGTCCCCTGTTCGCGGCGCTGTACCCGCTGCCGAAGATTGCGATCTTTCCGATCCTGCTGATGATCTTCGGCCCCACGGAGGTGCCGAAGCTGCTGGCCGTGTTCATCACGACGTTCTTCATCCTTCAGATCAACACGGTCTCTGGTGTGTGGGCGATCGACCCGAAGCTGCACGAAGCGGGGCGCGCCTACGGCGCCCGCGGGTTCAACCGATTCCGCCACGTGATCCTGCCGGGCGCGCTGCCGTTCGTGTTCTCCGGTCTGCGCACCGCGACCGGCACCGCCGTGGTGGTGATCACCGCGGTGGAGTTCACCGGTGCGTCCACCACCGGTCTCGGCTATCTGATCTGGAACTCCTGGCAGCTGTTCATCCCGGAGAAGCTGTACGTGGGGCTGGTGGTGATCGGCGTGATCGGCGCCGCCCTCACCTTCGTCATCACCCGCTCCGAAACACTGCTGCTGCCCTGGCGCCGCCGCTGACCCGCCCCGCATCCACCTGCTGACCCGCTCTGAAAGGCCCCACCTGCCATGACTGCTCTGTCCCGCCGCTCTCTGCTCACCGCCACCGCCGCCGGCACCGCTGCCGCCGCCCTCGCCGCCTGCGGCCCCGCCGTCACCGGCAAGGGGAAGGGGGCCGACGGGTCCTCCACGATCCGCGTGGGGCACCTGCCGTCGTCCCTGTTCGCGCCCCTGTACGTAGCGGATGCGACGAAGAAGTTCGCCGACGCCGGCCTCACCCTCGAGCTGGTGCCGCTGAAGTCCGGCCAGGACGGTGTGCCGATGCTCGCGAACAACCAGCTGGACGTCATGTGCGCCGGGTTCTCCGCCGGCATGTTCAACGCCCTGCACTCAGGCGTGAAGTTCACCGTGGCCGGATCCATGGGCATCTCCCCCGGCGACATCGAGAACTCCCCCACCGCCCTGGAGGTGTCGCAGAAGCTGCTGGACTCCGGTGAGGTGAAGGACGTCAAGGACCTCAAGGGCCGCAAGATCGGTGTGGCCGGCGGGCCCGGCGCCACCGGCGGCTACCTGCTCGCGGCGATGCTGAAGGAGGCGGGCCTGACCCTGAACGACGTCGAGGCCGTCAACCTCGCCACCCCGGACCAGCAGCCGGCGCTGGAGAACGGCTCGATCGATGCGGCGACCCCGTCGGCCCCCTTCTCCTCGGCGATGGAGGAGGCCGGCATCGCCTCCCCCATCGCTGTTCCGGCGAAGGGCGTCACCGGCACCGGCGTGATGTTCTCCGAGGACTTCGCGGCCGGCGACACGGCGCAGAAGTTCTTCACCGCACTGACCGAGGGGGCGCAGCAGCTCTCGGCCGACGGCCCCCAGACCGACGAGGTGTACCAGATCCTCGCGGACGCCACCGGCCAGAAGATCGAGGTGTTGAAGGCCTCCCCGATGTACACCTACCTGCCGAACCTGGCGCCGCAGCCGGAGCAGCTGGAGGCGATGCAGGCGGTGTGGATGGAGGCGAAGCAGGTGTCCTACAGCGAGCCGCTCAAGGTCGCCGACTTCGTGGACGAGAAGTTCTCCGCCTCAGCGTGATTCGATGACGCGCGAGAGGATGACGGCGCTGCGGGTGTGGTCCACGCTCGGGAGGTCGCGGACCTTCTCCAGCGCCGTCTCCAGGTCGCTGACGCTGCGGGCGCGGAGTGTGACGAGGGCATCCGCCTCGCCGGTGACGGTGGATGCTTCCACCACCTCCGGCACCTGAGAGAGGGCGCGGGCAAGGGCCTGAGGCGGGACGGTGCCGCGGCAGAACAGCTCCACCACTGCTTCGGTGGTGGTGGCGCTGCGTTCGGACCTGAGGGTGATGGTGAAGCCGGTGATGATGCCGCGTTCCACCAGGCGGTCCACGCGGCGCTTCGCGGCCGAGGCGGAGAGGCCGACGGCGTCACCGAGGTCGGCGTAGCCGATGCGGGAGTTGGCCTTGAGCTCACCGATCACACGAGCATCGATCTGATCCATGCGCATGATCGTAGCGCCGATGCCCGAAAAGACGCTCGGAACGTGCGTCGGATACGGAACAATTGCGCGCGGCCGCTGTCACAATGTGTCCTATGACAACAATCCTCATGTGCCGCCCCACCCACTTCGACGTCAGCTACCAGATCAACCCCTGGATGGACCCGAGCGCGGGAGCGAAGGCGGAGATCGCCGTCGCCGAATGGCAGAAGCTGTACGAGAAGTACCTCGAGCTCGGCTACGACATCGAGCTGATCGACCAGGTCGAGGGTCTGCCGGACATGGTGTACGCCGCCAACGGCGGGTTCACCCTCGACGGCAAGGCCTACGGAGCGAAGTTCGCCTTCCCCGAGCGCGTGGACGAGGGCCCCGCCTACATGGACTGGTTCGACGCCCACGGCTTCGAGGTCTTCGAGCCGAAGTACGTCAACGAGGGCGAAGGCGACATGCTGATGGCCGGCGAGACGATCCTCGCCGGCTGGGGCCTGCGCTCCACCATCGAATCCCATGACGAACTGCGCCGGATCTTCGACCGCGAGGTGCTGTCGCTGCGTCTGGTGGACCCGCGCTTCTACCACCTCGACACCGCCCTCACCGTGCTGGAGGGCGCCGAGGGGCAGGACGGGCCGAACGTCGCGTTCCTGCGGGAGGCGTTCGATGAGCCGTCCCTGAAGCTCCTTGATCAGCGCTTCCCGGACGCGATCCACGCCAGCGCCGCCGACGCCGAGGTGCTCGGCCTCAACATGTTCGGCACCGGCGGCGACCTCGTGGTCTCCGACCGCCTCACCGACCTGGACCGTCAGCTGGAGGACGCCGGCTACCGCACCCACGCCGTGGGCCTGCCGGAGCTGCTGAAGGGCGGCGGCTCCATCAAGTGCTGCACCCTGCTGCTGCGCCGCTGATCCCGTCGGCCCGCACCCGGCCCGCCCTGCTGGACGATTGCGCACTCAATCGGTCACGCACGGGCGGGTCGGCCGTGTCCGGTGTGATGCTCGCGTAACCAGCGGCCCGTTCTCCGGGTCCATGCACCCAAAGGCGGTATGTTCAAGGCACCCCCGCCGCAATGACGCGCACCCTGAGGAGCACCGCACCATGTCCACCGACACCCCAGGCGCCGGCCCCGAAGCCGACAAGCGCCGCATCCCGGTGTTCTTCCTGTCCGACTCCACCGGCCTCACCGCCGAAGCGATGGGCAACGCCCTGCTGGTGCAGTTCCCCGACCTGAAGTTCGACCGCACCACCATCCCCTTCATCTCCAACCCGGAGGAAGCGCACCAGATCGTCCAGGAGATCGACGACCTGGTTGAGGCCGGGGAGGGTCCACTGGTGTTCTCCACCGCCGTGGACCGCGACATCCGCAGCCAGCTGGTGGAGTGCCGCGCCCCCATCATCGACCTGTTCGAGACGCACATGGAGAAGGTGGAGAACGCCCTCGGCGTGTGCTCCTCCTCCCTGCGGTCCCAGCTGCACGGTGTGGGCAACATGGACTCCTACTACCGACGGATGCAGGCGATCGAGTTCGCGATCGAGCACGACGACGGCCAGTCCCTGCGCGCCCTGGAGAAGGCCGACGTCATCCTGGTGGCCCCGTCGCGCTGCGGCAAGACCCCGACCTCCATGTTCCTCGCCCTCCAGCACGGGCTGTTCGTCGCGAACTATCCGCTGGTCGATGAGGACTTCGAGACCGATCACCTGCCGCGTCCGCTGAAGGACCTCGGCCCGAAGCTGTTCGGTCTCATCTCCTCCCCCGAGCGCCTCGCCGCCGTGCGCGAAGAGCGCCGCCAGGGCTCCCGATATGCTTCGCTGCAGCAGGTCAACTTCGAGCTCTCCTCCGCGCGGCGACTGTTCCAGAAGAACAACATCCCCGTGGTAGATTCCTCGGCAAAATCCGTGGAGGAGATGTCCGCCATCATCCTGCAGCGGCTTGCGCACAGGACCCACCACTGAGAGCACCAAGAAAGACGAAGGAGTCATTTCTATGACGAACACCAACGTGCGCTGGTTCAGCGAACTCGGCATGTCGGACGTCGACCAGGTGGGCGGCAAGAACGCCTCCCTCGGCGAAATGGTGAAGAACCTCGCCGACCTCGGCGTGAACGTGCCCAACGGCTTCGCCACCACCGCGGACGCCTACCGCCGCTTCCTCGAAGAGACCGGCCTGGCCGGCCAGATCGACGAGCTCCTCGACGGCCTCGACACCGAGAACACCCGCCAGCTCACCGAACGCGGCGCCAAGATCCGCGACGCGATCATCACCCAGGACTTCCCGAAGGACCTCGAAGAGGACATCCGCACCGCCTACGACGAGCTCGCCGCGGGTTCCGGCGAGGAGGCGTCCTTCGCGGTGCGCTCCTCCGCCACCGCTGAGGACCTGCCCGACGCCTCCTTCGCCGGCCAGCAGGAGACCTTCCTCAACGTCCGCGGCATCGACGCGGTCCTCACCGCCATCCGCGAGGTGTTCGCCTCCCTCTACAACGACCGCGCCATCGCCTACCGCGTCCACCACGGCTTCGAGCACACCGACGTGCTCCTGTCCGCTGGTGTGCAGAAGATGGTCCGCTCCGACATCGGCGCCTCCGGCGTCATGTTCACCATGGACACGGAGTCCGGCTTCGACGACGCCGTGTTCATCACCTCCGCGTACGGCCTCGGTGAGGGCGTGGTGCAGGGCGCTGTGAACCCCGACGAGTTCTACGTCTACAAGCCGGCGCTCGAAGCGGGCCGCCCCGCGGTGCTGAAGCGCTCCGTCGGCGCGAAGGCGACCAAGATGATCTACACCGACGACGCCACGGTCGGGAAGACCACCGAGTTCGTCGACGTCGACAAGGCGGAGCGCCCGAAGCTGTCCCTCACCGACGCCGAGGTGGAGCAGCTCGCCCGCCACGCCGTCACCATTGAGAAGCACTACAAGCGCCCGATGGACATCGAGTGGGGCAAGGACGGGGCCGACGGCGGCCTCTACGTGCTGCAGGCCCGCCCGGAGACCGTGCAGTCCCGCGCCAAGGGCGGCGCCATCCAGCGCTTCAAGCTGAAGGACTCCGGCGAGGTGCTCGTCGAGGGCCGCGCCATCGGCCAGAAGATCGGCGCCGGCAAGGTCGCGATCCTCAACTCCATCGACGAGATGCACGACTTCGAGCCCGGCCAGGTGCTCGTGGCGGACATGACCGACCCCGACTGGGAGCCGATCATGAAGCGCGCCTCCGCGATCGTCACCAACCGCGGCGGCCGCACCTGCCACGCGGCCATCATCGCCCGTGAGCTCGGCATCCCCGCCGTGGTCGGCACCGGCTCCGCCACCAGCGACCTGAAGGTCGGCGACGAGGTCACCGTCAGCGCCGCCGAGGGCGACACCGGCTACGTGTACAAGGGCATGCTGGACTTCGACGTCACCGAGACGTCCCTGGACGCAATGCCGGAGATCCCCACGAAGATCATGATGAACGTGGGCACCCCGGAGCAGGCGTTCTCCTTCTCCCGCATCCCCAACGCCGGTGTGGGCCTGGCCCGCCTGGAGTTCATCATTAACCGCCAGATCGGCATCCACCCGCGCGCCCTGCTGGAGTTCGACTCCCTGCCCGCGGACCTGAAGAAGCAGGTGGGCGGCCTCATCGAGGCGTACGACACCCCGCGCGACTTCTTCGTGCAGCGCGTCGCTGAGGGCGTCTCCACGATCGCGGCGGCGTTCGCGCCGAACCCCGTGATCGTGCGCATGAGCGACTTCAAGTCCAACGAGTACGCGAACCTCATCGCCGGCCCGCGCTACGAGCCGCACGAGGAGAACCCGATGCTGGGCTACCGCGGCGCCTCCCGCTACCTGTCGGAGGACTTCGCGGAGTGCTTCAAGATGGAGTGCGACGCCATCAAGTACGTGCGCGACGAAATGGGCCTGACCAACGTCAAGGTCATGATCCCGTTCGTCCGCACCCCCGAGGAGGCGAAGGCAGTCACCGACCTGCTCGCCGAGAACGGCCTGAAGCGCGGCGACAACGGCCTCGAGGTCATCATGATGTGCGAGGTCCCCTCGAACGCTGTGGTGCCGGAACTGTTCCTCGAGCACTTCGACGGCTACTCGATCGGCTCCAACGACATGACGCAGCTGACCCTCGGCCTCGACCGCGACTCCGGTCTCGTGGCCGACGCGTTCGACGAGCGCAACGCGGCCGTGAAGTTCATGCTGGAGCGCGCCATCCGCGCCTGCCGCGACGCCGGCAAGTACGTGGGCATCTGCGGCCAGGGCCCGTCGGACCACCCGGATCTCGCCGAGTGGCTGATGGAGCAGGGCATCGAGACGATGTCGCTGAACCCGGACACCGTGGTGGACACCTGGGTGGCGCTGTCGAAGGTCGGCAAGAAGGGCTGATCGCCCGCATCTGAACCGCGCAGCCGACCCTGCGCCTCAATGGGCCGCATCCTCCGGGGTGCGGCCCATTCGCATGCCCGGACGGCCCGAGAAGTCCCGCTGCGATGCCGAAACGACGATTCGCCCACAGGACCCCCTATCCACCCGGCGAAGCCCGTGCCAGAATGTCACGAAATGGTTGACTCTCCGCACTCTCACAGGTCCTCTGTGCGTCCGGCCGCCGCCCGCGACCGCCTCCTGGCGATGCTCCCCGCTCTGCTCGCCGCCCTGGCCTACACGGCCCTGTCGGTCCAGCAGTGGAGACGATTCGACTTCCCCAGCTGGGACCTCGGCATCTTCTCCTCCCTCGCGTCCGCCTACGCCCGCGGGTCCGCCCCGATCGTGCCGATCAAGGGTGATGACTTCAACCTCCTCGGCGACCACTTCCACCCGATCCTCGTGCTGCTCGGGCCGGTGTGGGCGCTGTTCCCTTCACCACTCACGCTGATGGTTCTGCAGGCCCTGCTGCTGGCCGCCAGCGCCGTCCCCCTCACCCGCCTCGCGATCGACCGGCTCGGCCGCACGATCGGCCTGATGGCGGGTTTCGTGTACGTGTTCTCCTTCGGGCTGCAGTCCGCGCACATCGTGCAGTTCCACGAGATCGCGTTCGCGGTGCCGCTGCTCGCCCTCTCCCTCACCGCATACCTCCGCCACCGGATGATGACCGCCGCGATCTGGGCGGGCCTGCTGGTGTTCGTGAAGGAGGACCTCGGCCTCACCGTCACGATTCTCGGGCTCATCATCGCGGTGCGAGCCCTCATGGACGCACGCGAGCTGCAGGAGCGGTCCGCTGAAGCGGGCCGGCGCGCCAACACCGTCAAGCAGCTCGCCCTCAGCTTCGGCTCGGACGCGGACATCGCCGCCCGCCGCGACTTCACCATCGGCGCCGGCCTGACCCTATGGGGCGTCTTCTGGTTCCTGCTGTCCACGCTGCTGATCCTGCCGGCGCTGAACCCGCAGGGGCAGTTCGACTACACCGACAACATCGGCAGTGCCCTGGACGTGTTCGGGCCCCCGATCAAGTGGGCCACCGTCGGCCTGCTGATCCTCGCCACCGGGGTGGTGGGGCTGCGCTCCCCGCTGGTGCTGCTGGCGCTGCCCACCCTGGCGTGGCGGATGACCGGGAACGTGGAGCACTACTGGGGCTGGACGTGGCACTACAGCGCCGTGCTGATGCCGATCGCGTTCGCCGCCCTGCTGGACGCGCTGCCGAAAATCGCGCGGTTCGCGGACCGCCTGCGCTCCTCCTCCCCCGCGTGGGCGCATCGCATCCCCCGGTGGGTCCTGCAGCCCAGGGCGGCGGCGTTCCCCCTGGGGCTCGCGGCCCTCGCCACGGTCATCACGGGCGCAGCCGGTCCCACCATGCCGGTGCTGCAGCTCGCGGAGCCCGACCGGTGGTCCGTCAGTGAGCAGGCGCAGCAGGCGCGCGAAGCGATGGCGGCTCTGCCGCCGGGCACACAGGTCGCCTCGGACATCTCCACGCTCGCGCCGCTGACCGTGGACCACCAGGTGCAGTGGCTGCACGGCCCGAACCAGCGCGCCCCGTACTGCGCCCTGGTGGACCAGTGGGTGCTGAACCAGTCCCCCGCCCAGCAGCAGGTGTGGCTGGAGGACCGCTGGAACACCGTCTTCGAGCAGCGGTTCAGCAATGACCGCTACTCAGTGTGGTGCCAGCAGTCAGCTCCTCAGGGGTGGGAGCGGCCCGCGCCTGCGTCCCGCCCACAGTCTGACCGGTGAGTGCCGCTCCGCCAGCAGCGCAGCGGTGATGCCGCGGGCGATCAGCTCGTTGACGGGGATGCGCTTGAGGCTGCTGGTGTCCTTCTCGAGGAACGGGTCGATGGCGCCGGCGGCGGTCCACATCGCCGCCATCAGCGCGAGCTGTGCATGGGAGTCCAGCAGGCTGTGCCCGAGGCCCGGAACGGACAGGAACCGGGCACCGGGGATCTGTTCGGCGGCGAGGCGGGACCGGGAGGCGGGGATCATCAGGTCCCGCTCCCCGGTGATGACGAGCGTGGGGGCGGTGATCGCGGTGCGCTCCCGTTCGAGGTCGAACGCCTCCCCCGCGAACGGCTCGTACTCCTTCGCGCGCAGCGCGGTGAGGGCCAGCGGGTCCAGGGGCTGCCCGTCGGCGAGGTGGCCGAAGCCGAGTTCGGTGGAGGCGATGCGGTCCACGAGGTCGCGCTCCAGCACGAACGGGGTGGACGGCAGCGCTTCGGTCGCCGCGAGCGCCTGGTACACGGACGTCCAGGTGAGGCGGCCGCGGCCGAGCACGAGGAGGTCCACGATGTCGCGCACGGAGCTGAGGCCGCCGTACTGGTGGACGGCGGCAATGACGGGCCCGGACTCCTCGACCGGGATGGTGCCGTCCTCGACGAGGCGGCGGATCACGCGGGCGACGGATTCGGTGCGGACGTTCTCCCCGTACCAGAACAGGGAGCGCAGGGCGTGCTGCTGGGCGGCTTCGTCGGCCACGGAGGTGAACGGGGAGTCCAGCACGAGGGAGTGCACCCGGTCGGGGTGGGCAAGGGCGAAGCGCTGCGCGAGGTAGCCGCCGTAGCTGGTGCCGTACAGGACGGCCTTCTCGATGCGGGCGTGGTCGAGCACGGCGAGCATGTCCTCGAGGACGGCGTTCACCCGCATCGCGTCCGGGGGAAGGTCGGTGCCGCGGGCGTCGGAGCGGGACATGCCGACTCCGCGGTGCTCCATCATGAGGATGTCCATGCCCTTGGAGGCGCCGAGGCGGCGCACCAGTTCGTAGGGGAACACGGAGGCCACGCCCGGGCCGCCGGGCAGGATCATGATCGGCGGGTAGTCGGATTCGTAGCCGGCGCGGACGTACCGCAGGGGGAACAGGTGGTCGCGGTCGTCGTCGACGGCGTCGCGGTACACCGTCATCACGTCGTTGCGGCTGGAGAGCCATTCGTCGGCACTGGCGCGGTCCTGAGCGTCCATGGCCTCAGCTCTTCCTGCTGGTCCCGATGGTCTCCCACAGGAACGTGTACATGAGGGCGTTCATGCGGGCGGTCTGGTCGGAGGTGGAGGCGCCGCCGTGCCCGCCCTCCACGTTCTCCCAGTAGCGCACGGGGGCGCCGAGGGATTCGAGGGCGGCGGTGAACTTGCGGGCGTGCCCCGGGTGGACGCGGTCGTCACGGGTGGAGGTCAGCACGAACGTCTCCGGGTAGTCCACGTCCTCGGAGAGCAGGTGGTACGGGGAGAAGGTGCGGATGAACTCCCAGTCGTCGGTGTCGGGATCGCCGTATTCGGCCATCCAAGATGCGCCGGCCAGCAGGTGGCTGTAGCGCTTCATGTCCAGCAGCGGCACCTGGATGACGACGGCGCCGAAGAGCTCGGGGTACTGGGTGAGCATGTTGCCGGTGAGGAGGCCGCCGTTGGAGCCGCCGCGGACGGCGAGCTGGTCACTGGTGGTGACGCCGCGGTCGATGAGATCGCGGGCCACCGCGGCGAAGTCCTCGTAGGCGCGGTGGCGTTTCTCCTGCAGGGCGGCGCGGTGCCAGGCGGGCCCGTATTCGCCGCCGCCGCGGATGTTCGCGACCACGTACGTGCCGCCGCGCTGCAGCCAGGCGCGGCCGACGGCGGCGGCGTAGCCGGGGGTCATGGAGATCTCGAAGCCGCCGTAGCCGTACAGCAGGGTGGGCGTCGGGGCGGGGCCGACGGGTGCCTCGCCGTCCTCGGGGTCCGCATCGTCCGCGGCGGAGACCTCGAAGTAGGGGATGCGGGTGCCGTCCTCGGAGGTGGCGAAGTGCTGGGTCACCTGGAGCCCGTCGGCCTCGAAGCGAGCAGGCGTGGACTTGATGACTTCAAGGTCGCCGGGCCCCTCCCCTGTGGGCACGCCGGCGAGGTCGGCGAGCATGAGGGTGGTGGGGGTGATGAAGTCCTCGACCGTGACCCAGATGTCGTCGGAGACGTCGGAGTCGACGGCGGCGACGCTGATGGTGCCGCTGAGCTCGTTGAAGAGGTCTTCGCGGACCCAGGCGCCGTCCTCGTCGCGGTGGAGCACTTCGAGGCGGTGCTGCACGTCTTCGAGGATGGTGAGGATGAGGCAGCTGCGGGTCATGGTCAGGCCCTGCAGGGAGGAGGTGGCGGTCGGGGTGAACAGCGCGGTGGGGGTGAAGTCGCCGCGCAGGACGTCATCGGCGGGAGCCACCAGGAGGGAGCCCGACGGGTGCACCTCATCGCCCACTTCCCAGTCGGAGCGGAGGTCGAACACGGCGATGTCGCGCCAGGCGGAGAAGGTGGCATCGTCCGGTTTGTCGATGGCGCTGAGGCGCGGCGGCGCTTCGGTGCGGTCCACCGCGTAGGTGGTGTTGGAGTAGAAGGCGTGCATGGTGACCGCCCAGTCCCGTTCGTAGCCGGGTGTGGAGTCGTGGACGGCGGCGACGACCATGTCCGTGGGGTCGGCTTCGTGCACGAGCGCGGCGTCCTCGAGCGCCTGGCCGCGCTGCAGGAGCCGCACCTGGCGGGGGTAGCCGGAGGTGGTCATGGTGTCCTCACCGAAGTCGGTGGAGACCCAGACGGTGTCCTCGTCGATCCAGGACATGGAGCCCTTCGCGGCGGGGCGGTGGAACGGCTTCTCGGACTCCGGCACGAAGGCGCGGGTGACGAGGTCGAACTCGCGGGTCTCGTCGGCGTCGCTGCCGCCGTCGGAGAGGGAGATGAGGGCGCGGCGCCACGGCTCACCGTCGGCGGGGCGCAGCAGCTGGGCGCCGTGGAACACCCAGGTGCGGTCCTCCTCGGCGCTGAGGGCGTCGAGGTCGAGGAGGACCTCCCACTCGGGGTCGTCGCTGCGGAACTGCTCGAGGGTGGTGCGCCGCCACAGGCCGCGCTCGTGGTCGGCGTCGGTCCAGAAGTTGTAGAGGTGCTCGCCGCGCTTCACCACGGCGGGGATGCGGTCGGCGGCGTCGAGGATGTCGCGGATCTCGCCGTGCAGCTGCGCGGTGAGGGGGTTCTGGTCGAGCCCGGCTTCGGTAGCGCGGCTGCGGTCGGTGACCCAGGCGAGGGCGTCCTCACCGGTGACGTCTTCGAGCCACAGGTGCGGATCCTCGGTGCCGTCGGCGGAGGGCAGGGCGGGGCGGTTCGGGGCTGTCATGGCTGCTCCTTGGTGGTGCCGGTGCGGTGATCGGCGAATCGGGTGATGTCGCGGCCGGCGTCGGTCGCCTCCACGGAGTGCGTCCCCGTCGGCACGGTCTCAGACGACACGGCGGATGTCCTCGCCGCCCATCGGCGCCTCCCAGAACAGTTCCTCCAGGCGGGTGGCGCGGCGGAACGCCTCCATCGCGTCGTCGCGTTCAGCGGCGGTGGCTTCGGTGAGGGCGCGCTCCACGATCGCGATGGCCTGCCCGGTGATGGACTGGAACCCTTCGTCGCCGTAGGCGTGCGCCCAGGTTGCGTAGGGGTGGTCGGCGCCGGATTCCTTCACCACGGCGGCGGTGGCGGCGAGGCGGCGGCCGGCGTCGGCGAAGATCCAGTAGCAGGGAAGCACCGAGGTGGCCGCCACCGGATACGGATCGGTCGCGGCGGAGGCGACCAGGTACGAGCCGTACGCGAACGTGGGCAGGGCCTTCTGGACGTTCGTGAGGTCGAACTGCTGCAGCGTCCGATCGGTGGAGAGCGCCTTGTGCATCTCCTTCTCCTCGGCGATGGCGCCGACCGCGGACTTCGCCCAGAACCGCATCTCCTCGGCGATGGGAGCACGGGCGGCGATCAGCAGCATGGCGCGCTGGTAGTCGTCGAGGTAGTGGGTGTCCTGGCCGATGTAGTACGCGAACTTCTCGGGGTCGAGGGTCCCGTCGGCCAGCTGGGTGAGGAACGGCAGCTGTTCGATGCGGGCGCGGATGTCCGCGGTCTGCTCCCACATGCGGGCCGTGTGCTCCCCGGCGGGCTGCAGATGCTCGGTCGTCTCGGTGGTCACAGGCGATCGCTCCCGACGGTGATGAGGTGGTTGGTGGGACCGTGCCCGGTCTCGGGCTTCTTCGAGATCTCCCAGTCGATGGCGTGCTCGATGGCGGAGGCGAGGAATTCGCGGGCGGAGGCCATGACGGTCAGGTCGTCGCCGTGCTCGGTGGCGGCGAGTCGAGCGAACTGGGCAGCGATGGCACTGGAGAGGGTGCAGCCGGTGCCGTGGGTGTTGCGGGTGTCGAACATGACGCCGCGCAGCAGCTCGGTGCCGTGCTCGTGGACGAACACGTCGACCACTTCGGAGCCGCGCAGGTGGCCGCCCTTGACGAGGACGGTGCGGGCGCCGAGGCCGCGCAGGGCCTCGCCCTGGGTGTGCATCTCCTCCGCGGAGGTCGCCGGGTTCTGCTCCAGCAGGAACGCCGCTTCGGGGATGTTGGGGGTGACCACGTCGGCGAGCGGCAGCAGGCGGGTGGCGAGGACGCGAGCGGCCTCCTCGTCGAGCAGCAAGTCGCCGGAGGTGGCGACCATGACGGGGTCCAGCACGATCGTGCCGAAGTCCTCGCGGCGCGCTTCGATGACGTCGGCGACGGCGCTGGCGACATCGGCGTTGGCGAGCATGCCGATCTTGGTGGAGTCGATGATGACGTCGTCGAGGAGGGTGGTGAGCTGCTCCTTGACGAAGTCGGCGGGCGGGATGTGGACGCCGGTGACGCCGTCGGTGTTCTGGGCGGTGAGCGCGGTGATCACCGCGGTGCCGTACACGCCGAGGGCGGAGAAGGTCTTGAGGTCGGCTTGGATGCCGGCACCGCCGGAGGGGTCGCTGCCGGCGATGGTGAGGGCGATGGGCGGGCGCATAGGTGTCACTCCAGGGGTTGGTTCATCACGAATTCACGGCGGACGAAGGTGGCGGCGAGGGCGGGGTCGTCGGACCCGGCGATGGCGGAGACCACGCAGGCGCCGTCCACCCCGGTGGCGGCGACGTCGGCGGCGGTGCGGGCGGTGACCCCGCCGATCGCGACGGCCTTCAGCCCGGCCTCGTGGGCGCGGGCCGCGAGCGCGGCGAGGCCGTCGGTGCCGAGCGGAACGTCGGCGTCGGTCTTGGTGGGGGTCGCCCAGACGGGGCCGAGGCCCACCACGTCGCAGTGGCCGGCGGCGATCGCCGCCTCCAGGTGCTCGCGGCGGGAGCAGGACACGCCGATCATGGCGGCGGGGCCGACGGCCTCACGGACCGCGGCGGGGTCCTCATCGCCCTGGCCGACGTGCACGTTCAGGCCGAGCTCCGCGGCGATGCCGACGCGGTCGTTGACGAACACGTCGATGCGGCGGCCCACCTCCTCGCCCTTCTCACGGGCGGCCGCGGCGACAGCTGCGGCGAGGTCGCGGAAGGCGGCGTCGTCGAGGTGCTTGTCGCGCACCTGGATGACGTGCGCGCCGCCGTCGATGGCGTCGCGCACCTGCTGCACGACCTGGTCGGGGCCGCCGGCGAGGGCGGTGTCGGTGATGAAGTAGAGCGCCCAGTCGGCACTGGCGGCCCGCTCGCGGGAGGGGCGGCGCTGCTCAGAGCTCACTGACGCTCACCTCGTCGATGAGGGCGGCGGCGTCCAGGGAGGAGAGGGCGTCCATCCAGCCGACGGCGAAGGAGCCGGGCTGCTGGTGGGTGCGGCCGGCGATGCGGCCGGCGGCGGAGCTGTGGGCGTGGGCGGCGCCGACGGCCGCCGCCCACAGGCGGGCGCTGGGCCCCTCGCCGGCGACGGAGGCGAGGTAGGCGGCGACGAGGGCGCCGAGCGCGCAGCCGGTGCCGATGACGCGAGGCATCAGGTCGCTGCCGGAGTCGATGGCGAGGGTGCGGACCTCGCCGGTGCTGGCCCCGTCGGCCTCCTCGACCCACACGATGATGTCGCGGGCGCCGGAGACGGCGACCACGGCGCCCGTGCGGCGGGCGAGTTCAGCGGCGGCGGGGATCGCATCCTCACTGGAGTCCACGGAGTCGACACCGCGGCCGCCTTCCCCCATGCCGGCGAGCGCGGCGATCTCGGAGGCGTTGCCGCGGATGGCGGTGGGGCCGAGCTCCAGGAGGTCGGCGGCGAGGCCGGTGCGGACGGGGAGGAAGCCGACGGCGACCGGGTCGAGCACCCAGGGCACGCCGGCGTCGTTCGCGGCGCGGGCGGCGATCGGCATGGACTGCACCTGGTGCGGGGCGATGGTGCCGGTGTTGATGAGGACGCCCCCGGCGACGCCGGCGAACACTCCCGCCTCCTCCGGGTGGTCCACCATGGCGGGAGCGGCTCCGGCAGCGAGCAGCGCGTTCGCGGTGACGGTCTGCACGACCGTGTTGGTGAGGCAGTGGACGAGCGGGGCCGCCTGACGCATCGGGTCGAGGCGGGCTGACAGGTCCTGGGCGGCGAGGTGCTGGCTGGTGGGCATGGCGGTGGGCTGCGGTGCCTTTCACGGGGTGCGGACGCGGTCTCGGGCGCGGCTCGCCCGCGCTCCGTCCACACTACCCGGGGCGGTGCCCGTTGACTGGGTGTTCCGACGGGTGGGTCTGCCCGCCCCGCCGGCCCCGCTGTCATGGCAGAATCAGGACGAACCGATCGTCGATGAGGGGACACCATGAGCTCAACCGCCCGCCCGCAACCGCTGCTGGTCGGCGGTATCGCCTTCGCCATCGCCGCGGTCCTCGTCCTGACCATCGGCGGCCTCATCCTCGGCTTCTCCGGCCGGCCCGACCCGTCGCCGACGGCGTCGCCCACCTCCCCGTCGGCATCGCCGTCTTCGAGCGCTCCCCCGCCGACGACGGGCGAGGTGACCGCCCTGTACTGCTACCTGCGCAACGATTCGAACCCGAAGGTATCGCAGTCCGGCACGCTGTCCAGCCAGGACAGCACCGCAACCGTGCCGAGCGACTGGGGCGGCGCGTTCGATAGGAGTCTGATGCGCCCGCGCGGCCCGTTCATGGGGAGCATCAGCTACCGCGCCGGGTACGGCAAGCACAAGCAGTGGCCGTCGTTCGTGCAGCTCGGGCAGACCGCCTGGCAGCCCGGCATCGACTACCCCGGTGATGAGCAGGCCGCGGAACGCATGGTGGACTGCATGATCGCCTCCTCCCTGCCGCTGGACGACTATGCGCGCGGGCACTCGGTCACGGACCGCGCCACGGAGCCGGTCAGCCTCAACGGGGCCGACGGGTTCCGCTCCACCGCCACCATTGAGCTCACCGACTCCGACACGGGCGATCCGGTGACGCTGACGGTGGTGTCCACGGTGCTGAAGGGATCGAAGAAGAGCTACACGCTGCTGACCGTGGCGAACACGGCGGACAAGGACTCGGTGGCGGCCATGGAGCAGGCGCAGAAGACCTTCACGGCGAAGTGACGCTCACACCACGGCGGATGCGAGGCGGCAGATGTTGTCGATGACCTTGACCGCCCAGGAGCGGGACTCCCATTCCTCGACGGTGAGCTGACGGGAGTTCTGCCGGTACTCGTCCTCCACTGCGCGCAGCTTCGTGAGGAAGCCGTTGTCCCCCACCATCATGGAGGACTCCATCTGCAGCGAGAACGAGCGGATGTCCATGTTGGAGGAGCCGATCACGGCGACCGATTCGTCCACGGACACGTGCTTGGCGTGCAGGATGTACGGCTTGCGGTACATCCAGATCGTCACTCCCGCCTCCAGCAGCGCCGAATAGTAGGAGCGCTGGGCGTGGAACACGAGGAACTGGTCCCCGATCTCGGAGACGAACAGTTCGATCTCGACACCGCGGCGCGCCGCCACGATGAGGGCCTGCAGCATCGTCTCGTCCGGCACGAAGTACGGGGAGACAGCGACGATCTTCCGCTCCGCGTTGTAGAAGAGGTGGTTGAACAGCATCAGGTTGTTCTCGGCGACATAGCCGGGACCGGACGGCACCACCTGGCATTCGTAGGTGCCGCATTCGTCGTCGATCCCGCCGGGGGGCATCAGCTCCGCCTCTGTGATCTGCTCACTGGCTTCGTAGAACCAGTCGGTGGCGAACAGGATGTTGATCTCCGCCACGATCGGTCCGCGGAAGCGCACCATGGTCTCCTGCCATTTGAGGCCGCGCCGGATGTTGCCGCGCTTGTTGTAGTGGCGGGCGATCATGTTCTGCGACCCCATCCAGCCGATGCGGCCGTCCACCACCACGAGCTTGCGGTGGTTGCGCAGGTCGGGGCGCTGCAGGGCGCCGTCGCGGAACGGACGGATCGGCATCATCGAGTAGTTCTCGATATCGTGGTCCCGGAAGAAGCGCTTCATCCTCCGGTAATGGGTGAAGTGAGTGACGGTTCCCCAGAAGTCGTAGAGGGCGCGCACGCGGACGCCGCGGGCACGGGCACGGGCGAGGGCGGCGATGAAGTCCTCGGTGACGTGATCGAGCACCATGATGTAGAAGAGCACGTGCACGGTGTCCTCGGCCCTGTCGATGTCCGCGGTCATGCGGCGGATCGACTCCTCGTAGTCGATCTCGAGGTCGGCGTCGTTGCCGCTGGTGAGGGGGAACGCGCCGAGTTCGCGGTTGAGGTCCACGGCGGACTGCAGCCAGGACGGCTGCTCCGGGTCGATGTGGGCGTCGGGGATGTCCTCGGCGCGTGCGCGGGCGAGGCGATTGAGGATCTTCTGCTTCGCGCGGCGCTTGCGCGGCAGCTGGGCGCGGCCCAGCAGCAGGAAGAGGGGGAAGCCCAGCATGGGGAACACCATGATGGTCATCAGCCAGGCCATGGCGGAGCCGGGGCGTCGGTTGCGCGGAACCACGATCAGCGCGGTGACGCGCAGGGCGGCGTCGATGATCAGCAGGATGACCGGGAGCGCATCGATCAGCCAGGTGACGGCCGGCTTCACGGCGGCGATCAGTTCGTTCACGGCGCGGGGCCTCTCAGCTCATGAGGACAGGGAACGGGGCCCGACGCACTGGCGCGCATCGGACCCCGTCGGCCGGCCTCCAATGGGGGATGGTCAGTCCCTGAGGATCGACAGAAGGCGGAGGATCTCCATGTACATCCACACCACGGTGAGGGCGAGGCCGAGGGCCACGCGCCACGCGATGGAGCGCTCTGCACCGTTGTTGACGGCGATCTGGGCGGCCTCCAGGTCCAGCACCAGGCTGTAGGAGGCGAGCAGCACGGCGAACGCGCCGACCGCGAGCCCGAGCCACGAGAAGTCACCGTAGCGCAGGTTGGTCTGGGTGAAGATGATCAGAGCCAGGTTCACCAGGCTGAAGATCATGTACGCGCCCAACGCCACGAAGAAGATCTTCGTGAGCTTCGGGCTCGAGCGCAGCTTGCCCATGCGGAACAGCACGAGGATGGAGGCGACCACGGCGAGGGTGGCCAGGACCGCCTGGAAGACGATGCCGGGGTAGATCATCTCGAAGGTGGAGCTGATGCCGCCGAGCAGCAGGCCTTCGAACACGGCGTACGCCATGGTGAGCGGGGCGCTGCCGCGGCGCTTGAAGGAGCCCCAGATGCCGAAGATCAGGGAGCCGATGAGGCCGATGATGGTGGCGATGAACAGCAGGCCGCGCACAGCCATCTCGGCATCTTCCCCGGCGACGGCGCCGACGACCGCCGGGATCGCCATCACGACGGCGGCGATCAGCATGATGGTGCCGAGGGTGGCGGTCAGGGCGTTCATGATGTCGCGGTAGCTGACGCGGCCGGTGTCGTGTCCGGTCGCGGCGGGCTGCATGAACATCTGGTTGAGCTGCTCCGGCGAGCCCTGCTGGGGCTGGCCGAAGGCCTGGTTGTACTGGGGCGCGGGGGCGTACTGCCCGCCGCCTTCGCGGAAGGCGGGATCCTTGCCGAACAGGATGTTCTTACCTGCCATGGTGAGGGAATCCAATCTGACGTGGGACGGATGATGGACTGAGTGTATCGAAGGGGGGACGACTCGAGCGTCAGACTACGGTCGGTGCTGCGGCCGGTTTGATGGGCCGCGAGGGGGACACGTCCCCATGCGGCCTCCGTCGGCGGTCGAGGGTGAGGCCGAGCGCGGTGATCGCCCAGCCGAACACGCCGAGCCCCGCCGCCAGGATGATCGGGGCGCGGAAGCCGAACCCGGCCGCCACCACGATGCCGCCCGCGGCGACTCCGAGTGAGTTCGCAATGTTGAACGCACCGTGGTGCAGAGCCGCCCCCAGCGTCACCGACTCCCCCGCGGAATCCATCAGCCACGCCTGCAGGCTCGGGTGGATGCAGGCGTTCAGCCCCATCAGTACCACGATGCCGACTGCGAGCCCGACCGGGAAGGACGCCAGCGGGATCAGCAGGAACAGGGACGCCACGAAGAAGGGGAACACCAGCAGCGGGGAGCGGCGGAACGACCAGTCGGCGAGGTGACCGCCCACGATGTTGCCGATCGTCATGCCGAGGCCCGCGCAGGCGAGGATGAGCGGGACGTGGGCCGGCTGCATGCCCGCGACCGAGGTGGAGATGTCCGCGATGTAGCCGAACACGGCGAACATCGACAGGAAGCCGACGGAGTCGATCACCAGCACCATCCACAGACGCTTGGAGCGGAAGGCGGAGAGCTCATCGCGGATGCTGCGGCCGCGCGGCGGGGCCTGCGGCGGCAGCGCGATCAGCAGCAGCACCACGGTGAGGGCGAAGATGCCCGCGACCAGCTGGTAGGCGGTGCGCCAGCCGAGGGACTGACCGAACGCGGTCAGCAGGGGAACACCAGCGAGGTTCGCCACCGTCAGGCCGGACAGGGCGAGCGCGATGCCCTTGCCCTGGTTGCCGGGTCCCATCACATCGGCGGCGAGCAGGGCCGCGACGCCGAAGAATGCGCCGTGCGGCAGGCCGGCGAGGAAGCGCGCGATGACGGTCAGTTCGAACGTGGGCATGCTCGCGGAGAGCAGGGTGCCGAAGAGCAGGCCGATGCCGAGGCCGATGATGAGCTTCGGCCGGGACATCGTCACGCTGAGCAGGGACAGCACCGGAGCGCCGATCACCACACCGGCGGCGTAGGCGCTGACCGCGATGCCGGCCTTCGCGGTGGCGGCGTCGGGGTTCTGGGCGTAGAAGGGGGCCAGGAGGCTGCGGGCGATGTCCGGCAGCAGGCCCATGGAGATGAACTCACTGGTGCCGATGCCGAACCCGCCGATGGCGATGGCGAACAGCGCGAAGCGGCGTCCGGCGGGGGTGAGGGTCGCGTAGGAGCGCGGCGGCATCGCCGTCACTTCGTGTAGTTGCGCTCGCCGAACACGGCGGAGCCCACGCGGATGATGGTGGCGCCCTCTTCGACGGCCTGCTCGAGATCATGGGTCATGCCCATGGAGAGCTCGCGCACGGCGCCGTCGGCGAGGTCCTCGCGCAGGATCCGCAGGTCCCGCAGGGAACGGCGGACTTCGTCCTCGTCACCGGTGTGGGAGCCGATGGTCATCAGGCCCTCCACGGTGAGGGTGCCGCCATCGCGGCAGCGGTCGATCGCGTCCTTCAGCACGGCGGCATCGGGCGCGAAGCCGGCCTTGGTGTCCTCACCGGAAGTGTTGACCTGCAGCAGGATGCGCTGGGTGACGCCGTCGTTGTCGGCGCGGCGCTCGAGTGCGTCGATGAGGCCGGGGCGATCAACGGAGTGGATGAGGTCGGCGAAGCGGACGACGTCGCGCGCCTTGTTGGTCTGGAGGCGGCCGATGAAGTGGCGGGTGAGGCCGAGGTCCTCGAGGTCGACGTGCTTGGCGATCTCCTGGGCGCGGTTCTCCCCCACACCCACTCGCACGCCGCGCTCGGAGAAGATCTCGACAGCCGCGCGGATCTCATCAGCGGTGCGGGTCTTCGTGGCCAGGACGATGGCGATGTCCTCGGCGCTGCGGCCGGCGCGCTGCGCGGCCTGGGCGATGCGGTCGAGGACCTGATCGATGGAGTCGGCGAGTTCGCTCATGACGGGGCTCTCCTTCACGTGTGACGAGTACCCCCACTGGGGTTCGAACCCAGACTGTGAAGATTTTAAGTCTCCTGCCTCTGCCAGTTGGGCTATGGGGGCCGGCGGCCCCGCCATCCTATGGGCGCCCCGTGCTGTTGTGGAGGTGGGAGCGGCCGCGCGGAGACGCATTCGTCACTGCGCGGACCACCCGGCGGCGCAGCAGAGCGCCGGCGAGCATGTCGGCGATACGCCGGCCATCCCCCTCAGTCGGTACGGACCACGCGGATGCCGAGCACCCGGTCGATGACGGAGCGCTGCAGACCCTCCGGGTCGAACAGCGCGGTGATGGGGATGATCAGCAGCAGCGGCGGCATCACGATCGGCAGCAGGAACCCCAGCGACAGGACGAGCCCGGCGAGGATCAGCAGCGTCGCCGCCGCCACCGGCAGGATCGCGCGGGCGAAGGACAGCACGAGGCCGATCGCGTCCCCGTCGGCCCGCTTCACCACCTGCAGCTTCATGATGCGCTTGCCGGGAGTGCGGCCGGTCCCGGCGTGCAGAACAATGTCGTACAGCGCCCACACGACGGCGGTGAGCAGCAGGACCCCGGCGGACATAACGAGGAAGGCGACGAGCGAGTCCCACCCCGCCCACGGATCGTTCGGGTCCGGCGGGGGCGAATTCTCCGCCTGCACCCACAGGGCCCCGACCATGATCACCACGGCGACTGCGGTCGGCACGAGTCGAAGCGCGATGTCGATGACGCGGGCGAGGAATCGGCGGCCCAGCAGCGCGCGGGATTCAGGGCGGGTGGTCGCCGCCCACCGAGTCGGCAGTCCCACGGCGGGAGGCGCCTCAGCCACCGGGGTCCCGCGCGGTACCACCACGGTGCCGGCGAGGATGTCCCCGAGCTGCCGGCGGGACCGGGCAGCGACACCGAGGCCGGCCAGAGCGGCCGCGAGCGCGGGCCCCAGCAGCAGCGCCGGCGCCACGAACAGCAGGAACGGTGAGGGCCGCACAGCGTAGTAGAGGATCAGGGCGGCGAGGATCATCGCCCAACTCACCACGGCGAACAGAACCATCGGCGCTTCGCGCAGCACTGAGCGCCACCAGGGGCAGCGGGAACCGTCGGCTGCACGGACCTCGAGGCGGGCGATGCGCTTGCCAGCGGTGGTGCCGGTCAGCGCGGTGAGGATCGGCAGGATGACCACTGCGAACAGGGCGGTCAGGGGCGCACCGAGGACCACCCCAGCCAGGACAAGATCCACCCAGGTGCGGGGCCCGGAACTCGGGTCGTCCATCGCCGGCCCAGGTGCGATCAGCACCAGCCCCAGCAGCAGTGCCGCACCGACACCGATCACGGCGAGGATCGCGGTATCGATAGCGCGGGCGGCGGCGCGCGGCAGCGGACCGGCGGCGGCGCCGGGTTGGTCGGTGTGGGTGGGGCTCGGGTTCATGGCCTCAGCAGACCACACTGCGGCACGGAAGGGAATGGCCGCTGGGGGTGGAGGAGTGCCCTGTTCCGTATCCTGGCCGCATGCTGCCCACTCTCGCCGATGCCCTGCGGTCCTTCACCGACGATGACCTGCTCGAACTGTTCACCTCCCGCGATGACCTGACGGCGCAGCTGCCGCAGTCCCTGTCCCAGTTGGCGGCGCGCTCCTCCACGAAGGTGAGCGTGCGGCGCGCCCTGGACGGCCTGCACCGCCCGGCCCTGCAGCTGCTGCAGACCCTCGCTGTTCTTCCGCCACCGGTCACACTGGAGGCCGCGGCGCGGGCGCTGGGCTGTACGGCCGGCGAGGTGGGGCCGGTGATGGAGGGACTGCGGGTGCGTGCGCTCGTCATCAAGGGGGCCAACGGGTTCCGCCCCATCCGCACGGTCCTGGAACTCCTGCCGGAGAAGTCCGGTCTGGCACCCGGCGTGGTGCAGGCAGCCCAGCGGGGGCAGCGGATCGTGGCGGACTTCTGTCCGCAGCCGCCTCCCCTGCCGGACGCGACCGCTGAGCGCTTCCCCGGAGGCCGCGCGGCGCAGGCGGCGCAGCACGCCCTGGAGATGACCTCGCTGGTGGCAGGAATCGCCCGATGGGACGGCCTGCCGGGCGTGCTGCGCCGCGGTGGCGTCGCGCAGCGGGACCACCGACGGTTCGCCGCTGACGCCGGCGCAGCGCCCGAGGTGTGGTCCACCGCCATGCATGCGGCATGGTCGCTGGGACTCCTCGCGCACGACGGCGAGGACTGGCAGGCAACCGCGGAGCTCGCCGCGCACCTCGAGGCGGACGACGCCGACCAGTGGGCGCTCCTGGTGGACGCGTGGCTCTCGAGTTCACACATCCCGTCCCTCGCGGGCGAACCGGTGGACCCCTCCCCCACCGGGTCCGGTTCCCGGGCGGGCGGGCCGCGGGCGGCGCTGTCGGATGAGACGCGCCGCGCCGGTGCCCGCGAGCGCAGGCGCCTGCTTCTGCAGCACATTGCGGCCCAGGCGCGCGAGCGGGACGTGCGCGCATCGACGGACGCGGTCATGCACCTCGCCGCCTGGCTGTTCCCGCTCGTGCCGGCGCCGGGCGTGCAGCAGGAAGCGCGGTTCGCCCTCGCGGAAGCCGAGGCGTGGGGTCTGCTCGCCGACGGTGTGCCGACGGCGCTGCTCGAGTCGGTCCTCTCGGGAGAGCGGGCCGCGGAGGCGCTGCGGGCCCTGCTGCCGCCGCAGGTGGATCAGGTGATCCTCGACTCCGATATGACGATCACCGTGCCGGGCCGTCCCACGGCCGCGGTCCAGCGCCTGCTGGAGTGGGCGGAGAGCGACGGTCGCGGGCCCGCCGCCACGGGCCGCTTCACGCCGTCGTCCATCGCCGCCGCTCTGCGCACCGGCACCAGTGCCGACCACATGCTCCACGCGCTGCGCGACCGCGCGATCACCCCGGTGCCGCAGGCCCTGGAGTTCCTCATCACCGACGAAGCCCGAAAAGTGGGCCGCATCGAGGTGCGCTCCGCCCAGTCCGTCCTCACCGGTGAGGAGGCGCACCTGGACCGTCTGTTCGCCTCCGATGAGGCATCCATGCTGGGGCTCGTGCGCCTCGCGCCGACTGCTGCCCTCGCGACCGTTCGCCCCGCTCTCGCGGCGGATCTGGCGCGCCGCGCCGGCATGGTCGCCACCGGTGACACGGACGCGTCCGCTCCGCACCCGCGCAGTGCGCGCCGCGCCTCAGCACCGGCGGCGGGCCGTCCCGCTGTCCCCGCGGCCATGCTGATCAGCGCCGGGGAGGGGACTCAGGGGCCGACGGATCCCTCCCTGCGGCTGGAGCCCGCGGAGGCGGTGCGGCGGATCCGGGCCGCGGAGGAGAACCCGTCGGCCTCCCGCCACGGGGTGTCCGACCGCATCCGGGCGGCGATCGCCGACGGGGGCGAGCTGCGGCTCGGCATCGTCGACGGCCGCGGCGGCATCGTCGAGAAGCGGGCCCGTCCGCTGTCCCTGAACGCGGGCCGCCTGACAGCACGCGACGCGGCGGACGGAACGGAGTTCACCGTCCTCGTCCACCGCGTCACACTCGGCTGACCGGGCGGGGTCAGTCGCTGATCTTCGTCTCCGTGCGGTCCCCGGTCCACTCCACGTGGAAGGACCCGTCGGCATCCACGCGGCGGTAGGTGTGCGCGCCGAAGAAGTCGCGCTGCGCCTGCACGAGCGCTGCCGGGAGGCGTTCGGAGCGGACCGCGTCGTAGTACGACAGGGTCGAGGTGAACACCGGCACCGGGAAGCCGTTCGCTGCGGCGTACGCGACGACGCGGCGCCACGCCGGGATGCAGGAGGCGATCTCACCGCGGAAGTACTCGTCCGCCAGCAGCAGGTGGAGGTCGGGGTTGCGCTTGTACGCCTCGGTGATGTGATTGAGGAAGCGGGCGCGGATGATGCAGCCGCCGCGCCAGATCTTCGCCATGTCGCCGAGGTTGATGTCCCACTCGTAGTGCTCGGCACCGGCCGCGATCTCATCGAAGCCCTGCGAGTAGGACACGAGCTTCGCGGCGTACAGCGCCTTCTGCAGGTCCTCGATGAACTGCTGACGGTCGCGGTCCTCCACGGTCTGGTCCTGGGTTTCGGCGGGCAGCACACCGATCGCGGCTTCGCGCTGCTTCACGGAGCCGGAGGTGGAGCGGGCGAAGGTCGCCTCCGCAATGCCGGTGACCGGAACGCCGAAGTCCAGGGCGGTCTGCACAGTCCAGGCGCCGGTGCCCTTCTGGGCGGCGCGGTCCTGCACGATGTCCACGAACGGCTTGCCGGTGACGTTGTCCTTGTGCTTCAGCACCTCAGCGGTGATCTCGATGAGGAAGGACTCCAGTTCGCCCTTGTTCCACTCCTCGAAGACCTCACCGATCTCGGGGGCGCTCATGCCGAGGGCCTTGTTCATCATGTCGTACGCCTCGGAGATGACCTGCATATCGGCGTATTCGATGCCATTGTGCACCATCTTCACGAAGTGGCCGGCACCGTCGGCCCCCACGTGGGTGCAGCAGGGGTCGCCGTCGACCTGCGCGGCGATCTTCTCGAACATCGGCCCCACCCGCTTGTACGACTCGACGGGGCCGCCGGGCATGATCGAGGGGCCGTTGAGGGCGCCCTCTTCACCGCCGGAGACGCCGGCGCCGACGAAGTGGAGGCCGCGCTCGCGGAGGTCGGCTTCGCGGCGGCGGGTGTCGGTGAACAGGGCGTTGCCGCAGTCCACGATGATGTCGCCCTCGTCCATGCGGGAGGCGAGCTCCTCGATGACGGCGTCGGTGGCTGCGCCGGCCTGCACCATGATGATCGCCACGCGCGGCTTCTGCAGGGAGGCCACGAAGTCGTCCATCGACTCCGAGGGGAGGAACTGGCCGTCCTCGCTGTGGTTCTCGATGACCTTCTCGGTGCGCCCCACGGACCGGTTGTGGATGGCGACCTTGAAGCCGTTGCGGGCGAGGTTGCGGGCGAGGTTCGAGCCCATCACCGCCATCCCGGTGACGCCGATATCGGCGGAGTTCGCGGGTGCCGGGTCGAAAGTGGCCATGGACGACTTCTCCTTCATAGGGGGTGGGGAGGCGCGTCGACGCGCTGCGCCGTCCAGTCTAGAAGACCGCCGCTTCGGTCCCTGGGGCCGAAGGGTACCCGGACCCGTCGGTGCGGCTTTCGGCCCGGTCCGTGCCACACTTCTCATGTGGAGCGCGCGCCCACGCGGGTGCGCGCGGCCCCTCATCACATCCCAGAACAGAAGGACACGCATGACGTCGCCGACCGACGACTCCCGCTCCACCTCCTCCGCCAACGGCGCCCCCGAGTGGGGCCAGTACCCGTCGGCCCCGCAGCAGCAGGGCGCTGCGCCCTCCTGGGCGGCCGACGGCGGCTCCTCCGCCCCGTCCGCTCCGTTCAGCGCCCCGCAGTCGGCGCCGCAGCCGGCCGCCGGCCCCTCAACCGGCCCCTCGGGCTACGGCACCGCCCCGATGAGCAGTTCCGATGACCTCGGTGCGAAGATCAGCCGCACGTTCTCCTGGATGGCGGATGCCTTCGGCCGCAACTGGGTGGCGTTCATCGTGCCGTCTCTGGTGTATTCGATCATTCCGGTCATCGGCGGCGTCATCCTGCTCTTCGGGATGGGCCTCGCGGGCGCCGTGTCGGCCGGCGCCTCCAGCTCCGACTCCGGCGGCGCGGTGTTCGGTGTCACCATGATCGTGTCCATGCTCGTGTTCATGGTGGCGATGTTCGCGGTTTCAGCGCTGTGGATGTCCGGCATGGCGAACGTGGCTGCGATGTCCGCACGCGGGGAGAAGGCGTCGGTCGCTCAGGGATTCGTGGGCACCCGCCTGCTCCTGCCCATCCTGCTGACCCTCGTGCTCGGCATGGTGTCCTGGATCATCCCGGTGATCGGCCCGATCGCCGTGGCTGTGCTGACCACGTTCGTGCTGCCGTTGGTGGCGCTGGAGGGTCTGTCCACCGGTGAGGCGTTCAGTCGCTCCGCGTCGCTGGTGATCGCGAACCTGGGCCTGGTGATCCTCGTGACCCTGATCCTGACGGTGGCGATGTCGATTCTGGCGTGGCTGATCCTGCCGGCGCTGGCGTCGGTCATCGCCGGTGTGCTGCTGCAGTTCGGTCTGTACGTGGTGGCGGTGGGCCGCGACCGTGAGGCACCCCGCCTCAGTTGATCGTTCTGGGGTGCACTCCTTCTAGACTGGCCGGGTGACTGCCACCGGCGCCCTGATCGTCCAGCCCGATAGGAGCATCCTGCTCGATGTCGGGCATCCGTCGGCCGATGAGGCCCGCGCGGCGATCGCGCCGTTCGCGGAGCTGGAGCGCACCCCCGAACACATCCACACCTATCGCCTCACGGATCTGGGGCTGTGGAACGCGCGCGCCGCGGGCTTCGACGCCGCCACGGTGGTCGATTCGCTCGCGGCGCATGCTCGCTTCCCGGTGGCGCACACGCTGCTGGAGAGCATTGCGGACACGATGGACCGCTACGGGCGGCTGCGCCTGCAGTCCTCGCCCATCCACGGGCTCATCCTGGAGGCCGCCGATCCCGAGTCGATGCAGAAGGTGCTGCGGTCGAAGCGCACCGATGGGATGCTCGGCGAACGCATCGATGACACCACCGTGGTGGTGCACCCCAGTGCCCGCGGCTCCCTGAAGCAGGCGCTGGTGCGGATCGGCCTGCCGGCGGAGGACTTCGCCGGGTTCATCGACGGCGAAGCCCACCCGATCGCGCTGACGGCGTCGGCTGAGCAGGGGGCCGACGGAGCCTCCGCGTGGCAGCTGCGGGACTATCAGCAGGAGGCGGTCGACGCGTTCGAGTCCGGCGGCTCGGGTGTGGTGGTCCTCCCGTGCGGTTCGGGGAAGACCGTGGTGGGCGCCGCCTCGATGGCGCGCACGGGCCGCACCACGCTGATCCTCGTGACGAACACGGTCTCGGCGCACCAGTGGAAGCGGGAGCTGCTGCGCCGCACCACGCTGAGAGAGGATGAGATCGGCGAGTATTCGGGACGGCGCAAGCAGATCCGTCCGGTCACGATCGCCACCTATCAGGTGCTGACGGCGAAGCGGAAGGGCGTGATGCCGCACCTGGAGCTGATGAGCGCCCGCGACTGGGGCCTGGTGCTGTACGACGAAGTGCATCTGCTGCCGGCGCCGGTGTTCCGTGTGACGGCGGACCTGCAGGCGCGTCGGCGGCTCGGGCTGACGGCGACTCTGGTGCGGGAGGACGGCCGGGAGTCCGACGTGTTCTCCCTGATCGGCCCGAAGCGGTTCGATGCGCCGTGGAAACGGCTCGAGTCGCAGGGATGGATCGCTCCTGCCGAGATGGTCGAGGTGCGGGTGGATATGCCTGCCGCGGATCTGCGGGTGCTGCGGTCCGAGGAGCCGGCGGTGCGGCATCGGATGGCTGCGGTGCATGCTGCGAAGGTGCCGGTGGTGCAGCGGATCGTGGATCGACATGCGGGAGAGCCGCTGCTGGTGATCGGGCAGTACGTGGATCAGTTGGAGGAGATCGCAGAGGCGATCGGTGCGCCGGTGATGACGGGCAGGACCGCACCTGCTCGCCGCGAGGAGCTGTTCGCACAGTTCCGGTCGGGTGAGGTCCCCCGCCTGGTGGTGTCGAAGATTGCGAACTTCTCGGTGGACCTGCCGGACGCGTCGGTAGCGGTGCAGGTCTCGGGAGCCTTCGGGTCGCGCCAGGAGGAGGCGCAGCGGCTGGGGAGGCTGCTGCGGCCGAAGCCCGACGGGCGGCGGGCGCACTTCTACTCCCTGGTCATGCGGGACACCGGCGAGGAGGAGTTCGCTCGTCATCGTCAGCGGTTCCTCTCCGAGCAGGGGTATGCGTACCGGATAGTTGATCATTCCGAGATAGAGGAGTCCGGCTGATCTAAGCTGGATGAGTCCGGCACGGAGGTCGCCTCTCTGCGCGCCTTCCCCCCTCCGACCCCTTCTGCGAGGTGCACTCTGATGTCCCGACCTGACGACGCCCGTTCCCAGTACGACCACGACGGCGCCATTGCCCGCGGTGAGGTTCACGCGCAGAACCGGACCGCGCCTGCGGCTGAGTCCGTCTCCGATCAGCCCGGCCACGCGGCCGGAGAGCCCCGCCCAGGCCGCGAGCCGGAAGTGCGCCAGGACAGCCCCGCGCGCCGGACACCCGATCCTGCCGCATTCGAGGCCGTTGAGGACACCCGCAACCCGCAGATGGCAGCGCGCCTGATCATCGGCCTGGCCGTGGGCGGAATCATTCTGGCGGCCCTGCTCGCCTTCGTCGTCCAGAACCCTGATGCCCAGTCCTTCGCGTTCCTGAGCTGGCACTTCACGCTCGCCAGCGGGGTCGCCATGCTGCTGGCGGCCGTGCTCGGCGGCCTGATCGTGGCGGCGATTGCGAGCATCCTCATGGCGCAGCAGGCGTGGCGCCTGCGCAAGATGCGCAAGTCGAACGAGCGGATGCGCTCGGCAATGCGCGAGGCCCAGCGGCTGTGAGCTGACCACCGCATCCACCAGACCAGAAGGCCTCCCCCGGCATGGGGGCGGCCCTCTGCATGTCGTGAAGGACGACAGTGGGTCGATGAGGTGCACAATGCCGGGTTTCCCCGTTTGTCCCAGCGTCCGGACAGTAACTATGAACACATGGGTCGACGGTACCCGGGCCCGGAAGATCGTCACAAACGCACAACATCCGACTTCGGTCCTCACCCTGACACTGTTATCACGCGCAAGTCTCAAACTTTTCGCACTGACCAACCGGGACAATGGTCCCCTCGCCGGCTGTTCGCCTGGTTACCACCTGGAAGCGTAGGGCTTAACCGACCGATCGCCCTGGTGACGAGGTCACGGTTTGGCTACCTTCGGTCTCGACGGGGCCTCCCTGTGTGATTCGGCGCATGCTCCCTTCGAAGAAGATGGAGTTTTCATGGTTTTTGACGCTTTCCGTAACCGGAGTGCCAACGCCGCGACTGCAGGTCGTACTCCCCTGATGCGACGTGCAGTTGCCGCAGCCGGCACTACTGCTCTCCTCGTGGGCACTTTCGGCGCAACCGCAACAGTTTCGGTTGCTGCACCGACCAGCCAGCAGGCCGCGGCTCTCGCACCGGCCGCCGCGCCGACTGACCAGCCCGGCAGCTCTCAGGCCAACGCCATCCCGGCCGACGCGCTCGCCAACGGCTACATCAAGAACGAAACCGATATGACGAACGCGAAGAACACCCTGTCGGGTCGTGCGTTCATCTCGGACAGGGGCACCCCGGCGACCACCGGGAACGAGCTCTCGGCTGTTCCGGAGGGCACCGAGGTCTACCTGCAGTGGATCGACAAGGACGGCGCCGTCTCCCCGTGGTACTCCGCGAAGACTTCGAACTCTCTGCCCGGCGATGACAGCGGCCAGGCCGGCAACGGCTCCTACGCGTTCGACCTGCGTAAGGGCTGGACCGACGCGAAGGGCAA
This sequence comes from Helcobacillus massiliensis, assembly GCF_033106145.1. NCBI lineage: Bacteria > Bacillati > Actinomycetota > Actinomycetes > Micrococcales > Dermabacteraceae > Helcobacillus > Helcobacillus massiliensis. The sequence goes on from NZ_CP136959.1 coordinate 1,839,968, forward strand.
GAAGCACACGTACAACGCCACCGACGGCCAGTACTACAAGCTGGTGATCCCGGACAGCACCAACCCGGCCACCGGCAACACCATCACCATGATGCGCCAGGCCGGCGGTTTCTTCCCCGGCTCGTTCGTCAACTCGGTGACCCACAGCAACCTGGGTCAGTTCCCGCTGATCGGCACGAACATGCAGCGCACCGGCGTCTTCATGACGGAGCAGGGCGGCACCTACATGCACCGCCCGCAGGCCGAGTGGATCACGGACTCCAAGGGTCCACTCTCGGCCCCTTGGACCGACTTGCAGGCAAAGAACTCGGTGTCCGGTCAGGTGTGGCTGGAGACCGGTGACGGTGACTACGCCAACTCGGCGACCGGCCCGAACAACAACACCAAGGATCCCGAGGCCGCTGGCTACACGGTTGTGATGTCGTCGCTGACCTCCGAGGGCGCTCAGGCCTACAAGGCTCAGGTGGAGTCCCTCGACAAGTCCCAGCGCGCCGCTGCCGCGGCCAAGCTGCTGAAGGCCCACCCGGAGTACATCTCCGCGACTGTGCAGGGCAAGACCAACGATCAGGGTCGCTACACGCTGCGCTTCCCGGACGGCAAGCTGAACGACCAGTACCTGTACATGCAGGTCTTCGATAAGCAGGGCGAGCTCGTCAACGGCTACTCCGGCTACACCTCCCCCGAGTTCCGCAAGCCGAATGCCAACGTGTCGTTCACCCCGCAGGCGGCCCCGGCACAGAACCTCGTGGCGAGGCCGATGTGGTACAACGTCAACTACGCCATCGTGGCTCGGACTGACGTTGACCTGCAGATCACCAACTACGACGTGACGGAGAACCCGGCTCGCCCGGGTGACACCGCCGAGCTCGACTTCACCGGTGTCATGCCGCCGCTCGCTTCCAAGATCGAGTGGGTTGACTCCAACGGCAAGATCGTCAAGACCTGCGACCCGGTGACCTCCGAGGCTGAGGCTGAGGCCTGCACCTTCCAGGTGCCCGCCGATGCTCCGGACGGCATGGTGTACACCGCTCGCCTCGTCTCCGGCGGCAACATCATCGCGGGCGACTCCTTCATCGTCGATCTGACTCCCATCACCGACAACCTGACCCCGGCCTACGAGGACACCACGGTCGAGGAGGGCAAGGGCGGCACCGTGCCGACCCCGACCTACACCGATGCCGATGGCAACCCGGCCACCGCACCTGAGGGCACCAAGTACGAGCCGAACGGCGACCTGCCCGACGGCTTCACCGTGAACGAGGACGGTTCCATCACCATCGACCCGTCCGTCCCGGCCGGTGACTACACCATCCCGGTGCTCGTCACCTACCCGGACGGCTCCACGGACACCGTCGATGCCAAGGTCACCGTGACCGAGGCTCCGGCTGAGAAGCCGGACTGGAACGATGACAAGGGCAAGCCGGGCGAGACCGTGACCATCCCGAACGAGGGTGGCGAGGTTCCGGACGGCTCCACCGTTGAGACCGACGGCCCCGGCAAGGGCCGCATCGATGACGAGGGCAACCTCGTTGTCGACATCAACGATGACGCCAAGCCCGGTGACAAGATCACCGTCGTGGTCAAGGACAAGGACGGCAACGTGATCGACGAGATCACGGTCACCGTCGGCGAAAAGCCCGCCGACAAGCCGGACTGGAACGACGACAAGGGCAACCCGGGCGACACCGTGACCATCCCGAACGAGGGTGGCCCGGTTCCGGACGGCACCACCGTTGAGACCGAAGGCCCCGGCAAGGGCCGCATCGATGACGAGGGCAACCTCGTTGTCGACATCAACGATGACGCCAAGCCCGGTGACAAGATCACCGTCGTGGTCAAGGACAAGGACGGCAACGTCATCGACACCATCACCGTCACCGTCGGCGAAAAGCCGGGTAACGGTGGAGATGGTGGCGACGGCGGCGACGGTGGAGACGGCGGCGACGGCGGCAACGGCGGCAACGGCGGAGACGGCGGCAACGGCGGCTCCGGTGGTAACGGCGGAGACGGCGGCAACGGTGGCGACGGCGGTAACGGCGGCACCACCCAGCCGGGCAACGGCGGCTCCGGTACGCCGGGCAACGGCGGCAGCAATGCCCCGAGCCAGGGCCAGGACCAGAGCCACGCTCCGAGCGGCGACCTGGCACGCACCGGTGCCCAGGTCGGCGGCCTCCTCGCGGCAGCTGCAGCGTTCGTCGCTGCGGGTACCGCCATGGTGACCCGCCGCCGCAAGGGCGACCGCTGATCCCAGCAGTGACAGCCGGTCACTGACCGGTTGACCAACAAGCGGGGCGCAGATCCACAGGGTCTGCGCCCCGCTTCGTCATGCCCGTCCATACCCCCACGCAGCCCGTATCTCACAGAGTGCATTCAGGCCCTTCTCACTTTGACGGCTCAGTATGGATTCATGACCACTGAGGCTGAACACGACTACGAGGCCAAGCTCCTCGTCGTCGACGACGAACCGAACATCCGCGACCTGCTCGCCACGTCCCTCCGCTTCGCGGGCTTCGACGTCCACGCCGCGTCCAACGGCTCCGAAGCCGTCCGCATCGCCACCGAAGAGGAACCGGACCTGATCGTCCTGGACGTCATGCTCCCGGACATGGACGGCTTCACCGTCACCCGCCGCCTTCGCGACAAGGGCCACCACTTCCCCATCCTGTTCCTCACCGCCCGCGATGAGACCAAGGACAAGGTCGCCGGCCTCACCGTCGGCGGCGACGACTACGTCACCAAGCCCTTCAGCCTGGAAGAGGTCGTGGCCCGCATTCGCGCCGTGCTGCGCCGCACCCACCTCGGTGTGTCCGAACCGTCCGAGAGCGCACTCGTCGTCGGCGACCTCCGGCTCGACGAGGACTCCCACGAAGTCACCCGCGCCGACTCCCCCATCGACCTCTCCCCCACCGAGTTCAAGCTCCTGCGCTACCTCATGCTGAACGCCGGCCGAGTCGTCTCCAAAGCGCAGATCCTCGACCACGTCTGGGACTACGACTGGTCCGGCGAAGTCGGCATCGTCGAGTCCTACATCTCCTACCTGCGCCGCAAGATCGACGTGGTGGGCGAACCCATGATCCACACCAAGCGAGGCATCGGATACGTTCTGCGTCCCGCAGACCCCCGTTCCTGACGTACGCTGACCCCCATGAAGCTCGGCACCATCCGCCCGGGTCAGCGCAGCAAGCGACCCGTGTCCCTCTGGACACGGGTCGTTACACTCATCGCGTCCGTCCTCGTCCTCGGCACTCTCGTCACCGGATCCCTGTCCCTGTTCCTGCTGAACCGGACCCTGATCCAATCCATCGACGAGGACCTGCGGCGCAGCGTCGGCCCCACCGTCTCCCTCGCCACCGCCACCATCAACGACCAGAACGCGGACCCGAACGAACTCGCATACGCGCCCGTCGACTTCGTGGTCGAGTTCCGCTCCGCCGACGGCGACCAGCAGCAGAAAGTGGTGCGCAACCGCACCAACCAGAACGCCGACATCCGCTTCCCACACCTCAGCCGTGACGAAGTGCAGGCGCTGAACCGAGAACCGTTCACCGTGCTCGACAGTGAGCAGCAGCGGTGGCGAGTGCTCGCCATCGCCTCCGACCAGCCCGACGGATACTCCGCGTTCGTCGCGCTGCCGATGGTGTCCGTGGACTCCACCATGAACGAAATGGCGCTGATCATCGTGCTGGTCGGCACCTCCGTGGTCCTGACCGGTGTGGGCATCGGCGGGTGGGTGTCGCACCGTGCACTGGAGCCGCTGCGGGACGTGGAGTCCACAGCACGCGAAATCGCCGCCGGCAGCCTGTCGCGCCGCGTGCCCGTCTCCACCACCAGCCAGGAAGTGCACACCCTCGCCGTGGTGCTGAACGAAATGCTGGTGCGCCTCGAAGGATCGTTCCAGGCGCAGGCGAAGTCCGAATCGAAGGCGATCTCCTCCGAATCGAAGATGCGGCGGTTCGTGGGCGATGCCTCCCATGAGCTGCGCACCCCGCTGGCGGCAATCCGCGGCTTCGGCGAGCTGTACCGCATGGGCGCCCTGCGCTCCGATGACGACGTCGCCTCCGCCATGAAGCGGATCGAAGACGAAGCGCAGCGCATGGGCTCCCTCGTGGAGAATCTGCTGCGCCTCGCCCGCCTCGACGAACAGCAGACGTTCGACCTGCTGCCGATGGACATCACTCCGCTCATCCACGACGCCACCCAGGACCTCCGCGCCCTCGACCCCACCCGCGACGTCCAGATCACCGACCTCACCGGGGCGCCCCTCGACATTGAGGAGATCCAACCGACGGGTGTCCTCGGTGACGAAGCCGGGCTGCGCCAGGTGATCCTCAACCTCGTAGGCAACACGAACCGCCACACCCCCAAGGGCACCCCCGTGGAGATCGCCCTCGGCCACAACCGCAAAGGCAATGTGCTGCTGGAGGTCCGCGACCACGGTGACGGGATCCCGCAGGAGGCCCGCGAGCGCGTCTTCGAACGGTTCTTCCGCACCGACGAGTCACGCCAGCGGCAGTCCGAGCAGGGCGGCGGCGCCGGCCTCGGCCTTGCGATCGCAGCGACGATCATGGAGCACCACCACGGCATGATCTCCATCCACCAGACCGACGGCGGCGGCGCCACGTTCCGTGTCGAGATCCCGTCGGCCGACCTCGACGACGACGGCGCCTCTCCCGCCGACAGCGGCGACTCCACCGGGTCCGCCTGACCCGGCACGGGCGGGTCACTGATCAGGCCAGTCGACCGCCTGCCCGATGAACCGGTCCCGTCCCCGTGTTCGGGCGAGCTCATTCAAACGAGCGAGGAGTGCGTGTGCGGCGCGGCGGCCCGCGTCATCATGCGCCTGGATCCGCGGTGATGCGAGCGCGCTGCTGCCCTCATCGCGGGTGAGGCGGAACGCCCCCGCGAGAGCGGGCATCGGGTCCACATGGCCGCGCATGCCCCAGATGAAGTCCCGCGGCACCCGGTCACCCGTGCCCGCATCGAGGCCGAGCGCCGCGGCATCGGCGAGGGTGCGCTCGCGCCTCGCACCCGCGCGCGCATGAGCGGGGACGCGCAGCCCCGAATCGATGAGGCGGCGCGTCAGCTCCCGCGAATCCACGAAGCGCACCCCGGTCTGCTCCAGGCGGTCGCGGGCATCGACCGGCCAGTCGTAGTGGTCGAGGTCGAACGACCGCGGGAACAGGCCGGCACGCTCCGCTGCGTCATGCAGTTCGTCCAGGGACGCGTCGGAGACGAGATGGCCCCACCAGGTGCCGTGCTTCGGCCAGCGGGGAGTGTCCGCGAACACTGCCATGGTGCGGTCCCGTCGGCCCCGGTCAGCCCAGCGGCGCCAACTGGTGCAGGCGCAGCGTGGGTTCGCCGTCGCCGCTGCTCTCCCACACCGCGGTGCCTCGCATGGCCGTGCCGCCGGTGGCGGTGACCTCGAAGGTGAGGAGGGTGGCGGTGCCGACCTGCTCCTCGATGACGTCGGTGATGGTCGGGTCGGTGCCGAGGGTGTCGGTGAGGTGCGCGTCCCAGGCGTCGGCGGTGAGGACGCTGCCGTCCGTACCCAGCAGGATCGCGGCCGGGTGCACGGCGGCGACGCGCTGCCCGGCGCTGCGCGGAGTGACCAGCATGCGCTGAGCGCCGCGGACATCCACCGTGGTGAAGCAGGCGTCCGCGGGGGCGTCGGGGTCGTCGGTGAACGCTGAGAACAGGTCAGCAGGAGCGGCATCCGTCGGCCCGCCGGCGGGGGCGGCCGACGGATGCGGAGCGCCGACGGGCGCAGCGGTTGCGGTGGGCACTGCGCTGGGCAGGCCCGGGCCCTCCTTCACGGCGGTGCGCTTCTGGATCGCGGTGGCGGCGCCGTTCGCGCGGGCATCCGCCGCTTCGTTCAGGCGGTGCCCCGAATGTCCCTTCACCCACTCGAACTGCACATCGCGGCCCTGCATCGCGGCGTCGAGGGCGCGCATGATCTCCACGTTCTTCACCGGTTTGCCGTCGGCCTTCTTCCAGCCCTTCCGCTTCCAGCCCGGCATCCACGTCGTGATCGAATCGATCACGTACTTCGAATCGCACAGCACCCGCAGCGGCTCCTCAGCGCGGCCCGCATCCGCGGTCGCCTCCAGCAGGCGCAGCACCGCTGTCAGCTCACCGATGTTGTTCGTGCCGTGGTCGATGCCGCCCGCCGCCCAGGCGGAGTCGTCGATGTACCAGGCCCATCCGGTGGGTCCGGGGTTGCCGAGTGCGGATCCGTCCGCCGCCGCGATGATGCTCATAGCTTCCTACAATAGCCACGTGACAACCCCAAGCACCCCACCAGAATCCACCGCCCCCGCCGAACCGGCGCCCAGCCGCGGAAGCGTGGACCTCACCCGGTACGCGTGGCTGGCGATCTTCGCCGCCATCGCCACCATCGCGCTGAAGGCCGCGGCGTGGGCGATGACCGGATCCGTCGGCCTGCTGTCCGACGCCGCCGAATCCGGCGTCAACCTCGTCGCCGCCGTGCTCGCACTCGTGGCGCTGCGGGTCGCCGCCCAGGGAGCCACCCAGCGGTTCCTGTACGGCCGCGCCAAAGCCGAATACTTCTCCGCCGCCGCCGAGGGCGCCATGATCTTCGTGGCCGCCGCCGTGATCCTCGTGATGAGCGCGGACCGCTTCATCCATCCGCGGCCACTGGAGCACGTCGGCATCGGCCTGCTGGTGCTGGTCGCCGCCTCCGTCCTCAACGGTGTGGTCGCCGTGGTGCTGATGCGCGCCGGTCGCCGCCACCGCTCCATCACTCTCGTCGCCGACGGCAAGCACCTGCTGACCGACGTCTGGACCTCCGTCGGCGTCCTCGTGGGAGTGGGGCTGGTCGCCGTCACCGGCTGGCACCGGCTCGACGCCGTCATCGCGTTCCTCGTGGGCGTCAACATCATCGTCACCGGCATCTCGCTGATGAGCGAATCGATCTCCGGACTCCTCGACAAGGCGCTCGACGACGAGGACAACGACGCCATCACCCGGATCCTGCGCTCGCACACCTCCCGCGACGTCACCTTCCACGGCCTGAAGACCCGCGAAGCCGGCCAGGAGAAGCACATGAACGTGCACATCCAGGTGCCCGACACCTGGACCGTGAAGCGCGCCCACACCTACGCGCACGAACTGGATGAGGAACTGATGCGCGCCGTGCCCGGCCTGCACGCCGAGCTGCACGTGGAGCCGATCTCCGACCCCGCCAGCTACGATGACATCCCGAGCGCCGAGATCCCCATCTACCCGGACTCGAGCATCGGCCGCACCAGCCCCGACCGACACCGGCAGGACACCCCGCCGGCACAGTGAGGAGACCCGTGGTCACCCGCCCCGCCCTGTCCGTGCTCGACCTCGTCCCCGTCGCCGACGGGTCCACCATGCGCGAGGCCATCGACATCTCCATGCAGGCCGCCCAGCAGGCCGACGACCAGGGGTACGAGCGCTACTGGTTCGCCGAACACCACAACACGCAGAACCTCGCCTCCAACGCCACCGCCCTGCTCATCTCCCGCGCCGCAGAGCGCACCGAGCGGATCCGGGTGGGCTCCGGCGGCATCATGCTGCCGAACCACGCGCCGCTGGCCGTGGCCGAACAGTTCGGCACCCTCATCCAGTTCCACGGGGACCGCATCGACCTCGGGCTCGGCCGCGCTCCCGGCACCGACCCGATGACCGCGCAGCTGCTCGCCCGCACCAGCGCCCAGCCCGAAGCGTTCATGAGCGGCATCGCCGACATCCAGGCGTGGTCCGGGCCGCGCACCACCGCGAACTCCCGGATCGGCGCGTATGTCGCCGAAGGCACCCACATCCCGATGTGGGTGCTCGGCTCCTCCATGAACGGCGCCGCCATGGCCGCCCAGCTGGGCCTGCCGTTCTCCGTGGCGTCCCACTTCGCGCCGTTCCAGTTCCAGCAGGCGCTCGACCTCTACCGCCGCGAATTCGACCCCACCGCCGCCACCGCCCAGATCGAGCAGCCCCGCACCATGGTCGGCGTCAACGTGGTCGTGTGCGACACCGACGACGAGGCACAGTTCCAGTTCTCCGTGCTGCAGCAGATGTTCGCCGGCATCATCAAGGGAGCGCGCGGGCCGCTGCCCCGCCCCGCCCGGATCGAGGACGTGCTCGAGCCGCACATCCTCGACTCGGTGAACCAGTCCCTGTCCATCTCGGCAGTGGGCTCCCCCTCGACCGTGGTCGCGAAGCTGGAGGAGCTGGCCGCCGTCACGGGGGCCGACGAGTTCATCACCGTGTCCTACTTCCACGACCCGCAGAAGCGGTTCGACTCCCAGCGGATGCTCGCCGAGGCGTGGCACGGGTGAACCCGTCGGCCGCCCTCACCGGCCGCTCTCGGGCCGCTTCGGGTTTGAATCGGGCGCGGCACCTGACTAACCTGGCGAATCACAGTCATGTGTCCCCGATCACAGGAAGCTGATTCGTTGTGAGTTCCGCCGCCCCCACCCCCTCCGCACAGCACCGGACGGGAGGCGGAAGCACCCCAAGCAGCGAACCGCCCACCGTCACCGGCGGCTTCGACCCCAATGAGAAGGCCGTCCTCAAACGCGAGTTCAAACCCCAATGGGTGTTCGCCATCGCCCTCGGCTCCGCCATCGGCTGGGGCTCCTTCATCCTCCCCGTGGACTGGCTGAAGGACGGCGGCACCGCCGGCGCCCTCATCGGCATGGCCACCGGCGCCGTCCTCATCAGCATCATCGCCCTGTCGTACGGGATCGTCATCAAGAAGTTCCCCGTCACCGGAGGCGAACTCGCGTACTCCTATGTCGCGATGGGCCGCAGGCACTCATTCGTGGCCGGCTGGTTCCTCACCCTCGGCTACATCTCCATCGTGGCGCTCAACGCCTCCGCGCTCGCCCTCGTGGTCCGCAATGTCGCCCCCTCCCTCATGGAGCAGGGCAGACTGTGGGAGGTCGCCGGGTGGCCGATCTACCTGCCGGAGGTCGCCGTCTCCATCACCGCGCTGCTCGTGTTCACGTTCTTCAACGCCCGCGGCACCGCCCTGTCCGGCCGCGTCCAGTACATCGCCTGCATCGTCATGCTCGCGTGCGTGAGCCTGCTGCTGCTCCTCTCCGTCATCGCCTACATCCGCAAGCCCGTACCGCTGTTCCACGCCTTCCCCAGCGACACCGCGCCCTGGGCGGCGATCATGCTGATGGTCGCGATCGCCCCGTTCGCGTTCGTCGGCTTCGACAACGTCCCCCAGCTCGCCGGCGAGTTCGACTTCTCCCCCTCCAAGGCGCTGAAGCTGATCCTGTTCGCCATCGGCGCCGCCGCCTTCATCTACCTGGCGATGCTGATGGCCGCATCCATCGCGATCAGCGAAGCCGGGCACACCTTCGAAGGGCACTCCTGGGCCACGGCCGATGCGATCCGGGTCGCCATCGGACCCGTCGGCCCCGTGCTCATGGTGATCGGTGTGACGATGGGCGTGATCACCGGGCTCAACGGGTTCATGTTGTCCGCCTCCCGCGTGCTGCTCGCCATGGCGGACGCCCGCATGGTGCCCGGCCAGCTCGGCTACATCTCCCACCGCGCCGGCACCCCGGTGGTGGCGCTCCTGTTCGTGCTCGCGTTCTGCGTGGTCACCCCGTTCTTCGGCCGTGAAGCCCTCAATTGGGTGGTGGACATGACCTCCGCCGGGGTTTCGGTCGCCTACTTCTACACCTGCCTGTGCGCCTTCAAGGCGATGCGGAGGACGGCCGCTGAGGTGCGCGACGGGGTCGTCCTCACCGAACCGCGCACCAGCCCCGGCTGGATCGCGTTCAAGTCCGGTGTGGCTGTGCTCGGCTGCGTGCTGTCGGTGGTGTTCCTCGCGCTGCTGTTCATCCCCGGCTCCCCCGGGCAGCTCGATACGCCGCCGCTGATCGCGCTGGCGATCTGGATTGCGATCGGGTTCGTGTTCTATCTGTCCCGCCGCAGGGCGCTGAACGCCACAACCGAGGAGGAGATGGACCGGCTCGTGCTCGGCGAGCACGCCCACGCGAAGCTCTGAGCGGCGGGGCCGCACGGCGGGGCGGCGATTCGTTGCCCTTTTCGGGATTATCTGCGCGAAAAACCCCGAATGCGCACATCAATCGCGCTCCACGGCCATGAGACAGGGCGCGCCCCGCAGCCGCTACAGGGCGCGCCCCGCTGCCGTCACCATCCCCGCTCAGCGAGTCGGTGCGGCACCGGCAGGTCCGCCACGTTGATGCCGACCATCGCATCGCCCAGACCGCGGGAGACGTCCGCGATCACGGCCGGGTCCTCGAAGTTCTCCACCGCCCGCACCACGGCCTTCGCGCGCTGCTCGGGGTTGCCGGACTTGAAGATGCCGGAGCCCACGAACACGCCGTCGGCACCGAGCTGACGCATCATGGCCGCGTCGGCCGGGGTGGCAACGCCACCGGCGGTGAACAGCGGCACGGGGAGGCGGCCGTTGTCTGCAACGTACTCGACCAGCGCGATCGGCGCCTGCAGTTCCTTCGCGGCGACGAACAGCTCCTCGCGGTTCGCGGCGGCGGTGGCGCGCAGCTGCGCGATCTCGTGGAGGATGCGGCGGATGTGGCGGGTCGCCTCGGACACGTCACCGGTGCCGGCCTCGCCCTTGGAGCGGATCATGGCCGCGCCCTCGGCGATGCGGCGCAGCGCCTCTCCGAGGTTGGTGGCGCCGCACACGAACGGGACGTCGAACGCGCGCTTGTCGATGTGGTGCTCGTAGTCGGCGGGGCTGAGCACCTCGGACTCGTCCACGTAGTCGGCGCCGAGCTGCTGCAGGACCTGGGCCTCAACGAAGTGGCCGATGCGGGCCTTCGCCATGACGGGGATGTCGACTGCTTCGATGATGGAGTCGATGAGGTCCGGGTCGGACATGCGGGCCACGCCGCCCTGTGCGCGGATGTCCGCGGGGACGCGCTCGAGGGCCATGACGGCAACGGCGCCGGCGTCGGCGGCGATGCGGGCCTGGTCAGCGGTGACCACGTCCATGATGACGCCGCCCATCAGCTTCTCGTTGGTGGCGCGGGTCGTCTCGGACAGGGTGATGATCTGGTTCTTCTCGGTCATGCCGACCAGTCTCATCCGCCCACTGGTCCGAAACCAGATCCAGCATCCGTGGATCCGAGTGGACCAGTGGGCGCGGCGGCGGCATCATTCTGGTATGGCCGAACGCTCCACCGCTGACCTCGCCCTCACCCTCACCCGCGCGGGCCGTACTCCCCTGCCCGTCCAGGTGGCCGACGGGATCCGCGCCCTCATCATGTCCGGCGCCCTCGCCCCGGGCGACGCTCTGCCCTCCACGCGGTTCCTCGCGCAGCGCCTCAGCGTGTCCCGCGGAACGATCGTGGCGGCGTTCGACCAGCTCATCAGCGAAGGCGCCCTGCTCGCCTCCCAGGGCCGGCCCACCACGGTGCATCCGTCGCTGCCGGCGCACCTGCTGCAGCAGGTCAGCGCCGCGGCGCCGGACCCCACCGCGGCCAGCACCCGTCGGCCGGCCTCCCCCGGAGCCTCCACCGCCGCCGCGCCCGGCCGTCCCGACCCTGTCCCCGCCCCCGCACCCGCATCGGCACCGGCGGTGGATCTGCGCCCTGGCCTGCCGCGCACCACGCGGATCGGCGGCGCCGCCTGGCGGTCCGCGTGGCGCCGCGCCGCTGCCGCACCCGAGGCCGAAACCGGCGGCCTCACCGGACTGCCCGACCTGCGGGCCGGTATCGCCGAACACCTCCGACTCATGCGCGGGCTCCCCACGGACCCGGCCGCCCTGCTCGTCACCGCCGGCTCCCGCGACGGGCTCGAACTGATCCTGCACGCCCTCGCCGCGACCCGCGGCACCCTCAGCATCGGCGTGGAGACACCCGGTTACCCGGGCCTGCGGCGCGTCCCGCAGGTGCTCGGGCACCGGATCGTGCCGCTGGGCGTGGACGGCAACGGTCTGCGCGTGGATGCGCTGCCCACCGGGGCCGCCGCGCCCGACGCCGTCATCGTCACCCCCAGCCACCAGTACCCGCTCGGCGGTTCCCTCAGCCTCGACCGCCGCCTCGCCCTCCTCGAGTGGGCGCGCAACGAGGACGCCCTCATCATTGAGGACGACTTCAACTCCGAGCTGCGCTACACCGGCGCACCGCTGCCGCCGCTGTCCGCGATCGACCCGCATGGCCGCACCGTCCTGCTCGGCACGTTCTCGCGGCTGCTCAGCCCGGACCTCGCGGTCGGCTTCGTGCGGCCCACGGGTGCTGCACTTCTCGCCGAGCTGCGCGATGTCCGCGAGGTGCTGGGCATGCGCGTCTCGGCGACGACGCAGCACGCGGTGGCGCATCTGCTGGCGGATGGGACGGTGCGCCGGCACACCCGGACGGAGCGGCTGCGGCTGGGCCGACGGCGGGAGGCACTGCTCGCTGCGATGCTCGACGTTCCGGGGGTGCGGGTGCTGCCGATGCACGGCGGCAGCGACGCGGTGATCCGGTTCGACACCGCCGGCAGCCACCGCGGCCGCGCCGGCGCCGACCCGGAGGCGCGGGCGGTGGCGGCGTGCGCCGACGCGGGCATCACGGTGGGGCGCCTGTCGGCGGCGTGGGGCGCCGAGTCGCAGGCGGCACCCGTCGACCCCTCCCCAGCCGCTGCTGTGGGCGGCGTGGGCGGTGCGGGGATCGTTCTCGGGCTCGCCCGGCCGGCCGACGGGGCCTTCAGCGCGATGCTGCCGCGGCTCGCGTCAGCACTGGCGACCGTTCACCACACCCGATGACAGTGAAAAGGGGCGGTGAGGCTGACCGCGACCGCCCCGAGCAGGACCGGCCCGGCCGGCAGCTCCATGAGCTTCTTCATCGCGCCGTCCATGCCACCGGCGCTATCCGCAGACCAATCGCTCTCGAGGCGGGCGGGCGCGCGGGGAGGGTGGGCGCGCGGGGAGGGTGCGCGCTCGACGGGGCGGCGCGGCCGTCGGCGTATAGAAGCAGCCTGTTCGGTATAGCGGCCTGGTGTGCCGCTATACGCCGATGCTCGCCCAAACGAAACCGCCCGGCCCACCCCGTAAAGGGGCAGAACCGGGCGGTTCCCGTGGCTCAGTCGGCCGGCACGAGCCGCGAGGCGAACGCCGAGGCGAGCGCCGACCGGTCGGGCTGAGCGGTGAGTGACCCCGAGGGGATCACATCATGCCGCCCATGCCTCCCATGCCGTCCATGCCGCCGGCGGCAGCGGCCGGATCGACCTTCTCCGGCTTGTCCGCGACCACGGCTTCGGTGGTGAGGAACAGGCCGGCGATGGAGGCGGCGTTCTGCAGAGCGGAACGGGTCACCTTCACCGGGTCGAGAACGCCTGCAGCGATGAGGTTCTCGTACTCGCCGGTTGCAGCGTTCAGGCCCTCGCCCACGGGCAGGCCCTTGACCTTCTCCGCCACAACGCCGCCCTCGAGGCCGGCGTTGACGGCGATCTGCTTCAGCGGTGCCTCAACACCGACCTGGACGATCTTCGCGCCGGTCGCCTCGTCGCCCTGGAGGTCCAGGGTCTCGAAGGCTTCCTTGCCGGCCTGCAGAAGGGCCACGCCGCCACCGGCGACGATGCCCTCTTCGACAGCGGCCTTGGCGTTGCGCACGGCGTCCTCGATGCGGTGCTTGCGCTCGTTGAGCTCCACCTCGGTGGCTGCGCCCGCCTTGATGACGGCGACGCCGCCGGCGAGCTTCGCGAGGCGCTCCTGCAGCTTCTCGCGGTCGTAGTCCGAGTCGGAGTTCTCGATCTCAGCCCGGATCTGGTTGACGCGACCGGAGATCTGGTCGGCGTCGCCGGCGCCCTCAACGATGGTGGTCTCGTCCTTGGTGACGACAACCTTGCGGGCACGACCGAGGGAGTCGAGGTCCGCACCCTCGAGGGTGAGGCCGACCTCCTCGGAGATGACGGTGCCGCCGGTGAGGGTGGCCATGTCCTGCAGCATCGCCTTGCGGCGATCGCCGAAGCCCGGTGCCTTCACAGCGACGGACTTGAACACGCCGCGCAGCTTGTTCACCACGAGGGCCGGGAGGGCTTCGCCGTCCACGTCCTCAGCGATGATCAGCAGCGGCTTGCCGGACTGGATGACCTTGTCCAGGATCGGCAGCAGGTCCTTCATGTTGGAGACCTTGCCGGAGGTGAGCAGGATGTACGGGTCCTCCAGGACCGCCTCCTGACGCTCGGCGTCGGTCACGAAGTAGGGCGAGATGAAGCCCTTGTCGAAGCGCATGCCCTCGGTGAGCTCGAGCTCCAGACCGGTGGTGTTGGAGTCCTCAACGGTGATGACGCCTTCCTTGCCGACCTTGTCGAGCGCTTCGGCGATGAGCTCGCCGATGGCCGGGTCAGCAGCGGAGATGGCGGCGGTGTTGGAGATCTGCTCCTTGGACTCGATCTCCACGGCCTGGCCCACGAGCTTCTCGGTGACCGCGGTGACGGCCTTGTCGATGCCGCGCTTCAGAGCGATCGGGTTGGCGCCGGCGGCCACGTTGCGCAGGCCCTCGCGGACGAGTGCCTGGGCGAGGACGGTGGCGGTGGTGGTGCCGTCACCGGCGACGTCGTCGGTCTTCTTCGCGACTTCCTTGACGAGCTCCGCGCCGATCTTCTCGTACGGATCCTCGAGTTCGATTTCCTTCGCGATGGACACGCCGTCGTTCGTGATGGTCGGGGCGCCCCAGGACTTCTCCAGGACGACGTTGCGTCCCTTCGGGCCCAGGGTGACCTTCACGGCGTCTGCGAGCTGGTTCATGCCCGACTCGAGACCGCGGCGAGCTTCCTCGTCAAAGGCGATGAGCTTTGCCATGTGGAAATTCTCCCGTGTTCTGTTCTGGTTCCGGAGCGATGCCCGCGACGGACGATGGCGCCCGGGGCGTTCTGGTCACGCTCGGGCGGCATCTCACCGCTGCCGGATCTCCTGCCGACGGGTGCAGCGCCCCCGGTTCCACCCGGCGGATCCTGTCACTCGTTCGGCATGAGTGCCAGGCCATCATAAGCACTCGCACGCTGAGAGTGCTAATGCTTCCCGGGGGCCTCCTCTGCGCTGTCAGCGGACACGCCGATCCGCGGGGCGCGCACGGGCCGACGGGGCGCCAGCGCAGGGCTGCGTGCGGCACCCGTCGGACTTCTCCCCACCGTCCCAACGCGACACGGCGGGGTGATCAGTGGCACCCTGAGAGGGCACACTTCCGAGCCACTGAGGAGCGCCCATGTCGCAGCCCGGTTTCCGTCGGCCGCCCATCACCCGTCGGCCTGCCGCTGCGCTGACCGCCGCCCTCGTCCTGGCGACCGCCTCCGCGCTGCCCGCCGCTGCCGCGCCGACCACGGCGCCCCGCTCCGCCTCTGCGCCCAGCGCACCGGCTGCACGCTCCGCGAAGGACGCACCCGCCGCGGACGACCGCGGGTATGAGGCCGACGGCTCCCCCATCTCCGGTGGGTCCTCGTTCGCCGGCGCGCCCTCGGTCGAGCCCGGCCGGTACCTCGACTCCTTCACCGCCGGGAAGGACCAGGGCTGGGGCACCATGAAGGAGACGAAGCACTACCGGGTCACGCTGAAGAAGGGTGAGCGCCTCATTGTGACCGGCGCGCTCGTGCCGACCCCCAGCCCGAAGGCGACGCCGACGACCTCGGACAGTGTGAAGTCCACGATCGAACTGACCGACGGGCACGGCAACGACTGCGCGAAGTGGACGAGCAACGGGTTCAGCTTCCCCAACATCGCGGATGCACCCCAGCGCGCCACTGCTGTCTCGACCGTTGCCGGCACCGGTGAGGACGGTGAGTGCGAACCCGGTGAGTTCGTCGCGAAGGTGACGCGCGAAGGCAACCTCAAGCAGTCCGAGACGATGCCGATGGAGCTGGTGTTCGCCGTCGAGGCACCCGCGCCGAGCCCGATGCCGCCCGAACCGGAGTGGGACGACGAGCCGGCCGTTCCCGCACCCACGGCCGGGTCCGCGAAGGACGACGTCACAGCGCTGGGCCGCTCCCGCAACAGCGCCCCGATCCTGAAGCCCGGCTCCTACGTGATCGAACTGCGGCCCGGTGAGACACGGATCGCCGGCGTGGACGTGAACGAGGGGCAGCGCCTGTCCTGGTCGATCTCGCCGCTTGACGCCGGCGAGGTCGAGGGAACGTGGAAACAGGCCGAGGTGATGATCCTGAATCCGCTCGGTCAGGAGGTGTACGACCCGGACGAGAACGCGTCCACCACGGTCAACCTCGATTCCAGCACCGGCGACTACCTGGGCAGCGCGATGCCCACCCCGGTCACGCTCGGCAACCAGAGGACGGATGCGGACAAGGAGCAGGCCTCGAACTGGTTGGGCGGCACCCACACCCTGCAGCTCAGCACGAAGGCCGACGCGTCGGACGAACCGGACACGACGAAGCCGCGCCGCGTGGTCCTCACCCTCGCGGTGGACGGCACCGCCGGTGAGAACGCGGACGTGGACTACGGGAAGACCCGCGCCGAACAGGAGCAGGCGGTCAGCCGGGCGACATGGCTGCGCCGTGGCCTGTTCGTCGGCGCGGGCGTCCTCGGTCTGGTCGCCGTCGGGTCGGGCATCACGGCGTTCACTGCGCTGCGCCGACGCTCCTGACCGGTGCCGCCTGCACGGCGAGCGCGTCGTTCGCGGCGTCGCCGGGGTTCATCGTCAGCCCCACCACCAGCATCGTGATGGCCCCAGCGAGGGCGAGCACCGCCGCGAGTGCCAGCGCGATGCCGAGCCCGAGACGGCGCGGCCCGCGCGGCGCGGCAGTGATGGGGGCGAACCCTGCTCCGGCGACGGGGCTGAAGGCCGGCGCGGGAGTGGCGGCCGGGGCGGCAGTGGATCCGAGGCCGAGCCGGGCGTCGGTCTGATCGACCGGGAGAACCGGCGTGCGGGTGCGGCCCGCGCTGTCGTCGACGATCTGCGTGGCGCCCGTCGGACTGTTCAGGACCGTCGGGCTGTCCGCGGCTGTCGGACTGCTCTGGGCCGTCGGAGCGTCCTGCTGGCGCGCACGCGCCGCCTGCGCGGCCGCCGCAGCGCCGAGCGCCTCTGCGCGGTTGCCGCCCGCCGCGCCTCCACCGGGCGCGGACTCGATGGCGGAGGGGGCCGTCGGCGCGCTGGGCTGCGCCGAGGTGGCGCCCGTCGGCTGCGCGGCCCGGGACTGCACGGTGGTGTCGTCCGCCGCGGGTGAGCCCACCTGCACGACAGCCCCGGTCGCGGTGCGGGCCTGCGCGGCCAGCTCCGGCGGCATCGGCGGGATCGCGTCCCGCACCTGCGCGGCCGACGGGCGCCGCAGCGGATCCGGGTCCAGCATCGCCATGATCAGCGCGGCCTGCTCGCTGCTCGCCCCCGCGGGCCGCATGATGGACCCGACGTGATGGCTCAGGGCGTCGAACGACGTCTGCGCCGAGTTCGGGATGCGCTGGCGCGGCGCCAGACAGTCCAGCGCGACCGACGCCGCCGCCCACACATCGACCGCGGCGGAGAACGCGCCCTCCGTCACCTGTTCCGGCGCCATGAACCCGGGGGTGCCGTTGACGAACCCGGTCGCGGTGAAGCGGTGGTCGTCGTTCTGCAGGGCGATGCCGAAGTCAGCGAGCCGCACCTCTGGCAGGCCGGAGCACGGCGCGGTGAACAGGATGTTCGCGGGCTTCACGTCGCGGTGGATCCAGCCGGCGGCGTGGATCGCGGCCAGGGCGTCGCACAGCTGGCGCAGCAGCGCGAACGTCAGATCGGGGCTGAGGGCACCGTTGGTGGCGAGGACATCGGACAGGGTGCCGCCGCGCGCCAGCGGCATCAGGATCGCAACCGCGTCATCCTCGGCGACCCACGAGTAGGGCGCGATGACGTGCGGGTGCGCGGCGAGCGCGTGGTTGCGCACCGACTGTTCGCGGACGAAGCGGAGGATGTTGGCGCTGTCGCGCTGCTGCAGCACCTTCGCGGCGCAGTCGCGGTCGCGTTTGAGGTCCCGGGCTCGCCACACCCACCCGCTGGCGCCCTGCGCGACGGGCTCAAGCAGTTCAACGCGGCCCGCGATCACTTCAGCCATAGGCCACCAGTGTAGGGGTCCGGCGGGCGCTGCGGCATCCGTCGGCCCCTCAGGTCAGAGTCGCGAACCGCTCCAGGTCGCGTTCGCTGCCCATCACGAGGATGGTGTCGCGCGCGGCGAACGTGGAGGTGTGGGTGACGTTCTCCCACCGGTCGGAGTTCAGCGGGAGGCGCGCCACCACGGTCACGCCGTAGGTCTTCTCCAGGCGCGCTTCGGGTGCGGAGCGCTCCAGCAGCATGTCCGGCGCCGCCATCGTCACCGCGGCGGCCCCGGCGCCGAGGGACATCCAGTCGCGGGCGAGGGACACCATGCGGTGGGCGGAGCGGCGCCCCATGTCGCGGGCAGGGTGCACGATGTGCTCCACCCCGAGCTGCTGCAGGATCACCTCGTGCTGGTCGGTCGCGGCCTTCACCCACAGCTGCCCGGTCGCCATCTGCAGCAGGTGGGAGGTGACGAGGATGTTCGCCCCCAGGTCACCGGAGGTCGCGACCACGACCAGGTCGAAGTCGTCCGCGCCAACCTGCTCCAGCAGTTCGGGGTTGGTGAAGTCGCCGACGATGACGCGGCTGAGGGTGTCGCTGAGCGCGTCCACGCGCGCGGGCGCCTGGTCCACGGCGAGGACGGAGACGCCGAGGGCCTTCAGCTCTCGGCACACCGCTTCGCCGTAGCGGCCGAGGCCGAGGACGAGGGCGGTGGAGATGCGGATGGAGTCGGTGCGGGGTGCTTTAGCCAATGATCGGCCTTTCTTCGGGTGAGGTGTACGCGAGGGGCCGGGCGCGCAGCGCGAGCGCGGTGCCGAGCGTCACGGGGCCCACGCGGCCCAGGAACATCAGCACGATGAGGACGATGCGGCTGGTGGTGGACAGATCCGCGGTGATGCCGGTGGACAGGCCCGTGGTGGAGATCGCGGAGATCACCTCGTACAGCACCCGGTCCAGTTCCACCGGCTCCAGCAGCAGGATCAGGCCCGTGCCCACCACCACGGCGAGGCCGTACAGGCCCATCACGGTCACGACCTGGCGGATCACGGCCGACGGGATCGCCCGGTGGAACGCGCGCACGCCCGTGTCACCGCGCAGCTCCGACAGGATGACGATCAGCACCACCGCCGCGGAGGTCACCTTCAGGCCGCCACCGGTGCCGGCGGGGCCGGCGCCGATGAACATGAGGATGTCGGTGCCGAACCAGGTCTCCGGGTGCATCTGGGAGATGTCCAGGGCGTTGAATCCGGCGGTGCGGGACGTAGTGGACTGGAAGAACGAGGCCAGCACCTTCTGCGCCGGGTTCATCGGGCCGAGCGTGGCGGGATTGGACCATTCGGGCACCAGCACGGCGAGGGTGCCTCCGAACAGCAGCACGGGCGTGCCGATCAGCATCAGTTTGGAGTTCAGGGTGAGGATGCGGTGGGGCCTCAGGCGGCGCAGCACCTCCAGGATCACGGGGTACCCGATGCCGCCGAGGATGATGGCGCCGGCGATGGGCAGCAGCACGAACGGGTCGGTGCCGAAGTCGATGAGGGATGAGGAGCGCAGCCCGAACCCGGCGTTGTTGAACGCGGACACGGCGTGGAAGACGCCGTACCAGGCGGACTTCCCCCACCCCATCTCGTAGTGGGTGTGCATGCGCAGCGTGAGAAGGACCGCGACCGCGCCTTCCACGGCGATGGTGACCAGGGCGATCATCCGCAGTGTGGAGCGGACGTGGCTGCCGGCACCGGAAGCGGTGGCCGTATCGAACACCTGGCGGTCGCGGATGCCGACGTGCCGGGCGGTCAGCAGCGCCAGCATCGTCACGAGGATCATGACGCCGAGGCCGCCGATCTGCATGAGGCACAGCAGGACGATCTGCCCGCCCACGGTCCACTGCTCGTCCGTGTTGAGGGTGACCAGGCCGGTCACGCAGAGGGCGGAGGTGGCGGTGAACAGGGCGTCGATGAACGGCGGGGGCTCCCCTTTGGAGGAGAACGGCATCATCAGCAGCGTGGTGCCGAGGGCGAGGACGCCCGCTGTGGCGAGGGCGATCAGCGCCGCGGGGCGCTGCAGAGCGGTGAGGGTGGCGCGCATGGTTAACCTCCGCTGGGGCGGGGAATCAGTCCCGGGTCACGGCTCGGTGACGACAGCGACGACGAGCGGGGTCTGGTAGTCCTCGGACTTCACCGGGTCACCGGCGCCGACGTCGGCGGCGAGGGCCTTCGCGGCGGGCAGGTCGGCGTCGTCGCGGTAGAAGACGGTCGTCTCATCCATCTTCTTGCCGTTGCCGGAGGTGACGTTCTCCCAGCCCTTCTCGCGCAGCACTTCGGTCCACTGGCCGGCGAGGCCGTTGGTCTTCGAGGCGTTGTTGACGCGCACCTTGATGGTGCGGTCCACGCTCTGCTCCTCCTCCGTGGGGTCGGCCGATGCTTCGTCGCTGGGGGCGGCCGATGCGGTGGTCTGCGGGGCGGGGTCCGGGGAGCGGGTGTAGGTGTCCTTCTCCCCGGTGAACTGACTGATCAGCAGCAGGGCACAGATCAGGGCGAGGACGGCGATCGCCGCGATCACGATGTAGTTCAAGTTGGACTTCCAGAACGGTTCATCGGCGCGGTGCGAGCCGCGCAGGGGCGCGTTCGCTGCTTCCCGGTCGAATTCGTCTGCCGGGTAGGGGTAATCAGTCTCTGCCACGGTCCTACACTAACGCGAACCACGCCTGATCGCGGGTGAGGCGACGCTCCGTGTTACCGGCGCCGCTCCCGAAGCTCTACCGGCGCCGCTCCCGCAGTCGGTTGATGAGTCCCGGTGCGTACGCCAGGGCCGCCGGGTCGTCGAGCAGCCGGTTGAGCCGCACGTGGTACTGGATGCTGGTCAGGCCGAGCTCGTCGCGGATCCGCTTCTCCTTTGCGCCAACGGATCGGAAGGTGCGCGATTCGAGGTCGATCAGGGCGCGCGCGTCGTCGGACAGCCCGGTGGGCTCGCCGGACTCGGTGGGGTCGGGGGCGTCGGTCATGCGCAGCAGTCTAGGGGCCGACGGATGCAGAACCCGTCGGCCGCCCCCGGCTGGCCGACCAGCCGGCCCCGCTAGCCTGACGGCATGCCTGACCACGAACCCCAGCCGCCCACTCAGCCCGCCGCCGGTGCATCGCCCGGCTCGAAGCCGCTGAGGGAGATCATCGACCCCGACTGGGCCCGCGCCCTCGCGGACGTCGAACCCGTCGTGCACCGCATGGGTGACTTCCTGCGCGCCGAGCAGGCCGCCGGGCGCGGCTTCCTCCCCGCCGGGGACGCGATCCTGCGAGCCTTCACCACGCCGATGCCACAGGTGCGGGTGCTGATCGTGGGACAGGACCCCTACCCCACCCCCGGCCACCCGATCGGGCTGAGCTTCGCGGTCAACCCCGACGTGCGGCCGATCCCGCGGTCGCTCGTGAACATCTATCAGGAGCTGCGGGACGACCTCGGCGTCCCCACTCCCGACCACGGCGACCTCAGCGCCTGGCAGGACCAGGGCGTGCTCCTGCTCAACCGGTGCCTCACCGTGCAGCCCGGCGCACCCGCCAGTCACCGCGGGAAGGGATGGGAGGAGGTCACCGATGCGGCGATCCGCGCGCTCGTAGCCCGCGAGGAGCCCCTGGTGGCGATTCTGTGGGGGCGCGACGCCCGCTCACTGAAGCCGCTGCTGGGCGACACGCCGACTGTTGAGTCCGCGCACCCGTCACCGCTGTCGGCGCGGCGCGGATTCTTCGGGTCCCGGCCGTTCTCCACCGCGAACCGTCTGCTGCAGGAGCAGGGCGCGCACCCCATCGACTGGGCACTCTCCTGACCGAGCAGCCACGTGGTGGCCCCAGTCAGGGTCCGGGCCGGGAACAGTGATAGTAATGAGCCCACTGACCACCACCGCCGCCGAAGGAGACGCCGATGACGCAGCCGCGTCCGCATGATGAGGCACTGCGAGCCGACCTCGTCGCCGCCGCCACTGTCCGCCTCGCCGACCGGGGACCGGACGCGCTGTCGCTGCGGGAGGTCTCCGCCGCGTGCGGCACCTCCACCACCGCCATCTACGCCCTGTTCGGCGGAAAAGTGCAGCTCATCGATGCCGTCATCGACGAAGGCTGGGAGCGCCTCACCACCGCCCTGACCAGCATCGACTTCGACCCCCACCCGCAGCGTCGACTGCGGGACCTCGGCGTGGCCTACCGCTGCTGGTCCCGCGACAACCGCGAACTGTACGCCGCCATGTTCACCCGCGACAGCGGCACCGACGGGGCCCCGCTGCCCGCTGTCTCCGCCGGCATCCGCAAGGCCACCGTCCCGTTCCACCAGGCGTCCTACGCCGCCATCCTCGGCACCGAGCTCACCCCCGACTCCCCCTCCAGCATCGACGACGCGGAGCAGCAGGAGCTCATCTGCAACGTCGTCACCGCGATGTGGGTCAGCCTGCACGGCTGGATGAGCTTCACCGGGCTCCGCCTCGTGGACCCCAGCGACGTCTCGTTCGAGGAGTTCATCCCGCAGCTCGTGGACGCCGCCGTGAAGTCCGGGCAGGAGCTGTACAACCCGGAGAGCGGACAGCAGCGCCACCCGTGGGCCGCCGCAGGCGCTCGCAGCCCCTACACGCCCGACTGACGCCCCTGCCGATCCGCCGACCGGAACTCCACCTCGACCTCCGGATGCCGGCGGCTGAACCGCTCACGCATCACCTCGATCGCCTGCGGGTTCTCATCCACGAGGACGAACCGCCGCCCCAGCTGCGCCGCGGCCGCGCCCGTGGTGCCCGAGCCGGCGAAGAAGTCCAGCACCCAGTCGCCCTCCCGGCTGGACGCCTGCACGATCCGGCGCAGCACCCCCTCCGGCTTCTGCGTGGCGTACCCCGTCTTCTCCCGGCCCGTGGGCGAGACGATCGTGTGCCACCACACGTCTGTGGGGAGCTTGCCGCGTGCCGCCTTCTCCGGCGTCACCAGCCCCGGCGCCATATACGGCTCGCGGTCCACATCCTCGGAGTTGAAGGAGTAGGCCGACGGGTTCTTCACGTACACCAGGATCGTGTTGTGCTTGGCGGGCCAGCGCCGCTTCGTGCGGGCGCCGTAGTCGTACGCCCAGATGATCTCGTTGAGGAAGCAGTCGCGGCCGAACAGAACATCGAGCAGAACCTTCGCATAGTGCGCTTCCCGGTAGTCGAGGTGCAGGTAAAGGGTGCCGGTGTCGGTGAGGATGCGGCGGGCGTGCTCGAGGCGAGGTTCGAGGAAGTCCCAGAAGTCGGCGAAGGTGTCGCTGTAGCCGTAGAGGGTGCCCTTGACGGTGTCGTAGCTCTGCCCCTTGAACCCGACGCGTGAGCCCGCCGTGCCGGGGGCTGATCGGGTGGTGGTGATCGACTGCCGCTGCTGCCGCCGGCCCGTGTTGAACGGCGGGTCGATGTAGATCAGCTGGAACGATTCGTCCGGCAGGGTGCGCAGAACCTCGAGGTTGTCGGCGCTGACCACCGTGTTCGGGGCGTCCGGGTGCCAGAAGTCGGGAGTCGGGGCGGGCATGGGACCAACCCTATCCGCGGGCCCCGCGGGACACCGATCCATCGTCCTATTCAGGGCTTTTCGCGATAACTTTCCCGATTCCGCAGACCGATCGGCGGCACCGGAGGTGGCGAGGGCGCGCGAGGCGGGGCGGGGCAGCAGAACGCCCCGCCGGGTGGGCCGACGGGGCGGTGGGAGAGCTGGAGACGGGAATCGAACCCGCAACCACCTGTTTACAAGACAGGTGCGCTACCGTTGCGCCACTCCAGCGGGGATGGATCGGCCAGCGCGGCCGGCCGAACATCGCGCCTCAGTGTAGCCGATCGCGACCCCGCCCCCAGCACCCAGCGGGGCACTGCATGGGCGGGGTCACGAGACGGATCCGACCCTCAATCGCTGGCGATCGGGGCGCGCTGGAACCCGTCGGCTGCGATCACTCCTTGGGGGCGTCCGCGCCCTGGACCGCCTTCTTCAGCTCACCGGGCTGAGTCCAGTTGCCCTGCCATTCCTCACCGTTGATGAACACGGCCGGGGTGGCGCGGGACAGGTCCTTGCCTGCGGGCTCGGCGTACTTCGAAGCCCAGCCCTGGTACTTGTTGGAGGAGATGCACTGCTGCGTCTCCTTGGAGGCGCCGGCGTCCTTGGCGTACTTCACCATCTGCTGGTTCGTGAGGCCGGGGCCGGTCTCCTCGGGCTGGTTCTTGAACAGTTCGAGCTGGAACTTCATGAAGAGGTCCGGAGACTCCTCATAGGTGCAGACAGCGGCGCCGGCAGCGCGGCTGGAGTAGAAGTCTGCGGAGGCGCCGTCGAGGCCGGTGCGCACGTTGTAGCGCAGCGTCACCTCGCCGTTCTTCGCCAGCTCGTTGAGGTCCTCGCCGTTGATCTTCTCGAACTCGCCGCAGAACGGGCAGTTGAAGTCGAGGACAATATCGACCTTCGGCGCGGAGCCGGGCTCAGCACCCACCACGAGAGCGGGGTCCTTCGGATCCAGCTTGGTGGTCTCGATGACCTTCGCGCGAGGATCATCCTTGCCCGCGGTGGCCTTCCAAATGCCGTAGCCGATGCCGCCGGCGAGCAGCAGGGCCAGGATCGTGACCACGGCGATGACGGCTCGGCGGATGTTCCGCTGGCGCTTCAGCTCGGCTTGGCGCTGCTTGCGCAGACGCTCCCGCTGGGCATCGCGGCTGGTGGCCTGTCCGCTGGCACGTGACGACATTCGAACTCCTCGACGATGTGGGGCTGGTGGGGCCTACCGTGTCATTAAAGCCTGGTGGGGCGGCGGCCTCCTAGTCCTTCGGGCGGACGTCACGGTCCGGCGGTCAGCGCCGCCAGAAGGCGAGGGTGTCGAACGTCGGCATGCCGGTGAACGGGAAGTAGTCGATGGTGCCGCCGCGCGCCAGGACGGTGACGCCCACGGCGATCAGCAGCGCCAGCAGCAGGAACGCCATGATCATCGTCCAGAGTCCGTCGGGCGCGGCCGCATCGACCACGCGGTGGGCGCCGTTGCGGGTGAGGCGGCTGGACAGACCGATCCAGCACAGCAGGATCGTGAAGCCGACGATCCCCGCGCCGTACCAGGACAGAGGCAGGTGCGCATGGAAGCCGTAGAAGGCGACCGCGTCGATCGCGAGCACGAAGACCAGCCCGAGGATGAACGGGAACATCGCCAGCAGTACCGATTCGAGCAGGGCGACGGCGAACCTGGGCAGCGCGAACATCACGGCGCCCGCTCCCCCGCTGCGGCCGCTGCGGGCACGGGCCCGTTCGCCGGACTCCCAGGTGCGCTGCCACGTGCGGGCCAAGGCGCTGACCAGCAGGAAGACGATGATGGCGGTGAAGGGGGCGATGGCGCCGAGCGCTGTCATCAGCACAATGCCGAGCCACACGAGCCACGGCCGGCGGGGCGGCAGCATCGGGGGGTACACGCCCGGGGCGGCCGACGGGTTCGGGTAGCGCTGCAGGTCGTAGCCCTGCTGCAGGTGGTCGGGCGTGACCATGGGCCGGTTCTGCGGCGGTGCGTACGCCGGGGCCGGCGCCACCTGCTGAGCCGGTTGCACCTGCTGGAACTGGGACTGCTGGGCGTAGGGCTGCTGGACCTGGGCCTGCTGGGCGTAGGGCTGCTGCTGGTGGTGGATCGGCTGGGTCGGAACGGGGCCGCCGTGGGGCACCCCGCCGTTCGCACCGTACGGCGCGCTGGGCGATTCGAGCGGCACCACCGGCAGGGCCTTCGTGGGGTGCTGTTCGTGGCCGTAGGCAGGCAGCACCTCGGTGCGGGGCGCCTCGTCAACCACCTCGCCAGCGTCATCGGCGGCCGCATCGCCTGCCGAGTCGTCGAGAGCGTCGAGCCGCGCCGTGGCCATCGGATCCGCGGCGGGCTCGTCCCGACGCTGGGGCCGCTCACCGGTCGGATGCACGGGCCGCGCATCGCGCGAGCCGGCAGCGCCGAGCGCGGAGCTGCCGCCCGTCGCGGGGGCATCCACCGCGGTCGCCGGATCGAGGTCGAGGCGGGCAAGGCGGTGGATCAGATCCTCCGGATCGGGGCGGTCCTGCACGCGGGGCTGCAGGGCGTCCCGCAGCCAGTCAGCGAGCTGAGCGGGCAGACCGTCCACGTCGACCTCGCCGCGCTCTGCGCGCAGAAAAACCACATCGGGGCGGCCGGAGCCGAACGGGTCGCGGCCGGTCGCGGCGAATGCGATCAGGCCCGCCCACGCCCACCAGTCCACTTCGGGGCCGGTCTCGTTGGTGCGGACCACTTCTGGGTCGAGGTAGGCGGCGGTGCCCATCATGAGGCCGGTGGAGGTGAGGCGGGAGTCCTCCCTCGCCTGCGCGATGCCGAAGTCGATGATGACGGGGTCGATGCAGGACCCGTCGGCCGAGAACTCCGTGAGCTCGGAGGGGCGGGCGCCGCGGATCATGATGTTCGAGGGCTTGAGGTCGCGGTGGATGATGCCGGCGGCGTGGATCTCCTGAAGCGCCTCGCCGAGCACCACGCCGATCTCACGGACGACTTCGAGGTGGAGCGCGCCGTGGCGGCGCACCGCCTCGTCCAGGGTGGGTCCGGGGATGAACTCGGTGACGATGAAGGCGCCGTCGCCGTCGAGTTCGGCGTCCAGGGGGCGGGCGATCTGGTCAGAGCTGACCCGCTGCAGGGCCGCGACCTCGCGGCGGAGGCGTGTGCGGGCGTTCTCGTCGCTCGCCACCTCGGGGCGCAGCAGCTTGAGGGCGACATCGTTACCGGCGCCGTCTTCGGCGAGGTACACGATGCCCATGCCGCCGGACCCGATCTTGCGGAGGATCGTGTACCCGGATTCGCTGAGCGCTGAGGAAGATGGCGACATGCCCTCCATGCTAGCCAGCAGGTGCCTACCGGCCCCCCATCCTCGGGTATGGAGAATTCCCCATGGCCTCATCCGCTGGTCGTCAACACCGAGGGCGCCTCCTTGCCGACGCCGCACAGCCCGCGGCTCTGTGCGAGCTGAACACCCCCATACCCCTGAGGGGTATACGATGGGTGCGTTGCTGTTCCCAACCGAGGAGGATCCATGACCACCCAGACCTACGCCGTCACCGGCCTCACCTGCGGCCACTGCGCCGCCGCCATCACCGACGAGGTCAGCGAGATCACCGGCGTCAGCAACGTGAACGTCGACCTGAACGTCGGCGGCGAATCGACCCTCACGTTCGACGCCGCTGAGCCCGTCTCCGCCGACGCTCTTCGCGAGGCCATCGGCGAAGCCGGCGACGCCTACACCCTCATCGCCGACTGACGACTCCGCACCGCCGGCCCCGCCTGTGGCGCCGGTGGGGACCGCTCCCCCTCGTTCCCCGTCGATCATGCAGGCGGGATCCATTAGCGTGATCCACGACTCCCCGCCCCTCGACCTGAAGGAATGCGATGCGATCAGCAATCTTCGACCAGAAGAACCAAGAGATCCAGACCAACGAACGCTGGGCCCTCCAGTCCGACCGCCTGCTGCGCTGCGCCCTCGGCCCGCAGTCCCCTGAGATCATCGCGCGCGCCGGCGCCATGGTCGCGTACCAGGGCCAGATGGACTTCGCCTACCAGGGCTCCGGCGGCGGCATGAAGCTGCTGAAGAAGATGGCCACCGGCGAAGGCGCCAACATCATGCGCGTGCGCGGCCAGGGCGAGGTGTTCTTCGCCAACCAGGCCGAGCACGTGTTCCTCATCCAGCTCGAGGGCGACGCCATCACCCTCAACACCAAGAGCCTGCTTGCGTTCGACTCCTCCATCGAGTGGGACATCCGCTCCCTCGGCAGCGCCGGCGCCGGCTTCTTCGCCGGCGGGTTCTTCAACCTCTTCCTGCAGGGCCAGGGCATGGTCGCCGTCACCTCCGACGGCCCTCCGCTCCTGCTCGACTGCTCCCAGCAGCCCACCTACGTGGATCCGCAGGCCGCCGTGTGCTGGTCGGCGAACCTCACCCCGCAGGTGAAGAACGACTTCAAGATGGGCTCCCTCATCGGCCGCGGCTCCGGCGAATCGTTCCAGCTCGGCTTCCACGGCCCCGGCTTCGTGGTCGTGCAGCCGTCTGAGGGCGCACCCGTCGTCACCACCAGCTGACGGCGCACAGACTCTCTCCCTCCGTCCACCCGTCGGGTCCGCTGGCACCGGGCCCGGTGGAGCAAGGGGCGTCGCTCGCGCGGCGCCCCTTCGGTCTGCCCAGAATCTGTCGGCCTGCGCGGGGAGGTTGTGTGAAGTCCTGCCGACGGGGCCCGCTTTTCATTGGGCAGTGCCCGCCCGAGCGATACAGTTAACGCAACTGCGGCCTTGTCAAAACTCGTCGCGCCCCGTGGACGCCCCTCGCGCCCCGCCGCGCACACCACAACAGGCCCACCACCCTGCGCAACCGATGAGGAAGTCAGTGACCGAAACCTTTGAGACCACCCCGTTCCGCCTCGCCGTGATCGGCGCCGGCCCCGCTGGCGTGTACGCCGCCGAAACGCTCATGCGCAGCGAACAGGTGACCAGCGGCCGCCTCGCCGTCGAGGTCGATCTGTTCGACGCCCTGCCCGCACCGTTCGGCCTCATCCGCTACGGCGTCGCCCCCGACCACCCGCGCATCAAGGGGATCATCCGCGCCCTCCACCGCATCCTCGGTCGCGGCGACATGCGCTTCTTCGGCAACGTGGTCTTCGGTCGCGACATCACCCTCGAGGACCTCCGCGAGCACTACGACGGCGTCGTGTTCTCCACCGGCGCCCTCAAGGACGCCCAGCTGAACATCCCCGGCATCGACCTCGACGGCTCCTACGGCGCCGCCGACTTCGTCGCCTGGTACGACGGCAACCCCGACTACCCGCGCACCTGGCCGCTCGACCACGAATCCGTCGGCGTCATCGGCAACGGCAACGTGGCCCTCGACGTGGCCCGCATGCTCTCCAAGAGCGGCGACGAACTCCTCAAGACCGAAATCCCCGCCAACGTGTACCTCGGCAAGCAGGATTCGAAGATCACCGACGTCCACGTGTTCGGCCGCCGCGGCCCCGCCCAGACCAAGTTCACCCCGCTGGAGGCGCGCGAACTCGCCCACCCGAAGGGCGTGCAGGTCGTCATGGACCCGCGCGACATGGAGCAGATCACCGACGCCGAGTGGGAGAAGATCCGCGCCGACAAGCGCACGGACCAGATCGTCCGCACCTTCGAGGGCTGGCTGGCCGACCAGCAGAAGCGCGAAGAGAGCGGCGAACAGCCGACGGATGCCCACGGCGGCGAGGTCAAGGTCCGCCTGCACATGCACTTCTGGCACCGCCCCGTTGAGGTCCTCGGCTCCGGCGAGAAGGACGAGGACGGCCAGCCCACCGGCCACGTCACCGGGATGCGCTTCGAGCGCACCGCGTTCGACGAGCATGAGCAGCTGATCGGCACCGGCGAGTACGTGGACTACGAACTCGGCCAGGTGTACCGCGCTGTCGGCTACTTCGGCTCCGAACTCGCCGACGTCCCCTACAACGCCGACCGCGGCGTCATCCACAACACCGGCGGCCGCGTCACCGACGCTGAGGGTGCTGTGCAGTCCGGCCTGTACGCGAACGGGTGGATCAAGCGCGGACCCGTCGGCCTCATCGGCGCCACCAAGTCCGACGCCCTCGAGACCGTCACCCACATGCTGGAGGACATCGAGTCCGGCGCCCTCACCCCGTGCGCCGACCGCTCCGCTGAATCCGTGGTGCGGATGCTCGAGGACCGCGGTATCGAGTACACCGACTGGGACGGCTGGATGCAGCTGCACGACCACGAGGTCGCGCTCGGCGCCGCCGAACAGGACGCCGACGGCAACGCCCGCCCGTCCGTGAAGGTCGTGGACCGCGACGAGATGGTCCGGGTGTCCCGCGAGAAGAAGGCCGACGCCAGCGCCTGATCCCGACCCGGCGCTGCCGCCGCTGTTTCCCGCAGCGGGCCGGCCGGACCGTCAGAGCACGCGGGAGAGGAAGTCCTTCGTCCGCTTGTGCTGCGGATCGGCCAGCACGGTCGCGGGGTCGCCCTCCTCAACGATGACCCCGTCGGCCATGAAGACCAGCTTGTCGCCCACCTCGCGGGCGAAGCCCATCTCGTGCGTCACCACCATCATGGTCATGCCCTCGGCGGCGAGCTCCCGCATCACCCCGAGAACATCGCCGACGAGCTCCGGGTCGAGCGCGGAGGTCGGCTCGTCGAACAGCATCATGTCCGGCTCCATCGAGAGCGCCCGCGCAATCGCGACGCGCTGCTGCTGACCACCGGACAGCTGGCTCGGCATCGCCTGGCCGCGCTCCCCCAGACCCACACGGTCCAGGTTCGCCTGCGCGACCTTGCGCGCGTCTTCCTTGGAGCGGCCCAGTACCTTCCGCTGCGCCAGGACCAGGTTCTCCATCACGTCCAGGTGGCTGAACAGGTTGAAGCCCTGGAACACCATGCCGATGCGGGAGCGGACACGGTCCAACTCCGTCTCCGGGTCGGTGATGTCGATGCCCTCGATGAGGACCTGGCCGCTCGTCGGCTCCTCCAGGCGGTTCACGCAGCGCAGCAGCGTGGACTTGCCGGACCCGGACGGGCCGATCACGCACACCACCTGTCCGTGGTCCACATGGAAGTCGATGCCGGTGAGCACCTTCTTGTCACCGAACGACTTGTGCAGGCCCCGCACCTCGATCGCCGGCGCAACGGGGTCCATCTCCTGCGTGGGATGCAGGGGCTTGTGGGTGTTCGTGCGGCTCATCGGGATCCGCCTCGCTTCCTCTCCATGCGCGACACGATGCGGGTCAGCGGCAGTGTGATGGCCAGGTAGAACACGGCGGCCATCGTCAGGGACGTGGCGGTGCCGGCGGTGGGGCCGGAGCTCATCATGTCGCGGGCGAAGATGGTGAGCTCCTTCTCGCTCGCGGCGATGCCGATCACGAACAGCAGGGACGTGTCCTTGATCAGGATGACCAGCTCGTTCGTCAGCGGCGGCAGCACGATCCGCAGCGCCTGCGGCAGCGTCACCTGCACCATCGTCTGCGCCGGGGACATGCCCAGGGAGCGGGCCGCTTCGATCTGGCCCGGCGGGACCGCTTCGATGCCGGCGCGCAGCGTCTCCGCGAGGTACGCGGCGGCCACCATCATCAGGGCGAGCAGGCCCGCGCCGACGGGACCGCCGGGGGCGCGCCACCCGAACGCGATCGGCACACCGAACGCCATGAACAGGATGACGATCAGGGCGGGCAGACCGCGGAACAGCTCGATGTAGGCGGTGGCGAGCCAGCGGAACGGCGCCACCGGTGCGAGCTTCATCAGCACCAGGACGAGGGCGAGGACGAACCCGCCGGTGAAGGAGATGATCGTGTAGAGGATCGTGTTCTTCGCGCCGATCAGCAGCATGGTGGGCCAGGTTTCGGCGATGCCGTCGAGCAGGAAGAAGTTGTCGGCGATGGCGGGCCAGTCGGCGAGTGCGATCGCGGCGATGACGAGGAGAATGAACAGGGCGTAGAGCGACCAGTGGATCGCCCGCCTGCGTTGGGTACGGGTCACGGGATGGCTTTCGTCAAGGGGGAAGAGGAGCGGGCCGCCGATTCAGCGGCCCGCGCCCGGATCATTTGTCGGTGGAGAAGTACTTGTCGTAGAGCTTGTCGTAGGAGCCGTCTTCGCGCATGGCCTTGAGCTCCTTGTTGAACTCCTCGATCAGCTTGTCGTTGCCCTTCTTCGCTGCGAATCCGTACTGCTCACCCGTGTCGTACTCCTCCACGATGGCGAACTTGCCGTCCTTGGTGTGGGGGATGTTGACGGGGAGGTCCTGGAGGACGGCGTCGACCTGGCCGGCCTGGATGGCCTGCCACAGTTCGGCGTCACCGGGGAAGCTCTTCAGCTCGGCGCCGTCGAGGTTCTCCTTGGCGTAGATCTCGCCGGTGGAGCCGGTCTGAATGCCGACGGTCTTGCCCTTGAGGTCATCCTTGGTCTTGATGTCGGAGCCCTCGGCGACGAGCAGGGACTGCTTGGAGTCGTAGTAGCCGTCGGTGAACAGGAGGTTCTTCTTGCGGTCCTCGGTGATGGTCATGGCGGAGGCGCCGAGGTCGCATTCACCGGAGTTGAGGGCGAGACCGGACTGCAGGGAGTCGAACGCGGTGTCCTTGTAGACGTACTTGAGGCCCATCTTCTTGGCGACCTGTTCGGTGATCTCCACATCGAAGCCGGTGTAGCCGCTGGGGGCGCTCTTGTCCTCCATTTCGAAGGGCTCGTACGGGGCTTCGCCGCAGACGGTCAGGGTGCCGTCCTGGACGAGGTCGATGCCGTCGGGGTTGTCACCGCCGCCTCCGCTGCCGCCACAGGCGGTGAGCAGGAGAGCCGAAGCGGCGGTCAGGGATGCAAGGGTGCGAATCTTCATGCCCCGAAGAGTACAGCGGAAGTGGCCTCCGCCACAGTCCGACCCGTCGACTTCTGGGTGACCCAAGCCCTACTGATCACATTTGCGTCCGACTTCTCGGACTCGAGGGCCGACAGGTGCCGTCAGCGGCGGATGCCGGCGAGGAAGTCGCCGATGCGGTCCAGCGCGTTCGTGATCGTGTCCGCATCCGGCAGCGTCACCAGACGGAAGTGGTCAGGGCGCGGATAGTTGAAGCCCGTTCCCTGGGTGACGAGGATCTTCTTCTCCCGCAGCAGCGCGTACGCGAGCTGCTCGTCATCCTCCACGGGGTACTGCTCGAGGTCCAGACGCGGGAACATGTACAGCGCCCCGGCCGGCTTGTTCACGCTCACTCCGGGGATCTCCATCAGGCCCTCGTAGGCGACATCGCGCTGCTCGCGGAGGCGACCGCCGGGCAGCACCAGGTCGTCGATGGTCTGGTACCCGCCGAGCGCGGTCGCGATCACATGCTGCGCGGGGACGTTCGCGCACAGTCGCATGTTGGAGAGGATCGTGAGGCCCTCGATGAAGTCGGCGGCGTGGTCCTTCGGGCCGTACAGCATCATCCAGCCGGCGCGGAAGCCGGCCACCCGGTACGCCTTGGACAGGCCGTTGAAGGTGATGGTGAGCAGGTCCGGGGCGATGGACGCCATGGTGTGGTGCTCGGCGTCGTCGTAGAGGATCTTGTCGTAGATCTCATCGGACAGGATCAGCAGGTCGTGCTCGCGGGCGACCTCCGCGATCTGCTCGAGGCGCTCCTTCGGGTACACCGCGCCGGTGGGGTTGTTCGGGTTGATCACCACGATCGCCTTCGTGCGGTCGGTGACCTTGGCGGCGATGTCCTCCACGTTCGGGAACCAGGAGTCGTCCTCGTCGAGCTCGTAGTGGACGGCCTTCCCGCCGGCGAGGGTGACCGAGGCGGTCCACAGGGGGTAGTCCGGCATCGGCACGAGGACCTCGTCGCCGTTGTCCACGAGCGCCTGCGCGAGCAGCTGGATCAGTTCGCTGACGCCGTTGCCGAGGTACACGTCCTCGATGGAGACGTCCGACAGGCCCTGCTTCTGGTAGTACTGAGCGACCGCACGGCGGGCCGACGGGATCCCCTTCGACTCGCTGTACCCCTGCGCGGTGGGCAGCTGCTTGATGAAGTCGACCAGGATCTCATCCGGCGCTTCGAACCCGAACGGGGCGGGATTGCCGATGTTGAGCTTGAGGATGCGGTGGCCCTCCGCCTCCATCCGCGCCGCCTCTTCGAGCACGGGACCGCGCACATCGTAGGAGACGTTCCGGAGCTTCGAGGACTGCTTGAGCATCATCGCCCCAGTGTAAGCGTCGGGGGCCGACGGATTCCTCGGCGCCCGTCGGCCCCTACCCCGCGGTACCCGCCGCGCCCTCGCCGCCCCCCGGCCGGCCGATCCGCCGACGGTCACGACTTGGTCAAAGGCCCCACGGGCCCGCACCCATCTCTATAGCCTGGGCCCATGACTGAGAACCCCACCGCCGCGAACCCGTTCGCCGAGCCGTCCACGCTCCCCTACAACCTCCCCGACTTCTCCGCCATCCGCGACGAGCACTACCTGCCCGCCGTCCAGGAGGGCGTGGCGGAGGCCCGCGCGGCGTTCGCCCGCATCGCCGACGCCACCGACGAGCCCACCTTCGAGAACACGGTGGAGGTGCTGATCTCGCCATCGGCGATGCTGGAGCGCGCCGCCATCACCTACTTCAACATCGCCGGTTCCGACGGCACCGAGGAGCGCCTCGCCGTGGAGGGAGACATCGTCTCCGCCCTCACCGAACTCGACAACGACATGGTCCTCAACCCGGCGGTCTTCCGCCGCCTCGATGACCTGCACTCCCGCCGCGACCAGCTCGACCTCACCGCCGAACAGCTGCGGATCCTGGAGAAGCTGCACCTGCGCTTCACCCTGAGCGGCGCCGCCCTCAGCGACGAGGACCGCGCCGAACTCGCCGACCTCAACATGCGGATCGCGGACGCCCAGACCCGCTTCAGCCAGCAGGTCACCGAGGACATGAACGACGGCGGCGTGCTCATCCACGCCGAGGAGGAGCTCGCCGGCCTCTCCCAGCAGCAGAAGGACGCCGCCCGTGCCGACGCCCAGGCGGCCGGGCACGATGAGGGCTGGATGCTCACCCTGCAGTTCCCCACCATGCAGCCGCTGCTCGCGGACCTGGAGAACCGTGAGGTCCGCGAAATGCTGCACGTCGCGTCCGTGGAGCGCGGCGATTCGAACTGGCAGCTCGCCGCTGAGATCGCGGCGATGCGCGCGAAGAAGGCCGCGATGCTCGGCTTCGAGGACTTCGCCTCCCTCGCCGTCGCGGACCGCACCGCCCGCACCCCCGAGGCCGTGGAGGGCCTGTTCGAGAAGACGGTCGCGCCGGCGATGAGGAACGCCGACCGCGAAGCGGCGAAGATCGCCGACCGCGCGAAGCAGGACGGCATCGACGAGCTCAAGCCGTGGGACTGGTCGTACTACTCCGATCTCATCTCCACCGAGGAGTTCGCGGTGGACCCGGAGGAGCTGCGCCCCTACTTCACCCTCGACCGGGTCCTGGAGGACGGCGTGTTCTACGCCGCGCACATGGTGTACGGCATATCCTTCCGCGAGCGCGAGGACCTCGTCGGCTACCACCCGGAGGTGCGGATCTGGGAGGTCTTCTCAGCCGATGGGGAGGGCATCGGCCTGTTCCTCGGCGACTTCTTCACCCGCCCCACCAAGCGCGGCGGCGCCTGGATGAACCCCCTGGTCAACCAGTCGAAGAAGAGCGGCACGAGCCCCGTCATCGTCAACAACCTCAACATCGTTCCCCCGGCTGAGGGCGCCCCCGCGTACGTCACGCAGGACAACGTCCGCACGCTCTTCCACGAGTTCGGGCACGCCCTGCACGGCCTCCTCTCGGACGTGGACTACGCGGAGGTGTCCGGCACGTCGGTGGAGCGGGACATCGTGGAGTACCCGTCGCAGGTCAACGAGATGTGGATCTACCACCCGGCGATCCTGCCGAACTACGCCCGCCACATCGACACGGGACAGGTGGTGCCGCAGGAGCTGATCGACAAGATGCAGGCCGCGGAACAGTGGGGCGAGGGCTTCGGCACCGTGGAGTACCTGCGCGCCGCCGTGCTCGACTGGCGCTGGCACCGCTTGCCGGCGTCGCGGGATGCGCAGCCGGTCGAGGACCCGGTCGCGTTCGAGAACGACGCGCTGACCGATGCGGGGCTGATGCATCCGCTGGTGGAGTCGCGCTACCGCACCAGCTACCTCAACCATTCGTTCTCCGGCGGCTACGAGTCGGGGTACTACTCGTACCTGTGGGCAGAGGTCTTCGATGCGGACACGGTCGCCTGGTACGGCGAGAACGGCGCCGGGGCCGACGGGGCCCGCGGTGACGACGACGCTGACACGCAGCTGGAGGCGATCCGTCGCTGCGGTGACGCGTTCGGTCGCCACATCCTTGCGATCGGCGGCAGCGCTCCGATCCCGGAGGCGTTCCGTGCGATGACGGGTCGTGAGGCGCGGATCGAGCCGCTGCTGAAGCGCCGCGGCCTCGCCTGAGCCGCCCAAGCACCGATCCGTCTGCACGTTCGGGATTTTTCCGCCGATCTTTCCCGAAACTGCAGACGGATCGGGCCCCGGCGTGGGAGCCGCGCCTAGCGCCGACCACTTGTCCCCAATCACCCCGCGCCGGTTCACCTGCGCGGGAGGGGAGGTAACGCTGGGGCGCATGGTTCGAGACGATTCTCCGCAGCGCCTTCGGCATGGCGTATTCCTCGTGGGTGAGGCGCTCGCCCTGGGGGTGAGCCGCGACCGCCTGCGGTGCAATGACTTTCAACGGGTGGGTCGCGGACTCTACGCATGGTCGCGCACGCAGATCAGTGAATATCTCCTGGATGCGGCGCTGTGTCGGCAGTATCCCGGGGGCCGTGGTGTCGCACGATTCGGCAGGGCGTCTGTGGGGCATGCCGATGGAGCACAGCCGGGACGCGTGGCGGCCGGGGATGCCGATCCATCTGATGGCGCCGCCGGGGCGACGCATGCGCAGCACCGAGCTGATCACGTGGCACTACGGAGGTCTGGATGATGATGATGTGGTGCACGTCGATGGGACCCGCGGATACGGCGGCTGGGTGCCGAACGACGAGAAGCACCGCTATATCCTTCGGGTGACGTCTCGGTCGCGCACCTGGTTCGATCTGACGCGCTCACTGCCACTGGACTGGGCGGTGGCGCAGGCAGATCATCTGCTGCGCATCCCGCGCGAGCAGTTCGAGCGGCGGACCCGGCCCTATGCCACTCGGGAGTCCCTCGAGCATCTGCTGCGGCGGTGCCGGGGCCGCGCGGGGGCGAAACGCGGCCGGAAGATCCTGTCCTTCGCTCGGGTCGGTGCAGACTCACCAGCGGAGACGCGCTGCCGGCTCGCCTTCCGGTTCGGCAGGCTGCCGGAACCGGAGCTGAACGCTCGGCACCTTGCCGACGATGGGTCAGTGGTGGCGCAGACCGATTTCACGTTCCGTAAGTTCGGCGTCGTCGTGGAGTACGACGGTGCGGTGCACTTCGAGGGGGATGCGGCTCAGCGGGGGCAGCGTCGGACGATCCGCCTGCGCGGGCTCGGGCTGATCGATCTCCACCTGTTCCGCGATGATCTGCCGCGGCCGATCCCCGGGGAGAGCGATGAGAGCGTGATGCGTCGGCTCGCCACGTGCCCGGCGGTGACGGTCGTGGCGGAGGAGCTGCGGCGGCAGGGATGGCGGCGCTGAGTGGCCCGTTCTCCGCGGTACCGAGCACCCTCTCTTCGCAGCGATGCTTCGCGCTCCGCCGCGGCACGTTCGATCCGTCTGCGCATGCGGGATTTCCCAGTCGAATATCCCCGAAAGGGACGAAGGATCGTCCACCACGCGGCGAGCGGTCGCGGCCTAGCGCGACGACTGCGCGCCGTGGGCTGAACCGAAGGCGCGCACCAGGGTTCGAGCTGTCCGCTCCCCCGCGGTGAGGGCTACCTCGTATTCGCGGCGGAGCATCAGCGCCAGCGACCCGAGGTACACCACGACCAGCTGTTCGCTGAGTTGCCGCGCGGCTTCGGTGTCGTGGCCGACGAGCGGCAGCGCGTGCTCGTACGTGCGGTCGTAGAGCATGGCGGTCTCCTCGTCGAGGACGGCCTGGAGTTCAGGCGTCGGATCGTCGATGGAGGCGGCGGTGCCGCTGAATGCGCACCATCGTTCGGTGAGCCGCACCCGCTGGTAGGTGCGGGTCGCGCTCCAGAGGCAGAGGAGGCGCTCTTCGTCGTCGGCGGCGTCGGCGATGGCGGCGGTCCATTCCTCGCGCCAGACGTCGAGCCGACGCTTCAGCGCCGCGACCAGCAGGCCCTCTTTGTTGCCGAAATGGGTGTAGAGGCTCGGCGGGGAGGCGCCGGCGTGCTTGAGGATGCGGTCCACGGGGGCCGACGGGACCCCGTCGACGAACAGGACCGCGTCGGCTGCGTCGAGGAGGCGTTCGCGGACGGGTTTGGCGGTGCGCGTGCGGCCCTCGGCGGGGTCTGGGGACTGCTGCGTCGATCGAGTGGCGGCCACAGGTCCTCCTTGGGGTGGGCGGCCGACGGTGTCGAGGCAACTGTACGCCGTCCAGGCCGCAGGTCGGTCCAAGGGTGGGGCGCCGCTGGGTCACAGACCTCACACCTATAACGCACATTATTGCCGGCAGGTATAGCGAGCGTTATCGTGCTGTCGATGACGCTTCCGCAGCGACCCGTGACCACCGACCGCTCCGACCCGCGCCGATTCGCCCAGCACCCCCTCTGACCACTGCCCCGTCGGCCCGCGCCTCCACCAGCCCACGCACGATCGTCCGCCGCCATCCCCATCGCCCCGCCATCGACGAAGGAGAACGCCTTGGCCCTCACCCCGACATCCCATGACCACCGCACCACCGCCGACGGCGCCCCCGCCAGCCTCTTCATCGCCGGCCAGTGGCTGCCCGCCGCCTCCGGCGCCACCCGGGACATCACCTGCCCCGCCGACGGCCGCCATGTGCTCACCGTGTCCGAAGCCGACCCGGCCGACACCGAGAAGGCGATCGCCGCCGCCCGCCGCACTTTCGACGACACCGACTGGCAGTTCGTCCCCTTCCAGGAGAAGGCGCAGATCCTGAACCGCCTCGCCGACCTCCTCGAACGCGACCGCCGCGAGGTGGCGCGCATGGAGGCGGAGGACACCGGCAAGCGCTACGTGGAGTCGCTGGGCGACATGGACGACATCGTCGGCGTGTTCCGCCATTTCGCGCAGATCGCCGGGCAGGAATCCGGCCGCACCATCGACACCGGTGACCCCACGATCTCCTCGCGCACCGTCACCGAAGCGGTCGGCGTGTGCGCCCTGATCACCCCGTGGAACTTCCCGCTGCTGCAGACCGCGTGGAAGATCGCGCCCGCAATCGCGGCCGGCAACACGTTCGTCCTCAAGCCCGCTGAGCTGACCCCGCAGTCGGCGATGTGGCTGATGGACGCGCTGAAGGAAGCGGGCCTGCCCGACGGGGTCGGCAACCTCATCACCGGCCGGGGCGCCCACGCGGGTGCGCCGCTGTCCACCCACGAGGACATCGACCTCGTCTCCTTCACCGGCGGTGTGGAGACGGGGCGCCTGCTGATGGCCAACGCGGCGACGACCGTGAAGAAGGTGGCGCTGGAACTGGGCGGGAAGAACCCGAACATCATCTTCGCCGACGCCGATCTCGATGCCGCCATCGACAACGCCCTCACCGCGATCTTCCTCGACTCCGGCCAGGTGTGCTCCGCCGGATCCCGCCTCATCGTCGAGGAGTCCGTGCACGATCAGGTGGTGGAGGAGCTGGTGCGCCGCACCAAGAACATCCAGCTGGGCGGCATCTATGACGAGAACGCCGAAACCGGTGCGCTCATCAGCGAGGAGCACCTGCAGAAGGTCGCCGCGTTCGTGGACAGCGCCGTGGCGGAGGGCGCGACCCTGCTCGTCGGCGGGCAGCGCGCCACCGGCACGCAGGGCTCGACCGACCTCGCGAAGGGCTGCTTCTACCTGCCCACCGCCCTGGATGACTGCACCACCGAGATGGCCGCCGTGCAGGAGGAGTCCTTCGGCCCCATCGTCACCATCGAGACGTTCACCGGCGACAGCGACGAGGAGAAGGAGAAGGCGGCGCTGCGCATCGCCAACGACACGATCTACGGGCTCGCCGGCGCTGTCTGGACGAAGAACGCCGGCCGCGCCGAGCGGGTCGCGAAGCGTCTGCGCCACGGCACGGTCTGGATCAACGACTTCCACCCGTACGTCCCGCAGGCCGAGTGGGGCGGCTTCAAGCAGTCCGGCTTCGGCCGCGAACTCGGCCGCGTGGGCCTGGAGGAGTACCAGGAGATCAAGCACATCTGGCACAACACCTCCCCCGCCCGCGCGAACTGGTTCGCCGACGGCGACACCCCGTCCGTCATGCCGAACACCAGCTGCTGACCTGTCAGGGCCGACGGACGCCCCGAACCCGTCGCCCCCCTGCCCTTCGCGCCGACCCGGCGCCCCCACGACTGAAGGAGACCCGCATGTCCAACCGCACCCACTACGACTACGTGATCGTCGGCGGCGGATCCGCCGGATCCGTCCTCGCCAACCGGCTCTCCGCCGACCCCGAGACCAGCGTGCTCGTCCTCGAAGCGGGCCGCCGCGACTTCGTGTTCGACCCGTTCGTGCACATGCCCGCCGCGCTCATGTACCCCTCGGGCAACCCCCTGTACGACTGGCGGTACCAGACCGACCCCGAACCCCATATGGGCGGCCGCCGCGTCTCCCACACCCGCGGCAAGGTCCTCGGAGGCTCCTCCTCCATCAACGGCATGATCTTCCAGCGCGGCAACCCCGGCGACTACGAGAAGTGGGCCGAGAACGAGGGCATGGAGCACTGGGACTTCGCCCACTGCCTGCCGTACTTCAAGCGCATGGAGACCACCCGCGCCGGCGCCGATGCGTGGCGCGGCGGCTCCGGCCCCCTCATCCTCGAACGCGGCCCCGCCGACAGCCCGCTCTTCCAGGCGTTCTTCGAAGCCACCCAGCAGGCCGGCTACGCGCCGACGGATGACGTCAACGGCTACCGCCAGGAGGGCTTCGCCAAGTTCGACCGCAACGTCAACAACGGCCGCCGCTGGTCCGCCTCCCGCGCCTACCTGTGGCCGATCCGGGGCCGCAGGAACCTCGACATCACCACGCTCGCGTTCGTCACCGACCTGATCTGGCAGGGCAACCGCGTCACCGGCGTCCAGTACACCCGCGGCCGCTCCAGTCACACGGTCACCGCCGGTGAGGTGATCCTGTGCGGCGGCGCGTTCAACACCCCGCAGCTGCTGGAGCTCGCCGGAGTCGGCGACCCGGAGGTGCTGAAGAAGGCCGGCGTCACGCCCCGCATCGACCTGCCCGGTGTGGGTGAGAACCTGCAGGACCACCTCGAGGTGTACCTGCAGCACGCCTCCACCCAGCCGGTGTCGATGATGCCGGCGCTGGAGAAGTGGCGCGCCCCGTTCATCGGCGCCGACTGGCTGTTCAACCGCCAGGGCCCCGCCGCCACCAACCACTTCGAGGCCGGCGGCTTCATCCGCACGAACGATGAGGTCAAGTACCCGAACCTGATGTTCCACTTCCTGCCGCTCGCGGTCCGCTACGACGGCTCCGGCGGCGGTCACGACCACGGCTACCAGGTGCACATCGGCCCCATGAACTCCGATGTGCGCGGCCGCCTCCACATCACCAGCAGCGACCCGCGCCAGCACCCGTCGATCCTGTTCAACTACCTCTCCACCGAGAACGACCGCCGCGAATGGGTCGAGGTGATCCGCGCGGCGCGGCACATCCTGTCGCAGCCCGCGTTCGATGCCTTCAGCGGCGGCGAGATCTCCCCGGGACCGGACGTGGAGACGGACGAGGAGATCATCGACTGGGTGGCGCGCGACGCCGAAACCGCACTGCACCCCTCGTGCTCCGCGAAGATGGGCGTGGACGACATGGCCGTGGTGGACCCGCACTCCATGAAGGTGCACGGCACCGAGGGTCTGCGCGTGGTGGATGCGTCCGTGTTCCCGTCGGTCACCAACGGCAACATCTATGCTCCCGTCATGATGGTTGCAGAGAAGGCCGCCGACGCGATCGCCGGCAATACGATGCTCACCCCCGAGAACCCTCCGGTGTACCGCGCGAACGCCGGGATGCCCCTCTACCCGGAGGGCGACCCCCGCAACGACGCCTGGAACGCGAAGGACGGTGTGCCGACCGCGCTCGAGGCGATGGCCGCACAGGACTTCGACGGACTCGCCCGCCGCGGCTTCGCCAACACCGGTGCCGGCGCTGAGGAGCGCTGAGCCATGGCCCGCACCTACACCTCTGACCTTCCGGTGGTGAACGAACCGCGCCCGAAATGGCTCGTGTTCGGAGTCGCCGCCGTGTTCACCGTGGTGGTGTCCGGGTGGGCGCTGCTCGCCCCCGCCAACGCCGAGGGCGTCCTCGGCGCCGCGGTCGAAGTGATCGGCGACTGGGTGGGCTGGGCGTACATCGCGCTGGCCACCGCGGTCCTCGCGTTCGTCATCTACCTGGCGATCCGCTTCGGCCGGGTCCGCCTCGGCCAGGACACCGACCGGCCGGAGTTCTCCACGTTCGCGTGGGCGTCCATGCTGTTCGCCGCCGGCATCGGCACCGACGTCATGTTCTTCGCCGTCGCCGAGCCCGCCACCCAGTTCCTGAGCCCGCCCAGCGGCGAGCCGGGGACCGTGCAGGCGGCGCGCGAAGCGGTCGTGTGGCCGCTGTTCCACTACGGCGTCACCGGCTGGGGCATGTACGCGCTGATGGGCATCGCGCTCGGCTACTTCGCGCACCGCCGCGGCCTCCCGCTCGCGGTCCGCTCCGCCCTCTACCCTTTGGTGGGCCGACGGATCCACGGCGCAGTCGGCCACGCCGCCGACATCGCGACGGTGCTGGGCACCATCTTCGGCGTCGCCACCTCGCTCGGCATCGGCGTGGTGATGCTGAACGTGGGCCTCGGGGTCCTGTTCGGGTTCGAACAGGGGGTGCCGGTGCAGGTGGGCCTGGTGGTCCTCGCGGTCGCGATGGCGACGATCTCGGCGACGACCGGTGTGGACAAGGGCATCCGCATCCTGTCGCAGCTGAACGTGGCGCTGGCGCTCGTCCTCGCCGGCTGGGTGCTGGTCACCGGCCACACCACGTACCTGCTGCGCGCCGCGGTGATGAACGTGGGCGACTTCGTGTCCATGTTCCCCGGCCTCACCCTCAACACGATGGCGTACGACTACGACGCCCTCTGGATGAACTCCTGGACCCTGTTCTTCTGGGCCTGGTGGGTGGCGTGGGCGAGCTTCGTCGGCATGTTCCTCGCACGCATCTCCCGCGGCCGCACCATCCGCCAGTTCGTGATCGGCACCCTGCTGATCCCGTTCTCCTACATCCTCATGTGGGTGACGGTGTTCGGCAACGCCACCATCAAGCGCATCACCGACGGCGACACCGCGTTCGGTCAGGCCGCCGCCGATTCACCCGAGTCCGGGTTCTTCGAACTGCTCAGCCAGGTGCCGCTGGCACCGGCCGTGATCGCAGTGGCGACGTTCGTGGGTCTGCTGTTCTACGTCACCAGTGCCGACTCCGGCGCCCTGGTGATGGCGAACCTGTGCTCCGAGCTTCCCCACGCGGAGGCGGACGCGAAGCCGTGGCTGCGGATCTTCTGGGCCGCGGCCACCGGCGTCATCACGATCGCGATGCTGATCGTCGGCGGCATCACCGCGCTGCAGTACGCGACCGTGGTGATGGGTGTGCCGTTCGCGATCGTCATGGTGCTGGTGATGCTGGGCCTGCACCGGGCGCTCAGCGAGGAGGAGCG
Organism: Helcobacillus massiliensis; assembly: GCF_033106145.1. Taxonomy (NCBI): domain Bacteria; kingdom Bacillati; phylum Actinomycetota; class Actinomycetes; order Micrococcales; family Dermabacteraceae; genus Helcobacillus; species Helcobacillus massiliensis. The sequence goes on from NZ_CP136959.1 coordinate 1,883,224, forward strand.
CACCAGCCTCGCCTACCAGCGCTCCGTGCGCGGAGCGGTGGTCGGGCGCATCGCTGCGCAGGACCGCAACAGCACGGGCGGGTCCTGGAAGCGCCGCCTGGCGCGGCAGTTCGGGTCCGTCTCCCAGCGCCAAGCCGAAGCCGAGCTCTCCGCCCGGGTCATCCCCGCCATGGAGGAGGTCCGCGGCGAGCTCCAGGGCCACGGCGTGGACGTCGCGATCAACCATGAGGAGATCCGCCTGGAGTCCGTGGTCAAGGCCGTCACCCTGCTGGTGCCGGCGGCGGAGGAGGGCTATGAGCACTTCGAATACCGGGTGCAGATCCGTGAGATGCGCGCACCGACCTACGGCCGCGGCATGATCGAAGCGGATGACACCACCTACGAGGTGGAGACACTGGTGCCCGGTGGCGGTGTCTACAACGTCATGGGGTGGAGCGAGGAGGACATCGCGCACGACATCCTCAATCACTTCACCTGGTGGTCCGGCACGTTCATCAAGCCGGAGGCCGACGTCCAGGCCTGACCCTGCGGCCGCGAGGCGCGCACCGTCAGCGCATGCGCGCTTCGGCGGTGCGCGCCGCGGGGGCTTCGCTGCCGCGGAAGCGTTCGCGGATCCGTCGGGCGGTGCGGAACAGCAGGAACGCACCCGCGATCGCCCCGATGATCACGATGACCGCGACCGCGCCGGCGAGGATCGGCAGCAGGACCGCGAGGAGGGCGAGAACCACAGCGGCGATGTCCTCACCGGTGCTGACCAGTACGTTCGACACCGGCTCCGGGGAGGCGTTGACGACGGCGCGGGTGCCGGCCTTCGCGGCGTGGACGCTCAGCGCGGAGAACGCGCCGACGGCCGCGAGGACAACGGCGTTGGCGGTGTCGGTCTCCCCGCCCAGCAGGAAGCCGATCGCGCCGCCGGCGATGGGGCGCACCACGGTGTGGATGGCGTCCCACACGGAGTCGAGGAACGCGACCTTGTCGGCGAGGAAGTCCACCACGAGCAGGATCCCGGTGATGACGAGGACATCAGTGCGGCCCATGACGTCCGGGACCACGCCGACCTGGAAGAACCGGTCGGCGATGCCGAGCATGAACAGCATCAGGTAGGGGCGGATACCGCTGACGGCACCGGAGCTGAGGGTCATCATCAGCGCTTCCATGGCGCCTCGCTTTCGTCGTGGAGCGATTCGCGTTCAGTGTAGCCACGCGGTGGGAGGGGCGCGGGGCCGGGCCGACGGGGTCCGCCCTCCCCGGAGGACCGACGGGCTCCGCCGTTCGACGCCAGCCGACGGGGCCCGCCGGCCCTAGTGAGCCCGGGCCCCGGGGCGTAGTGTGGCGGCATGGCACAGTTCCGCAGACCCGCATCGCTCACCCCCGCCCAGCAGGAACAGATCGAGGGCGGCACGGATCCCGCTCTGAAGGACCAGATCGCGCACGATTCGGCGGCTGCTCTGCTGCGCGAAACCCGCGGCACCGTGGACCCGTCGGCCGTGGAGCGGATCCTCCGCCTCGCCGAGAGCGAAGGCCTGGACGACATGGCGGCGCTGTGGTCGGGCGCGCCGGCGGTGTCACTGCCGGGTGCGCTGTGGCGGCTGTACGTGCTGCACACGTGGGTGCAGCAGCAGACGGCGGAGGTGCGGCGGCGCTACCAGATCGGGACGCAGTCCGCTCCGGGGCTGCGCTACCGCTCCGGCATCGCGAACCCGCCGGACCTGGACGATATGCGCCGCACTCTGGACGAGATCCTGCGCGGCGCGTTCACCGGCGACCTGTCGATGGCGCTGCTGCGGGCCTCCGCGGTCGCGATGCTCTCGGCCTACGGAACAGCGCACCTCGCGGACGCACCGGGCTCCGGGGCCGACGACCCCTCAGCCGACGGCGCGGGCCGCATCACGATGCAGGCGGACCGTCTGCACCGTCTGGGCGAGGACCTGGAGGCGGCCGGCCGGGCAGCGGCCGGCGGCTCCCTCTTCTGAGCAGAGACCACGTTTTCCGTTGACGTCACGGCCGGTCATCTGACCATCACCTGAACGTTACCGACATGTAACTCCACTGCCCGCCCAAGAAATCCTCTGACCTGGCACAACGCCGTTGCGCAGAATTGGGACCGGGCTGGGCCCACGCGATGGGCCTGTTGTACAGTGGAATCGCGTCGGGTCGCGGCAGCCCCGGGCTCCAACCTCTGCCGCTTCGAGCGGCCTTCGCGCCGACAGGCGCTCCCGGCCCGACGCGTCAACGTCATCCTCCCCGACCGCCGATCACTCCGCCGAGCCCCGCCATCGCGCGTGCACCACGAAGCAGTGGCCGGCGGCGCCGCATCGCCCCGACTGCAGACTGGACATTCCATGCGTCTGTTCGCGCCGAAGCACCAGAAATCGATCTACGACCTCTTCGGCGATCTCTCCCAGATCCTCGTGGTCAGCAGCGAGGCCCTGTCGCGGGCGTTCGGTGAGGCCCCCTCGGAGCGGCCCGCCCTGATCCGACCGATCGAGAAGGGCGCCGCGGACGCCGCGAAGGTGACCCGCCGCATCGCGAACATCCTCGCGGTCTCCCTCATCACTCCGTTCGAAGCGGAGGTCCTGCACGAGCTGTCGCACCGGATGTCGAACGTGGCGGCGCAGATCCATCGCACCGCAGACCTGACCGTGCGCCTCGGCATGGGGTCGCTGCCGCCGCGCCTGCTCGATGCGGCGACGGTGCTGGAGCGCGCCGCCGGGCACACCGTGGAGGCCACCTGGGAGATGTCCGATGTGGCGGCGCTGTCCACGTTCTACGACGAGATGCGCCGCATGGACACCCACGTGCAGGAGCTGCTGCGCCGTGCCCTGACTGATCTGCTGCGCCCCTCGCCGCCGGAGAACGAACAGGCGGGGGCCCGTGCCGCGCAGGGCGCCCCGAACGTGGGCAGCGTGTCGACATCCACCATGGAAACACCGGACCTGTTGGGGGTTCTGCGCACGCGGGAGATCATTGCGGCGATGGAGGAGATCGCTCACGCCCACCAGGCAGTGGCCCAGACCGTCGACCTGCTGAGGGTGAAGGATTCGTGACCCTCGGCATGCTCGGGGTCGTCATTGCGAGTGCGCTCGCGATGGCGTGGATGAACGGCTTCCACGACGCCCCGAACGCCATGTCCACCACGATCGTCACGAAGAACCTTCCGGAGCACACCGCTCTGCGGATCGCCGCGGTCCTCAACGGCCTCGGCGCGGTTCTCGGGGTCGCATTCCTCATCACCGTGGACACCACGCTGGTGTCGATAGCCGGCCTGCCCGCGTTCATGGAGAACGCGGGCCCGCACTTCGGGCTGGTACTGGCTTCGGCAGTGCTGGTGTCGATCCTGTGGAACGTGATCACGTGGCTGGCGGGGATCCCGTCGTCGTCCTGGCATGCGATCTTCGGCGGCCTGCTCGGCGCCATGGTCGCCACCGGCCATCGCAGCGTTGATGCACTGGCGGTGGCGCTCTTCGTGGCGCCTCTGCTGCTCGCACCGGTGATGGGCATGGCCCTGTCCTTCGCGCTGACGCACGTCCTCGCGTCCTTCACCAGCCGGGAGATCGGCCGCACCCGCCATCTGCGACTGCTGCAGACCCTGTCAGCGTCGACCGTGGCGCTGGGCCACGGCATCAACAACGGCCGCCTGCCGATGGGGATCATCCTGGTGGCGCTGGCGGCGCACGGCGGCACCCCGATCGATCATGTGGTGGCAGACGGGGAGATGCGCGTCCCGCTGCTGGTGATGGTGGCGGTGCCGTTGTTCCTCGCCCTGGGAACGCTGGCCGGAGCCAAGCGCATCATCCGCACACTGGGGCGGCGCCTGACTGACCTGTCGACCCCGCAGGGGCTGGCAGCGGAGACGTCCACGGCGCTCGTACTGTACGTGGTGGCGTTCGGTATGCAGGTGCCGGTGTCGAGTTCGCAGACCATCACGTCGTCGATCGCGGGAAGTGCGATGGCGGTGTCGAGGCGCCAGGTGAACTGGGGCCTGTTCATGCGGATTGCGGCGTTCTGGGTGCTGACCCCCGGGTTCTGCTTCCTGGCGGCGCTGCTGGGGGCCGGCCTGGTGGCACCGTTGGTCTGAACCAGCGGACCGCTCACCCTACTTTCGGAGGACGGCCGGCGCCGTCGGCATCACCTAGACTCGCGGTGTTCGCGCGGCCGGTGAGCGGCCTGCGCATCCCGTTCCGCTGTCTGAGGAGAAGCCCATGTCCAGCAACCAGTTCGGCCCCCAGGACGACGAGTCCCGCCGTCCTTCCTTCGGCCTGCCCGGCCCGTCCCAGCCGTCGGCGAACGGTGGTGAGCCGGACTTCTCCGGGTCGGCATCGCACCCGTCGGCCTCCGGTGAGGGGTTCGACGGTTTCTCCGGCTCGATGGATCACCAGTTCGGCCAGTCGTCCGCGTCCCAGTTCGGGTCCTCGGCGCCGGCGAGCGGCGCCGGGTCGTCGGCCCACGGCTTCGGCCAGTCGTCCGCCTCGCAGTTCGGACAGAACTCCACCTCGCCGTTCGGCCAGTACGCTCCGGCGCACCCCGACCACCGCATGGGCCCGACCGGCCTGCCGACGGGCGGCCCGGGCGGCCCGCGCAAGAAGCAGAAGCCGGTGGGCATCATCCTGACGATCATCGGCGGTGTGCTGACGCTGGCGAGCATCGCCATGTTCATCGTGTCGCTCGTGATGTTCGGCAACTCGATCGGCTCCATAGCGGACCAGTTCGCCGGTGACACGGTGAACGGCTCGGCCGTGTCCGGCGGCGAGAGCTCCTACACGGTCACAACCGACGGCATGGCTGTGGTGATGCCGGCGGTGGCCACCAAGGACCTCTCCACCGCATCCTGCACCGCTGTTGACCAGGACGGGAACGATATCGCCCCGCAGACCGATTCGAACACGGAGACGATCGGCGAGGTCGGCGGCGTGGAGTACTCCACCGCGAAGCAGGCGTTCTTCTCCGTGGACGGGTCCTCCATGACGGTCACCTGCTCCGGCGTCACGGAGCCGATCATGGTGATCGGCCCGGTGGGCATCGGCTCGTTCATGGGGGCCGGTGGCCTCCTGCTCGGTGCGATCGGTGTGGGCCTGCTGGGTGTGGGCCTGCTGATCGCCGGCATCATCGTGATGATCGTGCGCGCCGCCGGCCGCTCGAAGGCCGCTGCCTGATCACAGCATCCGTCGGCCCGATCGGGTTCCCTGCTCGGGGACCGGGCCGGGCCGTCTCATACCGTGCACCCTGCTCACCGTCGGGCGTCGGCGGTGGGTACCGTAGGGAGCACTGACGTTCTAGGGAGAGTGGAATGCATCCTCGCGCCGGCAGGGTCGCCGAAGCAGGCGACCTCATCGATGTCGAAGCCCTCATCGACGCCTACTTCGACCAGCACCCCGACCCGGAGAACCCCGATCAGCGGGTCGCCTTCGGAACCTCCGGGCATCGCGGAAGTTCGTTCGATACGGCCTTCAACGAGGACCACATCGCCGCGACCACACAGGCGATCGTGGAGTACCGCGCCCAGCAGGGCATCCGCGGCCCGGTGTACGTGGGTCGAGATACGCACGCCCTCAGCCAGCCGGCGTTCGATACGGCTCTGGAGGTGCTGGGCGGCAACGGTGTGACCGCGCTGATCGATGCGCTCGGCACCTACACCCCCACCCCTGCGGTGTCGCACGCGATTCTCACCCACAACCGCGGCAAGGGTGCGAGCGATCCTTCGAGGGCCGACGGGATCGTCATCACCCCGAGCCACAACCCTCCGCGGGACGGCGGCTTCAAGTACAACCCTCCGCACGGCGGCCCCGCGGACACGGATGCCACCAGCTGGATCCAGGACCGCGCCAATGAGCTCATCGCGGGCGGTCTGAAGGACGTGAAGCGGATGCAGCGTGCGCAGGCGCTGCACACAGCGCAGAAGCACGACTACCTGTTCCACTATGTGCAGGACCTGCCGAACGTGGTGGACATCGAGGCGATCCGCCGTGCTGGGGTGCGGATCGGCGCGGATCCGCTGGGCGGCGCCGCGGTGGACTACTGGGCGCAGATCGCGGAGATGCACGATCTGGATCTGACGGTGGTGAACCCGCAGGTGGATCCGCAGTGGGGCTTCATGACCCTGGATGCGGACGGCATCATCCGGATGGACTGCTCCAGCCCGCAGGCGATGGCGTCGCTGCTGGAGAAGAAGGACCAGTTCGACATCGCCACCGGCAACGACGCCGATTCGGATCGGCACGGCATCGTCACCCCGGACGGCGGGCTGATGAACCCGAACCACTACCTGGCGGTGTCGATCGACTATCTGTTCTCGAACCGACCGGACTGGCCGGCGGAGGCGGCGATCGGGAAGACCCTGGTGTCCAGCTCGCTGATCGACCGGGTGGGCGGCCGCCTGGGCCGTCAGGTGCGGGAGACTCCGGTGGGCTTCAAATGGTTCGTGCCCGGGCTGCTGGAAGCGTCCGTCGGCTTCGGCGGTGAGGAGAGCGCGGGCGCGTCGTTCCTGCGGCGCGACGGCTCCGTGTGGACCACCGACAAGGACGGGATCATCATGGCGCTGCTGGCGTCGGAGATCACCGCGGTGACGGGCAGGAACCCGCATCAGCACTACCTGGGGCTCGTTCAGGAGTTCGGTGAGACGGCCTACGGTCGCCTGTCGGCGCCGGCGGACCGCGAAGCGAAGGCGAAGCTGAAGAAGCTGTCGCCGGATGACGTGACCGCGACCGAGGTGGCGGGTGAGCCGGTGGAGACGGTGCTGACTGAGGCTCCGGCGGGCGGCCCGATCGGCGGCGTGAAGGTGCTGACCGAGTCGGCGTGGTTCGCTGCGCGCCCGTCGGGCACGGAGGACATCTACAAGATCTACGCCGAGTCGTTCCGCGGCGAGGAGCACCTGCAGCAGGTGCAGGCCGCGGCGCAGGACGTGGTGGATCGGGCGCTGAAGGGCTGACCGGAGGGGCCGACGGGTGCCGCCGGTGGCGGTGTCCTGAGGCACGGTCGAGACCATCACCCCGTGACATGTCCGAGCCCAGCCCCTAGGCTGGAGCGGTAGAGCAGTCGTCCACGATCGGTGCGTTCCGCGCGCGAAGGGGGTTCGTATGAACCACGATGCTGCGCGTCACCGCACCCGAAAAGCGGCCCTGCACGTGTCTGTGTCCGCTGCGGCGCTGGGCGCCCTGGTCGTGCCCACCACAGCCTCTGCAGAGGCTCCTGGGCCTGCAGAGCACCGGCCCGCTGCCGCAGTGGAGGCATCGTTGAACCGCTCGACTGCGCTGGACGGTCCCACTGTGAGCGGGAAGATCAGCGATTCTGGGGACTCTGACCGCGGGCGGAACAACGAGAAGCGTCCAGGAACGAGCGCACCGGAGACGCCACAGCCTACGGAAACCCCGACGCCGTCCACTTCCGACTCAACGGCCGGCGAGGAACCGACCTCGATCCCGTGGATCGACCTGGTGCCCGCGGAGCCCATCGAGTCGCCGTCGCCGACTCCGACTCCTCCGGATGAGCAGACCAGCCCGGACAGCGACCCGGTGGAGAGCCCGACGCCCACTCCGAGCCCGTCGGATCCCACGACCACGCCGACGCCCACGCCGAGCCCGTCCGACCCGACCGACAAGCCGACTGAGACGCCGACGAAGCCCGCCCCGTCGGACCCCACCGAAAAGCCGAGCGAAAAGCCGACCGACAAGCCCACCGAGTCCCCGACGGACAAGCCGACTGAGAAGCCGACGAAGCCCGCCCCGGAGAAGACGCCCACGGCGGAGCCGCAGCCGGAGACGCCGACTCGGAATCCGAAGCAGAAGCCGGAGGAGGCGCGGCCGGAGCGTCAGCCCCGCGATCAGGGGGACGCGGTGAAGCCGAGCCCGGAGCGCACTCTGTCTGCGCAGGAGCGGGAGCAGCAGGCCCGTCAGCGCGCCGCTGAAGAGCAGGCACCGGCGGCCCGCAGCGGAGAGTTCCAGCGCAATCAGGACGACTCCCAGGCGGGCGCCGCCGCGGGTGACGGCGGTCCGGGCCAGCCCCCAGCCGCGCCGCAGGAGCCCGCAGAGGCTGAGGCGCCGCGCCCCGATACGACCGCCGATATCGCACCGTCGGAGGTGGTGGCGGTGCCGAGCACCGATGAGGGCAATGCCTTCGACCGGTTGATCAACTCCTGGGCCACCCAGAAGAACGGGTTCGGTCAGGTGCGCGTGATCATGCTGTCCACCGTGGGTCTGGGCTTCCTCGTCTCCGGCACCACGGCCTATATGACGCTGCGGGCACGCCGCAAGTAGCACAGGCTCCGCACCCGGGGCGGTGCGGGATGCTCAGTCGAGGCGGCTGCGGATCGCGTCCAGCAGCGACGGCACAGCGCGCTCCAGGCGCGCCACCATCTCATCGAACGCCGGATCATCCTCGTACCACGGGTCCGGCACGTCCAGGTCACTGCCGGTGGCGCCCTCCGGCATCGCCGGATCGAACGCTCCCCACATCCGAACCTCGGTGCCTGCGCACAGCTCCGGCGCCGCCTCCACCTGCCGCTGCAGGGTTTCGCGATGGTTCAGGGTCATCGCCAGCACCAGATCCCACTGGGCGAGCTCATTGACGTGCACCGTTCGCGCCGCGTGCAGGTCCGCGCGGTGACCGGCCCGCTGAAGAGCCGCGGCGGTCCGATCATCCATCGGCATGCCCTCGGCCTCCCAGGTGGTGCCGGCGGACCCGACCTCGACACTGTCGGACAGCCCTGCCTCATCGACCGCGGCTGCGAGCACGGCGGCAGCGGCCGGCGACCGGCACACGTTCGCCGTGCACACGGTGAGGACCCGGAACCTGTTCATCCGGTCATTGTTCCAGACGCCCCGCCGCCGCGCGACGCCCCAAGTCCCGGCGGTGTTGCCTCGGCGTCCCTCCCCGGTCGACCCGGCGCCGTCCGGTGTTCACGGAGTCGATGCCCAAAAGAGACCCTGCCGGCCCTGGAACTCCTGGTGCTCGCGGACTTCTCCCGTACACTGGCTGGGATACGAGAGACCAGCACGAACACCAGGAAGGCCGCCCATGCCGGAGATCATTCACGCCCAGGACACCGACTGGCCGCGGGTCCGCGAGATCCGACTGCGCGCTCTCAGCGCCGACCCCTACGCCTTCGGCCAGTCCTGGGAGACCGAATCCGCCTACCCCGACTCGGTGTGGCAGGAGCGCGTCGCCGAATCGGCATGGTTCCTCGCCCTCGAAGAGGGTGACCCGATCGGCGTTGTCACCACCCGCCACGAAGCGGACTCCCCCGAGGAGGAGCGCGAACTGCAGGCTATGTGGGTGCAGGCCGACTTCCGCAAGTCCGGTGTCGCCCGTGAGCTCGCCGACTCCGTGTTCGAGTGGGCTGCGAACGACGGCGCCTCGGTGGTGACGCTGTACGTGTCGCCGTCGAACCCGGCGGTGAAGATGTACGAGGCACTCGGCTTCACCGACACCGGTGACCGCTGGACCGTCTCGGAGGACGACCCGAAGTCCGCGTGGATCAAGATGGCCCGCCCCCTCTGATCCGTCTGCCTGAGAGAACGCCGCCCCGACCATCACGATGACGCCCACCCCTGTTCCCGCTGACGGCGCCGGTGAGGTCCGCCCCTTCTGGGCCGCCCGCCTGGAGGACGCGAAGAACCGCGTGGTCGGTCGTGTGCTCGATCGCGCCGGGTTCGAACCGCGCCTGCAGCCGTACGACGGCTACGGGTCCCTCACACAGGTGCGGATCCTCGGGAAGGTCCTGTACGGCCGCGCCGGCACCGGCGCCGACCACCACGACCAACCGGTGCAGGACATGCGCGGTCTCGCGGTGCGCGGCTTCCGCAACTTCCTCGGCCAGCCGATGGCGCACCACGCGGTCGAGATCGATCTGCCGACGGTGTCCGGCGTGGAGACGGTCACCGTCGTGGCGGACCGCTCCGGCATCATCGACGCCACCCTCCCCGCCGAACTGGAGCCGGGCATCCACGAGATCCGGATGCGGTCGGCGCACCCGTCGGCTGCCCCGAAGGGCTCCCACCAGACGCAGCGTCCCGCCCTGCGGGACAACACCGTCACCACCACCATCACGGTGATCGACGACTCCCAGCAGCGCCTCGGCGTGGTCTCCGACATCGACGACACCGTCATGGTGACGCTGCTGCCGCGCCCTCTGCTCGCCGCCTGGAACGCGTTCGTGGTGCAGCAGACCGCGCGCCGCGTGGTGCCCGGCATGCCGGTGCTGTACCAGCTGCTGCGCCGCACCTATTCGATCTCGCAGGGCGATGACCGCGGCCCCGGTGCCGGGTCCGTGCCCGGCATCGGCGCGACCACGCCCGGCACCCGCCTGCCGTTCGTGTATCTGTCCACCGGGGCGTGGAACGTGGCACCGGTGCTGGCGCGCTTCCTGTTCAAGAACGGCTACCCGGTGGGCCCGCTGCTGCTGACCGACTGGGGCCCCACCAACACCGGGTTCTTCCGCTCCGGTTCGCAGCACAAGCGCCGCTCCCTGGCGTCCCTCGCCGAGATGTTCCCGACCATGCAGTGGATCCTCATCGGTGACGACGGCCAGCACGACCCCGAGACGTATTCCCACTTCGTGGCGACCCACCCGGACCACGTGAAGGCCGTGCTGATCCGCGAACTGTCCACCGACCAGCACCAGCTCGCCGAGGGCGGGCGGCACCCGCTGCGCGCCGTCGGTGCCGCGGGCCGTTCACTGCTGTCGCTCATCCCGAAGCTGCCGCACCCCTCGGCGATGCGCACCCAGATCCGCGACGACGCCCAGGACGGCGCCGATCATGCCGATGATCAGCAGCGCGCAGAGGACCACCACACCCTGCACGGCACCAGTGAGGTGGCGGCCGAGGCCCGCGCCGCAGAGGACGCCGGTGATGGCCGCTCCCCCGACGCCCAGCCCACCGACGAGGCCCGCGGCGTCCTCGCTGAGCGCCGGATCCCGTGGATCAGCTCCGCGACCGGGTTCGGTCTGGTGACGCGCCTGCGCGACCGGGGTCTGCTGCCGGACGGCAGGACGGAGAAGTGATGGCGGGGACCGCCGGCGCGGGCGAGCAGCCCCGCGGCCGCATCGTGCCCGCCGAGGTGAGCGACGCCGACGCCATCGCCTCGATGGTGGTGCGCGCCTATCGGCTGCAGCTCGAGGGCTCCTGGACCACCGAGCAGGGCCTCGTGGAGGGCGACCGCACCAACGCCGAGGAGGTCCGTGCCCTCATCGCCGATCCCACCATGCGCCTGCTCCTGGCGCGCGGCTACCGCTGGCGGGCCGGCGAGGAGGCCCGCGCCGACGGGGCCGCGGCCGAATCCGCGACGACCGGCGCGAGGGCGGATTCGATCGACGGCTGCATCATGCTGGAGATGCACCCCGGCCACGACATGCCGGAGCTCGGCCTGTTCGCGGTGGACCCGTCGGCCCAGGGGCACGGCATCGGCCGCGCCCTCGTCGCCGCCCTGGAGGACGAGGCCCGCCGACGCGGCTTCCCCGGCGTGGTGCTGAACATCCTCGACCACCGGCCCGAACTGCAGGCCTGGTACGAGCGGCTCGGCTTCACCGCCACCGGGAAGCGCACGGCGTTCCCGCCCGCCCTCGGCGCGAACCGCCCCCTCGTGGACGGCCTGCACTTCAACGAGATGGCGAAGCGGTTCACAGAACCGACTGGATGAAGTCCTTCAGCCGCTCTGAGCGCGGAGCGTCGATCAGCTGACGCGCCGGCCCCTGCTCCACGATCTGACCGTCGTCCATGAACACGAGCGAATCGGCGACCTCGCGGGCGAACCCGATCTCGTGCGTCACCACGATCATCGTCAGGCCCTGCTGCGCGAGGTCCTTCAGCACCTGCAGCACCTCCGCCACCAGCTCCGGATCCAGCGCCGAGGTGGGCTCATCGAACAGCATCACCTCCGGCTCCATCGCCAGCGCACGCGCAATCGCCACCCGCTGCTGCTGACCACCGGACAGCTCGCTCGGGTAATGATCGGCCCGCTCAGCCAGGCCCACACGAGCCAAGAGGTCGCGGGCCTGCGCCTGCGCCTGGGCCTTCGGCATGCCCTTCACGTGCACCGGCGCCTCCATCACGTTCTGCAGGGCAGTGCGGTGCGGGAACAGGTCGAAGCGCTGGAACACCATGCCGATGCGGGAGCGCTGCGCGTCGATCTCCTTCGGCTTCAGACGCCGCAGGCGCCCGTCGGCCAGCGGCTGCTCACGGTAGCCCTGCAGCACGCCGTCCACGTAGACGGCGCCGGCCGTGGGGATCTCCAACTGGTTGACGCACCGCAGAAGGGTGGACTTGCCGGAGCCGGACGGGCCGATCAGGACGGTCACCTCGCCCTCGCGGACCGTCAGGTCGCAGCCCTTGAGGACATGCAGGGAGCCGAACTCCTTGTGGACGCCGCGCAGCTCCACCAGGGGGCGCTGCTGCGGCTCGGACGCAGCGGGGGTGTTGGGATTCTCAGTCATCACAGCTCCACCTGGGGCAGGGGGTCCTTCGGGGTCGTTTTCGCGCGGTTGATGTTCTTCTGCCGCGAGCGGGAGGGGGCACGGTCATCGAAGCCGCGGCCGAAGTACCGCTCCAGGTAGAACTGGCCCACCATCAGCACACTGGTGACCGCGAGGTACCAGAGGGCCGCCACGATCAGCAGCGGGATCGGCTTGAACAGCATGGTGGAGATCGAGTTCGAGGCGAACGTCAGGTCCAGGGTGAACGGCACCGCCAGCACCAGTGAGGTGGTCTTCAGCATGCCGATCGTCTCGTTGCCGAGCGGCGGGATGATCACCCGCATCGCCTGCGGCACGATGATGCGCCGCAGGATCAGCGAGTTCGACATCCCCAGCGCCTTCGACGCCTCGGTCTGCCCCCGGTTCACCGACCCCAGGCCCGCGCGGACGATCTCCGCGAGGTACGCGCCTTCGTTCAGGCCGAGGCCGAGGACGGCGGCGAGGAACCCGGTGAAGTAGTCGCGGGTGGAGAACGAGAACAGCTCCGGCCCGAACGGCACACCCACCGCGATCTTCGGCACGATCACCGTGAACAGGCCCCAGAACACCAGCTGCGTGTACACGGGGGTGCCGCGGAACACAAAGATGTACACCCAGCTCACCAGGCGCAGCACCGGGTTATCGGAGCGGCGCATGACCGCGGCGATCAGCGCCACCACGGTGCCCAGCAGCATCGAGGTGAACGTCAGCAGCAGCGTCCAGCCCACGCCCTGGATGATCTTCACATCCAGGATGTACTGCACCACGATGCCCCATTCGAACACGGGGTTGGTGATGAGGAAGTTGATCAGTCCGGCGGCGATCAGTGCGACGATCACCGCCGCGATCCAGGTGCCGGGGCGGGCTGCTTCGCGGGCGCGGATACGGCCGGGGATCGCGTCGGCGGTCCCGGCGCGATCAGCGGGCGCCTGCTCGGGGGTGGTCATGCGGTGGTCACTTCCAGTCGGTGGCGGGTCGGGAGGCTGCGGGCCGGTGGTGCGGCCCCGGGCGGTGCATAGTCATCCGGCGTCTGCGGGGTTGATCTCGGCGGTGTCGATCATGCCGGACTCCGTGCCCCACGCCTGCATGATGCGCAGCATGTGCCCGGAGTCGATGAGGTGCTGCACGGCGGCTCGTACCGCTTCGGCGAACTCCGGCTCCGACTTCGCCACGGCGATCCCGTTCAGCGCCGACTCCTGAATGTCCCCGATCTGCTCCAGGGTGCCGCGGGAGCGGGCGATGGCGTAGGAGGTGACGGGGGAATCGGCGATGAAGATGTCCGCCTTCTTCCCGGCCACGTTGGTGACCGCGTCGTTGTTGGACTCGTAGGCGAGGATGCGGAGCCCGTCGGCGCCGGCATCGCGGCACTCCTGGTCCGCGGCGCGCACCAGCTCCTCCTGGTACGTGCCCACCTGGACGGCGGGGGTGGTGCCGCACAGGGCCGACGGATCAATGCGGTAGGGGTTGCCGGTCGCGACCGCGTAGGAGATGCCGGCTTCGAAGTAGGAGATCATGCTGACGGCGGCGAGGCGCTCGGCGTTGATCGTGAAGCCGGACATGCCGAGGTCGTACTTCGACCCGATCGCGGGGATGATCTGGGCGAACACGGCGTTGTCGGTGCGGGTTCCCATGCCGAGGACTCGGCCGATGGCGTTGAAGACGTCGATGTCGTAGCCGACGGGTTCACCGTTGGAGAGGAACTCACCGGGCGCGTAGTTCGCGGCGCAGCCGTTGACGAGGGTCCCCTTGGAGCGGATGTGCTCCGGAACGAGGGCCGCGATCTCGGGGACCTCGGCGATGGGGCTGAGGTCCACCTCGGGAACGGCGTTGGTCTCCTTCGCGAGGGTGACGGAGGCGGTGGTGCAGCCGGTGACGGCCCCGGCGGCGGGCAGGCCGACGGCGGCGCCGATCAGGCCGCGCATGAGGGCGCGGCGCGATGGGGACGCACCGGTGATGGTGGGGTGGGGCACCGCTTCTCTCCTGCCGACATCGCCACATAGTCATTCACTTGGTGGCATAGTTTTTCGTTGCGTCGGCAGTCTATGCAGTACGCGCCCCGATCAGGCGATGTCGCGGGCCGCAGAGCGACCGGATTCACGTCCGCTGAACAGGCACCCGCCCAGGAACGTCCCCTCGAGCGCATTCAGTCCGTGCATGCCGCCACCGCCGAACCCGCTCGCCTCGCCGGCGGCGTAGAGCCCGCTGATCACGGCCCCGTCGGCCCCCAGCACGCGCCCGCCCAGATCGGTCTCCAGACCTCCGAGGGTCTTGCGCAGCAGGGTGTGCAGGCGGATCGCGATCAGTGGACCGGCCGACGCATCCAGCAGACGGTGCGGGGACGCGGTGCGCACGAGCCGATCCCCCAGGAATCGTCGCGCACCCCGGATCGCCACCACCTGCGGATCCTTCGCATACGGATTCACCATCTGGTTGTCACGCTCATGAACCGCGGCGGTGATCGCAGCGCGGTCCAGGGGCCCGTCGCTCAGCGGCTCCATGAGATCCATCAGCTCCTCCAGGCCGGTGGCCTGCACGAAGTCCTCCCCGCGGTCGAGGAACGCCTGCACCGGGTCGGGTGCGCCGGGCCTGATGCGCTGGGCGACCTTCGCCCAGGACTTTCCGGTGATGTCCGGGTTCTGTTCGCTGCCGGACAGTGCGATCTCCTTCTCCGCAATGGCGCGGGTCATGATGAACCAGGAGTGCTCACCGCCCCGCTCGCGCAGCTGGCGCAGCGTGGCAAGGGTGTCGAAGCCGGGGTAGGCGGGCGCGTCGAGCCGGTGGCCGGTGTGGTCGAGCCAGAGGGCGCTGGGGCCGGGCAGGATGCGGATGCCGTGGCCGGGCCAGATCGGGTTCCAGTTGCGGACCCCCTCGGTGTAGTGCCACATCCGCTGCTTGTTGATCCAGTGCGCGCCGGCGGCCTCCGCGACCTGCAGGCCGGAGCCGTCCACGTAGGCGGGCACGCCGATCACGGGGTCACGGGGCATGTCTGCGAGGTCCGCGGGCCACATGGCGCGCACCAGGTCCGGGTTTCCGCCGATGCCGCCGGTGGCGAGGACGACCGCGTCCGCGCGGGCGGTGAACTCGCCGATGACCTCGCGGGTGCTGGCCGCGCCGCGGCGGGAGCGGTCGGCCGCGAGGACGGACCCGGCTGCGCCGAGGACCCGTCGGCCGGAGACCTCCAGGTGCTCCACGCGGTGCCGGTGGGCGAAGCGGATGCGGCCGGCCTCCCGGTGCTGGCGGACGCGCCGTTCGAACGGCTCTACGATGCCCTCGCCGGTGCCCCAGGTGATGTGGAAGCGGGGCACGGAGTTGCCGTGGCCGGAAGCGGAGGTGCCGCCGCGCTCCGCCCACCCGACCACGGGGAAGATGCGGTGGCCCATCTGGCGCAGCCAGGCGCGCTTCTCGCCGTGCGCGAAGTGCAGGTACGCCTCGGCCCACTGCCGAGGACGGACATCATGCGTCGCGGCGGAGAACTGCGCGGACCCCATCCAGTCCTGGTGGGCGAGCTCCGGGCTGTCGCGCACGCCGAGGCGCCGCTGTTCGGGAGTGTCGATCATGAACAGGCCGCCGAAGGACCAGAACGCCTGCCCGCCGAGGTCCTGCTCGCCCTCCTGGTCGAGGAGGACCACGCTGCGGCCGGCATCGGCGAGCTCAGCGGCGGCGGCGAGGCCGGCGAGGCCATGGCCAATGACCAGGGCGTCGGCGGTGAGCTCGCGCAGCGGGGCTGTGGCTGGGCGGTGGGGCACGGTGCTCTCCTGTCAACGGGGCGGGCGGCGCAGGAGGCCGGCGCGGGCCGACGGCGCGCCCAATCGGGACTTTGGTCGCGATCTGAAGGCCGCACATGGCCTGAGCAGGCGATTTCGCCGACTGATCGGTGCGAAGCGCTCGACACGACCGCCCCGCCGGTGTGGGATGGGTGACACAGATTATCGTCGATCTCGCCCCACAGCGTGAATGGCGTCCCCGATTTCGGACATTGCGGTCGAATGAGGGGGTACGGGCGGTCGGCTCTGCCAGGATCGACACAACGCCCATCGATCCGCTTCTGAAGCGAGAGCACCATGAACAGTACGCACCCCGGCACAGCGCGCAACGCCCATAACCGTGTCACGCGGTTCATCCTGCTCGCTGACGAGCCACGGATCCTCGCCGATTTCTACGCCCGAGTGTTCGGCTGGACCTTCGAGGACTGGTCCGAGTACTCGACCGTTCCCTGTCTCGGTGTGCGCACCGGCAGCGGCACCTCCGGGGTCGACGGAGTCCTCATCCCCCGGCACGACCTGTTCAAGACCCAGTCCGAGCCCGAAGACGCCATCGACTTCTCGCACCTGATGATCGCTGTGGAGAGCATTCAGGAGACGATGCGCATCGCAATCCGAAACGGGGCCGTCCCCGATGGGGACCTGGTCGACGTGGAACCGTTCCCGCGGGGCCAGCGCCTGCGCGACCCGGACGGCAACGGTCTCATCCTGGTTGAGGGAGCGGACCTGTGATGACCCACTATCTGCCGTGCTCCGAGCACGCCTCGCACACCTGTGAATGCCCTCCCCGGCCCGCTCCCAGGCCGAACAGCTCCATCAACCGCGTGGCCCGCTTCCACCTCTCCGCACACGATCTCGACCGGCTCAGCGCGTTCTACACCGCCCTGTTCAACTGGCGTTTCGAGGACTGGACGGAGTGGTACGGCAGCCCCCTCTACGGCATCACCACCGGCCCCGGCTCCCCCGGGATCGACGGCGTCGCCCAGCAGCGCCCCGCCCGCGCCATGACGCAGCAGCCGTACAACCGGCATAAGGGGTGGAACTTCCCGCAGTTCGTGATCGGGGTGCACGACCTCGACGCCGCCTCCGACGCCGTCACCCGCCACGGCGGCGAACTGGTGGGCGGTGTGGTCCACCTGGCGCTGTGCAGCCGTGGCCAGCGGTTCTTCGACACCGAAGGCAACCTGCTCGCCCTCGCCGAAGGCGACCTCCTCTGAGCTGACGCTCAGTCGGCTTCGTCGTCGTCGCGGTTGCCCTCGGAGTCGGTGCCGATGCTGACCTGCAGCACCCCATCCACTTCCATCAGCGGCGCCATCAGGTGCTGCTGCGGCCGCTGGCCGTGGAACTGGATGTCCATGTCGATGCGCCGACCGTTCGGATCATCGATGCGGCGCGAGCAGATGATGGAGGAGGAGAACCCCATGTCGGTCGCCGTGGCGAGCACATCCCGCAGAACGCCCTCACCGTCGCGGTAGGAGACGAACAGCTGGCGCTTCCGGTCCGGGTCCGGGATCCGCTTCACAATCGGCGCGACCACGAACAGGGTGAACAGGTGCAGGAACGTCACCACGGCGGCGAGGCTGAGCATGCCGGCGCCGCACGCCATGCCGACCGCGGCGGACACCCACACGGTCGCGGCGGTGGTCAGGCCGCGCACCACGTTGCGGCCCTTGAAGATCACGCCGGCGCCGAGGAAGCCGATGCCGGACACGATCTGCGCTGAGATGCGCGACGGGTCCAGCGTCACATCATTGCCCAGCACCATCGCGAAGCCGTACGCGGAGATCAGCGTGAACGCGCACGAGCCCATTCCCACCAGCACGTTCGTGCGGTAGCCCGCCGCCTTCTGCCGCACCTGCCGTTCAATGCCGATCAGGGAGCAGAAGAAGAACGAGGCCAGCACCAGCTGCACCTCGATGAGGCTGGTGCTGTTGGTGAATCCGACCAGTGACTGCACGGCTCAGTCCCCTTCCGGTGCGCGGCCCGGACCGGCTCCGGGCGTCGGGGTCCCACCGGCCGACGGGTCCTCGACGCTGCCGGGCACCGCGGCCGCGGCGGTGTCACCGGCCGGCCCGTGGTCGGGCTCCTCGGCGGCCTCCTGCTCGTCGAGGTCAACGGCGGGCGCTTCGAACTGCGAGCGGTGCAGCTGTGAGTATGCCCCACCGGCGGCCATCAGGGAGTCGTGGTCGCCCTGCTCCACGATGTTACCGTGCTCCATCACCAGGATCAGGTCCGCGTCGCGGATCGTCGAGAGCCGGTGCGCGATCACGAACGCGGTGCGCCCCGACCGCAGACGGCTCATCGCCTCCTGCACCAGGACCTCCGTGCGCGTGTCCACGCTCGAGGTGGCTTCGTCGAGGATCAGCAGCTCGGGCTCTGCGAGGAACGCCCTCGCGATCGTCAGCAGCTGCTTCTCCCCCGCAGAGACGGTGGTTCCCTCATCCTCCAGGACGGAGTGGTACCCGCCGGGCATCTGCATGATGAACTCGTGCGCGCACGCCGCCTTCGCCGCGGCCTCTACCTCGGCGTCGGTCGCATCCAGGCGGCCGTAGCGGATGTTCTCCCGCACGGTGCCGCCGAACAGCCACGTGTCCTGCAGGACCATCGCGGTGCGCGAGCGCAGGTCCGCGCGGGTCAGGGCGCGGGTGTCCACGCCGTCCAACAGGATCCGGCCCGCATCCACTTCGTAGAACCGCATCAGGAGGTTCACGAGCGTCGTCTTGCCGGCACCCGTCGGCCCCACGATTGCGACCGTGGTGCCCGGCTCCGCCGTCAGCGACAGGTCCGTGATCAGCGGGCGGTCCTTCGCGTACGAGAACGCAACATGCTGGAACTCGACCCGGCCGCGGCCCACCTGGTCGGCGGGGGCAGTGTCGGCGTCCAGGGCGGTGACCGCAGTGGAGCCCGTCGGCCCCTCCCCCGCCTCGGCGCCGGTGGCCGACGGGGCAGGCGCAGCCGGCGCGGACACCGCAGCGCGGGCAGCGAGTTCGGCGGTGGCGGCGTCGCTGATCTCATCGGGCTCGTCGAGCAGGTCGAACACGCGCTCCGCGGAGGCGACACCGGACTGCAGCATCGTCGCCATCGACGCCAGCTGGCTCAGCGGCTGCGTGAACTGCCGCGAGTACTGGATGAACGCCTGCACATCACCGAGGGTGAGCTGGCCGCTCACAACGCGCAGACCGCCCACCACAGCGACGGCGACATAGGACAGGTTCCCCGCGAACATCATCAGCGGCATGATCAGCGACGACACGAACTGGGCGCCGAAGCTGGCGCGGAACAGCTCCGCGTTCTCCCGCTCGAACTCGTCGGCGATCTGCTTCTCCCGGCCGAACACGGACACCACGTCATGGCCGGAGAACGCCTCCTCCACCTCGCCGTTGACCTTGCCGGTCGCATCCCACTGCTCAGCGAACAGCTTCTGGGCGCGCTTGCCCACCACCGCGGTGATCACACCGGCCAGCGGGATCACGATCATCGCGATCAGAGTCAGCAGCGGGGAGATCCACAGCATCATCGCGATCGTGCCGATCACCGTCAGCAGGCTCGTGACGATGCCGCCGATGGTCTGGATGAGGGTCTGCTGGATGTTGTCGATGTCGTTGGTGACGCGCGAGAGCACATCACCGCGCGAGGTGCGGTCGAAGTACGACAGCGGCAGCGAGTGGATCTTCTCCTCCGTCTGCCGGCGCAGGCGCTTCACCACGCGCAGCGCCACCCGCACCAGGAGGATGCCCTGCAGCCAGTTCAGCACCGCGGACACCGCATACAGGGCCGTCACCAGGCCGAGCACCGCCCACAGAGCGGAGAAGTCGATGCCGTGGCCCGGGTTCAGCTCCATGCCGCCGAGCATGTCCGCGAACTTCTCGTTGCCCGCGGCGCGGGCCTGCTCGATCACCTGCTGCTTCGTGGTGCCCGGCGGCAGGTGCTTGGAGATCACACCGGAGAAGATGATGTCCGTGGCGCGGCCGAGGATCTTCGGGCCCACCACCGCGAGCGCGACCGACGCGACCGCGGTGATGATCGCGGCGATCAGCATGGGGCGCTCCGACCGCATCTGTCCGAGCAGCCGCTTCGCCGAGGGGAAGAAGTTCTTCGACTTCTGGCCCGGGCGCAGGCCCCGCGTCGTGTCCTTCTCGTCGGCGCTCATGCGCGCACCTCTTCGCTCTCGCCTGCGCCGTCGATCCCGCCCTGGGATTCGACGATCTCTCGGTATGTGGCGCTGTCGGCCATGAGCTCCTCGTGGGTGCCGCGGCCCACCACTTCGCCGTGGTCCAGCACCAGGATGAGGTCCGCGTCCACGATGGTGGAGACGCGCTGCGCCACGATCACCACCAGCGCGTCCCGCGTCTCCGGTTCGAGGGCCGCCCGCAGGCGCGCATCCGTGCTCAGGTCCAGCGCGGAGAACGAGTCGTCGAACAGGTAGATCGGGGGCCGGCCCACCAGCGCCCGCGCGATCGACAGGCGCTGCCGCTGCCCACCGGACACGTTCGTGCCGCCCTGGGAGATCGGCGAGTCCAGCTGCTGCGGCATCGCCGCCACGAAGTCCCGAGCCTGCGCCACGGTGAGCGCATGCCAGATGTCCTCGTCGGTTGTGCCGTCGCGGCCGAAGCCGACGGTGGAGCGCACAGTCCCGGAGAACAGGTACGGGCGCTGCGGGACGTACCCGAAGGCGCGGTCCATCATCGCGGGGTCGGCGCGGCGAACATCCACGCCGTTGATGCGGACGGCGCCGGAGGTGACGTCGAACGCGCGGGTGATGGCGCCGAGCAGGGTGCTCTTGCCGGCGCCGGTGCCGCCGATGATCGCGACCGTCTGTCCGCCGTGGGCGGTGAAGGAGACGCGGTTCAGCACGGGGCGGTCGGCGCCGTCGAAGGTGTAGGAGACGTCGTCGAACTCGAGGGTGACCCGGTCCGCGGGGCGGGCCCCGTCGGCGGGGCCGGATCCGTCGGCCTGGCGGGTCCCGTCGGCCGGGTCGAGGGGGCGTTCGATCTCGTCGGCCGACGGCGGATGCACGGCCGGTTCGGTGTGCAGCACCTCCGTGATGCGCTCCGCGGACACCATCGCCCGCGGAATCATCATCGTCATGAAGGTCGCCATCATCACCGCGATGAGGATCTGGATCAGGTACGCGATGAACGCGGTGATCGACCCGATCTGCATCTCCCCGCGGTCCACGGGGCCGGCCGCCGCCGCCAGCACCACCACGGAGGAGAACGACAGCAGGAACATGATGGTCGGCTGGATCAGCACCATCAGGTTGCCCACCTGCTTGTTCACCCGGTCATAGCGGAGGTTCGCTTCCTCGAACCGGGAGCGCTCATAGTCCTCGCGGACGAATGCGCGCAGCGGGCGGATGCCCGTGATCTGTTCGCGCAGCACGAGGTTGATCTCGTCGATCCGCTCCTGCATCTGCCGGAACAGCGGCACGCTCTTCCACACGATGCCGCCGATCACGACCAGCATCACCGGCACCATCACCGCGATCAGCCACGCGAGCCCGGGCTCCTGGTTCAGCGCCAGCACCACGCCGCCGATGCCGGTGATCGGGGCCTGCACGATGAAGTTCAGGCCGAAGAACACGAGCATCTGCACCTGCTGCGCATCGTTCGTGGACCGCGTGATCAGCGACGCCGTGGAGAAGGAGCCCATCTCACGGCGGGAGAACCCCTGCACCCGGTGGAACACCGCGGAGCGCAGGTCCCGGCCCACGCTCATGCCGACGCGGGCGGCGCACCAATTGGCCGCCACCATCGCGAGGATGTTCACCACCGTGACGGCCAGCATCCAGCCGCCGAGGCGCCAAATGGTGGGGACATCGCCCTGGGCGATGCCGTCGTCGATGATGTCCGCGTTGATCGTGGGCAGGTACAGGGCCGCCAGCACAGCGACCAGCTGCAGGACGATGACGGCGATGACGAAGGAGAGGTACAGACGGGCGTGCGCTGCGATGAGTCGGACGAGCGTCATGACGCTGATTCTATTCTGTGCACCGCGATACTGTACGCCCCCGGCAGCGGAACCCGGGCTCCTGTCCTGCTCCTGCGGGCGCTACTGTGGTGCAGTGAGCAAATCAGCCCAGCGCCTCGTGATCCTGATCTGCGCCCTCGCCCTCGTGGTGCCGGTGGGCCTCGTCGGCTTCTCCAACCTGAACGGCGGCGCGGACCCGTCGGGCGAGCAGAACCCGTCGGCCCCCGCTGACCCGAGCGGCTCCGGCCAGGGCGGGCGGGCCGGCCAGCAGGACCCCAGTGCCGACCCGAACGCCGGCCGGAAGAAGGTCGACCCGGCGTCCCAGCCGAAGCCGACCGCCACGAAGAAGCCCGCCGCGCCCGCCGCCATGTCGCAGCCCACCGACGCCGGCGCCCTCGCCACCACCGACTACCTCTTCGCCGCCTATCCGCCGATGATCGCCACCGGCGACGTCTCCCAGTGGGGCGAGATCATCGCCCCCGAATGCAAGGAATGCGGCGCCTTCATGCAGAACTCCGCGCAGCTGCACCAGGCGGGCGGCTGGGTTGTGGGCGGCGACATCACCCTCACCGACCCGAAGGCCGAAGTGAAGAAAGCCGACGGGGACCCCACCGCCTCCCACACCGCGACGGTCACATCGCCGTTCACGGAGAAGAAGTCCATCCTCATCGACGACCCGCAGTACGAGGGCCACGTGAACCCCGGCTCGAAGGGCGAGGTCACGGTGTCGCTGAAGTACTCCACCGAGAAGAAGGCCTGGAAGGTCACCGGCATCGCGCTGAAGTGACCCGGCGGGTCAGGCGCGGCGGTACAGGAACAGGTCCGTGCGGTACGGAATGCCGACCATGGAGCCGGGTTCGTGGCCCAGGTGGTCGTGGATGTACCAGTCGAGGTTGCTGAGCACCCGCGCCCGGCGCTCCTCCCCCGCCGTCGCCGTATAGCTGCGGGTCAGAGCGAGCCGGATCATCTCGTCGGTGCTGCGCGGATCCTCCCAGGTGATGACGTGCTGGCCCGTCAGTGTGAGCCCCGGGCCGACCTCGGGGCGGAAGCCCTCGCGCAGGATGTCCCCGGCGTGCATGATCCGGGAGTAGCGGTGCACCCACGGGATCGTCACGTCGAGGGTGTTCCAGATCAGGCCGAGCGTGCCGCCGGCCGCGAGGATCCGCAGGACCTCCCCGGTCGCTTCGGCCGAGTCGAACCAGTGCCATGCCTGCGCGGCGACCACGAGATCGGCGGACGCGTCCGGCAGGCCCGTGGCCTCGGCTGGGGCGGTGACGCGGGTGAGGGCGGGACGGTCAGAGTGGGCCGGGGAGGCGGGGCCGGGTGCCGGGTCGGAGATGAGCTCAAGCATCGCCGCGCTCGGATCCACCGCCGTCACGGACCAGCCGCGGTTCAGGAGGGCGGTGGTGAGTTTGCCGGTGCCGGCGCCGAGGTCGACCGCGCGCTTTGCGGGGTCCAGGGCTGGGCCGGCGGCTCGGGAAGGGTCTGGGGCGGCGGCCGGGCTCGGGCTCAGCGCCGGGCTTTCAGCGGCTCGGGAAGAGTCTGGGGCGGTGGCGTCGAGGAGGTCGAGGGCCGCGTCCGGATAGCCGGGGCGCAGCGCATCGTAGGCGGCGCCCTGCGTCAGGTACGCCTCGGCGAGTTCGCGTTTGCGGGCATCGGTGAGCTTCGGTGCGGCGCGGCGGGAGATCGGCGGGGCAGGCCTCGGTGACTCACGCTCAGACATGCCAACAGTATTCCGCATGCCAGGGTCGTCCGCGCCCGCGCCCCCCGGCCCAGGGGATGCCCGGTTCCTGCCCTCCCGTCCCGGCCCAGGGGGTGCCCGGTTCCTGCTCTCCCGTCCCGGCCGAAGGGGCGGGCGAGAGGCGCGAAGCTGGCGAGAGAAGAGCGGCCGTGCACTTTCCGACCGAAAAACCCCTGCAGCGCGGGATTCAGCGCGTTGGAGGGCGATTATGGTCGGAAAGTGCACACGGTCCGTGGCCCGGGCACCGTGACCCGCCCAGGGCAAGGTCAGGAAGGAGGGGGCCGGAACGAAAAGAGGACCCCACGGGGCCGGGATCAGCGCGGGGCGTGGGGAGGTCACGCGAGATGGGAGCGGAGCTGTTCAACCCTCTGCAGACGTTCCAGGCCATACTTTCCGCGCGCCTCCACCACCAGCTCACAGACGCCTTCTACCAGTGCCAACATCGGCACCAAGGTATCGGAAGGCCCAGCAGCCTTTACTGACGCCGTCAACAGCCGCTCTGCAAAAGCGGAGATCGGCGACAACCACGGATCCGTCAGGAGAACCACCGTGATCCCTTGTCCATGGGCCGCCTCGGCAAGCTTGGCAAGTTCAGGGTCGTAACGACGAACATCCGCAACGACGAGGACTCCCCGATCAGCAGCGTCCGCCATCTCCGTTGACGACAGAATCACATGAGGCTCCAGCACCCGAGCGTTCCTCCGCACTGGCGCCAATTGGGCAATCAGCGTTCGTGTCACCGCACCTGAATACGCACCCCCCACGGCGAGCAGGGGCCGTCCCTCGTCCGCCAACAGGCCAACAACGGCTTCGAGCTCAGCCGGATCATTGTCCGCAAAGGTGCTGGTTATGCCCGTCAAGTAGGCATCTCGCGCATGGTCAAAAGTGGTCCGCTCGCCCCCTCGAGCTTCAGCCTGCGAGAGGTTGGACTGGTTCTTCACTGCCAATTCCTCGCGCAACGCGCGCTGCAAACTGCGAAAACCGTCGAAGCCGAGGTGACGAGCAAAGCGGACCACTGTCGGAGCGGACACCTTCGCGTGAGCTGCCAAACTCGCCACCGTGTCCAACCCCAACGTTGGGTACGCGGCAAGCAGCGCGCGAGCGATGCTGCGCTCTGACGGCGTCAGATCCGGCATCACGCTCCGGATATGTTCAGCAACGCTACGGGTGCTGCTTCCGGCGGCGCCGTCCTCGCTGGCACCCGTCATAGCGCCGTCACTTGCGCCCATTCGCTTCTCCTCCTGCCTGCACAACGTGCCTTCGAGGGTACCGGTCCCGTCCCCGCATCCCCGCCGACCAGACTCCGAAATATTCATGACACCACTAGCCATCGTCCGGCACTTTATGTAACCTACATTACACTCACGAACGCGGACCCCATCGGCAGGGCAGTCATCGCCCCCGCCGTCCATCGGAAAGGCCCTCACCATGTCCGAATCCGTCAGCGCTCACCGAGAGCGTCCAACAACCCGAACAACTGCGCCTCATGCATCATCGGTAAGTCCCCAGACGTCAGAAACAGGCAAGGAAGGCCAACTCTCCACACGCCGAAAGCTCTCTCTGCTCGAGGTCTCCGCCATCTCCATCGGCTTCATGGGGCCGGTCATGGCTATGAGCCTCAACGGAATCGGAGTCTCGGGTCTTGTGGGCAAAGGTGTCCCCTTCACGTTCGTGGTGTCCTTCATCGGAACACTGCTCGTCGCCTATGCATTCATTCGGCTCACTCGCTACGTCACCCATGCCGGCTCCGTGTACGCACTCGCAGGAGTCACCCTTGGACCACGTGCTGGGTTCTTCGGCGGCTTCGCCCTGCTCGGCACATACCTGTTCTTCGCCGCCTGCATCGCCGGCGCATGTGCGGTTTTCTTCGAGGCCATGCTGTCCGAGCTCGGCCTGCATCTTCCTGCCGGAGCCTGGATCGTCGTCCCGATCATCGTCGCGGTGTTCGTGGCACTGCTCAACATCCGCGAATCCGCAGTGACTGCCCGCACACTGTTGGCTATCGGGTTCGTCGGCATCATTGCAATGCTCATTCTCTCCGTGGTGATTGTGACGCGTGTCGGTTCCGGAAGTGCTCCGGTCACAACCGGCGTCGATCTGTCCACCTTGTTGCCCGGAAGTGCTTCCCTCACCGCGGTCATGACAGCGTCCGTATTCGGCTTTCTGTCCTGGGCGGGCTTTGAGTCCGGCACCTCGCTCGCAGAAGAGACGAACGACCCCAAACGAACCGTGCCCAAGGCCCTACTGCTGGCTGTGGTGATCGCCGGTGCGATCTACACGTTCGTCATGTTCGCCCAGACAATCGGCTATGGCACTGATGCAACCGGAATCGAGAAGTTCTCCGGCGCAGCCTCCACGCTCACTGAGCTCTCCGCGACCTACATCGGCTCGTGGTACGCCGTCCTCATCAGCGTCATCGCTTTCTTCGTTGCATTCGCATCGCTGCTGTCATCCACCGCTGCGGCCTCAAGGCTGCTGTTCGCTCTCGCCCGTGACGGCTTCGGGCCCACCGTATTCGCCCGCACAAACGCCCGGACCGGGGTCCCCACGATCGCCGTGCTGTCCGTCGTCGTCCTCACCGTCGTCCTCGCGGCCGCACTTGCAGCCATCGGAGCCACCGCGGTGGATGTCTACTACTGGTACGCCACCATCGCCACTCTGTGCATGGTTGTTGCATATGCCATGACGTCGGTCGGCATCATCAAGTACGCCATCACCTCAGGAACTCGCATCCCCGCATGGGAGGTCATCGTCCCCGTACTTGGCCTCGCATTCCTTGTGTGGGTCTACGCGGTTCAGATCATCGGCCAAGAGGCCCCATACACATGGTTCCCTTGGATCGCCGGTGCCTGGTGCCTCTTCGGCCTCATCATTGTCATCGCCCAGCCGCGTCTCGCTGATCGCATCGGTGAGCGCCTCACCCAGGAGGATCTCGAATGAACCCCGCACACCACACCCCGGCCGACGGTCTGAACACCCCCGGTGGAGCACTCGCCCCCGAGGTGCGCCCCCGCCCCGGCGAACTCGTATTCCTCGCTGTCAGCGACCTATCCGGCATCACCAAGGGGCGCGCTGTCAGAGCCGAAGACTTCGATGAGACATCGTCCGTGGGATGGGTACCGGCCAACCTCGGCATCGGGCCCCTCGGCGAGATCGTCCACGGACTGCCCTACGGTTCTACTGGCGACTGCCGCCTTCGTCCCGACTACGCCTCAGCCGTCCGGATCACCGACATCCCCGGCCAGGAGCCTCACACCCTCGTCTTCACCGACATCGTTGAAACTGACGGATCGCCGTGGGCCGGAGACTCCCGCACGTTCCTGCGTGACACGGTGAAGATGCTCGAGGACGAATTCGGGTTGACCGTCACCGCCGCGTTCGAGCACGAATTCACGGACCTGGGGGATGATTCCCCCACCCATCCGTTCTCCCTCGCCGCGCACCGATCACTCGAACCCATCGGTTCTCAGATCATGAACGCGCTCGACAAAATGGGTGCGGAACCGGAGAACTGGCTACCGGAGTACGCCCCCCATCAGTTCGAAGTGACCGTCCGCCCAACGGATGCGGTCTCTGCAGCTGATCGTGCCGTGCTCGTCCGAGACACCGTTGGTGCCGTTTTTGCCGGCCACCACCGCGATGTCACCTTCTCCCCTCTGCCTAAAGCAGGTGCAGGCGGCTCCGGGGTTCACGTGCACTTCGGTCTCACCACGCTCGATGGCGACCCGGTTGTCTACGACCCCTCCCGCCCCGGCCGTGTGTCGGAAAAGGCCGCCAAGTTCGCGGCAGGAATCCTTCACCATGCACCCGGCATGACTGCCATCTTCGCGCCCCTGGTGATCTCCGGTGAGCGGCTCCGCCCGGATAACTGGTCCACGGCTCGGGCGTTCATGGGGCTGCAGAACCGCGAAGCGCTGCTGCGCATCACGCCTACGAATGAAATGGAAGGCCGGGACCCCGCGCCCCAACTGCACTTCGAATTCCGAGGCGGCGACATCGGCGCCAACCCCTACCTGTTGCTCGGGTCGATCCTCCGCGCAGGAATCGCTGGTCTGCGTGAGGACATGGATCCCGCACAGGTCGTGCAGGGAGATCTGGACCTCGAAGGGGAGCACAAGGATCTGCCGCAGCTGCCTGAAGATCTGCCGGAGGCACTCGCTGCGTTTCAGGCCGACGAAGAGGTGTCTTCATGGTTCGCCCCAGAACTCGTGCAGACCTACCTGGCGATCAAGGAGCATGAGATCGAGACGTTCAAGGACAAGTCCATGGAAGAGCGCTGCAAGCGGTACGCCGAAATCTTCTGACTCCACATAACTGGCGGTGGCACGGCTTCTCGCCCGGTGGTCGCCCCGTATCCCAACCATCTGAAAGGAGCGTTCTCCATGACACCCTCTGCGCTGAGGCACAGGACGTCCGCCTCCGAATGGATCGGCTCGATTCCTCTAGTCGACCATCACTGCCACGGAATCCTTGCTACACCAGCGAACCGCAGTCGGTTCGAGGACCTGATCACAGAGTCGGACGGCCACGCGCCGCGGGGAACAACCATGTTCGACACCCAGCTTGGGTTCGCCATCCGTCGCCACTGCGCGCCACTGCTCGACGCTGAACCCTTCTGCTCACCCGACGAATACATTGAGGCGCGGTCCGCTCTGTCTGCCGACGAAGTTGGTCGACGGCTGCTGCGCCCGTCCGGATTCGAGACCCTGTTGATCGAGACCGGCCACCGAGGGGACGAGATCCTCGGTCCAGCACACATGGGCGCGACAGCGAACGCGGGCTACGCCGAGGTTGTTCGCCTGGAGGTGCTCGCCGAAGAGCTGGTCGAAGCCGGTGTGCATCCCAGCGGGTTCGTCGACGAGTATGCGCGAGTCTTGGACGAACGCCTGCGCACAGCGGTTGGAGCGAAGACGATCGCTGCATATCGGACCGGGTTGGACTTCGACCCATCGCGTCCCACCCATGCTGACGTTGCACGCGCCGTTGGCGCATGGATCGATCGAATCAGCAATTACCCCGGGTCGATTCGCCTCGAGGACCCTGTCATCATCCGACACCTGATTTGGAGCGCGATTGATCGTGCTGTACCGATCCAGTTCCACGTTGGGTACGGCGACCCCGATGTGGATCTTCATCGCTGCAACCCTCTGCTGCTCACCGACCTGCTGCGCGCCACCCGCGGGTCCGGTTCGGACATTCTGCTTCTGCACTGCTACCCATTTCATCGAGAAGCCGGCTACCTGGCCCACTGCTTTGAACACGTGTATTGCGACGTCGGCCTGGCCATCAATTACACCGGTTCCCAATCCGCACAGATCATCGCCGAATCATTGGAGCTCACTCCGTTCCACAAGGCGCTGTTCTCGTCGGATGCCTGGGGAGCAGCGGAGTTGTATCACCTCGGCGCGCTCCTGTTCCGCCGCGGGCTGGCTGAGGCACTCGACGACTGGGCACGCCGAGATCAGTGGCCGATCGCCGAACAGCAAAGAGTGGCCCAGATGATCTCACGGGACAACGCCCGTCGCGTTTACAGGCTCGATCAGCTCCCAAGCGCGACGCTCCCATCCTCAACAGCCCACCCCTCGACCCCCTCAACTCACGGAGCATCGGATTGACCTCGACAGACAGCCCCGCCGATTCAACACGAACCACGCTCACCAGGATCGCTGGCGAGTTACGTTCCCGTCTGGACGAACAGCTCTCTGACGCAGCTGCCCTGCGCCGGCGCATCCATTCCGACCCCCGCATTTCCGGCATGGAATACGACACTCGCGACATCCTCGTTTCGGAGCTCGCGGGGATCCTCCAATTCGACGAAGTCGCATCCGCTGGAGCGATAGGCCGGATCGGCCCTGACGGCCCCGCGGTCGGAATCCGCGCTGAGCTCGATGCGCTCCCGGTCCACGAAAGCACCGGCGTCGAATTCGCTGCCAGCAACGGCGCCATGCATGCATGCGGCCATGACGTTCATCAAGCCGCCCTTGTCGCACTCATCCGTGCTGCAGCGCAGGTGGATCTGCCCGTCGCGATCGGTGCTGTCCTGCAGCCGAGAGAGGAGACATATCCTTCTGGTGCATTGGACATCGTCGAAGAAAAAGCTCTGGAGAAGATCAATGTCACCCACATGATCGCTGCTCACGTTCACCCAGGAGTTCCGGCGGGCACCATCGCGGTGGGCGCGGGTTACATCAACGCAGCCGCAGATGAGATCAACATCGTCCTCAGGGGTCGTGGCGGGCACGGCGCCTACCCTCACACCGCGGCCGACCCGGTGACCGCGATCGCCCAGCTCGCGATCGGACTGCCAGAAGCTGTCCGCAGAACTGTTGATCCGATGTCGCCAGCTCTTCTGAGCGTAGGCACTCTCCGCGCTGGCGACAGCGCGGCTAACGTTCTTCCCTCAGAGGCGTACCTGCGCGCCACAATGCGCACCACGTCGAACGAGCAGCGCATCGACCTGTTCGAAGCCGTCCGGCAGATGGCCGAAGGCACCGCTGCCGCCTATGGACTATCGGCGGATATCAGCCGTGATTCTGGTGAACCGGTCCTGACAAACCATAAGGAGCTCGCAGAAGGGGCCGAAGCCTGGTTGGGAGCGATGGGTCATGACATTGCGGAGCCGATGCGGTCACTCGGTGCTGACGACTTCTCCTACTTCTGCTCAGTGATGCCGTCTCTGATGACCTTCGTCGGGGTGGAAGTCGAGGGGTGCTCTCCCGCGCCGTCGCTGCACGATCCTCGATTTCTCCCCACGGAGAGGGCGATCAAAGACGTCGCTCATGCCATGCTGGCCGGTTATCTCGCTGGCGCCGAGCGCATTCTGAACGAGCAGGTGGACGAGGAGATCAACAGATGACGACGACTGCACACAACGGCTCCGCGGCAGGAGACCTGGCCGCACGTGACGCCGATGTCATCGCGGGAGTTGAGAAGCTGCGCTTCTTCCCCTTGACGATTGCCGGCGGAAACGGCAGTGAGGTCACCGACGCTGACGGGCGCACGCTTCTTGATTTCTCTGCCGCGTGGACAGCTGTCGGCCTGGGGCACGGAAACGCGGCGGTCGCCGATGCGGTCAGAGATGCGCTGGCCAGCGGGTGCAGCGCCTCCATCCTGTCCGCCACACACGAACGTGCAGTGCTCCTCGCGGAGCGACTGCTGCAGATGATTCCTGGAAAGCCAGACCGACGCGTCTACCTTGGGCATGCAGGGACAGACGCGAATGATGTCGCACTGCGGGGGTGCCGCCGTGCGACCGGGCGCCAAGGGGTGATCGCCTTTTCCAACGGCTATCACGGCGGACTCGGCCTTGCACAAGGGGTCTCAGGCATACATGTCGAATCCGGCGGAGCCGATGCCGCTGCCGATTCTGTGCTTCTGACGTACCCGTCGGCCGCGCTCACCGACTCGGAGGCACGCACGCACATCGATCAGATTAGGCGCCATCTGCAGACCCAGACCATCGCCGCAGTGATCGTGGAGCCGATCCAATCCGATGGTGGAATCATCATGCCGCACCCTGAGTTCCTGCCCGCGCTTCGGCAGATGTGCACAGAAACTGGAACGCTCCTAGTGTGTGACGAGGTCAAAGCCGGTCTTGGGCGGACTGGCCGCCTGTTGGCCATCGAGCACAACGGTGTCCAGCCTGATGTGGTGACGCTCGGCAAAGCTCTCGGCGCCGGCCTCCCGTTGTCAGCGGTGGTCGGGCCCGCATCTGTTCTTGATGAACCCGCGGCTTCCGCGTTGATGACCACCACCGGTAACGGTGCATCATGTGCCGCCGGGTTGGTGGTCCTGGATGAACTGGACGACGGCTCGATCATCGACAACGCAGCCGCGATGGGTGAAGTACTGACCGCCCTGATCAATCAACTGCGCGCCAGCGACCGCCCAGGTGCACGGCTCATCGACGAGGTCCGGGGCCGAGGATTGATGCAGGGCCTCCAACTGTTGCCAAACGGCACCGATGATGCTCTGACGACCTCCGCAAAGGCGGCGTTTCGCGCATTTGAGCTTGGACTCGTCGTCTATCCCGTCGGTGATGGTGCCCTCGAGCTCACACCGCCGCTGACTATCTCACGGGGCGAGTGTGTTCGCGGCATGGAACTGCTCGCGCAGGCGCTGGACGATGTCGCTGAGGGGGCGGTGAGCGACGCCGACATCGCTCCTTACGCCGGTTGGTGAGGTCGGTTCGACCTGCGCCATCGGGCCCCAATACCGACCCCGGTTGGAAGCGTTTCAGCGCTCTTGATCGCCGGAATGCGCGCGAGGACGCATGCAACGGCGAGGCGGCGGTGTGCGGTCAGTGCTGGTTCTTCGTCAGCACGTCCGCGAACAGGGTCAGGGCGATCACCGCGGCGATGGCCCCGGCGATCAGCGCCACGGCGTCCAGCCCGAGCAGCGCCGCACCGAGCAGTGCCAGCGGCGCCACCCAGCCCGCGGTGACCCGCTGGATCAGGTAGATCGGCACCGGCCCCAGCTCGGGCGAGTTGATCGTGGTGAGCACACCGTTGACCTGGTCGGACAGCGCCCGCGTCGGCCCCACCAGGCCGTGCGTCACCGCCGCGGCCGCAACCGCGGCGAACACCAGCACCGGCCACGGCTGCCCGCCCTGCACCAGGTGCACCACGGCAGCTGCGGCGAACGGCACCAGGGCCGTCACCGCGAGTCCCGCGAGCGTCAGCCAGGCCGCCCCGGGCGCAGCTGCAGCGAACACGGACCGCAGCGGCACCGACACCACCAGATCACCGAGGATCGAGGCGAGGCTCAGCGCGGTCAGCAGGGCCGCCACCGCCCCGATCGCGAGCGTGCCCGCGGCCGGTGTGAACGCGGTGGCGCTGATGGCGACCAGAACTGCGATCCCACTGGTGGCGGCAGTGCGTCGGCCAGCGCGGGCGAGCACGGTCACGAACAGCCGCGCCGACGGGTGCAGACGGCGCATCATCCCCGGCGCGAGGGCCCGTCGGCGCGCGGCCGGGCGGGTCAGCTCACCGTGCGTCCGCACCGCACCGACATCCATCGACACGGCAGCGGACCCGGCCGCGGTGACGATCCCGTCGGCCCGCAGCAGTTCCCACCGCGGAATCAGCTCGAAAGAACCGGCCCGCGCCCGGGACCGCACAACCGCGCCCGCGAGCACGATCGCGGCAACCCCGGCGGCGGTGATGAGCGATGCGCCGACGGTGCCGGAGAAGCGGAAGGCGACCAGCAGTGTGACAGCGCCGGCCACGAGCGCGGCGGGCAGTGTGCGGACGGCGGGGAGGAGCCGGCTGCGCTGGGCTCGGGCCAACAGCGGCGGCACCAGCAGAGATGCGGTCGCGAGGATGCCGGTGATCGCGGGCAGCAGCGGCCCCGGCAGCAGGGGCCCGAGCGCGGTGATGAGACCGGACGCGAGAGCCGCACTGAGCATGAGCAGGACGCCGGCGAGGATGCCGAGGGTGGCGGCGCGCCGTCGGGGCCCACCGGTCAGCATCAGTTCCGCTGCCGATGCGGAGAAGGGACCCACCGCGCCGGTCACCGCGAGGATCAGCGCGACCATCAGTGCCGTCACTGCGACCACGAGGACGGTGAGCGGGTCTGCGTGCGGGAGGAGCCCAGCCCGCAGCTGCGGGCTGAGCGATGTGAGCGCACCGATCCACACACCG
This sequence comes from Helcobacillus massiliensis, assembly GCF_033106145.1. NCBI lineage: Bacteria > Bacillati > Actinomycetota > Actinomycetes > Micrococcales > Dermabacteraceae > Helcobacillus > Helcobacillus massiliensis. The sequence continues at coordinate 1,916,779 of NZ_CP136959.1, forward strand.
AGGCCGACGGCTGCGGCGAGCACCCCCATCCAGACGGCGGACAGCACCTCACCGGTGGTGTGGTGGGGTGTGACGCGGGCGATGGGGTCGGTCATGACAGGTGGAGTTCGGCGGCGCCGAGGCGGTCGATCAGCTGCTGCGAATGGGTGGCGAGGATGATGACGGCGCCGGGGGCGATGGCGCGGAGGATGTCCGCAGTGCGCTCCTGGTAGTCGACGTCGAGGCGCTGCTCGGGTTCGTCGAGGATCAGCACCGACCAGGGGCGGACGAGCGCGGTGGCGAGGGCGGACCGCTGCCGCTGCCCGGAGGAGAAGGTGTGCGGGTGGCGGTCGGCGAGGTCGGCGAGGTCGAGGGTGTGGATGGCGTCGTCGGCGCTCATGAGGGATCCGTCGGTTTCGAGGATCCGCAGGTGGTCGCCGAGGGTGAGTTCGCGCATCCACGCGGAGCCGTCGAGGACGGCGAACACGTCGCGGCGGTGGGCGCGGGAGTTGGCGGTGAGGTCGGCGCCGTCGAGCAGGATGGTGCCGGAGTCCAGCGGCTGGTGGCCGGCGAGGCCGCGCAGGAGGGTGGATTTGCCGCTGCCGTTCGCGCCGGTGACGGCGATGATGTCGCCCGGGTCGGCGGTGAGGTCGAGGCCCTGAATGACGGGGTCGGTGTCGCCGTAGCCGATGGTGAGGTCAGTGGCGGTCAGCATGCGGTCCACTGTATGGAGCCCGGCGGGCCGACGGGCACCGACATTGGTCGACTCACCGATCCCGGGCCGGCGTTGCATGCGTTTCAGCGCTCTTGATCGCCGGGATGGGCGCTGAAACGCACGGAACCGCGCGGAGGTGCCGCGGGGCGGGTCAGGCGAAGAAGTGGTAGCCGGAGACGAGGATGAAGATGGTGGCGCTGATGAGCGCGCAGCCGACTTCGAGGAGAATCCCGATACCGAGCGCCTTCAGCGCGGTGAGGGTGGAGCGGACGGCTTCGTTGGCATCCTTGCGGCGCGCGTACTCGGTTCCGAACAGGGCGAGGATGAACCCGAGGATCAGGCCGGGGCCGGGGATCACGAAGAACCCGACCAGGCCACCGACGATGGCGAGTGCCACCGCCCACCCGGGGGTCTCCTGCCGCTTCAGCTGCCGACCGGTGAGGACATAGCTGCAGGTCATGCCGACGAGCGACAGCAGAGTGATGACTGCGAACGCGACCCAGGCACCGGTGCCGCCGATGACGATCGCCCAGATGAGAGTGCCGATGATGATCGTGATGGAGCCGGGCAGGACCGGCACGATGATGCCGGTGATGCCGACCGCGAATGCGAGTGCGGCGATGACGGTGACGAGGATGTCCGAACCCATGAGGGCCTTTCGGTCGGCGGGTGGTGCTGGGCGGCGGGCAGTCGACGGGGGCTCCGTCCGGCCGGTGTCAGTGTAGCGAGCGGCGAGGTGCAGTGGGGCGCAACGGCTTGGCAATGCGGAATGCGACGGAGCGCGACCGACTGCGGCGGGGTGCTGGGGGCGCTCGGCAGAGTGGTTACACGGTGATGTCGAGGGTGGAGGTGCCGTCGGAGCGTCGGCGCACGTGGATCTTCTCCGGGATCTGCTGCTTCAGCTCCGCCACGTGCGAGACGATGCCGACCGTCCGTCCCGCGTTCCCCAGCGCCCGGATCTCCGCGATCACCGAATCGAGCTTCTCCGGGTCCAGTGAGCCGAAGCCCTCGTCGATGAACAGAGTGTTCATCTGCACCCCGCCGGACTCGGCGGTGACGATATCGGCGAGTCCGAGCGCGAGCGCGAGCGAGACGAAGAACGTTTCGCCGCCGGAGAGGGAGGCGGGGCTGCGACGCTGGTCGGTGCGGCGGTCCACGACCTCCAGGTCCAGGCCGATCTTCTTCGTTCCCCCAGCAGCCGGCTCCCCCAGCTCCAGTTCGAGATCGGTGCCGGACAGGACCGAGAGTCGTGCGTTCGCGGCATCGACCACGGCTTCGAACCGTTTGATCACCACATACGTGGACAGGGGCAGCCGGGCGGAGCTGCCGCTGCCGCCGGTGATGACCTCTGCGAGCGCCCGCTTCTCCTCCGCCGTCGCTGACGTGTCGCGATGCTTCTGCGCAGCCTGTTCCAGGGACGTGAGCGCTGCTGCGGTGGCGGTGGCGGCGCGCTCCGCAAGGGACAGCTGCCGCTGCTTCTCTTCCAGCGCAGCGCGGGCCGCGGCCTGCTGCTCCCGGGCGGCGGTGACGGCGCACTCAGCGTCCTCGAGGGACGTCTCGGCGAGGGTAAGGGCGGCGACGGCCTCATCGGCGAGGAGGTCGGTCAGCTTCGCCTGGGCGGTGGCGCGCTGAGTCTGCACCTGTCGGTGCTGGGCGCGGGTCTCCTCACTGATGCGGGCGGCGGTGACGTCCTCTTCGCTGGTGAAGCCAGCGGTCTGCATCTCGTCGGTGACGGTCTCGGCGGCGGTGAGCCACCGCTGGCGGGCGTCCTGCGCGGCGCGCAGTCGCTTCCCTGCCTCGGCCGCGGTCTTGGCCCGGTTGCTGAGGCGGGTGCGGCGTTCTGCGACGGTGTCGGCGTCGGCGCGGGCCTCGGCAACAGCCGCCTGGTCGCGCTGGATGGCGTGCGCGGTCTCCTCCACGCGGGTGCGGGCCGCGGACAGCGCGGTCTCCGCCTGGTGTGCGGCGGTGGTGAGGCGCTGGGTCTCCTCATCGAACGCGGCGAGGCTGTTCTCCAGGTCCGCGTGGCGCTGCTCAGCGGTGCGGACGTCGGCGAGTTTCTGCTCGGCGGCGGCGACTTCAGCGGCTGCGGTCTCCACGGACCGCTCCCCTGCCGCGGTGTGCGCGGCGGCTCGGGTGGATTCGAGGGCCGCCTTCTTCTCGTTGAGGTCGCTGAGGCGCTTCTCCGCGACGCTTCGGGCGCCCTCCGCCTCCTCGATCTGCTCATCGGTGACGAAGGGCTGGTCGCTGGTGGCGGGGCTGGGATGCTCGGCGGCGCCGCACACGGGGCAGGGATCACCGTCAGTCAGGCTGGTGGCGAGCTCAGCGGCCATGGAGTCGATCCGCTGCTGGCGCAGGGCCCGCTCCGTCTCCACGGCCTGCGCCGCCGCGGTGTGGGCGTCCCTGATCGGGCCGGCGAGCTGCTGGATCTTCTCGGCGGTGGCGGCGGCGAGGCGCGCTGATTCCTGCCGCTCCTGCGAGGTCTCGAGGGTGGCCTGGGCGCCGGCGAGGTCGCGAGACTGCTCGGCGGCTTCCTTCACACGGTCGGCCAGGTCATCTCGATGGGTGGGCCGCTGCTGGAGTGCCGCCTTCTGCTCGGTGAGGCGGGCTTCGGTGGTGGTCACGGCGTCGCGCTGCTCCTCCAGGTCGGTGAGCCTCTTGGGCAGGCCGGTCTCCAGCTGGGCGACGGTGGCGAGCTCCGCGGCAGCGGCGGCAGCGGTCGATGCGGTGGTGTCGTGGTGGGCGATGAGGTCCGGCCACTGCTGCGGCGTCTCCTGGTCGTCCTTGGGGAGGGCGAGGCGGGTCGCGTCGGCGTCGCGTTCGGCGCGGGCGCGGGCCTGCAGGGCGTAGAACGGTCGCTCGGCGCGCTCGTGCGCGGCGAGCTGCCGGGCGGCGAGGTCACTGGCCTCACGAGTCCGCTCGAGGTGCGCGGCGATTCCGTCGGCCTCCTGCCGGCCCTGCACGGCCTGCAGGTGCCGGGTTGCGGCCTCGGTCGCCTTCTCGGCGGTGGTGACGCCGGTGCGGGCCTTCTCGGTGCGAGCCGCCGCGTCCTCGTGGGCGGTGCGGGCCGCGGCGGTGGCTGCGGCGGCGTCGGTGAGGACGGTGGTGAGGCCGCCGGGTGCGGTGAGTTCCTGGTGGGCCTCGGCGCGGGTGTCGGCATCAGCACTGGAGGCTTCGAGGAATCGTTCCAGCGCCTGCGCGAGGGCCTGCTGGGAGGCTTCGGCAGCGGCACGGGCGTCGCGCCGCAGGTCGATGAACTGCTTCTCGATGGTGGTGAACAGGCGGGTGCCGAACACCTTCTCCAACACGTCCTTGCGGTCCTCCGACTTCGCGCGGAGGAACCGCGCGAACTCCCCCTGCGGCAGCACTACGGTCTGCGTGAACTGTTCATGGGTGAGGCCGACGATCCGGTTGATCTCAGCCCCCACCTCGTCGATCCGCACCGACACGGGCTGCACCGCCCCAGCGGACTCCTCACCGGCGATGGCGGCGCGGAACGCGTCCTCCGAGGTGTACCGGAACAGCTTCGCGGTGGCGTTCTGCTGGGTGAGGCCGTCGCCGCGGCGCTTGGGCCGCAGGTAGCGCGGTGTGCGGGTGATGCGGAACAGGCCGCTGGTGGTCTCGAAGAACAGGTCCACCGCACTGGGCTCATCGGCCCCGGCGAAGTGGGAGCGCAGCCGTTCCTGGCTGGAGGCTTCACCGGCGACCTGGCCGTAGAGGCCGAACACGACGGCGTCGATGATGCTGGACTTCCCGGACCCCGTGGGCCCCTCGAGGAGGAACAGGCCGGAGGCGCCGAGGGCGGTGAAGTCGATGCGGTGCTCGCCCCGGAACGGGCCGATGCCGGTGAAGGTCATGTGGTGCAGGCGCATGATGGGTGCTCCGTCCTCCGGTTCAGGCGCGGGCGCGCTGACTGTTCTCGTCATGGGCGGCGCGGGCGTCCCGCACCGCCTGTTCGATCAGCTCCACCTGTGCATGGGTCGGCTTCGCGCCGGCGAGCTGCTGGTAGAACTCCCCCACCACCGCGACCGGGTCCATCGCTTCGGACACCACCGGTGCCGTGGACCGGTCCCGATGGACGGTGGAGACGAACTCGCAGCCCAGCATGTGGGGGAAGGCGCGCCGCAGTTTCTCCTGCATGTGCGGTGGCCGTGTCGTCTCCTGCACCGTCGCGAACACCCAGTCGTCGCCGTGCTCGCCCGCCTGTGCGAGGACCGTGTCGAGGTCCCCGGTGAGCTCGATGAGCCGCCGAGGCACCGGGGTTGGGACCGGGGTGACGTCAACGGCCCCGTCGGCCCCCATGTCCACGATCAGCACGGCCTTGCGGTGGTTCTTCTCCGAAAACGAGAACGGCAGCGGGGAGCCGGAATACCAGGCGGCGGGCCGCTGGTCGGGAATGTGCCCGGCCATGTTCTGGCAGCCGTGCAGGTGCCCGAGGGCCACATAGTCGACCCCGGCGAACACGGACCCGGTCACACTGTCCACCCCGCCGATCGTGAGGTCCCGCTCCGAATCAGAGCCCTCACCGCCGGAGACGAACGTGTGCGCCAGCACCACGGACCGCGCACCGCCGTGCTGCTGAACGGTGCGCCGCACCCGGTCCATCGCCTCCCGCGTCACCGACTCGTGACTGCGCGCGAGGGGCTGCTCCCCCTCAGCAGCGAAAGCGAACCGCACGATATCGGGATCCAGGTACGGCAGGCCGAAGAACAGCACCTCCCCGTGCTCATCGGCGACCGTGACCGGCCGCTCCACCCCGCCCGTCTCGGACAGGATGTGCACACCGCGGCCCATCAGCTTCGCCCCGAACCCGAGCCGCGCCGCCGAATCGTGGTTGCCAGGCGTCAGGATCACCGTGGTGATGTCCGCCAGGCGCGTGAGGGTGTCGTTGAGGAGGTCGACGGAGGCGACCGGTGGGATGGAGCGGTCGTACACGTCACCGGCGATGGCGACGACATCCACCTTCTCGCGCTCCACCAGGTCCACCAGGAAGTCATGGAATGTGCGCTGATGCTCGTGCAGGTCCTCCCCGTGCAGAGTGCGCCCGAGGTGCCAGTCCGAGGTGTGCAGGATCTTCATGGCTCCCACCCTAAAGAGGGGGTGCGACATTTAAAGTCGACCCTCCCGAACTCACCGCCGCGTCCGGCGGTGACGAGAGAGGATCTGCTGTGCACAGGACACGATTGACCCGGCCTTTTTGGTGCGTGCGCGGCTAGAATCGGCGGTTCTGTCGTGTCCTGTGCACGCGCCCCGCCCCGCCGCACCTGCCCCGCACTGGAGGAGTTCTGATGCCTGCTGCTCACCGCTTGATCGCCGCGCGGGTCCTTCTCGTGGCGGTGGTGCTGCTGCTGAACTCCACGTTCTACTGGCCGAAGCTCACGCCGGAGGCGGAGGCGGCAGGGGCGCTGATTCCGCACGCGGACAAGCTGGTGCACACAGGGATCTTCGCGCTGACGGTGTGGACGGTGCTGCATCTGCTGGCGCCGCGGCCGGCGGCGAGGTTCGCCGTGGCCGCGATCGGCGCGCACGCGTTCGTGATCGAAGCGGTGCAGTCGCTGATGCCGCTGCGGTCGTTCGATCTCGCGGACATCGTGGCGGACCTGGTGGGCGTCGCGGCCGGGGCCGCGGTGTGGGCCCTCCTTCGGCGGCGGGGCGCGGCGGGCCGACGGGTACCGGAACGCACCGGGCGCTGACCAGCGACAACGGCGGGCCGACGGGTGCGGACGCGGCAGGAACGCTGACCACCCCGCGGACGCGCCGTGGACGGCGAGAAGCGCCGCGGCCTCCTGAACGGATCAGGGGGACCGCGGCGCTTCGCGCTGCTGGACCGGCCGGGTCAGTTGCGACCGAGAAGGTCTGCCGGCGGCCGAATCAGTCGCGGCTGAAGAAGCGGCGCGACAGGATCACCGCGCCCACACCGACGGCGATGAGCACACCGCCCACGGTGAGGTACGGGGCGATCTCCGCACCGGTGCGGGGCAGCTGGTCCGTGTCGGAGGGCCAGGTGTCGGCCTCGGACTCGGTGGCGCTGACCGTCGGCTTCGGGGTCACGTCGGTCTGGAATCCGTCGGCCACGGGGCGGGCGGACGGCTTCGGTGCGGGTTTAATCGGCTTCGGGGCGAAGGCCTGACCGCCGTCGCCGTCGCCGTCCTCGCCCTGGTCGCCGTCACCGGGAGCGGGGGTCTCCTCGCCCGGCTGGTCGCCGTCGCCGGGCTGCTCGCCCTCACCGGGAGCCTCGCACCCGGAGCCGTCGCCGCCTTCGATCGTCACCGGGTAGGCGACCTCGGTGCCGGTGTCCGGCACCGCCGTCACCAGGGCGTCCACGTTGCCGGAGGCGGAGCACTCCGGGGCGTGCACGGAGACGTCGGCGAACCATTCGCCGGTCTCCTCATCCTGCTGGTAGGGGGCGCGGAACTCCTGCCCGTCGATCGTGATGATCGCTTCGGTGATCTGCGGGGCACCGAGCGACGTGGAGTGCAGGTTGGTGACGCGCACGGTCCACGGATCGTCCTTGCTGCCCGTCGGCACGGCGCCGTCCTCGCCCTTCAGCACCTGGAAGCCGATGCCGCGCTGCGAGAAGTCGGGCGCGATGTCCTTGTGGGCACGCAGGTAGCCGATCCAGGCGTCACGGTCGACCATGCCGGAGTCCGTGTTGTTGGCGCCCTCAGCGAAGACGGTGAAGTTGTCGCCGCCCTCAGCGAGGAAGCTCTGCACCGCCACCGTGTAGGTCGCGTTCTCGTCGATCGGCTTGCCGTCCAGGGTGACCGAGGTGATGCGCTCACCCTTCGGCGCGGACGCATCGAAGGTGTACTCGAGGTTCTTGGAGAGGCCCAGCTGGAGGTAGTCGCGGCTCTCACCCTCCGGCTGCCACTGCTGCTCCAGCATCGTGTACAGCTGCGCGCCCGTGAGCTCCACCGTGTTGACGTTGTTGGCGAACGGAGTGACGTCGTTCGCTTCGCGGAAGGTGACGACCCCGTCGCGCTCCTTCCGAGCGGACTGCGCGAACAGGAGGTCGGCGCGGACCGAGCCGGGCAGCATCACACCGATGTCGGCGGTGGGGCCGGCGGACTCGTCCTGCTGGGTCGCCCACACGAGCGCATCAGCATTCAGGTTGGAGAGCGCCGAGGAGGCGGAGCGGTCGTCGCCCTTCTCCTGCGTCTGGCCGGCCTTCAGGGACCACACACCGTCGCGGTACTCCGCGCGCTCCGCGTTGAACGCGGTGGTGATGTCGCCCTGGATGGAGCCGACGGGCTTCTCACCCTCGACCTTCGCGAACGCCTCAGCGTCCTCGATGATCCGGTTCGCCTTCACGAAGCGGGGGAACTGGGCGCAGTCCTCGCCCTCGGCGGCTCCCTTGGTGGAGATGAGGTGGGCGGAGCCCTTCTTCACGCTGTAGGACCCGTCGGCCTGCTCCGTGAGGGTGACGGCGCCGAGGTTCGCGCCGTAGGAGCCGGTCTGGATGATCGGGCGCATGCCGTCGCCGCCGGGGGTGGGGGCGTCGAACGCGTAGGACTTGTGGGTGTGGGCGGTGAAGATGGCGTCGACCTCGGGCGAGGTCCCGTTCATGATGGCTTCCAGGCTCTTGGTGAGCGGATCCGGCTGCACGCCGTCACCGGCGGCGTCCTTCCCGCCGCCCTCGTGGTAGCTCGCCACGATCATGTCGTACTGCTCGCCGGAGTCCTTCAGCTCCTGAACGGCCGTGTTCACTTCCTCGATCGGGTCGGTGAACTGCACGTTCTTGATGCCGCCCGGGGAGACGAGGGTGGCGGTGGACTGGGTGACGGCGCCGATCACGGCGACCTTCTTGCCGTCCTCCGTGGTGACGATGGTGTAGGCCGGCAGGAGACGCTCGCCGGTGCTCTTGTCACGCACGTTGGCGCCGAGGTGCTCGAAGTCGGCGCGGTCGCTGACGCGGCCGGTGAGGTCGTCGATGCCCTGATCGAACTCGTGGTTGCCGGCGGCGGTGACCGGCAGCTCCAGCGCATTCAGGTAGTCGATGGTGGGGATGTCCTGGGCGATGAAGGAGGTGAACTCCGAGGCGCCGATGTTGTCACCGGCGGAGAGGAGCAGGGAGTCGCCGTCCTTGGCGCGCTCCTTCTCGATGGTGCAGGCCAGGTCCGCGCCGGACTTGGAGAGACGGCCGTGGAAGTCGTTGATGCCGTAGAGGGTGACCTCATCGCCCTCGGCGGCGAGGGCGCCGCTCATCGGGCTGAGGAGCCCGGCGGCGAGGGTGAGCGCCGCGATGGTGCTCAGACGGCGGGATGCTGCGGGACGCGCGTGGTCAGACATGTCGGTGTCCTTGGAGGGGTGCGTGCACGGGGCGAAAGGGGGATATGAGGGGAAGACTCGCATCCATCCAACACCCGTCAAGCACCCCCTGTCTCCCTTTCCTGAGAATCCACTGGATCTGGTCATATGGCGGACACCCGCTGTTCACACTGGGTGTGACGCAGTCGCAGCCGAGTCCGCCACTGGGCCCGCCGGGTGAGTTGGTGAGGACCTAGGGCCCTACTACTATCGAGAGGAGAGCCGACGGGGCCCGCCCCACCCGGGCGATGCCCACGCATGTGCAGCCGGGCGAGACACTCCCCTGCCGCCGCGGCGCCGACACTTCGCTGCGAAGGAGAACCATGGACCGCGCCAAGAGAAGCTTCCGCCGACGCACCAAACCCGCAACCAACGGCCGCAACTGGCCCCATGTCGTGATCGTCGGCGGTGGATTCGCCGGCGCGAACGCCGTCCTCGGGCTGCGCAAGGCGCGGGTGCGCGTCACCCTCATCGACCAGAACGTCTACAAGACCTTCCAGCCGCTCCTCTACCAGGTCGCCACCGCCGGTCTGAACCCGGGCGACGTCACCATGTTCCTGCGCGGCCTCCAGCTGAAGGTGCCGAACATGCGGTTCCGCCAGGGCCGTGTCCGCGCGGTCGACACCGAGCAGCAGACCGTCACCCTCCACGACCGCCAGAAGATCTCCTACGACTACCTGGTCCTCGCCAACGGCGCCACCGTCAACTTCTTCAACACCCCCGGTGCTGAGGAGTTCGCGATGCCGATGTACACCCGCAGCCAGGCCATCGACATCCGCGACCGCATCTTCGCCGAACTGGAGCGCGCCTCCCAGCTGTCGGAGACCGGCACGAACGACAAGCTGCACATCTCCGTGGTGGGCGGCGGCGCCACCGGTGTGGAGATCGCCGGTGCGCTCGCGGACTTCCGCCAGCAGGAGCTGGATGTGCTCTACCCGGAGATGGACCCGGGCACGCTGCAGATCACGCTGATCCAGCGCGGCAAGGCCCTGATCAAGGACTTCAACGAGAACCTGCAGGAGTACGCGGCCGATGAGCTGCTCAAGCGCAAGGTGGAGCTGCTGCTGGGCCGCGGCGTGAAGTCGGTCGGCTACGACTCGCTGACGCTGCAGGACGACACCGTCATCGAATCGGACATCACGATCTGGGCCGTCGGTGTGGGCGCCGATGACGAGATCAACCGGTGGGGCGTGCCCCGCCGCGACAACGGCCGCATCGAGGTGGACGACACCCTGCGGGTGAAGGGCTTCCGGAACATCTTCGCGATCGGTGACGTGGCTGCGCAGGATGAGGCCCTGCCGATGCTGGCGCAGCCGGCGATGCAGTCCGGCAAGCATGTGGCCTCGCTGATCAGCGCGGAGGTCGATGGGAAGCCGGCCGATGCGCCGTTCGCGTACCGGGATCTGGGCACGATGGCGACGATCGGTCGTCATGCCGCGATCACGCAGCTGCCGTTCGAGAAGGCGCCGGACCTGACGGGCTCCATCGGCTGGTGGGCGTGGATGGGTGTGCACGTGATGAACCTGCTGGGCGCCCGCAACCGCCGCGCCGTCTCCACGAACCTGATCTCGCTGTACGCGGGGATGGGCACCACGTTCAGTCAGCCGAACCCGGTGATCGGCGAGGTCGATTCGAACCGGGCGCGCAAGGAGTTCGCGAAGCACTCCTCGAAGCGCCGCTTCGGCTTCAGCGCCGGCAAGCCGTTCTCGTACCGGGAGGGCTCCCGCCGTGAACGCGGTGAGCTCACCGCTGACCACCCGTCGCACCGGGCGAACCCGGAGGACGGCCGCGGCCTCGCCTGAGGTCCGTCTCGATCTGATCGGAGAGCTCGCGGATCCGCTGCGCATCGTCGCGGCGGGTCCGCGCTTCTCTGTGCCCGTACAGTGCCGGCATGACGAGCTCGGCGAGCTCGCCGAGGGCGGCCGACGGGTTCTCGGAATCCTCCCGGTTCCGCAGGTCTGACGCGAGGCGCTGCAGCGCCCGGTCCGGGTCCGCGGCGCTGTCCCAGACGGCGCCGTGCTGTGCCGCGAAACGGCGGGCTTCGGCGAGGGCGAGCACCGCAGCGACCTCGTCGGGGGTGTCTGAGGCGAGGGCTCGGTCCCAGGCGCGGTTGCGCTCACGCTGTGCACGGACCCGTCGGCGGCGGCGCCCCCAGAGGACTGCGGCGAGAGCGGTGGCGGCAGCGGCGATGGCCACGGCGGTCATGAGCAGGGCTCGGTCGGCACCCGTCGGCTCGCCCCGGCGGCCCTCCCCCGTGCCCGCGGTCGCGCCGGTGGTGGCGCTGGTGGGCGTGGTGGCAGCGTCGGTCGTGGTGGGCTCGGCCGACGGCGGCGTCGACGCGCTGGTGCTGGGGGCCGGTGTGGGGGTGGCCGCGCCCTGGCCGGCCTCGGGTTCGGTGCTGAGGCTCTCGAGGGGTTCGATGCCGACGCCGCCGGCGGGTGGGGTGGGTTCGAAGCGGACCCAGCCGTAGTCCTCGCCGAACCACACTTCGGGCCAGGCGTGAGCATTGCGGTTGGTGACCTCCCAGTGGTCGCCCCTCTTCGTGCCGCCGGTGTAGCCGACGACGACGCGGGTGGGGTGCCCCTCGGCGTTCATCATCAGCGCGAAGGCGGCGGCGAACTGTTCGCAGTAGCCGGTGCGGTCCTCGAGGAAGCTGGTGAGGGGGTCAGCACCGGGCGGGGTGACGGTGTCCAGGGAGTAGGTGTAGCCGGTGTGGAAGTGCTGCTCGAACGCCCGCGCGGTCTCGAACGGGGTGGTGGCGCCGGATTCGGCGCGGACCTTCTCCGCGAGCGCAGTGACCTGCGGGTTGGGGGCGATCTGGACCGCGACGGGTGGGGCGACGCGGTGGATGTCGTCGTCGGTGACGGCGGCGAGGTCCTCGGCGGTGGGCTGCCCGGCGACCGTCGTGACGCGGTAGGTGAGGTCGGTGAGGTCGCTGGTGGCGCCGTCGGAGGCGGTGGCTTCGTCGACATCACGGGGCAGGACGGCGTCGACCCCGGCCTGCGGGTCGAGGCGGACGGGCCGCAGAGGGGTGGGGACGCGGTCGCTGCGCAGCTGGTGGAGAGTCACGGTGTAGGTGGCGAGACCGTCGCGTGGGGTGTCGGACCGGTCGGGGTAGATGAGCTGCGGGTCGCGGACGGGGATGTCGTCCGGGGAGGTGAACTCTTCTCCGTCCCAGCGGGTGAGGGTGTGGACCCGCAGGTAGTCGCCGTCCGAAGCCGGCCCGGACACGGTGTAGGTGAGGACGGTGTGCTCCTTCTGGTCGGTGAGGGAGCGGCGCACGGAGATGGAATCGGTGGCGGCGAGGCCGGGCAGGCCGGGTCCGCCGGAGGCGCGGGCGAGCCGCTCCAGGCTGAGGGGGTGGCTGGGGCGGATGCCGAGGCTGCCGCGGTCGGCGGCGAGCGGTGCGGCGGCCAGCGCGAGCGCGATCACGAGGGCGGCGACGACGGCGGGCACCGCGCGGGCGGCGGCGCTGGTGGGGCGGGGGCCGACGGGTGCCGGGCCGGCAACGGCCCCGCCGTCAGGCGCTGCGCCGACGGGTGCTGCGCCGATGGGTGCCGGGCGGGTGAGCGGGTCGGCGGCGAGGATGACGAGGGCGCCGGCGGCGGGGGCGATGAGCAGGCTGAACGGCGGGTCCGGGATGTGCAGAGCGGGCACGAGCCCGAGGGTCAGCGGGACGATGGAGGCGCCGAGGGCGCGGCGCATGTCCATCAGCACGATCTCGGCGATGAGCGTCACGAGCCCGACCACGAGGATGGCGAGCGCCACCAGGTGCGGGGACAGTGCCACCGGCGGCACCTCGGCGGACAGCTGCTGCCCTGCCGTCCGGAACACGCCGATGATCGCCTCCTTCCACGCGCCGGGATCGACGAGGCCGGAGGGGCCGATGCCGGCGCGGTGCATCCAGGTGCCGACGGCGATCAGAAGCAGAAGGATCTGCGCCGGCGGGGTGAAGCGGCGCAGGCGCGGCACGGCGCGGCCCACCACACCGACAGCGATGAGGCCGGCGGCGACCGTGCCGATCAGCGGCATCGGGTGCTGGAACAGCTGAGCCAGCGGCAGGACGGCGAGCATCAGCGTGAGCCACAGCAGGGCGGCCCGCACGGACTCGCGGACCAGGGCGCGGGCGGTGGTGGTGCGGCCGGCCCGGCGCGGCGCTGTGGGGCGGGCGGCGGGACGGCGACGCGCGGGAATGCTCATGCGCCGACCTCGCGGACAGCGGTCGTGGTGACGACCGTCGACGCGGCGGCGGAAGCGGCGGCAGAGGCAGGGGCGGCCGCGTGCGCGGCGATCGAGCCTGCGGCGGGGCCGACGGAGACCCCCGGCGACGGGTGCGGAGCCAGCAGCGTTCGCGCAGCATCGGCGATGCGCGCGGTCTGGTGGGCGGCGTCGGCGCCGTCGGTGGGCAGGATGACGAGAGTGCGGATCTTCCTGGAGGCGGTGCTGCGGGTGATCGCGTCGGCGCGGGCTGCGCCGGTCTCCGCGTCGGGCGCGGCGGTGATGACGATCAGCAGCGCTTCCCGGTCAGCGGTCACGGGCGGGATCGCTGCTGCAGGCGCGCCGGTGATCGGTGCACTGCTCTCCCCCGGCATCTCGATGATGCGCGCGTGTGCGCCGTCGGTGCGCAGGGCCCGCTCGAGGGACGCGGCGGCGTCCATCACCTGCTCCGACTGCTCGGCCCGCTCCGCCTGCTCGGTCTGCTCGCCTTCGGTGGCGGGGCCCGGCGTGGAGTCGACGGCGGGACCGGCGGTGTCGGCGAGGATCACCACGCGGGCGGATTCGGGCTGTTCCTCTTCTCGGCTCATCAGCGTCCCGGCGCGGGCAGTGGCCTTCCAGTGGATGCGGCGGATGTCGTCCCCCGGCTCCGACGGCCGCGGCAGCGGCGACGCATCACCGCGGCCGGTGCGGACCGAGGCGGTGGAGTCCCCGTCGGCCCCGGTGCCGGAGGTGAGTCGGCCGAGGGCCAGGAGGCGCGGCGTCACGGTGATGGCGGCGCCGTCGTCCACGGTGCGGCGGGCGCGGGTGAGGCCGAGCGGGTCCACAGCCTGCAGCACGATCACGGGCAGCTCGTGGTGGCCGCGGCGATGGAACCGCTGGACAGTGCTGATGCCGGCGGTGGTGGCGGTGCCGACGAGGCCGGTGAGCCAGCGGGGACGCACCGCGGCGTCGATGGTGACGGCCTCGCCGCGCTGGATCGGCAGCGGTGTGCGGACCGTGCGGGTGGCGTTGGCGACGCGCACCACGACCTGGGTGAGGACGGCGCAGGCGACGAACGCCGCGAGCATGACAGCGGCGAAGGTCCAGGCGGTGGAGACTGCGGTGATGATGCCGCCGATCCAGAGCGCGGCGGCGATGATGAGCCAGCCGGCGCCGCGCTTCGTCAGCATTCCGGCGCCGACGCCCCACGGCCCGCAGCGGCGGCCCGTTCGACCGGGGCGCCGACGGATGCAGAACCCGCATGGGTGCCGGCGACGGGGACGGTACCGGTGATGTCGGCGAGGATGTCGGCGGCGCGGGCATGGTCCACGGTGCCCGACGGCGCCAGGTGCAGCCGGTGCGCCCACACCTCGGTGAGGTTCGCCCGGACGTCCTGCGGCGTGACGTAGGTGCGGCCATCGCAGGCGGCGGTGGCCTTCGCGGCGCGCACCAGGTGGACGGCAGCGCGCGGGGAGGCTCCCATGATGATCTCGCTGTGGCGGCGGGTGGCGTCCGCGAGCGCGACCACGTACCCGAGGAGCGCCTCGGAGGTGTGGACACGGCACACCAGGGCGAGCGCACGAGCGATGTCGGCGGTGGTGGCGATGGGCCGGACGCGCTGCAGGGGGCTGTCGGCGCGGGGGCCGCTGGTGGTCTGGGTGCGCAGCATGCGCAGTTCGCTGCCCGGGTCGGGGTAGCCGAGGGACAGGCGCATGAGGAAGCGGTCGCGCTGGGCTTCGGGGAGGTCGAACGTGCCGGCCATCTCCACGGGGTTGGCGGTGGCCATCACCATGAACGGGTCGTCGAGGCGGTGGGTGGTGCCGTCCACGGTGACGGCGTGCTCCTCCATCGCTTCGAGGAGCGCGGACTGGGTCTTGGCGGAGGCGCGGTTGATCTCGTCGGCCAGGAGGATGTGGGTGAACACGGCGCCGGGGCGGAACTCGAAGTCGCGGGTGGCCTGGTTGAAGATGCTGGCGCCGGTGATGTCCCCGGGCAGGAGGTCGGGGGTGAACTGAAGGCGCTGGGCGGTGGCGTCGAGCGCGGTGGCGAGCGCCCGGGCGAGCATGGTCTTGCCGACTCCGGGGACGTCTTCGATGAGCACGTGTCCGGCGGCCAGCAGACAGTGGATGATGGAGCGGACGGCGGCGTGCTTGCCTTCGATGACCTTCTCCACCTCGCCTGTGAGGTCGGTGGTGAGGGTGTGCACCCAGGCGGCGTCCGCCTCGCTCAGCGGGGCGTGATCGGCAGTGTCCACGGCGGCTCCTTCACTGGGTGCGGTGCCGCTGAGTCTACCCGCGCGTTGCGACGGGTGAGCCGTGAATCGGTGAGCCCGGCGCCCAGCTATTTCCGTACAATTCGGCGGTCCGGGTCACCGAAGAGCCCACGGGCGAGGACCGCCGCAAGAACGAAGCTCTGGATCGAGTTTGCGGACACGAATACGGCAGCCACCGTGTGATGGACATCGAGGAAGCCGCGCCCTAGGAGCGCCACGAACGCCACAACGCTCACCAGCGACAGCCCAATGGTCCCGAGAACGAACCAGAAAAGGATCTTGCGCTGGGTATTGGCAATGCGCTCACGCATCGCCAGCTCCGCTGTCAGGTCGACACCGCTGGTCATAGGATCGACGGGAGCCTGCTCAAGTACATCGACCTTTTCGGCGAAATGTCCGTGCGTGTCTTCGCCTTTGCTCATATCCCCCTCCGCGTCCTTCAGTCCGCCAAACTCACCGATGTCGGGACAATTCCTGTCTTCGCCAAACTCTCGAGTCGCTTGGCGACGGCAGCCCTGGAGACTCCGAACGTTTCGGCCATGTGTTGGTTTGACAAACCACGGGCAGACATGGACAGGATTTCGCTCTGCGGCATGAGAAGAGCACCCGCGAACTCATCGGCGAAGAACTCATGCAGGTCATACTTCTGCCCGCGCGCCTCTGTGAAGGAGTAGTCACGGTCATGCGCCACCCGGTCACGCTCGACGATGTGGCCGATTTCGTGGGCCCAGGTGAAGCGTCTCCGAGGCGCGGACTCATCGCTGTTGAGCGCGATGATGGGCTGCTTGTCGCGTTCCTTCGAGACGAGTCCAGACAAGCCCGCGCCCATCGACGTCTCGTACTTGGAGGCGCTGACGGCGAGGGTCATTACGTCAAGGCTCACTGGAAGGTTGCCGTCCCAGTGATCGTCGAGAAGTCGCTGTGCTTCTCGGCGAGCCGACTCATAAACGAGCATCTCTTCCCCCTTGACCTATGGCTCAGTGCCTGTCCACTGTCGCCAGACTACCCACCCCCACGCAGTAGAACAAGCGTTCCAGTTCAGAATGTGGGTAAGTGATGGCGTGAGGCAGGGTGAGCCCGTCGAGCCCCTCAGCCCTGCAGGTACTGGGCGAGCGCCGCCCACTGGTCCCGGGGCTCGAAGCCGCTCGCTTCGAGCCGGCTGAGGTCGAACACGGAGTTCAGGGGGCGCGGCGCCGCGCCCGGTTTCGAGGCGAAGTACTCGGTCGTGCTCGTCCCGGACACCCGGGCGGGATCGTGGCCGGTCAGCTCGAACACGCGGCGCGCCACCTCGCACCAGGTGGCGCTCTTCCCGCCGCAGGACACGTTGTACGTCCCGTACTCGGCGCCGGTTTCCAGCAGGTGGTCGATGGCGCGGACGATCTCCGTGGTGAACGTGAGGCGGCCGTTCTGGTCATCCACCACCGACGGATCCACGCCCTTCTCAGCGAGGGACGCCATGGTGCGCACGAAGTTCGCGCCGTCGCCCACCACCCACGAGGTGCGCAGCAGGTAGTGGCGCTCGGTCGCGCTGACGGCGGCGTCACCAGCGGCCTTCGACTGCCCGTACACCCCCAGGGGGCCGACGGGGTCGTCCTCACTGATGAGCTCGGCGGAGCCGTCGAACACGTAGTCGGTGGAGACGTGCACGAGCACTCCCCCGGCGCGGTCCACTGCGGCGGCGAGCTCCGCGACCCCGCGGGCGTTGACGGCCCACGCGGCTGCCCGGCCGTCCGGGGTCTCGGCGGTGTCCACCGCGGTGTAGGCGGCGGCGTTGACCACCACGGAGAAGGGGGTGAAGTCGAAGGCGCGGATCGCGTCGACGTCGGCGAGGTCGAGCTCGTCGCGGGTGACGAAGCGGACGTCACGGCGGGCCCCGTCCGCCCCCTCGGCGGCCCGGCGACCACCGGCCCATGTCTCGCGCAGTGCCCGGCCGAGCTGGCCGTTCGCGCCGATGACGAGCACGGACCCGTCGGCCCCTCCCCCATCGGGCCCACCGCCCTGCCCGCCGACGGGTGCGCCGGGGGCAGCCGGGGCGTCGGGGCCGCTGGGCCGCATGGGGGTGACGTCGCCGAGCATCGGGTGGGCGCGGTCCTTCTCGGACAGCTCCGCGTCCTTCAGCGGAATCGGCCAGTCGATCGCGGCGGTCTCGTCAGCGAGGTTGAGGAAGGTGTACTCCGTCTGCGCCTGTTCGGACCAGTGGTCGTTGACGAGGTAGGTGTAGGCGGCGGGCGCTTCGAGGGTCTGAAAGGAGTTGCCGACCCCGGCGGGCACGAACACCGCCACATTGGGGGTGATCTCCTGGGTGTGGACGGCACCGAAGCTGTCGCCCTCTCGCAGGTCCACCCAGGCGCCGAACACGCGGCCGGTCGCCACCGAGATGAACTTGTCCCACGGTTCGGCGTGGATGCCGCGGGTGACGCCCACCTCCTGGTTGAAGGAGATGTTGTTCTGCACCGGCCCGAAGTCGGGCAGGCCGAGCGCGGTCATCTTCTCGCGCTGCCAGTTCTCCTTGAACCAGCCGCGGGCGTCGCCGTGGACGGGCAGGTCGAGCACGAGCAGGCCGGGGATGGGGGTGGTGTGCACGCTCAGCGGTTTCGCCACGGCGTCTCCTTCTCGTCGATTGCGGGCTGAGGACCGGGGGTCACTGACCGGTGCGGGCGTACTTCGCTTCGGTGGCGGCCTTCGCGCCGCGCCACCACGCCTCGTTCTCGCGGTACCAGGTGATCGTGTCCTTCAGGCCCTGTTCGAAGTCCTCGAACTGGGGCGTCCAGCCGAGCTCATCGCGCAGGCGGGTGGCGTCGATGGCGTAGCGGAGGTTGTGGCCGGCGCGGTCGGGGACGTGGTCGAAGTCGTCCTCCGCTCGGCCCATGAGGCGCAGGATCATGCGGATGACCTCGAGGTTGTTCTTCTCGCCGTCGGCGCCGATCAGGTAGGTTTCGCCGATCTCGCCCTTGTCGAGGATGGTGAGGACGGCGCTGGAGTGGTCATCGGCGTGGATCCAGTCGCGCACGTTGAGGCCGGCGCCGTAGAGACGGGGGCGGATCCCGTCGATCAGGTTGGTGATCTGGCGGGGGATGAACTTCTCGATGTGCTGGCGGGGCCCGTAGTTGTTAGAGCAGTTGGAGATGGTGGCGCGCACCCCGAAGGACCGCACCCACGCGCGCACCAGCAGGTCCGAGCCGGCCTTCGTGGCGGAGTACGGGCTGGACGGGTTGTACGGGGTAGTCGGGGTGAACTTCTCCGGGTCGTCGAGCTCGAGGTCGCCGTACACCTCGTCGGTGGAGATGTGGTGGAAGCGCAGGTCGTGCTGCCGCGCGGCTTCCAGCAGGGTGTACGTGCCGGTGATATTGGTGTGCAGGAACGGGGAGGGGTCCTGCAGGGAGTTGTCGTTGTGGGACTCGGCGGCGTAGTGGACGATCGCATCGTCCTCGCCGGTGAGGCGGGCGGCGAGGCGGCCGACGGTGTCCGCATCGGCGATGTCCCCCTCCACGAACTCGACCCGGCCCTCCGGCAGCCCGGTGAGGTTGTCGCGGCTGCCGGCGTAGGTCAGCTTGTCCAGCACGATGACGCGGTCATCGGTGTTCTCGGCGACGTAGTGGACGAAGTTGGAGCCGATGAATCCGGCGCCGCCGGTGACGAGGAGAGTGCGAGGAGCCATGCCGCTATCGTGCCATGCCGACCATATGGTCAGCTGAAGCGTTCGCGCTCCAGCACATCCAGAAGGTAACGGCCGTACCCGGACTTCACGAGGGGTTCGGCGCGCTCGCGCAGACCGTCGTCGTCGATGTAGCCCATGCGCCAGGCGACCTCTTCGGGGGCGCCGATGGAGAGGCCCTGGCGCTTCTGCACGGTGCGGATGAACTCGCCGGCGGCGGCGAGGTCGTCGAACGTTCCGGTGTCGAGCCAGGCGGTGCCGCGGGTGAGGACCTCCACGTGCAGGGCGTCGTCCTCGAGGTAGAGGCGGTTGAGGTCGGTGATCTCCAGTTCCCCGCGGGCCGACGGCTTCAGGCTCTTGGCGCGGTCCACCACGGTGGAGTCGTAGAAGTACAAGCCCGGCACCGCCAGGTTCGACTTCGGCTGGCGCGGCTTCTCCTCCAGGGACACTGCCTTGCCGTCGGAGTTCATTTCGACCACGCCGTACGCGGTGGGGTCACTCACCCAGTAGCCGAACACGGCGGCGCCGTCCACGTCCGAGTAGCGGCGCAGCTGGGTGCCCATGCCCTGGCCGTAGAACAGGTTGTCGCCGAGGATCAGCGCCGCACCTTCACCCTGCAGGAAGTCCTCGCCGAGGATGAAGGCCTGGGCGAGCCCGTCGGGTGAGGGCTGGGTGACATACTGCAGCGTGATGCCGAAGCGGGACCCGTCGCCGAGGAGGCGCTGGAACGCGGCCTGGTCCTCGGGGGTGGTGATGATGAGGATGTCGCTGATGCCCGCGAGCATGAGGGTGGTCAGCGGGTAGTAGATCATCGGTTTGTCGTACACCGGCATGAGCTGCTTGGAGACGCCGATGGTGAGCGGGTGAAGGCGTGAGCCGGTGCCCCCGGCCAGGATGATTCCGCGCATGCGACCAGCCTACCGCGTGGCAGGTGAAATCGTGCGGATTCCTCATCTGAGCCTGCTCTTCCAGGGCGGCACGCGCTCACGCGACAGCGGAATAACCGCAGCACATCGGGCGCCGGAGCTTCAGGCTCAGCGCAGGCGAGCCTGCCCCTGATTCACCGTTGTCGGCAGCGTCCCTGGCCGAACTCGAATGGGTCAGTCCTGCTCACGCAGGCGAGGCATCAGCATGCGCAGGCATTGGCCGAGGTCATCGTCATAGAGCTGGTCGCCGGTGAGGCGCTCGCGCAGGAACGCTCCCATCCAGTTCACCACGAGCATGCGGGCGGCGAAGTCCGGTGTGACGCCGTCGGCGAGGTCGCCGCGGGACTGCACGTATCGGAAGTAGTCGGCGACGATCGACTCCACCTGGGCGCGCAGCTCCAGCAGGGGCTCACGGCCCGGGTGCTCTTCGTCCACGATCTCCGCCATGAGGACGGAGACGAGGGTGGCTTCGACCGTCACGGAGGACTGCCACGCCTTGATCTCCTCGAAGGAGTTGCAGTTGCAGAAGTCCTTCACAACCTGCAGGTACCCCTGGCCGGCGCGGTCGATGACCGCCAGCAGCAGGGACTCCTTGTGCGGGAAGTGGTGCAGCATGCCCGGGTGGGAGATGCCCACGCGCTCGGAGATGTCCCGCAGTGACGTGCCGCGGTATCCGTAGACCGCGAACAGGGCGGTGGCTTCGGTCAGGATCAGTTCACGGGTCTGTTCGCCGCGGGCCTTGGTCAGGTTGACGCGCGGACGCGCCTGTTCGCGGCGGCGGGTGCGCATCGGCGCCCGGGTGGTGCTCGGCGTGGACATGGGATACCTCCAGTGGGTGGTGGGAGAGGTGAATCCGCTGTGCCCAGTCAGGGGTATGACAGGCCCTGAAGAGTCGGATTCGGACATGCGCAGTGTCGGTCAGAATTTCGTATTGATGACGTGCTCGGCAATCTGAATGGCATTCAGCGCCGCCCCCTTGCGCAGATTGTCTGCGGCAACGAAGAGGACGAGCCCCTGGTTATTGGGGACTGCCTGGTCCTGCCTCACTCGTCCTACGAATGTACCATCCCGACCGGTAGCCTGTCGAGGACCCGGCAGATCGGTCAGTGACACGCCCTCTGCACCTTCAAGAACAGCGGTTGCGTCCTCCGGGGTGATGGGTGCAGAGAACTCTGCATGGACCGATAGTGCATGCCCGGTAACAACTGGAATGCGCACACAGGTGCCGGAAACGCGAAGATCCGGAATACCCAGAATCTTGCGCGACTCATTGCGGAGCTTCTGCTCCTCATCGGTCTCCAGAGAACCGTCGTCCATCAGATTTCCGGCCAGCGCCACCGCATTGAACGCAATGGGTGCTGCGTACACCTGCGGGGCCGGTTCGGAATCGACCTTGCCGTCCGTGACCAGAGCGGGGATGTCGCTCGCGAGGGTCTGGACCTGACTGGTGAGCTCCTGCACCCCGGCGAGGCCGGACCCGGACACGGCCTGGTAGGTCGCGATGGTCAGGCGCTCCAGCCCGGCCTTCTCGTGGAGGGCCTTCAGGGCGGGGATCGCCGCCATGGTGGTGCAGTTCGGGTTCGCGATGATGCCCTTCGGGGCGGTGAGTGCGAGCTCGGCGTTCGCTTCGGCCACGATGAGGGGGACCTCGTCGTCGCTGCGGAACGCGGAGGAGTTGTCGATGACGATCGCGCCGGCCGCGGCGAAGCGGGGTGCGTGCTTCTTCGAGGCGGCGCCGCCGGCGCTGAACAGGGCGATGTCCACCGCGTTGTCACCGGTGATGTCCGCGGTCTCGACGTCCTCCACCGTGTACTCCTCGCCGCGCACGGTCAGGGTGGTGCCGGCGGAGCGGGCAGAAGAGAACAGGCGCAGGTGCGAGAACGGCACCTCGCGCTGCTCGATCAGGGACAGCATCACCTCGCCGACCTGGCCGGTCGCGCCGACCACGGCGATGACGGGTGCTGAAGAAGTGGTGGTCATCGTCCGGTTCCTCCGTACACAACTGCTTCGTCCTGGTCCGAGTCGAGCCCGAACGCGGTGTGGATGACGCGGACCGCGTCGTGCATGCGGTCAACGTCGGTCACCACCGAGATGCGGATCTCGGAGGTGGAGATCATGTCGATGTTGATGCCCGCGTCGCCGAGGGCGCGGAACAGCGAGGCAGAGACTCCGGGGCTGGACTTCATGCCGGCGCCGATGAGGGACACCTTCGCGATCTGGTCGGTGTACACCAGAGTCTGGTAGCCGATCTCGTCCTTGACGGCGCGCAGCGCTTCGATCGCCTTCTTCGAATCCGCTTCCGGCAGCGTGAAGGACACGGCGACGGTGCCGTCCACGGTGGAGACGTTCTGGACGATCATGTCGACGTTCGCGCCGGTGTTCGCCACGGTCTCGAAGATCAGCGCGGACTTGCCGGGGACGTCCGGCACCTCCACCAGGGTGATCTTGCCTTCGCTGTCGTCGTGGGCGACCCCGGAGATGATCGGGGCCTCATGGCCAGGTTGGGTCGTGTAGGACACGGACTGTTCTCCTCGATCTGGTCGTTCAGTGGGCGGCGGCGGCCTGCTGCTTACGGGTGATGATCGGGTCCACGGGGAAGTCGCGGTCCGAGTCATCGCAGATGATGGTGCCGATCTTCCCGCTGTAGCTGGAGCGCACGTGCAGCGGCACGCCGAAGCGGCGCGCGTACTCCACGCAGCGCAGCATCAGGATCTTGGCGCCGCTGGCGGCCATCTCCAGCATCTCCTCGGCGGAGAGCTCGGGGATGCGGCGGGCGGTGGGGACGATGCGGGGGTCGGCGGTGAAGACGCCGTCCACGTCGGAGTAGATCTCGCAGACGTCGGCGCCGAGGGCGGCGGCGAGCGCGACCGCGGTGGTGTCGGAGCCGCCGCGGCCGAGGGTGGTGATCTCCTTGGCGCTGTGGGAGACGCCCTGGAAGCCGGCGACGATGGCGACATGGCCCTGGTCGAGGGCGCTGCGGATGCGGCCGGGGGTGACGTCGATGATGCGGGCGGAGCCGTGGGAGTCGTCGGTGATGACACCGGCCTGGGACCCGGTGTAGGCGTGGGCGGAGATGCCGAGGTTGTTCAGCGCCATGGACAGCACGGCCATGGAGATGCGCTCGCCGGCGGTCAGCAGCATGTCGAGTTCGCGCGGCGGCGGGGTGGGGGTGACCTCTTCGGCGAGGTCGATGAGCTCATCGGTGGTGTCGCCCATGGCGGAGACCACGACGACCACTTCATGACCGGCCTTGGAGTACTTGGCGATCCTCGCAGCGACTCGCTTGATCGCGGTGGCGTCCTCTACGGACGACCCGCCGTACTTCTGGACCACGAGGGCCATGCGCCTGCTCCTTCGACGTTGCGGTGACTACCGAGGTGAAAACTTTCAGTTAGCCCTCGGTAGATCTTGGCACGCTCTGCGCCCACAGCCCAACAAGTGTGTCCAATTCCTGCCAATTGGACGGTCACCTAAGGCAGGTGCGGCATCCGTCGGGTGGCCGACATCCGTCGGCCGGGATGGGGACCTACCAGCGCTCCACCCGCCGGCCCGCTCCCCCGGCGCGTCGCTCACCGGCGCGGCCCGCACGCCCCGCGAGGCGACCGATCAGCCGGCGCGCACGCTCCCCCGTCGCGCCGACGCCGCGGTCACGCAGCACATCCACCCCCGCGGGGATGCCGTTGCGGTCCGAGGTGGCCTCCGCGCGGTGCCGCAGGATCGGGCGGGCGGCTGCGGCGGACCGGCCGAAGTCGGGCAGGCGCACGGTGCTCTGCTTCTGCACCGGGGCGCCGTGGCGGATGCGCGCCGCGGGCAGCATCTCGTCCACACGGGTCCTCACCTGCTCCGCGCCCTGCCGCACGGCATCCTGCGCGGGAGCGGGCACGTGAGGGGCCGACGGCATCTGCTGCTCCTCGGCCCGGGCCGCCTTCTGGATCCGGCGCTCCTCCTGCGCGAGAGCACGGCGGACCATCGTGCGGTGCTCCGCGTCCTGCACGTCCAGCCGCTGCGCCCACTGGGTGCGGGTCCCCGTCGGCGGCACGATCGCGGTGAAGTCCACCGGGCGGCGCGCATACCAGTGGGCCGGGCCCACCAGCACCGTCACCGCCTGCCGATGCAGCACGATCCCCATCGCGATGAACGCGAGCAGCGCCAGCGGCACCATGACCACCGGCTGCGTGAGCAGCGCATCGAGCGTCGCCCGGCCCGACCACCCCAACGGGCCGCGCAGCACCAGCAGCGCCACCAGGAGCGCCCCGCCGAGGCCGACGGATGCCGCCGCAGCGATCCACGACGCCGCGAACCGGTTCGGCAGCAGCCGCAGCAGGCCCGCATACGCCGCCGTGCTCGCTGCGACCCACCCGGCGAGCGACACAGCGGCCAGCAGGACGAGCGGCAGCGGGTAGCCGACCAGGTCGGAGGAGGAGTCGTACCCGGCGGCGATGATCCACAGCAGCGGCTCCTCCATCATCAGCATCAGCGGGAACACCACGAGCGCGGCCACCCACGCACCCCGGATCACCGCTTCGAGCGCGCGAAGCGGCATCTGTGGACCGATGTGCAGATCCACGTGGGCGAGGTCCGCGGCGAGGACATGAGCGGCGCGGGGGTCATCGACACCGAGGATCGCGCGCGCCCGGTCCGAGCGCGCCGCGTCCGTCAGGGCGACTGTGCGCAGCGCCCCCACGCTCTGGATCCCCAGCAGCCTCGGCACCGGCACGGCGGCGCGCAGCAGGCCGTACGCGCAGGAGCCCGCCACCACCATCCACATCAGCAGGAACGGCCGGTGGGCCGCAAAGTAGTCCCAGCCGGCGTCGCCGAGCCTGCCCGGCACGAGCAGCAGGAACGGCACGGTCAGCAGCAGCGGCGCCAGCACAACGGCCGCGATCCGTCCCGCCACAGCCTGCTGGAACGCTGCCTCGGTGCCGTACGCGCGGGGCCGGACCCGCGCCGCCAGCAGCAGACCCGCCGGCACCATGACCGCAGAGACCACCGCTCCGAGAGCGGCGAGCCCTCCCGCCAGCAGCACGGTGGTGACGAAGCCGGAGGGGAATGTGCCCGAGCCGGTGTGATCGCGGGTGATGGTGCCGATGGCGGCGGTGCCGGCGAACACGCCGCCGAACCCGGCAAGGAGCGACCCCACGATGAACAGCGGCCAGACGAACGCGCCGAGCAGAGCGGCGGTGACGTAGAGGCCGACGGGTGCCTGCCTGACGAACGCCCGAGGCGATTCGGCGAGGATCTCACTGGGCAGGTCGATGTGCCGACTCTCGGGGCGCAGCGGCGCGAGTCGGCCGGGGGCCTCGGTGGGGTGGGGTGTCGGCATCGTGTCCATGCTTCGACACTACGCAGATCATGCGCGGCGCGGCATGGGTCCCGGTGGGGAGTTCGGCCCCGCGGACCGTTCAGCTCGGCCGGGAAGGCTCAGATCGAGCGGCGGCCGAGGAAGGCGCGGCCGAGCGTCATCTCGTCGGCGTAGTCGAGGTCTCCGCCCACCGGCAGCCCGGAAGCGAGGCGCGTGACCTTCACATCCTGCGCGCCGAGCATGCGCGCCAGGTACGAGGAGGTCGCTTCGCCTTCGATGTTGGGGTCGAGCGCGAGGATGACCTCGTCGGTCTCGCCCTTTGCGATGCGCTGCATGAGCTCGGAGATGCGCAGGTCGTCGGGACCGACACCGCCGATCGGGTCGATGGCGCCGCCGAGCACGTGGTAGCGGCCGCGGAATTCGCGCAGGCGTTCGATCGCGAACACGTCCTTGGACTCTTCGACCACGCAGATGATGTCGTTGGAGCGCCGGGCATCGGAGCAGATGCGACAGATCTCGGTCTCGGAGATGCCACCGCAGATCTCGCAGAAGCGGACCTTCTCCTTCACCTCGATGAGGACATCGGCGAGGCGGCGCACGCTCTCCTCGTCGCGGTCGAGCAGGTGGAAAGCAATGCGCTGCGCTGACTTGGGGCCGATGCCGGGCAGCGTCCCGAGCTCATCGACCAGATCCTGAACCACACCTTCGAACACGCGCCCCACTCTACCGGGGTGGGTGGGGCCCCGGGAGGCTGGCGGCCGGGCAGGCGGGCGGCCACAGGCTAGTGGCCGGGCAGCCAGGCAAGCAGGCGGGCGGGCTCACTTGTACGGGACTTCGCCGGAGAAGTCGATCTTGTTCGTGGCGTCGTTCCACGTGTACGTGGAGACGTAGTCCCTGCCGTCCTCTTCCATGTACGTGACGGTGATGGACGACGGGCTGTTCCGGTCGATCCGGTACCATCCGGTCTGCGCCTTGCCGGTGGTGGTGCCGATGTACGTGCCCTTGTGGAACAGCATGATCTGCGAGGCCGCGAACTCGGCGTCAGCGTCCGACGCGAGCGTCGCATAGGACAGCGGCAGGTTCGGATCGTACCCGTGGGAATTCGTCAGCCACCCTTGGAAGGATCCGTTTTCGGGCTGCTTCACCTTGCTGAACCCACGCTTCACTTCGGCGGGCGCGCCGTCGAGGCCGTCAGCGGCCGGGCCGTTCCCAGCAGGGCCGGGGTCCGGATTGTTGGTGGATGGCTGCTGCGCGGGCTGCTGCGCGGGGGCGCTCTGGTTGTTCTGCGCCTTCGGCTTCGGCGCTGCGGAGGACGGCGCAGCCGTCGGCGACGGTGCGGCGCTGGTGCTCTCCGCCGGGGTGGCCGACGGGGTCGCGCTTGCCGATTCGCTCGCGGTCCCACTGGGCGACGCGCTGTCGTCCGCGGTGGGCGACTCGCTGGGCGATGCGCTCGGCGAGCTGTCCTGGGCCGCCGTCTCCTTGCCGGTGAAGGTCGGAGAGGCGTCAGGATCGGACCCGCTGAACTGGTCGATCATGCCGCAACCGGCGATCAGAGCAGCCGACGCGACCGCGGCGGTGGCGGCGGCAACAGCGCGAATGGACCGAGTGGTCACAGATGTGCGGAATGTTCGATTCGTCCCCATGGCTGAACCGTACCCGGCACCGAGTCTCCGGGGGGCCATTTCGTTATCTTTTCATGACCGGTTCCACCGGGCGTGACCAAAGCTCCGGATGTGTCGGCCCGTCGGCGCGTCTGCCCCTCTCGGTGACGGGGCAAGGGAGGGCGCCTGCCGGGGTTCAGGTGACACCCGAATCCGTCGGTCCTGCGCCGATAGTGTGGTGCGCAACTGCGGCGCGCCCGCGCCCCATGGAAGGAAGCTCATGCCCCAGCCCCCCGCACCGTTCGAGTCGGTGACCGTGCTCGCTCCCGAAGCGGAGCCGATCGCCGTGGTGAAGCAGACCGGTCTCGCGTTCGCTGACCTGCCCGCTCTGATGGATGCCGTGTTCACGCACCTCATGCCGACGCTCGCCGCCCAGGGTGTGGAGCTCGTCGGCGCACCCCTGTCCTATTACACGCGCCTGGAGCCGTCGGGCATCGACGTGCAGGTCGGGTTTCCGATCGCTGAGGAGTCGACCGCGGCGCTGTCGGAGCCTCTGCAGCTGGCGGACACGGAGTACACCGTGGAGCTCTCGCACTTGCCGGAGTCGCGGGTCGCGGCGCACACCTACATGGGTGGGTACGACGGCCTCGGCGGGGCATGGCAGTCGTTCCTCGGGCAGGTGGCGGAGCGCGGCCTGGTGCCGACGAAGCACTTCTGGGAGGTCTACGTCACCGAGCCTACGGCCGACGGGGACCCGGCGCTGAACCGCACAGACCTCTTCATTGCGCTGGACAACGACGAGGACGGCGAACCGGACGACCTCGTCGCCTGACCCGCTCGTGAGCTCAGACATCGGCTGCGCCACCGGGCGCGGTGGTCAGTAGGCGTCGGTGTTCTGCGTCTCGTCGATGACTTCGAGGACTTCGCCGCCGAGGACCTGTTCCACGATGTCGCGGCCGGGGCGACGTGACGTGGAGGGACCGGTGGCGTCGGCGTCGTCGCGGGACGCGCCGCCGAACGGGTCGTCGTCGATCGGGGCGGCGGCGCTGCTGACCGACGGGTTCCCCGCACCAGCGGTGCCGGGGCCGCGGCCGCGGGCGTTCGCGAGGTTCTGTCGGGCGGCGGCGCGAGCGAGGTCGGCGCCGGACAGCGGGCGGCCCTGCTGGCCGGCGGCGGGGCCCACCTGCGTGGCGGCCGGAGCCGAGCTAGGACCGGAGGTCGAGCCGGGCGCAGAGGGCGGCTCGGCTGCGGGCGGCTGCGCAACAACGGCATCGCCCCAGGAGGCGGGTTCGGGCGAGGCAGCACCGGTGCCGGCGGAGGTGTCGCCGAAGGGAGCGGGGCCAGGGTCGGCGGCGGGGCTTGCGGGGCCCGCTGGGGGCGCGTCCTGTGCGTCGGCATCGGCCTGCGCTCCGGCATCGTCGGATCCGATCACGAGTGTCGCCGACGGGGCGAAGTCCGCTCCGTACGCCTCGCGCATGGCGGCGACGAGTTCGCCCTGGCCGTGGGTGCGCGGCTCGTCCTCCCCCGGCTGCGGCGGGAGGCTCACTGGGTCGATCGCTGCGGGCTTCGCCGGGGCCGGGCGCTCATCTGCGCCTCGTGATGCGGGCGCCTGCGCGGCATTCTGCTGCGCGGCAGCGGAGGCGCCTCGCTCGGAGTGGGCGGCGTAGCCGTCGTCGGCGGGGAAGTCGTCGTGGTAGGGGTCGAACGGGGGCTCCTCGTCGATGAAGGAGTCCTCACCGGCTGACCCCTGGGGCGCCGGCGGCGCCGACGGGGCGGGAGTCGACTGGGCAGACGCGTTCGCAGTGGGGGCAACGGACTCATGATCCGCGGCTCGTGGCGACGGGGATGCGTCGCCGGCTGCGTCGCCCCACTGTGCGGGTGCAGCAGAGGGTGCCGACGGGGCGGCGGACTGCACTGGTGCTGGCTCTGCCGCCTTCGCTGGCACTGACGCCTGCTGCGGAGGCGCTGCCTCGCTCGGCGGGCGGTTGACCACGACGTCACCCCAGCCACCATCATCGCCCGCCTGCGGAGATGCCGACTGCGCCCCACCGCTACTCGTCGTGTTCTGCGAGCCCGGTCCAGTGCCAGCGGCACCCGTCGGCCCGCCGCCCTGCCCCTGCGGTCCGCGACCAGCCTGCTGCCCGCCCCGGTGCATTCCACCCTGGTTCGGGCCACCCTGCCCCTGCGGGCCGCCGGCTGCGGGCCCGCCGCTCGGGTCGCTAGCCGCCGGGCCGCCCGCCGCCGGGCGTCCGGCACTACCCGATGGGGGCATCTCTCCCCCGGCCGTGGCCTCCACGGTCACGTCGAGGTGGGTGATCTTCTTGACCGCTTCGGCCATGTTCTGCTGGGCGGTGCCGCGGTAGAACGCTGCCACCAGGCCGGTGGAGCGGAACGCGAGGACGAGCTGAGTGCCGTCGAACGAATGCACGGTGCCGTTCTGCGCGATCAGCGCCCAGGACGGCCGACGGATCGACTGCAGCTGGTCCATGATCGCCGACCAATGCTGCTCGATGCGCTCCGCCCCGCCGGGTGCAGAGCCGCCCTCGGCGGGAGGCTGCGCGGCACTCGGCTGCTGCGCCGCCTGCTGGGCAGCGCTCGGCTGCACGGCGCTGGCCTGAACAGCACTGGGCTGCACGGCGCTGGCCTGGCGAGCGCTCGGCTGGGATGTGCTCTGCTCGGCAGGGCGCTGACCGTTCGCGCCGGTCGATGCGGCCTGCTGGCCGCCGCCCTGGCTGTTCTGCTGCGCCGGCGCGGACTGGCCGCTCGACGGGGAGATCGCCTGAGCCCCTCCCCCGCCGGGCTGAGCGACAGGTCCCCAATCATCAGCATCCGCGGCCGGGGCGGGCGCCGCGGACTGGCCAGGCGCCGCGGAGGGGGCGGAAGGTGCGGGCGCCGCGGACTGGGCAGGCAGGGCTGACCGGGCGGGCGCCTGCTGGCTCTCGGCCGGCGCCTGCGGCGGCGCGCCGCCGCCCGGCATCTGCTGCTCCGCCTGCGCCCGACGGTTCCGCGACGCCTCCGCCTGCGCACGCGCCACCTGCATCGCACGCTCCCGTGCCGACCCGCCGGAGCCGGCACCCGTCGGCCCCTGCGAGCCACCCGCCGCACCGGCACCGCCAGCGCGACCGGCCGCGGACCCGCCCGCAGCGACCCCCGTCAGCCCCTGAGCATGACCCGCCTGCGGCGCCGCCTGACCGCGCAGCATCAGCTTCGCCGCCAGCAGCTCCAGGTGCAGCCGCGGCGCCGTAGCCCCCGACATCGCATCCAGCGCCGCCGAGACGATCTCCGCGCAGTCCGTCAGCTCCCGCGGCTGGAACCGCTGCGCCTGCTCCATCAGCGCCTCCAGCTGGTCCACCGGCACATCCGGCAGCAGCTCCGCCGCATGGTCCGGCGCCGCCGTCAGCACGATCAGGTCGCGGAAGCGTGCCAACAGGTCCTCCACGAACCCGCGCGGCTCATGGCCCGAGCCGATCACCTCATCGATCGCCGTGAACAGTGCGTTCGCATCCGTCTCAGCGATCGCGAGGGTCGCCCGGTTCATCAGCTCGATATCGGTGAAGCCGAGCAGCGCCGCCGTCAGCTCCACATCGAGGCCGCGCTCATCCGAGCCCGCCATCAGCTGGTCCAGCACCGACAGAGTGTCGCGGGCACTGCCGCCGCCCGCGCGGATCACAAGGGACAGCACACCCTCGCCCACCGGCACGTTCTCCTGCCGGCAGATCTCCTCCAGGTACGGCAGCAGGACCTGCGGCGGGATCAGCCGGAACGGGTAGTGGTGGGTGCGCGACCGGATCGTGCCGATGACCTTGTCCGGCTCCGTTGTCGCGAAGATGAACTTCACATGCTCCGGCGGTTCCTCCACCAGCTTCAGCAGCGCGTTGAACCCCGCCGAGGTGACCATGTGGGCCTCGTCGATGATGAACACTTTGAACCGGTCCCGCACCGGCGCGAACGAGGCGCGTTCGCGCAGTTCGCGCGCATCGTCCACACCACCGTGGCTGGCGGCGTCGATCTCCACCACGTCGAGGCTGCCGGCGCCGTCCCGGGCCAGGTCACGGCACGAATCGCAGGTGCCGCAGGGAGTGTCCGTGGGGCCCTCCGCGCAGTTCAGACAGCGCGCCAGGATCCTGGCTGAGGTGGTCTTGCCGCAGCCGCGCGGCCCGGAGAAGAGGTAGGCATGGCCGACGCGGTTCGCGCGCAGCGCGCGGCGCAGCGGTTCGGTCACATGGTCCTGGCCGATGACCTCGGCGAAGGATTCCGGACGGAGACGACGATACAGAGCAGTAGTAGCCACCGCTCCAGCGTAGTTCAGGGCCGGGCCCGCGCCGCCCGGGTTGTGGATCACCGGCAGGACCAGCCGGTGGGTACGAAACGACCCCTCATGCACCTGCCAGAGCTCTCCTGCCCTTGCTGCCGTCAAGCCCTGGGGGATTCAGAAAGATGACACCGCATGAGGGGTCGCTCCCACTGTACACAGTGAGGGCCCTCCAGTCGAAAGGAGCGCGGCGCAGTTCACGCGCCGCGGCCCATGCCGCTGGCGGTCGCGCCGCTGCCCGTTCTGCCGGGGATCGCGCCGCTCAGGCCGGCGAGGTCAGCGCAGGTGCTCCGCCAGGAACGGATCCACCACGGCGAAGAAGCCCTCCGGCTGGTCTTGGCGGACCCCATGACCGGCGTTCGGAACCTCCGCCACCTCGACCAGCTCATTGCCGATCACTTCGAGCTCGCGGCGCTGGTCCGCGCCCACGAGGACCTCACTGGTATCCGAGGTGATGACCATCGTGGGGACCTTCAGCGCAGCGGCGACGTCCTGCCACGGCGTGGACGGCGCCACCTGGCCGAGCCGCACCAGCTCCGGGTCGGTCCGCATCCACGACAGCACCGACACGACCGCATCCTCCGGGGCGCGCTGCGGCCGCTGCTCGAACAGCTCCTTCACCACGGCGCCCGGATCCCTCCGCGCACGCACGAGGTCATCCGACGCGCCGCGCGGGCCCCGCTCGCGGTACCCGTCGGCCTGCTCCTCGGTCAGCCAGGCGGGGTCCTCCAGGACGGCGCACGCGACCTTCTCGGGGCCGACGCGGACGGCGACCTCGGCCATGACGGCGCCGCCCATGGAGTGGCCGATCAGGCCGACGGGGCCGTGGGATGCGGCGATCTCCTCCACCAGGTCGATCATCGTGTCGACCGCGGCGTCGGGTGCCGCAGCGCGCTTGAGGTCGTCGGCGCTGAAGCGGGGGGACGAGCCGTGGCCGAGCAGGTCGACCGTGATCACGCGGTAGCCGGCGGCGGCGAGGTGAACGGTCTGGCCGTGGAGGGCGGCGGAGCTGCCGGTGACGCCGTGGACCGTGACGAGGGTGGGACCCGCCGCGGGCCCGGTGACGGTGTAGGAGAGGCGTCGATCAGAGCTGAGGAGGCCGACGGAGGCCGCGGAGCGAGTGGTGTCCATGCGGCGGATTGTCCCAACGCGCCCTTGGGGAGCGATCACGAACCGATAACGAATAGGTAACACTTACCCATGGCCGACAATCCTGGCTGGACGCAGATTGTTGAACAGGGCACACTAGCCGGGATCCCTATGGGGTGACCCAAGCCACAACGGAGTCTTGGCTCGCACCCCCTTCTCCTCGGAGGACACTCAATGGAACCACTCATCTCCTGGTTGAACGACGTCATCTGGTCGGACTACCTGGTCTACCTGTGCCTGCTCGCAGGCCTCTACTTCACCATCCGGACCCTGTTCCTGCAGGTGCTGCACCTGCCGGACATGTTCACCTCGATGGCCCGCGGCGCGAAGTCGCCCGACGGCATCTCCTCGTTCCAGTCCCTGATGCTGTCACTGGCCGGCCGAGTCGGCATGGGCAACATCGGCGGCGTGGCCACCGCCATCGCCTTCGGCGGCCCCGGTGCCGTGTTCTGGATGTGGGCCGTGGCCTTCCTCGGCTCCGCCACCTCGTTCGTGGAATCCACCCTCGGCCAGATCTACAAGGAGAAGGACCAGGACACCGGTGAGTACCGCGGCGGCCCCGCCTACTTCATCGAGAAGTCCTTCGCCCACACCAAAGCCAGCGGCATCTTCAAGGTGTACGCGATCGTCTTCGCGATCATCACCATCCTCGCCATGAGCTTCTTCCTTCCGGGCGTGCAGGCCAACGGCGTCTCCCAGGCCGTCGACCAGGCCTGGGGCATCAGCCCGTGGATCTCCGCGATCGTCCTGGCAGGCGTCCTCGCCGCCATCGTGTTCGGCGGCATCAAGCGCATCGCCACCTTCGCCGGCATGGCCGTGCCGTTCATGGCCGTCCTCTACATCCTCGCCGCGATCATCGTCATGATCGTGAACTTCCAGCAGATCCCCGAGGTCTTCGGGCTCATCTTCCGCTCCGCCTTCGACGCCGAGGCTGCGTTCTCCGGGATGATCGGCGCCGCCATCGCCTGGGGCGTGAAGCGCGGTATCTACTCGAACGAGGCCGGTCAGGGCACCGGCCCGCACGCCGCTGCAGCCTCCGAGGTGTCCCACCCGGCGAAGCAGGGCTTCGTGCAGTCCTTCGCGGTCTACGTGGACACCCTGTTCGTGTGCTCCGCGACGGCGTTCATGATCATCTCCACCGGTGCGTACAACGTGTACCGCGACGAATCGATCGAGGGCGCCGTGGTGCACAACGGCAAGAACATGCCGATCGACCAGGAGCCCGGCCCCGCCTACGTGCAGTCCGGTCTGGACAGCCTGGCGCCCGGCTTCGGCCCCACCTTCGTGGCCATCGCCATCGCCCTGTTCTGCTTCACCACCGTGCTCGCCTACTACTACATGGCGGAGACCAACTTCACCTACATGAACCGGTACGTGAAGAACCCCGCTGTGCGCCGCGGCATCATCTGGTTCCTGCGCATCCTGATCTGCATCTCCGTCATCTACGGCGCAGTCTCCACCTCGGGCGCAGCCTGGGCCCTCGGCGACATCGGCGTGGGCAGCATGGCCTGGCTGAACATCGTCGCAGTGCTCATCATGCAGGGCCCGGCACTCAAGGCACTGAAGGACTACCGCGCCCAGAAGAAGGCCGGCAAGCTGTTCGAGGACATCACCTTCGACCCGCGCGCCCTCGGCATCGCCGGTGCGACCTTCTGGGAGAACCGCATCGACGGCATCACCGACCGCGAAACCGTCGGCCACGAAGCCGTCGGCCAGCAGACCGGCTCCACCGCGGTCGACGACCGCCGCTGACGGCCCGCACACCAGCTCCGCTCGGAGCATCGAAGCGCCCGGCTCACTGCCCCCGCAGTGGACCGGGCGCTTCACTTTCCCCGTCGGCCACCAACCCGCCCCCGTCGGCCGCCCACCATGTGAACACTCTGGTCTCGAACCGG
The DNA here is from genome assembly GCF_033106145.1 of Helcobacillus massiliensis. Classification (NCBI taxonomy): domain Bacteria; kingdom Bacillati; phylum Actinomycetota; class Actinomycetes; order Micrococcales; family Dermabacteraceae; genus Helcobacillus; species Helcobacillus massiliensis. The sequence goes on from NZ_CP136959.1 coordinate 1,951,086, forward strand.
CGGGTTGCGCATACTTATTCCTCTGATCAGCAATCCACAGAAGGCAGACATGGCACGTCCATCCACCCCAGCCCCCACGGAGGCAGCCGACCGCGGCGCCTTCTCGGGCCGCACCGCGTTCATCTTCGCGGCCATCGGCTCGGCAGTGGGCCTCGGCAACATCTGGCGCTTCCCCTACACCGCCTACGACAACGGCGGCGGCGCGTTCATGATCCCCTACCTGATCGCCCTGCTCACCGCCGGCATCCCCCTGCTGTTCGTGGACTACGCCATCGGCCACCGCTGGCGCGGCTCCGCACCGCTGGCGTGGCGCCGCATGAACCGTCGCGCAGAAGCAGTCGGCTGGTGGCAGGTGCTCATCTGCGTGGTCATCGGTGCGTACTACGCAGCGATCCTCGCCTGGTCGCTCTGGTACACCCTGTTCTCCTTCACCAAGAAGTGGGGCTCGGACCCCGCCGCGTTCTTCGGCGAGTTCACCCAGGCCGACGCCCCTGAGACCGCCTCCATCACCTGGGACTTCGTCCCGGCGCTGCTCGGCGGCATTCTGCTCGTGTGGATTCTGGTCGCCGTGGTCCTCGCGCTCGGCGTGCACAAGGGCATCGCGCGCTCCTCCGCAGTGTTCATCCCCCTGCTGATCGTCATGTTCATCGTGCTGGTGATCCGCGCCGTCACCCTGAAGGGCGCCGAGGTGGGCCTCAACCAGCTGTTCCAGCCGGACTGGAGCGAGCTGACCAACGGCAGCGTCTGGGTCGCCGCCTACGGACAGATCTTCTTCTCCCTGTCCGTCGCGTTCGGCATCATGCTCACCTACGCCTCCTACCTGAAGAAGAAGACCGACCTGACCGGGTCCGGTCTCGTGGTGGGCTTCGCCAACTCCGGCTTCGAACTGCTCGCCGGCATCGGCGTGTTCGCCGCGCTCGGCTTCATGGCGACCGCCACCGGCCAGGGCGTCAACGACGTCGCCGCCGCCGGTGTGGGCCTGGCGTTCATCGCCTTCCCCGCGATCATCAATGAAGCACCCATGGGTGAGCTGGTGGGAGTGCTGTTCTTCGGCTCCCTCGTGCTGGCCGGCTTCACCTCCCTCATCTCGATCATCGAAGTGGTCGTCGCGGCAGTGCAGGACAAGCTCGGCCTCGGGCGCCTGAGCGGCACACTCGCCGTGGTGCTCCCGATGTCCGTGATCTCCGTGCTGCTGTTCTCCACCACCTCCGGCCTGAACCTGCTGGACGTGACGGACAAGTTCATCAACTCCTTCGGCATCGTCACCGCCGCACTGGTGGGCACCTTCCTGGTCGCCTTCGTGCTGAGGGCCCTGCCCACCCTGCGCGACCACCTGAACATGTACGGGACGTTCCGCGTGGGCAACTTCTGGCTGATCACAGTGGCGGCCGTGGCGCCGCTGATCCTGCTGAGCACCCTGTGGCTGGATGCCAGCGACATCCTGAAGAACGGGTACAACGGGATGCCCAGCTCGTTCGTCAACACGTTCGGCTGGGGCATGGCCGGCGCTGTCGTGGTGGTGGCAGTGCTGCTGAGCCTGCTGCCGTGGTCCGCGCGCTCCAACGCGCACCGTCTGGACTCCGACGGCGACCCCATCGCCGATCCCGCGATCCCCGACACCCGCCTTGAGGCGCCGCACGGCCACCGCTACCCGCAGGAGCTGCGCGCCGATGTCGCCGCAGTGCGGCAGGCGGACCCGGTGGACGTCCCCGCCGGTGCGGTGATCGCCGGATCGCATGCCCAGCCGGACAAGGTGGGCCCCGGTGGGATCGCCGTGGAGGCCGAAGGTGAGTCCTCGGCCGCTGACCTCGGCACCGGCCAGACCCATCGGGCCCCGCACCCCGGCACTGATGCCGACATCACCGACACTGCCGCGAAGGGAGACGCCCGATGAGCACCGGAGCCATTGTTCTGCTCGTTCTGTCCATGGTCCTGCTCTGGGGCGGCCTCGGCCTCGCCGTGCTGAACCTGATCCGCAACGAGGACTACTCCGCTGATCGGCACAACCCCGACACGGCTGATGCGCCTGCCGACCGTTCTCAGTCCCGCGGCGGTGCGGACTCCGTCGGGCGCGACCAGGAGGCCGACGGGCACACAGCGTTCAACGGTTCCCACGCCGCCGACCGGTGACGGCTGGCCGTGACTGCTGACCGCTGACCATTGCGGCCGGCCGCTCACCGGTGACCAGACGCCGCTCACCGCGCACTGCACGCCACGAGTGTGACCTTCGCCCCCGCAAGGGGGCTGAGGATGCAGGCAACGGGAGCGTCCGCTAGGATGGAAGCCACTGCTCGCGAGCACATGTGTTCGCGGACAGCTCGAGGAGGATTCGCATAGCGGCCTAGTGCGCACGCCTGGAACGCGTGTTGGGTTAATAGCCCTCGGGGGTTCAAATCCCCCATCCTCCGCCGAGCAGAAGAGCCCCGATCTCACGATCGGGGCTCTTCTCGTTTCCACGCCGAACGGCTCTGCCGTTCCCGCGCCGGAGCTGCAGCACCCAGCACGCCTCACGGACAGATTCCGCGACGAAACCGCCTCTCAGTGGCATCTGACTGCCCGAACGGCCGATTCTGTCGCGGTTCTTGTTCGGCCAGGCCCAACACGACCGAGCCCATCGAGCCGCGGCGTGCACTTTCCGACCAAAATTCCACCGATCCGGCCATTTTCGCGGCCGAACGGGCAATCTGCTCCAACTTTTGTACGGCGCTGCACCAATGCCAACGGCCCCGCCGGTGACCTGCACTTCGTAGCCCACGGCGACGGTGGTCTGGGTCTTGCCGGTGTACACGGAGATCGCTTCGGAGTCCGACGGGGCGAGAGCGCCGACGGGTGCGAGTTCGCCGACGGCGGCTGTGCTGTCAGCGGAGTCAGCGACCGCAGGAGAGTCTGCGCCGAGGCCGAGTGCGAGGACGGCACCAAGAGCGGCGACGGTTTTCGTCACGCAACGGGTGCGGCGTGCGGTTCCGGTAGCCGGAGATTCGTATTCCCATTCGGGGGAGATCCGCGCGCCGAACCCCGCATACGACGACGGATCGCCCGGGGCGAATCCGTCGGACTCCCCCTTCGACCGCACAACCTGGTAACTTCACATCCAGTACTCACTGCGGCGCCGACCCGAGCGGCCGCGGCCACCATCACCGCGGCGCCCCGTCGAAGCAGCACGAGCTCCGCCGAACAGAGGAGACCGTATGGCATCGATATCCGGAATCGTCGCGATAGTCGTCGCGATAGTCGTCGCGATAGTCGTGGTGGGGGTGCTGGCACTCGTCGCGCTCACAGTGCTGGGGCTCGCGATCTGGGTGATCGTGGTGCGCAACGGCCTCGTCGCGAAGCGCACCCGCGCTGAGGAAGCACTGCACGGCATCGACGTTGCCCTCGAAGCCCGCTTCGACCAGATCACCGCCCAGAAGAACGTGGTGACCGGAGCGGTCCGAAAAGAAGTGGACCTCATCATGGGCGCCACGGCGATGCGGACGGGCCGCCCCGTCGGCGACCTCAGCGTGACAGAAAAAGCCCAGCTCACCGACGCGATGCAGAAAGCGGAACGGGTCATGCTGACCGCCGAGGCGTACCCGAGCATGAACTCGCTGGAGAACGTGCAGCTGCTGCAGCGCACCATCAACGAAGCGGAGGAGCGTCTGCAGGCGTCACGCCGGCTCTACAACGCGCAGGCCACCGAGTTCAACGTGTCCCGGCAGATGTTCCCGCAGAATATTGTTGCCCGCGTGCTCAGCCTGCCGCTCATGGACCTGTTCGAGGTGAGCGCAGAGACGAAGAGAGATCCGGTCGATTTGGAAGGATTCCTCGGCTGATGGCGGCGAACCACGACCTCACGATCCCGCCGTTCGAGCAGATCTGGGCGCGCATGAACGTGGACGAAGCGGCCGTCCGCGCAGACACGAAGGACCTCCGGTTCGAAGGCGGCGCCGGCGCCGTCCTCAAGATCGGCATGTGCCTCGGCGTGATCGGGTTCTTCCTCGGTGTCCTCGCCTACTTCGTATCCAACACTCTCGGCATCCTCATCATTCTGCCGAGCGTCGCGATCATGGGCGTCTCGGTGTTCGTCGGCCTGAAGCGCGCGGGCGCGGCGAGTGACACGTTCACGGAATCCGTCGGAGCCCCGTTGATGCGGCAGCTGCTCGACGGCATGGCCAGCCACGACACTGTCAGCGGCGACGCCTCCCCCATGCAGGCCGCGTACACTCCGCGCGGTGAAGTGCCGCGGCCGCTCCTCGCCGCCTCCGGCCTCGTCTACGACACGCGCATGGTGCAGGAGGATGTGGTCACCGGCCGCCTCGGCGCCACCGACTTCGTCCTTGCGGACCTGAAGTGGCGCTCCGCCATCACCCCGGAGGAACGCGCCCGGGAGAATTCGGAGCCGTCTGAGCGCCAGTGGCGGGAATGGCGTTCGGTCGCGCGAAAGCGCCTCAACGACACGGGCCTACGCGTCACCCGCTCCATGGTGCAGGCCGAAGCCGAAACCATGTACTGGCGATCCCGCCGCCGCAGCGCCCTCGAACAGAAACTCGCCGACGCGCTCGACGCGAGGATGCGCGAAGCGCACCGGCTCGGTCCCTCCCTCGTGTTCTTCTCCGCCGACTTCCACAAGCACTTCACCTCCGAAACGTACTTCCTGCCGCGCAAGCGCGTGCGCGGGCTCGAAGCGATGGAGAAGCGGGAGGCCGACGGGGCGGGGCTTGAACCGATGCGGCTGGTCGGCACGCAGATGCCCGACGGTGTGGACGGCTGGACCAGCGACCAGGCGGAGGCGCGCTATCTGGTGACACCGCAGCTCATCGAGGCGCTGAACGCTTTCGTGGCCGAGGCGGGGTCTGATGCGGTCGCGGTGTCGTTCACCGACAACCGGATGAACATCGCCGTAGGTGTGGACACGGACCGGTTCAGCCTCGACCCGACGAACGGAGACATCCGCGCCGCGGCCGAGCAGATCTACCGGGACATGGTGCGGTTCCTGCGGCTCGTGCAGGACTTCGACCTGAACACGAGGATCTGGACGAAGGACTGAGCGGCGCGGCGTCGGCGTCAGGCGCCGAGGGCCTTGAGGATCTCGCGGTTGAACGCCTCGAGGTCGCCCGGGCTGCGGGAGGTGATGAGGTTGCCGTCCACCACGACCTCACTGTCCTCCCAGGCCGCACCGGCGTTGACCAGGTCCACCTTCGTGGAGGCGAAGCTGGTGAGACGGCGGCCGCGGGCGAGGTCCGCCTGAGCGAGGATCCACGGGGCGTGGCAGATCGCCGCGACCGGCTTGTCCGCTTCGAAGAATGCCTTCACGAGCGCGACGGCGTCCTCGTCGAGGCGGAGCGCGTCGGCGTTGAGGGTGCCGCCGGGCAGCACCAGCATGTCGTAGTCATCCGCGTTCGCCTCGCCGACGGGCACATCCACATCGAAGGTGTGGGCATGTTCCCAATCGCCTTCCATGCCCTGGAGGGTCCCCTCGGAGGGCGACACGATCACGGTGGTGGCGCCGGCGTCGTCGAGGGCCTTGCGGGGGCTGGTGAGCTCGATCTGCTCCACCCCGCGGGTGAGGAGGAATGCGACCTTCTTATCGGTGACAGTCATCGACGTTCTCCTTTCGATGGGTTTCAGGGAGCGCTCGTGAGCTGGGGCTTCTCAGCTCGGCGCTCCGCGGTGGCCTCACAATAGCGGGCGAATCCGCCCGTCAGCTCAACAACGTCCAGCCCGGCCCGGCGCAGCACGCTCGCCGCCACCGCACTGCGCACCCCCGATTGGCAGAACACCACGATCCGGCCCTGCCGCAGCTCGCACCGGTCCCACAGCACCCGGCCCGCGCTCAGCTGCTGCGCCCCCGGGATGGTTCCGCGCGCGAACTCCGCCTTCTGCCGCACATCCAGCAGCATGTCGTGCCCGAACCCGTCCAGCTCCTCGGGGCCGACGGATGCCGGGGAGTACAGCTCGATGCCGTCGAGACAGCGGATGAACCCGACCACTCGATCGATGCCGACCCGCACCAGGTGGTCCGCCATCCGCTGCGCCTTCTCCTCACTGGCGGCGAGCAGGATGATGCCCGCGGAGTCGGTCTCCGGGTCCACCGCCCAGGCGCCGAAGCTGGCGAGCCTGCGGGGCGCCGGGATGGTGAGGGACCCGTCGGCCACCCCCTCGGCGATGTCGTCGAGGCCGCGCGCATCGATGAGGACGTGGGACCCGTCGGCCAGTGCCGCCTGCGCCGCCCCGCCGGAGAACTCCGCGAGCCCGGGCCGCTCCCCCAGGATCGCGGGGCCCTGACGGTTCTGGCGCTTCATGCGGGAGAAGTAGGCGTGCGCGTCGGGCTGGCCGTTCAGCAGCTGGTCGGTGAAGCCCTCGAGGTCACCCATCCGCACGTACGGAACCCACCAGGCGAACTCGCGCTCGTAGCCGACGGTAGTCGTGGGAACCGCGCTCATCGCCTTGCCGCACGCGGACCCGGCGCCGTGCGCGGGCAGCACCTGCACGTAGTCCTCCAGCGGCAGGAAGTGCTCACGCAGCGAATCGAAGAGCTGCCGCGCGCCCTCGTAGCGGGTGTCGGTGCCGCCGGCGACCTCATCGAGCAGGTCGGGACGGCCGAGGTCGCCGACGAACACGAAGTCACCGGTGAAGGCGTAGCCGACCTCGCCGACACCGTCCACGTCGGTGGTGCGGGATCCGTCGGCCACGAGGAACATGAGGTGCTCGGGGGTGTGGCCGGGCGTGTGCACCGCTTCGATCGTGAGGGAGCCGATCTGGATGTCGTCGCCGCTGTGGAGGAGGGTGGCGTCGTACCCGTAGGCCCAGTCGGTGCCGCCCTCCCCGGAGAGGAAGATGCGGGCGCCGGTGGCGGCGGCGAGTTCGCGGGTGCCGGAGAGGTAGTCGGCGTGGATGTGGGTCTCGGTCACGGCGGTGATGCGCACGCCGAGGGCGTCGGCGCGGTCGAGGTAGACCTGGATGTCGCGGCGAGGGTCGATGACGATCGCTTCGCCGGCGGCGGGGCAGCCGACGAGGTAGCTCACCTGTGAGAGGTCATCGTCGCCGAAGCGTTCGAGGATCATGGCGCGGCTTCCTTCCTGCGGTGACCTGTGGTTTCACCGAGGGTAGGCGGCGCGGGTGACCGGGCGTTGGCGTGAGGATTGGCGGCAGGGATGGACGCGGTGACGATCCGGTGGCCGCGCGGGGAACTTCGTCCCCGCGCACAGCGAAGCGGGCCCCTCACCGCATGGGTGAGGGGCCCGCTTCTCAGATGGGGTGACCCGGTGCCGGGCCGCCCGGAGGGATCACTCCTTGGTGATCTCGTAGTAGATCGGGGTGGTGTCCCAGGCGTACTTGACGTCCTTGACGACGTTCGAGAAGCCGCCGAGGCTGTTCTGGTACCACAGCGGGATGGCGGGCAGATCCTCCATCAGCAGGGCCTGGGCTTCCTTGAACTTCGCGAGCGCGCCCTCGGTGTCGGTGGCGGACAGGCCGTCGGCGAGGAGCTTGTCGAACTCGGGGTTCTTGTAGTCGGCGTCGTTCGAGCCCTTGCCGTCGGCCGCAGCGGAGCTGTAGATCGGGCCGAGGAAGTTGAACATCGACGGGTAGTCCGCCTGCCAGCCGGAGCGGAACGCGCCGGGCATCTTGCGGTTGGTGATCTGCTCACGGAACTTGCCGAACTCGGGGAACGGCTTCGGGGTCGCCTTGACGCCGAGCGCCTCCTTCACGGAGTTGCACACGGCCTCCACCCAGTCCTTGTGGGGACCGTCGGAGTTGTAGCCGAGGGTGAACTCGCCCTCGAACTTCTGCATGGCCTCGGCCTTGTCCCACAGCTCCTTGGCCTTCGCCTTGTCGTACTGGAGGACCTCGGCGCCCTTGATGTCGGTGGCACCGCCGCCCTCGATCACAGGAGCGACGAAGTCGGTCGCCGGGGTGCGGGAGTCGAAGACAGGTTCTTGCAGATCGACTCGCGGTTGATGGCGCGGGAGATCGCCTGGCGGCGCAGCTTGCCCGCTTCTCCCTGGTAGTTCTTGTCCGTCGGGGAGAAGGTGATCGACTGGAACACCGCACCCGGTGCGTTGACCGATCGCTCACCGAGCTCGTCCTGGAAGGTGGACAGGCGGCTCGGCGGGATGGTGTCGGTGACGTCAACGGCGTCCGAGAGGAGGTCGTTGTACATCGTGTCGTCTTCGAGGTAGATGCGGTAGGTGATGCCGCCGTTCTTGGCCTTGCGGGGACCGTTGTAGTGCTCGTTGGGCACGGTGACGATCTCCTGGTCGTGGGACCAGGTCTCCAGCTTGTACGGGCCGGAGGAGATCGGCTTCTCGCCGAACGCCTTCATGTCCTTGAACGCGGAGGGCGGCATCGGCATGTACGCGGAGTAGCCGAGGCGCTGAGCGAAGTCGGACTGCGGGGCCACCAGGGTCACGGTGAAGGTGGTGTCGTCCTCGACCTTGAGGCCCTTCATCTCCTTGATGGTGCTGCCCTCTTCGGCGACCTCGGCGAAGCCCTCGATCGGGTCGAAGAAGGACTGCAGGAGCTGGCCGTTGGCGGCCGCGGCACCGTAGTTCCAGGAGTCCACGAAGTCCTGCGCCTTGATGACGGACCCGTCGGAGTACTTCTGGTCGGCCTTGAGCTTGACGGTCCAGACCTTGGAGTCATCGGACTCGACGGACTCGGCGAGGTCGGGCTCAGCGGAGCCGTCCTCCTTGTAGTACATGAGGCCGGAGAAGATCGACTGGATCACGCGACCGCCGCCGGTCTCGTTGGTGTTGGTGGGAACGAGGGCGTTCTGCGGCTCGGTGCCGTTCACGATGACGGCTGCACCGCCGCCGCCGCCGGAGCCGCTGCCGCTCTTGTTGTCGCCGCCGCAGGCTGCAAGGGCGCCGAGGCCGACGAATGCGACGGAGCCGGCGAGGAGTGATCGACGTGAGAGATCCATGTTCTTCTTTCCTTCGGGGAACAAGGGAGCGAGTGTGAACGCACCATCGCGTGCACCACATCACAATGATTGGTGACAGCGTAGCCGGATGGCGTGCACTGCGCCACTTCAAGGGCCCCGGGGCCCGGTGACCTCCCGGAACACCGGCACGGGCGGCGCCCACCAGGCGGTCTGACACGCAGCGGCGGCATGCTTCGGCCTAGTGTTTCGGGGTGCTGAATGCTGTTCTCCTCGCTGTGATCGTGATGCTCGTGCTGTCCCTGGCGCGCGTGCACGTGGTCCTTGCCCTGTTCATCGGCGCCGTCGTCGGCGGTCTCGTGGCCGGTCTCGGCCTGGACGCCACGATGGTGGCCTTCCAAGAAGGCCTGGCCGGCGGCGCCCAGATCGCGCTCGCGTACGCCCTGCTGGGCGCGTTCGCGATGGCGGTGGCGAGTTCGGGCCTGCCGGACGCGCTGGCGGCGTGGATCGTCGGCCGCCTCGGCGGGGCATCCGATTCCGCGCAGCAGGGCGCCGTCACGGCCGTGCGGTGGGCGCTGGTGGCGGGCGTGCTGGCGATGTCGGTGATGAGCCAGAACCTGATCCCGGTGCACATCGCGTTCATTCCGCTGCTGATCCCGCCGTTGCTGGTGGTGATGAACCGTCTGCGCCTGGATCGCCGCGCCATCGCCTGCACCCTCACGTTCGGCCTGGTCACCACCTATATGCTGCTGCCCGTCGGCTTCGGATCGATCTACCTGAACGACATCCTGCTCGGCAACATCGAAAAGGCGGGCATGCCGGTCGGCTCCGTCAACGTAATGGCGGCGATGGGCATCCCCGCGGCTGGGATGGCGGCGGGTCTGCTGGTGGCGCTGCTGGTGAGCTACCGCCGCCCGCGGATGTACGCGGATGTGGCGGTTGGGGCGGCCGACGCGCGCCCGAATCCGTCGGCCCCCGAACCTGACGACGCCGGCGAGGCAGCCGATGCCGCGAGCAGCCCAGCAGCAGCGGCCAGGCGCGCCGACGAGGGCCCCAGCGCTGGCCGCCAGCGCTTCTCCATGGTGATGAGCCTGGTGGCGGTCGCCGCCTGCTTCGCGATCCAGCTGGTGCTGACCGCTCTCGAATCGGAGGCGAACCCGCTGCTGGTGGGCGCGCTGGTGGGCCTCGCGCTGATGCTGGGCACGGGCGCGGTGCCGTGGCGGCGCGCGGATGACGTGTTCACCGGCGGGATGCGGATGATGGCGCTGATCGGGTTCATCATGATCGCCGCGCAGGGCTTCGCCGCGGTGATGACCGCGACCGGCCAGGTGGAGCCGCTGGTGAAGTCCGCCGCTGAGCTCGTGGGCGACAATCGGGGCGCGGCAGCGCTGGCGATGCTGGTGGTGGGCCTGGTGGTGACGCTCGGCATCGGGTCGTCGTTCTCGACCCTGCCGATCATCGCGACGATCTATGTGCCGCTGTGCGCGTCCCTTGGGTTCTCCCCGGCGGCGACCGTCGCACTGATCGGCACGGCCGGGGCGCTGGGTGATGCGGGCTCACCGGCATCGGATTCGACGCTCGGGCCGACCGCCGGTCTCAACGCCGACGGGCAGCACGACCACATACGCGACTCGGTGATCCCGACGTTCCTGCACTTCAACCTGCCGCTGCTGGCCGCCGGCTGGATCGCCGCGATGGTCCTCTGACGCGGCTGCGCGGGGTCAGCTGCGCGGCGCGCGCGGCGGGGTCGGCGCGGACATCACCGAGGTGTGACTGCCCGGGCCGAAGCCCTGCTGCGCCGGCGGCTGCACGGGCGGCTGCGCCGGCGGCTGAGCAGGAGGCTGCGCCGGGTACTGCCCGGTGTGCGGGGAGGGCGGGGCCGACGGCGCTGACATGCCTGACTGCGCGGGCGGTGCCGCGTGAGAACCCGTCGGCCCCTGCACCCCCGCCGCCGCCATCGGCGCGCCGGCGAACTGCGCCCCGTTCGGCGCGGGGTGCGGCGCGGCCTGCGCGGAGCGACGCTTCGCCCGGCGCACCAGCGCGATGATCGCGAACACGATCGCGAGGGCGAACACCAGCAGCACGATCAGTGCGATCACGCCCACCCAGTTGCGGGACTCCGCCTCACCGGTGACGGAGGGCGCGCTGGAGGTCGCCTCGGTGGTGGTGATGGAGACGCTGCTGCCCTTCGCGGAGGTCTTCCCCTTCGGGTCGGAGGACACGGTGCCGGGCTGGGCCTCGTACCCGTCGGGCAGCTTCACGGTCCACGTGCTGGCCGCCGGCGGGTTCTCACTGAGCTGGCGAGGTGCGGCGAAGGATGTGTGGAAGCGGCTGGTGGTGGTGAACATCGACTCGCCGGACTTCGTGATGGTGCCGGTGCCGTAGGGCCCGTCGGCGCCGATGTACTCGCCCACATCCCCCGCCAGCTGCTCAGCGGTGCCGCTGAACGTCATCGTGTAGGTGACGGTGTCGCCGTCCTCAGTGCGCTTCGGGTCCGCTGCGCGGCTGTCGCCCTTGACCCAGGCGGCGATGTCCTTGCCCATCTTCGCGTCGTCCTCCTTGGAGAACGTGTACGCGTAGGCGACCTCGCCGCCACCGACCTCACCGATTGTGGTGGTGGCGCGGAAGTCCTGCACCAGCACCATGTGCGAGTACGTCACGGTGGACTTGCCCGTGTCCGAATCGACGCCGCTCTCGGTCAGGTGCTCCCAGCCCTCCGGCACGTCGTGCTCCGCACGGATGACACCGGAGTCCGTGCAGATCGTGGAGCAGGTCAGGGTGTCGGTGACGTAGGTGGTGGACCGCAGGGGGTTCTCGGAGTCCGGCTCAGTGGTGACCTCGAGGGAGGTGCCGGAGGTGTTCAGGGCGGTGTCGGTCTGCGCGGAGATCGCCTGCGCATCACCCTCGGGAAGGGTGAGCACCCACTGGGTGTCGCCGTTGTCGTCCGTGGACTTCTCGGCCTTGCCGCCGTCCGGAGTGACCGAGTCGATCCACGCGTCATAGTCCTTGGGGCTGCGGGCGTAGGAATCCGCGGGCAGAGTGTAGGTGATGGTGCGGGTGAGGGCGTCGCCGCTGCCGATGCCGCCGGTCTTCACCGCGATGGCCGTGAAGCCGTACTGGGAGGCCTCGCCGGCGTCGATCGGTTCGAACTGGTCGGTGATCTCATCCTGGCCCGGCAGCGCAACGGTGACCTCGCCGGAGCCGGAGAAGTCGGATGCGCTGACGGTGTCGGAGCCGAGCTTCGCCTCAAGGGCGTTGGCCGTCCAAGCGAGCAGGTCGGCGGAGGTGAAGTTCTCGTCGATGCGGGCGCCTTCGGCGAACGGCTTCTTCGGCAGGGTCAGTGTCACGGATGCCTGCTTGTCCACGCCGCCGGCGTCCAGCAGCTTCTGCGCCTTCGCTTCGTAGTCGGCGGGGTCGGTGAAGGTGATCTCGAAGTTGTAGACAGTGGCCCCGTCGGCCCCCGAGGACATGCCGTGGTAGGTGATCTCACCGGGCACGTTCGCCTTGATGGTCTCATCGATGACGCCGGCGCCGCCGGGGATGGACTCCATGTCGCTCTGCGTGATGACGAGGGAGATGACGCGGGAGCCAGCGCCCTTGTCGTCGATGGTGAGCTTGGTGTTGAGGGTGGGGCCGCACGCCGCCAGCACCAGCATCATCACCGCTGCGATCGCCATCATCATCAGCGCGCGCGGCATGCGCAGCCGCTGCACCATCGTGGTGTCCATTCCAGCTCTCCCCTCAGCGCCCGGCAGTGCGCGCAACACGGTCCTGGCCGCATGATACGGGAGTTGAGGGACCGACGGGGGCCGCCCGGGCGAACTGGGACGAATCGGACGGGGCCGGGTGGGGCGTGCGGGCACGGGCGGGGCCCGGCTGGTCAGGCGGCCGACGGGTTCCGCTTCAGCATCCGCTTCCCCTCTTCCAGACGGTCCTGGCGACGGACTACGCCGACGCGCGCTCGAAGCGCCCCGCGACCACGAACAGGATCAGGCTGATGATGCCGCCCACGAAGATGCCGATCGCGGCCGGCAGCGCCGACCCCTCCCCCGCCAGGCCCACCACCGGGGCGGCGAGGGACGCAGCGCAGGCGAAGCCCAGGCCGATCATCGCCGATGCCGTGCCCGCCATATCAGTCGCTTCGCGGGACGCCATCGCCGCGCCGTTGCCGAAGATGAAGCCCTGCGGCGCCACCGTCAAGAAGAACGCCGGGAACACCACCCACGCCGGTGTGCCGAGCAGCAGCACCCCGATGAGCAGGAATGCTCCCGCCGCGATCACCACGGGGATCGCCCACCGCATCAGGGACCGCGGACTGCGGGTCTGGGTGAGCCGCGCGGAGGTGAAGCTCGCCAGCATCATGCCCGTCGCATTCACCGCGAACGAGATCGAATAGACGGTGGAGGAGAACCCGAGCAGGTTCTGCACCACGAAGCTGGAGGCGGACACGTACGCCATCAGCGCGAACGCGCTGAACGCGTTCACCAGCAGGTAGGAGGTGAACGCGGGCCGGCGCAGCAGCCGCGCCACATTCCGTGCGAAGGTGCGGAAGCCGCCGGGCTGACGGTCCTGCCTCGGCAGCGATTCGGGGATCCGCAGCACCAGGGCGATCAGGGACAGGGCGGTGGCGGTGGCGATCACGATGAACACCTCCCGCCACGACCCCACGATCAGGATCACCCCGCCGATCAGTGGCGCGATGATCGGGGCGATGCCGACCATGCCCTGCAGGAGGTTCATGGAGCGGAACAGTTCCGGCCCGCGCGCCAGATCGATGAGGATGGCGCGCGAGAGCACCATCCCGAACCCGCCGCCCATGCCCTGCATGACGCGGAAGATCAGCAGCCAGCCGATGCTGGGGGCGAGAGCGCAGCCGATGGAGCCCACCAGGCACAGCAGCGTCCCGGAGATCAGCGGCACCCGTCGGCCCAGGCGGTCGCTGAGGGGGCCCGCCACCACCTGGCCGGCGGCCGCACCGGCGAAGAACGCCGTCAGCGTGAGCTGCACGTGGGCGGCGCGGGCGGTGAGGTCCGCGGCGACCTCGGGGAACGCCGGGATGTACATGTCGGTGGCGAGCGGACCGATGGCGGCGAGCGCCGTCAGGATGGTGATGGTGAGGGCGCCCAGGTGGGCGCTCTTCGCGCGGGTTGCCGGCATGACTCCTCAGTGCAGCTGTTCGAACTTGCGGTGCCAGGCCGAGGCGATCGGGTTGGCGTCCGCCATCATGATGCCGAAGCGGTCGTTGGCGATCTCCACGACCTCCGCGAGCGCGACCACGCGCTCCTGTTCGCGGGAGTTCTCCAGCCGACGGATGCCGGAGGTGATGATCTGCTGGCGGGAGTCCATCCGGCCCAGGCATGCCACGAACGGGAGGTCGAACTTCTCGCGGTAGGCGTCGGCGAGCTCCTGCAGCTGCTGCTGTTCGGCATCGTCCATGTTCTCCAGGGCGAGGGAGCCGGCGACCTTCGCGATCTCCTCTGCGCGGGTGTCGTCGGCCAGGAGGAGTTCGGCCATGTCGGGGTAGTCCTCGATGAGGGCGATCTGCTTCTCGTGGGGTGCGGTGAGGACCGCTTCCTGGATCGCTTCGCGCAGGTCCTGGACGGAGGAGAAGGGGCCGCGCTGGGCGGCGGCCTCCAGCGGCCAGGTCTCGTTGTTGAACAGGGGTGCGAGGGCGGTGGCGAACTCGGCGGTGTCCATCGCGGAGATCTCCTCCATGGTGAGGCGGGACCCGTCGGCCCCCACCGCAACATCCGGGCCGGCCTGGCGGCCCACGTGGAAGAACAGGAGGTTCAGCACGATCGCGCAGATGGAGCCGACTGTGACGCCGGAGGCGAACAGCACCTGCAGGGAGGAGGGCACGAGCTCCGCGATGGCGGGTTTGAACGTGACGAGCAGGGCGAGGCCGAGCGAGATGGTGACCACCACGGCGTTGCGGTTGTCCCGCAGGTCCACGGAGGCGAGGGTCTGGATGCCCACCAGTGCCACGTTCGCGAACAGGGCGAGGGAGGCGGCGCCGAGGACGGGCCCCGGGATGGAGGCGACCACTGCTCCGGCCTTCGGCAGCACGCCGAGGATGATCATGATGACGCCGGCGCCGGCCACCACCCAGCGGGAGCGGACGCCGGTGAGGCGCACCAGCCCCACGTTCTGCGCGAAGCAGGTGTAGGGGAAGGAGTTGAGGACGCCGCCGAGGGTGGTGGAGAGCCCGTCGGCGCGGATGGCGGCGCGGATGTGGCCGCGGGTGATGCGCTTGCCGACGATCTCCCCGGCCGCGAACACGTCACCGGTGGTCTCCACCATGGTGATCAGCATGACCACGATCATGGAGATGGCGCCGGTGAGGGTGAAGGCGGGCAGGCCGAAGTAGAACGGGGTGGTGACGCCCACCCAGTCGGCTGTGCCGACCTCCGCGAAGGACGCGTCGCCCAGGGCGAGGGCGGTGGCGGTGCCGATGATCAGGCCGATGAGGATGGCGATGGTGCCGAGGAATCCGCGGAAGAACCGCTGGGCGGCCACGATGACGGCGAGGGTCAGGGCGGCGTAGAGGACGTCGCTGCTGGCGGGCGTGCCGTCGGCCCAGGAGGTGATGTCGTTCGCGGAGACGGCGAGCAGGGTGATGCCCATGCAGGTGAGGACGGTGCCGATCACCACCGGCGGGAAGAAGCGGATGAGCCGCGCGAAGTAGGGGGCGGCGAAGAACGTGAACAGGCCCGCGATGATGACGGAGCCGTAGATGAACGGCAGGGCCGCGGCGCCGCCCTGCCCGCCGGTGGTGGCCAGGCCGATGGCGATGATCGGGGAGATCGCGGTGGTGGTGACGCCCTGGATGATCGGCAGACGCACCCCGATCCTCCAGAAGCCGACGGACTGGATGAGGGTGGCGATGCCGCAGGTGAACAGGTCCGCGTTGATCAGGTGGATGGTCTGCGCGGGCGTGAGGTCGAGGCCGCCGGCGATCAGCAGCGGCACCACGACGGCGCCGGCGTAGAACGCGGCCACGTGCTGAATGGACAGGACGCTGAGGCGCGGCAGCGGCGGCACCTGGTCCACGGGGTGGATGCGGGGCGCGGCGGCGGGAGCTGAGGACATGGTCCCCATGCTATTGCGGGGCCGACGGGTGCCGGGAACCGATGTGAGGCCGGCCCCGTCGGCCTGCGCCTGTGCGGGTGCCGCGGCACCCGTCGGCATGACCCCGGGCTGGCGGCTGAGCGCGTCGGCCTGGATCGTGCGCGCAGGCGGCGCGGGAATGATGGGGGCGCCGTGAGCGGGGTCTCCCGGGCATTGACCCGTCAGCAAAAGTAGTTTTATGTTCAACTACATGAGTTCGCCGGGCCGCCGCCCGGCCCGCCACCCGAGGAGGCGCCCCATGCAGTTCGGAATCTTCACCATCGCCGACATCACCCCTGATCCCACCACCGGCCGGGTCCCCACGGAGAAGCAGCGCCTCGACCAGATCGTGCGCATGGGCCGGCTCGCCGAGGAGGTGGGTCTGGACGTCTTCGCCATCGGCGAGCACCACAACCCGCCGTTCGTGACCTCCTCCCCCACCACCACGCTCGCCACCATCGGCGCGCAGACCACGAACATCATCCTGTCCACCGCGACCACCCTGATCACCACCAACGATCCGGTGAAGATCGCGGAGGACTACGCGATGCTGCAGCACCTGACCGACGGCCGCGTGGACCTCGTGATGGGCCGCGGCAACACCGGCCCCGTCTACCCGTGGTTCGGCCAGGACATCCGCAGGGGCGTGGAGCTCGCGGTCGAGAACTACGCGCTGCTGCACGAACTGTGGCGCAACGACGTGGTGGACTGGCAGGGACAGTTCCGCACCCCGCTGCAGCAGTTCACCTCCACGCCGCGCCCGCTCGACGGCGTCCCCCCGTTCGTGTGGCACGGGTCGATCCGGTCCCCGCAGATCGCCGAGCAGGCCGCCTACTACGGCGACGGCTTCCTCCACAACAACATCTTCTGGCCCATCAGCCACACGAAGCAGATGGTGCAGCTGTACCGCGAGCGCTACGAGCACTACGGCCACGGCAAGGCGCACCAGGCGATCGTCGGCCTCGGTGGTCAGGCGTTCATGCGCCCCAACTCGCAGGACGCCGTCAACGAGTTCCGCCCCTTCTTCGACAACGCCCCCGTATACGGCGGCGGCCCGTCCCTGGAGGACTTCACCGCGCAGACCCCGCTCACCGTGGGCTCACCCGAGCAGGTGGTGGAGCGCTACCTGTCCATGGCGGACCATGTGGGCGACTACCAGCGCCAGATGTTCCTCATGGACCACGCCGGCCTGCCGGAGAAGACTGTCATGGAGCAGATCGAACTGCTCGGCACGACGGTGGTGCCGGTGCTGCGCGAGGAGTTCGCGAAGCGCCGCCCCGCCGACGTTCCCGACGCCCCCACGCACGCGGCCCGTGTGAAGGCCGCTGCTGAGGCGCGCGGCGCCGAGTTCGACTCCTCGTACCGCTTCGAGACCGGGGACAATTGGACCGGCCTCACCGCGGAGGCGCGCAGGGCTGAGGCCGAGCGCGGCCGGCTGAACGACTGATCCCGTCGGCCGGCCTTCCCGCTGGGCGGACCGCCCGCGCCCCGCTCCCGACCCCGCATTCGCATGTGACCATCCGAGGAGGCACTCCATGACACGCACTCTGACCATCGCCGTGGTGCAGGCGGGCCTGTCCACGCCCTCATCCACGTCCCGGCTCGCCGACGTCCTGCAGACCGCTCTCGAGACCGAGGCCCGTTCGCGTGCGCTCGAGCCCGAGGTGACGCGGATCGACCTGCGGTCCATTGCGGTCGGGATCATGGAGGCGACGATCTCGCCGGTGAAGCCCGCCGCTGTGCAGCGCGCGCTGGATGCCGTGAGCTCCGCGGACGTCATCATTGCGGTGACGCCCACGTTCAACGCGTCGTTCTCGGGGCTGTTCAAGTCGTTCTTCGACCTAGTGAAGCCGAAGGCCCTGGCCGGTGTCCCGGTGATGCTGGGCGCGACCGGCGGCACCGCCCGCCACTCCCTCATCACCGACACGGCGATGCGGCCCCTGTTCTCCTACCTGCGCGCAATGCCGGTGCCGACCGCGATCTTCGCCGCGAGCGCCGACTTCGCCTCCGCAGACGACTCCCTCGCTGCGCGTGCTCGCACCGCCGCGGAGGAGGCGATCGTTCTGCTCGGTGTGGACGCCCCGCCGGCCGACGGGGCCGCCGACCCCAGTGGTGCCGGCGCTGGTGACGGCGCCGACGACAGCGCTGCTGACGGCGCTGAGGGTTCGTCTCAGAAGCCGGGCCGCGGGATCTCGGCAGCTGCGGGCCGCACGTCCGCTGCCGACGACTTCACCGACTTCGTCCCGTTCGGCGACCTGCTGAAGCAGATGAAGAAGTAGGCTCACTCCCCCGGGCCGCCGACCAGGGACAGCCAGCCCCCGGACCGCCGTGCCGGCCGGTTCCGTGCGTTTCAGCGCTCATTTCCTCGAACAAGAGCGCTGAAACGCATTCAATGGGTGCCGGGCAGGGCCTGGGGACTCGGGTCGGGGCCGGCCAAGACCGGCCGAGACCGGCCGCGACCGATATGCCGCACCGCGGTAGGTTGGGGCGCATGAGGATCCCGCCCGCTGGCCACGCCGGTTCCTGGTTCGCGACCGCGAGCACAACCCACTCCGCCTTCGGCCCGGATGACGCCCCCGCCCCGTCGGTCGCGCCCGCAGCGCCCCGCACCGGTCGCGGCCTTCCGCGCATGCCGGCGTGGGGCCCCATGGACAGCGCCGAGTACGGCCGCACCTCCCCGCCAGAGGAGATCGAACGCGCCGTTCGCGTGCTCGCCGCGAACGGTCCCGTCGTGGTGCTGACCGGCGCCGGTATGTCCACCGATTCGGGCCTGCCCGACTACCGCGGGCGCACCGCCACGGCCCGCCAGCCGATGACGATCCACGAGTTCACCGGCTCGGACCTGTCGCGCCGCCGATACTGGGCGCGCTCCACCGTGGGCTGGCGGCAGTTCCTGCAGGCGCGACCGAATCAGGGGCACCGCCTCCTCGCCGCGATCCAGGCCGTGTCCTCCCCGTTCCCGATCAGTGCCGTCATCACCCAGAACGTGGACGGCCTGCACGAAGCCGCCGGCACGAAGCGGGTGATCCCGCTGCACGGGCAGCTGTCCCTCGTGACATGCCTCGGCTGCGGGCACCTGTCCTCCCGGCCGCTGCTGCACGAACGGATGCTGCTGCTGAACCCGGACTACGCCGCCCGGATCGACGCCCTCGCCGACCAGGTCGCCCAGGCACCCGACGGCGACGCCGACGTGGACCGCACCCACGACTTCCGCTACCCCCTCTGCGGCATCTGCGGCGGCATGCTGAAACCGGACGTCGTGTTCTTCGGCGAAGCGGCCCACCCGCAGGTGGTCCGCGACTGCTACGCCGCGGTCGAGGAGGCGGGCAGTGTGCTCGTGCTCGGCTCCAGCCTCACGGTGCAGTCGGGTCTGCGGTTCGTGCGCGCCGCAGTGAAGGCGGGCAGGCCGGTCGTGGTGGTGAACGACGGCCCCACGCGGGCCGACGGAGTCGCTGCCGTGCGGATCGCGGGCCGCATCACCGATGTGCTTCAGCTGTGGTGCGGCGCTGAAAAGACAAAGACCGACGGGTAGCGAGAACGCCTCGATGACCCGTCGGTCCTTGACAGCCGGAAATGTGAAATCAGGATACTGAGCTGACTGCGGCGGCCACTCGCCCTTCGCTGTCGATGTAGCTCACCAGCAGCTTGTAGTCGCCGCTATCAGGTTTCTCCTCTGTTGGAAGAGAAATGGTCAGCTTGCCGTTCTTCACCTTCTGCTTCACGCTGCCAGCCACAGATTCGCCATCCCACAGGAATGCCCGAACCTCACCAGCGGAAGGGGTCCGAACCTTTGCAACCAGCCTCTTCCCGCGCCACTTGGCTGAGTCGACACGCAGATCACCCCGAGCCGGTGCGGCTCCGCCAAGCGGTACACCGTCTGCGGCGGATTGGATGATCGACTGGGGCGACTCTATGGAGAGGGCCGCCGTCCTTGGGAGGATGGGGTCCTTCGGGTTCGAACCGCCATCGGACAGCCCCTCAACTCGAAGCAACCCCCACCGCCACGGATCAGCTCGCATTCCGGGGAACGTCGACCACCCCACCCGGTCCTGAGCTGTTTTGTCCTGGGTGTCAGAATCGTTGATCACCACGTTGAAGCCCATATGTTCGGGGTCGATCGCGTCAGGCAGCACGACAAATGGAATCTTCACTTCGAGGCCATACCCGGTGTATTCCTCCTCTGTCCCAGCCATGACCACTGCGACCTCCATCCCAGGCGCAGTCTCGCTGGCTTCACCTTGATGGTTGTCACGATCGCGCCCGACACCAGGGGCTCCAGTCATACTCCCCATCGACGGCATAATGCCTGCGATGAACGTGTGAGCTGTATTCGGCGCAGTCCCTCGTGGATCCACGTAGATCTCGACCGAGTCAGTTCGACGCTGCCGCTTGTTGTCCTCTGGAGGCAGGATGGTTCCGCGCACGTCGTCCTGGACTGATACGAAAACATACAGATTCTCGCCGTCGTGGCTGATCCGAGAGGTACCGCTGATGGTTTCCGTCGTTCCCCCCATCGGCGTCCCCTGCCACACAGTGTCGACAGGGAGGTCTTCGCCGGGGAAGACGGCAGGGTCCAGAACACCTGTCAGCGCCTTGGGCGGTTCGACCTTTGGAACCACCGACGTCGGGACCAGATTCATGACGGTATTGCGCACGGCCACAGCTCCAGCGGATTCCGTAAGGATCGGAACCGGCCAGCTGCCACCGTTCTCGGCGCGGTTGCCGAACGGGATACTTGTATCGACGTTCTCAAACCACACCGAGAAAGACTCGCGGCCACGCGGCTCGATCGAAGATATGTCCACCATGTCAGGTTCCACACTGAAGCCTGCCGGGACCTGAACACTCACTCGTCCACGCTGCTCGCGGGACGAAAAACTCTCGACTACGATCTCCTCCTCATCGCGCCACCCCTGTGGCACCGAAAACAGCTCGGGAACGAGGGCATCGAGGTGCCGCATTCCAATGGACTTCGTCCACTCCCGGAAGTCAGCGATCTCCTCAAGTGGCGCAATGCTGGCCTCCAACGCCCCTGCTCGCCGAACAGGGGCGAAGCACTTGCCTGCTGTTCCATCCGGGAGGGCGAGCTCCGCCCAAATCTGCCCGGTCTCGCCACTCTCGCCATCCGAGGCGACGACCGTCAATGCCAGGTCGACACTTTCCCCAGCGCTCAGACTGGGCATGGCCAGCTCCGCAGGATCGGCCTTCCAGCCTTTGGGCACGACCACACTGACCGGGGCCGCCGGCACGTCGCCTTCCGGAGGTGCCGTGACACGAACGGCCACCTTGCGGGCTTCACCGGCGACGAATTCATACGTCTCCGGTTTCACTTCCAGGAGAAGGCCCAGAGGCAAACCTCCCTCGGACTGTGTCACGGCGCCCTCCAGAGCTGCAGCATCGCCGCTACGAGGATCTGACAGTGGAGACTTGGAGTGGATGACGGTCAGCCAGTTCACCCGGATTTCGGCCGGGTCGCTCGGGGACGGCGGTCGAAGGTGCCACCCCTGGGTGACATAGTCATGGACCGAGTCGTCCCGCACTGCGGACCAGCGGCGGTTTTCCCGTTCGCTGAAGGTCCCGTCCCAAGTTCCAAAGACAACATCTGCGTCGACCGTCGGGCCGTACCCTCTTTTCACTGCATCAGCACCGGTGGCCCCCTCGCCGTTCGCACCTACGCGGAGGATCCGTCGAGGCGTCCAAGGAGCGAACCCTTCGTCAACATGCTCAGGGAAGACTGAGGGGTCACCCGCCTTCAAATAGGCTTCAACGGCGTACATTGCCGCCTGCTGATGATTGCCGTGGTTCCCTTCCACAGCTGACGGGTTCATGGTCAGGATGATCTCCGGCCGAGTTGCACGAATCACTCGGATGATCCGGCCCAGCAGCGCATCTCCGCCCCAGACCTCTCGAGACAGCGGCGCACTTGCGGTGTAGTAGAAATCCACCTCATCGAGATTGAAGACGTGTCGTACCCCAGCCCGTCCCACCGCCGTACGCTCTTCGGCCTCACGGAGACGCCCCAGAGGTGGGCCCTCTTCCAGCCCGACTGCATTGCCCCCTCCTTCACCGCGCGTAATGGTGATGACTCCGGCTTCGACTCCGTGGTATTCGTTCCATTGACCGAGTGTGGCCAGGGAACCGTTCTCGTCATCAGGGTGGGCTCCGATGAAGAGGACGTTGAGCTTCACAGAG
Source organism: Helcobacillus massiliensis (assembly GCF_033106145.1). NCBI lineage: Bacteria > Bacillati > Actinomycetota > Actinomycetes > Micrococcales > Dermabacteraceae > Helcobacillus > Helcobacillus massiliensis. The sequence goes on from NZ_CP136959.1 coordinate 1,973,245, forward strand.
TCGGGATCCTGTGCGTGCGCGCTAGCGAGAGCGTGTTCCGCCGGCGTCATGAGCGCGCCGCCAAGACCGATCGTGCCGACCGCCTGCAGTACACCTCTTCGACTCATCGCCAGGCTCCGGGTCGCGGCTGTCTTCGTCATATCAGTACCTCCATCCACCCCGTCGACTGTGACGGGATACATACTTCATACGCCGCAGTAAGCGACGAAGCAAGAGGATCGGTCCACAAGCCTTGCTCCTCGTCAAGACGAAAACCCATGATCCACTGGACTGCGCCCAACATCCGGGGTTGAAGGAGAGGTCTTGCGCGCCCACTTTCTTTCGCGTATAAAGTATCTATGTCAACGGAGACTCCGGTCACATTACAACCGGCACAGATGACGGAGGGACTCACTGCGGCAGTGAGCACCCTCCTGACCTGCGGCGCGCTGTCTCGCACTGAACTCGCGGAGATCACCGGCTACTCCCAGTCATCCATGACGACACCGATCAAGACACTGCTCGGCAACGGCTACGTCCAGGAGATCGGCCAAGCGAATTCAACAGGCGGGCGTCCCCGTACGCTGCTTCAGTTCAGGCGCTCTGCGGTTCGTCTCACGGTCATCGGCATCCAGTCCGGAGACATCGTGGTGCGCCAAGTGGACCTTGACCAGCAGATCTATGCCCAGATCCGCCGCCCCCTCGACCTCGGGGACCCCGGACAATCGCTCATCGCAGCCATCGAAACCCTCCACTCCGTGACCACCGAACCGTCGCGCTGCGTCGTTCTGTCGCTCCCGGGAGTGGTGTCCGAAGAGGGGTACATTGCGCTCGCACCCGAGCTGGGAGACGCGGACCAAGCCACGCTCGCTGAACGCCTTCGATCCGCTCTGCGCATCGCCGTGATCATTGAGAACGATGTCAACCTCGTAGCTCTTGGAGAGTGCGGGCGCTTCGACGGCGACGCCGCGCTCATCTATGTGGGCGGCGGCATCGGCGGAGCACTCCTGGTGGACGGCAAGATCCACGTAGGGGCAACCCGTTCAGCCGGAGAGATCGGATTTCTTCCCTGGCGTTCGTCCAAACTGAGCGGGGAGGTGGGGCAGCTTGAGTCGGAATTCTCAATTCCCCGCCTGACCCGAGGGGCACGCGAGCTGGGTATCGATACCGAAGAGCATCGCCTCCTCGAGGATCTGATGACCTCCGAGAACGATGCCGCGAAGGGCCTTCTCTCCGGCGCACTTGATGCATGGGCCTATGCCTCCGCGGTGTACGTCTGCGTGGCGAACCCTCACACCGTGGTCCTTGCCGGTGCTCTCCCTCGCCTCGACAAGCCGCACAGATCAAAACTCAAATCTCGCATTCGACGGCTCTGTCCAAGCGACGTCGACATTCGATTCGCCCAGCATGGAGAGGATGCCCTGGTCCGCGGCGCCATCAGTTGCATGGAGACCCGCCCCCAGCTGCTCCTAGAAGCAAGCGACCCTCCGCACTCCGAGAGTCCGAAAAGCGGCCCTTGAGGACTTGTCCTTCTCAGAACTCCAACAAGTGCAGCCGACGTGACAATGCAGTCACCCCAGAAAGGAGAGATCAATGATCTCACGACGCAACCTCATCCGAGGCACCATCCTCGCCACCGCTTCCACAGCCGTTGTCTCGGCATGCGGACTCGGCGGAACCTCCTCCAGCTCCGGGAAGGGAGATGATGCCGGCAAGCCCACGGCGTTCACGATCTACACCGCCCGCGACAAGTCGCTTGCGGAATCAGTCGTCGCCGACTTCGAAAAGGCCAATCCGGACTGGGAGGGCATGGCCACCATACTCACCCTGGGCGCACAGGAGGCCCTGGAGCGCGTGCGGGCCGAACAGGCGAATCCGCAGGGCGATATCTGGTGGGGCGGCACCCGGCAGCAGCTCAGTGCTGCCGCAGCCGATGGCGTGCTCGCTCCAGCTCCTCAGGACGTCATCGACGCCGTTCCCGAAGCTTCCCGAGATAAGGACGGACTGTGGGTCGGCGAGATGAAGCTTGCCGAACTCTTCATGATCAACACCGATGTCATGTCAAAGGACAAGGCACCGAAGGACTGGGACGACCTGCTCGGAGCTGACATGAAGGACAGCCTCATCATTCGAGACGTGGAGGCGTCCGGCACCATGAGGTCCATCTACTGCGCCATGATCGACCGCGCCGATCCGGACGCTCCCGAAGCCGGGTACGAATGGCTCAAGAAGCTCGATGCCAACACTAAGGCCTACGCCGCCAACCCCACCGACCTCTACCAGCGTCTGAGTCGACAGGAGGCCCCGCTCTCCCTGTGGAATCTCCAAGACATCATGCTGCAGCACTACGGGGACTTCTCGATGCTCGACGCGGTTGTTCCTGCGTCTGGCGCCCCGATGCTCGTCGACGGTCTCGCCAAGATCAAGGACGGTCCCGGTGGGGCAGGAGCAGACAAGTTCATCAGCTTCCTCATGAGCGAGGACGAGCAGAAGAAGCTCGCCGAAGAGCAGTACCAGATCCCGACGGTGGAGCTCAGCGATGAACCGAAGTGGCTCGCCGACCTGGGCCTGAAGGAGATGGAAGTGGACTGGGACCGCATCGCCGAGAACGAATCCGACTGGATCGGCTATTGGGCCCAGAACATCAAAGGCAAGGGCTGAGGTCCCTCTGCCCACCCTTTGACCGCACCGAAGGAGCACCATGACCAGCGTCAGCCTCACCGACATCACCAAGGACTATGGCAGCGGGATTCCCTCTGTCAGTTCCCTCAGCATCGACATCGCCGATGGAGAGTTCTTCACTCTCCTCGGCCCGTCGGGCTGCGGGAAGTCCACGACTCTGCGAATGATCGCTGGGTTCATCTCTCCCAGTTCAGGCCAGATCCGTTTCGGTGATCGCGATGTCACGCGTGTGGCTCCGCACAAACGCGACACCGGCATGGTGTTCCAAAACTACGCCCTATTCCCCCACATGAATGTTGCCGCCAACGTCGGCTACGGCTTGACCACGCGGCGCATTCGGGGAGAGGAGAAGCGGCGGCGAGTCGCTGAGGCATTGGAAGTCGTCGGCCTCAGCGACTACGCCGACCGCGGCATCGGTCAGCTGTCCGGCGGGCAGCAGCAGCGGGTGGCGCTGGCACGCGCACTGGTCATTGATCCGTCAGTACTGCTGCTCGATGAGCCTCTCTCCAACCTGGATGCGAAACTCCGTGAGGAGACGCGCGGACATATCCGACGCATCCAACAGGAGTCCGCTACCACCAGCGTCTATGTGACGCACGACCAAGCTGAAGCGATGGCGATGTCCGACCGCATCGCCGTGCTGAAGGACGGCGTCCTCCATCAGGTCGCCCAACCGCGTGAGATCTACCGGTGCCCCGCCACTGCTTTTGTGGCTCGGTTCATCGGCCGCTCGAATGTCCTAGGCGGCACTGTGGAGGACGTCGATGACCGGTACTGCACGATCCGGCTCGACAGCGGCGCAGTCATCTACGCGCCCCGAACCGCCAGGACCTCCGGGGATGCCCCGACATCCGGAGAGAAAATCGCCGTTTCGCTGCGCCCAGAGTCCCTTTCGGTCGCTCTGGTCGACAGCTCGACTTCTCCGGCCGCTGGTTCCATTCGTGCGCGCGTAACGTCAGTGGAGTTCACGGGGGCCACCTGCCTTGTGATGACGCAGGTCGGAGAAGACGAGGTCCTTGCATCCGTTCCCGATTCCGACAGTCTGCCGCAGCCTGGCGACGACGTTGACCTGACTCCGTCCGCCGAGAAAATCTGGATGGTGAAACCGTGACGGCATTGAAAGGGAATCGGACCCGCCTGCAGACCAGCACGTCGTCGGACAGGTTCGTTTACGTCCTGGCCATTCCCCTGGCCTTCATCCTGCTTGTCTACATCGTTGTCCCGATGATTGCGACGCTGCTGACGTCATTCCAGAGCGGAGGCGACGTCTATCGGGACTTCACCTCAGGCACGTCGAAGTCGGCCCTCATCCTCTCGGTTCTCATTTCGCTGGGCTCCGTTGTGACCAGCGGGATCGTCGGGACATGTCTGGCGGTCCTGCTGACCCGCTTCCGGTTCCCGGGCAGAGGGATCCTCAAGATCGTCGCCCTCGTTCCGTTGGGACTCCCGCCTCTTATCGGGGCACTGTCGTTCTACTACCTGTACGGGTCATCCGGAATCTTCCCCCGAGCCGTATCAAGCCTCACCGGCCTTCCAGCCCACGCGTTTGCGTTCGACGGCATCGCCGGCGTCATGTTGGTGCACACGCTGACGATGTACCCCTACTTCTATCTGTCAGTGTCCGCGGGCCTCGCTGGGAGTGACGCTTCACTCGAGGAAGCCGCGATGAACCTCGGTTCCTCTCGTGCTCGGATGTGGCGCACTATCGTTCTGCCGATGTTGACACCGGCCCTCGTCTCCGGAGCGCTGCTGACCTTCATGGTCTCCATGGCCTCATTCACCGCGCCGCAGTTCTACAACGTCAACACATTGACGATGCGCATCGTGGCCGCGAAGACGTCCGGAAACTACGAACTCGCGGCCGCACAGTCAACCGTGCTCTCGATCGTCTCGATCCTTTTCCTGCTGACCATGCGCTGGTACCAGAACCAACGATCGACACGGAGCCTCTCCAAGGGCACCCCGCAAGTCGCCACACCGCTCACCGGCGCCTGGGCGCGTGTCGCGGCAGGAATGTGCTCACTGCTGATCGTCCTGACCCTGGCGGCTCCGGCCGCCACGATTGTCCTGCTGTCCTTCACTGTCGACGGAACCTGGACGACCCAGATCCTTCCTCCGCAGTACACGCTGCAGAACTTCGTCGATATCGCCTCGAACCCGCGCAGCCTCCGTCCGATATTGGTATCCAGCCAGATGTCGTTGCTGGCAATGCTGGCCTCGATCCTGATCGGCGTTCTGACCGCGTGGGTGGTGGCCCGTTGGCGCGGACGCGGAGCCAGCGTCCTTGATCTGATGATCATGCTCCCGTGGGCACTGCCGGGAACGGTCGTCGGCATCAATATCGTGACGGCCTTCGCTTCGCCCACGCCGTTCAACCTTGGACAGGTTCTAGTCGGGTCCCTGTGGATCCTTCCCGTTGCGTACTTCATCCGTTTCGTCCCCCTCGTATTCCGGAACGCCGCAGCGTCGATCGCGCAGATCGACCCTTCCGTCGAAGAGGCCGCCCAGAATCTCGGGGCGACTCCCTGGCGCACCCTGCGCACTGTCACCCTTCCCCTGATGGCGCGAGGGGTGATAGCCGGCGCCCTGCTTGCATTCATCCAGGGGTTCGGTGAATACGTAGCGTCGGTCGTGATCTACCCGGCGAGGTTCACACCGCTGTCGGTCGAGATCTACAACCGGCAGTATGCGAACGAATTGGGTTCAGCCTTCGCCTACGGCGCACTGCAGATGGCAGTGATTCTCATCGTCCTGATCATCTCCGAGGTTGTTCAGAACCCGCGGCCGCACCGCGATAAGCGATGGCGGAACATGCGCCATGTCAAGCCGTCCCGAATGGCGGCGATCGCACCGAAGACAGTCTGAAAGGTTCAGTGGTGACCAGTACAAACCATTCCGCGCCCCTTCGAGACCGCGGTGATCTGAGCATCTATTGGGACAACCACCTGCGGGTCGCCTTTGAAGAGGCGGCACCTCATGACCTGCCCGCAATGGTCGAAGCATCGATTGCACATATCGTGATGCTTGGCGAGACGGAGGCTCTCCCCTCCGATCGCGCGAGCCGGCTCATCCGCGGCCTGCTTCGGCTCTGGGAATCCTGGGCGCCCACCAGCTCGGATTGGCGTCCACGTGTCCGCAGCTTTCCTTTCGACGGCGCCGTTGAAGATCCTTACTACTTCTTGGAGTCTGAGCTAGCGGCGGCCTGCGACATGGCGACCGCAGACCTGGATGTGCAGCTCGCTCGTAGCCGCAATGATTTGGACGCGGGAGTGTTCCGAATGGTTCTGCGTCGCGGCGTGCTCGATATCGCCGACATTCTGCTGCGGGCAGTCCAGGAGCTCAGCGACGCTGCCGAACGGAACCTGTCGTCACTGATCATCGGGCACACCCACCGTCGTCCCGCCCAGCCGACCACCATCGCCCATGTGCTGAGCGGAGCCGCAGAGGCCCTGTTGTCCCAGGCGGATGAGCTGCTGTCCGTCTACGACGAGCTCAACGTTTCTCCGCTCACGTCAGCCGCCTTCGCAGGTACTGACATCGCAGTCGACAGCCGGAGAATCAGCGATCTGCTGGGCTTCGATCGCCCATTCACATCCTCGTACGAAGCCGTGGCGGGAGCCGAGCACTTCATGCGCGTGGCCGCGATCCAGGCCAGAATCAGTGCAACCGGCGCTCGGTGGGCTCGCGTGGTGCAGGAATGGATGAACCTCGGGTGGATTGAGACGCCCGGAAGCTTCAGTCAGGGCTCCTCGATCATGCCGCAGAAGCAGAATCCTGTTGTGCTGGAGCACATGGTGTCGATGGCCGGCGCCGCGAACGGCGACCTGGTGAGTGTCTATTCGACCATCGCCGCGGGATGGTACGAAGACTCGAACAACGCCACCACTGATGTGCAGAAGCACCTGTGGGCATCAGTGGAACGGACAGTCAGGTTCCTTCGCCTGTTCGCCGGTGTCGTCCGCGAGATCAGACCGCTTCGACTCCCGTCCAGCGCACAGATCGTGTCCTCCGGCGCTACGACGACGGCAGTGGCCGAAGCCCTTGCAGTCCACGGTGTCCCATGGCGAGCAGCCCATGACGTAGTCGGCGCCCTCTTCCGCGCCGGTGAACCCGCGACCTGGCACTCTCAACAAGTGGAGGCCGCCCTGCGGAGCGCAAGTATTGAGGACTCGGACGGCACGCTCGCATCCATTGTGATGTCCTCGGGCAATGAACCAGAGAAGATCCTTGCCCGGGATCAGGACGGCAGCCCTGGCGAAGCCGCACAGAAGCGGACCATCGACGGCGTGCGTCAACGTTGTCGGGAGCTTCAGCAGTCATTCGAGGATCGGCGCCAGCACATTGACGATGCCCGCTGCGACTTGATGGCCCTTGCACGCGAGCGCGGAGGACGAGCTCCACGGACTCGGATCAGCGTCATCGGTAATCTGAACCCTGACGTGGTGATTCATGGTCGCGCTGACTTTCCGGCCCCCGGAGAGGAAGAGGTCGTCCCGGAGATCGACCTGAGGATCGGCGGGTCCGCCGCCAACACGGCGCTGCGTTCGGCTCAGCTCGGCGTGCCCACAACACTCACAGCCCCCGTCGGTTCTGATCCAGGTGCTGATCTGCTTCGCGGCTTGGCGCAGGAGGAGGGACTGGAGCTCAACCTCGTCACTGTGAATGGTTGCACCCCCATCACTGTTGCCGCCGAAGCAGCACATCGGGATCGGTCGTTCATCTCGTCGCTCGGTGCCCTCGCGGAGTTCGGTCCTGAAGACGTCGACGATCAGGCTCTGAGCGCCGGTTGCCTGCTCCTCAGCGGCTATTTCCTCCTGCCTCACCTCCAGGGGAAGCGGCTGGCTGCGTTGCTCGAGCGAGCTCAGCAGCTCGGGGCCATTACGGCGCTGGACATGGGCCATCCGGCTGGTGGATGGTCGGAGAGGCATCGTGTAGGCCTGTTCGAACACGTCTTCCCCCACCTCGACATCCTGTTGCCCAATGAATCCGAAGTCCTCGGTCTCACCGGTGCGGCGACGGCTCGTAATGCCCTGGATCGTTTCGCCGACGCTCACCCCATGGTCATCACGAAGATGGGAGAGCAAGGCGCGTTGGTTCAGTCGGGGCCGAGAGGACAGCGACGCGTCACGGCGGTTCCTGCTCCCAGAGTCAGTCCGGTGGACACCGTCGGCGCGGGGGATGCGTTCAACGCCGTGTTCCTCACCGAATTCATGCGGCACAAGGACCCAGAAGAGGCAGCACGCACCGCCGTTTCGACGACTTCACGAGCGATTTCTCTGCCCTCATCGCTCCGGGACGATGTGTTCCGTAAGCACCGCACGGGCAGAGGCGACGACTCGGTCTGACGAGCGGCCGGTTCCAACCGCGTCGGCAACCGACAACACTGGCACAGACCGGCACCCCCGAGCGGCCGTGTGCTGGCACAATGGGCCCCATCCCTGCAGTGACGTGGGCCTCCTCTCCGCGTAACTGCACCGGCCGACGGCAGCACCCGTCGGCCTCCTCCCCCGCCCCGCGAAGGAGTCCCCCGTGTCCTCGATGAAGAAGACCCTCGGCCTGCCGTCCCTGATCGCGCTCGGCGTGGCGGGCGTGGTCGGGTCCAGCTGGATCTACACGTCCTCTACGTTCTTCGCCGACGTCGGCGCCGGCGGCATGATCCTCGGCCTGCTGGTCGGCGCCGCGCTCGCTGCCTGCGTGGCCCTCGCCTACGGTGAGCTGACCAGCGTGATCCCCCGCGCCGGCGGCGAAGTGGTGTGGTCCACCGCCGCCCTCGGGTACCGCGCGGGCTTCGCCACCGGCTGGTTCCACATCGGCGCGTACATCGCGTCCCTGTCCTTCTACGTCACTGCGTTCGGCACCCTGCTCAGCAAGTATCTGCCGGTGTTCGAGTCGATGCCGCTGTACTCCGTGAACGGGGAGGCGGTCACGCTGCCGGTGCTGGCGGTGGGGATCGCGCTGGCGCTGATCGTGTTCGCCCTGAACTGGTTCGGGGTGGGGCTCGGTGCGCAGCTGCAGGTGGCGCTGTTCGTGATCATGCTGCTGATCGGTGCGGCGCTCGCCGTGACTGCGGTGTTCGCCGGTTCGCCCTCGAACCTGTGGCCGGCGTGGTCGGCGGGCCAGGCGCCGCTGGCGTCGACTGCGCGGATGGTGGTCCCCGGCATCACGTACGTGGTCGGGTTCTCCCTGGTGGCGGTGCTGGCGGAGGAGTCGAGCCTGTCGCCGCGCCGCGTGGGCCGCGCCGTGGTGCTGACCGTCGCCATCGCCGCGCTGTTCTACACCACCGTGCTGCTGGCGACCGCGACCGTGGTGCCGTGGGAGGACGTCGCCGCCATGGACCTCGGCACGATCGATGCGTTCACCACGGCCGGCTTCCCGCTGCTCGGGTTCGGCGCGTTCCTCATCGCTGTGCTGGGCCTGGTCACCAGCTTCATCGGCCTGTTCGTCGCCTCCTCCCGCGTGGTGCTCGCGCTCGCGCGCGCCCGCATGCTGCCGGGCTCCCTCGCCGAGGTGCACGCCGGCTCCGGTGTTCCCCGCAATGCGCTGCTGTTCGTCCTGGTCATCACGATCGTGCTGGGCCTGCTGGGGCCGGGCGCCATCATCTGGTTCCTCGATGCGGGCGGCGTGTTCCTCGGGATCGTGTGGCTGCTGGTGGTGGTCGCGAAGTACCGCCTGCCGAGGCGGTTCCCGAACGCGCAGTACGCGTACCGGGCGCGGCCCGCGTTCCTGCCGGCGATCGGTGCAGTCGGTGCAGTGCTCGTGATCCTGTTCGCGCTGATCCCGGGCACGGGCCTGACACTGCAGTGGCCGGCGGAGCACATCATCCTCGCCGGTTGGGCGCTGCTCGGTGCTCTGATCTACACCCTCACCGACCGGCCCCAGGGCGCGGACAGGGACGAGGCGCTGGATGAGCTGCTCGGCGCGGAGGCGTCAGCGGCGCTGCGGGGGCAGTGAAGCACGCCTCCAACTACCGGCGGTCATCGTCACCGCACAACGCGGCAATCGAAAACGGGCATACCCGCACACAATCGACGCGTGCGGCATAGCATAGGGACATCCCCCGCGCCCGCATCGAACACCGGCTGAGCAGTCCTGCATCCGTGCTCGCGGCCGGGCGCGCTACTGCTCCCCGGAAGTCGCCATGCCCGCACCGCTCACCGCCCGCCTCACCACACTCACTGGCCGCGCACGCACCGTTGCGCTCGCAGTCCTCCTCACCGTCGCCCTCGCCGGCTGCGATGACCTCACCTTCGGCAGCCCCGATGCACCCGCCTCGCCCCCGTCGGGCTCCTCCCCGGGGTCCGGCGGCGGCTCTGATGGCGGAGGGGCCGACGGATCCCCGGCGTCCGCCGAGCCTGCGCGCCCCGCGAGTTCGATGGATCTGACAGACGCGCAGAAGGCGAAGCTCCCGTCGGCCGAGACGATCATGAACAGCACGCTGGATGTTCCGGGCGCCTGCGCTGCCTGGACCAATGCGCCCGAGGGCGATCTCAGTGCCGCGTCCATGAAGTTCGCGGGCAACGAGCCGGTGTCGATGGCGTTCACTGACGGGTACTCGAAGCCGATGTCATCCGGCCGTACCGTCTATGTGGATCCCGAGGTGGTGCAGCCGATCCTGTTCGAGGGGGAACCCGCCGTCCTCGTGCAGCTGTCCTGCCGCTCGAGCGGGCATGACGCTGCTGTCACCCTCCCCGTGTACAGCGCAGATCTGACGTACATCGGCGAAGCGAACCGACTCAGCTCCGAGTTCTACGACACGGTCCGCAGGGCCGCCGGCGAGGACACTGTTCATGAGCTGTCCTACGCCGAGAACATCAGCATCGACGGCAGCACCCTCTCATTCACGATCCCGCACGCGTACGGCTACGCCGATTACGAGATGTGCGAGTCAGCTGAGGAACGCTGCGACAAGGCCCATGAGCTGAAGGTCAGCTACACCCTGAAGAAGGGCGAGTTCGCGCTCGAAGGCGCCGAGGACGTCTCCCCGAATGCACCCTCCGGGACGTACGGCATCTGGACTGAGGACAAGGTCCGCAACGCCACCCTGCCGGTGGGCGCCGAGTGCGGCTCATTCGGCTACTACTACCAGGCTGACCAGGACGGCAAGGCTCCGAAGCCGGAGCGCACAGCGTGGGGCGAGAAGTACTACGAACTCACGTTCGTGGACGGCGAGGCGAAGAACCCGGACCCGGACCAGCACGTGGGCGGGGCGATGGTCAGCGTGGACAAGGTGCACCGCGTGGAGAAGGACGGCAAGGGGTACATCCTGGCCGAGCTGTCCTGCACCGCCGGCGGCACCGGGTACTGGCGATCGATCTCCGTGTTCTCCGCGGACGGCGAGTTCCTCGGTTCGGCGGGCTCGACCGACGGCCCGAACTACCAGGCCGCGATCGAGAAGGACCCGCAGGTGGACTATGCGGAGATGCGCGGCAGCGAAGTCACCTCGTTCGACGGCTCCGTCATCACCATCCACGCCGTGGACATCCGCACGGTGAAGGACCCGTCGGACGCTCCCCACGCCTACATGGGCACCGGCACCGCGGACATCGAACTGACGATCACGCCGGGCAAGGGCCTGGTGATCACCGGCCTGACGGTGGAGGCGCCGGACCCGGAGGACAGCGACGCCAACGGGTGAGGCTCTCGGCGCGAGCGCGGGCAGGCGCGGGCCCAGGCGCGCGGGCGGCCGCGCCGATCAGTACCCGCGGCCGTCCTGGCCGATGAGCGCGGGCTCCGCCTTCCCGTCGAGGACGTCGAGGGCGTAGAGGGTTCGCCGGCCTCCCCAGTCGGACAGCAGATGCGCGTCTTCGCGGTCGATGAGGCGCCAGTCATCGAGCTCGGATTCCTGCAGGCGGATCGTCGCCTCGAGCTCCGCGGCGGGCATGACGCCGGCGTCGAAGATGAAATGGACGCCCATGGTGGAGCCCTGGGCGATGTGCGACGGCACCCAGTTCGCCACGAGCATGCGGCCCGCCGTCACCGTCAGGCCGATCTCCTCCAGCACTTCGCGCTCCGCGGCGATGCGGGCGTCCTCACCGCCGTCGACCCCGCCGCCGGGCAACAGCCAGTGGTCGCGGTAGTTCGGCTTCTCGATCACGAACCGGCCATGCTCATCACGGAGGATCACGGAGCCGGACGCGTGGATGGACGGCAGCTGCTGGTAGAAGTACGGGTCGGGCAGGAGCTCGTTCATGCCCCCACGATAGCCAGCGCGCCTGCCCCGCCCCTCCACCGCCGGCCCCGTCGGCCCGCCTCCTTCCCTCCCCGCCGGCCACCGCCCCCGTCGGCCCCCCAGCCCGGCAGGGCGCATGCGGAACTCCCCGGTGCCGACGGGTCCCGCCGACTAGCATGGGAAGCGCCCTCGCGGCCGCCCGCACCCGGGCGCCGACCGCGCACACCCAACCACCCTGCTCACACGCAAGGAGACCAGGTGCTCTTCATCAACTCCGCTCGCCCCGGTGACCTCGACGACCTCATGCAGTACGGCCTGTTCAACGGCGTCACCACGAACCCGCAGGCGCTGCGCGCGGCCGGACTGTCCCAGCGCGACATCCCCGCCCTCTACGACCACGCGAACCGCCTCGGCGCGCAGACGTTCTTCGCGCAGGCAGTGGGCGGCACGCACGGCGAGCTGCGCTCCAGCGCTGAGGAGATCCTGGAGCTCGGCCTGAACGCGAGTGTGAAGATCCCCGCCACGCCCGACGGGCTCCGGGTCGTCAACGACCTCCAGGGCGCCGGTGAGCGCATCCTTCTCACGGCCGTGTACCACCCGGCGCAGGGCGTGCTGGCGCATGAGCTCGGGCTCGGCTGGATCGCGCCGTACGTCGGCAAGCTGAACGACCTCGGCGTGGACGGTGTCGCCGCCGCGATCGAACTGCACCGCATCCTGACGGCGCGCGAATCGGAGACGAAGGTTCTGGCGGCGTCGATCCGCAGCCTGGACCAGATGTCGGCGCTGTTCGCGGCGGGGATCCCGGCGGCCACGCTGGGGCCGGAGTTCGCGCACCAGCTGCTCGCCAATGAGCATTCGATCGCGACCTCGCATCAGCACCTCGAGGATGCCTGGGCGCACGACGCGATGAACTGACCGCGCCGCCGCGGCGCTGCCCCGCTGCGGCATTGCCCCCACCGCCCCGCCCCGCACACAGCAGAAGCGGCCCGCCTGACTCAGCGTCAGACGGGCCGCTTCTCAGCGCTCAGGGTGCAGCGCTCTGTTCTCAGCACTCACAGCCGTGCCCCGCACGGGGCCCGATCCGTGGGGCAGCGAGCGGTCACACCGCGGTGGAGTCCTCCACTGCGGCGCGCTCGGTGGTGGCGGTCTCCATGTGGCGGAAGCCGGCGAGGGCTTCGCGACCCGGAGCCTTGGTCAGCAGGGACACGACGACCGCAACGATGAGGCACAGCAGGAAGCCGGGCACGATCTCGTACAGCGGCTCCGACAGTGCGCCCCACAGGTTGGCGATGCCGTTCGTGGTCTGCTCCGCGCCGATGGCCTGGCTGCTCTTGCCCCACACGAAGGACACCACGGCGCCGGTCACCATGCCGGCGAGGGCACCGATGTTGGTCAGTCGCTTCCAGTAGAGGGAGAGCAGCACGATCGGGCCGAAGGCGGCACCGAAGCCGGCCCAGGCGAACGCCACGAGGCCGAGGATGGTGGACTCGGGGTCGCGGGCGATGAAGGCGCCGATGATGGCGACCACGAGCACGCCGATGCGGCCGAGCCACAGCTTCGCGCTCGCCGACAGCTTCACGCCGGTGCCCACGAGGTCCTCCACCAGGGCGGAGGAGGTGACCACGAGCTGCGAGGAGATGGTGGACATGATGGCTGCCAGGACGGCGGCGAGGACGATGCCGGCCAGCAGCGGGTGCATCATGATCTGGGCGAGGTCCAGCACCACGTTCTCCGGGTCGGAGAGGCTCATGTCCGGGTTCTGCTGGAAGTAGGCGATGCCGGCCATCGCGGTGGCGATGACGCCGAGCACACACAGGACCATCCAGCCGACACCGATGACGGTGCCCATGCGGGCGTCCTTGGAGGAGCGCAGCGCCATGAAGCGGATGATGATGTGCGGCTGGCCGAAGTAGCCGAGGCCCCACGCCGCGGAGGAGATGACGCCGATGACGGTGGCGCCGGTGACGAGGGAGCCGAAGTCCGGGTTCACCTGACCGACCGATTCGAACATCGCGCCGGGGCCGCCGACTGCGCCGATGGCGAGGGTCGGCACGATGAGGAGGGCGGCGAGCATGATCAGGCCCTGCACCATGTCAGTGTAGGTGGCGCCGAGGAAGCCGCCGAACATCGTGTACAGCAGGGTGATGCCGGCAACGAGGAGCATGCCGATCCAGTATTCGCCGCCGAAGGCGGAGACGAAGAACTTGCCGCCGGCTGCCATGCCGGAGGACACGTAGAAGGTGAAGAACACCAGGATGACGAGGCCGGAGGCGACGCGCAGGAGACGGGTCGTGTCGCCGAGGCGGTTGTCGAAGTAGCTGGGGATGGTGATGGAATCGCCGGCGACTTCGGTGAAGCGCCGCAGACGTGGGGCCACGAAGATCCAGTTGAGGGCGGCACCGGTGGTCAGACCGATCGCCATCCACCCTTCGACGAGGCCCGACATGTACAGCGCACCGGGCAGACCCATCATCAGCCAGCCGGACATGTCGGAGGCGCCGGCGGAGAGCGCGGCGGTGAAGGGGCTGAGGCTGCGGCCGCCGAGCATGTAGTCGTCGCCGCTTCGGGTCTTCCTGAAGGCGTAGAACCCGATGCCGATCATCGCGAGGAAGTACAATCCCACCGCGATGAGTTTGAACGTGAGGTCAGACACGAAGTCTCCTCTCGATTGGGGAGCGGGCCGTCTCGGCCCTCGTGAACGCATGTGACCCTATCGTGAAGACCGCCGCGCTTGTGCCGTGGGCCATTCGTGGGGAGCTTCGTCCCGTCCATGTGTCTCACATGCCGGAAGTCCGCAGGTCAGGGGCGGTGCGAGGGCGGGCATGACTCCGGGCACAGTGGACCGGGCTGCGTGGGTGATGGACCGCGGCGACGGGCCGACGGGTGCCGGCCCGCCGCCGGGCTCAGGGTCAGTGGGCGGGTCCCGTCGGCCCGTGGTGGCCGGCGCGGTCGGCGCGCTTCTGCTCGTCGGCGGCCTGGAACCACGCGTTCGAGCGCGGCAGGAACAGCAGGGCCAGCAGCACGAGCGTCAGCAGGGTGGTGAAGACCCCGGTGCCGGTCGCCGCCCCGGCCACGATCGGGTCGGTCTCCGTCGAGGAGGGGGTGGCGTCCATGATGATGCTGAACAGGGTGGTGGCGAGAAGCAGCCAGCGCGCCCAGTTCTGCTGTTCGCGGATCTTCAGCAGGGCGATCACGGAGACCACGCTGAGCAGAAGGGCCAGCGCGATGATCACAATGCCGACCAGCAGAAAGCCGATGCCGGCAGGGCCAGCGGCACCGATCGCCGGGAGGCCGAGGAGGAGAGCCGGCACGCCGATCAGCATGACCAGCGCGGCAATGACGAGCCCGATGATCAGCAGGATCAGGTTGGTGACGTAGCTGATCGCGGCCTCCGTCGGCATGTGGCGGACGGCGAAGAGCTTCCCGAACCAGCCCGGCTCGGGGAGGAATTCGCGCAGGCTGCGCGGCAGGACGGGGAAGGTGAGACGGTAGCCGGAGAAGTCGAACGCGGACGACGGCTGGTCGGCAGGCTGCTGGTTCGGCTGGGTGGGCGGCGGCTGGGCGGTCATGAGGAGCTCCTTTGCGCGGGCAGAGTCTCAGCTCATCCTCGCACTTTTCGGTAGTGTTCGAGGACTTCTGGCGCATGGTCAGCTTCCATCAGAGCGAGTGCCGGCCCTTGCCACACGGGCGGCTCCTGGGCGCCGGACAGCGCCCAGGCCGCCTGCCGCGCTGCGCCCAGCGCAACGTACTCTGCGGTCGCCGGCACGTGAATCGGCAATCCGAAGACCATCGGAGCCAGTTCCCGAACAGCGGCAGACTTCGACCCGCCGCCGATCAGAAGCAGACGATCGGCACTGCGTCCCGCCGCTGCTTCAACGAAGGAGACGGCATCCGCAAGGGAGCACAGCAGCCCCTCCACAACGGCGCGGGCAATGTCCTCACGGCGATGCTGACGGGTCAGTCCGTGCAGAGTGCCCGTCGCCGTCGGGCGGTTCGGTGCACGTTCACCGTCCAGATAAGGCACGAAGACCGCCCCGCGTGCACCAGGGACGGACCGCAGTGCAAGCTCGGACAGCTGGTCGTAATCGACTCCGAGCATCATGCATCCGAAGTCGAGAATCCGGGAGGCGTTCAGCGTGCAGGCGAGCGGCAGCCACCGTCCAGTCGCATCTGCGAAGCCGTTGACCGCACCGGTTTCGTCCCGTGCAACACTATCGGCGCGCATCGCCGCCACCCCCGACGTCCCGACGGAGACCGACATGTCGCCCTCAGCGAGCCCAAGGCCCAGTGCTGCCGCCATGTTGTCGCCGGTGCCGGGGGCGATCACAGCTCCGGTCGACGTCTCCCCCACGACCGCATTGGGGCGGTGCGCGATCGTTGGGCGGGCGAAGTCATGCCCGAGCGCCTGCACCGCCAACCGCTCATCCCAGCCGTCCTTTTCGGGCGAGAAGTATCCCGTTCCCGACGCATCACCACGATCAGTGAACCAGCCTCCGGCTGCGTCCAAGTGGTGATTCAGCCAGTCATGAGGCAGTACCACGCGGGCGATGCGGGAGGCGTTCTCCGGCTCGTTATCGCGCACCCACCGAAGCTTGGTGCTCGTGATCGAGGCGACGTGCACCGATCCGGTTGCTCGGACTGCAGCAGCGGGCCCACCCAATTCAGAGACGATGTCGTCGGCTGCACCGGCGCTGCGAGTGTCGTTCCACAGCAGGGCGTCGCGCACTGGTGCCCCCTGCGCATCCAGTGCGACCATTCCATGCTGCTGGCCGCCGACGGCGACAGCATCCGCCCTGGGCAGCAGCGGGCCGATGACATCGTCCATGACAGCCGACCAGACCCGAGGATCGACCTCCGTGGAATCCGGATGGGCTCCACGGCGCTCCTCGATGACGTGACCGCTGTCCGCGTCCACCAGGAGGGCCTTGGTGGACTGGGTCGATGAATCAATGCCGAGAACGAGTGCCATGACGGGCCTTTCTGAGACTGCGACTCCACAGTATCGATCGGGTGGTGGTGATCTTGCGGTCGCCGTGGATCCGCCTACACTGAGGCGACGGCAGGGGGCCGCTCTGCGGCATGGTGGAAGGGGAACAGTGCTCGAAACGCGGTACGACCTGCGGGCTCTGCTGCGAGCCGCAACGCTCTACTACGAGCACTCCCTCACCCAAGCGGACATCGCGAAGGACATGGGAGTCTCCCGTCCCCTGATCTCGAAGTACCTCGCTGAGGCGCGGCGCATCGGCCTGGTCCGCATCGAGATCGTGGACCCGTTCGCCAGCGACAAGGCGCCGCTCGAACTGAAGCTCGCCGCCGTACTCGGCCTCGCGCACGTCCGCATCTTCATGGGTGAGGACAGCGATCTGGAAATGCGGGGCCTCGCCGGTGAGCTCGCCGCGGAGCTGCGTGAACTGGCGCTGCCTCCGGAGTCGGTTGTGCTGCTGTCCAGTGGGCAGACCATGTACTCCGTGGTGCTCACTGACCTGTTCCCGAAGCTGCCCGGAGTGACGCTCGTTCCCTCGGTCGGCGGACAGCGGGAGATGGAGCCCTGGTTCCAGACCAATGAGATCGTCGGCATGATGGCGCGCCGGACCGGCGCCACCGCGGTGCCCATCCACGCTCCGGCGATGCCGAGCCGTTCCCTCATGCGCACCCTTCTCAAGGAACCGGACTTCCAGGAGGTGCAGGCGCTGTGGGGCCGGGCAGATGCGGCGCTCCTCGCCATCGGCGCGCCGCTGCGCGCTCGTGATTCGGTCACGAGCGTCATCCCCGTGGAGAATCCCATGTTCGATCACGCGGTCGGTGATGTGAGCCTGAACTTCTTCGATCATGAGGGCCGCATCCTCGAGTTCCCCGGCAGTGACCATCTCGTCCGCACCGATGCCGAGACGCTTCGCCGCATCCCGAAGCGCATCGGCATCGCTCGAGGCGAGATCAAGGCGACCTCGATCCTCGCAGCCGCGCGCAACGGCCTGATCAGCAGTCTGATCACAGATGCCCGGACTGCTCGCGCGGTGATCGATGTGGCGGGTGACGATGCCTGACCGCACGGCGGGGTCGGATCGTGCTGAGCACGCGTCTCACACGATGGTGTTGCCGCCGTCGAGCAGCATATTGGTGCCTGTCACCATCGCAGCGTCCTTCCCGGCCAGATAGGCCACCATCGCCGCCACTTCCTCCGGCTGTCCGAATCGGCCCACAGGGATCGCGGCCCGGGCTCGTTCGCCCTTCTCCCCGGCCCATGCCTTCTTCCCCAACGGTGTCTCGATCACGGTCGGAGAGACGGCATTGACGGTGACGCCGCTGCGTGCCCACTCCGCGGCCAGCACCTTCACCAGGCTCACGATCGCGCCCTTGGACGCCGCGTAGGCCGCGTGGGAGTCCAGCGCGATCACCGCGGCCTGGCTCGCCATGCAGATGATGCGACCGTAGCCGGCTTCGGTCATTACGCGCCCCGCGGCCTGAGCCATATAGAACGAAGCGTCCAGGTTCACGCGCATGGTCGTCGCCCACCTGTCTGGGGTGACGTCGAGAGCGCGGTCCAAGATCGCCACACCAGCGGAATTCACGAGGACATGCGGTGTACCCATCTCGGTGACGACCTGGTCGACGACCTCGGTCGCGGCTGCCGGATCGGAGAGGTCCTTCTGGATTCCGGTGTGTCCGGCTCCAGGCAGGGAATTCGCCGCTTCCTCCACGGTGGAGGCGAGGTCGATCAGCGCGAGACGTGCGCCGCGAGCTGCGAAATGCTCCGCGATCGCGAGGCCGATACCACTGGCACCACCGGTGACGATGACGATCTGGTCGGCGAAGGTGTGGTCAGTCATTCTTCGGGTCCTCCTTGGCTTTGTCCCGCGCAAGGATCGCGCGCAGGGTTCGAGATGCACCGATCTGGTGCAGGGAGCGTAGGGTCTCGAGATAGGGCTCGGTGAAGCGCGGCTCGTCGGCCAGGCCGGCGAAGAAGTCCGGCTCCCGCAGGAACGCTAGTTCATCAGCGCCCAGCTGCGCCTGCGCATTCGCACGAACCCGTGACTCGGCGTTGTCGATGATCCTGATGGGCTGTCCGTTCTCGTCGGTGCCCTCGGCGTATCGCGCCCAGCTCGCGACGATGGCAGCCGACAGTTTCACCTGCCCGCCGCCGCGCAGGTTGTCCAGGATGACGGGAACAAGCCACTTGGGGATCCGATCAGAAGATTCCGCACAGAGCCGCGGCACTGTGTCTTTGACGGATGCATTGGTGAAGCGACGCAGAAGCTCCTGGGCGTAGACCTCCACATCGGTGTCCGGCAGTGCATCGAGGGTGGGCATGGCTTCCTCACGCATGTACCGCAGCAGGAAGTCGGCGATCAGCGGATCCGAGACGGCCTGATCCACCAGGTGGTAGCCAGCGAGGTAGCCGAAGTAGCAGAGCCCCTGATGGGAGGCGTTGAGCATACGAAGTTTGAGCTTCTCGTATGGGGTGACGTCATCCACCACCTGAACTCCCACGTGCTCGTAGGCCGGGCGGGGGCCGGTGAAACAGTCCTCGAGAACCCATTGGAGAAAATGCTCGGTGACGACGGGCCACTGGTCGTCGTACCCGAACCGATCCCTCACGTAGGCGACGTCGTCTTCGGTAGTGGCCGGGGTAATGCGGTCGACCATGGAGTTGGGGAAGGCGACGTTCGCACTGATCCATGCCCCGAGCTCCTCGTCCACAGCAGTTGCGTGGGCGGTGAACATCGCCTTTGCCAGATCGCCGTTGCCCTGAATGTTGTCACAACTCATCACCGTGAACGGGTCGACGCCGGCTGCACGACGCATTCGCAGCGCTTCGACAATCAGACCGAACACGGTCGATGGCTCGTGCGGATTCTCAATATCGGCCGCAACCGCGGGCTGCGCCAAGTCATATTCGCCAGTGACCTGATTGAAGTTGTAACCGCCCTCGGTGACGGTGAGGGAGACGATTCGAGTGGATGGATCGGCGAGCTTGCCAAGGGCTGCGCGGAGGTCCTCCGGCACCCAGATGTAGTCGATGATTGAGCCGATGATGCGAACGGCTTCAGTGCCGTCCGGGTAGCGGGTCAGCAGGGTGTAAAGGTAGTCCTGGTCGCGCAGAACATCGCGCATTCGACGATCTCCGGGCATCACACCCATACCGCAGATCGCGAAGTCCCGAGCTTCGCCGCGCTTGAGCAGGTCATCGAGGTACACGGCCTGATGGGCTCGATGGAATCCGCCGACTCCGAAGTGGACGATTCCGGCTTTCAGCCCTAAGCGGTCATAGTCGGGACCCGTGATCGTGCGCGACGGGGTCGCGGCGGTTCCCTCAGTGACGATCTCCGGCAGATTCTCAGTACACAGTCTCATCGTTGACATCCTTTTTCGAGAGAGGGTGTGGTCGGGTCGTTCGCACCCGGTGAGGGCATGGGAACATCTGTGGGGTCCAGGGTGGGTGTTCGTCGGCGGCCGACGGATTCCTGCGCGATAGCGAGAACCTCGAGGAATGCGGAGGCATCCAGAGCACTGCGGCCGATGAACAGCCCATCAATGCCGGGGATGCCGAGCAGGTCACGAGCGTTGGACGTGTTGACAGAGCCGCCGTAGATGACGGCAGCAACGCGCTCTCCTAGCGCACTGCGGAGCTCGCTGATCTGATCGGCGAGCTCGTTAACCGAGGGTTCGCGGCCCTGTTCACCGATCGCCCAGATCGGCTCATAGGCGATCACAACGCGTGACTGCTGTTTCGGACTGAGTCCGGCAAGAGCAGATTCCGCCTGATCGGTGATGACCACTCCAGAACGGCCCGAGCGCTGGGCAGCAGAGTCTTCTCCGATGCACACGAGCGGTATCAGCCGGTGGCGAAGTGCAGCAGCGGTTTTGAGGCGGATCTGTTCGTCGGTCTCGCCGAGGGCGCGCCGCTCGGAGTGTCCGATTTCGACGATGGAGGCTCCGGCGTCTGCGGCTTGCAGTGGGGAGATCTCGCCGGTGAATGCCCCGCAGTCCTCCCAGTGAGCGTTCTGAACGCCGAGGACGACCGGCGAGTCGGTGAGTTCCTCTCGGACGGCATGCAGCGCTGTCACCGGTGGGATCACGAACGGCGTGAGACCTGAGAAGTCCGCATTGCGCAGGCCCGCAGCGAGCGTCATCGCCCAGGTCCGGGCGTCGGCGATGGTCTTGTTCATCTTCCAACTCGTGCCGATCAGCACCCGGCTCTCCCTTCGTCGGCGAGTAGCGGAACTCTCTGCTCAGAAGTCAACCACAGCCCGAGCGCGCAGTCGTAACATTTGTTATGGACAAGTGTCACCTGCTCGCTACTATGAATCCGGACACCGACGTTCCACCGCAGCCGGGACTGCGGCTGGCATCTGACATCAAAGGAGATCCACGAGATGACCACACCGGAAACGATGAAGGCCGTCGTCATGCACGGCCCTGAGGACTACCGCCTCGAGGAGATCGCGGTCCCCACGCCGGCAACCGATGAGCTTCTGATCAAGGTGGAGGCCACTGGTGTTTGCGCATCGGACCTGAAGTGCTACCACGGAGCAGCGAAGTTCTGGGGCGATGAGAACCGCGACCGTTGGGTGAGCAACGGTGTGACTCCCGGCCATGAGATCGCCGGCACCGTGATCGAAGGATCGGACGAAGCGCTGAGCCACCACCAGGTGAAGGTCGGCGACCGAATCGTGATCGAGCAGATCGTCCCCTGCGAGGAGTGCATGTACTGCCAGCGCGGCTGGTACTGGATGTGCGGTCCCCACGACATGCTGGGCTTTCGCGCCCATAACGGCGGCATGGCCGAATACATGATCGTGCCTCCCAACGCACGCCCTCACGTCATCGACTCCTCCATCCCCCCTCACCACGCTGCTTTCGCCGAGCCGCTGTCCTGCTCCCTGCACGCGGTGGAGCGGGCGAACCTGACCTTCGACGACGTTGTGGTCATCGCCGGTGCCGGACCGATCGGCCTCGGAGCGATCATCGGCGCTGCCCACAAGAGTCCCAAGCAGGTCATCGCACTCGACTTCGACAACGCCAAGCTCGAACTGGCGAAGAAGTGCGGGGCGGACCTCACCCTCAACCCGGGCGAGGTCGATGTGGTGGCAAAGATCAAGGAGCTCACCGGCGGCTACGGCGCCGATGTCTACATCGAGTGCACGGGCCACCCGTCGGCTGTGGGGCAGGGGCTCAACCTGCTGCGCAAGCTCGGTACCTACGTGGAGTACTCGGTCTTCGGCGAAGACGTGTCGGTGGACTGGTCGATCATCTCCGACGACAAGGAACTCGACGTCCTCGGTGCCCATCTCGGCCCGAACTGCTGGCCGCAGGCGATCAAGATCATCGAATCCGGCGTGCTGCCGCTTGATGAGATCTGCACCCACCAGTACGGCCTCGACGACGTGCAGACGGCCCTCGATCAGGTGGCGGACTCCGCCGGTGCCTCGATCAAGGTCTCGATCGTCCCCGGGCTCTGACGAGCCGCTTCCTCCCTTCTGACACGTCGACAGAAAGCTCCCTCATGACCGCAACACCAGTCCACCAGGAGACCTTCCTGGACCGAGTGGGGATCCCCCGCGTCCTCGCCCTCGGCTTCCTGGGCGTCCTGATCTTCATGACCGGCAACGGCATCGAGACCAGCTTCGTCTCCCCTCATATCGCTGAAGCATTCGGCAATCGCAGCCACATCGAGCTGGCCGCCGCCATCGTCACTTCGTACAGCCTGGCCACCCTGGTCGGCTCCTACCTGGCGGGTGTTCTCGCGGATCTGTGGGGGCCTCGCCGGGTCATGCTGCTCGGCACCGTGATCTGGGTGGTGTTCGAACTCGGGTTCCTGGGCAGTCTGCACCTCGCATCTGGGGCGCTGACGTTCCTGACCTACTTCTTCCGCGGGTTCGGCTTCCCCCTCTTCGCATTCGCGTTCCTCGTGTGGATCAACGCGGTGGTGGACAAGCGCCGCAACGGCGCCGCTGTGGGGTGGTTCTACGTGATGTTCACCGGCGGCATGCCCACGATCGGTTCGCTGGTGGCGATCCTGATGATCCCGTCGTTCGGCGGCGGCTACGCCGGCGAGACCTGGACCATGTTCGCCTCCACCTTCGTCGTGCTGGCAGGCTTTGCGCTCGCCTATTGGGGCGTGCGCGAACCGCATGGAGACATGCGTCTGGCTCCGGAGGGCACAGGCGCGGCCAAGGTTCTGTTCTCCGGGATCTCCCTCGCGTTCCATGACCGCCCGGTGTTCCTGTCCTTCTGGGTCCGGATCATCAACACCGCCCCGCAGTTCGGCATGCTGATCATCCTGCCGAACGTGATCGCCGACCAGCTCGGATGGGGGCAGTCCCGCTGGCTGCTCATGACCTCCATCGCGTTCGGGTCCAACGTTCTGTTCAACGCCTTCTTCGGGTGGGTGGGCGACCGTTTCGGCTGGGTGAAGACTGTCCGTTGGTTCGGTGTGCTCGGCTCGGCGATCGGCCTGCTGGCCTGGTGGTACGTCCCGCACATGGTGGAGCCCGGTACCACCAGCGGCTACGTCCTCTCGGTCCTGGCCAGCTGCCTTTTCGGCATCATGCTCGCCGGCTTCGTGCCGCTCGGCGCCATCATGCCGGCTCAGGCACCGGAGCACACCGGTGCGGCGATGGCGCTGTACACCACTGCTGCGGGCGGAGCCACGTTCCTCGGCGCTGCCGTTGTCGCCGTAGTCCTCCCCTTCGGAGGCAATGTCGGAGTTGTGTGGGCGTTCGTCCTGCTGTATTGCGCATCGTTCGTCATGACGTACTTCCTCGGTGTTGATCAGGAAGCCGCCATCGCCCGCCGCGATGCCGAGTTCGCTGCTGAAGCGGAGGCTGAGGCGGCCGGTGAGGATCCGATCGCGGCCCGCCAGCAACTCTCCTGATTCGTTCTTCCATCTGCTCGCCTTCAAGGAGGCCATCCGTTGACCTACGTCGTTCAAGAACCCAAAGAGTTTCCCCTGGACGCAGTGACCGGTCTGGTCGCTGCCCATCCCGCCGAACTTCTCCAGGTCCATGGCGGTGTCGTCCGCCGCCATCAGACCCCGAAGGGCCAGCCGGCCCTGGTGATCGGTGGTGGAAGCGGACACTATCCGGCGTTTGCAGGCTGGGTGGGGCCGGGCCTCGGCCACGGTGCGCCGTGCGGCAACATCTTTGCCTCGCCTTCCAGCGAGCAGGTGTTCTCAGTCGCGAAGAATGCTGAGAACGGCGGAGGAGTCATCCTCGGTTTCGGCAACTACGCGGGCGACGTCCTCCACTTCGGTGTGGCTGCGGAGCAGCTGCGCGCCGAAGGCATCGACGTCCGCATTGTGAAGGTGTCGGATGACATTGCCTCCAACTCGCCGGAGAATCATCGTGACCGGCGGGGCATCGCCGGTGACCTGGTGGTGTTCAAGGCGGTCGGCGCAGCGATCCAGCGCGGCGCCGATATCGACGAAGCGGAGCGGATCGCCACCAAGGCGAACGACGCAACACGCTCCCTGGGCGTTGCATTCGATGGATGCACCCTTCCCGGCGCGGCCGATGCACTGTTCCATGTTCCAGAGGGACGCATGGCGATCGGTCTCGGCATCCACGGAGAACCGGGCATCGACGAGATCGAACGCCCCGATGCGAAGACCCTTGCCCGCATCCTCGTCGACGGAGCGACCAAGGAAATGCCTGAGGGGGGCGACGGCCGAAAGCGCGTCGCGGTTCTGCTGAACGGCCTCGGCCGAGTGAAGTACGAGGAACTGTTCGTTCTGTGGCGCTTCGTCAGCGAACTGCTGGCCGAGCGGGGCTTCGATGTGGTTCGCCCGGAGGTCGGCGAGCATGTCACCAGCCTGGACATGGCCGGGCTCTCCCTCACCCTGATGCATCTGGACGACGAGCTGGAGCAGCTGTGGCTGGATCCCGTCGACACTCCGGCTCTCCGTCGCGGCGGCGCAGTCGAGGGCCCCCTGGGCGAAGCGCGTGAGGAGGTCTTCCAGGTCGGAGAGCAAGTGATCCCTGAGGCATCGGAGGACTCCCGGGCGAGCGCTGGCCGTGTCGTCGACGTGCTCGACGCGCTCCAGGACCTGCTGGAGGACAAGGAGGAGGAGCTCGGCCGCATGGATGCGATCGCCGGCGACGGCGACCACGGCAGCGGCATGGTGATCGGCATTCGAGCCGCAGCAGCCGGTGCTCGGCGAGCGCGGGAACAGGGTGCCGGCGCGCGAACCGTTCTCGTGCAGGCAGGAGCTCGGTGGTCGGCTGATGGTGGAGGCACATCCGGCGCCTTGTGGGGAGCTTTCCTCACTGCTGCGGGGCGCCGGTTCTCCGACACCGAACCGATCACGGACGAGTTGATCGCACCGGCTCTTCTCGCTGGTGTGACCGCGGTGCGGGAGCTCGGCGGCGCTGAGCCCGGCGACAAGACGATGGTGGACGCCATGGTGCCGTTCGCATCGGCCCTCGAGGCGAAGCCGACCCCGGCGGGGGCTGCCATCACGGCGGCTGCGGAGGACGCCGCCTCCGCGGCCGAGGCCACGGCATCGATCACGGCGTCTCTGGGACGTGCCCGCTTCCTCAACGAGCGGTCGATCGGCACCCCGGATCCGGGCGCCGTTTCGTTTTCGATGATGGCTGCTCTGCTCGGCAGCCTCCTCAGCTCGAACTGACAGCTGGCTTCGGACCAGCAGCCCACAATCAACGATTTCGCGTATCAGGCGCGAGGAAAAGGAGACCACCATGGCACTGACACTCGTCATCGGCGGAGACAACGCCGGGGTTGACTACAAGAGCGCACTCAAAGCCCAGCTGGAGAAGGATCCGCGTGTAGCCCGCGTGATTGATGTGGGCGTGGACTCTGCGGACGACGGCACGTTCTACCCGAACATTGCGACTGCCGCTGCGGAGAAGGTCGCTGCGGGAGAAGCGGATCGCGCGCTCCTCTTCTGCGGCACCGGGCTGGGGGTCGCGATCGCTGCGAACAAGGTGAAGGGAGTGCGCGCCGTGACGGCTCATGACGTCTACTCGGTGCAGCGCTCTGTCCTGTCCAACAATGCACAGGTGCTCACGATGGGCCAGCGCGTGATCGGCCTGGAGCTCGCTCGCGAACTCGTCAACCAGTGGCTCGAGCTCACGTTTGATGAGACGTCGGCGTCGGCGGAGAAGGTGGACGCCATCACCCAGTATGAGAACTCCTGATCTCACCTGACATTGGGGACGGGGCACAGGCGCGGACCTGTGCCCCGTCCCCATTCTTCGTCAGCTCGCAGTCCCCTCCAGATCGATGCGCTGCGCACCGGTGTAGACGTTGAAGCGGCCGTTGTCCTCGTCGCGGCCGGCGCGGACGAACCCGGCGAGGGTCATGCCGAACCGTTCGGCCGTGTCGATCGCGAGGGAGGACGGTGCGGACACGCACGCCACGAACGAGATCCCGGCCATCGCGGCCTTCTGCACGATCTCGAACGACGCCCGAGAGGACACCAGCAGCACCCGGTTGCGGATCGGCATCTGCGAGTTCAGCAGGGACCAGCCGATGACCTTGTCGACCGCGTTGTGGCGCCCCACGTCCTCGCGGAGGACTTCGGCGGTGCCGTCGGGGGTGATGAGGGCAGCGGCGTGGACACCGCCGGTGCGCTGGAAGACCTTCTGCCCGTCGGAGAGCTGCGCCTGGGCGCGCAGCAGGTCCGCGGGCTTCACGGTGAAGTCGTCGGTGATGGAGTAGCGGGTCCTGTGGACCACGTCGTCGATGCTGATGGAGCCGCAGACGCCGCAGGCGCTGGAGGTGATGAAGGTCTTCTGCACCACGGGGAGGATGGTGCGCCCGTCGGCCCCCATCGGGGAGTCCGCTCCCCCACCGGCCGCAGTGGTGTCGGGGTGGCCGACGGGGCCGTGCCCACCCCGCGTCATCACGCCCGGTGCGGTGGTGAAGTCCATGACGTTGTACGTGTTGCGCTCGAAACCGGATTCGTCCTCCACCACGGCGCCGTCGCAGTAGCGGGCTTCCAGGATGTCCTCGCGGTGCTGGATGTACCCCTCGGCGTGGAGGAAGCCGTGGATGAGCTCGACATCGTGCCCGGGGGTGCGCATGGTCAGGGACAGCTTCTGGCCGTTGAGGCGGATGTCCAGGGGCTCTTCCACCGCGACCGTGTCCGGCTTCTCCGAGTGGTAGAGCTGGCCGTCCCGCAGCCGCACCGTCATCATGCGGCGGTTCGATGTCACGCGTCCCATGCTCACCAGGGTAGCCGCGCCGGCGCCGCTCAGGGCCCGGTCGGGCCGGGATTCTGCGGAGGGCTGAGAGTCAGTCGCGGTCCACGCGGATCCGCTCCGTTGGCATCGAATCCTCGTTCGCGCCCGACGGCGACACCTGGTGGTGGGTGCGGAACGTCGCCTCCGCCCGGTGCACCGCCCGCGTCTCGTGCCGCGGCACGAGGCCGTCGAGGAACGCGAACTTCTCGGCGACATAGGCCGCTTCCAGGTCCCCGTCGGCGGAGGATTCGGCGAGCGTGCGCCACCAGTCGGTGAGGTCCGCCCAGCCGGGTGCCGCGAGCGCCCCACCGTGCCGCTGGACCGCGATTCCGGAGCAGAGGGACGCGAAGCGGAGGCGCTGCATGAGCGGCCAGCCGGCGAGGTCGCCGAGGACGCTCGCGGCGGCGAACACGTCGCCGGCGCCCGTCGGGTCCACCGCCGGGACGGACAGGGCGGGGCAGTAGGCCTCCTCCCCGGTGTGGCCGTCGATGGCGTAGACGCCGCGGGCGCCGTCGGTGACGATGGCGAGCCCCACCTTCTCGGACAGTGCCCGCGCCGCGGCCGACGGGGACTCGGTCCGGGTGTACGCCATCGCCTCCACGGAGTTCGGTGTGAACGCGTAGCAGTGCTCCAGGGGGTCGAGGTCCTTCACGTCCCATGCGCCGGTGGAGTCGAAGCCGATGTCCGCCCACACCTTCGTTCCGCGCGCGGCGAGCTGCTCCCACCAGTGGTGCTCCCCGGCGAGGTCCACGAGGGCGGCTTTGGCGGATGGGGCGGCGAGGATCTGGGTGTCGAGCGATTCGGGCAGGTGGTGGCCGTGGGTGACCATGGCGCGGTCGTCATCGGTGGAGATGGCGACGGTGATGGGGCTGTGGAAGTCCGCGAACCGCTTCGAGGCGGACAGGTCGATGCCCTCCTGGTCGGCGAGGACGTCCCACATCCAGTCGGCCATGGCGTCGTCGCCGAAACCGGCGGCGAGGCCCGTGCGCAGTCCGAGGCGGGCGGCGGCGGTGGCGAGGTTGGCGATGCCGCCGGGGCTGGAGCCGAGGCCTTCGCTCCACAGCTCCTCCCCCGGGTTCGGCATCCGGGACAGCCCGGAGAACACGAGGTCGTAGAACACGGTGCCGGACAGGATCACGTCCAGGGGGCGGTCGTCCGCGCTGCGGGTAGACGCGAGGGGGTCCCAGTTCCAGCAGGTGTCGCAGCGGCCGTCCGCTGACGGGGCGGGGGTGGAGTCGTTCACGATGTCCTCCTCTGTGGGGGCGGGGTGCGGGGGCGGTGCGTCCGCGCGGGCCGCAGAGCGGGGTCTGTGCGTGCCATTGTCCCACCCCCGTTGATACTGGTCCCCGGTGGTAGCGTGAATGGCGTTCCCTGGGGTGCCCGTGCGTGGGGTGCCCGCGGCCGATCCGGGAGGTCCACGCCCTATGAAGCTCACGATCCTCGGCGGCGGCGGTTTCCGCGTCCCGCTGGTGTACCAGGCGCTCGCCGCGGATGACCTCATCTCCGAGCTCGTCCTCTTCGACTCCTCTCCTGACCGCCTCGGCGTGATCGACTCCGTGCTGCGCGGCCTGGATCTGGCCCTGCCGTTCACCTCCACCACGGACCTCGATGAGGCGCTTCACGGTGCGGATTTCGTGTTCGCCGCCATCCGCGTGGGCGGCGCGGCGGGCCGCATCGTCGATGAGCGCGTGGCGCTGAACCTCGGCCTGCTGGGGCAGGAGACGATCGGCGCGGGCGGCCTCTCCTACGCGCTGCGCACTATCCCGGTGATGAGGCATATCGCTGAGCGGATCGCTGAGCTGGCGCCGGGCGCGTGGACGATCAACTTCACGAACCCGGCCGGCATCGTCACGGAGGCGATGCGCGGCGTGCTCGGGGACCGCGTGGTGGGGATCTGCGATACCCCGATCGGTCTGGTCCGACGGGTGCAGCGGGTGGCCGAGGCCGCGGGCCTGGGGGGGCCGACGGGTGCCGCGCAGGGCGTCGGCGCGATCGACTATGTGGGGCTGAACCATCTGGGATGGCTGCGAGGCCTGGAGGTGGGCGGGCGCGATGTTCTGCCCGCGATTCTGGAGCGCGATGACCTGCTCGATGAGATCGAGGAGGCTCGCACGGTTGGCTTCGACTGGGTGCGGGCGCATCAGGTTCTGCCGAACGAGTACCTGTTCTACTACCTGTTCCATGAGGACGCGGTCCGGTCGATCACGGAGGCCCCGGCGACGCGCGGAGAGTTCCTCCTGGAACAGCAGGGCGAGTTCTACCGCACAGCGGAGGCCGCGGCGCAGGCCGGAAACAGCGGCCATGCGGGGGCGGAGCGCGCCGCGGAGGTGTGGGCGTCGGCCCTGCGGGAGCGAGAGGCGACCTATATGGCTGAGGCCCGTGACGAGGGTGAGGAGCGCCGCGAGGAGGACGTGGCCGGCGGCGGCTACCAGGAAGTGGCGCTGCGGCTGATGGCGGCGATTGCGCGGAACCGGCCGGAGCGGATGATCCTCGATGTCGGGAACGCGCCGACGGGGTCCGACGAGCGCCTGGTGCCGCAGCTGCCGGACGATGTGGTGCTGGAGGTGCCGTGCGTGGTGGATGGCTCGGGGGTGCATCCGGAGCCGCTCCGCTCACCCGTGGCGCTGGACCAACTGGGGTTGATGGCGCGGCAACGCGCGGCGGAGCGCCGCATTATGCGTGCTGCGCTGACCGGGTCGAAGCGAGATGCGTGGCTGGGGTTCAGTGAGCACCCGCTGATTGAGTCCCCGCAGCTGGGCCGGAAGCTGCTCGACGGCTACCTCGCGGAGCACGCGGTGCTGCGGAAGATCCTGACGGAGGACTGATCCCGCCGTAAACGCCGGAGGGCCGCGGCATTATCCGCGGCCCTCCGTGCCTCACTTCGTCACTTGTCGAGCTGATCGACTCCGTACTTCGCCTCTTCGGGGGTGTACTTGCCGTCGTATTCGGAGACGAGCAGTTCGTAGATCGCGTCCCGGGACATGGCGAGTTCGTCCTGGTAGATCTTCGCCTCCTTCGCGGCGTTCTCCTTCCAGTCAGCGTCGATGTTGTCGATCGCGTACTGAGCCGCTTCCTTCGAGAATTTGTCGGCATGCTCCGACGTCAGCTGGTCGAACAGCGCCTGCTTCGACATCGGCATGACGTCGAGATAGTTCTGGGCGCTCCTCAGTGCGTTCCTATGCTCAACAGGAACGTCATCCTGCTTCTTCTCGGCGGGCTTTTCTGCCGGCTTAGACTCGGCCTTCTTTTCTGGCTGAGAAGGCGCAGCAGAGCTGGTCTCCTTCTCGGCAGGCTTCGCCTCTTCCGGTGTCGCCGAAGCCTCCGGGGCGGCCGACTGTGTCGTCGAGGGGCTTTCCGCCGGGCTCCCGCCGCCGAACACAAGTGCCGAACACCCGGCGATCAAGCCACCAAACAGCAGGATCCCACAGCAACTGCCGCCAAGGATCAGGGGAAGCTTACTCTTCTTCGGCTGCTCTGCCGGAACAAATGCTCCGCTCGGCTGCCCGGGTGGGACAGGGGGCTGCGAAGGGCTAACGGGGTGGCTCATTGGCGCGCTCCTGCGTAAAAAAGGAAAGGGAGAGGCGTTCCGCGCCTCTCCACGATTATACGTCCACGAAACTGCTGTTTCGACCACGTTTTGTGGACGATGAGGACGGACGGCTTCAAAACGCGTGACCCCGTCGGCCAGTAGCACCCGTCGGCCTCGACCACCGGCCGCGCCCGCCCCACCGACTACCCTTGATCCGTTGTCCCGTCAGCGCACCTGACCCAATGGAGGGCGAGTGCGCGGCCCTCACGGTTCAAGGAGTCCCTCCGCGATGTCCTCCAGCGCTTCCGCGCGCCGCCTTCCACCCCTGACGTCCGGCCCGCACGAAAAGCGGCTCGGCCTCGTCGCCCTCGTCGCCACATTCGGCGGCCTCCTCTTCGGCTACGACACCGGCGTCATCAACGGTGCCCTCCTCCCCCTCAGCGAGGAACTCGGCCTGACCGCGGTCACCGAGGGCGCCGTCACCTCCTCCCTCGTGTTCGGAGCGGCTGCCGGAGCATTCCTGGGCGGGCGGATCTCCGACGCCGTCGGCCGCCGTACCACCATCCTGGGTCTGGCAGTGCTCCTGATCGCGGGCGCCCTCACCTGCTCCGCCGCGCCCGGCCTCGCAGTCCTCCTCGCCGGCCGCATCATCCTCGGCCTCGCCGTCGGCGGCGCCTCCACCGTGGTACCCGTGTTCCTCGCGGAAATGGCCCCGTACGAAGTCCGCAGCTCCTACTCCGGCCGCAACGAACTGATGATCGTGCTCGGTCAGCTCGCCGCATTCGCCGTCAACGCCGCCCTCGGCACCGCCCTCGGGCACCTCGACTGGGTGTGGCGGGTGATGCTCGCCGTCGCCGCCGTCCCCGCAATCGTCCTGTTCCTGGGCATGCTGCGGATGCCGGAGTCCCCGCGCTGGCTGATCAGCCGCGGACGCGACGACGACGCTGTCCGCGTCCTGGAAACCATCCGCCCCCGCGAGCGCGCACACGCCGAAGCAGCGGACATCCGCGCCACCCTCGAGCGCGAACGCGCCGATGCCCGCCGCATCACCACCCGGACCGTCCTCCGCCGGCCGTGGTTCTGGCGGATCCTGCTGGTCGGCATCGGTGTGGCGTCCTTCCAGCAGCTCACCGGCATCAACTCCGTCCTCTACTACGGGCAGATCATCCTCACCGAATCCGGGTTCGGTGAGCAGGCGGCGCTGGTGGCGAACCTCGGCCCCGGCATCATCGGCGTGATCGGGGCGTTCATCGCCCTGTGGATGATGGAGAAGATCTCCCGCCGCACCACCTTCGTCACCGGATACACGCTCGTTGCCGTCAGCCACACCCTCATCGCCGTGTTCTCCTCCGTCCTCGCCGAGGACAATCCGGCGCGGCCGTTCATCATGCTCGGCCTGATCGTCCTGTTCGTCGGGTCGATGCAGACGTTCCTCAACGTCATCACCTGGGTGTGGCTGTCCGAAGCGTTCCCGCTGCGGGTGCGCGCCTTCGGCATGGGGATCTCCGCGCTCTGCGGCTGGCTCACCAACGGCCTGATCGCTCTCACCTTCCCCACGCTGCTTTCCGCCGTCGGCCTCACCACCCTGTTCGCCGGCTTCGCCGTCATCAACGCGATCGCCGCGATCGTACTGCTGAAGAACCTGCCGGACACCCGCGGCCGCTCCCTCGAAGACGTGGCGATCGGGGTGGTGGAGCAGACGATCTATCCCGGCTCCCCGGTGACGCAGCCCACGCACTGAACCGGGCGTTTCCGGGCACGAGTTTGCGGCCGCCCCACGGCCGGGTGACGGCTGGTGGAACACCTCCTGACACAGCCACGGGCGGGGCCGACGGGTGCTGGAGAGTGGATGGGTCCCTCCCCCGATTCCCGAAGGAGTCCCCTCATGTCCCAGCCTCTCGCCCGACGCTCCATGATCGTCGGCGTTGGAACCGCTGCCGCCACCGCGTTCGGTGCCGCCGCCACGACGGGCGCCCTCGCCGCACCCGCACCGGCGCGCGGCCG
Source organism: Helcobacillus massiliensis (assembly GCF_033106145.1). Taxonomy (NCBI): domain Bacteria; kingdom Bacillati; phylum Actinomycetota; class Actinomycetes; order Micrococcales; family Dermabacteraceae; genus Helcobacillus; species Helcobacillus massiliensis. The sequence continues at coordinate 2,005,811 of NZ_CP136959.1, forward strand.
CGCCCTCATCGGCCGCGGGAAGAAGCACCAGCTGCACGTGATGACGTTCAACGTCCGTCTCGAGCGCGCGAATGACACGAAGCCGGGCGAGGCCGACCACTGGCCGGACCGCCGGCCCGCCCTGATCGAACTGCTGAAGCGCGAACAGCCAACCATCCTCGGTGTGCAGGAGGCGAAGTACGGTCAGCTGTCCGCCGTGGAGGAGGCGCTGCCGCGGCACCGCATGATCGGCTACGGCCGCAAGGGCGGCTCCAAGGACGAGTACTCGGCGATCTTCTACGACTCCTCCCGCCTTGAGGTGCTCGCCTGGGACCAGTTCTGGCTGTCCGACACCCCGACCGTGATCGGCTCCGCCACCTGGGGCAACACCGTCACCCGCATTGTGGTGCACGCCCGCTTGCGCGATCTCGCCACCGGCGCGGAGTTCGCCATGATCAACACGCACTTCGACCACGAGAGCGAAACGGCGCGCATCAAGAGCGCCCAGGCGATGATCGACCTGTTCCAGGGCGGCCAGCTCGACGGCCTGCCCACCCTCGTCACCGGCGACTTCAACTCCCACGCTGAGGACTCCGGCGCCTACACCACCCTCGTGACCGACGGCCCCACCGAGGACACCTGGCTCACCGCCCAGCAGCAGCTCACCCCCGCCTACGGCACCTTCCCGAACTACAAGGAACCCGTGGACGGCGGCCCCCGCATCGACTGGGTCCTCGCCACACCCGACATCACTGTGCGCGCGGCCGCCATCAACACGAGCCGTGCGAAGGACGGCCGCTGGCCGTCGGACCACGTGCCGGTGCAGGCCCTCGTGGAGCTGCCGCGCGCCTGACCCTCGCTGCACCCGCGCCCGAGCGCTCCTCGGGCGCATGCGCAAGCGCTCGCAGCGTGCACATCGGGTGCGGGCGGGTGGAACGGACCGCTTCTGCCCACCCGCACTCGCCCACATCCGGCCCCGTCGGCCCCGTCGGCCCCGCTCGGCTCCTAGAGTGGATCCATGACCCCGCCGACCCCCTCCCCCGCGTCCGCCTCCGAGCCCGCACCCGCGCGCCTGACCCGCGCCGAGAAGATCGACGCCGCCACCCCCGCGAACCGCAACCGCGTGGTGGACCTGCTGCGCGCCCTCGCGATCACGGTGGTGGTGCTGGGGCACTGGACGATCATCGCGGTGGATGCCGACGGCGGTCTCCAGCCCCACGGGGTGCTCGACGGTGCCCGCTGGACCCACCCGCTGACCTGGGTGTTCCAGGTGATGCCGATCTTCTTCCTCGTGGGCGGCTACTCCAACGCCCTGTCGTGGCGCTCCGCGCGGCGCAAGGACACCACGTATGTGTCCTGGCTGCGTGCCCGTCTGCGGCGGCTCGGCATCCCCCTCGTCCCCGTCCTCATCACGTGGCTGGTGATCTGCGCGGTCGCGCTCGCCGCCGGCGCCGATGCGGAAACGGTGCGCCTCGCCTCGCAGATGGCGCTGATCCCCACCTGGTTCCTCGCCTCCTACCTGCTGGTGATCATGGTGGCGCCGCCGCTGCTGGTGGTGTGGGAGCGCATCGGCTGGTGGTCCGTGCTCATCGGCATCGCCCTCGCCGGTGCGGTCGACTTCGCCTCCATCGCCCTGCAGCTGCCGGTGGTGGGCTTCGCGAACTACCTGCTGGTGTGGGCGGCGTTCCACCAGATCGGCTTCGCCTGGCTGGACGGCCGCCTCACCGGTGCGGGCCGACGGGTCCTGCTCGCGACCATCGGCGCCGCCGGTCTCGCGGTGCTCGTGGGCCTCGGCCCCTACCCGGTCTCGATGATCACCGCGGGCGGGGACGCGATCTCCAACTCCAACCCCACCCGCGTCACCATGGCGTTCCTCGGCCTGCTGCAGGCGGGGCTCGTGCTCCTGCTCGAGAAGCCGCTCGCGCAGCTGATGACGCGGCCGCGGCTGTGGATGGCCGCCGTGGTGGTGAACATGCGGATCATGTCGTGGTTCCTGTGGCACCTGACGGCGATGGTCGGCACCGCCCACCTCCTGCTCGCCCTCGCTGGCCGCTTCCCGGCACTGCGGGTGCTGCTGCCCGAGCCGCTCAGCGGCCCCTGGTGGGCGAGCCGTCCCCTCTGGTGCCTCACCCTGATCGGTGTGACACTGCTGTTCGTCGCCGTGATGGGCAGGTTCGAGACTGTCCCCGCGGACGAGCGGCCATCACCACCGGTGTGGCAGCCGATCCTGGCAGCAGTGCTGACGGTGGCGGGCCTGGCCGTGCTGGCATCCGTCGGCATGGTCACCACCACCGGGCACGGCCTCGGCGCCCTCGCCTGGTGGTGGGCGGCGCTGCCGATCATCGGCATCGCCGGCTGCGGCATCATCGACTGGGGCCGCGGCCGCCGCTGACCGCACTGGCGGCGCGGCCGCGACCTGCGCCAGACTGGGCACCCACCGGCCCACTGCCCTGCCCCCCGACGAAAGGTGACCTGATGACGCGCTCCCCCGCTGTCTCCCGCACAGCCCCGGTGGTGTTCGGCATCGACATCGGCACCAGCAGCACCAAGGGCGTCCTCGTCACCCCGACCGGTGAGATCATCGCCCAGGCCGTCCGCGAGCACGAGGTGCAGCGGCCCGCCCCCGGGCACGTCGAGATGGACGCGGAGACCTGGTGGCAGGAGCTGCGGGACATCGCCGCCGAACTCATCGACCCCCAGGCGGATGACGTGCTCGCCGTCGGAGTCTCCGGCATGGGGCCCTGCACTGTTCTCGCGGACGCCAACGGCGCCCCGACCCGCCCCGCGATCCTCTACGGCGTGGACACCCGCTCCACCGACCAGATCGCCGCGCTGAACGACCGGTTCGGCAGCGACGAGATCCTCCGCCTCGGCGGCAGCCGCCTCTCCAGCCAGGCCGCCGGCCCGAAGATCCAGTGGGTGCGGGACAACGAACCCGACGTGTTCGAACGCTCCTCCCGACTGTTCATGGCCGCCTCCTTCCTCGCACACCGCCTCACCGGCGCGTACGTCCTGGACCACCACAGCGCCAGCCAGGCAACACCGCTGTACCGCGCCGACGACCAGCAGTGGAGCAACGAGCACTGGGACCAGGTCGCGCCCGGCATCGAGCAGCCGCGCCTGCTGTGGGCCGGAGAAAGGGCCGGTGAGGTCACCGCGGCAGCCGCCGAGCAGGTTCCGGGCCTGCGGGAGGGCACTCCTGTGATCGCCGGCAGCATCGACGCCTGGACCGAAGCCGTCAGCGTGGGCGGGCACCACCCGGGCGACCTCTTCCTCATGTACGGCACCACGTTCTTCCTCATCGCCACTGCCGACCGTCCGATGCGGTCGGAGACGATGTGGGGCACCGCCGGGGCGTTCTGCGACACGTGGAGCCTCGCGGGCGGTATGGCCACCTCCGGGGCCATCACGAACTGGCTGCGCGACCTCGTCAGCACCGGCGAGGACCGGGCCGACTGGGCGCAGCTGATCGCCGAAGCCGAAGCGTCACCGCCCGGTGCCCACGGCCTCCTGCTGCTGCCGTACTTCGCTGGGGAGCGCACCCCCATCCAGGACCCGGAGGCGCGCGGCGTGCTCGCCGGGCTGACCGTGTCCCACACCCGCGGCGACGTGTACCGCGCTGTCCTCGAAGCCACCGCGTTCGCGGTCCGGCACAACCTGGAGGCGCTGCGGGAGGCCGGGATCGAGGTGACGCGGGTCGTGGCGGCGGGCGGCGGCACGCAGGGCGGCCTGTGGACCCAGATCGTCTCCGACGTCACCGGCCTCACCCAGGTCATCCCCACCACCACGATCGGCGCGTCCTACGGCGCGGCGTTCCTCGCCGTGCAGATGCTCGCCGACTCCCCGAACGCCCCGGTGGCGCCGCCGAGGATCGAGGACTGGAACCCGCCGGCCCGCATCGAGGAACCGAACCCCGGGGCGCACCGGCACTATTCGCAGATGTACGAGCTGTACCTCGAACTGCACCGCTCCACCGAGGTCATCCAGCACAGCCTCGCCGCGCTGCAGGCGCTCAGCGACCGCTGACGGGCAGCACCCGTCGGCCCGGCAGGGCCACTCAGCCCCGGCGCCGGCCGACGGGCCCGCTCAGCCGCAGCGGCTCAGAGCAGCCCCTGCTTCTTCAGCCACTTCTCCGCCACGGCCGACGCCTTCGCCCCCGAATCCACGCTGTCCGTGTTCAGGGCGATCAGCTCATCGGTGGTGAGCTTCGCGATCACGCCCTCCACCGCCTTCTTGTGCGCGTCCTCCAGGGCGCTCTTCGCCAGCGGCACCACGTTCTGCGGCAGGATCAGGCTCTTCGGGTCCTCCAGCGTCACGAAGCCGTTCTTCTTGATCGCCGGGTCCGCGGAGTAGATGTCGGCGAGCTGCACATCGCCGTCCAGCAGTGCCTTCACGGTGAGGGGGCCGCCGGAGTCCTCCACGCCCACCACGGACACGTCCGCGCCGTACACCTTCTTCAGACCCTTCGGCCCGTACGGGCGCGCCTCGAACTCGCTGTTCGCGGCGACCTTCAGATCCTTGATGCCGGCGAGGTCGCCCAGCTGCTTGAGCGAATGCTCCTTCGCGAACTCAGCGGTCGTGTTGATGGAGTCCTGATCGGCGGCCTCCGCGAACGCCAGCGCCTCCCAGCCCTTCGGCATGGACTCACCGAGTGCCTTGTGGATCTCCTCCGCCGTTTTCGCGGTCGCGTCCTTCTGGAAGTACTGCAGGGTGTTGCCGAGGTACTCCGGGAACAGGTCGATCTTCCCCGCCTCGATCTCCGACATGTACACCTCGCGCTGACCGATCCGGTACTGGCGGTCCACGGTGCCGCCCGCCTTCTCGATGACGAGGGCGAACAGTTCGGCGATCACTTCGTTCGAGTAGTAGTCCTGGCTGCCGATGCGCACAACCTTGCCCACCTTCGCGTCACCGCCGCCGGAGCCACCGGAGGAGTCCTTGTCCTTCAGGGGGTCACTGCCGGCGCCACAGGCGGCGAGAGCAGCAGCAGCGGTTCCTGCGAGGGCGGCGGCGCCGAGGCCGCGGCGGGTGAAGCGAGGTTCCATGATCAGGGGTCCTTTCGAGGGGGGGACGGGTGGTGGAGACAGTAACGGGCGGGTGGACAGGGGGCCGACGGGTTCGGCGACCTCAGGCGGTGCGGGCGATGCCCTTGGGTCGGGCGGCGCGCTGGACCAGCGCGAGGATGACATCGCACAGGATCGCCAGCACGATCACCAGCAGGCTGCCGGCGAGCATGACCGGGTAGTCCTCGGTCTTCATGCCGAGGAAGATCAGCTTCCCCAGGCCGCCGTTGCCCACATACGCGGCGAGCATCGCGGTGGCAAGGACCTGCATGAACGCGGAGCGCAGACCGCCGATGATCAGTTCGATGCCGAGGGGGACCTCCACCTGGGTGAGGATCTGCATCTCCGTCATCCCCTGCGCGCGGGCCCCATCGATCGTGGAGCGCGGCACGGATTCGAGACCGGAATAGGCGCCGGCGAGGATCGACGGCACCGCCAGCACCACCAGTGCGATCACCGGCGCCACCAGGCCGATGCCGGCCAGCAGCGCGAACAGGGTGAGCAGGCCGAGCGTCGGCAGTGCGCGCGTCAGGCCCGTGGCGAGCACCGCCGCGGACCTCAGGCGCCCCGTGTGCCCCACGTAGAGGCCGATCGGCAGGGCGATCGCCGCCGCGATCGCGAGGGTGATGATCGTGTACATCAGGTGCTGCCCGATGAGCTGCAGCCAGCCCGTCGGCCCCGTGACGTTGATCGGGTCGGTGAGCCACGTGAGGGTCTCGGTGATCATGCGCGCACCCCCGCCCCGCGGGTCCACGGCATCAGCACGCGGCCGATCAGCACGATCAGCTGGTCCAGCAGCACCGCCAACAGCGCCGTGATCACGATGCCCGCCACGATCGACGGCATGATGTTCCGCTCGAAGCCCTGCGTGAACAGAGACCCGAGGCTGGGCACGCCGAGCACAGCGCCGACGGTCGCCAGCGACACCGTGGACACCGCCACCACCCGCAGGCCCGCCACCAGCGCCGGCCCGGCCAGAGGCAGCTCCACGGCGAGGAACCGGTGCATCGGGGCGAAGCCCTGCGCCGTTGCGGACTGCAGCACGTCCCGGTCCACGGCGGTGAACGCGTCGGCCGCCACCGGCACCATGAGCGCCAGGCCGTACAGGGTGAGGGCGATGATGACGTTGGTGGCGCTGCGCAGTTCGATGCCGGTGATCAGCGGCATGATGATGAACAGCGGCAGGGACGGGATCGCATACAGCAGCGCGGACCCCAGCGTGATCGGGGTGCGCAGCGGCCGGAACCGCACGGCCAGGCGCGCCAGCGGCAGCGCCAGCAGGAACGCCAGCAGGATCGGCGGCAGCGACAGCACCAGGTGGTCGACGAACCGCTCCATGATCGTGGAGGCGTTGGCGCTGATCCAGCTCATCCGCGCAGCACCCCAGCCGGTTTGCCGTCCGCATCGAACAGGAGGGTGCGGCCGTTGACGGTCTTCGCGGTCAGTTCGCGTTCGTGGGAGCCGCCGCCCACGAAGTCCGCGGTGAACTCGTCCGCCGGGTTCGTCAGCAGCTCCTCCGGCGGTCCCGCCTGCGCGATCTCACCCCCGGTGCGCAGCAGCACCACGGAGTCGCCGATCAGCATCGCTTCGTCGATGTCGTGGGTGACGAAGATGATCGTCTTCGCCAGCTCCGACTGGATGCGGGTCATCTCGTGCTGCAGTTCGCGCCGCACGATCGGGTCCACCGCACCGAACGGCTCATCCATCAGCAGGATATTCGGGTCCGGGGCGAGCGCCCGGGCCACACCCACACGCTGCTGCTGCCCGCCGGACAGCTGCGCCGGGTAGCGCTTCGCCAGCGACGTATCCAGCCCCACAAGTTCCATCATCTCCAGTGCCCGCGAGCGCGCCTGGCGGCGGTCCATGCCGTTGAGCAAGAGGACCGTGGCGATGTTGTGCTGCACGGTGCGGTGCGGCAGCAGGCCGGAGGCCTGCATGACGTAGCCGATGCGGCGGCGCAGCTTCACCGGGTCCATGGCGGCGACGTCCTCGCCGTCCACGAGGACGCTCCCGCTGGTCGGATCGACCATGCGGTTCACCATGCGCAGCAGGGTGGTCTTGCCGGACCCGGAGGTGCCGACGAACGCGCACGCTGCGCGGGAGTCGATCCGGTGGGAGAACTCCCTGACGGCGACAGTGCCGTCGGGGTACTCCTTGGTGACGTTGTCGAACGAGATCATGCCTCTCCTCACAGCGGGTGCCCACCAGGCTACGCGGCCCGACTCGCGGCTGTCCGCAGGTTCTTCTTCATCGACTACCCTCCTTGCGTGCCCTCGAGAACCCCACGATCCGACGCCCCCGTCGGCCAGCAGTCCCCGGCGCCCAACCCGGGCGCGCACCCGTCGGCCTCCCCCGACGCCGCGCCCGCGCCCGCGGCCACCCGCGCTGCCCGGCTGCGGCAGGCGCTGAAGTTCCTGACCGTGGGCGGGCTGGTGTTCTTCATCGACGCCGCCCTCTACAACGTCCTCGTGTTCTGGGATCCCGCGCACGGCTTCGGCGCGGGATCGCGCGGCGTCCTGAACCACGTGCCGCTCGTTGCGAAGACCGTGACGATCGCGTTCGCCTCGGTCCTCACCTACCTCGGCAACCGCCTGTGGACGTTCAACGACCGGCCCGCGCCCCGCACCTGGCGCTCCATCGTGGTGTTCGCCCTGGTCAACGTGGCGGCGTCCGGTCTGCAGCTGGGGTGCCTCGGCTTCTCCCGGTACGTGCTGGGGCTGGATTCGGCGCTGGCGGACAACCTCTCCGGCACGTTCATCGGGCAGATCGTCTCCACGGCGTTCCGGTACGTCATGTACGGGCGGGTCGTGTTCCCGAAGCGCTGACCCGCTCCGGCGGGACCCGCGGCCCCCGGAGAGGGGCCGCCCGGCGCGTAGACTGAGCCGCACCCCCACAGAAACGGAGTCGTCATGACTGCCACTGACGAGACCACGTCCCCATCCTTCTCCCCACGTGTGGCGATCCAGAAGATCGGCACCAGCCTGTCCACCATGGTGATGCCGAACCTGCCGGCTCTGATCGCATGGGGCATCATCACCGCGCTGTTCATGCCGGCCGGATACCTGCCGCACGAGGGCCTCGCGGGCCTGATCGGCCCCATGATCCACTACCTGCTGCCGCTGATGATCGCGAACACCGGCGGCCGCATGGTGTACGGCGAGCGCGGCGGCGTGGTCGCCGTCATCGCCACCATGGGCGTCATCACCGGCTCCGACTACCTGATCGACCAGATCAACGCCGCCGACCCGGGCGGTGAGCCGCTCGGGCAGATCCACATGTTCATCGGCGCGATGATGATGGCGCCGCTGGCGGCGTGGGTGATGAAGAAGCTGGACCGCCTGTGGGAGGAGCGGATCCCGGCGGGCTTCGAAATGCTGGTGAACCTGTTCAGCGCCGGCATCGTCGGCTTCCTGCTGGCCCTCGCGGGCTTCTTCGGCCTCGCCCCGATCGTCAACTGGCTGATGGCGCTGCTGTCCGACGGCGTCGCCTGGCTGATCAATGCGGGCCTGCTGCCGCTGGTGTCGATCCTGATCGAACCGGCGAAGATCTTCTTCCTCAACAACGCCATCAACCACGGTGTGCTGACGCCGCTGGGCACCGGTGAGTCGTCGCAGACCGGCAAGTCGATCCTGTTCCTGCTGGAGGCGAACCCCGGTCCGGGCCTCGGCATCCTGCTGGCGTTCACGTTCTTCGGGGCGCGCGCCGCGAAGGCCTCCGCACCGGGCGCCGCCGTGATCCACTTCCTCGGCGGTGTGCACGAGATCTACTTCCCGTACGTGCTGATGCGCCCGCAGCTGATCCTCGCGGTCATCGCCGGCGGCATGTCCGGTGTGCTGGTGAACGTCATGCTCGGCACGGGCCTGGTGGCGCCGGCGGCGCCCGGGTCGGTGCTGGCGATCATGGCGCAGTCCGCGCGCGGCGACCACGTGAAGATCCTGCTGTCGATCCTGGTGGCGACCGCGGTGTCGTTCGCGATCGCGTCGCTGCTGCTGAAGCTGTCGCGCCGCACCGATGACGACCTCGCCGGCGCGACCGCGAAGATGGAGTCGATGAAGGGGAAGAAGTCGTCGGTCGCCGGTGCGCTCACGGGGGCCGACGGGTCCACCGCTGCCGCCGGTGCCGCCGGCGCGGCCGGGGCCGGCGCTGCAGGCGGTCGCGGCATCGCCGAGTCCGATCAGGAGCTGCGTGCGATCGCCGCCGACCACCCGGACGACATCCGCCGCATCGTGTTCGCGTGCGACGCCGGCATGGGCTCCTCCGCCATGGGCGCGTCGGTGCTGCGCAAGAAGGTCCGCGCCGCCGGGTTCAAGGACGTGGAGGTGGTCAACCGCGCCATCTCGAACCTGACCGACGAATGGGACCTCGTGGTCACGCACCGCGACCTCGCCCAGCGCGCCTACGCCCCGACCGCGGGCGCGATCCACGTGGCGGTGGACAACTTCATGAACTCCCCGCGCTACGAGGAGATCGTGGACCTGCTGAAGCGCCGGGAGGCCGGCGAGGCCGACCCGGAACCCGTCGGCCCCGCACCCGCCGACGCGCCCGCCGCCGCACCCGCAGAGGCATCTGCCGCGCCCGCCGCGGAGCGGGCCGCCGCGGCCGACGGATCCACAGCGGTTGGCGAAGTCGACCAGAGCGCCGATGCCGCGGGCAGCACCGAGGAGGGCGCCGGCGAGCCGATCATGGCGGCGCGCTCCATCACCCTGCACGGCACCGCCACCACCGCCGAAGAGGCGATCACCGAATCGGGCCGCCTGCTGGTGGAGGCCGGCGCGGTCGACCCCGACTACGTCGACGCCATGCACGAGCGGGAGAAGTCCGTGTCCACGTTCATGGGCAACGGCCTGGCGATCCCGCACGGCACGAACGAGGCGAAGAAGTCCATCCGCCGCTCCGCGATGAGCCTGGTCCGCTACGACCAGCCCGTCGACTGGAACGGCCAGGAGGTCGAGTTTGCGGTCGCGATCGCCGGCCAAGGCGATGAGCACCTGACCCTGTTGCAGAACGTGGCGATGGTGTTCAGCGACCCGGCCCAGGTGGAGCGCCTGCGCGCCGCCGAGACCGAGGAGGAGATCCTCGCTATCTTCGGGACCGACTGAGCCGTCGGCGCAGCCGGCACGGATGGGCGGGCGCGGACCGGGACCTGAGCCTGAGTCGGCGCCCGCCCATCCCCCATACACTGGACGTGGCGCCCGTAGGGCCGCCGCGCGAGAGACGACGCGCCCCGCGACGGGGCGGGATTGAGGCAGACATGAAGAGAACCGTCCACTTCGGAGCGGGCAACATCGGCCGCGGATTCGTGGGGCTGCTGCTGCACCAGGCCGGGTACCACGTCGTCTTCGCCGACGTCGCCGACGCCCTCATCGACTCCCTCAACGAACACCCCAGCTACACCGTCCGCACCGTCGGCACCGGCTCCGGCGAGTTCACGGTCGACGGCTACAGCGCCGTCAACTCCGCGAAGGACCCCGAGAAGCTCACCGAGGAGATCGCCGGCGCCGAGATCATCACCACCGCGGTCGGCGCCCCGATCCTGAAGTTCGTCGCGCCCGCGATCGCCGCCGGCATCGCCGCCCGGCCCGCCGGCTCCCCCCGCGTCGCCGTCATGGCCTGTGAGAACGCCATCAACGCCACCGACATCCTCGAGACGGAGGTCCGGAAGAACTACGCGGGCGACGACCTCGACGAACGCGCCTTCTTCGCCAACACCGCCGTGGACCGCATCGTCCCGAACCAGCCGGAGGGCTCCGGCCTCGACGTCACGGTCGAGGTGTTCCACGAATGGGCGGTGGAGCGCGGCCCGTTCGGCGGCGACGTCCCCGACATCCCCGGCATCACCTGGGTGGACGACCTCGAACCGTACATCGAGCGCAAGCTGTTCACCGTCAACACGGGCCATGCCTGCACCGCGTGGTACGGCTGGAGCGAAGGCTACAGCGTCATCTCCGACGCCATCGCCGACCGCGCCGTCAGCGCCCACGTGCTGTCCGTGCTGAACGAGACCGCGGCGCTGCTGGTCGCCAAGCACGGCTTCGCGATCGAAACGCAGCAGGCGTACATCGAGAAGATCCTGGACCGCTTTGCGAACCCGCACCTGGAGGACTCCTCGGAGCGCGTCGGCCGCTCCCCGATGCGCAAGCTCAGCCGCCACGACCGCATCATCGGCCCGGCGGCGGAGCTCGCGGAGCGCGGCTTCGACCACGGCAGCCTGCTGGACGCATTCCGTGCAGCGCTGCGCTTCACCCCCGATTCGGGTGACGCAGAGGTGCAGCAGCTGCAGGATCTGCTGAACAGCGGCCGGGAAGCCGGTGATCTCGTCCAGGAGATCACCGGGGTTGAGCCGGGGCACCCGCTGTTCGCGTCGCTGGAGCGGATCGTGGCGGAGGAGCAGGACCGCCGCGCCTGAATCGAGGTTCGCGCTCAGCGTCCCCAGACCGTTGCCCGATAGAATCAGGGCACTGATCTTCAACACAGGAAAGAGGGAGAACTCCCATGGCAGAACGTACCGTGAAAGTCGCATCCGCTTCGGGCCTGCATGCGCGCCCGGCAGCGATCTTCTCGAAGGCCGCCGGCGAGCAGCCCGCCAAGGTCACCATTGAGAAGGCCGGCGGCTCCGCCATCGACGCCTCCTCGATCCTCATGCTCATGACCCTCGGCGCCGGCCACGGCGACGAGGTGACCCTCCGCGCTGAGGGCGACGGCGCCGAGGAATCGGTCAACGCCCTCGCCGAGCTGCTCGAGAAGGACCTCGACGCCGAAGGCTGAGCCTCCCCGGATGCGCTGTGGGTCTCCCCGGGTGAAATACGCGTGTCTGCCCTGATGCACTGTGCGTGTGCTGACTCGGCGCATCACCCACGCCCCGGCGTCCAGACGCATCATCCTTGACTGCGCCCCGTTGCTCTCGCCGAGCAGCGGGGCGCTGTCATGCCTCCGCAGCGATCCGAACACGCACCCCTCGCGCAGCTATCCCGAACTAGCGGCGAATCATCCACCCAAAAGCGGCTCCAGCGGTGGATCATTCACCGGAAGTTCCGGGACGGGGACGAGCCGGGACGGGGACGAGCCGGGCCTGGAACGACCTGGCCGAGACCCCCTCAGAGCCCCAGCTGATCCAGCACCGGCAGCTTCGCGCGCACCGCGGCCTTCGCGTCAGCCGCCGTCGGCGCGGACACAGCCGTGAGCGCCAGCTCGCGCGCCTCCTCCATCGTCACCTCGGACAGCACCCGCGCCACCGCAGGCAGCAGACGCGGCGTCATCGACAGGGAGTTCACTCCGAGGCCCACGAGCACCACCGCGAGCGCCGGGTCGCCGGCGGATTCGCCGCACACACCCACGGGTTTGTTGACGTCGGCGCCCACAGCATCGGGGTCGCCGCCGGCGCGGCGGGCACCTGTCGCGGTCGCGCCCACGAGGGCGAGGACGGCGGGCTGCCAGGGGTCGTTGAGCTTGGCGAGGGCGCCGAGCATGCGGTCGGCGGCCATCGTGTACTGGGTGAGGTCGTTGGTGCCGATGGACGCGAAGTCACAGGCGGCGAGGAGATGGTCGGAGGTGAGGGCGGCGCTGGGCGTCTCCACCATGATCCCGGCCTTCTCGATGCCGGCGGCACGGGCCATCTGCATGAAGTCCTCGGTGTCCTCGAGGGTGGAGATCATCGGCGCCATCACCCACGGTTCGGCGCTGGTGGTCTCGGTGGCGCGCTTGATGGCTTCGAGCTGGTTCTCCAGCACGGACCGCTTCTCCCAGGAGGTGCGGTAGGCGCGGATGCCGAGCGCGGGGTTCGGCTCGTCCTCGTCGGTGAGGAACGGCAGCGGCTTGTCGGCACCGGCATCGATGGTGCGGATGGTGACCTTCTTGCCGTCGAAGTGGCGCAGCACCGCGGCGTACGCCTCGGTCTGCTCCTCCACGGTGGGTTCGTCGTCGCGGTCGAGGAACAGGAATTCGGTGCGGAACAGGCCCACGCCGTCGGCGTTCGCCTCCGCAGCGGCGGCAGCGTCGGCGGCGCCTCCGATGTTGGCGAGCAGCGGGATGCGCACGCCGTCCTTGAGGACTGCGCCGCCGCCGTCGTAGGTGAGGGGGTTGGCCTGGAGGTCGGCCCAGGCTGCGGCGAGGTCGCGTTCGCGGTCGGTGACGTGATCGGTGATGATGCCGGTGCCGCCGTCGACGAACACTTCGGTGCCGCTGGTCAGCTGGTCCACGCCCTTCGCTGCGACCACGGCGGGCAGGCCGAGCTGGCGGGCGAGGATGGCGGTGTGGGACTGGGGGCCGCCGTCGGAGGTGATGAGGGCGGTGACCACCGCGGGGTCGAGGGTGGCGGTGTCGGCGGGGGCGAGGTCCACGGCGGCGAGCACGAACGGGGTGTCGCAGTCGGGGATGCCGGGTGCCTGTTCGCCGCGCAGTTCGGCGACGATGCGGGCGCGGACGTCCTTGACGTCGGCGGCGCGCTCGGCCATGTAGCCGCCGAGGCCTTCGAGCATGTCCGCGACCTGGTCGCCGGCCTCCCACACGGCGCGTTCGGCGGTGCGGCGCTCGCTGCGGATGAGGCCCTCGGCGGTGGTGGTGAGGGTGGGGTCGGCGGCCATCTGTGCGGTGGCTTCGAGGACTCCCTTGGCGTCCCCGGTGGCGCGGGAGGCGCGCTCTTCGAGGGCGGTGCGGACCGCTGCGGCGGCCGACGGGATCCGGGCGATCTCCGCCTCGAGGTCGGCGCCGTCGGCGAGGCGCTCGTCAGCGCTGGGCGCGGCGATCGGCGCGGCCATCACCTTGACAACATCGACCACGCGGCCGGGGCTGACAGCTGCTCCACGGAATTCGGTCACGGTCCACCTCTTGGGTCTCGGGTCGGTGAGGACCGCCCCATCCTATGGGCGGACTCTGGGGGAATCTGTGGCGAACGTCCCGCGCTGCGGCGCCCGGCACGGGCCCGAGCGGGGCCGACGGGTTCCCGCGTTCCAGGGACTGCGGCCTGTATCGTTGTGCGAGGCACCTTCGACACGTCGGAGTTCTCGTCCTCCGCCCGAGCGGGCCCGGCGGCCCGCCGGGATGACCGCCCTCGAGAGAAGGATTCCGCGCCATGACCACTGCTTCGCAGCATTCCCCCGCCTCGTCCGGCCCCCTGCCGCCGGCCGACGCTCCGCAGGCCGACGCTCCGCAGGCCCCGAGCGGGCACCAGGTCGGCTTCGACCGGGAGAAGTACATTGCGATGCAGTCCGAGCACATCGCGCAGCGCCGCGCTGAGATCGGCGGCAAGCTGTACCTGGAGATGGGCGGCAAGCTGTTCGACGACATGCACGCCTCCCGCGTGCTGCCCGGCTTCACCCCGGACAACAAGATCGTGATGCTGGAGGAGCTGCGGGACGAGATCGAGATCCTCATCGCGATCAACGCGAAGGACCTGGAGCGCAACAAGATCCGCGCCGATCTCGGCATCTCCTACGAGGAGGAGTCCCTGCGCCTGGTGGACGTGTTCCGTGAGCGCGGGTTCCTCGTGCAGAACATCGTGCTCACGCAGATGGAGGACGGCAACCAGGCGGCGCGGGCGTTCAAGCGGCGCCTGGAGCGCCTGGGCCTGAGCGTGGCGCGGCACCGCACCATCGAGGGCTACCCCGCGGATACGGAGACTGTGGTCTCGGAGAAGGGGCTGGGGCGCAACGACTGGGTGCGCACGTCCCGCGACGTCATCGTGGTGACAGCCCCCGGTCCCGGGTCGGGCAAGCTCGCCACCTGTCTCTCGCAGATCTACCACGACAACCGCAACGGCATCCCCGCGGGCTATGCGAAGTTCGAGACGTTCCCGATCTGGAACCTGCCGCTGGACCACCCGGTGAACCTGGCGTACGAGGCGGCGACCGCGGACCTCGACGACGTCAACATGATCGACCCGTTCCACCTCGCCGCGTACGACGAGCTCGCGGTGAACTACAACCGCGACGTGGAAGTGTTCCCGCTGCTGAAGGTGCTGCTGGAGCAGATGCTCGGCTCCTCCCCGTACCAGTCCCCTACGGACATGGGGGTGAACATGGTCGGCTCCTGCATCAGTGATGACGAGGTGTGCCGGGAGGCGGGCCGCCAGGAGGTGATCCGCCGGTTCTTCAAGGCCCTGGTGGCGGAGCGCCGCGCGGAGGAGGACTCGGATGAGTCGGACAAGATCGCGATCATCATGCGCAAGGTGGGGGTGTCGCGCACGGACCGGCCGGTGGTGCAGCCGGCGCTGGACGTGGCGCGGCGGACGAAGGGGCCCGCGTCGGCGATCCAGCTCGCCGACGGCACCATCATCACCGGCAAGACCACCGAACTGCTCGGCTCCAGCGCCGCGATACTGCTGAATGCGCTGAAGCATCTGGCGGGGATTGAGAAGAAGGCGCTGCTGCTGCACCCGGATGCGATCCGCCCGATCCAGTCGCTGAAGGTGGACCACCTCGGTTCCCGCAATCCGCGCCTGCACACCGACGAGGTGCTGATCGCGCTGTCGAGCTCGGCGTCCACGGATGAGCGGGCGCGCCGGGCCCTGGAGCAGCTGCGGTCCCTGCGCGGCTGCGATGTGCACACCACCACGATCCTCGGAACGGTCGATGAGGGCATCTTCCGCTCCCTCGGCATTGAGGTGACGAGCGAACCGGAGTACCAGGTGCGGCGGATGTTCCAGAAGCGCTGAGTGGCGTTTCCGGGGCCAACGGGTTCTGCGCTTCTGCCCGTCCTGGTTGCCGCGCCATCAACCAGCGCCGCCCCGGAAAGCACGCACGTTCCTGCACCCCACCAGGCCGCACTCTCCTCGCTCCGAGCCGCCTGCTGCGCCCCTCATTCGCCAGCCGCATCCCCATCCGCCAGCGGCACCCCTTCCCGCCGGCGGCACCCCATCCGCCGCTCCGCGCTTTCCGACCGCCGCGCACAGCGAAGGCGCAGACCACGGTGGAGCAGTCTGCGCCTTCGGGGGCGGCATCCGTCGGCCGGGAGGGCAGCCGACGGGTCCCGGGAGTCTCACCGCTCAGCGGCGCCCGAGGCTTGGTGTCTCAGCGAACGACGACCACGCGGCCGTTCACGAACCAGCTGCGCGCCCAGAGCATGTCGGCGGCTGCAGTGCTGATGCGGGAGCAGCCGTGCGATGCCGGGTAGGGCGGGATGCTGTTGGATCCGTGGATCGCCCAGCCGCGGTCGTAGTACGCGGGGCGGTACATGTTGCCGAGCGGGCCTGTCTGCCAGCCCTTGGTGTGGCGGCGGTAGATGCGGAACTTTCCGCGGGGCGTGGTGGCGCGCTTCCAGCGGCCGCCGGAGTAGTATCGCTCGCCGCTGCCGGTCGAGGTGTTGAGGGTGAACTTCAGGACGCCGCCGGAGATGCAGTACAGCAGCTGCTTGCCGAGGTCGACCTCGAAGGCAGTGCCGGACGTGACGGTGGGGCGGGGCTTCACGCCTCGGTCGAGAGCGGCCCAGGTCTTGGCGCCGACGACGCCGTCCGGCTTGAGGCCGGCGGCTTTCTGCAGCGCGTAGACGGCCTGAAGGGTGGTTCCGCCGAACTTGCCGTCCGCGCTGCCGGCCCAGTAGGTGGTGGCATTGAGTCGGGACTGCAGCTGCTTCACAGCGGCACCGCTGGAGCCCTTGCGGAGGGTGGGGCGGTTGCCGCCGGGAGCGGGCTCGGTGGTCGCAGCATCGAGGGCGGCCCATGTCTTCGCGCCGACGACACCGTCGGCTGCGAGGCGCTTGGACTTCTGGAAGGCGATGACGCCGGAACGGGTGCCCTTTCCGAACACGCCGTCGGCGGCGCCGCGCCAGCTAGTGACCTGGCGCAGGCGGTTCTGCAGGTCTTTGACCGCAGCGCCGCGGCTGCCGAGGCGCAGTGTGGGTCGTGCGGCGATCGCTGGGACTGTGAAGGCGGTGAGAGCGGCGGCTGTGCCGACTGCGCCGGCTCCGGCGATGAGGCCGCGGCGGCCGATGCGAGTAGTGGTGTCTGCGGCGACGGATGCGCCGGCTGTGCGTTCGGTATGCATTGTGGTCCCCCATAGTGCAATGCCCGATGGGTATCCCCGTGCTGTGTGGGGTGTTCCGTCTGGGCGGTGGCCGTCGGCGCTTTGCCGACGATGCGGTCGCGAAACAGTTGCCAATGAATAGCAATTGCTTCGTCAAGACCTAGTAAAGCCCCGAGTGTCCTCATAGCGCAAGTCTGGCGACATGGGTACCCGTCCCCACTTCTTTCACTGGTGGAAACCTGGGGCTCAGCGCGGGCGTGGGCGCAGTACAGGTCCCAGGTGTCGGCTGGGCGGACGACGGGCCGCCAGGGCTGCTCGCGAAATGCGATGACTGCTGAACTGGTGTGCAGCAGGCGGCCCGTTCCCCGGGGCCGAGGTTCGGCCATGATGAGAGTTCACGTGAGAAGGCTTGTGGCTGCGATTGTGCTTGTCTCGCATGCGGTGCTCGGCCGCGGTTTCAGGTACCGGCTGCTGCGTGACGAAGGCCGAGAACGCCGGGGAACCCATGGCCACCCGGACCGCCTGGCGGCTCTGCCAGGCCAACGGGTGGCACTCAGCGTTCGGGACCAAGCGAGGCAAGAACGGTCGCCGGCCCGGCCCGCCCGTGCACGATGACCGTGTCAAGCGCCAGTTCACCGCCCAAGGACTGAACCAGCTCTGGCTGACCGACACCACCGAGCACCCCACGGGCGAGGGCAAGCTCTACCTCTGCGCCAACAAACACCTCTACCCCGGGCGGATCGTGGGGTACTCCATGGCCGGGTGCGTGGTGCACCCCAACCGCGGCTCGCAGTTCCGCTCGAACTTGTTCCAAGACGCCCTCAGCCGGCAGGACCGGCTGGGTCGGTTGCCCCCGGTCGAGTACGAGATGCTCGTGGCCCCCACGACCGCACACGCGGCGTGAGACACACTCTCACCTATCCATGCACCAGCCCCCGACCAGGAACCTGGAGAGGACTTTGCCGCCGGCTACCAGATGCTTCAAGGGATCTGGGAGGCCACCGCACCTCATGCAGACTTGGCTCCGCACCGAGCGGCATACCGCTTCGTCTCGCAGGTCTACCCTTCGATTCAGCCTTCTCGAGGTAGTGACGACCTTCTGTGGGCCCGACTGGGCACCAAAACTGTTGGACTTGTCCACGAACACATGAGCGACGTTGCCGTGACACGCGCACACGAGGTCATCGCGACCGATGCCGACACCGCAGCGAAGCTCCTCGAGGAAAGAATCGACGACGAAGTCGAGAACGCCAACGGCACAACCGCCGAGGAAATCGTCGACTCGATCGCCGAACGCTTGAAGAAGCGCACGACCAAGTCCGGCAATGGCACCGATGATCACCCTGTATTTAGGTCACTGGCCGAACGACTCGACCGGCTACGTCAACGCACTATTGCCGCTTCCGAGCAGTCGATCGAGTGGCTGCCCGCAACCTTTGACCCGGCTCGAGATGTGACTGCTGTGGAGACGCTGGCCATCCGGTCGCCGGAGGGCTGCAGGGCACCGGCGCCCAGCTGCCGAAGCCCGTTGAAGGCTGCGTGCTAGCGCACCCCGGCAGGCAGATCCTCTCGGGCGGAGGTGTTGTCCCAGATGAGCGCGCTGTAGATCCGCTCTGCTGGAGCGGTCACTTCCTGCCGGCCTGCAGGGAGCGCACCACCCCGATGATGGCAGCAATCAGGAGCACCGCACCGGCAGCGCTGGCGCCGTGGCGCACCGCGGTGGCCCCGTCGGCGCCGAGAACGAACTGCTCAATGAGCCACACACCGAGGCCGAGGAGCACGGCGATCAGCGTCGCTGTACCGATGAGTGAGGCGATCGAGGTGGACGAGGTCTTCGTGGTGGGTGTGGTGGTGTCGTTATCGGGTGAGGGGGACGGGGTGTGTGCCATGGGAAGCTCCGGAGATTGCGGTGGCAGAGGCGCTGACACTTTAGAGGAGCAGGTGTGTCCCGTGTCAAGTTGTTGGCAGGAATATGGGGCCAGCAAAGTTGGGGGTGTCGGGGCTGGCGTGCCCGAGCTGGACGTCCAGGGGTCGGTCGCAGCGGATGGCCGGCGGCGCCAGACCTTACACACGCCGAGCAACAAGCAGCGTCAATGAACCTGTGCCGCGAAAGGGCGATTAAATGCGTGTGGGCCCCAACTACAAGGCTGGAGCCCACACCACACAAGAAAAAAAGTCCGGCAGCGACCTACTCTCCCACACCCTCCCGAGTGCAGTACCATCGGCGCAGTTGGGCTTAGCTACCGGGTTCGGAAAGGTAACCGGGCGTTTCCCCAACGCTATGACCACCGGAACAACCACACAAGGACCGTTCCACACCACACCCACCGGGTGCGGGGATCAGACACTATACAAACAATACAACCCCACCACCAACACCACCCACAAAAAGGGCACTGCCGGCAGCCACAAGGGGTGCGGTCAATCAACCGCCTAGTGGACGCGAACACACAAGCAAACACACCAACCAACAGCCAGTGCTTTATGCGTATTTTGATAAAGTCATCGACCAATTAGTACCAGTCAGCTCCACACGTTACCGCGCTTCCACATCTGGCCTATCAACCCAATCATCTCTTGGGGGTCTCACACACCCAAAGGTGCACGGATATCTCATCTCGAAGCAGGCTTCCCGCTTAGATGCTTTCAGCGGTTATCCCTTCCCAACGTAGCCAACCAGCCATGCCCTTGGCAGAACAACTGGCACACCAGAGGTCAGTCCATCCCGGTCCTCTCGTACTAGGGACAGGCCTTCTCAAATATCCAACGCGCGCAGCGGATAGGGACCGAACTGTCTCACGACGTTCTAAACCCAGCTCGCGTACCGCTTTAATAGGCGAACAGCCTAACCCTTGGGACCAACTCCAGCCCCAGGATGCGACGAGCCGACATCGAGGTGCCAAACCATGCCGTCGATATGAGCTCTTGGGCAAGATCAGCCTGTTATCCCCGGGGTACCTTTTATCCGTTGAGCGACACCCATTCCACAATGAGGTGCCGGGTCACTAGTTCCAGCTTTCGCTCCTGCCCGACATGTCTGTCTCGCAGTCAAGCTCCCTTGTGCACTTACACTCAACACCTGATGACCGACCAGGCTGAGGGAACCTTTGAGCGCCTCCGTTACTCTTTAGGAGGCAACCGCCCCAGTTAAACTACCCATCAGGCACTGTCCCTGAACCAGATCATGGCTCGAGGTTAGATATCCAAAACGACCAGAGTGGTATTTCAACAACGACTCCACCAACACTAGCGTGCCAGCTTCCCAGTCTCCCACCTATCCTACACAAGCCGCTCCGAACACCAATACCAAACTATAGTAAAGGTCCCGGGGTCTTTCCGTCCTGCTGCGCGTAACGAGCATCTTTACTCGTAATGCAATTTCGCCGAGTTCGCGGTTGAGACAGTGGAGAAGTCGTTACGCCATTCGTGCAGGTCGGAACTTACCCGACAAGGAATTTCGCTACCTTAGGATGGTTATAGTTACCACCGCCGTTTACTGGGGCTTAACTTCCCAGCTTCGCACCCGAAGGCGCTAACCAGTCCGCTTAACCTTCCAGCACCGGGCAGGCGTCAGTGAGTATACAGCGTCTTACGACTTCGCACTCACCTGTGTTTTTAGTAAACAGTCGCTTCTCCCTGGTCTCTGCGACCCTCCCAGCTCTCACTGGTCAGGTCCCCCTTCTCCCAAAGTTACGGGGGTATTTTGCCGAGTTCCTTAACCACGATTCTCTCGAACGCCTCGGTATTCTCTACCAGATCACCTGAGTCGGTTTAGGGTACGGGCGGCTGCGCTCGTGGCGCCGGGACTTTTCTCGGCAGTACAGGATCACCCAACTTCCCCACTAAAGGGTCACTATCACGTCTGACCTACACGCGCCCAACATTACTCGGGCACAGGCTGCACGCTTAGACGGGGACAACCATCGCCCCGCGGAAGCTACCTCACTGCGTCATCCCACACGCTCACCTACTCACCGATTGGACCCCAGCCTCACACCACACCAACACCCGAAGGTGAAGAGCAGCGTTCGGGTGGTTAGCATCACGACTTTCAGCATGGGTCCTCACACAACCGGTACGGGAATATCAACCCGTTATCCATCGACTACGCCTGTCGGCCTCGCCTTAGGACCCGACTAACCCAGGGCGGATAAACCTGGCCCTGGAACCCTTGATCATTCGGCGGACGGGATTCTCACCCGCCTAATCGCTACTCATGCCTGCATTCTCACTCGCACACCATCCACCACAAGGTTCCCCCGCAGCTTCACACAATGCACGACGCTCCCCTACCCACCCCACACACAGTGGAGTGACACAGCTTCGGCGGTGTACTTAAGCCCCGCTGAATTATCGGCGCGGAATCACTTGACCAGTGAGCTATTACGCACTCTTTCAAGGGTGGCTGCTTCTAAGCCAACCTCCTGGTTGTCTCAGCAACTCCACATCCTTTCCCACTTAGCACACGCTTAGGGGCCTTAGCTGATGTTCTGGGCTGTTTCCCTCTCGACTATGAAGCTTATCCCCCACAGTCTCACTGCTGCGCTCTCACGTCACCGGCATTCGGAGTTTGGCTAAGGTCAGTAACCCGGTGGGGCCCATCGCCTATCCAGTGCTCTACCTCCAGGACGAAACACGCAACGCTGCACCTAAATGCATTTCGGGGAGAACCAGCTATCACGAAGTTTGATTGGCCTTTCACCCCTATCCACAGGTCATCCCCTCCATTTTCAACTGAAGTGGGTTCGCGCCTCCACGCGGTCTTACCCGCGCTTCACACTGCCCATGGATAGATCACTTCGCTTCGGGTCTAGAGCCGGCAACTAAAGGCGCCCTATTCAGACTCGCTTTCGCTACGGCTACCCCACACAGGTTAACCTCGCTACCGACCACTAACTCGCAGGCTCATTCTTCAAAAGGCACGCCGTCACCCCACAAAAAAGGCTCCGACGGATTGTAAGCACACGGTTTCAGGTACTATTTCACTCCCCTCCCGGGGTACTTTTCACCTTTCCCTCACGGTACTTGTCCGCTATCGGTCACAAGAAAGTATTTAGGCTTACCAGGTGGTCCTGGCAGATTCACACCGGATTTCACGAGCCCGGTCCTACTCGGGACAATGCACCATCACCCAGCCATGCAGTTTCAGCTACGGGACTCACACCCACTACGGTTCCCCACTCACAAGGATTCACCTACCACACACTGACAGCGACGACCAGGCGGCAGCCCAATCCATGCACATCCCACAACCCCTGATCAGCAACCTCTGCCGAGTATCACACCAACCAGGTTTAGCCACATCCGCTTTCGCTCGCCACTACTCACGGAATCACAATTGTTTTCTCTTCCTACGGGTACTGAGATGTTTCACTTCCCCGCGTTCCCCCCATACCGCCTATACATTCAACGGCAGGTACCAGACCATAACGCCTGGCAGGTTTCCCCATTCGGACATCCCCGGCTCACAGGTCGGTTGTCACCTCCCCGGGGCTTAACGCAGACTCCCACGTCCTTCATCGGCTTCTTGTGCCCAGGCATCCACCGTGCGCCCTTGAAAACTTCAACAAAACACACATAAAAATGAACACACAGAGACAAAACAAAAACAAAGCTTCGTTTCGCAACAATCTGTAAATTGCTTACAAGATGCTCGCGTCCACTATGCAGTTGACAAACAACACCCCCACACCAAGGCCCCACCACCCACACAGGATGGCTCCTACCCCAGCAGGGAAGAAACGACACAAGCCGCCTCACACCCCAATAGTGTGCCTACCAAACCCCACCAGCCGAACCCAGACCCGTTCCAGCACCCCCGAAGAGACACGTACTAGAGCCAGCCCAACCAGCAGCAGCCTGTTGATTCATTGATGTTCCACCCAACGAGCAGCACCCGCAACACACTCGGTCACGACAGTGCCAAAACGCTCGAAAGATACTCCTTAGAAAGGAGGTGATCCAGCCGCACCTTCCGGTACGGCTACCTTGTTACGACTTAGTCCCAATCACCGATCCCACCTTCGACAGCTCCCTCCCACAAGGGGTAAGGCCACTGGCTTCGGGTGTTACCGACTTTCGTGACTTGACGGGCGGTGTGTACAAGGCCCGGGAACGTATTCACCGCAGCATTGCTGATCTGCGATTACTAGCGACTCCGACTTCATGGGGTCGAGTTGCAGACCCCAATCCGAACTGAGACCGGCTTTTTGGGATTCGCTCCACCTCACAGTATCGCAACCCATTGTACCGACCATTGTAGCACGCGTGAAGCCCAAGACATAAGGGGCATGATGATTTGACGTCATCCCCACCTTCCTCCGAGTTAACCCCGGCAGTCTCCCATGAGTCCCCACCCGAAGTGCTGGCAACATGGAACGAGGGTTGCGCTCGTTGCGGGACTTAACCCAACATCTCACGACACGAGCTGACGACAACCATGCACCACCTGTGCACCAGTCCAAAGAAAACCACATCTCTGCAGCGATCCAGTGCATGTCAAGCCTTGGTAAGGTTCTTCGCGTTGCATCGAATTAATCCGCATGCTCCGCCGCTTGTGCGGGCCCCCGTCAATTCCTTTGAGTTTTAGCCTTGCGGCCGTACTCCCCAGGCGGGGCACTTAATGCGTTAGCTACGGCGCGGAAAACGTGGAATGTTCCCCACACCTAGTGCCCAACGTTTACGGCATGGACTACCAGGGTATCTAATCCTGTTCGCTCCCCATGCTTTCGCTTCTCAGTGTCAGTAATGGCCCAGAGACCTGCCTTCGCCATCGGTGTTCCTCCTGATATCTGCGCATTTCACCGCTACACCAGGAATTCCAGTCTCCCCTACCACACTCTAGCCTGCCCGTACCCACCGCACGCCCAACGTTAAGCATTGGGTTTTCACGGCAGACGCGACAAGCCACCTACAAGCTCTTTACGCCCAATAATTCCGGACAACGCTTGCGCCCTACGTATTACCGCGGCTGCTGGCACGTAGTTAGCCGGCGCTTCTTCTGCAGGTACCGTCACCCAAAGGCTTCTTCCCTACTGAAAGAGGTTTACAACCCGAAGGCCGTCATCCCCCACGCGGCGTCGCTGCATCAGGCTTCCGCCCATTGTGCAATATTCCCCACTGCTGCCTCCCGTAGGAGTCTGGGCCGTGTCTCAGTCCCAGTGTGGCCGGTCGCCCTCTCAGGCCGGCTACCCGTCATCGCCTTGGTGAGCCATCACCTCACCAACAAACTGATAGGCCGCGAGCCCATCCTCCACCGATAAATCTTTCCAACCCACACCATGCGGTGCAGACAGAACATCCGGTATTAGCCCCGATTTCTCGAAGTTATCCCGAAGTGAAGGGCAGGTTACTCACGTGATACTCACCCGTTCGCCACTAATCCAACCCAGCAAGCTGGGCCTTCATCGTTCGACTTGCATGTGTTAAGCACGCCGCCAGCGTTCGTCCTGAGCCAGGATCAAACTCTCCATAAAAAAATTTGAAACCCGGCAGAAAACAAACAACCGACGCTGATAAAAATCTGCGTTCAATTGTCCGAAGAAATCAACTAGAAAATTGATCCTCTGCCAAAAAAACTTTGGCATCAATAAACAGACACACTATTGAGATATCAAACAACTTGCGCACCCGAACCTCGCCCCCGATCACAATCGGCGGTTCCTTCCGGAGCAACCCCTCTAACCTACTCAGCTGACCAGACCCTGTCAAATCCCGGCTCCGTGACCTCAGTCACACCGAACGACTTCGCCAGTTCACCTCTTCAGTTATCTCCCTGAGCAGCATACGGAAGAAGTTCATCTCCCGTTCACCGCCCTGCGGGGCAACGAGATAAAACATTACGGCCCCCGAACCGAGGCGCGCAAGCCCAACCGGGTGTTTCGTGGTCCGTGTCATAAAACGGCTCTGTCCTGGGGTTCTGATCACTCCCTGAGACCTTCCCGAGAGCCTCCCGCCACTGCAGCACCGACCCCCAACAGTTCGGTGGTCCTTCCTCCTCCACCTCCCTGCTTGCACTCCGCTACCACTCTGCTTGGTCACCGGCAGCACCTATCGGTGCAGGCTGGATTGCACCACCTACGGGTGCGGGTACGGGAGGGGTCATCGAGCAGTTCAGGCAGGAATGGGGCATCGAGCGGCGCGGCTACGAGGGGCGCACCGACCGTCCCAAGCCGGGGGCATCGATCCTTCTGCGGATGTGGGAGATCTGGCGCTTGAAGTCCCGAACAGAGCCATCAATCGTCGGCAAGCGCACGGCGCCACGTCCGTAAGGGCCCCGGAGAGGGGGCGGTCCACTGCCCGCCAGTGCCGCGGCGGTCACCTGGTACTCCGGTCGTCACTCTGACCGCTGCAGCCATCCGGTTCTGCGCCCGACCCCGGAAACGACAGAAGGACCCCGGCCGAA
Organism: Helcobacillus massiliensis; assembly: GCF_033106145.1. Lineage (NCBI taxonomy): Bacteria > Bacillati > Actinomycetota > Actinomycetes > Micrococcales > Dermabacteraceae > Helcobacillus > Helcobacillus massiliensis. The sequence continues at coordinate 2,031,211 of NZ_CP136959.1, forward strand.
CCGGGGTCCTTCTGCGTCGATCTCCTGCATGCCCTTGGGCGATGCTGCGGAGCCGAATCTTCGGCGGTAGCGGGGGGATTTGAACCCCCGGTGCGGGGTTGCCGCACACGACATTTCGAGTGTCGCACCTTCGGCCGCTCGGACACGCTACCGTCCGTACACGTTACCGGAGCCTGCAGTCGCCGCCAAGTCGATTCCAGTTCATGCGTTCGAGGTCACGCACCGCGTCCGCGCGGATAGGCTTCCCCGTATGACTGGAACCGAGACACCGCAGAACCCGTCGGCCGAGCGCACCATCCCGCCGATCCCCCACAAGCGTCCCATCATCCGCAGCCACCACGGCGACGACGTCGTCGACGACTTCGACTGGCTGCGCGACAAGGAGAACCCCGAGGTGATCGAGCACCTCACGGCGGAGAACGCCTACAGCGACACCGTAATGGCGCCGCTGAAGGACCTGCGCGGCGCCATCACGGAGGAGATCCGCTCCCATACGCAGGAGACCGACACCTCCGTCCCCTTCCGCGACGGCGACTTCTGGTACCTCACCCGCACCCGCGAAGGCGACGACTACCCCCGCTACTCCCGCATCCGCGCCACCGGTGACTACGCCGACGCCCCGCCCGTCATCGACGACACCAGCGACGCCCTCCTCGACGGCGAGGAGATCATCCTCGACGCTCAGGCCCTCGCCGAAGGCGAAGAGTTCTCCTCCCTGGGTGGCATGACCGTCAACGACGCATCCAACCGCCTCGCCTACGCCGTCGACACCACCGGCGGTGAGGTGTACCGGCTGATCATCAAGGACCTCACCACCGGCGACATCATCGACGACGGCGTCACCGACATCGCCTACGGCCTCGCCTTCTCCACCGACGGCTCCCGCATCATCTACGCCACCAACAACGACGCGTGGCGGCAGTACCGCATCCACATGCACACGATCGGCGCCCCGCAGTCGGAGGACCGCCTCATCCTCGAAGAAGAGGACGAGAAGTTCATGATCGGCTTCAGCGAATCCCGCGACGGCACCATGCTCGTCGCCGAAGCCGCCTCCCGCACCACCAGCGAATGCTGGATCATGTCGCTGGACGACCCCGACGCCGAGCCGGTCACCGTCGGAGGCCGCACCCCCGGCCTCGAATACTCCGTGGAGTGGGCCGGCGACCACCTGCTCATCGTCCACAACGCCACCACCAGCGGATTCTCCGTGGCCGCATGCGCGGCAGACTCCGTCGGTCCCCGCAACAACCCCACCGACACCCCGGGCTGCTGGGCGGACGTCCTCGACGCCGCCAGCGGGGAGCGCATCGCCGCCGTGGACGCGTTCGCCTCCCACATCGCGGTCTCCATGCGGGCCGACGGGCGCCCCGCCGTCCGCATCATCCCCCGCGCCGAGCAGGCCGACGGGGGCAGGGAGGCCGACGGGGGCAGGGAGGCCGACGGGGGCAGCGCTTCCCTCGCCGACCGCTGGAACGCGCGACTCGCCTGGGACATCTCCCACGGCGGCGAGCTCGACGGCGTGGACCTCGTCCACAACAACCTGTTCGAGCAGACCACCGTGCGCTACGCCCTGCAGTCCATGCTCACCCCGCTCACCATCGCCGAGATCGACACAACCGCCGGGCCCCAGCAGCAGCCCACCATCCTCAAGGTCAAGAACGTCCCCAACTTCGATGCCCGCCAGTACCGCGAGCACCGGCTCTGGGCCACCGCGCAGGACGGCACCGCCATCCCCATCTCCCTCGTGCACCGCGCCGAGGTGAAGCCCGACGGCGGCAACCCCGGCTTCCTCTACGGGTACGGGTCGTACGAGATCCCGTCCGATCCCTCCCTCGTGCCGAGCTGGCTGAGCATGCTGGACCGCGGAGTCGTGGTCGCCATCGCGCACATCCGCGGCGGCGGCGAGATGGGCCGCGACTGGTACGACAACGGCAAGATGCTGAAGAAGAAGAACACCTTCACCGACTTCGTGGACTGCGCCCAGTTCCTCGTGGACGAGGGCTGGTTCCACCCGGACCGCATCGCCGCTGAGGGCGGCTCCGCCGGCGGCCTGCTGATGGGCGCCGTCGCGAACCTGGCGCCGGAGAAGTTCCGCGCGATCCACGCCGCCGTCCCCTTCGTGGACGCACTCACCACCATCCTCGACCCGAGTCTGCCGCTGACCGTGGGCGAATGGGAGGAGTGGGGCAACCCGCTGGAGGACCCGGAGGTGTACCGATACATGAAGGGGTACTCCCCGACCGAGAACATCCGCGACGTCCAGTACCCCGCGATCCTCGCCACCACGAGCCTCAACGACATCCGCGTGTTCTTCGTGGAACCGGCGAAATGGGTGGCCCGCCTGCGCGAAGAGACCTCCAACTACAGCGGCCGCCCCGAGGAGGCAGCGCCGATCCCGGACCGTCCGATCCTGTTCAAGCTGGAGATGGTCGCCGGGCACGGCGGTCGTTCGGGACGCTACGCGAAGTGGGAGGAGCGCGCCGAGCAGCTCGCATTCCTGCTCGATCAGATCGACGCGACGCAGCTGCTGACGGCGGACTGACCGTCTGACGCCAGCGCCGGACCCGACCGGCGAAATCCCGGTGAATGATCCACCTCTGGAGCGCTCCAGGGGTGGATCATTCTTCTCAACGTCGGGTCGGGAGCCGGACGGGGCGGCGCGGGACAGGCGGGGACGGCGCCACCGCGGGCAGAGGTTGCGACGTGGGTCACGACGGGCTAGCATCACCGCAACCCTGATATATCAGTCGTCCACAACTTAGCTGCTGCACATCGATGTGCACACCAGTGAAGGAGAATCCCCATGGCGACCACCTCTTCGCCAACCCGCGCGCACCTCGCCACAACCGAGAAGTCCAGTGCGCTGCGCATCCTCACCTACGCAGGCGCCATCCTCGCCTTCCTCATCGGCTCCGGCTTCGCCACCGGCCAGGAGATCCTCCAGTACTTCGCCTCCTACGGCTACTGGGGGATCTTCGGCACCGCCCTGGTCACGCTCATCCTCATCAGCTACGTCTCGGTCGAGTTCCTGACGGTGGGCCGCGCCGAACAGTACGAGCGCCCCTCCAGCATCTTTCAGTACTACTGCGGCCGCATCCTCGGCACCGGCTTCGACTACTTCTCCACCCTGTTCGTGTTCCTCAGCTTCACCGTGATGGTGTCCGGCGCCGGCGCCGTCTTCAAGGAGCACTACGGCCTCTCTCCGTACATCGGCGGTGTGGCGCTTGCGATCGCCGTCGGCCTCAGCGTGTGGTTCGGTCTGAAGTCGTTGGTGGACGTCATCGGCAAGATCGGCCCGCTGATCGTCGTGGTCGCCATCGCCCTCGGCCTCGTGGGCGTGCTGCGGAACCCGTCGGGCCTGGCCGACGGGGTCGCCCTCCTGCCCACCCTCGAGGTCAAGCAGGCGTCCTCCACCTGGTTCATGTCGGCCCTGTCGTACGTGGGCTTCTGCATGCTGTGGCTCGCAGCGTTCCTGACGGCGCTGGGCAAGTCCACCCGGTCGCAGAAGGAAGGAGTCGCCGGCGGCATCCTCGGCGGCACCGCGTTCGCCATCGCCTGCTCCATCGTCGGCATGGGTCTGCTGGCGAACATCGCGCACGTGGGCACCTCGGAGATTCCGATGCTGACGCTCGCCTCCGACATCAGCCCGCTGCTGGCCTCCGGCATCTCCGTGATGGTGGTCGCCGGCATCTACACCACCGCAGTGCCGCTGCTGTGGACTGTTGCCTCGCGCTTCTTCGCCGACCGCACCCCGAACTTCAAGTACCTGACGGTGGGGCTGGCGGCGCTCGGCACCGTGATCGGCCTGATCCTGCCGTTCAGCGACATGGTCAACCTGGTGTACGTGATCAACGGCTACGTGGGCGTGATCCTGCTGATCATGATGGTCATCAGGACTGTTCGACGCGTCGCCAGCGGCGAGGGCCTGCTGCCGCGCGGTCGCCGCACCGACGCGCCTGACTCCGCTCGCTGATCCGAGCGCGGGAGCACCCGCTGCTGAGGGGAGCGTCCGCTGCGGATCGGGACGCGGCGTCAATCACCGCGACACCCAGAATTCAGAAGAGAAAACCACCTCTGGAGCGTTCCAGAGGTGGTTTTCTCTTCCAGAGTTCAGCCCGCGAAGGCTGACCGGGGACAGCGGGCCAGTTCTGCTGACCGGATCCAGCGGGTCAGTTCTGCTGGCCGTCCTGGGTGGGTCGCCACTGCTGCGGCTGCTCACCGGTGCTTCCCGGCGCCGGCGGTGCCGAATTCGGGTACCCCGGTGCCTGCGGCGCCGAATTCGGGTAGCCCGGCGCCGGCGGAGCGGAGTTCGGCTGACCGGGCTGGGCGGAGCCGTACTGCTGCTCACCGGTCTGGCCCGGTGCCTGCGGCGCGGACTGCGGGTAGGCGTTCTGGTCGAACGGCGCCTGCTGCGCGGACTGCTGCGGTGCATGCGGGGCACTCTGCTGCGGTGCATGTGGGGCACTCTGCTGCGGCGGGTACGGCGCGGACTGCTGAGGTGCGCTCTGCATCGGCTGGCCCGGGTGCACCGGCTGAGCAGGCTGACCGTAGCCGGCGGACTGCCCGGCACCACCTGCCGCCGCACCAGCACCAGCGCCAGCAGCAGCCGGCATACCGAACTGCAGCGCGGCGAGCGGCTGGGAGTCGACCAGCGCATCCTCACGCGGAGCGTAGTGGCTGCCGGACAGGCGGCTGCGGCGGATCCAGCTGGTCAGCGCCTCCGGAATGAACGGGGTGATGAACGGGCCGCCGAAGCGCGCCAGCAGCTCCACCACGAAGCCCCAGATGGCGAACAGGAAGGGCGCCCACAGCGGAGCACCGAGGCTGCCGCCGAACGAGCCGAATCCGCCGTCCAGCAGACTCGTCCCGCCGTTGAGGGTGGAGATCGCGGTCAGGGCGATGCCGGCGAGGAAGTACGCGGTGGGCAGCGCAAGCCACGACGTCACGATGGACAGCATGTTCCCCGGGACCACTCGGCGACCACGGGACCACAGCACCGCCATCGCCACCAGCAGCACAACATCCAGCAGGAGGACCAGGAGGATCACGTACCAGGGCGTGCTGAACAGGGTCAGCACGTCCGCCCCGGAGGCGCCGTAGCCCGAATAGGACACGGTGATGCCGGCGAGGGACGCGATCGCAACCCCGAGACCGCCGAAAGCGCCGCCGAGCAGGGGCAGGACGAACACCATGGAGAGCAGGTCGGTGAAGCCCACTCCCTGGAACAGTCCGTACAGGAAGAACCCGACGACCATGACCACGGCGAGGATCAGCGCGTGGACGAACGCCAGGCGGAAGCCGGCGAACAGTTCACGCACAGCAGCCCACCAGCGGGGACGCTGCGCACCCGAGAACTGGCCCACTGCCAGCACCAGGGAGAACACGAACCAGAGGCCGAAGAAGCCGCCCGGGCCGGCCGCATCCAGGCGGGCGTCCGACTCGCGGATTGCGAAGATGAACGGCAGCAGTGTGCCGATCACCGCGATGGGGAACCCGGCGATCAGCGAGGACACCGCGATGTGCAGCAGCGATGGCTGATGGCTGCGCTTCTGGATGAAGCGGCCGGCGAGGAAGCCGAACACGAGGATGGTGAGGAACACGAGGATCGGCACGAAGCGGATCGCAAATTCCTCCTCACCGTCGTACACGAGGTTCAGCGCGGCGAAGCAGGCCATAGCGACCAACTGGAACGGCAGGCCGATGATGGCGCCCACGCCGTCGGCATCCATGCCGGTGATGCCTTCGCTGATGTCGGTGGTGCTCGAGGATCCGGACGCCCCGATCGCGCCGGCGATCACGAGCGAGACGAGGGTAATGATCGCGGCGACGAGACCGGCGCCGTAGGTGGCGAGCGCTGCGAGGATCGCCGGCAGCGGGTTGGAGATGCCGAAGCGCTCCATCTGACCGGACAGGTGCGCCTTCATCTGCTCCGCGGTCGGTTCGGAGTGCTGCTGGCCGTGGAACTGCTGACCGGCCTGCGGCTGGGCCTGCTGGCCCTGCGGTGCAAGCTGCTGGCCGCCCTGCATCGGCTGGCCCGGCTGCGCCTGCTGCTGGGCGGGCTGGCCGGGATGCGCCGGGTGCGGCGGCTGGGCCTGCGCGGCGTGGCCCTCCGGCGCTGGAGCGGCCGACGGGTGCTGGCCCTGCGGGGCCGGCGCGGCCGACGGGTACTGACCCCAGGACTGCTCGGGCGCGGACGGCTGGGACGGCGGCACGCCGTTGGCGGAACCGCCGGCGGCGTGCGAGCCGCCCTGCGGAGGCTGCGGCGGGTTGGACATGGTGGGGACTCTTCTCTGCTGAGGAATCGGGTCAGGAATCGGGGGGAAGTGGGGCTCGCAGGCACCATCGATGGTGGTCACTGCACCCGTCGGCCAACCGGCGAATGCTCACATGGCCGAACCCGACCAGGATAGCCGAAAAGGGCAATCCGGGCCGGGTTCGGTGAGGAGGCGGTGGGCCGCTGTCAGAACGCGGGCAGAACGGAGCCGTCGGTGTAGGTCTCCTCGATGAACTTCTTCACCTCGGGCGAGTGCAGCAGCTTCTCCAGCTTCTTGATGTCCTCGTTGGAGTCGTCCTCGGTGCGCCACGCGAGGATGTTCGCGTTCGGGTTGTCCTTCGCCGGCTCCAGGAAGATCGAATCCTCCGACGGGTTCAGCTTCGCCTCGATCGCGTAGTTGCCGTTGACCACGCCGGCGCCGAAGTCCTTCAGCGTGCGGGCGATCATCGCCGCCTCCAGCTCCGTGAACTTCAGCTTCTTCGAGTTCTCCTCGACGTCCTCAGCGGTCGCGGAGTTCGGCGCCAGGCCGCTCTTCAGCTTGATCAGGCCGGCGGACTCCAGCAGCGACAGTGCGCGGCCGCGGTTCGTCGGATCGTTCGGGATGGCGATCTCGGAGCCTTCGGGGATGTCGTCGGTGGACTTCGCCTTCTCCGAGTACAGGCCCAGCGGTTCCACGTGCACCGGCTTTCCGGCGGTGAACTTGTAGCTGTTCGCCTTCACCTCGGTGTCGAAGTACGGGATCGACATGTAGAAGTTCGCGTCCAGATCCTTCGAGGCGAGGTCCTTGTTGGGGAGGATGTAGTCGGTGTACTCCCGGACCTCGACCGTCAGGCCCTCCTTCTCCGCGAGGTTGTCGCGCACGAATTCGAGGATCTTCGCGTGCGGAACGGGGCTGGCGCCGACCACGACCGTGCCCTTCTCGCCCGCCTTCGTGTCCACGCCCGCGCCGCAGGCGGCGAGGACGCCGAGCCCGGCCACGGAAGCACCGGCGGCGAACAGGGAGCGGCGCGACAGCGCGGCACCGGTGAGAGCACGCGCGCGTGCAGTGGAATCAGACATGGGGTCTCCTTACGAGGGGGTGGTAGTGATCAGCATGCGCGGGCGGCCTGCTGAGGAACGAAATGTATGAACGGACATGACGGGGCGCGCGGGCACCCGTGGGGCGGCTGCGCCGAAGGCAGGCCGACGGACGCGGGCGAGAAGCCCGGTGCGGGGCCTCGGCGCCCCCCCGTCGGCCCTCAGGAGCGGGCGCGGTGGTCCACCCGGCGGGCCAGCCAGTCACCGATGACCTGCACGAGGATCACGATCACCACGAGCACCACGACGGTGGCGACCATGACGAGCGAGTTGTAGTTCTGGTAGCCGCGGCGGAACGCGAGGTCGCCGAGGCCGCCGGCGCCGACGGTGCCCGCCATCGCCGTGTACCCGATGACCGCGATCGTGGTGGTGGTGACCGCGGCGATCAGGCCCGGCATCGCCTCCGCGATCAGCACCTGCCGGATGATCTGCATGCGGCTCGCGCCCATCATCGCGACCGCCTCGATCTTGCCGGCGGGCAGGTCGCGCAGCGCCGCCTCCACCAGCCGGGCCAGGAACGGCACGGACGCAATCGTCAGGGACACGATGGCGGCGTCGGGCCCCGTTGCGCGGCCCATGATCGCCGAGGTGATCGGGATCAGCGCGATGATGAGGATGACGAACGGGAACGAGCGCAGCACGTTCACGATGAACCCGACGACCGCGTTGAGGCGGCGCGCCAGCGCTGAGCGGGAGCGGCGCGTCTCGAACAGGAGCACGCCCAGCGGCACGCCGATGAGGACGGTGAGGATCATCGTCCACAGTGTCATGTAGATGGTCAGCCACGTGTTGATCCACAGCGACGAGTTGACGGTGGTCGAGGTGAACACCGGGTCGGAGAACCATTCGGAGAGCTTGTTCATCGCGCATCCACCTCCTCGGCAAGGACGTCTTCGGCTTCGCAGGCGGCGATGAACCCGGCGAGCCCCTCATCGGACACGGGCCGGCCCGAGGAGTTGCGCAGAGCCAGCTGGATCCGGCCCACCTGCACCCCGCTGATCGTCTCGATGGTGCCGGCCACGAGGCTCGCCTCGGCGCCGTGCGTGTTCGCGAACGCGATCAGGTCCTCCGTGGTGCGCAGCGACGTCGAGTCGCCGTAGTCGAGGTTGACCACGCGGGCGTTCAGCCCCGTCGGCGCCGGAGGCAGCGGGATCAGCTCCTGCGCGAGACGGCCCGACGGATCGGACGCCACCTCCAGCAGCGACCCCGTCTGCACCAGCTGGCCGTGCTCCAGCAGGGACACGTGGTCGCAGATCTCTCGCACAACCGCCATCTCGTGGGTGATGAAGATGACCGTGATGCCGAAGCGGTCCCGCAGGGAGCGGATCAGGTCGAGGATCTGGCGGGTGGTGCCGGGGTCGAGCGCGCTCGTCGGTTCATCGCACAGCAGCACCTCGGGGTTGACGGCGAGACCGCGAGCGATGCCGACGCGCTGGATCTGGCCGCCGGACAGCTGCGCGGGGTAGTTGTCCTCGCGGCCCTCCAGCCCCACCAGCTTCACCAGTTCGGCCACACGCCGTTTGATCTCCGCTTTCGGGGTGCCGGCGATCTGCAGGGGGTGGGCGATGTTCTGCGCCGCGGTGCGGGAGTCCAGCAGGTTCGCGTGCTGGAACACCATGCCGATCTTGCGGCGGGCGGCGCGCAGCTGCTTGCCCTCCAGCCCGGACACAGCGGTGCCGCCGATGGTGACGGAGCCGCTGGTGGGCTTCTCCAGACCCGTCAGGCAGCGGATCAGGGTGGACTTGCCGGCACCGGAGCGGCCCACGATGCCGTGGATCTCGCCGGGCTCGATGTGCAGGGAGATGTCGTCGAGGGCGACGACATCCGCTCCACCACCGGGGCCCGGGAAGACCTTGGTCAGATTCTCAAGAGTGATCACGTGCCAATTAAAGACACGAAGGGGTCACGTCAGGAGAGTGTCCGTTCACAGACTGAAACACTCCCCGCCTGCGACGTGCGCCGTCCCACACCGCGGCTGTGACCCAGCGCTCCTGCACGGTCCGTACGCTGGGGGGCATGTCGATCAACGCAGCAGTCGAACTGTCCAACGCCCACCGAGCGGTCCTCGCCGCCGGACCGGTCTCCACCGTCACCGTGTCCCGCACCGTCGAAGCCGGCATCGAAGCGGTCTGGCAGGCCCTCACCGACCCCGATCAGCTCCCCGGCTGGTTCGGTCCCGCCGAGGGCGATCTGCGCGAAGGCGGCGACTACACGCTGCCCACCAACGGCGCCTCTGGCACCATCACCCGCTGCGAGCGTCCCACGAACTTCGCCCTCACCTGGGAGTCGATGGGGCAGTCCACCACGTTCACCGCGTCGCTCGCGGAGCACCCGGCGGGAGGAACACAGGTCACCCTGACGCACGTGGTTCCCGGCGGGGAGCACTGGGACCGGTTCGGTCCGGGCGCCGTCGGCGTGGCGTGGGAGGGCGCGCTGCTGGCGCTCGCGCGGTTCCTCGCGGGGGACCCGTCGGCCGCCCCGGAGGAGATGGCGCACCTGCACGAGGACGAGCAGGGACGCGCCTACATCGAGGGCGCCGCGCGGGCCTGGGGGCAGGCGCACGCCGCTGGCGGCGGGGACCCCGAGGCGGCGGCGCAGGCGGCGGAGCGCACCGCGGCTTTCTACACCGGTCAGGCGGCCCCGGAGGACGAGGCCTGATCCGCGGGCCCGTCGGTCGCCTCCCGCGCGGCGCGCCGGCGGGCCGCCCGCTCCTTGCGCAGTGAGCGGAAGAAGTCCTTCAGCATTGCCCCGCACTCCTCGGCCCGCACGCCGCAGGTGAGCTCCACCCGGTGGTTGAGGCGCGGTTCCCGCACGAGGTCGAACAGGGATCCGGCGGCGCCGGCCTTCGGATCCATCGCACCCACCACAACACGCCGCACCCGGGAGAGGACGATCGCACCCGCGCACATCGTGCACGGCTCGAGCGTGACGGCGAGAGTGCAGCCCTCGAGGTTCCAGCGGCCCGTGACGCGCGCCGCCTCGCGCAGGGCGAGGACTTCGGCGTGCGCGGTGGGGTCCTGGTCGGCCTCTCGGCGGTTGCCGGCGGCGGCGAGGAGCGTGCCGTCCGGCGCGTAGACGGCGGCGCCGATGGGGACGTCGTGCCGAGGTGGCGCGCAGGCGGCGCGGGCCTCCCTCAGGGCGGGCTCCATCAGGTCGTGGTCGCTCATGCGTGCCTCCCCTGCCGGCCGACGGATGCTCCAGGGAAGTGTACCGAGCGGTGAAGGACACCGGAGTCCCGGCCCCGTTCGGTAGGATCCTGGCATGCGCGTTCTTGAGATCGACCACCCTCTGGTGGCCCACAAGCTGACCGTTCTCCGCGACAAGAAGACGCCGAGCTCTGTGTTCCGCCAGCTCGCCGATGAGCTCGTCACCCTCCTGGCCTACGAAGCGACCCGCAGCGTTGCTGTGGCGCCGTCCGGCATCAACACCCCGGTCGCGCCCACCACCGGCATGAAGATCACCGATCCGCAGCCGATGATCGTGCCGATCCTGCGTGCCGGCCTCGGCATGCTCGACGGCCTCACCCGCCTCATCCCCACCGGCGAGGTCGGGTTCCTCGGCATGGTGCGCAACGACGAGACCCTCGAGGTCACCACCTACGCGAACCGACTGCCGGAGGACCTGACGGGCCGTCAGTGCTTCGTGCTGGATCCGATGCTCGCCACCGGCCACACCCTCATCGCCGCGGTGGAGTACCTGCTGGAGCGCGGCGCGAAGGACGTCACCTGCGTGACCCTCGTGTGCGCACCGGAGGGTCTGAAGACCCTGGAGGAGTCCATCGCGGAGGACGTCAACCTCACCGTGGTCACCGCGGCGGTCGATGATCATCTCAACGAGCGCGGCTACATCGTGCCCGGCCTGGGCGATGCCGGCGACCGCCTCTTCGGCGTGGTCGACTGAGCCTCTGCGACCGACGGATTCTTCGAAGCCGCTCTCTTCCCCTAAGGCTCGCGAAATCCCGCCTCCTCCGTGCCCATGGACGAGGCGGGCTTTCGCATCTATGCAAACTCTGCCTACCCAGCGCATTGCAGTGTTATGGTATGCACACCGCATGTGTTGCAAGTCACATGCTGTGGGGTCAGGTTTCGTTGCCCCAATCGGACCGTCATCACAATGAGGTGATCCCATGGATAGCACTGCGCCAGGTCTTCAAAAGAGGCTTGGACTATTCACGATTATCTGCATCTCGGCTGGCGCCGTTTTGGGCGGCTGGCTGGCCGAGGCGCCGTACTGGTTCGAGGTCACCGGAGCGGGCGCAGCATTCTTGTTCCCCATCCTCGCCATCCTGCTTTTGCCGATTGCATTCGCCTTCGCGGAACAGACGTCGATGCTCCCGTTCTCCTCTACCGTGGGTACATGGCTCGGCAACTCCATGGGAGGGTTCGTCGGCTGGATCGCCCAATGGCTCTTCTTTCTCGTGCAAGTTGTAGAGCCACCGCTGGTCGCTTACATCTTCTCCACAGCTCTGACCTATGTCTTTCCCGAGACGAAACAACACCAGACTCTTATCGCGATCGGAATCATGCTTGTCTGGTACGTCTTCTCCAACTTCAACGTTGAGCTGACTGGCCGGCTCGCAGTCATCTTCTTCATCGCGATGACAACGATCACCCTGATCGTCTCGGGCTACTACATGCTCGCCGGGCACTGGACGCTTTCCAACGTGACTGACCATGGCGGCTTTTTCCCCAACGGCGGGTGGGGCGCAGTGATCGGATGCTCGGTCCTCGTGCTGAAGTACATCGGGCTAGAGCTACCCCCAACACTCGTGCAGGACTCAAAGTTCCCACCCCGAAAAATGGTGCTCGCCATTCTTGCTGGGCTCTTTGTTCCCGCGATCATCTACTTCATTGCAACGATGGCTCTCGGTGGGCTCGCGCCCCATCAGGTCATCGCGGGCCTGGCGATGCCCGGACCAGAGCTCACCGACTCACTGGGCATGTTGCATGTGTTTGCAGTACTCGACATCATCGCCGGACTCCTCTTCGCCTTCACCACTCTGATGGGCTTCTGGACCTCGTCGGCGCGCGTACTCTACGGGGCCTCCCAGCTGCACCAGCTCCCTCGTGGTTTTCTCCGAACAAACCGCCATGGACAGCCGTGGATCGCCAACATCCTGGTTCTGATCTTCTCAGTGTTCTTCGCACTCTTCAGTGGGACCAACTGGATCCAGTACATGTACACCCTGTCGATCCTGGCAGCAGGCGTCGTGTATCTCCTTGTATGCCTGTCCGCCATCATTTTGCGGGTGCGCCACCCCGAGTGGGAACGGCCGTTCAAGATGCCAGCCGGCATCCTGGTGTACAGCCTCGGCGTGATCATCTCCCTGATCATCGTCGCGATCGGAGTGACGGAGCTGCCTGCAGAGGCCGTATTCCCGATCACGGTCTACATCTTGCTCGGTCTGGCCATCCCATTGGGTATGAAGTGGTACCGCGCGAAGAACGCCGATTGGACGCCCGTCATCCTGAGCCCCTCAGACGCGAAGTGAGTGATTCACTATGAGCATCCTCGAAACAGCCGCACAATTGCGCAATGGCGCAGTGACCTCGGTCGACCTTACGGAGCAATCGCTTCAGAAGGCCGAAGCTCTCGACACTGAGCTTCACACCTTCATCTCCATTGATGCAGAGGGAGCTCGGCACCAAGCCGAACGCGCAGACCAGGCTCTAGCGCGCGGAGTGGATCGTGGTCTGATGCACGGAATCCCGATAGGCATCAAGGACAACCTTGATACGAAGGGCCTTCGGACCACCTACGGAGCCGCCTCGTACCGGCACCACGTTCCTTCGAACGACGCAGAGGTAGTCAACCGGCTTCGCCTCTCCGGTGCGGTATCGATCGGCAAGCAGAACCTGCACGAGTTCGCACTCGGTGTCACCTCGGTGAACCCCCACTACGGCATCGTCGGTAATCCTCGATTCCCCGGAAAGATCGCTGGCGGGTCCAGTGGCGGTGGCGCTGCTGCGGTGGCTGCCGGAATCGTGGCGGCCAGCGTCGGTTCCGACACTTCAGGATCGATACGCATTCCCGCTGCGTGTTGTGGGGTTGTCGGGTTCAAGCCGACGTTCAACGCAGTCCCAGCGGATGGCTGCTTCCCGGAAGCAGCCTCTCTGGACACAGTGGGCCCAATCGCGGACTGCGTGGCGGATGTATCCGTGTTCTTCGAGGCCATGCTGCCCACTGTTTCCGCCGTGGGCCCTCTCGGGTCCCAGCAAATGCGGATCGCGGTCGAACGCGACTTCTTCTTCGCTGACATCGATTCGTCGATCGAGCGTGTTGTCGCCGGGTTCCTGGACTCCATCGACTCCCGGTGGGCTTCGGTACAGGACGTCACGATTCCGGAACTTGAGGGCGCCACGGAAGCATTGACGGTGACGGACATCTGCGAGACTTCGGCGCTGCATCGCCGCACCATCGAGGAGTCGCCCGAGGTCTTCGGCGATGACGTCCGCCAACTCATCATGGAGGGGTTCTCCCCAAGCGGTGTCGAGTACATCGAAGCCCAAGATTTCCGGACCCAACTCGCCAAGACGATGGCGCAGAGGTTCACTGAGTTCGACGTCCTTGTCAGCCCGACGCTGCCGATCCCGGTGCCCGATGTCGACGGCACTGTGGGCTATAGGAACGGCGAACGGGTAGACGGAGTGTCCGAGATGATGCGCTTGATCGGACCGGCCAACCTCCTCGGACTGCCGGCACTTTCGATTCCGATTGGCACAGTCGATGGGCTTCCTGTGAGCCTGCAGGTGATCGGAGCGCGGGGTCTTGACCGAAAGGTCCTGGCAGTCGGTCGGATGCTCGAGCAGGCTGCGTCGTTCCAGCCGCCTGCTGTGGCCACGGTAGACACGACCAGCTGAACCTCACCGAGCGCATCGATTCGCCAGGCAACGACGTGCAGCGCGGGCCGGGTTCTTCCCGGTCCGCGTTTCATTATGTGAACGGCTGTTTGCCAGATGCGCGGCTCTGGTTGATAGTTGAGGCCATGACCCATCACGTGCATCCCGCAGCGACACCGACCGCCGGTGCCGCCATGATGCGCGCGATGATGATGCAGATGATGCAGAGTCAGCCGCGCTTCTGAGCGCACCCTCGCGGAGGAACCGGCTGACAGGAGCCGGTCAAGCAGACGCGGGCTCCAGGTGCCCAGCCGGGAGCACACCCCACCAGGCCGAGCAGGCAGGCGACATCGCCGCCCAGGCCGACCGCTGAGAAACGGATCGCGCAGACGCGACCACCAGCAGGGATCCCGGCGAAGAACCGCCCCTTCGCATCATCGGAGACTCCTGTGACCATCACGCTCGACCGCCCCGCCGCCATCCGCACCGTCCCCACCGCCGCCACCACTGCGCGCACCGGGACCAGCGCCTCCCGCGGCTCCACCACTCGCACCTCGTCGGCCGGAGCCCGCGCCCTCGCTCCGCGCCGCACCGCCGCGCAGCCCGCCCCGTCGGCCCCCTCTGACAACGTCCAGATCACCCTGACGGTGGAGCTGCCCACCGGAGTGGACGTCGCCGACACCGCCGCTATCGCCGATGCGCTGCGCGCCCAGGCCCAGCGCCTCACCACCGGTCGCGGCGGCCGCGCCAGCCTCAGCATCGACTCGCCGCGGCCCTCGGCCCGCCCGCGCACGTTCACCACCACACCCGGGCAGGACAGCGCCGCACCCCTGCGCCCCCGCCGCACCGGCGTGGTCTCCGCGAACGCTCCGGCCCGTCGCGATGCCGAAGCGGCCCGCCTGCGCCTGCTGCGCGCCGCCGCCGTCTCCCCGTCCTCCCCCGCCAGCCCGTCCGCGGCCCCGCAGCTGCGCGCCGACGGCCTCGTCATCGACCTCTACGGCCGACGCGTCCGCATCGACGGTGAGGACGTCGACTTCTCCTACAAGGAGTTCGAGCTGCTCGCCTTCCTCACCCGGTCGGCGCGCACCGTCGTGTCCCGCGACGCCCTCATGGAGAACGTGTGGGCCGATGCCGCCGCCGACACCGGTGAGCGCACCGTCGATGTGCACATCCGCCGTGTCCGCAACAAGCTCGGCCGCTACCGCCGCCTCATCTCCACCGTCCGCGGCGCCGGCTACCGCCTCGACCCGGGCAGCGACGTCACGGTGCTGCAGCGCCACTGATCCGCGCCGGGGCAGGGCGGCGAATGAGAAACATGATGACCGCCCCGCTGGCCTGACCAGGTCACGGGGCGGTCGCATAGAGTGGGACCGTCCGTTTCGACAACCCGCCCACCGACATGGGGCACGCGGCCTGCCGCCGTGCCCACAGGGAGCTGTGAATGATCGCCCACGCACGCATCACCTCGCCGACCACCGCCGAGATCCGCTTCGAGGACCGCACCGAGCAGATCCACGGCCGCACCCGCCACGAAGTCCGCGAGGCGGTCAAAGCGGCGTTCATCGAGGAAGCGCGCGAGGAGAACCGCGACATCGACGTCCTCATCGAGGACTCCGGCACCCAGCACACCCTGCGCGTGGAGCCCAACGGACGCATCGCCCCGCGCGACGCCGACGACCGTCCCCTGTTCTCCGGTGAAGCACCTGAGGGCCGGCGCCCGCGGGCCCGCCGCCGCGCCCGCCACGCCGCCGACTCCCCCATCGCCCCGCACACCGGGGAGCACGCCGTGCAGGTGAACCGTGAGGGCCGCGGATCGGCCGCGTCGGCGCAGTCCGCCCGCTCCGCCGCATCTGCCCACTCGGCGGCTTCGGCGCACTCGGCGGCGACGGCCCCGTCGGCCCGCTCCGCGCAGTCCGCCCCGTCCGCGACGTCGGCGGCCTCCGCGAGCACCGCCCCGTCGGCTCCCCGCACCCCCGGTGAGCAGAACGCCGCCCAGCAGCCGACGGATCCCGCACAGCCAGCCGAAGGAGGCGCCCGCACCGGCGCCGCCCCGGCTGACTCCGCCCGCGACCTGCCGACCCTGCAGGACCTGCGCGCCGGATCCGACGCCACCCGAAAGGTCCACGCCCAGACCGGGTGGCGCCGCGGCCTGCGCAAGGCCACATTCGGCGCCATCGCCCTCGGCCCCGGCCGCGCCGAACGCGAAGAGCGCGACGAGATCGCCATGATCCGCAAGCAGCTGAGCGGCCCGAAGAACATCGTCGTGGTCAACCTCAAGGGCGGCGCCCACAAAACCACCAGCGTCCTCATGATCGCCGCCACCCTCGGCATGTACCGCGGCGGCAGCGTTCTGGCCTGGGACAACAACGAGACCCGCGGCACCCTCGGCTGGCGCGGCATCCCCTCGGACCACACCCTGACCGCCCTGGACCTGCTGCAGAACCTTCCCCGGTTCCGCCGCCCGGACGCCCGCCTCGCCGACCTCGACCAGTTCGTGCGCCGCCAGGGCGACATGAACTTCGACATCCTCGCCTCCGATGAGGACGCGGGCTCGTCCTCCTCCATCAACGGCCGCGCCTTCAACGAGCTCGACGCCGCACTGTCCCGCTTCTACCGCATCAAGGTCATCGACACCGGCAACAACGTCCGCGCCTCCAACTGGCTGGCCGCCGTCGAATCCGCCGACCAGCTCGTCATCGTCTCCACCGTCCGCGAGGACACGTTCAACGCCGCCGCGTGGATGATCGACGAACTGCGCGCCACCGGCCACGGCGACCAGGTGGACAACGCCGTCACGATCCTGTCGCAGTCCTCGCGGCAGAAGATCGACCACGTGCTGCACAAGCGCCTCGTGCACCACTTCGGTGCGCACACCCGCGCCGTCATGGAGGTGCCGTTCGAGCAGCACTTCGTGGACGGCACCAACCTCGACTGGGCGCGCCTGGCCCCCGCCACCCGGGAGGCATGGCGCCGCGCCACCGCCGAGATCGCCCGCGGACTCTGACACGACCAGTCATCCACAGGCCCCGGTGGGCCGACGGGTTCCGGAATGCGCCGACGCCGCAGAGCGTTAGCCTCATGCCATGACCCAGCACGTCCTGCACCTCGTCCTCGACCCGGTCGCGGGGGCGTCCCTGTGGGCGCACGTGCGCGGGGACGACGGTCGCGCCCGCCTCACCGATGACCTCGGGCCGCTGGTGGAGCGGCACCCGTCGGCCTTCAGGCCCCTGCTGCCGTGGGTGCTGCGGCCGATGCGGCAGCGCAGCCGCGCCGACGGTCGCGCGAAGGACGCCCCGCTGATGCTGCTGACCGGGGTGCGGCTCGCCCGCGCCACCGATGTTCTGCGCGGCCTCATCGAGGTGAGCGCGCGCGCTTCTGGCCGCCTGCCCAGCGACTCCACTGCCGCTGTGGCTTCCGCGCTCGACGACCTGATCGTGGAGCTCGCCGACACCGGCTCCGCCATCGCCGTGACCGATGACCTCGCGCTCGCCGCCGACGCCCTCAGCGTCCTCGCGCTCGACGTCCACGCCCGCCGCCTCGTCACCGCCCGCCAGGTGGTGCCGCAGATCGACGTGCAGGCAGACACCACCACCGCCACCTGGGCCACCGCCGCCGGCATCACCCCCCACCCATGGCTCACCGCCCTCGCCGACGCCCACGCCCGCGACGCCTTCGCCGCGCTCCTGCGGGACATCGACCTCCCGGACGGCGACCAGCTGGAGGGGGTGGATCCCGTCGGCGCGCAGCTGATCGCCGCCCTCGGCCCCGACGCCGCCGCCCTCACCGTGGACGTGCCGGGGCGGCGCCGCCTCACCCGCCTGCTCGGACAGTTCGCCGACACGGGGGCCGACGGGGTCCTCCTGCACGATGCCGCCCCCGACCTCGTGGTCCGCGTCCACGAACCCGACGGCACCGCCGACGACGGCGCCATCGACCAGTCCGCGTGGCGGATCGAAGCGTGCCTGAGGGAGAACGGCGGCACAGTCCACCCCCTCGACTCCCTCGTCAGCGTGGGCGACCTGTCGATGGTGGCAGCGCTGGAGCACACCGCCGCCATCCGCTCCCACTCCCCGATCCTGCGCGGCGCGAAGACGAGCCGCAGCGGCATGGAGTGGACCGTCAACACGCATGAACTGTCCCGCTTCATCTCCGCCGACGCCGCCGACCTCGCCGAACACTCCATCGTGGTGATGCTGCCGCGCACCTGGACGAAGCAGGCCGTGACGGTCCGCGCCACCGTGCAGGATCCGGAGGAGAAGAAGCGGGAGGGCGCCGATGCGAACGCGGAGAAGTCCCAGAAGGGCCAGTCGATGACCGGCGCGATCGGTTCCTTCAGCTTCACCACCGCCATCGGCGACACCGACCTCACCGACGAGGAGATGCAGGACATCCTCACCGCGCAGGCCGACATCGTGCAGCTGCGCGGTGAATGGATCCGCCTGGACCGCTCCACCCTCGCCGCCGCCGAACGCTTCCTCGACGCCTTCTCGAAGACCGCGTACCTGCAGAGCGCCGAGCAGCGCCGCTTCGCGCAGATCTCCGTGTTGCGCGGCGGGACGAAGCGCGCCCCGCAGCCGCCGGGAGACGGCGACGCTGCCGCGGCACTGGGCGCTGCCGCGTCAGCACCCGGCACCGCGACCGGGGCCGACGGGGACCAGCGCAGCCTGGTGGTGCCGCCGCGCGGCGACATGTCGGTCCGGCAGTGGGTGCACCTGCTGACCGAGCACAACCCCGAGGACCTCCGCCTCACCATCGGCGGGAAGGACCGCGGTGCCGCCGCCTTCTTCACCACCCGCGCCGCGCCCCCGACCGTCCCGGCGCCCACCACACTGAAGGCGACTCTGCGGCCCTACCAGCAGCGCGGCCTCGAATGGATGGCGATGCTCGATGGCGCCGGGCTCGGCGGCATCCTCGCCGACGACATGGGCCTCGGCAAGACCATGCAGGTCCTCGCCCTCCTCTGCTGGGAGCGCGAGAACGCCGACGCCGCGTTCGCCGCCGCTGACGCCGACGGCACCTGGGGGCAGCGGGTCCCCGTCGGCCCCACCCTGCTGGTGTGTCCCATGAGCGTCATCGGGTCCTGGCAGCGCGAAGCCGCGACGTTCGCGCCCCACCTGCGGGTCCACGTCCACCACGGGCCGCAGCGCCTCACCGGTGACGACTTCGCGACCGAAGCGATGCAGGCCGACCTCATCCTCACCACCTACGCCCTGATGGCGCGCGACCTGCCGGACCTGCAGCTCCTCGGTCTGCACCGCGTCATCCTCGACGAAGCGCAGCACATCAAGAACGCCGACACCCAGGTGTCCCGCGCCTCCCGGCAACTCCCCGAAGGTCGGCGCCTCGCCCTCACCGGCACCCCCGTGGAGAACGACCTGACGGACCTGCACTCCATCATGGAGTTCGCCAACCCCGGCCTCCTCGGCGGTGAGGACCGGTTCAAGGAGACCTACGCGCGCCCCATCCAGGACGACCACGATGAGGACGCCCTCGAACAGCTCAACCGCGTCACCGGCGCGTTCATCCTCCGCCGCCTGAAGACCGACCGCTCCATCATCCGCGACCTGCCGGACAAGACCGAGATGGACGAGCGGATCACCCTCACCCCCGAACAGGCCGGGCTCATCTCCGCGATCGGTGAGGAGATGACGAAGGAGCTCGCGCAGGTGGACCGGACGCAGCGCAAAGCGCTGATCTCCTCCACCGTCATGCGGATCAAACAGGTCTGCAACCATCCCGCCCATTACCTCGGCGACGGCTCCCCCATGCTGGAGGACGGCCAGCACCGCTCCGGGAAGATGGACCGCATCGACGACCTGCTGGAGTCGATCATCAGCGTGGGCGAGAAGGCGCTGATCTTCACCCAGTTCACGCAGTACGCGCCGCAGATGATCGAGTACTGGCAGGACCGGTTCGGCATCGAGGTGCCGTTCCTGCACGGCGGTCTGCCGAAGGCGGAGCGGGACCACATGGTCGCCGAGTTCCAGAAGGACACGGGGCAGGCGGGCGTCATGCTGCTGTCCCTGCGGGCCGGCGGCACCGGCATCACCCTCACCGCCGCGAACCATGTCATCCACCTGGACCGCTGGTGGAACCCCGCCGTGGAGAACCAGGCCACGGACCGGGCGTTCCGCATCGGGCAGAAGAGGAACGTGACGGTGCGCCGCATGGTCGCCATCGGCACCATTGAGGAGGCGATTGCGGAGCGCCTCGCCATGAAGTCCGCCCTGGCCGACGCCACGGTCGCCGCGGGTGAGCGCTGGCTGCAGGACCTCGACGATGACCGGCTCGCCGACCTCTTCACGGTGACGCGGGACGCGGAGGGCAACGCCGTCTCCTGGTCCGATGAGTCGCGGAAGGGGGCGCTCAGCGATGGCGATTGAGATGCGGTCCCAGCGCGGGCAGATCGGCCGCAGCTGGGTGGCCCGCGAGTTCGGCCGACGGATGGAGATGCTGCTCGGTTCGCGCGGCAAGGCGATCGGCAAGCGCCTCGCCCGCGCCGGCACCGTGCAGTGGGTGGATGTACGGCCCGGTTCGGTGACGGCGTCCATGGACGACCCGCAGTTCGGGATCGTGGAGCCCCGCCTGGACCTGCACGTGTTCACCGGTGGGGATCGCGACCTGGTGGAGCGGATGATCGCGCAGGATCCGTCGTTCGTGCTGACGCTGCTGGACGGGACGTACGGGGCGGACCGGGAGAGCGAACTGCTCCGCCACGACCTGGGGCTGCTGCCCTCCTCCCACACGGACATCACGTGGGACTGCGCCTGCCCCGCGGGGATGTCCGTGTGCCCGCACGTGTATGCGCTGGTATACGTGCTGATGGAGCACCTGGACGATGCGCCCGGAGACTTGCTGCTGATGCGCGGCATCGACCTGGAGGACCTGCGCGGCCCCGGAGGCGATGGCGACGCGGTTCCCGGCGACAGCGGCGGGGCGGAACCTGCGCCCTCCTCCGGCTCCGATTCCGCGGCCGGCGCCGAGGATGGGGCCGAGCGAGCGACCGAAGCCGCCAGCATCGATCCCCAGGCCGATGAGGAGCCCGCCGGCCAGGCTCAGGCTCAGGACCAGGACCAGCGGAAACGCTTCAATCCGGCGCTGGTGGACGCGTCGGTGCTGTCCGAGATGGTCGGCGACCAGGTGCAGGGCGTGTTCGCCCGCTTCTACGCCTCCGGGACAACCGGCGCGGAGGGCGCACCCGTCGGGCACAGAAAAAGCCGGCCCGGCAGTCGAGGGGGATGACGGCCGGACCAGCGCACCCCACGCTACCAGCGCAGACGCCCCGCTCGACCGGGGATTAGGACTCTTTGACCATTGTCTGCCTGGGGTTTTGCCCACACCGTGACCAAACCCCCGAACGGCGGAATGCCCCTGCTCTACCCTGGCGGTATGGCTATCGATGAATCCGCGCTCAGCGCCGCCGCGTCCATCTTCGAATCCACGGTCGAGAAGAACGATACCCCCGGCATGGCCTGGGGCCTGCTCCACGAGGGCACGCTCGTCGGCTCCGGCGGCTTCGGCAACTCCCACCTGGAGAACGGCACCGCCGCGGCCGATTCCTTCACCCCCGACTCCCGCTCCCTGTCACGCATCTGCTCGATGACGAAGTCGTTCACCGCAGCGTCGATCCTGAAGCTGCGCGACGAGGGCCGCCTCCGCCTCGACGACCCCGTCTCCGAGTACGTGCCGGAAGCCGCTGCCATCGAACCGGCCACGGAGGACTCCCCTCAGCTCACCCTGCGCCTGCTGCTGACGATGTCCGCCGGGTTCGTCACCGACAACCCGTGGGGCGACCGCATGGAGTCCATGACCCGCGACGAATTCGCGGACCTGCTGAAGAACGGGCTCGGCTGGGTGCACGCCCCGGGAACCGGCTTCGAGTACTCCAACACCGGCTACTCCCTGCTCGGCCGCGTGATCGACGAGGTCTCCGGGCAGTCCTACGACTCGTACATCACCGAGCACTTCCTCCAGCCCCTCGGCATGACCGACACGATCTGGTCGGTCGAGTCCGCGACCGAGGACCAGAAGGCCCGCATCATGCAGGGCCACCGCCTCAATGAGCACACGGATGCGACCCGTTTCGAGCGCATCGAGTTCGACACCCCCGGCGTGTACGGCGCGATGGCGGGCCTGTTCTCCACGGTGGAGGACGTCGCGAAGTGGGTGCAGTTCCTGTCGTCGGCGAACCTCGCGGTGCTGCCGGGCGGGAAGCCGGCGGAGCATCCGGAACTCCTGAGCGCGGCGTCGCGTCGGGAGATGCAGCAGCTGCAGCGCCTGTGGGAGACCCCCGCGCTGCCGGTGCGCGACGGCGAGAAGCACTCCGCCGGGTTCGACCGCATCCGCGGCTACGGGTACGGCCTCGTGGTGGAGCGCTTCGCCGACCTCGGTGAACTCGTCTCCCACTCCGGCGGCTACCCCGGCTTCGGGTCCTACATGATCTGGCACCGCGCCACCGGCACCGCCGCGATCGCCCTCGCGAACGCGAAGTACGGGCCCGCGATCCGCTCCTGCATGGACGCTCTGCGCGCCATCCTCGAGCACTCCCCCGCCGCGATCACCGCGCCGCGCGGCGAACTGGCGCCCGTCACCGCGACCGCGTTCGCAGCGACCCTGCGTTACCTCAGCCTCGAGGACATGGAGGGGGCCGACGGGTCCGCGATCGCCGATGAGTTCTTCGCGGAGAACATGGACCCGGACATTCCCCGTGATGAGCGCTTCCGACGCCGCGAGCAGGCACTCCAGCTCGCCGGGCTGGAGCTCGCTGACCTGCAGAAGGCGGCAACGCCGGTGATCGACGCGATCGAGGGCGGCGAGGAGCTGCCGGCGACCGTGACGGTGGTGTCCCGCGCGAATGCGCAGCTGAAGCTGACGGGGCCGACGGGCACGGTCACGATCGACATGCTGATGGATCCGCGCCGTGACGCGAAGATCCAGTCGATCACCACGCTCGGGAAGAAGAACGAGCAGCAGGCCGGCGAGAAGAAGGCCGAGGCTGCGAAGTGAGGGCGCGTCTCACGAATGGTCAGGGGCAGCGCCCCTCCTGGTGGCGGCGCACGAGGCGCCGCATCGGGGACGGACTGGACTGCCTCGACTGCTGCGTCCTCATCCCCGGGCTGCTGCTGGTCGGCAGCGTCGGGTCAGTGGTGGCGGTCCTCGGCGACGGCGCGGCCTGAGGGCGAAGGGTCAGCGGATGAGCGCGGCGATGACGCCGAGGATTCCGCCGCCCACCACCAGGCCCGCCACGGAGCCGAGTACGCCTGCGATCAGGTTCGTGCGGGAACCGCCAGCGGCCCCGGGCACGACACCGCCCGGCGCCCCCGCACCACCGATGGAGCCCTGCGCACTGCGCGGACCCGTCGGCGCGGATGGCCCTGACACATACGACCATGCCGGCGACGCCGCCGACTGACCACCCGCACCGTACCCGTACATGGCATGGGACCCACCGGTGCCCGCACCCGAGGGGCCGGACCCGGAGGTGCCGCGCGGACCCGTCGGCGCGGAGCCCGCGGAAGCAGCAGAAGCCGCAGAGGACCCGGAGGCAGCGGGGGTCGCCGAAGCCGCCGAGGCCGCCGACGACCCTGACGGCGCCGACCCGGCAGGCGCCCCACCGCGGGGGGCGTTGGTGCGCGGGCCCGTCGGCCGCTCCCACGGACGCGGCGTCGCCGGGGTGGGCTGCCACTGCGCCACCGGCATCCCAGCCGCGTTCGCGGCGCCGGCACGCAGCGCCTCCATCGACGCGCTCTTGTTCTGATCCACATCGAACGCCTTCTCCCGGACGAACCCGGGCGGCAGCGGCGGCATCAGGGACGTGATCCGGATCGGGGTGCCGTCCGCGAACACGAGAGGGGTCTGCGGGGCCACATACGGCAGGGCACCGATCGCGGCCTGCGCCGATGGGCAGCGCCGCACCGGATCCGCCTCCACGAGGGACCGGATCACCCCGGCCAGCTGCGGCGACACGCCCTTCAGCAGGCGCGCCAGCTCACCGGACGGAATCGGGCCGTCGTTCAGCGTGAAGCGGCCGTTCAGCATCATCAGCGCCACCACGCCCGCGGCGTACAGGTCCTGCTTCGGGGTGGGCTCATCCATCTGGAACAGCTCCGGCGCCATGAAGCCCGGCGTCCCGTTGATCATGCCGACATGCGTGAAGCGCACGTCCGTCTCATGCACGGCGATGCCGAAGTCCGCCAGACGGGAATGGATCGGGGTGGGGCCGCCGACATCGAACATGATGTTGCCGGGCTTCACATCCCGGTGGATCCACTGCTCGTTGTGGATGTGCTGCAGGCCCTTCAGCAGCTGCGAAAGGATCACCACGGTCGCAGCCTCACCGAGGGGGCCGCCTCGTTTGATGAGCCCATCGAGGGTGCCGCCGGACGCGAGCGGCATCGCGATCACCACGTGCTCGTCCTCCGCGCCCCAGCCGTACGGGGTGAGGAGGTTCGGGTGATCGAAGGAGACGCCCTTCTCCCGGACGAAGCGCATGAGATCAGCGGAGTCGCGCTGCCGCAGCACCTTCGCCGCGCACACGTTGTCCACTTTCTTGTCCCAGGCGCGCCAGACAGCGCCTGAGCCGCCCTTGGCGATCAGGTCGATGAGGGCGAACCGCCCCACAATCACGTCAGCCATCCCCGCCAGTGTAAGCGAGGGCACGCGCCCACCGCGCCGTCAGAAGCGACATTGTGGACACGGTTGCGTTACGACCGGGCGTCCGCCACCTCCGCCAACTGGTCGTCCACGAAGGCGCCGCTGGCTGAACGCCAGCCCGCAAACGCGAGCGCGAAGCCCGCCACCACGAGCGCCGTGATCACCGGCGGCCACGACCCGATCCGGTCGATCCCCACCCCCACCAGGAACGGCCCCGCCGCCGCCAGCAGATAGCCGATCGGCTGCACGAACCCGCTGAGGCGCGCAGTCACCGCCGGATCATGGGACCTCGCCGGGATCATCGCGATCGCCGTGGGGAACGACCACCCGCCGACGCCGAGGATCAGCGCGCACACCAGTGCGACGAGCGCCGCTGAGTCCCCGAACCCGTCGGCCCCCACCGCGATCAGCAGCAGAACAGCCCCGTACCCCGCGGCGGTCAGCAGCCCGAACGACGCGATGATCGGCGCGAGCCGTCGCGAGCGGTGAATGACCGTGGGCATGACCACGCCGCCCACCATGCCGAGCCCGTTGGTGACGAACACGGTCCACACCGCCACCACGGAGCTGATGCCGGCGTCCATCATCATCACCGGCATCCACCCCATCTGCACGTACGCCTGCATCGACTGCAGCCCGAACATCAGCATCATCCAGCGGGCGGTGCTGGAGCGCCACAGGGGGACGCGGACAGGGCGGGCACCGTCCGGTGACGGCGGATCCGCGGGGAAGTCGTACCGGGTGGTGGCCCACACGGCCGCCCACACCACTGCCGCGGCCGCCGCAGCCACCACCCAGATCAGCAGCGCCGACTGCCACGCCGCCAGCCCCAGCACCTCGATCGGTTCCCTGTCGCCCGCGCGCACCAGCAGCGCTGAGAGCGGCCCCACCGCGCCGCCGAGGCCGAGCAGCGTGGTGTACAGGGTCATGAGGCGGACCGTGCGCTCACCACCGTGGCGTTTGATCCACGCCGGCAGCAGCACGTTGCCCAGCGCGATGCCTCCCGCGATGAGGATGGTGCACCCGGCGAACAGCCAGATCGAGCCGACGAACGGGCGCGCCAGGATCCCCAGCACCAGGACCGCGAACCCCACCATCACGGCGCCGGACAGGCCGAGGCGCCGCCCGATCGGCACCGCCAGCACCCCTAGCACGGCGAAGCACAGGCCCGGGATGGCTGTCAGCAGACCGCCGGCGCTGGAGGACACGCCGAACTCCTCCAGAACCGTGCCGAGCACGGGCCCGAGCGATGAGATGCCGGGCCGCAGGTTCAGCGCCGCGACCGCAACGGCGACGAGGGCGAGCAGGGGGCCGACACCGCGCCTGCCGAACGGGAGGCGGGCGGCCCGGCGGCTGGAACGGCGCGCGGCGGCCCGGGTGAAGCGAGAGGAACGCGCAGGCTTCCGGGTGGAACGCGCGGGCGACTGGGAGGCATCCGACGGCTTCTCAGTCATGCTGTCTCCTCAGGAGGAGTGATCAGATGCGGCGGGATGCGGTCACGGCCCACCACATCCGCCACCAGGGCAGCATCGATCGTCTCGCCGCGGCGCAGCACCGTGAGGTCCCCGCGCGGCTCCAGGATCGCGAGCGCCACATCCTGCACACGGTGGATGCCGGCGCCGCGCAGCCGCACCATCAGCAGGTCCTCCGTGAGGGCGCGTCGGCGCAGCAGGTCGTTCTGGAGGGCCCCGTCGGCCATGATGACGCTGGCGTGGCCGGCGAGGCCGAAGCGGGTGCGGCCCCGCCGCCGCGCCTGCAGCAGCGGCCGGATGGAGCGGCGCAGGCGGCGGAACAGGAACTCCATCGCCATCAGCGTGTTCATCGCGACGAGCGCGCCGGCGAGAGTGGGTGTGTTGCCGAGCATGGCGCGGGCCGCGATGGAGCCGAGGCAGATCGTCACCACGAGCGTGAACGTGGAGGGCCGAGCCACCAGGCGGGGCCCGGCCGCGGTCAGCAGCAGGGTGAAGAACAGGTACAGCACCACGGTGGCGATGAGGACGCCGACGAGGCCCGCGGGGGACGCGCCGATGTGGAACCACAGAGCCGACCAGAACTCCGCCGGCTCCACGGCGGCAGGGGCCTCATGCACGGTCTGCTTCCTCCTCTAGGGTCGAGTCACGATCGGGAACTCAGTGTGCCTCCACCAGCGCGTCGCCGCACCGCTGGACGCGGTCGAGTCCATCATCACCGATATTCCGAACGCCGCGCGCACCCTGTCCGGGGTGAACGCCGTCGAGATGCTGACAGAGGGACCGTACCGGCCCGGCACC
Organism: Helcobacillus massiliensis; assembly: GCF_033106145.1. Lineage (NCBI taxonomy): Bacteria > Bacillati > Actinomycetota > Actinomycetes > Micrococcales > Dermabacteraceae > Helcobacillus > Helcobacillus massiliensis. The sequence continues at coordinate 2,058,327 of NZ_CP136959.1, forward strand.
CGCTGGCGCGAAACCCGCCGGATGTTCGGCATGGACGCCACCGCCGAGATGGCGGCACGGACCTCGGGTTCTTGTTCCAGGCGCAGGCCCCATCGATCGGCGGATTGGGAACGAGGCTGGCCGCGCTGATGGGCCGGGCCGCTCAGGGACTGCGAGCCGTTGACCCAGTGTTCGCCTCGGCGGGATTCGTAGACTGCCCGCATGATCAGCACCCGTCGGCACCTCCGCATGGCAAGCTTCAACATCCGACACTGCCGCGGCGCGGACGACATCCTCTCGCTGCCCCGCACCGCCCGCGCCATCGCAGCGCTCGACGCGGACATCATCGGACTGCAGGAAGTGGACGTCTGCTTCGACGACCGCTCCGACCTCGCCGACCAAGCCGGCGCCCTCGGCGACGCGCTCGGCATGAACGCCGTCTTCGGCGCCTCCCTGCCCGCCCGCAAGGCCGCGGACGCCGCCGGCCGCGCCGCCCTCGGCCTGCCGCCCGCCCCCGACTGCACCGGCTACGGCAACGCCATCCTCACGCGCTTCCCGATCCTCGACAGCCGCACCGTCATGCTGCCCGTCCCCTCCGGCGGCGAGCAGCGCTCCGCGCTCATCGCCGACCTCGACTGTGACGGGGTGCGGGTGCGCGCCGTGGCCACGCACCTGTCCGCCGACGGCTCCGCGGGCGCCGAGGACCGGGCGCAGCAGGTGGCGGCTCTGCGCCGCGAACTGGCCGGCGATGGGGGCGGCGCCCGCGCGGGTTCCGGCGCTGACGGACCCGCAGACGCCGCCGGTTACGGAGGTGCGGACTGCGCTGCCGAGTCCGTACCGGCCGCGACGATCCTCGTGGGCGACATGAACTGCACGCCGTTCAGCGCCACCTACCGCGGCCTCACCCGGGATTGGCGCGACGCCCGAGTCGAAGCGCTCCGCGCCCGCACCAGCGCAGTGCGCGGGGCCGTCGGCCCGGTCCTCGGCGCCCTCGTGGGTGCGGGGGCGCGGTTCGCCGGCGGGTTCACCCATTCGTCCACCCTGCCGCTGCGCCGCATCGATCTGGTGCTGCTGCGCGGGGCTGTCCGTGCGGTGAGGACGTTCGTGCCGTCCACGCGCGTCAGTGACCACCGACCGCTGGTCGCGGACCTCGTCATCACCGACTGAGGCGCGCGGCTTCATCGCCTGCTGAGTCTCAGGGCAGGCCGAAGCCGCAGAGCTGGGCAGAGCCGCGGGGCTGGGCAGGACTGCGGGGGCAGAGAAGAGCCGCGGGGCCCGGCACGACCGCGGGGCCGAGAAGAGCCGCGAGGCTGGGGCAGAGCCGCAACCCCGCCGCGAGCCCCCGGTGCGCGGAGGCAGTGACCAAAAAACGACCAAAAACCGGCCCGAACGCGCATGTCCAGCCCGAAAGGGCGGATTTCGGTCGGAAAGTGCACGGCCGGGGGTCGGGGCCGGGGTTTGGGTCGGGCCGCAGGGCCGGGCCGAGGGCCGGGGTTTGGGTCGGGCCGCGGGGCCGGGCCGAGGGCCGGGGTTTGGGTTGGGCCGCGGACCGGGCCGAGGGCCAAGGCGGGTCGCCGGGGCCGCAGTTGGCGGCGGCAAACGGCACCGGCGCCAGAGGGCGGGGGTCAGAGCGCGCCGGTGTCAGACGGCGCAGGCGGCGCAACCGGCAGCGTGCGCCGGCGTCAGAGGGTGTCGGCGACCACGGGGATCGGCGCGGTGGAGACACGGGTCCGGCGCGCGCGCCCGAGCCGCCCGAACCGGCTGAGCCGCCCGAACGCGCGAGGCCACGGCAGCGCGCTGGGCCACGGGAACGGGCGGGGCCGCATCGTCACCAGCAGCAGACCGGCCACCATCACACAGCCGGCCACGATCGTCGCCGCAGTCAGCTCCTCACCCGCCACTACATGCCCGGTCACCATGCCGACCACCGGCACGAGAGTCGCGAGGGGCGCCACCTGGCTCGCGGGGTAGGTGGACATGAGCATCGTCCAGATGCCGGTTGCGATCGCTGATGACAGCAGGGACAGGAAGCCGAGCGCCAGCCACATCGTCAGCGCTTCCGGCCCCACGAAGGAGGCGAGGCCGGCCGCGGTGACAGCCGGGCCGTCCACCACAAGCGCGGCGATCAGCATCGGGATCGGCACCGCGATCGACATCCACATGGCGAGCGCGAACGGACGGTCACTGCGGATATGGGCTGCGGTGATGTTGCCGAACGCCCAGGCGAGGCCGGCGAGGATGCACAGCAGCACCGGCAGCAGGGAGGTTGCCTCCGCGCGCTGCACGCTGGCTCCGCCGAGGCCGATGAGGCACAGCACCAGGCCGATCAGAACCTGCCGGGAGGGGCGCTGCCGCAGCAGCAGGACACCGAGGATCACGGTGAACGGGGCGGACACCTGCATGATCAGGGAGCTCAGGCCCGTCGGCAGGCCGGTGCGCATCGCCGCGAACAGGAACCCGAACTCGAGGGAGCCCATGAGCGTGCCGTACAGCAGAATCCACCGCCACTTGACGGCCGGCCGCGGCACGAACAGGACCGCGATGATCGCCACGGGGATGAACCGCAGCGCCACCAGGAGGATCGGGCTGATGTGGGCCATCGCGGCATCGGCGACGATGAACTGCAGGCCCCACAGAAGAATGCAGAGGGCCCCGATGAGCTGGTGGAACAGACGCATGAGCTCTATGAGACCGCGCCGGCTCCGTTCAGCACAAGCACGAACTTCTACACCGACTGTGAAGCTGAGCTTTAGAATGAGGGGCATGGATCCCCGCCGCCTCGTTCTGCTCAGCGAATTCGCCGAACGTCGATCCATCACGGCGACCGCTACCGTTCTCCACCTGACCCCGTCGGCCGTGTCCCAGCAGCTCAAAGCGCTGGAGAAGGAGGCCGGGGCACCGCTGATGGAGCCGCGCGGCCGCGGCCTGGAGCTCACCGCCCTCGGCACGGCCCTCGCCGACACCGCGGTCGAGATCCGCACCGCCCTCGCCCGCGCCCGCGCCGTCGCCGATGAGCACGTGCTCGGCGTGGCCGGCACGGTCCGCGTCGCGATGTTCCCCAGCAGCGCGGAGCTGCTGCTGCCGGGCGCGATGTCGATGCTGCGCGAACGCACCCCGTCCCTGCTGATCGACCCGGTGATCCTCGATGCGCAGGAGTCGGAGTTCGCCCGCCTCGTGCCCGACTTCGACATCGTGCTGGCGCACAACGTGTCCGGAGCGGGGGCGTGGATGAGCCCGTCGATCAGCACCCAGCTGCTGCTGACGGAGCCGCTCGATGTGGCGGTCGCGCCCGATCATCCGCTCGCCGAGCGCGATGAGGTCAGCGCCGCCGAACTCGCGGACGAATCCTGGATCAGCGTGCCGCACGACTTCCCATTCGAGCATGCGTTCACTCGCCTGGAGCGGCTGATGGAGCAGCCGCTGACGGTGGTGGCGCGCCTGCCTGATCTGCGCACGATCGAGGCGCTGATCGCCACCGGGCACGGCATCGGTCTGGTCTCGCGGTTCACGGTGGCGGCGGACAAGGTGCGCACGCTGCGGCTCGCGGAGTTCCAGCCCACGCGGCAGATCTACGCGCTCACCCGGGCGGAGCATGCGAGTTCGCCGGCGGTCCGACGGGTGCTGGACGTCCTGGTGGAGGCCGGCTGGGAGGTGGAGAGGGCGGTGGCCGACGGGGCTGCGCAGTGAGCTCGACTCCCGCACCTCGGACTCCTCTGCCCGATTGTTGAACATTCCGCCCTTCCTGCCGGTTGGGAGCCTATGGTGGGATGAAATGGAACACAGAACAGTCAGCCGCAAGCCCGGCCAGCCCTTCGCGCAGACCTTCACCGACGCTCAGCGCGAGATCGCTGACGCCACCATCCGCGTGATCGCGGAGCAGGGCTTCGATGTGGTCAGTGTGCGCACCGTCGCCAAGGCGTCCGGCTTCTCCGCGGGCAGCGTCCAGTACCACTTCGGCACGCGGCAGGAGATCCTCATCGCGGCCCTGGTCCGCACGGTGCAGCGGTGCGGCGACCGCGCCGATGAGCACCCGAGCCAGCCGCTGCTGTTGGATTCGATGACGCTGAAGCTGTCCGAAGTGCTGCCGATCGGTCCGGTGCAGCGCGAGGACCTCGCCGCGTGGATCGCGTATTCGGCGGCGTCGTCCACACGCGATTGGCTGGCGCCGCTGCATACGGAGGCGGTGGAGATCGCTCGTCGGCGCGTCGAGCTGTCCCTGCAGCGCGCGGAGCGCAACGGCACGCTCGCCCCCGGGCTCGACCCCGTGTGCGGGTCCCGCCTCATCTCCGCCATGGTCAACGGTCTGACCGTGGAGTTCCTCAACACGGAGCCCTCCCCCGGTGAGATGCGCACCCTTCTGCGCACCGGCCTGTCCCGCTTCATCCTCGAAGAGGACTGACCGTCGCTGGGCAACAGTTCGGCAACAAAGCGCAGTCACGCGCATTCTCCGGCCTCCCCGTTGTTACCGTGAGCGGAGTCCATCACCGGTTCACGGGCACGAGGGGGCACTGCACCGATGACCGACTCGTCGCAGCACCGAGGTCGATTCCGACTTCCCGCTGCTCTTCTCGGAATCCTGACCGTCGCCGCGGTCATCGCACTGGCGATCATTCAGCCGTGGGCGCCTTCGCCGACGAAGTCGCCGGAGGCGCCGGCTGCCGCTGACAGCACCGATGGTCTCGACTCTGCCGCGGACCCTCCACCGGTCATGCCGGATGAGCCGGCGGCCACCACGCGCATGGGTGAGCGGGAGCGCCTGTTCGGCGACATCACGCCGAAGTCCATCACTTCCAACCGGCACGGCACACTGCTGGCCTCGAACATGATGTACAGCCACTCCATCACCGTGTTCGACGCCGAGACCCGCACCAGCCGGGACCTCTCGGACTCCGTGGACCTCACCGAGCTCGGCGTGGACGGCTTCCCCGGCATCACCAAGGGCGCGCCGGTGGAGTCCGCGTGGACGGCCGACGGGCGCTACGCGTACGTCTCGCAGTACACCCTCTACGGTGAGGGCGCCGGCCGTGCAGGCAACGACAAGTGCCTGGACCGCGAGCAGATCCGCAACTCCGTGCTCCTGCGCTACGACACCGAGAAGCACGCCTGGGATCAGGCGATCGAGGTGGGCCGGGTCCCGAAGTACGTGGAGATCTCCCCCGATGGCCGCACCGCGCTCGTCTCCAACTGGTGCGACTCCACCATCTCTGTGGTGGACCTCGAACGGGGTGAGGAGACTGCGCAGATCCCCGTGGATGCAGCGCCGCGCGGCATCGTGATCCTGCCGGACAACCGCACCGCATACGCAACCGCGATGTACGCCGACGAGCTGTACCGGCTCGACATCGAATCAGGCACCAGCGAGTTCGTGATGAAGACCGGCCGCAAACCGCGCCACCTCACCCTCTCCCCGGACGGCTCGCGCATGTACCTGACGCTCTCCGGCGCGGACCGCCTGCTGGCGCTGGATCCCGCCACCGGCGAAGTGGTGGACGAGACCCGCACGAGCCGGGAGCCGCGCTCCATGACGATCTCGGCCGACGGCACCGCCCTGTACGTCGTGAACTACTACGAGAACACGGTCTCGAAGTTCGACGCGGCGACCCTCGAGGAGCTGCAGCGCGAACCGGTGGGCACCCGCCCGATCGGCGTTGCGTACGAGCAGACCACCGGCACCGTCTGGGTCGCGAACTACGCCGGCAGCGTGGACGTCTTCGACGACACGCTCAGCGCAGAGGAGACCGAGGAGACCGAGGAGGCCGACGGGGACCGCGCCTCCGATGCACCAGCTTCTGACGGCGGCCGCTGACCGTCACGCCAGCGCGAGGGTCCTGCCCTGCCATCGGCGGCGCAGCCACCGGTTGTGCGATGCCACGATGATGCACCCGTCGGCTTCCGAGATCGCATCCTCCAGCGCCGTCACCAGGTCCAGGGACAGGTGGTTGGTCGGCTCGTCCAGCAGCAGCACGTCCGGCGGGTCCGCGAGCAGCACGGCGAGGTCGAGGCGTCGGCGCTGCCCCACGCTGAGCGCCCCGAGGTCACGGGTGAGGTCGCGGGGCCTGATCAGCCCGAACCGCGTCAGCGGCATCCGCTCGGCCCGCTCCTCCCCCACGGCGTCGGCATACACGTCGGCCACCCGGCGGTGGAGATCCGCGGGGGCGGCGTCCTGGGTGAGGAGGCCGACGGAGACTCCGCCCAGCAGGGTCAGGCTGCCGCTCGTCGGGGCGCAGCGACCAGCGATCGCGTGGAGCAGCGTGGACTTCCCGCTGCCGTTCGACCCCGTGACCAGGAGCTTCTCCCCGGCGGCGAGGGTGAACGAGGTGGGCTGCAACCGGCCCTCCACCGCCGCCTGAGCCGCTGAGACGAGCGGGCCGCTCAGCGTCCGCCCCGGCGGGATCCCCGTGAACTGCAGCTCCTCGGCCGGCCGCCGGATCTGGTTCTCCTCGAGGTCGTCGAGGCGCTGGCGGGCGTCGTTGACCCGTCGGGACACCACGGCGGCGTTGCGGTCGGCGTAGAACTTCTTCGCCATCCGGGTCTCGCTGCGCGGCGTCCAGTCGGTGTGCCCCACCTGGTGGTCGTCGCGGACCTTGCGCCTGAGGCGCCGCAGCTCCTCCTGCTCGTCCTCGTACTGCTGCTCCCACCGGCTGCGCGCATCGGCCTGCGCCGCGCGGTAGTCGGTGAACGTTCCGGTGAAGCGCGTGGCGCCGATCGCGGCGTCGGCGTCACCGCCCTGGTCACGCACTGCCGCCATGGCGACGGGACCGGGATCGAGGTCGAGCAGAGCCGTGACGGTGTCGTCGAGGAAGGCTCGGTCGTGGCTGGACATCACGACGGGGCCGGGGTGCGCCGCGAGGACTCCGGCGACGAACGCGGCCGCATCGTCGTCGAGGTGGTTCGTGGGTTCATCGAGCAGCAGCAGGTCCGGCGCCTGCAGCAGGAGACAGGCGAGGCCGAGGCGGGCCCGCTGGCCGCCGGAGAGGGTGACGGTGCTCCGCGACCTGTCGACCCCGCCGAGCCCCACCCCGTCCATCATGGTTCCGACCCGTGCGCTCACGTCCCACGCACCGAGGCGATCGGCGGTGTCCACGGCGGCGGCGAGGGCCTGTGCAGCGGCGGGGTCGTCGGGGTCGGCCGCGAGCCGGTCGCCGAGGCGGCCGACGGATTCGGCGGCGGCGCGGACCTCGGAGGTGGCGTCGTCGAGCGCCGCACCGACGGTGAGATGGGGATCCAGGTGCGGCTCCTGCGGGAGCAGACCCGTGCAGGGGTGCGTGCCGTGGGCGGCGATGAGCTCCACTCTTCCTGCATCGGGGTGGAGTTCACCGGCGAGGATGCGCAGCAGGGTGGTCTTGCCGGCGCCGTTCTCGCCGATCAGGCCGATCCGTTCCCCGGCTGGGACGGAGAAGGAGACATCCGCGAGGACGCGGTGGTCCGGGTAGGAGAACGAGATCCCGTCGGCCCGCAGGTGCGATCCGGTGGTGAAGGCCGACGGGTGCTGATGAGCGTGGTGAGGTGCGTGCTGGTGGCGCATGGTGATCCTGGTGGTCGGCGCCGCCGAGCCGTCGACGACGCGCAGACGTGCGCGCATGCCGGTGCGGCGGCGGGTGGGAGTCCTGCCGGGCGCTCGGGGCGCTCACGGGCGCAGGACGGGGACGGGATCACTCACAGGCTCATGCGTCCACCGTACGGATCGGGCCGGGGCGCGTCCACTGAATTACGTCGATCCACCGGCTCCAGGATAAGAGTTATCCTGGAGCCGGAAGGGCGGGCGCTCCAGGTTAGTGATTATCTCGGACGCGGAGTCCCCCGATTTCAGCAGGGCGTTGATGGAGGTGCGGGGTGGGCAGGCGAACAGCTCTCTTCTGGGAGAACCGCTACGAGTCGGGAGTGCCGCGCCGCGAGCGCCGGTCCGGCGAATTCTTCGCATACATCCCGGATCCGCTGCAAGGGCTTCCACTCCGAGTCAGTGCCGAGACCGGACAGGCCGTGGCGCGAGCTGAACGCGCCGTCCAGCGCCTCGGCGGTGCCCGCATGCACGACCTCGCTCTGGTCTCGCGGTTCTTGTTGAGGTCAGAGGCGATCGCGTCGTCCTTCATCGAAGGCATCGCCCCGAACCCGAAGAACATCGCCCTGGCTGAACTGTCCGAGTCCGACGAGCCCGTCCTGGGCCTGTCGGAAGCCGCGCAGCAGGTGGCCCGGAACATGACGATCGTGCGAACCGCGACCCAGGCGCTCGCTTCGGTCGACCAACTGACACCAGGCGACCTCGAGGAGCTGCAGATCGCGCTTGTCCAGGAGCGGCCCGACCTCCAGGGCGTGCGCATTCAGCAGAACTGGGTGGGTGGTTCGAGCTACCACCCGCTGGAGGCCGCACATGTCCCCCCACCCGCTGCGCTTCTCGACGACCTGATGCGGGACCTCACCGACTATCTTTCGGGGGCGGCACACTCCCCGATCATCCAGGCCGCACTGGCGCACGCCCAGTTCGAGACCATCCATCCCTTCCCTGATGGGAATGGGCGCGTAGGGCGAGCCCTGATCCACACGGTGCTGACCCGGCGTGGACTCACCCCGGATGCGGTTCTGCCCGTCAGTCTGATCCTCGCCACCCGGCGGGACGAGTACGTGGCGGGACTGACGGCGTTCCGCTTCGAGGGCGAGCCCGATTCACCGGAAGGTGTTGCGGGGATCAATCGGTTGGTCACTGTGTTCGCTGATGCTGTCGGCCACGCAGCTGAGCAGGCGCTGGTGCTGGAGCGCGAACTCACCCAGTTGCGCAACGAGTGGCAGAGCATGCTCGAAGAGGGGCGACGCCGCGCGGGCCGGGTCCGGGCACCGAGGCGCACATCAGCGGTGCTGATGGTGCTCGAGGGCCTCCCCGGGACCCCAATCCTGACGCCCGCGACTGTGGTCCGCATGCACGGCACGTCCCTGTCGGGCGCCGCGAGCGCCCTGAGCGAGCTCGCTGAGTACGGCATCCTGTCCACCGTCTCCATTGGGCGGGGGAACCGGGCCTACATGTCGCCTGATGTCCTGAACCTGATCACCGTGCGCGAGCGCGCCCTTGCCAGCCCCGCGTTCGATACCGCGGTCTCGCCCCCGAGCTGGAAGGTGCCTGCCCTGCCGCCCGAGGGGCGGTGAGCGCCGCCGCCTGTTGCGCATTCAGCTAGGCGCTTCGACGCGCCGCCCAAGGGGAGTTGACGGGGATCGCCGGCACCCGGATCTCCAGACGATCATTCATACCAAAAATATACGAGGCCTTTCGAGGATGTAGACGCGATCCTACGTTTCCGCAGGTAGAGGCACTGAAGAAGGGCCGCACCAGAGGCCGACATTGGTAGAGGGCCGCAGGCGGAGGTGTACGAACACCGCGCTGGCGCCTACTGCGCCATGTCCTTGAACCGCGAATAGTGCCCCTCGAACGCCACCGGGATCGTCGCGGTGGCGCCGTTGCGGTGCTTCGCCACGATCAGGTCCGCCTCGCCGGCGCGCGGCGACTCCTTCTCGTAGTAGTCCTCGCGGTGGATCAGCACGATCAGGTCCGCGTCCTGCTCGATCGACCCGGACTCGCGCAGGTCGCTCATCATCGGGGTCTTGTCCGTGCGCTGTTCGCTGCCGCGGTTCAGCTGCGAGATCGCGATCACCGGCACCTCGATCTCCTTCGCGAGGAGCTTGAGGGCACGGGAGAACTCCGACACCTCCTGCTGACGGGACTCCACCCGCTTGCCGGAGCTCATCAGCTGCAGGTAGTCGATCACCACGAGCTGCAGATCGTGCTTCTGCTTCAGTCGGCGGCACTTCGCGCGGATCTCCATCAGCGTCATGTTCGCCGAATCGTCCATGAACAGGGGCGCGTCCGAGATGCGGCCCATGGCGCGGGCGAGGTTCTGCCAGTCCCGGTCATCCATCGTGCCGTCGCGCATGCGGCTCATCGGCACCTGCGCCTCCGCACTCAGCAGACGCATCGTGATCTCCGTGCGGTCCATCTCCAGGGAGAAGATGACGGAGGTCTTCCCGTTGTGGATGGACGCGGAGCGCAGCACATCCATGCCGAGCGTGGTCTTACCCATCGCGGGTCGGCCGGCGAAGATGATCATCTGGCCGCCGTGCAGCCCCTGGGTGAGCTCATCGAACTGCTGAAACCCCGTGGGGATGCCGGACACTTCGCCGCCGCGGCCCTGCACCGCCTCGATCGTGTCCACCGTTTCCTCAATGGTCTCCGCCAGCGGTACGAAGTCCTCGGAGGCGCCGCGCTCGGTCACGGCGTAGATCTGCGCCTGCGCTTCGTTGACGACCGCGTCGACCTCGCCGCCTTCGGTGGCGTAGCCGAGCTGCACGATGCGGGTCCCGGCCTCCACGAGCTTCCGCAGGGTGGAGCGCTCCGCGACGATGTCGGCGTAGTAGCCGGCGTTGGCGGCGGTGGGCACCATGTCGATGAGGTCCGCAAGGTACGCGGAGCCGCCGATGCGCTGCAGTTCGCCGCGCTTGGAGAGCTCATCGGACACGGTGAGGAGGTCCGCCGGTTCGCCGCGGCCGTACAGGTCGATGATCGCTTCGTAGATGAGCTCGTGCGCGGGGCGGTAGAAGTCGCCCGAGCGCACCCGCTCCACCACGTCCGCGATCGCGTCCTTGGACAGCATCATGCCGCCGAGGACACCGCGCTCCGCTTCGAGGTCCTGCGGCGGCAGGCGGTCCATGCCCGGGTCGCTGCCGGGCTCGTACACCTGGTTCGTGCTCATTGATGCATCCTCCCCCGCCGGTGCGCCGTCGCGGCGCGTCAGTCCATTGTCGTGTTCAGCAGCTCAAGAACGCGCCCCGGGTCCGTATCCGGATTGGTGAACACGAGCCGAAGGAGTGTCTCACCTTCGTGCTTCGTGGGCACACACAGCATCAGCCCGTCGTGAGCAAGTCGCTCCGACCAGGCGGTGTACTGCTCCGGGCCCCAGCCGACGCGGCGGAACACCACCACGGACAGCTGCGGCTCCACCACCACCTCGAGGTGGTCGGCGGCGCGGATCCCGTCGGTCACCTCGCGGCAGATCTCCAGCGTCCGCTCGATCGCGGCCGTGTACTTCGCGGTGCCGTGCGTGGCGAGGGAATACCAGAGCGGCAGCCCGCGGGTGCGGCGCGACAGATGCGCCGCGAGGTCCGACGGGTTGACGTCCGTCCGCACGATCTGGTCGAGGTACTCGGCGTGCTGGGCGTGTGCCTGGTACGCGAACGTGGGGTCGCGGTACAGCAGCGCGCAGCAGTCGTAGGGCGCGAACAGCCACTTGTGGGGGTCCACGATGAAGGAGTCGACCTCCTCGATCCCCTCGAAGCGGTGACGCACCGACGGGGCCGCGAGCGCCGCTGCGCCGTACGCCCCGTCCATGTGCACCCAGAGGCCGCGCTCGTGCGCGACCCTCACGATGGATGCGAGGTCATCGACGATGCCGGCGTTGGTGGTGCCGCCGGAGGCGACGACGGCGAACACGTTCGGGTGCTCATCGAGCACAGGGGCGAGTTTGTCGCCGGACAGCCGGCCCTGCTCGTTGAGCTCCACGGTGACGACTTCGCAGTCGAGCAGGGACGCGTTGGAGCGGATGGAGGAGTGGGCGCTGGTGGCGCAGGCGATGGCGAAGCCCTCCGGCGGCCGGCCGTTCGGGTAGCGCCCGTCGGCCTCCCACCTGGTCTTCGCACGCTGCCGGGCGGTGGCGAGCGCGGACAGGTTGCCGGCGGTGCCGCCCGCGACGAAGCAGCCGGCGCCGCCGTCGGGCCAGCCGGCGAGGTCCATCAGCCAGTCGAGGACCTGGTTCTCGGCGAAGATAGCGCCGGCGCCGCCTTCCCAGATGCCGCCGAAGACGTTCGCGGCGGAGACCACGAAGTCGAACGCGACGGAGGCGCGGGTGGGAGCGCCGGGGATGTAGGCGAGGTTCATCGGGTCGTCGGCGGAGCGGGTGGCGGGGTGGAGCACTTCGTCGAAGATGCGCATCGCTTCGGCGTGGCCGATGCCGTCCTCGGTGATGGTGGCGCCGACGTCGGCGGCGAGGGATTCGGCCTGCCTGGCGGTGGACTTCGGGTCGTTCGCCAGCGCGGTGTGGCGGCGCGCCCAGTTCTGGGCGGCGTCGACAGCGGCGGTCTCATCGCCCCACACGGAGGACACCGGGCGCGGGTACTTGTCAGTGTTCGAGTTGCTCACGGTTGCCGATTGTCTCACGGACCGGAACAGTGCGGCACGGTTTTCAGCGGGTGTGGATCAGTGCCGGGGCGGCGGTCAGTCGGTGGAGGCGGCGCGGAAGGCGCGCAGGCGCAGACTGTTCGTCACCACGAGCACGCTCGACAGTGCCATCGCCGCGCCAGCCAGCATCGGGTTCAGCAGCCCCAGCGCGGCCACCGGGATCGCGAGCACGTTGTAGAAGAACGCCCAGAAGAGGTTCGTCCTGATCGTGCCGAGGGTGCGGCGGGACAGGCGGATCGCGTCGGCCGCGGCGCGCAGGTCCCCGCGCACCAGCGTGATGTCCGAGGCTTCGATCGCGACATCGGTGCCGGTGCCCATGGCCAGGCCCAGATCGGCCTGCGCGAGTGCGGGGGCGTCGTTGACGCCGTCGCCGACCATCGCCACGACCCGTCCCTCGCCCTGCAGGCGGGAGACCACATCGACCTTGTCCTGCGGGAGGACCTCGGCGATGACCTCGTCGATGCCGACCTCGGCAGCGACCTGCTCGGCGACGCTGCGGTTGTCACCGGTGAGCAGCACGGGCTGCAGGCCGAGACTGCGGAACTGGGCGATCGCGTCGGCGCTGGTGTCCTTGACCTCGTCGGACACCACGAGGACGCCGCGGGCGGAGCCGTCCCAGCCGACCACGACGGCGGTGCGGCCCTCCGCTTCCGCCGCCTGCTTCGCGTCGGCGACCTCGGCGGGGATCCGCATGCCCTCGTCGGTCAGGAAGGCATCCCGGCCGACGGCGACGGCGCGCCCGTCGATCACTCCGCGCACACCCCTGCCCTCCACGTTCTCGAAGTCGCTCGGGGTGGGGAGGGTGCCGAGCTGGTCGGCGGCCCCGTCGGCGATGGCGCGGGCGATGGGGTGCTCACTGTAGGCCTCGAGGCCGCCGGCGGCGGCGAGGACCTCGTCGCGGGAGGTTCCGTCGGCCGCGGCGACCTGGTGGAGGGTCATGGTGCCGGTGGTGACGGTGCCGGTCTTGTCGAGCACGACCGTGTCGACCTGCCGGGTGGATTCGAGGATTTCGGGGCCCTTGATGAGGATGCCGAGCTGGGCGCCGCGGCCGGTGCCGACCAGCAGCGCCGTGGGGGTGGCGAGGCCGAGGGCGCACGGGCAGGCGATGATGAGAACGGCGACTGCGGCGGTGAATCCGGCGGCGAGGGGGAAGCCCGCGCCGATCCAGAAGCCGAGGACGCCGACGGCGATCGCGATCACCACGGGCACGAACACGCCGGAGACGCGGTCGGCGAGGCGCTGGATCTCGGCCTTGCCGGACTGGGCTTCCTCCACCATGCGCGCCATCTGGGCGAGCTGCGTGTCGGAGCCGACGCGGGTCGCGCGCACCACGAGTCGGCCGCCCGCGTTCACCGTGGCACCGGTGACGGTGTCGCCCTCGCCGACCCCCACGGGCACGGATTCGCCGGTGAGCATGGAGGCGTCGATCGCGGAGGTGCCGGAGGTGACGACGCCGTCGGTTGCGACCTTCTCACCGGGGCGAACGATGAACTCCTCCCCCACGGTGAGCTGCTCGATCGGGATGGTGTGCTCGCGGCCGTCGCGCAGAACGGTGACGTCCTTCGCGCCGAGTTCCATGAGGGCGCGCATCGCGTCACCGGCGCGGCGCTTGGACCGCTTCTCGAAGTAGCGGCCGAGCTGCAGGAAGAAGACGACGCCGGCGGCGACCTCCAGGTAGATGGAGTCCAGGCCGCTGCCGTGCGACAGGGTGATCGCGAATTCGTGGCGGGTGCCGCGGTCACCGGCGGTGCCGAAGAACAGCGCCACGATCGACCAGAGGAGGGCGGCGCTGGTGCCCACGGAGATGAGGGTGTCCATGGTGGCGGCGCCCTGTTTGAGGTTCGCCCAGGTGGCGCGGTGGAACGGCCAGCCGGCCCACACCACGACAGGTGCGGCGAGGGCGAGGGACGCGAACCCCCAGAAGTCGAACTGGAGCGCCGGGATCATCGCCATGAGGATCACGGGAATGCCGAGGATCGCGGAGCCGATCAGGCGCTGCTTGAGGGAGGCGAGCTCTGCTTCCTCCCGCGCCTCGACGGGGTCGGAGGCGGCGGCGCCGACGGATGCCTGGGGGCCGTCGGCCCCCTCCCCCGCGCTGGCGGGGGCGGCCTTCGGCTGCGGGAGGGTCGCGGAGTAGCCAGTCTTCTCGACCACGGCGATGAGGTCCTGCGGGTCCATGTCCTCCGGGACTTCGATCCGCGCCTTCTCGGTGGCGTAGTTGACGGTGGCGCTGGCGCCCTCGACCTTGTTGAGCTTCTTCTCGATGCGGTTGGCGCAGGACGCGCAGGTCATGCCGCCGACTGCGAGCTCAACGAACTTCGTGCCGCTGCTGAGGGGAGTGTCAACGGACATGGTGGGCTCCTTCCGCTGCGCTGGGGGTGGTGAGGCCGACGGGTGCTGCGGCGACTGGGGCGGAGGCAGCGGCGCTGTGCGTCCAGTCGTCCACCACGGAGTCGGGGATGAGCCAGGAGCCGAGGAGGGCGGAGAGTGCGAACACGGCGGCGAGGATCAGCGCGTAGATCCCGAGTCGCGCTGGGGTGCTCATGGGCTTCTCCTTCCGGCGCGCTTGGGCGCCACGAGTCGGTGACACCATCGACACTATACCCCTCAGGGGTATCAAACAAGGGCGAAGGTCACATTCCATGGCGTCGTGCACACGCGTGTTCCGCTGAGATGCCGAGGAGTCCGGCCGGGTGCTACGGTGCTTCTACTCGGGGCTATAGCTCAGCTGGTAGAGCGCGTCGTTCGCATCGACGAGGTCAGGGGTTCGACTCCCCTTAGCTCCACAGAGGATTCAGCAGCGCCCGTTCCGCATCTGCGGGGCGGGCGCTGCTGTGTTCCGCGCACCGCGCGGCTCAGGCCGGCTCGCGCGGGTACTCACCGCGGTAGCCGAGGAAGTCCACCCGCAGGCCGTTCTCGCCGCGGCGCACCCGCACCATGCGGGTGATCGAGTAGATCGCGCCGACCACTCCGAGGTATTCGAGCATCTCCTCGATCTGGATGGCCAGCATGAGATGCCAGGTGACCTGGCCGAAGTGCTGCTCGATGTGGCCGCCCACGGTCTCTATCACCACGGCACCCAGCAGGAACACCGCACCGGAGAGCACGAGGCCCACCACCACGGAGCGGGGCAGGCGCCACAGCAGCGGCAGCATCACGAGCGCCACGAACAGCACCACGATGATCCCGGCCGCCACCCAGCTGTAGGACAGCAGCCCCTCCGGCATGTGCAGCTTGAGCTTCCCACCGACCCGGTACAGCTCCTCGTGCAGCATGCTGGCCTCATCCGCGGACGCATACAGCGCGATCGCCGCCAGGATGTACCAGAGGAAGGATCGGCGGTCAGCGGCGAGCCCTACCACGACCGCGGTGACGGCGAACAGCATCCAGAGCGACGCCGCCCACCAGGCCGCAACGTTCGCCTCGCCGGCCACATCGAACCGCTGGAACAGCCACAGCCACACCGTGTCCGCCCACTGCGTCTGCACCATCCGCACATACAGCAGCCCTGACGCGGTCACCACGAGCGCGGAGATGACCGCGAGGACAGCGGCCAGGCGGGTGCTGCCGAGGCGGCGCGGCCGGGCGGGGCGGCGCGCTTCGCCGGCGACCCCCGCGGCCTGGGGACCGACGGGGCCTGAGGTGGGAGGCGCCGCCACCGAAGATGAACGCGACATGACCATCAGCCTTGCAAGAAGTGAAGAACAGCCTGAGGTTAGCCAAGTGGTCGGCAGATTGCCCACAAAGGCGGTCGGAGCCACACGCACCTCACGCACCAGGCACTCCCCCGGGAGGAGAAGGACGGCTCGGCCGCGTCACTCACCGATCGTCAGCTGCTCCGAGGCGGGCAGGCCGACGGGGTCATCCCCGAACGGTGCAACCTCCAGATACGACGGCACACCGCCATCGATGAACAGCAGGACGAGAGCGGAACCGTCCGCGAGATCGGCGGACAGCACGATCCTCTCGCCGCCGCTCGGGTGATCGGGCGCCGGCTCCGGTTCCAGCTCGATCGACGGGCACAGCCCGCAGCCGCACTCCCCCGACACCACGAACGCATCCAGCATCCCCAGCCACCGGTCACGGTCGGCACCCGTCGGCACCGCTTCACCACCGCCCGGAACAGCACGGAGGATCATCGCCTCCAGCAGGGCGCGCTCGGGGCCAGTGAGCTGACGGGGCGCACTCTCCCGT
Organism: Helcobacillus massiliensis; assembly: GCF_033106145.1. Lineage (NCBI taxonomy): Bacteria > Bacillati > Actinomycetota > Actinomycetes > Micrococcales > Dermabacteraceae > Helcobacillus > Helcobacillus massiliensis. The sequence goes on from NZ_CP136959.1 coordinate 2,074,714, forward strand.
GACTGCGCGCGCGAGTCGGCCGACTGCGACGCGCTCATCACCGGCCGGTGTCCGAGATCAGGCGGGGCCGAACCGACGCATCGGTCTGCAGCCAGTCCGCGATCACCCGCGGGCGCACATCGAACTCGTGCAGGCGCTCGATCGGCAGCCACGCCGCCCCCGTCTGGCGCTCCGAGTCCGGCAGCTCCCCGAGGCCGGGCTTCTCCCCCTGCTCCAGGCCGCACCAGAGCATCAGGTTGATCTGGTGGAAGCGCGACCCCGTCGGCTTCCCATCCTGGCGGCCGAGCTGCTCCGAAATGACCTCACAGACCACAGCGAGATCATGGACCCGCACCTGTACGCCGATCTCCTCGAGGCACTCGCGCCTCACGCCGTCCTGCACGGTCTCCCCGTGCTCGAGACCGCCGCCGGGGACGGCGAAGAAGCGCCCGCCCGTCACCGGGTCGGAGAACTCCTCCAACAGGATGTGCCCATCGGCCTGGATGAGCGCGCGCACGCCCGTGCGAACATTCGAATACCCCGGATCCAGCTCCATGCCGGTCACGCTACCACCGCCCCGCCGGCCCCACAGGACAGTGTCCGAACAGTCAGGGAAGGGAGGCTCCCATGGCCGCAGAGCAGGGCGAACAGACTTCGCAGCCTGCCCCGCACCGCCCCGACGCCCCACCCGTCTGGGCGCTCGCCACCGCGTTCGCCGGAGGCGTCGTCGGCGCCGCCCAGTCCCGCATCAACGCCGAACTCGGGACCGCACTGGCCGACGGGTTCGCGGCCGGACTCACCTCCTTCGGCGTCGGCCTGATCGTCGTCACCGCCGTCATCGCCGCGCGCCCCGCACTGCGCCGCCGCACCGCCGATCTCCTCACCGACCTCGCCCGCGGCCGCGTCCCCTGGCTGTACGCCTTCGGCGCGATCGGCGGCGTCGCCTACGTCCTCGGCCAGTCCCTCGTGGTGGCACTGACGGGTGTAGCGCTGTTCCTGGTGTGCGTCGTGGCGGGGCAGACGATCAGCGGAATGGTGCTGGACCGGGTCGGCTTCGGGCCGTCCGGGCCGCGCACCGTCAGTCTCAACCGTCTCGGCGGCGCCGCCCTCATGCTGGTCGCCGCCGCGATCTCCGTCTCCGGCGGCTTCACCGGAGGCATCCACGTGCTGCCGCTTCTCGCCCCCATCGCCGCGGGCCTGCTCATGGGCTACCAGGCCGCTGCGAACGGCCAGGTCACCGCCCACGCCGGTCATTTCCTCGTCGCCACCCACTGGAACTTCCTGCTCGGCACCGTTCTGCTCGCCGCCGCCGCCATCGTCAACATCGTGGTCAACGGGCCGCCGACGGTGCCGCCCGCCGATCCGCTCCTGTTCACCGGCGGAGTCCTCGGCATCGCCGTGGTCGGCGTCAGTGCCGCCCTGGTGCAGCACCTCGGCGTCCTCACCTTCTCCATGACGCTCGTGGCCGGCCAGATCATCGGGTCGCTGCTGCTGGATGCTGCGCTGCACCCGTCGGCCCTCACCCTCCCGACCGTGCTGGGTGCCGCCCTCACCCTCGTGGCCGCTGTGCTGACCGCCGGGATGCGGCCGCGGCGGCGGCCCTCGCCCCGTTCCGTGCGTTTCAGCGCGCTTGATCGGGATTGAGCGCGCTGAAACGCATGCAACCGTCGGCCGCGGCGACGGAGTAGGCTGAAGTCCCGCCGACCCCGGCCAGCAACCACGGCCATTCCCGGCCAGCGACCGACCCGAAGGAGCCGACGTGCCCGCACCGCGCGACACCGCCCTGCTGGTCCGCGCCGCGCGCCTCTACTACGAAGAGGACTTCTCGCAGGCCGACGTCGCCCGCACCCTCGGCATCTCCCGCTCCAACGTGTCCCGCATCCTCGCGCGCGCCCGCGACCAGGGCATCGTCACGATCCGCATCTCCGACCCGGAGGCCGCCCCCGCACGCGTCGGCGACCTGGAGCGCATCCTCATCGAACGCTTCCACCTCGACGACGCCATCGTCGCCTCCGACTCCGGCGAACCCGCGATCGACGCCGTCGGCCGCTCCTGCGCCGAACTCGTGGAGCACCTCGACGCCCAGTCCTTCGGCCTGTCCTGGGGGCACACCCTGCAGACCCTCGTGTCCCACATGGAGCCGCGCGGCACCCGGCAGAACATCGACGTGCTCCCCCTCGTCGGCGGGGTGTCCGGCCTCGACACCCTCGACTCCGGCGACACCCTGCTGCGCGTGTTCGCCTCCCGCCTCGGCGCGAAGCCAACGCCGCTGTACGCGCCGGCGCTTCTGGAGTCCGCGACGGCGTACTCCGCGTTCATGGGCGAGTCGTCGATCGCGTCCGTGCTGGAGCGCGCCGGCGGGGTCGACGTGGCGCTCATCGGAATCGGCTCCAAGGGCAAGCACTCCTCCACCCAGATCCTGCGCGCCATGAAGCTCACCGACGACGAAATCGCCGCGTTCGAAGCGCAGCAGCCCGTCGGCGACCTCTGCGGCCGCTACTTCACGGCCGACGGGGCCGAGATCGGTCCACCCACCAGCGAACGCGTCATCTCCGTGACGTTCGACCAGCTCAGGCGCATCCCCACCACCGTCGGCCTCGCTGCGGGCGCGGAGAAGGCGCCCGGTGTGCTCGGGGCGCTGAATACGGGCCTGCTGAACGTGGTGGTGCTGGACGTGGCGCTCGCGCAGGCCGTGCTCGGGATGGTCTGAGGCGGGCGGGGCCGGCAGCCGGGGCACTCCGGCCGGGGCACTCCTGCCGGGGCACTCCGGCCGGGGCGCGCCAGTGCAGAATTCGACGGATGTTCGTTATTCCGCCTGAATTCCGACCATCCGACGAATTCTGTGATCGGTGATCGCGCCGCAGCGTCCGTCCCGCGGTGGGCTTGGCCGGCCGGGACAACGAAAGCGACTTCTTTGCGGATCGACCGGGGTCTTACTGCAAAAAAGTCGCTTTCGATTGTCGGCGTCCACGGCAGTCAGCGGTAACGGCGCGAGCGGCGACTCTTGGGGGAAATGCCGCCGCGCCGCCGTCAGCACTCAGTCCTTGAGGCGGACCTTCCGGGCACGCATGGCGATGCCCAGACCGATGGCGCCGCCGGCAGCGGCGATCAGGCCACCCACCTCAGCGCCCGTCCGTGCCAGGACACCGCGCGGCGAATCCTGCGCAGGCTGCTGTGCCGAGCCGGTCGAGCCGGCTCCCGCAGTCCCCGGGGCGTCGGCGCCGCCCTTGCCAGGTGCGCTGCCCGAGGCGCCGCCCGGCCGCTCCGGCTCACCAGGCTGCTCAGGCTTCTCCGGCTCACCAGGCTGGCCCGGCGCGGGCGCCTCGTTGCCAGCACCGAACGCGTCGCAGTCCGCCATCACGGTGGTCAGGGCCCCCGTCGGCACCCCGTCCTCGAAGAACCAGACGGCGCGCTGATCGCCGTCGCACACGTCCGAGATCGCCATGCCCTCGTGGTTGCTGTTCGGCAGGCCGGCCGGGCGGGCCAGATGCGTGATCTCCGGCTCGCCGCCGGTGAGGGCGAGGCGGGTGGTGACGCCGTCGAAGCCGTCGTCCGCGTGGACCACCAGGGTGCGGGCGCCTTCGCGGTAGTCGAGCGCCATCGCGCCGTCGATGCCGGTAGCGAGATCCGCGACCAGGGTGGCGGTGCCGTCCGGGTGGAGCACGAACGCGTACACGTGCCCGTTGGCCTCCAGCGCGGTGAAGAACACGCCGCCGGACACGGCGTCCGGGTAGGCGCCGATGGTGAACGGCTTGCCGGTCGCCTGGTCCACGAACGCGCCCTCAAGGCCGGCGCCGTCAGCGAACTCGACCGCTTCGATGCCGGTGTTCGCGGACACCTGCGGCAGTAGCTCGGTCAGGTCCCATTCGGCGGAGGCGACCACGTCGGGCCCGGCCGCATTCGGATCGACCTGAAGAATCGTGTTCTGGTTGACTCCCTTGTCGCCGTTGTCGCGCTCGGACGCGGCGTAGAGGAGCCCGTCGGAGGCGGCGGTGATGCCCTCGGTGTCGGGGCCGGCGGCCGACGGGTTCTCGGCGTCGCGCTGGAACCGGACCCGTTTGCCGTCAGCCCAGCCGTCGGCGAAGGACACGGTGCCGTCGGCGGCGGCGTTCAGCTTCCAGATGGTGCCGGTGCCGTTGTCGATGGCCCACAGGACTCCGTCGCGGTAGTCGAGGCCGGAGGAGTCCTCCAGGAACATGCCCTGCTCATCGAGGACGGTCGGGTCCTGGGCGCCGGGCCAGTCCTCAGTGTCGGGACCCGTCGGCTGCTCCCCCGTGTCGCCGTCGCAGGCGTTCGGCGCGCCCTTGGTGCCAGCGGCGGTGTCGACGACGTCGCCGGTGCCGTCAGGGCAGCGGCCGAGCGTGGTGGCGGAGTGGTCGCCCCACTCGATGATGTCGACCCGGGCGTCGAGGCGGTTGCGCAGCTCCACGTGGTCGTTCTTGCCGAGGCCGAACCCGAAGTGGGTGCCGGTATCGAACACGTACATCTCGCCGGGCTGGAGCACCGTGCCCTCGGGCACGGGAATGACGTCGGCGGCGTGGCCGACGGGGTCGTTGTCCATCACGGTCCAGCCGGAGATGTCCACGGGGGTGCTGGAGGTGTTGGTGATCTCCACCCAGTCGGTGGCGTCGCCGTTGGATTCGATCTCGTTGATGGTCACGAGCGGACGGGACAGGATGTTCGCTTCGCCGGGGGTCGCTTCGGTGAGGGCGAAGGTGCCGACGCCGTCGGGGCTGCGGCCGAACGTGGCGGCGGCTTCGTCGCCGTCGATGGCGGCGTGGCCCTGCCAGGAGAAGGAGTCGATCTCCTTCCCGGTGGTGTCGAACAGGCGGATGGAGTCGCCGGAGCCGATGCCGATGGCGGTTTCAAACGTGCCGGGCTCGTATGCGCCGGTCTGGTCGTTGAACACGAGGCCGTCGGTCTTGGCGTCCACCACGAGGTGCTGCCCGGGCTCGATGACGGTGCCGTCGGGGAAGCGCCACCGGTGGTCGTCGGAGTTGTCGCGGATTTCGTACCCGGAGATGTCGAGCGGTTCGTCGCCGGGGTTGACGAACTCGACCCAGTCGGCGGGCGCGGAGTCGATCTCGTTGATGGCGACTGACCCGCTGCTGGGCTCGGGGGTGTCGGCGGTGCAGTCGTTGGCGCCGCCGAGGGTGACGCGGGTGGCGTGGGCCCAGTCGCCGATGCCGTCGCCGCAGCGGGCCCAGGCACCGAGCGGGGCGGTGGCGTCGTACATGTAGGAGTCGACGACGGCGCCGTCGGCATCGCGGATCTCGACGCGGTCGCCCTTGCCGAGGCCGAAGTCGAAGTCGCCGTTGCCGGCGTCGTCGACCTGCGTGAGGACGAGGTATTCGCCGGGCTGAAGGGTCCCGTGGAGGTCACCGAGGCCGGGCCGGTCCTTGTCATCATGGAGGGACCAGCCAGTGAGATCCACCGGTTCGGTGCCGACGTTGAGGATTTCAACGGCGTCGGATTCGGGGCCGTTGTAGACGATCTCGCTGATGATGATGCTCGGCGAGTCGGCCGACGGGGTCGCGGCTGCCTCGATGCTGGCCGGTGAGGAGGGGGCGGCCGTGGCGGCCAGGGAGAGCCCGAAGGCTGACAGTGCGAGGCAGCTGGCGAACGCTGCCGTACGGGTGGGGATCCGCATGGGGAACCTTTCGCGTCACGAAGCGGGGGATGGGGACAGAACCGTCGGCCAGTGTGCGTGAGCAAGGCGACCCGAACGTGTCGCGGAGGTGAACGGCGAGGGCGCGGTCGCCGACGGCACCGCTGGGGGGCGGCCGACGGTTCCGGCGAGGGCGCGCGAAACGAAAGCGACTTTTTTTGCGAAATGACCGCAGTCAAAGCGCAAAAAAGTCGCCCTCGATCAGATGAGCTGGGCGCGGAGAACCGCGCCGGCCTCAGCCCTTGACGATCGTCGCCTGCTGGCCGTCCTCGCTGAACTGGACGCGGGCGTCGAGGTCCTCCACGGTGTTCAGCACGTTCACGGTCGACACGGTGTGGCTGAGCAGGTGCATCTTCACCCGCTCACCGGAGTCCGAGCCGACCGCTGCGATCGCGTTGCCCACGGTCTCGAGATAGGCGGGCAGAGAGGTCCCGAGCAGGTGCAGGCCGAGCTCCTCGTCGATGTACCAGACGCCGCCGGCGTTGCCGTTGTCCGCGATGGTCACGATGATCGCTTCGTCGGCGGTCTCGAACAGGGGGTAGTACTCGTCGGTGTCGCCGAGCAGGGTGTACGGACCGAGGTCGGTGCGCTCATCGATGACGAGGTTGACCTCGAAGTCGTCGTCCAGATGGATCCCGGCGAACTCGTCCACCAGGGGCTGCAGGACGGGCGGGATCTGAGCGGCGGTCTCGTTCGGGTCGATCAGCTGAGGGCCGGCGCCGGGCACGGTGCCGGCAGCGGACGCGGAGTCGGTGGCGGCGGAGGAATCGGTGGAGGCATTCTCTGCGGCGCCAGCGGCCTTCACGAACGCGGTGAGGCGCTCGAAGGCGGGGCGGGCGGCGGAGAGGTCAAGCATCTGGGCGGGCTCGGTGTACGTCATGGGAAGTCCCTCTCTCGCGGGAGTGACCGGGCGGCGTGCCGGCACCGCTCACGATACCGGCAGGGGTCTGCGGCATCTCAGCGGCGCGGCCGACGGGTGCCGAATTTCCGAGAAATTCACGCCCCGGGGTCGGCGGGCTCGGTCGGCACGGTCGGCTCCGAGGGCTCCGTCGGCGCGGCCGGCTCAGCAGGCGCGGCGGGCCCGGTCGCAGTGGCGCGGATCGTCAGACCGAGGTCGGTGCCGCACACGAGCGAGCGGCCGCCGCTGGTGGCGCGGACGTACTCGCGCAGGGCGTCGTGCTCGGGGCCGATGATGAGGCAGACGTCGGTGACGCCGGCGTCGGCGAGTGCGGAGATGACGTAGTCGAGCAACGGCCGCCCCACATCGATGAGCGCTGTGACACCGCTGCCGGCGGTCGCGGCCTGGCCGGCTGTGAGGGCGGCCGACGGGTCCTCGCGGCGCATGCGGGTGCCGAGGCCGCGCGCCAGAATCACTGCATGTGTCGTGGCCATGACTTCCACGCTCATGCGGGGACCGGCCGCACGCGGCTCACGCGGCGGGTTCGCCCCGATCCGACAAGCCGATCACCGGTTGCGTCCCTCACATTCCGGGTGGTGCTGGAGGCCGTTCTCCCAAGCTGGCGTCCAGGTTCGCGGGGGTCTGTTCAGGTTCGACGGGCGCGCTGTCAGGAACCGCCGCGAATCCCAGCAGATTGGGAGCCTAGTATCAGCGCCGCCCAAGGTCCATGGGTTTTCATGGTTTCAACGCGTTACGAGCGGACAGTCGTTTGAGGAGAGGACTGATCCAGAAAAGCCGTGACGCGGGGGAAAGGGATATGGCCCGGGCTCGTGGGGACGAGCCCGGGCCCTTCTTTAACCGCCCGGTCCCGGCCCGGGCGCAGCCCCCGGAACCGGCCGTGGCGGCGAGGGCTGTGCACATTCCGACCAAAAACGGCATCATTGCTCTGGCGGGGCCCTCAACGGGCCGTTTTGCTCCAGATTTTGTCCGGCCGCGCCGCGCACCGCCCCCGCAGCGGCTATCGCGCCCCGCCCCCGACCCAGCAGCCGGCTCACCCGCGGATTTCGGCCGACCCACCGGCGGCTTTCCGCCGGTTCAGCCGCGGATGTCGATGCCGAAAACGCGCTTGACCTGCGCGGTCACCATCTGCGGGTGCCGCCGGTCAGACGGCGTCGACGCCCACGGCGTGAACAGTCCCGGGAAGTCCGGGTGCGTCACCTTCCCGTGCGTCGGGCCGGAGGTGCTGACCCGGAACCCGTGCGCCTTCAGCCGCAGCCGCAGTTCCCGCAGGTCAGCGGGATGCCGTGTCCCCTTCTTCCGACGGTTCGACGGTCCGCTCACGTCGATCGGCGCTTCCGCTTCGAACTCATCCGGCCGCACGCTCAGCGCGTATCGGCTCGGCAGCACCGCGATCACGTGGTTGTCCGCACGGCGCACCTGCACGGTCCACTGGCCGCGCAGGAAATGATCGCTCGCGCCGTTGTCCGCGGTCCACACTTCCTCCGGATCGGCCACGGTCATCACCACCGTGTCGTGCGTGATCACAGCGAGCGACGTCCCGGACAGCAGCCGGATCTCCCGCTCGATCACGCGCAGCGGCCGCGTGTAGGGCCGCGGGTCGGAGGGATTGAGGGTGACGACGGCATCGTCGGGTGCGGCCGACGGGTTCGGCACTAGCTCGAAGCGCTGCGGCTTGCGCGGGCCCGGCTTCGGGGCGGCCGACGGGTTCTGCTCGCCCGCCTCGAGCTGCTCCCGGGCCCGCTGCTGCGCCTCTCGGCTGGGAATCTGCGTGTAGTCGACCGGCCGCACTTCAGCGGCCTGCCTCCGTCGGCCCGCGAGCTGGGCGGGAGAGGGCGCGCCGGGACTGCCGGGATGCTGGCGCGGCTGGCGGGGTCGGGAGGTCATGGCTCCACGGTACCGGTGCGCTACCCTGATCGGTGCACTGGCGCCGTCACACCACTGCCCGTCACCCCGATCTGCCCGCTGGAGGCCCCATGTCCGACCGCTCCTCCGCCCCCACCCTGGCACGCCGCCCCCGCCCTCTGCGCGCCGTGGCGGCCGCTGCTCTCGCCGCGGGTGTGCTCGTGACCGGTGCGGCCTGCTCGTCGGACGCCAACGGCGGCGGCAACCCGGGTGCTGAGGTGCGGATGAAGGAGTCCCAGTCGTCCGAGCTGAAGGACGGCGCCGCCTCGGACGCCGGCGGTGCCGAGAACACGGCCGGCAGCGGGGTGCCCCGGATCGATTCCTCCGCCCGAGCCTCCGAGGGCCTGACCGACGCCTGCACCGGCGAAGGCGCCGTCACGATCGCGCAGGGCAAGGAGCCCGAGCCCGCGATGAAGGACGGCGAGGACACGGTGAAGTTCGCGTTCGAGGGCGCGGTGGACGGCGAGCATGTGAAGGCCGCGCAGTTCACGATCGACCTCGGCGACGGGCCGCAGAAGATGGAGCCGGCGAACATCGGCGACCAGTTCGAGATCGGCGAGCACCGCTACTCGGTGACGTCCGTGTGCGACGACAGTGCCGCGCTCGATGTTGTGCAGTGACTCGGGCGTCGCGCCAGCCCGCCCCCTCCCCGGCCCGGCGCCGCGCCGCCGCTGATCCGCCATGACGCTCTGCGCCCACTTCGACCGCGGTGAATGCCGCTCCTGCACCCTCCTCCCCCAGCCGTACCCCGCGCAGCTGCAGGACAGGGACTCCCAGGTCAGGGGCCTGCTGGAGCCGTTCGGCGCGGGGACCGACGGGTGCTGGCTGCCGCCGATCGCCTCGGCGCCGGCCGGTTTCCGGACGAAGGCGAAGATGGTGGTCGCCGGCACCGCCGCGGACCCGATCCTGACTCTGCCGGGGGCTGAGGAGCCCGTCGGCCACTCCCCCGCCCCCTCGGTCTCCGCCGCTCCCGCGCCCGCCGGCGCAGCCGCTCCCGTGGACCTCGCGGACTGCCCGCTGTACCCGCCGATCATCCACGACGTCCTCGCCTCCGCCCGCGAGGTGATCCGCCGCGCCCAGATCCCGCCCTACTCGGTGGCGCGCCGGCGCGGCGAGGTGAAGTTCGTTCTCGTCACCGCCGCGGAGGATCAGGCGCTCGTCCGCTTCGTCCTGCGCAGCGATTCCGCTCTCGGCCGGCTGCGCGAGCACCTCGACAAGCTCGATCCGCGCGCCGTCGTGGTCAGCGCGAACATCCACCCGGAGCATGTGGCCCGCCTCGAAGGCGACGAGGAGATCCCACTGACCGAGCAGCGCGCCATCACGATGCCGGTGGGGGATGTGCCGCTGCGGGTGCTGCCGCAGTCGTTCACGCAGACGAACACGGACGTTGCCGCGCAGCTGTACCGCCAGGTCGGCGACTGGGCCGCCGAGCTCGTCGACGAGAACAGCGGCCCGAACGGAGGGGCGGGCCTGCGGGCGTGGGACCTGTACTGCGGCGTCGGCGGGTTCGCCCTCCATCTGGCGCAGCGCGGCGCCGTCGTCACCGGCGTGGAGATCTCCGCCGACGCGATCGACTCCGCCCGCGCCACCGCCGAGGCCCTCGGCCTCACCGACAGCACCGGCTTCCATGTCGCGGACGCGACGGCGTGGGCGCGCGAGCAGGACCCGTCGGCCCTCCCCGACCTCGCGGTGGTGAACCCGCCGCGCCGCGGGCTCGGCCCCGACCTCACCGCCTACCTGGAGTCCGCGCCGATCCCCCACGTCATCTATTCGTCCTGCAGCCCGGCGAGCCTCGCCCGCGATCTCGCCGCGATGCCGTCGCTGCGTCTGGTGCGCGGTAGGGTCGTCGACATGTTCCCCCACACGCCGCACGCCGAAGTCGTCGTGCAGCTGACACGGAAGGAGAAGCGCGCATGACAGCGCAGCGCCGCGTCACGATCATCGCCCTCGGCGGCACCATCGCCATGGAGCAGGCAGCGCCCGGCGAGCACGCCGCCCCCGGCACGCCCGCACCCGTCGGCCCCGCCGGCTCCCCCGCCGCCGACTCCCCGGTGCCGGGCGTGGAGGTCACCCGCGTGCAGGTCGCGAACGTGGGCTCGCCGTCGCTGCGGTTCGAGCACGTGCGCGCCGCCCTCATCGCCGCTGAGGACGCCGTGGGCGCGGGGGCCGACGGGGTCGTCCTCACCCACGGAACCGACACCCTCGAGGAGACCGCGTTCCTCCTGTCACGCCTGTGGACGCACGAGGAGCCCCTGGTCATCACCGGTGCGATGCGGCCGGCGAACGCCGCCGGTGCCGACGGGCCCGCCAACCTCCGTGACGCGGTCCTGACCGCCACCGCGGCCTCCGCACGCGGCCTCGGCGTCCTCACCGTGTTCGACTCCCACCTGCACCTCGGCGACCGCGTCACCAAGACCAGTTCCCGCAGCGTCACCGCCTTCGACTCGGTCCCCTCCGGTCCCATCGGCGTGGTCCACGCGGACGATGTGCGGCTGGTGTACCGGCCGACGGATGCCCCGCTGCGCCTGCTCGCCGGCACGGCGGCGCGGGACCTGCCGGAGGCGCTGCCGAGTGTGCCGATCATCGGAACGGGCCTCGGTGACGACACGACGATGCTCGACCTGATCGCGGCGAGCGTCGGCGCCGGCCCCATGGGCGCCGACGACGGCCCCGGGGCAGGGTCCGCGCAGCCGATGGCAGGGGCGGCGCAACCGCTGGCGGGGCCCGCGCGGCCGCTGGCCGGGGTCGTCATCAACGCCGCCGGGATGGGGCACGTCCCCGCCGGCCACATGGACCCGATCCGGTCGCTGATCAGCGCAGGCGTGCCCGTGGTGGTGTCCACGCGCATCCCGGAGGGCGGCACCTCCACCTACCACTACGCCTACCCCGGCAGCGAGGTCGATCTGATGGATGCCGGTGCCGTCATGGCGGGAGCGCTGAGCGCCCACAAGGCGCGCCTGCTGCTGCAGATGCTCCTCGCCGACGCCGCACAGGGCCCGTCGGCGCCGGCAGCACCCGCGGGCCCGTCGGCGCCGGCAGCACCCGCGGGCCCGCCGGCGCCGGCAGCACCGGCTGGCCTGCCCACCCTCGCCGATCTGCGCGCAGCGTTCGACGTCTTCAGCTACGAGTAACCCCCGGGGCCCCGTCGGCCCACGCCGCCCGGCCACCGCGCCCCGCGGTGCCCCGCCGCGCCCCGCCGCCGGCGCTCGTACCTCCCGGCCGACGGGTGCCGGCGACCGCGAGCATTGGCGCATAGCGGCACACCGTTCCGTCTATGGAGCTGGTGCGCCGCTATGCGCCCACCGATGCGCGCGGTGACGTGAGTGGGTGGGCACACCGACCCAGCCGCGTCAGAGGAGGCCGCGCTGCCGCAGGTAGGTGCTGATGCCGCCGCGGTGCCGCGGGAAGCCAGCGCCGAGGATGAGCGCGAGGTCGATGTCCTCGATCCGCTGCACCACGCCCTCGTCGACCATGCGGGTGATCTCGTCCGCGAGGCCCTTCTCGACCTCCTCGAGGAGCCGGTCACCGGTCTTCGGCCGCGGCTGGTCCGGCTCGCCCTCATTGGCGCGGGCGAAGACCTCGTCCACCTCGGCGCGCACGGGTGCGGGCGGGCGGTGACCCTCCTCCGTGAACCGCTCCCCCGCCTCCGCCATGGCGTGCAGGCCGCGCGAGGCGTGGAACCGTTCGGGGCCCTCCTTGTCCACCATCACCTGGCCAACGTGGTCGGCCACGGCGAGGCCCACCATGTCCAGCAGGGTGAGGGGACGCATCGGCAGGCCGAGTGCGTCGAGGGACTCATCGACCTTCTGGGCGGGGGCGCCCGCGTCGATCGCGGACAGCACCGTGCCGAGCATGCGGAACAGGAGGCGGTTGACGATGAATCCGGGGGCGTCGGCGGAGTCCACGGCGAACTTCCGCATCCGTCGGACCACTTCGCGGCCGGTGGCGAGGGTGGTCTCGTCGGTGGCGTCGGTGTGGATGACCTCCACGAGCGGCATCTTCGCAACGGGGTTGAAGAAGTGCAGGCCCACCACGCGCTCGGGGTGGTCGAGCTTCGAGGACATCTCGGTGACGGAGAGGCTCGAGGTGTTGGTGACGAGCAGGGCATCGGCCTCCAGGACGTCCTCGAGTTCCGCGAAGACGGACTGCTTGATGCCCATGACTTCGGGGACGGCTTCGAGGACGAGGTCGGCGCCGCGCAGGTCCTCGAGATCCGTGGTGGCGGAGAGGAGCTCGGCGGCGTCCGCATCGCCGGCGTCGGTGAGGATGCGCTGGGCGTTCGCGAGGCCCTTCGCGGCGATGGCGTCGTCGAGATCGCGCATGATGACGGGGACGCGCAGGCCGCGGGCGAGCTGCGCGGCGATCTGGGAGGCCATCAGGCCTGCGCCGGCCACGCCCACCTTCGTGATGTCCTTCGCGCCCTCGATCGGGGTGCGGGACGGCTTGCCGCGGCGGAGCAGTTCAGCGGCATGGAGGGCGCCTTCGGCTGCGGGGGTCTGCGCGAGCTCCACGATCGCGTCGGCTTCGCGGGCGAGGGCGTCCTCGAGGGTGGAGTCGAGCAGCTGGGTGACGAGGGTGAGCACGCGCAGGGTGGCGGGCGCGCCCTGGGCGTCGCGGACGCGGGCGAGCCTCTCCCGCTTCTTCAGCGCCTCCACCAGGGCCTTCGCGCGGTCCGAGTCGGCGGCGGGGAGTGGTTCGGCGCGGTCGGCGGCGGCACCGGCCGCGGCGGCGCTGTCGCCGGCATCTGCGGCGCGGTCGGCGCCGTCGGCGGAGTCTGCGGCGCTGCTGCGGCTGTCCGGGCCGACGGCGCCGGACACACCAGGGTTCTCGGCGACGTAGTCGAGAGCGGCGTCGAGGTCATCGACGAGGGCGTGGACCACGCCGCGCTCCAGGGCGGTCTGCGCGTCCATCGTGCGGTCCTTCGCGGGCTCGTCCACGATGATCGTGAGGGCGTCCTCGGGGTCGATGAGGGCGGGCAGAAGGGTGGTGCCGCCCCAGCCGGGGAGGATGCCGAGGCTGGTTTCGGGCAGTCCGATGCCCTTCACCTGGGGGCCGGCTGTGCGGATCGAGGCCATCAGGGCGGTTTCGAGGCCGCCGCCGAGAGCGGCGCCGTTGATGTGGGCGAGGACGGGGACGTCCACGGTGCGCAGGAGCACCTGCAGCCCGTGCATCTTCCGCGTCATATCGCGGATGACCTCGGGGGCGGTGCCGGCGGCGAACATGGCGAGGTCAGCGCCGGCGAGGAAGATGCGGTCCTCGCCGGTGATGGCGATGGCGCGGATGTCGCCGTTTCCGGCGGCGGCGACGGCCTGGGCGACGGCTTCGACGAGGTTGTCCACCGACTGCCGGCCGAGCGTGGCGGGTTTGGGGCCGCCGGCGCGGGCGGTGATCACGCCGACGGGGCCGAGCGTCGCGTGGTCGCGGACCTCGTAGTCGAAGGCGGTGACCTGTTCGGTGTAGTTCGTCATTGTCGGCGTCCTCCTCGGCGCTCACAGGTATCCGGTACTCCCGGTTGCAGGTACCAGTGTGGCGCATGAGGCTGGACCGCCGCTACCCCGTGCCGCCCTCCCCTGCGCCGCGCTCGCCGCTGCCCCTCGACGACGCGCTCCCCTGCTGGCCCTCGCCGCGCTCCCCCGCTGCCCGCAGGAGCTCCTCGAAGCGGGAGCGGCTGAGCGTCACGGAATCCTCCGCGTCGTCTGCCCGATCGGTGCCGACGAAGTCCTCCACGAACGGCGTCTGCGCCGACGCCAGTACGGCATCCGTCGGCCCCTCCGCGACCAGACGGCCGCCTTCGATGACGGCCACGCGGTCCGCGAGCGCGAGCACGTCCAGCACATCGTGGGTGACGAGCAGCGCTGTGGTGCCGGCGAGGCGGGCCCGCAGCAGGCGGCGCATCGCCGGGGCGAGGGCGGCGTCGAGCGCGGCGAGGGGCTCGTCGAGCAGGACGAGGTCGGGGTCAGTGGCCAGCGCTCGGGCCAGGGCGATGCGCTGCGCCTGGCCGCCGGAGACCTGGTGCGGCCGGCGGCCGGCGAGGTCACCGCAGCCGACGGCCTCCAGCTCCTCGCGGGCCCGGGCGCGCGGCCGGCGCACGCCGTGGGCCCGCATGCCGAACTCCACGTTCGCCAGCACGCTCATGTGGGGGAAGAGCAGGGCGCGCTGTTCGAGGCAGCCGAGGCGCCGGCGGTGGGCCGGCAGGTCGGTGAGGTCGCGGTCGCCGAGGGTGACAGTAGAGCCGTGGCCGGTGAGGGTTCCGGCGAGGACATCGATCGTGGTGGTCTTGCCGGCTCCGTTCGGGCCGATCAGCGCGAGCGTGGTGCCGAGGGGCCAGGCGAGGTCGAGGTCCACGGCGCGGTCGGGGACGCGGGCGCGGACGTGGACGGCGGGGCCGACGGGGGCCGCGGCGCCGTCGGGGCGGGCGGGATCCACGGCGCCGACGGAGTCAGTCATGGCTGCTCCTCACCTGCAGCCGCATGGAGATGCCGACCACGACCGCGGCGACGCCGAGGAGGATCACGGCGAGCGCCATGGAGAGTTCGGAGTCGGATTCGCGCAGCAGGTAGATCTCCAGCGGCACGGTCCGCGTCACGCCCTGCAGGGAGCCCGCGAAGGTGATGGTGGCACCGAATTCGCCGAGCGACCGCGCGAATGCGAGGGCGGTGCCGGAGGCGATGGCGGGCAGCACGGTCGGCAGCGTGACCTGGAGGAATGTGCGGGTGGGGCCGGCGCCGAGCAGGGCGGCGGCCCGCTCGAGCCGGCGGTCCGAGGCGCGGATCGCCCCTTCCAGCGCCACGATCAGGAACGGCAGGGACACGAACACCTGCGCGATCACGACGGCGATGGTGGTGAAGCCGATCTGCAGTCCGAAGGCGTCGAGCTTCTCGCCGATGAGGCCGCGCCGGCCCAGGGTCACAAGCAGCGCCATACCGGCCACCACGGGCGGCAGCACCATCGGCACGGTCACCAGGGTGCGCGCCCAGGGCGTCCACCAGGCGCGGGAGCGGGCGAGGATGTGCGCGGCGGGGATGCCGAGCAGCATCACCACGACGGTGGAGGCCAGGCAGGTGCGGATGCTGAGTCCGAGGGCGTCACGGGCGGTGGGCCGGGCGAGCAGTTCCGGGATCTGCGACCACGACACGGTGGCGAGCAGACCCGCCAGGGGGATCACGAGGATGCCGAGGGCGAGGGCGAACGGCGCCCACGCCCACGCCGGCGGCCGGGTCACTGGACGCCGAACCCGTAGGAGCGCAGGAGGTTCTGCCCCTTCTCACCGGTGAGGTCCGAGATGAACGCACGGGCGGCCGACGGGTTCTTCGCCTCCGCCGTCACCGCGACCCAATAGGTGGTGGGGTGCTCGCTCGCGGCGGGGATCGGGAAGGTCTTCACCGTGTCTCCGGCGTTCTTGGCGTCGGTGCGGTACACCAGGCCGGCGTCGGCTTCGCCGCTGGTGACGGCGCCGAGCACGTTCGTCACGGCGGTCTCCTCGGACACGGGCTTGAGGTCGAGGCCGGCGGTGTCCGCGACCTTCAGGGAGGTGGCTCCGCACGGCACGGACTTCTCGCACACCACGAGGCGGGTGCCGTTCAGGGAGTCATCGAAGCCGGTGATGCCGGCGGGGTTGTCCGCGGGGGTGACGAGCACGAGCTCGTTCGTGGCGATCTGCTGCGGCTCCCCATCGAGGAGGCCGGCCTTCTCGGCGGCGCGCATGGTGCGCTCGTCCGCGGTGACGAGGACGTCCGCGGGGGCGCCCTGCTTGATCTGCTCGACGAGCCCGGAGGAGCCGTCGAACGAGAAGGACTCCTGCACGGCGGTGGAGTCGGCGAACTCCTCGAACGGGGCGGTCAGGGATGCGGCGGCGAACACGGTGACGGGCTGGGCGCCGTCGGACGCACCGGAGCCGTCGGCGCTGGACCCGCCGGCGGATCCGCAGGCGGTGAGGGCGAGGGCGGCGGTGGCGGCGAGGGCAGCAGCTGCGCGGATGGGGAGGGCGGGATGAGCGGGGCGGAGAGTCACAGGAGGGCCTTTTCGATCTGAACATCGGTGGACTTCACCAGGGCGGAGGCGACGGAGCCGACGTCGAGGCCGAGCTGGTCAACAGCGTCCGTGGTGATGACGGAGACGACGTGGAACGGCCCGGCCTGCAGCTCCACCTGGCTGAGCACGTCGCCGCGGCGCAGCGCCACGACGAGGCCGGTGAAGCGATTCCGGGCCGATCGGGTGCCGGCGCGGTCGTCGAGCGCGCCTGCGCTGGCGGCGGCGGACTCCGCGGTGTCACTGGCGAGGCGTGCGAGGTCAGCGCCGTCCACGACCTTCACCCCGGCGCTGTCCTTGGCAGCGCTGAGGCGGCCCTGGTCGATCCAGCGGCGCACGGTGTCGTCGCTGACGCCGAGCAGAGCGGCTGCACGGGATATCCGAATCTGCGTCATAACTCCGCAGTCTACACCGCATCTGCGGAGTCAACGTGGGGCCGGAGTCCGCGTTGGCGGATACGCCACCGCGTCAGGCCTCCGCGAAGACGGTTCGCACGAGACCAGCCGAGAGGACAACCCGGTCCGCCGTCACGAGCTGGGCTCGATGCCGTATCGCATGGGAGACGATCATGCGGTCAAAGGGGTCCCGGTGATCCCACGAAAGGGCTCCCGCGAGGATCATGTCCTCGCCCGTCAGAGGAATCTCGAGGATCCGAGCCTCCTGGAGGAGCTGACTCCACGACTGCAGGACCGGTTCACCGGCGAGTTTTCCCACTCGCGTTTTTTGGGCGATCTCGAACGCGGAGGCCGCGGACACCACAAGCCGGTTCTCCGCCTTCTGGAGCTCCTCGCGGAGCTCAGCCTTCACACGCCCCGGGGAACCGAGCAGCCAGAGAAGCATATGGGTGTCGAGAAGATACGTCACTCCCACAGAGCAGCCTCGGACTCATCCATGGGTGCGTCGAAATCGTCGCTCACGGAAATGAGCCCCTCAAGCTGACCAAAGCTTCGCGTGTCGCCGCTCGCCACCGGGACAAGGACGGCTCGGGGTCGATGCGCTCGTGCGATCACAACCGACTCACCGGCCTCCGCTCGAGCCACGAGCGCTGACAGCTGCGCTTTGGCTTCCGCAATGTTGTACACAGTCATGCCACCATGATTCCTTGACCAACTGAGTTGGTCAAGGTTCAGGTCAGGGCTGTTCGCAGTGAAGGGCACGACACATGGAGCCCCTCCCGGAGCCACGCGAACGCCCTGGGCCACGCGAGCACGCTGGCCTACGCGAACGCGCTCACTCCGGCGATCTCACGGCCCACGAGCAGCGACTGGATCGTGTCGGTGCCCTCATAGGTGTGAAGCGCTTCGATGTCGGCCATGTGCCGGATCACGTGGTTCTCCAGCAGGATCCCCACCCCGCCGAGCAGGTCGCGCGCCTCCGCGGCGACGGACCGGGCGGCGCGGGTGCAGTGCACCTTCGCCATGGACGCCTGCACCGGTGTCAGCGTGCCCGCCTCATCGAGCTGAGCCACGCGGAAGCAGTGCAGCTGCGCCCCCACGAGGGTCTGCAGCATGTCCGCGAGCCGCACCTGCACATGCTGGGACTTCGCGAGCGGCCTGCCGAACTGGGTGCGGTCCTTCGCATATTGGGCGGCGATCTCGAAGCAGGCGATGGCGTGCCCGAGCGCGCCCCAGGCCACACCCGCGCGGGTCGCGGCAAGGACGCGGCCGGTGTCCTTGAAGGAGCGGGCCTCCGGCAGACGCGCATCGAGGGGGACTCGCACACCGTCCATGCGGATGTGAGCCTGGTGGATGGCGCGCAGGGACAGCTTCCCGTCGATGACGTCGGCGCTGTACCCGTCGAGGTGCTGCTCCACGATGAAGCCGGACACCTGCCCGTGCAGCTTCTCATCGGTCTCATCGTCCACGCGGGCCCACACCACGGAGACGTCGCAGTTCGCGCCGTTGCCGATCCACTTCTTCTCCCCGGTGATGACCCAGTCGTTGCCCTCGCGGCGCGCCACGGTCTCGAGGGCGACGGAGTCGGAGCCGTGGTCCGGTTCGGTGAGGGCGAATGCGCCGAGCTTCTCGGCGGAGGCGAGCGCGGGCAGCCACTGCTCCTTCTGCTGCTGGGACCCGAGCAGGGCGATGGAGCGGGCGCAGAGCCCTGCCTGCACGCCGACGACCGTGCCCATGGAGCCGTCGATGCGGGACATCTCCATCGTCACGAGGCCCGCACCCAGGGGGGAGAGCCGCCGGTGGCCGGGGATGTCGAGGCCGTCGGTGAGGAGGTCGGAGTCGGCGAGGAGCCGCACCAGGTCCATCGGGTATTCGGCGGCCTCCCACGCCTCGTTGATGCGCGCGAGGATCGGCTCGGTCAGGGCGTGCGCGGCCTGCCACGCTTCGAGGTCCTCCCCCTGCACGCCGGCGAACAGGCCGTAGTAGTCGGTGACGGGGCTGAGGGGGTACCCGTCGGCCGCGGGGAGGGGGCGGCCAGCGGAACCCGTCGGAGGGGTGGTGGCGGCTGGGCCGGCGGGGGCGCTGTCGCGGCCGACGGGGCCTGGGGTGGCGGGGGCAGGGGTCATGTCAGCGGATCCTTTCGATGATGACGGCCATGCCCTGGCCGCCGCCCACGCAGAGAGTGGCGAGGCCGTAGCGGCCGTCCCTCTCCTCGAGGCCGTTGATGAGGGTGGTGATGAGGCGGGCGCCGGTCATGCCCCAGGGGTGGCCGAGGGCGATGGCGCCGCCGTGGACGTTGAGCTTGTCGTCCGGGATGCCGAGTTCGCGCTGGGAGGCGAGGACCTGCGCGGCGAACGCTTCGTTGAGCTCCACCAGGTCGATGTCCTCCATGGTGAGGCCGGCCTGGGTGAGGGCGCGGCGGGTGGAGTCGATGGGGCCGAGTCCCATGATCTCGGGGCTGAGGCCGGTGACGGCGCTGGTGACGATGCGCGCGAGCGGGGTCAGGCCGAGCTCGCGCGCCTTCTCCTCGCTCATGAGGATGAGGGCGGCGGCGCCGTCGTTGATGGGGCAGGCGTTGCCGGCGGTGACGGTGCCGCCGGGGCGGAACACGGGGTCGAGCGCGCCGGTCGCCTCCAGGGTGGCGCCGTGGCGGGGGCTGTCGTCCGTGTCGATGACGGTGCCGTCGGGCAGCGTGACGGGGGTGATCTCGCGGGCGAAGAACCCGGACTTCTGCGCCTGTTCGGCGCGGTTCTGCGACATGACCGCCCACGCGTCCTGGTCCTCGCGGGAGATGCCGCAGTGCTCGGCGACGTTCTCCGCGGTCAGCCCCATCGCGATGTACGGGTCGGGCAGGTCGCCGGTCTCGCGCGGGTCCCGCCACGGCATCTGGCCGGGGGCGCTCTGGGCGCGCTTCTCGGTGCGCTCCCACGCGTCGCGGAAGATCGGGTTGCGGACGTCGTCGTCGATGATGCGGGCCCCGGCGCCGATGGAGAGGGATTCGACGCCGGCGGCGATGACGACCTCGGCCTGGCCTGCGGTTATGGCGTTGGCGGCGTTGCGGGTGGCCTCGAGGCTGGAGGCGCAGAAGCGGGTGACGGTGGCGCCGGGGACGTGGTCGAGGCCAGCAAGGATGGCGACGGTGCGGGCGAGGTTGCCGCCCTGATGGCCTTCGGGGATGGCGCAGCCGAGCTGCAGGTCCTCGATGTCGGCGACATCGAGCGCGGGGACCTTCTCGAGGGCCGCGGTGATGATGTGCGCGGCGAGGTCGTCGGGGCGCAGGTCCTTCAGGGAGCCCTTGCGGGCGCGGCCGATGGGGGTGCGCGTGGCGGCGACGATGACGGGGGTGGGCACCTGTGCCTCCTGCCTTCTCATGTATGTGGTACTCACGGTTCTATGTACCGGGGTCCATTGTGGCGCACCCGCCGCGAGCGCGCCACCGGAACAGCCGAATCCGCGGTCCGACGGGTGCACCCGCCCGATGTTTCCTGGACAATGAACCAGCCCACCACCGATCAGCCCGACCCGACCGGAGACCCGCACCCATGGAGGAGCCCATGCCGAACCGCCGCCTGCTGCTGCGCTCCGTCGGCACCGGCGCCGCCGCCGCGCTCGGTCTGCTCGGCCTCGCCGGCGCGACCCGCCAATCCCGCTGGGCCCGCTCCGACCTCCTCTCCGAAGCCGTCGTGTTCGACGGCACCGGCCGCCGCCTCCTGCACCGCCGCGACATGGACGACCTCATCCCCTCCACCCGCGTCATGCGCACCGCCGAGCGGGCCGACGACCTCGTCGCCGCCACGGAGGGGTTCCTCGCGCAGACCCAGCTGCCGGTGCTGCGGACCCCGTCGGCCCTCCCCCGTGACCTCGACACCCAGGCCCTCCTCGACATCCACTCGCTCACGTGGGAGCTGCCGTCACCGGTGGCGGCGTGGACGCCGGCCTGGCGGTACACGTGGCCGCGCGACACCGCGCACGTCATCGCCGCACTCACCGGGCGGGGGCAGTGGCCGTGGGCGCTCGCCCTGCTGGAGACCCTCGCGGCCCAGCAGCGGCCCGACGGCCGGTTCGAAGCCCGCTGCATCCCCGGCACGAACCGCGCCCCCGATGCCCGGCCGCTGCAGCTCGACGGCTGCGGCTGGTTCCTGTGGGCCGCCGCCGACCTCCTCGCCGATGAGCCCGCGCTCGCCGGGCCCGCCGCCGAGAAGCCCCGCGGCCGGGTGGATGCGCCGCGGGAGCTGCGAGCGGCGCTGGCGCGGTCGGCTGCCGCTCTGATGCGCGCCACTGGCCGACGGAGCCTGCTGCCGCCCCCGAGCCCGGACTACTGGGAGGTGTCCGAGCGTCGCCTCACCCTCGCCACGGGGGCGATGACCGCGGCTGGTCTGCATGCGGCATCGCGCCTGGTCAGTGCCGGTGTCCTCACCGCCGACGACCTCGCCGGCGCAGGGACAGTGCCGGTGCTGACCCGCGGCTCGGTGACATCCTCCGCGCCTCTGACTGCGGACATGCTGGCCCAGCGTCGTGATGGGACGACGGCGGCTCTCCTCGCCCGGTTCCGTCGGCGCGGATACCAGCGGTACGCCCTCGGGGGCGGCGTGGACGCCGGTGTGCTCATGCTGCTGCCGCCGTACCTGCCGCGCGACGTGGCGGACAGCAACCCGCAGGTGATCGACGCGGCGCTCGCGGCGTACGAGAAGATGCGCCGCCCCGCAGGCGGTGTTGCGCCCGGCGCCGGGTGGAAGAAGGACGGCATCTCGTGGACCCCGCAGACGGCGATGTTCGCGCAGGCGTACGCACACCTCGGGATGGAGAAGGAGTCGCGCGCCGTGCTGCGGTGGCTTGCGGAGCACCGCACCGCGGCGGGCGCGATCCCGGAGAAGGTGCTGTCCGACGGCACCCCCGCGGCAGTGGCACCGCTGGCGTGGAGCGCCTCGCTGATCGTCGCGACGCTGACGCAGCTGGACGCCGCGCGGCGCTCGGAGCCCGCACGCGCTGCGGACGCGTAGGACAGCCGCCCGCGACGGGTCAGTGCGTGCGTCAGCGCAGGCGGCGCAGCACGGTGAGGGTGTCGTCGATGGTGCCGGTCTGACCGTCGGGTCCGGTCACCTCCCGCACCACCACCTCGGAGCGCTCGATGCTGTAGTCGCCGGTAGCGATGAGATCCGCGAAGAGCGCGCGTTCGTGTTCGGGGCGGATCTCGTGGAAGGACCGCGGCTCACCCTCAGCATGCTCGTGCCCCGCCTTGTGCTCGCTCTCCTTCCACGACGGGTGCGAGCCGTGGGACAGCATCACCAGCGCACCGCCCGGCGCCAGCCACGTCGCGGCGCGGCGCAGCACGCTCTCACGGTCGAGTCCGGCGAAGGACTGGAAGAAGCTCGCGGTGATCAGGCCGTAGCCGCCGGCATCGGCGCGGCCGCCGTCGGCCCGGAACCCGTCGACCCCGAACCCGTCGGTCCCTTCCCCTGCGGGACCCTCCCAGGCCTCGAGGTCGCGGGCGAGGAAGCGGGCGCTGCCACCGGGGTGTGCCCCGTCGGCTCCCGCCGTCAGGCCCTCCTGCTCGGCGCGGGCGGTGGCGCGGTCCACGGCGACGGTCGAGATGTCCACGCCGGTGACTCTCCACCCGGCGCGGGCGAGCCAGAGGGCGTCGCCGCCCTCCCCGCAGCCGAGGTCGAGGGCGCGGCCCGGCTGCATGCCGATCGCGGTGACCGCCGCGCCCAGGGTGGGGTTGACGTTTCCGGTCCACAGGGCGTCGCGTTCGCTGTAGCGGGCATTCCATTCCTCGGCGGCGCTCATCATGAGTGCAGGCTAGCGGGAACGGCGGGATAATGGCCGTGAACAGCCGCTGCGACGAAGGAGCACCACCATGACCGGATCCGCCCCCGACCTCCGACGCGAACGCATCGACTACCACGAAGGCACCCTCACCGAAGCGGACGCCGGCCGCGACCCGCACGCCCTGTTCGACCGCTGGATGCAGGACGCCATCACCCGCCGCGACGAGAAGGACGACCTGCCCGAACCCAACGCCATGGTGGTCGCCACCGCGGACCGCACCACCGGCCAGCCGCACTCGCGCACCGTGCTGCTGAAGGGCCACGAGGACGGCCGGTTCCTGTTCTTCACCAACTACGAGTCCGCCAAGGGCCGCGAAATCGCGGAGAACGACCGCGTCGCCATCAACTTCACCTGGTTCCCACTGCAGCGCCAGATCCGCATCGAAGGCACCGCCGCGAAGCTGCCCGGCGCCGAATCCGACGCCTACCACGACGTGCGGCCCCGCGGAGCCCAGATCGGCGCCTGGGCGTCACCACAGTCGCAGACGATCACCGACCGCGAGGAGCTGAACCGCCGCAACGAGGAGGCCGCCGCCCGCTTCGACGGCGAGGACACCGTGCCCCGCCCGCCGCATTGGGGCGGGTACGCCGTCACGGCGCACCGCTTCGAGTTCTGGCAGGGCGGCGGCGACCGCCTCCATGACCGCCTCGTGTTCGAACCCGTCGGCCCTGACACCGACGGCGCCAGCCCGGCCAGCCCCTCCGCCCGCAGCGAATGGACCGTGACGCGCCTCGCGCCCTGAGCTCAGGCCGCCCCCGGGTCCCGAGTCAGCCGACGATCATCAGCCAGCCCGCGAGCGCCGCGAGGGTGACGGCGAGGACGGGCAGGGTCAACACGATGCCGGTGGTGAAGTAGCGGCCCCAGCCGATGTGGATCCCCTTCTTGTCCAGCACGTGCAGCCACAGCAGCGTGGCGAGCGATCCGATCGGGGTGATCTTCGGACCGAGGTCCGAGCCGATCACGTTGGCGTACACCATCGCTTCGTGCGTGAGCCCGGTGGCGCCCGCACCGGCGATGGCGAGCGCGGCGATCAGCACCGTGGGCATGTTGTTCATCGCCGAGGCGAGGAACGCGACCACGATCCCCACGCCGAGAGCGGTGACGAGCACACCATGGTCGCCGAAGAACGAGAACAGACGCGCGAGCTGGTCGGTGAGCCCCTGGTTCTTCAGGCCGAAGACCACCAGGTACATGCCGATGGAGAACAGCACGATCTGCCACGGCGCACCTTTGATCGACTCCCACACCGGCACCACCTTGTTCTTCGACGCCACCGCAATAAGGACCAGCGTGCCGATCCCAGCGATCACGGACAGCGGGATGCCGAGGGGATCCGCGGCGAAGTAGCCGACGAGCAGCAGAGCGAGAACACCCCAGCCGGCTCTGAAGGTCAGGGGGTCCTTCACGGCGGCCGACGGGTTCGGCAGCGCCTCGACGCTGTACGTCTTCGGGATGGAACGACCGAAGTAAAGCAGCAGGACCGCGAGCGAGGCGAGCACGGACACTATGCCGATGGGCACCATCACGGTGGCGTAGCGAGCGAAGGAGATGCCGAAGAAATCGGCCGAGACGATGTTCACGAGGTTCGAGACGACCAGCGGCAGTGACCCGGTGTCGGCGATGAACCCCGTCGCCATGACGTAGCCGAGGGCAGCACGCCCGTCGATCCTCAGGGCGCGGAGAATGCCGATGACGATCGGTGTGAGGATGAGCGCGGCGCCATCATTTGCGAACACCGCCGCTACAACGGCTCCGAGAGCGATGATCAGAACGAACAGCAGGCGCCCGCTGCCCCGGCCCCAGCGGGCCACGTGCAGCGCGGCCCATTCGAAGAACCCGGCTTCGTCCAGCAGCAGGGAGATGAGGACGATCGCGACGAACGCGAGGGTGGCGTTCCAGACGATCCCGACGACTTCGGGGACGTCCGACAGACCCACGACGGTGGTGGCGAGAGCAAGAACCGCGCCGATGAGGGCGGAATAGCCGATGGGGAATCCCTTCGGCTGCCAGATGACGAGGGTGAGGGTGGCGGCGAAGATCCCGAGGGCGACAAGCGTCATCAGCGGACGGTCCTTGTCTTCTCGCTCTTCAGCCCGTCGAGGAGCTCGCGGACCCGTCCGTCGATGTCATCGCGCACCAGGCGCATCCGCTCCATCCCCTCGATGCCGCGTGCGCTGGGCTCATCGGTGATCCAGGTGTCGATCTCGGCACGCATGCCGTCCACGGGCTCCACCTGTGCTTCACTGCCGAGCACGATGACGCGGTCGGCGCGGCACAGCAGGTCGGGGTCGATGGCGGTGGGGGTCCCCTGGGACATGTCGGCGCCGACTTCAGCGATCGCAGCGGCCGATTCCTCATTGATCGAGGTGCCCGGGTTCGTGCCGGCGGAGTGGACCTCGACGGTGTCACCGCCGTGCTTGGCCGCGAGGGCCGCTGCCATCTGGGACTTGCCTCCGTTGCGGGTGCAGATGAACAGGAGAGTGGGGGTGCTGGCGGGGCTGCTGGGAGTATTCGTCATCGAGGGGCCTTTCGGAGATGGCGGCAGTTCACGCAGTCGGTTCGGCGCTGCTGCGCATGTCTGTACCGATGGGGTCAGACGGCGTGAGACAGCACGCCTCAGTCGCCTCAGGGATGAGGGATGCCAGGTGCGCCAGCGAATGCACGGGCGTGGCGAGCTGTTCGCAGCAGATCGAGTACACGTTGGAGCGCCCCTGGGCGCTGACGGTGATCATGCCGGCGTCACGCAGCGCTGCTATGTGGTGGCTGACCAGCGCCTGGCTGAGTCCGGTGGAGTCCTGCAGATCTTTGTTGGACGCAGGTCCGTCCGCGAGGGTCAGCAGGAGCGTGAGTCGATTCTCGTCCGCCAGAGCCCGCATCACCGGGAGCAGCTGCTGCGCCTGCTCGCGCGGCGCGTTCCCAGCGTCCTGCAACTGTGGCACGGGTGAGTCAACCATGCCACTATTATCCATAAGCAGGCATTGATGTGACAAATCTGCGCTGATGCAAGAAGCGCAGGTGCGCGGAGCAACTCACCTCGGAGCCCAGTCCTCCGCTAACGCGCTCCGCGCACCCTCCAGATCCCTGCAGATCAACTGCGGGTGAGGTCCGCTTCGTCCATGCGGTAGTCGTATACGCGCTTGTACTTGCCCTGCGAACGCGGCAGCGTGCCCGGCTCCACCGTCTCCACATCCACCGTGGAGCCGATGCGGTTCTTGATCAGGCGCCGCAGCAGCTGCGCCGCACCCGTGATGTCCTCCTGGGGAACGCCGGGCACGGACTCGATCTTCACGGTCAGGGAGTCCATGCGGCCCTTGCGGTGCAGCTCGAGGATGAAGTGCGGGGTGAGGTGCTCGATCTCCACCGCGATCTCCTCGATCTGGGTGGGGAACAGGTTCACGCCCCGCAGGATGATCATGTCGTCCGTGCGGCCGGTGATCTTCTGCATCCGTCGGAACGCAGGCCGGGCGTCGCCCGGAAGCAGAACGGACAGGTCCTTGGTGCGGTACCGGATGATCGGCAGCGCTTCCTTCTGCAGGGTGGTGAACACCAGCTCGCCCTGCTCCCCGTCGGGCATGGTGCGGGAGAGGTCATCGGGGTCGACGATCTCGGGGTAGAAGTAGTCCTCCCACACGGTGGAGCCCTGCTGGTGGTCGACGGATTCACCGGACACGCCGGGCCCGGTCACCTCCGACAGGCCGTAGATGTCGGTGGCCTTCAGTCCGAGGCCCTTCTCGATCTCCTGGCGCATCGGCTCGGTCCACGGCTCCGCACCGAGGATGGCGATCTCCAGGGAGGAATCGGCCGGGTCGAGGCCCATGTCCCGCATCGCATCCATCACGGTCAGCAGGTAGCTGGGGGTGCAGCAGATGACGCGGGGCTTGAAGTCGCGGATCACCTGGACCTGGCGGTCGGTCTGGCCGCCGGACATGGGGATGACGGTGCAGCCGAGCTTCTCGGCACCGGCGTGGGCACCGAGTCCGCCGGTGAACAGGCCGTACCCGTAGGCGTTGTGGACCATATCGCCGGGGCGGACACCGGACAGGCGCATGGAGCGCGCCACCACGGTCGCCCACGCGTCGAGGTCGTTGTGGGTGTAGCCGACGACCGTCGGCCGGCCGGTGGTGCCGGAGGAGGCGTGGATGCGGGGGATCTCGCTGAGCGGCTTGGCGAACATGCCGAACGGGTAGGCGCGGCGGAGGTCCTCCTTGGTGGTGAAGGGGAACTTCGCGAGGTCACTCATCTCGCGGATGTCGTCCGGGTGGACGCCGGCGTCATCGAACTTCTCCCGGTACATCGGGGCGTTCTCGTAGGCGTGGCGGACGCTCCACTTCAGCTTCTCCAGCTGGAACTCCTCGAGCCTGTCGCGGCTCCAGGTTTCGCGTTCGTCGAGGCCGTCGTTGGTGGTGGTGACGAGGGGTTCGGCGGCGGTGTGCACGTTGGTCATGGTGTGCCTTTCATCGTTGAAGGGCCGGCGGTGTCCGTCGGTGCTTCGGCTGCGGGTGGGCGGTGGATCGGATCATTCGGTCGGAGGGCCAGCGGGGGCCGGAGTGTCAGGGCTCAGCGTCGGGGGACGGTGCGTGAGCGACCCCGGAACAGCGCCACAACGGTGCTGGGGCCGCTGCCGGACCCGTCGGCCCCGGGGTCCTGGGCGGTGACGGTGACGTCGTAGATGCCGGAGCGGCCCTCGTGCTGGGCGACGGCGTGGGCGGTGAGGACCTGCCCGTCGGTGGCGGGGCGCAGGAAGTTGATGTCCACGCCGGAGGCGACGGTGACGCTGTCGAGGTCGGCGGCGTCATTGCAGGCGATGGCGAAGGCGGTGTCGGCGAAGGCGAAGATCATGCCGCCGTGCGCGGTGCCGTGGCCGTTGAGCATCTCGCGGCGCAGGCGCATCCGCACGAGCGCATCGCCGTAGTCGGCGCGCACCACCTCGACCCCCATCCATTGGGAGGCGAAGTCGTTCTCCAGCATGGGGTGGTGGCCCGCGAGCGCCTGCGGGTCCGACGGGTTCGTCATCCGGGCGACCCCTTCCATTTACTGAATGAGTGTTCAGGTAATGCACGAGCACTGTTTCATGTGCTCACGGTCACACGGGGCGGTTTCGGGGCGCGTGCGCGCAGATGCAGACCCCGTGCACGCATCGTCAATCACCCCCTATGACGCGGCACGAACCCTTCCTGTGACGCGGCGCGAACCCTCCCTGTGACCCAGTTGACACCCGTCCGCGAATCCGCCAATACTGAACGACAGGTCAGGAATTCGGCGCCGATGCCGACCCACCCAGGAGGACACCATGACCACCACCCACGACCCCCGCGCAGCCAGCAGCGCCGACGAGCTCACCGCCGAGCAGCTGCAGGAGCGGTTCGACGCGCTCATCGCCGCCGATCAGCGCATCGAACCCACCGACTGGATGCCGGAGGACTACCGCCGCACCCTCGTGCGACAGATGTCCCAGCACGCCCACTCGGAGATCATCGGCATGCAGCCGGAGGGCAACTGGATCACGCGGGCGCCCTCGTTGAAGCGCAAGGCGATCCTGATGGCGAAGGTGCAGGACGAAGCCGGTCACGGGCTCTATCTGTACTCCGCTGCGGAGACCCTCGGCACCCCACGCGATGAGATGTTCGAGCAGCTGATGAGCGGCCGCGCGAAGTACTCCTCGATCTTCAACTACCCGGCCAGGTCCTGGGCGGACATGGGCGCGATCGGCTGGCTGGTGGACGGCGCCGCGATCTGCAACCAGGTGCCGCTGTGCCGCGCGTCGTACGGCCCGTACGGCCGGTCGATGGTGCGCATCTGCAAGGAGGAATCGTTCCACCAGCGGCAGGGATGGGAGATCCTCTACACCCTCAGCCACGGCACCCCGAAGCAGAAGCAGATGGCGCAGGACGCCGTGAACCGGTTCTACGGCCCAGCGCTGCAGATGTTCGGCCCACCCGATGACCAGTCGCCGAACTCGCAGCAGTCGATGGACTGGAAGATCAAGCGCTTCTCCAACGACGAACTGCGCCAGCGCTTCGTGGACATGATCGTGCCGCAGGCCGAAGCGCTCGGCCTCACCCTGCCGGACCCTGACCTGGCGTGGAATGAGGAGCGCGGCCACTACGACTACGGCGAGCTCGACTGGGACGAGTTCTTCGGCGTCATCAAAGGCCACGGGCCGTGCAATCAGCAGCGCCTGCAGCACCGCATCGACGCCCACGAGAACGGCGAATGGGTGCGGGAGGCCGCTGCCGAGTACGCCCGGAAGATGCAGGAGCGCGCCGCCCGCGCCGACACCGACACCGCACCAGCAGGAAGCGAGCAGCGATGACCAGCGAGAACACACCAGCGCAGGCACCCGTCGGCCAGCAGTCCGAGAGCGCGACCGGCGGCGCCCCCGCGGGCCGGCACCAGTGGCCGATGTGGGAGGTGTTCGTGCGCCCCTCGCGCGGCCTCTCGCACGTGCACGCCGGGTCGCTGCACGCCCCCGATGCGCAGATGGCGCTGCGCAACGGCCGCGACCTGTACACCCGCCGCAACGAGGGCGTGTCCGTGTGGGTGGTGCCCACAGCGGAGGTGTCCGCCTCGGACCCGGACCGTCGGGATGCGTTCTTCGAATCCGCCAAGGGCAAGGAGTACCGCCACGCCACCTATTACACGAAGAGCGAAGGGGTGAAGCACCTGTGAGCATGGGCAGCGTGGGCCAGGACTCCGCCACCATCATCAGCGCCGGCAGCGCCCTCACCGCCGAGAAGCTGCTGGACTCCGGCGTCACCGCACCGGAGCGGACCGCTGAGTACGCGCTGCGCCTGGGCGACGACGCTCTGATCCTTGCGCAGCGCCTCTCCTGGTGGATCTCCCGCGCCCCCGAGATCGAAGAGGACATTGCGCTGGGCAACATCGCCCTGGACACCCTCGGTCATGCCCGCATGCTCCTCACCTACGCCGGCACCGCGTGGGACAGGTCCGAGGACGACCTCGCGTACTTCCGCACCGAGGAGGAGTTCCGGTGCGCGCAGATCGTCGAAGTGGACAACGGCGACTTCGGCCGCACGGTCGCGAAGAACCTCATCATGTCCGCCTACTTCTACGAGCTGTACTCACGCCTCGTGGACTCGGCCGATGAGACCCTCGCCGCGATCGCCGCAAAGGCGGTGAAGGAGGTCGACTACCACCTCGACCATGCGGTGCAGTGGACTCTGCGCCTCGGCATCGGCACCGAGGAATCGGCCGGACGGATGCGCGCCGGCCTGCGGGACGTGTGGCCGTACCTGGACGAACTGTTCGAGGACGAGCCGCTGCATGACGATCTCGAGGGCATCGCCGTGCGCCCCTCCACACTGCGCGCTCCCGTGATGGAGCGCCTGGAAGTGGTGCTGGCGGAAGCGGAACTGGAGGTGCCGGAGGTGAAGCAGGCCCGCACGGGCGGCCGACGCGGCGAACACCGCGAGGCGCTCGGCTTCCTGCTCGCCGAGATGCAGTCCCTCGCCCGCCAGCACCCCGGCGCCACCTGGTGAGGAGCCGTGATGGGTGAGGAGAGCATGCGCACCGACGGAGCCCAGCGCAGCGACGGCGCCCCACACGCTGACGGAGCTCAGCGCGCCGACGGGCGCCGCCCCGCCGATGCGCGCGACGCCGCCGTCTGGGACGCCGCTGCCACCGTCATGGATCCCGAAGTCCCCGTTCTCAGCATCGCGGACCTGGGGGTGCTGCGCCGCGCTGAACTCCTGGCCGACGGCACCGCCCTCGTCACCATCACCCCCACCTATTCCGGGTGCCCGGCTATGGGCGCCATCACCGCCGACGTCCACCGCGCCCTCACCACGGCCGGGTTCGAGAGGACCCGCGTGGAGCTCACCCTCTCCCCCGCCTGGACCACCGACTGGATGAGCGACGAGGGGAAGGAGAAGCTCCGCGAGTACGGGATCGCCCCGCCGACGGGGTCGGCACCCGTCGGCCCCAAAGGCCCCATCCCGGTGAGCCTCAGCGTGCCGTGCCCGCGCTGCCGGTCCCTGCGGACCCGGGAGCTGAGCCGCTTCGCATCCACGGCGTGCAAAGCGCTGTACCAATGCTCCGACTGCCACGAACCGTTCGACTACTTCAAGGTGCACTGATGACCGCTCCCAGCCCCGACAGCCCCGCACCCGTCGGCCCCGCCTCGACCGGCACTGACGCCGCCCCCGTGCGCGCCGCCCGCCGCCGCGCACAGTTCCACACGCTGACCATTGCGGAGGTCCGCCCCCTCACCGACCAGTCGATCGAGGTGACGTTCGCCGTCCCCGATGAGCTCGCCGGGCAGTTCGACTACGCGCCCGGACAGTACGTGGCGCTGCGGATGGACATGGACGGCGAGGAGGTGCGCCGCTCCTACTCGATCTGCCGGCCGCCCACCCCCGGGTCGCTGTCCATCGCGATCAAACGCGACCAGGGCGGCCTCTTCTCCAATTGGGCGAACGACAACCTCCGAAGCGGTGACCAGATGCAGGTGATGAGCCCGCAGGGCGCGTTCATCGCGCAGCACCGCCTCACCTCCCTCAACGACCCCGAGGAGATCCGCGCCGAGGTGGAGCGAACCGGCGGCGCCCGCTTCGTGTGCGCCGCCGCCGGATCCGGCAT
This sequence comes from Helcobacillus massiliensis, assembly GCF_033106145.1. NCBI lineage: Bacteria > Bacillati > Actinomycetota > Actinomycetes > Micrococcales > Dermabacteraceae > Helcobacillus > Helcobacillus massiliensis. The sequence goes on from NZ_CP136959.1 coordinate 2,106,032, forward strand.
CACCCCGATGATCGCGATCATCACCTCCCTGCTGCAGATCGACGGCACATTCGTGGACCTCATCTACGCCAACCGCTCCGCCGGCGACGTGATGTTCGTGGACGAGCTCGCGGACCTCAAGGACCGCTGCCCGCAGCGGCTCGCGATCCACCATGTGCTGTCGCGGGAGCAGCGGGTCTCCCCCATGCACTCCGGCCGGATCGACGCTGACAAGATGCGCCTCCTGCTCGACACGATTGTGGAACCGTCGATAGTGGACGAATGGTTCCTGTGCGGGCCGATGGAGCTCGTCCAACTGATCCGCGACGAGCTCGACGCCCGCGGCGTGAACAGCGACGATGTCCGCTTCGAGCTGTTCACCACCGGTGAGAACTCCGGCGGGCAGCGCGGCGCCCCACCCGTTGTGGTGGACGAATCCGGCGACAACATCCAGATCCGCTTCCAGCTGGACGGCCTGTCCAGTGAGGTGAAGACCCCGCGCGGCTCCCGCGAAACCGTGCTCAACGCGGCGCTGCGGGCCCGCTCCGAAGTGCCGTTCGCGTGCGCCGGCGGCGTCTGCGGCACGTGCCGCGCGAAGGTCGTGGAGGGAACCGTGGACATGGCGGAGAACTTCGCGCTCGAAGCGGACGACGTCGAGGCCGGGTACGTCCTCACCTGCCAGTCGCGCCCCACATCCGATTCGCTCATCGTCGACTACGACGCCTGACCGGCCCCACCGCGCGCCCACCCCACGCCCGCTCCACCGATCCGCACCGCCCCGCGCCCGCGCTCTGACCCGAAAGGCCTGCCGATGATCCACTCCACCTGCACTGACGGCCTCGCCGAGATCGTCCTGGACGCCCCGCAGAGGCTCAACGCCGTCGACGCCGAGGCCCTGCACGAGTTGGTGGAATCCGTCGGCCGGGCGGAGGCCGACGGGGCCCGCGCGCTCCTCCTGCGCGGAGAAGGCAAGGGATTCTGCGCCGGCCGCGACATCGCGGGCGTGGACCCCAGGGAGGATGACGTGATCGGCTTCCTCGGCGGCCCCGTCACCGACGCGATGCGCGCCCTCGCCGACCTCCCCATCCCCACGTTCGCGGCGGTGCACGGCGCCTGCCTCGGGGTGGGGCTCGGCCTCGCGCTCGCCTGCGACGTCGTCTACACGGCGAAGGATGCGAAGCTCGGCTCACCGTTCAAGAACCTCGGCGCCACCCTCGATTCCGGCGGCCACTGGCTGCTCGCCGAACGCCTCGGCACGCACCGCGCCATGGACCTCATCATCACCGGCGACCTCATCACCGGCGCCGACGCCGTGCAGGCGGGCCTGTTCTCACGCGCGGTCCCGTCGGCCGACCTCCTCGACTTCACGCGGGAACGGGCACGGGCGGCGGCGAGCGGGCCGACGGGGGCCTTCCTCGCCTCGAAGCGCCTCCTCGCGCGGATCCGCGATGAGCGCCTCGGATTCTGGGACGTGCTCGAGCTGGAGAACCGCGCCCAGGCGGACCTCTGCGACACCGACGACTACCGGGAGGGCTTCGCCGCGTTCCAGCAGAAGCGGCAGCCCCGCTTCACCGGTGGTCGGTGACGGCCTGCTCGACCGGGTCGCCGGCGCACCCCGCGCCGCCCCTCGTGCGCACGCCGACCGGCCGTGATGTGCGCGCTCGTGCAATAGGCCCGTGCACGCAGACGCACCCCGCCGCCACGTGACCTCTGTCACCATAGTGGGCACCCGTTCAATGACGAAATGAGGAGAACCCCATGGAGACCTTCGAGTCCCTTCTCGCCACCCCGGCCACGACTGGCCGCCGAGCCCGGCAGCGTCGTCCGATTGGATGGCTCACTGCAGCCCTTCTCTTCGCCACACTTCTGACCCCTTCACCTTCGGCGGCATTTGCGAGCGAAGCACGGAGCCCCGAACAGGTCACGAGCGCATCCAACACCGTGATCCAGACAGCATGGCTGCCCTATGATTACGCGAAGATCACCACTGCACAGAAATGCGAGAATCGAAGGAACTGGCTCATCAAGAACGTGGCCTGGATCAATTCCGGCAACTCCATGTGCCAGCGCTTTGTTCGGTCTCAATGCCCGACCACCTACTACTGGATGGTCATGGTCCAGGACAAAGGTGCATTCAGAAGCACCGGGGAACGCTCCAGCAGGAACTCAGCCCAACCGGCCGCGCTATCCGAAGGACACACGTCGACGCTCTCCTGCTGATCGGCCCACCAACTACCCCGGAGGAGACGTCCAATGTTTATGACGGGCATCGCGCTTTTGGCAGACTTCACCGCTCTCGCCCCAGGTGAAGGCGGGGTGGGCGGTTTCAGGATGTCGCTGCGCAGCCAGTCGACCGCGCCTACTCGAGACACAAGCACCCCACCCGTCATCACTCTGGTCCACATATGCGACACCGACAAGGTCGAACAGTGGGAGCAGACCGTCTCAGCCCTGGACGGCAGTGCAACGATCCACTACGCAGGCATGGCCGAGCTCGTCGGAGATCCACACCATGACCGGTCGGTGATCGAGGTCGTCGCCGCTCAGGTCTCGCTGGACATCAGCGATGCTCTCCGGCTCGCACGATGATCAGCCGTGATGTGCGCGCTCGTGCAATAGGCCCGTGCACGCAGACGCACCCCGCCACCACGTGACCTCTGTCACCATGGTGGGCACCCGTTCAATGACGAAATGAGGAGAACCCCATGGAGACCTTCGAGTCCCTTCTCGCCGCCGTCGCCGCCGATTCCGGCCGCGAAGTCCTGAACCCCGCCACCGGTGAACTGATCGGGCACGTCGCCCAGCACACCGAGAAGGATCTCGACGCCGCTGTCGAGAAGGCCGCCGCCGCGCAGAAGGAATGGGCGAAGAAGTCCGATGAGGAGCGCGTCGCCGCCCTGATGAAGGCCGCCGACGAGGTCGAGCAGAACGCCGGCGCCCTCGCCGAGATCATCTGCCGCGAGCAGGGCAAGCCCCTGTCCGGCCCGGGAGCGAACTTCGAAGCGGGCGCCGTGGTGGGCTGGATGCGCGCCACCTGCGCCACCGAGCTGAAGCCCGAGGAGATCGACCTCGGCGACGGCAAGAAGGCCACCGTCCACCACCGCCCCGTCGGCGTTGTGGGCGGCGTCAACCCGTGGAACTGGCCCGCGATGATCGCCACCTGGCAGTTCGCTCCCGCGCTGCGCATGGGCAACTCCATCGTGATGAAGCCGGCCAGTGACACGCCGCTGTCCGTGCTCGCCACCGCCTACCTCGTCAACAAGCACCTGCCGGAGGGCCTGCTGACCGTGCTGACCGGTCCCGGTTCTCTCGGCGGTGCGATCTCCGCCCACCCCGGTTTCGCGAAGATCACCTTCACCGGTTCCACCGAGACCGGCAAGAAGATCGCCGAGGCCGCGTCGCAGAACCTCGCCCGTCTCACCCTGGAGCTCGGCGGCAATGACGCCGGCATCGTGCTCCCGGACGTAGACGGCAAGGAGATCGCCGAAGGCCTGTTCTGGGGCGCGTTCATCAACACCGGCCAGACCTGCGCCTGCCTGAAGCGCCTGTACGTCCACGAGGACGTGTACGACGACGTCGTCGGCGCTCTCGTCGAGGTCGCGAAGCAGATGCCGATGGGTGACGGCATGGACGAGAAGAACGTGCTGGGCCCGCTCACCAACGAGTCGCAGCAGAAGATCGTGGCGGACCTCGTGAATGACGCGAAGAACCGCGGCGGCAACGTGCTGTTCGAAGGCGAGGTCGCCGGAGGCGATAAGGGCTTCTTCCACCCGCTCACCCTCATCGACTCCCTGCCTGCCGACGCGCGCCTCATCACCGAGGAGCAGTTCGGCCCGGCCCTGCCGATCATCAAGTACAGCGACGTGGACGATGCGATTGAGCAGGCGAACAGTGTGGAGGTCGGCCTCGGCGCATCCGTGTGGTCGAAGGACCCCGCGAAGGCCGCTGAGGTGGCGGCCCGCATCGAGGCGGGCACCGTGTGGATCAACTCCCACGGCACGATCAACCCGATGGCGCCGTTCGGCGGCATCAAGCAGTCCGGTTACGGCGTGGAGTTCGGCGTGGAGGGCCTGAAGGCGTTCACCGTTCCGCAGGTGATCCACAGCTGACCCCAGCGGCCGCCGGGCCGCCCGGCACCGGGCATCGTGGCCGCCTCTCATCGACGGAAGCGTCTTCTCCGCGGGTCTCAGGGATCACCCGCCGAGGAGGCGCTTTCGTTCTGCCCGCGCGGCGAGGCGGCGGCATCGGGCGCGCGACGAGGCGACATCGAAAGCGACTTTTTTGCAGTATGACCGCGGTCGATACGCAAAAAAGTCACCCTCGATTCAGCCGCCGGGCCTCTGCCTCCGGACGGCCCCGGGACAACGGCCGCTTGCGTCCGACCGACAGCCACCTGGCCCCTCCTCCAGCCACCTGGCCCCTTCTCCAGCCGCCTGGCCCCTCCTCCAGCCGCCAGGCGGCGGCCGCCACAACAGAGTTCGACGGATGTTCGCTATTCGCTGGGAATAACGAGCATCCGTCGAATTCTGTGGCGGGCAGGGTCGGGCTGAGACCGCCGCGGACGGGCCGAGACCGCCGGGGCCAGTGCCCGGGCGCCGGTCAGCGGCTCACTTGCCCCATTCGGTCGGCGGGCCGGCCTGCAGCAGCACGGCGAACAGACCGGAGATGAACACGAGCAGCACGATGGCGGCGAGCACCGGGTGGCGCAGGATCACGGCGAGCAGCTTCTCGGCCGGGCCAGAGGCACGCTCCTGCGCGGCCGCCGGCTCCTCCCCGTGCCGCGCAACGCGCCACTGATCCGCGAGCAGGCCCTTCGCGTCCACGTGCTTCTCGAACGGCAGGGTCGCGAACGGGACGATGGCGAGGACGAGGCCGAGGATGCCCTTGGCGGCGGGCCAGCGCTGGTCCGTCCACACGAGCACTGTGGAGACGCAGTAGGCGAGGAACACGAAGCCGTGGATGCTGCCGCCGATGCGGACGGGCAGGTCGCCCATGTGCAGGGCGTACTTCGCGATCATGCCGAGGATCAGCAGCGCCCACGTCACCATCTCGAGGGTGGCGACGACGCGGTACAGCGACCGGGGGCTGATGCCGCGGCTCACGGGGGTCGACTGTGCGGGGCGGCTGGACGAGGTGCTCATGGTTCTCCTGACGAAAGACGGCGGGCAACCATTCCATCATCACGGCCCGACCTGCGTTCGGCATCGACCGAACGATTGATGGGGCACGTCTCACGCGTCACGTCGACGGGCCGGCGGCCGGGCCGGGCAGGTTCGACTGGTGTCGGATCAGCGCTAGCCTGGTGGGCAACCGCGTGGCCCACCCAGGCCCGCCGCTGAGCTGCGCCACCACGCGCACGAAGCGCAGACACCAGTGAGCCGCCCGTGCTCGCGCATGAACGAAGCCTCCCGCCCGCCCCGATGAAGGGGAGGGCCGGGAGGCTTCGTTGATAGGGGGCGCGGGCCGACGGGTGCCGGCCAAGTGACCGACGGGTGCCGGAGGCGCCGAGCCGGGCGCCCCAGCGCCGGTGCGCCCGTCCGTCAGTCCACGGGCGGTTCGTCCAGCTCCACGGCGGCGCGGCGGAACACCTCCGGCCGCACCCGCTTCAGGTACTCCCCGCGGATCAGACCGATGATGCCCGCAGCGATGATGATGCCGGGCATCACCGTGATGAGCACGGGCGAGCCCGTGCCGATCAGCAGATCGAAGTTGATCAGGATCAGCACGAACACCACCACCAGGCCGATGCCGGCCACCAGCGGCGCCACCAGGCGGGTGAACACGCCCGGCACCGCGGTGCCGCGGAGCGCCTCGGTGTCGCGGGGCGCCCCGTCATGATCCGCGGCCGTGTGCACACCCTCGCCGCGCCCGCGCTTCACGAAGAACCCGATGACGGCGAAACTGGTGATCGCCATCAGGAACACGAGGCCGAACGCGGCTGCGTTGCAGAACCACGTGAACAGGGTGACCACCGGGAACAGCGGCCCCTCCGGGGCGTTCGCCCCCACCACCCCGAACACCAGGATCACGATGAGCGCGAGCACGCTCTGCGCTGCGGACCCCGCGATCGGCGCACCCGTGCGGTGCGAGGTGTTCTCGAAGAACCGCGGCAGAACACCGGTGCGGCCCAGCGAGAAGAAGTACCGCGCCGCGGCATTGTGGAACGCCAGCAGTGCCGCGAGCAGGCTCGTGATGAACAGAACGTTCGCGATGTCGGTGAAGACCGCCGGCATCTGCTCCCCGAGGAACACGAACACGAGATCGGGCCCGAGCTCCTCTGACCGCGGGACGATCTGGGACGGCCCGATGCCCACCGCGAGCGCCCACGAGGAGAACGCGTAGAACAGCGCGATGATCGACACCGCGATGAACGTCGCCTTCGCAACGGACCGCTGCGGTTCCCGCACCTCCTCGGAGTACACGGCCCCGGATTCGAACCCCATGAAGGCGGCAATGCCGAAGGAGAGGACCGCGCCGATGCCGGGGATGAACAGCTGATCCGGTGAGATCGGGGCCGCGCTCACCCCTTCGGGCGCCACCGTGAAGGACACGATGTCCACCAGCAGCACCACGATGAACTCCAGCACCACCAGCACCGCGATGATCTTCGCGGACAGGTCGATGCGGTTGATGCCGAGCAGACCCACCAGCGCCCACACTGCGAGGGCGCACGCCCACCACGGCAGCGCCGCCCCGACCATCGCCCCGAGGAAGCTCGAGACCACGAACCCGGTGATGCCGTACAGCCCGATCTGCATCAGGTTGTAGGACACGAGCGCCAGCACGGACGCGCCGATGCCCTGCCGCACTCCGAGCCCCGCCGCGATGTAGGCGTAGAACGCGCCGGCGTTGCGGATCTGGGCGCTCATCGCGCCGTAGCCGACGGCGAACAGTGCCAGGATCGCGCCGAGCAGCACGTACCCGAGGGGCACGCCGAGGATTCCGGCGACGGCGAAGCTGGTGGGGACACCGCCGGCCAGCACCGTCAGCGGTGCGGACGCGGCGATGATGAGGAACACCAGGGACGCCACCCCGAGACGGCCCGCACCGGGCACGCCGAGGGTGTCGTCGTCATGGGTGCGGCGCCCGTCGGCGTCCCGGCCGACGGATGCGCGCCCGACGGGTGCGCTGCCGTGCGACCCGGTGCCGGCACCGCCCTGGCGGGCGGTCGCCTGGGACATCACGCCCCGCTCTCAGAGGTGGAGCAGCCGCACTGGCAGGAACCGTCGGCACCGCCCTCCGACGGCTTCCCGTCCGTGCGGGACACGTTCGTGTCGCAGCAGGAGGGGGCGTCCGAGGAGCCGCCGGGGAGGTTGAGCGTGGGGTTGCGGTCGAGGAAGCCGGAGGGCTTCAGCCACATGCTCGAGTAGTCCACCGGCATGATCGGCCAGTCCTCCGGACGCGGCAGGTGCGTGAGGCCGAAGGAGTGCCACACCACGATGTCGCCGCTGTCCACGGGCCCGGAATCCTTCACGAACTCGGGCAGGCCGCCGCCGGTGTGCTGGTTGGGGTACATGCCGGCGGGGAACAGTTCGCCGTCCTTGTACTCCGTCACCCACAGGTGCTTCGTTGCGAACGATGCGCGGGCGGCGACCGTGGACTCGTCCGCGTTCAGCAGCGTGGTGCGGGCCTCCGGGATCAGGTGGTACTTGGTGGGCTTGCCGACGGCGTTCTTCCGCTGATTGGAGCCGATCTTCCAGGAGCGGCCCACGGTGTTGTCGCCGAGGTAGCCGCCGGCTTCGGTGATGCGGTTCTCGGTCCAGGTGAAGGCGTTGCCCCATACGTTGCCCTCGCCCATCGGCATGCGCTTGATGTCGACCTCTTCGACGAAGTTGTCGGTGCCGTCGAGGTCGAAGTCGAGGCGGGCGCAGAAGATGTGCTGATGCACGGGCGCGTACAGCCCGGGCGCCATCTCGGTGGCGTGCGGCAGATCCAGGCCCGGTTCGTTCGCACCGGCGAACACCAGGCCGGTCGCCTTGGTCTCCAGCTGGATGGTGCCGTCGAGGTACAGGTACCAGAAGAAGCCGTAGTCGTAGTTGCCCACGGTCGCGAAGTAGGAGATGACCAGCCGACGGGACCGCCGCGAATGCTGGGTCTCACCGTCCAGTTCGCGGTGCTTCCACAGCACCCCGTAGTCCTCCTCATGCATGCAGATCACGCGCGGGATGGACATCGGCTCGCCGGTGTCGGCGGCGACATGGCCGTCGAAGTAGTGGATGACTCCGAGGCAGTCGCAGCCGATCTCCAGCGAGTTCGCGTTCTTGCCGAGGTGGTACTCGCCGGCGTCGAAGTAGGAGATCCAGCGGCGGCACTCGGACGTGTCGCCGTAGGGCACCACCATCTCGGGCACGGAGGCGCGGTGCAGAACGGGACGGACCTCGCCGCCGTTGTCATCATCGCGCCAGGTCAGCTGGTTGAGCACGAGGCCTTCGCGCATGGAGAAGCCCACGCGGAAGTCCCAGTTCTCCCACCGCACGTGGGAGCCCTCCACAGCGAAGCTGGGGCCTTCAGGCTGGGTGATCTCCAGCGGCTTCAGGGTGGTGCGGCGCTCACCGGAGGCCTCATGGTCGTAGTCGCCGTCCACGTCCGGGAGGGGTTTGATGCCCTCGTCCCAGAACTTCACGACTTTGCGCTCGGTGACGTTCAGCAGCACCACAAGGCCCTCGACCGGGTAGGACCACGGGTTCCGTCGGCCCTCCGGTGGGCAGAAGGTGAGGGAGCGCATCATGCGCTTGCCGACCTCGTCGGGCTCACCGAACTGGCCGGGGGCGAGCGGGACCACGAGGGCGCGCTCCATGTCGGCCTCATCGAAGCCGCGCTTGGTCATCGCATCCCGCCAGCGCTCGTCGGCCTTGACGATCTGGTCGACGTCCTCGTACTCCTCGAACAGGTACTGCGGCTGGCCGTAGGGCGCCTGGTCGGTGGGGAGGGTGTCGACGGAGACGACCTCATCGGAGTCGAGGTCCACGACGGCTTCGCGGACGCGGCCGGTGTCGCGGTCCAGCAGGGTGGAGACGACGCGGCGCATCAGCGGCTCGCCCGCCTTCCATTCGAGCATCTTCGCCTTCGGCGGCTCCACCTGGATCTGCTGTGCGAAGCGCGTGTCCTCCTGGAGGTGGCCGGCCTGATCGAGGAGGTCGCGCACGCGCGTGATCTCGTCGGGAGTGAGGCGGTCCAGGGGATGGGTGGGGGTCTCGGTGCCGTGGCTGTCGCGGGCTCCGTGCGTGTGGGTTGCATCTGGCTTCATTGCCATCTCCTCCTTGAGCACTATGGGCCCCGTCACATTATCTGAACGCCCGTTCAGTCTCTTGCGTTTGCGTGAACTGTGGTTGCGGTCACACGCTGACCTCGTCGGCGCGCTGCGCGGAGGCGCGGTAGGCCGACGGGGTCACGCCGAACTCGGCGCGGAACATGCGGGAGAAGTGCGCGGCGTTCAGCAGGCCGTGCCGGGCCGCGAGCCGCGCCACCGGCGTCGAGGTGTGCAGCGGGTCGGCGAGGTCGCGGCGGATCCGCTCCAGGCGCCGGTGCCGCATCCATCCGGCCACGGTGATGCCGCGTTCGGAGAAGAGGGCGTGCAGGTGGCGGGTGGAGATGAAGTGCTCCTCCGCCACGGCCGACGGGGACAGCTCCGGATCGGACAGGCGTCGCTCGATCGTCTCCAGCACCTCGTGCAGCAGCTGCCGGCGCGGGTCATCGCCCAGGCTGCGGCGCAGCTCCGCGGACAGCACGGTGACGAGCAGGTCGATGGCGGTCTGGGCGAGGCGTTCGATGTCGTCATCGGCCATCTGCACCATGGAGCGGGCGAGGCCCGCGAGGAACGGATTGACCACGGCGCCGAGCGGGGAGTCGAACGGGAACACGACCGCGGTGACGCGGGAGAGTTCGTCGCGGGGGATGCCGAGCCGCTGGTACGGGAAGGCGAGGACGATGGTGTGCATCCCGGTTTCGGAGCGCAGGGCGTAGGGGCGGGAGGCGTCGTAGATCGCGATGTCGCCGGGGCGCAGTTCGGCGGTGCGGCCGCCCTGTTCCACGGTGCAGTCGCCGTCGACCTGCAGGGACACTTTGATGAGGTCGCTGCCGCGCACGGCGATCATCTCGGGGGTGCGCAGCACGTCGGCGGGGCTCTGTTCGATCCGGACGATGTGGACGGTGCCGGCGCTCTTGGCGATGCTGCGGGCCTCGAAGTCCGGGGCAGGCTCGACGCTGGCGGGCCCGGTGGTGGCGCGGTCTGCGTCGGCCCCGTCCCGGGTGCGGTCTCCGTCGGCCCGCGTGCGGGGGCGGATCTCGAGCGGGGCGAACAGGTCCGCGCAGCCCGCTTCCCACTGCTCGCGGGTCATGGCGGGCCCGCCGATGGCGGGGAAGTCGAACGGCTGCACCTCTTCACCCACCTTTCGCGACGCTGCTGGTTGCCCCAGGTCTACCACAGCGGTGCACAGCAGGCGGGGCAGTGTTGCGAAGTCGCAACCTCCGCTCCCGCGCGCCCCTGCCCGGCCGCTCACGCCCGGCCACACCATCCCGCCGGGGCGAAGCGCCGACCTCGGGGCCGACGGATTCCAGCGTTTCCGTTGCGGCGCCCCCGATCTCATGCCACTCTGGCTGAACGATCGTTCAGGAATCCGTTCGACCCCTGCACTGGCGCAACCGGCCGGCCCCGATGCCCGGCCAGAAGGCGAGGAGAAGTGACCGACGCATTCATCGTGGGCGGCGCCCGCACCCCCGTGGGCCGCTACGGCGGCGCCCTGTCCGGCGTCCGCCCGGACGACCTCGCCGCCCTCGCGATCCGCGCCGCCGTGGAGCGCACCGGCATCGACCCTGCCGCAGTGGACGAGGTGATCCTCGGCAACGCCAACGGCGCCGGGGAGGAGAACCGGAACGTAGCGCGCATGGCGTGGCTGCTGAACGACTATCCGATCTCCACGCCCGCCTCGACCGTGAACCGCCTGTGCGCCTCCGGGATGACCGCGATCGAGCAGGCCGCGCGCATGGTCCGCTGCGGGGATGCGGACATCGTCATCGCCGGCGGGGTGGAGTCGATGAGCCGCGCCCCGTGGGTGATGGCGAAGCCGACCGCAGCGTTCGCCAAGCCCGGCGAGGTGGTCGACACCGCCATCGGGTGGCGCTTCGTGAACCCGCGCTTCGCGCCCGGCGGGGACCTCTCTCGCGAGGACCGGATGACGTTCTCGATGCCGCAGACGGCGGAGGAGGTCGCTGAGCGCGAGGGCATCAGCCGCGAGGACGCCGACGCGTTCGCTGCCCGCTCCCATGAGCGCGCGCTCGCCGCCATCAGGGGCGGGTCGTTCCGCGACGAGATCGTTCCCGTGGAGGTGACGGGCCGCAAGGGCGCGGTCACCACCGTGAGCGATGACGAGGGCCCCCGTGAGGGCTCCACACCGGAGGTCCTTGCTGGTCTGCGGCCCGTGGTGAAGCCGGGCGGCGTGGTGACCGCGGGGAACTCGTCGTCGCTGAACGACGGGGCGAGCGCCGTGATCGTCGCCTCCGCTGCCGCGATCCGGGAGCACGGCCTGACGGCGCGGGCGCGGATCGCAGGGTCGGCCGCCGTCGGCCTCGAACCCGAAGTGATGGGGCTGGGCCCGGTGCCCGCCACCCGGAAGGCGCTCGACCGCGCGGGGTGGCGGATCGGCGACCTGGGGGCGGTGGAGCTCAACGAAGCGTTCGCGACCCAGGCGCTGGCCTGCATCCGTCGGCTCGGCCTGGACGAGTCCATCGTGAACACCCGCGGCGGCGCGATCGCGCTGGGGCATCCGCTGGGGTCGTCCGGGTCGCGGATCGTGCTGACCCTGCTGCACCGGATGGAGGCCGACGGGGCCCGCTGCGGCCTCGCGACCATGTGCGTGGGTGTGGGTCAGGGAACGGCGATGCTGCTGGAGCTGCCCGAGGAGGCGCGCGCATGAGCACCTTCGCCGGTTTCGAACGCCTCCGCATCGACGAGCGCGACGACCGCCTCACCGCCACGCTCTCCCACCCCGCGACCCGCAACGCGATCGACCAGCAGATGGTCAGTGAGCTGCACGCCGTCTGCGCCTACCTGGAGGCTCAGCCGAAGGTGCTGATCCTCACCGGCGACGGCGGTGTGTTCGCCTCCGGGGCGGACATCGCGCAGCTGCGAGAACGCCGCCGGGACGATGCCCTCGCCGGCATCAACTCCACGATCTTCGACCGGATCGCGCGTCTGCCGCTGCCGGTGATCGCCGCGCTCGACGGCTACGCCCTCGGCGGCGGCGCCGAACTCGCATTCGCCGCCGATCTCCGCATCGGCACCCCCTCCCTCGTGATGGGGAACCCGGAGACCGGGCTCGGCATCATGGCCGCCGCCGGCGCCACCTGGCGCCTGAAGGAGCTCGTGGGGGAACCGCTCGCGAAGGAGATCCTGCTGGCCGGGCGGAAGCTCACGGCCGACGAATGCCTCGCCGTCCGCCTCGTCTCCTCTCTGCACGAACCGGATGACCTGATGGCGGCGGCGCACGACCTCGCCGACCGGATCCTCCGCAGCGACCCGCTCGCCCTGCGCCTCACCAAGGCCGTGTTCCATGCGCCGGCCGCGGCGCACCCGCTGGTGGACACGCTCGCGCAGGCGACCCTGTTCGAATCCGATGCGAAGTTCGAGCGGATGGATGCGTTCCTCGCCAAGCGCGAGGCCCGCCGCGCCGAGAAGCAGCGCGCCGCCGAGGCGGACACGACGAAGGAGAAGCCCCATGACTGACCCCGCCCCCGTCGGCCCCACCGACACCGCCGCCCTCCCCCACCGCGTCGGCGTGGTCGGCGGCGGCCGCATGGGCGCCGGCATCGCCCACGCATTCCTCACCTCCGGCTGCGACGTCACCGTCACGGACACCGACCAGGACCGGGCCGACGCCGCCCGCGAGCGCATCCTCGCCTCCGTCCAGAAGTCCATCGACCGCGGCCAGGACGTGGACGCCGCCGACTGCGCGAGGCGGCTCACGGCGGCGGCATCCGTCGGCGCCCTGGAGGACCGCGAGCTCGTGGTGGAGGCGGTGCCGGAGGACTGGGATCTGAAGGTGCGGACCCTGCAGTCCGTGCGGGCCGTGCTGCCGGCGGGCGCGGTCCTCGCCACGAACACCTCGAGCCTCAGCGTGGACCGACTCGCCGAGCATCTGGAGGAGCCGGCCCGTTTCCTCGGGCTGCACTTCTTCAATCCGGTGCCCGCGTCCACTCTGATCGAGGTGGTGCTCGGGGAGCGGACGGACGAGTCGACGGCCCAGGCGGCGCGCGGCTGGGCGGAGGCGCTCGGCAAGACGCCCGTGGTGGTCCGCGATGCGCCTGGTTTCGCGTCCTCCCGTCTCGGTGTGGCGATCGCGCTGGAGGCGATGCGGATGGTGGAGGAGGGGGTTGCGTCGGCGGAGGACGTTGACCTCGCGATGGAGCTGGGGTATCGGCATCCGACGGGTCCGCTGCGCACCACGGACATCGTGGGGTTGGATGTGCGCCTCGGCATCGCGGCGTACCTGCACCGGGAGCTCGGTGAGCGGTTCGCGCCGCCGCAGATCCTGCGCGACAAGGTTGCCCGCGGTGAGCTCGGCCGGAAGACTGGGAAGGGATTCTTCGACTGGCCGCAGTGACGGCCGCCGATGACCGCGCCGCCCAGGAGATCGTCGACCGCAATGAGCGCGAACGCGCCGCGCAGCACCTCGGCGACGCCTGAACCCGTCGGCCCGCCTGCGCAAGCATGGGCGCATACGGGCACACCACCGCCGTCAACGCAACGGCTCGCCCGTATACGCCCGTCGATGCCGAGTCGTCGTCGCTATTGTGGACGCATGCCCTCCCAGCCGCGTCCGCCCGCCCAGCCCGTCTCGCACCGCGGTCGACGCGCCGGCCACAGCGGCACCCGTGAAGCCCTCCTCGATGCCGCGCGCGACCAGTTCGCTGACCACGGCTACGACGGCGCCTCCCTGCGCGCGATTGCGTCGCAGGCCCAGGTGGATCCGGGCCTGATCAGGCACTTCTTCGGCTCGAAGCAGGACCTGTTCAACGCCGCCATGGAGGACCGCGCCCTCATCACGGACCGCCTCATGGCCGCGATCGCCGGCCCGCAGGACGGCATCGGCGCGCGAGCGGTCGACGCCTACCTGCGACTGTGGGAGGACGAGGACACGTCCCCGATCCTGATGAGCATGGTGCGCTCAGCGATGACCACCGATCACGGTGCGGACCTCATCAACGAGGTGATCGTGGCGCGGCTCGCTCCGCACACGGAGATCGGGATCGATTCGGAGCCCGCGCGGCAGATCACGCTCGCGGGAGCGCACCTGCTCGGTGTGGCGGTGTCGCGCAGCATCCTCAAGGCGCCGCCGCTGGTGGAGATGAGCCATGAGGAGCTGGTGGAGGCGCTCGCGCCGATGGTGCAGGAGACCGCCGACCGCGTCATCGAGGCCCTCAGTGGGCGGGACTCCGGCGTTTAGTCGTCCTGCCCGCAGGCGCTGTCGGGGATGGGGCGGCCGAGCACGGCGTTGGTGATCCGCACGCTCGCCACGAGCTTCCCGGTTTCCTCATGCACCACGTCGACGCTGTGGGTGGTGAGGGTGCGGCCGAGCCGGATCGGCGTGGCGGTGACGATGAGGGTGCCGTCGGCGAACGCGCGGTGGTGACTGGCGGAGACTTCGATGCCGACCGCGCTGCGGCCCATCGTGGAGGCGTAGATGTTCGCGGCCCAGGACCCGGCGGCTTCGGCGACGGCGATGCTGGCGCCGCCGTGCAGCGACCCGAACGACTGCCGGTTCCCTTCCACCGGCATCGTCAGCACGACCTTCTCGGCGGACTGTTCGCGCACCTGCACCCCCATGGCGCGGTCGAGTTCGCCGAGGGTGATGCGCCACGGCTGGTGGGTGGGGGCGTCGGGCTCGGTCATGCGGAGTCTCCTTGGGGGCGGGCGGGGCTGGCTGGCTTGCGGGTGAGCGGGACCGACGGCTGCCGGGCAGCGCCGACGGGCGCGGGGCGCCCGCCGGAACCCCTCGTGCGCTGGGTCACTTTCCGTTAGAGTACACAATACTGACCGAGCGTTCAGGATTGCGCCCGGTTCGCGCCGCCATGGAAAGGACCACTGCCGATGACCGCCACCGCTGACGCCCCCGGCCGCCCGGACACCGCACCGATCGTCCCCTCCTACGTGCAGGGCCGCTGGTGGACGCCCTCCGATGCCGGCGTGCAGGATCCGTCGGCCGCTGACGTCCACGACGCCTCCACCGGGCACCTGATCCGCCGGGTCTCGACCGACGGCCTCGACCTCGCCGCCGTGGTCGAGTACGCGCGCACCACGGGCCGCGCCGGCATCCAGGCGATGACGTTCCATGAGCGGGCGCTCGCGCTGAAGCACCTCGCGCTGTTCCTCACCGACCGCAAACAGGGCCTGTACGAGCTGGCCGCCGCCACAGGCGCAACGAAGCGGGACAACTTCGTGGACATCGACGGCGGCATCGGCGTGCTGTTCACCTACGGTTCGAAGGGGCGGCGGGAGATGCCGAACTCGACCGTGATGATCGACGGCCCGTTCGAGCCGATCGCGAAGGACGGCTCCTTCGGCGGCGAGCACGTGTTCACGTCCATCCCCGGGGTGGCTGCGCAGATCAACGCATTCAACTTCCCGGTATGGGGCATGCTGGAGAAGTTCGCGCCGGCGTTCCTCGCGGGCCTGCCGTCGATCGTGAAGCCGGCGACGCCGACGGCCTACGTCACCGAGGCGTGCGTGCGGCTGATGGTGGAGTCAGGGATCCTGCCGGAGGGGTCGATCCAGCTGATCTCCGGGTCGGCGCGCACCCTGCAGGACCACCTGGACTACCGTGACGCGCTCGCGTTCACCGGCTCCGCGAGCACCGCGGACCTGCTGCGCTCGCACCCGTCAGTCCAGCACGGCGGGCTGCGGTTCACCGCGGAGGCGGACTCCCTGAACGCCGCGATCCTCGGCCCGGACGCCGCACCCGACACCCCGGAGTTCGAGGCGTTCGTGAAGTCGGTGTTCGCGGAGATGACGGCGAAGGCCGGCCAGAAGTGCACTGCGATCCGCCGCATCATCGTGCCTGCGGCGTTGGCGGAGGACTTCACGGCGGCGCTGCGGGACCGGCTCTCCTCCCGCGTGGTGGTGGGGGATCCGCGCGAGGAGGCCACCACGATGGGGCCTCTGGCGTCGCTCGAGCAGTTGGCGGATGTGCGCGGCGCCATCGCGTCGATGGTAACGGCGGGCGGCCGCGCCGTCATCGGCAATGCGGAGGCGGCCGACGGGGCTCGCGCCGGGGAGGCCGACGGAGGCGCCGCGCAGACCGGCGCGTTCATGGAGCCCGTGCTGCTCGCCTGGGACGATCCGCGCTGCGAGGCCGCGCACACCATTGAGGCGTTCGGCCCCGTCTCCTCCCTCTTCACCTACGACACGCTCGAGGAGGCCGTGGAGCTTGCGGCGCTCGGCCGCGGCTCCCTCGTGGCGACGGTCTGCACCAACGACCCGGAGGCGGTGCGCACGCTCGCGCTCGGCATCGCCGGGCATCACGGCCGCATCCACCTGCTCAATCGGGACGACGCCCGCACCTCCACCGGTCACGGCTCCCCGCTCCCCCACTTCACGCACGGCGGGCCGGGCCGCGCCGGCGGCGGCGAGGAGCTCGGCGGCATCCGCGCGGTCAAGCACTACATGCAGCGCTCCGCGATCCAGGGATCCCCCGATCAGCTCACCGCCGTCACGGGCGTGTGGCACGCCGGGGCCCGTCGGATCATCGCCGGCTGCGAGAAGTTCGGCGCCTCGGCCGACGCCGTCCACCCGTTCCGCCGCGCCCTGGACACCCTGCGTGTGGGTCATGCCTTCGCCTCCGACCTGCGCACGGTCCGAGCCGAGGACATCGCGGAGTTCGCCGAGTCCACCGGGGACGTGTTCTATGCGCACACGAACCCGGAGGCTGCGGCGGCGAACGAGTTCTTCCCGGGGATCGTGGCGCACGGGTACCTGCTGGTGTCGTGGGCGGCGGGCCTGTTCGTGGCGCCGGGGCGCTCCCCCGTGCTCGCGAACTACGGGCTGGAGAACCTGCGGTTCATCACCCCCGTCGCCGAGGGCGACTCCGTGCGGGTCATGCTCACGGCCAAGGAGATCCGACCCCGCGTGGACGCCGACTACGGCGAAGTGGTGTGGGATGCGGTCCTCTACAACCAGGACGAGGAGATCGTCGCGACCTACGACGTCCTCACCCTGGTCGCGAAGGACGAGTCCCAGGCCCTCGGCGGGTGACGCGGGTGCGGTCCGTCGGGCTCCGGTCTACATGAACAGCCGCACCCAGGCGTCTGCGCCGAGCCAGATCCCGACGATGGCGGCGATCCACAGCAGGGTGACATCGGCCTGGCGGCTGAACCACTGCGCGAACCTGTCGAGCTGAGCCTCCGCGCGCTGCCCCAGCCGTGCGCGCAGCACGACAAGAACGAGCGCCGGGACAACCATCAGCAGGCAGTACCCGGCCAGGATCAGAAGCCTGCCCGGCAGTCCCACATCCATCTGGCCGATGATGCCCGTCGCCGCCAGGTACGGGAGCATGCTGGCGACCTCGATCAGCCCTGCCCCCAGGGCGAGACTCATCATCACCGGGACGGGCAGATCCCGATCGAGGCGGCGCCGCCACTTGCGCGCTGACGCCTCCGGGTCCGGGGTCCGGCTGAAGATCCCCCACGCCGCGAGCGCAATGCCCACGATCAGTTGTCCCCACAGCACCGGTTGGGCGTCCCAGATCCCGTCGGCCTCCACGATCATGGAGATGCCCGCCAGCAGTGCGATGCCGACCAGGAAGTAGAACGCGGTGATCACCGCGAGGTAGGCGAGCAGCGGTGCGAGGCGGGGACGGGGCCGCGCGAGGTAGAGCAGCGGGATGAGGAGTGTGCCGGTGCTGGTGGCGTCGATGAGGGCAAGGCCGATGAGGGGGAGGATCATACGCCGTCCTAGAACGATCGTGCTGAAACAAGCGCCAGACTAATACAGCACAGGCGTGCTAGAAAAGAGGCATGCCGAAGATCGTCGACCACGACCAGCGGCGGTCCGAGATCGCCGATGCCACCATTCGCGTCATCGCCCGAGACGGCATCCAGCGAACCAGCGTGCGCGCCGTCCTCGCTGAAACAGGGGTGTCCAGCGGGGCGCTGCGGCACTACTTCCCCTCGCATACTGACCTTCTGCGGTTTGCGAGCATCCACCTCAATGCGCGCAGCGAAGGGCACGTCCGTACCGCTCGCCTCGCTGGGCACCGCTCGCCCGCCGATCAGGTGATCGCGATGTGCGAGGCGCTGCTGCCGCTGGACGAGCCCCGGCGTGAGGACATCCGCGCGTACGCGCAGCTCGCCGCACTGGACGGCGCCGACGCCCAGTACCGGGCAGACGCGGCGCCCGGGGTGGGCCGACTGGCGAGGATCTGCGTGGAGCTGCTGGACCCGTCGGGGCGGCTTCCCGAGGACCGCCGACGGATCCTCGCCGACCGCCTGCACTGGGCGCTGGACGGGATCGCCGCGCAGGAGGTCCTGTTCCCCGGCCACATGAATGCCGCCACAATGAGAAGCGCCCTGCGCGAAGTCATCGAGGACCTGGTTCGGGAGATCGAGGCTGCGGCCGCACGCTGACCGCGGCAGGGCCCGCCCGCACCCTGACCCGACAGGGCCGCCCGTGCACGCTCGCCCCTGCCTGGGCCCACCATCGGCGCTCGGCCCCGCCCGCCCCTACCGCCCGCGCAGGCCGTGCATCGCCATCGCCACCACCAGGTCGGCGACGGCGTCGGCGTCGAGCGGGCCGCCGGGGCGGTACCACTCGGTGATCGAGTTGATCATGCCGAACAGCAGGCGGGTCGCGATGCGCGGGTTGATCCCGTCGGCCAGCTCCCCATCGGCGGCGCAGGCTTCAACGAGTGCGGTGACCTCACGGTCGAACGCACGACGCCGCTCCATGGCTTCGCGCTCCAACGGGGTGTTGCCGCGCAGGCGCAGCAGGAGGGTGACGCTGGGCAGTTCTTCGATGAGGGCGAGGGCGGTGGCGCGCACCACCGCTTCGACCCGCTGACCTGCGGTTGCGTTATCCGGGACGTGGGGCGGCCGACCGGCTTCGAGGGACTGTTCGAGGGCGTGGAGGGCGCGATCGAGGGGGATGCGCAGGAGCGCTTCCTTGCTGGCGACGTGATGGTAGATCGCCGACTTGGTGAGCCCGAGCTCCGAGGCGAGCATGCCGATGCTGGTGGCCTCGTACCCGTGGCGGGTGAACAGGTCCGTGGCCACGCGCACGATCTCGTCCTGGTCGTAGCCCGGACGGCCCCGGCGGGCACCCGCGCGCGGCGTCCGGGAAGCGGTGGCGGGCTCGGGAGCAGCGCGGTCGGTGGTGTCAGTCATGGGCCTTCACGGGTGTCGGAGCTGGCCGGTCGCTCGGTCAGGAATCGGCTGTGCCCAGCCTAGCGACCCCGAGGCTCGGTGACCTGGGACTTTGCCTCGGACGCACAGAACGAGGTTGACTTTTTTGCAGTTTCCCGGCGGGGATATCGCAAAAAGGTCAACCTCGATGGGCTAAGCGGCGTGGGGCCGGGCTCAGCGCAGCTGGGGTGCGTCCGGGACGGGGCGGCAGGGGCTGCACGGCGCCGCAGCAGCCCCCGCCGGCGTCACTTCAGTTCGCCGGCCACACCTTCAGCAGCGGCGACGAGGTCGCCGTCCTTCAGCAGCTGCACAGCGGCCTCGATGTCCGGCGCCATGAAGCGGTCACGGCCGGGGCCCTCCACCGTCTCGCGCAGCTTCGCCACCACCGCGGCGCCCGCATCGGACGGCTTCAGCGGTGCGCGCATGTCGATGGCGCGGGCGGCGGTGAGGATCTCGATGGCGACCACGCGGCGCAGGTTCTCCACGGAGACGCGGAGCTTGCGGGCGGCGTGCCAGCCGAGGGACACATGGTCCTCCTGCAT
Organism: Helcobacillus massiliensis; assembly: GCF_033106145.1. Taxonomy (NCBI): domain Bacteria; kingdom Bacillati; phylum Actinomycetota; class Actinomycetes; order Micrococcales; family Dermabacteraceae; genus Helcobacillus; species Helcobacillus massiliensis. The sequence continues at coordinate 2,125,942 of NZ_CP136959.1, forward strand.
CGCCGAGGACGGGATGGAGTCGGCGGACGCGGGCACGGCGGCGCGCTTCATCTCGGCGACGAGCGCCGCCTGCGTGTACTGCACGATCATGAACCCGGAGTCGGTGCCGGGATCCTCGGCGAGGAACGGCGGCAGACCGTGGGAGCGGGCCTTGTCGAGCATGCGGTCGGTGCGGCGCTCGCAGATGGAGGCGAGGTCCGCGGCGACCACGGCGAGGAAGTCGAGCACGTAGGCGACGGGGGCGCCGTGGAAGTTGCCGTTGGAGGTGATGGTGCCGTCGGAGAGCACCACGGGGTTGTCAACGGCGGAGGCGAGTTCGCGCTCGGCGACCATCGCCGCGTGGGTCATCGTGTCGCGGACACCGCCGGCGACCTGCGGGTGGCAGCGCAGCGAGTACGCGTCCTGCACGCGGGAGCCTTCGGCGAGGACGTCCGCCACGATCGGGGAGTCCTTGAGCAGCGCGAAGACGTTCGCGGCGGAGTCGGCCTGGCCGGGGTGGGGGCGCAGCGGCATGTGCAGCTCGGGGCCGAACACGGTGTCGCGGCCGCGCAGGCCCTGCACGGTGAGGGAGGTGGCGATGTCGGCGGCCTTGACGAGTTCGCGCAGGTCCGCGAGCGCCATCAGGAGCATGCCGAGCATGCCGTCGGTGCCGTTGATGAGGGCCAGGCCCTCCTTCTCCTCGAGGGCGATCGGCTCGATGCCGGCCTCGTCGAGGAGCTCGGGGACGGGGCGCTCCTCACCGTCGGCGCCGCGGGCCCGGCCCTCGCCGAGCAGCACGATGGCGCAGTGGGACAGGGGCGCGAGGTCGCCGGAGCAGCCGAGGGAGCCGTACTCGTGGACGATCGGGGTGATGCCGGCGTTCAGCAGCGCGAGCATGGTCTCGACCACCACGGGGCGCACACCGGTGTGGCCGGTGGCGAGGGTGCGGGCGCGCAGGAACATGAGGGCGCGGATGACTTCGCGCTCCACTTCGGGGCCGGTGCCGGCGGCGTGGGAGCGGATCAGGGAGCGCTGCAGGTCCTGGCGCTTCTCCTGCGGGATGGAGGTGTCGGCGAGGGCGCCGAAGCCGGTGGACACGCCGTACACGGGGGTGGGGTTGGAGGCGAGGTCCTCCACGTGCTGGCGGACGCTCTGGATGTGCTCGCGGGCCGACGGGTCCAGCTCGACCTTCGCTCCGTGGCGGGCAACGGCGCTGACGTCCTCAGGAGTGACGCCAGAGGTGGAGAGGGTGATGGTGTTGGTCATGGGTTCAGGGTGCCAGGCGGCCTGGAGCGGCGCCATAAATCTGTGAGCCGGGCGCACAGCACCGCCCCCGAGTGTCCGGAGATCCGGATCTCGAGGGCGGTGCGTTTCTGACTCCGCTCCCGCGCTACAGCAGCAGGTGCGCGATCGGGGTGGCGATGAGGATCGAGAGGGCCACGCGCTCGAACCAGATGACAACGAAGTGCCACAGCTTCAGCGGGATCTCGGTGGCGAGGACCGCCGGGACCATGCCGGAGAAGAAGATGATGGCGCTGACGCTGACCACGCCGATCACGAAGCGCAGCACGAGCGATTCGTGATCGCCCACGATGCCGGCAGGCAGGAACATTTCGGCGATGCCGACCGCGGAGGCCTTGCCGGCCAGCAGCGGGTCGGGCAGCTGCACGATCCACGCGAACGGGTAGAAGAGGTAGCCGATCCAGTCGAAGATCGGGGTGAACTTCGCCAGGAGCAGGCCGATCAGGCCCACCGACAGGATCGAGGGGATGATCGACGCGCTCATCAGCGTGCCGTCCTTGAGGGTGGACCACACGTTCCGCGGCAGCGACGGCGTCTGGTGCAGGGTGCGCATGGCCTCGGTCCACGCGGTGCGCAGCCGGTTGCCGGGTTCGGCCACGGGCTCCGGCTTGTGCTCCACACCCTCATAGGTGGTGGTGGGGATGAGGCTCAGCGGCGGGATCCACACGGTGATGATGGAGACCAGGAAGGTCACGAACAGGCTGACGAAGAAGTACAGCAGCCAGTGGTCCATCAGGCCGAGCGCGCCGGCCACGATGATCATGAAGGTGGCGGAGACGGTGGAGAAGCCGGTGGCGATGATGGCGGCTTCGCGGCCGGTGTAGCGGCCTTCGCGGTACACACGGTCGGTGATGAGCAGGCCGAGGGAGTAGGAGCCCACGAAGCTGGCGACGGCGTCTACAGCCGAGCGGCCGGGCACGCGCCACAGCGGCCGCATGACGCGCTGCAGCATGACGCCGAGGAACTCCATCAGGCCGTAGCCCACGAGGAAGGCGAGGAACACGCCGCCGATGGGGATGAGCATGCCCACGGGGATGGCGAGCTTGTTCCAGAGGAAGTCACCGATGGCCGGGTCGGACAGCGGGCCGGGGAAGCGCCCGAAGGCGGCGAACGCTGCGACCACGAGGCCGAGGATGTTGAGCACGGAGAACACGATCCGCACCGGGTTGGCGTTCCAGCGACCGGTGACGAAGGGCCTCACGGTGCCGAAGGCCACGAGCGCCAGCACAACGAACGGCACGGCCGGGCCGAGCACCCATCGCACGAAGGTGAGCACGTGGTCCACGGGGATGGAGGATTTGCCGTTCACGGAGAACACGGCAAAGAACATGAACAGGCCGAAGATGCTGTACACGACGAAGCGCCATTTGCCGCGCACCGACGCAGGGTCGAAGTCGCCGTAGGAGCGGCCGGAGGCGGCATCGGCGGCGGACTGGGCGGCGCCGGACAGGCCCGAGTGGGCACCGCCGGTGGGGATGGCGGTGGTCGGGGTGCGGCTGAGCCGCCCGCCCGAGTGGGGGTCGATCGGGTGGGACATGGGACTCCTGAGGTCGGGGTTCAGGGTGCCGGAGCGCCGCGAACCCACTGGGGGCGTTCGCGGCGCCGACGATTGCAGTCAGTGTGCCAGATCACAGGGTGCAGTGCCCCTTCGGGTCGGTCTGGTGGGCGCGCAGACCAACTGACCGTCCACGATGCCGGACATGGGGTGGCGGGGTTGCTCGGCGGGGCCGGCCGACGGGTGCCGGGGTCGCTGGCGGGGCGGGCCAGGGCGGGCCGACGGGTGCCGGGCAGCGGCCAGGGCGCCTCAGTAGGGTGGCGACAGTCGACCCCGGGAGGTGCCATGAAGATCGCCGTTTCGCAGTTCACCCCGACCAGTGACCCGGCCGCGAACCTTGAGCGGATCCGCGACGCCGCGCACCGCGCCGCCGATGAGAGGGCGCGGATCTTCGTGGCGCCGGAGTACGCGATCGGCCGCACCGAGGACCCGTCGGCCCCGCTGGAGCCCATCGCTCAGGGGCTCGACGGCGCCTTCGCCACCACCCTCGCGGACCTGTCCGGCCGACTCGGCCTCGTGATCGTGGCGGGGTCGCTGACGCCCGCGCCGCAGGGGCGGGTGCACAACACGCTGCTGGTGGCCGCTGGCGGCTCGATCACCGACACGTACACCAAGATCCACCTGTACGACGCCTTCTCGTTCAGCGAGTCCGACCGCATCCACCCCGGGGAGGTCCGCCCCACCGTGATCACCGTGGACGGGGTGCGGATCGGACTCGCCACCTGCTACGACCTCAGGTTCCCCGAACTGTTCCGCGCCCTCGCCGCCGACGGCGCCGAGCTGGCGCTTGTGCCTGCGGAGTGGGCGCCGGGCCCGATGAAGGAGGACCACTGGCTGACCCTGCTGCGCGCCCGCGCCATCGAGAACACGATGGCGGTCATCGGCACGGACTCCTGCGGGAAGGGCGTGGCGGTCGGGCGCTCCGCCGCGTTCGGGGCCGACGGCGCGCAGCTCATGGACCTGGGCGCGGGCGAGAAGCTCGGGTTCGTGGACGTGGACATGGACGAAGTGCGACGGGTGAGGGAGTCGAACCCGAGCCTGCAGAATCGGCGGATGTGAGGCCCTGGGGCGGGGTGTCGGCACCAATGGCGATGAAGGCCGGCCTCTGACGGCCATGCCCATGCATCTGCGAGCGGAGCGTCAGTGCTGAGCGCCCGCATCTTCCCAGGACGCGTAGGTCTGGCCGTCCTCAGTGCACCATTCGATTCGGCCGTTCGCAGACGCTCTTCCTACGGCAACGGCTGCGGCTGCCGACGCCGACCGGAACACAACGTCTCGGGTCAGGCGAGCGATGCCTGTCTCATCGGGCTCGATGCTTCCATCGTCGAACAGTTCCTGACGGACTTCGGCTCGCTGGAGGTGCTGCCTCCGCGTCGCATTAGCCGCGCTTGCAGTCAGGGGTGCCATGGCCTCCGCCACAGCTGACCCTTCGAGCATGGTGAACTCCCCGTCGATCATTTGGGCGCGGGCGTCGACATTCCGCTTGCGGAGGCTCAGCCGGAACACCGGGGAGCGCTCCGGACCCAGAGCCTGCGGCACAACGGGCTCTGAGATCGCAGAATGTGCCCGCTCGTCGAAGTCTGCCTTCACAGGCCGTGCTTGCCCGCGCAGCAAATTCACACCAAGCACCGGGAGGAGGACCCGCACCTGCTCGATGAAGTACTCCATGTCGGAGCGGTCACCCTCAGGGAGCTCAGCGCCGCCCGTGGGAGTGTTCCCGTTCTCCAATGGGGTGCGCGCGATTGATTTCGCGATGGCGATGAGCCGGAACTCGATGAAGCGCACGTGCGCGCTGGTGAGGTTCAGGTCCTTGGAGGTGATGATGAGGACTTCGTTCCACCAGTCCTTCTTCGCATCATGGTTGGCGAGCCGGGTCGCGACGTTGTCGCTCTGCCCGATGTACGCGAGTTGGCCCGCTAGCATCGATGGGTCCTCGCCCAGAAGGATGTAGACCCCGGTCCGTTGAGCCTCCTCACGGCGACGGATCTCCCCCAGCTTTTCTCGCTTTCCACGCAGAATATGGCCTGTCCAATTGCCGATCTCTGCGGTGATGAGACCACCAGCGGTTCCATCAACGAGGAAGAGCTTGACCTGTCTGCCGTGCACTGTTTCCCCAACGGTCGTCCGGATTGCTACTGGGTGACTCTACGTGCTTCGGGCCCTGCCCGCAGGCCGCTCAGCGCTGAGTGCCGCCCTCGACGACGGCGGCGAGCTGGGCGAGGCCGCGGTCGAACTGCTTGGCGAGGGTCTTCTCCATGCGGAACACGGCGAAGAAGAACCGCGCCGGTAGCGTGTTCTCACCGGACATGGTCCACGTCAGGTCGCTGCCGCCGCTGGCCGACGGGGGCACGGCGATGCGCACCCGGTTGTCTGCGGTGAACGGCTTCGTGAAGTGCAGGGCGATGTCCGCGGACGTGTCCGTGGCAGCCGTGATTTCCATGGTGCCTTCACCGGCCGTTGCGTTGCCGGACCAGCCGTACTTCGCGCCCACGCCGGAGTCGGGGCCGGTGCAGCGGCGGTTCAGCTGCGGGTCGAGGCCCTCCCACGGGGACCACAGTTCCCACTCGTGGAAGTCGAGGATCAGCGGCATGACCTGGTCTGGGGTCGCGGTGGTGTGGGCGGTGCGAGTGATGGAGAACGGTGTCGTTATGGGGTGACAGCAGATCCGCTCACGGGTCCGTGGCGCGAGTCCGGTGGCGGGATCACATCGTCGGGGACGACGCTCCGGCGAGCCATGACCTCGAGCGGGTCGCCCAGGTCACTGCCAATATTTGACGCTTGGTCAGTATGACGAGTCATGCGCCTGCTCTCCGGTTCGGGCGATTTCATTGCGGCAGTGGCAACGCTTTCTCACCAGTCAGCCTGTGTCCGCTGCCGGGGTCATGCCCTGGTCCATTCACCGGCATCTCCTCGGCCGCTATGCGTGCGACTCTCGCTTCATTTTCCCGTTTGCGGGACGGTCCCGCATGCTGACGTCCTTACCGGCCAGGCGATCGCGACACCGGTCCCGGCCCCTGCTCGCATGCAGATGCCGCAGGGCGTCTCCGTATGCGCGCGATCGTTGGACAGCCTCAGGCTCAACGCTGCTGGCGGGGGGAGGACGGTGTTGCCCAGTTCCTGGGCCGTCACCAGACGGGCTCATCCCCGCTGACGCGGGGAGCACTTGATCCGCGGGGGCGCGGTGTCCGTCCACGTCATCGGGCGTACACCAGGACCAGGGTCTCGTTCGGCCACGAGTAGCGGATGTCGGAGTGCTCGATCGATCCGGGCCGCTTGTAGTCGTAGATCATGTTGCGGATGCCGTCGGTGGTGCCGAGGGCGTCGAGGACGCAGTCCAGGTCGTCGCCGCGCTTCAGCATGAGGACGTCGTTGGTGCCGTCGCGGTACTGGTCGGCTGTGAGGCCGCAGTCGGTGCCGGCCATAGCGACCTTCTCGGCGGGGGACTGGGCGCAGCCGGCGAGGGTCAGCAGGGCGGCGAGGGTGAGAGCAGCGCGGCGCTTCATGGTGTGGTCCTTCGTAGAGTGTCCTGGTAGGCGTGGATGATCTCGGCGGTGACGTCGAGGGCGGCGGCGAGCGCTGGGATGTGCCCGCCGGTGTGGTGTTCGGCAGCGGCGTATGCCTCAGGGGTGATGAGGAGATCAGCGGCCCATCGCCATGGTCGGGCCTCGTTGGCGTCGTCCTGTGGGCCGTCGTCGCCGTACCAGGCGTGGCCGAGTTTGTGGGCGAGTAGGGATCGTGGGCTCATCCCCGCTGACGCGGGGAGCACCTCAAGTTCGGCGACACCGGCGACGCGCAGGAGGGCTCATCCCCGCTGACGCGGGGAGCACTCGTTACTGTACCGGGTCAGCACCTTGACCGACGGCTCATCCCCGCTGACGCGGGGAGCACCGAGATACCGCGCGCCCATGTGCGTGCCGAGCGGGCTCATCCCCGCTGACGCGGGGAGCACGGCGACCGGACCCGGCCCGGCGTGTCCGTCCTGGGCTCATCCCCGCTGACGCGGGGAGCACCAGGAACTCACCAGGGAGGGGGCCGCTATGCAGGGCTCATCCCCGCTGACGCGGGGAGCACGCGGCAATCCACGGGTTGCGCTTGGTCTTCATGGGCTCATCCCCGCTGACGCGGGGAGCACGACATCGCACCCCGACGCGAGATAACAGCGTCAGGCTCATCCCCGCTGACGCGGGGAGCACGTGGGAGCGCCCGCTCACCCTGCACAGTGATGCGGCTCATCCCCGCTGACGCGGGGAGCACACAGAGACGGCGTCGGCGTACAGCGGGTCAGGGGGCTCATCCCCGCTGACGCGGGGAGCACCGCCGGGCGCGACACTATCCGGGCGCTCCAGGCGGCTCATCCCCGCTGACGCGGGGAGCACTCAGCGGTGTGGCGCGACTCGGACGCCGGGACGGGCTCATCCCCGCTGACGCGGGGAGCACGATAGCGCTTATCCTGGCGAGCATGGCCGGGGAGGGCTCATCCCCGCTGACGCGGGGAGCACCACGCGGCGGACAAGGTCGAGCAGGGCGTGGACGGCTCATCCCCGCTGACGCGGGGAGCACCGCCATGCAGCAGTGAAGGTGCGGGGGGTGGTAGGCTCATCCCCGCTGACGCGGGGAGCACGGCGGCGTGGAAGATAGCGCTTGGCCCGATTGGGGCTCATCCCCGCTGACGCGGGGAGCACGACATCACCGCGATCACCCTCTACGGCAACAACGGCTCATCCCCGCTGACGCGGGGAGCACTATCCCCACTCGCTGCTGATACGGCGCGGATCGGGCTCATCCCCGCTGACGCGGGGAGCACTCCTCGTGGGCGATTTCGAGCTGTCCGTGCTCGGGCTCATCCCCGCTGACGCGGGGAGCACGACGCCGCCCCTCTCATCGCGGCGCTCGACTCCGGCTCGTCCCCGCTGACGCGGGGAGCACCCGCAGCTGGTCCTTGCGGACCGTCACCGAGAAGGCTCATCCCCGCTGACGCGGGGAGCACCGATGCGACGTGGGAAATGGTCTGAGGCCGATGGGCTCATCCCCGCTGACGCGGGGAGCACCCTCCGCGCCTGCGCGGCGCAGTGAGCCAGGGCATCGTCGTAGGCGTTCTCACCGTCGAACGGGGCTCATCCCCGCTGACGCGGGGAGCACAGGTGGTGGCTTATCTGGGGTGAATTGTAGGTGGGCTCATCCCCGCTGACGCGGGGAGCACGAAAAGGACACGCTGCTGCGCCTCGCCGCCGCGGGCTCATCCCCGCTGACGCGGGGAGCACTGGACCCCGCACGACCCGCCTTCTCTAGCGCGGGGCTCATCCCCGCTGACGCGGGGAGCACATACAGGTGCGCTAGGCGCACATCGACCCCCGCGGCTCATCCCCGCTGACGCGGGGAGCACGGGTCCATGCCTAGATTCTAGTCGTGGTCGTCCGGCTCATCCCCGCTGACGCGGGGAGCACGATGAGCCTTCGTATAGACGTGGGCGCGCTGTGGGCTCATCCCCGCTGACGCGGGGAGCACTCCTGGCCACATTCGTGCGCTGAGCACGGTGAGGGCTCATCCCCGCTGACGCGGGGAGCACATCGCCAACTGCGGAACAGCAAGCGCCGTCGCCGCCGGCTCATCCCCGCTGACGCGGGGAGCACGCGTCCACCTCCTGCGGTGGGGTGAGGCCGATCGGCTCATCCCCGCTGACGCGGGGAGCACCATGAGGGTGGGCCGCTACTGACCCATCGGACGGGCTCATCCCCGCTGACGCGGGGAGCACCCACCGCTCTTCCCCGTGGTGGACCCCATCCCCGGCTCATCCCCGCTGACGCGGGGAGCACAACGCCACCAACAGTGACTTGAAGACCTACGAGGGCTCATCCCCGCTGACGCGGGGAGCACCCGGGCGCGCCGGGGGTGAGCGTGTCAGCCATCGGCTCATCCCCGCTGACGCGGGGAGCACTTGACCCGTACGTGTTCGGTTACTGGCTTGGTGGGCTCATCCCCGCTGACGCGGGGAGCACACCAGCGACTTCCCGATCCTCCTCGGCCGCGGCGGCTCATCCCCGCTGACGCGGGGAGCACGAGTTCTTGTCCACCATGGGGAAGTTATTCGCGGGCTCATCCCCGCTGACGCGGGGAGCACGCGATCTACGGCCGAAACGAGGCCCGCGGTGACGGCTCATCCCCGCTGACGCGGGGAGCACCCAAGCAGGTCAACTCGGCGGCACGCCGATTCCGGCTCATCCCCGCTGACGCGGGGAGCACTCGGGGTCGTCCGGGACGGGCTTAATCCAAACGGGCTCATCCCCGCTGACGCGGGGAGCACTCTAAGGTGTTCGGCACCAGGGGCGCGACACAGGGCTCATCCCCGCTGACGCGGGGAGCACCTGAGGCGCTTTCCCGCGCCCTAGACCTTGGCCGGCTCATCCCCGCTGACGCGGGGAGCACATGAGAGATGCAACTGCGATCCAACTTGAACAGGGGCTCATCCCCGCTGACGCGGGGAGCACGAGATCACCAGCTGGGTACTGGCCTCCACATACGGCTCATCCCCGCTGACGCGGGGAGCACTGTTCTGCTTTCGTCCCACGTCGAGATCGCCTCGGCTCATCCCCGCTGACGCGGGGAGCACCCGCGATAACGCGGGGGTCTCGCGTCCCCATGAGGCTCATCCCCGCTGACGCGGGGAGCACCCCCGAGGGTCTTCCCTACGGCAAATACCCCCGCGGCTCATCCCCGCTGACGCGGGGAGCACTTGGCGCTGTGGAGGATGCGGCTCGCTCGGTTGGGCTCATCCCCGCTGACGCGGGGAGCACCTGAGGATGCGCCTCGCTCGGGTGTTGGAGATCGGCTCATCCCCGCTGACGCGGGGAGCACACTTCCCCACCTGGGGAAATGGAAGCCTACTGTCCATTCTAGACACGACTTGCGATGCGCTACGGCCCGTATCAGCGACGACGTGCACGTCGGTAAGCAGCCGCATTGCTCCACCCAGTCGACCGTTGCGGGACCCTTTCACCACCTGTCGGTCTGCGCAGCAAAGTGACGCCATCGAAGTCGACCGGCGTCCAGGCATGACGGTGAACGCGATAGGAGTACCCCTGCTCATTCGCATCCGGATAGACAAGCAGTGCGCGCCCGTCGGCCACGCTTCCCATCACCCGTTCCCACAGTTCATCGCGAACCCGAGCGCTCGGGTTCCCTACGAAGACCCCTGGGCTGATCTCCAGCAACCATTTTGTCAGATCGCCTCGCAGACCCGCCGGCACCGCCGTGAGTACCAGCGTCATCATGAGCTGGTCCCCGACCAGTTCTTTCCGGCAGCCACGGCATCCAGTTCATCCCACAGCAGCAGGTCCCCCAACGCCAGGTCCATCTCGTCCGGCACATCAAGGAGCTCATGCACAGCTGCGATCATCCGCGGAATGAGTCGCGTTTCCACGACTTGGTCCCGCAGGGCTCGGCGCGCACGGGGCCCGGCATCGTCCTCCCCGGCCGCTGCCACATCGAAGGCTGCCGGGACCACCACTTCAGCTTTGAACAGATCAGCGATGTCGTAGACGAAAGCACGATCAGTCCCGGAATGAACCACACCCAGCGCGGGGACCGCGCCTAAGGACACGAGCACCGCCTGCGTCACCCCGTACAAAGCGGCATTGCACGAGGTGAGCGCCTGATTGATCGCATCGGAAGCGCTGAAGTCATCCGGGTCGTAACGGCGGCTCGACCATTCCACGCCCGTGCGCTCCGCGTGCTCCCGATAGATCTTCTTCATCCGGGCTCCCTCACGCCCACGCAGCTCAGCCATCGTTCGGCCGCTCACGTCCTCACCGGGAAACCTCATGCTGTACATAGCCCGCGCACACTCCAAGCGACGGCGCTGATTCGTCACGATCGCCGCCTGTGCCTCCGCCAATCGCGATGAAGCCGACAGCGAACGGCCGTGAGCGTAGTACCGCACGCCCCTCTCCCCAACCCATACGACGGAGACTCCGCAATCGCCCAGCAGGCTCATCGCACCGAAGGTGGTACGTGTCCCCGGGCCGAGCAGGAGCGCCGCCAGTGACGCCGCTGGGACATGGACGACTCCACGCTGGTCGGTGAGCGTCACCGCATTCGCATCACGGTGAACAACGCAATGCTCCGCATACAGATAGCTGAGACGGTGCTCCGCTCGGGCGAGGGAATGCCGCCCGAGCGGAGCACTGCTGGGACGCGCTGTCATCCGGTCGGTGCCGCCAGTGACAGCAGCCCGCATCCGTATGCACGCGCTCGCCCGATCCCCTCGGTCAGGGAACGACGCAGCAGCTCCGCATCGGTCACCTCCAGATGACCATCGAAGCGTGCTGTCCGGATCATCACCGGATGCTTCGCTTTTCCCTTATGGAATCGAAGATCACGCCGCTGCGACACCATCGCATCCAGATGCTCGACTGCGAGCTCCTCGGCCGACGGCTCCCGGGGCGCATCCCGATGCACGATCGAGAAGCCGTGCTGGCCGCTCTTCGTATCAAGCCAGGCCAACTGCTGCGCCACGGTCACATGCGCGAGCACCCGCCCCCGCTGGCCGCGTTCACCCGCTTTGGAATGAACCGGGTTGGCGGTGAGTCGGAACGCCCATCGCTGCCCTGTTGCCAGCCGGTCGAGGAACGGGCCCAGATCAGCTGTGTCCCCGCGCTCGCCCGCACTGCAGGCCTGGCCGGCGATGACATCGAGGTCCGGCACGCCTGGACCCACCAGGTACAGCACATGACGGTCGGGCGTCGAGTCCAGTCGCCACAGCACCCGGCCGCTGAGATCAGCCTCGCCAGCGCTGAAGGCGGTCATCACCGCGGCGTGCATCGCCTGAGGGTTGCCGATCAGTTTTCGTGCGCCCCGCACCCGCGGATCAAGGGGGATTCTGCTGAGAGTCGTCATGCCTGCACCACCGCCTCGAAGAATGGGTCCCGAGGGCGAGTGCCTTCAGAATTCTCCACCTCGACGGGGGAATCCTCCACCACTGTCCTCCAGGCGTACTTCCGGTGCTCCTGATCGAAGCTCACCGGCACATCCTGGATCTGCTCGCCGGATTCACCCGGCAGAGCATCTCGATACACGGGCAGCGACACGGACTGTGCGCACCGCTTCTTGTACGGCTTACCGGCACACCACTTCGCCTGCTGCAGCGCGACCACTGCATCGGTGTCTACGATCCCCTTCACGAGATCCGGGTTCGCGGGGCATGAACGGCGCCCCAGGTACAAAGGAAACATCGGTGAGAGCAACGCTTCCTCCATCCCTTCCAGAACCTCGCGGTCCTTGGATTCGATTGCTGCGAGAAACACGGCGTCCTGGAGGAAGTACCGGGTGACCAGCGAGGTATCGGTCTTCGTTCTGCGCTGCCAGGTCTGTGCGGTCTGGTAGTCGCGCAGAAGGGTGCCCGGCTGGTCCACACGCACGGCGAACCGCAGCCCCAACAGGTCCGCCAGCGAATCCGTGCGATGCCGCCCCTCAGCCGCCGCAATCATGCCCAGCACGCCTGACTTCGTGGGGGCAGAGGCTGTTGTACGGCGGTTGAATCGCGCCTGGTGCCCCCAGGACTGCATTGGACCGCTCAGCTTCAGCAGAAGGGTGGCTGTCATGAATCGCTGCCTTCGCCGAGCGCCTTTGCGAGTCCTTCGTTCAGGTCGGCAAGGGTCACCGTTGCGCCGAGCCCCTCGAGGGCGGCCACCATCTCAGAGGTGCCGAGCACAAACGCCGCCTCGGGTGCGAAACCATAGGCACTCTCCAGCTCGCGGGCCTCCTTCGCAAGACTATGAGCCGCGCTGACGCGGCGTCCCTGATCGTCTCCCGCCGTCACCGGCTCCTCGAACGCGTTGACCAAGGAGACCGGACGGTCCCGGCGCACCGTCACATACACCAGTTCGGGCAGCGTCTGGTTTGCGAAAGTGTTGATCTTGCCCGTGGGCATTGAGGTGATGAATGCTTTGACGAACGCCTGGACGCTGGGCACGACAGCCTGAGGATCCCCGAGGTTCTTCGCGAGACCCGACACATTCACGGTGGCGTAGCGGTACAGAGTCGACGACATCATCTGGACCGTGCCGATCATGCCCGCCCCGGCTTCCTCGTTGTCCTCCACAACGTCATCCACCGCGGTGAAGTAGTCGAATTCGGGTTCCGACTCGTGCACTCCGATGGCGTGTGCAACCTGTACTGCAGCATCCACGTTGAAGTCCGGGGCGTCGGCAAGCATGCGTCCAAACATGGCGATGTCAATGCTGTGGTGGGTGTCCAGAACGTCACGCGCATCAGCAGGCTTCGGCTTCGTTCCGTCGAGATCGAGCAGGAGTCGTGCAGCCCTGTCGATCTGGCGAGACGAGAGGAACAGGAGGTAGCCGGTCTGCTCGGCTCCAGGCTGTTCTCCCTCCTTGGCCTTCGGCTCCGTCAGTTTGATCTTGCCCGCAGCGAAGAGAGCCTTGACTGCAGCTCGGGCATCGGCTTCGTTGAACTCTGTGCCGCTCTCCATCGCCAGGTGCTTCATCCGCTTTTCGATCAGTTCAGCCGTGTGCTTGGTGCGGTAGCCGATCTTCTCCTGGCCGAGGGTGTTCTCAAATTCTCGGCGGATTGCGCGCTTCCACGCCTGGGAGGAGACGCGCTGCCGAGGAACCCCGCCGAAGACAGCGGACTTCGGTGCGCCGGTGTCATCGCGGTTGATGTTGCTCGGCGGAATCGTGTGCAGAGCGTGAATGTCAACGATGAGTGTCATGAGTGTTCCTTTCAGGATTCCGAGGTGGTGGATGAGGAGTCTCTTGTCTTCTTCTCGCGCATCGGCGCGAATGTGATGTCCCGCGACCAGCGCAGCAGGACCCCCTGCCGGTGCTGTCCTGCCAGCGTGCGCAGGTCGCCCGCGAGCGCGCCGTAGTCGAAGGCGAGCTTCTCTCCGCGCAGGAGGGTGATCAGGGAGCGCAGATGTGTGGTGCGGGCGCGGTGGTCGCGCGCCGCAAGGAGAGCATCGAAGCGCGGCTTGAGGGACTGCGAGCTGCTGCGGTCGATGAGAAGCCCCATCGCGCTGGCGAAGGAGCGACCGTCCCGATGGATCGGTTCCGTGATGCTCTGTGCGTGGACGGCGAACAGTGTGAGGGCATCGAAGGCAGCCTGTTCGCTAGGGGTGGGGGCATCCCCGTGACCGGTCTCCCCCTCGCGCAGATCAGCGCTGAGTGAGGAAAGGACCTGTTCGAACTCCAGAGGATGGCGTTCCGGGGACTGCCCGGCTGCTCGGCGCAAGCGGGCAAGTGCGGCCCTCGCGTCCGCCTTCTGACGATCTCCGCGGTTGCCCAGTGCAGCATCCTGCAGCGCCACTGCGGCGTTGCGCACTGCGCCCCTGAGTCCACCGGGTCCCTTCCCCTCTGCCCGTTCGGGGGGACTGTTCTCAACTGTCATGGCGAATCTCCTTCTCCGTTCTGATGATCTGGGTTGCACGAGCGAGAGTCTTGGTGAGCGAGCGGCGCAGCCTGCTGAGGGCAGTGGCTGCTGAATGAGTGCGCATTCCCTCCCCTTCAGGAATGGTCCGGCCGATGAGAGCGCGGGGCCCGGCACCCTTGATGAGAATGGCGGCCTGGTCCGTTGCGGCCTGGAACACCTGCGTGTGCCAATCCGCGACCGCAGCGTCCACCTGCTCCGTGTCATCTGTAGGCACGGTGCGCAGCCACTTGCGGAAGGGCTGCTCGAGCATGGCGAGGAAGGAATCGGTGGCGGGGGCCTGGAACACGTATTCGTCTCCTGCGGCCTGGAGGAGCCACCCGGCGAAAGACCCGATAGCGATGCCGGCATCCAGGGTGCTGCGGGCTGCACCGAGTACGGCTTGGCGAGCGTATGCGTTCTCTTCCTGGAGCACTGCGGCTGGCAGTTCCACAGCCGCATCCACCACTTCGGTAATGGTGGCTGACTGTGGACCGTAGGTCATCGAGGTGAGGCGAACGGGCGCGAGCGTCGGCACCCCGGGCACCGAGCGTGCTGCAGCCGAGAACCAGTCGAGGTTCTGCGGGCGCTTGCCCGGCTTCGCCTTCTTCTCCAGCGGCACATCTCCACCCAGACTGACAAGGGGTTCGAGCGCCTTCCACATGGTGCGCTCCGGCGAATACGGCTGGGGGTAGAACACGTCCTGGGTTCTACTGGACTTGTTCGTGGAGTATCGGTGCGGTGTCATCGGGTCGTTGAGCACGTTCGCTCCTGCATCGGGGATCCTGTCCCCATTGGTGACCATGCAGCCCGTGACGTGCTCCCCGTTGTGGTGCAGGTGGGCACGGCGGGACTGCCAGGTCATGAGGTCACAGGCCCCCTGCGGAATCTCGGCTGCACGTGCTCCTGGACGATCCGGTTCGCGTTCCCAGGCAGGCAGGTCCGCGTCACTTTCCAGGAATACAGAATCAGGGCAGTTGAGCATCAGAGTTTGGCGGAGATTTCGGCCGAGGATGGTGGTGCCGCCTGTGTAGCCGCTCCACCCTGTGCCAATCGGATAACTCTTTCCACCCTTGACTCGCGGATCATCCAGCACTCCCGATTTGATGCCGGAATAGTCGAAGGCATGCACGTGGATGAGCCACCGAGCGGCTTCGGCGAAGCCGAGCGTCTCAACACCCGCACCAGCCCGCATGGTGAACCTGTCGCCTTCGGCTTCGGGGATCAGACGGCGCACGGGCAGCTGCCCACCGGTCTTGGTGCGCAGATCAGCAACCTGCATGAACGGCACTTCCGAGGAGAGAAGATCGAACCGGTCAGCATGGTCGGACAGGTACTCCAGCACCTGGTCGTCGCGAACGGCCCCGTCGGCCGCAGTCCACTGCTCACGGCGCCAGGTGCGAAGTTCACGTGCATCAGTGAGGTCATAGTCGCTGTAGAGCACATGGGCGCGCACATAGATCGCGATGATCACTCGCAGGACGGCGTAGTCCTGGGTGGGGGAATCACCCCTGAGCGCGATCACCTCGATCTGCCCCGAGAACAGGTCGCGCAGGCTCACGAGCCTGCGTTCCTCTCCTGTGAGAACCACAGGGATCCACGGCTCGGTGACGAGTGAGAATTCAGTTGCTGCCATCGGCGTCTCCTTCAGGATGCTGGCGAGGACGGTGGGGGTCTTCGGCGATTTCGATCAGGCCGAGATCGGGGCTGTAACGCAGCGCGCGGCCCTGCAGGTCAGTGGTCAGGTCTTCGTCAAAAGGCAAGGCGATCATTCCGCGGAGGAACGGGTCCTTCCTCCATCCGAGCGGTGTTCCGCGTTCCAGCTGCGCGATGAGGACGTCGAGCGCCTGCGGATTGCGGCCCACCCAGCCGGGAAGCCGGATGATGCTGCCCGCGAGATCCCGTGCAGACCGGCGGTCGAGTTCGGCATCCGGAATCCGGTCGACCAGCGCCGCCTCACGGTCTCCGACCCATGGGAAGGGGCGATAGCCCGTCTCCGTTCTGATGATCGGGATGACTTCGAGACTGGGCGTGCTGTCGCGCACCTGCGCGAGCCCGAACGCCTCCGCGTCAGATGCGGAGCGGCTGCGGTCGTCGTAGAAGCGGGAGAACAGTGCGTCCAGGTAGAGCGCCTGTCGCGGCTGCGGGAACCGCCACGTCTTCGCATTGTCCTCCTGGCGCTTCCGCCGTTTCTCATCGTCTGCACACGCCTCGGCCCACGTCTCCTCCCACCCGGTCGGAATCTCAGGGTCTGGTCCGTACGCCTGCTGCACCAGTGGTGCGGTGCTGTGGGGGCGCTGGAACCCGTCGGCCAGGACAGTGGAGTGGAGCAGGGCGGCGGTGGCCAGCAGCATCCGCGCCCCATAGACCGCAATCGCACCACCGTCGAACTCCGGAGCTTCGCTCGGGCTCAGGTCGGTGAGGATGCCGCGGATCAGCACGGTCGCCTTCTGGAGGCCGGCAGGTCTGTCCGACGCTGGGCGACTGTGCCGGTGGAGCCTGCCGATGCGCTGGATCAGGAGGTCCACTGGTGCGATATCCGTGATCAGCACGTCCGCATCGATGTCCAGGCTCTGCTCCGCCACCTGGGTCGCCACCACGATTCGGCGCTCCGGTCGGCCCGAGCCCCGGTGCGCCTGGGGGCCGAGCGCTGCACGCAGAGCATCTTCCCTTCGGGACCGGTCGGAAGCGAGGAAAACGGCATGGTGCAGTTCCACCTCTCCCGGGAACCGATCACTGATCGTGGTGAACGCCGCCTGGGCGCGCTTGACGGTGTTGCAGATGATCAGCGCACAGCCGCCGTCAGCCAGCAGGTCTCCGACGGCGTCCACGAGCGACTCGGGCGAATCCTCGAGGGTTGAGACTCCCGCAGTCAGTTCCACTTCTCCCAGCGGAACCGGTGTTTCGTCCACGGACCGCGCCGTCACCGAGGTGATGGCCGGGTACGCGTGCGAAAGCGACAGGGGCTGCTGCCGGCCGCGCTTGCGCCGATAGCCGGGCAGTCCCTGCTGATATGCGTGGGCGAGTTGCTCCTTCTGGCCCACAGGCAGCGTCGCAGAAAGCAGAATGACCGATGCTCCGTAGGACGCGAGCCAGGTCAGCGCGGTCTTCAGGTAGCTGGACATGTAGGCGTCGTAGCTGTGCACCTCGTCGACGATGATGACTTTCCCCGCAAGCCCCAGATGACGCAGCATTGAATGCTTGGACTGCAGGGCCATGAGCAGCACCTGATCGACTGTGCCCACGACGAATGTGGAGAGAATGCCCTTCTTCCTCCCGGACATCCATTGCGAGGCCACCACATCACCTCCGGATGAGGGATCGTCAGCATCGATGCCGCGGAAGCGGAGCCGATGGTAGTCCTCGTTCAGCGAAGCTCGTGAGTGTGCGAGGAACAGTGAGGAGACTTCACCGCTCGGGGTTGCTCTGCGGATCCATGAGAGGAAGCGTTCGAACAGGCCATTGGCGGTGGACATTGTGGGTGCCGCGACCATCACCCCACCCGCACCGGTCTTCTCCGCGAGGATTTCGGCTGTCGCAAAGGCGGCTTCGGTCTTGCCGTTGCCCGTCGGCGCTTCCAGGATGAGCAGAGCGGGACCCTCTGCGGCTTTCGCCGCCTCGATCATGGCTTCCTGGGCCGGCCGCGGGGCCATCTCGGGTCCCCATCCGAAGCGTTCGCGGTAGAACTCCGCGGCGGGGCCGACGGATCCCTCCGCCGTCCACGGAACCGTGAGGTCAATGGCTCGGCATCCTGCTTCGATACGGCTCTCCTGGTCGTGGACGGTTTCCAACGGGAATGCTTCTTCGTTCGAGGCTATCCAGTCGGCCGCGATCACGATGCCCGCGAATAGGTTCTGGGTCTGAATCGGCAGTTCGGGGAGGTGCCCGATCAGGCTTCTGATTCCTGATTCATCTGCGGCGCGGTCGAGAAGGTACCGCTGGGCCTCCTGCCAGTTCTCAGGGTAGGAATCGAGGATCACTTCCGCTTCCCCGATCAGCTTCACCTCGCTCGATTTTCCGTGGTGCGCATCGACGATGCTTGCCAGGGATTTCGCAGTGTCGATCGAGCACCCTTGCTCCATGGCCCAGCGACGAAGCAGGATCCCTGACGCCATTTCGTGGCGAAAGCGGGGAATCATCTGCTCGTTGGCGCTCAGATCGAGGCTGAGACCGGCGTCGCGCACACGCTCGGCGAGATGAGCATATTCCGGCTGGTGCGAGGCGAGCATCTGGAACGTCATGGTTGCTTTCCCGCAGTTGTGAGCACCGGCGAGGAACCGCAGGATGCTTCGGCATTCTTCGTCCGTGAGCCCGGTCTGCTCACTGACCAGGGATCGAATGCTCAGCGGAACCCAGGAGTCCCACAAAAGTCCCGCCACACTGCATGAATCCGAGAGATGCTGTAAGAGCGAAAGCCACCGCGAACCGTCCCCAGACTTCGCCCACAGCACCCGCGCCAGCTCCATTGCGTCCATAGCGCCCTCCTCGAGGCCTTGTTCACTCTGCGGTTTCACGCCGTCAGGGTCAGCATAGGCAGACCGCCCAATATGAAGTCAACCCCCAGACCCCCGACTTTACGAATTCAGTTACTGAAGCACCTTCGACTCTGCATGTCGCACCACAGGCGCAGGACGTAGATTGCTTCTGGCGCATCTCGCTCCCAGCGTCAGCCGGGATGAGCCCTCGTACAGACGCGGGTGCGCCGTGCTCCCCGCGCCAGCGGGGACAAGCGGAGGGCACCTCAGGTCTCGAGGTGGCCTCCGCTTACATTCATGCACCCGTCGGCTGGCCTCGTGCATCTGGGCCGCGGTACTCAGCTCCTAGTACCCTGAAGCGCCACCGCGCGTCTCAGGGCACTGGGCTGCAATCCGTTCTTCCACCGCAGTTCTCTGCAGAAATGAGACCCAGCATGACCACCGACTCCGGGCACGCCAGCATCGACTGGATCGCCACCACGGACACCACAGAGGAGGCCGTCTTCGACCTCCTCGACGCACTTGTCTACTTCGCGCCGGCCGGCGGTTTCAGCCCCGGCCTCCGCGAAGGTTCCATCGACATCGCGGTCGACGCCCCCAGCTTCAGCAACGCCCTCGAGGAGAACCTTGCAGCCGCACGCCGCGCCCTCTCGATGAACATCCCCAATGCCGACATCATCGGCATTGAACTCATCGACTGGGCCACGTTCGAACAGGAGCTTGCGGAGCCGCTGAAGGGCTGATACTTCCCGCCCGCCGCAGGCATCAGCGAAGGCCCCTCTCGGTCCATCGAACCGGAGGGGCCTTCCTCATGCCGCCGTCACTTCACCTCGGCGCCGCGCGCGAACACCTTCCACGTCATCGGCATGCCCGGACGGTACGCCAGGTGGATCGCTGCGGGCGCATCGAGCACGTGCAGGTCGGCGCGGGCACCCACCGTCAGATGGCCCACGTCAGCCATCCGCAGCGCGATCGCGACCACCGCCCCCGCATCCAGCAGGTTACGCGCGGGCGCGAACGGCATCCGCGTGGAGATGTCGCACGCCGGCAGGATCGTGGCGACAGTCGGGCCGGAACCCGTCGGCCAGCGGGACGATGGTGATGACCTCCGGCTTGCCGTGGGTGAGCGTGCCCGTCTTGTCCACCACGAAGGTGTCGGCCGGGGCGAGGCGCTCGACGGAGTCGCCGCCCTTGAGCAGCACGCCGTGGCGGGCGCCGTTGCTCATGCCCGCGACCATCGAGACCGGGGTGGAGATCACGAGGGCACCGGGGCAGGCGATCACGAGGAACGGAGGGCGACGTGGATGTCGCGGGTGATCAGCAGCGCGATCAGGGAAGCGACGATGATGCCCGGGGTGTAGATGCGGGAGAACGCCGTTCGGGAGCCGACGGAGTCCGCGCGGACGGTGAGGAACCCGTCGGCGGCCATGGTGCCGGCGTACACCAAGTCGCCCTCGGACTTCTCCGCGGGGACGGGCTCGCCGGTGATGGTGCGGCCGTCAGGGATGACGTCCGCCTTCTCGGGCGCAATGTCCAGCAGGTCGCTGACGGAGCGGCGGGTGCGCTCCAGGGTGCGGGCCTCCAGCCAGGAGCCGACGACGAACAGGAAGGCGACCACGCCGGCTTCCACGAACTCGCCGATCACCAGGGCGCCGGTGACGGCGGTGGTGACGAGCAGGTCGATGGAGAAGGCGCGGTAGCGCAGGGCGCGCAGGTGGGACGTCATGATGAGCCTCCATCAACACGTAGAGGATGAGCGTTGATACGAGTTCATCAGCGGCCGGCACTCGGCACCTTGACCGGGATCAAGTGGGGGCTCCGGGCGGTGGGCCGCGGCTCTGTCCCGACCCCGTCATTCACATACGGGCACACTCCGTCATGAAGCGAGCCTTCTCCGCCGGGGCGTGCCTACGGTGCTGAGAACATCGGTTGAAAGGGGGCGCTCGTGGCGGTCACGATCGGCGTCGACATCGGCACTCAGGGCAGCAAGGCAGCGGTCTACACCATCAGCGGTGTGCAGGTGGGCGCCGCATACACCCCGCACACCATCACCTACCCCGGCCCGGGGCTCGCGGAGATGGACCCGGAGCACCTGGTGGACTGCGCGTTCACCGCCATCGCCAGGGCCCTGGACTCCGCGGTGGACAACGGCATCGACCGTTCACAGGTGGCGGGCATCGCCCTGTCCGGCATCCTCGTGGGCCAGGTCCTCCTCGATGAGGACAGTCGGATCCTGTTCCCCGTCATCACCAGCCTCGACAGCCGCGCTGCCGGCCACGCCGCCCGCGCCGGCCGCGACCTCGAACCGCTCTGGGCGGCCGAATCCGGCACCACCACCCTCGATGCGTACGCCGCCCCGTTCCAGCTGCAGTGGATCCGCGACACCCACCCCGAGGTGTACGCCCGGATCGCCCGCACTGTCTCCGTGGCGCCGTACGTCTCCGGCCGTCTCGCCGGCCACGGCCAGGCTCAGATGGTCACCGACCCCACGCACGCCTCCGGCTTCATGGTGGGCTGGGACGCTGCCACCGGTGGCTTCTCCCCCGCCCAGTTCGAGCTGTTGGGCCTGCGGACAGACTTCCTTCCGCCGATCGTGCCGTCCGACGCCGTCATCGGCACCGTCTGCGCGGAGGCGTCCCGACGCACGGGATTGCCCGTCGGCACCCCGATCGCCGCCGGTGCAGGCGACGTCCAGCAGTCCACCCTCGCCTCCGGCATGGTGACAGCCGGGCAGGCCACCGACTCCGCCGGCACCACGAGCATCCTCACCGTGGGCGTGGACGGCATCATCCCCGCCGCCACACAGATCCCCGGCCTGCTGTACAGCCTCGGCACCATCCCCGGCCAGTCGTTCTACTGGGGGTACGTCCGCGCCGGCGGCCTGTCCCTGCGGTGGTTCCGCGACCAAGTCGCCTCCCGCCCCCAGGACGACGCCCTCTACGCCGAGTTCGACACGCTCGCGGCCGCGGTCCGCCCGGGGGCCGACGGGGTCCTCTTCCTGCCGTACCTCGCCGGTGGCAACCCGAACAATCCGGACGCCTCCGGCACCTGGCTCGGCATGGACTCGAGCACCACCACCGGCGCCCTGTGGCGTTCCGCTCTCGAAGCGGTGGCGTTCGAGTACGCGTCCACGATCCGCACCATCGAGCAGAGCTCGCAACCGCTCAGCGAAGTGCTCGTCACCGGCGGCGGCGCCTGCAGCGATGTCTGGAACCAGATCAAGGCGGACGTCACCGGTGTGCCGTGGCGCCGCCCGCGGCGGGTGGACGGCCCCGTCCTGGCCGACGCCGCCCTCGCGAACCAGGCGGTTGGCCTCACCGACTCCCTCGCTGATCAGCTGACCGCCTGGAACCAGGGCGGCGCCTCCGCCCGGCCCGATGCGGCCCGGCACGCCTGCTACCGCGACATCGCACAGGTGCGCGACGACCTGCTCAGTGGGCCGCTGCAGCAGGTGTTCGCGGGAGTGCGCACCGTGCGAGAGGTGACGCAGCGGGACCACCGCGAAGCCGTCGGCCGCGCCCTCGCCGCCTGACCCGATCATCCCCACCGCGCCTCGTGCGCACCACCACCCCAGACGAAGGAGACACCATGACCATCCTGATCAAGTGGGCCGCCGATGCCCCCGAGACCGAACTGCTGCGCACCGAGGAGCCCGCGGAGATCCGCAAGGAGCTGTCCACCCTGGGCGTGCGCTACGAACAGTGGCCCACCTACGACCTCGCCCCAGACGCCGACCAGGACGCCGTCCTCGCCGCCTACCGGGACGAGGTGCAGCGCCTCACCGAGGAGGAGGACTTCACCCTCGTGGACGTGATGCGCCTGAAGAACACGGGGCAGGAGGACTTCTGGGAGAAGGCGAAGGCCGGCCGCGAGAAGTTCCTGGACGAGCACCGTCATGACGACGACGAGGTCCGCTTCTTCGTGGACGGCGCCGGCACCTTCTACCTCAACATCGAGGACACGGTGTACGCGGTCCTGTGCGAGCAGGGCGACCTGCTGTCCGTGCCGGAGGGCTCCACCCACTGGTTCGACATGGGCGAGAAGGCCCCGGAGTTCACCGCGATCCGGTTCTTCCACGACGGCGAGGGCTGGGTGGGCGACTTCACCGGCTCCCCCATCTCGCAGAACTTCCCCACCCACGACCAGATCCTGGCCTCTCGGGCGGCGGCATGAGCACCACCGTCACGCTGAAGCGGCCCGAGGCGATCGTCCTCGACATCGAAGGCACCACCAGCTCCACCTGGTTCGTGCACGACGTCCTCTACCCGTACTCCCGCGAGCGCTTCACCGAGTACCTGACGGACCGCGCCGATGATGAGGACGTGCAGCGCGCCCGAGGCCAGATCATCGACCTCGCCGGCCTGGACCCGGACGCGGATACGGCGCAGCTGGTGGCGGCACTGGAGGACTGGCTGGACCGGGACGAGAAGCGCACGCCGCTGAAGATCCTGCAGGGCCTCATCTGGGCCGACGGGTTCGCCAAAGGCGATCTGACCAGCCACTTCTTCGATGATGCGGTGCCGGCGATCCGCCGCTGGCACGAAGACGGCATCGAGCTGTGGGTGTTCTCCTCCGGGTCCCTGTCCTCGCAGCGGGCCTGGTTCGGCAACTCCCCGGACGGCGACCTGCTGCCCCTGTTCTCCGGTCATTTCGACACGGAGAACGCGGGCCCGAAACGGGTGGCGTCCTCGTACGCGACGATCCGCGAGCAGATCGGCCGGCCGGCCGCATCGCTGCTGTTCTTCTCCGACCTGGTGGAGGAGCTGGATGCGGCCGAGGAGGACGGCTGGGGCACCGTGGGCGTGCGCCGCGAGGGCGATCAGCACGCGGAGCGCGGGGTCGGCGAACACCCGGAGATCTCGACGTTCGAGCAGGTCCGGTTCACATGACGGGCACCGTGCACGGGTCGCCGGCCGGCGGGACCGTGGGCGGGCAGGCACCGTCGGCCGCGCTGGCGGGCCGCGCCCTGGGGGCGCCGCTGCGGGGCGAGTACGACGTCGCCGTGATCGGCGGCGGCATCTCGGGCGTGCAGATCGCGCGCCACGCCGCCGGTCGGGGCCTGCGTACGGTGCTGCTGGAGAAGGTCGACTTCGGGGCGGGGACGTCCTCCGCGACGACGAAGGCGATCCACGGCGGGCTGCGCTACCTGGAGCAGTACGACTTCGGGGTGGTCGCGGAGTCCGTGGCGGAGCGCCGCTTCCTCGCCATCGCCGCCCCGCACCTGGTGCAGCCGCGCTCCTTCCTGCTGACCGCGTTCGACTGGTCCGCTCCGAAGGCGCCGATGCTGGGCGCGGGGGTGGCGCTGTACGAGGCGTTCGCGTGGAACCGGAACACGGGCGTGCCGCGGGACATCCGCTCGCCGCGCTTCCGCTGGGTGGGGCGCCGAAACCTGCTGCGGCGGGCGCCGATCCTCTCGCCCGACGGCCTCACGGGCGCGTGGCGCCACGACGACACGCTGAACCTCCACCCGGAGCGGCTGCTGCTGGCGCTCGTCCACTCGTTCACGGCCGACGGCGGCACCGCCCTCAACCACGCGGAGGTCACCGGCCTGCTGCGGGGCGCCGACGGGTCCGGTGCCGTGACCGGTGTGCGAGTGCGGGACTCCCTCACGGGGGAGACGGCTGCCGTGCCGGCGCGGACCGTCATCAATGCCGCAGGCCCCTGGGTGCAGCAGGCCCTTGGCGGTGATGCGCCCCAAGCGGGTGTGCGGGTGCAGCAGGCGAAGGGGGTGCATCTGCTGGCCCGGGACATGGGACTGACGGATTCGCTGTACGTGCGGGGGCGCAACGGCCGGCACGTGGTGGTCAGCCCGTGGCAGGGCCGCACTCTCATCGGCCCCACGGACACGCCGTCCGCGGGCAGCGCTGATGACGCCCGCACCGAGGTGGAGGACGTGCAGCTGCTGCGCGAGACCCTGGATTCGATCAGTGCGCGGCCGCTGCGCCGCGAGGACGTGACGTCCACGATCGTGGGGGTGCGGCCGCTGGTGGCGACCAACGGTGACACGTATTCGACCTCGCGCCGCTTCACCATCACCGATCACGCCCAGCAGGGCCTGGACGGGCTGTTCACCGTCACCGGCGGGAAGTGGACCACGGGCCGCGCCATGGGCGCGCAGGTGATCGACCGCGTGATCGCGGCACGAGGGTCCCGTCTGGGCCCCACTCGCCGCTTCGATTCGCGGCGCCTTCCCCTGTCCACGAGCTTCGGCGACTACGGCACGGTGGCGGCCGCGTTCGATGCCGCTCTCCGACGGGTGCCGGCGGCGCCGGTGCCCCAGGCTGTGCGCCTGCATCTGGCGCGGCTGTACGGGACGGCGCATGAGCGAGTGCTGGCGCTGGCGGAGGCGGATCCGCGCTTAGCGGAGCCGATCGGTCCGGGTCCGGACATCGCCGCGCAGGTCGTGTATGCGGTGACCGACGAAGGTGCCCGGACGCTCGCGGATGTGCTGGAACGCCGACTCGTGATCGGCACGCTGGGTCCGGTCCCGGAGGGAGCGCTGCGGCAGGCGGCAGCGCTGCTGGCGGGACTGCTGGGCTGGGACGAGGCCGGGATCCGCGCGGAGGTGGAGGCGTACCGCGGCCGGCTGGATGCGGACCGGGATGTGCTGGATGAGGCGTTCGCGCGGTAGTCGCGGCGCGTGCTGGGCGCGGCATGCAGGATGCGAGAAGGGGCGGGATCCGTGGTGGGATCCCGCCCCTTCTGCTGTATGCGGCTGGTGGTCACACGGCCGCGGCGGGCACCGGTTCCGGGGCGGGAGCGGTGAGCGGTTCGCGGTGGTCGCGGGCTTCGATGCCGGGGGCGCGGAGGGTGAAGGTGAGGGCCATGCCCACAATGTAGAGGGCGGCCAGCAGCCAGATCACGGGGGCGACCCCGACGGCGGGGACGAGGCCGGCGACGAGGGGGCCAGCGAAGTTGGAGAGGCCGGCACCGAGGTTGAGCACGGCGATCGCGGCGCCCTTGTTGGCGGGGGCGAGCAGCGGGACGATGGCGGACAGAGGGCAGAACATGCCGAGGGCGAAGCCGTAGACCACGCCGACCGCCATGACGGCGGGGAGGTGGGCGCCGAGGGCCTGCGGGGCGTAGTAGAGGGCGAGGACGGACAGGGCGCAGGCGAAGCAACCGGCCCAGGCGACGACGGCGACGCGGCCGAGGCGGTCGGAGAGGTAGCCGCTGAGAAGGTTCGCGACGATGTTGGCCAGCAGCATGGTGCCCCAGATGGAGGACCACTGGGCCTGGGTGAAGCCGATCGTGTTGACCATGTGGACGTTGAGGAACACGGCGAACGCGTAGTAGCTCATCGTGTTGATGATGCGGATGACGCCGGCGATGCCGACCTTCGGCTGATCGCCGACGATGGTGATGGAGGCGGCGAGGCCGCGGAGGGTGTCGGCTGCGGTGACGGTGGTGGGGCCGTCCTGGCTGCGCAGCAGGAGTGCGACGATGGCGAGTCCAGCGGTGACGAACGCGAGGCTGCTCCAGAGGACGCCGAGGGGGCCGAGCTGGTCGATGGTGCCGGCCACGAAGTAGCCGGAGATGACGCCGAGGCCCATCACGTTGAAGAACCAGTACCAGCCCACGGCTCTGCCGAGGACCTGGCTCGGGGTGGACAGCGTGACCCACACGAGGAAGCCGTAGGCGAACAGGGGGTAGCCGATGGCGCGGATGGCGTAGGCGGTGAGCATGACTGCGAAGCTGTCCGGGAGGACGCCCAGCAGCAGGAACACGAGCTGGAACACGATCCAGATGCCGCCGCCGATCACCATGACGCGCTTGGGGCCCCATGCTTCGGCGAGGGCGCCGGCGAGCCACGCTCCGACTGCCACCACGATCCCGTACACGGTGAACAGGAGGGCCACGGATCCGGCGTCGTGCCCGCGGTCGGTGAGGTAGGTGGAGAGGAAGCTCAGTTCGATGCCGTCTCCCACCATGAACAGGGTGAGCGCCACGAAGCCCCAGGCGAGGGGCCTCGAGATGCCCTGCTGTGCGATGAACCTGCTGAGTCCACGGCCCGAATCCGGTGATGCCACGGCTCCTCCTCCACATCAGTGCGCACGCGTGCCGTGCGCGAGTGGAGTCAAGCTACGGGCCCTGGGCAGCAGGCCGCACCATTCGTGACGGTCTATAGCCGGGGATGAACGGGAGGGGTGTGGGGGTGCTCCTTCACCGCGCTTCAGACCGTCACTTCACCTCGGCGCCGCGCGCGAACACCTTCCAGGTCATCGGCATGCCCGGACGGTACGCCAGGTGGATCGCTGCGGGCGCATCGAGCACGTGCAGGTCGGCGCGGGCACCCACCGTCAGGTGGCCCACGTCAGCCATCCGCAGCGCGATCGCACCGCCGCGGGTCGCCGCAAACAGCGCCTCGGCGAGGCTCATGTGCTGCTGCAGCACCGCCGTGCCCACACAGAAGTTCATCGCACTGGTGAAGCTCGTGCCCGGGTTCAGGTTCGAGGCGATCGCGACCACCGCCCCCGGATCCAGCAGCTCACGCGCGGGCGCGAACGGCATCCGCGTGGAGATGTCGCACGCCGGCAGGATCGTGGCAACGGTCGGGCCGGAACCCGTCGGCCGCACACCGCTCTCCCCCGCGTCCACCACGACCTGGCCGTCCGAGTCGCGGGAGACCGTGCCCGCGAGCGCCTCCACATCCGCCGCGGACAGGAAGTTCACGTGGTCCACGCTCGCCGCGCCGGTCTCGACCGCGAGCTGCACACCGCCGGATTCGCCGAGCTGGTTGCCGTGCACGCGCACACCGAGGCCCGCAGCCTTCCCGGCGTCGAGGACCCGTCGGGACTGCTCCACATCGAACGCGCCCTTCTCGCAGAACACGTCGATGAAGTCCACGTGCGGCGCCACCTGCGTCAGCATCTCCCCCACCACGAGGTCCACATAGTCCTCGGCGGTGCCGCGCGAGCCCTTCTCGCCGTTGAACTCCGACGGCACCAGGTGCGCCCCCAGGAACGTCACCGCGTCCACGTGGTCGCGGGCGATCGCGGCGGAGCGGACCTCGTCCTCCACGGTGAGGCCGTAGCCGGTCTTCGTCTCCATGGTGGTGGTGCCGCCGAGCGCCGCGGCGCGGACCCGCTGGGCGAGCAGCTGGGAGAGGCGGTCATCGCTGGCGGAGCGGGTGGCGTCCGTGGTCACCTGGATGCCGCCGGCGGCGTACGACTCACCGGCCATGCGGGCTTCGAACTCGGCGGAGCGGTCGCCGTCGAACACCATGTGGGAGTGGGAGTCGACCCAGCCGGGCAGGACCGCGCGACCGCCGAGGTCTTCGCGGGCGTCGGCGTCGGGCGCATCGGCGGCCTTCCCGACCCACACCACGCGGCCGTTCTCGGCGACGAGCGCGGCGTCACGGATCACGCCGGCGCCCTTCGCGCCCTCGGATTCGCGCAGTGGGTCCATGGTCCACAGTTCGCTGATGTTGGTGAACAGGGTGGTGGTCATCGCGGCCTCCATCGGCGGGTCGGTCGCGGCGCTCCGGGGTGGGAGGCCGACGGGTGCCCCGCCAGGCTATCGCCGCGGCCCGCAGGACGTGCCCGAGATCCGGGGCGGGGACTGCTCGCCGACGGGCGCGTGTGTGGACTCCCGGACAGCGACCCCCGACGGGCCCGCGCCCCCCGCCGTCACCGGCCCCGTCGGCCTCCCCCCCCCTGCGCCCAGCCCGCTCAGTACAGTGGCGGCACCATGCCCGACGGGATCGGCCCGCAGACCGAGCAGACCCTGAAGAACGTGGAGGCGGTCCTCGCGGAGGCCGGGTGCACGCTCGATGACGCGCTCAAGGTGACGGTGCACCTCGCGGACCTCGATGACTTCGCCGGGTTCGACGCCGCCTACGCCCCGTTCTTCACCGATCCGCGGCCCGTGCGCACCACCGTCGGCTCCGCGCTGCTCGGCGGGATCCTCGTGGAGATCGACGTCATCGCCCGCCGCCGCGGCTGAACGGGCCCCGGGCGGCGATTTATAAAGATTATAAAAATTATAAAGCTCGCAAAGGCAGGCTCTCGGGTGGGCCAGCGTTCGGCGGAGCCCCCGCCCCAGGGCCGGCACAGGGGGTGGCGACCCCGCTGATGCACGATGCCACGGCACCGGTACAGGCGGGGGTGACCAGTCACCGACCAGCACCTCCGCTGAATCGAGATAAGGGTTGTGGGTCCCACAACGCAGTGCGGGGCCCACAACCCTTACCTCAACAGCCGGCGCACGCGGCCAGCGGCTTACGCGGTCAGTCGCGCACGTGCGGCTCCATCGGGATCTTCACGCCGCGCTCCTCGGCCACCTCAACGGCGCGGGAGTAGCCGGCATCCACGTGGCGGATCACGCCCATGCCCGGGTCGTTCGTGAGCAGAGCGGTGAGCTTCGCCGCCGCGAGGTCGGTCCCGTCGGCCACGCCGACCTGGCCCGCATGGATGGAGCGGCCGATGCCCACACCGCCGCCGTGGTGGATGGACACCCAGGTGGCACCGGAGCTGGTGGCGGTGAGGGCGTTCAGCAGCGGCCAGTCGGCGATCGCGTCGGAGCCGTCGAGCATGGACTCGGTTTCGCGGTACGGGGAGGCGACGGAGCCGGAGTCCAGGTGGTCGCGGCCGATCACGATCGGGGCCTTCACCTTGCCCTCCTTCACCAGCTGGTTGAACAGGAGGCCGGCCTTGTGGCGCTCACCGTAGCCGAGCCAGCAGATGCGGGCGGGCAGGCCCTCGAACTCCACGTACTCGTCGGCGGCGTCGAGCCAGCGGTGCAGGTGCTCGTTCTCGGGGAACAGCTCCTTCAGCGCCTCATCGGTCACCTTGATGTCCTCCGGGTCGCCGGAGAGCGCAACCCAGCGGAACGGGCCGAGGCCCTCGCAGAACAGGGGGCGGATGTAGGCGGGGACGAAGCCGGGGAACTCGAACGCGCGGTTGTAGCCGGCGTGACGGGCCTCGTCGCGGATGGAGTTGCCGTAGTCGAACACTTCGGCGCCCTCGTCCTGGAACTCCACCATTGCCTGCACCTGGCGGGCCATGGCTTCGCGGGACTTCTTGGTGAAGCCCTCGGCGTCGGCCTTCGCCTCCTGCTTCCAGTCCTCGAACGCGATCTCGGTGGGGAGGTAGGAGAGGGGGTCGTGGGCGGAGGTCTGGTCGGTGACCACGTCGATGTGGATGTCGCCGGCGCGGTGGCGCTTCAGCAGTTCGGGGAAGATCTCGGAGGCGTTGCCCTCGATGCCGATGGAGAGGGCGCGCTTCTCCTCCTTCGCCTTGTTGGCGCGGGCGATGGCGTCGTCGAGGTCGGTGGCGATCTCGTCGAGGTAGCGCTTGGCCTGGCGGCGCTCGAGGCGGGAGCGGTCCACGTCAGCGATGATGCAGACGCCGCCGTTGAGGGTGACGGCGAGGGGCTGCGCGCCGCCCATGCCGCCGGCGCCGCCGGTGAGGGAGATGGTGCCGGCGAGGGTCCCGCCGAAGTCGGCGTCGCGGCCGTCGCGCTCGGCGAGCTTGCGGCCCACGGCGGCGAACGTTTCGAAGGTGCCCTGGAGGATGCCCTGGGTGGCGATGTAGATCCAGGACCCGGCGGTCATCTGGCCGTACATCATGAGGCCCTCGGCTTCGAGGCGGCGGAACTCGGGCCAGTTCGCCCAGTCGCCCACGAGGTTGGAGTTGGCGATGAGCACGCGCGGCGCCCATTCGTTGGTGGTGAAGACGCCGACGGGCTTGCCGGACTGCACCAGCAGGGTCTCGTTCGGTTCGAGGTCCTTGAGGGAGTCGACGATGGCGTCGAACGCGTCCCAGGAGCGGGCGGCGCGGCCGGTGCCGCCGTAGACCACGAGCTCATCGGGGTGCTCGGCGACCTCGGGGTCGAGGTTGTTCATCAGCATGCGCAGCGGGGCTTCGGCCTGCCAGTGCTTGGCGTTCAGGTCGGTGCCGCGGGGCGCCTTCACGGGGCGGGGGCCGGCGGGCGTCTTCTGCTCGTCAGTCATCGATCCTCAATCCTTGTGGTGGTCGGGTGTGGAGCCCACACAACCACAGTGGGTGTGTGCCGGACCACGGTGGAAGAGGGAGTCAGGCGGCCGACGGGTGCTTGCAGTCCGGGGGCACGGACTATTGCCCGAGGGCGAGCCCGCTCAGCCGAGCGCGGCCTCGAGGCGGCGGACGGCCGCGCCGAGCTGCGTGCGCACCACATCCGTGTCGACGGCGGTGCCGTCCTGCCAGGTGACGGCGATGGAGGCGACGGGCCAGCCGGACTTCTCCACCACGGCCTTCGCGATGGAGCGGAACCCGGGTGTGACTTCGCCGTTCTCCTCCGCCCAGCCGCGGTCGCGGGCGTCGCGGGCGTCGGCGAGGGCGCGGGCAACGGGGAACGTCATCGCACCGCCCACCCGGGATTCGAGGGCGGTGGTGCCGGCGAACACGGCCACGAGCTGCCGGTCGGGCAGCGCCGAGAGGATGGCGCGGCCGGAGGCGGTCAGGTGGGCCGGCAGGCGGACGCCCTGGTCGGTGACGAGGGAGGGGCGGTGCGCGGCGCGGGATTCGACCACGTAGAGGATTTCGCGGCCCTGGAGGACGGCGAGGTGAGCGGACTCCCCCACCCCGTCCACGAGCTGATTGACCACGTGGTTGCCGAGCCGGGCCAGGGGCGCCTGGCGGGTGTAGCCGGCGCTGAGTTCGTAGGCGGCGGTGCCGAGACCGTAGGTCTTGTCCTCGCGGTAGTGGAGGACGTAGCCGTGCTCGGCGAGGACACCGAGGACGTCGTACGTGGTGGAGCGGGGCAGTTCCAGTTCGGCGGCGATGCGGCTCGCTGGGACTGGCCGCGAGCGCTGCGCGAGCAGAGTGAGGATCCGCAGGGTGGCGTCAGCGGCGGGGACTTTGGTGGCCATACCATCCAGTCTAGCCAGGCCGTCCAGAGTGCTGGACAGCAGTGCGAGCGGTGGACGGCACTGCCCAGGCTGGCGCTTGCCAGCGTGCCAGGATGGGGGCATGACCTCTTCGCACAGCACCGCTCCCGCTCTGCACGACCAGTGGTCCGGTCGCCATGACGGCGACGGCGCCGATCACGCGCGCTGGCACGAAGTCGTGCGCATCGCCGCTGACCCCTCCCCCAGTGACTCCCAGGCCCCGTCGGCCCCCGGACCCGACACCTCCTACCCCACCGAGTTCGGTCGCCACATCGGCGTGCTCGGCTTCCGCTCCGACGAAGGCGTGCGCCGCAACGCGGGCCGCACCGGCGCCGCCGACGGACCCCGGGCACTGCGCGCCGCCCTCTCCGGAATAGCGCTGCACGGCCCCCTCGGGGACGGCTCGGTCGCGATCGTGGACCACGGCGATGAGGTCACCCACGGGGAGGACCTCGAGGACGGGCAGGCGCGGCAGGCGGACGCCACCGGTCGGGCGCTGTCGGCCGACGGGAACACGCTCACCGTGGTGCTCGGCGGCGGCCACGAGACGGCGTGGCCGAGCTATGGCGGCCTTCAGCAGGCCCTGGACGCCGGTGCGCTTCGGCCGGACGACGCCGGCACGGGCGCGGCAGGCGACGCCGGTGCGGGTTCGGGCGCGGCTGGTGACCGGCCCCGCTGGGGCGTCCTCAACCTCGATGCCCACTTCGACCTGCGCCGCGCCGACGCCCCCTCCTCCGGCACCCCGTTCCTGCAGATCGCTGAGGCGGAGCGCGCGCAGGGCCGCGACCTCAACTACGCGGTGGTCGGCATTGCGGAGGCGTCGAACACGAAGGTCCTGTTCGATACCGCGCGGGACCTCGGCGTTGAGTGGATGACCGATGAGGAGTGCGCATCCGTCGGCCGGGACGGCATCGCCGACTTCATCGAGTCGTTCGCCGAGCAGCTCGATGTCCTCTACCTGACGATCGACCTCGACGTCCTGCCCGCCCACACCGCCCCTGGGGTGTCAGCTCCGGCCGCGTTCGGGGTGGAGTTCGCGCTGATCCTGCATGCGGTGCAGGTGGCGGCGCGGACGGGGAAGCTGCGCCTGCTGGACGTGGTGGAGCTGAACCCGACCCTGGACATCGACGGCCGCACCGCGAAGGCCGCCGCCCGGCTCATCACCGACGCTGCGAGCATCGCAGCGGGCGAGACTGCCGGTGAGTGAGCTCGACGCCGTCGCCCCGGGGGTGCTCGTCAGCACCTCCCGCCGGGACCTGACCACCTCGACGGTGCTGGCGTCCATCAGCGAAGCGCTGCTGATCGACCCGTCGTGGGAACCCGATGAGCTGGCGGACCTCGCCGACCAGCTGGGGTCACGGTCCCTGCAGGTCACGGGCGGTTTCTCCACCCATGCCCACCATGATCACGTGCTGTGGCACCCCGCGTTCGGGCCCGCGCCCCGCTACGGGTCGCTGCCGACGGCGGCGCAGTGCGCACAGCACCGGGAGGACATGGTCGCGGCCCTCGGACCGGACTTCATGGGCGCTCCCGGCTCCCTCGGTGCGGTGCTGGGCGATCTGGTGGGCCGTGTGGAGCCGGCGCCGCACGCACCGGCGGACTCCTCGCGGATCTGGCTGCCCGCGGGCACGGTGCCGCGCGGATTCGAACCGGAGTTCATCGTGCACAGCGGGCACGCCGACGGCCACACCGCGGTCTGGCTGGAGGAACAGGGCGTGCTCATTGCGGGAGACATGCTCAGCGATGTGGAGCTGCCGCTGCCGTACACGGCGGCGAACATCGGCCTGTACCTCGACGCATTGGAGCGTCTGGAGCCGTACGCGGCGAAAGCGCAGGTCATCGTGCCGGGACACGGGCACGTGGGCTGGGGGCAGGCCGCGATGGAGCGCCTGGACGCGGACCGACGCTACCTGCGGCACGCCATGGCGGGGCGCACCCCGAACGATCCGCGGCTGGAGAGTGCGCAGATGCGCGCTGTCCACGAGCAGCTGCTCGCCTCCGTCTCGGAGAGCGGCACCGGCCCGGCCTGAGCTGGGAACGGCCGCTCCCCACAGTTCAGCAGAAGAAAGCACGCCTGGAGCGCGCTATGCGTGCGGCATTCTGCTCACGTTCGGGCGGGACGGCTTACCAGATGCCGTCCTTCGAGCGCGCGCCACCGGTGGACGCATTGCCGGTGTCGAGCGAGCTGATGACTGTGCCTGGCTGCACCGGGACCTTTGTGTTGCTGGTCTGCGGGCCGGACATCGTCCAGTTGATCGGCGACTTCATGGTCGCGAGCTTCTTGTTGTAATAGTCGACGCACCGCGACTGGTTCGGCAGGCCGATGCTCGCGAGGCTCGGGGCGAAGGTCTGCGCCGTCGGCACCGTGACCGTCAGATAGTTGGTCCACCGCTGGCCGCTGACTGCGCCGCCGGAGATGCCGAAGCGAATGTCCGCAGTCGTATCGCCCGAACCCGCAGCGGCGAGCTTTCCGGTCGCTGCCCAATTGATCGTGTGATGCACCTGGTTCGCCGCGCCGTTCGTGGGCTGCGGCCCAATGCCTTCCCCACCGTTGACAGTGCGGGTGCCCCAGCTGGTGACGACGCTCGTGAGAGCGCGCCCGGTGCGAACCTTAGTGGTGGACAGGTCGTTGTAGCTCATCAGGCGCACACCGAGGTTGAGCGGCTGCGTGGACGAGAACGTCACTGGGCAGCTGCTGGCGTTCGTGACGTTCACATAGACATCAGTGGCGTATCCGTTGAGAGCGGCGACCGGCTGATAGAAGTTGATGTCGAGCGAGATCGGCTCGCCGTTGCAGGAGAACTGCTGCTCGGCTTTCAGGAAGGCGGCGTCGATCTTCTGCACAGAGGCGCTGTTGCAGGCGCCGCTGGAGGCTGCGTACGCCGGCGCCGCAACGGACACCGCAGCGGCGGGCACCGTCCACGCCGCACCGGCCGCGAGGGCGCGGCGGCGGGAGAAGTCTCGCCGGGCAGAGGTGGTGGACGAGTCGCGCTCAGTCATCGGAGAGCCTTTCTGGTGGAGGGATGGTCGGGGGCCCATGCGCGCCGGCGGTCACCTACCGATGGGGTAAGACACTTGTACGGCGCTCATCTCCAGCATGCTCCCGTTACCTGAACGAGATCAACAGGGCGTGACCGGTCCCCACCCGCCCGCGACCAGTGCGGCACCACTCGGGCGCGCCATGACGGCATTCATCCCACCACCCCCGGCGCATACCAGCCCCAGTGCCTGCCCGGACCGGGGCTACGATGGTGGCACTGTTCCCACCCGCCCGGCGCTCTCCGATCTCCGCGCCGCGGCCTCACTCCTCAAGGTGTCGCCTGTGAGCACTGCTGCCCAAGAACCCCATCGTCCACCATCCGGCGCTGCACCCGTCGGCGCTGCCCCCGTCGGCCCCGACCGCACCCTCGTCGAACGCAACGGGATCGACGTCATCGCCGAATCGGAGCGCACCGCCGCACCCCACCAGCTCTTCTGGCCGTGGTTCGCCGCCAACGTCTCCGTGTTCGGCATGTCCTACGGCGCGTGGACCCTCGGCTTCGGCATCTCCTTCGTGCAGGCCGTGATCGTCTCCATCATCGGCATCGTGGTCTCGTTCCTGCTGTGCGGCCTCATCGCCATCGCCGGCAAGCGCGGCTCCGTCCCCACGATGGTGCTGTCCCGGGCAGCGTTCGGGGTGCACGGGCAGAAGGTGCCCGGCATCGTCTCGTGGCTGACCTCCATCGGCTGGGAGACCATGCTCGCGATCTCCGCCGTGCTCGCCACCGCCACCGTGTTCGAACTGCTCGGCCTCGCCCACGGCACCACCGTGCTCGTGATCGCCGCGGTCGCGATCGCGGCGCTCATCGTGGGCGCGTCCGTGCTCGGCTACCACACGATCATGCGGATGCAGTCGATGCTGACGTGGGCGACCGGCGCGTTCACCATCCTGTTCATGATCCTCGTGATCCCCCACATCGACCTCGGCGCCGTGATGTCGATGGAGAACGGCACGGTTCAGCAGACCGTCGGTGCGCTCGTCATGGTGATGACCGGGTTCGGGCTCGGCTGGATCAACATCGCCGCGGACTGGTCGCGGTACCAGCGCCGATCCACGTCCGACGGGGCGATCGTCGCCTGGAACACCATCGGCGGCTCCGCAGCCCCCATCATCCTGGTGACGTTCGGCCTCCTCCTCGCCGGCTCCGATGCCGACTTCGCCGCTCAGGTGGGCGATGACCCGATCGGGGCGCTCGCCACTCTCCTCCCCCTGTGGGCGCTGATCCCGTTCTGGATCGTGGCGGTGCTGACCCTCGTCTCCGGCGCGGTCCTGGGCATCTACTCCTCGGGCCTCACCCTGCTGTCCCTCGGCGTGAACATCCCCCGCCCCGCGGCGGCCGCGATCGACGGCATCATCCTCACCCTCGGCACCATCTGGGTGGTGTTCTTCGCGCAGAGCTTCATCGCGCCGTTCCAGTCGTTCCTCATCACCCTCGGTGTGCCGCTCGCCTCCTGGGCAGGCATCCTCATCGCTGACATCCTCAGCCGCCGCGCCGACTACGACGAGCAGGCCCTGTTCGACGCGCGCGGCCGCTACGGCTCAATCGACTGGACCTCGATCGGGACGATGGCGGTGGCGTCGCTGGTCGGTTGGGGGCTGGTGGTGAACTCCTTCGCCGGGGAGGCCTCGTGGAACAACTGGCAGGGCTACTTGCTGGAGCCGCTGGGCCTCGGCCAGTGGAATGCGGCCGACGGGTTCTGGGAGGGCGACTGGGCGTACTCGAATCTCGGGGTGCTGCTGTCGCTCGTGCTGAGCTTCCTGGTGACCCTGGTGCTGCGGCGCGGCTCGATCCGCCGCCAGGAAGAGGGGGCGCTGGGCCGCGGTGAGGGGCGTCGTGGCTGAGCCTTCGCCGTTCCTCGTGATCGTGGACCCGCAGGTCATCTTCGCGGCGGACGGCAGTGACTGGCAGTCGCCGTTCTGGGCCGACGCCGAACCCAACATCCTTCGCCTCGCCGACGCGTTCGGTGAGCGGGTCGTCGTGACGCGATGGCTGCCCACCGCGGACCGCTCCACCTCGTGGGGCGACTACTTCGAGGCGTGGCCGTTCGCCGACGTCCCCGCCGACGACCCGCTGTACGACCTGTTGCCGGGGTTCGAAGACCTGTCCCCGCACCCGACGGTGGATGAGCCGACGTTCGGCAAGTGGCATGACCAGCTGCGCGGCATTGTGGGTGACGCCCCCGAGGTCGTGGTGGCGGGAGTGTCCACGGACTGCTGCGTGATCTCCACCGTCCTTCCCGCCGCCGACGCTGGCGCCCGCATCACCGTGGTCGCCGACGCCTGCGCCGCTTCCACCGCCGAGAACGGCGCGGCGGCGATGCACGTGATGGGGCTGTACCCGCCGCAAGTGCAGATCACGTCGACCGCCACAGTGCTGGCGTCCCGCGCCACCACAACATAAACGCCTTCGAATCATAAAAACGCCCGCCCCATCAACCACGTGCGTGATCGATGGGGCGGGCCATTGCTGGAGCGATCAGTGCTCGCAGTAGTGATCACCGTGCTCGGCGTGCTTGTGGCCATCGTGGATGTAGTCCACGTGGTCACCGTGCTGCACTGCTTCGTGACCGCAGTTCTCGCCGTGAGTGTGCTCTTCCTTAGTGTGGTGCTTTTCGCAGGACATGTCCGCTCCTCTGTCAGTGGTGTTTTCTGGTCTGCAGTGCCTGCACAGTCAATGCTGGGCACCCGCAAGGTTTTCAGCAGTATGAGCGAGCGCATCTTCAACCACGTGCAGCACATGCTGATCCGCGATTGAGTAGCGGACTTCCTTGCCATGCCGGCAGCAGGTCACCAATCCCACGCTTCTCAGCGCTTTGAGATGCTGCGACACCACAGGCTGCGCCAAGTTCGACGCCTCCGCGATTCGCCCCACCGGCATTTCCCCATCACGCAGCGTGAGAAGCACACCGACTCTGGCCGCATTGCCCAGAACCTTGAACAGCTCCGCAGTTCGGATGAGGTGGTCCATCTCGCTCATATGCCCAGCCTGACACACATATTGTTTTATTGCAATATCTTGATGTGTTGGTTGGGGGCGCCCCGGCTATCCAGTGATCCCGAACCGCTCCAACTGCTTGCGGGCGCCCGCGTTCTGCATCGCCAGCAGCTCCGCGTAGATGCCGCCGGAGCGGGCCAGTTCCGCGGGGGTGCCGATCTCGTCGATCTGCCCGTCCTTCAGCGTGACGATGCGGTCCACGTTCGCGATGGTGGACAGCCGATGCGCGATGATCAGGGAGGTGCGGTCCGCCATCAGTTCGTCGAGACCGCGCTGCACTTCGCGTTCGCTCTTGGTGTCGAGGGCGCTGGTGGCTTCGTCGAGCACGAGGATGGGGGCGTCCTTGAGGATGGCGCGGGCCACCGCGATGCGCTGCTTCTGCCCGCCGGACAGCTTCAGGCCGCGCTCCCCCACCACGGTGTCGTACCCGTCGGCGAACTTCTCGATGAAGCGCTCCGCGTTGGCTTTGCGGGCGGCTGCGCGGATCTCGTCATCGGTGGCGTCGGGCCGGCCGTAGGCGATGTTCTCGCGGATCGTGCCGGAGAACAGAGACGCGTCCTGGAACACCACGCCGACCCGGGCGCGCAGGTCCTGCACCTGCAGGTCCGCCACGTTGTGCCCCGCCACCGAGATGCGTCCCGAGCGGGCCTGGTAGAGACCGAGCAGGAGGTTCACGATGGTGGATTTGCCGCCGCCGGACTCGCCGACGAACGCCACCTTCTCGCCATGATGGATGCTGAAGGAGATGTCCTGGAGGACATCGACCCCTTCGTCGTACGCGAAGTGGACGGAGTCGAACTCCACCGTCGGCGCCCCCGCCACGGGTGCGATCGCGGAATCGCGTGACTGCTGCAGGGTCCGCATCGGGGAGCGGGCATCGATCGGGGTGTCCATGACGCGGAAGTAGTCACGGGAGCCGGCGATGGCGCGCTGGGCCATGTCGATGAGGTAGCTCATCGACTCCACGGGCTGGCGGGCCATCATCATCATCTGGATCAGCAGCACCATCTCGCCGACCGTGAACGCTCCCTGCACGGTGTTCACGAAGATGATCACGTAGATCGCGAAGAACACGACGTTGAGGGCGGTGCGGCGCAGGATGTCCATCGTGTGCCAGTGCTTCGACTGTTCACGAGTGGTGGCGTCGGTTGTGATGAAGCGGCGGGTGAAGGCGTTCAGTTCGCCCTTCTCACGCACGAACGACTTCACCACGCGGATCTGCCCCACCACTTCGCTGAAGCGGCCGGAGGCGATGTCGATCTGTTCGTTCTTCTGCCCTTCGAGCTTCTGCCATTTCGTGGAGGTGAGGGCGGTGAGCCACACGTACACGGGGAACACGATGGCGAGCAGCACGGCGATCGGCCACGCGTACCAGCCGGAGATGACGAGCACCGCGACGGTGGTCAGCAGCATGGTCGCGAACATGTTGGACATGGTCTTCGCGAACTGCGAGATCTCGGTGATGGAGCGGTTCAGCCGCGCCACGATCGTGCCGGTGAGTTCCCTGTCGTACCAGGACTGCGGCAGGTGCAGCAGCTTCTCGTAGTAGCGGACCGAGAGGATGGTGCGCATGCGGTTGGCCATGACGTCGCCGTACCAGCCGCCGATGTTGTGCAGCAGCGCCTGCGCCGTGAGCGCCACGAGGATCCACACGGCGGTCCATATGATGGAGGACATGGCGCCGTCGGCGGGGCCGCCGTTCGCGGCGGAGGCGGCGACGATGTCGGTGGCGCGGCCCACGAGGAACGGGACCAGCAGGGTTGCGACGGTGGCGAGGGTGCTGGTGAGCAGGATCGCCAGGTAGAACGGCCAGAGCCGACGGGTGAAGCTGAGGATGCGCAGGAGGGGTTTCATCGTCTTCGAACCTACTCCTGCGCATCCTCGCGCGGCCAGGATCAGTGGGGAACGCGGCACCCCCGCTGCACGTAGGCATCCATCTCGCCTTCGGGCACCATGGAGCCGCCGGTCAGCCACGCCAGGTGCATCGCGTCGGTCGGGAGGTTGAGGCCAGCTCCCCGCCCGGCGGCGATGCGGGCGGCGGAGTCGAGGGCGGCCGCGGAACTGGGCTCCACCCGGATGCCGTCGGCCTCGGAGAGCTGGGCGAGGCGTCGGAACATGGCGTCATCGCTGACCGTCACGAACGCGTCCACCAGCTTCTCCACCGCGGCGCCCACGAACCCGGAGGGGCTGGCGCAGGCGAGGCCGTCGGCGACGGTGACGTTGGTGAGGCCGATATCCCGCACCGAGATCTCCTCGTGGGCGCCGGTGAGGACGCCGAGCAGCATCGACGGGGACTGGACGGGCTCCACGAAGATGCAGCGCACCGCGTCACCGAACTCGGTCTTCAGGCCGAAGGCGACACCGCCGGGGCCGCCGCCCACACCGCACGGCAGGTGCACCACGAGGGGTTCGGCCTGCGTCGGTGTCCGGCCTTCGCGGCGCAGCTGGGCGGCGAGGCGGCGGCCGGCGACGGCGTAGCCGAGGAACAGGGAGCGGGAGTTCTCGTCGTCCACAAAGTAGAGGGAGTCGTCGCCGGCGGCCTGGGCGCGGGCCTCGGCGACCGCGACGGAGTAGTCGGCGTCGTATTCGACGACTTCGACGCCGTGGGAGCGCAGCATGTCCTTCTTCCAGGCGCGGGCGTCGGCGCTCATATGGACGCTGACGGCGAAGCCGAGCTGGGCGGACATGATGCCGATGGACAGGCCGAGGTTGCCGGTGGAGCCGACGGCGATGCGGTGGCGAGCGAACAGGGCGCGGGCGTCGTCGCCGGCGAGGATGCTGTAGTCGTCGTCGGTGGAGGTGAGGATGCCGTGCTCGAGGGCGAGCTGTTCGGCGT
Source organism: Helcobacillus massiliensis (assembly GCF_033106145.1). Taxonomy (NCBI): domain Bacteria; kingdom Bacillati; phylum Actinomycetota; class Actinomycetes; order Micrococcales; family Dermabacteraceae; genus Helcobacillus; species Helcobacillus massiliensis. The sequence goes on from NZ_CP136959.1 coordinate 2,166,407, forward strand.
GGACGAGCACTTCGTAGATGCCGCCGCGGGCTTTGATGGAGCCGGAGATCGGCAGGTGGGAGTCGAGTTTGCCCCACAGGTCGAGGGAGCCGACGGGGCCGTCCGCGAGCGCGGCGCTGGTGCCGGGGAGGGCCGCGAGGGGCGATTCGATGATGCCGGGGGTGCCCCAGTCGGCGGCGGAGGAGGCGGTCTGGGGGAAGACAGCGGCGAGGTAGGGGGCGAAGCGGCGGAGGCGGGCGTCGGCGTCGTCGATGTCGGCGCGGGTGAGGCCCACGCTCGCCAGACCGACGGATGCCGGTGTGGTGAGAGCGGGCTCGTTCAGCCAGATCGTGGGGCGGGCGGCGGCGATCTCGCTGATCACGGGGTGTTCGCGCTCCCAGGCGGCGAGGGGGCGGCCGGCGAGCAGGTGGGGCTGCGTGTCAGGGGTGCGGTCCATTCGCCGATCATGTCATGCATGGTGCGCCGTTCGGCGGGCACTGACGGTTCCGATGTGTCCGTTCTGCGGATATTCTGTGACCATGAAGCGCTTGCACCGCGCCGGCCTGGTTCCGGCGCTCACTCTCACTGCTGTTCTGGGTCTGTCGGGCTGCGGCCTGTCGTTCGGCGGTGATGAGCCGTACGCCAAGGACGATTCGGGCGGCGGGTCGTCGTCCCCGGCGTATGCGGGATCGGAGAACAGCCCCGGCGCGTCCGACGGAGGCGGCGAGTCGCCCTCCGCTTCCCCCACCGAGTCGGAGTCGCCGAGTCCAGAGGCGAGTGAGTCCCCGTCGGCCTCGAAGAAGCCGTTCCAGCCGGCGCCGTCCTCCACCACGGACAGCCCTCAGCAGGCGGCGCCCGCTCAGCCTGCGCAGCCGGCCCCCGCGCAGCCGGCCCCGGCTCAGCCGAGCAGCGCGCCCGAGGACGGCGGCCCCTACCATTCCCAGTTCAACGAGTCCGACAGTGACTTCATCGATGCGCCGGTCACCGCACCCGAGGGCCTGCCGCCGGAGATGGTGAAGGGGTATCGGAAGCTGAAGCCGCCGCCGTCGGGGGCGTGGGCCGAGGACCACATGCAGCCGTGGATCACGTATGACACGGCGTCGGACCTCTCCTGGGTGCAGGTCATCAGCACGGACAAGAAGTACAGCCAGATCCTCCTGTTCCACAAGGGGAAGTACATCGGCGTCACCACCGGCAAGGCGCAGCCGGGGCATCAGACGGTGACGCGGATGTCCAACAGTTCGATCCTCGTGATCTACCGGACGGATCGGGGCAACTACCAGGTGACCTACACGTGGCAGCCGGGCAATAAGAAGGAGCCCGTGCGAATGGACGGCGACGCCCCCGTCATGAACTGACGCCGAACGGCCCCAGTCGAGCGGGCGCGTTCAGCGCTGCCGCCGCGGCGGGCGCGCTCAGAGCACCAGTGTCTCCACCAGGGTGAACACGCCGACGGCGGCGAGCAGCCCGGAGAACACCAGGGTGAGGGTGGAAGGGCGCGCCTTCTGCGACAGCGGCCCGCCGAGGAGCGAGCCGGCCATGGAGCCGGCGAGGAACAGCAGCACGAGCGGCCAGTCGATCTGCACGTCGGTCCCGATGCGGGCGATGAGGGACACCGCGGAGGACATGATCATCACCAGCAAACTGGTGCCGGCTGCGCGCCGCATGTCCAGGTGCAGCCCGATCACGAGCATCGGCACCACGATGAACCCGCCGCCCACACCGAAGAACCCGGTGAGGAGGCCGGTGAGGGTGGCGGCGGCGATGAGGAGGGGCAGTTTGGGGCGGCCGACGGGTGAGAGCGTCGCCTCGGTCCTCTGCTCCGCCTCGGCACTGGTCTCAGCGCGGGATTCGCCTGCCGCATCGGCGCGGGCTTCGGCTGCAGCGTGGGCGCGGGCCTGGGCTGCGCGGCGGTTCTCGCTGCGGCGAGTCTCCAGGCCGCGCCTGATCATCGCGACCGCCACGAGCATGAGCAGCGCGGAGAACAGGATGAGCAGGATCTGCCCGGGGACGAGTGCGGAAGCGCGGGACCCGGCGACAGCGCCGACGAGGGAGATGCCGCCGAAGATCAGGCCGTCGCGGACGGCGACGGAGCCGCGCCGCCAATGGTGGATGATGCCGACGATCGCGGTGACACCGACGATGACCAGGGATTCCGCGGCCGCTGTGTGGGGGTCCTGCGCGAGCAGGTAGACGAGCACGGGAACGGAGAGGATGCCGCCGCCGGCTCCGAGCGCACCGACGACCAGGCCGATGCCGAGGCCGAGGAGGATGGGGAGGACCATGCCCCCATGGTCTCACTGAGCAGGCACGCGATGTGAGGCGCAAAGCCGGAGGTGGAGTTGAATGCAGAAACTGGTACGAACTGCTCGATCAACGACGATGGCCCTCGGCGCCGTCTCGAACGCACCGCGTTGCCAGCAGTTCAGCACTTTCACTCATGCCAAGCCTGCCTTCGGCAACCCCAATGACCAGGTCATACGCATCATCATCTGGGGCGACGAGGTCCCACCCATTGAGTCCGAGGAAAACATGAACAGCAAGGAACCCAAGCCTCTTGTTGCCATCGACCAATGGTCGATGGCAAACGAGTGACTCCAGCAGTGCTGCGGTCTTTTCCATCTCCGTTGGGTAGACATCATTGCCCCACAGAGTCGTGGTGGGACGTACGGCAGCAGCTTCGAGGAGGCCCAGGTCCCTGATTGGCCCAACATCAAGATCATCGATGAGGCCCAAGAGGTCCACAAGGTCCAAGAACTGTGTCATTGACCCAGCCGGTCCAGCAGCTCGGCATAACGAGCCCGACCCGATGAGGACAGTCGGCGCACCTGTTCACGATGGGCGCGACGCTCAGCCGCCTCGCGAATCGCACGGGCGACCGTCTCCTGTTTGCTGAGCCCCTCGGCGCGCGCAAGCTCGGCAAGCAGTCGATCGTCATCGGGGGAGAGTCGAAGAGTCATGGCCATGACAACATGGCATCAATCCGGTACCACTGTCGCGATCCCCACCTCGGCTCCTGCGGGATGTCGCACCTCTCTGGCTCGCCTTCAGCAGCATCAAGGCTTGCGCGCCAGATCACACCCGTGTCTAGAATGGCTCTCATGACGATCACGCCTCCTGCTTCGACGACTGCTGTTCGAACCGATGGGGGCGCTGCCCCGTCGGCCTACCTCCGCCATCCGGATCTGCACGATGACCTGGTGGTCTTCTGCGCCGCCGACGACATCTGGGCCGCTGACCTCCCCACCACGGAGGGGCCGGCCCCGCATGCGCGGCGCCTCACCGACGACGGCGTGCCCGTCTCCTACCCCCGCATCTCCCCCGACGGCGCCCATGTCGCCTTCACCTCCAGCGCCACCGGCGCCCCCGAGGTGCATGTGGTCTCCACCGACGGCTCCGCCGACGCCCGCCGCCTCACCTATTGGGGCAACCGCAGCACTCGAGTCGCCGGGTGGCTGGAGGACGGCCGGATCCTCGTCACCACTGGTCACCGCGCCCCGAACACGCAGCGCGACGCACAGCTGTGGGCCCTCGACCTCGACGGCGGCGCCGACCTGCTGCCGTTCGGCCGCGCCGGCGAGATGGTGCGGCACTCCTCCGGCGTGACGGTGGTGGTGACGCCGTGGCGGAAGGAGCCGGCGCACTGGAAGCACTACCAGGGCGGCACCGCGGCGCGCCTATGGGTCTCCCGAGAGGACGTCCCACTCGATGCCCCGCTGTCCGAGCACGCGCAGCGCACGTGGGAGCCGCTGCGCGACGACCTGCTCGCCTCGAAGACCCGCCTGGCGTTCATCGGCGACCGTCTCGTGTTCGCCTCCGACACCCCGGGCGAAGGCGCCTCCCTGACCGATCGTGCGTCCGGGAACCTGTGGTCGATCGCGCTGGATGGAACCGATCTGCGCCGCCACACCGACATCGACAGCGCCGACGGGTACCTGCGCGACCCGGCCGTGTCCGGTGAGCGGATCGTATTCACCTCCCGCGGTCGACTGTTCGTGAAGGACTCCCTCGATGCGCCCGCCCGGGAGGTTCCGGTACAGGTCAGCGGTGTGGGCGCGTCCCGTCGGCCCTCCCTGGCGGACCCGGCGCATGCGCTGATCGCGGCGCGGCCCACGCGGGATGCGCGCGCATCGGTGATCGAGTGGCGAGGCAGCGCCCATGTGCTGACGCACCGCGGCGGCCCGGCGCGCCTGCTGGCGGGACAGTGCGGCCTGCGGATCCGGGAGGCGTCACCGCTGGGCGGCACCGGGTACGCGGTGTTCGTGACCGATGAGCTCGCCCAGTCCGACCGCGCCCCCAGCAGCGCCGATGCAGCGGGCGCAGGCGGTGCCGCAGCTGAGCCGGTCGTCGGCTCCGACGCCCTCGGTGTCCGCCGTCTCGACGCCTCCTCCAACGCCGACGTGTTCGACCTCGGCGATGTGGGCCGCATCCTCCATGCCGTCCCGTCCGCCGACGGCCGGCGCGTTGCGATCAGTTCGCACGACGGCGCTGTCCGCGTCGTCGACCTCGACCACGCCGGCGAGGGCGCTGACCTGCGCATCTCCCTCGGCGGGGTGCGGAACATCGCCCACTCCACCGGCGGTGAGGTCGCCGATCTGGCGATCTCTCCGGATTCGCGCTGGCTGGTGTGGTCCGAACCGAACTCGTGGCATCTGAGCCGGCTGATGATCGCGGACCTGGAGGAGAAGGACCCCGTCGGCCGGCCCCTCACCTCCGGGGCGTTCCGGGAGGCCCACCCGGCGTTCTCCGCGGACGGCAAGCATCTGGCGTTCGTCTCCAGCCGCACTCTCGACACCGTGTACGACGACCTCGTGTTCGACCTCGCGTTCGTGAACGCGCAGCGCCCGCACCTGCTGCCGCTGGACCGCGCCACGGAGGACCCGTTCGGGCCCCGCGTGGACGGCTGGGCGGCGACGGCAGCGGAGGCGAAGCCGGACGAGGCGGGCAGCACCGCCGGCCGCCCCGGCGCTGACGGCGCTGCGGCGATGCAGGCCGACGGCACCACGGCGGCAGCCGGTCCCCAGTCCCCGGCTGCCGCCCCGACCACCACGGTGGACCTCGACGGCGCGGAGCAGCGGATCCTGCCGTTCCCCGTGGAGTCCGGGCGGATCTCGCAGCTGCAGGCGGTGAAGGACGGGTTCGTGTGGCTGCGCCACCCGCAGGAGACCGTCATCGGCTCCACCCGCGCCGGAGTGGAGGGGGACGCGCCGAAGCCGACTCTGGAGATGTGGAACCTGAAGGACCGCCGCCTGCTCACCCTCGCCGAAGGCGTGGACCAGGTGGAGGCGTCCGGTGACGGTGAGCATCTGGTGATCCGGCAGGGCGATGCTCTCGTGCAGATCCCGTCGGCCCGCACCACCGAGGAGGACGACCCGGCGCGCATCGAGATCGACACGTCCCGCCTGCGGCTGATGGTGGATCCGGTGGCGGAGCGCCTCGGGATGCTGTGGGACAACTACCGGATCATGGCGCAGCAGTTCTGGCGGGCGGACATGGACGGGCAGGACTGGCACGCGATGACCTCCTGGTACGAGGATGTGGTGCCGCGCCTGGTCACCCAGAGCGATGTCGTGGACATGATGTGGGAGGTGGTCGGTGAGCTCGGCACCTCGCACGCCTATGTGACGCCCGCCGAAGTCGATGTGGAGAGGCCGCCGATGCCGGGCCTGCTGGGTGCGGAGCTGGTCCGCGACGGGGACGCGTGGGTGATCGAGCGGATCCTCACGGGGGATTCGTCGGATCCGGCGTCGCGCTGCCCGATCCTGGCGCCCGGTGTGGCGGCGCAGGTGGGTGACCGCATCGTCCAGGTGGACGGCCGTGACGTGGACCCGGCCCAGGGGCCGGCGCCGCTGCTGGTCGGCACGGCCGACAGGCCGACGGAGCTGGTGCTGGAGCGGCCCGGCGCGACGGGTGCTGATGCGCGCCGCCGCGTGGTGGTGGTGCCGACGGGTGACGAGCATGACCTGCGGTACCAGTCGTGGGTGCAGTCGCGCCGCGAATTCGTGGCGGAGCGCTCCGGCGGCCGCCTCGGCTACCTGCACATTCCGGACATGATGTCCGGCGGGTGGGCGCAGATGCACCGCGACCTGCGGGCGGCGTCCGAGAAGGAGGGCATCGTGGTGGATGTCCGCTACAACAGCGGCGGCCACACCTCGCAGCTGGTGACGGACCGGCTGGCGCGCCGCGTGGTGTCCTGGGACTACCCGCGGCATCAGGAGCCGGGCACGTATCCGGCGTTCGCGCCGCGCGGCCCGATCGCGCTGGTGACGAACCAGGATGCGGGCTCCGACGGCGACATCGTGAACGCCGTGTCCCAGGCGATGGGGATCGGTCCGGTGATCGGCACCCGCACCTGGGGCGGTGTGATCGGCATCGACGGCCGCTTCGACCTGGTGGACGGCACGGGCATCACGCAGCCGAAGTATGCGTCCTGGTTCGAGGGCAAGGACTGGGGGATCGAGAACTACGGCGTGGATCCGGACATTGAGGTGCCCATCCCGCCGAGTGCGTGGGTCGCGGGTGAGGATCCGCAGCTGGCGCGGGGCGTGGATGAGGTGCTGGCGGCTCTGACGGACCGCCCGGCTGCGGTGGCTCCGCCGCTGCCGCCGGCCCGCTACGGCGATGGCGGCGCTGCCTGATCCCACCAGCCCTGCGCTGGGTGAGCGCCTCGCCGAGGCGTGGGCCGACGGGTCCCTGATTCCCGTCGGCCCCGCCCCGGCTGCCGAGCTCCCCGCTTCCGAGCACCCTGCTCCGAAGCTCCCGCCTGCCGAGCGGGTGCGCGCGGACCTGGTGGGCACCGGCGAGTCGTATGCGGCGTGGCGGCTGTCCGCACCGGGCACGGACCCGGTGACGGTGCGGGTGCCGCTGACGGACGCGGCGGTCGGCCTGGAGTTCCCGGCGCTGCGCCTGGTGCAGGAGCACGCGCCTCAGGCGGGGCCGGCGCCGCTCGCCGCCCACCCGGATGGGGCGACGAGTCCGATCGGGGTGCCGTGCGCGGTGACGAGGTTCGTGCCGGGCGAGGTTCTGTCTCCTCAGGGGTGGACGCCGGCGCATCTGGCGGCGCATGCGCGCCTGCTGGCGCGCCTGCACACGATCGCGCTGCCCGGCCGGGGCGCTGTCCCTGCGCTCGCGCCCGGGCCGTTCTCACTGGAGGCGGAGGCGGCGTCGGTGTTCGCATGGTGGGAGGAGCACCACCCGGAGGCGCTCGCGCTGCCCGGCGACCCCGCCGGCAGCGCTGGGGCCGACGGAACCCGCCGCATCCTGGACCGCGCCCTCGCGTTCTGTTCCCGCATCGACCGCGACGCGGGGCTGACCAGCGATTTCGTGCTGTCCCACGGGGATCTGTGCGCCACGAACGTGGTGTGGTCGCATTCTGAACACCCGAGCCCCGAACGCGACCGCACGGCCGCCCCCGGCACACCGGTGCCGGGGTTCATCGACTTCGAGTGGGCACAGGCCGATGACCGCGCCCGCGACCTCGCCATCATCGGCGGCGCCGTCCACGGCGGCCCCTGGTACGTCCCGATGGACGACGCTGCGGTCCGCGCATTCGTCGCGGAGTACGTGCGGGAATCCGAATCGCTGACGGATGCGGCCGCGCCGCTGGATGCGGATCATCTTCTGCTGCGGCGTGACGGCTGGGTCGCGTACGAGCGGACGGCGATGCTGCTGCACTGCTCAGCGCGCGCATCCGTGGGCAATGAGCTTCACCGCCGCGTTCTGCCGGGCCTGCGGGAGCGCCTCAGTGCGTTCCTCGCGGGCTGAGGCGACCCGGCACGGCGCCCGGGATCCGCTTGGTGTCAGCGGGAGGCGACGCTGTGGCGGGACCCGTCGGACCCACCGGTGCCCGCGGAGCCTGCCTGCGCCGCCCACCGAGCGCTCGCGAGAGGCGCAGCGAGCAGGCCGACGGGCCCCGCTGCACGTCGTGATCTTCACCGGCAGTCTCCTCACGGTCTGTTGGATGATGGGCTTCGACATCCGCGCCATACTCACAGGCACCCCCTCCGCCACGAGTCCGATCACCGGCGGCCCCTTCCTCCTCTTCCCCTTCCTGTTCGCACTGATCGCCAGCAGGATTGTGGTCGGCAAGATCCAGAGCGCCCTATCGGGCCACCGGACCCCGGCCAGTCCGCAGCGCCCGTCGGCCCCGTCCCAGCGCTCGTCGGCCCGATCCCGACGGAGCGCACTGCGCAGGCAGAGCTCCCCGGTCTCCGGTGCCGAGACGGTCGACCCGTACAGCGATGCCTCCCCATGGTCGTCGCGCGGCAACGACATCGGCTATTCCCGCGCCTTTGAACCCGCTCCTGGCGGTGCCGAGCAGTGGCGCCGGGGCGATGCAGCAGAGGAGAAGACCAGCGACCCCATCATCAGGATCGGCGACTGGGTGACGCGGAACAAGGGGGCCAGAACCTTCGCATCACTGCCCATCGCGTTCGTGCTCAGGGTCTTTCTGCCGACGCTCTTCTTCTCCGCGGCCGCTGCGTTCCTCATGCCGCGGGGCGCGGGGACGTCGTTCCTGGCGCTCATGGTCCTTGTCGCGCTCGGCGGGACCCTGCTGATGGCGGCGTACTACCGCAAGGCGAAGGATCAGCAGCGCAAGGAGCGGCAGTCCGCCTACCTGAGGGACAACGTCACGCAGTTCAATGAGGAGTTCGGCTCTTCGGACGTTGACAGCGGCCGCCCCAGCACCTCGGACCCCGACCCGTCCTGGCGCTGGGGCTGAGGGGGCCAGCACTTCCGCCTGATACCATCGTGCTTCCACGAAGCACACCGACACAGATGCAGCCACTCGCAGCGGTGTGCGCGATCGGATTTCCTCTGTTCGTACTGATCAGCACGCTTCAGCGCCGCCGGTAGACTGTGCTGCGCTTCAGAGCGGCCGATAGACCGCCGCTCTGGGTCCCCCCTCCTCCATTCCGAGCCGATGCAGGTGTTTGGGGTCCCGCTGCCAGTCCCGCGCCACCGTGACCCTCAGATCCAAGCAGACGGGAGTTCCGAGCATCCTTTCGATGCCGGCGCGGATAGGACACCGCCCGCCCCGGCAGGAAGCCGGGGCGGGCGAAGAAGATGCCACAGGGATTCAGTTGATGTAGAACGGTCCCTGGCGTGTGATGGTCTGCGTCTCGCCGCTGGGCAGCCGATAGGTGACCTTGCGGACGGAGACGGCGGCGGCCGCGAACTGGGTGGACATATCCTTCAGGCCCTTGGCGTCCGCGTGGTAGGTCAGCCTCGGGGTGGCTCCGCCGCCGGCACTCTGCGGGACGTAGTTGTGCGGGTGCTTACCGTCTGTCACGCCCGTCGCGAAGAGGTAGCTCTTGCACGTGCGGTCCGAGTTGTAGGTCGGGGCGGGCAGCAGGGAGGCCGGCACGACGCCGTTCCGCGTGGCGGCCGTGTAGGTGAACTCCCACGCCTTGCTGACCCCGAACGTGCCCGTGTAGTTGGGGTAGTTGTTCTTGAAGGCGGTGGCGTACCGGCTGAAGTCGTAGTCGAACCAGTTGCGGGTCATGGCCCCCGTGGCACCGTTGGCCGGATCCCACACCTTCGCGATGGGCTCCTTCGCGAGCTGGTAGAAGCTGATGTCGGTTGTGCTCCGGGTGGTCCCAGCCGCCGTCCATCGGCACCCGGTGATGTCCTGGTAGCTGGAGTTGCACTGATTCTTTTTATCCTTGACGTGGGAGTTGCCGAGGTCGTAGAAGCCCGGCCCCCGGCCCTCGTTCACCGAGTCATCGCGGGCCATGAAGATGAACGACTGGGTCATGCTGACGATCTCGGCGTCCGCGGGGATGTTCATGACGTTCATCCACGTGCCGACGAAATCGAACACCTGCGTGGTGTCGCGGGAGTTGGCGCCCCAGTTATAGGTGAGGTCCGCGTATGCCTCGATCTTCGGCGTGCAGTTCGAGGGGCTGGGGCTGACCGCATAGGCCGGGGCAGCGACGGCGGTGGCCACGGCCGGGGCGGCCCAGGCGATGCCGGCAGTGATGGTTCTGCGATTGATCGAGCGCGTCTGCTCGTTGGCCAAGGGGAACCCCTCCTCGAGGTCTGGAGTGACTGGTGGTCAAGATCTGAAGTGAACCGTGAACGAACCGTTTCAATGACCAGCTCGCCATCAGAGACGGTAACTCGCCATCAGACATGGTAACTAACCATCAGGGATGGTAACACAGCTCCTGCGCAGGTCGTGGCCGCGCCGAGACTCACGTCACCCCCTCGCCTCCACCTTCGACCCCCCCGAAACGAAAAAACAGCATGACCGCTCGCACTGGCACCCGCCGCACTCTGCTCACTACCGCTGCGTGGTCCGTTCCTGACGTCGCGGTCTCGGTGGCCGCCCCGGCCTACGCCGGCTCACCCCAGCCGCCGAAGGGCAGCGGTGACTACGGCCTGTTCGTTACAGCATCAGCGGAGGGCGACAGCATGGGGAACATCAACACCACCTCGATCCTCGCCGACTACACCGCTGCGGATACTCCGGAGGAGTCCTTCAGGAACGGCAGCACCTGGGTGGAACCGGACAAGAACTGGGATGACGCCACCGGTCGACCTATCTCCCCGACCCCGCCGTACTACAACGGAGAGGGCTCCTACACCCCGGCCGGCAACGCCGGCGGCAGCGCCGGCAGCTATGCCGCCAGCACGGGCTTCTGGTTCTCCTCCCCCACCACGGCCCCCGGAACGGGAACCAATTACACCGGCACCGCCACCCTGAAGCCCGGCGCTGTGTTCTCCTCGAGGATCACGATCGTGGCGATGCCCGGGGGAACCCACCCAGTACGCGACGAACAGGACGCGGGAGTTGACCGGCAACTACACCCAGCCGCTCACCGACGAAACCAACCGCTACAACGACTACATGGTGAAATCGCAGGCCGCCGGCACGCTCGCCCTGAAGCCGGGCACTGAGCGCACCTACGTGAATGATCAGGGCCGGAACGTGTGGGAGGGCATCGTGACCTTCACCACGACAAGGCGACGTCGACCACCGCTGAGAAGCCGTTCACACAGGTGAAGATCCTGCCGTACCTCGGTTCCGGCTTCCAATCGACCTACAGCTGGACGATCACTTCGTGGGTCGACTCGGCAACGATCACCGACAGCACCGGTGCCACCTCTACGGTGCTGTCGAACCAGGATCTGAAGACCACGTCGTTCGTCAACAAGTAAACCTCCCCGCTGGCCGCCGACGGATTCCTCCGCGCGGCCGGGTACGACATGAGCCGCAGTGCCGATCAGCACTGCGGCTCATGTCATGGAGACGGGCTCCCTGCGGGGCCCTAGCCCTCTGGTGGGCGGGATGCGCGCCGGTTCAGACCTGCGGCGACTGGTAGCCGGGGCGTTCGTTCTCATTCAGCCCCTGGTGCTCGACCTGCGGCTCCGCCGGAGCGGCACTCCCACCGAAGGACGGCGCACTCGGCGCCTGATCCGCGTCCGCGCTGTTCTGCGGGGCCGCGCTCACAGCGGTATGTCCGGCGACCGTTGCTGCCGGCACGGAGGCGCCATCGGTGCCGTGGAACTGCGGAGCCTCCCCCTGCGGATGGTTCTGGCTGTGCGTGGACGCAGCCGCTGCGCCCGCACCGCCGGCAACGGCGGCGCCGGCGATCAGCTTCGGAATCGCGCCGACCACCAGGGCCGCCACAATGCCGAGGACGACCGCGAGGATGCGGATCATCCCCGGATCCATCGTGGTCATCTCGAACAGGAAGTAGCGCGAGGCGAAGTACACGATGACACCGGCGAGGGCACCGAGGCCGCCGCCGGCGGCGTTGGCACCGCTGTTCTTCTTCCGACCGAACATGAGGGGCTCCTTCTTCAGGGACTGAGGGGGTGTACGCCGATCACGCTACGCACGCCGCACCGCTTCGCACAGGGGGAGCCGATCCCCGAAGCATGGGGAGTTGATGGGGACCCGGCTCCCACCTGGGCGAACATCAGTCTTCAGGCGAAGAAGGCGACAGTCAGTTCCCGCCGTTCCCCTTGTCCTCAGCGTCGTGGTCATGGCCCTCGTGGTCATGGCCCTCGTGGTCATGACCGTGCTGGTCGGCACCGTGGTCGTGGTCGTGACCGTGGTGCTCACCGCCTCCGTCGGACGCCTCGCCCTCGTGGCCGTGCTCGTGGTCGTGCCCACCGGACACCTCAACCTCACCCGACGGCGACCCGGTCGTCACCTGCACCTCGTGCGGAACCTCCGGCAGATCCAGCGAGCGGTAGAGCTTGCCGGACTCGATGTCCACCAGGTGCAGCTTCTTCGCGGCCGGCTCGGTCACGAAGGCGGTCCCGTCGGCCACGGTGACCAGCGGGGCTGCCTGCTGCCAGTTCTTCGGCTCCTTCCACGGCTTCACCACCGGCACCTCATGGATCGGCTTACCGGTCTCGGGGTCGATGATGCGCAGCTTGCCGTCGGCGGTCAGCACGATCGCCTCCCCCTCCGGGCCGCGCTCGAGGGAGCGGAACCAGTAGGGCGAGCCGAGGTCCACCTTCTGCTGCTTGCCGGTGCGGGTGTCGAGCAGGCCGATCACGGTGCTGGCTTCGGAGCCGTCGCCGTCCTCGGCCTTGGGCTCACCATCGGTCAGGATGATCGACGAATTCTCACTGCCCTTGAGGTTGCCGGAGCGCTCAGCGCCCGCAATGGGGGCGACCTTGTGGAACTTCCCGTCGCGGTAGACCACGGGCCCGTTCTCGCAGCCGAGGGCCACAACATCGCCCTTCTCGGTCGGCTCAGCGACGGCCTCGCCGTGCACGCCCGGGCAGTCCTTCGTCTCGGCGGTGACCTTGCCGTTCTTGTCCTTCACCTGCACGGTGGTGCGCTCATCCTCCGTGCCCTGCGTGGTCAGCAGGCCCCCGTCGGCCAGCGGGACGGCCACCCCGTGGTGCGGGGCGTCGGTCTTCGTGGTGACGGCGGCGCCGAGGTCGCCATCGGCGAGGGCCGACGGGTCCATGATCGTGATCTGCCCGGTTTCGTCCGAGAAGAGAGCGGTGCGCTCGCCGTGGGGCACCACATGGCCCGGGTGCGGGGCCTTGACGGTGACGTCGGTGATTCGGGGCTCCTGCTCGAAGAAGTGCTTGTGGTCGCCGTGGGGCTGCTCGATGAGGCCGGTGTCGTAGGCGGTGAACTGCTCACCGTGCGAGAGCATGACGTGACGGCCGTCGCCGGCGGGGTTGAGGCGGACATAACCGTCGAGCTTCTCGGTGCCGAGGACCTCGCCGCTCTCGGCGTCGATGGTGGTCACGCCGCCGTCATGTGCGAGCACGACACGCGGGGACAGCGCGGCGACCTCAGTTTTCTTGGGGGCCGACGGCTTCGCGCTTGCGCTGGGGCTGCCGGACCCGGCGTCGGAAGCGCCCGACGAGGTGGCTCCGGCGCCGCAGCCGGCAAGGGCGAGGGCAAAAGCCCCGGTCAGAGCAATGCCGCGAACTTTCCTAGGAATGGTTCTCATTGGCTTCATAGTGATGGAGACTAGCAGCAGATGGGAGCCGTTCGCATCTGCAGTGTCGGGTGGCGCGCGCTGCAACGACCGAAATCCGCGCAGTCTGAACGTTTTCTCGGGATTCGGTGGAGCCTGATCTGCAACGATGTCACCCATGAACAAGAAGGAACTCATCCAGGACGTCGCTGCAGCTACCGACCTTCCGCAGGCTCAGGCACAGGAAGTCGTCTCCGCAGCACTCGACTCGATCATCAAGGCCGTCGCCAACGGCGACAAGGTTCAGATCGCCGGCTTCGGCACCTTCGAGCCGCGCGAGCGCGCAGCTCGCACCGGCCGCAACCCGCAGACCGGCGCTCCGGTGGAGATCGCCGCCTCGACCGCACCGGCCTTCAAGCCGGCCGCAGCGTTCAAGGACGCCGTCAACAAGTGACCCCGTGATCAGCACGGGGGCGCCCCCTGAGCTGATCCAGTGACCTGCTGAGCGCCCCGCTCCCCGTTCGCCTCGCACAACGGAGACGGGGCGCTTTGCTGTGCACCGCCTCCGCTCCCCCGGGCTCCCCGGGCCCCTGGGCTCCCTGCCGCCGCCACCGGGCCACTCCCACAGGGCCCGCGCCGGGGGACGGCGCTGTTCCCGGCCTGGGGTCGGCGCTGCTCCCGGGCTGGGGTCGGCGCAGGGCCTGTGCACATTCCGACCAAAAACCGGGCGTACGGCTCCGTAACGCCCCGCAGGCCCCGATTCGCTCCACTTTTTGCACAGCACTCGCGCTGCCGTGGCGAGGCGCGACCTTTGCACAGCACTCACGCTGCCGTGGCTAGCCGCGCCTGCCCCGGCCTCCGCTCCCGCGTAGATTGGCGCGCGTGAACCAGAACAGCAGCACCGCGAGCCCCAGCCCCAACACCGCCGCAGCCACCGCCCCCGCCCGGCCCGGACTCGACCTCATCCCCTGGCCGATCCGCACCGACCGCCTCGTTCTGCGCCGCCTCCGCCCCACCGACCTCGACCGCCTCTGGGAGTACCGGAGCCTGCCCGAGGTGCACCAGTGGCTCGGCGGGTCGATCACCGACTTCGCCGCGTTCGAGGCACGGTTCCCGTCGATCTGCGAGCACGGCATCGCCGTTGAGCTCGACGGTCGCGTCATCGGGGACCTTCGCGCCGTGGTAGGGGACGCCTGGTCACAGGTCGGCATGGAGCACCTGGCGAAGAACACCGAAGCCGTCCTCGGGTGGGTGTTCGACCCGGAAGCCGCGGGCCGGGGCTACGCGACCGAATCCGTCGGCGCCCTCATCACCGCGTGCTTCGCCCACCTCGGCGTGCGGCGCGTGAGCGGCAGCTGCTTCGCGGCGAACGAGCCGTCCGCGCGGCTGATGAAGCGGCTCGGGATGCGACTGGAGGAGCACTCCCGAAAGACCGCGCTGCACCGCTCCGGCGAATGGATGGACACCATGATGTTCGGCGTCCTCGCCGACGACTGGCCGGAGCGCTGAGAGCGAGAGGGGCCGGAGCGCTGAGAGCGAGAGAGGCCGGGGCGCTGAGAGGCCGCAATCTCAGAGACTGAACGTGCGAAACGGCCCCGCACCCCGTCTGAACGAACAGGCAGGAGGCGGGGCCGGTGCGGGCAGGGCCGGTGCGGGCAGGGCCGGTGCGGGCGGGGCGCTGCAGGCGAGGTGCGCTGGCTGCGGGGCCGAGGCTGACTGAGGCGGCTCACGCCGCCGGGCCGGGCCGGATCAGATCACGCCGAAGGCGAGCATCGCGTCGGCGACCTTCTTGAATCCGGCCACGTTCGCGCCGATCACGTAGTCACCAGGGTGCCCGTACTCCTCGGCGGTCTCGAGGCAGTCGGTGTGGATGTTGCGCATGATCTCGGTGAGGCGCTGCTCCGTGTACTCGAAGGTCCAGCTGTCGCGCATGGCGTTCTGCTGCATCTCCAGCGCGGAGGTGGCCACACCGCCGGCGTTCGCGGCCTTGCCCGGGCCGTACAGCACCTTCGCATCGCGCAGAACGTGGATCGCCTCCGGGGTGCACGGCATGTTCGCACCCTCGCTGAGGGCCTCCAAACCGTTCTTCACAAGGGTGCGGGCGGCGTCAGCGTCGAGCTCGTTCTGAGTGGCGCACGGCAGGGCGATTTCGGCGGGAACATCCCACACGGAGCCGTCCTTGACGAAGCGGGACTTCCCGCCGCGGCGCTCCGCGTATTCGCTGATGCGGCCGCGCTCCACGCCCTTGATCTGCTTGAGCAGGTCGAGGTCGATGCCGTCCTCGTCCACCACGTAGCCGGAGGAGTCGGACGCGGTGACGACGGTGGCACCGAGCTGCTGCGACTTCTCGATCGCATAGGTGGCCACATTGCCGGAGCCGGAGACGAGCACGCGCTTGCCGTCGAAGCTCTTCCCCTTCGCCTTCAGCATCTCCTCGGCGAAGATCGTGGCACCGTAGCCGGTCGCTTCGGTGCGGACCAGCGACCCGCCCCAGTTCAGGCCCTTGCCGGTGAGGACACCGGACTCGTAGCGGTTGGTGAGGCGCTTGTACTGGCCGAACAGGTAGCCGATCTCACGGCCGCCCACGCCGATGTCACCGGCGGGAACGTCCGTGTACTCGCCGAGGTGGCGGTGCAGCTCCACCATGAACGACTGGCAGAAGCGCATGATCTCGCCGTCGGAGCGGCCGTGCGGGTCGAAGTCGGAGCCGCCCTTCCCGCCGCCGATGGGCAGGCCGGTGAGGGCGTTCTTGAAGATCTGCTCGAACCCGAGGAACTTGATGATGCCGAGGTTCACACTGGAGTGGAACCGCAGACCGCCCTTGTACGGGCCGAGGGCGGAGTTGAACTCCACGCGGAAGCCGCGGTTCACGCACACGTTGCCCTCATCGTCCACCCAGGGGACGCGGAAGATGATCTGGCGCTCGGGCTCGCACATCCGCTCCAAGACGGACGCTGCGGCGTATTCGGGGTGACGGTTCTCCAGCACTTCGAGCGATTCAAAGATCTCCCGGACAGCCTGGTGGAACTCGGGTTCGCCGGCGTTGCGTGCAAGGACTTTGTCCATTGTGGTCTGCAGGCTCGAGTTCACCATGCGCGATACCTCCGTGATGGGCGGGTGGGGGACGGGTCGATGCTATACGCCCTGTCCGTCATGCGGGAAACACTTTCCCCCATGTGGACTGATTCCCGGTACGGGGAGGGCGCGCGACCCCTATACTGCCCGCCCCGCCAGGCACCGGGTGGGCTCATCGGCCCGAACTGTGGGGCTCGTACCGTCCCCGTCCACGTGCCGCTGTCCGATCGCCGATCCGCCGGCTGACTCCGGGGCAGGCAACCGGCCGAGGCCGGGGCGGACAGTCGACCGAGACCAGGGCAGGCAGCCGCACGCCGGATCGATTCAGCGACACATATCTCACTCGCACGGCGACCAAACCTATTAAGAACGGTTATCATCTTCATGACATGAGTCCGTCGGCCCCGCCGCAGGCTCCCTCCCCACCCGTTCCGGCCCGCACCGGAACCTTCTCGCTGGAAAGGTCACCCATGCCCGCCCCCACCTCTCCCGGCCGCGCCGCACCGCCCGGGCCGCCCCGCACGGGTGCAGCCGGCCCGCTGACCGCCTCACCCGTCGGCGGCGCAGCCCGCCACCGCATCGACCTGCGGCCCCTTCTGCTGATGGCCCTGAGCCTCGCCGTCATCGCCGCCGGCTCCGTGCTCCCCATGCCGACCGCCCTCGCCGCCAGCACCGTGGACGGCAAGGACCTCCTCTACCGCCGCCACGTGGACGCCGCCCACGTGTCCTGGACGGACGGTCACCTGGACGTGCAGGTGGTGGACGGCCAGACGGTGCGCCCGGCCGACGACGTTGCGGTCCGCCTCGGACCCGATGCCGACGCCGACGGCGCCGAGGTCTCCCGCATCACCGTGCCCAACGACCCGAACTTCTCCTTCCTCGGCAAGCCGGGCGATCACGTGTGGAACGCCCCTCAGCACATGTACGCCAACTGGGCACCCGTCTGGGCCGGCCTCGGCGCCGGCGACATCCCCGACACCATCGACCCCTCCTCCATCTCCCTCGAACTGAAGGGCAGCACGGGCCCGGGCACGATGGAGGTGTACCAAACCAACTACGCCGGCACCCCCGAGCGCGCGTTCTCATCGGCCGACGGCGCCCCCGCGTCCCTCCGGTCCAACAAGATGAAGCCGGGTGCTCACGGCCACTACAACTGGGCGTTCACCAAGCCGGGCCGCTACGACGTCCAGTGGCAGGCCCACGCCCGCACCACCGACGGCAAGCCCATCAGCTCCCCGGTGCGGACCGTGACCTGGTACGTCGGCACCGATGAGCAGGCGGGGCTGCCCGCCGGCTCCTACCAGGGCACTCCCATCACGCGCCCGATCGAGGAGCAGACCGGCACCCCGAATCCGTCCGACCCGGCCAAGGAGCAGCCGAACCCCACGAAGAAGCCGGGGGCCACTGATCCCGCTGACAACGTCTGCACGCACATCGACAGCGGCCACCTGGACGTGCGCGGGGCCGGTTCCGCGGACAACCTGCGCGCCTTCCTCCGCTGGGACGGACCGAAGGGGAAGCCGGTGGACCTCGGCTCGGCCTCCTTCGTGATCGAGGTGCCGGATTCGGCGAAGTCCGACATTCCGGCCACCGGCGCCACCGCGGACCTCTCCGCGGCGCTGAACTCCACCTCCGCCTACCAGCTGCCGGAGATCCAGGACGAGAACCTGCCGTGGATGGGCTTCTCCACCGAGGACCTGGACGTCCCTGAGGGATCGAAGGTCTCCATCGGCCTGCTCGGCGTGGAAGCGCCGTCGCCGAACGCGCGCTTCGCCCTCGGTCACTTCGATTCGGGCAGCGGCAAGTTCGCCGTTGATCTGGATTCGACCAACTACGAGGACCAGCAGATCGACATGCCGGGGCGCACCCACACGCACCGCGCGCAGTTCTTCTCCGAGCCCGGCTACTACACGGTGTACTACTGGGTGGAGATCGTGAAGCCGGACGGCACCCGTAAATACGCGACCCTGGACGCCTGGTACGCCGTGGGGACCGACGCGATCGCCAACGCCTGTGAGCGCACCGGCGAGACGTCGCCGAAGCCGGAGGACCCCGCGCCGACCGATCCGGCTCCCGAGGACCCGGAGATTCCGTTCCCCGGTGACGACACGGGCTCTGACGGCTCCGACGGCGAAGACACGACCACCCCGGGCGACGGGAACGACACCGGCTCTGACGGCTCCGACGGCGAGGACCCCGATGTCCTCTTCCCCGGCGATGGCTCCGCACCCGCGCCGAAGCCCGGCACGAAGCCGGGTACGAAGCCCGCTCCGAAGCCGGACAACGCGCAGAAGCGCATCATCCTCGAGCGCGGCCACGTGGACATCTGGCACGTCACCGCGAAGAACGGCGCGCTGAACCTGGGCCTGTCCGAGGACGTCACCGGCTCGCACGTGACCCGCGACCCGGCGTCCGTGGAGCTGCACGTGAAGGACGCCGCGAAGACCACCATCCCGCAGGGGTGGCCCGGCGCCGGCACCGCCTGGTACCTGCCGCAGGCGCAGAAGCAGGACGTTCTGTGGCCCGGGTGGGACACCCAGGGCATCAAGGGCGGCGGTGTCGCCGATCGTGTGGACCTCGCGGTCACGAAGGTGACCGGCCCCGGGAAGATCCACCTGTTCGGGTCCGACGCCTTCGGCAAGCAGACCCCGCTGCTCACCGGCGGCGCCACCGAGCTGAAGGCCGGGGCGGTGCGCAAGCAGACCTTCCCGGCGCACACCCACGCGAATTGGGTGTTCACCAAGCCGGGTGTGTACACGGTGACCGTGCAGGCGCGCGGCACCGCGAAGGGCCGGGCCGTCGCCTCGAAGGAGCAGACCTACACGTTCACCGTGGGCGATGACTTCCGCGGCAAGGCCAGCGGCGGCGCGGCCGGCGATGACGCCCCGGCCTCAGGTACGCCGGGCTCCAGGGCCGACGGGTCCGCTGACCAGCCCGGTTCCACCGGCGGCGACACCGGCGCACCCGGCGGCGATGCAGGCACCGGCGACGCCGGCGGCGCCCAGAACGGCGCTCTGCCGGCGGGCGGCGGCTCTCCGGCTTCCGTCACCGGTGCTCCGGCCCCGGCCGGTGACTCCGGTTCCGGTGCCCCGATGGGCGCTGCGGCCCCGTCGGGCGTGGGCGGCATGAAGCAGCCCGCGATGACCGAGTGCGATCCGGCGGACTTCTCCGGCGCGGGTGCCTCCGATGCCGGCGGCGCGTCCGATGCGGGCGGTGCATCCGGCGCCTCCGATGCCGGTGGCGCTGCGCTGACCCCGTCGGGCCCGGCCCCGGGCGGCACCAGCTTCTCCGGTGCCCTCACGAGCAGCTTCGCCGCACGCTTCACCGCGGGCTCGGTGGCGCAGATCGTGACGGCGGCCGTGAGCGGCAGCTACACGATCCCAGCGAAGACCCACGTCCACCCGAATTGGGTGTTCTCCAAGCCGGGTTCGTACACCCTCGTGATCCGCCAGACCGTCACCGGGAAGGATGGGAAGACAGCAACCTCGCGGTCGCACCTGAAGTTCGAGGTGGGCCCGAACGCCAAGGGCGTCACGGACGGTCACTTCGACTTCGGCGCCCAGTACGCGAACGGCACCCTGGTCGGCGCGGTGAAGGACGACCGCTCCTCCCCCGCCAAGTGGGTGAAGCCGTCGTCGATGACGTTCGCGCTGAACGACACCGCGAAGACGAAGGCGCCGGCCGGCATTGAGTTCGTAGCCCCCGCCGGGTCGGACGTCTGGATGATCCCCGCCTCGCAGATCGCGGGCGTCCCGTGGCTGGGCGCGAACTCGATGCACCCGTCGATCGTGGACGGCACCACCGGCACGGTGCAGCTGACCCTGGAGAGCGTCAGCGGCCCCGGCAACGTGGGCGTGTTCACCTCCGGCAACTTCGGCTCCGTGGTGGGCGAGAAGTGGTTCTCCGGTTCCGGCAGCGGCGGCCCCGCAGCCGCCGGTAGCGAAAAGAGCGCTGCCGGTGGCACCGGCCAGGACGCCGCAGATGCGGCCGCCCAGGGCGCCGCGGGCGCACTGCCCGGTACGGCAGGCCCCGGCGCCGGTGCGAACCCCTGCATCCCCACCGGGTCGATGCCGCGCACCGGTGCGACCGTCGCCCCGATCGTGGCCGCTGCGATGCTCGCCGTGCTCGGCGGTGCGGCTCTTGTCGCGCACCGTCGACGCTCCGCGACCGCGCTGACGGGACGCTCCGCCCAGGCGAGCGCTCCGAGCCGCGGTGGGGAGACCGACGCGCCGTGAGCACCCCGCTTACCCGGCGGCGCCTGACCCGACGCACCATGCTCGGGGCAGGCGCCGCCGGCGCGCTCACCGCCGCCATTGCTCTGCCGGGCCGCAGCAGCGGCACTGTGGACGCGCACGGCCTGTCGATCATCACCACCACGGGGATCCTCGCGGATCTCGCACGCCGTGTGGTGGGCGCCGACGGCCGCGTCACCTCCCTCGTTCCCGAGGGCGGCGACCCGCATTCCTATGAGCCGACGCCCCGTGCGGTGCGGGACGTCGCCCACGCGGACCTGGCGCTCTCGAACTATCTGATGCTCGAGGAGCAGTCCCTGATCCGCATGATCGACGCGAATCTCGCACCGGGTGTGCGCCACCTCGCCCTCGCGGAGGAGGCGAGCCAGCACGGCGCGGAGGTGATCCCGCTGGTGGAGTCGCGCTCGCTCGACACGGTGTGGCTCGGCCTGCGCGTCTCGGGCGCACCCGGCGGGGACGCCACCGCCGACGGGAGCGCAGCGGGCGGGGCCGACGGGAAGCGCCCCGCGGACCGGCTCGCCACCACGCGCCTCTCCCTGATCGGGGCCGACGGGCCCGGCGACCTCCACGGGTACATCACCGGCACCTTCGGCCAGCCGCAGAGCGTGTTCGACTCCTCCGACGGCGCCGGCGCCCGCTCCGACGCCATCGACCTGTCGCTGGACGCCCACACGCACATGAGCTGGGCGTTCACCGAGCCCGGCGTCTACCGGGCGCGCTTCGCGGCGGTGTTCACGGGAGGCTCCGTCGGCGGCGCCGTGCGGGCCGAGGGAGAGCTGGTGATCGCGGCGGGCACGGACCCGTCGACCATCCCCGGTCGTGAAGGCGCCCGCATCATCGATGCCGGGCACGCCGACCTCACCGCGGACCTCACCGGGCAGCGCCTGGTGCTGCGCGTCGACGCTCCCACCGGCAGCGCCGATCGCGCGACCGGCGGTGATCGCGGGGCCGACGGGGCCGCCCCGGCCGGCAGCGCCGCCCACGCCACCGAGGACCTGCCGCTGGACTCAGTGGTGGTGCACGTGCCGCCGAAGGCGCTGCTGCCGATCCCGTCGGACCCGGCGTTCCGGTTCATCGGGCGGCCCGGAACGGACGTGTACCAGCTGCCTCAGGCGGTGCTGGGCCGGCACGTGCACGGCGAGATCGACCCGCACCTGTGGCAGGACGTCACCAACGCGCAGGCGTACGTCGAAGTGATCCGGGACGCCGCCGTCGGCCTGGACCCCGAGCACGCCGCCGCCCACCGCGCCCGCGCCGCTGAGTACCTCCGGGAGCTCGACGAGGTGGATGCATACGTGCAGCGCTCCATCGACTCGATCCCTCAGCGGCGGCGCCACCTCGTGACCACGCACGACGCCTACGGCTACCTTGCGCACCGGTACGGGCTGGACATCGCGGGCACGGTGTCACCGTCGCCGGGGCAGGAGCCGTCGATCGCAGACCGCCGGCGCCTCGCCACCACCCTGCGCGACCTGGCGGTGCCGGCGGTGTTCATCGAACAGGGCGCAGGCCCCGCCTCCCGCTCCCTGCGCGACGCCGCCGAGATCGCCGGCGTTGAGGTGCGCCCCATCTGGGGCGACGCCCTGACGCCGGGGGTGCGGACCTACGCCGACATGATGCGCGCCAACGCCGACAGCCTCGCCCGCGGCCTCGGCGGCACCCCACTGGGCACCCACAACCTCTCCGACTGAAGGACCATCCCCATGACATCCACTCCTCCCCCTGCCCGCCCGGCCGCTTCGGCCCCGCTGCCGCGCCGCGCTCTGATCGTGGCTCGGACCGCGCCGTCCCGCCGCGCTCTGCTGGCTGCGGCCCTGGTCTCCCCGCTGTGCGTCGCCGCCGCGGCGTCGGCGCCCGCGAGCGCTGCGACGCCGGACCCGTCGGCCGATCCTTCTGCGGATCCCGCCCTGGACCAGACCGTCACCTCCGATGAGCAGGCGGTGCACGGCGAACCGGCGGATCTGTCCGTGGGGCACGTGGACATCGGCCCGCGCATCGTGGACGGCCAGTGGGTGCTCGCCGCCCGCGACGACCACGCCTCCCCGCCCGTGTGGCGCGACCTCGCCGACGCGGTCCTGGTGGTGCCCGATGCGGCGCAGCTGCCGGTGCCCGACGGGGAGGAGTACGCGTTCCTCGGCGCGCAGGCGGGCGAGAAGGTGTGGACGATTCCGCAGACGGAGATCCCCGGCGTGGTGTGGCTCGGCTGGAACACGCAGGACCCGGCGGTGGTGCAGGAGGCACCGGACGGCATCACGCTGCGCTTCACCGGCATCCAGGGGCCGGGCCGGCTGACCCTATTCCTGCAGCCGGGGAACTTCGCGCCGCCGCAGCTGCTGGTGGATGGGGAGAAGCTCGCCGGTGGCGCCGCGCAGGACGTTTTCGTGGAGACGAACACGCACACGCACGCGAACTGGGTGTTCACAAAGCCAGGGGCGTACACGGTCGGAGTGGAGGTGCTGCCGGGCCGGCCGGACAGCGGCGCGGACCCGGTGGCGGCCGGGGTGCTGCGCTTCGCAGTCGGCGATGCCACGGCCCCGCAGGCGGCACGCGAAGCCGCCGCCCCGGAGGGCGCTGCGGGTGCTGCTGGCGGCTCCACCGGGGCCGACGGGTCCGCCGCGTCCGATGGGTCCAGCGCAGGTCCCGCGGCTGGCGGGTCAGCGTCCGGCGGATCGGCGTCGCTGCCGTGGATGATCGGCGGCGGCCTCGGCGGCACCGCTCTGCTCGGCGCAGGTGCCGCCGCTGTCGTGGCCAAGCGCCGACGCGCCGCTGAACAGGCAGCCTTCGCCGGCGCAGACACCCCAGGGGAGGCGCAGTGACCGCCCCCACCGCCCGCCGCACCCCTTCCACCGCACCCTCAAGCGCGGGCGAGCGCGGGGCCACGGAGACGACCGATGCGCGGACCGTCCTGGAGGGGCGGAGCCTGTCGGTCAGCCTCGGCGGCCGACGGGTCCTCGAGGACGCCTCGATCCGCGCCGACGCCGGCCGCATCCACGTGCTGCTCGGCCCCAACGGCGCCGGTAAGACAACGCTTCTGCGCGCCCTGCAGGGCCTCGTTCCCCGTGAGGCCGGCGAGGTGCACCAGGACGGTGCGATCGGGTACGTGCCGCAGCGGCATGACATCGACTGGGACTTCCCCGTCACCGCGAAGGACGTGGTGCAGCTCGGCCTCGTGCAGCGCCGCCTGCTGGATGTGCGGCGCCTCCTCGGCCCCACTCGACCGCAGCTCACCGCCGTCGCCGACGCACTCGAGCGCGTGCGGATGCTCGACCTGCGGGACCGCCCCATCGGTGAGATGTCCGGCGGTCAGCGCCAGCGGGTCATGATCGCGCGCGCCCTCGTGCGCCGCCCGTCCGTCCTGCTGCTCGACGAGCCCTTCACCGGGCTCGACATGCCCAGCCAGGAGCTGCTGTCCGACCTCTTCCGCGACCTCGCGGCCGACGGGTGCGCCATCATCATGTCCACCCACGACCTCACGCACGCCCTCGACATCGCCGACCGCGCCACACTGCTGAACCGGACCGTCATCGCCTCCGGCGCCCCCGCCGAACTGCGCGATGCCGAGCTGTGGCAGCGCACCTTCGAGGTCGGCCCCACCTCTCCCCTGCTGCGTCAGATCGGAGCCTTCACATGCTGACCCCGCTCGACTTCCTCTCGGACCTGACGAACCCGCTGCTGTCGTTCCTGCCGAAGGCGCTGCTGATCTCGGTGCTCTCCGCGATCGTGTGCGCGGTGGTGGGCTGCCACGTGGTGCTGCGCGGGATGACCTTCATCGGTGATGCCGTGGCGCACGCCGTGTTCCCCGGCATTGCGCTCGCGTTCGTGCTGCAGGGCTCGCTGCTGCTCGGCGGGCTCGCCGCCGGTGCGGTCACCGCGGTTCTGATCGCCGTTCTGGGCACGAGCAGGCGCCTGCGGGCGGACAGCATCATCGGTGTGCTGATGGTGGGGATGTTCGCCGCCGGCATCGTCATCATGTCCCGCGCACCCGGGTACAGCGGATCGCTGACGTCGTTCCTGTTCGGGTCCATCACGGGGATCCCGGACTCGTCGGTTGTGGTGGTGGCGATCGGCAGCCTGCTGGTGCTGGGGATACTGATGCTGCTGCACCGCGACCTCGTGGCCGTGGGGCTGGACCGCGGCTACGCGCAGGCGCTGGGGCTGCCGGTGCTGCTGCTGGACATTGCGCTGAGCGTTCTGGTGACGATGGCGGTGGTGATGAGCATCCAGACGATCGGGAACATCCTGGTGATCGCGCTGCTGGTCACGCCCGCGGCGGCGGCGCGGATGCTGACGGATCGGCTGGTGCCGATGATGCTGACGGCTGCCGGGATCGGCTGCGGCAGCGCAGTGGCGGGGATCTACCTGTCGTGGGCGCTGGACCTGCCCACCGGGGGCGTGATCGTGCTCGTGTGCACGGCGGTGTTCGCGGCCGCGTGGGCCCTCGGGCCGCGGCACGGGGTGCTGCGGCGCTCCGTCGGCCGCGCCCCCGTCAGCGCTCCCGCCGCCTGAGTCGGGTCGATCCCGTTACCTTGTGAGCACCCCGATGGACGGGGTCTGGTCGCTCGGCCGGGTATGGCTTTGTTGCCCTGCCATTGATGGTCCGGGGGGGTGTTGCCGCCCGGTCGAGAGACACGCGTTGACCGCTGATAGGGACACGGCCCAGCTCTGTCTGAGGTCTCTTCGTAACGTGGGTGCCGGCATCGGGTGTCGAGACTGCGGCCAGCAGTGATGAGGAGGACAGCGTCATGAACACAGGGTTCGCGGTCGTGATCGGCCTGGACGTCGGGAAGACAGCTCACCACGCGTGCGCACTCGACCCGGAGGGGAACAAGCTGTTCGACAAGCCCCTCCCGCAGGACGAGACCAAACTTCGCGAGCTGTTCACCCAGCTGCAGAACCACGGCGAAGTGCTGCTGGTCGTCGACCAGCCGAACACCATCGGAGCGTTGCCGATCGCGGTGGCCCGGGATACCGGCTGCACAGTCGCCTACCTTCCCGGATTGGCGATGCGGAAGGCCGCGGATCTGTATCCGGGCAGGTCAAAGACTGATGCGCGGGATGCTTTCATCATCGCCGACACGGCCCGCACCATGCCTCACACCCTCCGGCAGGTCGATCGCGACAGCGAGGTCCTCTCCGCGCTGAAGGTTCTGGCCGGGTTCGATGAGGACCTCGCTCACGAGACCACAAGGGCGCTGAACCGGATCCGGTCCCTGCTCACCCAGATCCACCCCGCGCTCGAGCGCGTCTTCGCAGGCGGGAAGCTTTCCACTGGGCTCGTGCTGGACCTGCTGGAGAAGTTTGGCGGACCCACCGGCCTCCGAAGTGCCGGCCGAAGGAAGGTGCTGCGGTTCGCCCGCGCGCATTCACGCCGCGACCCCGAGACGCTGGTCGAGCAGATCTTCACAGCCCTTAGCGAGCAGACCGTCATCGTGCCCGCCACCGCAGCGGTTGAGCTGGTGATCCCCCGAGTCGCTGGCCAGGTTAAAGAGCTGAAAGAACAGCGCGCGACCGTGGCCCACGAAGTGGAGGGCATGCTGGAGGACTTCCCTCTCGCCTCGGTCTTGATGAGCATGCCGGGGATCGGCATCAAGACCGCCGCCCAGATCCTCCTCGCGATCGGTGATGGCTCCGCGTTTGAGTCCGCCAGCCACCTCGCGGCCTATGCCGGGATCGCGCCGGTCACCCGCAGATCAGGCACCTCGATCCGCGGAGAGTTCCCCGCCCGGTCAGGGAACAAACGCCTGAAGAACGCCCTGTTCTACTCCGCCTGGGTCGCCTCCAACCACGACCCCATCTCCAAGGCCTACTACGATCGCAAACGCGCCGAAGGCAAACGGCACAACGCCGCCGTGATCTGCCTAGCCCGCCGCCGCTGCAACGTCATCTACGCCATGCTCCGCGACGGCACCTACTACCAGCCACCGACAACCGCCCCTACCCCCGAGCCGACCGCTCTCGCGGCTTGACTCGAAACATAGGGACACCCCCCGGCTGCGTGCGCCGCGTCAGTGCGCGGCGGAGCCGAGGCCGAGGCGGCGGGCGGCCCAGTGCGGGTCGTCGGTGGTGACGGTGTCGGCGCCGCTGGCGAGCGCGCGGGACAGCTGCCGGTGCGAGTTCACGGTCCACACGTTGACGCGCAGGCCCCGACGGTGCGCTTCGGTGACGGCGCCGGAGCGGATCCCATCGATGCGGGCGCCGAGCCAGCGCGCGCCGACGGACTCGATGACGTCGAACGCGGCCCGACGGGTCCAGTGCACCAAGAAGGAGCGGTCCACATCAGGCAGGATCCGCCCCACCACCTGGAGGGCATCCGGGTGGAAGGAGATGACGGCGTCACCGGCGTGGGCCGCTTCGCCGGTGCGCATCTCTTGGATCATGCGGGCCACCGGTTCAGCGGCGGCGGCGACCTTCACTTCGATGTAGACGGAGGCGCCGGCGGCGCCCGCGAGCGCGAGCACGTCCTCGAGGAACGGGATGCGGTGCCCGCCGCGAAGCTCCACCTGCTCCAGCTGGGCGCGGGTGAGGTCGGCGATGCGGCCGCGGGTGCGGACACTGGTGGGGGCGGCCATGCGGGTGATGGTGTCGTCGTGGTGGACGGCGAGGTGGCCGTCGCGGGTGAGCCGGACGTCGCATTCGAGAGTGCGAGCGCCCGCGGCGAGGCCGGCGCGGAAGGCGGCCATGGTGTTCTCGGGGGCGAGGAGGGCGCCGCCGCGGTGGGCGACGATGCGCGGCGGGCCAGCGGGCGTGTGCGCGGCGGCCGGCGCTCGTCCGCCGGTGAGGGCGGCGGGGCCGACGGGTGCGGTCGCGGGTCGTATGGACAGCGCGTGGCTCATGGCGGTCCGTTCGTCGAAGGGGAGCCTCCGGGGCGTGGACATGGCCAGGTTAGGGGCGCGTCGGCCCCTCCCCTGGCGGTTCGGACGGTCGTGTGCCGAGTGTTGATCGAGTCCTCGCCGCGGGTGCACCGCCGGGACACCGGGACGTCACCCGCCGCTGGGCTGTCAGTGATGGGGGTCACGTGCCGGTAGGGTGGCCGCATGGACATCAACGAGCGCATCCAGACCCTTGACTATGCGGCATCGATGGACGCCCCGCGCGGCCCCGAGTTCCTCACACTCCGCTACCGGCCGTCCACGCCGACCTCGCAGGACGTGCTGTGGCAGTTCATCACCCAGCCGGAGCGCCTGGCGCAGTGGTCGCCGATCGTGCCGGAGCGGCCCCTCACCGAGGTGGGCTCGTACACCGCGCACGAGCACGAGGGCGATGCCGGGTTCACGTGCGATGTGATCCGGGTGGCGCCGGCGCAGGAGCTGGTGCACCGGTGGGGTGAGGACCGGCTGACCTGGGCGGTCTCACCGGAGGGGCACACGCTGAGCTGCACGATGGAGCTGATGCAGCCGGAGTACGCGTCGATGTATGCGGCGGGCTGGCAAGTGTGCTTCGGTGTGCTCGATGCGCTGCTCGCGGGCCAGGAGCAGGAGCGGATCGTGGGCGATGATGCGATGAAGCACGGCTGGCGGGACCTGCAGAAGAAGTACGTGGGTGAACTGCCCGGCCAGTCCTCCGAGCTGCCGTTCGGATGAGGGTTGGGCGCGGGGTGAGGATGGCGCCCTCGCCCCAGCCCCACGCCTCACTTTTGATTGAAGCTTCAATCATCCACATGTAGGGTGAGGCCATGTAGAGCTTCGGATTCCTCAGCTTCGGCCACTACGACCCGCACGGCCGCGGCGGCATGCCCGACGCGTCCGGCATGCTCCACGACGCCATCGGCATCGCCCGGGCAGCCGATGACCTCGGCGTGAACGGCGCCTACTTCCGCGTCCACCACTTCGCACCGCAGGCAGGCGCACCGATCCCGCTGCTCAGCGCGATCGCCGCCACCACGAAGCACATCGAGGTCGGCACCGGCGTCATCGACATGCGCTAGCGCATGCCTGGGTTGTAGCACTTGTTGTCAGCGTCGGCGCGCTCTACAGCACAACGTTGACGGCAATCCTGGCTGGTTTTCGATGAAGGCGGCTCTTCCTGCGCTGAGCGTCGGTGCGATGATCGCGCAACCCGGCGGTGCTCCACCCTCATAGAGGCGCATCGAGTACTTCGCGCAGCTGATCGACGGTGGGCGAACCAGCCAGCCCGGCAGGAGTGCGGAACACTCGACAGGCGAGCCCCACCGGCGTGTGCTCGTCGGCGAAGGGGTCGGAGCCGTCAATGAGGACGGTCGGGGACCCGTGGAACCCGAGGCGGGCGGCGTCCTCGGCAGTCTCGACTCGCTGATGCACGACGCGGACGTCCGATCGGCCGTCGAGGGCCTCGGTGAGCCGCCGGTCGAGCACCTCCCAGTTCGGGCACCCGTCGAAGTACTGAAACGTGATCTCCACGATCCACTCCTCTCAGGCTCTGTCCGCGCGGACTGCGGCCGGTGACGCCGTCTCAGGCGACGCAGCCGCCGCTTGGCTCTTGCGGGCACGCGCGGCGCGCAGCCCGTTGGCGATGACGACGACCTCGGCGACTTCGTGGACGAGGACGACTGCGGCCAGGCCGAGCACGCCGGTGATGGCCAGCGGCAGCAGCACGGTGATGATCGCCAGGGACAGCACAATGTTCTGGTTCATGATCGCCCGGCCCCGGCGGGCGTGCCGCAGAGCCTGCGGGATCAGGCCGAGGTTGTGACCGGTGAAGGCGACGTCGGCGGACTCGATCGCGGCGTCGGATCCGGTCGCGCCCATCGCGATGCCCACGGTCGCACCGGCCAGGGCGGGGGCGTCGTTGATGCCGTCGCCGATCATCGCCGTCGGCGAGGCCTTAGAGAGCTGGGCGACGATGCGGGCCTTGTCCTCGGGCCGCAGCTCGGCGTGCACGTCGCCGATCCCAGCGAGCTGCGCGAGCGCGTGCGCGGTGCGGGCGTTGTCGCCGGTGAGCATGCTCACCTCGACGCCCTGGGCCCGCAGCGTGCGCACGACCTCGGGGACCTCGGGGCGCAGCTCGTCGCGGACGCCGATCGCCCCGGCCAGTTCGCCGTCGACGGCCACGAGCACGCAAGTCTGGCCCTCGGCCTCCAGGTCCTCGACCCGGGCCTTGAGCGGCCCCGCGTCGATCCAGCGGGGGCTGCCCACGCTCACCCGGCGGCCGTCCACCATGCCGCCAATGCCGTGCCCGGCCTCCTCCGTCACGTCCTGCGCGGCGGGCGCTCCTTGGCCCGCGGCGGCGATGGCGGCGGCGAGCGGGTGCGTCGAGTGCTGCTCCACGGCCGCTGCCCAGGCGAGCACCTGGGCGTCGTCGAACCCGTCGGCGGCGACGACGGCGGTGACCTCGGGCCGGTTGCGGGTCAGGGTGCCGGTCTTGTCGACGGCGAGGTGGCGGATGCCGCCGAGGCGCTCGAAGGCGGCACCGCTCTTGATGACGACGCCGAACTTCGTCGCCGCGCCGATCGCGGAGACCACGGTGACGGGCACCGCGATCGCCAGCGCGCACGGGCTGGCGGCGACGAGGACGACCAGGGCGCGGGTGATCCAGGTCTCGGGGTCGCCGAGCAGCGAGCCGAGCACGCCGACAAGGACGGCGAGGACCATCACGCCGGGCACCAGCGGGCGGGCGATCCGGTCGGCGATGCGGGCCCGGTCGCCCTTCTCGGCCTGGGCCTGCTCGACCAGCTCCACAATGGTGGTCAGCGAGTTGTCGGTGCCCGCCGCGGTCGCCTCGACCTCCAGGACTCCGGCGGTGTTGATCGCGCCCGCCGACACTGCATCATCGGGC
Source organism: Helcobacillus massiliensis (assembly GCF_033106145.1). Taxonomy (NCBI): domain Bacteria; kingdom Bacillati; phylum Actinomycetota; class Actinomycetes; order Micrococcales; family Dermabacteraceae; genus Helcobacillus; species Helcobacillus massiliensis. The sequence goes on from NZ_CP136959.1 coordinate 2,196,864, forward strand.
GCGACCTCGACCGGGATCGACTCGCCGGTGATCGCCGACGTGTCCAGACTGGAGCGGCCAACGCGGACCAGGCCGTCGGTCGCGACCCGCTCGCCCGGGCGGACCAGCAGCACGTCGCCGACGGCGATCTCCTTCGCCGGGATCTCGACCGAGGCACCGTCGCGCAGCACGGTGGCGGTCTCCGGCACGAGCTTGAGCAGCGCGCGCAGGCCGCCGCGGGCGCGGTCCATCGCCTTGTCTTCCAGGGCCTCGGCGATCGAGTACAGGGACGCCAGCGCGGCGGCCTCTTCGACGTAGCCGAGGATGACCGCGCCGACGGCGCTGATCGTCATCAGCAGCGCGATCCCCAGCTTCCGCTTGACGAACAGGTTCCGCAGCGCGCCGGGCGCGAACGTGTACGCGCCCAGCAGCAGGCCCGCCCAGAACGCGACCAGCGCCGCGATGTGCAGTCCCGACCACTCCAGCACCAGGCCGGTGCCGAACGCGACGCCGGAGAGGATCGGCACCACCAGACCCGGATCGCGCCACCACGGGCGCTCGGCCTCCTCGGCCCCTTCGGCGGCACTGGTGGTCGGCTCGTCGCAGCCGCAGGCGGCGCTCACGAGGCGTCCCCTGAACCGGTCGCGGCGCAGCAGCCGGGCACCGAACAGTGCGGGTCGATGCACGGCGCGCTCTCGTCCACCGCGAGCGTGACGTCCACCAGCGCCGTCAGCGCCGCGGCCAGGTGTGGGTCGGCGATCTCGTAGCGGGTCTGGCGGCCCTCGGGCTCGGCGACCACGATCCCGCAGTCGCGCAGGCAGGCTAGGTGGTTCGACACGTTCGACCGCGTCAGCCCCAACTCGCGCGAGAGCACGGCGGGGTGGCTCGGGCCGTCGAGCAGGGACATCAGTATCTTGGAGCGCGTCGGGTCCGCCATGGCCCGGCCCAGCCGGTTCATGACGTCGAGGCGCGAAGCAATAGTCAGCATGCACTGAACTATACAGTGTGTGCTGACCTATCGTCCAGTTGCAGGGCTGCCGCACGCGCTCCGCGCGCTTGCCCTCGGGAATCACGGTCACCTCTTGCGCCAGCTCGGCCACGTCGGCATCCCGCGGCCCTTCCACGTCTCCACGAGACCGGCGGCCCACCGGACGGACGCGAAGAGCCCGTAGCCGGACCCGGCAAGGCCAGCGCCGACCGCGAGCCACCGCCCGATGCCGAGCCACACGCTCCCGTCCACGTCCAGCGCCCACTGAGCGCCGGTGATGAGCCCGGCGATACCCATCCAAAGCCCGGCGACGACCACGACCACCGGCAGGAGGGCGAGGCACATCGCCGCGGCCGCCGACCAGAGCTGACGCGCTTCCAGCTTCGCCGTCGCCGCGATGATCCGCTCGGCGCGCTCGTTCGACGCGTCGATGTTCGCCGTCATCGTGGCCGAGGCCTCCCCGGCGACCTGCTCGACGGCCTTCTCGACCCGCTCTTCGGTGCGCTTCTCGATTCGCTTCACCGCGCCGCCGGCTTGACTCACGAGCTTCTGGTTCGCGGCGGCCTGGGCCTTGAGCCCGTCAATCCTGACTTAGGTCATCGAGTTGGGGTTGGCTGTCTGGCGGGGCTGTGACCTGGGGTGATGGGTGGTTTTGGGGGTGGTGTGGGGCACTAACGGGGCTCTTCAGAGTTGGGTGTGGGGTGAGGCGTCGAGTCCGCCGGTGATGAGGAGCATGCGGAGACGGTAGTGCTCGACGTTGCGGAACCCTCTGGCGATGCAGCGGCCGAGTTCGATGATCCCGTTGATGGCCTCGGTACCGCCGTTGCTCGCGCCGTCAGTATCGAAGTAGGCCAAGAACGCGTTCTTCCATCGACGCAGGGTCTTACCGAGCCTGGCGATCTCCGGAATCGGGCAGGACGGCAGCCTCTCGATCAGCTGCTCGGCCAGTCGTCGGCCTCGGGCGGGCGTGGGCTGGCGGAACACGTCTCGGACGTCCTGGGCGCACTGATAGGCGACCTCGACCGCAACATGATCGGGATGGGCCGCGAATGCGCTGGCCAGACGAGTCTGCTGACGCGGCGTGAGGCGTTCCCGTCCAGCGCGGAGAACATGACGGATCCCATAGAGAGGCTCGCCCTTGCGGCCTCGGCGGCCGAGGGCCTCCTGCTGGATCCGGCGGCGGACATCATCGACCGCAGCCCCGGCGAGCTTGACGATGTGGAACGCATCCAGCACGCAGGTGGCGCCCTCGAGCTGGTCATCGATCGCGTTCTTGTATCCCTGGAACGGGTCCAGCGTCGCGATCTCGACCCGCTTGCGGAACTCATCGCCCCGCTCGTCGAGCCAGTCTCGGTAGGCCTTGCCGGATCGGCCAGGGATCAGGTCCAGCAGCCTGGCAGTGGGGTGGGGCCCGCGAGTCAGATCGACCATCCCGGTGAGCTCCTTCGGGCCGCGCCGGCGCGGGTCACGGTGATGCCAGATGTGTTCGTCCACGCCCAGGACCTGTACGTCCTCGAGGCGGACCGGGTCATTCGCGGCCTCGATCAGGACTGGCCGAACCTGGGACCAGACCGTGTTCCACGTCGTGCCAAGCTGCCGGGCCAAGCCCTGGACCGTCGCCCCCTCGTAGCGGAGCAGGCGGATCGCCCACCGGATCGCGCGCGTGCTCAACAGCCCCCGCGGCGCGCATACCCCGGGGTCCTGCTCGACGAACGCGACCACCTCACAGACGCCCTCGAGACAGATCCAGCGACGCTTGCACCACCGAATCCGCACCGGCCGACCCGCCCACGGAGCATCGATCACCTCGACCACCACCCGGCCGTGACCGGTGGCGATGACCCCGCCGCCGGGGCAGCCCATGACCGGATCGCAGGACTCCACCTCAAGCATCAGGCCCGACGGAGCCTGCGTGACCGCGACCAGGTGGAGGCTGGGGAAGTCGAGGAGAACATCGCATCGGTCGCAGCGATCGAGCGCGTCAGGGCATACGCACCTATGGTTGGGCATCGTCGAGATCCTTGAGATCAGCGGGGGTTGAAGTCCGCTCATCACCAAGGACCTCGACGTCTAACCCCAACTACCCCGCACCACCGGCGCGCCCACACTCAACTCTGAAGAGCCGAATATTCAGCACGCGCCATACGTCAAGTGCCACCTGAACGCCGCTGCCACCCTTTAGCAACACGCCCTAGCCGCTAGCGAATCGGGTCGCACACACTGGACATCTGCGATAGATTCCTCAGAATCCAGCGCGCCAAACCGCGTGCAACTCGGCAAGAACAAACTTGAATCAGTTCACGCCATGAGGGCCACCATACTCACGAGTCCATTGAGCCCCATGTGCACGGCCAAGGAACCCCAGAGATCGCGGTGAAACACGCGCAGCAAGCTCAGGCCAAGGCCGAGGACGAGGTAGTAGGGCAGTAGGATTAGGTAGCTGTGGGAGACCGCGAAAGTAATCGCGGTTACGATACTACCGATCAAAGATCCCCAGCGCTGAGAAGCCGCACCCTGAAGCACGCCCCGAAAGAACAACTCTTCCCATAGGGGGGTTAGCGCGGCCGTCCCAAGTAAACCCACCATAAATACTAGCGGGCCAACGCCCGCAATGTCGCGGCTCGCCCCATTGTCGGGTGGCTCACTCTGGCCCAAGATTAACACGCTGAACAGGATTTGGGCCATAGTCGCGACAATTAGAATAAGAGGGAACTCCCAAAGCGCATGCAGCAGCTTCCACCCGGGTCGTCGAACTCCGAGCGCGCGTATTGGGATGCCGCGGCGTCGGGACAGCCAGATCACCAGTGTTAAGCCGCCTGCTGCGTGCAGGGACATGAATACGGCGACTATCGTGCGGGCACTGGACAGGGGATCAGAACTCAAGAGAAAGACTGCAACAAGGACGCCGAGGCTCAGTGCCGTGTAGCCAATCAACGCGCCACCGTTGACAAAAACGGTGGCCACCGAGATTCGCGGCGGCGAATCAGTATCGCGCAGAGGGGAATCTGTAGTGACTATCGACATCTGTCCATCATGCCGCAGCGCCCCCAAGCGTGGGATCCCCAGAAGGTCGTCCTTTGTGTGAGGAGACTGCTGCACTGCGAGACGACCGCTTCCATGGTGCGACTGAGCATGCTCGTGTCCGCCGTGTGGTCCGACGTCAGCAGGAAGGCGAGTGCCCGGGCGGGCGTCCAGCCGTGCTGATGCACGCGCACGATCGTCGAGTCGATCGATGCTACCCGGTCCAACTCTCCACGCTGATGCGTGAGGGATCGGACCTTCTCGAGCGCACGTGGCGACGCACCCTGCCCGGACCACCGGTTGAAGTTCGTGTACCGGCTGCCGCTGTTGCTCGAGGATGAGGCCGCTTGGCGCGCCAACCATCGGGCGGCCTGGATCCCGACCTTGCTGTGCGCGGTCGCGCTCGTCATGAGAGCGGTGGGCACGCTCATCCAACGTGACGTGGAGGGCGTCCCGTGGTGGAGCGTCGGTAGCTGCATCGCGCTCGGCTTCCTCGCCCTCATCGGTTCCGCCTGTGCGATGGTGGGAGCGAAGCGGGCCGCCGAGCGGCACTGACTCCGCACTCCCCGAGGCCCCACACCCCGGCACCTCTCTGCTGCGCGCACCCGGGCGCGCCCCTGTGCCCCACATCCCGATATGAGTATGATTCTCACTAGCCTCTATAGCCTGCGGCGAGCAGTCCATGTTAGGCTTGCCTTACCTAACTAGAAAGATACCGCGTTGCCCTCCACCACCGCTGTGCCCAGAACTCCGTCCTCCGCCACCCCGCCCAGCAGCACCTTCACCGCCACCCCGATCCAATCCGCGTATGCCATCGGCGCTGATCCCGATCAGCCCCTGGGAGGCCAGCACTGCCTGGGCTACGTGGAGTTCGGCGGTAAGCGGCTGGACCCGGCTGTGCTCGAGGCCGCCGTCCCGCACCTGCACCGGCACCCTTCCTTGCGGGCCGTCATGCCAACCCCCGAGCATCTGATCGACCACAAGACCGAGCCCCCCTCGCTCGTGGTCAACGATCTGCGCACCGCCCCCGACCCCGAGGCGCAGCTGGAGCAGATCCGCCAGCGGCTCGCCTGCTTCCCGGTCGATCGGGCGAGGGGGCACACCTGGGCCCTCGAAGCCTCCCTGCTGCCCGATGGCACCACCACGGTGCACCTGGTGGTCTCCCTCATCGTCACCGACCTCGCCGGCATCGGCCGTATGGCCACCGACCTCGCCCGCACCATCGCCGAGCCCGATGCGCCGCTCCCCCGCTACACCTTCGATGACCTGCGCTCGAGCCTCCGCTCACCTCGGCTCCGCCCGGAGCTGACCGCCCCCGATCCGCGTCGCGAGCCGCTGCTGGCCGCCCCCGAGCTGCCCGGCAGCCCTGCCACCGCCCCTGCGATCACCGACCGTTGGCAGCGATCGATCTCGGTGGAGGAATGGGAGCGGCTCGGCACCGCCGCCCGGCGCTTGTCCACTCCCACCACAGCCCTGGTCCTGGGCGTCTTTGAGGAGTGCCTGCGTCGCTGGTCGTCCTCATCGGAGTTCATCGTCACCGTGACCGGCGTCGATACCCGCGGCACGGAGGACCACGTCGCCGACCGCACCCTGACCTTCGCCCACCGCTCCCTGCCGGCACCCGATCTGCGCACCGTGGCCGCCGAGGCGAGCCGCGAACTGCGGCATCGTCTGCTGCGCGGCATCGAGGCCACCGAGGAGCTGCGCGAGGGCCTGTCTGCGGGGACCCACTCCGGCATGTCCCCCTACGTGTTCACCTATGCGCCGCGGATCCCGCTGTTCCCCGCGGAGGTCACCGATGTGCTCGGGGAGTTCCGCACCGCCCGCTCCTCCACCCCTCAGGTGATCCTGGACTGCCAGATCATCCGCTTCACCGAGGCGGAGGTGACGGTCTCCTTCGACGTGCGCCGGGGCGCGCTCGAGCAGACCGTGGCACAGCAGCTGTTCGACAGCTTCATCCACTCCCTGGAAACCCTCGCCGCCGCCGAGAGTGAGGACCTTCCCCTCTCCGCGATCGCCGCCATCCCCCCGGAAACGCAAGCAGCGCGCGCCGCGGTGAACGCGAGCCCCGCCGTCGCCGATGGCCTCCTGCACGCCCCGTTCCTCCGCACCGCCGAGCGCACCCCGACGGCCCCCGCGCTGCTGTGGGACCCGGCGGCCCATCCGGGGCGACCGAGCGGCACACTGACCTACCGGGAGCTGCTCGCGGAGGTGCGGGAACTGGCCGGGCGGATCGCGGCGCACGCCGCCCCCGGATCGGTGATCGGCGTGCGCCTGCCCAAGGGGCCCGATCAGGTTCTCGCCGTCCTCGCTGTCCTGCACGCCGGCTGCTGCTACCTGCCGCTCGGCGTCGATCTGCCCGAGAACCGGGTCAGCGCCATCCAGCAAGCATCGGGTATGACGCTGCTGGTCGATGCCGGTTTCCTCGCCGCCGACAGCCCCGCGCGCGCCATGCATGACCCGGTGGCGGTGGACCCACACGAGCTCGCGTACATCATCTACACCTCGGGCTCGACGGGCGCACCGAAGGGCGTGGCGATCGCCCATCACAGCGCGGCCAACACCATCGCCGACGTCAACGCCCGCCACAGCATCGGCCCTAAGGATCGGACGCTCGCGGTCTCCGCCCTCGACTTCGACCTCAGCGTCTACGACATCTTCGGGCCGCTCTCGGTGGGTGGCGCGGTGGTGCTGATCGGCGAGGAATCCCGCCGCGACGCCTTCAGCTGGGCCGATCTGATCGAACGCCACCAGGTCACGATCTGGAACTCCGTGCCCAGCCTCGCCGAGATGCTGTGCGTGGCCGCCGAGCGACCGCTGGGCCTGCGCCGGGTGCTGTGCTCGGGGGACTGGATCGATCTGGGCCTGCCGGGACGCCTCGCGGAGACCGCCCCTGGCGCCGTGCTGGTGGCGATGGGCGGGGCGACCGAGGCGTCGATCTGGTCCAACGAATTCGTGGTGGAAAGCCCCGCTGACCTTGACCCCTCCTGGTCCTCGATCCCCTACGGCAGGCCGCTGTCCGGTCAGCGGTATCGCGTGGCCGATGCCGAGGGGCGGGACTGCCCCGACCACGTCGCCGGCGAGCTGTGGATCGGCGGCGTGGGTGTGGCGGCCGGGTATCACGGCGCCCCGGAGCTGACGGCCGAGCGATTCGTCGAGGTCGACGGCGAGCGCTGGTACCGCACGGGGGATCTGGGCATGTGGATCCCCGGTCCTCTGCTGGTGTTCCTCGGCCGGCGCGACACCCAGGTCAAGGTGCGCGGACACCGGGTGGAATGCGGCGAGGTGGAGCACGCTCTGCGGCAGACCCCCGGCGTCAGCGATGCCGTGGTGATCCCGATCCGGAACCGCTCGGCCCTGGGCGCCGTCGTCATCGGCGAGAGCGCAGACACCGACCACATCACCGATGACCTGCGCGAACGTCTGCCCGGGTACATGGTGCCGAGCGCCATCGCCCGCACCGACCGTCTGCGCCTGACCACCAATGGCAAGGTCGACCGGCGCTGGGCCGCCACCCTGCTCGAGAACGAGCCCTCTACTCCCGGGCACGCCACCGACGGCCCCATCTCCACCGAGTGGCTCGCGGTGCTGGGTGAGGGCACGGCCGAGGCCGATGCGAACTTCTTCTCCGTCGGCGGCGATTCGCTGAAGGCGACCGAGCTGTGCTCGCGGCTGCGTGCGCACGGGTACACCGTCTCCGTCGCCGACCTGTTCGCCGAGCCGCGTTTCGACGATTTCGCACAGCGCTGCCGCGCCCTGCAGACCGCGCAGCCAGCGGAATCATCGCTCCCTGCGGCAGACGCGGCCGAGACGGGAGCCTTCCCGCTGACCCGGCTGCAGCAGGCTTATGCCCTGGGGGTCGACGGGTTGACCGGGGTGGTCCGCACCCCACCGCTGTTCGCCACGGTGCTCGCCACTGTGGACGGATCCCCGATCGACCGGGAGCGCCTCGGTGCGGTCGCCACGGCCCTCGCCGCGGAGCTGGAGGTGCTGCGCTGCCATCGGCTGGAAGACATTCAGCAGACCATCGCCGAGCCGCGCCCCATTCCGGTGCGGCGCGTCGAGACGGACCTGGAGGTGGCGCTGCTCGACCCACAGCTGGATCTGGAGGCCGCACCCGTCCTCCAGCTGCTCGCCGATGATCGGGCCGATCGGGTGGGGGTGCGGCTGAACTACCTGCCGCTGGATGCTCGGGCGCTCGCCACCGTTCTCACCTGTCTGCTCGATGACCTGGCCGGACGCCCCCGGCGCCTGGAGGTGCGCGGCGATCTGGCGGCCTTCCGCGCCTACGCACGCCGCGATGCCGCCGAGGGGAACGGCGCGGCATCGGCCGACGACCAGGCGACGGAGCTGCCCGCCCCGGTACTCCCCCACGCCCTGAGCTCCACCGAGCCCGTGCGGCCCCGCGGCCGCTCTCTCCTCCTCACCGCCGAGCAGACCGAAGCTCTCCATGCCCGCGCGCACGAGCAGGGTGCGACCGCATCGGCAGTGCTGCTGCACACCTTCGGGCAGGTCCTCGGCCGGATCACCGGCCAGCCGCGGATGGGGATCACCGTGCCCGTCTCCTACCGGCCCGAGGGCGCGGAGGGAGAGCTGCTGGGCAACTTCACCCAGCTCGCCCTGTGTCCTGCGGGCTCTGACGTGGACCTCGCCGAGGTGCACGCCTCCATCGGCCGGGCCGCCGCCGGTCAGGGGCCGGGCGGCCGCGACATCGTGCAGGCGGGTCGGGCCGCCTACCCGGTGGTGTTCACCAGCACCATCGGCCTGGCCGCCGCCACCGCCCTCACCACAGGCACCCTGCGTCCGACGTGGTCGATCACCGGCACGCCGGGGGTGCTCATCGACTGCCAGGTCTCCACCCGCGATGCAGGGATCGAGATCCGGCTGGACCACCCCGAGGGGGTGCTGGAGGCCGAGGTCATCGACCGGATTCTCGCGGGACTGGCCGCAGAACTCGCTCCGCAGACCGATATCGCGGCAGAGCATTCGCAGGCTCGCCGGGCCACCGCACCCGAGCATTCGGCCCCGTGGCGGGAGTCCCTGCTCCTGCGGGCCCGGCAGCTGACCGAAGGCCGGGAGGTACGGCCCGGATTGGAGGCGGTCGCGGAGGCCTGGCGCGCGCACACCCCCCTCCATGCGCCGGTCCCGGTTCCCGAAGAGCACGCCCAGGTGCTCGCCGATTGCCTGACCGGGCGGGCCCGGGTGACCACCCTGCTGGAACACCCCGACCTCTCCCCACAGGCCTTGCTGGTCTCGGCGCCGGAGTTCGCCCCGATCCTGGCGGGCCTGGTCGAGGTGCTGCGGGACCTGCCCGATGACGCCGTGGTGCTGGAGATCGGCGCCGGGGCGGGACTGTTCCGGGACGCGGCGCTCAGCGCCCTCCGGGCGGTGGACCCACACCAGGCTGACCGCCTGACCTGGCAGTGCGTAGAGACCGATGCGCTGCTGCGTGACCTGGCGATCGACCGTGGCGTCGCGGTCTCGGCGAGCGCCGATCAGCCCGCTGACCTGGTGGTGGCCGCGGCGAGCCTGCACCGCGATCCCCGCCTGGTCGCCGAGCTGGAGCGGGTGACCGCGCAGCGCTGCTGGATCGTGGAAGTGCCGCGACCCACCGTCACCGCACTCCTCTCGGCCGCGCCCCTCGACCCGAGCGTGCTCTCGGCCGAGGGGCCCTTGCGCCCGGTCCCACGCTGGTGGGAGCTGCTGGAGCAGGCGGGCTGGAGCCCCTTGATCGCCGATGCCTCGCATCCCGATGCGGTAATCCTGCAGGCCCGCCGCGCTGCCGCGCCCGTGCCCCGGGCCGATTCCCCGGCGCCGAGCGCACCGAAGCGTCCCGCGCCGGCGGAACCCGCCCCGGCCGCGACGGAGGATGCCCGGGAGCTGCTGATGCGTGCCTGGTCCCGGCACCTGGCGGATGCCGGGCCGCTGGATGACGATGCTGACTTCTTCGCCCTGGGCGGGGATTCCCTCGTGGCCACCCGCGTGCTGGCCGAGGTGCGCCAGTCGGGTTACCCCCTGCGACTGGTGGAGCTGTTCAACCACCCGCGCCTGGGTGACCTGGCGGCGCTGCTCGCAGGCGGAAAGTCCGCTGGCGATCCGGCGATCGCGGCGCCCGCGACCGCGCGGGAGGAGGGTTCCGACCGGCATCCGCTCACGGAGGTGCAGCAGGCGTATCTCTCCGGCCGGGCGCACGATCAGCTGCTCGGCGGGGTCTCCGCGCACTGCTACTTCGAGTTCCACGCCTCTGCCTTCGATCCCGCGCGTTTCCGCGGTGCCGTCGAGACGGTGGTCCACCGCCACCCGGGATTGCGGACCCTGCTCACGGACGGGATCGGCGCCATCGGCCCCGTCCCGCCCGTTGTGACGGAACACCCGGATCCCCGAACCGCCACCGAAGCCGAGATGGTCGACCTCGCCGCACATTCCGCTCTGGTGGTGCGGTGGCGGTGGGAGGCCGAGGGCGCCGCGACCATCGGCATCGGCATGGACAACGCCGTGCTGGATGGCACCTCGATGCTGCTAGTGCTCAGCGAGATCGGCCGGGCCTACGCCGGCGAGACGCTCGGCCTCTCCCCCACGGTCACCTTCGCCGATCACGTCGCCACCCACCCCTGGGTCACCGGCGAGCTGCCTGCCGCCGGCCCCGAGCGGGAGCGGGTGCTGGCCGATCGGGCCTACGTCGATGCCGTGGCCGATCGCCTCCCGCCCGCGCCCCCGCTGACGGACCGGGCGGCACTCGCCGCGGTGGAGACCCCCACCTTCGCCCGGGCGACCGCCCAGGTGGAGGCCGCCATCTGGGAGCGGATCGGCGCCGCCACCGCGGATCGTGGCCTCACCCGCGCGGCCGTGGTGCTCGCGGCCTATGCCCTGGAGCTGGCGGACTGGTCGGGCCGCAGCGACCTGACCGTGAACGTCACCCGATTCGATCGGGATCTGGCGGTGCCGGGCATCGAGCAGGTCGTCGGCGATTTCACCTCGCTTACCCCCATCGGCTGCCGCATCGAGGGGTCCGAGGACCTGTGGGCGCTCGCGGCCCGGGTCCAGGCGGATCTGGCCGAGGCCACGGACCACGGCACGGCCGGCACGCTGTGGGTGCAGCGCCGCCTGCTGCAGCGCAGCGGCGACCCGGTCGCCTCCATGTTCCCGGTGGTCTTCACCTGCGGGCTGGGCCTCGCCGCGGAGGATATGCGGCTGGACGATTTCGGTTTCGGCCCGCTGGTCCACGCCGCCTCCCAGGCCCCGCAGACCGTGCTTGACCTGCAGGTATCCGCTGATCCCAGCGGGCTTCGGCTGAGCGCCGACCATGTGGTGCAGCTACTGGATTCCTCCGAGGTAGCAGAGCGACTGCAGCGGATCGCCGCCCGGCTGAGCGGCCTCGTCCCGGCGGTGGAGGAGCCATCTGCCCACCCGGAGCTGTACCGGCAGGTGCGCCAGGCCTGGAGCGAGATGCTGGACCTCCCGGAGAACACCACCGCCGTGAACTTCTTTACCGCCGGCGGAGATTCCCTGCGGGCCACCCGGTGTGTGCGCCTGCTGCGCGAGCGGGTGCACCCCGATATCGATCTGCGGACCCTGCTCATCAACCCCGATCTGGACCACTTCGTTGCTGCGGTAGCGCTGCTGCCCGAGGTATCCACCGGCACCTTCGAGGAAGGAACCCTGTGACCCCGACCGCGCTGCTCGAGCACCTCGATTCCCTCGGCATCGAACTGTGGCTCGAGAAGGAAACCCTACGCTTCCGCGCCCCCGAGGGCGCCCTCACCGACGACCTGAAGGTCCAGATCAAGCAGTCGCGCTCGGAGATCATGCGCCTGCTGCACGACCGCAGCTCCGCAGGCGCCCGCGCCGTCCGGGACCCCGAGGGCGCCTATGCCCCCTTCCCGCTGACCGATGTGCAGGGCTCCTACCTGGTGGGGCGTACCGGTGCGTTCAGCGACGGCGGCATCGGATGCCACGGCTACGCGGAATTCGATGTGGACCCACGGGTGCTGGGGCAGGACCCGGCGAGCGCCCTGCGCTCGGCGTGGGCGCGAGTGGTGGACTGCCATCCCATGCTGCGGGCGATCGTGCACGCCGAAGGATGGCAGCAGGTGGTCCCCGAGCTGGAGGTGCCCCTCCAGGTGCAGCCAGCGACGCAGCGGTCGGCGGTGCGGGAGCGGCTGCGCAACCGCATCCACCCGGTCACCACCGGGGCGGTCACCGATGCCACCGCGCTCGAGCCGCTGATCGAAGTCATCGCCACGATCGGGGATGGCCCCGAGGATGTGGTGCTGCACCTGTCGGTCGATCTGCTTCTGACGGACTTCCTGGGCCTGAACGTGCTCCTGACGGACCTGGGCGCGGCGATGCGCGGCGACCCGATCGCCCCGCCCTCCCTGACCTACCGCGACTACCTCGCCTCGGTGACCGCATATGCCGGCACGCCCGCAGGACGTGCCGAGCGGGAGCGCGCCGAGCGGTTCTGGTCCGAACGGGCGGCGCGAATGCCCGACCCGATCACCCTGTCGTCCGAGGTCACGCACCCGACCGCGGCCGCGCCCACCACCACCGAGCCGGTGCGGTTCACCCGCCGCAGCCATCATCTGGATGCCCCCGCGCGGCGCCGGCTCGAAGAGGCCGCCCGCGGCGCGGGCGTCACCACCACCTCCCTGCTGATGGCCGTGCTGGGCCGGGTGCTGCACCGCCATGGCGGGCCCGAGAAGGGCCTGGTGGCGATGACGCTGCTGGATCGCCTGCCCGTTGCGGATGACGTGGACCGGATCGTCGGGGATGCTACCAGCACCGTGCTGGTCGAGGTGGATGCCCGCCTCGACATGGGGCTCGCGGAGCTCGCCGCCGCCACCCAGCGCGCCAGCTTCGAGGCACTGGATCACCGCGCCCTCTCCGGGGTGGAGATCGCGCGGATGATCGCGAAGGCCCGCGGCATCGAGCGGTTGAACGCGCCGGTGGTGGTGACCTCGACGATCGGCACGGCATCCGCGGACCTCAGCCGCACGGACGCGGTGCTGCGACCCCGGCCCGGCGAGGGACTCAGCCAGACCCCGCAGGTGCTGCTGGATGTGCAGCTCTCGGCCGAGCCGGCAAGCGGTGGCATGACCATCGACTGGGACAGCCGCGATGGAGGCTTCTCTTCCTCCGTGCTCACCGCCGCCTTCGCGGACTTCACCACAGTGCTCGACACCATCGTCGCCACCGGGATTCCTGCGGGCGATCCCCTAGCGCGCCGCTCGCCCGCGCCCATCGCGCGCACCGGGCGGCTGGATGCCCCGGGCGCGCGCACCACCCTGCACGATCCGATCCTTGACCGCTGCCGCGAGGACCCGCACGCCCCGGCGGTGATCGACGGGGACGAGGTGTACAGCCGCGGGCACCTGGCCGCCGCCGCGGCGGCTGCCGCCGAGCGACTGCGCGCGGCGGGCATCGCGCCTGGTCATCGGGTGGTGGTGAACCTCCCACCGGGGATCGCGCAGGTCGCGGTGGAGCTCGGCACCCTGATTGCCGGCGCCTCGTATGTCCCGGTCGAGCCCGACTGGCCCGAGGCCCGCCGCGCGGCCGTGCTCGCGGCGGTGCGTGGGGAGGGGCCGGCCGTGCTGGTGGAAGCCGACACGGACGTCACCCGCGCCGTCACGCAGGCCCTCGCCGCCCCCGCCGATCACGCGATCCAGCCGACCGCGCCGGTCTCCGGCGACGCCGAGGCGTACGTCATCTTCACCTCGGGCTCCACCGGCCGGCCCAAGGGCGTGATGGTCACCCATCGGCAGGCCCGCACCACCCTCGCTGACCTGGAGAACCGCCTCGGTCTCGGCGCCGAGGACGCCGTGCTGGCGGTCTCCCGGCACAGCTTCGACCTGTCGGTGTTCAATACCTTCGGCATCCTCGGGGCAGGCGGCCGACTCGTCATTCCCAGCAGCGGCACCACCGCGGACCCGCAGAGCTGGGCGGCTGCTCTCGAGCGCCACCAGGTGAGCGTGTGGAACTCCGTCCCGGCGCAGCTCACGCTGCTGCTCGACCACCTCCAGGCCGATTCCACCACGTCCCCGCTGCCGCTGCGCCATACGCTGGTCTCGGGTGACTGGGTGCCCGTCGACCAGCCCGCCGAGCTGTGGCGGCACGCCCCCGGCTGCTGCTTCTGGTCGCTCGGCGGGGCCACCGAGGCGGCCATCTGGTCCGTCCTCCATGAGATCCGCGAGCCCTTGCCCAGCACCGCCCGCTCGGTGCCCTACGGCATGGCGATGGACGACCAGGCCATCTGGGTGCTGAACGAGGCCGATGAACCCGCGTGCCCCGGCCAGGTCGGTGACCTGGTGATCGGCGGGGACGGTGTCGCCACCGGCTACCTCGGCGATCCGGAGCGCACCGCCGAGGTGTTCTTCACCCACCCCGGCAGCGGGGAGCGCTGCTACCGCACCGGCGACCGCGGCCGGCTGTTGGCAGATGGGCGGATCGAGTTCCTCGGTCGCCTCGATGGCCAGGTGAAGATCAACGGCCACCGGATCGAACTCGGCGAGATCGAATCGGTGCTCGCGGCCGGCCCCGGCGTCGCGCATGCGGTCGCGGCGGTCGACCGCAGCGAGATGGGCCGCCCCGGATCGGGCACCCTGCTGGCCGCCGTCGTCCCCGAGACCTCCGCCGAACACGCCCGGCAGCGCGCCCTCCGCACGTGCCAGGTCACCGACGCCATGCACGCCGCTGACCAGGAGTTCACCGCGCAGGTCGACACCGCCGCCCTCCGCGAACTGGCCGCCCTGATCGAGGAATCCGCCACCGATCGGATGGCCGCCCAGATCGCCCGCGGCGATGGCGGCACCGTGCCGGAACTCATCAATACCCTCCACGCCGAGCAGCACAGCGAGTTGGTGGGACGCTGGCTGACGCTGCTGGCCGAACGGGGCTGGCTGACCGTGACCGATCAGCGCATCCGGATGCGCTCTGCGGTGGACCCGCAGGCCGATGCGGCCCGATGGCAGCGCATCCGGGAGCTTGATCAGCAGATCGGCTACGGCACGCAGCAATTGGATTACCTGGTCAGCTCCCTCACGCAACTGCCCGGCCTGCTATCCGGAGAGGTCGACCCGCTCGCGCTGCTGTTCCCCGAGGGCCGCACCGAGGTGGCGGTCGCCGCCTATGGCGAGAACCTCTTCGGCCGCTGGATCAACGGGGTGCTCGCCGCCGGCATCGCCGAACGAGCCCGGCAGGCACGCGATTCCGGCCGCACCCTGCGGGTGCTGGAGATTGGCGGTGGCGTCGGCGGCACCACCGCCCCCGTGCTGGCGGCGCTGGCCAATGTGCTGGGGCCGGAACTGAACGGTCTGGAGTACCTGTTCACGGACGTCTCCCCTTTCTTCTTCGAGGAGCTGCGGGAGCGCTACCCCCGCCTGCGCACCGCCCTGCTGGACATCAATGACTCGGATACCGCCGGCATCCTGCCCGGATCGGTGGACGTGGTGCTCTCGGCCAATGTCCTGCACAACGCCCGGGACATCCCCGCCACCCTGGAGTGGCTGTCCAGCCTGCTCAGCCCCGGTGGAGCGCTCGCGATGATCGATTCCACCGCGGTGAATGCCGCCCTCATGGCCTCGATGGAGTTCAAGGAGGGGCTCGACCACTTCACCGATCTGCGTACCCGGACCGGGCGGCCGTTCCTGGACCTCGCCAACTGGCTGCGGGTACTGGAGAACTCCCCCTTCGAGCTGGCGGGCTGCTTCCCCGAGGCCGAGGGACACCCGATGCGCATCGGCCATCAGCACGTGTTCTGGGCGACCACCGGGAACCAGCGGGCCGACCTGGACCCGGAGCAGCTGCGCGACCACCTCGCCGAGACGCTGCCGCGCTACATGGTTCCCCAGGCCATCGCCGTCCTCGACCATCTCCCGCTGACCAGCAATGGGAAGGTCGATCGGGCCCGCGTCACCCGTTCGATGCACCAGGTGCAGCACACTGCCGCAGACGAGACCGCCGCTCAGGCCCTCAGCCCGCAGCAGCAGCAGGTGGCGGCGATCTGGCAGGAGATCCTGGGGCTCGAGGGGCAGCAGCTGGCCCCCACCTCGGACTTCTTCGACCTCGGTGGTGACTCGCTGCTGCTAGCCCGCTGCATCGGCCGCCTGCGCCGCGGGATCCCCGGTGCCGAGGCGGTGACCTGGGACGATGCCCTGCGGCAGATCGTCGCCGATCCCAGCATCGCCGGCTGCACCCGCGCCCTCGTGGGCACCGACACCAGCGCTGGGAGCGGCGCGCAGCCGAGCGGGGATCCGCTCGTGCCGCTGCTGCCCGCCGATGGCATCGAGGACGAGCTCCTTGTCCTGGTGCACGACGGGTCGGGCGGGCTCGATCCCTACCGCGACCTGATCGCCGCGCTGGGTCGCATCAGCCCGCGCCCCCGCGTGGTGGGGCTGCGGCGCACCCCGGGCGATGGCTACCTGAAGACCCCGCCGGAGGAGCTCCTGGACCATCTGGGCGATCGGTACGCCGATGCGATCACCGCACTGGGGGCCCGCCGGGTGCGGCTGTTCGGCTACTGCATGGGCGGGCTGATCGCCGCCGGGCTCGCCACCCGGCTGGCGGAGACCCAGATCGACGTCGCCGCCTGCACTGTCGCCAGCTCGTACCGGATCCCCTTCGCGGTGGAGGACGAGCTGCTGCTGGACCACTCCCTGGCGAAGCTCCTGCACCGCGATCCCGCCGATGCTGGTATCGGGGTGGATGAGCACGCACTCGGCCGCGCACTCACCGAGGTGCGCCGAACCAGTCCGTCCCTGATCGCGGCAGGGTCCATCCGGGATGTCGCCGAGCCGGAACTTGCAGCGGCTTGGGACCGTGCGCCTCGCGATTCGGCCGAGCGGCTGCGTCTGCTCGCAGAATCCGATCCTCAGGGCGCCTGGACCCCGGAGGCCCTGGCGGGGATGAAGGCGGTCTTCCGGCAGTCGATGGCGGCCGTCGCCGCGTGGGACGCCCCGGCGTACCTCGGCGACATCCGTTTTCTGCGGCAGCGCGGCGAGCTGCACTTCCTGCCCACTCTGCGGGAGGACATGACCGCCTTCTGGTCGGATTTCTGCCTGGGTGATCTGGAGATCCAGGACGTGGATGGCACTCATTTCGACTGCCTGAGCGGGGAGAGGGCCGATGCGGTGTGCGCCGAGCTCGCCCGCGACTGGGGGCGCGCATGAGGGCCGTCGTGCTGGGAGCCGCAGGCGCCGTCGGCCGCGCCTGCGTCGCCGCTCTTCACGCCCAGGGCGCCGAGGTGCGGGCGGTCGGCCGGGACCCGCAGCGGGTCGCCGCAGCCTGCCCCGATGCGGCGATTCATCCCGGGCTCGACCTGGAGCGACTGGTGGCAGGAGACCTCCCCGAGGCTGCCCTCCGGGAGCTGCTGACCGGGGCCGATGTGGTGGTGTGCTGCGCCGGACCCTCGCACCGCTACTCCGCGGCGGTGGCCCGCCGGGTGTTAGCCGCAGGCGTGCCCCTGGTCGATCCGGGCGGGGAGCACGCATCCGATGAGCTCGATCCCCTGGCCCGCGCCGCCGGCACCTGGGCGGTGCTAGGGGCCGGGGTGCAGCCGGGCCTCTCAGGCCTCGCCGTCGCCACCGCCGCAGCGGAACTGGGCCGCACCCCGGAGGAGATCCGCGGCTGGTGCGGCGGGCTGCAGCCCCTCACCACCGCGGGGGTCGATGAGTACCTGCACGCCGCCACCCGGGGGGATCGGGCGGGGATCCGGCTGCTGCACCACCGCCGGGCCCGGATGCGCCCCGAGCACTCCCCTGCCCCGCCATCGCCCTTTCCTGCCTCGGCCACCGCGCACACCCACCTGGACCCGGAGTGCGAAGCCCTCGCGGCCCGCGCGGGCGCCGCCCACGTGCACTGGCTGAATGTCACCGAAGGTGTGGTCACCGAGGCCGCACTGCGGCGCTGCCTGAGCGGGGAGACCAGCGCGGCCCAGGCCATCGCCGCCGCGGAGACGGACCTGTTCGGGCGCGAGCCCTACTTCCACATCCTCATCGAGGCGCTCGCCGGCGAGGACCGGGGCTGGGCTCGGGTCTCCTGCCGTGACTCCTACGCCGCTACCGGCGCGGTGGCGGCCGCCTGCGCGCTCGCTGAGCTCCCGCCCGGGGCCCGCCTGCTCTCGGCCACCGACCGCTGGGATGCCCTGCGCAGCGCACTGCTCCCGGAGGTCAGCCTGAGCAGCGGAAACGGCCCGAATTTCGCCCCGACCGTCGCGGTGGAGGAGGGAGAGCTGTGACCCCGCGCGTGGCCGTCATCGGCGCAACCTTCGGGGCGCATTACGCCCGGGCGCTGCGCACCCCCAGCGCTCCCGCGGAGCTGGCCTGCATCGTCGGGGCGGGAGGCCGCAGGTCCGCCGCCCTGGCCGCGGACATGGACGTGCCTCTGCGGAGCATCGAGGAGATCGGCGAGGTCGATGCCGCCGTGGTGGCGGTCCGGTCCGCGCTGGTCGGCGGCGCGGGGGACGAGATCACCCGGCAGCTGCTGGGCCGCGGCATCGCCGTGCTGCAGGAGCTGCCGATCCACAGCCGCGATGTCGCCGAATCCCTGAGGGAAGCGCGCCGCCACGGGGTCGGCTTCGCGGTGAACCCCTTCTACCCCCACCTCGCACCGGTGCGCGCCTTCATCACCCGGACCGCCGCGCTGCAACAGCACAGCACAGTGCATCGGGTGCTGGCCCGCACCTGCACCCAGACCCTGCACGCCACCCTGTTCGTCCTGGCCCAAGCGCTGCAGGGCCCGCCGCCCCGATCGGCCGAGGTGTTCCCTGGCCGCACGGGCCATCTGGTGCGCATGGACTGGGCGGGCAGCGAGGTCGATCTGCTCATCGCCTCGCGCCTGGATCCCGATGACCCGGACAATCTGGCGCAGCCGCTCATGGCCTACACCGTCAGCGCCGAGGACGGGGAGCTGCAGCTGGACCACCCCCATGCCTCGTGCCGCTGGCTCCCGCGCCCCCACGTGTGCGAGGGGTGGCCGCTGCATCCGGATGCCCCCTCGTCGGTGGTGCTGCCGCCCACGAAGGAGCCGACCATCGGCGCGGCGCTCACCGAGCTGTGGCCCGAGGCCATTGCCCGCGCCCTGGAGCGCGTGCTGGGCACCCCGACCCTCCCCGATCAGCGGACCCTCGCCGTGCTGCGGCTGTGGGAGTCGATCTCCGCCGAGCTGCCGGCCCCCGCCCCTGCCCGGGCCCTGGCCCCGGTGGACCGCACCGCAGATCTGGCGGCCATCCGATGAGCCGCGTTCTCGCACCGCTGCCGGACAATCCCGCGCACGGCCGCCCCCTGGTGCTGTTCCCGCACGCCGGCGGCAGCCCCCGGTTCTTCCGCCACTGGAGTGGCCAGATCCCCGGCATGCGGCTGATCGGCGTCACCTATCCGGGCCGCGACCACCGCATCCACGAGCCCCACCCGGATGATCTGGGCGCCCTCGCGGACGAGGTCACCGACTCCATCACCGCCGCGGAGGACCATCCCGAACCAGCACTGTTCGGCCACTCCATGGGCGCGCTGGTGGCCCATGAAGTGGCCCATCGGCTGCATGCCCGCGGCCGCCGCCCGGCGCTCATCGTCTCGGGCCACAACGCCCCCGGCCACGATGCTCCCCGCCCCAATCCCCTGCACCGCAGGCCGGACACCGATCTGGTCGCAGACCTGGTGCGCCTGGACAAGCGCAATGCCGAGGTCTTCGCCATCCCCGAGCTGGCCGAGGTGTTCCTGCCGGCGATCCGCGAGGACTATCGGATGGTCGAGACCTACCGGCAGCCCGCCCCACGCCACCCCCTGCCACGCGTGCTGGTGATCAACGGCGATGACGACCCCGATGTGAGCGCCGCGGGAGCTGCCGCCTGGGCCGAGCACACCACCTGCTTCGACGGCGTGCGATTGGTGGCCGGCGACCACTTCCACCACGCCGCCCCGCGCCGCGCGTGCTGCCACGCGCTCGCCGACTACCTCGCTGACATTCCCACCCCGGTTCACACCCCCAGGAGGCACCTACCGTGAATGAACCCCGTGCGGGCACGCAGCCACTCTTGCGGTTGCTGGCGCCCGTCGCCGTCCCCGTCATCATCGCCATCGTGCTGCAGATCGGCGCCGCCGTCGTCTCGGTCATCCCCTACCTGGCGATCCTGCGGCTGAGCCGCGCGCTGCTGGCGCAAACCCCTGATCCGCAGGCCGCCTGGGCGCAGGTCGGCTGGTTCCTCGGCGCCATCGGCTTGCAGACCCTGCTGGGCTCCCTCGCGCTGCTGCTCACGCACTTCGCCGATGTGGAGCTGCAGGCACGGCTGCGCCGCGACTTGACCGACACCCTCGGCCGGGTGCCGCTGGGCTGGTTCGATGACGCCGGCTCCGCGCGGGTGCGGCAATGCGTGCAGAACGATGTGGATTCCCTCCACCACCTAGTCGCCCACAGTGTGGTGGAGGCCGTCGCCGCGGTGTTCACGCCGCTGGCCGGGGTGGCGTTCTGCTTCTGGGTGGATTGGCGGCTGGGGCTCGCCGCCCTCGCGCCGATGGTGCTCTACTTCGCGATCTACTCCCTGCTGGCTCGCGGGGACATGCGAGAGATCATGGCGCGGATCGCCGCGGGCCTTTCGCAGGTTAGCGCCGCCATCGTCGATTACGTCGGCGGGGTCGCGGTGCTCAAGGTGTTCGGCCGCGGCGGGGAGGGCTCGGCCCGCTTCACCCACGTCTCCCGCGAGTTCCGCACCGAGTTCTCGGCCCTCGTCGGCCCGCAGATGAAGATCCAGTCGATCGCCCTGCTGGCCCTCGCCGGGCCGGCGGTGGCGCTGATCTGCCTGGGCCTGGGCACCTGGTTCACCGGCGCCGGATGGACCGCCCCGGGCGAGGTACTGGTGGTCACCATCGTCGCCCTGCTGCTGCCCAGCACCCTGTACACCGTCGCCGCCGCCACCCAGGCGCGGGGGGAATCCCTCGAGGCCGCCGCCCGGATCACCGCCCTGCTGGATGAGCCGCAGCTCTCCGAACCCACCGAGCCGGGCACGCCGAGGGGCCACGACGTGGTGATCGAACACGCCGACTTCTCCTATGTGCCGGGCCGCAAGGCGGTCGATGACGTCTCCCTGACGGTTCCCGAGGGCGGCACCCTCGCCCTGGTGGGACGATCCGGCTCGGGCAAGTCGACGCTCGCCACGCTGCTGGCCCGCTTCCGCGACGTCGAGGCCGGCGCGATTCGCATCGGCGGCATCGACGTGCGCGAGATGAGCCCGGAGACCCTGCGCCGCACCGTCGGCATCGTGCTGCAGGACGTGCAGCTGCCCGCGATCAGCATTGCCGACAACCTGCGCCTGGGCAGCCCCTCCGCCACCGACGAGCAGGTGCACGAGGCCGCCGCGGCCGCCCGGATCCACGAGCGGATCATGCAGTTGCCCCGCGGCTACGACTCGGTCGTGGGCGAGGACGTCCGCCTCTCCGGCGGGGAGGCGCAGCGCGTGGCGATCGCCCGCACCCTGCTGATGGACACCCCGGTGCTGGTGCTCGATGAGGCGACCTCCGCCACCGACCCCGAATCGGAAGTGGAGATCCAGCAGGCCCTGGCGCGGCTCACCCGCGGCCGGACCGTGGTGGTGGTGGCGCACCGCCTGTCCACCATCGTCGACCTGGACGCCATCGCCGTCCTCGAGGAGGGGCGGGTGCTCGAGTACGGCACCCATGCCGAGCTCGTTGCCCGTGGTGGGGCCTATGCCGCGCTGTGGGCCGATTACCAGGGGGTGGCCGCATGATTCGCGCGCTCATCGACATCGGCGGCCCGACCGCCCGCCGCGACATGCGGCGCTTCCTCGCCTTCGCCATCGCCAATGGCATCAGCCAGGGCGTGGCGCTTGCCGCCATGGTCCCCGTGCTCGCCTCGCTGTTCCACGGTGATATGCGCGCAGCCGGGATCTGGTTGCTGGTGCTGGCCGCCGCCGCGGCCATCCATGCCTTCCTGGTGGTGACCTCCACCCGGATCGGCTTCGCCACCTCGATGAAGGTCATCGAGACCATGCACGATCGGCTGGGCCGGCACGTGGTCCGGCTCCCGCTGGGCTGGTTCGAGCCGCGGCAGACCGCCCGCATCTCGCACATCGCGGTGCGCGGCACCATGTTCGTCGCCCAGACGGCGATGGACATCCTCATCCCCTTCGTCGTCAACATCGTCACCCCGGCAACCATCACGGTGGTGGCCTACGCCTTCGACTGGCGTCTAGGGGTCGCGCTCACCGTGGCAGCTCCCCTCATCTATCTCGCGGCGCTGCTCGCGGGGCGCGCCACCGCCCGCGCGGAGGACCACCTGCACGACATCGCGATCGACACCGATAACCGGCTGCTCGAGTTCGCCCGCAATCAGGTGGCCCTGCGGGCCGGTGGCCTGCGCGGCACCGACTACACCCCCTTGGCCGAGGCCATCGAGGCGCAGCGCCGGGCGGGCCGCCGCTCCCTGTGGTCCCAGGTGTTCGGCCAGGTGCTGCAGGGATTCGTGGTGCAGGCCGTCTTCGGTGCCCTGGTGGGCCTCGCCGTGCTGTGGGCGCTGGGGGGAAGCGCCGACCCGGTGCTGATGGTCGCCATGATCGGGCTGATCGCCCAGTTCACCGGGCCGCTGCGGATCCTCGCCGATCTGGGCACCGCCCTGCACCGGGCGGGAACCGAGGTCGGGGAGGTGCGCGACATCCTGACGCTGCCGACGCTGCCGGAGCCGGAGACCTCCCGGGGCACGCCCCGCGACGGCACCATCGAGCTGGACGGTGTCCACTTCCGCTACGGCGAGCGCCCGCTGCTGAACGACCTGGACCTGACCGTCCGCCCCGGCGAGATGACCGCCCTGGTCGGTGCCTCGGGATCGGGCAAGACCACCATCACCCGCCTGGTCGCGCGTTTCCACAACGTCGATGCCGGCCAGATCCGCATGGGCGGCATTCCCCTGCCCGAGCTCACCGAGGTCGATCGGATGCAGCACCTCTCCCTCGTCTTCCAGGACGTCTACCTCTTCGACGACACCTTGGAAGCGAATATCGCGCTGGGGAACCCGGACGCCGATACCGCCGCGATCCGGCGGGCCGCCGAGCTCGCGCGGGTCGACGAGATCGCCGCGCGGCTCCCCGAGGGCTGGCAGAGCCGGGTGGGCGAGGGCGGCAAGCTGCTCTCCGGCGGCGAGCGGCAGCGCGTCTCCATCGCCCGCGCCCTGGTGAAGCAGGCCCCCGTGCTGCTGCTCGATGAGGCGACCGCCGCCTTGGACCCGACCACCGCCCGCGCCGTGCAGACCGCTCTCGACGCCCTGCCGGAGCAGACCGCCGTGCTGGTCATCGCCCATCAGCTGGACACCATCGCCCGCGCCGACACCATCGCCTTCCTCGAGGGCGGCCGCATCGTCGAGCAGGGCAGCCACGCCGAGCTGCTCGCACGAGACGGCCGCTACACCCATTTCTGGCGGCAACGCGAACGGGCCCAGGGCTGGCGCGTCGCCGCCGATTCCTGACGACCGACGATTCCCACCCCTGCACACAAAGGAAACACCATGAAATTCACTCCCAAAGAGCTCATTGCCCTGGGTATTTTCACCGCCGTCTACACCGTCATCTACATGGCATTCAATATGCTCGGGGCGGTCGCGCCGATCCTGCAGCTGGTGGGCGCCACGCTCGCTACCCTGCTGAACGGCATCACCTTCATGCTCTTCCTCACCCGCGTGCGCCACGCGGGACTGATCACCCTGATGGCGCTGCTGCTGGGCATCCTGGTGACGATCGCCGGCCACCACCCCATCAGCATCGTCACCGCCCTGGTGGCGGGAATCGCCGCAGACGTCATCGCCTCTCGCGGCGGATACCGCGCCACGGTCCCGACCGTGGTGGCCTATGGCGTGTTCAACCTGTGGGTGGCCGGCGGTTACCTGCCGCTGCTGTTCATGCGCGATTCGGTGCTCTCGGAATACCGCCGGCAGATGGGGGATCAGTGGGCCGATGCATTCAATGCACTGTTCAGTCCTGCGGTCATCATTGTGCTGATCATCGGCACCGTGGTGGTGGGCATGATCGGTGGGTGGATCGGTCGGCGTGCGCTGTCCAAGCACTTCGAGCGTGCCGGACTGGCCTGACGTGTTCGATGTCCGGTCCCTCGTCTTCACGGTGGTCACCCTCGACGCGCTCGTCCTCGCCGCCCTCCCCCGCCGCATCGACCTGCTGGCGCTCGCCGTCCTGATGCTCCTGCTGCTCGCCTACCGGCTGTGGCGTCAGCTCTTGGCACTGGTGGCTCTGGCAGTGGTGTTGCTGGGCGCCGCCTGGCTGCTCAGGTTGGGCAGCGGTCCGGTAGTGGGGGCGCTGGGGATCGCCGTGCTGTACCTGTGGCGGTACTCCCTGGCCGGGGCATTCGGCTGGTTCCTCATCACCCGGGTGAGGCCCACCGAATTCATGGCGGCGATGACCCGCATGCGCATCCCCCAGTTCCTGGCGGTGCCCATCGCGGTGGTGCTGCGCTTCGTGCCCACCGTGCTGACCGAGGGCCGGGCGATCATCGATGCCATGCGCATGCGCGGGCTGCTCGGCGGTCCGCTCTCGGTGCTGCGCCACCCCATCCGCACCGCGGAATACCTGGTCATTCCGATGCTGGCCGGGGCGGTGCGGGCCGGTGACGAGCTGACCGCCTCGGCGCTGTGCCGCGGTTTCGGCTCCCCGGGGCGGCGCACCACCATCGTCCAGCTGCATTTCGGGGTGGCCGATGTGGCGCTGATGCTCGTGACGGTGGCGGTGGCCGCCTACGGATTCGGGGTGGGGCTGCGATGAGCGAAGCCGTACGGCTCAGCGGGGTCACGGTGCGCTACGCCGGCAGCACGGATGAGGCACTGCGCGACATCGACCTCACCCTCCATGCCGGGGAGGTGATGCTGGTGACCGGCCGCAGTGGGTGCGGGAAATCCACCCTCATGGGCCTGGTGAACGGCCTGGTGCCGCATCTGCACACGGCCGAGATCAGCGGCAAGGTGGAGGTGCACGGCCTCACCCCGGCCGATGAGGAACTGCATCAGATGGGGCGCGTGGTATCAACGGTCTCCCAGAACCCTAGGACCCAGTTCTTCTGCGCCGATTCGACGGCGGAGATGGCCTTCGCCGGGGAGAACGCCGGGCTGGAACCGGATCTCATCCGCCGGCAGATCGCTGCTGTCACCGAAAGGTTGTCGATGACCCGCCTGCTGGGACGGCCGGTCGCGCAGCTCTCGGGCGGCCAGAAGCAGCAGGTGGCGATCGCCGCCGCGGCGGTCAATGATCCGCAGCTGTATGTGCTGGACGAGCCGACCTCGAATCTCGACGATTCCGGAGTGGAGGCGGTGCGGAGGCTGCTGGGGCACCTGCGGGAGGCGGGCTCCACCGTGCTCATCACCGAGCATCGGCTGGCGTTCCTGCGCCGGCTGGTGGACCGGGTGGTGGTGCTCGATCGCGGGCGGATCGCGATGGACGTGCCGGCCGCGGAGTTCTTCGCGCTCGACGATGAGCGGCGGCGTGAGCTGGGCCTGCGCCGACTGTCGGAGGAGGCGGGATCAGCGTCGCCGGCGGGCGCCCGGAGCACCGCGGAACAGGGCGCTGGCGGCCTCGAGGTGGAGGGGCTGTCCTACCGCTACCGTCGCGGGCTTCCCCCTGCCCTCGTGCTGGATCGCCTGCATGTCCCCCGCGGTCGCGTCACCGTGGTCACCGGACCCAATGGAGCGGGGAAGTCCACCATGGTGCGGGTGCTGTCGGGGCTCGCCCAACCGCAGCGCGGCACCATTCGCCTGGACGGCAAGCCGCTCGATCGGCGCGCGCTACTGGCTTGCAGCCACGTGGTCATGCAAGACGTGAACCGGCAGCTGTTCTCCGACACCGTGGAGGGCGAGCTGGTCACCGGTGCCGGGCGCCGGCAGACCGAGGGGGTGCTGGAGGGGCTCGGGCTCGACGGCATGGGCGAGCGGCATCCCATGTCGCTCTCCGGTGGGCAGCGGCAGCGCCTGGCAGTGGCGGCGGCGGTGGCGGCAGAAGCCGACCTGGTGTTCTTCGATGAACCCACCTCCGGGCTGGACCACGACGGGATGCTCGCGATCGCACAGCTCGCCCGGCGCCTGGCGGATGACGGCCGGGTGGTCGTGATCGTCACCCATGATCAGGAGCTCGCCGCGGAGTGCGCCGATGTGGTGGTGAGCGTCGGTCGGTGAAAATCCGGGTGCGCGTGAGTGCGGTGCAGTCCGTCTCTGCGGGGATCTTGTCGGCTGCGGAGCGTGAGCGGGCGGCAGGGTTCCGCCGCGAGGCGGACCGCGCGGCGTACGTCGGCGCGCATGTCTTGTTGCGCACGGAGCTGAGCCGGGCGGATCCGCTGGTCGAGCCGGCCCAGTGGGAGTTGGACCCGCGCCGGCCCGGCCGCGTACCCGGGCACCGCTGGCGGTGGAGCCTTTCGCACACGCGCGGGCAGGTGGCGGTGGTCATCTCGCCCGGAGTGGCATGCGGCATCGACACCGAGGCCGGTGACGTCTCCGGCTGGGAGGCATGGGGGCGCGAGGTCCTCTCGGGGGCTGAGGGGCGCTGGCTTTCCTCCCTGCCGGCGGGGGTCAGAGACGCGGGCTTCCGCCACTTGTGGACGGTGAAGGAGGCACTCGCCAAGGCCACGGATCGGGGGCTCGGGGCGTGGCTGAGGGGCGTGACGGTCAGCCTCGGCGCGCCGATCACGGTGTCCGATGAGGAAGGGCGGCTCCCCTTCACGGTGTCCTTGGCGGCGGGGGCGGTTCCCACGGCGGTGGCCGTCGCGGGCGAAAGTCGGGGCGTGGAGTGGGTGTTCGCGGCCGACCCGCCGGCGGCAGGCAGGTAGGCGCGTTTTCGGCGGCTCTGCGTGGCACCCGACCGCCGCTCCGGGATCGTGGCGGCGATGTCCCGTTCGTGCAGCCTGCCCGGGGGTCAGCACGAACGCGAGCGCGCGGCCTTTCCCGTCGCAGACCAGGTGATTCTTGGTCGTCAACCCACCGCGAAAACGGCCGATCGCGTGATCAGGAGGCTCGGCCCCGAACTTCCTGTAGTTCGACCTGGCCCCCTGTGTCCCGCTTGAGGGTCGTGCCGTGCTGATGCACGCGCACGTGCTGGAGTCGTTCGCGAGGTACGTGGCGCCCGAGCTCGGCTGGGTGCCCGCGACCGAGGGGCCGGCGACGGGGTACACCCGCGAGGAGCTCAGCGCCTACGGGGTGTGAGGCCCCGTCGGCCGACGGGTTCCATGCGTTTCAGCGCTCTTGATCCCGATCGAGGGCGCTGAAACGCATCAAACGGTCGGCGACGGCGATGCCGGTGGTCCGGGCGGCGTCGGCGCCGGGGGCCGGCCGGCGAGCTGGCCCTCCTTGCGGAACTGCCCGGTCGCGGCGAGCACGGCGAGGATGACCGCGAGCGCCGCCCACATCGGCACGCCCGCGGGCCCGGCGAGGATCATGTTCGGCGGGTGTTCGGCGTCGCCGAGCAGGATCAGTGCGCCGGCGGAGGCGTTGAGGGAGGCGTGCGCGAACACGGCGGGCCACACGGAGCCGGTGCGCAGCCGCAGGAAGCCGAGCAGAGAGCCCATGAGGATGCAGAAGATCGTCATCAGGCCCACGCCGCGCAGGTCGTACAGCCCGTAGTTGTGGCCGAGCAGGGTGATCGGTGCGTGCCACACTCCCCAGATCGCGCCGGAGAGGATCAGCGCGGGCCACACGCCGAGGGGGCGCAGGCGGGGCAGGAGCCAGCCGCGCCAGCCGATCTCCTCGCCGAGCGCGGGGATGAGGATGACGATGAGGGCGTTCAGCGGCGCGGCGAGGATCTGCAGCCAGGCGAGCAGCGCGGGGTCCATGGGGGTGCCCGGCGGGATCATCCGCGCGGCCATCGAATAGTCCTGGAGGTCGAGCTTCACCAGGCCGACCGCGGCGGTGAGGAACGGCAGGGCGAGCAGCAGCAGCCACATGCCGACGAAGGCGGCGAGGGTGACGCCGACCGTGCGCTTCCACGGCTGCAGCGGCCAGATGCCGAGGTCGCGCAGGCGGTGCTTTCCGGGCCGCTTCATGGTGAAGGTGACGATGAGGGCGGCGATGGCGGGGGTGAACATCAGCAGCACCGGCAGGAGGACGGGCAGCCACGCGCCGACGGTGTTCAGGCCGTTCTCGCCGAGGTGCAGCGGCAGCATGACGAGCCAGCCGAGGCCGTAGGCGATGGCGATGAACACGGCGACGGGTCCCCACGCGACGGTGGTGCGGTCGGGGATGGGGCCGTGGATGCCGGTGGCGGCGGCGCCGGTGGGGGCGGCGTCGGGGCGGCCGACGGGTTCTTCGGGCATGCGCTGTCTCCTCAGCAGGTGGCGGGCAGCAGGCAGGCGCGCAGCTGCTCCAGGGTGTCGACGAGATGGGTGGGGCCGGCGGCGGCGACGTCATCACGCGAGGCGGCGCCCCAGGTGACGCCGATGGTGGCGACTCCGGCGGCTTGCCCGGCGCGGATGTCGGTGGGGGCATCGCCCACGTAGACGGTGTCCTCGGGGGCGGAGCCGGACAGGTGCATGGCCCGCAGGATGGGGTCGGGAGCGGGCTTGTTGCGGGGCACGTCGCCGTTGCCGATGAGCAGGGGGACGGCGGGCAGGCCGGACACTTCGATGCCGCGGTGGGCGAGGCCGGGGTACTTCGCGGTGACCACGCCGATCTCCACACCCTCCTGTTCGAGGAAGAGCAGGAGGCTGCGGACTCCGCGGAATGCGCGGACCTGGTCGTCGTGCTTGACGCGGTTGATGCGGCGGTACGTCTCGACGAGCTCTTCGACGCGGTCGGGGGCGATGGGCCGGAAGGTGTCCTCGAGGGTGAGGCCGATCCAGCTGCGGACCTCGTCAACGCTGAACGGCGGGATCCCCGCTTCCGCGAAAGTGGCGTGGAACGATTCGATGATCAGCCCGATGGTGTCGAGGAGGGTGCCGTCGAGGTCGAACAGGACGGTGCTCCAGCGCGGTTCAGCAGGGCTCACGGGAGTCCTTTCGTCGTGGTGCGGGGCCGGGCCGGCAGGGCACCACCGTATCGGGGGCCGACGGGTGCCGGCACGTGCGTCCCGCTGCCCCGACTTTAAATGTCGCTCCCCCTTTCTACGGTGCCGCCATGACTGACACGATGACCTCCCCGCAGATCCTGCTGCAGAACCCGTCCGCGCCCCCGGCCGCTCCGCCGGTCCTTCCGCTGCGCCTGGAGCGCCGCGCCGATGGGCAGTGGGTGGAGGTGTGGCCCGCCGCGTGCGATCAGTGCCGGCGCCCGGGCCGGTGGGCGCGGCCGGGCTGGCACTTCTGTCGGTGCCCGCAGGCCCGGGCGGGCGGGCACCGGCTGCTGCGGTGCAAGTCGTGCCCGCGGGAGATCGTGCTGGGGTGCGCCACGGGTGCTGAGGCCGTGCCGTATCGGCAGCTGCGCTGACAGTTATCCACAGTGGAGCGCTCGCCGATGGACGTCGTCCGGCCCGACCCTAGACTCAGAATCATGGATCCAGACCTCACGCCTTCCCCAGATCAGAGCCACCCGTTCCAGGTCGACCTGCGCGCGGTGGTGGAACTGCTGAGCACGAACATCTACTCCCATCCGAGTGTGTTCGTGCGCGAACTGATCCAGAACGGCCGGGACGCGATCGCGGCTCGTGTCGATGCGGCGCGCGTCGGCGAGACCGACCCGTTCTCCGAGGAGGACGGCCTCATCACGATCACCCCGAGCGGCACGGACAGCCCCGAGCTGACCGTGCATGACAACGGCGCCGGCATGCAGCACGAGGAGATGGCGCAGCTGCTGGCCACCGTCGGCCGGTCCTCGAAGCGGGACCTGCTGGAGGCGCCGCGCCGCGACCGGCTCGGCCAGTTCGGCATCGGCCTGCTGTCCTGCTTCATGGTGTCGGACGAGATCGTGGTGGAGACCCGGCCGGCGCGCGGCGGCTCCGCGTCCCGCTGGGTCGGCCGGACCGACGGCACCTTCACCATCAGCCGCCTCAGCGACTCCGAGGGCGACCAGCTGCCCGTCGGCACCACGGTGCGGCTGAGCCCGCGGGAGGACCGCCGCGACCTCACCCAGTACCGGCAGGTGTGGGAGCTGGCGGTGAGGTTCGCGGAGTTCCTGCCGGTGCGGGTGCGGGTCGATGGCCCGCGCGGCACCGAATCGCAGGTGAACCGCGATGCGATGTTCGACCGCGGCATCGCCGGTGGGCTCAGCGCCGCTGGCCCGGCCGGCGACCCGGTCATGGCGTTCACCGAAACGGACGAGCTCAACCGCCTCATGCAGTACGGCACGGAGCTGCTCGGTGTGCAGCCGCTGGCCGTGATCCCCCTGGAGATCGAGGAAGCAGGCACTCGGGGCACGGCGTTCGTGCTGCCGTTCGCGCCCAGCCCCGGCGCCCGGCAGGCCACCCGCGCCTACCTCGGCGGCATCCTCGTGGGCGACTCGGTGCCGGACCTGCTGCCGGAGTGGGCGTTCTTCACCCGCGTGGTGCTGAACTCCACCGGCCTCACCCCCACCGCGAGCCGCGAAGGGTTCATCCAGAACGCGGCGTTCGCCGCTGTGAAGCGCGGCATCGCCGACCAGCTGCGCGCCTGGGTCGTGGACCTCGCCCAGAACAACCGCCTCGGGCTCACAGCGTTCCTCGAGGTCCATGACCTGCCGCTGCGATCCCTCGCCCAGCATGATGAGGAACTCGCGCGGATCATCCTGCCGCACCTGACGTTCGAGACCAGCGCCGGGCGGATGCTGCTGAGCGACCTGGTGCGCACCTCGCCGCAGGTCCGCTACGCGGGGTCGATCCAGGAGTTCCGGCAGATGGCGGGCGTGCTGAGCCCGTCGGAGCCGGTGATCAACGCCGGGTACGTCTATGACGAGCAGCTGATGCCGATGATCGAGCGGGTGTTCCCGCACGTCACGGCGCAGCGCCTCGACGTTCGCGACGTGATCGCGCAGCTGGCGGAGGTGATCGGTCCCGAAGCGGAGCAGGCGCGCCACCTGGAGCGGGCGGCGCAGGAGGCGCTGACGGACCTCGACTGCACCGTGCAGGTGCGGACGTTCCGCCCTCTGGAGGTGAACGCCCTGTACGTGGTGGACCCGGACATCCTGCGATCGATGGAGCTGCGGCGCCTGGAGGAGGAGACCGACGGGTTCTGGGGCGACCTCATGCGCGACATCTCCCCGCCGGCGGAGTCGGCAGAGCAGATCGCTGCTGAGGACGCCGCCACGCTGGTGCTGAACTGGGCGGCTCCCCTGGTGCGCGTGCTCGCCTCCTCCGAAGACGACGTGGTGGTGTCCCGCACGATCCGCATGCTGTACGTGCAGGCGATGCTCGTGGGGCAGAACCCGCTGCGCCGCGCTGACCGGGCCGTGCTGAACGAGTCCCTTTCGGACATGGTGGCGCTGTCCACCAGTGTGCTGCGCTCGGACATCTCTGCGGCCGATTTCACCGACGCCCCGGGGGACGACGATGCTCCCGGTCCCGCATCCGGGCCGACGAAGTAGGCTCAGGACATGCGACCTCTTCAGCAGCAGATCATCGTCGAGATGGGCGTCAAGCCGTCGATCGACCCGGCGCAGGAGGTGCGCGCCCGCGTCGCCTTCCTCAAGGACTACCTGCGCGCCACCGGCGCGAAGGGGTACGTCCTCGGCATCTCCGGCGGCCTCGACTCCACCCTCGCCGGGAAGCTCGCACAGATGGCCGTGGAGTCGCTCGCCGACGACGGCATCGACGCCCGCTTCGTCGCCGTACGCCTCCCCCACGGGGAGCAGTTCGATGAGGACGATGCGCAGAACGCTATGGACTTCATCCACGCCGGCTCCGAATGCACCATCAACATCAAGCCGGCAGCGGACGCCCTCAAGGAGGAGTTCGCCCGCGCCACCGGAGAGGAGATCAGCGACTTCAACCACGGCAACGTGAAGGCGCGCCTGCGGATGGTCGCGCAGTACGCACTCGGCGGCCAGGACGGCCTCCTCGTGATCGGCACGGACCATGCGGCGGAGTCCACAGTCGGCTTCTTCACGAAGTTCGGTGACGGCGGTGCGGACATCCTGCCGCTGTACGGACTGAACAAGCGGCAAAACCGCCAGCTGCTTCAGCACCTCGGCGCCCCCGCCGGCCTGTGGAAGAAGGTGCCGACCGCGGACCTGCTGGACGGCAGCCCCGGCCGCACCGACGAGGACGAGCTCGGCATCAGCTACGACGACATCGACGACTACCTCGAAGGCGACACCGTCACGGTGGAGGTCGCGGAGAAGATCGAACAGAAGTACCTCGCTTCGCGGCACAAGCGCACCACGCCCGTCACCATCCACGACACCTGGTGGGCCGCCCAGACGTGACCGATTCCCTCCCCGCCCTGCTGCACCGATTCGACACCGAGCCGATGACCGCGAGCGAGCGGTGGGACATCGGCAGGCGCGCCGAACAGCTCGCCGACGAAGCCGGGGACGACCAGCAGCTGTACGCCGTGCGGATGCGGCTCATCGGCCACGCCCGCGAAGTGTCCGACACCGACGCGCAGCTGTCGATGTTCCTGTGGTGCGCGTTCAAGCACGACCAGGACCCGGCGCGCTTCCCCACCCGACCCGTGGACGGCAGCCCCGGCATCGACCTGCTGTGGTGGTACAAGTGGCTGATCGACTCCCTGCTGTCCCGGCCGCAGTACTCCCTGGACCAGATCCGCACGTCCCTGTCGATGATGGAGGCCGCATACCGGCGCGACGGGGCGGGTGCCGCCGGTCCGCTGTGGGCGCGCCTGCAGCTCGCCATGGACCACGGCAGCGACGACGACATCCGCACCGCCCTCGCCGCGATCCGCACCACCCCCAGGGACGCCTACTCCCACTGCGACGCGTGCGCGCAGGCCTCCGAAGTGTCGATCCGTCTCAGCCTCGGCGAAACCGAGGAAGCGCTGCACGACCTCGAGGTCCTGATCGCCTCCGAGGACCTATGCGCGGAGGAACCGGAGGGCATCGCCTCCGAAATGCTGGTGGAGCTGTGCCGCGCCGGGAAGGCGGAGCGCGCCGCCGAACTGCAGGAGATGAGCTACCCGCGGATCATGTCGATGCCGGTGCATCTGCCGCTGCAGGCCCGCCACATGCTGTTCTTCGCCGTCACCGGCAACGTGGGCCGCGCCCACGAGCTGCTGGTGCGGCACCTGCCGAACCTGTTCCACACCGGCGTGTCACCCTCGGGACGGCTCTCCGCGCTGACCCTGCTGCTGCGGGTCGCGCGGCTCCTCCAGCACGCCGGGTACGGGCACCTCGTGCTGCCCGGCACCGATACCCGCGCCGCCCGCAGCATCCTCGCTCTCCCCGCGCCCAGCACCGCCGACCAGAACGACGCGGCACCCGTCGGCCCCCTCACCATCACCCAGTTCGCCGACGCCGCACGCGACCGCGCCCTCCGCCTCGCCGCCCAGTTCGACCGCCGCAGCGGCCACACCCGCAGCACCGACGCCGTCCGCCGCGCCGAGGAGAACCTCGACGAACGCTTCCCCCTCGACCTCGGCGGGCGGGAGGTGCTCGAGGCCGCGCTGCCGCCGCTGCCCAGCGACCAGGACACCGACGGCATCGAACTCGGCCTGGAGCTCTCCTACATCGCCCGCGGCCACGACGACCCGATGCGGATGGACTACCCGCCGCGCATCGTGCTGCGCGAGGAGGCGGACACCGAACGGAAGCTGCGGGCGCTGTCCGTTCTGCTGCAGCATGAGGAGACGCGGGACTTCGAGGAACTGTTCCAGCTGTTCCTGCTGCTGCATGCCGATCTTGAACATGACGAGTTCGCGCTGAAGCAGCGGGAGCACGGCGAGCAGCTGTGGCGGCCCATCGACGCCGCCCCAGCGGGCGACGGCCCGGTGTGGGAGCCGTTCGACCCGGTAGCCGAATGGGCGTCCGCTGCGAGCCCCGAATGGCGCCTCGAAGTGGCACTGCAGCTGGCGCCGCTGGCCGCCCAGTACTGGGAGGAGGTCGCGGAGGACGCCTACGAGGAGGCGGCCCTGCGCGGCGAGGAGGCCCTCGCGGAGCTGACCGCGTGGGAGGAGCGCGGGCTGAATCTGCTCGTGTGGGCGGTGGAGTCGCCCGAATCGCAGTGGGAGAGGATCGCCGACGACCTGCACCGCGCCTTCGCCGAGCAGCTGGCGGATCTTCCGAACCCGGACTGGTACACGGTGATGGCGCTGATCGTGGTGAACGCTCGCCTCTCGTTCGGGGAGCACCGTCTCGCTGATGCGCTGCGGGAGGGCCTGGACCAGTTCCAGTCGGTGACGATGGTGCCGCCGTCCTGCCACTACCTGATGGCGCTGCTGTACCAGGAGTCGGCGCGGGTGGGGAACGCCATCGGGCAGGTCACCGCGATGACCTCGCAGATCCGTGCCGTGGAGGCGGAGATCGATGCCGGGGTCGACCCGGCGGATGCGTCCGTGCTGATGCGATCCCTCGGCATCGACATCGCCGGGTACCCGGAGATCGACCCGTTCGCTGACCTGATGGAGGGCCGGATCGCGGCGGCGGTGGAGCATCCGCTGCTGGTGGCGCACCTGTGGATCCGCGCGTCCGCGGTGATCCAATGGCGCCTCCCCGACCCGAGCAGCAGCCGCGCGGGAACAGCCGAGCAGTACCGGATGATGCGGCTCGAGGCCCACAAGGACGCGCTGCGCGCCGCCCGGCTCGGCCTGCTCGCCGTGGAGCGCGCGGAAGCGAGCGGCGCCGCGAAGAGCGACGCGGAACGGGCGTTCATCTCCCGCGCCGACGGGCTCAACGCGATCGCGGCAGCGATCCAGCTCGCCGACGACCGCGGGGACGAACTGCAGCTCGTGCTGCAGGACCTCATCACCTTCTATGACGACGCACTCGCGGCAGCGGGGACGCAGTCGAACCGGGCGGGGCTGCTCAGTGCGCTGATCCGGTCCGCGCAGGCCGGCGCCCGCACCCTGCCGATGGACCTGGAGACCCCGATCGCGAACGCGCAGCGCGGCCTCGACCTGCTGGAGGGCCATCCACAGAACCGGGCCCAGCCGCTCACCTCGCCCGATTCCCATTTCGCCTCGCCCGATTCCCAAGCAGCCCTGTCCGCGTGCCTCGCCATCATGCTGCTCGCCATCGGCGCGGCCCCCGAATCCGAGGACCACCTCGACCGTGCCCTCGACCGCGTCACCCCGGGCACGGACGACCAGCCGATTCTGCGCTCCCTCCTGGGCCTGCACGCCTCCCGCATCGCCGAGGACATGCCCGGCACCACCGTGCGCATCGCCACCCGGCTCCTGGAGCAGCAGCCCCCGCGGTGGGAGAACATCGCCGTGCTGGACGCTCTCCTCACCGCGGCGATCCACTGCAACGACCGCGACCTCGCCCTCGCCGCTGCGGGAGAGATGCTCGACCACGGCAAGGCGCTGAACAGTGCGTCGATCCGCCGCACCGCACACATCCACCGCGCACAACTGCTCGGGGCCCTCACCCGCGAGGGGTGCGACGAGTTCCTCCGCGCCTGGGACGAGGACCCCGCGAAGGACGTCCACCGGTGGCCGCTGCCACTTGCAGACCTGTTCCAGCGCTCGCTGAGGGCCAACGGGATGCACGCGACCGCCGAGGAGATCTTCGGCAGCGCCTGACCGGCGCGGCCTCCCCGCGGCGGTCAGGGCCGAAGGCTGGGACGGCGCGGATCAAGTCCCGCAGAAGGTGCGGAAGCCGGCGCCGTCCTCGGCTCCCGGCGTCGACAGATGCTCCAGGCCCGGAAGCGACTCGAACGGTGAGGCCAGTGCCCGCAGCAGGTCCTCCAGCTGCAACTGATCCCCCGTCTCCGCGGCGTTCAGAGCCCGCTGCAGGTGCCCGTTGCGCGCGATCACCACCGGATTCACCTGATCCGCCAGCGACCCGTCCACGTCCAGGCCGCTTCTGTCCGCGAACTGCTGCAGCTCCTCGCGGCGCTGAGAATCCGTGCGATGGAAGCGCCGGAAGAACACCGTGAAGTCCTCGCCCTGCTCCTCCATCTGCCGCAGGGTCTGGTCCACGAACTCAGCAACCGGCTCGAGCAGGTCCCCGTCGGCCTCCCCCGGCAGGCGCAGTCCCAGCTTCGCCGCGAACAGTCGCGTGCGCTGCTGCTGGAACCGGTCCGCATACTCGCCGAGCACACCCGTGGCGGCCTCCACCGCCGCGTTCGGGTCCTCATCGATCAGCGGCAGCAGGCACTCACCGAGCCGCGCCAGGTTCCACTGCCCGATCGCCGGCTGGTTGCCGTACGCGTACCGCCCCTGGTGGTCGATCGAACTGAACACAGCGCCGGCGCGATAGTCATCGAGGAACGCGCACGGCCCGAAGTCGATCGACTGACCCGACAGCGTCATGTTGTCCGTGTTCATCACCCCGTGGATGAACCCCACCGACATCCACTGCGCAATGAGATCCGCCTGCGCGATGGCCACCGACCGCAGCAGCTCCAGGTGAAGGCTCGTGCCGCGCTCCTCAGCGCGATCGGGGGCCGACGGGTGATGCGCGTCGATCGCCCACTCGCTGAGCCGCCGGAGCAGGCCGTCGTCCTGCGACTGGGCGGCGAGCTGCATCGTCCCCACCCGCAGGTGGCTCGCCGCAGTGCGCACCAGCAGGCCACCGGGCTGCGGCCGCTCCCGCATGACCGTCTCCCCGGTGCGCAGCACCGCGAGCGCCCGGGACGTCGGGATCCCGAGGTGGTGCAGCGCCTCCCCGATCACGTATTCGCGCAGCATCGGGCCGAGCGGACCGCGGCCGTCACCGCCGCGGGAGAACGGGGTGGGGCCGGAGCCCTTCAGGTGGATGTCCAGCCGCGCCGGGCAGAGGGCCGACGGGTGCTGGGCGGTGGCGGGTGCCCGGCCAGCCGCGGGGACACTGCCGAGCAGGAGGGCGCGGCCGTCGCCGAGGAGGGGCGAGAACTGGCCGAACTGGTGCCCGGAGTACGCCTGGGCAACGGGCCCGAACGAGTCGGACTCCTCCAGCGGGCCCTGCCCGGTGAGGAAGCGGATCCCGTCAGTGGAGCGCAGGTGTTCCGGTCCGAGCCCCAGATCCGCAGCGAGTTCGTCGTTGAGCCGGGCGATGGCCGGCTGCGGTGGCTTCAGCGCCGCATGCGGGACGCTGAGCTCGGGGAAAGCGCGGGCGAAGTCCTGGTCGATGTCCACGGCCCCAGGGTACGGGCCGGCCGCGGACGCAGCACATCTTCCTGACCAGTCAGTCAGACAGTGATGATTTGGGCGCCCAAAACACTGTCAAGCAACCACAGATATTCACCAAAGAGAACACCTGATGAACTCTGCGGATTCGCATGTTGTTTCGCAGCGCCACAATCTGCGCAATTGCACAACAGTGTCATTGATTCGAGGGTTAGCTCGGAATAACACCGATATGTCAACAGCACCCGTCGGTCGGCCCTCAATCGGGGTTACCAGCGGTAACTTCTGGGCGGAGCTGCAAGTTCTTGCACTCATCGCCCGAAAGCCCGGCGAATCGGACATAACAGTCCCTGGCCAGGTCAGCGGACTGCTGGCTACCGTCGTTGCTCGGTCCACAGCTCGGATCCCCTCTCTTCCGGTTCGAGCCGCGGACCTCACCCTCCACCGACGACTCAAAGGATCAGCAATGTCCCTGACCACGAATCTGACGAAGAAGGCCCTGCTCACCCTCGGGGCCGGCGCCCTCGTCGCCTCCATGGCGGCATCGCCCGCCACCGCCGGCACCACGGTCGACGACCGCCCCGAGACCCCCGAGAACAACAAGAGCCTGCCGATCGTCCACACCACCAACGGCAGCGACAAGCTGAAGGCCAACGCCCTCAACCCGCACCCCGTGTGCAACGCCTGGGAGGACAAGCGCACCGTCGTCTACGAGGTGAAGGACTCGTTCCTGCCCGTCGGCACCATCTCCACCAAGAACGAGACGGACCACACCATCCCGCTGACGCAGAACACCTCGAAGTCGCAGACCATCTCCATCTCGGTCAACGGCTCCCGCACCGAGTCCCTGGACGTCAACGCCGGCGGCACCAAGAGCGGCGAGAACGGCTCCACCCAGGCCGGCATCGCCTACTCCCTCGCCACCACCATCGGCGGCGACGCCTCCTACTCCCTGTCCTGGGAGGTCGGCCAGCAGATCGGCCCGTACGACGTTCCCGCAGGCCACACCGGCGAGGCGACCTACGGCTTCCGCGCCATCAACATGAAGGGCACGCAGCAGTACTGCAAGCTCGACGGCACCTGGTCCACCCCGACCGCATGGCGCGCCTTCACCCCGATCAAGAACGAGGTCCGCGTGAAGAACTACGCGAACCCCGCCGACTCCTACTGATCCCCCCTTCTCATCCTTCCCGGCTGGGGCCCGCACACCTCAGCGGGCCCAGCCCCCGACTCTGGAGCAGCACAATGACCACCTTCACTCGTCGCACCGCCCTGACCTCCCTCATCGCCCTGGGTGCGTCGGCATCCGTCGGCACCGCCGCTATGGCGGCCGACGCCGCCCCCGCACAGGCCGAGCTCGACCTCCGTCCGTTCTTCACCGTGTCCTCCGCCAAGGCCCCCGGCTACGCCGGCCTGGTGGCGCTGCGCGTGGAGAACGTCGGCTCCAAGCACTACTACGCGAACTTCCCGATCGTGTCCTTCCGCATCGACGTCCACACCGAGAAGGGCCCGGAGGGCGTGGACCGCGTCATCACCCCGGGCTGGTTCAACGGCGCCTACACCCGCGACCTCGGCTTCGATAAGGAGACCTCCACCCGCAGCTTCCTCGTCACGCTGTCCAACCCGGTCAACAAGGGCGAGAAGCAGCTGATCGCCAACCTGAACTTCGGTGACGGCAACACCCGCGAGGGCCGCCTGTTCAACTCGGTCACCGTCACCCAGGTGGGCCGCGCCAAGGGCGATGTCTCCGAGGCGAACGACCAGAAGATCAGCTCGAAGCAGCACACCCTCACCGACACCGGCAAGAAGCACCCGGGCGTCTTCTGATCCCGCCTGCCGGCGGAGTCCGTCGGCTCGAATCCGTCGGCCTGATCCTGCCGACCCCGCCGGCCCGTGGATGATCTCCGCGGGCCGGCTCTTCTCTGCCCGCCACCGCTCCGGCCGCCCCTGCTCCGGCCGCCGGTCTCCGCCCGCCACCGCTCGGCCCCTCGCTTCAATTGCGTGCGTTTCAGCGCTCTTGATCCGGATTGAGCGCGCTGAAACGCAGGGAACTCACCGGAGCGCGGCGCATACCGGCCCCATGAGCCCTGCCGCGCCGACGACCCTGCCCACCGCCCACATCCAGGGACTGCGCGTCATCGCGCACGGCCTCACCCGTCTCCGCGAGGACGCCGCCGCCCACATGCTCGCCACGCAGGCGCAGCTGTACGACTCCGGGGTGCGCGGCCTGCAGGTCCGCTCCACCATCCCCATCGCCGAGGAGATCGCTGCCGGGCGGATCGTGCGCACCTGGTCGCAGCGCGGCACCCATCACCTGCTCGCCGCCGAGGACGCCACCTGGATGATGCGGCTGTGCGCCCCGCGCGCATGCTGATGCACCGCGACGCGGCGGAGCTGCTCGAGAGCGACGACTGGCCGGCCCTCCTGGAGGAGGCGCTGGGTGCGCAGGTGGACCTGCCGGCGTTCGATGAGTTCCTCATCGGCTACAAGGACCGCGCCCGGTTCGTGCCGGCACGCCTCGCCGGGAGCGTGGGACCCGGCATCAACGGCATGTGCTACCCCTTCACGATCCGCGGCGGCATGGTGGTGAACGGCGCCGGGCCTGCAAAAGCGGCCGCACGGAAGCGATGACGAACCCCCGTTAACCTTCCGTTCACCATTGCTGTGATGTTGTCTTGCGGTAGGTCTCGATAACATCTCGGCTCTGCAACAGACGTTCATGGAGCGTTAGCCTGCAAGTGGCCTTTTGTTCGCATATCGTTCCCACGAATCTGGTGTGTCAATGTCTCCCACTTCTGCTCCGGCGCCCGACGTCACGGAGAACCAGGGCTTCCTCGGTGCCGACCGCTGGTGGCATCTCGCCTTCGGCTCGCTCATGGCCGTCACCCTCATCGTCTTCACGCTGTGGACCCGCGGGCACCTGCCCAACGGCCAGTTCGGCATCCTCATCGTCGTGGCGATCCTGCTGGGTCTGTTCATGGCGTTCAACATCGGCGGCAATGACGTCGCCAACTCGTTCGGCACCTCGGTGGGCGCCGGCACCCTCACCATGAAGCAGGCACTGCTGATCGCCGCCGTCTTCGAGGTCTCCGGTGCGCTCCTCGCCGGCGGTGAGGTCACCGACACCGTGAAGAGCGGCATCGTGGACATCGGCCCGATCTCCGCAGACCCGATGCAGTTCGTGTACATCATGATGGCGGCCCTGTTCGGCGCCGCCGTGTGGCTGCTGGTCGCCACGAAGTTCGGCCTGCCCGTGTCCACCACGCATTCGATCATCGGCGCCATCGTGGGTGCGTCCCTCGTGGTCGGCTACTCCACCCATTCGGGCGGACTGTCGATGGTGCAGTGGGACCAGATCGTGCAGATCGCGGTGAGCTGGGTGCTGTCGCCGGTGCTGGGCGGCATCGTCGCCTACGCCCTGTTCTGGTTCATCCGCCGCTACATCCTGCTGTACAACCGCAAGGCCACCCGCCGCCTCGCCGCCGTCAAGGAGCAGATGCTCGAGAGCGGCGATGAGGAAGAGGTGGACCGCATCACCTCGCTGCAGGCCCTCGCCTACTCCAACCGCCCAATGAGCGCCCGTGAACGCGCCCAGCTGGCGATCGATGAGGACGTCGACCTCGACGCTGAGGAGGCGGAGCATCAGTTCTACCGCACGATGCGCAAACTGGACCGCAAGGTCGATGACATCCGCAGCCACCGCGCCCTCACCTTCTGGGTGCCGCTGCTGGGCGCGTTCGGCGCCGTCATGATCACGGCGATGCTGCTGTTCAAGGGCCTGAAGAACACCGGGTTCGAACCGACCACCACCCAGGCCGTCGTCGGCCTGGCCATGGTCGCTGTGATCGCGTGGATGTCCCTGTTCATGTTCGCGAACAGCCTGCAGACCCGCTCCCTGTCCCGAGCCACGTTCATCCTGTTCGCCTGGATGCAGGTGTTCACCGCGAGCGCGTTCGCGTTCTCGCACGGCTCCAACGACATCGCCAACGCCATCGGCCCGTTCGCCGCGGTGCTGGACGTCCTCGCCACCGGTGAGGTGGGCGAAGAGGCCATGATCCCGCTGCCGGTGCTGGTCGCGTTCGGCATCGCGCTCGTGGCGGGCCTGTGGTTCATCGGCCGCAACGTCATTCAGACCGTGGGGTCGGGCCTGACGAAGATGCACCCGTCCTCCGGCTTCGCTGCTGAGCTCGCCGCTGCAACCGTGGTGATGGGCGCCTCGCAGCTGGGCCTGCCGGTGTCCTCCACGCACATCCTCATCGGTGCCGTGCTCGGTGTGGGCATGGTGAACCGGGCCGCGAACTGGCGCATGATGCGTCCGATCGCGCTCGCGTGGATCGTGACGCTGCCGGTCGCCGCGGTGCTCGGCGCAATCGCCGTGACGGCGTTCCGCACCGTGTTCTGATCCGTTGCGCGGGCGCGGGGCTCTAGGCTGCCGATATGCAGGAACCTTCGGCCCCCACGGGCACCTCACCAGCCGCCTCCTCCCCACGCCCAGCACCCGCCCTCACCCCGGGGCTCTACGAGCGCGTAGAGACCGTCGGCCTCCTCCACCTCATCCAGGAGGCCCGCGATGCCGGCCTGCGCGTCGAGGAGCCCGCCGACGTGGACGCCGCGGACGCCGCACATGTGCTGACCGTGGAAGTAGCGGAGCGTCTGCACCGCGTCCTCGACCAGATGAAGGACAGCAGCGACCAGATCGACCTCGCCAACCGCATCCTCGACCTGCTCGACGCCGCCGCCCCTGCCCGCGACAGCGCCCCCGCCTCCACGATCATGCCGGGGCCGCGCCTGCTGCGCAGCATCGCCGACCCGCTCGTCGCCGCACCGCCGCACCCGGAGATCCCGCTGCGGGACGCCGCCCTGCTCACCAACGCGAAGCACGATCCGAGCCTGTCCAGTCAGCTGCTCAAGGAGATCGACAGCGCCGACCGCATCGACCTGCTGTGCGCCTTCGTCAAGCACTCGGGGCTGCGGATCCTGCACGCGAGCCTGAAGCGAGCCCGAGAGCGCGGCATCCCGATCCGGGTTCTGACCACCACCTATATGGGCGCCACGGACGCC
Organism: Helcobacillus massiliensis; assembly: GCF_033106145.1. NCBI lineage: Bacteria > Bacillati > Actinomycetota > Actinomycetes > Micrococcales > Dermabacteraceae > Helcobacillus > Helcobacillus massiliensis. The sequence goes on from NZ_CP136959.1 coordinate 2,239,014, forward strand.
ACCGCGGTGCAGCGGCTGGCTCAGGAGTACGGCGCGCAGGTGAAGGTCTCGTACACGGCGGACACCACGCGGCTGCATGCGAAGGCGTGGATGTTCCACCGCCGCACCGGGTTCAGCACCGCGTATGTGGGGTCATCGAACCTGTCCTCGGCGGCGCTGGTGGACGGCTTGGAGTGGAACGTGCGGCTGTCCAGCACGGCGACTCCGCGGCTGCTGGAGAAGTTCGACTCCGCGTTCTCCACGTATTGGGAGTCCGACGAGTTCGTCCCGTTCGATCCGGCGCGGGACCTGGACCTGCTGACGTCCGAGATCGCGCGGCAGTCGATGCGCAGCGCGCCGGCGCCGCGGCCCAGCGAGGATCTGGCGATCACCACCGCGCACGTGGATGTGCGCCCGTACCCGCATCAGGCGCGGATGCTGGAGCATCTGGAGGCGGAGCGCACTCTGCATGACCGGCACCGGAACCTCGTGGTGGCGGCGACCGGCACCGGCAAGACGATCCTGGCCGCGCTCGACTACCTGCGGCTCTGCCCACCGAGTGGGCCGCGGCCCACCCTGCTGTTCGTGGCGCACCGGCAGGAGATCATCGAGCAGGCGCGCCGCACGTACCGCACGGTGCTGAAGGACGACACGTTCGGGGAGGTCCTGGTGGGCGGGCAGCGGCCGCAGCGGTGGCGGCACGTGTTCGCGTCGATCCAGAGCCTGTCGAAGGCGCGCCTGGTGAACGAGGTGGACCCGTCGGCCTTCCAGGTGGTGGTGGTGGACGAGTTCCACCACGCCAGCGCCTCCTCGTACCGCCGCGTCCTCGAGCACCTGCGGCCGGAGGAGCTGCTGGCGCTGACGGCCACACCGGAGCGGGCCGACGGGGTCAGCGTCGCGACCGAGTTCTTCGACGGCCGGATCGCGAGCGAGCTGCGGCTGTGGGACGCGCTGGAAGAGGACCTGTTGGTCCCGTTCCACTACTTCGGGGTGGCCGACGGGACCGACCTGACGCAGGTGCGCTTCGCCCGCGGCCGGTACGACGAGCAGCAGCTCGCGCAGATCCTCGCCCACAACCGGGACCGTGCGGCACGGGTGATCGAGGCGCTGCGCACCACGGTGACCGATGTGGCCGGGATGCGGGCGCTCGGGTTCTGTGTGAGCGTGGCGCATGCGCAGTTCATGGCCGAGGTGTTCACCGAAGCGGGGATCGCGTCGGTGGCGCTGTCGGGTGAGTCGCCGCAGGAGGTGCGCCGGGATGCGCTGAACGCCCTGCGCGCGGGGGATCTGCGGTGCATCTTCGCGGTTGACCTGTTCAATGAGGGCCTGGACATTCCTCAGATCGACACGATCCTGATGCTGCGGCCCACGCAGTCGGCGACGATCTTCCTGCAGCAGCTGGGGCGCGGTCTGCGCCGCAGTCACGGCAAGGCGCTGCTGACGGTGCTGGACTTCATCGGTGAACAGAACCGGTCGTTCCGCTTCGATCTGAAGTTCCGGGCGCTGACGGGCACGAGCCGGCGCCGCCTCGAGGACCAGGTGCGCAAGGGCTTCCCGTTCCTGGCGCCGGGGTGCGAGATCGTGCTGGATGAGACGGCGCAGGACATCGTGGTGCAGTCGATCCGCACCCAGATGGAGATGACCACGCGGGAGCTGGTGGCGGATGTGCGCTCTCACGCCGGTGTGGCGGCCGACGGGTCCCTGGGAGAGCTGACGCTGCGGGCGTACCTGGAGGAGGCGGATCGGACGCTCGAGGACGTGTACGGGGCGCGGGCGTCGACGCGCACCTATCAGGGGTCGAAGCGGTCGACGTCGTGGCGGAGCGTGTCGGATTGGGCGTTCGGCACGGACCTGATCCGGTTGCCGAGCGCGGAGGAGGAACGGCTGCTGCAGCGGGCGCGGGCGTTCACGGCGGTGGATGACCCGGTCCGGCTGCGCCTCTACCGCGACCTGCTGCTGAACCGGGTGGACCTCGCTGCAGCTGATGCGCCCACGAAGCTGGCGGCGGCGATGCTGGTGTTCTCGTTCTTCCCGGGCGGTTTCACCCGTCCTGATGGGGAGGCGTTCACCGGGTCGGATGGATCGACCGATTCGGTTCAGGCGCGGGAGGCGGCGGTCGCTGCCGGCGTGGAGCACCTGCGGTCTCTGCCGGCAGTGGTGGGTGAGCTGCTGCAGATCTTCGAGGTGCGTGCTGAGCAGATGGACACGGTGCCGCGAGCGCTGGAGGGCCGTTTGGGGGCGGTGTCGCCGCTGTGCACGCACGCCGCCTACACCCGCGAGGAGCTCCTGGCGGGGCTCGGGGTGGGGACGCTCGATGCGGAGAAGCCCGGGTCGATCCGTGAGGGCGTAAAGTACGTGCGGGCCTTGAACACGGACATCCTGCTGATCACGCTGAAGAAGTCGGAGGCGGACTTCTCCCCGTCCACTCTGTACCGCGACTATGCGCTGAACCAGCAGGAGATGCATTGGGAGTCGCAGTCGCTGACGGGGGCGGACAGCCCCACCGGCCGGCGGTACGCCGACGGGTCCTCGACCGTGGTCCTGTTCGTGCGTGAGACGAAGACGGGGGACATCGGAACGGAGCCGTACACCTGTCTCGGCACGGCGACGTGCGTCTCGGCCACTGGGTCGAAGCCGATGCAGATCCAGTGGCGCCTGGATCGGGCGATGCCGGGCGACCTGTTCCTCGCCGCGAAGGCCGTGGCGTAGGGCGTGCCCGCGTCCAGCTCGCCCGATTCGCTCGCCCCCGCCTCACCGTCGCCGTGAAGGCGAACACGCTGGGTGCGGGGCTGTTCGCGTTCTGACCGGGCTACGGTGGGTCCATGCCGCGCCCCGCTCGCCCCAGCCCCGCCTTCTCCCCAGCGCGCCTGCTCACCGGCCTCGCCCTGATCGCTGCGGCTCTCCTGATCGGTCTGCTCACCCGCACCAGTGCACTCACTGCCGCGGACCAGACGCTGTCCACGGCCGCGATCGACGCCCGCACTTCGGCCCTCACGGGGATCGCGCAGCTGTTCACGCCGCTGGCGAGCCCGCTCGGCAGTGTGGCCCTCGCCGCGGTCGCGGTGATCGCCCTGGTCGCGGCCACGAGGCGCTGGTGGTCCGGCCTGCTGGTCATCGCGTCCACGTCCGGCGCGGGGGTCCTCACGGACTGGTTGAAGGAGGTCTCCGGTCGGGAGCGGCCACCGGAGACCCTTCGCCTGGTGCACGAGACGAGCCCGGCGTTCCCGTCGGGTCATTCCACGGGCGCGGCGTCGCTGGTCACGGCGATCGTCCTTGTTCTCGTCCTGTGCGGCGCCGTCCGGACCAGACGCGCCCGCGCAGCCCTCATCGCCGCAGCGGCGGCGTGGGTGGTGACAACGGCGCTGATCCGCATCTACCTGGGGGTTCATTGGCCGTCGGACACCGTCGGCGGGGCACTGGTGGGCGCCGGGGCGGCGATCGCGCTCAGCTCCTGGTGGCCGTCCGAGAAGATCGTCGCGGAACCAGGCCAGCGCGAGCACCCGTCGGCCCCCTGAGCGCCGCTCGCCCGAGAAGGTCAGCCGAGGGCGATGCGGTGCGCGACCTTCAGCACCAGCTTCTTCGGCGCCCGCGGGATGATCACCTTCGCCAGCACGGTGTTCGCGAACCCGTCGATGAAGCTGGGGGCGCTGCCCTCGAGCTTCTTCAGCGTGGTGTCCACGAGATGGTCGGGGCTCTGCATCGGCAGGGCGAGACCGGTCGCCTCCGCGTTGTCGAAGAACTCGGTCTTCATCGGGCCGGGGCAGGCGGCGAGCACGCGGATGCCGTGCTTCTTCTCCTCGTACCAGAGCGCTTCGCTGAACGACAGCACGAGCGACTTCGACGCCGCGTAGACCGCCATATCGGGGATCGGCTGGTACGCGCCGGTGGAGGCGATGTTGATGATGGTGCCGCGGCCGCGCTCCCGCATCGCCGGCAGCACGCGGGCGGCGAGCCCGACGGGGGTGACGCAGTTGAGCTGCACCTGCTTCTCCAGCGTGCCCGGGGTGGAGTCCTTGACGGGGCGGATGGTGGCGAACCCGGCGTTGTTGACGAGGACATCGACCTCGAGGCCGCGGCGTTCGATCTCGGTCATGAGCGCCTCGGGGGCGCCTTCGCGGGCGAGGTCCTGGCCGATGACCTGGACGTCGATGCCGTAGCCGCTCGAAAGGCGGGTGGCGAGGGCTTCGAGGCGGTCGGTGCGGCGGGCCACGAGGATGAGGTCGTGACCACGGCGCGCGAAGCGGTCCGCGAAGATGGTGCCGAGGCCGGATGAGGCGCCGGTGATGAGGGTGTGCACGATGGGGCTCCTTGGGCCGCGGGGTCGGCGAGCGGTGGGGCGCGCCGACGGGTTCGGTCTCGCTGGTGCCTCCAGGCTAGGAAGGGCGGCCGACGGGTGCCAACACCCTGTGATGGACACGGATCACCGTTATGCTCTGAACTGCGCGAATCAGACACGGGCCCGGTGGTAGGTTGAGCGCTGTAGAAAACGGTGTGATGCGTCGGCCCACGGCACGCTGAGCATCCGTCGGCCGTGATGGCCGCCGAGCAGGAACGAACAGGAACAAGGGGGTTCGTCGTGCAGGATCCGAAGTCGGCATCGCCTGATTCGCGGCCGCCGTTCCTGAACACCGGCGATGAACCGCTGCCGTCGGATCTGCCGTCGGATCCTGATTTTCCGACCCGTTTCCAGGCCGCTGTTCAGCGGCGGAACCTGAGCCTGCACCGGATGCGGGAGCATCTGAAGTCGCACGGCGTCAGCGTGTCCGCCTCCACTCTCAGCATGTGGCGCACGGGCCGCACGAAGCCGTGGCGCGACCAGTCGCTGCGCGCGCTGCAGGCACTGGAGTCGATCCTGGACACGCCGCCGGGCTATCTGACGGCGGCGGAGCAGCAGGTGGAGAAGGGGTCGGAGTCGTGGTGGGCGTCGATCCGGACCCGTCCCGAAGTGCTGAACCATAGCGAGGAGTACGCGCAGGTGCGCAGGGAGGTGGGACTGGACGGCCCGCCGGAGCTGCGCAACGCGTTCATGCACTGCACTGTCTGGTACAACGAGAACGGCCAGTTCATGGGTGCGCGCAGCACCCACATCTTCCAGGCGGTGGAGGCGCGCGGTGAGCGGTCCCTGCAGGCCACGTTCCCGGATGCGCACGGTGATCGGAATCCGCATCGGGTCAACGTGCGCGCGGGCGGTCGCATCGGCCTGCAGCGCGTGTTCGAAGGATCGGGGCAGACCGTGTTCGAGCTGATCCTCGATCAGCCGCTGGAGCGCGGGCAGATGGCGTACGTGGAGTACGAGATGACCCCGAGCCGGCTGGACGCTCCGCGGTCGAGGCCCCTGTACGACGTCCGCACCACGAACGCGATCGGCCAGTTGGGCATGGAGCTGCACTTCCATCCGGACTGCCCTCCGCGCAGGCCGAAGATCCGCCGGCACAACATGGCCTCCCAGCCGGAGGGGACGGAGTTCCTTGACGACTCGAAGGACGGCGCCCTGCTGCTGGTCACCACCGATGAGTTCGTCGCCAACGGCGGCATCTGCATGGAGTGGGAGTGGGACGGATGAACACGAAGGCGGTGCACCACCCGGAGCCGACGGGGCCGACGGATCCTGCCGCTGACATGGGCGTTCGCCGTGACACGTTCGCGGAGGCGCTGGCCACGGCGATGACGGAGCGGGAGTTCACGTACGCGTCCCTGGCGCAGGCGCTGAAGAAGCGCGGCGCATCGGTGTCGGCGCCGACTCTGCGGACCTGGTCGAGGGGCGAGGGTGCGCCGGCGCGCGGCTCGACCCGCCGGGCGGTGGCCACGATCGAAGAGGTGCTGCAGCTGCGGCCGGGCAGTCTGAGCACCCTGCTGGATGTGGAGTCCTCCGAGCTCGCGGAGCACTCCTGCCATGACCATTTCCCCACCCTGTGCCGTGTCATGGCGGATTCTCGGCGGGCGTGCACGGTGACGCCGATGCCGGGGCACCGGCCGCTGATGCTGCTGTCCGAGCTGGATCTGCGGGACCCGTCGGCGCCGACCGTCACGCTGCGGCTCACGTTCACGTCGTCGCTGGCGGACATGAACTGCGTGCACGTCGCGGTGGACTCTGCTGACCTGTCGCGCGAACCCATCCGGATCGACGGCGCGCAGGTGGGCGAATGGTGGCCGGTGCCGGGGACGTCGCTGACGGTGGTGGAGCTGCTGCTGCCGCATCTTCTGGCGATCGATGACGCGTGGGCGATCGAGGCCGTGCTGCCGGCCGCTGAGGGGGCGGGCCAGCCCGGTGATGATGGGCGTCGCCGATTCCATACGGTGGCGACTCGCCCGTTCAATGCGTGCGTGGCGTCCGTGCTGCTGCCGGAGGCGACACGGACTGTGCCGGAGCCCGAGTATGTGGCGGGGTGGCGTCGGCGCCGGGCGGGGCAGACCACCCCGGATTCGTCGACGACAGTGGCGCCGGTGGCGGCGTCGATCCAGTCGGTCGCCGTCGATGGCGAGGATGGGGACGTCTGGGTCCGGTGGTGACCGGCCGACGCCCCCACCCGGCCGTCACGCCTTGGGGGCGCGGATCCGCTCGGGCAGTTCGAAGTCCTCGCTCGGGACCGCCACCTGCCCGGTGTCGACGAGGCCGGTGCAGCGGCCGTTCTCGACGCGAGCGAGAACGGGCTCGAAGTAGGAGCCGTACCCGGTGTCGCCCCAGGTGGTGAGCTCCACGCACGGGACACCGTCGAGGATCGCGTCCGGGCGGGTGCCGGTGACCGCCAGTTCGATGGCGCCGGCGGCGGGGTCGTAGGAGGACAGGGGCAGCTCGAACAGGCGGTCGCCGAGGCGCGCCACCCAGGTGCGGCCCCAGCCCGCGCTGTACGTGCCCTCAACGATCCCCGCGACCTGCTCCGCCGTCATCTCCTCACCGCCGATGGTGACGGAGGGCTGGTCGGCGAGCTCCTTCGGGCGGGGTCGGCCGACGGCTGCTCCGCCGCCCGCGGCGGCGCTTTCGAACATGTCCGCGTCGGGGGCGGGGCGCCCGGCGGCGAGCGCCAGCAGGCCCAGGATGCCGACGGCGATCTCCGATGACGGCGAGTCCGTGGACGTGCCGATGACGCTGACGCACAGGCGCGACGCGGGCACTGCCCAGGTGCGGGACAGCCCCGTGGGGAATCCACCGGAGTGGGCGAGGGCGGTGAAGCCGTGGAAGCGGCCCTGCTGGAGACCGAGACCGTAGTGCCCGCCTTCGCGCAGGGTCCACACCTTGCGGCGCATTTCGCGGCGGGACCGGTCGGTGAGCAGAGCGCTGTCGGTGAAGACACGGCCGGTGAACTCGGCGATGGACGCGGCGGTGGCCCAGAAGCCGGTGGCGGCGGCGAGTGCGCCGGTGCTGATCTGCTCAACAGCGCGGCGGTCCCCGTGGATGAGGCCCGTGTGGCCGTACGCGAACCCGTCGGCCTGCTCCGGTCCGGCGGCGCCCTCCGGGAGATCGGCGCCCAGGTGGAGGGTGCGGTCGCTGTCGCGCTCCACCTCCGCCGTGACGGGATCGAGGACGAGGTCGGTGACGGCGTCCTCGAACGACTGGCCGGTGACCGCTTCGATGGCGAGGCCGAGGAAGCCGTAGCCGATGTTGGAGTACTGCAGGTGGATGCCGGCCTCGGCGACCACGGCGCCGTCGCGCGCGATCTCGATCAGCTGAGCGCGGTCCGCGAACGGGGTCTGCAGCGCCCACCAGCGGGAGTCGGAGCTGTCGCGGGTGAGGCCCGCGGAGTGGGAGAGGAGGTCGCGGATGGTGCGGTCGGCGACAGGGGTGTCGGCGAGGTCGTCCACGAGGTCGCCGACGGCGTCGTCCAGTCGCATGCGGCCCTGCTCCACGAGCCGCATCACGGTGATGGCGGTGAACATCTTCGAATGCGAAGCGATGCGCAGGCGATGGGTGGGCAGCAGCTCGGTGCCGGTCTCGGGGTCGGCGGTGCCCTGCGCGTAGTCGAAGACGATGTCGCCGTCGTGCCAGATCGCGACCTGCAGGCCGGACAGGCGGCGCAGATCCCCGAGGGTGCTGAGCCACTGCGGCAGCTGGTCCACCACGGACTGCACCGCCTCCCGGGAGAGAGCCTCATCCTCGCGGACAAATGCGGACGTTCCGGTGGTGGCGGTGGCGGTCACGGGGGCTCCTTCGCTCATCGGTGATGGACCGGGACGATTCTCCCATGGGGACGCCGGCCCCGCAGGGTGTTCGGGCAGGTCGCCCGCACGTTCGGGGCCGCCCTGCGAACCTCCTGGTCACCGACTGTTCACCAAAGTACCCATGCGCGGGTCACATGTCCCCATCGGCAGGAATCGCAAGTGGTGCAACAGTTGTAGCCATCACCGCCCTTCCGATTCATAAGGAGCCCCTCATGAAGACCATCCGCAGCACCCGTGCCCGCGCCGCCTCTCTTGCCGCCATCGGAGTCCTGGCCCTCAGCCTCAGCGGCTGCGGCGCCCTCGGCATCGGCGGCGACCAGGACTCGGACACCGACGCCAAGCCCACGGAGGAGAGCTCCGCCCCGGCAGAGACCACCCCCGAAGAGACCACCCCCGAAGAGACCACGCCGGAGGAGACGACTCCCGAGGCGACGACTCCTGAGGAGTCCACCCCGGAGGCGACCACTCCTGCGGAGACCACCCCGGCGGAGACCACCCCGGCGGCCCCCACCACGGATGACTCCTCCGCGGACCCCGACAAGGAGCCGAGCACTGACGAGATGGCCAAGGGCATGGAGAAGATGACCGCTGAGGCCGGCTACTCCCGCGAGAAGTTCAAGGAGAGCGGCATCTCGGACGAGAAGATCGACAACTACTTCACGTGCATTGTCGAAGAGTCCGCCCCGTCGCTGAGCCCGAAGCTGAAGCGCGCCATCGCCGACGGTGACTCCAACGCCCCGCTTTCCCCGGAGGAGAAGAAGGTGCTGAACTCCGCGATCGACACCTGCGTGAGCAAGACCATCGGCTGATCCCGGCCATCCCCTTTTTCCACCTCCTCAACCCAAAGGAGAACATCATGATCACCACCACCCGTCGCGCCATCGCCGCCCTGGGCGCCAGCCTCGTCCTTGCCGGCAGCCTCGCCGCGTGCGGCTCGGAGCCGTCCGAGGCGGAGCTCGCCAAGGGCATGGAGAAGATGATGGCCGCCGAAGGCTTCGACCGCGCCAAGCTCAAGGAGTCCGGCATCACGGACGAGCAGATCGACGAGTTCTACACCTGCATCGCCAAGGAAGTGAAGCCGAACGTCTCCAGCCGCGGCCAGAAGCTCATCGCTGAGGGCGACGGCGAATCCAAGGTCAGTGACGAGGACTACAAGGCTGTGGAGAAGGCGGCCGACGGCTGCGCCTCCAAGATCATCGGCTGACCCGGGCCATCGACGGTCACTGACACGAACTCGGAACCCGTCGGCCTCCCCCTTTCTCTTCCTGTGGGAGGCGACGGGTTCTTCTATGCCCGGGGTCCGGCCGTCCCCGCATCAGCGGGAGGCGTGATCAGATGCCCAGACTCTGTTCATGGCACGGTCAGGCTGGCATGGAACAGTCGGCCCGTTCCCGGAACAATCCACTGATACAGGAGAGAACCGAATTGAGCACCACCATCCGCACCCACGGCAAGAAGATCGTCGCGCTGAGCGCTACGGGCCTGCTGGCCCTCGGCCTGGCTGCGTGCGGCGATGACAAGAAGGACGAGAAGCCCGCGGAGTCGAGCTCGTCGTCCTCGCAGCCGGCGGACACCACGCAGGACGCTGGGGCGTCTGACGCCGGGGGTGCATCCGATGCCGGCGGCGCCTCTGATGCCGGTGGCGCGTCGGATGCCGGTGGCGCGTCCGATGCGGGCGGTGCTTCTGACGCGGGCGGCGCCGCAGCCGGCCCCACCTCCAAGGAGGACTACACCGACGGCTTCATCAAGATCATGAAGGCGCAGGGCATGGCGGACCAGATGAAGGCCGCCGGCCTGAACGACAAGCAGGTCGATGACCTCCTGAAGTGCAGCGCCGAGAAGTCCTTCCCGGAGATGTCCGACGGGGTGAAGGCGGCGCTGGCCACCGGCGATCCGCAGACCCCGGCGCAGGTCACCCAGGAGGAGCAGCAGGCGCTCGCCACCGCCACCCAGACCTGTGTCTCGGAGCTCGGCCTGGACAAGGCCCTCCAGCAGAACCAGGGCGGCCAGGGCCAGGCACCCGGCGGTGACGGTCAGGCCCCCGGTGACGGCCAGGACTCCGGCAAGGGCGGCAACTGATCTCCCCACCCGGCTGATCGGCCCAGTCACCTGACCGGCGCCGACGCCCCCGTTGCGACACGTACCCCGCTCGGCACTGCCCGGGCGGGGTACTGTCATGTGGCCCCGACCCCGTCGAGACGCGGACGATCATCGCCGCAGAAGAGGGCGAGAAGATCGCCACCATCCCGGACGCCGACAACACCCTGGTGGAGAACGCGATCGACGCCTGCGCCGTCGAACTGGTCTCCTGACCGCAGGCGGGCACCAGCCTGACGGGCCTGCCGCATGGGCACTCCTGCACCCGCTGTCGGCGTGACTGCCCGTCGTGCCGTCTCTAGGCTGGGGACAGACGCCGGGCAGTGGGCCCGGCACCTGAGAAGAGGGGGACGCGATGCGTACTCGACCGCTCACTGCACGTCTGGCCTCCGTCGGCGCCGCGGCAGTGCTCACCATCAGCCTGGCCGCCTGCGGCGGCTCCACCACCGAAGGCCGGGGCACGGAGGAGCCGACGACGACGCCGACCATCACCTCCCCACCGAAGGAGACCAGCCCCGCTGAGGACGCCGACGCTGGCGACCGCAAGGACGCGTCGGCCGACGGGAAGCGCGCCACCGGCGCTAAGCCCCCGCGCGGTGACGACCTCGACGGCACCACCGGCACCGACGAGGGCGGCGGCACTGACAAGGCCACCCCAACCCCGGTGGACCCGAAGGACGTCCCATCCAAGGATGAGTTCTCCGCATACCTGGTGAAGCAGCTGCGCACCGCCGCCGAGGAGGACGGCGCCCTCGGGGAGATGAAGGCCACCGGCATTACCGACGAGCAGTTCGACCGGTTCTTCACCTGCTTCAGCGACGAGATCTACCCGCACCTGTCGGACGAGGCGAAGGTCGCGATAATGAACGGTGACACCCCGTCGGGCGAACCGCCTTCGGACGATGTGATGATGAATGCCCTCGTCACCTGCGGGAAGGATGACCCGGAGATGCTGAAGATCATGATGGAGGAGATGAAGGGATGACCCGACTCCTGCCGCGCCTGGCCTCGTGAAGGGCAGGGCGAGCGCGCGCCAACGGGTCCCGCACCCACACATGCGGAAGGCCCCGGTCCGATCCGCTGATCGGCCCGGTCACCTGACCGGCGCCGACGCCCCCGTTGGGACACGTACCCCGCTCGGCACTGCCCGGGCGGGGTACTGTCATTCCAACCCGTGTGTGCGGGCCTCCCATGCTGCTGCACTGTCGCCGCGGCACTCACCGACAGGATGTCCCCATGACTCTCCCCTTCCGCCCCCGCTCCTCCGCGCTGTTCCTCACCGCCGGTGCGCTGCTGTGCGCCTCCCTCACCGGCTGCGGCGCCATCGGCTCCCTCACCGCCGGTGGTGAGGACCCGTCGCCGTCGGCGTCGCCCGCGCCGGCGTCGACCTCCCCTCAGAAGCCGACGGATTCCGCGTCCCCGTCGGACTCCCCGTCCAGCCCCGCCGCGTCCCCCTCCAGCCCGGCCGCGTCCCCGTCCGAGTCGGCGTCGGCGAACAGCGGCGCTGCCCGGCCCGTCAGCAAGCAGGAGTACACCGACGGATTCGTGGAGACGATGCGGACGTTCACGCCGTCGCAGGAGGAGCTGAAGAAGAACGGCCTGACGCAGAAGGACATGGACGACATGTGGCGCTGCGTTGCCGACAAGACCTACGACGACATCTCCGACGAGACCCTCCAGATCATCTCCAACAAGGAGAGTGAGAAGTACGCCACCATCTCCGAGGAGGACAACACCCTCGTGGAGAACGCGATCGACGCCTGCGCCATCGACCTGGTGACGCAATGACGGCGCAATGGGCACTCCTCCACCCGGCGACCCGCTGACGGGACGCCGCATCCTCTCTACGCTGGAACCATGCGCCGGGCACCGGGCCCGGCATCAACCACGAGGAGGGTGCCATGCGCACTCGAAGGATCGCCGCCCGTCTGGCATCCGTCGGCGCCGCCGCCGTGCTCACCATCAGCCTCGCCGCCTGCGGCAGCTCCAGCACCGAGGGTGAAAGCACCACGGAGCCCGCATCGTCGCCGGCGACCACCGCGCCGCCGGAGAAGCCCAGCGAGAAGACCGACGACGCGAACTCCGACGCGTCAGCGGACCCGAGCGATGACACCGACGCATCCGATGGCGGCCCCACTGACACGAAGGCGTCGACCAGCCCCGGCGCCCCCACCGATGACGCCGACGATGACGATGACGCTGACGCTGACGATGACAAGGATGATGCGTCCGCGAAGACGGTGGATCCGAAGGACGTGCCGTCAAAGGAGGAGTTCATCGCCTCGACCGTGAAGCAGGTGCGGGCGAATTCTGCTGAGGACGGTTCGCTCGGCAAGATGAAGGAAGCCGGCATCACCGACGAGCAGTTCGACCGGTTCTTCACCTGCTTCAGCGAAGAGATCTACCCGCACCTGTCCGATGAGTCGAAGGTGGCGATCTCCAAGGGCGAGGACCTGCCAAGCAAGCCCGGCAACGAGGAGCAGATGATGACCGCCCTCGTGACCTGCGGCCAGAAGGAGCCCAAGGTGATGGAGTACATGATGAAGGCAATGGGCTGATCCCAGCGCAGACGGCTGACCGGCCAGTTCCCACTGCCGGACATGCGGAAGGCCCCGGCCCGATCTGCTGATCGGCCGGGGCCTCATCTGTGCGCAAGGGGGGACTTGAACCCCCACGCCCGCGAAGGCACACGGACCTGAACCGTGCGCGTCTACCAATTCCGCCACTTGCGCGTCTCTTCGGAGCCGGGTGTCAAGCACGACCAACGCCGAAGCATGATCAACTATAGGGCGCGCCCCGGGACTGGTCCACTCGGGCGCCACCCGCAGGCCGCACATGTGTCGTATGCCATTGTTCTGACCGTTCACCGGGCGGGCAGCACCCGTCGGCCCGCACCCCGCGCGCGGCCCGCAGCCCGGAGGCCGACAGCCGCGGTCGGCGGCGCGATCACTCGGCGGGGAACGCCTCCGTGGGGATCAGCACCGTGAGCCCCATGTCCTGCGACGGCGTCATGCCCAGGAAAGCGTAGCCCTGCCACGTGTCGCCGTGCTTCGTGGTGAACGTGCACGCCGTGGCGCTCTGCGACTGCGACAGCGGCCCCTCACAGTCCACCGCCGTCAGGTCCTTCTCCAGACCCACCTTCCCCAGGGCACTCATCGCGATCTGCTCCACGTCCGCCTTCGGCACCTCCTGGTCCACGCCGAACATGCCGCCCTGGCCGAAGGACACCACCGTCAGCTGGTTCGAATCCTGCCGATCCGCCACGAGCTGTGCGAGTTCGCTCTGCAGCGGCGTCCCCGTTGTCACCAGCGCGCCCCCGGTCTCGTCACCATCAGCGCGGGCAGTCACCATCGGCGTCACCGTCAGGACGCCCTTCCCCTCGGGGGCGCCCTTCTCCCGGCAGGTCACGGAGGCCGACGGGTCCGTCAGATCCAACGGGCCGTCACACTCAGCGCCACTGCTGTCCGGCAGGGACGATTCGATGCCGGAGGACAGCTCCTCCGGGCTCAGAGTGTCCGCGCCGTCGTCAGCGGCGATGGTGAAGAAACCGGTGGGGCCGGGCTGCGCCAGCGTCACCGCGGGAGCGCCCTTCACCTCGCCATGGGCGCCGCCGGCGTCAGATGTGCCGCCGGAGGCTCCACCATCGGACGCACCGCCATCGAACGCACCGCCGTCGGAGGCTGCAGTCCCATCCGCACCGGCCGACGGGGCCCCGCCATCGGACGAGGAGTCCTGCCCTGCGGACGTGGAGGAGTCAGTGGACGTGGAGGACGCGTCGGCCCCCTCCCCATCAGGGGTGACACCGCCGCAGCTGCTGAGCAGCAGCGCGGCGATGCCGGCACCAGCCGTGATGCCGCTGAGGCGCCGGGCGGACGAGAACGGGCTGCGGGAACGGATCGGGGTCATCAGGAGCTCCTCTCGGCGATGCCGGCGACTGTGCCGACACCCTCACAGTAGACGGGACGCCCCAGGACAGCGACGAAGGAGGCGGGCACAGCTGCGCCCGCCTCCTTCTGCTCTCGAGCACACGGCCCGGGCTTCAGTCCGTCAGCGTACGGGCCTGCTCCGCCTCCACGAACGACTCGTCGATCTCCGCAGCATCCACACGCCTGCGGAACACCGCGGCGTACGCGATCGCCATCAGCGCCACCGCCGGAACACCCAGCATCGCCGCGAGCGTCATCGACTCGACAGCGACCACGGTCGAGAACACGAAGACCAGCCCGATCAGGCCCAGCACCGCCATGACGGTGCCGCCGGGGGCGTGGAACGTCTCCAGGCCGTCGCGCGTGGGCCGGTACGCGATGTATGTGACGAGGATCAGCGCCCACACCAGCGTCACCGAGAACACCACGATCGCCATCAGCAGACCGAAGATGTTGCCGACCCCGGTCGCGGCGAGGATCGCCACCGCCACGATGAACACGATCGTCAGGCTCATCGCCGCCAGCGGCACATTGCGACGCGTGGTGTAGCGCGCGAACGCCGGGCCGAGACGGTCCACCGACAGCGAATGCATCATCCGGCTCGACGCGTACAGGTTCGCGTTCGCGGCACTCAGGGCCGCGATCAGCACCACGAAGTTCGTGATGGATGCGGCGCCCGGGATGCCGGCGTAGTCGAAGACGCGGACGAACGGGGACTGCTCGACCCCGTCGGCCTGCGCCGCCGACTGCCACGGCACCAGCGCCACCACGATGCCGATCGCCATCACGTAGAAGAACGCGAGCCGCACGATCGTGGTCTGGGCCGCCACGCGGATCGACCGCGCCGGATTCTTCGCCTCAGCGGCGGAGACGCTCAGCAGCTCGATGCCGCCGAAGGAGAACATCACGATGCTCATCGCCAGCCATACGGCACCGATGCCGTTGGGCAGGAAACCGCCGTCGTTCGTCCAGTTCTGCAGTCCCGGCGCCGGGTGGCTGCCCGTGCCCACGAACACGAAGAACAGGCCCACGATGATGAACGCGAGCACCGCGATCACCTTGATGGATGACAGGAAGAACTCGATCACGCCGAAGGAGTTCACGCTGTAGAGGTTCACCGCGATCACGGCGACGGCGAACACGAGGATGCCCCACCCGAGGTGCACCTGCGGGAACCAGTACTGCAGGTAGGTGGCGCAGGCGACCAGTTCAGCGCCGGTCACGCACAGGGTCACGAACCAGTACAGCCACCGCACCAGGTAGCCCCAGAACGGGGACAGGAACCGGGCGGCGAGGGTGCCGAAGCCGCCGCGCACGGGGTAGCGGGACGCCATCTCACCCATGGTCAGGGCGATGGTGGCGGCGATGGCGGAGCCGATCGCGAACGAGATGATGACGGCAGGTCCGGCCACGGCGATCGCCTGCCCGGACCCGAGGAACAGGCCGGTGCCGAGGGCAGAGCCCATCGCGATCATCGCCATCTGGCGGTGGGACAGCGTGCGGGAGAGGCCGACGGCGGCCGGGTCTGCGGTGGTGCTGCCCGTGCCGGGGCCGGCGACGGTGCCGGAACTCGATGCTGCGGGACGCTGCGGGTCGGACTGTGCGGAGGGATGGGATGAGCGGGTTCCCGATGAGTGGGAGCCGCCCGAGGGGGTGTCTTCGTTGTCCATCCGGCCAAAGTACCCCACGGTCACAGCTGGCGCAGGCGAATCCACCGAGGCGCCGCCGGCCCCCTGGTTCCGCCGAATCGCCGCCGGCCCCTGGTTCCGCCGAATCAACATCGGCACCACCGGCCCGATCTGCGATGTGCGCCCCTTCCCTCAGCTGGGATACCCAGATGCTCATTGCCCCCGGGATGCCGCGATGCTCACTGCCCCCGGGATGCCGCGATGCTCACTGCCGCCGTGCGCACTGCTCATCCCTGCCCCCGGGAGGGCGATCGCCAAAATTCGGAAGAATCATCCACCTCTCCAGACCCCCTCTCGAACTTGGGAAGAATCATCCACCTCAGAAGCCCTCCACGCGTGGATGATTCCCCACAAGTTCACAACCCGGAGCACAGGCGTGGATGATTCCCCGCAAGTTCAAGCCGAAGGCGCGAGCAGTGGCCCGAGCGGGGACACGGGCAACCGCCGACCGCGCGACGCGGAACCCGCGCGCAGGCATGCGAGAACCCGCCAGCAGCGGGGCCGAAGCCCCACCACCAGCGGGTTCTCAGACGATCACGCGACCAGCGTCGCTATCAGGCGCGGGCGCCCTTCGCTGCGACGACCTGGACGATGACCTTGGCATCGACCTCGTCATGCAGGTGGATCGTGACGGTGTACTCGCCGAGGGTCTTGATCGGAGCGTCGAACGCCACGGTGCGGCGGTCGATCTCGCGGTCGAAGGTCTCCTTGACGGCGTCGGCGACCTCACCGGAGGTGACGGCGCCGAACAGGCGGCCGGACTCGCCGGCGCGCTCAGCGATGACCAGCGGGCGGGTCTTCAGCAGGTCGCGCAGGGCCTGTGCGTCCTCGAGGGAAGCGATCGCACGCTTGGAGCGTGCAGCGGCCATCTGCTCGATCTGACGCTGTGCGCCCTTGGTCCACGGGGTGGCCAGGTTGCGCGGCAGCAGGAAGTTGCGTGCGTAGCCGGACTTGACCTCGACGACCTCGCCGGCAGCGCCGAGCTTGGCGACCGAGTGGGTGAGGATGAGCTTCGTGGTGGTTGCCATGTGAGTGTCTCTTCCTTTCCTGATCAGCGACCGGTGGTCGAGTAGGGCAGAAGAGCGATCTCGCGGGCGTTCTTGACGGCCTTGGCGATCTGGCGCTGCTCCTGGACGGACACGCCGGTCACACGGCGTGCGCGGATCTTGCCGCGGTCGGAGATGAACTTGCGGAGAAGTGCAGCGTCCTTGTAGTCGACCGACTCGATGCCGGCCGCCTTCAGCGGGTTCTGCTTCTTCTTCGGCTTACGAAGAACTGGCTTCGCCATCGTGGTGCTCCTTCAGCTTTCATGGAGCCCGGGGTTTCAGCCCGGGATGGGGTGAATAGGTGTGGTTGTGAACCCGTCGGGCGCCGGGGCTTCCCGGCCGGCGGACCGCTGAGGTCCGGCCGACGGATCCGTGACCGCCTCGCCGCAGCCGTCCCGGCCGCGCGTGGAGGTCATGCTGGCCGCGTGTGCGGCCGGTGAGGGATCTTAGAAGGGCGGGGGCTCTTCAGCACCGCCGGAGCCGCCCCACGGATCGACGTCCTGCGGTGCCTGACCGCCCTGGTTCTGGCCCTGACCGTAGCCGCCCTGGTTGCCGTAGCCGCCCTGGCCGCCCTGGTTCTGACCGTAGCCGCCCTGACCTCCGCCGAAGCCTCCCTGCTGACCGCCCTGGCCGCCGCCGAAGCCGCCGCCCTGGTTGCCGCCGAAGCCGCCGCCGCCACCGCCGCGCTGAACGCGGGTGGGCTTGGCCGTGGCGTAGCGCAGAGCCGGACCGATCTCATCGACATCGAGTTCGATGGTGGTGCGGTTGTTGCCGTCGCGGTCAGTGAAGGAACGCTGCTTCAAGCGGCCCTGAGCGATGACGCGGGTGCCCTTGGTGAGGGACTCGGCGACGTTCTCAGCGGCGTCGCGCCAGATGGAGCAGCGCAGGAAGAGGGCTTCGCCGTCCTTCCATTCCCCGGCCTGACGGTCGAAGGTTCGCGGAGTGGACGCGATGGTGAAGCCCGCCACGGGCACTCCGGAGTTCGTGAATCGCAGTTCGGGGTCCGCGGTCAGGTTGCCGACCACGGTGATGACGGTTTCGCCAGCCATTGCCTTCTCTTCCCTGATGAGGTTCGTGTACGGAGGTCGACTAGATCACTTGGCGTCGGTGCGCATCAGCTTGGTGCGCAGCACGGACTCGTTGAGGCCCAGCTGACGGTCGAGCTCGGCAGCGGTCTCGGGCTTGGAGACGAAGGAGAGGACCACGTAGATGCCCTCGGCCTTCTTGTTGATCTCGTAGGCGAACTTGCGCTTGCCCCAGACATCGACGTTCTCGATCTTGCCGCCCTCAGCGGGGACGACCTGCACAAGCTTCTCGAACGTGGATCCAACGGTGCGCTCGTCAATCGACGGGTCCAGGATCACAACCATCTCGTAGTTACGCATGTGTGTATACCCACCTCCTGTGGTCTATCGCGGCCACGGTCCTTCCGTGGCAGGAGGGTCATGCTGGTGGGCGAGGTCCGCCCACACGAACTCCAACCCTACCGCGCCCAGCGACCGGGCAGAAGAGCGATCGCTGGTGGCATAAGCCTCACCCGCGCGACCGGGGAGGCCGACGGGCGCCGGCAGGGGCTGACGGGTGCCGGCAACGGCGAAGGCGCCGCCCGTCCCCATGATCCCGGGGAGGGACGGCGCCTTCGCGCAGTGATGGAGCGGCACAGTGGCGAAGCAGCCCAGCGCCGCAGGAGCGGAGTCGATCAGCGCGGGGCAGTGCCGGGCGCATCAGCGGCCGGGCTGTCCGCAGTCGGCTGCGTCGCCGGAGGATCAGCAGGATCCGGTGCCGGAGCAGGGGTGGTGGGGGCGGGAGTCTTCTTCTCCTCCTCCTCGCGCTTCTTGCGCTCCTCCTCCTGCTTCTTCTTCTCCTCTTCCTGCTTCTTCTTCTCCTCTTCCTGCTTCTTCTTCTCCTCTTCCTGCTTCTTCTTCTCCTCTTCCTGCTTCTTCTTCTCTTCCTCCTGCTTCTTCTTCTCCTCTTCCTGCTTCTTCTCCTCTTCGCGCTTCTTGCGCTCCTCCTCGGTCTTCTTGTCCTGCTCCTCCTTCTGCTGGCGCTGCTCCTCCTGGCGCGCCTTCTCCTGCTCCTGGCGCTGCTGACGCTCCTTCTGGCGCTGCTCGGACACGGCCTTCTCATCAGTCTTCGAGCGCTGCTTCTGCGGCAGGTCACCCGGCGGCGGGAACTCCATGAACGGCTCGCCCTCCAGGGACGGCTTCATGATGTCCACCCAGAGCAGGGAGGGGAACGTGGCGCCGGTGATCTGATCGAACTCACCGAACGGAGTGAGGGACTCCGAGCCCTTGCCGTCCTCGGTGGGCTGGAACATGCCCACGCTCGTCACGAGCTGCGGGGTGAAGCCCACGAACCATGCGGAGTGGAACTTCTCGGAGGTGCCGGTCTTGCCGGCCACGGGGCGGCCGTCCATGTTCTGGGCGACACGGCGAGCCGACCCCTGCTGCGAGGGCGGGCCGGTCAGTGCCTCGATGGCGTTGGTGGCCACGCCCTCGTCCAGCACACGCTTGGCTTCGTCCTTCGGCTTATACCGCACGGAACCGTCGGGGTTCTTCACCTCGCGCACGATGTGCGAGGGGCGGTAGATGCCGCCGGAGGCGATGGTCGCGTACGCCTCGCCCATCTCCCGCACCGTCGGGGACGCGGTGCCGAGCACGTTGGTGACGTCGCCGTCCAGGCCCGGGGTCTTCTCCGGCAGGCCGAGCTTGATCGCGGTCTCCTTCGTGCGCTCCGGCCCCATCTCGAAGTTCAGCTGCCCGTAGGCGGTGTTGATCGAGTTGGTGGTGGCCTTCTTCAGGTCCACGCGGCCGTAGGAGGTGTTGCCGAAGTTCTTCACCTTCCAGCCGCGGATGTCCTTCGGCGAGTCGCCGTCCCACCGGGAGCGGAGGCCGTAGCCGTCCTCGAGGGCTGCGACCAGGGTGAAGGTCTTGAAGATCGAGCCGGCCTGCATGCGCGACTGGGTGGCGTCGTTGCGGCCCTGGGTGATGTAGTCCTTGCCGCCGTACATGGAGACGATCTCACCGTTGTTCGGGTCGATCGTGACCGTGCCGACATGGTTCCGCTCGGGGCGGTCCTCCGGCAGGCTGTTGACGGCGTCAACGGCGTACTGCTGCTTCTTCTTGTCGATCGTGGAGACGATGTGGTACCCGCCGGTGTCGATCTCCTCCGGGGTCAGGCCCTTCGCCTCGAGCTCCTTCTTCACCTCCGCGAGGAGGTAGCCGTTGGTGCCGCCGAAGCGGTTCTCCTTCTTCGGCTTCTTCACCTCGGGGAACTCCATCGCGTCCGCTTCCTTCTCGGTCAGCGTCTTCGTGTCGTTCACCTGGCGGGAGATCACGCGAGCCCAGCGCTGCTGCGCCATCTTCTCGTTCACCGCGGGATCCCAGGACGACGGCGCGGGGATCAGGCCCACGAGCATCGCGGCCTCGGAGTCGCTGAGGTCCTTCGCCGGCTTGTTGAAGTACGCCTGCGCGGCCGCTTCGATGCCGTACGCGCCGCGGCCGAAGTAGATGGTGTTGAGGTAGCGGGACAGGATCTCGTCCTTGGAGAGCTCCTGGTCGATCTTCAGCGCCATCACGGCCTCACGGGCCTTGCCCAGGTAGCCGGTCTGGGTGCCGGTGTGGTAGCGCTCCACGTACTGCTGGGTGATGGTGGAGCCGCCCTGCTGGGCGCCGCCGGACACGTTGTTGACGAAGGCGCGCACAATGCCCTTCGGGGACACGCCGCGGTTCTCGTAGAACGACGAGTCCTCGGACGCCACCACGGCGTCCTTCACGTTCTGCGGGATCTCGTCCGAGGGCAGGATCGTGCGGTCGATTTCGCTGAACTCACCCATCAGGGTGGTGCCGTCGGAGAAGTAGACGCGGGAGGTCTGGGCGACTGCGACGTCCGTCGGCTCCGGGACGTCGGTGCTGTTGTAGAACCACACGCCGACGCCGACACCGGCGAGGATCAGCAGGGCACCGACGAGGGCCAGCAGACGGAAGGACGGGATCCAGCGCCACAGGCCCTTCTTGCCGGCGCGGGGCCAGCCGATCATGTTGCCCTTGGGGCGGGCAGCGGCGGAACCGGCCGCGGCCGTCCCGGCGGCGCGACGGCGCCGACCACCGGCAGGGGTGCGCCTGGTGGAGGCGGCTGCGGCGCCGGCTCCGGTGCTGCGGCGACCCGACGACTCCGAACCGGGGGTGCGCACGGTGCGGCGCGATCCGCTGGCCGCCCGGCTGGGGCGGTGAGGATCCTTGCCTGACGATTTGTCGCTCACGCGGTCGATTCCTTCCGATTGATGGGAGTGATCAGAGCCTAGGTCCATTCCCTGGTGGTGAACACCTGCACCCGATTCAGTTCACACCTCATCTGCACAGACCGTCCCCATTCCTCCGGGCGCCGCGCGGCGCCCCGGGCCCGGCGGCCAGGGGCGAGCGTCAGTCGACGCTGCGGGCCCGCCACCAGGCGCGCAGCCGCTCGGTGGCCTCCTCCTGGCTGAGAGGACCCTCGTCCATCCGCACCTCAAGCATGTGCTTGTACGCCTCGCCGACCACGGGCCCGGGCGCGAGGTCGAGGATCTCCATGATCTGCCTGCCGTCGAGGTCGGGGCGGATCGCGTCGATCTCCTCCTGCTGGGCGAGCTCGTCGATGCGGCGCTCCAGGTCGTCGTAGGCGGAGGCGAGACGGCGCGCCTTGCGCTTGTTGCGGGTGGTGCAGTCAGCGCGGGTGAGGCGATGCAGGTGCTGCAGCACGGGGCCGGCGTCAGTGACGTAGCGGCGCACCGCGGAGTCGGTCCATTCGCCGTCGGCGTAGCCGTGGAAGCGCAGGTGCAGCTCCACCAGGCGGGTGACGGCCTTCGTGGTGTCCTTGTCGAACCGCAGCTGCTTCATCCGCTTCGCGGTCATGCGGGCGCCCACGATCTCGTGGAAGCGGAACGTGACCTGCCCGCCCTTCTCGAAGCGGCGCGTGTCCGGTTTGCCGATGTCGTGCATGAGGGCGGCGAAGCGGAGCACGAAGTCGGGCCGGGGGCAGGGGCCGTCGGCGTCGGTCTCGAGGTCGATCGCCTGCTCCAGCACGGTGAGCGTGTGCTCGTACACGTCCTTGTGGTGGTGGTGCTCGTCGCGCTCCAGCCGCAGCGCGGGCAGCTCCGGCAGGACGTATTCGGCGAGGCCGAGGTCCACCATCTGCTCGAGGCCGCGTCGCGGCTCGGCGCCGTTGATGAGCTTCACCAGCTCGTCGCGGACGCGTTCGGCGGAGACGATGTCGATGCGCTCGGCGAGCTGGGTGACGGCGGCGGCCGTCGCATCCTCGATCTCGAAGCCGAGCTGGGAGGCGAAGCGGACGGCGCGCATCATCCGCAGCGGGTCGTCGCTGAACGACTGCTCGGCGCGCACGGGGGTGCGCAGCAGCCCGTGGGCGAGGTCCTCGAGGCCGCCGAACGGGTCGATGAACTCCAGGGACGGCAGGCGCACCGCCATCGCGTTGACGGTGAAGTCGCGGCGAGAGAGGTCCCCGTCGATCGTGTCGCCGTAGGAGACCTCGGGCTTGCGGGAGAGCGGATCGTAGGTTTCGGAGCGGTAGGTGGTGATCTCCACCTGCACGCCGGCCTTCTGCGCGCCGAGGGTGCCGAAGTCGCGGCCCATGTCCCAGATGGTGCCGCCCCAGCGCTTGAGGATCGCCTCGGTGTCGTCGGGGCGGGCGCTGGTGGTGAAGTCGAGGTCGCTGCTGGAGCGGCCGAGGATGGCGTCGCGCACGGGGCCGCCGACGAGGGCGAGCTCATGCCCGGCGTCCTCGAAGAGGCGGCCCAGGTCGTGGATCTCCTGGGGCAGGGCCCGGAACATCTTCTCCGCTCTGGTGCGGGCCTGCTCGACGGCGTCGGGGCGGCTGGTCTCGTTCTCGGGTTCGCTCACGGGGCTCTTTCGTGTGGGATTCGTGATGGCCGTCTGCAGATGGCGGCGCGGCCTCTGCGTCCGGGGGCTCGGCACTTTACAGTAGAGGTCATGCGGACCCAGGCGACCATGAGGGGGGTGCGTGCTGTCATCAGCGCGCTCCTCATGCTTCTGTGCATCGCAGTGGTGCCGCAGGCCGCGAGCGCCGCAGCTCTGTCCGCCCAGTCTATCCGCCCGGCCCCGTCGGCCCCCTCCGCACCGACCGGCCCGGCCGCCCCCCGCAGCCCCTCTGCACCCCAGCCCACTGCGGGCGGCGCCCGCACAGCCGACGCCGCGCCCGCCGTGCCGATCGCCCCGATGGAGCGCGACGGGGTGCGGATGACGATCACGCACATGGCGCCCGCCGCCGTCACCCCCGACTCCACCCTCACCGTGAAGGTGACGGTCACGAACACGGGCGAGGAGCCGCTGGAGCGCGCCGCGGTGCAGCTCGGAATCAAGCGCCCCCGCCTGGACGATCGGGAGGATATCAGCCGCTGGGCCGCGACCGACGGGCTGAAGGACCTCGGCTCTGCCGTCGCGCTCTCACCCCGGTCCACGATCGCTCCCGGGAAGTCCGCGGAATTCGTGGTGACCGCGCGCGCCGCCGATCTCGGCCTCGGCCCCAGCCCCGACCATTGGGGCGCGCGGGCCGTGTCCCTCACCCTGGTGACGCTCGGCCCGGCCGACGGATCCCAGGCATCCGCCGATGCCGCCGACGGCGCCGGCACCTCCTCGGCCGCAGCCGCGAACGACTCCACCGCGATCACCGGCCCCGAGGCGCCGAACCTGCTGCCGCTGGAGGGGCAGAAGAGCGTCTCCGCTGTCCGCTCGTTCATCGTGTGGCAGCCGCAGGACGCGCAGGACCTGCCCACCACGGGCGTGTCCACCCTGGTGCCGGTGCGCTCCGAGGTGCCGGCGCAGGCCGTCACCGATCCCGCCGGGTACGCCGAGTCGCTGAACTCCGGGACGATGAAGAAGCAGCTGGAGGTGGCGCGGCGCCCCGATGCGGACTGGCTGCTGGATCCGTCGATGCTGGCGTCGGCGCCGGTGCCGCAGTCACTGGCGGAGGAGCCGGCCGCCTCGACTGCGAAGAAGCAGAAGGGCGGCGACGAGGGCACTGAGGGGTCGGCGAGCCCGTCGCCGTCCCCGAGCGCGCAGGCCGACGACCCCGCGGCCGCCTGGGCCTCCTCCGAGCCGTGGGTCGCTGATCCGACGGCCGCCGCCACCGCCTCCGCGCTCACCGACGCCGCCGAGGACCGCACCGTCATCGCCGCGCCGTACGGCCAGTTCGACCCCCTCGCGGTGGATGCGAAGTCCCGCCTCGCCGCCGCCGGGAGCGCCGAGACCGGCCGGGTCCTGAACGCGCGGTCCGTCACGCCCGCCGGCTCGGCGGTGCGGCTCGCACCGGGGGAGGCCTCCGCGCGCCTCGCGCAGGACGCCGCCGGCCGCGGCGCCGACATCGTCCTGGTGCCCGCGGAGTCCCTCGGCTCCACCCCGGAGCCGCAGGTCACCACCAGCGGCTACGGCCGCCTCGACCCCGCTAAGGGCAGCGGGAAGCGGGGTCCGAGCGTTCCGCTGCTGGCGTACGACACCCGCCTCAGCGCCCTCAGCGAAGCGGACTCCTCAGTGACCGACCCGATGCTGATCCGCCAGCAGGTGCTGGCGGACACCGCCGTGATCTCCGGGCAGTCCACGAACGCGCCGCGGCACGTGCTGATCTCCCCGGACCCGTCGGCGACGCTCGACCCCACCACGATGACGGCGGGGATGGACGCCCTGGCGGACGCGCCGTGGGTGGAGCAGCGCCCCACCAGTGACCTGGTGGATGCGGCGCGCTCCGGCAGCGGCACCCGCAGCCTGTGGGTGGACAAGGGGTCGCAGTCTCTGCTGTGGAGGGGCCCGTCGGCCTCCCTGGCGCCCGTCGCCATCGGGGCCGACGGCACCCTGGAGCGGCCCGATTCTCCGGCGGACCGCCCCGCGGTGTCCGGCGATGTGGTGACGGTGTCGGACGCGGCGGTGGGGCAGATCCTGCCGCTGCGGTCCATGATGAAGGACCAGACGCGGGCGAACCCGCCGCTGCTGACGGCGTTCGCGTCCACCTCGCCGCGGGCCGCGCGCGATGACGCGCTGGCGACCGCGCTGGCGGAGAGAACCGTGGACTTCAGCAGTGACTTCCACAAGCGAGTGACGGTGACGATGGCCTCCAGCTACAACCTGGCGTCCTCCTCCGTCGGTCTGCCGATCACGATCCGCAACGACTTCGACACCCCGGTCACGGTGACGCCGGACCTGTCGGTGTCGAAGCGGATCGTCCGGATCCAGAAGGAGCCGGGCGCGGTGACGATCCCGCCGCACTCCTCCGTGGACGTGTCAGTGCCGATCGAGGCGATCGCCAACGGCACCCTCGACCTCGACGTCACCCTCGTGACCCCGGACGGGTCGAAGCCGTTCGGGACGCAGTCCGTGGAGGTCCACGCCAATCCCGCCTGGGAGAACCGGACCACGCTCATCATCGTGGTGGGCATGGCCGTTCTCGTGGTGGCGGGTGTGATCCGGGCGGGCCGCTCCGGCCGCTCCGACGCCCGCAGCCCCGGCGTGCAGACCCCTGAGACCATCAATGAGAAGTGAGGCCCCCGACTCCATGCCTTCGGACTCCTCCGCACCTGCGGCCCCGCAGCGCGGGCGCGCCGCCCACATGCGCGCCTCCGCGCTCATGGCGGCCGGCTCCACCGTTTCCCGCATCCTCGGGTTCGTCCGCAACTTCCTGCTCGGCATGGTGCTGGGCGGCACCAGCACGGTGGCGGCGAACTCGTTCTCCGCGGCGAACATCCTGCCGAGCTCGCTGTGGCTGCTGATCGGCGGCGGCACCCTCAACGCGATCCTGGTGCCGGCGATCGTGCGGGCGATGAAGCGGCCCGACGGCGGCGACGACTACATGTCGCGCCTGACCACCCTGATCCTGGTGGTGACGGGTGCGGCGACGGCGCTGGCGATGCTGCTGGTGACGCCGCTGCTGGTGGTGGCGAACTCGAACCTCGACCCGGTGACGATGCAGGCGGCGACCACGCTGGCGTACTTCCTGCTGCCGCAGATGCTGCTGTCGGCGCTGTACGTGATGTTCGGGCAGGTGCTGAACGCGCACGAGTCGTTCGGCCCGTTCCAGTGGGCGCCGGCTCTGAACAACATCATGGCGATCCTCTCCTCGATCGCGTTCCTGGTGCTGTTCGGGTCGCAGCCGGACCCGACGGCGTGGACGATGCCGATGGTGCTGATGCTCGCCGGCATCCAGGTCTCCGGCTCCGTGGTGCAGTCGGCGTTCCTCTGGTACTGGACGCACCGCATCGGGCTGCGGATCCGCCTGAAGTGGGGCTTCCGCAACCTCGGCCTGCGCACCCTCGGCAAGCTCGGCATGTGGACCCTGGCGATGGTGATCCTGGGGCAGATCGGCGTGTTCGCCACTCGGTGGGCGTCCGGCCCCACGGTGGATGCGATTTCGCGCCTGCACCAGGAGGGCCGCACTGCGGAGGCGCAGAAGTATGCGGGTCTGGCGGCGCTGGACTGGTCCTACACGGTGTTCATGGTGCCGCAGGGCATCATCGCGGTGGCGCTGGTGACGAGCGTGTTCACGCAGATCTCCCGGCATGCCCGCGACGGCGATCACCAGGGCGCGTTCGAGACGTACGCGGAGACGGGCCGCATCCTGATGGTGCCGATGATCCTGTTCAGTGTGCTGTTCGGGGTGCTGGCGGGACCGATCATGTGGGTGGCGATCGGTGGAACCACGCCGACGTCCGCCGAAGCGAACGGCCTGGTGCTGGCCGCGTACATGGTGGGTCTGCTGCCGTTCGCGTCGCTGTACCTGACCAAGCGGTTCTTCTACGCGTATGAGGACGCGCGGATGAGCTTCCTGACGCAGATCCCCGTCACCGCGTTCAGCCTGGCGATGATCATTCCGATCTCGCGCCTGGTGGATCCGCAGTTCGCGACCCCGGCGGCGGCGCTGGTCACCAGCATCGGCAACCTGATGGCGTGGGGCATGGGCACGTGGATGCTGCGTCGGAAGCTGCAGCGCCTGGGGGTGCGGCCGCACGGCCTGGGCCTGACGATCTCCACGTTCCTGCGTCTGCTGGTGGCGGCGGTTGTGTCCGGCGCTGCCGGGTGGGGGCTGCTGCACGCGGCGCATGACTGGGTGTGGTCGAGCCGTCCGGTGGCGGTGCTGGTGTGCGGCGCGATCGGTGCGGTGATGGCGGCTCTGTTCATCGGTGCGGCGTTCGTGCTGCGGGTGGAGGAGATCCGCGCCATGGGGGCGTTCGTGGGCCGACGGCTGAAGCGCTCGAGGTGATCCGCACGCCGTGCGTCTACCATGGGGAAGCGGTATCGGCCGCGGGCCCTGCGCCGGGAGGCGCGTTCCGGCCGTGTGCGGCCGATGACCCGATGACTGAAGTCAGGATGACCATTGCCGAGCAGAGGTGACTGGATGGCCGAGCATTCCACGGTGGACGCATTCCTCAAGGAGTACGCGATCGTGCCCGGGTTCGACGGCGAGGGCGAGGCCCCCGCGGACCGGACGCTGCCCGCGCACCCTGTGGACGGCGCCACCTGGCATGTGGGTGAGAAGGAGGGCGGCAGCGTCCTCGTCTTCCTCGCGCGCGGGGAGATCGCCGCGGATGTGGCGGATGCGGCGCGGCGCTCTCAGCTGGTGGTGCACCAGTCGCTGGTGCCGATCGCCGCTGTTCATGAGCTGACCGACGACGACGGCACTGCCGTGGCGGCTGTTGTGTACGAGCGGGTCGATGCGCCGTCGCTGTCGGACATGGCGCGTGAGCGAGCGCTGCGCCCGGAGACGGTGCGGTCGATCGCCGGGCAGGCGTCGGTGGCGCTGGAGGCGGCGCGCCGCAAGGGTGTGACGCATCGCCTGCTGGATGAGGACCGTGTGTTCGTGGATGCGGACGCTGACCGGGTGCTGATCCTGGGTGCGGGCGTGGAGTCCGCGGCGCTGAGCGACCTGGACATCGTGGGCCTGACCTCGGGCGCCGGCCGCGGCAGCGGTGAGGGCGAGCCGGGAACGGTGGACCCGGATGCGCGGTCCCTGGGCCGGATCCTGTTCGTGGGCCTGACGGGCCGGGACAGTGAGTTCTTCGGCGGGTCCGATGTGGTGGATCCGCAGCTGGCGTCGGCGCGGACGGTGCCGGATGACCTGCGGGACATCACGGTGATGGCGCTGACGTATGTGGCCCCGCAGGTGGGCGACCCGGTGTACGAGCCGCAGGATGTGCACAATGATCTGCGGCCGTGGCAGTCGCTGCCGGTGACGCTGGAGGCGTTCGATCCGGAGCAGCGAGTGGGGGCGCCGCAGCCGCTGTCGGCGGCGCAGCTGGCCGTGATGCGCGGCGAGGAGCCGCCGGTCGAGGACGCGCCCGCTGATGATGCTCCCGCTGACCAGGCGCCCGCCGCCGGGACCGTCTCCGACCAGCCGGCCTCCGAGTCCGCCTCGGAGCCGACGGATCCTGCGGCCGCGTCCGGTTCCACGGCCGCCGGCGGCGCTTTCGCAGCGGGGCCCGAGGGCGACGACGCCCCGACGAGCCCCTCCGTCCTCACTGACGGCTCCGCCGACGACACCACCCCCGGCGCCGGCACTGCTGGCGCCTCGACCGCGGGCGCTGCCGCTGCTGGCGCTGCCACGGGCGGCGCCGCCGCTGCTGGCGCTGCCGATTCGGGCGCGCCGGCCACGCAGGCGTGGGGCGACGCGATCGGCCCCGCCCCCGAGTTCTCCTCCCGCACCGACAGGCAGCAGACCCGCGCTGAGGCGGAGAGCGCCGCCGCGACCGGTCCGCTGCGGGTGGCGGGCCGCACCGAGTCGCTGAGCGGGGAGCCGGCGACCACCACCGGCGGGATCGCGATGTCCAGTTCGTCCAGCGCCGCTGCGGGTGCCGCGGGTGCCGCCGCTCTCGGCGCTGCCGGTTCCGCGAGTACGGGTGGGCGCACCCCCCACGATCCGACGGGCGTGGGGTCGGTGCCGACGGCGTCGGAGGCCCCTGCGCCGGTCGACCCGTCGAAGCCGACGGGCGCGCCCGAGCCTGTCAATCCGTCGAAGCGGTCCGGGCGGTCCGCACCGGTGGAGCCGGTGCACCCGTCGGCCGCCGCGGCGCTGACCAGCGCGAACGACACCCCTCGCGGTGCCGGCGCGCCCGCGATCCCGGTGCCTGGGCGCCAGCGGTCCATGACGGAGCCGCCCACCGAGGACACCGGCGAGCGCGATTCGCCGTCGCTGCTGCGCGACGTGGTTGGGGTGGCCTTCGCATCGGATGACCCGGACTCGCTCAGCACCGGTGATGCTCGTGGTGACGGCCGCAGCTATCAGTCCCGCATCCTGATCATTCTGATGATCGTGCTGGTGGCGCTCGCCGGGTTCCTGGCGATCAACACGGTCACCTCGGTGAACCGCGACCGCGGGGTCTCCAGTGAGCCCGCGAAGACTGTGGAGCCGACCGCGACCGCGGAGTCGGAGGCTCCGGCGGAGAAGTCCCCGGAGCCGGCGAAGTCGGAGGAGCCGAAGGTCGAGCCGGCGGCGCTGAAGAATGCCGAGATCGTGTACCCGGAGGACCCCTCGAAGGCGGACTACCCGGAGAACGCGGGCCGCATCAACGACGGCGACATGGGCACCGTGTGGAAGACCAAGGAGTACGCCAGCGAGGACTTCGGCAACCTCCGAAACGGCATGGGTGTGCTGCTGAACTTCGAGAAGAAGGGCGAGGTCACCGAGGTGATCGTGCACGGTGGTGAGGCGCAGGGCGGCACCCTGGAGCTGCGCACCGTGAACCCCGACGGCACCCCCGGTGACGTCCTCGCCTCCACGGACCTGAACCCGGGTGAGATGTCGCTGAAGCCGGAGGAGCCCGTGGAGGCTGAGCGGCTGATGCTGTGGTCGCCGAAGCCGGGCGCCCTGCCGAACGGCCGCTTCCGTGTGGACGTCGCCGAAGTCGAGGTGAAGTGACTCGGTGGCGAAGCGCAGCGACCAGCCCGGGTCCCGGCGGCGCGTGACCCCGCGCCGCGCGGGAGAGCCGGGGAGCGGGCGGGGCCGTGGACGCCGCGCCCGGATCCTGAGGACTCCGCTGAAGGAGGCGATCGGGATGCCGCCGTCGATCATGCTGCTGCTGATCGCGGCCGCGATCCTGCTCGGCGTGATGCTGTCCTGGGGCCTGAGCGTGTCCAGCCAGACCTCGACCTCGGCGGCGGTGCCGGCGGGGTCGCAGTCGGAACGGGGAGTGGACGCGTCCGGCCTGCCGGTGCTGACGGAGAACTCCATCGGTAAGGAGGTGCAGCGCCTCGTGGACACCGGAACTCTGCAGAACCCCGCTTCGTTCGACGTCACCGCCTGCATGCAGGAGCAGGGCGTGGACGACCAGATCCTCATGATCGAGGAGGTGTTGTGGATGGATTCAGGGCCGGCCTGGCTGCTGGTGCACTCCGCGACCACCGCTGACGTGATCCACACCGAGGGCGGGGAAGTGAACGCGACGGTTGTGCGTTCTTCCTGTGGAACCCCCGAATCGAAGGGGGCGAGCAGTTCCCGCCTGTGGAACGGAGCCGTGAAGCTCGTGCCCACGTCCTAGATCCCGGCTCCGTCGGCCCGCCGACCGGTTCCCCGGCCCCGAACGCCCCGCCTCCACTGTCCGCCACCCGACCCCGTCGGCCCGTCCCGGCCGCTGACCCGTTCTCTGACCGCAGCGCCTCTGCGAAGAAAGGACCCTCGTGAACACTGAGACCAACCCGTCGATCCTCAGCTCCATCTCCGGCTTCGGCATCGGAGTCGGCGACTCCGATGCCGCCCCGCAGGCCGCGCCCGAGGCCGGTGCGGAGCCGCAGGCCGATTCGCCGGTGCGGGAGGTTGTGATCGTGGGGTCCGGCCCGGCCGGCTACACCGCCGCCGTGTACGCGGCCCGCGCCGAGCTGAAGCCCCTGGTGATCGCCGGCTCCCTCGACGCGGGCGGCGCCCTCATGACCACCACGGACGTGGAGAACTTCCCCGGCTTCCCCGAGGGCATCATGGGCCCGGAGCTGATGACGAACATGCAGGAGCAGGCGGAGCGCTTCGGCGCGGAGCTCGTGTACGAGGATGCGGTGCGTCTGCAGCTGGACGGCGAGATCAAGGAGATCGAGACGGAGTCCGGCGAGGTGCATCGTGCACGCGCGGTCATCATCGCGACGGGATCCGCGTACCGCAAGCTCGGCCTCGCACGCGAGGACGAACTGACGGGCAAGGGCGTCTCCTGGTGCGCCACCTGCGACGGCTTCTTCTTCAAGGACAAGAAGCTCGTGGTGGTCGGCGGCGGCGACAGCGCGGTGGAGGAGGCAACGTTCCTCACCCGCTTCGGTGACGTCACCCTGATGCACCGCCGCGACGAGCTGCGCGCCTCCAAGGCAATGGTGCGCCGCGCCGAGAACGACCCGAAGCTCACCATCATGTGGAACACCGAAGTGACGGAGCTGCACGGCGAGAACGCGCTCACGGGCCTCACGATCCGCGACACGGTCACCGGGGAGACCTCCCAGGTGGAGGCCGACGGGTTCTTCCAGGCCATTGGGCACCTGCCGCGCACTGACCTGGTGAAGGACCAGCTGGAGCTCGATGAGGCCGGGTACATCGCCGTTCAGGGGCGGTCCACGCTGACGAACCTCGAGGGTGTGTTCGCGTGCGGCGACGTTGTGGACCACACGTACCGTCAGGCGATCACCGCGGCCGGCTCCGGCTGCTCGGCGGCTCTGGATGCTGAGCGCTACCTGCTGGCGAAGGACGACGTCTGAGCAGTTCGGACCGCTCCGGCGGTGTGCATGCAGCGGGCAGCGGCGGGGAAGGCCCAGTGGAGGCTTCCCCTGCCGCTGGCGTTCCTGCTGCGGCTGCTCCTGTTGCGCCGGCGGCCGGTGCCCACGTGTCGGCCGTGGTGTTCTGGGCGCGGTGGAGCATTCCCTCCCTGCCGGCAGTGCTGGCGGCGGAGGAGATCGGCCAAGTCATGGGGCCGCGTGTCACGACAGCGACCGTGGATGTGTCCGACGGTTTCCCAACTTCTGATGACCTGAAGCAGTTGCCAGTGTTCTCCAGAAGCCGTCCCGCGCAGCTTCTGGAAGCGGTCGAAGACGACACGGCAGCTCTGATTGGCGATACCGCAACTGAGCGTCGCCTCCCAACATGGCTCCTCATTCCCGAGGCCGGCCTACACGCGGCAGCGGCGCACTCAGCTCCGGGCGGAGAGGGGCATAATGATGGCGGTGACGGCCCTGGCGCACTTGCCGATTCGCCAATCACACTTCTCCGGGGAGCCCGGCCGAAGTACGAGGTCGTCGACGCTATCGAGCGACTGCTGCACCCGTAATCCGTTCATCCCGTCCGCCTGGGTCGCCAGCTGGGCGCCAGGCGTGCCGGACCGCAGCTACTGGCCCCGCGCCTTGTTGGGTCAAGCTCACTTGTCCCCAGCCATCCACTAGGTTATCCACAACCTTGTGGATACAAGTCTGTGCAGATCCCAGGCCGTGCGCTCCGGCCCTCGTCGCGTGCGCTCGCACGGTGAGCGCTTCTCAAAGAGCCGAAAATCACCTCTGACCTGCGATTTTACCGCCTATGTGCCACACCGGTTCCACGTGGAACCCCGCTTAGCGATCACTGACGTTGTCACCAACACTGTGGATAACTCGACCGGACCACGTTCTTCCACAATTGATTGCACACTCGTGGATAACAGTTAGCCCCGGGCCTTGGCTCACCTCAATCGCAACCCTTCCAGAGGAGAGGCTGGGGGCCAGATGCCGACCCGTCCCCCTACAAAGAGGAATGCGCGCCCTGCCGCTTTCTCAACGCGGAGTTCCACGTGAAACGCATGGGCCGCGTGGCCAGCAGCAGCGTGCACACGCCGCAGGGGCCTCGGGCCCGGCCCACTGGTCGCTGTCGCCACCAAGTCGCGGGCACAAGTGTGGCTTGGGGCCAACAGAGCTTGGCGGTTCTGACGACGCCGCGCCCTCAGCCGGATGCTCTTTCAGAACGTTTCCCGTGAAACGGATGGCTTTGGGTACTGCCGTTCATTGGTTGCACGTGAAACATGCCGTCCCAGCATGGTTGGGAAGCCACCCTCTCGATTCCGATAGCAGCCTCCGACTCTTTTCGATGAGACAGAGACGTCATCACAATCGGCACCTCGCAGTAGGGACTCCGGTCCAGCCTTGGCCCTCTACAAACACGTCAGTCGCGTTTCACGTGAAACAAGCGCCCCATTGATCGCGCCGGCAACTGTCAGGTGCGCACAAGAGCCTCTAACAGGCCGAGGCACACCGGTCCGTTCCACGCGAAACGTGTCGCCATCGCCGGCGAGGGCGCGCGGCATGTTCATTCCGGAGCTCCGACACGTGCTATCTCGTGCCGCAGGCTGTTTCACGTGGAACTGCCTGCACCGGAAGGAAGCACGCCGGAGAGCCTTCGCACCCTACGCCGCCGAATGTGGCACGTCGTCGAGGATTCACGTGAAACCTCGCACGACCGCAACTTGAGCCAGTGGAGAGTCGCCATGGCCGTAGCTCCCTCCCTGTCGTTCCGTCCCAGTGGTTTCACGTGGAACACACTGTCGCAGACACAGCACCGCAGCATCTCCCCACATTGAGAACTCATTGCCACCGAAGAGCACGACTTTCGATCGACCGAACACAGTGACTCGGGGCAGCGGCTCTGCCAAGGTCGAAATACCACTCCGAATGATTGCCTGCGTTTCTGTTGCCGAGAGCGGTGGTTTCACGTGGAACCGAGTGAGCACACGACACCTCCACCGCCGCCTCGGCCGAGTTCGCAATGTGTCAATCAACGGGCATGCCCGCAGGGCACAGTCGTCCTATCCGCACAGCAAACGAAGAGGGTCAAGGGTGCATGCCGGTTGGCCGGCACGATGCTGCGTCCTGACTGAGGCCGAACAAGCGTGTTTCACGTGGAACCACTCCGCGGCATTGTCTGCATGCGAACTCCTCCCGCGTTGCGCATCCACACCGTTGCCGTTTCACGTACAACCACAGTCAGATACGACAACTCAAGAGGGTGGCAGTCAGCTGAACTCCACAGTCGTGCAGCGTCAGGAGGGTGTACCCCATCGCTCTGTCGTGTCTACGTGCGCGAAGGTTCTAGTGGAAAGGGTCTGTTTCACGTGAAACCTGAGGAGGCTAGCTATCTTTCGCACAAGTGGGTGTCCAGACCCGACTGGAGCAAACCATGACGTCATGTCTATCGAAGCGTTTCACGTGGAACACCTCCAACAACGCGCTGATCAGCACTTATCGGACCGGTTCCACGTGAAACCCGACTCCTGGGACAAGTCACCACACCCTCGGACCGACAGCGAAGCGAATAGGCGCCCCTGGGCGTGGTCCATTACTCAGCAGTTCTACGTGAAACGACCTTTCTGCCGAGTTGGACTCAATGGTCCCGGCACCTGAACTGATTCCTCAAGCACGCCGCTCCTTCCAGACGGAGCGGTGGTACTTTTCGCGATGCCCGCTGAGGATGCGTGGGGACGGGGGCTGAGGTTCCACGTGAAACCTAGCGGCAGATCAGTGCCGCTGTCCTTGTCCACAAGGCGGCCCGAGAGAGGGTGACAAGTCCTGACCAGAGCCCGACCAGTGCCACTATCCGCGCAGGTCAGGCATCGTTTCACGGAGTTATCCACAGAAGAGTGCACACACGTGGATACAGCACTCGAGAGGTGAGGTCAGCGCGGGTGAGCACCCTGACGGATCTCGCCCCAAGTCTGTGGACGGAAGAGACAGTCAGCACGGAGCGGCCTGCCGCAGCCCAGCCGCAGCCAGCACAGCACAGCACAGCACAGCACAGCACAAACCATCACAGCCCAACGCGCCCCAGCACAACCGAACACTGCGCAGCACAGACAGCTCACCCGCGCTCGACCCGGACGGACGAGATGGGCAGAGAAAAGGGAGGGCGCCCGTCGGCGCCCTCCCTTACCAGATGGTAATCAGAACCAGACCGTGACGCTCAGCCCTCGCCGGGCAGGTCATCGGCGTCGATCCCGAGGAGAGACGCCAGGCGATCGAGGTCCTCCATCGAGGAGAACTCAAAGGTGATCTTGCCCTTGCGCTTGCCCACATCGATCCGGACCGGAGTTTCGAAGCGGTTGCTGATGCGGGAGGTCAGGTCCACCACGTGCGGGTTGTAGGTGGTGCGGCGGGGAGTGGATGCACGCCCCGTCGGGCCGCTGCCTGTGGAGATCAGGCGCTCAACAGCGCGGACGGACAGCCCCTCGGCCACCACACGGGCCGCCAGCTCCTCCTGGAGCTTCGGATCGTCCACGGCCAGGAGAGCGCGCGCATGGCCCGCAGAGAGGGCCCCGGAGGCCACACGGCGCTGCACAAGCGGCGCCAGCTTCAGCAGACGCAGCGTGTTGGTGATCTGGGGACGGGAGCGGCCGATGCGCTCCGCCAGTTCGTCCTGCGTGGAACCGAAGTCCTCCAGGAGCTGCGCGTACGCGGCGGCCTCTTCCAGGGGGTTCAGCTGGCTGCGGTGCAGGTTCTCCAGCAGAGCATCGCGCAGGAGGTCATCGTCGCTGGTTTCACGAATGATCGCCGGGATCGAGGTCAGCCCACCGCGCTGCGCGGCGCGCCAACGGCGCTCACCCATGACGAGCTCAAACGATTCGCCGCTCTCCGTGACTGGAATTGGTCGAACCACAACCGGCTGCAGGACGCCGACCTCGCGCAGGGAGTACGCCAGCTCATCGAGCGCCTCCTCATCGAAGACGGTGCGCGGGTTCCGCGGGTTCTCGCGGATCTCATTGATGGGAAGCTCCGCGAACTCGGCACCGGGAACAGCGACGAGATCGTCTGTGTCGATCGACAGCTCCGAGGCGCTGGAGGCCTCGTGCTCATCGGAGCGGTCCTGAGCCGTCTCAGAGGCCGCTGACGGCGCCTCAGCGGAGGCATCTGCCCCAGGAGCATCGTCAGCCTCGGATTCGGCTGCCGCAGCGGGCCCAGCCGCGTCGGGATCGAACCGGCGCTCGTCCTCACCGACCATCACCACATCGTCGTACCCGAAGCCCTCGGTCGCGGACTTCGATGACGCCGCCGGCGCAGGAGACGCTTTCTCGGCATCCGTGCGCTCTGCCGACTCGGCAGCCGGGGCGTCGGTCTGGTCAGCGTCCGGGGTCGCTGCCGTCACGGCCGCCGGAGACTGCTCCGGGGCAGGGGTCGGCGCTGCGGGAGCACGGGTCTCCCCAGCCGGGGAGAGGACCTTCTCCTCCACGCTGGCACCGGAGGCGTCAGCGTCCTTCTGCTGAGCCGCGGTCGGTGCCGCAACGGGCGTCGCCGCAGCAGGGGCGGCAGTCGGAGCGGCGGAGGGGGCTGACGTCGGCGCAGCAGCCGGCGCGGGCGCGGCCGCACCTGCGGTGGCGGAACGTTTGGAGGCGGCACGGCGGGACCGGGCAGCGCGCGCCATATCGTTGGCGAGATCGCGCCGACGGGCAGCCCCATCCTCGCGGGGAGCGCCGACGGGATCACCCGAAAAGAACATGTCCACCGGGCGGCTCGAGGCACGACCGGAGGAGGCAGCACCACTGCGGTCCGCCGAGGCGGAGCCGTCAGTGGAGGAATCGGCTGCGGAGCTCTGCGACTGGGATCCGCGGCCTCCGTCGGCCTGCCGACGGGTGCGCAGCGCGGGAGCCGCCTCCTCGGCGGGAGCGGGAGTCGCTGCGGACGCAGCGGTGGGGGCAGAAGCAGCAGTGGGAGCGGACGCGGCGGTGGGGGTCGAGGCCTTCTTCGCAGGCGCAGACTTCTTCGCGGTCGCGCCCGACTTCACCGAGGACGACTTCGCGGCGCTGGACTTCGCGGGGGTCGACTTCTTCTCCGAGGACGCCGTCGCCTTCGAGGACTCGCCGGAGGGGGCCTCCGTCGGCTTCTCAGCTGCCGCTGGCTTCGCCGGCTCCGCCTGCCGACCGCTGGGAGCTGCGCTGGGGATCAGCGCGCCGATCCCGCGACCGAGTCCGCGTTTCTTCGCCATAGTCTTCCTTCATCAGTCTGCTGGAAGCCATGATTCTTCCAGGCCCACGATTGAAGCGCGAACCGCCAGCAGGTCGTTCTGCCGCGCCGCGCGTCGGATAAGTCAGGAACGGGTGGAGATCTCGTGCGCCGCCGCGCGGTACGCCAGGGCGCCGGTGCTCCCCGGATCGTAGGTGATCACCGTTTCGCCGTAGCTGGGCGCCTCGGAGATCCGCACCGACCGCGGAATCAGAGTCTGCAGGGTCTGCTCCGGGAAGTGCTCGCGCACATCCTCCGCCACCTGCGACGCCAGCCGGGTCCGGCCGTCGTACATCGTCAGCAGAATCGTGGACACCCGCAGATCCGAGTTCAGATGCTGCTGGATCAGCTCAATGTTCTTCCACAGCATCGCGATGCCCTCCAGCGCGTAGTACTCCGCCTGGATCGGCATCAGCACCTCCCGCGCCGCCACCAGCGAATTGATGGTCAGCAGACCCAGCGACGGCGGGCAGTCGATGAAGATGTAGTCCAGGCGCGGCTCACCCGCCTGCTCCCGGTGTTCGATGTAGGCACGGATGGCGTTCTTCATCCGCGACTCCCGCGCCACCATCGGCACCAGTTCGATCTCCGCACCCGACAGGTCGATCGTGGCGGGCGCGCACTGCAGCGTCTCGAACTGCTCCGAGGGGACCAGGATCTCGTGCAGCGGCTTGTCATCCACCAGGACGTCGTACAACGACGCGATATCGGGATCGTGCTCCACACCCAGCGCCGTGGACGCATTGCCCTGCGGGTCCGCATCGATCAGCAGAACATGCAGTCCGCCCTGCGCCAGCGCAGCCGCCACGTTCACAGCAGTGGAGGTCTTGCCGACCCCGCCCTTCTGGTTCGCCACCGAGATGATGCGGGTCTCCGCCGGCGCCTCGAAGGTGGCGTTCTCCAGCTTCCTGCGCAGCTGGGTGTCCTGCCTCAGCTGCCGCATCAGCGGAGTGTCCTCCTGCGAGCCTTTGCTATTTGCCACCACGGGAGCCTTTCTTCTGCGGACGTGCGGTCACATCAACGCTCACCACTGTAGTGGGAACCTCAATGCCCTCCGCTCGGATCAGCTCGATCCGGGCGTTCTCCCCGCCCAGCCGCTGCAGCGTCTTCTGCGCCTTCTCGATCTCCTGCGGGGCGCTCTGCCCCTTCAGCGCCACGAGCCGGCCGCCCACCCGCACCAGCGGGAGCGTCCACTTCGCGAGCTTGTCCAGCGCCGCAACCGCCCGCGCGGTCACCACATCGAACTCCTGCTCACCGTGCAGCTCCTCCGCGCGGGCCCGCACCACGGTCACCTGCGGGAGCTGCGTGCCGACGGAGTCTTCCTCATCCAAGGCGGCGAGATCCTCCAGGGTCTCCTCCAGCCAGGTGCAGCGTCGCTGCATCGTCTCGATCAGGGTGATGTCGATGTCGGGCCGGGCGATCGCCAGGACCAGGCCGGGCAGGCCGGCGCCGGAGCCCACATCGGCGAGCGTGCGGACGGGCTCGGGCAAGGCCGCAGCAGAGTCGGCGGATCCACCGGACGCAGCGGTCCCGACGGATGCGGCGGCCCCGTCGGCCCCCTCCGGCGCCTCCAGCGCGCGCACCATCAGCGCGCAGTTGAGCACGTGGCGCTCCCAGATGCGATCGACCTCGCGCGGGCCGATCAGGCCCTGCTCCGCGCCCTTGGTCTGCAGCAGGCGGGCGTAGCGCTCCGCCAGCGGCAGGTTCCGGCCGAACAGCTCCTCAGCCAGCGCACGATGCTCCGCCGGCGGCGCCAGACGCTCAGTCATGGGGGTAGATCACCACGTGGCGGGTACCGCCCTCACCATCGGACTCCGAGCGGAGACCGGCGCGCTTGGCGACATCGTGCACCACCTTGCGCTCGAACGGGTTCATCGGGCGCAGCGGCACGGGGATCGTGCCGTTCTTCGCCTGCTCCACCGCCTTCTCAGCCAGCTCCTCCAGCTCGCTGCGGTGGTTCGCACGGAAACCGCCGATGTCCAGCATCAGGCGCGAGCGCTGACCGGTGCGGGCCTGCACCGCCAGGCGCGTCAGCTCCTGCAGCGCCTCCAGCAGTTCGCCCTTCGGCTCATTCAGCGCGGTGAGCTCGTCGGCGCCGCGGATCTCCACGGATGCGCGGTCGCCGTCCACGTCGATGTCGATGTCACCGTCCAGGTCAGCGATGTCCATCAGCTCTTCGAGGTAGTCGGCGGCGAAATCGCCTTCCTCCTCGAGGCGCTGCAGGCGGTCGCCTCCGTTGCTGTGGGAGTCGGCGGAGGTCTCCTCGACCTCGGGCGCCTGGTCCTCGCGCAGATCCTCCGGGGTGTCGGCAGTGGGGGTGTCGTTCACAATGGCCTCATTTCACTCGGGTGTGCGGGTTCCACCCACGTGGGGTGGGGCAGCCCGCCTGGGTCGCCGTCAGCGGCGGTTGCGCTTCTTCGCGCTGGACTTCTTCTTGCCGGAGCCCTTCCTGCCGGCTGCGGAGCTGCCGCCGGGATTCTGGGCACGGCGCTTGGCCTGTGCTTCGGCGCGCTGGCGGCGGGCCCGCTCCAGCATCTCCTCATCGGAGAGGCGGCGGCCCTTCTCGTAGCGCTTCGGCTGGACCCGGATCTGCTGCTCCTCGACCGGCTTCTCCACCTTCGCGGGGCGGAAGTCCAGCGGCTCCAGGCCCTTCTTCGCGCGCTTCTCGTTGATGCGCTCGTGGCGGACCTTCTCCGCGTCCGAACCGGGGGTCGGGTTGTTGCGGATCATCCACCACTGCTGGCCGAAGCTCCACACGTTCGTGGTGAGCCAGTAGATCAGCACGCCCAGCGGCATGCCGGGGCCGGTGATGATGTAGATGAACGGAAGAACATAGAGCATGATCTTCTGCATGTTCGCCGCGGGGCCCTCGAGGGCCGACGGCGGCAGGTTCTTCATCGTCAGTTCCTTCTGGGTGAGGAACGTGACGGCGCACATCAGCGCGATGATGATGCCGGTGATCAGCTTCGTCTCGATGGTGCCGGAGAGGAAGCTGTCAGCGATCGTGGTGTGGCTGAAGATCGTGGAGGTCGAGGCGCTCTTCGCCAGCTCCGGGGTCATGCCGCCGAAGGTCTCGCCGTAGCTCTTCCCGCCCGGGGAGTGCTCCGGCAGGGTGTAGAACAGGGCGCGGAACAGGCCGAAGAAGATCGGCATCTGGATCAGCAGCGGCAGGCACGAGGACACCGGGGAGGCGCCGTGCTTGCGGTAGACCTCCATGGTCTCCTGCGTCATCGCCTGGCGGGACTCCGGGTCGGTCTTGCCCTTGTACTTCTGCTGCACGGCCCGCAGTTCGGGGCCGGCGATCTGCATGGCACGGGAGGCGCGGATCTGCTTGGCGAACAGCGGCAGGATCAGGATGCGGACCAGGACGGTCAGACCCACGATCGACAGGATCCAGGTCCAGCCGCTGTTGGGGTCCATCACGAAGGACAGCACCTTGTGGAACTGCACCATGATCCAGAAGACCGCCCATTCGATGGGCATCAGAATCTTTGACATCGGCCTTGTCTTTCTATCCGTCCCGGATGCGCATGACGGTCATGCGAGGGGCGGCGTCGGTCGGGTTCGGGTCTAATCTACAAGTCGTCGCCTGCGCGGTCCTCGGGCCTGCGCAGGGCGCGCGGATTGCTCCACATGCCCGGCGCCGGGGTGGGGTCGAGGCCGCCCCCGGTGAGGGGGTTGCAGCGCAGGATCCGCCACGCGGACAGCACGGTGCCCTTGACGGCGCCGTGGCGGCGCAGGGAGTCCACCGCGTACTGGGAGCACACGGGGGTGAAGCCGCACGCCGGCGGCGTGTACGGCGAGATCCCCCGCTGATAGGCGCGGACCAGGGCGGTGAGGATCGCCGTGGGCCACTGCAGCGGGGAGCGCATGGTGGTGGTCAGGCCGGCCGACGGGTGCGCTGGGCACCGTCGGTGCGCCGCTGCAGCTTGGTGACGGCGGCGGCGACGGCGGATTCGGTCTGCGCGGCGAGGTCCTGGAACTGCACGGACTGGATACCGGGCAGGGCTCGGACCACGCAGGTGGAGCGCGGGGGCAGCAGGTGCATGCGCGGCCGCATGATCTCCCGCAGACGCCTGGTCACACGGTGACGGATCACCGAATTGCCGACCTTTTTGGACACGACGAAACCCACGCGGGGCTCATCCTGCTGTCGCGGCCCGCTGGTGTGCGGATCGGGAACAGCCACGTGAACCACCACGTGGGATCGTGCTGCCCTCGTCCCGGTGCGGGACGTGAGGCGGAAGTCGTCGCTGTGGCGCAGACGGTGAGCGGGAGCGGTCACGCTGGGACCGGCTCAGCTCACGCGGACAGCGAAGCGCGGCCCCGCGAGCGGCGTGCGTTGATGATGGCGCGGCCTGCGCGGGTGCGCATGCGGGCGCGGAAGCCGTGCTTCTTGGCGCGGCGGCGGTTGTTCGGCTGGAACGTGCGCTTGGACATCTCGTTCTCCTACGGATCGGTGGCCCCGGGAG
Source organism: Helcobacillus massiliensis (assembly GCF_033106145.1). Lineage (NCBI taxonomy): Bacteria > Bacillati > Actinomycetota > Actinomycetes > Micrococcales > Dermabacteraceae > Helcobacillus > Helcobacillus massiliensis. Next base: position 2,280,349 of record NZ_CP136959.1, read on the forward strand.
GGGCCTGTGGGCGGGGCGGGGCCCCGTGGCTTTTCGGTGGCTGCGCAGCTGCCGGGTTCGCGCGTCGAACCGTCACGGGGAGCGTCGAGGGGAAGTCCCGGTGGCGCAGCACAGACTGATCAAGCGTAGGGCGGTGCGCGGGCAGGGTCAATGGATCCGCGGTGTCTTCGCCCGTCTGTGGGCGGAATCTCACGGGTCGTTCGGGACTGCACCACACCTTATCCCCAATGGCTGACACTTTTCCCCACCATTTGTGGAAAACTGTGTGCACGATCCCCACCGATCCGGCCCTTCCCCATGCCGACCAAGGAGCAACGATGGACAACGCGGCGCCCGACCACGACGAACTGTGGGCACAGTGCATTCAGATCCTGCGCGCCGATCCCGATGTCTCCGACCGCCACATCGCCTTCCTCACCCTCTCCCGCCTCAAGGGCTTCCTCGACGACACCGCCCTCATCGCCGTCCCCTCCGGCCTGGCGAAGGACATCTTCGAAACCGCCATCCGCGACTCGCTGAAAGCAGCGCTCACCCAGGTCACAGGCCGGGACAGCCGCTTCGCCGTCACCATCGACGAGTCGCTCCTGGACTCCCTCCACAGCGACGGCCCCGCGCCGCGGCCCGCCCCGTCGGCCTCCCTGCCGGCACAGCCGGCCCCCTCCGGCCAGTCGACCCCGCCGACCGGCAGCGCAGGCATCGCAGGAGCGGACCCGTCGGCCTTCGCGGCGATGTCCGCGCAGTCCGCCCCCGCGGCGCCGCACACCTCCGAGGATGCGCCCGCCGGCTTCGGCGCGACCGGGGTGCAGCAGCGTCCCCAGCAGCAGCGATCCACACAATCCGCCTCGAATGTGAACAGTTCTGTGGATAACTCTGGGTCGGGGCTCGGATCCTCCACCCGCCTCAACCCGAAGTACACCTTCGACACCTTCGTGATCGGCGCCTCCAACCGCTTCGCGCAGGCCGCCGCCTTCGCGGTCGCCGAACAGCCCGCCCAGGCGTACAACCCCCTGTTCATCTACGGCGGGTCGGGCCTGGGCAAAACGCACCTGCTGCACGCCACCGGCCACTACGCCCTCGGCCTGCAGCCGAACATCCACGTGCGCTACGTCAACTCCGAAGAGTTCACCAACGACTTCATCAACTCCGTCTCCTCCGGTCAGTTCGGCCGCGCTCAGGAGTTCCAGCGCCGCTACCGCGACATCGACATCCTGCTGATCGATGACATCCAGTTCCTGCAGCGCGCCCCCGAGACCATGGAGGCGTTCTTCCACACGTTCAACACGCTGCACAACGCCAACAAGCAGATCGTCATCACATCGGACCTTCCGCCGAAGCAGCTCGGCGGCTTCGAGGACCGCATGCGCTCCCGCTTCGAAATGGGTCTGATGACGGACGTGCAGCCGCCGGACCTCGAGACCCGCATCGCGATCCTCCGCAAGAAGGTCACCGCCGAGGGCAACGACGAGGTCCCCCACGACGTCCTCGAGTACATCGCGCAGAACATCTCCACCAACATCCGCGAACTCGAAGGCGCGCTGATCCGCGTGCAGGCGCTGCATTCGCTGTCCCGCGCGCCGATGGACGTCTCCCTCGCCGAATCGGTGCTGAAGGATCTGCGGATCCACGACGGCGCCGCCGAGATCACCGCACCGCTGATCATCGCGGAGACCTCCAGCTACTTCGGGCTGTCCGTGGATGACATCAAGGGCACCAACCGCACCCGCGCGCTGGTGACGGCGCGGCAGATCGCGATGTACCTGTGCCGTGAGCTCACCGAAATGCCGCTGATGAAGATCGGCGACGAGTTCGGCGGCCGCGACCACACCACTGTGATCCACGCGAACAAGAAGGTGACGCAGCTGATGAAGGAGCGTCGCGCCCTGTTCAATCAGGTGTCGGAGCTCACCGCGCGCGTGAAGGCGAAGGCACAGGAGCACGGCCGCGGCTGATCCGGCGGGCCGACGGGTGCTGCGCGAGCACATTGCGCCGCAGCGGGCGTCCGGCGGTGTCCGCCGCGAATGACACGTCTGTGTTTCAGCAGGCTGGGCCGCAGAACCTCTGGTTTCCGTCCCTCGATTTCATCCACATTGTGGATAACTTTGGGGATACTGTGCATGCATACGGGCCCCGATGTGGATCCTCCCGCAGCACCTGACCGAGCAGCCGCGGACTTATGCCCATGATGTCCACAGAGTTCGATGAGCTCTCCAGAAGCGACCTGAACGACGAAAATCGGCCTGACCAGCAGAAACACCACTTATGCACAGGATCAACAGTCGTCATTAAGGTGAGTGTTTAAGTTTGGTTCACTGTGGGTGTGGACAAGCGGGGCCGGCCGGGCCCTGAGTCGCGGACCGGGCTCGAACACCTGTGCACATGAGCGGAGACGAACGGATGTTCAGAATGACAAGGATGGGATTCCGAACCGCGCGGGGGTCCTCGAAACTGACTACAGTTGACCCTGTCCGCACCGAGACGCACACCAGAGGGCTGCGCCGCTGCGACCATCCGCTTCTGACTGTCACGAAGGAGAGCACACGGTGAGATTCCACCTTGATCGAGATGTCCTGAACGAGGCCGTCTCCTGGGCGACTCGCACGCTCCCCACCCGCCCGGCGATGCCCATCCTGCAGGGTGTCAAGATCGTCGCCGACACCACCGGCGAGCTGAAGCTCTCCACCTTCGACTACGAAGTCAGCGCCCACATCACGCTGCCCGCCGAAGTCGATGAGGCCGGCGAAGTCCTCGTCCAGGGCCGTATGCTCTCCGAGATCGTCCGCGCCCTGCCGAACAAGCCGGTCTCCTTCCAGCTCGAGGGCACCAAGGTGGAGATCCGCTGCGGCTCCTCCCGCTTCACCCTCGCCGTGCTTCCCATCGGCGACTACCCGGCGCTGCCGGAACTCCCGCCCGTGGTCGGCACGATTGACTCCTCGCTGTTCGCGCAGGCCATCAGCCAGGTGTCCATCGCCGCCTCGAAGGATGACGTGGTCCCCCTGCTGACCGGCGTGCGCATCGAGATCGACGGCGAGAAGGTCGCCATGATGGCCACGGACCGGTTCCGCCTCGCGATGCGCGAGTTCACGTGGAACCCGTCGGATCCCTCTGCGGAGATGTCCGCGATCGTGCGCTCGCGCACCCTCACCGAAGTGGCCCGCTCCCTCGGCTCGGGCAGCGTGGAGATCGCACTGAACACCGGCGAGCAGTCCAGCATCATCGGCTTCGAATCCGCCGGCCGCCGCACCACCTCCACCCTCGTGGACGGCGACTACCCGCCGGTGCGCCGCCTCTTCCCGGACAACACGAACTACTCCATGACCGTGGCGACCCAGCCGCTCATCGAAGCGGTCAAGCGTGTCAGCCTGGTTGCCGAGCGCAACACCCCCGTGCGGCTCACCTTCAGCGAAGGCCAGGTCGCCCTCGAAGCCGGCGCCGGTGACGACGCCCAGGCATCCGAAGTCATCGAAGCGCAGGTCGAAGGCGGCGAACTCGTCGTCGGGTACAACTCCGGGTTCCTCCTCGAGGGCCTCGGCGCATTCACCACCGACTTCGTGCAGTTCAAGATGCCGGACTCGATCAAGCCGTCCGTGATCCGCGGGCAGGAGTCGCAGGACGCGGACGCGGACGACTCCTACCGCTACCTGCTGATGCCGATGCGCATCTGACGCGGCGCGCATGCACCTGCGCGTCCTCGACCTGACCGACTTCCGCTCCTACGAGCACGTCACGCTGCAGCTGCGGCCCGGGGTGACCGTGTTCGTCGGATCGAACGGCCAGGGCAAGACCAACCTCGTCGAAGCGGTCTGGTACCTCGCGGCGCTGTCCTCCCACCGCGTCTCCCACGACGCCGCGATGGTCCGCCGCGGCGCCGAGACCGCGATCATCCGCGCCGGATTCGTCCGCGCCGGCCGCGACGTCCGGATCGATGCGCAGCTCGCGCCCGGCCGCGGCACCACCATCCGCCTCAACGGGCAGGGCCTCTCCCGCCCCCGTGAGGTCCTCGGTCAGGTCCGCGCCGTCCTGTTCTCACCGGAGGACCTCGCGCTCATCAAGGGGGACCCGGAGGGCCGCCGACGCTTCCTCGACGAGATCCTGTACGAGATCGCACCGAGGTTCGCCAGCATCCGCGCCGACTTCGACCGTGTGCTGAAGCAGCGCAACTCCCTGCTCAAACAGATGCGGCAGATGCGCCGCGCCGCCGCCCGCACCGGCGGGTCCAGTGGGCACGGGTCCGGACGGTCCAGCGCGGGCCGCGGCCGAGGCCAGCGCCCGTCGGCCGCGCCCCTGCCCGACGGCACCGACCCCGCCGAAGCCGCGCAGACCACGCTGCAGGTGTGGGATGAGCAGCTCGCCCGCACCGGCGCCGAACTGATCCGCGCCCGCCTGCATCTGGTGAACCGTCTGCGGCCGCATGTGGGCTACTCCTATATGAGGGTCGCGACCGATGAGGGCGCCGAAGTGGGGCTCCAGCTGCACCCCGCGGATCGCGGCGCCGTGGCCACGCCCGCGAACATCCGGTACACCTCGAGCGTGCTTGAGGGTGAGCTGCAGGCCGCGTCGGGACCCGTCGGCCCCGATTCCCCCGAGGCGGCGGAGGACCCGGAGGTGGCGCGTGCGGAGAAGCGCAACGCCGGCTCGGATCCGCCTCTGCCGACCCTGCAGCAGCTGCATGACGCCCTGCTCGAGCAGCTCACTGCCCGCCACGATGACGAGATCGACCGCGGCATCACCCTCAGCGGCCCCCACCGCGACGACATGGAGATCCGCCTGCACGACTTCCCCGCGAAGGGGTACGCCAGCCACGGCGAATCGTGGTCGCTGGCGCTTGCGCTGCGCCTGGGCTCCTACGACCTGCTCACCATCGAGGAGGGAGACCTCGGCGACGGCGAACCGATCCTCATCCTCGATGACGTCTTCTCCGAGCTCGACCAGCACCGCCGGGAGCGGCTCGGCCGCATCATCGCCGGCGCTGAGCAGGTGCTGATCACCACCGCGAACGATTCGGATATTCCGCGGTCGGTGGCCGACGGGTCCGCCGGTGAGCTGACCCTGGTGGATGTGACGAAGGGACGGGCCGAGATCCGCGGCGGGACCAGTGGCTCCGGTCGACCCGGCGGGGCTGGTGGTGGCCGGTGATCCAGCCGCCGAACCCGTACGCGCTGGGCACCTGGCAGAACCCACCGGCCCAGCCCACCGCGCCGAAGGACCCGTCGGCTGCGCCCGCCTCGCCGGCGCCGCATGAGCGGGCGAACGAGATGCCGAGCCCCGGCGCCCCACCCGAGCCCGAGGATTGGGATGATGCCAATCCCGTGGGTGATGGCTCCGGTGAGGGCGACGGCGGCGCGGACGAGGCCGACGAGTTCCGCATCGCCCGCGACCCGAACGCGACTGTCCGCGACTTCTCCCGCCCGGACGAGTACGCCCGCCGCGCCCTCAACCACGCCCGCGCCACCGCGAAGCGCTACGGGTACAAACCACGCCGCGGCACCAGTCGCGGACGCTTCAGCGCACGCGACGCCACCACCCTCAAGGGCGGGTTCTCCGGGGCCCGGCCCGACGCCCGCGACCCGCAGGGCTTCAAGACGGTGCTGGCGCGCGTGCTCGGCGACCTCGGATGGGAGGACGGAATGAGTCAGGGGCAGGTGCTCGCCGACTGGGAGCAGATCGTGGGGCCGCAGATCGCGCAGCACTGCGAGGTCGCGAGCTTCGAGGACGGCCAGCTCGTTGTTGCTGCGGATTCGTCGGTGTGGGCGTCGCAGCTGCGGATGCTGACCCCGCAGCTCATCACCACGATCCACGAGTATGTGGGCCGGCAGATCGTCACGGAGCTGAAGGTGACGGGCCCGCAGGGAGTCTCGTGGGTGAAGGGCAAGCGCACCGTGAAGTGGCGCGGCCCGCGCGACACGTACGGGTGATGGGGGCGTCGGATCAGGGGCTGATTCGCCACAGCTGCTGTGCTGCGGCCACGCTGAATGCTGACAGTCCGCACCGTTCCAAGCTGCTCAGGATCTCCCGGATCGTCATCGGTGGATTCTGTGTCGCCTGCGCCATGTGTTGCAGTGCGATCATGACATCCTGAGGTGCCAGGTCCAGCTGATTCATCAAGAACTGGTCGGGGCTTTGAACCTCAATTCCCAATGGTGCGAGGTGCTCAACCGGAAAGTCCTTGAGGTTGGCTGTCACGAGCAGGTCTGCTCTGCCCCTCACCGCCGCAGCAACCACATGTCGATCGTCGGGGTCCGGAAGGTCCACTGACTCAACGAACGGTTCCCAGTGATCAACGCATGCGTCAAGGAAAACCTTGTTCATGGTATTCACTCGGCGCCGGGCGCTGCCGGACGCTTTGGTCTGGGGATGGACAGCCTCGATCGCAGCGACTGTCTCCTCCAAAATCCGGTGGTTCCATAGCGGGCGGTACAGCCCCGCCTCAGCCAGTCGTAACAGCAGATCGGCCTGGGTGATCGGCACAAGCGCGCAGGCATCGAGAAGCGCGCTGAACCGTGCCATCAGCTCGTCACAGGCGGGCGCATTCTCGCGGCCGCCAGCGCCTCGACGTACAGGGATGCGTCCGCTTCATACAGGCCCTCGGCCGCGGCTTCAGCAGTCATATCGTCGAGAGCGCTGCGGGAGGCCCGACGCTTCTTCTCCTGGTAGTCCACGAGGTCTTGCAGACGAACGCGCCGATGCCGTCCCCCAGTCGTATAGGTGAAGTCGATTTCTCCGCTCTCGAGGATCTTCACCAGGGTGGGGCGACTGATGCCAAGGAAGTTCGCCGCTTCCTGAGTTGTCAGCGTCTTATCGACGGGAACGACAGTGATGGCTTTGCCTTGTCGCATCGCGTCGACGATCTCGCGGAGCACCGTGTACGCCTCGAGAGGCAGGGGTACGCACTGCCCATCCGGCCCCACAAGCCCTGCTGGCTCACTGTGCTGAGCCAAGAAGTGGCTCAGGTCCAGCATCTGTTCAAGATCCTCAGGCGGAAGAACAGTGTGGCGAGAACTCGCTCGGGTGGTCATGGCAGGAGAATACGCAGATATTCGAAAAATTCGCAAGGGTTGTCGCGGTGGTGCCGACTACCATCGCGGTATGAGTCCAGTCGTTGCCGCATCTGGCGCTGTGTTTTCCGGGGTCCGATCGATGAACCCGCGCTACCGCGTCCCTGCCCTGGCCAGCGCCGGCAGCCGTTTGTGATTGGTGTACGACGTCCGGTCTTCTCCACTGGACCTGCCGGGCCCCCACGGGATCGCCGTGCAGCACTCCCTCGATGCCGGCGCCACCTGGATCGACCCACGCTGGCTGCGCGAGCCTCGCCCGGACGGCACCTGGGGCTGCGGCGACCCCAGCCTGATCCCGCGGCTCGCTTGACTGCCCGCCGGCGCGCGCAGCCGCCGGACCCTGCGCCACAACCCCTATCCGCGCCTGCGCGGAGGAACTGAGTGTGCAAAAAATGGAGTGGAACGCCCTCTGATGCGCTGTGGTGAGTCGATTTCCTCGTTTTTGGTCGGAATTTGCACACCACTCGGCTCTTACCCGCCCCTTGCCCCGGCCGCACCGCCGCCCGCCGCGGAACCACCCCCGCCAGGGCATGACACAGGGCGCCGGGCCGGCTGTGATGGCCTGCCCAGCGCCCTTGGTGTCAGGTGCACCGTGCGCCCGCCCGCCTCAGTTCGGCGGCGCAGGGCGCGTGTCGGTCGCGACCACGCGGGTCAGCCCGCAGGCCACGACCACGCGGGACAGCCCTCATGTCGCTTCCGTGCGGGTCAGCGGGTCGGGTTGAACGGCTTCAGCTCTGCCGGCACAACACCTTCGACGATCTGCTTGGCGAGCAGCTTGCCGGAGGCGGGGCCGAGGCTGATTCCCCACATGCCGTGGCCGCCGTTGACGAACACGCGCGGCACGCGGGTGGCGCCGATGAGCGGCTTGGAGTCCACGCAGACGGGGCGGCCGCCGACCCATTCGTCGCGCTTGTCGGTGTAGTCGAGGTGCTCCATCAACGGGCGGGCGGACTTCTCAAGGGCGTCCACGCGGGAGCGGCGCAGCGGCGCATCCACGTGGTCGAACTCCATGGTGCCGGCGATGCGGAACCGCTTCCCGATCGGGGTGCAGGCCACGCGCTCGCGCGGGAAGTAGTACGGGGTCGGGACCGGGCGCAGCGACGGCTCGGTAACGCCCACGGAGAAGCTGTAGCCGCGGCCGGCCTGCACGATCTTCTTCACGCCGTAGCGCTGCGCGAGTTCGGGCAGCCAGGCGCCGGTGGCGATGACCACGGCGTCGCCGGAGATCGGCTCACCGGAGTCGACCTCAACGGAGACGCCCTTCGGGCCGTGGTGGATGTGGCGGGCCTGGGCACCGATGATGACCTTGCCGCCGCGTGCCTTCACGGATTCGGCGACGGATTCGGTGTAGTTGCCGGGCTCGATGAAGCGCTGCTTGGTGATGTGGACGGCGCGCTGGATGGACGGTGCCAGCAGCGGTGCTTCCTTCGCGAAGTCGGCGTTGTCGAGTTCGCGGAAGCCGACTTCGAGGCCGGCGTCGGCGAAGAGGGTGAGTTCGTTGACGAGGGCGTCGCCGTGCTCGGGGTTCACCCAGGCGGCGATGAAGTCGGTGTCGCGGGTCTTCTCCTTGACGCCTCCGTCGGCCATCTCATCGAACGCGTCGAGGGCGGTGAGGTTGATGGGGACGTACTGCTTGAGCGCCTTGGTCCACTGGCCGGCGGTGCAGCGGGCGGCGAAGCCCATCATGAAGCGGGCGAGGGTGGGGTCCATGCGGGGCTGCACGTACATCGGGGAGGACGGGTCCACGAGGGACTCCATGCCGAACTTCAGCACGGACGGCTCGTTCAGCGGGGCGGAGAGGCCCGGGGTGAGCCAACCGGCGTTGCCCCAGGAGCTGCCGGCGGCGACGCCGGAGCGGTCCAGAACCGTGACCTCGACGCCGTACTCCTGCAGGAACCAGGCGGTGGAGAGGCCCACGAGGCCGGCACCGATGATGACGACGTGCGGGGTGTCCCGCCCTTCGGTGAGGCCGAATTCGGCCGGCAGGGACGTGACGAGCTGGTTGGCCACGGGCTACTCCTTTGCAGCAAGACGATGGGGCCCGCTCGGATCCGCCGTGACCCCTGTCTCGTCATTATGGAACACCGCTGTGCGTCTGTGGGGTTCAGGAATGAGGGGGATCACAGGCCGACGGATGCTGACCTTCTGAGCGGCCGGAATCCCTTGCGGTTGTTGGGCCGTCGACGGGTCGGGGCGAGCCCTGTGGACCCGCTGGTCACAGCGATGTGGAGGTGTTCGAAGGGCACGCAAGCTCGATGACGGAGGGCCGGTACATGGGGTGGCGACCGGCTCTGCACCAGGCAGGCCGGAAGTGATCGGCACCTCTGGTGCCGAGGAAGGACTTCCACATGTCATACCGTCTTGTGAACCCGAAGACCGGCGAGTCAATGCCCATTGATGCCTACTGCGTTGTTGTGAACGAGGACGACCTCAGTTCGGCTGACCATGACGCGATCCGGGAGGATTGGACGTCTGAGGGGGCGCTGGCTGTCCTCCGGAAGAAGGGCAGCCAGTTCTTCCGAAGTGAGCCTGGGATGCCTGGCCGCCTGAAGCCGGGCCAGGCATCCAGGCTGGTTGAGGTTATGGAGGATCGTGTTGAGGCTGATCGTGAACGTCTGTACTCGCTGACCGATCTGGATGAGGGGAGCGCGTATGAGGACGTCGTTGATCAGTTGATCGATGACGATGTGCTGCTGGACCATCTCCGGGATCTGGCAGCGGGGGGAGCAGCAACCGAAGGATCTCTGATCTCGGCAGCCGAGGCGTTCCGGAACTATGTGAAGCTCCGTCCTGTGTCGGCAGATGGCGAGGATGGACATATGCCTTTCAGCGCGGTGTCACGTCGGCTGAGGGATCATCTGGTTCTTCTCCCCGATGAGGAGATCACCAAGTTGCTTGCGGCCACGATGACTGACGCTCTCAGGGCTGAGTGGGCGTTGCTCTGTGGTCGAGTGGTTGAAGAGGAGGCCAGTCGCTTCTACGGTCGGTGAGCCCAAGGGACGATGGCTCCCCGCTCTCAGTGGAGGGCGGGGAGCCACCCTACTCATTCTTCAAACTGTCCGGCGAGCTGCCTTGATGACCCTTCAGGGCCGCACGGAGTACCGGTAGATGGGCCTCAACAACGTTGGCAACAATCTCGATGTCTACCCCGAAGTACTGGTGTACCAAGATGTTTCGGAACCCCCGTATCTGAACCCATGGCACTTCGGGGTGATCTTCTGTCAACTCGGGAGGCAAGTGCTTGACGGCTTCACCAATGATCTGGAGGTTGCGTTCGATAGCATCCTCCGCCATCTCCACAGCAACTGGGTCGGTGGCCGATTGGGCGAAAGAAACGTAGCGACTGCACTTGGTGATCGCACCCAGGATGTCATCGACTCGATGTGTAGGCGATCTGGTCATAGCGGCACCGCATCGCGCTCAGCCTGATCAGCCAGGGGAGTCTTCAGCAGTTGGAGCGGGAAGATATCTATGTCGTCGCGGCCGAACAGCTCGCGCGTCTCCTCGAGCAGGCCTGAGGCCCTCATCAGAATGTTCCCGTCAGCCGGATTCATTTCTACAAGAATGTCGATGTCGCTTTCGGGCCCGGCTGTGCCCCGAGCGACGGACCCGAAGATTCTCGGCTTGCTCGCTCCATACCGGTCCAGCAGTGCCATGAGCTCAGAACGACGTGCCTCGAGTAGCTGCCGCAACTCGAGGGTGTCCCTGCTCACCGTCCCCTCAGACATGCCGGTAGCGTAGCAAGGCGCCGAAAATGACGGGAGTCGGGCGTCGGCGGCTGCACCGGTTCAATTGAGTGAGCCCCTTGAGGCAGTGGACAAGTCAAGGCAAGAAGTATCCAACGATGGACGGCACGCCGGTCTGCCGCAGGCTAGCGGCAATCAGAGCCTCGCCGGTGGCGTACCCCAGCTGTTCTGCCGTCGCCCTCGCGCTCCCATGCGAAGCGGCGGGGGCTGATCGACAGCCATGCGGCGCGAAGCTCCTGTAGGCGGCCATGCTGGGATGAGGGAAGCGCGTAGACGCCTCTTTGGATCTGCGTGAGTGTTCCGGTGTTGTGAAGTCGTCGGATTGCGGTGCGGGAGATTCCTGCCTCGACCGCTTGGCCGGCGGTGACCAGCGACCACTGACCGGCGCCCAGCTGTTCGAGGGTGGCGAGATGGGCGGACATCGGTCACCTCCGGCAACTTAGTTACATCTCGGCGTAACTATCTTGCCGCCGACAGAGCTGCAATGTCACTGACTTGGCACAGCTGTCACTGATCCAGCCCAGCCCGCTCCCGCAGCGCCTCCCACAGTCCCATCTCGTCCACGAGCAGGCGCAGCAGCAGCTGCGGCGGCATCTCGCGCGCGAACTTCAGGACGGCGGCGTTGCCTTCGTCCACGCTCCACTGTGCATCTTCCACGATCCGGAGCATGCCAGCGGTGTTGAGGAAGTCCATCTTCGTGTTCGCTGCAGCGATGGACTGTGCCTTCTCGTCATCGAGCGCCTCCGCGAACAGGCCCTGGGCGAAGCCGACCTTGTACTCGTCCCGCGCTTCGAGGTCACCGAAGTACTTGTTGACCTTCTCGATGATGGCGGCGTGGCTGGAGCGTTCGCGTTCGCGGATCTGCGCCATACCGGCTTCGGTGATGCCGGAGAGCCCGTCGGCCTCCCCGCTGCGCAGCTGGAGCTGCTCGTCGCGGAGCTTCTCGAGCTTGTAGTGGGTGAGGACGATGTCGCTGACGTCCACGTCGACCTTCTCCACCGTGTCGTCGGAGAAGTCGCGGAGTTTGCGGGCGAGGAGGTCGGCGAACACGCTGAACTTCTCGTACCGCGGGTCCCCGAAGTTGAGGATCTGGGAGAAGAACGCGTAGCTGGTGACGTACTGGCGCAGCGTGGAGCGGAAGTCGATGAGTTCGTCGCGGGCCTTGGTGTCGCCGTCGTAGATGGCGTCCTGCCAGCGTTTGGCGAACCGGTCCACGGCCTGGTCGAGCGGCCCGGACAGGCCCGCGGGCTTCGCGCCGGCCTTCGTCCACGTCACCCACACCTGTTCCACTTCGGACTGGGTGTAGATGCCGGTGGAGTCGAGCTTCATCAGCATGTTGGCTACGAGTTCCGGGTCGGAGCTGCGTTCGATGCGGGCGTCCTCGTAGTACTCCTGGAACGCTTCTTCGATGCGGTCGGCCTGGTCCACGAAGTCCAGCACGTACGTGTTGTTCTTGCCCGGCATGGTGCGGTTGAGGCGTGACAGGGTCTGCACGGCGGTGATGCCGGAGAGTTCCTTGTCGATGTACATCGCGACCAGCAGCGGCTGATCGAACCCGGTCTGGTACTTGTTCGCCACGATGAGGACGTGCTCGCCGGGCTCGGCGAAGACTTTCGCGAGGTCGCGGCCTTTGAGGCGCGGGTTCATGGAATGTTCGGTCACCGTCGGCCGCTCCACCCCGGGGACGGGTTTGACGTCCGGGTCGGGCACCTCGCCGGAGAAGGCGACGAGGGCCTGCAGGTCGTGTCCTTCGGCTTCGCTGACCTTCTGGAAGTGGCGGGCGTACTCCACGGCTGCGGCGCGGGACTTCGTCACAACCATTGCTTTGGCGCGGCCGCCGAGTTCATGGCGCACCACGCCGTTGAAGTGCCGGATGATTTCGCGGACCTTCTGGTCGATGTTGGTGGGGTGCAGTTCCACGGCCTTGATGTAGGCGCGGGTGCCGGAGCGGATGTCGATCTCGTCGTCGAGGTCCTCCTCGCCTTTGCGGGCGATGCGGGCGGCCAGTTCGTAGGAGGTGTAGTTCTTGAGGACGTCGAGGATGAAGCCCTCTTCGATGGCCTGCTTCATCGGGTAGAGGTCGAACGGCTGCTCTTTCTCGTCCGGTGAGGGTTTGCGGCCGAACAGTTCGAGGGTTTTCGCTTTGGGGGTGGCGGTGAAGGCGAAGAAGGAGATGCGGCCGTAGTCGTCCACGGACGCCGCCATCCGGGTGAGGGCTTCCTGGTCGGAGTCGGCGTCCGCTTCGTCGCCGACGGGTGCCCCGTCGGCCTTCTGCTCCCCGGAGTAGAGGAGCTGTTTGAGGGCGGAGGAGGCGGAGCCGGTCTGGGAGGAGTGTGCTTCGTCGGCGATGACGGCGAAGGTGCGGCCGGCGAGCTGGCCATCACTGTCCTTCATCTTCGCGAGGGCGTAGGGGAAGGTCTGGAGGGTGACGCCGATGATGGGGACGCCGCGGATGAGGGCGTCGGTGAGCTGGTCGGTTTTGGACCCGTCGGCGCGGGTGATGGCTTCGAAGGTGCCGGTGGTGGTGACGAGCTGGTCGACTGCGTCCTGGAGCTGCCGGTCGAGGACCTGCCGGTCGGCGATGACGATGACGGAGTCGAACACTTTGTCGCCGCCCGGGGTGTGGAGGGAGGCGAGCCGGTGCGCCGTCCAGGCGATGGAGTCGGTTTTGCCGGACCCGGCGGAGTGCTGGATGAGGTATTTGTGGCCGGGGCCTTCACGGCGGGCGGCGTGGACGAGGGCGTTGACGGCGCGCCACTGGTGGAAGCGGGGGAAGCGGATCTGGCTGCTGGTGATGCGGTCCCCGGTGGCGGGGTCGGTGCGTTCCTGGTGATTGACGTAGATGAACTTCGCGAGGACGGTCAGCCAGGCGTCGCGGTCGAGGACGTCCTCCCAGAAGTAGTGGGTGCGGTGCCCGGTGGGGTTGGGCGGGTTGCCGGCGCCGTTGTTGTGGCCGGTGTCGAAGGGGAGGAAGTAGGTGGAGGGGCCGTCGAGCCGGGTGGTCATGGCGATGGCGGTGTCGCTGACGGCGAAGTGGACGAGGGCGCCGCGCAGCGCGGTGAGGAGGGGTTCGCGGTCGGGCCTGCGGTCGGTGCGGTACTGCTGTTTGGCGGCTTCGAGGCTCTGGGTGAAGCCGGTCTTCAGTTCGATGGTGGCGGTGGGGATGCCGTTGGTGAACAGGACGAGGTCGATGCGGTCGGTCTTGGTGGTGGAGTAGACGACTTCTTGGACCACGCGGAGGCGGTTGCGCTGGTAGCGCTCGGTGAGGCGGGGGTTGCGGTCGTCGGCGGGCGGCATCTGCATCATGGTGAAGGGCCGACGGGCTCCGGGGTAGGAGAATCCCTTCCGGAGCACGTTGAGGGTGCCGCCGCCGTGGGCTTCGGGCATGGCGAGAACGCGGACGAGCCGGTCGAGGATCTTCTCTTCGGCTTTCTTGCGGGCGTCGCCGGTGAGGTCGGCGGGCACGATCCGCTCGTAGTTCTCCGGGTCGGACTCGGAGAGCCAGGCGAGGACGTCTGCGGGGAAGAGGGCGCGTTCTTTGTCGTAGCCCTGGGTGTTCGGGGAGTGCAGCCAGCCGTGGTTCTCCAGGTGGGTGGCGATCTCCTGCTGGAACGCTTTTTCTTTGGCGAGGTCGGTGGCGCTCACTTCTGCTCCTCGATGTCGTCCTGCAGCTGTTCCACTGCGGGGCGGTTCTTCTTCGTGACGTCGATCTGGCCCGTGACTGCGGCGGTGATCAGCGCGGCGCGACGCTCCTTGGCGAGGGTGATGGCGCGGGTGATGTCCTCGAGTTCGGCGGCACAGATTCGATCGGTCGTCTTTTGACGTTTGATGAATTCGCGTTGCTGCTCAACTGAGGGAACTGGGAAGCGGAAACTCCGGAGCAGAGTGACGTTTGTGGAAGCAAGGTTTGTGGACTGGCGCGCGGTTTGGTCGAAGTACACCCGCGCTCGTTGACCTTCCAACACGTATGTGAGGTATTCCGGTTCGAGGGTCTCTTTACAGCGAACGGCGAAAACATGGTTCTGATGCAACATTGGAGCGATATGGCCCGGCCAAATTGCTCCACGGCCGAGCTTGTCGCGATCGCCGCCTTCGGTGACGAGGACATCGCCTTCGCGCAATGTGACCGCTTGCGCCACATTCGCGGGGACTGCCACAGTCTTGATCTCATCTAAGTCCAGGGAGCCATCCTGCACGTTTGCTACCCGTAAATATGGGTAGTCGGAGAGGTCTTTGTTCGCGTAGTTTGTACCGAGAGTGAGGCCGGCCTGGATGACAGCGTGTACCTTGAGAGGGGTCAGAGTGCTGGCAAGCGAGAGGTCCGACAATTGCTCGTTTAGCGCCGCCCAACGCCGTTCTACCGTCAGTGTCTGCAGCGTCTTCAGATCTTTAACGAACTCATCGATCTCGGCGGTCTCGTGGTCGAGGTAGTCGGCGATCCCGGTCTGCGTCGAGTGTGGCGGGACTGGGATCGTCAGTTCACCCAGATCTGCTGAAGTAACACTCGGCAGAGCTGTATTTGTCGACAACAGCCCGAACGGAATTGTCTGCGACCAGTAGGCCAGGTATTTAGGATGAAGACGTCGGTCGCGAGGCCTTGCGAAGTAGGCCGTGTCCACGTGCCAGAACTTGCCAGACACATATGTTGGTCGATCAACGGTGCCCTTGCGACCGAAAAGAACACCTTCGCCATGCCTCAGAGCGACACTCGAACGCGCAAACTCGCCTCCGGAGCCGAAAACCGGGAAGCACCCGTCGGGATCTTCGACCTTAGAGTGGTCGATACCGGGCAAAAACTCGACCAAATGCGAAAGGCGGGCCACAGGCCAGACGTCGCTCACCCCTTCACCTCCTCGAGGCGGGCGCGGATGCGGCCGAGGACTTCGTCGAGCTCAGCGTCGATCTCCTCCAGGGGTCGCGGCGGCACATACTCATAGAAGTGCCGGGTGAACGGGATCTCCGCACCCTCCTTCGTCTTCGAATGGTCGATCCACGCATCCGGCACCCACGGCTTCACCTCGCGCTCCAGGTACTCCTCAACGTCCTGGTCCCACGGCACGTTCTCCGTGTCCCGCAGATCCGCCGACGGCTCCGGCTTGCCCGCCTTCATCACGAGCTCACCCTCATCGTCATGCTCACCCAGAGCACCCAGAACAGCCTTCAGCTGCGCCGCCGTCAGCTTCAACCCCGCGGCATCCGCGATCTCACTGACCCGCTTCGAGAACTCCGCGCGCGACGTCGACAGCGCACCAGCATCAGCCGCACCCGCCTCGGTCAGGCCCTCACGGAACTTCTCCAGCAGGGACCCGTCGGCCTTCGCCAACTGGCGCAGAGCCAGCACCCGCTCAACCCGATCGGGCCCGAACCCATAGTTCAGCCGCAGCGGGCGCTCCACCGTGATCGTCCGGTAGAGGAAGTCCTCGATGCGGAATATCTTCGAATGCTTCGACTCCTCAAACGCATCGAACAGGCGCGTCAGCTCAGCAATATGCGCCGCACTCAGCTGCCGGCGCTTCGACCCGATCGACTTGCGCATCTTCTCGAACATGCCCGTGGCATCGATGAGCTGCACCTTCCCGCGGCGCTCCCGCGGTTTGTCCTTGTTGAGCAGCCACACGTAGGTTGCGATCCCCGTGTTGTAGAACATGTCCGTGGGCAGGGCAACGATCGCCTCTAGATAATCCTGCTCCAGCACCCACTTGCGGATATTCGACTCACCACTGCCGGCACCACCGGTGAACAGAGGAGAGCCGTTCAGCACGATCGCACCCCGCCCAGCCGACGCGTTCGGATCCCCCGGCTGCGGCTCCCGCAGCTTCGAAATCAGGTGCAGAAGGAACAGCGTGGACCCGTCGGACACGCGCGGCAGACCGGGCCCGAACCGGCCATCGAAGCCCCGCACCGCGTGCTCCTCCTCCACCACCTTCCGGGACTGCTTCCAGTCCACACCGAACGGCGGGTTCGACAGCGCGAAGTGGAACGTGCGGCCACGGAACGCCGGCTGCGTGAGGGTATTGCCGAGAACAATGTTGTCGATCGGCTGACCCTTCACCACCATGTCCGCCTTGCAGATCGCGTACGACGCCGGATTGATCTCCTGCCCATACAGCGACACCTCAGCGGTCGGGTTCTCCGCCCGGATCTTCTCATCCGCCATCGTCAGCATCCCGCCCGTGCCCACGGTCGGGTCATAGATCTCCCGCGCCACATGGTCCTTCCCCAGATCCGGGGCGTGCGCCAGCAGCAGCGTCACCATCAGGTCAATGACATCGCGCGGCGTGAAATGCTCACCCGCCGTCTCGTTCGACGCCTCCGCGAACTTCCGGATCAGCTCCTCGAAGATGTGCCCCATCTTCTCGTTCGAGACAACCTTCGGGTGCAGGTCCACCTTCGCGAAATGCTGAAGCACCTGCAGAAGCAGGTCATGCTGAGCCAGCTCGATGATGCGATCCTCGAACGCGTACTTCTCGAAGATCTCCCGCACGTTCTGACTGAACGAGTTCACGTAGTCCCGAAGGTTCTCCTCCAGGTTGTCCGGATCGCCCTGCAGCGACTTCAGATCATGCCGGGACCGGTTATGGAACGAGAAGTCATGGCCAGCGCGGGCACGCAGCATCGCCGCCGGCGGCTCCGGATCCCACTCGCCGTCACCCAGCACCTCCAGCACCTTCGCCTTCGTCGGCGCCAGTACCGAATCCAGACGCGACAGCACCGTGAACGGCAGGATCACATCCCCGTACTGGTGCTGCTTGTACGTGCCGCGGAGGATGTCCGCCGCGGACCAGATGAACTGCGCGTGATTGAACGACACGGGAAAGAGCTCGCTTCCTTGCGGTGACCAAGAGAAGGGGGCGTCAGGAATGCTTGCTCGTTCGCCCCGAAGGTACACCGCAAGGATAGGGGGTCCCCCGTCTTGCCGTGAGGGTTGCTGCCTGGTGTGCTATCAGTGAGCGGATGCTGTCGGTCACTGACATTCATTGGGATCTCAGTGAGATCGAACTCGGCTTCAGTGAGACGATGCGAGGTCTCAGTGAGGCCGCAGTCACTCTCACTGAGCTTCGAGAGCGCCTCACTGAGGAAAATCTTCTCTCAGTGACATAAGATGGAGCCATGGACACTGCACAGGTGCAGCAACGCGTCGACCGCGCACGCGCGCGCTCCTCTGATGACAGCGCTGTCGAGATCAAGGCATCTGCGAAAAACTTGCCCAAGAGCGTCTGGGAGTCCATCTCCGCATTCGCGAACACCAGCGGCGGCCTGATCGTCCTTGGGCTCAGCGAGGACGATGGTTTCACGCAGGCCGACGGTTTCGACCCCTCCAAGGTGGTCAATCAACTCCAAGCGGGGCTGGGAACCGAAGCGCCTAAGGTTCAGCCGGTGCCCAACTACGAGTTGGATGTCATTGACATTGACGGTGGTCAGACTACTGTCGTTGCAGTCCAGATCAGCCGCCTCGACGTGCATCAGGACCTGCCCGGTCCGTGCTTCGTCATCGATAAGGGAATTCAACGTGGCAGCTTTCGTCGCGAGCATGACAGCGACCGTCGACTGTCGCCCTACGAAATCCATCAGATCGGGGAGAGGTGGCAACGTCCAATCGTCGATCGGCAGGCGGTGACCGGGCGCGCCGTCGCCGACTTCGATGAAGAGGCAGTTGAGCGACTGATCAGCCGCCTGGAAAAAGAGAACTCGCGTGCCATCAGTGGAGTGTCAACCACTGCCGAACGCCTAGTAAGGCTCAATGCCGTTACCGCAGGTGGTGAGCCAACTATGGCCGGTTGGCTGACACTGGCCGGATATCCCCAGCAGGAGTTTCCGCAACTGTTCATTGACGTAGCGGTTCATCCGGGAGGAACGAAGTCGAGTGATGCCGAAGTTCGCACAGTAGATCGGCGAATCTGCGACGGACGGATCCCTGACATGATCTCCGACGCTGTTCAGGTCTGCCTGAGGCATCTGTCAGTCCGCACCACCATCGACGGTGTCGAGGGAAGAAATGAATACGAGATCCCCGAGGAAGTTCTGCGAGAGGCGTTCACCAACGCGGTCATGCATAGGGACTACAGCAGCGCCGTGCTCGGGCAACAGGTAGCTGTTGACCTTTTTCGCGACCGGATCGAGATCACCAACCCTGGAGGGCTCTGGGGTGATCGTACAGTCGAGAACATTGCCGACGGTCGATCCACCGCCCGCAACGAGGCCCTGGTGCAGCTCCTTATGCGCGTGCCCATGCGGTCAGGCGGAGTTGTCGCCGAGAACCTTGGGTCGGGTGTCCCACGTATGAACGCCGCCATGCGGGAACACGGGCTCCTCGAACCACAGTTCCGGGCAGAGCCCGGGTTGACCTCGGTGACTATCTTTCGGCATGGCTTCCATACAACCGAGTTCCGGAGTTGGCTCGGCACCCGTGAAACCGATGGATTAGGTCGCGACCATATCCGCCTCCTCGCCTATCTCTTCCGGAATGAGAAGGTGAGTGTTTCTGAAGCACGTCACGCACTGCACCTTGACTCCGATGATGTTCGCGTAGTCTTGAAGGATTTGGTGGCACGGGGGGTTGTATCCGAGCGGGAGCCGGGACTGTTCGGGATCAACGTCCGGGCCAGGGCTTCGCTGACCGTCACTGAGCAACTCGTGTTCGACGAGATGCATAGCGATCAACCCAGGACGATTGCCCAGCTGGCCCAAGCAACGGGTAAGACAGCGGTCCAGCTACGGCCCGTCCTTCGGTCCTTGGTGGAAAGTGGCCACATCGTAGCGACGGCTCCGCCAACGTCCCGTAACCGTGCATATTTGCGGGCTTGAGTCCGCCGCAGTTCGTCAGCGCGCCGAAGCGACCAGCGGTTTCACCATGAACAGGCACGGGTTGTCCTCGCCCCACAGGTCCGTCTCCTCCAGTGGCAGGAACCCGATCTTCTCGTAGAAGCGGCGGGTCTTTGCGTAGCCTTCGTCGGGGTGCGACGCGCCGAGCGTCTTCACCTCCAGCAGCGCCACGCCCCGCTCCCGGGCGTCGACCTCGATCGCGGCCATCAGCGCGGTGCCGACGCCGCACCCCAGGTGGTCCCGGTCCACCGCCATGAAGTGCACCTCTGCGACATGCTCGAAGTGGCGGTCGATGAGGGCCACGCCGATGACGGCCCCGTCGGCCCGCACCGTCCACGTCTCCTTGGTCTCGGCGGCGTCGATGTACTCCTGGTTCGCGTCCGACAGGCCGAACCATTCCGGCAGGGTGGCGATGATCCGCCGAACATCGTCGGGGACGGGCCGGCTGCGCTGCGCAGTCCACTGGGGCATGCGGGGCTCCTTCGTCGAGGGTGGTCCTGTTGATCGTGAGGCCCCGTCGGCCGGGAGGCAACTGATTTTCGGGGGCCGACGGATGCACGCCCGCAATGGCCGATGCGGACTGTGCGCGGGCGGTAAGATCACCTCGGAAGATTTCAAGAAATGGCACCAAGATCCCGACCACTATGTGGTTGAGGATCCGGGCCGGAATCGGAGTCATGGTGATGACAATGTGGAGAATCCGGAGTGAGTGACGAGTTTGAGAATTGGTCGCCGTTCATGGCTGGCCGCTATTGGACCTTTGAAAAGGTGATGGATGCTCTTCGGGCGAATCCGGATCCTGTGGAGCCGGACGGTTGGACGGATTTCCTTTTCGACAGTCTCTCGAACAAGGTCGTTGAGGATCGTGTGGCGATGGCGACCATGATCCTGGATCACGGTGCTGATCCGTCCGTCATTTCGAGGGACGGTGACCGGATCAATTGTTTGCATGTGCTGTTCACGTCCGGTAGCCGGGTGCATGATCCGGCGTTAGAGGCTCCATTGTTGGAACGCCTGCTCGACGGCGGGGCCAGCATGACGCTGCGGTCGCCACGGTTCGGGACGCCTTTCGAGATGATGACGAAGGTCGTTGCGGCAGAGGAATTGCTGTATCCATTCTATGATGTGGTGTTCGCTCGTCCCGATATTGATATGGGTGTGGTGATCGATCCGCCGACGGGAAAGACTCTGGCGCAGAAGCTTCTATCGCCCTTGCGACGGGGTCGGGGACGGATGGAATGCGCCCGGCGTGCGCAGGACTACATCAAGAAGCACGGTCTGCAGGAAGCAGCCGGCGTGAGCGATGAGGACCTGGAAAGGACGCTCAATGAGTGAACCCGTCGAATCCAACTCCAGTGCTGGTGCGTGCGTCCCGCCGAAGTTCCGGGCCTGACACGACGCCGCTGACCCCGTCGGCCTGCGCCCGCTCTCGCCGCCCGGCCGGTCCCCGTCGGCCAGGTCCGGGCCGCCACGAGCCCGGACCACGTGACCTCGGGGTGACAGGCGGGTTGCAATCCGATCACGGCGCCGGCCCCGCGCCCGGATCCGCGGCGCCCGCCGCGCCGTCCGCCCGCAACGGTGTGCGCGCAGCGAACTGGGCGGCCGTGATCATCGCCTACATCGTCCTGTTCATCGTGGTCGGCGGCATCGGCACCTCCGTCCTCAAGGACCGCGCCGAGCACTGACCCCGTCGGCCGGGTGAGCTCACCCCGCCCACCCGGCCCGCCCACGCTCGGCGGGCGCAGAGCGGCACCCCGTTGTCTATATCGACCTGGTGTGCCGCTATACGCCAATGCTCGCCCTCCCGCTCCGGCCCGGCCGGACGTGGGCGCCCCTCGGCTGCCGCCCGCGCAGCCGTTGGACCCCTCCAGGCGCCTCCAGAAGCCCCGCGGCCGTCCCCCGACCCATACCGACGTGTTCTGTGCCCGATTCGGGCCCTTCACGGCCTTTTGAGGGGCGTGTTCCAGCCGCCGATCGGGTAGAATCGTGCAGGTTGAGAATCGGGACGCGCCCTGTGCGGCCCTCCAGGGCCCCGTCGGGAAAACGCGGGCCCGCCAGGAAAAGGGGCCCCGTGGGGACACCGCCCGCGCGCCCGCCCGTGCAGAGCGCCCGATCCTTGCACGCGACCAGAAGGAGCTGTTGCGCCAGTGAGCGAGAACACCGCACCCACCCCCGCCGATGCACCCCACTACGAAGCGTCGGACATCACGGTCCTCGAGGGCCTCGAGGCGGTGCGCAAGCGCCCCGGCATGTACATCGGCTCCACCGGTGAGCGCGGCCTCCACCACCTCGTCTACGAGATCGTGGACAACTCCGTGGACGAGCACCTCGCCGGCCACGGCTCCTCCATCGAGGTGACGATCCAGGCCGACGGCTCCGTGCGCGTGGTCGACCACGCCCGCGGCATCCCCGTGGACATGCACCCCACCGAGAACAAGCCCGCCGTGGAGCTGGTGCTGACTGTGCTGCATGCCGGCGGCAAGTTCGGCGGCGGCGGCTACGCCGTCTCCGGTGGCCTGCACGGCGTGGGCTCCTCCGTGGTGAACGCCCTGTCCACCCGCCTCGAAGTGGAGATCCGCCGCCAGGGGCACGTGTGGCGCCAGGCCTACGAGCGGGGCGTGCCGACGGGCCCCCTCGACAAGGGGGAGGAGACCGACGAGACCGGCTCCACCCTCACCTTCTGGCCGGACCCGGAGATCTTCGAAACGGTCGAGTTCGACTTCGAAACCCTCCGCAAGCGCTTCCAGCAGATGGCGTTCCTCAACAAGGGCCTGCAGATCTCCCTGACCGATGAGCGCGTCCAGGAGGAGGACGAGGACGAGGAGCACCTCGGCGACCTCGACAACCTCAAGTCCGATGACCCCAAGGACGTGGACGGCATCGAATCCGATGCCGAGCAGCCCGCGGAGCAGAAGGACGCCTCCGCGCCGCGCGTGGTGGTGTACCGCTACGACAACGGCATCATGGACTTCGTCGCCTTCATCAACAAGCAGAAGCGCGCGGAGACCATCCACCCCGAGATCATGTCCTTCGAAGCGGAGGACACCGCGGAGACGATCTCCGTGGAGATCGCGATGCAGTGGACCACCGCGTACAGCGAATCCATCCACACCTACGCGAACACCATCAACACGCACGAGGGCGGCACCCACGAGGAGGGCTTCCGCTCCGCCCTCACCGGCGCCGTGAACCGCTACGCCCGCTCTGCCGGCCTGATGAAGGAGAAGGAGCCGAACCTCACTGGTGAGGACATCCGCGAAGGCCTCACCGCCGTCATCTCCGTGAAGCTCGGCGAGCCGCAGTTCGAAGGCCAGACCAAGACGAAGCTCGGCAACACCATCGCCCGCACGTACGTGTCGAAGGTGATGACCGAGCACCTCGGCGACTGGCTGAACATGCACCCGAACGAGGCGAAGGACGTGGTGAAGAAGGCCCAGTCCGCCGCCGCCGCGCGCGAAGCCGCCCGCAAGGCCCGCGACGCCACCCGCCGCAAGTCCCCGCTGGAGACCGGCGGCATGCCCGGCAAGCTGCGCGACTGCTCCGGCCGCAACCCCGCCGAGTCCGAGATCTTCATCGTGGAGGGCGACTCCGCCGGCGGCTCCGCAGTGCAGGGACGCGACCCGCGCACGCAGGCGATCCTGCCGATCCGCGGCAAGATCCTCAACGTGGAGAAGGCCCGCCTGGACCGCGCCCTCGACAACGCCGAGGTCCGCTCCCTCATCACCGCGTTCGGCACCGGCATCGGCGAGGACTTCGACCCGCACAAGCTGCGGTACCACAAGATCATCCTCATGGCCGACGCCGACGTGGACGGCCAGCACATCTGCACCCTGCTGCTGACCCTCCTGTTCCGCTACATGCGGCCCCTCATCGAACTGGGCCACGTGTTCATCGCGATGCCGCCGCTGTACCGCCTGAAGTGGTCCAACGCCCCCCACGAATACGTGTTCAGCGACGAGGAGCGCGACCAGCGCCTCACCGAGGGCCGCGCCGCCGGTAAGCGCATGCCGAAGGACAACGGCATCCAGCGCTACAAGGGCCTCGGCGAGATGGACTGGCGCGAGCTGCAGACCACCACCATGGACCGCGATGAGCGCTCCCTCAAGCAGGTGACCGTGGACGAAGCCGCCGACGCCGACGCCATCTTCTCGGTGCTCATGGGCGATGACGTCGAAGCGCGCCGTCGCTTCATCCAGGAGAACGCAAAGGACGTGCGCTTCCTCGACATCTGATGGCAGGCCGACGGGATCCGCAGCGCCCCGGCGCACGGCGGCCTCCGTCGGCCCCCGAACGGCAGACGACGAGACTGAGCGCAGATGGAGAAGCACAGAACAATGAGCGATGACGAACTGAACGGCGCAGCCGGCACCGGCCCCCAGGGCGAGGACACCAACGCCGAGGGCGCCGCGGACCGCGGCCCGCTGACCGCCCCCGACTCCCTCGAGGTGACCACCACGGAGAGCACCGACATCGACCCCGTCGACGCGGGCGACCAGCTCGTCCAGGTGGACCTCAACAAGGAGATGCAGCGCTCCTACCTCGACTACGCCATGAGCGTGATCGTGGGGCGCGCCCTCCCGGACGTCCGCGACGGCATGAAGCCCGTGCACCGCCGCATCACCTACGCGATGTACGACGGCGGCTACCGCCCCGAACGCTCCTTCTCCAAGTGCGCGAAGGTCGTGGGCGATGTGATGGGCAACTACCACCCGCACGGCGACTCCGCGATCTACGACGCCATGGTCCGCCTCGTGCAGCCGTGGTCAATGCGCTACCCGCTGATCCTCGGCCAGGGCAACTTCGGCTCCGCCGGCGACGACGGCGCCGCCGCACCCCGATACACGGAGTGCAAGATGGCGCCGCTGGCGATGGAGATGGTCCGCGACATCAACGAAGACACCGTTGATATGCAGGGCAACTACGACAACACCATCGACGAGCCCACCATCCTGCCCGCCCGGTTCCCGAACCTGCTCGCCAACGGCTCCTCCGGCATCGCCGTCGGCATGGCGACGAACATTCCGCCGCACAACCTGCGCGAAGTCGCCGACGCCGTCCACTGGCTGCTCACCAACCCCGAAGCCACCAAGGAAGAGCTGCTCGAGGCGTGCCTGGAGCGCATCAAGGGCCCCGACTTCCCCGGCGGAGCCACCATCGTGGGCACCAAGGGCATCGAGGAGGCGTACCGCACCGGCCGCGGCTCCATCACGCAGCGCGCCGTGGTCAGCACCGAGGAGATCAACGGCCGCCTCGCCCTCGTGGTCACCGAACTGCCGTACCTGGTGAACCCCGACAACCTCGCCCGCAAGATCGCTGACCTGGTGAAGCTGGGCCGCCTGCAGGGCATCTCCGACATCACCGACGAGACCTCCGGCAAGACCGGTCAGCGCCTCGTGCTGACCCTGAAGCGGGACGCCGTCGCGAAGGTGGTCCTCAACAACCTGTTCAAGCAGACCCAGCTGCAGGAGAACTTCTCCGCGAACATGCTGGCGCTGGTGGGCGGAGTGCCCCGCACCCTCTCGATCGACTCCTTCATCCGCGAATGGGTGAAGCACCAGATCGAGGTCATCGTGCGCCGCACCCGCTTCCGCCTGAAGAAGGCGGAGGAGCAGATCCACATCTACCGCGGCTACCTCAAGGCCCTCGACGACCTCGACCGCGTGATCGACACGATCCGCCGCTCCCCGGACGCCGACCAGGCCCGCACCGCGCTGATGGAGCTGCTGGACATCGACGAGATCCAGGCGAACGCCATCCTCGCCCTCCAGCTGCGCCGCCTCGCCGCGCTGGAGCGCCAGAAGATCATGGAGGAGCACGACCGCCTCGCCGCCCTCATCGAGGAGTACCAGGCGATCCTCGCGTCCGAGGAGCGTCAGCGGGAGATCGTGGGCGAGGAGCTCAGCGAGATCGTGGACCGCTACGGCGACGACCGCCGCACCGAGATCCTGCCGTTCGGCGGCGACATGTCGATGGAGGACCTCATCCCCGAGGAGGACGTGGTCGTCACCATCACCAAGGGCGGCTGGGTGAAGCGCACCCGCACCGACCAGTACCGGGCGCAGAAGCGCGGCGGCAAGGGCGTGCGCGGCGCGTCCCTGCGCGCCGACGACGTGGTGGACCACTTCTTCACCACCACCACGCACCGGTGGATCCTGTTCTTCACCAACCTGGGCCGCGTGTACCGCATCAAGGCGTACGAACTGCCGGAGGCCGCCCGCGACGGCAAGGGCCAGCACATCGCGAACCTGCTGGAGTTCCAGCCGGAGGAGACGATCGCGTCCGTCCTGGTCATCTCCGACTACGACGAAGCGGACTACCTCATCCTCGCCACCCGCTCCGGTGTGGTGAAGAAGACCGCCATGAGCCAGTTCGACTCGAACCGCTCCGCCGGGCTCATTGCCATCAACCTCCGCGAGGTGGAGGGGGCCGACGGGTCCACCGCCATGGACGAGGTCGTGGCGGCGCGCGCCGTCAACGCGGACGACCACCTGATGCTGGTGTCCCGCAACGGCCAGTCCGTGCGGTTCCCCGCCTCGGACGACGTGCTGCGACCCCTCGGCCGCGTCACCGGCGGCGTGACCGGCATGAAGTTCCGCGACGACGATGAGCTGCTCGCCATGGACGTGGTGCATCCCGGCACGTACGTGTTCACAGTGACCGACTCCGGGTTCGCGAAGCGCTCCCCGGTGGATGAGTACCGGGTGCAGGGCCGCGCCGGCCTCGGCATCAAGGTGGCGAAGCTGCCGAACAACCGCGGCCACCTCGTGGGCGCCGCGGTTGTGGAGGAGGATGACGAGGTCCTCGTGCTGATGGAGAAGGGCCGCGTGGTCCGCTCCCGCGTGGACGGCGTGCCGGCGAAGGGCCGCGACACGATGGGCGTGGTGTTCGCCAAGCCCGACCAGGGCGACCGGATCACCCTCGTGAACGTCTTCGCCGAGAGTGAGGACGAGGACGAGGTCGATGAGGCGGAGAAGCCCGACCTGACCGACGCCGACGCCACCGACAGCGCTGCCGAGACCGACGCCTGACCGCGCGGTGAGTACAGCAGGCCGGGCCGGATCGCATAGGCTCATCCCGAACACACTCGACATGAGGAGAACTGCGTGAACACGACGGACAGCACCACCCCCCGCGGCTCCAGCAGTCCGGGCGGCTCCAGCAGTTCGGGCAGCTCCGGCGCGGCCGCGGCCGCCGGGTCCGACACCCGCGAAGGCGTGACCCAGAAGCTCTCGAAGGTGCGCGACGCCGTCGCCGGTCCGAAGGGCACGTCCCGCTCCCCGCGGCCGACGGGTTCCGGCGCGGCCGGATCCGCGTCGAGCGCGAACCCTGCCGGCGCGAAGGGCGCTGCCGGCGGCGCCGCGAAGCGGAACCCGCGCCGTGTTCGCCTGACCCTGGCGCGTCTGGATCCGTGGAGCGTCATGAAGCTGTCGTTCCTCATCGCGATCGCCGTGGGCGTGGCGACCGTCATCGCCACTGCCGTGCTGTGGATGATGGTCGACGCGATCGGCCTCTGGGATCAGATCAACGAGATCGGGTCGACCATCAGTGAGGACGGGAAGCCGCTGAAGTTCCTCGAGTACTTCCAGTTCGGCAAGATGCTGTCCTACGCGACGCTGTTCTCGATCGTCAACGTCGTCATCATCACCGCGCTGGGCACGCTGTGCGCGTTCCTCTACAACATCGTGGCGGCGCTGCTCGGCGGTCTGAAGGTCACCTTCACCGACAGCTGAGCTGTGGCGCGGGGGGCGGCGGTGCCCGTCGGCGCGGTTCGCTACCCCGTTCGCGGGCACGGTGCGCTCGCAGCCCCGCTCGTCGGCACGGTGCCGCCGCCGCGCCGTCACCGAGCGGCCACTCACCTGTGGCATGCCTGACACTCCCCGCACATGGTTTGGCCGTGGGGGCGGGGCGGGGTAGAGTTATTCGTCGGTAGGCGATGAGTTTCCGAACGATTCGCACCACCCGGATACGGGCCTATAGCTCAGTTGGTTAGAGCGCTGTCCTGATAAGACAGAGGTCACTGGTTCAAATCCAGTTAGGCCCACTCTCGGAAACGGAGGATCTGATGAAGGTTCTGAAGTGGACACTCGGCCTGGCGGCCGTCGCAGCAGCTGGTGTTGTTGCTTGGCGTCAGAGCGAAGCCGCTCGACTCGAAGAGGATCTGTGGGCTGAGGCTGAGGTCAAGACCTCGCCTTCCACCCGTGACTGAGGTCAGCTAGGCTGACACCACCCTCGGGGGTATGGCGCAATTGGTAGCGCACCTGCTTTGCAAGCAGGGGGTTAGGGGTTCGAGTCCCCTTACCTCCACCAGATCAGACGTAGTAGAACACTGACATCGGTTGATGTGGGTGCGAGGGCGGCGAACGGCTCGTTGAGCTGGATCGCCGCTTTTTCGTCTTCGGTGATGAGGATGCGTTGGTAGAAGGCTTGGTTGGCGAGCCGCTTGCCCAGGTCGTCGGTGCGCTCGTACATCTGGGCGCAGTCGGCGAGGAGTCGTAGGGCGGTGGCGAGGTGTTGGCGGGGGCCTTCGTGGTCGTGCCGCTCGGCGTCCAGCCGTTTGGTGACGTCAGTCAGGGCGATGCGGATTCGGTCTTGGTGTCGTTTCAGGGTCGGTAGGTCGATGGCGTCGGCGAAGTGGGCTTCGAGGAGCTTGTCTGCTTCGGCTTCGAGCCGGTGCTTGATGGCGGTGAGGTCGTCGATGGTCTGGGACCGTTCAGCCATGCGCTCATCGAAGGCCGCCTCGACTCTCTGCGCGAGCTGTGCGTAGGTGTGTTCGGTGATGGCGATGTTCTGGTAGCAGTCGGCGACGAGTTGTTCGGCGATGCCGACGGGCACGGCCTTCCTCGTGCAGCGGGTGCGTTTGGTGGCTCGGCCGGTGCAGATGTAGTAGGCGTAGCGGATGCCTTGTTTGTTGCGGGCGTAGTCGAGTTGCAGCCGGGCGTTGCAGGTGCCGCAGTACAGGGTGCCCTTGAGGTAGTGGTCGTATTTGCGGCGGCGTTCTCCGGCGGTGGCGCGGGTGTCCAGGAGGGTCTGGACCTGCTGCCACGTCTCTGCATCGACGATGGGTTCGTGGGCGCCGGGATGGAGGGCGCCTTGGTAGCGGACCTGCCCGATGTAGTACGGGTTGCGCAAGAGTTTGAAGAACGTGGACCGCCCCACCGGCCCCGACGGCCGCTTCGGCGTGGGGACCGTGGTGAGGCCTCGTGCGGTGGCTTCGGCCAGCAGGTCGGGGACGGTGTGCTCGCCTT
The DNA here is from genome assembly GCF_033106145.1 of Helcobacillus massiliensis. Classification (NCBI taxonomy): domain Bacteria; kingdom Bacillati; phylum Actinomycetota; class Actinomycetes; order Micrococcales; family Dermabacteraceae; genus Helcobacillus; species Helcobacillus massiliensis. The sequence continues at coordinate 2,309,215 of NZ_CP136959.1, forward strand.
TGGCGTAGGTGTCGAAGACCCAGCGGATGAGGGGTGCGCGGTCGGGGTCGATCTCAACCGTGCGGTACTCCCGGCCCTGCTCGTCGCGTTTGCGGATGTTGCGGTAGCCGATGGGTGCTTTGGATGGGGTGCCGCCTGCGGCGACTTTTTGGGTCATGCCTTTGGTGACTTCGGCGGCGAGGTTGCGGGAGTAGAACTCTGCGATGGAGGACATGATGCCGTGGAGCAGCATGCCGGAGGGGGTCTCATCAATGTTCTCGGTGGCGGAGACCAGCTGGACGCCGGCGTCGATGAGGTGGCGGTGGATGTCGACGTCATCGAGCCGGTTGCGGGCCAGCCGGTCGACCTTGTGCACGATGCAGTAGGTGACCTGATGGGTGGTGATGTAGTCCAGCAGCTGCTGCAACCCCGGACGCTTCGCCGACCGGGCTGACTCACCTGCGTCAACGAACTCCGCGACCACCTGCGCGCCAAGGGTTTCGGCTTTGCGGCGGTTCGCCTCCCGTTGCGCGGGGATGGAGAATCCCTCGTCTCGGCCGCCGGTAGTGGCTTGTTCCTTGGTGGAGACCCGCTGATAGGTCACCGCCGTCACCCGCCCCTCACCCGTGATCGTTGGTGCCTGTGTGTCGGGGGTGGTCATGGGCATCTTCTCTCGTTGTCGAGCTTGCATCGGGTTCGGGCTGCGGGGTCTGGGCGTGGAGACAATCGGCCAGGTGCAGCACCAGCGCGACCATCCGGTCCATGTCCGGCTCGCCCCGGGGCACGGGTTCGGCGATCAATCGGCGCCCGGTGGGTGTGGTGCGTGCATACCTCATGCCCCACAGGTGGACACCCCACCCCAGTACCCACGGGGACGGTCGGGGTGCTGACGGTTCCGGAAAATGTCCGGCACCGTCGCTTCCACTTGAGCCGGGCAGGGCGGTGCCGGGTGGGGTGGTTCACGGCGGGGGAAAATTTCCCCAGCCGTCCAACCCCACCCGATGACGCATAATCCGAGCCGCGCCACGGCGCCTCGCGTAACAGTTGAGCCCAATGGAGGCTCACCAGCCAGGTGCGCACCGCGCCCCAGATCGAGCATCGTGGCGGTGACTTCCACGACTACTACCGCGCGACAGTGGCGGGAGTCCAGCAGTTCAGCCATGGATGAGCGGATCACCGTCTGATCTGCGCGTTTTCCGGTCATCGTCGGTGGCGGGAAGGGGTTGTCCGCACCACAAGCAACCGGTCAGGTCGTCTGCTGTCTGTCGGGTCTGCTGCCGGTATTCGGTCCGATACGCGGTTGGGGTGACGCCCATGGTCTTGGCGAACTGCTCCGCCGCATGGCCTCGATTCCTCCACCCCACCCGGACCCCGATCTGATCGACCGTCATATCCGACTCCCGCAACAGCCGTGCCATCTCCCGGACCCGCAACCGAGCCAGCAGCATGATCGGCGGGACGCCGAACTGCTCCACGAACAGGCCCCCGAGCCGTGACCGCGACAGGTGTGCATCCTGTGCGAGTTCGGCCAAGGTCCACCGGTGAGCGAGATCGGCCCGCATCCGGATGACCGTGTCACGGATCTCTGTCCTGGCAGGGTCGAGGCCAGAGCGCTCTGTGGCCGTCATCGGGGCAGCTCGCTTCGCTGTCCACAGCACGGGCATTTCAGGCTTGCTCGTTGGGTCGCGGTGAGTCGGTACGCGGATGGACTGACCCCGATGATGGCGGTGAACTGTCGTGCGGCGTGGCCGCGGCTGCGCCACCCGACCCGTGTCATGGCGACACCGATCGGAAGGTCGGTTTCGACCAGGAGCTCGGCCAGTCTGTGGGCTCGAACGTGAGCCAGGTACTGGATGGGCGGCATCCCGAAGCTTTGGCTGAAGGCCCTGCCCAGTTGTGACGTGGACAGGTGCACGAGGTCGGCAAGGTCACGAAGTCGCCAATCCCGTCCGGGGTCTTGAGCGAGGAGCCGTGCTGCATGGTGTGCGGCTGTCTCGGTCGGGCACGCATGGCTGGGGGTGGTCTCGTCAGGGCAGACTCGCCACGAGGGGTCGATGCTCATCGCCGCCGCCTTCCTGAGGACGACTGCGTGCGGCGGGACGGTGGCGAGGAGCCCGTGGTCTTGAACAAGTTCACCCATGCCTCGACGGGCAGGTCCTTCGGCAGTCCGGCAGCGGTCATACCGTGGCCCCTCAACCATGCCTGTGCCGCCTGTGGTGAGCCGAGTGCGGTGGTGCGTGCGAGGATCTGGGCGAGCCCGCGGCCGGGACCGGTGTAGACGCGGTGGACCAAGGCGTGGAACTGGCGCCGCCGTGCCGGGGGCACCAGCGGGTGTTCGCGGCGGTGAAGGGTGAGGATTCCGCCGTCGACTCCCGGACGTGGGGTGAACGCGCGGGCTGGAACACGACTGTGCAGCGTGAAGGTGAACCAGGGCGCCCATTGTGCGGTCATCATCGTGGCACCGCCAACTCCTGCTCTGCGCCGCGCGACTTCCCATTGCACGAGCACGATTGCATCGGTCCATGCGGGTGCGTGCAGGATGCGTCGCAGTATGGCTGTGGTCTGGTGAAATGGCAGGTTGCCGACGAGCACATGCGCAGACGTGGGAAGTCGGTAGGTCAGGAAGTCGTCGGCGACAACCTCCACGTGCGGTGGGAGTCGTTGGGTCAAGCGTCGGGCGAGTCGGGTGTCGATCTCGACGGCTGTCACCGGTCGCCCAAGCCGGGCTAGCGGGGTGGTGAGTGCTCCGTCACCGGGGCCGATCTCGATGATCGGGCCCTCGGTGGTGGCCACGAGCCGCGTGATCGTGGCGATAGTGGATGGGTCAGTCAGGAAGTTCTGGCCGTGCTCATGACGGCCACCTCGATAGGTAGGCACTGTTTGCTCCTTGGTTGTTGCGGAGCCGGGCACGCTGAAAGAGCCGCCCGGCCGTGATCACCGGGGGCGGGAGCAACAACCTGTGGAGGGTGCTCGCCGCCGTCAGCGGCTGCGCAGACGCAGCGAAGCAGTGCCGTAGAACAACATGCCCACCAGCGTAGGCGACCCCACCGCCACTCCGCGACCCATTACCCCGTCCATGCGACAAAGACGCGGAGATCTGTATCAGCACAGGCCAGAACCGGTGCACAGACTCTCCGTGCCCGACGGGCCTCCACACGGCAACCGAGAGACCCACAGAGCTTCCACGCGTCTTGCAGATGAGGGCGAGCGACGGCATCGACGCTGCACCGAGCACCAGTGGAAGTGTCTTCGCCTGGCTGGAGCCGACCGGCTGACACCCCGATCTGCAAGAGGCGTGGCAGCTGGGCGTCGGCTCACGGCACTAGCCTGGCTCAGACTTGAGGAAGTGCGCCGGTCCATACTGTGACAGCGACCATCGGCCCGCTTGCCACTCTGGGGCACTTGTTCCGTTCCCGTCGATTCGGACCCAGCGCAGATCTGTCTGATGTCGCTCGGCATTGACGGTCAGTCTGACGTCAGTGTGCGCGACTGCTGCCGCCACGTGGCGGACCCGGAGGATCTCCCACTCTTCAAGTCTCAACTCTTGATACAGGAGCTTTGCCTCTTCGGCGAGTTGACCGACGGGTCGCTGCGTGGGGCCAAACTGCATGAAGTGTTGGCCCATTGGGCCCCATTGGCGTCTACTCCAGCGTTCGAGAAAGTCCGTGCAGGCGGCGACTAGTTCCGAGGGCTGATCGCTGAACGATTCCTTCTCGTGTTCATGGGGTTCCCATTGGTCAAGTCTGGTCTTGTCCGCTTGTACGTCACGCCAATGTGCCAGCGCCTCGCGAAACGTTGGGCCGGGCTCAACCGGGGCTGCTTGGCGTCTCCGGGAGTCGGCCCAGTCGGCGACTGCGAATAGCCTGTTCCATGCCTTTGTTGCGACGACTTCATTGTTGTAGTGCACCAGTGTTCCGTGCATGATCCCGTTGCGGGCTAGTTCGGTGGTTTCATCCACGCTCGTCTTGTAGTGGCCCTTGATGAATGACTGGTGGGCGTGGCTAAGGCCGAGGTGGTGCCCAACGACGCTGTCCCAAGCAACCATGTCCTCGGGTGACCGTGCATGCAACCCCTTGCGTTGGGCGGTGTCCAAGTCGTTGACGAACCCATCCATAACTGAGAGTAAAACGAGAACGGTGCTGTAGAAACGACCTGATTCATAGTCAACCAGGGCCTTCTGCAGCAAGGGGATGCGCGGCCGCATCTCGTCGAATCGGTTGAGTCGGCGAAGCGGGAATGAAATTCTATCCTGCGTTTGGTAATACTCGATGAGCCGCTGCTCAGCAGTCTCAGGGTCTTGAGCTGAGATGATTTCAGCGATGGCTTCTAGATTTAGGTCGCCAGTGAAGACCCAGTTGCGGGGACCCAGTAGGGCATAGAACGCGTCGACAGTATCGGTGATCCGCCGATACTCTCTTTGGAGGCGCTTGAGTTCCTTTCGCTGGTCTCGTGGCAGCAGGAATCCCAGCAGTCTGAACGCAGCCATCTGCTGCTCCAACTCCCTGACTGAGGGGAGATCGCGTGCAGACCCGTAGGGGGTTGCCGGTGGATGGTCCGTCATGTCGATAACGCTAGCGGTGAGCGCAGGCAACCGTGACGGACCGCACTCCTCCGGTTCGTGGACGCGCGACACACGTCATCGCGTTTTCACCCACACCGTGCCTCGATGGACTTCGAAGCGTTTCGCAACAGCAGTGGCACTCTGACCGTCGCTCCGGGCGGTTCGGATCGCGTCCACTTCCTCCAGCGTCAGGCTCCACCGCATCACAAGAGGGCGTGGTCATCACCTCGCGCACCGCCTATCCACGGTGCTCGACGCCGACCAAATCATCGTCCTCGAAAACGGTCATGTGCGAGACGCAGGAACCCACCACAACCTCCTCGCCCCTGACACCCGCTACCAAGAGTTCATCACCGCACTACGCATCCACGCGCACACCGACCGCACCCCGACCGGAACGTAGGGGTGTAAGGAGGCCACGCTCGGGATAGGCGACAGGCAGCGGTCACAAGTGTACGCACTGAAGGAGGAGCGAACTCGCCCCTTTGCTCAGCTGCTCCATGTCCAAGATGTTCTACAGCGATGGGCGTATCAGTCACGGTGTGGATGTGCCCGCACTGAGGTCGAGCCGGGCTCCGGTCTGGCGGAGCATCTGGAAGGTGTCGGTCGTGCCGACGCCCATAGCCAGGCAAGCGTCAGGGATCAACACCCTGACTCGGGCGTTGGGTTGAGATCGTTCGTGGGTGACCACCGTGTGCTGGTGTTCGCGAGCGTAGGCGACAAGGAGATAGTCGGCATTGGTGCCGGTGAATTCGGCTAGCGCTGCTGGGGTGAAGCTTCGTGAGGTCGCCCAAGCGGTGAGGTCACCGAAGTGTCGTGTAGTTCCTTGATCGACGGCTCGGAAGAATGCGGCGTTAGCATGTGCCCAGGCGGCGAGCTCGTCGTCACCCTCAAGGAGCTCGTCGCGGACCGCGTCGATGCTGCAGGCCAAGGATTGTCGGTGGGCCTGATCGAGCCAGGCCCAGAATCCAGGGGCGATGTCGAAGGCGTAGTAACGGTTCTTGGCCTCGATGAGCACGTTGGCGTCGATCAGATACATCAGGCGACCCCCAACTCGGCGGCCAGGTTCTCGAAGGTTGCGTGTTTCTTGGTGCCGAGCAAGCGGTAGGCGTCCCGATAGGTGGTGGACCCTTCGAAGGCGCTGGCGATCACGGCCTGGGCGAACTGACGGCTAAGTCGAATCGGCTGCGTGTAGTAGTAGTTGCCACCGGAGTTCTCGCTGCGCCTCGCCGCGAGGATGCTGATCACGCGGTCCCGCTCGTTCTCATAGCGCTCTCGATAGTCCTCCCAGGTTAGGAGCTGAGCGTCGAAGATGCGTTTGAGTACCACTAGGGTGCTGACTCGGTATTTCTTAGCCAGGCGCTCCAACTCCTCGATGTTCGCTTCTCCGCGGTAGTCGCTGAGCAGTGTGGTCAGCGGGACTAGCACTTCGGCGGCGACTTGGTTGCACCACAGTTCCTCGGTCACCCCGTGGTTAGCGGTCATGGCCGCATCGGACAGGGCGCTTGCTCCCAGCCATACGTGAGCCAGTTCGTGGATCATGGTGAAGATCTGTGCGGCCTTGGTGTCAGCGCCGTTGACGAAGATCAGCGGTACGAGCGGGTCGGTTAGTGCGAACCCTCGGAACTCTTCAGGGTTGAGTTTACGATGAGTGTTCGCGCCAACGACGCCATTGATCATCACCAAGACGCCTATGTTCTCGATGCGGTCGATCAGACGTCGTAAAGCGTCCTCCCAGCTGGAGAAGGTGCTCCGTTCGGTCAGATCGAAGCCAAGCAAGTCGCGCATCTGGTCCGCGACAAGCACCGGCGGCGTCTCGGTCGTTGCGGAGCCGACAAACTCAGGTTCGCCCACGCCGTTCTCTTGCGCATAGGTCCGGTACCAGTCCTGGCGGGTCTGGCACAGGTAGATCGTCTCCAACAGGTCAGCAGACGGCCGCGGGACCGCGAGGTTCCCGATCGTGCGCATGTCTGGGATAGGCACGTCTTCCACTGGCGGTTCAGAGAGGAACAACAGCCCGAAAGGGGTGTGAGTGTCGTTGGCGAACTTCTCCAACTGCTTCAGCGTTGGACGCTGGGTACCAGAGACCCACCCATCGAGTTTGGGCGCACGACGTTCGACAGTCGCCTCGTCCCACCCCGCTCGTTCGACTGCCCACTGGAGTAGATCGGGGGCGACCTCAACGCGAACAGTCATCCCGTCACCTCCATTCAAGCTCCAGTCGAGATGCAACTCTGAGTGACAGTCTACGTAGCAGGACAGACAAGGGCATCGCCGACGAGCCGCTCTGGGAATGGTTCGCTGACAGCAGTTGCTCGTGACTTGCGCTGGTCACCGCTTCGTGTGCTCCCACACTGTCACCCGATGGATACCGAACCGCTTGGCGATTGACATGGTGCTTTCGCCGGTTGCCTTTGCCGTTCGGATAGCGTCCGCTTCCCTCTCCGTCAGGGGTGTTCGGGATCGTCTCGTTGGGTTCGCCACGACCCCTGGATCTGGCTCGGCTGCCGGGGGCTCTTCGCTTGCGCCATCTCGTTTCTCCCGTTCCCACGCGGAACTCAGCCGTTCCAGCCGCTCCCACGTGTTCGGGCTGAGTCCACCGGCGTCCACCCGATAGGAACGAAGGCTCCACCGGCAACGGTGGGGCCTTCGTCATGTCTGCGGTCAAGCAACCAACGGTGCGGCGCGGGAACCAGCGCGGGGCTGAGGGCGCGGGAACCAGCGCGGGGCTGAGGGCGCGGGAACCAGCGCGGGGCTGAGAACGGCGCCGGCCCGAACCGGTACCGACCTGGAGCCGGCGACAGGCCGAACTCAGGACAGGGACGCAGTTACGACAGGTCGCGGCGGTGACGTTGCGGCATGCGCAGCAGCGGAGCGAACCCGAGCGCGATGCACAGGAAGACCGTCGCAGCGTACGGCGGAACTCCGGCGAACACCGACCCCACCAGGGCGAGCGTCGACCCGACGATGCCGGTAATGGCGACCGTGCGGAGCGCCTCCGGTGCGATTGCGGTGCGGAAGGCGGTCACTGCGCCGAGGCTGAGGCCGAGGACAGCAAGGGCAACCGAAGAGAGCGGCGGCATGATGCTGTGGTTCAACCACAGCAGAACGATGGTCATGGCCGCCATCAGCATCCCGAGTGCGACAGCGGGTGTCTTCAGTGAGTCCGTCATGGTGACCGGTCTGCCTCTCGAACCCTCCACCCCATGAGTGGGACGCCGACGCGCCCCCGAATGCCCTCATGTGGTTCAGATCACTCCCCCATGGTAACGGAGGGTCCCGGCAGCGTCCACCGGAACGGGGGAGTTGACGAATGTCCACGCCCCGGGGTCGCGGAGCAGGCCGGGCGGTCGTCAGGCGCGCCGTTGTGTCAGCTCCGGCGTGCACAAGGTGGAGAAAATCCGGGTCTGGTGGGCGGTTCGGCGCCGAAACGCCGCTCTCACTCCAACTTTTGCACAGCGCACCGCCCGGGGGCTCCTTAGCCGGCCCGGGCCACCCTGGATCAGGCCCGAATCGGGCAGGACCCGCGCCCGGGGCTGCCCCGACCACCCTGGATCAGGCCCGAATCGGGCAGGACCCGCGCCCGGGGCTGCCCCGACCACCCTGGATCAGGCCCGAATCGGGCAGGACCCGCGCCCGGCCCGCCGCCCCGCCGGCTGAAGCACTGAAACGTCCGCTCCCATCACGGCTCTGTCCGGGATCCGCCGCTACCCTGGCCCCATGCGACGCACAGTGGACTGGATGCACCGCCACCAGGTCGCGATGTACCTGCTCGCGCTCGGCGTCGGCGCCTGGACAGGGCTCGCGCTCCACGCCGTGACGGGACCCGTCGGCCCCCTCGCCACCGACCTCCCCGTGACCGAAGCCATTGCACCCGACCTCCTCACCGCGCATTTCGCCGCCGCGGTGCTGCAGGCCCTCGCCGTCGCAGTGACGCCGGTGCTGGCGCTGCTGCTGTACGCGACGTTCCTGTCGATCCCGCTGGCGAGCCTGCCCGCTGCGCTGCGTGACACCCGGTTCCTCCTCACCCTCCTCGCGGTGAACTTCCTGGTGGTGCCGCTGATCGCGTGGGTGCTGACCCGGCCGCTCGCGGGCGCGGACGCACTGCAGCTGGCGGCGCGGCTGGTGCTGCTCGCCCCCTGCATCGACTACGTCATCGTGTTCACCCGCCTCGCGGGCGGTGACCACCGCCGGCTGTTGGCGGCGGCGCCGGTGCTGATGCTGGCGCAGATGATCGCCCTGCCGGTGCTGATGCGCGTCATGCTCGGCGAGGAGATGGCGTCGGCGGTGTCGGCCGGGCCGTTCGTGCGGGCTCTGCTGCTGATGATCGTGCTGCCGCTGCTGGCGGCTGCGCTGACGCAGGCGTGGGCTGCGCGCTCCCATGCCGCGCAGCGGTGGGCGGTGGCCGCGGATGCCGCGATGGTTCCGCTGATGATGCTGACGCTCGCGGTGGTGACGGCGTCCCAGATCGGCGGGGTCACCGAGCAGCTCGGCCGCCTGGCGGTCCTCATCCCGATCTATGCAGTGTTTGCGCTGGTCATGGTGAGTGTGGGTGTGGCGGCAGGTCGGGCGGTCCGGTTGGATGGGGCGGGCCGTCGGGCCCTGGTCTTCTCTGGTGTCACCCGGAATTCGCTGGTGGTGCTGCCGCTCGCACTGGCGCTGCCGCCGGCGTTCGCTCTCGCGCCGGTGGCGGTGCTGACGCAGACCCTGGTGGAGCTGGTCGTCATGGTGGTGATGGTGGCGGTGCTGGAGCGCAGGCCTGTAACCGAGCGGCGGCCGGTGCTCGAGCGCAGTTCTGACAGTGCGCTTGACCCTGACGCGGCGTGAGGCGGAACGGTGGAGCCATGGCACGAGATGACGACACAGATCAGCAGCGGCTCGGCACGGATCAGCCGGCTCGCGACCGCTGATGGTGACGGCCTGCGCCAGCGCCGTGGTGACGTGCGCGATCGAGAGCCACAGGCCCGCCACCAGGAACCAGATGATGTTGCCGAGCTCGCTCAGGGCCGACGCGTGCCCGGTGTCCACTGCCTCGCGGCCGAACGGCCACAGCACGAAGCCGGCGAGGCGGAACGACGCCACGCCGAACGGGATCGTCACGATCTTCACCAACGTCGCCCACAACGCCCGCACCGGCGAAGTGTGGTGGGAGGGGAAGACACCCCGCCCACCCGCAGACACTGAGGGCTGGCGGGACTGGGCCGGAAGGTTCATCTCCGACCGCACGGCCGAGGAACAGGACGACCTCGACCGACTCCTGAGCATCGACACCACCCGGTGGCACCAGGAGATGACACACCGTGACGAGCATCTCGCCCAGTTCCCCGGCCTGCCCCACGCCATCCGCGATATTCACGCGCGGATCACTGCGAGCCTCGACCGTCGTTGATGCTCGCGCACCTCGCCTGATCATTCGGGTTGGCGAAAAGCGGGAATCCCCACTATGCTCGAAGAACTACGGCTAGCCAAACAATCATGTTCTACCCGCCGAGAGAAAGGCGTCGTATGCATGCGCGTTCAAGACTGATGACCCGCCGGGGAGCAGTGGCCGCCGCCCTGCTCCTAATCACGGGGTGCTCCGCCATCCCGCAGGAAGGCGGAGAGGCAGGCGCGGACGCGCTGACCGTGTACGCGACGACCGGGTACCTTGCCGACGCGGTCGCGAACATCGCCCCCGACGCGGAGGTCACCACGATGGTCGGCCCTGGCGGCGACCCGCACACCTACCAGCCGTCCACCAAGGACATCGAGACGATCCAGAACTCCGACGTGGTGCTGTGGAACGGGTTGCACCTGGAAGCGCAGATGATCGACCAGCTCGAAAGCCTCGGCGACAAGCAGCTCGCCGTCGGCGACGCGCTCCCCGAAGATCTGTTGCTGGCGTGGCCGGAGACTGACGACGAAGGCAACCCGCTGCATGACCCGCACGTGTGGAACAGTCCCGAGGCATGGTCCCTCGTGGTCGGTTACATCGCCGACAAGCTCGGCGAGATCGACCCCGAGAACGCCGACGAGTACCAGGCCAATGCCGAAGCGTACATCGGCGAGATCGAGGCCGCTGCCGCCGCGGCCGAGGAGCTGCTGGCGAGCGTCCCCGAACCTCGCATCCTGATCACCGGGCACGACGCGTTCAACTACTTCGGCGACACCTACGACCTGCAGGTGTACGCCACCGACTTCGTCTCCACCGAGGCAGCCCTGAGTGCCGAAGAGCTGAGCGAGCTCGCGAAACTGATCGCGGACAACCAGGTGCCGGTGATCTTCCAGGACAACCAGGCCAACCCGCAGGCGATCACGAGCCTGCGCGAAGCCGTTCGCGCGCGCGGCTGGGAGGTCGAGATCTCCGATCAGGAGCTCTACGCCGACTCCCTCGGCGCCGACCCCGGCGTGGACACCTACCTCGGCGTGTTCACCCACAACGCCCAGGCCGTCGCCGAAGCCCTGGGAACGGAGTGACTGTGACCGCACCCGTGACGGACCGCTCCGCCGCCATCGATCCGAACGCCGCGCTTGCCTGCGCCACCGAGAACCTCTCGGTGGCGTACCGGGCCGAGCCGGTGCTGCGCGGCGTGGACTTCCGTGTGCCGCAGGGAGTGGTGATGGGGATCGTCGGACCGAACGGCGCCGGCAAGTCCACGCTGATCAAAGCGATGCTCGGGCTCGTGAAGCCGCTCACCGGGACCTCGGAGTTCTTCGGGCAGCCCTTGGCGCGGGTGCGGCGTGCGGTCGGGTACATGCCGCAGTCCACGAGTGTGGACTGGGACTTCCCGACCACCGTTCTCGACGTGGTCACGATGGGCACCTACGGCACGCTCGGCTGGGTCCGCCGCCCCGGCAAAGCCGAGCGCGCCCGCGCGATCGCAGCACTGGAACAGACCGGGATCCCCGATCTTGCCTCCCGGCAGATCGGAGAGCTCTCCGGCGGACAGCGCCAGCGCGTGTTCCTCGCCCGCACCCTCGTGCAGGCTCCCGAGCTGTACTTCATGGACGAGCCGTTCCAGGGCATCGACGCGAAGAGCCAGCAGGCCATCGTCACCGTGCTGCACGCGCTCAGGGAGCAGGGCAAGACCGTCGTGATCGTGCACCACGACCTGGCGACCGTGCGCGACTACTGCGACCACGTCACTCTGCTGAACCGCCGCATCGTCGCCTCCGGTCCCGCCGACGAGGCGTTCACCAAGGAGAACATCCGCACCGCCTACGAGGTCACCGCGGACGATGACACCTTCCTCGAGTTCGCGTCATGAGCCTGATCGAGTTCTTCGATAACCACACCTACCGGATGGTGTTCTTCGGCACGATGACGATCGGCCTGGTCGCCGGCGCGCTCGGGAGCTTCGCGTATCTGCGCAAGCAGTCCCTTATCAGCGATGTCAGCTCCCACGCGGCCCTCCCCGGCACCCTGCTGGCCTTCCTCACCGCCGTGGTCGTCCTCGGCGTCGACGGGCGCAACATGATCGGGCTCATCATCGGAGCGGTCGTCGTCGGCACGATCGCGGTGCTGTTCGCCAACGGCGTGACCCGCACCTCGAAGATCCACATCGACACCGCGATGGCTGTGGCGCTGACGATCTTCTTCGGCGCGGGGATGCTGCTCATGCGGATCATCGCCAACGGCGTCTTCCCCGGCAAGGGTGGCATCCAGGACTATCTCTTCGGCAACGCCTCTGTCATCACCATCGCCGATCTGACCACCAGCATCATCGTCGGGTCGCTCGCGCTGGTATTGATGCTGGTGTTCTGGAAGGAGTTCGCGCTGCTCACCTTCGATCCCGACCACTCCACCGTGCTCGGCTTCCGAGCGCGCACTATCGACATGCTCATGTTCACCACGATCGTGATCGCCACTGTGATCGGGGTGAAGGCCGTCGGTCTCGTTCTCATGGTCGCGTTCGTCGTCACCCCGCCCGCCGCCGCCCGCCAGTGGACGCGCACTCTGCCCGGCATGGTGGCCTTGTCGGCCGTGTTCGGCGCGCTGGGCAGCGGCGTCGGCGCCTACCTGTCGATCGTGCTCGGCAAGGTGCCCACCGGGCCGTTGATCGTGCTCACCCTGTTCGCGATCTTCCTGTTCTCGCTGCTGTTCTCGCCGCGGCGCAGCATCATCACCCGGATTGTCACCCGGGCGCGGGCGCGATCCGCTCTGAAACGCGAACTCGTCCTGGAAGGAGCCGCCCGATGAGCTTCGTCGTCGGCACGACCCTCCTCGCCGTCGTCACGGCCCTGGCCTGCGCACTGCCGGGCACTTTCGTGGTGCTGCGGAAGAACTCGATGCTGGTCGACGCGATCAGCCACGCGGTGCTTCCCGGGATCGTCGTCGGTTACTTTTTCACCCACAACCTCGACTCGCCTCTCCTCATCATCGGAGCTGCACTCGCCGGCCTCATCGTCATGCTCGGCAGTGAATGGCTCACCCGCACGGGTCTGCTCACCGGAGACGCCCCACAGGGGCTCATCTTCCCCGCCCTGTTCAGTGCCGGCGTGATCCTCGTCAGTCTGAACTTCGCCAACGTCCACCTCGACACTCACGCCGTGCTCGTCGGAGACCTCAACCTCGCCGCGTGGGAGCAGCTCATTATCGGCGGCACCTCGTGGGGCCCGTCCTATCTGTATGTGATGCTGGGCGTGCTCGCCCTGAACATCGTGTTCCTCGGCGCGTTCTACTCCAAGCTCAAGGTCACCACCTTCGACGCGCAGTTCGCCACCAGCCTCGGCATTCGCACCGGCTTGGTGAACACCGCGTTCATGTTCCTGGTCTCGCTCACCGTCACCGCAGCGTTCAACGCCGCGGGGGCGATCCTCGTCATCGCGCTCATGATCGTCCCGCCTGCCACTGCGTACCTGCTCAGCCGGTCCCTGCCGGTCATGATCGCCCTCACCGCTGTCATCGCCGTCGCGGGTGCTCTCGCGGGGTTCTGGATCGCCTATGTGTTCAATGCCGCCACCAGCGCCGGGATGGCCGTGTTCTACGGGCTCGTCTTCGTGATCGTGCTCGCCGCCACCCGGCTGGCGCAGCGTGCGCGGCAACGGGAGAGGCGACGCCCCCGGGTGGTAGCACCCGCCTGACCGGGCCGGGGCGGGAGGGAAGCGCATGCGTGAGACGACGGCGACGCAGTACCTCAAGACGATCTGGCGCCTGGAAGAACGCGGACTGGCCCGCGTGGGCGTCACCACACTCACGGAACACCTCCGCAAGTCACCAGCGACCGTCTCCCAAGCCGTCCAATCCCTCACCTCGACAGGTCTGATAACCCACGAGCGCTACGGCCCCATCACCCTCACCCGTCCTGGACGCAGGGTTGCGGTCGTCGCGATCCGTCAGGAGCGCATTGCCCGCGCGTTCCTCCACAAAGTGCTCTCCTGGCCGTGGCCGAACATCGGCGAGGAAGCCGCAACTCTCAGCCCTCCTCTCAACGACGAGCTGGCCGAACGGATGCACCTCACCGCGGGAGCGCCGGGCGCAGACCCGTATGGGCACCCCATCCCGGACGAGCAGGGGAACATCACGAGGATCAATGACCGTCCACTCAGCAGCTTCGCCGCGCCAATGACCGTCCGGGTGACTCGCGTCGATGACCGCGATACCAGCATCCTCGAACGGTTCCATAAGCTCGGACTCATCCCTCACGCAGTGGTGCAGATCAGCGGCCTCGACCAAGCCATCGGCGTCATTACCCTGACCACACCATGTGGTCCGGCGAGCATCGGACTGGGCAGCGCCGAACACACCGCGGCGATTGCCACACCTCCAACGCGCACGCGCTGACGGCTACGAGACCGGCGTCACCCATACCGCGTCGGTAGCCGACCGGCCCAACGGCAACGGTGTCCCGCCCTCCTCGGTCACCACCTCGATGGTGTCCGAATAGGGGGCGGCAGCCCGAGTCTCCAGCACAGTCCCGTACCCGATACCGTGATCCGCGAAGAACTGCAGCAGCTGCGAGTCCTTGTCCGAGATCCGCTCGACACGAACCTGCCGCCCTGCGTCCAGCCCCGTTAACAACACCGCATCGGGCCTGGAGACAGTGCCGTCCGCGCCGGGGATCGGATCGCCATGAGGGTCGCGGTCAGGATGCCCGAGATGTTCATCGATCCGGTCGATCATGAAGTCCGAGACCGCGTGCTCCAGCGTCTCCGCCTCATCGTGCACTTGATCCCATCGGTACCCAAGCACCTCCACCAGGAACGCCTCGATCAGTCGGTGTCGACGCACCATCGCCACCGCGTGCGTCCGCCCTGCCTCGGTCAACGTCACCGCGCCATACGGGGTGTGCTCCAGCAAGCCCTGATCGGTCAGCTTCCTGATCGCATCCGATGCCGTCGACAGCTTCACCCCCGTCCTCGCAGCTACGGTCGACGCTGTTACTGGCTCGTCAGACCACTCCCCAAGGCTCCACACCGCCTTGAGGTAGTTCTGACTACTCGCTGAAAGAACTGAAACCGTCACGCGATGAGAGTACCAAACATCACAATACGATGCGCCGAACTTTAGGTCTGCTTCGGCGAATCATTCACCTCAGGCCTTGGCAGCCGTGACTGGCCCGAGAGCCCGCTATTTCCCCACACGTCTGGCACTAAGAGTGCGGGCCGCGCCCTGCGCGCGCACCTGACCCCCGAGATCGCCCCTCCCGTGACGGTCTCGGGGAGGGGCCGTCGTGGTGATGACGATCCGGGTCATGTCGTCCGGCAAGGGGTACGAGTACCTGTTGAAATCGGTCGTCGTTGGTGACGGCGACCGGGTGATGAGCAGCCCGCTGACCCGGTATTAGACCGAGACCGGGAGCCCGCCCGGAACGTGGGTCGGTACCGGACTGCTGAGTCTCGACGACGGGCTCACCCGCGCGTTGGCGGAGGGCGACACGGTGACCGAGGATCACCTGGCCCGACTGCTGGGCGAGGGCATTCACCCGGTCACCGGCGCGAAGCTCGGCAAGAGGTTCCCCTCGCTGCAGCCGCCGCGCGAGCGGATTGCGGCCCGTGTTGCGCGCCTCGATCCCGGATTGCGGGGCGAAGCGCGGGCAGAGGCGGTGCTGGAGCGCAGGCCTGTAACCGAGCGGCGGCCGGTGCTCGAGCGCAGTTCTGACAGTGCGCTTGACCCTGACGCGGCGTGAGGCGGAACGGTGGAGCCATGGCACGAGATGACGACACAGATCAGCAGCGGCTCGGCACGGATCAGCCGGCTCGCGACCGCTCCGTGGGGGAGGTCGCCGACCTCTTCCGGGTGACGGTGCGGACCCTGCATCACTGGGAGGAGATCGGGCTGATCTCTCCGAGCGGCCGCACCTGGTCCGGGTACCGGCAGTTCTCCCCGGAGGACTGCGAACGGATCCAGCAGGTGCTGATCTACCGCGCCACCGGTATGCCGCTGAAGCGGATCGCCGAGGTGATCGCGGAGCCGAGCACTCGCGCCATCGACCACCTGCGCGAACAGCGCCGGCTGCTGGAGAACAGGCTGCAGCAGCTGGAAGGGATGGTCGCCGCACTCGACGCCCTGATGGAGGACGCCATGACCACTGACAAGACCACGAACACCCGCACCGGCGGCGCTGCGACCGGCGCCGACGCGGCAGGAGCCGCCGCGTCGGCCACCAGACGGGGGGACCGGTCACCGCTGAGTGTTGAGCAGCGCGCCCAGATCCTCGGCGACGCCCAGTTTCCCGTCTACGCAGCTGAAGCGGAGGACCGCTGGGGCGGCACGGATGACTGGGCCGTCTCGCAGAAGCGTGCCGACGCCATGACCGCGGATGACTGGGCCGCCGCGAAGGCCGGCACCGACCAGCTCGAAGCCGATCTCGCAGGCGCGCTCGCGCACGGCGTGGAGCCGGGCAGCGACGAAGCGAGTGCGCAGGCGCATGGGGTGGACCTGTCGGCCCTCCGGTGGGAGTGAACGGACAGAGCTGACCGAACTTCAGCAGAACGGCATACCTGTGGGGCCCGGCGCAGCCCAGTCCGAGCCAGTGCCCGGGCCCCGTCGCGCTCCGGGGAGGCGGAGCTGCGCGCCGTCAGCGGCGGGCGGTCGGCAGCATCGCGGCGCGGGAGTCAGAGGAGCTGACCACGGTCTTCCCGAACGGGAAGCACGTCACCGGGATCAGCTTGATGTTCGCCCACGCCAACGGCAGGCCGATGATGGTGATGGCCTGCGCCAGCGCCGTGGTGACGTGCGCGATCGCGAGCCATAGGCCCGCCACCAGGAACCAGATGATGTTGCCGAGCCCGCTCAGGGCCGACGCGTGCCCGGTGTCCACGGCCTCGCGGCCGAACGGCCACAGCACGAAGCCGGCGAGGCGGAACGACGCCACGCCGAACGGGATCGTCACGATCGGCAGGCACGCGAGGACACCGAACACGATGTAGGCGATGAACAGGGGCACGCCAGCGGTGACGAGCCAGATCAGGTTGAGGATGAAGCGAATGAGTCCCATGGACTGAGCCTAGGCAGATCGCATGTGCGACGGGTGGGATCCGTCGGCCTCCCCGGCCTCGCCTGACCCGCGTCACCTCCGTCATGGCGGGTCTGGTCATGCTGGGGCTCGGGGCGACGCTGCTGGAGGAGAAGGGGTTCGAGATCCTGGCATAAGCGCCTGATTCGTCACACATAAGCTGGAGTTATCGCGCGGTGGGGCGGTGGCGCCTACAGTGGGTGCCATGAGCACCAGCACCGATCCCCGAACCGAGAGCGCCCCCGCGCCCGGAGGCCCCCAGAACCCGTCGGGCCGCCCCGGCCCCGTCCGCCGCGCCTTCGACGCCGTCGCCGGCATCCCCTTCGGCTATCAGGTCATCGCCGGCCTCATCCTCGGCGTGATCCTCGGCTTCATCGCCGCCCAGATGGGCCCCGCCGCCCCCGCCACCGGTGACGCCGACCCCGTCCCCAACTGGCTCACCGTCACCCTCGACACCATCGGCACCACCTTCATCACCCTGCTGAAGGCCCTGGTCCCGCCGCTGATCTTCCTCGCCGTCGTCGCCTCCATCGCGAACCTCCGCGAGGTCACCGGCGCCGCCCGCCTCGCCTGGAAGACCCTCCTGTGGTTCGGCATCACCGCCCTCATCTCCGTGGGCGTCGGCATGGCAGTCGGCACGGTAATGAACCTCGGCTCCAACACCGGCCTCAGCGCGGACGCCGCCCAGGCGCCCGACAAGTCCGGCACCTGGCTCGACTTCCTCACCGGGCTCGTCCCCTCCAACTTCATCGGCCTCACCGCCTCCGCATCCGACGACGGCGTGAAGCTCACCTTCAACGCCCTGCAGATCCTCGTCATCTCCATCGCCGTCGGCATCGCCACCCTGTCCGTCGGCGAGAAGGCCGAACCATTCCTCGCGTTCGTCCGCGCCGCCCTGGAAGTGGTGCAGAAGGTCCTCTGGTGGGTCATCCGACTCGCCCCCATCGGCACCATCGGCCTCATCGGCTACGCCGTGGTCGACTACGGCTGGTCCACGATCGGCGCGCTCGGCTCCTTCGTGCTCGCCCTCTACATCGGCCTCGCCATCGTCGCGGTCGTCGTGTACCCGCTGGTGCTGAAGTCCAACGGTCTCGGCGTCATGGACTTCTACCGCGGAGTCTGGCCCGCCACCCAGCTCGGCTTCGTGTCCCGCAGCTCGCTGGGCACCATGCCCGTCACCAAGGCCGTCACCGAGAAGAACCTCGGTGTCCCCGCCCACTACGCCTCGTTCGCGGTGCCGTTCGGCTCCGTCTCGAAGATGGACGGCTGCGCCGCCGTGTACCCCGCCCTGGCCGCCATCTTCGTGGCGAACTTCTTCCAGGTGCCGCTGGGCGTCACTGACTACCTGCTGATCGCGTTCGTGTCCGTCCTCGGATCGGCCGCCACTGCGGGCATGACCGGTGCCGTGGTGATGCTGACCCTGACCCTGTCCACCCTGGGCCTTCCGCTCGCCGGCGTGGGCCTGCTCATGGCCGTGGACCCGATCGTCGACATGGGCCGCACCGCCCTCAACGTCACGGGGCAGGCGCTCGTGCCGGCCGTGGTGTCCAAGCGCGAAGGCATCCTCGACGAGGCCGCGTACCGGTCGCGGGAGAACACCGCCGTCGCCGGCTGAGGCGCCGCGGCGGCGGGTCCGCGGGGACCCGCGCCGGGCCAGCCTCAGGTCCGCGCCGGGCCGCCGGGTCCGGCCTCCGCGCCGGGCCAGTCTCGGGTCCATGTCGGCCCAGCTGAACAAAAACCGACCGGAAAACGCTGTTGACGACTTCTAGAGCGCCGCAGAGTCGATTTCCGGTCGGTTTTTGCACGGCCGCCGCTGCCCCGCAGCCCCGCTGATCCGCTGCCCCGGCACCCCGGACCCCCGCTGCTCCGCTGCCGTCGGCTGGAGGCGGCCGGGCTGTCCGTGGCGTGCGGCCGCCCCAGCGTCCCGCAGCAGGCCCGGCCCGAACGCCGCGAATCAACTGAGACGGTGTTCCACTCAGTGAAACTCGCCCGTATCATTGCCGCATGATCACGCCCGACACCGCAGCAGATCCCGCAACGGCCGCAGATTTCGTGGCCGCCCGCGCCAAGGAACCCGGCGCAGCCGTCGGCGCCGGCGCCCGCGCTGACGCCCGCCCCGGGGACTCTGCACAGCCCGCCGCCGACCGGCTCGTGCGATGCACCCCTGCGGACGCTCCGGCGCTCGCCGCACTGCGCCGCGAACGAGAACAGTGGATGCAGGAGCAGGGCATCACCCAGTGGAAGCTCGGTTCCCTCCCGGAGGAGAAGATCCGCGAGCAGATCGCAGACGGCGATTGGTTCGCGCTGCTCATCCCGGACGGTCCGCACGCCGGTGAGATCGGCGCAGCCGCTCGCATTCTCGATGCGGACCCGCTCTATTGGGGCCACACGGATCTGCACGATGACCCCGCCACGTACACGCACGCGCTGATGGTGTCGCCGCGCGCGGCCGGCCGCGGGTTCGCCGCGCGGTTCCTGGAGGCGGGGCGCGCTGATGCCCGCAGTCGCGGCGCCCAGTTCCAGCGCCTCGACTGCCGGGACCAGCTGCTGCGGATCTACGAGCCGCTGGGGTTCGTCCGCGTCGGCGAGAAGGAGTTCCCGGCCGACCAGGTGGGGCTGTCCGGTTTCAGCGGCTACCGCGTCAACCTCATGCAGAGGGAGGCCTGATCACCTGATGGCCCAGTTGGAGGATCTGGGTCCCGTGGAGCAGCTGCGGGCGGGGCGTCTGCCGCTGCGGATCCTCTGGCTGTTCCTCGGGCTGACGGGCTTCGGTGTGGGCGCGGGGATGCTGCTCCTCTCGGCGCTCGGCACGCAGCCGTGGAACGTGATGGAGGCGGCCATCGCTGAAAGGACCGGGCTGACCATCGGCACCGTTGTGGTGATCGTGGCGTTCCTCGTGCTGGCGCTGTGGGTCCCGTTGCGGGAGAAGCCGGGCCTGGGCACGTTCGCGAACGCCCTGTGGATCGGCCCGGTGATGGATGTGACGATCGCGCTGATCCCCGCGCCGGAGGGCCTGCCCGGCAGGGTGGTGATGATGTTCGGCGGGATCCTCGTGGTGGGCGTGTTCGATGCCGTCTACATCGGCGCGCAGCTGGGCCCCGGCCCCCGCGACGGTCTGATGACGGGCCTGCACAGGCGTTTCGGCTTGCCCGTCGGCCCGATCCGCCTCGGCATTGAAGTGGCGGTGCTGGCGGTGGGGTGGCTGCTCGGCGGCCCGGTCGGTGTGGGCACGGTGGCGTTCGCGCTGCTGGTGGGCCCGGTGGTGCACTGGGCGCTGCCGCGGGTGACGATCCCGGTGACGCCGCCTCGTCGGCGCGGGACCACGCCGCAACGCCCGCGCGGGACGGGGATTCAGGCGGGCCAGCGGTAGCCGCGGGTGGTGGCGGTGCGCTCCCACCCGAGCGCGTCGTACAGGGCGAGGGCGGCCTCGGAGGTGTCGGCGACGGTCAGGGTCATGTCCTTCCCCGGCAGGTGCGCGGCGAGCGCCCCGATCAGGCGGCGCGCCACGCCCTGCCGACGGTGCGCGGGGTCCACCGCGAGGAAGTCCAGGTAGACGTCGCCGTCGTCCTCCTGCCCGGTGATGAAGCCGATGACCTTCCCGTCACTGCTGCCGGGGCTGCTGTCCGCGACGAGCGTGCGGTACCCCTGGTCGCCGTCCACCAGCTGCCGCGCCGTCGCGTACGTTCCCGGGAACGCCGCCTCGTGCAGTGCGCGGACCGCGTCGAGGTCGCCCGGCCGGACGGGGCGGACGGATCCGTCGGCCTGTGCCGCTGCCTCCCGGCTGATCCTCATCACGCAGTGCGCCGTCCCGCCGCGCCAGCCCTGGTCGGCGGCGAGGTCGGCGAGGCGCGTGTTGGAGAGGTCGGCGTAGATCTCGTGGCGGCCGACGGGTGCCTGCTCAATGGCGGCGCGCAGCAGGTCCACGGCGTCGCGGTCCCAGGTGTCGGGGGTGCACCAGGGTCCGTGGATCCAGCTCATGCCCACCTCATCGTCCCATTCGAGGAGGACCGCGCCGGTGATGGAGCCGTCCGAGTCGAGGCAGACGCGCAGGGTGTCCATCCAGTCCTGGTCCAGGTCCTCCAGTTCGGTCTCCAGACCCTCCTCGAGGGTGCCGACGTATGCGGTCGCCGTGGCGGGGTCCGTCTGCATCGAGGCGATGAAGCGGAGGGCGGCGGCACGGTCGGAGCAGGCGGCGGGGGCGCTCGCGGGTGTGGGCTCAGTCATGGCCGTGAGTGTACGACCACTTCTCCACAGAGCCCAGCGATTTCCTCCCGGCCGACGGGTTCTGCAGAAGGCTGGGCGCATGACGAAGAGAACCGCACCCAGCACCCGCCATCCGGCGTTCGACACCGCCTGCCCGCCCGGGCTCGACACCCTCGCCCACTACCTCATGCTCGCCATCGCGACCGGCACCCCGCCGGGGACCGTGGCCGGCCTGCTCGATTCGATGTCCCGCCTCGGCGGCATCGCCGACTTCTTCCCCGACCAGGCCCCCATCGACCTGGAGGAGGCGCTCGCGCTCCTGGGGGAGATCATCGGCGCGCACAATGCCTGCACCCGCACGCACTCCCCGCACACGCGCATCTTCCGCCGCGCTCAACAGGACTTCCTGGCCGACGGGGTCGTCCTTCACCTCAGCACCTCGCTGGACGATCCGCCGGAGGATGTGAAGGCGATGTACCTGGAGCGCATGGCGGACCGGTACGAGCCGTTCGGTGTGCACCTGCGCGCGTTCGTCAGCTCCACCGCGGCGGGGTCCTTGGAGATGCTGCGCACGGGCACACTGCGGCTGCAGGTGCGGATGATGGAGGATGCGCACCTCGAGGCGGACGGGGCCGAGCAGGGCGCGGCGCGGGACGAGCTCGCCGACGATGTCGCCGACTACTTCCGCTGCCACGGTTGGAGCGTTGCCCGCGAGGAGGAGGCGGTGATCCGCATTGAGGGCCTCACCTGGCGTGTTGTCGCCGACGCTGCACCGTGCGGTCCGCTCGAGGCGCACTCCTGCTGTGACTGCCCGGACTGCTGACAGTGCGCTGTTGACGACGCGCTGCTGATGGCGCGGGGTCGGCAGTGCGGTGTTCGGTCAGGGCGTCTGTTCGCCGTGGCCCGACGGGTTTGAGCCGGTGTCCTCGCCCAGTCCCTGCAGGATGCTCGTCTCCTCCGCTGCCGCGCCCGAAGGGTCCACGCCGAATGCCCGCAGCGTGAAGTCCCCGGTCCGGTCGCGGTCCATCACGCAGATGGATGCATTCGGCAGCGGGTCGAGGATCGGGCCGGCGGCGAGGGCCAGCAGCACCTTCAGGGTGAGGCCGTGCGCCACCAGCATGACGGTGCGCCCCTCGGCCGGTCCCTCCGCGCCCTCTGCCGGGGCGGTTTCGCGGGCGACGATGTCGTTGAACGCCGCCCGCACCCGCGCCACGAAGTCCGCGCCGCTCTCACCGCCGGGCAGGGCCTCGGCGGTGCCGGTGAACACGGAGCGGAAGAACCCGGCGAGGTCCGGGACGTGGCGCTTGAACTCCTCTGAGGGCCTGCCGTCGAAGTCGCCGAAGCTCAGTTCCCGCAGCCCGTCCACAGCTTCCGCGGTGAGGCCGTCGTGGTGATCGGCGATGATCTCGCCGGTGCGCATCGCGCGCGGCAGCGAACTGGCGTATGCGGCGGCGATCGGGGCGGCGGCGAGGAATTCGGCGGTGGTGCGGACGTTCGCTTCACCGTTCTCGGTGAGCGGGGCGTCGGTCCAGCCCTGCATGATGCCGGCGCTGTTGAACTCGGTGCGGCCGTGGCGGATCAGCAGGAACCGGGTCGTGCCTGCGGGCGGCGGCGCCGTGGCGAGGGCTGAGGCGTCGGCGGCGGCGGAGGCGTCGCATGCGGTGGGGGAGGTGTGCGGGGAGGTCATGCCTCCACCGTATCGGGGCGTCCGGGGCCCGGGGCCGGGGCGCGCCTGGGTGATGGTGCGGGCCGCGCCTGGGGGATGGTGCGGGCCGCGCGGCCGCGCAGGTGTGCCGGCGGCGCCTCTGGGCAACGGCGCCCGCGGCACGGGCGGTGACCGTATTCTGGGCGCATGGGCACCACGATCTATCTGACCGGTGAGGCGAAGTCACCGACCAACAACCCCATCACGTCGAAGTGGGGGCTTTTCTTCGTGGGCCTCATCGTGAATAATGAGACCCACGTCATAGTCAGGGCGGACTGCAGCGCCACCCTCGGGCTCACCGTGGACTTCATCCGCGAACTCCTCGAAGGCCGCTCCCTCCTCGACGATGACGCACTGGTCGACACGATCACCACGAGGTACCACGGGTCCTCGCAGCGCGCACTGGCCGCAGCCGTCCGGAACGCCGCCGCGAAGTACCGCGACCTCTTGGACCGCGACACCAGCACACCCTGACCCCATAACCGCACCGTCAGCCCGGAACCTCGCCGAACCGGAACCCGTCGGAAGCACTGCCCCGGCGCCGCCCCAGCGGCCGCCGACCGTCCAGCCGCCACCGCGCGGCCAGGCCGGACCGTGCGCACCGAGCGAGCGTTCCCCGCGGCAGGCTTCCGGCTCTCCAGGTCCTCGACGCCCGGGCAGGCATCCGCACAAGGAGCCCCGCCATGATCGAGAACGGCCTGCTGATGCTCAGCGTCATCCTCGGCCTGTCCTGCATCCTCATCGTCCTGGAGAAGACCACCGGCTGGAAGCTGTTCAAGTTCGTGCCCGGCATGGTCATGATGTACCTGATCTGCGCCGCGCTGAACTCCGTCGGCGTCTTCTCCGACGCTGAGGAGACCCGCCAGGTCGCCGCCGATGTCAAAACCGTCATCCTCCCCGCGATGATCTTCCTGTTCCTCTTCGGCTGCGACTTCCGCCGGATCATCAAACTCGGCCCGAAGCTGCTGCTCACGTACTTCGTGGCCGCGGCGTCCCTCGCCATCGGCGTCGTCGTGGTGTTCCTGGCGTTCAAGGCACTGCTCCACCCCGAATCGTGGAAGGTGTTCGGCGCCCTCCTCGCCTCCTGGACCGGCGGCAGCGCCAACATGGTCGCCGTGCAGGACGTCCTGCAGGCACCCGAAACGATCTTCGGCTACGCCCTCATCACCGACACCATCGTGTACTCCTTCTGGCTGATGGCGATGTTCTCCTCCGTCGCCGTCTCCGACCGCTTCAACCGCTTCACCAAGGCGGACACCTCCGTCATGGACACCGCCCTGGACCTCGGTGACACGGACGAGAAGCCCATCACCGCCGCATCCCTGGCCCTCACCGTGTTCGGGTCGCTGACCGTCGCGATCCTCGCCATCGAACTCGGCGACCTGCTGCCCGAAGTGGGCGATGTCCTCAACGGCACCGCCTGGACGATCATCATCGTGTCCATCCTCGGCGTGATCGTGGCGCACACCCCGCTCGGCAGGATCGGCGGCTCCACCGAGATCGCCACCCTCATGCTGTTCATCGTGATCGGCCAGATCGCCACCGGCTCCGACTTCTCCGCCATCACCCAGGCACCGCTGTACCTCGTGGCCGGCTTCCTCGTGCTGCTGGTGCACGTGATCATCATGGTCATCTACGCGAAGCTGACCCGGACTGAACTGTTCTCCCTGGCGGTGGCGTCGACGGCGAACATCGGCGGCATCGCGTCCGCCCCCGTGGTGGCGAGCGCGTTCAGCCGGCAGATGGTGCCCGTCGGCGTCCTCTACGCCCTCATCGGGTCGCTGCTGGGCACGTTCATGGGCCTGGCGGTCGCGCAGCTGCTCAGCCAGCTGGTCTGACCGGTGGAGGGCACCGTGCAGATGACTGCCGTGCAGATGACTGCTGTGACGCAGCCACTGACCGTGCGGAGCGTGCGGGTCCACCGCCGCCGCGCCCCGCTGCTGCGGCCGTTCGTGACGGCGAAGCGCCGCACCGACGCGGTCGAGTACGTGGTGGTGGACGTCGAAGTGGAGGCGGCCGACGGGACCCGGGCGGCCGGCCAGGGCTCCGCGGCTGAGACCCGCGCCGTCACCGGCGAGGACGCCGACACGATGACCGCTGCTCTCCAGGGCCCGCTGGCGGCCGCGCTGGAGGGAGCCGATGGGACCGTCACCGACCTGGACCGACGCATCGCCGCCGCGGTCGACGGCGCCACCAGCGCGAAGTCCGCGCTGAGCGTGGCACTGCACGACGCGTGGGCGCGCACCCTCGACCTCCCGCTCGTGCAGGCGCTCGCCGCGCTGCGGGGGTGGCCGGTGGATCCGGACTGGTCGATCGAGGCGGACATGACGGTGTCGCTGGAGGATCCGCGCACGATGGCGGGCCACGCCGAAGACGCGGCAGCCGACGGGTACCGCATCCTCAAGGTGAAGCTCGGATCCAGCGAACAGGCGGACCGGCAGCGGCTCGAAGCAGTGGTGCACCGAGTCCCCGGGGTGCGGCTGCGGCTGGACGCGAACCAGGGGTGGCAGCCCCAGGAGGCCATCCGGATCCTGAAGGGCCTGGAGGACTCGGGCCTGCCGGTGGACCTCGTGGAGCAGCCCTGCGCCGCCGCCGACATCACCGGGATGGCCGAAGTCCGTGAGGCGGTGGGCATCCCGATCATGGCCGATGAGTCCCTGTGGGACGCGGACGACGCCCGCGCGCTTATCGATGCGGGTGCCGCCGACCTGTTCAACATCAAACTGGCCAAGACCGGCACCATCACCGGCGCCCTCGCCATCGCCGATGCCGCACTCGACGCCGGGATCGGCTGCATGGTGGGCGCGATGATGGAACCGCGGATCTCCATCACCGCCGCCGCCCATGTTGCGGCCGTGCACCCCGCTGTCACCATGATCGACCTCGACTCCCCGGACTGGTTCGCTGAGCGCAACCCCGTCGGCGGGTACGAGGTGGCCGACGGCACCCTCCGCCTCCTCGGCGGGGCGGGCCTCGGCCTGGAACGGCTCGACGAGAAGGAGACGAATCAATGAGCTGGAACCGCACCATCACCCGACGTCAGAGCATCGCCGCCGCGGGCACCGCTGCCGGTGCCGCAGCACTCGGCGGCACCGCGGCCGCCGGCGAACCCGTCGACCGCCCCGCCGCCGCGGAGCCCGTCGGCCGCCCGTCCGCTGGGGAGGTCCGCGCCGGCCACCGCGCCTTCATCGCCGTGTCCGCCGCGACCGTGTGGGTGGAGCCCGGCCTGGAGCGCCCTCAGGACGCGCCGTCGCTGGCGAACCCCGTGGACATGGACGAGTGGAACGCGTCGATGGAGGACACCGAAGCGCGGCGGTGGCTCGTCGGCAAGCTGGAGACCGCGGCCGTTCTCGGATCTGAAGTGATCGTCGATGAGGTCGCGGGGGAGTGGGCGCGGATCGTGGTGACGCACCAGGCGACGCCGCGCGATGCCCGCGGCTACCCCGGCTGGGTGCCGGTCCGCCAGCTGGTGGTGGATGAGCCCTTCGCCCGCGCCGCCGCCACCCGGGACGTGGCCGTGGTGACCGCGTTCCGCACTGTTCTGCGGCCCACGCCCGCACCCGGGGGCGCGCCCGGTCGCGGCGACGGCCTGGACGCGTCGTTCAACACGGAGCTGCCGGTGCTGGGGCGCGTGCGCGACCTGGTGAAGGTGCAGGTCCCGGGCGCGAAGCCGATGTACGTGCCCGCATCCGACGTGGTGGTGCGCGGCCAGGGAGAGAAGCCGCCTGTGCCCACCGCGGAGGACATCATCGCGACCGGCGCGATGATGCTGGGGCTGCGCTACCTGTGGGGCGGTGTCAGCGCCTACGGGTACGACTGCTCCGGGTTCACGTTCTCGATCTTCCGCCACCACGGCATTGCGATGCACCGCGACGCCGGGCCGCAGCTCACCGACTCCGGGTTCGAGCCGGTGGACCGTGCGGACCTCGAGCCGGGCGACCTGCTGTTCTGGTCCACCAAGCCCGGGTCGGACTCGATCCGGCACGTCGCGATGTACATCGGCAACGACCAGATGATGCAGGCGCCGAACTCCGAGCGCTCCGTAGAGGTCACGGACTTCCCGCGTGACGGGATGGAGGACGACTGGGCGGGTGCGGTCCGCGTCCAGGCGCTCCGGCGGTGATGCGCTGATGTGCTGACGCCCCGGCGCGCCGACGCGCTGAGGCCTTGGGACCAGCGGCGTCCCGTGCCCCGAGGGGGAGGCGCGGGGCGCCGCTCATCTTCGCCCGGCTGCCGGCGGGCTGTTTCGGACGTCCGACGGAAGAGCCTGCTCTTACGGCGACCTCGATGTTGGTCCACAGGGACACGGCCTGTCATTCATCCACAATCTTCTCTAGGTCCCCTAGGGTGGCAAAACAATCCCCTATTGTCTTAGGGTATGGGTAGGCCGATTCCGTACCGTGAAGTCAAGAGAGAACTGGTCAGCCGCGGGTGGTTGCGAGCGCGCGTCAGAGGCTCACATGAGCAATGGGTGCCGCCGGAAGGCGGGAAGCCGTTGACAATCCCTCGACACCGCGAGATCTCTGCTGGTGTGATGCGCGTGATTGTCCGCCGGCTCGGCGGGTCGGTTCCGAGGAACTGGAGGTAGTGGTTGTGGCACAGAAAGTGATCCCGGCAGTTGTCCATCGGGAACCCACATGGTGGGTGATTGAACTTCCGTCATTGGACATCGCCACGCAGGCCCGGACGCTGCGGGAGGTTCGTGCGATGGCGACTGAAGCGGCCGCTCTTCAGCTTGATGTGGAGGACAGCGAGATCTGCATCGAGCTGGAGATCATCCTCCCCACCGACGTGGCCGAGCTCTGGCAGCGGGCACAGGGACTGGAGCGGGAGTCCCGTCGGATCTCCGCGGAAGCGGCCCAACTGTCGCGCCGAGTCGTTCGGGAACTGCGTGAATCAGGTATCAGTCAGCGTGACTCTGCCGAAGCACTGGGCCTGTCTCCGCAGCGAATCGCACAGTTGGAGAAGCGGACCGCGTGATTCGCCTCGGCGCGCCATGACCAACTGGGAGGGGAAAGCGGGGGTCAGAACGTGCCGGGCACGGACTGCTTCGCGGCGGCGCGGATCGCCTCGTCGGCCTCATCCTCGCTGGTGAAGCCCTGCGTCATCACCGCGATGACCACGCCGGCGTCCAGCCCGGTGGTGGGGCGGATCCACGCCGCGTCATGCCGGAACCCCGGCACCCAGCCCGACTTCGACCCGCACCGGAACCCGTCGGCCACCCCCACTGAGATGATGCGGATCTGCTGCGCGTCCAGCGCCTGCACCGCCAGCTCCCGCGAGGCTGAGGAGAGGGCCGCGGCGGTGCCGACGGGTGCATCACTCACCAGGGCCCGCAGCATCACCGTGAGGTCGCGCGGGGTCGTCTCGTTCGTCAGGCCCGCTGCCAGCGCCGAGGCATCACCGATCTGTCGCTCCAGGCGCGTTCCCGTCAGAGCGAGCGCCTCGATCTCGCGGGCGACCGCGCCGTTCGGCAGCAGCCCCATCAGGTGATTCGTCGCCTCGTTCGAGGACCGGTCGATCATGCGCAGCGCCAGGTCACGCACCATGACCGGTGAGCCGTCGGCGGGATGCGTCGGGTCGAGATGGTCGCCGTCGAGGGTGAACGGTTCGCCGTCATGCCCAGTGAAGGTGCGGGTCGCAGGAACCACCGCGTCCAGATCCAGAGCGCCCGCATCCGAGGCGCGCAGAGTCGCCAGGAGGACCAGCAGTTTGATGGTGGACGCCGCATAGAACGGCCGGTCGGCCCGGTCCTCGGTGATCACGGACCCGTCGGCGCGCACCGCACACACCGCGACGGCGCGCTCCGTCGGTGCAGCGGCAGTGGGCAGGGGCGACGCGGCAGGCTCCGGGGTGCTCATGCCCGTGACACTAGCAAGCCGCGCACCCGTCGGCTGGCGCCGAGACCTGGAAGAATCGGGGCATGCGCATCGTCATCGCCCCCGACTCGTTCAAGGAATCCGTCACCGCTGAGCGGGCCGCCGCCGCGATCGCCCACGGCGTCCGCACCGTGGCGCCCGGCGCCGACTGCCGAGAAGTCCCCATGTCCGACGGCGGCGAAGGCTTCACCGACGCGATCGCCGCCGGCCTCGGCGCCGACCTCATCGACGTCCCGACGACCGACCCCCTCGGCCGCCCCATCACCGCCCGCATCGCCGTCGCGCCCGCCCGCCCCAGCGTGGGCGGGACCAGTGCCGACGGGACCTCCGCGACCGCGGTCCTCGACATCGCCAGCGCCGTTGGCCTCGACCTCCTCACCGCGGGCGAGCGCAATCCCCGCCGTGCCACCACCCGCGGGCTCGGCGCCCTGCTGCGCGAAGCCGCCCGACGGGTGCAGCCCGGCGGCCGGATCATCGTCGGGCTTGGCGGCTCCGCCACGAACGACGCCGGCATGGGCATGCTCGTTGACCTGGGCCTTCGGCTGCTCGACGACACCGGCGCCGACGTGGACCCCGTGCCTGAGGACCTCGGCCGGGTGGTGCGGGTGGACGCGACCGGGCTCGACCCAGTGCTGCGCAGAGTCAGCATTCACGCGGCGTGCGATGTGGCCAACCCCCTGCTCGGCGCGAACGGCGCCAGCGCGATCTTCGGACCGCAGAAGGGCGCGGACGAGCAGGCCGTGCGGGAGCTCGACGCGGCGCTCGCGGCCGTGGTCCGCGCTGCGGCCGGGGTCGAGCTGCCCGGCAGCGAAGGCCGCACCATCGACCCCGCCTCCGCGGACGAACCGGGAGCCGGCGCCGCCGGCGGACTCGGCTGGGCCCTGCGCGCCGTGCTCGGCGCCGAGATGACGCCCGGGATCGAGCTGGTCGCGGACACCGTCGGCCTCGATGAGCAGGTGGCCGGCGCCGACCTCGTCATCACCGGTGAAGGCAGCGTGGACGCGCAGACCCTCGCAGGGAAGACCCCCGCGGGCGTCGCCGCGGCCGCGCAGCGCCACGGCGTGCCGTGCGTGGTCCTCGCGGGTCGCGTTCAGGCCGATGCCGACGTGCTCCACGACCACGGCGTCACCGCGCTCGTGCCGATCGTCCAGGGCGTCACCGATCTTGAGGCCGCGCTCGCGGACGGCGAGGCCAACCTGGAGCGCGCCGCCGCGATGGTGATGCGGCTCGTGACCGCGCGCTGAGCCCCCGGGGGGTCAGGCGCTGGGCGAGGCCCCGTCGCCGCGAGTGCCGCGCGTACCTCCGCCGAGGAGGCGGAACACCACAGAGTCATCGAGCCGGCCCATGCCCTCGTCATGTCCCCGCTGATAGAGAGCCTGCGCCGCGCCCGCGAGCGGGGCCTCCTGGCCCACGAGACCAGCGGCCTCATTCACCAGCCCCATGTCCTTCACGAAGATGTCGAGCGCACTGCGGACATCATCGAACGCGCCGGCGACCATGCGGGAGCCGCGGTCACCGAACATGAACGACTGGGCGGCACCAGCACCGAGCACCTCATGCACCTGCGCCACATCCAGTCCCATCGAATCAGCGAGCGCGAGCGCCTCACCGGCGGCGGCGATGTGCACGCCGCACAGCAGCTGGTTGACCACCTTGAAGCGCTGCCCGTCGCCGACCTTCGAACCCACCACGGGCGCGTTCGACGCCATGGCGTCCAGCAGGGGCCGGGCTGCAGCGACGTCCCCGTCGGCCCCCGACACCATGACCAGCAGGTCACCCAGGCCCGCGCGGGCCACACCGCCGGAGACGGGCGCATCCACGAAACGCGCTGTGTGGGGAGCGAGCTTCGCAGCGGCCTCCTCGATCGCGGCGGGGCCGACGGTCGCCATCACCATCACCACCGTGTCCCGGGTGAGCACCTCGGCGATGCCGGTCTCGCCGAACAGCACGCTCATCAGCTGCGGCCCGGTCGCCACCATGATGACCACGGCGTCGGCGCCGGCAGCGGCGTCGCGGGCCGACGGGGCCGCGGCGACATCCGGGGCGACGGCCTCCAGGGATGCCGGGTTCATGTCGAAGGCTGTGACGCGGTGGCCGGCCTTCGCGGTGACGCGGGCCATCGGGCCGCCCATGGCGCCGAGGCCGATCCAACCGACGTTCAGTGCGTCACCACCAGTGGGAGCGGCGACGGGCGCAGCATCGGAAGCGGGCACCGTGGCATCAGCAGTCTGATCGGTGGGGTGGGAGGGCGAGGTAGTGAAATCGGAAGACATGACGGTCCTTTCGGTCATGCGGCGGCAGCGACGGCTGCGCGGAGACGGTCGATGACGTCGGCGAGGGCCTCCCGGCCGCCGACATTGCCGGGGAACACCACATAGGGGACGCCGAGCACGTCCTCGGGTGCGTCCTCAGCGGTGAAGAGGCTGATCTGGCCGGGGAAGAACTGACCGGCCACGGTGGCCCGACGGATGCCGAGTCCGGATGCCGCCACCTCATGGGAAGTGATGCCGCCCTTGGCGACGACCCACGCGGGGCGGGCCGGCCGTACGCCCTGCACAACAGCGACCACGGCGTCGGAGACGCTCCGCGCGATCGCCAGGGACTCCTCCTTCGAATCGGTGGAGACCAGGGTGCGGCTGGTGTAGACCACGCAGTCGGAGCCGTCCAGCCCGGAGCGGATCGCGGCGATCGTCTCCTCCAGGTGCCGGTCGCGGCGCTCAGGATCCAGCAGCGCCTCCACATCCAGTTCGAACTCGGTGAGGGCGCCGCGCTGCTGCACCACTTCCAGCTGCTGAGTCGTCAGCCCCACATGGGACCCGACCACGACCAGGCCGTGCTCACCTCGACCGGACGCCACCGGCAGATCGGCTTCGCCGAGCACCACAGCACTCGACTGGCCGGCCAGCGGCCGCACGAACGACGGGCCGCAGCGAGTGACGAACACGCGCCCGTCGGCCTGCAGGCGCCGAACGGCCTCCGCCACCACATCCATGTCGCTGTACTCGGTCGCGTTGACCACCACCCAGGTGCGCGAGCGCGCCCCAGCGAGGATCTCCACCACCTTCTCGACCCCGCCCTCGCGGATGTCGTCCAGCGAGATGGAGAGGACGTCCTCGGCGTTCACTGCGCCGCCGGAGCGCTCCTGCAGGAACGCCCGAAGGTCCGAGTTCGAATACCCGAACGTGGCGTCACGGGCGAAGTCCGTGTCCTCCACGCGGCGCGCCTCGCCATCGACCACGGCGAAGTGGACATCGCCCTCGGTGAACCGGCCCGCCTCGATCATCGCGGGGCAGAACAGGAACGCGTCCACCTCGATGCCCTTCTCGGCAAGGGCATCGGCGATCGCCTCCGGCTCCGCGATCACGTGCCCCCGCAGCGTCGAATCCGAACGGGAGATGACATGCAGGCCCGACGGGTCCTCCAGGCGGTCCAGCACGCCGCCCACGATGCGGTGGTTCAGCGCGACGGCGTCCCCTTCATCGAGGGCACGGGAATTGGTGAGCACGAAGCACGTGCCGGACCCGTCGGCCAGCAGATCTGCGGGGATCGCCGGATCGAGGTTGAACGCGGCCGAGACACCCGCCACGCACTGCGACCCCGTCGGGTCATCATCCAACACGAGCAGGCGGGGCTGAACAGGCAGCGATGCAGACAATGCAGTCTCCTTACGCAGGGGTGGGGTCAGCCGACGACGGCCAGCAGCGCCCAGAGGACCAGGGCGACAGCGAAGCCGGCGAGGGACATCAGGGTCACGGTGACGGTGTAGGACTTCAGAGCGGTGGAGGTCGAGACGCCGAAGTAGCGGCTCCACACCCAGAACAGGGAGTCGTTGACATGGCTGAACGCCATCGAACCGATGCCGATTGTGACGGTGACCAGGGCGATCTGCGGGGCCGAAAGCCCCATGCTGGCGGTCATCGGCAGGATCAGCGGCGCCGTGGTCAGGGTGGCGACGGTCGCGGAGCCCTGCGCGGCACGGATCATCGCTGCGAGCAGCCACGCCAGCACGAGGATCGGCAGGCCGGTGGAGGTGAGCAGGTCGGCGACGGCGTCGGCCACACCGGTCGCGGTGAGGACCGCGCCGAAGGTGCCGCCGGCGCCGGTGATGAGGATGACCGCTGCGGTAGCGGGCAGGGCCGCGGCGAGGACCTCTTCGAGGCGGGACACGGACCAGCCGCGGGCGAAGCCGAGGGTGATGGACGCGAACAGCACTCCGATCAGCAGGGCGATCGGGGAGTTGCCGATGAAGGCGAGGAGGTCCGCGATCGGGTCACCCTCGTCCATGAACAGAGCGGAGACGGTGCCGGCCATGATGAGCGCGAGCGGCAGCAGGATGGCCGCGAGGACCATGCCGACCGACGGGTCAGCGGCACGGGCGGATGCGCCGTCGGTGCCGTCGGTGTCATCGGCAGCGGCGCCGGACAGCTCGGCGTGCAGCTCAGGAACCGGGGAGAACACGCGCTTGGCGATCACGGAGGAGAGCCACTGGCCGACCAGCCACATGACGATCGAGGGGATCAGACCGATGACCAGGACGAGGCCGACGTCGGCCTTCATGACCTCGGCGCCGCCGACGATGCCGGGGTGCGGCGGCAGAACGACGTGGACCGTCAGGAGTGCGGCAACCGTCGGCAGGGCGTAGGCCAGCATGTTCACGCGGCCGCTCATGCGGCGGGCGACGGCCAGCACGATCGGGACGAGCACGATGGTGGCGACATCCACGAACACGGGGATGCCGAACAGGAAGGATGCGGCACCGAGGGCGAGTGGTGCGCGCTTCTCGCCGACTGCTCGTTCGAGGGCAGCTGCGAGGACGCGGGCGCCGCCGGAGATGTCGACGATCGCGCCGAGCATGGCGCCGAGGGTGACGATCAGGGCCACGCCCCCGAGGGTGCCTCCCATGCCGTCCTTGAGGAGGGGCACGACCTCGCGAAGGGGGATGCCCGCCACCAGCGCCAGGGCGACCGAGACCAGGAGAAGCGCCAGGAAGGGATGGGTGCGGGCCTTGATGATCAGGACCAGGATGGCGAGCACGGACGCGAGTCCGAGCAGCACGAGCACTGTGGGTGACATAGAAATCCTCGTTGATTCCATAGGGATCGCGGTGCTGGCGATCGGGATGTGTGCGGGGGAGAAGACCCCCGCGCCTATCAGATATCTGACAACTTAGGGCGCGGAGGGTAGTCTGTCAACGTCCCGGTTGATCCAGCAGAGCAGCCAGAAAGTGGAGACGTCGATGAAGACCGCCGACCGCGCGCTGCGCGGCATCCTCCAACGCATCGCCGACGGCACCTACCCGATCAAAGCCGAACTGCCCCCGGAGAGCGACATCGCCGCCGAGCTCGGCATGTCCCGCCTCTCGGTCCGTGAAGCCATGAGGGAGCTCATCGCCGACGGAGTCATCGCCGCCAAACAGGGACGCCGCCACCGCATCGCCCCCACCATTCACTGGTCGGTCCGCTCACGCGAACTCGCGACCACGGTCGCCGCGCTCGAGGGCGGCTCGCAGCGGCTGGTCGATGAACTGCTGGAAGCCAGGCAGGTCCTCGAAGTGGAGATCTGCCGCCTCGCCGCCACTCGCATCACCGATGAACAGCTCGAGCAGATGCAGCAGCAGGTGGACATCATGGAGTCGACCCGCGACTCACTCGATGAAGCCGACATCGCCGCCAACGTGGCCGCTGATCTGGTCTTCCACCAGGTGATCGTGGACGCGGCCAGGAACCGCTTCCTCGCCACCGGCATGCGCCCACTGGCCGACATGCTCTTCGCAGTGCGCGAGCAGACCTCCCGGAGCGCGGAGGTCCGCACCGACGCTCTGCACCACCATCGACAGATCCTCGCGGCGCTCACCGACCGCGACCCCGGCGCAGCGGCGGACGCCATGGCCGCCCACATGGACCAGACGATGGAGGCGAGCCACGGGCTCAGTCTCAGTTGACGCGGGATCCCGTCGGCCCCGGCTCTCGCTGTCCCTCGTTCCGGCCCCGCGCCGCCAGCTCACCCCCCCCCCTTGTACGCGACTATTCGAAGGAGACTCATGCACGTTCTCATCACCGGCGGAGCCGGATTCCTCGGCACGATGCTCACCCAGGAGCTGCTCGACCAGACCGATGCCGGGCGGCTGGACGTGGGCGGCCGCGGCGGCGTCACCGCCATCACCAGCCTCGACATGGCGCCGAGCCGAGTGGATGATGCGCGGGTGCGCTCTGTCGTCGGCGACCTCAACGACCCGGGCGACCTCGCTGACGCCCTCACCGGCGGGGCCGACGTCATCGTCCACCTCGCGGCGGTCCTCTCCGGCGGTTCCGAGCAGGACTTCGACCTCGCGGACCGCGTCAACATCGACGGCACTCGTGCTCTCCTCGACGCCGCTCGCCGTCAGAGCGCCGAGACCGGTGCCGCTGCGCGGTTCGTGTTCACCAGTTCCCTCGCCGTGTTCGGCGGAGACGTGCCCGGCACAGTGCCGGAGCACTGGGCCGCCCAGCCCGAATCCACCTACGGCGCGCACAAGGCGATCGGCGAACTGCTGGTCAACGAGTACGGGCGCAAGGGGTTCGTGGATGCGCGCATCTGCCGCCTCCCCACCATCTCTGTGCGCCCCGGCCGGCCGAACTCGGCCGCGTCCTCGTTCGCCAGCGGCATCATCCGCGAACCGCTGAACGGCGAAGTCGCGCCCCTGCCGGTCCCGCAGGACACGCGCCTGTGGCTGTCCTCCCCGCGTGTTGTGGTGCGCAACCTCGTGCGGGCCATCGCCATCGACGGGGCCGTTCTCGATGAATCCGCGAAGGGGCCATGGCGCGTGATGAACCTGCCGGGCATCACCGTCACGGTCGCCGAGATGCTCACCGCGCTCGAAGCGGTCGCCGGTCCAGAGGCCCGCGCCCTTGTGCGCGACGAACCGGATGCGGCGGTCGCCGCGATCGTCACCAGCTGGCCCGGGGCGTTCGATGTGGAGCGCCTGCGCGGGCTCGGCTTCGAGGCCGACGAGTCCGTCGAGGACATGGTGCGGCAGTACCGCGACGACTTCTGCGCCTGAGAGCGCCGGCGCTTCGACTCCGTGTCCGCGCGCTGAGCCGCGCCTCGCCCGCCGTCACCCGTCGGCGAGGAGGTCCTGGTACTCGGGGTGCCGGTCGATCCACCCGGCCACGAACGGGCAGGCGGGGTTGACGCGGTGTCCGTCGGCGCGGATCGCGTCGAGCGCGGCGCGGACGAGAGCGGATCCCACGCCCTGCCCCTCGAATTCGGGGTCCACCTCGGTATGGGGGATGGTGACGATGCCGCCGGGGGAGAGGCGGTAGTCGGCGAACCCGGCGAGGCGGTCGTCGAGGTGCGCTTCGAAGCGTGAGCGCTGCTGGTTGTCGGTGACGATCGGGGCGGCCATGGGTCCTCCTGGAGGTCGCTGGGCAGGTCCCACTTTAAATGTCGCACCCCTCTTCTAGGCTGGATGCATCACGCCCAGCCAGGGTCCTCGCCGGTCGCGCCGGCCGGGCTCCCGGCGGAGAAGAAGGGGATGAACATGCAGGTCAGGTTCGGGTGGACGCTCGATGGTGCGCCGTGGGCGCCGCGGATTGCGGCGGAGGGTGCGCGTGCGGATCTGACGCTGGGCCCACGCGGTCTGATCGAGCTGCTGCAGGTGCGGTTGGGTCTCGCGCATCCACCGGTGGCGCCGTCGGTGCGGGTCGCGCAGTACCGGTCGGCGATGCAGGTCGCGGACCATCACTGGTTCCGTGAGTCGTTCGCGGTGGATCCGTGGAACACGGCGGCGCATGTGCTGGCGCTGCGGGATGCCGCGATCGAGGCGGGGTGGGACGCTTCTCGTCCCCAGGACCCGTCGGTGCTGCCGCGCCTGGATGCGCTGGCGGCGATCGAAACGCAGATTCAGGTGGGTCCGGACGGTGCGGAAGGGACCACGCTCGTGCCGGGTGCCGCGGATGATCTGCGGGATGTGCTCTCTCACCTGACGGACCTGTCGGCGTCGGCTGCGGCGTGGCCGCTGGGGATCGACGTGATTCGCGTGCAGGAGCCGGTGGCGGAGCTGCCAGGCCTGTTCCCGGAGGTGTTCGCGCAGCTCACAGCGCTGGGAGTCGAGGTGGTGGATGCCGAGGTGGAGACCGAGGGGAATGGGCCGACGGGCGCCGCCACCGGCACGGTCCCGCGCCTGCGGATCATCGAGGCGCCGGAGGAGTTCAGCGCGGCGGAGGCCTGCGCGCGGGTCTTGGCGGATGTCGCTGAAGCGTCGGACGGGGAGGGCCCGTCGGCCGCGGCGGTGCTGGTGGGGGCACCCACGATCCTCCTCGATCACGAACTGGGCCGACGGGGCCTGCCGACCCTCGGCGCGGCGGATGCGTCCCGCAGCCGGCTCACGGGGCAGCTGCTGCCGCTGTTCCTGTCGATCATCCGGCCGCAGCTGGACGTGTACGACCTCGCGGCGTTCCTCGACTTCACCATCACCTGCACGGATGAGGACGGCGCCCTGATGCGGGTGGGGATTCTGCCGGCACCGGTGCGTCGGGCGCTGCTGGGGGCGCTCGAAAAGGAGCCCGGTGTGCAGCCCGCTGCTGCCGCGGGGTCCGCGGGAGCCTCAGCCCCTGGGGCCGGCGATGACGCCGCTGACGCCGACGACATGACCGCGTGGGACCGCGCCATCGCGGGCCTGGAACCGACGCACGCGCAGATCGCGCGGGACCTCACCGCGCTGCTCCAACCGGACGAGGAGGCGTACGGCGGAGGCGGCACCGTCAACACGGACCTGCTGACCGCCCGCCTCACCTGGCTGAACGACCGCCTCACCGCGCTCGGCCGCAGCGACGGCGCACGGGAGGCCGCGCAGCAGATCCGCGGCCACCTCGACCTGTTCACCCGCCTGCTGGATGACACCACGAGCGACCCGACCGGCGGCAGGCGCCCCATCATGGAGAGGGAACTCGCGGACATCGTGGCCGCGTCGGCCCCCAGCACCCGGTCCAGCCTCACCACCCGCACCGCATCCGCCTGGACCGTCCTCACCGACCCGGCGCACCTCGACCCCGCACCCGGCACCCACCTCATCTGGTGGTCCGGGATCGACGACACCCGGCCCACCCCCACCATCTGGGACCCGGCCGAAGCCGCCGAACTCACCCGCGCCGGCGCCCGCATCACCCCCGTGGAACAGGTCGCCGCGCTCCAGGTGGCGGGCCGTCTCACCGCCCTGCGCGCCTACGAGCAGATCACCGTGGTGATCCCGAAGCGCCGCGCCGGGGAGGCCATCGCGATCCACCCGTTGCTGTCTCACCTCGCGCTCGACATCGCCGCCCACGACCGCGAACTCCACGGGCGCGACGTCGACAAGGTCCTCACCCATCCCAACATCCGCACCACCGCCGCGGACCAGGCCCGCGCCCTCCTCGACACCGGCCGCGCCACCCTGCCCGAGCTGCAGATCCCGACGCCGCCCACCACGCTCGAGCGCACCCTCCCCGGGGAGGGGAGCACCTGCTGCCGCGTCGGCTCTCCTTCACCCAGATCGACACCCTGCTGTCCGACAACCTCACCTGGGTGCTGAAATACGGGTACGGCATCCGCCGCGGCCACATCGCCGAAGTGCCCGCCGGCAGCCGCATGATCGGCTCCTTCATCCACGCGGTCGTGGAGACCCTGGTGAAGCGCGGATCCGTCGGCCCCCAGCAGGTGCCCACCGAGGACACCATCACCGCCGTGTTCGATGAGCTCGCGCCCCGCTTCGCCAGCCCGCTCACCCTCCCCGGAGCCCGCGCCGAACGCGAGTCCGTACGCCGCAGCACCGTCGACGCGCTGAGCACTCTGTTCGGCACCCTCGCCGAGCAGGACATTGCGATCCGCGGCGTCGAAGAACCGTTCCATGTTCCCCTCGACCTCGCCATCACCCGGCCGGGCGAAACCGCAGAGCACCGCACCTCGGAGCTGATCGGCTCCATCGACCTCAGCGCGCGCGACCGGGGCGGCGACCCCGTCGTCATCGACCTGAAATGGACCCGTGCCGTCCGCTACTACCGCGACCTCGTCACCACCTCCCGCGCGCTGCAGCTCGCCACCTACCTGCACGCCCTCTCCCGCGAAGAGGGCTGCTCACCGGCCGACGGGTACGGCACCGCTGGGTACTTCCTGCTCGAACCCGGTGAGTTCATCAGCGACGACCCCCGTATCGGCGACCTACCGGCCGGGCCCGATACCCACCCGGAACTGTTCGCGAAGATGCGCGCCACCCTCGACCTCGAACTGTCCCGCATCGCTGCTGGTGACATCGGGTCCGACGCCGCCGACCTCGCCATCGCCACCGGACGCATCGGCGACTCCAGCTCGAGGACCCGCAAGGAGCATGCTGATGCCGTCGGCCTGCGGGACGCCGCTGCGGCCGAGGACGGTCGCCTGTTCCACGACCACCGCTTCGACTTCAACGACTTCACGCTGATCACCGGCCTGACGGGGGACTTCACATGAACCGCACACTCATCACCGCGTCCGCCGGCTCCGGCAAGACCTACACCCTTACCGAACGCATCGCCGCGCGCCTCGCCCCCGAGGACGGCAGTGAGGCGGTCAGCCCGTCCGGCATCATCGCCACCACGTTCACCAAACGCGCCGCCGCTGAGATCACCGAACGGCTCCAGCAGAAACTGCTCGACCGCGGCATGGTCGATGAGGCCGGTGAGATCTCCACCGCCCTCATCGGCACCGTCAACTCGGTCGCCGGCCGCATCGTCACGGACTACGCCATCGACACGGGCCTCTCACCCGAGCTGCGGATCCTCGACGAGCACGCCAGCGATGCCGCATTCCAAGCCGCGATCGACACCCGCATCGCCGAAGCGGAGGGCCGGCACATGCCGATGCTGCGCCGCCTGCGCCACAACGGCGACCCCGCCGACGACCGCCCCGCCTACATGCAGACCGAGATCGCGTGGGCAGCGCTCGTCAAACAGGTGGCGGACAGGGCCCGCGCCAACAACCTCACGGCCGAGCAGGTTCGAAACGCGGCCGACGCCTCCTGGGCTGAACTCGAAGCGCAGCTCAACCGCATCGCCCCCGTTGCCGACGAGGACGCCCGCGCCGAGTGGATGCGCATGTTCGACACCTGCCTCGACACCGTCCGCGCCGACGCCGCCGCCTGCGAGGACCCCGACGGGCCGCCCAGCCACTGGCCATCCGACGGCGCGAAGCTCAACTCCCGCTCCGTTGCCAACGTCGTCGGCTCCGTGCCGAGCCTGGAGGCGTACCGCCGCCGCACCCTGAAGGACGGCCGCGACCTCGACGCCGTGCCGTGGGCGGCATGGGCGAAGGCCGCCACCGGGAAAGTGCCCGCAGCCGCGGGTGGGAAAGCACCCGGCACCCGCATCGTCGCCGCGTTCGAACCGCTCACGGCACTGATCACCCCGGTCACATTCGAGGACATCGAGGACGGCCCATCCACGCAGGCGGCCGACGGGGGCCTCTTCTCCAACCCGGCGCTGCGCGACGACCTGCGCGCCCTCGTGGACCTCGTGTTCCACACCGCCGCGGACTCCCTCGACGCCTACCGGGAGCACAAGCGCGCCCTCGGCGTCATGGACTACGTGGACCAGGAAGTCCTCGCCCTCGAGCTCATCACCGACAACCGGCGAGTCCGCGACTCCCTCGCCGCACGGTTCCAGATGCTCGCCGTGGACGAATTCCAGGACACGTCCCCCATCCAGCTCGCCCTGTTCCTCGCCCTCGGGGAGCTCGTGGACCACGTGCTGTGGGTCGGTGACCGCAAACAGTCCATCTACGGGTTCCGCGGCGCCGCCCCCGACCTGATGGAAGCGGCCGTGGACGCCGGCGTGATCGGCGCGGCCAAGCCGCTGCGCTACTCCTACCGTTCCACGCTCGGCCCGCTCAGCGTCTCCAACGCCCTGTTCTCCGCCCTGTTCCACGACCAGCCGCAGGCTGACGTCACCCTCGACGTGCCCGACTCCCGCCAGAACATCCAGCACCTCGGCGGGGCCGAGTTCTGGACGTTCGAGAAGGAAGAGGCATCGCGGATGTCGAACGCGGTCGTCACCGCCGGCATCGCGAATGGTGTCGCGGACCTGCTGGAGCGCACCCCCGAGATCGATGGTGAGGCCGTGCGGCCGCGGAACGTGGCGGTGCTGGTGCGCGCGAACGCGCAGATCCCCGAGCTGGTGGCGGCGCTGGAGCAGCGGGGCGTCCCCGCGACCGGATCCGCCCAGAGCGTGCTCAGCACCCGCGAAGGGCAGGTGCTGCGGGCCGGTCTCGCGTCGCTGCTGGACGCGGAGGACACCCTCGCCCTCATCGAACTGGTGACCCTGCTGCCGGACCATGCCGCGCACACCACCTGGTTCACGGACCTCGGTACCGCCCGCGGGGAGGACGGCCCGGAGGATCGGCCCGGGGCGGGTGATCGTCGTGCCCGCCGTGAGGTGTTCCGCCGCATGCAGGACGACCCGACCCTCGCCGCGCTGGGGCGGCTGCGCACCGCAGCGTCCGGCCTCACCCCGCACGAGCTCATCCTCGCTCTGATCGACGCGCTCGACCTGCCGCAGCGCATCAAATCGTGGACCTCCCCAGACGTCCGCCTGGAGACCCTCGACGTGTTCCGCCGCCTCGCCGCCGACTACGAGGAACGACAGGAAGCGGAGAACGCGCCGCTCAGCATCACCGGGCTCATCGCCCACATCGACGCCGAAGCGGACAACATCGAACCCACCTCCGATGCGGACGCCGTCCTCGTCACCACCGTCCACCAGGCGAAGGGCCTCGGCTGGAAGGTGGTGGTGTCGGTCCTGCCGGATCAGAAGGACCACCGCCGCGATGCGATCACCGTGATCCCGCGCGGCCCGTCCGAGTTCGACGCTCACCATCCCCTGGAGGGTCGACGCCTCCAGTACCTGCCGGAGGTTCCCGGTCTTGGGCTGCTGGAGGACGTCATCGCCGCGAGCGAAGCCGGGAAGCGTGCCGCGGCGGCGGCACGGGAAGAGGCGAAGCGCGTGCAGTACGTGTCACTGACCCGCTCGAAGTTCATCACCGTCCTCACTGCCGCCAGTGACGACCTGACGAAAACAGTGCTGGGCTCCCTCGACGACGCCGTCGACGTCACCCTCACCGGGGACGAGGCAGGGGAGCGGAAGACACCGGCACCGCGGCGGCTCACCGTTCAGGGGCCGACTGGTCCCGACGGGGAGCCCCGGTCAGGGAGTGCAGTGGTGGAGCATCGCGTGTTCACGGACTCCACGGCCCGCGTCGGTGGGGGAGGCGCGGCGCGGTCCGCGATCGCCGCAGCCGACCTCCCGGAACGCCTCGGTCCCGCCCCGGCGCCCCTGCCGGCCCGGATCACCGCCAGCAGCGTCCCCTCGGACGGCGTCGACGCCGATGTCCGCATCGTGGCGAGCCTCGGCGACGCCCTCATCTCCTCGGGTGATGAGCGGTGGGAGCTCGTCGGCGAAGCGGTCCACGCGTACCTCGCCGCGCCGTACGCGCAGCTCGAGCAGGGGCAGCGGGTGGCGCTCGCGGAGCGGGTCCACCACCGGTGGCTGTCCGCGCATCCGCGCGCTGCCGCGAAAGTGACCCCGCACCACTTGATGTCTGCGGGTCAGCGATGGGCGGACTGGTGCGATCGTGAATTTCCCGGCGCCCACACGGCGACGGAGCAGCCGCTCGCGTGGTGGAGCGCCGAGCAGCAGGAGATGGAGGGCTGGATGGATGCCCTGCTCACCCTCCCCGACGGCCGCACGATCGTGGTGGACCACAAGACGTTCCCGAACGAAGAGCCGTCGGCGATCATCCAGCACATCCGGGAGAGTCACCTCGGGCAGATGGCGACCTACGCCCGTGCGCTGGAGGAGACCACGGGGGTGCGGCCGTCGCGGCTCCTGATCCACCTGCCGCTCAGCGGAACCGTCGCCGAGGTGATAGTGCGGTGAGCCAGATGAACGACTCCGGAGGCGCGGCGCCCTCGGTGACGCCTCCTATCAATGAACCGGGCCTCCCGACCGGCGCCACTGTCCGTCCGGCGACGGACGCGGATGTGCACGTCGTTGCCGACGCGTTTCCGGACATGCAGCCGGATCGGTGGCGGGGCGGCGACAACCGCCGCTCCTTCGCTGCCCTCGCCGACGGACACGTGGTCGGACATTGTCGCGGGATCGACAACGTGTTCCACCCCGGCACTCGCACCCTGGTGTTCGAGATCGATGACGCGCACCGCGGCACTGATTTGGAGGATCAGCTGCTCGCCGCACAGATCGCGGTGTCCACGGTCCCGCTGACGGTGAAGCTCACCCGCGACACCCCCGCCATGACCGCGCTCAGCGCACGGCATAGGGGTTTCGCGTACCAGCTCTGCCCGCCGTGGGCGTATGTCGTCGGCCCGGAGATGCGCGCCTGGGCTGCCCGACACATCGCTGCCCACCGGGCCCCCACTGCGGGGGATTCGCAGGCGCTCGCGCAGCTCGAAGCCGAGCACTACGCGGCCCAGCATGCCGCGTGGAACCCGTCGGCCCCCATCGACACGATGCTCGACGCGTTCGCCGAAGACCACGACCCGGACGCGCCCGGGTATGACCGCGACCGCAGCGTCGTGATCGAACGGGACGGCAGGGTCGTTGCCGCCGCGCTCGTCTGGCCCGGCAGCAACGCCGTTCCCGACCTCGACCTCACCGGTGAGGCAGAAGAGGGCGGCAGAGAAGTCACGCTCCTGTCCAACCCGTACGACTCACCCGCGGCATGGCGCGACAAAGCAGCCTGCATCGCCGCCGTCGTTGAGCGCTCGGCCGATGGGGACCGCCTGCTGATCGACTCCCACGCCACACAGCGGGGCGAGATCGCGCTGATGGGAAACGTTCCGGGGCTTGACCCCGCGCATGATGACGAATGGACCGCGCTCGTCGCGATCCCCGCCGGAACCGGCGCGAACGCGCAGGTCCGCCCACTGCCCGCGGACGCGCTGCCAGCGGACCTGTCGGCCGCCGGGCTCACCTGGGCGCGGCCCCTGCTCACCTGACCCGTGCCCATCCGGGTCTTGC
This sequence comes from Helcobacillus massiliensis, assembly GCF_033106145.1. Lineage (NCBI taxonomy): Bacteria > Bacillati > Actinomycetota > Actinomycetes > Micrococcales > Dermabacteraceae > Helcobacillus > Helcobacillus massiliensis. The sequence continues at coordinate 2,352,999 of NZ_CP136959.1, forward strand.
CCACGGTCCACTAGATTGCTAGCATACTAGTCATGGTGGCGCAGAAGAAGGACCAGCCTGGGGCCGAAGCACCCAGCAAGGACGACCCGAAGAAGCAGTTCAACGTCTACCTGCCGGCGTCACTGATCAAAGAGATCAAGTTCGCCGCCATCGATGACCAGAACTCCCTGTCGTCCTTCGTCGAAAAAGCGATGCGCGACTACCTCACAAGGAGCCGACCATGACCCACCTCAGCCCCATCCGATTCACAGCGGCACCCGCAGCAGTCGCCGACTTCTACACACTGCTCGGCCTGCGTGAATACACTGCCGAAGCATCCGACGGGTGGCGCCCCATGCTCGGCGGCCCCCAGCCCGGCCGGCTCAACATCCATCACGCCGACGAGGCTCGCGGTGACGCCCACCTCCATGCCGTCGACCTGCACCTCGACACCGACGAGGGTGAATCGCTCGAAGCGCTGCACCGGGCACTGCAGGACGCCGGGCATGAGCCCGGCCCCATCATTGACGAAACTTTCGGCCGGTTCTTCCGCGCCGTCGATCCCGACGGGTACACCGTGCAGGTCAACGACACCGACCACGAACTCCAGTCCCGCCAGTACACCCTCGGCCAGTAGGCGCCGCTGTCGAAGCCTGGCCCCTCGGCTCAGCAGTGCCCAAGTCGCAGCCCAGGCGGGCCTGCGTTCACTGCAGCGGGATCTCGCCCGTCTCGCCGTCCCCGCGCGGACCGACGATGCGGCGCTCGTCCTCGCTGATCGGCACGTCGTTGATGCTGGCTTCGCGGCGCTCCATGAACCCGTCGGCGTTGAACTGCCAGTTCTCGTTGCCGTAGGAGCGCCACCACTGGCCGTCCGCGTCATGCCACTCGTACTGGAAACGGACGGCGATGCGGTTCTCCGTGAATGCCCACAGGGACTTGCGCAGCGCGTACTCCTGCTCCTTCTCCCACTTCCGGGTCAGGAACTCCACGATGGCCTCGCGTCCGGTGATGAACTCGTCCCGGTTCCGCCACTGCGAATCCGGGGTGTAGGCGAGAGCGACCTTGTGCGGGTCGCGCGTGTTCCACGCATCCTCCGCGGCCTGGACCTTCTTCGCGGCCGTCTCGGCGGTGAACGGCGGCAGCGGCGGCTTCTGATCGGACATGACTGCTCCTCCTCGAACATTCGTGAGCGTCGCCCGCGGCCTGCGCCGCGGGTCACCCCGAGTGTCCCGAGTTCACCTGGGCACCACCTGCCCGGCGCCCCTGCTTCCCCGCCCAGCGCAAGAAGCTTCAGCAGAACGACGCACGTCTGGCGCGCCTCGTGCGTGCGGCATTCTGCTCAATTTCGACCGGGGAGGGGCATGCGACCACGCACCCACCACCCGCAGACCGTAGGCTGGAAGGATGGCTGAGAACCCTGCCCTGCCCGTGATCGACCACACGCACCTGCAGCGGCGCTTCGGCGACACGGTGCTGGAGCGCGCGGAAGGACTGATCCGCCGCGGCCAGGTCCTCCACGCCGACTGGTCGCCGGAGAACGGCTCCATCGACGCCATGGTCCAGGGGACCGATCCTCAGCCCTACAGCCAGACCATCAAACTGCGCCGCGCCGCCGGCGACCCTTCCCGCTGGAGCGTCACACTCGCGCACTGCAGCTGCCCCGTCCGCCTCGACTGCAAGCACAGTGCGGCGGTCCTCCTCGACATCGCCCGGGACGCCGCCGCTCTCGCTGCCGCTGACCGCCTCCGCGGCGGATCCGCCGACACCACAACCGGCACCCGCCCCGCCGGCACCACCCGGCACGCCGGGCGCACCGAACACGCTGGGCACGTCGATCACCCGGAGCACGCTGAGCGGCCCGCCACCCCGGAGTGGCGCACCGCCCTGTCCTCCCTGCTGCGGGACGAGCCGCGCGAGCAGGAGCAGCCGACCCCACTGGCGATCGGCTTCGAGCTCGATGCCGAGAAGATCGACAAGCGCCCCTTCGAATGGGGGCAGGAGCCGGCCGCAGCGGAGCACATCGCCGCTGGCAAGCCCCTGTTCGTGAAGATTCGGCCGCTGAAGGCCGGCAAGCGCAACAACTGGGTGCGCTCCGGGCTGTCCTGGCGTACCTTCGAGTTCCGGATGCGCAGCCTCGGCTACGTCCCCGAGCAGGCCGATGCGCTCCACCGCATCTTCGCCGCCGCCGAATCCGAACGCTCCCACGTGTCCGGCACCGTGGAGCACCTGTGGCTGAACTCCATCAACACCGACATGCTGTGGGAGGCGCTGCACCGCGCGCGCGAGGCGGGCGTGGCGTTCGTCGGCCTCGGCTCGGTGAAGGACGTGGAGCTCGCGGACCGCGCCGCCGTGGACCTGCGGCTCTCCCGCCCCGGCAAGGAGGGGGCCGACGGGTCCGCCGCGCCCGATGAACCCGGCGACCTCGCGCTGCGTCCCGTGCTCACCATGGACGGTGAGGAGATGGAGATCGGCCGAGCCCTCGGCGCGCACGGCGCTGTCGCGATCACGCACATGACGCGGGCGAAGCAGCCGAAGTTCTCCATCCGGATCGGCGGGATGAACGAGCCGATCCCCACCCAGCTGCAGAACCTCCTCGCGCGCCCGGAACCGCTGGTGATCCCGGCGGAGGACCGTGACATGTTCCTGCTGGAGGCGTACCCGCGGCTGCAGCGCACCGTTCCCGTCACCACCCGCGATGACTCGATCGATCTGCCGCAGATCCGGCCGGCCACCCTGGAGCTGACCGCCTCGTACGGCAAGGAGGACTCCCTCAACCTGGACTGGGCGTGGCGCTACCACGACCCGGAGCGGACTCTGCCGATGAACCAGCAGGTGGGGACGCGCCGCACCATCGAGCATGAGGATGCGGTGCTGGCTCAGGTGCGGATGCTGTGGCCCACCGCCGGCGGCACTGCCACGGAGCGTCTGCATGGCGTGGACACCGCCGAGTTCACCACCACGGTCCTCGACCAGCTGATGGAGATGGACTTCGTTGAGGTGCGGATCACCGGCACCCGCCACGCCTACCGCGAACTGGATGACGCCCCGCATGTGCGCGTCACGCAGACCGAGTCACCGGGGAAGAACGACTGGTTCGATCTCGGCTTCCACATCACCATCGACGGCCGCGACATCCCGTTCCCCACCCTGTTCGTGGCGCTGGCGAAGGGCCAGTCGAAGGTGCTGATGCCGGACAAGACGTTCTTCTCCCTGGAACGGCCCGAATTCGATGCGCTGCGCGAACTCATCCAGTCCGGTGAGCAGATGCAGGAGTGGGAGCCGGATGTTCAGCGGATCTCCCGCTACCAGATGGACCTCTGGGATGACATCGAAGCGGTCGCGCAGGAGGCGGAGACGGCGGCGACCTGGGATGCGGCCGTCGGCCGGCTGCGCACCCTCACGGACCTGGAGGACGTGCCTGCCCCCGACGGGCTGAACGCGCAGCTGCGGCCGTACCAGCGTGACGGGCTGACCTGGCTGGCCTTCCTGTGGCGGCACGGCCTCGGCGGCATCCTCGCCGACGACATGGGGCTCGGCAAGACCCTGCAGGCGCTCGCCCTCATCGCCCACGCGCGCGAGCGGCAGGCTGCCGGTGACGAACCCGTCGGCGGCGCAGGCCCCGTCGGCGCGCCCAGCGGGGGAGGGGCCGACGGGTCCGCGCATTCCCCGGGTGCCGCCTCCCGCCCGTTCCTCGTGGTCGCCCCCAGTTCGGTGCTCGGGGTGTGGCAGGAGGAGGCGGCGCGCTTCACGCCGGGTCTGCGGGTCGGTGTCATCGACCAGACGCGCCGTGCCCGCGGCACCTGGGTGGAGGACGAGGCCGACGGCTTCGACATCCTCATCACGAGCTACACGATCCTGCGGATCGACGCCGATGACTTCGCCCGCCTCGACTATGACGGCGTGATCTTCGACGAGGCGCAGTTCGTGAAGAACCGCGCCTCGCGCGTCCACCAAGCGGCGGCGCGGCTGCAGGCGCCGTTCCGCCTCGCGATCACCGGCACCCCGATGGAGAACTCGCTCGCCGACCTGTGGTCTCTGCTGTCGCTGACGGCGACGGGCCTGTTTCCGTCCCCGATCACGTTCCGGGAGCAGTTCACGAAGCCGATCGAGTCGGGGGAGCATCCGGAGCGGATGGATGTGCTGCGCCGACGGATCCGGCCCTTCATGCTGCGCCGCACGAAGGAATTGGTGGCGAAGGATCTGCCGGCCAAGCAGGAGCAGGTGCTGAGTGTGGAGCTGGAGAAGCAGCATCGGAAGCTGTACGACTCGGTTCTGCAGCGGGAGCGCAAGAAGGTGCTCGGGCTGCTGGATGACATCGACAAGAACCGGTTCATCGTGTTCCGGTCGCTGACGCTGCTGCGGATGTTGGCGCTGGACCCGGGGATCGTGGATGAGACGGAGCATGAGGGCGTGGAGTCCTCGAAGCTGAATTCGCTGTTCGAGCATCTGGAGGAGGTGCTGTCGGAGGGGCACCGGGTGCTGGTGTTCAGCCAGTTCACGTCGTTCCTGCGGCGCGTGGCCGGCCAGTTGGAGCAGCGTGGGGTCGCGTTCTCGTATTTGGATGGGTCCACCCGCAACCGCGGTGGTGTGATCGAGGAGTTCCGTGAGGGCGCGAACCCGGTGTTCCTGATTTCGTTGAAGGCGGGCGGTTTCGGATTGACGCTGACGGAGGCGGACTACGTGTTCCTGCTGGATCCGTGGTGGAACCCGGCGGCGGAGGCGCAGGCGGTGGACCGTGCGCACCGCATCGGGCAGCAGCGCAACGTGATGGTGTACCGGATGGTTGCGCAGGACACGATCGAGGAGAAGGTGCTGCAGCTGCAGCAGAAGAAGGCGGCATTGTTCTCCTCCCTGACCGACGGCGGCGATGCCTTCGCCGAGACCCTCAGCGCTGACGACATCCGCGGCCTGCTGGAGGGCTGAGCCGGGGGACCCTGCCGCCGCTACAGTTGAGCGATGAGCATCCCCGAGGACCACGGACCTCTCTACGCGGTCGTCACCTCCGACGACCGCGAGCACCTGGCGCGGCTGCTCGCCTCGTTCCCGGACTATGCACGGCGCGTCGGCGGCCTGCGGGCTGACGGAACCGTCGACGGCGACTCCGCCGCACGCGACGTGCTGGAGACCCTGCCGCCGGGGGTGGATGCGACGGCGAAGAATCTGCGCGGCCTCTGGGGGCCGGCACCCGTCGGCCCCTCCGTGCATCCCGACCGGGAAGCCTTCGCCGGGCGCCCCACTCCCTCCACTCACCCGGCCGCGGGCCTGTCCGGCATGGGCCTGATAGCCGTGGCCGACGTGATCCGCGGCTGGCCCACCGACTCCACCGCGTTCATCGGGATCCTGTTCGTGCACGGTGAGCAGCAGGGCCGCGGCCTCGGTGCCGCGTTCTACCGGCGCGTGGAGAAGGAGATCTCCCGCTGGGACGAGATCGACCGGATCGAGCTGCGGATCGTGGCGACGAACGCGGACGCCGCAGAGCCGTTCTGGCGGCGCATGGGCTTCGAGCCGACGGGGGAGACCAGCCCGTTCGAGCGAGGCGAACCAGGCGAGGCGGGGCATGTGAGCAGCACGTCGGCCCGCTGGGCGAAGGATCTGCCCCGCCGCTGATTGTCGTCAGGAACCAGGAACGTCGGCTGGGGAGTGTCGGAGCAGGCCCGGGACACCATCGAAAGCCCGGTCCGCCGAAACTATTTCATTGAATCCAGCGAGGAACGCCGTTGCCGCGTGGACGGCATCGCGGCCCCCAATTCGGCCAGCCGACGACAGCTCAACTGACTTGCGAAGAACTGCCTGGTCGAACGAATGCCAGAGCACAAGTCTGTCAACGATGCGGAACTCCTGAGCTGCCTGAGCGCCGCCCACACGGCGCATACGGTGGAACAGGAACTCCTGCCCCGCCTCAACGCTTGCGTGCAGGGTGACACGGCTTTCGCCTGCCGCCCCTAACAGTATGTGGCTCGGTTCGCGCATCGGATGGGGGCCTCCGACAGCATGGAGGAGCACTGTTGAGTCGATGAAAAGCGAGGTCACCAGCGATCCGCCTTCGCGATGAGCTCTGCGTCCATCTCGTCGCGGACGCTTTCGACTTCGCCTGCAGCCACAGGAGGCTCGGAGTCATCATTACTGGCGGTCAGAGCGAGCAGTTCGCGCGCTGCCTGTGCGCGCACTTCCACCGCATCCGTTGCGAATGATGCGTCGATGGCGTCGCGGACCACCGCGGACACAGAAGTTCCCTGCTCGGCGGCGCGCTCACGGAGCTGATCGAGCCGCTGCGCATCGAGAAGCAGTTGAAGACGGTGTTCCATAACGCTCATAGCCAGATCATACACATGCTCATGCTCATATGTGTTCGAGCTGATGGTCGCAGATCCGCCACAACGCTCCGTCACAGGCAGAAACATGGCCCCTCATCGCGTTCTCTAAGCGGCTTATGGTGAGGGGCATGACTCACAGCGACCCCTTCGACATTCCCCTGTCCGAACTGCGCCAGCGCCGCAGCATGAAATGGTCTGCGGTCGATGCCGACGTGCTCCCGCTGTGGATCGCTGAAATGGACGTGCGCCTGCCCGAACCGGTCCGCAGCGCCCTCCACCGCGCCATCGACCTCGGCGACACCGGCTACCCCGGCTCCCTGCCCGGATTCGCCGCTTCGTTCGCCGATTTCGCGCACCGCACCTGGGGCTGGGACATCGACCCGGGCCTCTGTCGCGGATTCCCCGACCTCGCGGCGTCCGGCCAGGCGCTGCTGCGCCACTTCGCCGGCGACGACGCCCGCGCCGTCATCACCCCGCCGGTGTACAACAACTTCTTCGCCTGGCTGCGCGCCGCCGGCATCACCGGGGTGGAGGTCCCCGTCGGCCCCGACGGCGTCCAGGACCTCGACGGCATCGAAGCCGCGTTCGCCGACGGCGTGCGGGTCGCCCTCATCTCCAACCCGCACAACCCCCTCGGCCGCATCTGGACCGACGCGGAACTGGAGCGCCTCGCCGACCTCGCCGCCCGCTACGACGCGTTCGTGATCGCCGATGAGATCCACGCGCCCGTCGTCCACCCCGGCCGCGCCTTCCGGCCCTTCCTCACCATCAGCGACGACGCCCGACGACGCGGCGTCGCCCTCCACTCGGCATCGAAGGGCTTCAACATCGCCGGCCTGAAGTCCTCCCTCCTCATCACCGCGGCCGACGGGCCCCACCTGCCCGACGAGCTCGACGGCTTCGCCGCCGTCGGCCACCTCGGCGCCCTCGCCAGCGAAGTCGCGTTCTCGCCTGCGTGTGATGACTGGTTCCAGACCGTCCGCGAGGGCATCGCCGCGCGCACCGCGCATGTGGCCAAGCGCGTCACCGAGGAGATCCCGGGCGCTCGCGCGGACGTGCCGGAGGCGAGCTACCTGGTGTGGGCGGACCTGCGCGAGCCCCTGGCTGCGGACCTTGCGGAGGGCCGGCGCGCCGGTGACGTGATCTGTGAGCGCGGCCGTGTGCAGTTCGCGGACGGTGAGGACTATGGGCGTGAGGGCCGCGGGTTCGTGCGGATCAACTGCGGGACGTTGTGGGAGGTGCTGGACGAGGCGATCGACCGTCTCGTCGCTGCGTGCCGCGGTGGCCGTTCCGCTGACTCCGCGCGTGTCGGCGCGGCCTCTCCTGCCGGCGCCGCAGCGGCCACCGTCGCCGCGCGCCGCTGATCGGGGCCGATTCTTCGTCCTATTCGGGATCCGGAGCGCGAAGAAGCCCGAATGCGGAGAAGGATCGGCTCAGCGCGCGGCCGGCTCCGCGGTGGTCACCTCACGGTCCTTGATCGCGCCGTACAGCGCCACGAGCAGGGCGATGAGGCCGCCGGTGATGAGCATGTGGCCGAGGCCCGCGATGCCGGGGATGGCGGCGGTGGTCATCTCCTCCGTCTTGCCCTGCAGGGTGAGAATTCCGCGGATCACCATCATGACGCTGGTGAGGAGGACACCGGCGTTGTACACCCAGAAGAACACGGTGAACGAGCGCCGGCCGGACAGGCGCAGAGAGGCGTCCAGGGCGATCATGATCAGCGCCATCAGCAGGCCGAGGGCCAGCAGGTGGGTGTGCACGGTGGACAGCTGGGACTTGACGCCGACGGCGTCGATCGACTTCGTGTACTCGCGGTAGAACAGGCCCGAGACCAGGCCGAGGATCGTGTACATGACTGCGGCAGCGTAGTTCTTCATCATGCCCGTCAGACTACGCATCGGGGCGCGGGGGCAGATCAATCGAACGGTTGAACCCGTCGGCCCCGCGCCGCCGGACCGCGTCCGGCCGCAGCCGGGCGTGCTGACGCTCCCGCCGTACACTGGCCGCATGCCCCACGCCACCGCACCCGCTCCCGCCCCCGAGCATCTGCCGCGCTTCCTCCCCGCCCCCACCGCGAGGGACCACAAGTACACGCGCGGCGTCCTCACCGTCGCCACCGGCTCCGCGCAGTTCCCCGGCGCGGCCCTGATCGGCACGGAGGCCGCGGCCCGGGTCGGCATCGGCATGGTGCGGTACGTCGGCGCGGAGTCCGTGGGCCGCCTCGTCCTGGCCCGCACTCCCGAGGTCGTCCTCGGCGAGGGCCGCTCGCAGGCCGTGGTCGCCGGGTCGGGGTGGGCCGTCCCGGCCGACGGAGCCGCTGCGCCCGACGGGTTCGAGACCGTTCTCGAGGCGTCCGGCCGCATCCCGCGCCCGGGCGAGGCGTCGAAGCCGCGGCCCCTGCCGCTGGTGCTGGACGCCGGCGCGATTCCCGCGATCGTCGGCGATGACCGCGTGGGCGACTGGGCGACTGTTCTCACCCCGCACGCCGGTGAAGCCGCGGACCTCCTCAGCGCGCTGCTGGACGCCGGCACGATCACCACGGAGCAGCTGACCGGCGCGGGCCTGTCACCGGTGTGCGCAGGCGCCGGCCCGGGCGACACCGCCCCAGGCGACTCACGCCCGGATCGCACCGCCGCGGACGGGACCGATACCGCCCCGATCACCGTGCCCCGCGCCGCGGTTGAGTCAGAGCCGCAGGCAGCGGCCGCGCTCCTCGCCGAAGCGACCGGCTCCACCGTGGTCCTCAAGGGCCACACCACGCACATCGCGACCCCGGAGCACGACGGCCCGATGGACTCCGCATTCACCGTCACCGCGCCCACCACGCGGCTCGCCACGGCCGGGTCGGGCGACGTGCTCGCGGCGATCATCGGCGCGCTGCTCGCGCTGAACTCCGACGAGATCCAGGAGGCGCGCGCCTACTTCGCGCCGGCGGCGCAGGAGATCATCGCGATGATCGCCGCCGCTGGCGTGGAGCTACACGGCCTGGCGGCGCTTCGGGCGTCGCAGGCACTCGCGGGAGGGGCAGCGCCGAACGGAGCAGAGCCGAACGAGCGGGCCGACGGGGACGCCCCCGCCGAACTTCCCTCCGCCGGAGCACCGATCCTCGCCGCGGACATCACCCGGTTCGTCCCGCAGGTCGTCGCCGAGAACACCCGTGCCTGACCCGGACCCCCGCGACACGCCCGGCCCGGCGGAACCGCTCGCGCCCACCTCATCGACATCCGCACCCCGTGGACCCGTGACACCGAGGGGCACGTTCCCGGCGGGATCGTGGTGGAGCACACCGTGCTGCTGTGGCGGCTCGACCCCGCGAGCCCGAACCGGATGGCGGGCGGTCCCGGCCCGGACGACCTCGTCATCGTCATGTGCAACGAGGGCTACCAGTCCACCCTCACCGCGGAGGCGCTGCGCCGCCTCGGGTTCTCCCGCGCCACCGACCTGGCCGACGGGTTCCGCGGCTATGCCGCCGCCGGACTGCCCACCGCGGCGCGCCCGACCCGGTACGTGACCTGACCTGCGGCTCATTCCCGGCCGGCCGCGTGACCTGACCGGCGCTGCCGGCGCGGCGTTCGACACACCGCCCGCCGACCGCCCCGCCCGCAGCTGTGCGGCTGAGGGGACTGACGGGGGAATGCCGGGGTGCGGCCTGTAGTGTTGCCTCATCTTCCCGCATCCGCCGAGCGGGCCCCGCCGTGGGTCCCGCCGGGTGCAGTCGGCGAAAGGAACCCTATGGGCGGCACACTCTCAGTGCAGTTCGAAGTCATCACCCTCGCGGTGCTGGTCGCAATCCTGGTGGTGGACCTGATCCTCGTGGTGAAGCGTCCGCACATCCCCTCGGTCAAGGAATGCCTCGGCTGGGTGGGGTTCTACGTGGCGCTCGCGCTGGTGTTCGCCGCTGTCCTGTTCTTCGTGGCCGGGGGGCAGATCGCCGGCGAGTTCGTGGCCGGTTGGCTCACTGAATACTCGCTGAGCGTGGACAACCTGTTCGTGTTCCTGGTGATCATGTCGCGCTTCGCGGTGCCGAAGAAGTACCAGCAGGAAGTGCTGATGGTGGGCATCATCATCGCGCTGATCGCCCGCGCCCTGTTCATCCTCGTAGGCGCCGCGGTGATCGACCGCTTCGCCGGCGTGTTCTACCTGTTCGCGATCTTCCTGCTGTGGACCGCGTGGCAGCAGGTCAAGGGTGAGGACGATGAGGACGACGGCGAGTCGTTCATCATGCGCTCCCTGAAGAAGCTCATCCCCGTCTCCAACGAGTACGACGGCAACAAGCTGCGCACCGTGGAGAACGGCAAGAAGGTCTTCACTCCGATGCTGCTGGTGTTCCTCGTGATCGGCCTGACGGACGTCATGTTCGCCGTGGACTCCATCCCCGCGATCTTCGGCATCACGCAGAGCGCGTTCATCGTGTTCACCGCGAACCTCTTCGCCCTGATGGGTCTGCGCCAGCTGTACTTCCTGCTGGGCGGCCTGATGGACCGCCTGGTGTACCTGCACTACGGCCTCGCGGCGATCCTCGCGTTCATCGGCGTCAAACTGCTCATCCACGCGGCGCACGAAGCGCCGTTCTGGTCGGAGAGCTCCGGCTTCGGCCGCTTCGTCCATTCGATCCCGGAGATCCCGATCTGGCTGTCGCTCTCCGTCATCATCGGCTCCATGGCCATCGCCACCATCGCGTCTCTCGTGCGCGCACCCCAGGTGGCATCGGCGGGTCGCGACGAGGACGACGACACCCCGACCGCGTGATCTGAGCGACGTTCCGGGACCCTCCCACGGCTGGCGGGGCGGGCGAGGACAGGCTCACTAGCCTGGCCAGGCGGGTCACGGACGCATAACGTCCGAGGCATGAACGCCTCATCGTCCACCCTCCAGTCCTCCCAATCCCCTCTCGCCTCAGCGTCGCACGACCCTGCCGCCGGCACGACCGCTGCCCCGGAGCGGGCGGTCCCGTCGGCCTCCCGCCTCAACCAGCTGCGCGCCGGCGTCCTCGGCGCGAACGACGGCATCGTCTCGGTCGCCGGCATGGTGGTCGGCGTCGCCGCCGCCACGCCGCACTTCGGCCCCCTCGCCGTCGCCTCCGCTGCCGCGGTCGGTGCCGGTTCCCTGTCCATGGCGATGGGCGAGTACGTGTCCGTGTCCGCGCAGAAGGATTCGGAGTCCGCGACGATCGCCCGCACCCGCGCCGCCCTCGCCGAGGACCCCGACGGTCAGCTGGAGCACCTGTCGGCCTCCCTGGAGGAGGCGGGGATCCCTGCCGATCTGGCGCGCGAATCCGCGGTCCGCATGACCGCCCACGACGCGCTCGATGCGCACATGCGCATGCGCTACTCCATCGACGAGGACGAGATCGCCTCCCCGATGCACGCCGCGATCTGGTCCTTCGTGGCGTTCCTGCTCGGCGGTCTGCTGCCGGTGCTGGCGGTGCTGCTGGTCCCGGTGCCGTTCAAGATTCCTGCGACGTTCGCCGCGGTGGTCCTCGCGCTCGCCTTCACCGGCATGATTGCCGCGCGCCTCGGTCAGGCTGCGGCGGGGAAGGCGACGCTGCGCACCATCGCCGGCGGCGTGCTCGCCATGGCGGTCACGTACGGCATCGGCGCCCTGGTGGGCGTGGCCGTCTGATCGGCCGACGGTTGCCCCGCGCCCATCGGCCCTGCGCCGCGCGGACCCTGCCGCGCCACCGCTGTGCTCAGTCGGTGTGCTGGGAGGGTGCGTAGCCGCGTGCCTGCACGGTGAACATGTCGTAGTACTGGCCCCGCGCAGCCATCAGCTCGCGGTGCGTTCCCTGCTCCACCACGCGGCCGTGGTCGAGCACCACAACGCGATCGGCGGCGGAGACGGTGGAGAAGCGGTGCGTGATCAGGAGGGTGATGCCGCCGGCGGCGCGGGTCTCCTCCGCGGCCGCGGCGTACTTCCTGAAGAGTCGGTCCTCCGTCTCGGGGTCGAGGGCGGAGGTCGGTTCGTCGAGGATGCGCAGCAGGGGAGCGGTGCGCATCATGCCGCGGGCGATGGCGAGGCGCTGCCACTGCCCGCCGGACAGGCCCACACCGTCGGGCCAGGATGTGCCGAGCTGCGTGTCGAGGCCGTGCGGCAGGGCGGTGAGGACGTCGGTCGCCGACGCCCTCTCCAGGGCCCGCATCGCAGAGTCTGCGCTGTCGTCCCCGCCGAGGTCGCCGACGGTGATCGTCTCCCGCGCCGTCGCTTCGATGTTCGCGTGGTCCTGGAACGCGCCCGCGCACTGTGCCCTCCATGCCGCGAGGTCCATGTCCGCGAGCGGGACCCCGTCCACGTCGATGCTGCCGCTGTCGAGGTCGTGCAGGCCGAGCAGCAGTTCCACCAGGGTGGTCTTGCCCGCTCCGTTCTCGCCGACGAGCGCGATCGTGGACCCGGCGGGCAGGTCGAGTGTCAGGTCATCGAACACGGGGGAGGACGCCCCCGGGTGGGTGAAGGACACGTTCCGCAGACGGATCCCGTCGGCCAGGCCGGCCGGCGGCAGCGCGGTGCCCGCGTGCGCCTCCGCCTGCCCGCGCGCGTAGTCCTCGAGCCAGAGGTAGCGGGCAACGGAGCGCGCGCAGTCGTCGAGGGTGGTGATGGCGGTGCGCACACCGCCCGCGGCCTGCTGCAGGCCGGACAGGCTGGTCAGCGCCACCGTCATCGCGCCGAGGCTGACCGTTCCCGCGACGGCGTCCATGCCCATCCAGACGAGGACGCCGACGGCTGCCGCGAGGTAGATCAGCTCCATCGCGAGCGTCAGTGCGGACGTGCGGGCGGTGCCGCGCAGCAGGACGCTCTGCCAGCGCTGTGCAGCGGCCCGCAGTTCGGCCCGGAGGAACCCGCGGGCGCCGAAGGTTCGGGCCTCACTGCCGCCGGGGCGGCTCGCGGCGATGTCCATGAGCGCACCGAGCCGCTTGGAGTCGTCGGCGGCGGCCTCTTCGTGCTTCTGGCTGATGGAGGAGATGCGGCTGGTGATGAACAGCTGCGGGACCGCGGCGAGGACCACGAGGATGAGGCGCCAGTCGGCGGTGACGGCGACGGCGACGGTGGCGATGGGGGCGAGCAGCCACCGCAGGGCGTTGAGCACCATGTTGTAGGTGCCGCCGATGCCGCCGGCGAGGTCCCGCAGCAGCTGCACCTTCGCGGACATCGTCGGGTCGTGCAGGTGCGCGGTGGTGGGGATGGAGGCGAGCAGCCGCGCGGTGCGGCCCTCGAAGCGGGCGGTGAGGCCCGCCATCAGGCTGACCCGGTGGGTGATGCCGATGAACGTCAGCAGCATGCCGGCGCCCGTCTCCAGGGCCAGCAGCGTACCGCCGGCGATCGCGAAGGACCATGTACCGGTGGCGATGCCGGTAACGATGAGGGCGAAGAACACCGGCTGCAGGGCCTCGGCGAGACGGAGCAGAAGCTCCAGCAGCGCCAACAGGCTGGAGCGGGGGCTGAGCGCCCACGCCTCGCGCAGGGCGAAGCGGACGGCGGTGATCCGGGAGCCCTTCGCGACGGGCTCAGGCGTCGTCGTCATCGTGTCCACCTGCTTCCTGGAACCGCTGGGCCTGGGTGGTGAACATGCGGGCGTAGGCGCCGCCGGCGGCCATCAGCTCGTCGTGCGTGCCGTCCTCGGTGATGCGGCCGGCGTCGAGGACCACGATGCGGTCGGCGCGGCGCACCGATGAGAGGCGGTGGGAGACGAGCAGTGTGGTGGCGCCGCGGGTGACGCGCAGGAAGTCATCGAAGATCTCCGCTTCGGCGCGCACATCCAGCGCGGATGTCGGCTCGTCGAGGACGAGCACCTGCGCGCCGGCGTCCACGGCTGCGAGGGCGCGGGCGAGCGCCACCCGCTGCCACTGGCCCCCGGACATCGACGTTCCGCCCTCGAATCCCGGGGCGAGGATCGTGCCGAGGCCGTCGTCATCAGTGGTCAGGCGGTGCAACAGGTCCGTGCCGCCGGCGCGCCGCACCTGCTCGGCGACCTGCTCGTCGTCGGCGGGGCGGCCGAGCGTCACGTTGGCGCGGACATCCAGGGGGTAGCGGGAGAACTCCTGGAAGATCACGGCAGCCGTCGGCCTGCCCTCCGCGGCGGGCGTGAGCGGCCGCCCGCCCACCTCGATCGTGCCGGCGGTGGGGCGCTCCAGCCCGGCGATGAGGGACATGAGGGTGGATTTGCCGGCGCCGTTCACTCCCACCACGCCGACGCTCTGACCTGCGGGGATGCTGAGGCTGAGGTTGTGGAGGGTGTCGGTGTCGCGGCCGGGGTAGCGGAACGCGAGGTCGCGGATCTCGATGCCGGCGCCCGGCGCCGACGGGGGCAGCGCGTCCGTCGGCGCCCCAGCGGTCGGCTGGACGGTGCCGGCGGCGGGATGGGAGGGACCGGCGACGAGGCGGGAGGCGCGGGCGAGATCGTCGATGCGGCGCTGCAGGCGACCCGACACGATCATGTGCAGGTGCGGGTCGCCGATCGGCCCTACGAGTGCCACGAGGGACACGGCCGCGACCACGAGCGCGGCTATCTGCCCGGGGCTGATGCGGCCCGCGGTGGCGTCAGCGATGATCAGGGCGATGGTGCCGAGCAGCGCCACGAGGCCGAGCAGCATGGCAAGGACCTGTGGGCGGCGCAGACTCATCTCCTGCGAGCTCTCCCGCAGGGAGTTCTCCGACCCGGCGAGGTGCGGAGTGATCCACGGCAGCAGGCCGAACAGCCGCACTTCCTTCGCGGCGGCGGGCCCGGTGGCGAGGTCGAAGAAGTAGCGGGTGCGGCGCTTCGCCGGGCCCGGCGGCTTCGTCAGCGCCGCCATGAGCCGGCTCAGGTGCTGCAGCATCACGACCGCGACGATCTGGAACACCACCAGGAGGATCAGCGCCGCCCACACGTTCCACAGGCCGATGACGATGACCGGGGCGAGCGCCGAGACGCGCATGGTGACCGTGGTGACGGTGGATTCGGTGCCGAGGAGGATCTGCCAGCCCCGCAGTTCGGACGCCACCGACTGCGCCTCCTCGGACAGTTCCGGGGTGTCGAGGTGGCGCAGCGTGTCCGGGGTGAGGACGGCGGCGGCGAAGTCGTCGGAGCGGCGGACCTGCACAGCCCGGTCCAGTGCCTTCGCGCCGATGTCGGTGGCCGCTCCCAGGAGCGGGGCGGCGAGGAGGGTGCCGCCGAGCACGATCAGCGCGGTCACCATGCTGGGGTGGTCGGCGGCGGCGAGCGCTGTGACGACCCAGCCGATGGACAGCAGCCGCGCGGCCTCCAGCACCATCTGCGCAACGATGAGGACGCCGACCAGGGCTGACAGCGCCGGGCTCGACTCCACAAGGAGGCGCACCTGCCGCACACGGTCCAGCAGCTGCTGGCGCTGCGCCTCACCGGTGCTGAGCGCGGCGTCCGTGGGTGGGATGCGCAGCAGCGGCGCGGCGGGGGAGGACATGCCGCCGAGCATAGTGCTGTTCGTGACGGGGCGCCCCCGTTTTTCCGCAGGTCGCGCGGCCTTATTCTGGGGTGGCCCTCAGTACTCGCCCATTCTGCAGAGGAGCCCCATGAGCACTGCCGCCCCTTCCGGCCTGCGCCGCCAGGTCACCCTTCCCGAACTCATCGCCTACGGCCTGGTATTCATCGGACCGGCGGCTGCCGTCGGCGTCTTCGGTCCGCTCGACGCCAAGAGCCACGGCGTAGTCCCGATCGTCTACCTCGTTGCGACCATCGCGATGGCGTTCACCGCCGCTTCCTATGTGCTGATGAGCCGAGAGGTGCCCAGCGCCGGGTCCGTCTACGCCTATGCGCGAGCCGGCATCGGGCCGCGGGCAGGGTTCTTCACCGGCTGGATCGTCATGCTCGATTATCTGCTGATCCCGTCGGTCGCCTACCTGTTCACCGGCATCGCCATGAACTCCCTGGTCCCGGTTGTGCCGGTGTGGGTGTGGACCGCCGGTGCGGTTGCGCTGACCACTGCGATGAACCTCGCTGGATCCAAGATCGCCGCCCGCGCCGCCACCATTGTGGTGGTCGCTGAGGTGATCGTGCTGGGGCTCGTGCTGATCGTCGGCGTGTGGCACTTGGCGACTGTTGGTCCGTCGCGCGGCTGGCTCACCCCATTGACCGGTATCGGAGTCTTCTCCTGGCAGGCGGTGTTCGCGGCAGTGTCCGTCGCCGTGCTCTCCTATTTGGGGTTCGACGCGATCGCCACGTTCGCCGAGGAGACCGTCGGCTCCTCCCGCGTCGTCGGCCGCGCGACCCTGGTCTGCCTCGTCCTCGCCGGCGCCCTGTTCATCCTGCAGACCTACATCGGAGCCCTCCTGATGGAGCCGACCCCCGCGGAACTCGCCGCGAACCCCGAACTGCAGGGCCCCGCCTACTACACGGCGGTGGGGGAGCAGCTGTCTCCGATCCTGCACACTCTGCTCGCGGTGGCGAAGGGCATCGGCGCCGCGTTCTCCGCGATGGTGGGCCAGGCGGCGGCGTCGCGAATCCTGCTCGGCATGGGGCGCACCGGAGCCCTGCCCTCGGCTCTGACGCGGGTCTCGGAGCGGACAGGCGTGCCGATGCGCGGCATCCTCTTCGCGGCGACCGCGAACGTTGCGCTCGCGGTGTGGGCCGCCACGCGGGCCGACGGGCTCGACCTCCTCGTCTCCATTGTGGACGTGGGCGCCCTGGTCGCTTTCACTCTGCTGCACGCTTCAGTGATCGGCTGGTTCTGGGCCGGCCGGCGCCACGCCGCGGGTGCAGCGCCCGTGGCGCGCTCCGTGCTGCGGCACCTGATCCTGCCGCTGATCGGCGCGGCGATCCTCATCGCGGTGCTGGTGAACGCCTCCACGATCGCGCTGATTGTGGGCGCGGTGTGGACGGTCGTCGGCGTGGTCGTGATGCTGGTGCGCGGTCCCGGCAGCCTGGACGACCCCGCCGTCACGAGGCGCGCGGCCTAGGCGCCCGGCGGCGTCGCCGGCAGATCCACCACCCACGGTTCGAGCACCCATTCAGTTCCCGGACCGGCCGACGGGTCCAGGGCGGCGGCGATGTCCGCGGCGCTGCGGGCATGCTCCACGCCCAGGCTGCGGCCGATCCGGTCCACCACGTCCGCGATGCTCTCGCCGGCGTCCAGGCGGTCGCGGAGGGTGACGGCGCCGTCCCGCTTCGCGAGCCGCTGCCCGTTCGTGTTCAGGGCGAGCGGCACGTGGATGTACTCGACCTCTGGCCACGGCGCGGCCCCGTCGGCCGCCTTCCCGCCGCCGGCGGAGGAGCCCCCGTCGGCCGTTCGGCCCGACCGCGCAGCGCCTTCCCACCCGGGGACGTCGCGGCCCCATAGGCTCGGCCACACCTCCTGCAGCAGCGCCGTCAGATGCGCCTGGCGGGGCGCCGAGGCCAGCAGGTCATCAGCGCGGACGATCTGATCGACCGCGAACGCGCAGTCATCCACCACGCTGACCAGGTTGTACGCCCACACCCCGTCCCCGCGGCGCAGGACGATGTCATCGACCGCGCCCTCCACGCTCCCCGCGAACCGGTCCCGCACCCGGTACGTGGACACATCCGCCCGCAGTCGCAGCGCCGGCTCCCGGTTCAGGTCCGCGACCTTCGCCCGGCCCGCTTCCCGCTCCGTCTCCGTGAGATCCCGGCACGTCCCCGGGTAGGCGCCGGGTGCGGCGTGCGGCGCACTCGGCGCCTCCTGGATCTCCCGGCGCGTGCAGTAGCACTCGTACACCAGGCCCCGCTCCGCGAGACGGCGCGCCGCCTCGTCATACAGGTCCGTCCGCTCCGACTGCCGCACCAGCGGCTCATCCCACTCGATGCCGACCGCCCGCAGATCCTCCAGCTGCCGCTGCTCCGCGCCGGGCCGCACACGGTCCAGGTCCTCGATGCGCATCACGAACCGGCGATGCGTGGCGCGGGCGAAGAACCACGCGAGGATCCCGGTGCGCAGGTTCCCCAGGTGGAAGTCACCACTGGGGGAGGGGGCGAATCGGCCGGCCGGTGCCGGGCGGTCAGCGGGCGCCGCGAGCCCCACCGGCCTGCGCAGCAGCACGTGCTCGAACCCCGCCGTCGGATCCTCCTCATCGGTCTCGTGGAAGCCGAGCTGCTCGGCGAGGCGGCGCATCGGTGTGTTCTGCACCGCGGTGATCACGACCGCGTCCGACGGGTAGGGAGTGTCCGGGTCGAGGGAGCGGGAACGGTCCGCGGCGGCGAGGACCGCGCGCAGCGCCTCGAGGGCGTACCCGCGCCGCCACTGTTCGGGGAAGAGGCGGACGTACAGGTTCGCCACCGTCTCGCCGGCCACGTCCATGCCGGAGAGGCCAGCGGCGCCGACGGGTTCCCCGTCGTGTGTGGTCACGAGGAAGTAGCCGTAGTGGTCGCGGCGGGCGTAGGCGAGCCACTGCGCGAGGACGCGCTGCATCTGGTCGACTGCGCCGAGCTCGGGGATCGCGTCGTGCTCGAAGGCGCGCGGGTCGGAGTGCAGGCGCCACAGCACCGGCAGGTCCGTGTGGGCGAGGGGGCGCAGCTGCAGGCGTTCGGTGAGGATGGGCTCGGACACGCGGCCAGCCTATCGGGCAGCGCGGCACCCGTCGGCCCCTGCCTGCGGCCACCGCACTCAGTCGGCTGGGACCCGTCGGCCCCTGCCTGCGGCCACCCCACTCCGACGGCTGGGGCCCGTCGGCCCGCCGCGGCACAGCGAAGCGGCCCGACGCAATGCGCCGAGCCGCTTCGATTCACTGCCCCTGATGGGGAGCACGGATCACTTGTTCGGGAAGTGTTCCTTCTTGTTCACCGGAGCCTCCGGGTCGCGGGTGGCGTTGGGGTCCACGACCTTCTTCGGGTTCTCCACGTCGTTCACCTTCTTGGCGTCGGCGACGTGGGTCGGGGTGGAGGCATCGCGCTGGGCCGGGTTCGGCTTCACCGGGGTGTCGGTGACGCGCTTGACGTCGCCGCCCTTGGCCTCCGGGTCCGGGGTGCGCTTCACAGCGGTGTCCGCGCGCTTACCGGTCACGGGACGCTCAGAGCCCGGGTTCGTGTTCAGCGACTTCGGGTCGCGCTTGAGCGCACCCGGGAGATCGCCGGCCTCAGCGGAGGCGACGGAGTCGGACACGTCAGCGGAATCCGCATCGGTGGTGCCGGCAGCCGGGTAGTGCGCGCGAGCGAAGTCCGCCGGCGGAGCCCACGGATCCTCGATCGGACGGGTCTTCTGCCACACCACGTAGCCGACGGCCGCACCAGCAGCAGCCAGACCGGTCACCAGCAGCAGCTTGCCGAACACGCTCTTCTTCTTCTTCTTCGGGGAGGCGGTGGCGGCCTTCTGGATGTCACCAGCGCCCTTGTCCCACTCCTTGCGAGCAGCAGCCAGAGCAGCGGTGAGCGCAGCGGCACCGGTCTCCGACGCGGCCGATGCGGTGTTGCGTGCGCGCGGCAGGTAGTCGTCCTCGAAGTCGCCGCGGAACTGCTTCGCCTTCTTCGCGTAGTCGCCGTTGAGGTTGGAGGCGAGATCACCGAAGCGCTCGCCGCCCTTCTTCAGGCCCTCACGCACGTTCTTCTGCACCACGGGAGCGTAGTCCTCGTAGTAGCCGGCAGCGCGCTCACGTGCCTGCTCAGCGGCAACAGCAGCCAGCGGGCCGATCGAAGCCATCGCCTTCTGGGCGCGGGTCTGCGCCTTCGATGCGTTCTTCTGCGCCTTCTTCGACAGATGCTTCTTCTTCACAGCGGCCTTCTTCTCAGCCGCGCGTTTGGTCCTAGGCAGGAGTGCCATGTGCGAACCCCTTTCGTTGGTTCCTCCGCGTCAGCGGAACAGACTGTGCACCCGGGCGCGCGCCGCGGCAGAACCGAAGGGTCAGCCGAGCAGAGCGCACCTGTGGGCTACGCCGCAACTCTACCGCTGAGGTCTCGGAAGGATCACAGAGACTCCCCAGACACCCGCGCGCATCGGCCCAGCACACCCGCGCGCATCGACAGCGGCCTCTGGGCCGGCCCGGTGCGGGTATATGGGAGACTGGAGGCATGTTTGCAACGCTTCACACCAACCACGGCGACATCCGCATCGAGCTGTTCCCGAACCATGCCCCGAAGACCGTCGAGAACTTCGTGGGCCTCGCCAAGGGCGAGAAGGAGTTCACCAACCCCCTCAACGGTGAGAAGGAGCAGCGCCCCTTCTACGACGGCGTCATCTTCCACCGCATCATCGACGGCTTCATGATCCAGGGCGGCGACCCCACCGGCACCGGCACCGGCGGCCCCGGCTACAACTTCGATGACGAGATCTCCGAGAAGAACTTCGACAACAAGTACATGCTCGCCATGGCCAACGCCGGCAAGCGCATGAACGCCATCACCGGCCGCCCCTCCGGCACCAACGGCTCCCAGTTCTTCATCACAGTGGCCCCGACCCAGTACCTGTACGGCAAGCACACCGTGTTCGGTGAGGTCGCCGACGACGAGTCGAAGAAGGTCGTGGACGCCATCGCCACCGTGAAGACCGATATGCGCGACCGTCCGCTGGACGATGTTGTGATCGAGAAGGTCACCATCGAGGACTGAGCCCCTCGGCCCCTGTCGTCGGGCCACGGTCAGCTTCCTGGCCGCCCGACCATCTGACCACCGGTCGCGACGAAGGCCCCGGATCCGCAGCAGCGGAGGCCGGGGCCTTCGTCTGTCTCCGCGCCGCCCCACGCCCGCGGGCCGGGGCGCCGCTGAACAAAAAACGACCGGAAACGCCCCGATACAGCACGAGGGATCCCTGCAGCCCGCTTTTTCTCCAACATGTGCACGCCGTGCGTCGGCTGCAGACGCGGGGCGGCTGCCGTGATCCCTTCGGCCCGAGCGTGCGCGCGCCGATCCTGGCACTTCTCCCCAAAGACGGAAGCGCCGTGGAACGGAGGCTGTGTTCGGGTTGAGTGTTGAGAAATGGGACAGACGAGCGCGTCGCTCAACCTCGAGCGGATCTTGACCGAGGGGCCTCCTCCGCCCGGTCGCCCGGCCACAACGATCCGGGATATCCACGACTCCTTCTTCAGCCACGGACAACTCAGAGCTCGGGGCATGACCCGCCGAAGAATCGAAGCTGCTGTTCGGCAGGGCAGGGCGGTCAAGGTGGGGTGGGGCTGGTACGCAGTCCCGGGATCAGACCCGACAGTCGCGGCGGCATTGGCTCGAGGCAGGCGG
The DNA here is from genome assembly GCF_033106145.1 of Helcobacillus massiliensis. Lineage (NCBI taxonomy): Bacteria > Bacillati > Actinomycetota > Actinomycetes > Micrococcales > Dermabacteraceae > Helcobacillus > Helcobacillus massiliensis. The sequence goes on from NZ_CP136959.1 coordinate 2,374,416, forward strand.
ATCACCTGCTATTCCGTGCTTGCCCTGTACGGACTGTGGGTTCTCGACCGCAGCGGCACTCATGAATACGGCCGAAAAGGGATCGGTGGTCGTGCAACAACAGGCCACCGGGCGGCCTGCCGGTGGCCCAACGATTCGCCGGTAGCGCCACTGCACTATGCCCTCGACGATGCGCTGCGATGCGGCAGCGCATCGGAGTCAGCCGTCGTGCTGGAGTCCGCGGTCAACAAGCGTCTGCTCTCCTTCGAGGAAGCCGAGTCGCTGCTTGCCGCGGTGCCGCGTGACCGCCGACGCCAGATCGGACGGATCTCGGGTCTCTCCGAATCGGGAACGGAAACCCTGATGCACCGCATCCTTGATGCGATGCGGGTTCCCTACCGCCAGCAGGTGCGGTTGGCGCACGGGCACAGGGTGGACTTCCGAGTCGGGAAACGGCTGATCATCGAATGCGACTCGCTGGCGTTCCACGGGAACACGATCGATGCCTACCGGATCGACCGAGCGCGCGACCTCGCCTCGATGGAGCTCGGTTTCCACACGCTGCGGTTCACCTGGCAGCAGATCGTCTATGAGCCCGACCGTGTCGAGGCGGCGATCCGGTCAGCACTCAGCCATGACCGCCGTTCACGCGTTCGCTGACCTCGGCGGTGATGCCTCGGGAGTGGGCATCGGCCCCAAACGCTTGTGCAAAAACAGGGGGAGCGGCCCCTTTTCGGTTGTGCACTGTGCAAGAGATGGAGTCCGATGCCCCCTCAAACGCGTGGAAAGCTGAAAACCGAGGATTCTGGTCGGAAAGTGCACGGTGACCCGTCGGCAGCCCGCGGCGAGGCGGGTGCGTAGGCGGGCAATGGCGCGGGGGCAGGGGCGGAGATCCGGGTGATGCTGCGCAGGGCCTGGCGCTGCGCGGCGTCTCATCACCGCGTTCCGCACCCGCCGGCGACGACCGAGTGGTAGATTCCTCACAGCTGAAACGCCGGGTACGGGGGATGAGCATGGGAGGTTCGCACAGCATCGAGGCGTGCGGACAGGCCCAGGGTTCGTCCATCGGCCCGCATCCCCCGACTCTCAAAGGACCACCGATGAGCCCCTCCCTCAGCTCCCCCCGCCGCTCGGTCGCGTTCCTGTCCTCGCTGGCATCCGTCGGCCTCGGACTGTCCTTGATCGCCGCGCCCGCATCCGCAGCATCCGTCGATCCCCTCGAGCGGGACACCACTCTGGCGGACACCGCGACACTGAAGACCCCCGCCGCCCCGGTGCCCGCCACGGATACCTCTGCGATGCAGATCCTCACCGGCTCCGGCACCGCCGACATCACCGGCGAGCCCGGCGAGAACGGCATGATGGGCTACGGCGACGGCAGCCAGAAGTCCAGCGGCATCCACATGCGGCAGTACGCGCGCGCGTTCGCGTTTCAGGACCCTGCCACGGGGGAGCGGACCCTCATCATCACCGCTGATGTCCTCTCCGGCACGAACCTGGTGCGGCAGCAGGTGCTGGCGCAGCTGAAGAAGGAGCTCGGGGACAAGTACACCGATGCGAACGTGATGATCGTGGGCACCCACACGCATGCCACGCCGGGGGGTGACACCGACTATTCGCTCTACAACGTGACCACGATGGGTGTGCACCAGAAGACCCTGGATGCGCGCGTGAACGGGATGGTGGATGCGGCGAAGCAGGCGGATGCGTCGCTCGCGCCGAGCACCCTGTCCCTCGGCACCGCGGAGCTGACCGATGCGGGCACGAACCGGTCGATGGCGGCGTGGGAGCGGAACCCGTCGGAGCTGAAGGCGAAGACCCCGGGAGCCCGCGACCCGAAGTCGGTGACCCTCGGCATCGACCGGCAGGGCGATGACCCGGACATGATCAACTTCTTCGGAACCCACCCCACGTCCCTGACCTCGAAGAACACCCTGATCTCCGGTGACAACAAGGGGTACGCGCAGTCGCTGTACGAAGCGGAGACCGGCGGCACGGGTGCGTTCCTGATGTCCGGCGGCGCGGATCAGACGCCCAACCTGAACCTGAAGCCCGGGTCGGGCCCCACCGATGACGAGTTCGAGAACATGCGGATCATGGGCAGCCGCCAGCATGATGCGGCGGTGCAGGCGCGTCAGGCGGCGGAGCCGATGGGCTCCACCACCGTGAAGTCGCAGATCCTGTGGCTCGACATGCAGAACCAGACGGTGAGCGCCGAGTACTCGACCACCGGGAAATCGGAGCGGACGTGCCGCGCGATCCTCGGCGCGCCGTTCGGCGCCGGCAGCCAGGAGGACGGTGGCGGCGGCGCCACGTTCCTGCATGAGGGTGACGGCAACAACCCGTTCTTCGAGGCGATCACGAAGGGCACGCAGAGCGGCGATGCGGCGCTGCGGCACTGCCAGGCGCCGAAGGCGACCCTGTTTGAGTCGGGGCTGATCAACGGCGTGCAGACTGTGCTGCCGCTGCAGCTGATCCAGGTGGGTGACCTGTGGATCGTCGGCGCGCCCGGTGAGGTGACGGCCGCGTCCAGCGTGATGTTGCGCGAAGCGGTCGCGCAGAAGGCGGGGATCGACCCGGATCAGGTGGTGGTGGCGCAGGCCGCGAACGCGTACGGCCACTACTTCGCGACCCCGTGGGAGTTCGAGCAGCAGGACTATGAGGGCGGCGCGACCCTGTTCGGCCGGTTCACGGTGCCGGCGCTGCAGCAGGGGTATGCGCAGCTCGCGGACCACCTCGCGAACGGCGCCGAGATCGATCCTGGTGAGGCGCCGAAGATCCGCCCGTACGTGAAGAGCGCAGTCGGCGTGGTCCTGTACGACCTGCCCGGCACCCGCAGGTACGGCGATGTCCTCACCCAGCCAGCGGGTGAGGTGAAGCGCGGGCAGCGCGCCAGCGCCGTCTTCCAGGGCGCGCACCCGAACAACGATCTGCGCCACAACGACACCTATCTCGAGGTGGAGCGCAGGGTGGTGAGGGCCGACGGGTCCGCGTCGTGGGAGCGGATCGCTGACGACAACGACTTCACCACGCGGTTCGAGTGGAAGCGGCACCTGGCGGCGCAGTCCCATGTGACCGTGTCGTGGGATGTGCCGGAGGATGCGGCTGCGGGCGAGTACCGCCTGCGCTACTTCGGCACGGCGAAGAACGGGGCGGGGCAGCTGAAGGAGATCTCCGGCATATCGCACTCGTTCCGCGTCGGGTGACGCCGCAGGTCCCGCGGGGGAGTGTGGGGGGGGTGGGGGCCGACGGGTGAGTCCGTCGGCCCGGATCAGGCAATCCTGCCCCGTCTGGTGATGGCGGGTCGGTGAGGCGCACTGTTCTCGAGGCGGCGGCGCGTCGCCGGCTCGGCATCGTCACCCCGATCATCGCGACGGTGGCGCTGCTGAGCGTGCCGCTGGCGACGTCCCCTGGTGAGTCGCTGGAGAGGCGGACCACGCCGACGGCGCAGCTCGAATTCCACACGCGGGTGGCGGGGACGGCGCTGCCGATCCTGTAGGTGCTAGGCGCGGTCGGCGCCCTCCGTCGGCGTCTCACCACGAGCCTGCATCCGCAGCTGCTCGAACAGCTCGAACAACGACTGGATCGGCGGATCCGTGGCGAACTGCGTATAGATCAAGTGGTTTCGCGGGAGCAACCCGCCCAGGCCGAACGGATACCCCGAGTCCCACCTGTTCCCCCGCCGCAGTTCGTCTGTCCAAGCATGATCCTCGACCATGAAACCGACCTGCGTCTTCTTGTCCGGGGCCTGACCGTGCGTCGGGTTCAGCCACAGGGACTCCACGTCCTCCCAACGCACCCGCCACGAGTGCGTGCACACCCCCTGCTCATCCACCGTCAGATGCCGCGGCCGCCGCCACGCCATCCACGCGTAGACCACATACAACGTCAACGGCAGAAACCCGATCCCCATCAACACCCGCAACAGCAACAGCATCGCGGACTCATCATCGAACAACGACGACGGCACCCCCGCCATGATCAGCACGGACAACACCCACAACACCACCGCCAACACGAACGCCGGCGCCCACACCTTCGTCCGCACACGCACCCGCAACGGGAAACGCACATCCTCCAGCGACACCGACTGCACTCCCTGCTCAGACATTGATCGTCCTTCCATCGCCACGTTCGGGGCCACCGCCCGACGCCCAACCGGCATCAACAGCCATCCCGAGTCGCATCTGTTGTCCTACCGCAGACCGTCCTGCCACAGACGCTTGAAGCGCCCGGGGTTTCGTTCCGAGGTCAGGACGCAACGGGCGGGACTGATGCGTGATCAGGTGTCAGTTGGGGTTAGGCCGCCAGGCTGACGGTCGGGTTCATGATGGTCTCGTTTTCGATGGGGGTCAATCGGCCCAGGCGGGCCTGTCGGTGGCGTCGATGGTAGGTTCGCTCGATCCAGGTGATGATTGCGATCCGGAGATCTTCTCGAGTCCGCCATTGCTTGCGGTCCAGGACGTTCTTCTGGAGCAGGGCGAAGAAGGACTCCATCGCGGCGTTGTCCCCGGCAGCACCGGCTTTGCCCATCGATCCGATGAGGTGATGGCGGTTCAGGGCGTTCACCGCGAGGCGGGCCTTCATCCGGTCGCTGATGGAGCAGCCGACGATCCGGCCGGAGAACACGTCCTTGATCGCGCAGAGGTAGAGCTTCCCCTCGTCGGTCCAGTGTTCGGTGATGTCAGTCAGCCATATCTCGTTGACGTTATCGGCGGTGAAGTCGCGCTTGATCAGGTCGTCGTGCACGGGTGGTCCGGGGCGCTTGCCGTTCTTGCCGCGCTTCTTCCCGAACACCGACCACCACTGATTGTCCCGTCAGATCCGCCACGCGGTCCGCTCACACATCGGCTCACCAGCGGCTTCCGCTTCCCTGGCGAGGAACCGGTTGCCGAACTCGGGATCGTCACGGTGGGCGTCGAACAGCGGTTAGCTCGATAGGCCTCGACCAGCTCGGACTCGGTGACCTGCTGTTTCCGCCAGCGGTAGTAGGGCTGGCGGGAGAGCTTCAGCACCCGCAAGGACACCGCGACAGGGACCCCATCGGCGGCGAGCTCACTCACGAGCGGGTAGAGCCTGTTCCCGGCAGGTTCGCCTGCGAGAGGTAGGCGGCAGCGCGGCGCAGGACCTCGTTCTCGTGCTCCAGCAGCCGGTTGCGCCGGCGGAGGTCGCGCAGCTCGACCAAGTGCGCAGCGTCGGGCTCAGCGCCGAGCTCAGCGCAGCGGTGGAACAAGGGGTCCTCTCCGCTTGGCGGGCGGACCGAGACGGTGTGGACCGGATTCAGCGAGCTTGAGCCCTCACCAGGGAGTCTGTCCGTGAATGTCAGACCTTGGCTGAGACCGCGAGCCGTGCGCCGAAGAAGATCAGGACACCCCGGTGACTCGGTCGATCCAGCGGAGGAAACGAGCGGACCGGAGCTGTCGTCCGATCGTGGCGGTGCCCAGGATGATCAGGGTCAGCCAGATCATTCCGATCACGCAGGCGGGTCGAAGTGCGGTGCTGTGTCCGCTGCCGCCACGGGGTGAGCCCGAGACCCGCGCAGTCTGCTCGTGATGGCCGTCGTCTCGCGTCCGGTCCGGTGGTGCCGGCTCGCCGGTGACGCCGCGCACGCGATGACTCCAAACCTCGGCCAGGGCGGCGGGCAGGCTATGGCGGACGCGGCCACTCTCGCGACTCTGCTCGCCCCGCTGGCTCCCCATGACTCTCCGGACCCCGAGGCACTGGCGCGGGCACTGGAGGCATACGACTCGCTGCGCAGGCCTCGCAGTCAGCGGATCGCGCAGCGGTCCCGGCTGGTGGGCCGGCTCGCCCACGCCGGCGGTCCGGTTGCGGCGCGAATGCGGGACGCGGTGCTCGCCGCCACGCCTCAGTCGGCGCTCAGGCGGCAGTCGGACTGGTTGCAGTCGTGGACTCCACCGGCGAAGTGAGTGCCCAGAGTCCGCGGCCAGATGCGACCGCTCCTCCTCCTGTCGGTCGATCCGGTTTGAGCTCGCGCCGGAGCGTACCGCCGACCGTGCGTCCTGGACGGTTAAGGGGTAGAGCCCGGCTGTACCGCCGCCGTCGGCCACCATACCCTGTCGCCGATGAGGGTGAACACGGCGGGCACGAGGACGGTGCGCACGAGCACCGTGTCGATGAGGACGCCGAGGCCCACGATCAGACCCAGCTGCCCCAGCACCACCAACGGCAGAACACCCAGAGCGGCGAACACGGCGGCGAGGACCACGCCAGCGCTGGTGATGACCACGCCCGTGTGGGACACGGCCCGCACCAGGGCGCTGCGCATCGGGTGCGTCCGGTTCTCCTGCTGAATGCGGTGGGCGAGGAAGATCGAGTAGTCCACGCCGAGCGCCACCAGGAACAGGAACGCGATCAGGGGGACGGTGATGTCCAGGCCCGGCCAGTCGAACAGGGCCTCGCCGAGGAGCGTGCCCATGCCGATCGCACCCACGGTGGAGATGCCGGTCAGGGCCATCAGTACGATCGGGGCGACGACCGAGCGCAGCAGCACGCCGAGCAGGATGAGGACCACCAGAACGATCAGCGGCGCGATCAGGGTCAGGTCCCGCACGGACGCGTTGTGCACATCCGCTGCGGCCGCGCTGGTGCCGCCCACGAGGATCTGCGGATCGGTGTCCACGGCAGCGGAGCGCAGGGCGTCCACCTCGGCGGTCGCAGCAGCGGTCTCCGGCTCCGCCGTGCCGGTGACGCTGATCGGAACCCAGGTGCCGCCGTCGGCAGTAAACGGCTTGCCGGTCACGTGGGCGCGCTGCACACCGTCCACGTCCTTCGCCTTCGCGAGGAACCCGTCGGCGGCGGAAGCGGGGGCGACCACGGTGTGCGGGCCGGCCTCACCGGCCGGGTAGTGCGCAGCCATTGTCTCCAGTCCGGAACGGGACTCGGACGCGGTCGCGAACTGCTCCGACTGCGACAGCCCGATCTGCGTGCCCACCAGGCCCAGGCCACCGGCCACGAGGATCGCGAGGGCGGCCAGGCCCGAGATGACCGGATGTGCCGTGACGGCGCGGGCCACGGCAGCGAACAGGCCGCGCGGCTCCTCCTCGGCACCGCCCTGTGCCTCATGGTGATGCGCGGGCCGCGGGATGAACGGCCAGAAGATGCCGCGGCCCAGCAGGGCCAGCAGAGCGGTCAGCGGGAACACGACCGCCAGAAGTGCCAGCAGCAGACCAGCGGCGGCAGCGATGCCGAGGCCGCGCGTGGCAGGCATCAGCGCCACCATGAGGGTCAGCAGGGACAGCACCACGGTCACGTTCGAGGTGACGATCGCGGGGATGATCCGCGACCACGCGGTGGCGAGCGCTGAGCGCTGATCCTGCTGGACGTGCAGCTCCTCGCGGTAGCGGGAGATCAGCAGCAGGGCGTAGTTCGCGCCCGCGCCGAACACCAGCACGGAGATCACGCCGGCGTCGAAGGCGAGGCTGAGCTTCTCGCCGAGGAAGCTGGTCAGAGAACTGGAGGCCCCGTCGGCCAGGGCGATCACCACCAGCGGCACGATCCACAGGATGGGGGAGCGGTAGGTGAGCAGCAGCAGGACCGCGACCACCGCGATCGTCACCGCCAGCAGGGTGAAGTCGGCGCCGACGAAGGCGCCGCGGATGTCGGAGCCGATGGCGGGACCGCCGGTCACCTGCACGGTGAGGTCGTCGCCGCCGGTGCGGTGCGCGGTCTCCCGCAGGGCGTTCACTTCGGCGTCCACAGCCGTGTTGTTCTCACTGGTCGCGGTGGCCTCATCGGCGGAGGTGGACGGCTCCGTGTTGATCTGGGTGCCCACGATCACCGCCTTGCCGTCCTCCGACGGGATCGGCCCGAACGCCTCCGTGCCGCTCTCGGCGGCGAGCGCGGACTTCACCTTCTCGGCGCGCTTCATGTCCTCCGGGGTGAGGGCGGCGCCGTCCGGGCGGGAGACCACGGCCATGACCTGCTGGTTCTCACTGCCGGGCGCCTTGGCGAGCAGCTCCTTCGCCTGCGTGGACTCAGCGGTCGCGGGCGCGGCGTCCATTCCGCCGACGGGCCCCGTGCCGCGCAGACCGCCGAAGATCGCGAGCGCGGCGACCACGGCGAGCGCGAGGGTGATCCACGCGCCCTTCGTGGACGTGAGGAAACGGCCCATGCGCTCCAGGCGGGTCGGCTCACCGGCGGGGCCGGGCCCGCCCGGGTGGGCGCGGTGCCCGTTGCGGGTGTGGGCGGAGCGGGCTGCGGTTTCACGGGTGGAGGTGGAGGCCGACGGGTGCCGGCGGGCCTCAGTGCGGGGCAGTGCGGTGCTCATGCCTCCACGCTAGAAATCGGGCAGACGGGGGTGATCAACCGAAGGGTTGATCGTGCCCGCGCCCTGACCGGGCCCGCTCCCCGCGCCCTGACCGGGCCTGGGCGGGCCGGGTCGGGTAGAAATGGGGTATGAGTCAGAACCCACCGAGCTTCGGCCAGTCAGGATCCTCGGGCGCCGCCCACAGCGCGCCCGTCTGTCCGCGCCACCCGCAGGTCGCCAGCTATGTGCGATGCCGGCGCTGCGACCGGCCCATGTGCGGCGCCTGCCAAGTGCACACCGAGGTCGGCGCCATCTGCACCGACTGCGCCGGCGACCTGCAGCGCGACCGCGCCGCCGCCCAGCCCCGCAACGCCATCGGCGGCCGCGGCTCCGACACCCCGATCATCACCTGGACACTGATCGGCATCTGCGTGGTCATGTTCGGCCTGCAGAACCTCCCCGGGGTCTCCGGCGTGATCCGGCAGTGGACCACCTTCGCGCCGTTCCGCACCGAGGCGATGCCGTGGACACTCATCACCTCCGGATTCCTCCACGGCGGCATCATGCACCTGCTGCTGAACATGTACGCCCTGTGGGCGATCGGCCAGTTCCTCGAACGGTCCTTGGGCCGCTGGCGCTACCTCGGCCTGTTCCTGCTGTCCGTGATCGGCGGCCACGCCGCCGTGATGTGGCTGGCGAGCGCGGGCCTGGACGACTGGTACACCGGCACCGTCGGCGCCTCCGGCGGAGTGTTCGGCCTGTTCGGCGCACTCTTCGTGGTGCAGCAACGCATGGGCGAGCAGGCCACCCAGGTGCTGGTGCTGATCGGACTGAACTTCGCGTTCTCCTTCATGTACCCCGACATCTCCTGGCAGGGACACCTCGGCGGCATGATCACCGGCACCCTCATCGCCCTCGTCCTGTTCGCCACTCGCGTGAAGGCGGCCCCCGGTGCTGACCGTGCCGCCCTCGCCCGCCGGGCGGACCTCACCCATGCCGCGGTGCTCGCGGCCGCGCTCGCGGTGCTCGGCGCAGTGGTCCTGGCCCGCGTGCTGACAGTGCCGGACTGGGCGATGCCGCCGCTGTTCTGATGGCACCGCGGGCGGCGTGCACCGCCGCCTCACTTCTGCACACCGGCTGCGTGCTCTGCTCTGAGCGCGCAGCCGGTCTGTTCACGCCGACATCAGGGGCTCGTCACCAGGGGTTTTCTCGGTGACCGGGCGGTTGCGGTTCCACAGTCTGTCCACCCGTTGTGGACAAGGTGGGGCTTGTGCACATGCGCCATCCACATCGCTGTCCACATGTGTGGAGTAATCGCATTGTTGTGATTTCCCAGGTCAGTGGGTGTTCCGACGGGTTATCCACAGTGAGTGTGGTGGGTAGGCGGCGACTGTGCACACGATTCACACCCGTAGTTGTCCCCACTTGGGCGCGGTATGTGCACAACGCAGGCCGCATATGTGCACAATTGAGGCCGGGGAATCCACGAACATCCCAAAAGTTATCCACAAAGTTGTCCACGGCTGGGGATAATCACAGGCGTGTAGTTTCCGTCGGCCCTGATTCGGCCACCCGGCCCCGCGCGGTTGTCCACACTTCCGGTTCTTCAGGGGCCGCAGCCCCACTCCGACACCGCGCCCGTCGGTCCCCGTATGCTCGTCCAATGAGCACGTCCACCAGCCTCGAGGACCTGTTCCCGCCGTTCGCCCTGCGCATCACCGCCGACGACCTCACCATGCGCCTGATGCGCGACAGCGACCTTCCCGAATACGCCGCACTGCTCCACGAACCGGTCTTCGACCCCGCCTTCGAACACGCCTGCTTCGCCTGGCTGGGCGAAGACCTCGCCGCGACCGCGAAAAGTGCGGTCCAGTTCCAGTGGGCCCAGCGCGCCGCCATCGGCGGAGACGACTATGAGATCCCCTTCGGCGTCTGGTGGAAGGGGCGCCTCGTCGGCAGTCAGGGCCTGCGCCTCAAGGAGTTCGCGAGCCTCCGCACAGTCGACTCCGGCTCCTGGCTCACCCGCTCAGCCCACGGCCAGGGCATCGGCACCCTCATGCGCCAAGCGATCCTCGTGTTCGCGTTCGACCACCTCGGCGCCGAACGCGCCGAATCCGGTGCGGAGGACGGCAACCTGCCCTCCCTCGCCGTGTCGAAGCGGCTCGGCTACCGGCCGAACGGCACAGCCGTCGTGATGGAGGGCGGCCGACGGAGGCTGCACCACCGCATGGTCCTCACCCCGGACGACTTCGTGCGCCCCAAGGTGGAGGTGCAGGTGGAGGGCTTCACCCCCGAGCTGCGGCGGATGCTGACGGGGGAGTAGCCGCCCGGGTCGGCACCCGTCGGCCCGGGTCTGATCCCGTCGGCCAGCGCCACCCGGGCATGAGCCCGTCGGCCGGCGCCCACCCGCGCACCTCCGCCGCCACGGGAGGGGGCGGGCTCGTCAGTGCCGCACCACCGAGCTCAGCAGCAGTGAGGAATGCGAGTTCTCCACCCCGCTGGTGTTGCGGATTTCGCGCAGCACCTGGTCGAAGTGGGTGAGGTCGCGGCAGGAGATCTCCGCGACCAGGTCCCAGTTGCCGTTCGTGGTGTGCAGCGCCGCGATCTCCGGCATGCCGCGCAGACGCTCGATCACGGTCGTGGTGGTCACGCCGCCCACCGCGATGTGGGTGACGCTGCGGATCTGGTCGAGCTCGCCTTCGTCGCGCACCCGCACCGTGTAGCCGACGATCACGCCGCGCGACTCCAGGCGCTCCAGACGCTTCGTCACCGTGGTCCGGGAGACACCGAGCTGCGCGGCGAGCGTCGCGATCGGCATGCGGCCGTCCTTGCGGAGAAGGGAGATGAGGGAGCGGTCGAACTCAGACAGAGCGGGCATGGTCACAATGCTAACCAGGGATGCGCACAATGATGTATCTCTGCGCACACTGTGCCCACTACGTCGGTGGTGTGTTCACAATGATCCCTTTAGGCTTGACATTGTTCTGAGTCGCAACGAACGGCCCCGCGCCGGCCACCAGCTGGAACGGGACCCGCACGCGAGTCAGCGAAGACCGAGCCGCAGCAGCGGCATCCCCATGTGGAAGGAGCACACAGTGGTAGCTTTCGTCGGCGTCGATTCCATGGCGCGCTGGATCCAGCGCGACGGCGTGGAGAACATCATCGCCCGGATGATCGACCAGCTCGAGGCGGACTTCAAGCGCTGGGAGATGTTCTACAAGATCCCCCGCGTCGCCTCCCACACCCCGATCGGCGTCATCGAACTGATGCCCACCTCGGACTCGGAGACCTACTCCTTCAAGTACGTCAACGGCCACCCCTCCAACCCGGCGCGCGGCTACCAGACCGTCACCGCGTTCGGTGTCCTCGCCGATGTCGACAACGGCTACCCGACCTTCCTCGCCGAGATGACCCTGCTGACCGCCGTGCGCACCGCGGCCGTGTCCGGCATGTTCGCCAAGCACCTCGCCCGCAAGGACTCGAAGGTCATGGGCATGATCGGCTCCGGCTCGCAGTCCGAGTTCCAGGCCCTCGCCATGCGCCACGTGTTCGGCGTCGAAGACCTCAAGATCTACGACGTCGACCCGGCCGCACAGGAGAAGGTCCGCCGCAATCTCGAGCCGCTCGGCTTCCGCGTCCAGATCTGCGACACCTCTGATGAGGCCGTCACCGGCGCGGACATCATCACCGTCTGCACCGCCGACAAGGCGCAGAACAAGGTCCTCTCCGACCGCCAGATCGACCTCGCCAACCCGGGCGTTCACATCAACGCCATCGGCGGCGACGCCCCCGGCAAGACCGAGCTCGAAGCCGCCATCCTCGAGCGCGGCCCCGTGTTCGTCGAATTCCCGGAGCAGACCCGCATCGAGGGCGAGATCCAGCAGATGCCGGAGGACTTCCCGGTGGTCGAGTTCTGGAAGGTCCTCACCGGCAAGGCCGACGGGCGCACCTCCGATGACCAGATCACGATCTTCGACTCCGTCGGCTTCGCGATCTCCGACGGCTCCGCGCTCAAGGTGTGCCGCGACATGACCGCCGGCACTGAGCTGCAGGACCAGGTCGACCTGGTCGCCGACCCGGACGACCCGAAGGACCTGTTCTCCATGGTCAACTCCCTCAAGCCCGTCGGCTGAGGTCGCTGCCATGGGATACACCTCCATGGCGCAGATCGGAACCGACGGGGGCGCGGCAGCGCGCCTCCGTCGGCCCTCCCCGGAGCAGGGGTCTCCTTCGCGTACCCGAACCCAGGCTCCCAGCGCCGTCATGATGGTGCGACCGCACCGTTTCCGCCCCAACCAGCAGACCGCGGCGGACAACCACTTCCAGACTGAGCCGGACGCATCCCGCAGCGTCATCGCCCAGCGCGCCTACGATGAAGTGACGCGCATGGTCGAGCAGCTGCGCGGCCGCGGGGTCGATGTCCTCCTGCTCGAGGACGAGGGCACCACCACCCCCGACTCCGTGTTCCCCAACAATTGGATCACCACGCACCCCACGGGGCTGCTCGCCACGTTCCCGATGTATGCGGAGAACCGCCGGCTGGAACGCCGGGCCGACGCGCTCGAGCTGCTGCAGGAACGGTTCCACGTGTACGACACGGTTGATCTCTCGGCGGCGGAGCTGGAGGGCGAAGCGCTCGAAGGCACCGGCGTGATGATCTTCGACCACCTGGAGATGCTGGCGTACGCGTGCCGCTCGAAGCGGCTCTCCAGCCGCCTGTTCGACGAGTTCTGCGAGCTCGCCGGCTACACCCCGATCCTGTTCGACGCCACTGACTCCGACGGCGTCCCCGTGTACCACACGAACGTCATGATGGCGCTCGGCACGGACCTCGCCGTGATCGGTGCGTCGATGATCCGCGACGGGTCCGAGCGCCGCGCCGTGCTCGGGCAGCTGCGCGACACCGGCCGCGAGGTCGTGGAGCTGACGGAGGAGCAGATCGGGTCGTTCGCCGGGAACTGCCTCGAGGTGCAGGGGGCCGACGGGCGCCTGCTCGTCATGAGCCGCACCGGTGTGGATTCGCTCAGCCGCGCCCAGCGCGACCGGATCGAGTCGCGCGTGGAGCTGCTGCCGGTGGATGTGCACACGCTCGAACTGGCCGGTGGGTCCGCTCGCTGCATGCTCGCCGGGATCCACCTCGAGCCCCGCCAGGTGCACACCCCGCGCGCCTGACGCGGCGGGGCGGCCGGGCAGGGCGCCTCGCCGTGGTGGGGCTGACGCGGCGGGGCGGCCGCGAACGCTGCTCGAACCCGGCCGTGCCCCACCGAGTCAGCCGCCCCGCGTCGGCGGCTCACTCGTTGAAGTCGGCGGGGTCGCGGGACACGCGGCCCTCGGGCCCGCGGTCCAGTGCGGTGATGCGCTCCACCTCGTCATCGGTCAGCGTCAGCTGCAGCGACTCGAAGTTCTCCCGGATGCGCTCCGGCGTCACCGACTTCGGGATCACCACGAGGCCGAGCTGGCGGTGCCAGGCGAGGATCGTCTGCGCCGGCGTTGCGCCGTGCGCCTTCGCGATCTCGGTGATGACCGGGTCGGTGAGGGCATCGCCGCCCTGCGACAGCGGGCCCCACGACTCCGTCAGCACGCCCATCTCCGCATTGACGCGGCGCAGCTGCGGCTGGTTGAAGTGCGGGTGCAGCTCGATCTGGTTGAGCACCGGAGCCACGCCGGAGCCGTCCACGAGCTCCTCCAGCTGCTCCACCGGGAAGTTCGCGACGCCCACCGACGAGATGCGGCCCTGCTCCTTCAGCTCCAGGAACGCCCGCCACGTCTCCGGGTACAGCCGACGCTTCGGCATCGACCAGTGGATCAGGTACAGGTCGATGCTCTCGCGCCCGAGGCGCTGCATCGACTCCTCGAACGCGCGCAGCGTGGAATCGTAGCCCTGGTCGGTGTTCCACAGCTTCGTCACCAGGAAGATCTCCGACGGGTCCACCCCCGACGCTTCGATGCCGCGGCGCACACCCTCCTCATTGCCGTACACAGCGGCGGTGTCGATGTGGCGGTAGCCGACGGTGAGGGCCTCCTTCACCGACGCCTCCGCCTCCTCGTTCGACATCGTGAACACGCCGAACCCGAGCTGCGGGATCTCGCGGCCGTCGTTCATCGTCAGGGTGGGGGAGGCGAGAGCAGTCACGGGGTGTCCTTTCCTCAGGCGGGGGGTCAGGGGCGGGGCCGACGGGTGCCGGCTATTCCCCGATGCGGCGCATGGTGGCGGGGTCCATGCCGGTGCGGCCCGCGATGCCGCGGTCCAGTTCGTTGATGAGGTCGATCTGCGCATCGGTCAGTTCGATCCGCAGCGACTCGAAGTTCTCCCGCAGACGCTCCGGAGACACCGACTTCGGGATCGCGATCGTGCCGATCTGCCGGTGCCAGGCCAGCACCACCTGCGCGGGCGTGGCGTCATGCATCGCGGCGATCTGGTGCAGATCCGCCTGCGTGAACAGTTCACCGCCGCGCGCGAGCGGCGCCCACGCCTCGGTGGGGATGATCAGCTCGCGGTTCACCTCGCGCATGCGGGCCTGGTTGAAGAACGGGTGCAGTTCGATCTGGTGGACCGACGGGGTCACGCCCGTGGCGTCGATGATCTCCCGCAGCTCCGGCTCGGCGAAGTTGGAGACGCCGATGGAGCGGACCCGGCCCTCCTCCTGCAGGTCGATGAGGGCGCGCCAGGTGTCCACGTACAGTCCCTGCTCGGGTACGGCCCAGTGGATGAGGCAGAGGTCGAGGACGTCGAGGCCGAGGCGGTCCATGGAGGCGTCGAAGGCGCGGCGGGCGGCGTCGTAGCCGTGGTCGTCGTTCCAGATCTTCGTGGTGACCACGATGTCCTCGCGCGGCACGTCGCTCTCGCGCAGGGCCTGCCCCACGCTCTCTTCGTTCTCGTAGAGCGCGGCGGTGTCGATGAGGCGGTACCCGATGTCCAATGCGGCAGAGATCACGCCGGGAATGTCAGCGTTGTCGACCTTGTAGACGCCGAGCCCGAGTTGCGGGAGCTCGAGGCCGTCGCGCAGGGTGACGACGGGGCTGACCAGGGGTTCTGTCATTCGGGGGCCTCCTTGGGGCACGGACCGGCACCAGGCTATCCTTCCCGTCCGGCGCGCTCGGACCCCCGGCTGCACGAAGACCCGGACATTACCTTTTCTTTACCCTACGATGGTCGAATGCGGAATCACTGTTGCGTCCCCATACTGGTTCCCATGACTCGCAGCACCAGCTTCCCTCTCGTCCGCCGCCCCCGCCTGCGCACCGCCGCAGCCCTCCTCGCCGGCGGCGTCCTCCTCGCCTCCTGCACCAGCGGCCCCGACTCCGCACCCGCGGGCGGAACGGGTGACAAGGGAGCGAACCAGGGCGCTGGCCAGCCTCCGTCGGCCGCCGACGACGCGAAGAAGCTCCCCAAGGGCGCCCTCGACGCCTCCGTTGCGACCGACCTCGCGCCCACCGACGCCGTCGACTCCGCCCTCGCCTCCGACCCCGACCTCAAGCCCTCCGGCAAGGTCATCACCGGTGACATCAACGGCGACGGCGAAGAGGACGCCCTCCGCCTCGCCACCCGCACGAGCCAGAACGGCAGCGTGGTCGTCGTCGGCGCGCTCGGGAAGTCCGAATCCGTCGGCCAGCAGACCGTCCTGCTGCCCGCCCAGCAGCTCGGCGTCCACCTCACCGTCACCGACACCGGCGCCTCGGCCGACGGAGTCCGCATCACCGTCGACGCCCACACCTCCGCCGGCATCGTCGACCACAGGCAGCGACGCCTCGTCATCACCCCCGCCGCGAAGGGCGCCGGCACCGCCGCAGCCTGGGACATCGGCGTGACCCCCGCCTCGGCCGGCTCCGACGGCGAAGTGTCCAGCGCGAAGGAGGACCACGCCGACGAACTCAAGGTCAACAACGGCGCCCCCATCGCCTCGATCACCGAGGGCTTCGAGTACTCCGACCCGATCCTGTTGGGCCGCCCCGTCGAATTCGCGTTCGACGTCCCCGACGGCCAGGACCTTGTGCTGTCCGGTTCGTTCACCGACACGCAGCTCGACGCCGTCGACGCCGACGGCCACCAGCTCTCCATCGGCACCGACGGCCTGATCCACACCGACCACCCGGGTGTGGTGCGCGTGCGCATCGCCAGCCTCGCCGCCCCCACCACGACTCCGCAGATCCGCGGGCACCTCGTGCCCACCGGCCGCCACATGGGGGCGGAGCAGAACTCCGACAAGCGCCCCGAAACCGCTGAGCAGGCCGAAGCGAACAGCGGCGAGCCCGGCGGCCAGCCCGACGAGTTCGTCCCGTGGAACCAGGGCATCACCGGCACCTCGGCCTTCCCCACCCACACCGCCGACGGCAAGCCCATCGCCTACCTCACCTTCGACGACGGCCCCGGGCCCGACACCCCGAAGGTGCTCGCCACCCTTGAGAAGTACGACATCCCCGCCACCTTCTTCCTCCTCGGACAGTCCGCCGCCGCTGACCCCGACATGGTGCAGACCATCCGCGACAAGGGCATGAAGGTGGGCGGCCACTCCCAGACCCACCCGGACCTCACTAAGCTCGGGCCCGACGGGGTCCGCCGCGAGTTGCGCGATTCCCGCAAGGCGATCGGCGGCGACCTCACCTGCATGCGCCCGCCCTACGGCGCGTCCAACTCGCGCGTCCGCAGCATCATTGCGGAGGAGAAGGAGAACATCGTCGGCTGGACCGTGGACCCGCAGGACTGGGCGAAGCCCGGCGCGGACACCATCGCGAAGCGGGTTGTCGAGCAGACCCACCCGGGCGCGGTGATCCTCGAGCACGACGGCGGCGGCGACCGCAGTCAGACCGTCGCGGCGATGAACCAGTACATCCCGCAGCTGCAGGCGAAGGGCTACGTGTTCCGCACCATCCCGTCCTGCTGAGCGCTCACCGGCGCTTCCGGTTCCGACGTGTTCAGCCCTGTCGGCCGGTGTCGTCGCTGAACACGTCGGGGATGCCGTCCTGGTTCGCATCCACCGACTCCTCCTCCGCGATCTTCGCGTAGTGGCGGCTGCGGGGCAGGAGGATCGCCGACCCGACGATCGCCGCCAGCACCGACGCCGTCAGAACGCCCACCTTCGCCGCATCCTGCATGGACGGATCCGACGGGAAGCTGAGCTCCGCGATCAGCAGCGACACGGTGAAGCCGATGCCGGCGAGCGCCGCCATGCCGATCAGGTCGATCCATGCGATCGCCGGATCCAGATTCGCCCGCTTCAGACGGGTGATGAGGAACGTTGTGCCGACGATCCCGATGATCTTGCCGGCCACCAGACCCGCCATCACACCGAGGGCGATGGTGCCGGTCCAGGCGTCGAGGAGGCCGCTGAGACCGCCGACTGCCACACCGGCGCTGAAGAACGCGAACACCGGCACCGCGAACCCGGAGGACAGCGGTGCGAAGCGGTGCTCGAAGGTCTTCGCCAGCGAGTACTCCCTGCCGAGGTGGGAGCGCACCGTCACCGGCACCATGAACGCGAGGACCACACCCGCGATCGTGGCGTGGATGCCGGAGTTGTAGAACAGCGCCCACACAACGGCGCCGAGCGGCAGCAGCACGAACCACGCCGCACCGTACGACTTCTTGAACAGCGTCTCCGCCTTCTGCGCGATCAGGCGGTACAGCGCCAGCGGGATCAGCGCGATCGCCAGGTACCCGAGCTGCAGATCATCGGAGTAGAACACGGCGATGATCACGATCGCGAGCAGGTCGTCCATGATCGCGAGGGTCAGCAGGAACGTCCTGAGGGCCGACGGGAGCTTCGAACCCACGATCGCCAGTACCGCAACAGCGAACGCGATATCAGTGGCCGCCGGGATCGCCCAGCCATTCGTTGCGCCACTGGGGCCGGCGAGGTTGATCGTGAAGAAGATCAGCGCCGGAACCGCGACACCACCGACCGCGGCGGCGACGGGCACAAGCGCCTTCCCGGGGTCCCGCAGGTCGCCCTGAATGAACTCCATCTTCAGCTCGAGGCCCACCATGAAGAAGAAGATCGCGAGGAGGCCGTCGGCCGCCCAGTGGCCGATGGAGAGGTTGAGGTCGAGCCCGAACAGTTCGAAGCCGAGGTGAGTGTCGCGCAGGGCGAAGTAGGCGTCCGCCGCGGCGGAGTTGGCGAGGATCAGCGCGATGATCGTGGCGAGCACGAGGATGCCGCCGCCGGTCGCCTCACGCGTGAGGACCTTTTCGATGCGGGAGTATTCGCGGTAGGTGCCGCGCTCCAGGATCGCCCGACGCCGCGGGGTCGAGGCAACCGGCTCCGTGCCGTCGGCGCTGGGGCTGTTCAGCTCAGGGCTGCTGGGCGCGGCGCTGCTCTGCTGGGTGCTGCTGGGCGCGGGGCGGCTGGGCTCAGGGCTGCTGGGCTCGGAGCCGTTCGGGGCTGCGGGTGAGGGGGCCATAGGAGTCCTTTCGGGGTCAGCGAACATCGTCATTCGCCGACCAGACTTCCCGGCACACCGCAGTCCACCTTGTCACGCCGGCCGCGCTTCGACCTAGGCGCCGCGCGTCCCCATGTGACGGGCGCCACTGCAGCGAGGGGGTCGGACGGCGCCCGACCCGTCGGCGCGCCCGGCCCCGCCCGGCTCCGTCGGCCGCCGCCCCGGCCCGCCGCACTTCCCCCACAGAATTCGATATATGGGCAGAATTCGGGCCGAATAGCGAACATCCAACAACTTCTGTGGGCTGGGCTGAGCTCGCGGCGGGGCCTCGGTTGGCGACTGTGGACCGACGGTTACCCCCAGCGCACCCTGGGCGGTCGCGGAATCCGTCGGCCGGTACGAAGGTCGAAACATGGCCCGCCACTCAGCCCCGCTGCCCCCACTGCTTCATCGGACCGTGTTCCTTGCGGCCGATGCAGCAGCGTGCGGCGTGTCGAGGGCGCGTCTCAGGGCGAGGGACATACTCCGATTCGGGCAGGGCCTCTACGCACACCGTGACCTCGAGGTGACGGAAGCGATGATGGCAGCTGCGCTGGTGAGGAAGTTCCCGGGCAGCACGGTGTCGGGGTTGAGTGCTGCGCGCCTCCACGGCATCCCGCTGCCGACCTGGCTGAACACCTGGGAGCCCGGGCAGCCAGTGCACCTCAGCGACGCCCCGGGTAATCGTCGCCGGAGCACCCCTCTGGTGACCTGGGATCATTCGCTCGTCCACGGGGCTGATCGAAAGGCGTGGCGGATACCGCGCGTGCCGGCGCTGGGTGACCTGTCGCGGCTCAGTTCGTCCATAGTCCAACGATCGGGAACAGCCGGCACCGGATCGGGGCCAACCGGTTTTCAAGCGCGCACTGCCAGAACCGATGGGCCTGGGGTGCGCGGATATTCGTTTGTTCCGATGCTCACGCCGGCGCGTCTGTGGATCCAGATCTGCCCGGATCTGCCGTGGGATTGGCGGGTCGCCGTCGGCGATCACCTGGTGCGCATCCCCTTCCACCGGGCTGATGAGCGCTACGGTCGCGGACCCATTGAGTCGCCGTTGACGCTCGCCGAGACCGTCTCCCAGTGCGCCGCGCTTCGCGGTGTCGCACTGGCGAGAAACGCTCTGCCGTTGATCAGGGTCGGTGTCGACTCCGTCCAAGAGACCAGGACACGGCTCGCGTTCGCATGCGGGAGGATCCCTGCCCCGGAGGTCGGAGAGCCGATGCATGATGCCAACGGCCGGATCTGGGCACGCCCCGATTTCCTCTGGCGGGAGTTCAAACTGGTCGGGGAGTACGACGGCATCAAGCACTTCGCGAGTGGTGCCGCTTCTCGGGACCAGGCACGGTCAGCGAGGCTGCGACGCGCGGGCTTCACCGATGTGCACATCTTCTACGACGATCTTCCGCTCAGCGTGCCCGGTCAGACAGACGCAGAGGTCCGGGCTGCGCTCGCGGACTGCGGGGCCGTTCGCTTGGTGGGAGAAGAGCTGCGCCGATTGGGGTGGAAGTCGGGTCAGCGCAGGTGACCGGACTGGCTGGAGAGTCCCGAGCCGTCAGGGGAGCTTCGGGCTAGCTGGGGTGCCTCGGGCCGACCGGGAACGGGCCCGGCTGAAGCTGGTTGGCCGACGGATTCCGCGTTGGCTGGGGCGAACTGTTCACTGAGCACCAACAGAATTCGACGGATGTTCCTTATTCGGGCTGAATAGCGAACATCCGTCGAATTCTGTGGCGGCGGCGGCGCGGCGGCGCGGCGGCGCGGCGGCGGGAGCCGACGGGGGCCGCGCGCCAGCCGGGGCTGACGGCCCCGGGACCCCGCGCCGGGTCAGTCGGCGCGGGGGTCGGTGGAGCCGAACTTCTCCCCAGCGCCGGTGCCGGGCTCACCTTCGGCGTACGGCGGGACGCGGCTGGAGCCGGTGCCGGCACCGGTGTCGTCCGCGAAGACGTCCGGGATGGAGTCCTCGTTGAGGTCCTCCTTCTCCCGCTCAGCGATCGCCTTGTACTTGCGGTTGCGGGGCACCAGGATGATCGCAGCCACGACCGCGGCGAGCACGGATGCGGTGAGGACGCCGACCTTCGCGTCGGCGTGGAGGATGCTCTCCGGGTCAAAGGACAGCTCCGCCACCAGCAGGGACACGGTGAAGCCGATGCCGGCCACCGCGGACATGCCGATCATGTCGATCCACTTGATGTCGGAGTCGAGGTTCGCGCCCTTGAAGCGGGTGACGAGGAACGTGGTGCCGGTGATGCCGATCATCTTGCCGAACACGAGGCCCACGATGATGCCGAGCGCCACGGTGGTGGACCATGCCTCGACCAGGCCGCTGAGGCCGCCCACGGCGACGCCCGCGCTGAAGAACGCGAACACCGGCACGGCGACGCCCGTGGAGAAGGGGCGGAAGCGGTGCTCGAACGTCTCGGCGAGGGAGAACTGCTTGCCGTAGATGGAGCGCGGGCGCACCGGCACCATGAACGCGAGGACCACGCCGGCGATGGTGGCGTGGATGCCGGAGTTGTAGAACAGGATCCACACGATGATGCCCAGCGGCAGCAGCAGGTACCAGGCGGCGCCGTAGGACCGTTTGAACAGGGCCTCGCCCTTGTGGGCGATGAACCAGTACAGGGCGATGAACGGCACCGCGATCAGCAGGTACACCAGGTGGAGGTCGGTGGCGTAGAAGACCGCGATGATGATGATGGCGATGAGGTCGTCCACCACGGCGAGGGTCAGCAGGAAGGTGCGCAGCGCTGCGGGCAGCTTCGAACCGATGAGGGTGAGGACGGCGACCGCGAACGCGATGTCGGTGGCGGCGGGGATCGCCCAGCCGCCCCGTGCTTCGGCCGGGCCCATCAGGTTGATGAGCGTGTAGATGACGGCGGGGACGGCCACGCCGCCGGCGGCGGCGAACATCGGCACGAGCGCCTTGCCGGGGTCGTTGAGGTCACCGGTGACGAACTCCTGCTTCAGCTCCAGGCCGGTGAGGAAGAAGAAGACGGCGAGGAGTCCGTCGGCCGCCCAGTGGGCGAGGGACAGCTTCAGGTCCAGCCAGGGGGTCTCGAATCCGACTTCGGTCTGAGCGAGGGAGGTGTAGAAGTCGTTGAAGCCGGCGTTGGCGAGGATCAGCGCGATGAGGGTCGCGATCATCAGGGCGATGCCGCCGGCGGATTCCTTCGTGAGGATGTTCTCCACGCGGGAGTACTCGCGGTAGGTGCCGCGCTCGAGGATGCGGTGGGGGACTTTGTGGGGTTCGCCGGCGAGGGGCTTGTCGGGAGTGTTCACTGCGCGGTCTCCAGGTGGGTGAGGAGGGCGGCGAAGAAGTCCTCGCAGGCCTCGAGCTGGTCGAGAGAGACGAATTCGTTGGCACCGTGCGCCTGGGCGATGTCACCGGGGCCGATGACCACGGCGCTCATGCCGGCGTGCTCGTAGATCCCGGATTCGGTGCCGTAGGTGACCTTCTCGGCCTGGACGTCGCGGCCCAGCGTCTTCGCGAGGGTGGCGGCGGGGCCGTCGGGGGCGGCGTCCAGGGGGTAGAGGAGGGAGTTGATGGTCAGCTGCGCGCCCACCTTCTTCGCGGCCGACGGGTCCGCGGGATCGTCGGGGACCGCGGCCTTCATGGCGGTGTCGAGCTCGTCGATCTTCGCCTGGATGTCGCGGACCACGGCGGGGACGTCGACGCTGGGAAGGGCGCGGAACTCGAACGTGAGGTGCGCGTGGTCGGGGACGGTGTTGCCGGCGATGCCGGCGTCGACCACGTTGACGCCGCCCGTGGTGTGGGGGACGGGGAACGCGTCGTCGCTGGGGCCCTCCTCGACGAGGCGGTCGATGACCTCGCGGTGGTACCAGGTGATGAATTCGCCGGCGTAGCGGATGGCGTTGAGGCCGCGCGGCAGCAGGGACGAGTGGGCGGCGATGCCGTGGAAGGTCGCCTGGAAGGAGTTCATGGACTTGTGGGAGGCGATCGCGGTCATCATGGTCGGCTCGCCGACGAAGGCGACGCGCGGGTGGATGCCGAGGGCGTCGAGCTGCTTGACGAGTTCTCGGGCGCCGTTGCAGGTGGTCTCCTCCTCCCACGTGGCGGCGAAGATGACGGGTTCGTCGAGGTCAGCGGCCTGGAAGCGGCCGGCCATCTGGGCGAACACGGCGAGGTAGGACTTCATGTCGCAGGTGCCGCGGCCGTAGAGGAGGCCGTCGCGCTCGGTGGCGGTGAAGGGGTCGGAGTCCCAGTCCTGGCCGTCCACGGGCACGCAGTCGGCGTGGCCGGCGATGAGGACGCCGCGGCGCTCACCGGCAGCGGGTGCCTCGGCTGCGTCGGCGGAGCTGGTGGCCCCGTCGGCCGACGGGTTCGCGCTGGTGGCGCCGTCGGTGGGGGAGTCGAGGCGGTCCACGCCGCCCTTGCCGACCCCGGACAGCTCCCCGATGAGGTCGCGGGAGAGCTGGTCGCTGGGGGTGAGGGCGCGCTCGGGGAGGAGGGCGCCGACGGATTCCTGGCCTCCGTCGGCCCCGCCGGCCTGGTGGCGGGAGGGGATGACGCCGATGAGGTTCGCGTTGATGCCGTCGTCCTCACGCAGCACGTGCGTGATCACGCCGTGGTCGCTGAGCCACCGTTGGAGGAGTTCGATCGCGGGCACGTTGCCGTCGCGCGAAGTGGTGTCCAGGGCGATCAGCTGCTCGACCGCGGCGCGCGGAGTGTCGGGCAGTGAGATGTTCACGTCGTCGGGAAGGTCTGCCATGGCGCCACTCTATGCCCCACCTCCTGGGTCGGGCAGGGGCGTCCGCCCGGAGCTGTCCGGTACCCCGTGGACGGCGGTCTGGGAGATGATATGGGTCACCCACCGGTGTAGAGTGTGCCGGTTCCACTGGAAGCACCCGATGCCCTCGGGCGCCGATCACGAGGAAGGCCACTCATGTCCTCCGCAACCCCCACCAGCGGCGCCGGCAGCACCCCGAATGCCGCCAGCGGCGCGACCACTGCGCCCGAGCACGGCGGCGGCGAGCTGAAGAAGGCCATCGGCCCGAAGCTGCTGCTCCTGTTCATCGTCGGCGACATCCTCGGCACCGGCGTCTACTCCCTGACGGGCAAGGTCGCCGGCCAGGTGGGCGGCGCCGGCTGGATCCCCATCATCATCGCGTTCGGCGTCGCACTGCTGACCGCCTTCTCCTACCTCGAGATGGTCACGAAGTACCCGCAGGCCGCCGGCGCAGCGCTCTACGTCCACAAGGCGTTCGGCATCCACTTCCTCACCTTCATGGTGACGTTCGCGGTGCTCTCCTCCGGCATCACCTCCGCCGCCACCAGCTCCGTGTTCCTCGCGAAGAACTTCCTCGCCGCGTTCCACCTCGACACGTCGATGAGCGAAGCCTCCGCCTCCACCCTCGTCACCGTCATCGCGGTTGTGTTCATCAGCCTCGTGGCGCTGATCAACCTGTACGGCGTGAGCGAATCGGTGAAGGCGAACGTGGTGCTGACCGTCATCGAACTGTCCGGCCTGGCGCTGGTGCTGGGAGTCGGCTTCCTCGCCATCGGGCAGGGCAACGCCGACCTCTCCCGCGTGGTCCTGTTCGAATCGCAGAACGACAAGTCCCTGTTCATGGCGACCATCGGCGCCACCGCCCTCGCGTTCTTCTCCATGGTCGGCTTCGAGGACTCCGTCAACATGGCCGAAGAGGTGAAGGACGCCCCCAGCACCTTCCCGAAGATGCTGCTGGCGGGCCTGTCCATCACCGGCGTGGTGTACGTGCTGGTGTCCATCACCACGGTCGCCGTGGTGCCGATCGGCCCCCTCACCGAGTCCGACACCCCGCTGCTGGAAGTGGTGCACCACGGCGCCCCCGGCCTGCCGATCGACGACATCTTCCCGTTCATCTCGATCTTCGCTGTTGCCAACACCGTCCTGATCAACATGATGATGGCGTCGCGCCTGCTGTACGGCATGGCCCGCCAGGGCGTGCTCCCGGGCTTCCTGCGCGGCGTGCTGAAGACCCGCCGCTCCCCGTGGAGCGCGATCATCTTCTCCACCGTGCTCGGCGTGGGCCTCATCCTCGCGGTCCGCTTCGTGTTCGCCGAGGACACCATTGCCGCGCTCGGCGGCACCACCGCCCTGCTGCTGCTCGCCGTGTTCTGCCTGGTGAACATTGCGGTGCTGGTGCTGCGCCGGGACTGCGTGGACCACAAGCACTTCACCACCCCCACCGTGATGGCGGTGCTCGGCGCAGTGACCGCCGGGTTCCTCGTGGGGCCGTGGGCGCAGGACCCGAAGAACTACACGATCGCCGCGGGCCTGCTGGGCGTGGGTCTCGTGCTGTACGTGATCACCTACCTGTACAACGGTGCTGTGCGCGCCCGCCGCACCCGCTTCCACAACCCTGATGAGATCGGCAAGGAATGACCCGATGAAGATCCTGCTCGCCTACGTCCCCTCCGCCACCAGCGAAGCCGCCTTCGAGTACGCAGTCGCCGAAGCCGCCGCCCACGGCGGTGCGCTGCTGGTCCTCGCCTCCGAATCCAGCGGTGTGGCCCGCAAGGACCGCGCCGTCACCGACCGCCGCCCCCTCACCGAGCGGCTCGATGAGACCGGCCTGGAGTACACCATCCGGACCGTGCCGCGCCGTGACGACCCCGCCGACGACATCCTCCGCGCCGTCCGCGACGACGCCGTGGACCTTGTGGTGATGGGCATCCGCAAGCGCACCCCGATCGGCAAGATCCTCGTGGGCTCCACCTCGCAGCGCGTGGTCATGGAGGCGCCGTGCCCGGTGGTGCTGGTGAAGCCGAAGGACTTCGTGCAGCCGCAGGGATTCTGAGCAGGGGTCTGGCGAGGATGCTTGCACACTGCTAGCATGCAGGTATGTCCACTCTGTACATCCGGGATGTGCCTCCCCACGTTTCCGCAGTTCTCAAGAAGCGTGCGGCTCTTAGTGGTCAGTCCCTGTCCGCGTATGTGGTGGACGAACTGACCGCAGTGGCTGCTCGGCCATCGAAGGACGAACTCATGGCACGTCTTGATTCCATCTCGAGGTCGAGCGCCCCGACACGAGACGAGATTCTGAGCGAGCTGCACAAGTGCCGCCCATAGCCGTTCTCGATGCGTCTGCCATCGTCGAGATGCTGGTCGGGGAAGCCGACAGAACGTGGTGGTCCGACGTCCTCGCGTCCGACCTCCACGCCCCGCAGCTTCTCGACATCGAGGTGATGAGCGTCCTGCGAGGCTTGGAACGGGGGCGTCGGATCACAGCAGAGTCGGCTGAACAAGCGTGGGCAGTCATGAGTGATCTTTCGGTCACGCGCCATCCGTTCGCCGTGACCGCTCCACGCGTCTGGGAGCTGAGGCACCAGTTCACTACCTACGATGCGTCGTATGTGGCGCTGGCCGAGGCGCTCGATGCGCGGCTGCTGACGTGCGACCGAAAGCTCGCAGCCCCCGGCCATCGAGCTCTCGTCACCGTGCTCTGATCCGCTTCTGCTCAGAATCTACAGCGACGCCTGCCACGCCTCGTGCAGCGCGGCGAAGCGACCGCCGGCGTCCACGAGCTCGGCGGGGGAGCCGTCCTCGACCACGCGGCCGTCGTGCAGCACGAGCACGCGGTCGGCGATCATCACGGTGGACAGGCGGTGCGCGATGATCAGCGCGGTCCGGTTGCCGAGCAGGCGCGTGAGCCCCTCCTGCACCATCCGCTCCGATGGGATGTCCAGTGAACTGGTCGCCTCATCGAGGATCAGCACGCTCGGGTCGGCGAGGAACGCGCGAGCGAACGAGATCAGCTGCCGCTGACCCGCGGACACCCGCCCGCCGCGCTTGTTGACGTCCGTGTCGTACCCGTCGGGCAGCGCCTCGATGAACTCGTGCGCCCCGATGGCTCGGGCCGCCGCTTCGATGTCCTCGCGGCTCGCGCCGGGGCGCCCCAGTTCGATGTTGTCGGCGATGGTGCCGGAGAACAGGTACGCCTCCTGCGTCACCATCACCACGTGCCGCGTCAGCTCCAGGCCGGTCATGTCCCGCAGGTCGACGCCGTCGAGCTCCACGGTGCCGCCGGTGACGTCGTAGAAGCGGGAGATCAGCTTCGCGATCGTGGACTTGCCGGCGCCGGTCTGGCCCACGAGCGCCACGGTCTGCCCGGCCGGGATGTGAAGGTCCAGCGGGTGCAGCACGAGGGGCCCGTCGGCGCTGTAGCGGAAGGACGCATCGCGGAAGTCGATCTCCCCGCGGCCCTGCTCGATGCGGCGCGCCCGCTCCGGCTGCGGGTCCTTGACGGTCGGCTCCTCCCACAGCAGCGATGCGATCTTCTCCAGCGCCGCCACCGCGGACTGGAACGAGTTGTAGAACCCGGCGATCTCGTCGATCGGCTGGAAGAAGCGGCGGGAGTACAGGACGAGTGCCAGCAGAGCACCGACGGACAGGTCACCGGAGAGCACCCGCAGGCCGCCCACCACGAGCACGGCGGTGATGGTGAGGTTCGCCAGCCACCGCAGGGACGGCTGGTAGATGCCGAACACGTTGATGGAGCGGACCGTGGCGGCGCGGTAGTCCTCCGCGAGCTGCGCGTACCGTTCGTTGTTCTCCTCTTCGCGGCGGAACGCCTTCACGGCGCGGATGCCGTTCATCGCCTCCACGAACTGAACGATCAGCCGCGCCGAATGGGTGCGGATCGCGCGGTACGCCTCCCGGGACGCCCGCTGGAACCATACGGTGACCGCCACGCACGGGATCAGCATGATGAGCATGACGGCGCCGGTCACCCAGTCCATCCAGACGATCGAGACGGCGGTGAAGACCATCGACAGGCTGGAGCCGATGAGGATCGGCACACCGAATTCGAGGAGTTCTCGCAGGGCCTCCATGTCCGAAGTCTGGCGGGACACGATCCGGCCCGAGGTGTAGCTCTCGTGGAACTCGAGGCTGAGGCGCTGCGTGTGCCGGAACACTCGGCGTCGCAGCTCCAGCAGCATCTGCTGCCCGATCACGGTGGACTGGCGGATGTACCCGAAGGTGAGGGCACCGGCGATGACAGCCGCGGCCACGTGCAGCGCGGCGGCGGCGAGCGCCGGCCCGGAGCGGCCCTCCATGAGCGCAGGCAGGCCGTTGTCGATGCCCCAGGCGATGATGGCGGGCCCGGCGACCACGGCGATCTGCGCCGCCACCACCATGATCGCGACGAGCACGAACTGCAGCTTCACGGGGGCGAGGAGTTCGCGCAGCAGCTGCATGGAGCGGCGGCGGGACTCACGGTTCTCCTCCGCGGTGACGGGGACGGCGCCGTCGGCGTCGAGGCCGTTGCCCTTCGCGGAGGTGCTGTTCGCGGCGGTGCTCATCGTGCCTCCATCCCTTCCGCGGCCTCGCCGCTGATCGCTTCGATCTCGCCGGTGAGGGTGTCCACCGAGGTGTTGCGGCGGTTCTCCTCCTGCTGGTGCGCGATCACGTACCGGTACCGTTCGGACGTCTCCATCAGCTCCGCGTGCGTGCCGACTGCGGTGATTCGGCCGCCGTCCAGCAGCGCGACCCGGTCGGCGAGCGCCACGGTGGAGGTGCGGTGCGCCACGATCAGCGTGGTGGTCTCATCCAGCACCTCGCGCAGACGCTCGGTGACGCGCTCTTCGGTCTTGGTGTCGAGGGCGCTGAGGGGGTCGTCGAGGAGGAGGACTTCGGGGCGGGCGGCGATGGCGCGGGCCAGGGCGAGGCGCTGCCGCTGCCCACCGGACAGGCTGAGGCCCTCCTCGCCGATCGCGGTGTCCACACCGTCGGGCAGGTCGTAGGCGAAGGAGGCGTCGGCGGTGTCGAGCGCGAGGTGCAGCAGGTCCTCGCGCTCCTGGTCGCTGAGGGCGGCGTCGGCCCCCAGGAGCACGTTGGTCCGCACGGAGTCGGAGAAGAGGGTGGCGTCCTCGAATGCGACGGCGGTGCGGGTGTGGAGGTCCTCGAGCTGGAGGTCGCGCAGGTCGGTGCCGTCGATGGTGATGGCGCCTCCGGTGACGTCGTACAGGCGGGCGACGAGCTGCAGCAGGGTGGACTTGCCGGACCCGGTGATGCCGACCAGCGCCATCGTCTCCTTCGGGCGGATGGTGAGGCTGGCGCCGTCGATGATGTCGGGTATGCGGTCGGGGGCGTCGGCGTAGCGGAAGTGGACGTCCTGCAGGACCACTTCGCCGCGCGCAGTGGGGGAGGGGGAGGCCGACGGGTGCTGCGCCTGCCCCGGCTCCGGCGAGGTGATGGTGTTCTCGGCGTCCATCACCTCGAAGTGGCGGTCGAGGGCGGTGGAGGTGTTGACGAACATGCCGAGCAGCTGGCCGAGCATCCGCACGGGCCCGGTGACGAGGACGGCGGTGGTGAAGTACGCGGCGAGCTGGCCCACGTTCATGTGCCCCGACGCCGTCAGATGCAGGCCCACCAGCAGGGACAGACCGGTCGCGATCTCCGGCAGGGTGAACATGACCATGTCGAAGCGGGCGATGGCGGTGGCTTTGCGGACCTCGGTGAGGCGGAGGTCGTCGGCCTGCGCGGTGAAGCTCTCCAGCGCGGTGGGGCCGCGGCCGAACGCCTTGAGCACGCGGATGCCCTGCACGGACTGCTCAATGGTGGTGGCGAGGTCACCGGTCTGGTCCTGCGACTGGCGGGACAGCTGCGAGAAGGTGCGGCTGAACCGGTAGGAGTAGATGCTGACGGGCACGGCGGCGGCGATGAAGATCAGCGCCAGGATCCAGTTCGCCTTCACCAGCAGGGCGAGGCCCACCACCACGGTGACGATCGTGGTGACGCCCATGATCATGCCGAACGCGATGAAGCGGCGGATGAGGTTGGTGTCGGTCATCGCGCGGGACAGCAGCTGCCCGGAGCCCCACTGGTCGTGGAAGGCGACCGGCATGTCCTGGATCTTGCGGTGCAGCCGGACCCGCAGGTCCCGCTCCACCGTGGTGGCGGGGCCGATCACGAAGATGCGGCGGAGGAACAGCAGGAGCGCTTCGAGGGTGCCGAGCGCGAGGACGATCGCGCCGCCGGTCCACACCACGGAGGCGGGGCCGCCGGGGTGCAGGTCGGAGTTGACCATCTGCTCGAGCACCTGCGGGATCATCAGGGCGAGCACGGAGGAGCCGAGGGCGACGATGAGTCCCAGGATGAGCCGGATGCGGATGGGGGCGATCAGAATCCAGAGTCGTCGCATCGCCAGCCGCATCGTCTATCGCTCTCCTTCATGTCGCACAGGCCGCCCATCCTATGTGATGCAGGTCGCCTGCTGCACGTGGTTTCGCAGGTCAGTGCTTCGGAGCGACACCATCGACGGCGTCGATCGCCTCCCCGGAGGTGGCGCGGACGAGGGTGCGCTCGCCCACGAGCACGATCGGAAGGGCATCGAGCCCGCCGAGTTCGGCGGTGAGGGTGCGGGCGTCCGCATCGTGCACCACGTTCACCCAGCTGAAGCGGTCGTCGTTGGACCGCAGCGCCACCTGCATCTGCGCGGAGCCCTTGTTGGACGGGGCCCACAGGATGATGCCGTGGCCGTCGGTGCGCCGCGTCAGCGCCTGCGTGAGCGGTTCGTGCAGGCCGCGCCGCAGCGGTGAGGTCCAGAACGCCATGAATGCGCCGAACGCCAGCATCACCGCACCGTAGACGGGGTGAGAGGAGGCTGTGAGCAGAACGCCGATCGCCGTGAACACGAGGAACAGGGCGACGGGTTTGACCCACAGCCGCCCGAGCGGCAAGGGGGCAGGAGTGATGCGGCCGGGGCCCTCCGGGGTGGGGGAGGGGGCCGACGGGTTCACGGATCGCGACGACATGTCCCCATCGTCCCACGTGGGCAGTTATCCACAGTCTGCGGAGCCCATCGCCATCGGTGCGCGGGCCCGGCAAGAATGGATGCCAGAGGGAGAGGAAACGGCCCCGGCGCTGCTGAGGGGGATAGCGCCGGGGCCACTTCATTGCCCGACCAGATCGAGCAAGGGGTTACACGGTGCCGGTGCGCAACGCTTCCTCTAGGTATTCGGCCTGGCGCATTGCCAAAGCGACGATCGTGAGTGTCGGATTGGCAGCGGCGCCGGTTGTGAACACCGAGCCGTCGGAAACGAACAGGTTCGGAATGTCGTGGGCCCGGCCGAAGGCATCGACTACACCATCGTCCGGACGCTCACTCATACGGCACGTCCCGAGATTGTGTGTGGACGGGTATGGCGGAGTGCGATGAGTCGATGTCGAACCCACTGCTTCGTAAAGGGCCTCCGCTGCGCTGTAGGCATGTTCGCGCATGGCTAGATCATTTGGATGATCGTCGTAATGCACATTTGCGACCGGCAGGCCGAACTGGTCGCTGACAGTGGGGTTCAGCGTGATCGCGTTGGACTCCTGCGGCATGTCTTCACCCACCAGCCAGCAACCAGCCGTACTCGCATAACCGTCGAGGATGGACGTGAAGTTGCGTCCCCACGCTCCGGGCTCTGCGAAACTGGCCAGGAAAGCCGGCCCCAAGGAGATTGTTTCGATGTAGTAGCCGCCGGCGAAGCCGCGGCCGGGATTGTGAACGGATTCATCGGCGATCAGGCCAGCCATGGTCTCACCCCGGTACATGTGCACAGGCTTCGAGAACTGTGCGTATACGCTGCCCGTCAGGTGGCGCATGTAATTGCGGCCGAGCTGCCCCGAGGAGTTCGCAAGGCCGTCCGGAAACAGAGCATTTGCGCTCTGCAGAAGCAGACGCGGGGTTTCGATGGCGTTGCCTGCTACACAGACCACGGCGGCTGCCTGACGCTGCAGGTTGCCGTCTTCGTCGAAGTAGAGGACCCCTTCGATTCGGCCCTTCGAGTCCGTGGTCAGCTCGGCGACATGGCAGTTGGGGCGAAGATCGAGCTTTCCAGTCTTGACAGCACGCGGGATCTCTCGCACCATCGTCGACCACTTCGACTTGTTCTTATCGCCCTGGAAGTTGAAGCCATCCTGGATCGACGCCGGCCGGCCGTCGTAGGGTGCCGCGTTGGTGCCGTAGGGACCGGTTGCGTAGTGCTTGTAGCCCACCTTCTCCGCACCCCCGGCGAGCACCTTGTAGTTGTTGTTCGCCGGCAGCGGCGGGCGCCCGCCGCGATGTGTGGATCCGATCGCGTCCTCGGCACGCGTGTAGTACGGCTCCAGATCCTCATAGCTGATGGGCCAGTCGAGAAGATTCGCACCGTCGATTCGCCCGTAGGTGGAACGGGTCTTGAACTCGTGGGGTTTGAAGCGCGGTGTCGCGCCCGACCAGTGAGTGGTGGTCCCGCCGACGGCCTTCACGATCCACGCGGGCAGGTTGGGGAAGTCCTTGGCGATGCGCCACGACCCGGAGGTCGTCCTCTGGTCAGTCCACGCCATTTGGTTGAAGGCTTCCCACTCAAGGTTCACGTAGTCCTCGTTGTGCAGGTAGGGGCCCGCCTCCAGCAGCACGCATTCGATGCCCATTCGTGTCAGTTCGTAGGCCATGGTGCCGCCACCGGCTCCGGAACCCACGATGACGACCGACGGGGTTGTGAGCTCGATCTTCTTCATTGCCCGCTCCTCCCGGTCCGGTTCGGCTGTCCTGACTGTCGGTTCTGCCCCACGGGTACTGCAGCCGGTCGGACATCTGCGGCGCCGCTGGCGCCAGGGATTGGGGAAATGACATGAGCCAACGGCTCGCCTTCGTACTCCTCGATCCGAGGTTCCGGCAGCCAATCGAGGTCGTTGAAGCCGCGGTCGATGTATCCGCCCTTGTCGAAGGAGGGGCCTTCATACCCGAGCGTTGCCCACACCTCCTCGTCCTCGTACAGGTTCACAACGGCGTTCTGCCGCACGAACCCGAAGAACGGTGTGTGCTGGATCTGCATGAGCAGCGGGTGTGCCTCGTCGGGCTCCATGTCGATGAAGGTGCCGTTGGACAGTGCTTCTAACGACCGCAGCCCTTGGTGGAGCTTCACTTCGGCCCACGGTGACGCGGCGGCTTCCCGCAGAACGATGTCCGCGGTCCGCTCATACGCCGTGATGGGCACCGAGTCATGCGGGAAAATGGCCCGGATCAGATGGGTGAGATAGGCCTTTTCGTCTGGGAGTTGGCCTGCTCTTCTCCCGGTTTCAGTCTTCTTCGACTGCATGACCCCTCCTTAGGTCGTGACGTGATGGCCGCCACAGTAGGAAGAGGGGTCTGGGTGCTCAAGAGGTGTTCTCAGGGCACGAGAATCAGCCTCCGCGGGAGTGTCAGAGTCGGTTCGCGCCCAGGCGGTACGCCCGTGAGGCCCGCGCTGCGGAGGCACGCAGCCGTGATTCGATGTGGCGCTGCCGCCCGTCGTAGGCACCCGACGGAGCCGATATCGCCAGTGACCCGATCAGCAGTCCGTCGCCTGCCCGAATCGCAGCAGCGGCACACGATATCCCTGGCTGGAACTCTTCGTGCTCCCACGCAACACCGCTCTCGCTGATCGCCGCCAGCTCCTCAAGGAGCTCGTTCGGATCGGTCCTGGTGTTCGGGGTGTGCTGCTGAAGAGGAGTCCCAGACACGCGTTCGTGCTGCTCGTCGTGGGAGAGGGATGCGAGGCCGATCTTTCCGAATGCCGTCGCGTGGGGACTCTCATGGAAGCCGAACCCCATCTTCCCCAGACGGGGCGCGTCAGCGGAGTCGGCGACGTCGACCACGACGAAATCGGTGCCGCGATGGACTGCCAGGTAGCAGGCGAGATGGAGGTCATTGTGGAGGCTGCGCACCTCTCGGCGGACAGCGAGCGGCACACCGATATCGTCGTGGAGGCCCTTTGCCAGCACGTGCAGCCGGTAGCCCAGCGCAAACCTGCTTTCGGCGCGGAGATGCACCATGTACCCGAGGTCGATGAGTTCGCTGCATGCCCGGTACACCGTTGGGAGTGGGATGGAAGTCCGTTCCGCGATCGACTTCGCGGAGGCGCTTCCCTGAGAC
The DNA here is from genome assembly GCF_033106145.1 of Helcobacillus massiliensis. Lineage (NCBI taxonomy): Bacteria > Bacillati > Actinomycetota > Actinomycetes > Micrococcales > Dermabacteraceae > Helcobacillus > Helcobacillus massiliensis. The sequence continues at coordinate 2,407,963 of NZ_CP136959.1, forward strand.
GCGACAGCTTCGAGGATTGCGAACGTCCGCTCCACCTGTCCGTGAGGTGGGTTCTGAGCCGCCTGAAGATCCGCCATTGCGCAAGGCTAGCCCACGAGCAGCGGCGCTGAGGGCTTCTTGCGCGATGAGAAGAGCTGTGGAAGTCGAGGGGCGGCACAGCCCAGGATGGGCACATCGTCCGAGGCAGTCCACCAGTTCAGGAAAGGGAAGACGATGATCCTTATCAATGTGAAGTTCGAGGTCAAGCCGGAGCATGCGGACAATTGGCCCTCAATCTCCGAGGAGTTCACCGAGGCGACTCTGCAGGAACCGGGGAACCTGTGGTTCGAATGGTCGCGCAGCGTCAAGGACCCCAACACGTACGTTCTGATCGAAGCGTTCACCGACGAGGGAGCCTCCCCTCATGTCGAGTCCGAACACTTCAAGGCAATGCAGGAGGAGTTCCCCGCCTATCTGGCGTCGACTCCGCAGATCGTATCGGTCCAGGTGGAGTCCGACGGCTGGGGCCCCATGGGCGAGATCAGCGTCGAGTGACCGGCGGGTCGTGAGGGTCTGATCGATCGGTCGACCGGGCCCTCACGCCAGCGTCGTCGGTCCTACCCTGGAGTCCTCTGTTGTTGCGGCTCCCCCATGCAGTTGTGAGGTGGTTCAGTGTGATGCCCGTGAGCGCAACCGTCATCGGCCTGATGTCCGGCACGTCCCATGACGCGATCGACGCCGCCGCAGCCCAGATCCATCTCGAGGACGGTGCAGCCGGACCCACCCTCGTGCTCCGCCCCCTCGGCCTCGTCTCCGCACCCTACGAACCCGGCCTGCGCCGCGCCATCACCGCCGCCCTCCCGCCGAATCCCACCAGCATGGGCGCGGTGTGCGAACTCGACACCCGCATCGGCCAGGCGTTCGCCGACCTCGCCGCCCGCGCCGACACCGAGCTCTGCGACGGCCGCGCCGACCTCGCCGTCTCCCATGGCCAGACCCTCTTCCACTGGGTCGAGGACGGTCGGGTCCGCGGCACCCTGCAGCTCGGGCAGGCGGCATGGATCGCGGAGCGCACCGGCCTGACCACCGTCAGCGACCTGCGCTCGCGGGACGTCGCCGCCGGCGGCCAGGGCGCCCCACTCGTCTCGATCATCGACGTGCTCTGGCTGCACGGCCTGCAGGCCGGCGAGGCCGACGGGACCGCACCGGCCGGCAGCGCAGCCGCCGTGAACCTCGGCGGCATCGCCAACGCCACCGTGCTGCGCCCCGGCGCCGACCCCATCGCCTTCGACACCGGCCCCGCGAACGCCCTCCTCGACGCCGCCGTCCACGACCGCACCGGCGGCCGTCAGAGCGCCGACGTCGACGGTCTGCTCGCGCTCGCCGGCAGCACCCACCCGCGCCTGCTCGAAGCGCTGCTGGCCGACGGGTTCTACGAGCGGCCCGCCCCGAAGACCACAGGGAAGGAACTGTTCCACCCGGGCTACATCGCTGAGCGCGCCCGCGCCGCCGACCCGCCGGTCGACCTGGATGAGCTCAGCCTCGAGGACCTCGCCGCAACCCTGACGGAGCTGACCGGGCGCACCCTCGCCGGCGCGCTGACCAGCGCGAACACCACCGGTGCGCCGGGCCTGGTGGTGCTGTCCGGCGGCGGCACCCGGAACCCGGCGATCGTCGCCGCGATCCGCCGGCACCTTCCCGCATCGAACGTCCGCATCAGCGACGAGCTCGGGTTCGACTCCGCCGCGAAGGAAGCGCTCGCGTTCGCCGCGCTCGGCTTCTTCACCGTCCACGGCCTGCCCGGCGCCCTGCCGTCCTGCACCGGCGCCGGCCGCGCCGCCGTGCTCGGGTCCATCACCCCCGGTACGCGCGGCGCCCCGCCGCTGAGCGGGAGCCCATTCGGCGCCGCGAACCCGTCGGCCCGCATTCCCGCCCCCATCGCCCTCCGAATCGAGCAGCCATGACCCACCACAGCACAGTGCCCGGCGCGATCCGCGACGCCGTCGGCGACCCGAAGCGCCTCACCACCCGCCTCATCGACCGCGCCGCCCGCGCCGGCGACGCCTCCCACTACCTCCTCACCCCCAGCGCCGTCATCACCGCCGCCGACGCCCCCGAAGTGGGCCGGATCCTCGCGGCCGCCACCGCCAGCCGCACCCCGGTCACGATCCGCTCCGGCGGCACCAGCCTCTCCGGCCAGGCCTCCACCGACGGCATCCTCATCGACGTCCGTCAGCGCTTCCGCACCATCGACGTCCTCGACGGCGGCGAGCGGGTCCGCGCCGGCTCCGGCATGACGATCGCCCAGGTCAACAACCACCTGCGCCGCTACCACCGCCGCCTCGGCCCCGACCCGGCCAGCGAAGCCGCCGCCACCATCGGCGGTGTCATCGCCAACAACTCCAGCGGCATGGCCTGCGGCACCGAACAGAACACATACCGCACCCTCGAATCGATGCGGCTCGTGCTGCCCACCGGCACCCTGATCGACACCGCTGACCCGCACGCCGACCGCCGCCTGCGCGACCTGGAGCCCGACATCCATGACGGCCTGCTCCGCCTGCGCGAGCGGATCCGCTCGAACCCGGCGTCCGTCGCAGCGATCCGGGAGCGCTTCGCGCTGAAGAACACGATGGGCTACGGCATCAACGCCTTCCTCGACGCCGAGCACCCCATCGACATCCTCCGCCTGCTCATCATCGGCTCCGAAGGCACCCTCGGCTTCGTCGCCGACGCCACCTTCCGCACCGTCGGCGTGCCCCCGTTCGTCACCACCGGCCTCGGCGTGTTCCCCAGCCTCGACGCCGCCGCCCGCGCCCTGCCGGCGCTCGTCGACTCCGGCGCCGCCACCCTCGAACTGATGGACTCGACCTCGATCACCGTCGGCCAGGAGCTCGCGGATGCGCCGCCGGAGATCACCGGGTTCCGGCCCGACGGCGAAGCCGCCCTGCTCATCGAATACCGCGCCGAGACCGCCGCGGCCCTCGCCGAGCAGCAGTCCGTCGCGAGCCGCATCCTCGCCGGCGAGGAGCTGCGGGATCAGGTCCGGTTCAGTGAGGACCCCGTCGGCCGCGCGTCCGCGTGGGCGCTGAGGAAGGGGCTGTACGCCTCCGTCGCCGGTGCGCGCCCCACCGGCACCACCGCCCTCCTGGAGGACATCGTGGTGCCGCCCGCCTCCCTCGCGGACACCTGCGCTGACCTGCAGGACCTGTTCGCCGAGCACCGCTACGGCAGCAGCGTCATCTTCGGCCACGCGAAGGACGGCAACATCCACTTCATGCTCACCGACCGCTTCGAGGGCGATGACGCGCTCGGCCGCTACGACCGGTTCACCGAGTCCATGGTGGACCTCGTGCTGTCCCACGGCGGCAACCTCAAGGCCGAGCACGGCACCGGTCGCGCGATGGCGCCGTTCGTGCGCCGCCAGTACGGTGACGAGCTCTACGACGTCATGGTGCAGCTCAAGCGCCTCATCGACCCCGCCGGCATCATGAACCCCGGCGTCATCATCAGCGACGACGCCGACGCGCACATGGCGAACATCAAACTGAACCCGCCGGTGGAGGACGAAGTGGACCGCTGCGTGGAGTGCGGCTACTGCGAACCCGTCTGCCCCAGCCGGGACCTCACCCTCACACCGCGGCAGCGGATCGTGGTGCGCCGCGCCGCCGAAGCAGCGCTTGCCCGCGGTGACCTCGACACGGTGGCGGAGCTCAGCGCCGACTACGACTACGAGGGTGTGCAGACCTGCGCGGTGGACGGAATGTGCGCCGTCGCCTGCCCCCTCGGCATCGACACCGGGGCGCTCGTGAAGCGCCTGCGCCGCGAGAAGGCGAACCCGATCCACGCCGCCGCGTGGGCGGGGGCGGCCCGCGCCTGGGCGCCCGTCAGCCGCGGCGCCGCCCGTGCGCTGGACGCCGCCGGGGCACTGCCGCCGTCGGTCCCCGGGGGTCTCTCACGCGCCGGCCGCGCTGTCCTCGGGGCCGACCTGGTGCCCCGCTACACCCCGGACCTGCCCGGAGGCGGCGCCGCCCGCCACCTGCTCGGCCGCACCCTCGGCGCGAGCAACGGGGACCTCGTGGGCATCTACCTGCCGGCGTGCGTGTCCTCCATGTTCGGGCCGGCCGACGGATGCTGCAGCGACAGCAGCAGCTGCGGCGGCGGCTGCGGCGGCGGTGGCTGCAGTGACGGCGGCTGCAGTGGCGGCGAGCGGGACCGGCACGGCGTGGCCGGCGCCCTCGGCACGGTCCTGGAGCGGGCGGGGCTGCGAGTCGTCATCCCGGACGGCATCGACACGCTGTGCTGCTCCACCCCGTGGACGTCGAAGGGGTACGCGGCGGGCGTCGGTGCGATGCAGCGCCGGGTCAGCGGCGCCGTGCGGCGCGTGGTGCGCGAGCTCAGCGCTGCCGGCGCCCCTGCCGATCTGCCGATCATTTCCGACGCCTCCAGCTGCACCGAGGGCTACGCCTCCATGCTCGCCGACCAGGGATTCCGTGTGGAGGATGCGGTGGAGCTGGTGGCCCGCGAAGCACTGCCGCGCCTGCTGGGCAGCGGGGCCGACGGGACCGCCCCCACCGGTGCGGCGCTTCAGCCGCAGGTGGATGACATCGTCCTGCACCCCACCTGCTCCTCCACGCAGATGGGGCTGAACCCTGCGCTCATCAAGGTCGCCGAAGCCGTTGCGGACACGGTGACGGTGCCCGCGATGTGGTCGTGCTGCGGCTTCGCGGGCGACCGCGGCATGCTTCACCCGGAGCTCACGGACGCCGCCACCGCTGACGAGGCCGCCGAGGTGCGCCGAGGCGTCGACACCGCTGATGACCGCGACGCCGCAGAACCGCGGGGGAGCGGCACTGCACGCGGCAGCCGCGCGTTCGCGTCCTGCAACCGCACCTGCGAGATCGGCATGTCCCGCGCCACCGGCGAGGACTACCGCCACATCATCGAGCTGCTCGCCGACGCGGTCCGCGCCGGCTGATAGGCGGAACCCGTCGGCCCCTCAGGCCAGCGGTGACGCGGGCCCGCTGCAGGGGGAGATGGCGCTGCCGTGGTGGGCGGCCTGGTGGCAGAGGATGCCGGCGAATTCGCTGATCGCGGGGATCTTCATCGCGCCCGGGCGGTTCACGATGCCGATCGTGCGGGGCGGCACGCCGTCCACGGTCCGCACCACCACGTCGTGGTTCGGGGCGGACTCCAGTGAGACGTCGGACATCAGCGCGATGCCGGTGCCGTGCGCGATCAGACGCTGCACCACGGTGGAGTCGTCGGTGGAGTAGCGCACGCGAGGCGTGAAACCGGCGGCATCCGCAGCACACATCAGGTTCGCGCTGCAGCGCTCACAGCCGGCGATCCACTCGTCCTCCGCGAAGTCGGACAGCGACAGGTGCTCCTTCTGGGCCAGAGGGTGGTCCTTCGGCAGCACGAGCCGGACCTGGTCCTCCAGAATCGGGGTCCACTCCAGGCGGCCCTCGTCGTCGAGCTTCGTGTCGGGGTAGCGGAAGATCATCGCCACATCGATCGTGTTCGCCGCGATCCCCGCGATCGCCTCCGGCGGCTCCATCTCGTTGAAGCTGAGGGCGATGCCGGGGTGGCGCTCCGTCATCTCCGCCAGCGTGGGCGGCAGCAGCACCGCCGCGGCCGACGGGAACGTGGTGAAGCGGACCCGGCCCTTCTTCAGCGCCACGATGTCCTCCATCTCCGTGGTCGCCGCCTTCATCGTCTTCGCGATCTGGGCCGCGTGCACCGCCAGGCGCGTGCCCGCCTCGGTGGGGGTGACGCCGCCGGAGGAGCGCAGCAGCAGCTGCATGCCCGTCTCCTTCTCCAGCGCTGACAGGTGCTGGGAGACGGCGGGCTGGGTCCAGCCGAGTTCGCGCGCGGCGGCGCCGATGGAGTGGTTCTTCACAACGGTGTCGAAGATGAGCAGCCTGCGGGGATCCATGCCCGAAGCCTACTACCGGGCCCGTCGGCCGCTGAGGCCCCGCCGGGGCGCCGACGGATGCGGCTTTCCGCACACCTCGCCTTGCAAAAACCCCATTTACGCAACACCCAGGTTGCACAAACGTGTGACCTGTGGGCAGACTGATCCCGCGAACTGAGGTTCGCCTAACCAAACCACCACGACCGTGCTTTCCCAGCCGGCCCACAATCCCGGAGACCTCATGACCGACTTCCGCATCCGCGCCACCGCCTTCTCCCGCCGCTCCGTCCTGCGCACGGGCCTCGCCGGCGCAGCCGCCGCCGCTGTCACCGCCACCCTCGCCGCCTGCGGCAGCTCCTCCGCCGATTCCGGGAAATCCGACTCCGGGAAGTCCGGATCCGCCTCCGGCGGGACCGTCGAGGTCACCACCGCCCGCGGGAAGGCCACCGCCCCGAAGAACCCCGGCAAGGTCGCCGTGCTCGACATCAGCCTCGTGGACACCATGGTGGAGCTCGGCCTCACCGACAGCATCGTCGCCGTGCCGAAGAAGAACCTCCCGGAGCGCCTGAAGTCCCAGTTCTCCAGCGACAAGATCGTCGACACCGGCGCCCTGAAGGAACCGGACTTCGACTCCATCGCCCAGGCCGGCCCCGACCTCATCATGATCGCCGGCCGTTCCGCCGGCCTCTACGACCAGCTCACCCCCATTTCGAAGAACGTCCTCGACTTCACGGTCGACCCCAAGGACTTCCTGAAGAGCTTCACCACCATGACCGAACAGATCGGCGCGGTCTTCGGCAAGGAGAAGGAAGCGAAGAAGAAGATCGAGGAGATCGACGCTCGCGTCGAGGACATCAGGAAGAAGGCCGAGAAGCTCGACGGCACTACCGCCATCCTCATGGTCTCCGGCGGCAAGGTCAGCACCTACGCCCCCGGCTCCCGCTTCGGCGGCATCATCTACGACGCCCTCGGCTTCAAGCCGATGGTGGAGTCCACCAAGGACGCAGCCCACGGCGACACCATCTCCTTCGAGTTCATCGCCGAGAAGAACCCGGCCCGCGCATTCGTGGTGGACCGCGACGCCGCCATCGGCGACGAAGGCAAGGGAGCCAAGGCCGTCCTCGACAATGACGTGGTCAAGCGCGCCGACGCGTTCAAGAACGACTCCGTCGTGTACGTCGACTCCCACGCCTGGTACATCTCCAGCACCGGCATCGCCTCCCTCAACTCCATCCTGGATGACGCCGAGAAGGGCCTCGCAGCAGCCAAGTGACCGCCCGCGCCCTTCCCGTCGTCCCCCGGCGGGAGAGAACAGCGAACGCCGCCGCACTGATCGCCTGTGCGGCGGCTGTCGCCGTCCTCGCCGCCTGCTCCCTCGCCGTCGGCGTAGGACGCCTGTCCCTCTCCGACCCGGCCGCCTCCTGGGACCTGATCAGCCAGTCCCGCCTGCCGCGCACCGTCGCCCTCATCCTCGCCGGCGCCGCCATGGCGATCTGCGGCGTGGTCATGCAGATGCTGACCCGCAACCGCTTCGTGGAGCCCTCTACGGCCGGCACTACTGAATCCGCCGCATTCGGCCTGCTCATCGCCACCCTCGTGGCGCCCGGTCTGCCGATCTGGGCGAAGATGCTGTTCGGCACCGCCGCGGCGGTCGCGGGAACCGCCCTGTTCATCTCCATCCTGCGGGCGGTGCCGATGCGCAACGTCCTCATCGTCCCGCTGATCGGCCTCATGCTCGGCGGCATCATCTCCTCCGTCACCACCTTCATCGCCTACCAGGGCAACCTGTCCCAGGGCCTCGGCGCATGGATGAGCGCGGACCTCTCCGGGGTGGTCAAGGGCCGCTACGAGATGCTGTGGCTACTGGCGCTCGTGGTCATCGCCGTGTGGATCATGGCGGACCGCTTCACCGTCGCCGGCCTCGGCGAGGACTTCACCACGAACCTCGGCCTCAACCATCGCCGCGTCATGACGATCGGCCTCAGCCTGGTGGCCCTGGCCACCTCCGTTGTGGTGATCACCGTGGGCGCGATCCCGTTCCTCGGCCTGATCGTGCCGAACATCGTGGCCCTGTTCATCGGCGACAACATCCGCCGCGCCATCCCCTGGGTCGCGTTCCTCGGCTCCGGCATCGTGCTGGCCTGCGACATCGTCGGCCGCCTCGTCCGCTACCCCTACGAAGTGCCGCTCGGCGTGGTGATGGGCATCGCCGGGTCGCTGATCTTCCTCATCCTCCTGCTGAAGAGGAGCACCCCCGTTGACTGACTCCCGCTACGAGACCCGCTCCGCGGAGGTGGAGGGGCCGACGGATGCCGGCCTCGGATCCAGCCGCGCTCTGCGGCTCCCGTCGGCCCTGCGCAGCCTGCAGGCCCTCGGCCCGTGGGCCCGCATCGGCATCGCCGCCGCCCTAGCCGTCGTCCTGATCGGCGTGTTCCTGACCATCGACCTCGGCGGTGCGTGGCAGTACATCCTGCGCCGTCGGTCCATGACGGTGCTGACGATGGTGCTGGTGGGATCCGCGATCGGGATGGCGACCGTCGGCTTCCAGACCATCACCCACAACCGCATCCTCACCCCCTCCGTGATGGGCTTCGACGCCCTGTTCATGATGGTGGTGACGGTGACGATCGTGATGTTCGGCGCTGCCCGCATCCAGCAGGCGGAGGACTGGACAGTGTTCGCGATCCAAGCGGCCGTCATGATGATCGTCTCCACCGCTCTCTACGGGTGGCTGCTGATCGGGGCGAGGCGCGCCCTGCATGTGCTGCTGCTGGTCGGGATCATCCTCGGGGTGCTGCTGCGCTCCCTCATCAGCTTCATTCAGCGCCTGCTGGACCCCAACGAGTTCCAGGTGCTGGAGGACATGAGCTTCGCCAGCTTCAACCTCACCACCGTGCCCGCGCTCGCCACCGCCGCGGTGCTGCTCGGCATCGGGATCGCGGTGCTGCTGCGTCTGCACCGGGTGCTCGATGTGATGGCGCTGGGCCGCGACCTCGCCGTGGGCCTCGGCATCCCGTACCAGCGGATCCAGATGCTGGTGCTGATCGCGGTGACCCTGCTGGTGTCCGCGGCGACGGCGCTCGCGGGTCCCACCACGTTCTTCGGCCTGCTGGTCGCGCACATGGCGTACGCGACGGTCGCCTCCGAGAAGCACCGGCACACCCTGCCGATGGCGGCGGTGATGAGCGTGATCGCGCTCGTGGGCGGCCAGCTCATCCTCGAGCGCGTCCTCGGCTTCGCCACCGCCCTCAGCGTGGTGGTGGACTTCGCCGGCGGCCTGCTGTTCATCCTGCTGCTCATCCGCAAGAAAGGGCTGTGAGCCATGATCATCTGCGACGGCGTCACCAAGAGGTACGGCACCACCACCGTGGTGGACGATGTCCGCCTGCTGATCCAGACCGGCGGCCTCACCTCCATCATCGGCCCCAACGGCGCCGGCAAGTCCACCCTGCTGTCGATGATGGCGCGCCTGCTGACGATGGACGGCGGGCGCGTCAGCGTGGACGGCCTGGATGTTGCCGCGACGGATTCGGCGGTGCTGGCGCGGCGGCTCGCGATCCTGCGGCAGGACAACCACCTGGACATCCGCCTCACGGTGCGGGACCTGGTGGCGTTCGGCCGCTACCCCCACTCCAAGGGCCGCCCCACCATCGAGGACCGCGTGCACGTGGACCGCGCCCTGGACTACATGGACATGGGCCACCTGGCGGGCCGGTTCCTTGACGAGCTGTCCGGCGGTCAGCGGCAGCGGGCGTTCGTGGCGATGACGCTCGCCCAGGACACCGAGTACATCCTGCTCGACGAGCCGCTGAACAACCTCGACATGCCGCACGGCGTCGCGATGATGAGCGTGCTGCAGCGGGCGGCGAAGGAGCTCGGGAAGACCGTGGTGGTGGTCATCCACGACATCAACTTCGCCTCCGCCTATTCGGACCGCATCATCGCGATGCGGGAGGGCCGCGTGATCGAACAGGGGACGCCTGCCGAGATCGTGACGCCGCCGGTGATGCAGGAGGTGTACGGCCTCACCGTGGATGTGGTGGAGCACGGCGGTCACCCGTTCGCGCTGTACTTCCATGCGAGTGCCGTGCGCCCCACGGACGAGGCAGAAGCGGCGCCGAGCGGCCAAGAGACGGGTCGCGTGCGGTAAAGAAGGGGCCAATTCCTGGTCAGCTGTCGAGGCGGCCGACGGGACCGGAGCGGCCGGACCAGCTGAGACCGGCTCGGAGACCGTGCTGTGACCTTTGCGGTGTCCGAATTGGTCGACCAAGCGGTAGATGCGTCGTAGTGTTGGATGGTCTGCACTTGTGCAGTCGCTATTCTGACGGAGACGATCACATCTCGGAAACGACGGTACGCCAGTGACTATTGAAGACTTCTTCCGGCTTCTCCTGCGCAACGCACTGCTGATCAGTCTGCTCACGCTGCTCGGCCTCGCGGGTGGCTATGCCTTCTCGTACACCAAGCCCACGGTCTACGAGGCGACGGCGCTCGGCTACGTGACCGCCCGCGTAGAGAAGGACGCGAACGGGCAGGAGATCCCCATGGGGGGCAGCGTCCCCGCTGCCGGTGGGGACGCGGAGAAGTACGGAACCGCGCAGACCTATCTGCCGCTGTTCAACACCCCGACTGTCGGCCAGGCCGTCATCGACGATCTGGGCCTGCAGGGCACCAGCGCCCACGCGATCGCCTCGAACCTGACGGCATCGATCGACCCGAACGTTCCGATCATCACCGTGAAGGCGCGCGCATCGTCTCCGCAGCGCGCCCAGGAGATCGCGAATTCGTCCATCACCGCCGTGAACCGCGAGGGCGCGTTCCTGCTCACCGGTGACCGCGACTCCAAGGACGCGCCGATGACCCTCATCTCGTATGAGGCGGCGGACGTCCCGAGCGCCCCCGTTGCGCCGAACCGGATGAAGCACGCCGCGGCCGGTGCCGCCGCCGGCCTGGTGCTGGCGCTCGCGCTGTCCTGGCTGCGCAACCGCAACGACTCCCGCGTGCGCACCGTGGACGACATCAAGTCGAAGACCCCCGTCACGGCGCTCGGCGTGCTGCCGGACTCCCGCGACCTCACTCGTTCGAAGTCCGGGGAGCTGCCGGAGCCGAAGGAGTTCCACTCGAAGGAGGCGCTGCGCAAGCTGCGCACGAACCTCCGCTTCGCCAACGTGGACAACCCGCCGCGCTCCATCGTGGTGTCGTCGTCCGCGCCCGGTGAGGGCAAGTCGACCGTGGCGGCGAACCTGGCGCGCGTCATCGCCCGCTCCGGTGAGAAGGTCATCCTGATCGACGCCGACCTGCGCCGCCCCACGGTCGCGAAGGCGTTCCAGGTGGACGGCGCGGTTGGCCTGTCGCAGCTGATCGCCGGTTCCGCGGACCTCGAGGACGCGCTGCAGCCGTCGAGAGTGCGCGGCCTGTCCATCCTGCCGGCGGGCCAGATTCCGCCGAACCCGTCGGAGCTGCTGGGCTCCAACCGCATGGCGGACATCGTGTCGCGCCTGTCCGCGGACCACTTCGTGGTGATCGACGCCCCGCCGATCCTCGCCGTCACCGACGCTGTTCTGCTCAGCCGCCACACGGACGGCGCCCTGATCGTCGCGGTCCCGGGCCGCACCCGCGTGGAGGGGCTGAGCCGCTCCATCGAGTCGGTGCGCGCCGTCGGCGGCACCGTGCTCGGCGCGGTCATGAACCGTGCCTCCGGCAACCTCATCACCCGTCTCGCCTACGGTGACGCGGAGTACGGCTACTCGGCGTACGGCTACGCGGCGACCACGTACACGTACACGGAGGACCGCAAGGGCAACAAGGTGCGCCGCCGCAAGCGCAAGCTCGAGGAGGACCTCGAGGCGCCGGAGCACGGCATCGGTGAGGATGCGGAGATCCGCCCCGCCGGTGTGCCCGCGTCGGCCGCGATCGCTGCGGCGCCGGCAGCTGCCGCCAAGCCGGCTCCCGCGGCTGCGAGCCCCGCCCCTGCAGCCGAGCGCCCTGCGCCCGCAGCCGAGCGCCCTGCGCCCGCAGCCGAGCGCCCTGCGCCGTCGGCGCCCGCCGCAACCGCTGTTCGGCCGACGGATGCTGACGAACCGGCGACCGGACCCGTGCGCCGCTCCCGCCTCGGCCGTCGCGCCCGCTCCCTCGGAACGGACGAGCAGAACTGATGGGCTCCTCGCGGCGCAGCGTCGGCGTCATCATCCCCAGCTACGGACCGCTCGATGACGCGGCCCGCGTGCTGGCTGACCTCGCCGACACCGCCCCGGCAGCCCGGACCGCTCCAGCCGCCCCGCAGCGCATCCTCGTGATCGACGACGCCTTCCCCGGCGGCATCGACGCGAGCGTCCTGCCGGGCCGAGCCGAACTGATCCGCCGCGAGGAGAACGGCGGTTTCGGCGCCGCCGTCAACACGGGACTGCGCATCCTCGACGAGGACGGCATCGACCTCGCCCTCGTCCTCAACTCCGACCTGCAGCTCCCGCCGAACTTCCTCCCGGACCTGCTCGAGCACGCCGAACCGTGGCAGCCCGCCGTCATCGGCTGCCGGAACGAAACCGAGGACGGGCACAGCGGGTACGCCGCCCGGCACTTCCCGACCGTCGGCCACCAGGTGGTGGAATGGCTGCACCCCCTTGCCTCCCAGCGGCACCGACGGATCCTGCACACCGCCGTGGGCCACGACATGAACGCCGAAGCCGGCACCGGCATGATCCCCGTGGACTGGGTGAGCGGCGCCGTCATGCTGCTGCCCGTTGCCGAGGTGATGGCGGCCGGCGGCCTCGACGAGGACTTCTTCATGTACACCGAAGAAGTGGACCTGCAGAAGCGCCTCGCGGAGCGCGGCATCGCCCGTCTCCTGGACGCCGACCTCACCGTGGTGCACGCCGGCGGCGGCAGTTCGGGCGGGGAGGAGCGCCGACGGGGCTGGCTGACCAGCGCCCGCGACCTGTACGCCGCGCGCCACCTCAGCACCCGTCGGCTCCGCGCCGGCCTCACCGCCGCCAGCGTCATCAACCTCGGCTGGAACAGTGCCCGCCGCGCCGCCGGCCGGGACGTGCGACCGCTGGAGAACTTCCGCTTCGAAATGGGCCTGCTGCGCACCGCGCGGGCCTTCACCGCTGAGCGCACCCGCACCGGAAGGACCCGCTGACATGATCCGCAAGCGCCGAGCAGAGACGACCCCGCGCCGCGCTCGCCACACGGGGCTCGCACACCCCGAGTCCCTCAGCGACTGGCAGCAGTGGCAGGACTCCCAGCGCCGCCTCCAGATCGCGAAGGCCGCCGTCACCGGCCGGATCAGGAACCGCGGCCGCGCCCCCGAAGCGCCCGCTGCCCCGGCGCTCACCCTCACCGAACGCGCCGGCACCACGCCCGGCCGGGTCCTCATCGCCGTCGACTCCTCCTCGCCGACCGCGCGCGCCGCCTGCCTGTCCGTCCTTCCCTACCTCTCCACCGGCGTGACCGTCCTGCATCCAGACGGCCTCGACCTGCCCGAACTCACCGGCGCCGACTGGACGCGCCGCGAGCTGGACGCCCCCACCGACCCGGATGCGATCGCCGCGCAGCTCGCCGGCGAGGGCGTCACCGCGGTGCTGTCCATCGGGCACTACCTCGGCGCTGGTGCGATCGTCCACGAGGTCGCGCAGCGGGCCGGGGTGCCCGAGCACATCGTGCAGCACGGCGCCCTCACCCCGTTCGCGCCGCCGCTGCCGCGCGAAGCGCACCTGCACGCCTGGACCGACGCCGACGCTGACTTCTGGACCTCCTCCCGCAGCGACCTCACCGCCACCACGGTGGGCAGTCAGCATCTGTGGGAAGCCGCCCAGAACCCCCTCGCCGGTGATATCGACGAACGCCCCGTGTTCCTCGGTCAGCTGCACGGCGCCGAACTGCCGCGCACCGTGTCCGGCGGCGCCGCCGTCCGCTTCTGCCGCTCCACCGGCGCCCTCTACCGCCCGCACCCGCGGGAGGAGGATGCCCTGTCCCGCGCCCAGCACTGGACGATGAAGAAGGCCGGCATCGAGTTCGCGGACACCAGCGTGCCCCTGTCGCAGGTGCCGAACCAGGTCGTCGCCGTGTTCTCCACCGGCGTCCTCGAAGCGTCCGTGCGCGGCATCCCCGGCTGGGTGTACGCCGAGCGGCCGCCCATGTGGGTGGTGGAGTTCTGGCGCCGCTACGGCATGGCCACGTGGGGGTCCTCGGAGCCGACGGCGCCCCCCGCGCTCATCGACGCCGAACCCGCGACCCTGATCGCCCCTGCCCTCGGCGGTGCCGCGTGAGCATCCTCGCCGTCATCCCCGCCCGCGGCGGATCCAAGGGGATCCCCCGCAAGAACCTCCTCGAAGTGGGCGGCCAGCCCCTCATCGCGTGGACCATCGCTCAGGCCATCGGCGCCGGTGAGGACGTCCACGTGGTCGTCTCCACGGAGGACGCCGAGATCGCGGAGGTCGCCGCCTCCTACGGCGCTCACATCATCGACCGTCCCGCGGAGCTCGCCGTGGACACCGCCCCCACCGAACCGGTGATCCTGCACGCCATGGACCAGGTGGAGAAGGACGGCATGGAGCTGGAGGGCGTGATGCTGCTTCAGGCCACCAGCCCCGTGCGGCACCCGGACACGATCCGCCGCGCCATCGACCAGTTCCGCACCACCGGCGCGGACAGCCTCGTGGGCGTGACGCCCCAGTCGCCGTTCTTCTGGCACCCGCCGACGGGGCAGGACCCGTCGGCCCGCGCCGACTACGACTGGCGCAACCGGCCCCGCCGACAGGACCTCCAGCCGCAGGAGATGTTCTACTTCGAGAACGGCAGCCTGTACCTGACCGCGCCCCATATCTACCGTGACACCGGCAACCGCATCGGCGGCACGATCTCCCTCTTCATCCTCGACGAGGTCGAAGGCGTGGACATCGACACCATTGCCGACGTCGCAGCTGCCGAGCAGATGCTCGCCCGGATCGGATGGACACTCACATGATTCTCGACCGCTCAATCGCCCCCTACCTCGTAACCGACCAGGACTCGATCCTGGAGGCACTGGCCCGCATCTCGGAGAACCGCAGCCGGGTCGTGTTCGTCGCCGATGAGCACGGCGCGGTGCAGGGGTCCCTGACCGACGGGGACGTGCGCCGCTGGCTCGTCACCCAGACCACTCCGGACCTGCAGCAGCCGGCTCTGTCCATCGCCAACCGCGACTTCGTGCACGCCCGCTACGGCACCCCCGTCCCGCAGATCGAGGCGCTGCTGCGCCCGGGGGTGGACCGCATCCCCGTGCTGGACGCCGCCGGCCGCCTCGTGTCCGTCGGCTCCGCCGGCGACGACACCCTCACCATCGGATCGCGCACCATCGGCCCGGGCCGCCCCGCCCTGATCATCGGCGAGATCGGCAACAACCATCAGGGCGATGTGGAGCTCGCCAAGCGCCTCGTGGACGAATGCGTCCGCGCCGGTGTGGACACGGTGAAGTTCCAGCTGCGGGACATGGCTTCGCTGTACCGCTCCGGCGGCGGCCACTCCCACGGGGAGGACCTCGGCCCGCAGTACACGATGAACCTGCTGGCGAAGTACTCCCTCAGCGCGGATGACATGTTCCGCGTGTTCGACCACTGCGCGGACCGCGGCGTGGACGCCATCTGCACTCCGTGGGACATCGTCTCCGCCGACGCTCTCGAACGCTACGGCCTGCCCGGTTACAAGATCGCCTCCGCGGACCTCACCAACGATGAGCTGCTCGGCCACGTGGCCGACTTCCACCGGCCGATGATCGTCTCCACCGGCATGTCCACGGAGCAGGAGATCACCGGTGCCGTCGACATCCTCCGCGGCCACGGCGCCCCCTACGCCCTGCTGCAGACCCAGTCCACGTACCCGGCGCCGTTCAAGGACGTGAACCTGAAGTACATGGACCGCCTCGCTGAGCTGGGGGACTGCCTCGTCGGCTACTCCGGGCATGAGCGCGGCTGGCACGTGCCCGTGGCGGCGGTGGCGCGCGGCGCCGCCATCATCGAGAAGCACGTCACGATCGACAAGTCCCTCGAGGGCAACGACCACAAGGTGTCGCTGCTGCCCGATGAACTGGAGCGCATGGTCCGCGAGATCCGCGACGTGGAGGAGGCGCTCGGCTCCGCGCAGCCGCGGGAGCTGTCCACCGGTGAGCTGATGAACCGCGTGAACCTCGCGAAGTCCCTGGTCGCGGCCCGTGACCTGCGCGCCGGTGACACCGTCACCGCCGCCGACGTCGACGTGAAGTCACCCGGGCGGGGCCTGCAGCCGAACCGTCGCGACGCCCTCATCGGCACCACCCTGCACCGTGACGTGCCCGCCGGGGACTTCTTCTACCCGGGTGATCTCGCCGGGCAGGCGCAGGAGCACCGCACGTACGCGTTCCGCCGCCCGTGGGGTCTGCCGGTGCGGTTCCACGACTTCCGGGACCTGCTGAAGGTGTCGGAGCCGGACTTCCTGGAGTTCCACCACTCCTCGAAGGACATGGACCTGGACCCGTTGGACTTCTTCGCCGCGGACGAGACGCTGCCGGGCTTCTTCACCGCCCACGCCCCCGACCTGTACGCCGGGGACTTCCTCATCAACCTCGCCTCCGATGACGAGGAGATCTTCGAGCGCTCCATCCGGGAGGTGCAGAAGGTCATCGACATGACCCGCGACATGCGCCGCTTCTTCCAGGTGAAGGACGACCCCATCGTCATCGTCACCATGGGCGGGTTCCTCCCGGACCGGCATGTGCGCCCCGAGGAGCGCATGCCGATGTATGAACGGATCCAGCAGGGCCTCGAGCGCGTGGACGAGGAGGGCGTGCGCCTGACCGCGCAGACCCTGCCGCCGTTCCCGTGGCTGATGGGCGGGCAGCAGTTCCACAACCTGTTCATGGACCCCGAGGACACCGTCTGGTTCTACGAGAAGTACGGCCGCCGCCTCACGTTCGATGTGTCCCATTCGAAGCTCGCCGCGAACTTCGCGCACCGCCCGTTCAGTGAGTACGTGGACGCGATGGTGCCGATCTCCGACCACCTGCACGTGGTGGACTCCGTCGGCGTGGACGGCGAGGGCGTCCAGGTCGGCGAGGGCGAGGTGGACTGGCGCGACTTCGCGGAGCGGATCGACCGCCTGAACCCGTCGGCCCCGTTCATCCCGGAGATCTGGATGGGCCACGTCAACAACGGCGAAGGCTTCTTCACGGCCCTGGACCGCCTGCAGCAGTGGATGTGAGGGGCACACCCGCGCCCGCCGCGCGTCCGCTCGTGCTGTGGGCGGCGCCGGTGGCGGAGGTCGGCGGGGCGGCGCGCCACCTGCTGGACGTCGCCCGCGCCGGCATTCCCGGCCACCGGCTCGTGTTCGCGGTGCCGGAGGGGCCGCTCGCCGGGCAGCTGCGCGCGGCGGGGGCCGCTGTGGTGACGGGCCCGATCGGGGCGGCCGACGGGGCACGCACCGCCGTCCCGGCGCTGCGCCGCATCGTGTCCGCGCTTCGCCCGCAGATCGTGCACACCCATCTGGCGTTCGCGGACCTCGCCGTCAGCGCCGCCACCGCCGGCATCGACGTGCGGCGCGTCTCGACGGAGCACGGCATCGCCGCCGATTCCCGCCTCTACCAGCGCTCCGCCGCCGCGGCCCGCGTGAAGGCGCGCCTGCACTCGGCGCGGCTGAGGCGAACGGACCACGTCATCGCGGTCAGCGAGTCGACCCGGAAGCAGATCCAGCGGCAATGGGGGAGCGGCGCCCCCATCACGGTGATCCGCAACGGCATTGACCGGCCGGGCTCGCCAGTCGCCCCGGCGGCGGGTCTGCGGATCCTGTCCCTGTCCCGCCTCGCCCCGGAGAAGCGCCTCGACTGTGTGCTGCGCGGCTTCGCCGAACTGCACCGCACCCACCCGGAGGCGCGGCTCACCCTCGCCGGGGACGGCCCCGAACGCGGCGCCTGCGCGGACCTCATCGCAAGCCTCGGACTCGATGACGCCGTCACTATGCCCGGCGTTGTCGACTCTGATTCAGCGCTCGCCGTCCATGACGTGGTGGTGCAGCTGTCCGCGTGGGAGAACCTGTCGTACACGCTGCTGGATGCCGCAGCCCGCGGGCTCGGCATCGTCGCCACCGATGTGGGCGGCAACGCGGAGATCACCGGCGGCGCCGGGCTGATCCACGACCCGTCGGACGCCCCCGCGGTGGCGCACGTCCTCCAGCAGCAGGGCCTGCAGCCGGCGGAGCGGCCCGCGCTCGCGGAGACGATTCCCTCCGTGCAGGGGATGGTGGAGCAGATCTCCGCCGTGTACCGTCGGATGCTGACCGACCGACCGATCAGGGAGGTGAGCCGCCGGTGACCCACGACCAGCATCCCGTGCTTCCCGGACGCCGCGACCGCGCCGCCGAGACCGCCACCGCGGTGCGCGACCGCCTCGGCGAGTACGCCCGTGAGACCGGCAGCATCCGCATCGCCGAATTCGTGCTGTTCTTCCTGCTGATCTCCGGTCTCGGCCCGCTGGGCGGCGGGGTCTATTCGTACACCCTGATCGTGCCGGTGCTGTGCGTGCTTGCGTTCATGCGGCGGCCGCGCGTGGAGCTGAAGAACCAGGAGCTGCTGATCGCGGCGCTGATCCTGGCGATGCTGTACCTGTTCCTCGTGTCCATGTGGGGCGTGCAGGACGCTGCCATCGCGGCGGACTGGCAGGGCCGCCTGATCAAGTTCAGCGCCTTCACAGCGGCCCTGTTCTTCCTCGCCTCCGGGCGCATCGACCTGCGCTCCGGCATCGCCGGGATGACCACCGCGCTGGTGCTCAATGTTCCCCTGTTCTTCATGGGGCTGGTGTCCGCGAACTACGGCAAGTACCTGACGGGCTGGCTGGGCGACAAGAACGTGGCGGGGCTGACGTACTGCATCGTCGGGCTGATGGCGTTGCACTATGTGAAGCGGCCGGGACCGCGCGCCATCACCTTCCTGTTCTTCACCGGTGCGCTGTGGCTGACGGGTTCGCGCACCTCGCTCGCTGCCTACGCGGCGGCGCTCGGATGGGTGCTGATCGCCCCGAAGTTGCCGGTGGTGGGCCGCTGGCTGTTCGCTGTCATCATCGCGTTCGTCGTCAACCTGATCTCCGAGGACTATTCGCAGATCGGCGTGTTCTCCGATCGTGAGGGCTCGGACCTGCTGCGCGCCCGCATCGACGAAGCGTCCCAGATCAAGGCGGAGAGTGCGCGGTTCGTCGGCAACGGGCTCGGGGACGCGGTCGTGTCCATGGACGGCGGCACCTGGTTCTTCCACTCCTCGTATCTGACGGCGCTGGTGGAGGGCGGCTGGCCCTGGCTGATCTTCGTGGTGGCGGTCAGCGTCATCGTGATGGTGCAGCCGTTCCGGCAGAGCCCGAGCGCCGACGAGTTCTACGCCCAGGCCGTGGGCATCGCGATCCTCATCTGCGCGTGGCGGCTCGGCGAAGTGTTCTACACGCCGATGTGGATGATTGGGATGGGATTCGCAATCCAGATGCAGCGGCTGGTGCGCACTGAGGAGCGAGGACCCGAAATCCCCACGGTGTCAGGTGGGAATGCCCGAAGGGAACGTTATGGTCACCAATGATCGTCCAATTCGAATCTCAGTTGTCATCCCGGCCTTCAACGAGGCCGACAGCATTGGAACCCAACTCAACGCTCTCGCGTCGCAGATCAGCCCAGGGGTCGACTGGGGGGTCATCGTTGCGGACAACGGGTCACAGGACAAGACCGTCGAGGTGCTGCGCGCCCATAAGGAAACCTTCCCGGTCCCGCTGCGAATCGTTGATGCGTCAGCCGTCCAAGGCGCCGCCTATGCGTTCAACGTCGGGGTCACAGCAGCTCGAGGTGAGTCTGTTGCGTTCTGCGGTGCCGATGACCGCGTTGATCGAGGCTGGATTGCAGCTATGGTCGAGCCTCTCACCCAAACTGAAGTGGTGGGTGGGCCGATCCGTCGGCTAGAGAGCCCGTTTCGCACGGGGACTGACGTGCTCTGGAATTCGGTTGCACCATCCCGCCGAACCGGACAGCTGATGGCAGTCGGAAGTGGGAACATCGCGATGCACCATGATGTGTACATGGCCTTCGGGGGCTTCGACCATTCCCATACGCGCTACGGAAGCGACCTTGACTTCGGCGTCCGCCTCCAAGAGTCCGGTGCGAGTGTTGGATTCGTTGAGGAAATGGTGTATTTCTTCCGGCCGACGACTTCGTCGATGACTCTTCTGCGCAAGGTTCTCCGATCGGGCCAGGGCGAGGCCGTTGTGTGGAAGAGGCATGAGGGCTTGTTCAGGAAGGAGAACTCCCGGTCTTGGTGGCTGAGCATCGGACCAGAGCTCATCCGCGCAGCAGCTTCGATGCGCTCGCGGTCCGATGCCGCCGGTGTCCTTCGGCTCGGCGTTTCTCGGCTGGGACAGATCAACGGCAAGTGGAATCTGCGGCGGCGGAGTCTTCCGGAGCAACAGCTCGTGGACCGGGTGGGGGACGTGCACGAGCTGTGAACGAAGCGGCAGCCCTTCCGCCAGGTCCCACAATCGCCGTCGCCGCGAACAACGGCGACATCGGCGGCGGCGAAGTCATGCTTCTCGCCATCGCTGAAGCACTCCGGGAGATCGGGCACCGCCCGCTGGTCCTCGGGCCGACGGAGCCCTCTGAGATCATCGACGCCGCTGCTGACCGCGGATTCGCGACCCACGCCATCCCCGCGTCCTCTCGCCCCGCCTACATGCTCGGTCTGGCGCGCTGGCGCCTGCGGAATCGCCGTTCGGGTGGGCGTCCGCTCCCGCTGTGGTGCAACGGGCTCGTGCCGTCGCTCGCCACCGTCGGCCAGGGGCCCCGCCTCCTGGAGTTCCACATCATCCCCGTCGGCATCAACAGACTGGCGGCGTTTGTTGCCCGGGCGGATGGGGCTCCCGTGATCGTGCCGTCCCGGTTCATGGCATCCACAGTGCACGGGTCGCGCGCACTGTGGAACTGGGTGGAAGACCCCGGGTTCTCACCTGCGCAGCGGCCCACGGCGGACGCCCCCATTCGCATCGGCTTCCTCGGCCGCCTCACCCGCGACAAGGGCGTCGACGTCCTCCTGCACGCCTTCCGGATCGTCCAGCGGCAGAGCCCCCGCCCAGTCGAGCTCGTGCTCGGCGGGGAGAACCGTTTCGGCTCCGACGAAGATGACCGCATCATCCAGGGCCTCATCGACACCACCGAGGACGTGCGCGTCCTCGGCTGGGTGCCGCGCGAGGAGCTGTTCGCCCAGGTGGACCTGTGCGTGTTCCCTTCCGTTTGGCGTGAACCCTTCGGCCTCGTCGTCGCGGAGGCGATGGCGGCGGGGATGCCGTTCATCATCAGTGACGCGGGTGCTCTTCCCGAAGTGGCCGGGCCCGAGCACCCCTTCAGGACACGAAACGGTAACGATTCTGACCTGGCGCGGGTTATCCTGAAGGCGATCGACGAGCTCGGCGATGACCATGCATCGCTTCTGCGCAGGGCCCGCCGGAGGTACGAGGAGGACTTCTCACCAGAGGCGGGCACCCGCCGGCTTCGAGAGCTCCTGACCGACCTGACATGGGCGAGGAGCGGCTGAGCGCCGATGACCCCCACACCGACCATCGCCATAGCGAGCAATGCCGGCACCATCAGCGGTGCGGAGACGATGCTGCTCGCCATCGCCGACGGCATGCGAGTCCTCGGCCACCGCCCCCTGGTGATCGGCCCCGCCTCCCCTTCCGGGCTCGTGGACCGCGCCGCCGCACACGGCTTCGACACCCACCCCGTGCCCGCCGCCACAACGCGCGCCTACCAGCGCGGGCTCGCCGCCTGGCGCCTGCGCAACCTCCGCATCCCCCTCTGGTGCAACGGCCCCGTGCCGGCCGCCGCCACCATCGGGATGGGGCGCCGCATCATTGAGATGCAGGACCTGCCGGTCACGATGTCCGGGGCCCAGGCGCGCATCGTCACCGTCGGAGCAGACCGCGTCATCGTCCCCTCCGCCTTCATGGCGGCCCGCATCCCCGGCGGCCACGTGATGATGAACTGGACGGAGGACCTGCCGTTCATGCCGCGGGAGCTGCCGGCCGACGGCCCCCTCACCCTCGGCTTCATGGGCCGCCTCACGCCCGAGAAGGGTCTCGATGTCCTCCTGGACGCCGTCCACATCCTGAACGACCGCCTCGGCGGCGACTACCGGCTCGTCATCGCCGGTGACGACATCGGCGACGACGCCGACTTCCGCTCCCTGCAGCGACAGCTGAGCGCCCTCGGTGACCGGGTGGAACTCGCCGGGCGCCTCAGCCGGGAGGAGTTCCGCACGCGCGTGGACCTCGCTGTGATCCCCTCAGTCGCACCCGAATCGTTCGGCCTGGTCGCGGCCGAAGCCCTCGCCATGGGTCTGCCGGTCGTCGTCTCCGACGCCGGCGCCCTGCCCGAGGTGATGGGGGAGATGCACCCGTGGATCGCCCGATCCGGTGACGCCTCCGCCCTCGCCGACGCCATCCGCGGCGCCGTCAGCGCCACCCCCGTCCAGCACACGGCGATGGTGCAGGAGGGCCGCGACCGCTGGGAGGAGATGTTCTCCCCGCGCGCCGGCCACCGCCGCCTCCGCCGCCTCCTCCTCAACCCCGGAATAGCGCATGTCTGATCCCACCGCACGAGCCGACCGCCGCGACCGCACCGACGCGCCCGTCGCCTCCGTCATCGTCCCCTCCTACCGAGGCGCGGACCGCGTGCCCGCCCTCCTCGACTCCCTCGCGGCCCAGCAGGACGGCACGCCGCCGTTCGAGGTGATCGTCGTGGTCGACGGCGTGGACGACGGCACCCCCGCGATCGTCAATGCCGAGACCCGCATCGACGCCCGTGCCATCGTGTTCCCCGAGAACCGCGGACGGGTCGCCGCCCTGAACGCCGGCTTCGATGCAGCCCGCGGCGATGTCCTCATCCGCTGCGATGACGATCTCATCGTCCCGCCCGGCTACATCAGTGCTCATGTCCGCGCCCACGCCGGGGACGGGGAGTGCGCCGCGGTGGGCCTGACCCGCGACATCCACAACGACTCCGCCTACGCCCGCGCCTACGGCCGAGCCGCCGCCGTGGCCTCCGCTCGCCGCGCCGGCGCCCTTCCCGCGGACCAGCGCTGGACCCTGTGGGCCGCCAGCTGTTCCGTGCCCCGCGCCGTCCACGACCGTCTCGGCGGCTACTCCAGCGCGTACACCTCCTACGGATGGGAAGACATCGACTACGGGTGGCGCTTGCACGACGCCGGCATCCCCATCGTCATCGCCGGTGGAGCCGACGCCGAGCATCACGGGCCCGCCCGCTCCGCAGCGGCGCGGTCCGCGAAGGCGTTCGACTCCGGCAGCGCCCGCGCTCTGTTCCACCGGCGGCATCCGTCGGCCCCGCTGCCCACTCCGACCACCCCGCCGGGCCTGTGGGGAAGGGCTGTGGACCTCGCGGCCCGCACGATGCGCCGCGGCCCCGGCGCCCTGCCCGCAATGGCCGACCGCGCAGCCCGCGTTCTGCCCGCGCCGGTCGCGCGCAAAATCATCGCCGTCAGTGTGGAGGGCGCCGCCCTCGCCGGCCATCGGCATGCTGAGCGCACCGCCCTGGCAACCACCGATCACGCCAGGGCCCGCCGCCCCCGCATCGCCATCGCCCACGACTACCTCACCCAGCGCGGCGGCGCCGAACGCCTCGTGCTGTCGATCGTGCGCGCCTTCCCCGACGCCGAGGTCCACACCCTCTTCTACGAACCGGACCAGACCTACCCCGAATACCGGGACGTCGGGATCCGCACCTCCCCGCTGAACCGCATCGGACTGTTCCGCCGCGATCCGCGCCTGGCCCTGCCGCTGCTCGCACCGGCCGCCTCCGCCCTGCGGATCGACGCCGACCTCGTCATCGCCTCCTCCTCCGGCTGGGCGCACGCGTTCGGCCGCACCGGCGCCATGGCCGTGTACTGCCACAGCCCCGCCCGCTGGCTGTACGTGGCCGATGACTACCTCGGCTCCGCCGGCCGCCTCTCCCCGCAGCGCCTCGCCCTCGCCGTCCTCACCGCCCCGCTGAAGGCGTGGGACCAGCGCGCCGCCCGCGCCGCGGACACCTACCGCGGCAACTCCACCGTGGTGCGCGAGCGCATCCGCCGCGTCTACGGCATCGACGCCCCCACCCTGTTCCCGCCGTTCTCCCCGTCCGTCGCCGACGGTGAGCAGACTATGCCTGCCGCCGTCACCGGCTGGGGTGAGGACGGCGGCCACTACCTCGTGGTGTCCCGCCTGCAGCCCTACAAGCACGTGGACCGCGTCATCGCGGCGTTCCGCGACACTCCGGAGCGCCGCCTCATCGTGATCGGCCGCGGCCCCCTCCGCGACCAGCTGCGCTCCGACGCGCCCGCGAACGTACGCCTCCTCGAAGACCTCACCGACGCCGAGATGCGCTGGGCGTACGCCCACGCCCGCGCCCTCATCGCCGCCAGTCACGAGGACTTCGGCCTCACCCCCCTCGAAGCGGGAGCGCACGGCATCCCCACCATCGCGCTGCGCGCCGGCGGCTATCTCGACACGATCCGCGAAGGCACCAACGGCCTGTTCTTCGACGCCCCCGTCCCCGCCGATATCCGCGACGCCGTGGACCGGTTCGAGCAGCACCCGCCGTTCGGGGCCGACGGGATCCGCGCCCACGCCGAGACCTTCTCCGAAGAGCGGTTCATCCGCGAACTCCACAGACTCGCCGACCAGCTCGCGCCCCCACCCCCGCAGTCCTGATCCACTCGCCCACTACCCACGCCCACCACAAGGAGCCGATGACCGTCATGGCGACAACCCCGCGCGGCACCCGCCTCGCCATCATCACCCCGGCGTTCCACGGCTACCACGAAGCGTTCCGGGCAGCGTTCGAGGCCGTCGGTGCCGACGTCACCGTCATCTGCTACGACGCGTTCACCACCATCACCGAGAAGATCCGCAACAAAGCAGAGCTCGAACTGCCCGAACGTCTCGGCATCGACCGCTCCGCCGAACGCGCCCGCCGCCTCAGTGCCCCCGTCATAGCGGCCCTGCGCGAGATCCGCCCCGACCGCGTCCTGGTCATCAAGGGTGATGCGCTGTCCGACGGGTTCTGGGAGGAGCTCGAGGCGATGCGGATCCCCACCATCGTCTGGTTCTACGACGAGATGCGCCGCATGCAGTTCAGCGACGACCGCATCGCCGCCTTCGACAAGATCGCCACTTACTCCGTGCACGACGCCGCCGAACTCGACCGCCGCGGCCTCACAGTGCGCCACATCGCCAACGGCTTCGACACCTTCACCCCGTACCGGGAGATCGGCCACCGCAGTGAAACCACCTTCATCGGCGCCGCCTACCCCAACCGCATCGAGGCGATGCAGTACCTCCACGACTCCGACGTCCCGGTGCGCGCCTACGGCCGCACCTGGAGCCACGACTGGCGGGACCGTGCCCGCACCTGGGGAAGCGACCGTCCCGCCATCCCCGCCGGGCGCGATGTGTCCCGTTCTGTCGCCTACGGCATCATGCGCGGATCCCTCGCATCCGTGAACTCCCACTTCAACCAGGACGGGTTCACGATGCGCACCTTCGAAACCCCCGGCGTGGGCGGGGTCCACCTGATCGACCGGGAGGACATCGCCGAGCTGTACGAACCGGACCGCGAGGTGCTCGTGTACCGCGACCTCGACGACCTGGTGGACCAGGTGCACCGCCTG
The DNA here is from genome assembly GCF_033106145.1 of Helcobacillus massiliensis. Classification (NCBI taxonomy): domain Bacteria; kingdom Bacillati; phylum Actinomycetota; class Actinomycetes; order Micrococcales; family Dermabacteraceae; genus Helcobacillus; species Helcobacillus massiliensis. The sequence continues at coordinate 2,433,549 of NZ_CP136959.1, forward strand.
CGCCGGGACCGCGGCCTGGCCGATCGGCTGCGGGAGGCGGGGAAGCGCCGCACCCTCGCAGAGCACACGATGGTGCACAGGGCCCGTGAGATGGAGCGGTTCTTCGCCGCGTAGGTCCGTTGAGGTGACTTTCAGCGACGCTTTCATCGCTTTCGTCAACCACGCGGTAAGGTAACAGGTGTGAAACGACGTGATGATGCCGAGGAGGAGGTGCAGATGAGCACGGTCGAATCGACCACCGGCACGCCCGCCTCGCCTGCCGCAAACCCCCTCGCGCCGGAACCTGTCGGCCCCTTCCGCCGCCTCCGCCACCGCCACATCTACCGCATCGTCCAGGTCCTCGCCGACCTGCTCGGCCTCGGCCTCGCCCTCCTCATCGCCTATCTCATCCGCCAGACCGTCCCCGGTGTGGAGCACGCCAACGACCTCTCCAGCCATCTCGGGGACGGTGTGTGGGCGCTCGCCCTCGGCTGGCTCATCGCCATCGCGCTGATGGGCGGCTACAACCCCCGCTTCGCCACCACCGGCACCGAGATCTACTCCGCGATCCTGCGCGCCACCGTGGTGGCCGCCGGCTTCTCCGGCATCGCCCTGTTCCTCACCGGGCAGCCGCTGAGCCGCGTGTTCTTCACGATCTTCTTCATGATCGGGCCGGTGTTCCTCCTGGCCAGCCGGTTCGTGATCCGCCGCGTCATCAACGGGATGCGCGCCCGTGGACACCTGCAGTCCCGCGTGGTGCTGGTCGGATCCATGCCGCACGTGGATGCGATCGCCCGCACCATCACCCGCGAGACCTGGCTCGGGTATGACATCGTCGGCGTCATCACTCCACCGCACGACCCGCGCCGCCGCTCCCGCCTCGGCATCGACGCCCTCGGCACCACCGACCACCTCGCCGACATCGTCCGCGAGCACCGCCCCTCCGTGCTGCTGTTCACCGCCGGCTCCATGATGACCAGCGACGAGTTCCGTCGCATCGCCTGGGACCTCGAAGCGTTCGACCTCGACGTCATCGTGGTGCCGGGCATGAGTGAGATCGCAGCGGACCGCGTCATGATGCGCCCCGTTGCGGGCCTGCCGCTCGTGCACCTGGAGCCGCCGCGCGCCCGCGCCTCCCTCAGCTGGTCCAAGCGCGCCTTCGACATCGTCTCCACCGCCGCCGGCCTGATCCTCATCTCCCCGCTGCTGCTCGCCATCGCGCTCGCGGTGAAGCTCGGCGACGGCGGTCCCGTCCTCTTCACCCAGCAGCGCGTGGGCCGCGACGGGCAGCTGTTCAGCTTCCTGAAGTTCCGCTCCATGGTGCCGGACGCGGAGAAGGTGCGCGCCCAGATGCTGGAGAACGCCGACCGCGACCGCGGCAACGCCGTCATGTTCAAGATGGCCGAAGATCCGCGCATCACCCGCGTGGGCCGTGTTCTGCGCCGCTACTCCCTCGATGAGCTGCCGCAGCTGTGGAACGTGCTGCGCGGCGACATGTCCCTCATCGGGCCGCGCCCCGCACTGCCCAGCGAGGTCGAGTCGTACCACGACGATGCGCACCGGCGCCTGTCGGTGCGGCCCGGCATCACCGGCCTGTGGCAGGTCAGCGGCCGCTCCGACCTCTCCTGGGACGAGACGGTCCGCCTCGACCTGTTCTACGTGGACAACTGGTCGTTCGCACAGGACATGTCGATCCTGGTCCGCACGGTCCGCGCTGTCATCGCCTCCGAAGGGGCGTACTGATGAGCACCCGGCCCGCCTCCCTGAGCGCCCGCCTGCGCATTCTCGGCGCGCTCATTCTGCTCGCGACCGTCGTCGCCGTCGGCTCGCTCCTCACCACGGCGGACGGCTGGGGCGTGAACCGGCTGAACGTCGCCGTCTGGCAGGCACTGCTGGGGCCCGTCGGCCTCACTCGGTTCATCACCCCGGAGGCCTTCGCCGCTCTCATGAACATCGTGCTGTTCATCCCGATCGGCTTCGCCCTCCATCTGCTGATCCGCACCCGCTGGTGGATCCTCGCCCTCGCGATGGCGTCCATCGCGGTCGAGACGTATCAGTTCTCCATGGGCACCCGCATCGCCAGCATCGGCGACGTCGTCACCAACACCCTCGGCGGCGCCATCGGCGTCCTCACCGGCCGGGCGGTGGTGCAGCGCGCGCTCAGGACCGGCGCCGCACCATCTGCAGCAGGCGCCGCCCACCGCGCCGCAGACGATCCAGCCATTCCTGCCGCACCTCACGGTCGCTCGGCTGATGCCCCAGGCGCAGAGCGAGATGGTCACGATTGATATGAGCCGCGCTCCACGCCACCGCCAGCTTTCCGCGCACACCGCGCGCGTCCTGAAGCCGCGCCGACCACACCTCCGTGGGGTTCGCGCCGGAGATCACCGCATCCCACAGGTGGAAGTCCTGCATGCTGCGGGCGCGCTCGCGCCGCACCCCGTCGCCCTCATCGGTGAGGACCAGCAGCGCCGCCAGGCCCTGCAGCTCACCGGCGCGCGCCTCCAGCGCCGCCCGCTCCTGCGCGGTCGCGGAGGTCCACGTGCGGTCGAAGTCGTGCTCGGCCTTCGGGCCGTCGGAGCGCGCCGCATGCATCAGCAGCAGCAGGGCCTGGTCGCTGCGGCTCGGCACCTGCACGGTGCGGCCGCCCAGGTCCATGCCGTCGCGCTGGGCCCACAGGGCCGTGAACACGTCGGCCGCCTCGGCGGCGAGACCGGGGTAGGAGCGGTGCAGATCGGTGGTGCCCCACACCGGGTGGTACAGCGTTGCCGCGTGAGCGAACACGGAGCCCTGCTCGAAGCTGGTGCGCATCTCCCACCCGGTCGCCTTCATGGCGGCGAGGTACGCCGCCACATGCGCGGGCCGAACCAGGACGTCGCAGTCCGAGGAGACGCCGCGGCCCTCCGCCAGCTCCGGGTGGATGGCGCTGCCCTTGATGTGCAGGACGTCCGCGCCGCAGCCGTCGGCGAGGTCCTGCAGCAGCGCGTGCGTGATGCGCAGGCGCGGCTCCACCGGTGCGTTGGTCGACAGCTCCTCCATGCCGCCCATGCTACTGCCCGCCCGACCACCGAGGATGGTGACCGATGCTGAGGATCGACGGCTTCGTCCAGCATTACGCCTGGGGATCCACCGATGTTCTGCCCCAGTTCCTGTCCCGCCCCGCCGACGGGCAGCCGTGGGCGGAGATCTGGTTCGGCGCGCACCCGCTCGCCCCCTCCACCATCGCCGACGGCGCCCGCGGCCTGGACGCGGTCATCGCCGCCGCCCCGCGCCGCATGCTCGGCGACTCCGTGATGCGCGCCTTCGGGCCCGCTCTGCCGTTCCTGCTGAAGCTCATCGCCCCTGCGCAGCCGCTGTCCCTGCAGGTGCACCCGTCGAAGGAGCACGCGCAGGAGTCGTTCGCGGCGGAGAACGCCGCCGGCATCCCCCTCGACTCCCACGGCCGCAACTACCGCGATGCCAACCACAAGCCGGAAATGCTGATGGCGCTCACCCCGTTCGAGGCCCTCTGCGGATTCCGCACCCCCCGCAAAGCCCTCTCCATCGTGCGGGGGCTGGACACGCCCCTGTCGGAGCAGCTGACGCAGCTGATCACGGAGCACCCGTCGGCCCACGGGATGCGCGCCGCCTTCCGCCGCCTGGTCACGCCGGCGCTGTCCCCGTCGGCCGAGGAGGTGGGGGCGCTCGCGGAGGCCTGCCGACGGAGGCTGGACAGCGGAGAGTCGCCGTCCCCGCGCATCGACGCGACTGTGGCGACCCTGCAGTCCGTGCACCCGGGGGACCCGGGGGTGGCGGCGGCGCTGCTGATGAACCCGGTGTCGCTGCAGCCGGGGGAGGCGATGTTCGTGCCCGACGGCATCATCCACTCCTACCAGTCCGGTCTCGGCATCGAGATCATGGCCTCCAGCGACAATGTTCTGCGCGCCGGCCTCACCTCGAAGAAGGTGGATGCGAACGAACTGCTGCAGTGCGCGTCGGTGGCGGCGGCGCCGCCGATCCGCATCGGCCCGGAGAAGCTGACGGAGAACACCGCTGCGTACTTCTCCCCGATCGACGACTTCGAACTGTCCATCACCACGCTGCCGGACGGCGCCAGCTTCTACCCGTCGATCCGGGTGCCGGGGCAGGGGCCGCGGATCCTGCTGTGCATCGACGGGGACGTGCTGCTGCAGTCCGCCTCGGGCCGTGCGCGGGTCCGCCCCGGCGATGCCGTGTTCGTCAGCGCTGATGACGGCGCGGTTGCTGTCGGCGGCCATGGTCGGATCGTGCAGGCGAGCGTGCCGTGATGAACGACCGTGCAGTGATGGGCGATCCCGCCGGAACGGGCGGGGGAGCGGACCGGGGAGTCCGCTACCGTGCCCGGCCGTTCGGCTTCGACATCGACCCCGGTGGGGAGGACGCCTGGGTGGGGATCTTCCCCTCCGGCCCCTACATCCATGTCAACGCGACGGCTCTGCTGATGCTGCTGACGTTGGAGGAGGCGGGGGAGGCCCTCACGGCCGACGAGGTCGCTGACCGGATGCGCCGCGACATGCCCGATATGCCGGCCCATGCCGCCGAGCAGCTGCGCACTGTGCTGGAGGAGTTCGCCGCCGACGGGCTGGTGGACACCGCATGAGCACGACCCCCGCGCCGCTGCACCTGGAGGTCGCGGACCTTCCGGTGGTGCTGCGCTTCGCGCCCGCCGCCGAGCCCGACCGCGGCACCGCCGCGATCGCCGCGCAGCTCGCCGAGCTGTGGGACCCGCTGGTCACACGCTCGCCGCGAGATCCCGCACCCGCCGGCATCACCCTGCGGGTCGGCATCACCGGCGAAACCGGCGACGACGCCGACGGCGCGGACACGATCCAGCTGCCGCCGGAGCACGCCGACTCGTCCTACATCGTCTCCGGGCGCGTCACCCAGGCCCTCATCGAACACTTCATCGGCGAGCGGCTGCTCCTGCACGCCGGCGCGGTCGACCTGCCGGGCGTGGGCATCGTGATGGTCACCGGCGCCTCCGGCGCGGGTAAGTCCACCGCCACCACGGTCCTCGCCGCCAGCGGCGGCTACATCACCGACGAGCTCACCATCCTTGACCCGCGCTCCCTGCAGATCGACGCCTACCCGAAGCCCCTCTCTCACGTGTACACGATCGACGGGGCCAGAATCGGCAAGCGCGACTTCACCATGGCGGAGGTCGGCATCGACCGGGTGCTGACCGGCCGCGTCGGCGCGCCGTCCGTGTTCCTCCTGGTGAACCGCGATCAGGACGCCGACGGTGTAACCGTCGAGACGATGCGCCTGGTGGAGGCGGTTGCGGAGATCAGCGGTCAGTCCTCCTCGATCTGGTTGATCCCGAACCCGCTCGGCACCCTGGTGCGCCTGCTGCAGCAGACCGGCGGCCTGCTGCGCGCCACCTACGCGGAGTCCGCGGACCTGCCGGCCGCGCTGGCGGAGCATCTGCGCGCCGCCGATGACGCGCCGGCAGGCGCCCCGACCGGAGCGTCATTCGACTGCGACATCGTGGACCCGCCAGCGCATCTGCGGCCGGCCGAGGCACCGGACCCGTCGGTCCTTGGGAGCGACTGCGCTACGGGAACCGCCGGGGCTCCGCTGCGCCTGCTGCCCTTCCACCAAGCCGTGTGGACGGCCGACGGCTGCGTGGTCCTCACCGGCGGCGACGCCCCCACGGCCGTGGTGCTGGAGGGCCTCAGCGCGCTCCTGTGGAGCCTGCTGCTGGAGGCCGACGAGGACGCCGACGCCCCCGCTGATCTCACCGAAGCGGACCTGCTGGCGCTGCTGCGCGCCGAGATCGGCGACCACCCGGACTCCGAGACGGTCCTCACCGAGGTGCTCGCGCTGCTGCGCAGCCACGCGCTGCTGGTGTGAGCGGAACTACTCGGCGCTTGCCGGATCTGCCGCGGAGGCGGCCGTGGCCTGCTCCTCCTCCAGTTGCGCGCGGATGTCCTGCACGAACTCGATGACGGTGTCCGACCCGGCGACAGGCCCGCCGGCGAGGTAGTCGTCCGCGCCGAGCAGCACCGCGGAGGGGCGGCCCATGAGGTCCATCATCTGGCCGATCTCGTTGTCCGGGTCGTACGCGTCGAGTCCGTCGAGGTGCTGCGCGGTCCCCTCATCCATCCCGCCGGGATCCGTCGGCAGCACCGCCAGCACCCGAACCAGCGGATGCAGCTGCTCGGACCACTCCCGGATCATCGGCATCAGCCGCACGCACGGCCCGCAACCCGGGTTGAGGAAGATCAGCAGCAGCGCCTGCGTCTGCGTCAGGGTCCGCAGCGGAGGCCGCGTCCCGTCCGGCATCGTCAGCGCCACATACGGCGTCGGCAGGCGCACATAGTCGCCGAGCTCGGCATCCGGGTCGTCACCGCTGTGCGCGCCAGGCGCAGCAGCCCCCGTCGGCCCGCCGTTCGCGCTCGGCCCCGTCGGCGCCTCACCGGCGAGGCGGTTGCTCGACCCGGCGATCAGCACCGCCATCGCGGCCGACGCGCCCACGACCGCGGCCAGCACGATCGCTGCCGACGGCGCCACCGACGCCAGCAGACCCGGCGCGGCACCCAGCCATGCCGCACCACCGGCCACCACGGCGATCGCCGACAGCAGCACATTGCGCACCAGCGTCCCGCTCGTCACCTCCGGGGAACCGAGCGTGCCGAAGCAGGAGCAGGAGACGGCATCGCCGCGCCGCAGCGCCCCCGCGATCACCGCGGTGAACGCCGCCATCAGCACCAGCGCGAGGCCCGCACCCGCGACGGCGACCCACCGCACCGGCACCCACAGCGCCGCCGCGGCCACCAGCTCCAGCACCGGCACCGCCACCGCGATCACCGGGTGCAGGGGCCGCGCCGGGATCCGCAGGGAGATCAGCGCCGAACGCGTCCCCGGCAGGTCCAGCAGCTTCGCCGCGCCGGACAGGGCGAACACGAAGCTCAGCAGCATGCCGAACCCGGCGGCGCTCGCCATCGCGGCGCTCGCGACGGCAGTGCCCGTCATCGCGGCGCTCGTCATGCGCGGCGGCCCGCGCGGATCAGCGCGTCAGCGAGCGCGGTGGCGGCGGCGTCGATCTCGTCGGCCACGCGGGAGAACACCCCCGGATCCTTCCGGTACGGGTCCTCCACCTCCATGACCTCGGCGTTGCCGCGCCGCGCCACGGTCTGCACCGCGCTTGCCGGGTCGGGCCCGTCGAGCTCGTCCGCGATCGAGGGCGCCGCGCCCATCAGCACGGTCTTCTTCGCGGCCCGCGGCCACTCTTCGGTGATGAAGCGGCGCTGGCGGCGCGACATCACCAGAATCAGGTCCGCGTCCTGCACATCGAACGCGTCGATCTGGTGGGCGCGGAACCCGTCGGCCCGCATCCCCCTCTTCTCGAGTTCGACCACCATCGCCGGCTCCACCGGGTGCCCCTCCAGAGCGCCGATGCCGGCGGAGGACACGTCGATGCCGGTGCCGGCGAGGCGTTCGCGCAGAACGATCTCGCCGAACGGTGATCGGCAGATGTTTCCAGTGCATACAATCAGGATTCGGCGGACTCCCGTAGCCTGGATCACAGGAGCGCCGGCTGAGGATTCGGCCATGCGCCCAGCCTATTGCACCCGCACCGCGCGCACTCCCACCGCACGCGCTCTGCGACAGCTCACGAGGAAGTGAGGAACACGTGACCTCCCACGCCGACATCGACCGCGGCCTCGCCGCCCTCCGCGACGGCTTCGCCAGCGGCATCACCCGGCCCGTTGACGCCCGCCTCGAGCAGCTCGCCCGCCTCCAGCGCGGCATCGAACGCGACGGCGATCTCCTCGCCGACGCCCTCGCAGCCGACCTCGGCAAACCCCGCGCCGAATCCCTCATCACCGAACTCGGCACGCTCACCCAGGAGCTCTCCCACATCCGCCATAACCTGGCGTCCTGGCTGCAGCCCTCCGCGTTCGGCCTCGGCACGCTCCTCATGCCCGCCTCCGGCCACATCCACCGCGAACCCCTCGGCACCGTCCTCGTCATCGCACCGTGGAACTACCCGATGCAGCTCAGCCTCATGCCCGTGATCGGTGCGATCGCCGCCGGCAACACGGTGATGCTGAAGCCGTCGGAGATCACCCCGCACTGCTCCGCCGCCCTCGCCCGCCTCGTCGCCGAGCACATGGACGAGCGCTGGGTGCAGGTGATCGAAGGCGGCATCGACGAGACCACCCACATCCTCCGCCAGCGATTCGACCACATCGTCTTCACCGGCAACGGCACCGTGGGCCGCGTGGTGGCGCGCGCCGCCGCCGAGCACCTCACCCCCACCACCCTCGAACTCGGCGGCAAGTCACCCGTCTACGTGGACCGCGGCATGGACCTGAAGGCGGTCGCGGCCCGCCTGACCTGGGCGAAGTTCACCAACGCCGGCCAGACCTGCGTGGCCCCCGACTACGTGATGGGCGAAAGCGCCGTCCTCACCGACCTCGCCGACGAGATCCGGCAGCAGATCGCGCACATGTACGGCGAGGACCCGCAGACCAGCGGGCAGTACGGCCGCATCGTCAGTGACAAGCAGTTCGACCGCCTCACCGGCCTCCTCGACGCCTCCCGCGACCGTGTCGTCCACGGCGGCGGCACCGACCGCGCCGACCGCTTCATCGAACCGACTCTGCTGCGGCTCCCGTCGGCCTCCGAGGGCGCCCTCGAGACCCCCATCATGGGCGAGGAGATCTTCGGGCCGCTGCTGCCGCTGATCCCCGTCACCGGCGTCAGCGAAGCGATCCGCATCGTCACCGGCGGCGACAAACCGCTCACCGCGATGGTGTTCACCGACGACCCGGAAGTGGAGCGAGCCTTCACCGAGCAGACCTCCAGCGGCTCCCTCGCCGTCAACTTTGCGCTCGCCCACGCGGGCAGTTCGCTGATGCCGTTCGGCGGCGTCGGCGAATCCGGGATGGGCAGGTACCACGGCCGCGCCAGCATCGAGGCGCTCACGCACCCGAAACCGGTGGTGAAGAAGCCGCTGAAGCCGGAGACGCTCAGCATGATCTTCCCGCCGTACGGGCGCCGCACCGGCCTGCTCGGCCGGCTGATGGGGGTGCGGCTGCGCCGCCGCTAGTGCGCGGCCTGCTCCTCGGAGGCCGACGGGGCCGTGCCCTGCCCGTTCTCCCCACCGGCCGACGGGTTCGCCGTCAGCATCGACGCCGGGATCAGCGCCAGCAGCGCCGCGCAGCCCGCGATCAGCAGCGCGAAGCCCACACCCGCGGTCAGCGCCGCAGCGGGCTCGGCGCCGGAGTTCGCCGCGGCCTCGGACCGCAGTGCCATCAGCATCACCATCAGCGCCGTGCCGGCACCGGCCGCCACCTGCTGCAGCGTGCCCACGGCAGCCGATCCGTGCGAGTACAGGTGCGGCGGCAGCGTCCCCAGCGCGGTGGTGAACAGCGGCGTGAACAGCAGCGCCAGCCCCAGGCTCATCACGATGTGCGCGGTGAGCACGTACAGGGTGCCGGTGTCCGTGCTGATCCGCGACAGCGCCAGCAGCGACGCGGCCAGCAGGATCGCGCCGGGGATCACGAGGGGGCGCGGCCCCACCGCGTCGTAGGCGCGGCCCACGGAGCGGGACAGCAGACCCATCAGCAGGCCGCCCGGCAGCAGCATCAGCCCGACCTGCAGGGTCTCGTAGCCGAGGGCGCGCTGCAGGAAGATCGGCAGCAGGATGATCACGCCGAACATGGCGCCCATCGCGAGGATCATGACGATCAGAGCGAGCCGGAACCGCGAATAGGTGAAGGTGCGCAGGTCCAGCAGCGCCGAGTCGGTGCGCTGGAGCTGCAGCTGGCGCCGGATGAACACGGCCAGGGCGAGCACGCCGATCACGAGCGCGATGACCGGGGCGACGGGCAGGGATCCGTCGGCCCGCGGGGCGGCGATGGTGCCGAGCCCGTAGATCAGCCCGCCGAAGCCGAACGCCGAGAGGATCACCGATACGAGGTCGATGCGGGTGCGGCTGGTTTCGGACACGTTCTCCACCCAGCGGGCGCCGGCGGCGAGCATGAGCGCCGCGATCGGCAGGACCACGAGGAACAGGAACCGCCACGGCGCCACCTGCAGCACGAGGCCCGAGATGGTGGGGCCGATCGCGGGTGCCACGGAGATGACGATGGAGATGTTGCCCATGACAGCGCCGCGGCGGTGCGGGGGCACGAGGTTCAGCACGGTGGTCATCAGCAGCGGCATCATGATCGCGGTGCCGGAGGCCTGCACGATGCGGCCCAGCAGCAGCGGGGTGAAGCCGGGGGAGAGGGCGCTGATGGCGGTGCCGGCGGTGAACAGGCCCATGGCCAGCAGGAACACGGTGCGCGTGGTGAGCCGCTGCAGCAGGAAGCCGGTGGTGGGGATGACGATCGCCATCGTCAGCATGAACGCGGTCTGCAGCCACTGCGCGGTGGTCTCCACGATCTGCAGGTCGCCCATGATGTTCGGCAGGGCGACGGACAGGATCGTCTCGTTGAGGATCACCGTGAACGCGGCGACGATCAGCAGACCGATGACGCGCCGGTTGCGGGCGGTGTCGTCGGCTGCGGTGTCGCCGGGCTGCGCGGGGGCGGCGGCGTCGGCGGCGCGGGTGTCGGCTGCGGCAGTCTCGGTTTCGGAGGAGGGGGATTCGTGCACGGGGGAACTCTACGGGCCGACGGGGCCGACGGGTAAGTGCGCGGCGACTGCGGGGTGATGAACGTCCCCGCTGGGCGCGCTCTGCGCTCCTGGTCCACGCGCCCTCCCTGCGCCTGTCAGCGGCACGCTTGTGGACAACTGTCCGCACCGAAGATATGGAAACACATGTTCTAAGAGGACTTGATCGCGAACGGTTGCCGGGGTAAAATCGAACATAGGTTCGAAGAAGTGGCCTGATCGACGATGATCCGGCCCGGTACTGCTGATGACCGAGGGGGTGAGCGCAGTGTCGCTGCTGGCTATGCCCGACCCGTCCGACGATGACTCCGAGCACTCGGAAGACCGGACCGTGCACCCGCACCCGCACCCGCCGCGGCCGGGCCGGTCAGCGCCCGACAGCACGCCCGAGCCCACGGAGAAGTCAGAACCCAGGTCGGGCAAGCCGCCGACGCCGATCACTCCCCGCCTGCCCATCCGCAGGGACACTCTTGACTCCCGCCTCGAGCAGGCGCGCGGCGGCGAGTTCACGCCCACTCTCGGCCGCCGCTACCGGGAGCTGTGGGATATCCAGGCCGAACGCGCCGCCCTCCAGGTGCGTGAATACCGCGCACTCGCCGGCCTGTGGATGGTGGACCCTGACGCGCGAGGCGCTGCCGTGGGTGATGGTGCCGAACTCGAAGCGGCCCGAGCCGGTGTCGCCATGCGCGACACTGTGCACCGCGCTGAGCGCCGCATCGAGAACGGCCACCGCGCGGTCGTCGGCTTCCCGCAGCTGCTCGACCAATTGGAAATCGGCGCGCTCACCGTGGAGATGTTCGAGTACGTGCTGCGCGTCAGCGACCGGCTCACGATCGAGTCCCTGAACTCTGCGGATGAACTGATGCAGGAGTGGGACTTCGGCATGTCTCCGGAGTCGTTCCGCCGTGAGGTCCGCCTGCTCGTGCGCTACCTCCTATCCCTCGAAGAAGAGGCGGCGGAAGAAGCTGAGGCGCCGGCGTACAGCGTGCGCGTGGAGGGGCCGGACCCGCAGGCGCCCGGGTCGATGTCGATCGTCATGACCGGTGAGATCCCCGAAATGCTCGGATTCTCCAAACGGCTCGACGAGGCCGCCCGCGCCGTCAAGAAAGCCCAGGTCCGGGCGCTGAAGGAGAACCGCGACATCCCCTTCGATCCGGACGGTGAGGTCGCCCGGACCGGTGAGCCGATGACCATGGACGAGATCCGCGGCCGCCTCGCCGCCACCGCCGAGTTCAACACCGACGGTGTCGACATCAACCGCGACCGCTTCCGCCTGAACATCCTCGTGCCCATGATGACCCTCGCCGGCAGGAGCCAGCTGCCCGCCACGATCGACGGCATCACTCCGATCCCCGCGGACTACGCGCGCGAACTCGCCGCCGGCCACAACACCTGGTACCGGCTGCTCACCGACCCGGTGACCGGCACCATTGCTCCCGTCGCCCCCACCCGCTACACCCCGAGCACCGCCATGCTCGAGCACCTGCGCACCCGCAACCCGATCTGCGCCTTCCCCGGCTGCAGCAAACGCACCCACAAGGTCTCCGAAGCCGACCACATCATCGAGTTCGACCACGACGACCCGCACCGCGGCGGCCGCACCGAGCTCGACAACCTGCACCTGCTCTGCCGCAGGCACCACCAGCTGAAGACAGCGAAGCACTGCCGCCCGAGCCGGCGCGCAGAAAGTCGCCGGCATCCGTCGGCCGGCAGCGGCATCACCGACTGGGACCTCGGGGGAGGGGTCCGCGTCAGCGTGCCCCAGGACCGGGATCTGCTCACCGCCGCACTGACCACCACGATCTGGAAGGCGTGGGAAGCGGAGCAGTACCGCACCGGCAAGAAGATCGGGCCCGCGCCGCCGCCCCCGCAACCGCCCGAATCCAGGACGCCCGAACAGCCCGAACGGCACGCACCGGCCGAGGAGAACAGCGAAGCGGAGCCGACCGAGGAGGCGAAGAAGAACAAACCAGCGAAGCCGAAGGACCCCACGAAGCCGACTGAGGAAGCGACGCCGACGAAACGTGCCCGGCGCACCCCCGTGCCGCCGGAAGAACTCGGCCCGCCGCCGTTCTGACCAGCGCAGCCCCGCGTCTCAGCCCTGCGCGCCCGCGCCCTCCGGCGCGTCGTCCAGGTGCATCCAGTCGTCCGTGCGGGTGCGCCACCACAGCGTCACCGCGCGGGCGCCCAGGAACACCACCGTGAACGCCGCCCACAGCAGCGGCAGCCCCACTGGCGCGCCCGACACCTCAGCGAACACCCACGAACCCCCGCCGCCGCCGACGGACGCCGCCCACCAGATCGCCGCAGCGAACGGCAGATACGCGCACATCGTGATCACACCGGCCTTCGCCAGGTACTTCGCGTCGCCCGCGCCCATGAACACACCGTCCAGCACGAACACGTACCCCGCCAGCGGCTGCGCCAGAAGGAGCACCACCATCGTCCAGAACAGCACCACCTGCACCTCCGGATCCGGCGTGAACACGCCCGGCACCACGAACACCGCCGCCGCCAGCAGCAGCGACACCACCGCACCGCCCAGCACCGACCAGTGGATCAGCGTCCGCATCACCGTCGTGACCGACGCCCGATCCCGCGCCCCCAAATACTTGCCCGTCAGCGCCTGCGCAGCAATCGCCAGCGAATCCAGAGCCAACGACGTCAGCATGAACACCGTGTTCATCAGCTGGTGCGCCGCCAGTTGCACATCACCGAGCTTCAGCGCAGCCGCCGTGGTCGCGAGCACCACGATGCGCAGCGTCAGCGTCCGGATGAACAGCCACCGGGCCGACGACCACACCGACCGCACCCCACCAAGATGCGGCCGCAGCGGCGCGGCATGGCGCCGGGCACCGCGCACCACGATCACGATGTACGCCGCCGCCATCAGCCACTGGCATACCACCGTCCCGATCGCCGACCCCGCGATTCCGAGGTCCAGGGCGAAGATCAGCACCCAGTTCAGCGGAATGTTCGCCACCGCGCCCGCCACCGCAATGATCAGCGTGATCGTCGTGTTCTGCAGGCCGCGCACCAGCCCGCTCGCCGCCTGGATCATCAGCATCGCCGGCAGCCCGAACGCCGAGATCCGCAGATACGTGGTCGCCTCCCGCATGACTGCGTCCGACGGCCCAAACAGTCCCAGCAGCGCCGGGCCGCCCACCACCAGGCCGATGAGGCACACCGCGCCGATCAGCAGCGCCAGCCACGAAGCGTCCACGCCCTTCGCGATGGCGCGGCGCATGTCCCCGGCGCCGACCGCGCGCGCCACATCAGCGGTCGTCGCGTACGCGAGGAAGATCGCGAGGCCCACCATCGTGGTGAGGACAGTGGACGCGAGACCGAGGCCGGCAAGGGACGGCGTGGACACGTACGCCACGAACGCGGAGTCCACGAGCACGAACAGGGGCTCGGCGACGAGGGCGCCGAGAGCGGGCACGGCGAGGCCGAGGATCATGCGGCTGGACGGCGGCGCGGCGACAGGCGCGGGTGAGGCGGGGGAGGCGGGCATGCCGCTCATGGTAACGGCCGACGGGAACCGGGCAGCGAGCCGTTCTGCGCGTGTGGAATTGCGCTCACCGACTTCTGTTCATGGGCCCGGAAGGGCGCCGTGTGCGAGGGTAAGAGCAGAGATCGAGCATTCGGGGAGAACACGTGCATCTTCTGTCCCACATCAGCCTGCGCAACCGTCCGTTCACCGCGCTGGTCAGCGTGGTCGTCACCATTCTCGGCATCCTCGCGATGCTCACGATGCGGCAGGAGCTGATCCCGTCGGTGGAGCTGCCGCAGGTGCAGGTCATCGCGACGGAGCCGGGCGCCACCTCCCAGCAGATGCGGGAGCGCGGAGCGCAGCCGATCGAGCAGTCGGTGCAGGCGCTGGAGAACGTGGAGGGCACGTCGTCCACGTCGCAGTCGTCGCTGACCCGCATCACGATCGACCTCGAGTACGGCACGGACGTGGCGCGGTCCGCGAACCAGGTGGAGGCGAACCTCAACCGCATCAAGGACCAGCTGCCGGAGGGCATGGACACGCAGGTGGTGGCCGGCGGTTCCGGTGACATCCCCGCGGGAATCCTCGCCGTGTCCTCTGAGCTGGACCCGGCGGAGCTGAATGCGCGCCTGTCCTCGCAGGTGATCCCGGAGCTGGAGCGGATCGACGGCGTCGCCTCCGTCGTGGTGGTCGGCGGGCCTGAGCGGATCGTCCGCATCACCCCCGACCAGGCGAAGCTCGACGAGCACGGCCTCACCACAGGTGACATCCAGAAGGCCATCGACGACAACGGCCTCTCCATCCCCGGCGGGCAGGTGGCCGACGGGTCCCGCACCCTTGACGTGACGGTCGGCGAGAGCATCGATTCGGTCGACAAGCTCAAGGAGATCCCCGTGACCCCGTCGGCCGGTGGCGGCGCGGCGGGCCCCGACGGCCAGCAGGGCCAGCCCGGCCAGGACGGCCAGATGGGTCAGGACGGCCAGCAGGGTCAGGCGGGTCAGGACCCGCAGGCACCCGCTGAGCCGGTCGCGCTGTCCGAGATCGCGAAGGTCGAGGAGACCACGAAGACCGCCGAGAACATCTCGCGCACCAACGGCCGCGACTCCCTCGTCATGATGGTGATGCCGACCTCCGATGCGAACCTCGTGCAGGTGTCCACCGACGTCAACGCGACGATGGACCGCCTGCGCGGCGACATCGGCGGCGACGCTGAGATCTCCACCGTGTTCGACCAGGCGCCGTTCATCCAGCAGTCCATTGCGTCGCTCGCCGAAGAGGGCCTGCTCGGCCTCGTGTTCGCGATCGCGGTGATCCTGCTGTTCCTGCTGGCGATCCGGCCCACGATCGTCACCGCCATCTCGATCCCGCTGTCGCTGCTGATGGCGTTCGTCGGGATGATGGTCTCCGGCTACACCCTCAACATGCTGACGATGGCGGCGCTGACCATCTCCATCGGCCGCGTGGTCGACGACTCCATCGTGGTCATCGAGAACATCACCCGCCACCTCGACGAGGGCCCGCAGAAGCCGACCCCGGCGCAGCGGATGCGCGCCATCGGCGTGGCGGTGCGCGAGGTCGGCGGTGCCATCACCGCATCCACCCTCGCCACCGTGCTGGTGTTCCTCCCCGTCGCCGTGGTCAGCGGCATGGCGGGCGAGCTGTTCCGCCCGTTCGCGCTCACCGTCGGCATCGCGATGCTCGCCTCCCTGTTCGTGTCGCTGACGATCGTGCCGGTGCTGGCGTACTGGTTCCTGCGCCCCTCGCGCCGCGGGCGGAAGAAGGCGGAACGGGCCGCGCAGAGCGCGCAGGCTGCGGAGAAGCCGGAGGGGGCGCCGGCCGACGGCACCCGCCGCGACCCGCTGCTGTCCCGCATCTACCGCGCCGTCCTCGTGTGGACGCAGCGGCACACCATCATCACCGTGGTGCTCGCGCTCGCGGTGCTGGTCGGCACCGGCTTCCTGATGCCGCTGATGAAGATCAACCTGCTGTCCGACTCCGGCCAGAACATGGCCGCCTACTCGCAGACCCTGCCGAACGGCACCAGCCTGGAGGCGACCGGCAAGAAGGCCAGCGAGGTGGAGAAGAAGGTGATGGCTGTTGACGGTGTGGAGACCGTGCAGACCACCATCGGCGCCTCCGACTTCGGTATGGGCGGCGCCGCGAACGAAGTGTCCTACTCCATCACCACCGATGTGGACGCCGACCAGGAGGCTCTGCGCAAGGACATTCTGAAGGCGATGCAGTCCGTGCCGGACGCCGGGGAGATCGAAGAGACCGCCATGGGCGGCCCCACCGGCTCCAACGACGTCACCATCGAGATCTCCGCCGCCACCGCGAAGGAGCGTCAGCGGGCGAACGACATCCTCATGAAGGAGCTGACGAAGGGGAAGATGCCGGCCGGCATCGACCGCGTCACCAGTGACCTCGAAGCCGACCAGCCGACCGCCGTGGTCGCGGTGGACCGGAAGAAGGCCGCTGAGGCGGGCCTGAGCGACTCCGCGATCGTCGGGATGGTGGCGCAGCAGCTGGTGCCGCAGGGCATCGGCACCCTCTCCACGGCCGACGCGGACCTGGAGATCCAGCTTGCCGACCAGAAGAAGGCGGAGACGCTGGAGGATCTGAAGAAGATCGAGATCGCCGGTAAGCTGATCACCGACTTCGCTGAGATCCGTGAGGAGAACATTCCGCCCACGATCTCCTCGAAGGACAATCAGGACACGGTGACGATCTCCGTGACCCCGTCGGGCGATGACACCCGCGACGCGGTGGCCCGCGCCCAGGCTGCGATCGACGCCACCAAGGACGACCTGCCGGAGACGGCCCGCGCCCAGATCGGCGGCGCCTCCGCCGAGATCGACGACACCTTCACCCAGCTCGGCATCGCGATCCTCGCCGCGATCCTGCTGGTGTACGTGCTGCTGGTGTGGATCTTCAAGTCGCTGATCCAGCCGCTGATCCTGCTGATCTCCATCCCGTTCGCCGCCGTCGGCGCGTTCGGGCTGCTGATCCTCACGCAGGTGCCGTTGGGTCTGCCGTCCATGATCGGCCTGCTGATGCTCGTGGGCATCGTGGTCACCAACGCGATCGTGCTGATCGACCTCGTCAACCAGCGCCGACGCGACGGCATGGGCCTCGAGGAGGCGATCCTTGACGGTGCGCAGAAGCGTCTGCGGCCGATCCTTATGACCGCCGCCGCGACGATCTTCGCGCTCGTGCCGATGGCGTTCGGCATCACTGGCGAAGGCGGCTTCATCTCGCAGCCGCTCGCGGTGGTCGTCATCGGTGGCCTGGTCTCCTCCACGGTCCTCACCCTGGTGATTGTGCCGGTGCTGTACCGCATCACCGAGGGCTTCGGGGAGCGCCGCCGGCTTCGGGAGGCCGACGGGGACGCCACCGCCAGCGGGGCGGACGAGAGCGCACCGGCCGACGGGGCCGCGCACGGCAAGCGGGCGCGGCGCCTCGACGAACAGGACTGACATGGCGTCCTCCCTTGCGCGCTCCAGCGCGCGCGGCGGACTGCACATGCTGACCGGCCAGGGAGCCCGCCTCATCGTGCAGATGGTGGGCCTGGTCCTCCTGGCACGACTGCTCGGCCCGCAGGAGTACGGACTCTTCGCCATGGCGTGGACCGTGATGGCGTTCGCCGCCGTGTTCCAGGACGCCGGTCTCTCCACCGCGGTCATCCGCGCCCGCACCGTCAGCCGCGATCAGCACACCAACCTGTGGTGGGTGAACGCCGCGGTCGGTGCGGCTCTGACGGTGATCGTCGCAGCGGCCTCCCCACTGGTCGGCATGTTCTTCGGCTCACCGGACGTGGCGCCGGTCGTGGCCTGTCTCGGTCTGACGTTCCTGGTGTCCGGAACCACCGCGCAGCACAACGCGATCGCTACTCGGGACATGCGGTTCGCGCTCCTCGCCTCGACCGGCGTCATCGGCGCCGCCGTCGGCCTGGCCGTCAGCATCTGGCTGGCGGTCGCCGGCGCGGGGGTCTGGTCCCTCGTGGCGCAGATGCTGGTGGGCGCACTGGTCAGCGGTCTGCTGCTCGTGGTGCGGATCGGCTGGCTGCCGGGACTGCCGCAGCGCGGAGTGCCGCTCAAGGAGTTCTTCGACTTCGGCATTCCCCTGCTCGCCAGTCGAGCAGTGCAGTACTTCTCGCAGAACTTCGACCTCGCCCTCATCGGTCGCTTCTTCGGCGCGGTCCCCCTCGGGTACTACAGTCGCTCCATCCAGCTGGTCAGAATGCCGCTGAACCAGGTGCGGGGGCCGATCTCCAATGTGGCGCTGTCGTCCCTGGCGAAGAACCAGGACGACGACTCCCGCCTGGTCCAGTTCGCCGTCCGCGGGCAGATGCTGCTGTGCTACCCGATCGTGCTGCTCGGCTTCGGGATCGCGGCAGCGGCCGAACCGATCGTTCTCATTATGATGGGGGCCGATTGGGCGCCCGCCACCGACTACATCCGTCTGGCGGCAGTGGGCGAAGCGCTCAACACCATGGCGATGACAGCCGGGTGGATCTACACCGCGAAGGGGGCGTCCACGTCCCTGCTGAAGTACACGGTGGTGTCCGTGGCGGTGCGGGTCGTCCTCTACAGCATCGGCGCCTTTGCGCTCGGCCCCATTGGCGTTGCGGGCGGATTCGCACTCGCCCCGATCCTCCTCTGGCCACTGTCATTGGTGTGGGCGGGGAAGGTGACGGGGGTCCCCACCGCGGAGCTGCTGACGAACTCCTACCGGATCTTCGCGGTCTGCTCTGTCGTCACGGTCCTCACGGCCCTGGTGGGCGCTCTGATCCACGCGCACATGGTGCTGGAGCTGCTCGCGATGGTGACGGTGCAGCTTCTCGGTGCCGGCGCCGCCGCCCTGGTCCCCGCGGTCCGCCGGGACTATCGGCTCAGCTGGGATGCCCTGTCCCGGGCGTGGCGCTGACCGACGCAACCGCACGCAGAACCTCCACCACCCGTTCAGTGCGGGACTCAGCGATGCTCAAGGAATGCTGCACCCCCGGCTGAAGGTCCGCACGCGCATGCTCAAGGATCAGCTGAGCCGGATCCGCTTCCGTCCGCAGGTCCACCGTGCGGGGCCAGTCGAGCCCCTCGAAGAGCGGGGCGAACTTCCGCGAATAGGCCATGGGGATCGTGGGGGTTCCGGTGGACAGCGAATTGAGGCACGCGTGCATGCGGGCCCCGATCACCAGCTGCGCGCCGGCGACCGTCTCACGGACTTCGGTCACAGTGCTCGGGCTGAGCACACGGAACCGATCCCCGTACTCCCGGTTCAGCTCCCGGCAGGCAACCGCGTCGTTGTCGAAATCGGTGCCGTTGTCCACGGAGTGCTCCAGCAGTGCGACCTTGCGACCGTCCGCTTCCAGGCCGTCGATGACGGCGCGGACCGTCCGCCGATACAGTACGGAGTCCACGTGCGGATTGTCAGCCCAGAGCAGTCCCGACACATTGAGGAGAACATCGTGCTCAGGGCGCCGCTCAGGCCGGGGAAGGCTGAAGACGACATCGGTGGCCAGCGCGTCTGGCTCGACGCCGAGCTCCTCGGCGGCGCGCACACTGCCGACATCGCGCACCATAACCGCCGACGCGGAGCGCATTACGACACGCGCAATGCCGCGGGCGGTCACGGACTCGAACGGGCCGATCGTCTGCGGCATCAGCACAATGGGAACCCGGAGGATCCGCGCCATCAAGGGCAGGATCGACATGGTCACCAGGCGCTTCATCCCGTAGATGCTCGCGAAGCTGTCCCCGGCGCGCGTATCGAGGATCAGATCGAATGACCGCAGCCAGGTGCGGAACCCACGCCGGTTCAGCAGGAAACCGGCGAACAGGCTCTTCGGAACCGTGATGATGATTGGTCCGTCGTTGCCCGGCAGGTCGGTTCCGCCGGTGCTGTGGAACGAGATCTCGGCATCGGGGAACGCGCGAAGGGCCAGAGTGCGCGCGCCGGCACCCAGGGCGCTGACGCCGAGGTTGGGCTGAGCTTCGTTCGCCCAGAGAACAAGGATGCGCATATGCCTGCCAATCAGTGGAAATGTGCCGGAGCTGTCGGCCGAACGCCGGCGAGGGACTCTTCCCTACCGGCCTATATAGTACGAGACATGCTCCGACTCCCCTGGCCGTCGACGCACGGCACCGTGGCAGACAGCGCACGACGCGTTGTGGAGACCGAACGCTGCACAGGATGCGGGGCGTGTCCCCTGCTCGACTCCGACCTGAAGATGCGGCTCGAGAACGGGTACATGCGCCCGGTGAGGACCGGCCCCGGCGCC
The DNA here is from genome assembly GCF_033106145.1 of Helcobacillus massiliensis. Classification (NCBI taxonomy): domain Bacteria; kingdom Bacillati; phylum Actinomycetota; class Actinomycetes; order Micrococcales; family Dermabacteraceae; genus Helcobacillus; species Helcobacillus massiliensis. The sequence continues at coordinate 2,453,945 of NZ_CP136959.1, forward strand.
TCCACGGACGTCGCCGCCTTCCGGCGCATCTGCCCCGGAGTCACGGTCGCCTCACCGTTCGCCGACCGCGGCTCCCACCCCATCCTCGGCCCCTACCGGGGCCTGTGGCGCGCCCACGCCATGGACGGCCCGACCCGCCACCGAGGAAGCTCCGGCGGTGTTCTGACCGCACTGACCGCCTGGAACCTGGAGCATAACCCGGGGGCCCGCGCCACCGGTGCGACCGCCGACCCCCGCGACCAGCGGCGCACCGTGCCCGTCACGATCCGGACGAAGGAGGAGGCGCTCGCCGCGGCCGGCAGCCGCTACGCGCCCACGTCCGCGTGCTCCTCTGCCAGCGGACTCGGCGCCGCCGACACCGCGACCGGCAAGCCGTGCGAAGCGGCCGCACTCCGCCAGATGTACGGCACCGGAGAAGGGGCGCCGCTGATCATGTCGTTCTTCTGCGCGGGGACGCCGTCGCAGGACGCCACCAACGAACTCATCACCCGCCTCGGGGGCGACCCCGACGATGTGGACGAACTCTGGTACCGCGGACGCGGCTGGCCCGGCCGATTCACGGCGGTGTCCAGCACCGGGGCGAAGGTCAGCACCGACTACGACGACTCCTGGGGGAAGAGCCTCGGCCCCACGGTGCAGTGGCGCTGCCGCCTGTGCGCCGACGGCATGGGGGAGTCCGCGGACCTCGTGGCGGGAGACCTGTGGGACGCCGACGAGCGCGGCTACCCCGTGTTCGAGGATCAGGACGGGCAGAGCGTCCTGATCGCCCGCACGGAGCGAGGGCTGAGAGCGGTCCAGCGGGCCGTCGCCGACGGGGTCATCGCCGTCGAGGAGGTCACCCCCGACCAGGTGCTCGCGGTCCAGCCCGCCCAGGTGGAGCGCCGACGGATGATCACCGCTCGACTGGTCGCCACCGCCGCGATGGGCCTGCCGGTCACCCGCTACAAGGGGTTCAAGACCTTCCGCCACGTTCTACCCGCCGTGAAGGAGCAGGTCCAGCACGGCCTGGGGACAGCGGGTCGGTTGCGCAGCCGCGGCTATGACTGGGTGGGCGGCCGCATCCGCCCGGCCTTGGACCGAGTGCGGGGCCTCCTGCGCCGCTGACGGTCAGCCTCCGCAACTGACGATCACCCCTCCAGCTGCGCGGTGGTCACACATGTCGGCGAATCCGGCATCGTCGAGATCGGCAGCTCCGCGGACTTCCCGGACGCCCCATGCTCGATCCGCAGAGTCGCCTTCTGCATCCCGGCGGGCAGCCACAGGCCGAAGAACCCGTTGTCATGCGTGGTGACCTTCTCACCGCTCGGCAGCTCACCGGACGGCGCGGCCCCGTCGGCCGCCTCCACCGTCACCGTCAGCTCCTCGCTCGCCATCTCGCCCCGGCAGGTGGTCAGCGAATGCAGGAAGCAGTCGTGCGTCTGGGCCGCGTACGGCGCCACCGACACGTAGAACATCCCCTCCGGCAGCGACAGCGCGAGCGCCTCCTCCGTTGCGACATCCGTCAGCAGCAGCTGATCGTGCTGGACCTGCGCCAGGAAGTCCCGGGAGCGGTCCGACACGGGCGTCGACTCCAGCTCGTCGATGACCTCGCGCGCATCGCGGCCGTGGAACGGGGCGAGCACGGACCCGTCGGCCTCCCCGTCCGCCGGCGCCGACGGATCCGTCGCCATCGGGGTGGCGCTCCGGGAGCATGCGGCGAGCAGGCCGACGGCCGCGACCAGCGGCACGGCCCCCAGAACAGCGCGGCGGGACTCATTCATAGCGTCACCCTAGCAAACCCCGCGCATACCCCATGGGGGCATCGGTCCCGGAACGCGCAGCCGGTCTCACCAGCGTGTTCTACGCTGAAACCATGAGCACCACAGCACCCACGGTCTGGCAGAAGATCGACCGGACGGACGCCCTCCGAGTCGGATTCGTGGTGCTGTGCGCGGTCCTCGTGTTCGCCGGCCTGCGCTGGCCCGCCCCCGTCCCCGCCGTCGCCGTCATCGGCCTCGGCGTAGGGCTGTGGCCGATCCTCACCGAAGCGTGGCAGGACATCCGCGGGCGCCGCATGAGCATGGAGCTGTCCATGCTGATCGCCATCGTCGCCGCCGCAGCGATCGGCGAATGGACCACCGCCCTCGTCATCACCGCGTTTGTGCTCGCCGCCGAGATCCTCGAAGACCTCGCCCTCGAGCGCGGCCGCGGCGCCCTCACCTCTCTGATGGAGTTCCTGCCGGACGACGTCCAGGTGCGCCGCGACGGCCACATCCGCACCATCCCCCTGGACCAGCTGGCCGAAGGCGACACCGTCATCGTCACCCCCGGTGAGCGCATCGCCGTGGACGGCGTCGTCACCGCCGGCGAATCTACCGCCGACCAAGCGTCCATCACCGGCGAATCCGTCCCCGTGGACCTCGTACCCGGCAGCGAAGTGTTCGCCGGCTCCATCAACCAAGTCGGTGCCCTCGAAGTGCGCGCCGAGAAGGTCGGCGCCGACTCCTCGTACGGCCGGATCGTCACCGCCGTGCAGGACGCACAGGAGCAGGCGCCGCCCGTGCAGCGCCTCGCCGACCGGCTCGCCTCGTACCTCGTGTACCTCGCGCTCGGCGGCGCAGTCATCACCTTCCTCATCACGCAGGACCCGCGCTCCACCATCGCCGTGATCATCGTGGCCGGGGCGTGCGGCGTCGCCGCCGGCACCCCGCTCGCCGTTCTCGCCGCAATCGCCCGCATCGCCCGCACCGGCGCGTTCGTCAAGGGCGGCGCCCACCTCGAGGCCCTGTCCGAGGTGGACGTGGTCGCGTTCGACAAGACCGGCACCCTCACCACCGGCACCCCGCGCGTGGTGGGCCTCCGCCCGGCCGACGGGGTCAGCGAGAAGCATCTGCTGCTGACCGCCGCCAGCGCCGAACAGTTCTCCGAGCATCCCCTCGCCGCACCGATCCTCGACCTGGCGCGCAAGCTCGGCATCGCCCTCATGCCCGCCGACGACTTCGAGTACCGCGTCGGCTCCGGCATCGCCGCCCGCATCAATGGTCACGAGGTCACCGTCGGCTCCCGCCGCCTCATCCCCGACGCCCCGCGGGTGGTCCGCGACCAGGGGGAGGCGACCGCGGTGCACGTGGCGGTCGACGGGCGCTGCATCGGCACGGTGCTGCTCGCTGACACGATCCGCGACTCCGCGAAGACGATGATCAGCGACCTCACCCGCCGCGGCATCCGCACGCTCATCATCACCGGCGACACCGAACCCACGGCCCGCGCCGTGGCCCGCGAACTCGGCATCACCGATGTACGCGCCGAACTGCTGCCGCACGAGAAGCTCGAGGTGATCCGTCAGGAGCGGGAAGCGGGGCACCGCCTCGCCATGATCGGCGACGGCGTCAACGACGCGCCCGCGCTCGCCCACGCGCACGTCGGCGTGGCGATGGGGTCCGGCACCGGGGTGGCGCAGGAGAGCGCCGACGTCATCCTCATCAGCTCGGACCTGCACGATCTGGCCCGCACTGTCGCGATCGCGAAGCGGGCACGCGCGATCGTCATGGCCAACTTAATCGGCACGATCGCGGTGGACGTCATCGGCATCGTCCTCGCCGGTTTCGGCCTTCTGTCGCCGGTCGCTGCGGCGGTCATCCACGTGGGCTCCGAGACGGTGTTCATCCTGAACTCGGCGCGGCTGATCCCGGGGCGCGCCTCGAAGCATGAGCTGAAGGAGTCGCCCAAGGAGGAGGGGCCGGGCAGCGGCCCCAATGGCGGCGCCGGCGCAGATGCTGATGACGCTGCGCGCGGCGGTTCGGGTTCCGGGAAGGCGTTCGGCCTGCTGCCGAAGCGCCCGAAGCGCACCCCTGGCATCACTGTCTGAGGATCGAGCACGGGCTCCACGGCCGTTACCCGCAGCTGACCGCGGGCCGCTGGCGCGCCCAGCCGCCGCGCTTCGCCGTCGAGCGCTGGCGACTGTTCTACGCGTCGGAATCCGCGGCGCGGTGGGACCCGTCGGTCCCCTCGCCGCGCGGTTCGCCGTCCTCCCCGCGCGGCTCGCGGCGCTCCTCGTCTTCCAGCAGCTTGCCGTCCTCGTCGACCGGGTTGCCGTGCTCGTCGAGGTAGGCACCGATCTCGTAGTCGTAGGCGACGGGGTTGCCGTCCTCATCGGTGCGGGCGTACCAGTCGGTGAGCTCCTCCGCGTGCGAGTCGTAGCCCGCGCCGGCGGCGTACTCGCCCTCCTCCGGGATCACCCGCAGGGAGAAGTTGTCGCCGTGCTCCTCGATGCCGTACCGCACCGCGTTCGCCACCGCCGACTTCTCGTAGTCGCTGCGGATCACCAGCGGGTCGGTGCGCATCTCCTTGAACAGCGCCACCGCCATCAGCACCAGCACCACCGCGAACGGCAGCGCCGTGATCGTGATCAGGTTCTGCAGGCCCTGCAGCGCATCCTTGCCCGCCATCAGCAGGATCACCACCGCGATCCCGGCCATCAGGATCGCCCAGAACGCCGTCACCCACCGGTTCGGGTTCGGGTTGCCCTTCTGCGACAGCTGCGAGTTCACCAGCGACGCCGAATCCGACGTGGTGATGAAGAAGACCGCGAGCATCACAATCACGATCGGCGCCACGAACTGCGCACCGGGCAGCTGATCCAGCACCGCGAAGAAGATGTCCTCCGGCTTCGGCAGCGCGTCGATGTCATTGCCCGGCGCGATCCTCTCGCCGTTGTGCCGCTGCAGGTAGATGGAGGTGCCGCCGAGGATCGTGAACGCCAGCACGATGATCGTGGACGGAATCGTCAGCACACCGATCACGAACTGGCGCACCGTGCGGCCCTTCGAGATCTTCGCGGTGAACACGCCGACGAACGGCGCCCACGACACCCACCACGCCCAGTAGAACGTGGTCCACGTGGACAGGAACTCATTCATCTCCTCGGAGTCCGCGGTCGTGGCGGACAGCATCTCCGGCAGCTGCGAGAAGTACTGCGTGATCACACCCGGAATGATGTTCACCAGGAACACCGTCGGCCCCGCCACGAAGAAGAACAGCGCCAGCACCATCGCCAGCATCAGGTTCACGTTCGACAGGCGCTTGATGCCCTTCGCCACGCCCGACACCGCCGAGATGATCGTGCCGATCGTCAGCAGCACGATGATCACCAGCGCGAGAGTGTTCGCCCCCGGCGACCAGCCCGTCACGAGCGTGAAGCCGGAGCCGATTTGCAGGGCGCCGATGCCGAGCGAGGCGGCCGTCCCGAACAGTGTGGCGATGATGGCGAGTCCGTCGATGATGCGCGCCGGCACACTGTCCGTGCCGCCGCCCCACAGCGGGGTGAGGATCGAACTCATCAGCGGCACGCGGCCGCGACGGAACGACACGTAGGCGACCGCGAGGCCGACGATCGCGTAGATTGCCCACGCGTTCACGCCCCAGTGCAGCGCCGCCTGCACCATCGCACCCTTCACCGCCTCCATCGACGCCGGCTCGTACGCGCCGGGTCGCGGAGACAGGTAGTAGGTCATCGGCTCGTACGGGCCGAAGAAGATGATGCCGATGCCGATGCCCGCGCCGAACAGCATCGCCGCCCACGACACGGTCGAATACTCCGGCTTGTCGCCCTCGAGCCCCAGCGGGATCCGGCCGTACTTCGAGAACGCAAGGAACAGCAGGAACAGCACCATGCCGATGGCGAGGCTGTTGAACACCCAGCCGAGGTTCGTCATGATCCAGCCGAGAGCGGCGGTGGTCGCGGCGAGCACCACGTCCGGCTGGATGACGCCCCACAGCACGAACCCGGTGACGGCGGCGCCCACGATGATCAGCATCGGCTTGTCGATGCCGTAGCGGATGCGCTGATCGTCCACATCCACACCGGGAACGAGCGCCGGGTGGATGTTGTGCGGGTAGCGGTCCATCTCCTTGAAGAAGCGCCCCGCGGCCTGTTTCGCCCGGGCGGGGGCGCCGACGGGTGCCGCCGCGGCACCGGCGGAGGGGGTGCCCGGGGCTGCAGGATGCGCAGCGGCGCGGCGGGCGGCTGATGTGGACTGCTCTGACGGGTCGGACGGGTGCGGGGGAGTCATCGGTTCACCGTGCTTCGCAACTGGGGGCGGCTCGCGGGTCGAGCCGGCGATCTGCTGTTCAACCGTACAGCGAACCGAGCGACAGCGCAGGGCACGGGCCCGGGGAGGGAGCCCGTCGGCCTCCTTCTCAGCGGCCGACGGGGCGCCGCATGTAGAACGGCTCCAGGTACTCCTCGAGACCCCGAGCCGAGCCCTCGCGCCCCAGGCCGGACTGCTTCACACCGCCGAACGGCGCCGCCGCATCCGAGGCGACGCCCACGTTGATCGCCAGCATGCCCGACTCGATGCTCTGCACCACGGCGTCGACCTCGGCGGGGTCCTCGCCGATCACGTAGCTCATCAGGCCGAACTCAGTGTCGTTCGCGGCCGCGATCATCTCCTCAACATCGTCCATCACGATGATCGGGGCGACCGGCCCGAAGATCTCCTCCCTGTTGACCCGCGCGGAGCGGGGCACATCGCCGAGCACCGTCGGCTGGAAGAAGTGACCGGGCCCATCCACACGGGCCCCGCCGGTGAGAACAGAAGCGCCGCAGTCGACTGCGTCCTGCACGAGCTCTTCGATCTTGTCGACCGCCTTCGCCTCCACCATCGGGCCCATCGTGGTGCCGTCCTCCACGCCGGGGCCCACCACCAGGTGTTTCGTCTCCTCCACGAGGCGGCGCGTGAACTCCTCCGCCACGCTCGCGTGCACATAGAACCGGTTCGCGGCCGTGCACGCCTCACCGTTGTTGCGGAACTTCGCCGGCATCGCCGCCTCGACCGCCGTGTCGATGTCCGCACTGGGCAGCACGAGGAACGGCGCATTGCCGCCCAGCTCCATCGACGACTTCAGGACCCCGTCGGCCGCCAGCTTCAGCAGCTCCTTGCCCACAGCCGTGGAGCCGGTGAACGACACCTTCCGCAGGCGGGGGTCCGCCATCAGCGTGGAGGACAGCGCACCGGAATCCTTCGTGACCACGCAGTTGACGACCCCGTCGGGCACGCCCGCGTCCTTCAGCGTCTGCATCAGCAGCAGCATCGACAGAGGAGTGAGCCCAGCCGGCTTCACCACCACGGTGCAGCCCGCGGCCAGCGCCGGCCCCACCTTCCGCGTCCCCATCGACAGCGGGAAGTTCCACGGCGTGATCGCGAGGACCGGCCCCACGGGGCGCATTCCCACCGTGATGGTGTGATCGGCCGACGGGGCCCGCCCGTACGCCCCGGGCAGGCGCACTGCCTCCTCGCTGTACCAGCGGAAGAACTCCGCGCCGTAGGTGACCTCGCCGTACGCCTCCTCGAGGGGCTTGCCCATCTCGAGCGTCATGAGGAGGGCGAAGTCATCAGCGCGCTCCAGGAGGAGGTCGTAGGCGCGGCGGAGGATTTCGGAGCGGGTGCGGGGAGCGGTGGCCGCCCAGTCCCGCTGGGCGGCGACGGCGGCATCGAGTGCGGCGGTGCCGACCTCGGCGGCGTCGGCGTCGCCCACCTCCACGAGGGTCTCCTCCGTGGCGGGGTTCTCCACCGGGAACGTGCGGCCGGCCTCGATGAACTCGCCGCCCACGAACGAGGTGGTGGGGATGCGGCCGAGCAGATCGGCGATCCGCTCCTCGGTGACGGCGGGACGCTTCGAATCGGCGGACATATCGCTCTCCTCACTGAGTGGCGTCGCGTTGGCGGATCTGCCGACGCTGTGCGGGATGGCGCGGCGCAGGCGGCGCAGCGGATCTCCTCGGATCGTATATGAAGCCTGGGTCACATTCCAGGGGATTGCATCGACCCGACCCGCGACCTCAGATCTGGGCGCGCACGCACTGAAGCGGGCCGCGGTTCCGTGGGCCGGCATATACGATCCGCGAATTCCTGCCCGCACCGCCGCGGACGCCGGTAGAGTGCCGCGCATGTGAGCGCCACCACATCGCGCTGGGTGCGGTGCGGTGGATGGGCGGCACCCGTCGGCCCCTCGGCTCGCACCCCCGACCCCGCGTCCCGGACCGCAAGGAGGCCCGCTTGTCCGCCGCAGCCGCCACCACCAGCCCCGACCACTTCGAGGTGTCCCCCACGGAGCGCCGACGCGTCATCGGCGCCACCATCGTGGGCACCACCATCGAGTGGTACGACTTCTTCATCTACGCCTTCGCCGCCAACCTCGTGTTCGGCACCCTCTTCTTCGAACCCGCCGGCGAAGGACTCAAACACGTCCTCGCGCTGCTCACCATCGGCCTGTCGTTCCTGTTCCGACCCTTCGGCGCGTTCCTCACCGGCCACTTCGGCGACAAGATCGGGCGACGCCCCATGCTCGTCATCACCCTCCTGCTGATGGGCGTCGCCACCACCTGCGTGGGCCTGCTGCCCACCCACGCCACCATCGGCATCGCCGCGCCGATCATGCTGATGTTCCTGCGTGTCCTGCAGGGCATGGCCGCCGGCGGCGAATGGGGAGGCGCCGCACTCATGTCGGTGGAGCACGCCGGCCCCGGCCAGCGCGGCCGCTTCGGCATGTACCCGCAGCTCGGGGTGCCCGCCGGCATGCTCCTCGCCTCCGGCGCCCTCGCCCTCATGACCACCATCGCCCCGGGCGACGCCTTCCTCTCCTGGGGCTGGCGCGTGCCGTTCCTCGCGTCGTTCCTGCTGATCGCCGTCGGCATGTACATCCGCTCCCAGGTGTCCGAATCACCGGTGTTCGAGCACATGCGTGAGACCGCGCAGCGCGAGACCCAGCCGATCGCCGTGCTGATGAAGAGCCACTGGAAGCTCGTCCTCACCGCCGCGCTCGTGTTCGTCGGCAACAACGCCGTCGGCTACATGGTGACCGGCGGCTTCGTGCAGGGCCTCGCGTCCCGCCCGCCGTCCGACGGAGGCCTCGGATACAACCCGACCCACGTCCAGCTGGCGGTGCTCGTGGCCGCCGTGGTGTGGATGGTCTTCACCTTCATCGCCGGCATCCTCTCCGACCGCATCGGCCGACGCCCCACCTACCTGATCGGCTACGCCCTGCTCGCCGCCGCCGTCATCCCCCTGTTCCTGTTCGTGGACATGGGCGTGATCGGTGTCCTCATCGGCTGCTGCCTGCTGTCGGTGGGCCTCGGCTTCACCTACGGGCCGCAGTCCGCGTGGTACGCCGAGACGTTCCCCGCGTCGGTCCGCTTCTCCGGCGTGTCGATCTCGTACGCGATCGGTGCGGTCCTCGGTGGTGCGTTCGCGCCGTCGATCGCGCAGACCCTTCTGCAGCAGACCGGCACCACGTGGGCGATCGTCGGGTACCTGCTGGTCACGATCGCGGTGGCGACCACCGGCGCGCTGCTGCTGCGCGACCGGCCCGGCATCCCGCTGGACGCCGAGTTCGAAGAGTCCGGCGAGTGGGAGACCTGGAAGCCGGCGCCTCGCCCCGCCACGGCCTGAGCCGGGGGTCGGGCGACGGTCACGGCCCGCCGCCCGGCCCAGGCCCCCGCGCCGCGCGGGTCAGATGTCTGCGATGACCTGATCGTCCTCGGCCACGGTGCGGATCTCCGCCCGCGCGGCACCGTCCTCGCCGTCCGAGGCGGACCCGCCGAGAGTCGAAATGACCCCCGCCTCCGCATGCGCACCGCCGCCGAAACCGCCCGGCTTCCCGGCGGGCTGACCGGACGCACTGCGCTCGCGCAGCAGGTCGCGGCCCTCTGCCAGCACCCGGCGCGCCTCAACCGCAGCCGGCGCGTCCGCATCCAGCAGGAACGGTGCGAAGAACTCACCCACCAGCTCCGGGCGATCCAGCGGCAGCACCGCCGACACGTACATGTCCGGCCGCACGATGATCACCGCACCGTCACGCGACACACCGCGGCGGTCGAAGATGTCATCGCCCTCCTCCGCGGCGTACACCAGCTCCTGGTCCCGCACCTGGAACGGGCCGAACCGGGGACGGAACACATCCGGCACGTCCTGAGGCTCGAATGCGTTGTGGTCGTCCTGGTAGATGACCTTGACGTCGAACAGGGCACCGGCATCATCGGCACGCGTCCAATCGGCGTCGCGGGCACCGCGGTTCGGCGACTGCGTGCGCACATACGGTGAGGACGGATCCTCCGCGAACCAGCGCGCCCACGCCCGCACCGCCGACTCCTCCGACGCCGCCGGCGCAGAATCCGCGAACACGTAGATCCGCCAGCGCCCGTCGGCCCGCATATGGTGACCGAGCTCCACCGGCACCGCGTCGCAGTGACGGCGCACCGGTGCGGAGCGGAAGCGCTTGCCGAGCGGGAACCCGTCGGCCAGCGACTGGTCCGACAGGTCCGACGTCAGCAGCTGGCCGCGCACATACGTCACCCCGAACCCGGACGCCTGCTCCTCGCTCTTCACATAGTGCGCGGTGACCTCCTCGGGGTCCACACCGCCGAGCTCCGGATGCTCCGGGTCGAACGTGCGGGCGCCCATCAGCGTGGACCATTCGCGGTCGAACTCGATGAGTTTGCGGGCCACGTCCTGACGCTCCTGCGAATACGTGTCCAGCAGGCCGGGGACAGCACGCCCCGTGAGGACATGGCCGAGCTTCCAGCCGAGGTTGAACGCGTCCTGCATCGACACGTTCATGCCCTGCCCCGCCTTCGCCGAATGCGTATGGCATGCATCCCCGGCGGTGAACACGCGCGGATGCTTCGAGCCGCGCTCATCGGGGCGGACGTCATCGAACGAGTCGGTGACGCGCTGCCCCACCTCGTACACCGACCACCACGCCACATGCCGCACATCCAGGGTGTACGGGCGCATGATCGCCTGCGCGGTCTCCACGATCGTGGACAGGGGCGTAGCACGCACCTTCTCCTTGCCGCCGTCCGGGATCTCCCCGAGGTCCACGTAGATCCGCACCAGGGAGTTGCCCTCGCGCGGGATGTAGAGGATGGAGCCGGAGGTGGACTGGATCGCGCATTTCGTGCGGTAGTCGGGGAAGTCGGAGTCGGCGAGGACGTCCATGACGCCCCACGCGTGGTTGCGGGAATCGCCGTGCATCTTGCCGCCGATGTCGCGCCGCACCTGCGAATGCGCACCGTCGCAGCCCACGGCGTACTTCGCCCGCACCGTCCGCTTCTCACCCTCGTCCTCGCCGGCGGAGCGGACCAGGTGCGCTTTCACGGGATGGGTGGCCGACGGGTCCGCGGAGACCTCCAGGTGCTCCAGCGCCCAGCCGTAGTCGGGCCGCAGCCGGGCCGGGGAGTTCGCGGCGAACTCCGCGAAGTAGTCCTGGACGCGGGCCTGGTTGCAGATGACGTGCGGGAACTCCGAAAGCACGCCGTCGCGGTCATGCGCGGAGTCCTTCGTGACCTCGGCGCGGTAGATGTGGTCGCGGTTCTCCTTCGAGGGGCGCCAGAAGGACATCTCGGTGATCTCGTACGCCTCCTGCAGGAGGCGGTCGGCGAACCCGAACGCCTGGAACGTCTCGATGGAGCGGGCCTGGAGCCCGTCGGCCTGCCCGATCTCGAGGCGGCGGTCGCGCTTCTCGATGATGCGGCAGGTGACCTCTGGGAACTGCGACATCTGCGCCGCCAGCAGCATGCCGGCTGGGCCGGTGCCGACGATCAGCACATCCATCTCGTCCGGCAGGTCGTCCGGGCGGTCCACGCCGCGCCCGGCGGCGGGTTCGATGCGGGGGTCGCTGATGACGTACCCGTGGTGGTGGAACTGCATTGGTCGTCCTCTCGGGTGAACAGGGGCGGCCGGTGGCCGGGTGACGGCGGGCGGCCGGTGGGCAGCAGGGGTCTCAGTAGGCGGCTGGGGTGTCAGGCGAGCCGGGGGCGTGCTCCAGCGGCTCACCGGGGTGGCCCTTGGACCAGCGGCGGTGACGGTCCACTGCGGCGATCGCGCCCTGCACCATCAGGGTGACGTCTGCGGACACCACCACGAAGTCGACATCGTGGTCCCGCCAGCGGTCCGCCACCGCGGGAGCGAACGCGTTGATGCCGACGGGCACCCCCGCCTCCTGCGCGATGCCGATCACCTGCTCCACCGCGGCCACCACCTCGGGTGCGCCCGGGTTGTTCGGGTAGCCCATGGAGCCGGCGAGATCGGCGGGACCGATGAAGATGCCGGAGACGCCGTCGGTGCCGGCGATGTCACGGGCGTTCTCCACACCGGCACTGGACTCGATCTGCACGATCACGTTGACGTGCTGGTCGGCCTGGTGCACGTACTCCGGCACCTGGCCCCAGCGGGAGGAGCGGGCGAGGGCAGCGCCGATGCCGCGGGCGCCGTACCGGCCGCCCTTCTCACCCGGGTAGCGGGCGGCGTCAACAGCGGCGCGGGCCTGCTCACCGGTGCCGACCTTCGGGATGATGAGGTTCTGCGCGCCGATGTCCAGCACCTGCTTGATGCGGACCGTGTCGTTCCACGGCACCCGCACCAGCGGGGTGGCGGGGTAGGCGGCGGTGGCCTGCAGAACCCGCAGGATGCCGTCGAGCTCCATCGGGCCGTGCTCACCGTCGATGATGAGGAAGTCCGCCCCGCTGGAGGCGAGGATCTCCCCGGCCACGGAGGAACCAGAGGAGTTCCACAGGCCCACCAGGGGCCGGAACCCGTCGGCCTGCCCCTCGGCGGCGGCGCGGGCCTCATCGACCCGCTGGTGGAAGGTCGGCGGCAGGATCACGCCGCGGGCGCGGGCATCCGCCATGGTCCGGTTGATCTCGTGACTCATTCGAAGGACACCTCCACTGCCCCCAGGTCCTGGTACTCCACCCGGAAATGATCGCCCACCTCGGCCCACACGGGCCGGGTGAAGGAGCCGGCGAGGATGGTGTCACCGGCGCGAAGACCGTCGCCGTGACCGGCGATCCTGTTGACCAGCCACGCCGCGGACAGCGCCGGGTCGCCGAGGACCCCGCCGGACACTCCGGTCTCGGTGATCTGGTCGTTGACGAAGCACTGAGCACCGATCCACCGCAGGTCACGGGCGTCCGGCGCGAAGCGGAGGTCCTCACCGCCGAGGACCATGGCGCCGAGGGCGGCGTTGTCGCTGATGGTGTCGACGATCGTGCGGCCCTTCAGCTGCACGTGCGCATCGAGGATCTCCAGCGCCGGCACCACGTAGTCGGTGGCGGCGATGACATCCGCAGCACCGATCGCGTCCTCACCGGCGACGCCCGCGAGGTCGTGCTTCAGCACGAACGCGAGCTCCACTTCGACCCGCACGTTCGACCAGCGGTCGTGGCGCACGCGCTCGCCGGAGCGGATCACCTGGTCGGCGAAGATGACCCCGTAGTCCGGTTCGGTGATGCCGGTGGCGTCCTGCATCGCCTTCGAGGTGAGGCCGATCTTGTGGCCCACCACGGTGCCGCCCTGGTCTTCGCGGCGCTGCCGCCACACGCGCTGCACGGCGTAGGCGTCCTCCACGGTCATGCGGGGGTGGCGCGGGGAGATCAGGTCGATGGTGCCGCCGGTGGTCGCTGCGCGCAGCAGGTCGTCCGCGATGGCGACGGTCTGCTCCTCGGTGAGGGTGCGGCCGGTCTGGGGAACGCCGGTCACAGCTGGTTCCCCAGTTTGAAGCCCTTGGACGCCTTGCCCCGGTAGGTGCCGTCCTCGTCGCCCTCGCGGGTGTAGGAGAACCCGTCGGCGCCGATCGTCACCTCCATTTCGGAGGAGTCGGTGCGCTGGGTGAGCGGCTGGACGGCGCCGTCGAGGTCGAGGACGCGGGAGGCGTCGGTGTACCAGGACGGCACCACGGGGTTGCCCCACCAGTCGCGGCGCTGGTTGTCGTGCACGTCCCAGGTGATGACGGGGTTGTCCGGATCGCCGGTGTAGTAGTCCTGCGTGTACACCTCGATGCGGTGCCCGTCGGGGTCCCGCAGGTACAGGTAGAACGCGTTGGAGACGCCGTGGCGGCCCGGTCCGCGTTCGATCTGGTCGGACAGCCGCAGGGCGCCGAGCTTGTCGCAGATCTGCAGGATGTTGTGCTTCTCGTGGGTGGCGAACGCGATGTGGTGCAGACGGGGCCCGTCACCGCCGGTGAGGGCGGTGTCGTGCACGGTGCCCTTGCGGTGCATCCACGCGGCGTAGGTGGTGCCGGCCTCGTCCTTGATGTCCTCGGTGACGCGGAAGCCGAGCTCCTCCAGGTACGTCCGGCCGCGCGGCACATCCGGGGTGACCTGGTTGAAGTGGTCGATGCGGACGAGCTCCCCGGCGGAGATGAGGTCGTAGCGCATATGGAGGCGCTCGGCGTGCTCCACCTCGTGGAAGAACTCGTACGGGAAGCCGAGCGGGTCCTCCACGCGGACGGTGTCGCCGACGCCGCGCACGAACCCGTCGGCCCGCCGCTCCACCCGGCAGCCCATCTCCCGGTAGTACGCCTCGGCCGCGTCGACGTCCTCGGGGGTGCGCACACGGTACGAGATGGCGGCGACGGCCGGCTCATCGCCCTGGCGCAGCACGAGGTTGTGGTGGATGAACTCCTCGAAGGAGCGCAGGTAGATGACCTGGTCGTCCTCCTCGGTGACGTGCAGACCGAGGACGTCCACGTAGAAGCGGCGCGACGCGGCCAGGTCGGTGACGACCAGCTCGGCGGAGGCGCAGCGCAGGATGTCGGGCGGCGGGCTGGACGGGGTGGGGATGGGGTCGGTGACGGGTGCGGACATGGGGACTCTCCTTTGAGTGCCGATGGCGGAATGGGGGCGGGGGCCGACGGGTGCCGAAGCGGGCCGACGGGTGCCGGCGTCAGCAGGCGCTGGCGCCGAACCGCTTCGTCTTCACATCGCCGAGGGTGATGTGCACGGCCTGCTGGTCGGAGTAGAAGTCGAGGGAGCGGTAGCCGCCCTCCTGGCCGAGGCCGGACGCCTTCACACCGCCGAACGGGGAGCGGAGGTCGCGCACGTTGTGACTGTTCAGCCACACCATGCCGGCGTTGACGTTCTGGGTGAACAGGTGGGCGCGCTGCACGTCCCGGGTCCAGATGTAGGCGGCGAGACCGTACTTCGTGTTGTTCGCCAGCTCCAGGGCCTCCTCCTCCGTGTCGAACGGGGTGATGGCAACAACCGGCCCGAAGATCTCCTCCTGGAAGATGCGGGCATCCGGCCGGACATCGGCGAACACCGTGGGCGCCACGAAGTTGCCCTCGTCGCCGAAGCCCTCGGGACGGCCGCCGCCGGCGACGAGACGGCCCTCGCTCTTGCCGATCTCCACGTAGCTCATCACCTTGTCGTAGTGCTCGGGGTGCACGAGCGCCCCCACCTCGGTGGCGGGGTCGGACGGGTCGCCGACGATGACGGCCTTCGCGCGGGCGGCGTAGCGCTCCACGAACTCGTCATAGATCGAGCGCTCCACCAGGATGCGGCTGGAGGCGGTGCAGCGCTCACCGTTGAGGGAGAACACGCCGAAGAGGGTGGAGTCCAGGGCGGCGTCGAGGTCGGCGTCGGCGAACACCACGGCGGGGGACTTGCCGCCGAGCTCCATCGACAGGCCCTTGAGGTGGTCGGCGGCGTTGCGGAAGATCAGCTGCCCGGTGGAGGACTCACCGGTGAAGGAGATGAGGGGGACGTCCTCGTGCTTGACGAGGGCGTCACCAGCGGTCTCACCGAAGCCGTTGACGAGGTTGAACACGCCCCGGGGCAGCTCCGCCTCTTCGAAGATCCCGGCCCAGAGCGACGCGCTCAGCGGCGTGAACTCGGCGGGCTTCAGCACCACGGTGCAGCCGGAGGCGAGGGCGGGGCCGAGCTTCCACGACTCCAGCATGAACGGGGTGTTCCACGGGGTGATGAGACCGGCCACGCTCTTCGGCTTGCGGTTCACGTAGTTCATCTGCATGCCGGGGACCTTGTAGGCGTCGTCCCGCTGGGCGACGATCAGGTCCGCGAAGAAGCGGAAGTTCTCGGCGGCGCGCTGCGCCTGCCCCTTCGCCTGCGTGATCGGCAGGCCGGAGTCGAACGACTCCATGGCGGCGAGCTCCTGGTCACGGGACTCGACGATGTCGGCGATGCGGTTGAGGACGCGGGCGCGCTCGCGGTTCTTCATCCGCGGCCACGGGCCGTCCTCGAACGCGCGGGCGGCGGCGGCGACAGCACGGTCGATGTCGGCCTTGTCGCCGCTGGCGGCTCGGGTGTAGACGGTGTTGCCGACGGGTTCCAGGACCTCGAACGTCTCCCCGGAGACCGATTCGACGCGTTCGCCGTCGATGTAGTGGGGGATCAGGTCGGGAATGTTCGCGGGGCGGGTGGTCATGCGGGTGCTCCTTCGCTCGCGGTGGTGATCGCGGGGCTCGTGCTGTCTGGTCTCGTGCGGTCAGGTGTCGTGCGGTCAGTGACGGTGCCACCAGCGGCGGGCGGCTGGTCGGCGTGGATGCGCGCCAGGTAGGCGCGCGGAGTGGTCATGCGGTGCTCCCGCATCGCCAGTTCGATGTCGATGCCGGCGGCGCCGCTCTCGATGAGGTGCAGGATCCGCTCGTGCTCCTCCACGGAAGCGGCCGCGCGGTCCGGAACGAAGCTGAACGTGGAGTTCCGCAGCGCGGACAGGCGGTTCCACGCGCGGTCCACCAGCATCACCAGATGCGGGTTCGGACACCGGTGGGACAGCGCCCGGTGGAACTGCTCGTTCAGGTGCGTGAACTCGACGGCGTCGAAGTCGCCGGCGGCGGCGAGGTCGCGCATCTGTTCGTTGACGGCGCGGGCCTCAGCGACCTGTTCGGCCGTCAGGGACGGCGCGGCGAGCGCCACGGCGGCGGATTCGATGACGCTCATCGTCTCCATCGTGTGGACGTACTCGCTCTCGTCGATGGCGGCGACGCGCGCTCCCACGAACTTCTCGAACGTCACGAGCCCTTCGGCCTGCAGGCGGCGGATCGCTTCGCGCACGGGCACCACGGAGGAGCCGATCTCCTCACCGATGTGCTCGAGCTTGAGGCGATCGCCGGGCAGGTAGTCGCCCTGGACGATCCGCTGCTGGATCATCCGGTAGGCGCGCTCGGACTTCGTGGCGGTCATCGCTGCTTCTCGAACTCCGCCCGCCATTCGGCGTTCATCGGGAACAGGCCCTCCACCGGGTGGCCCTCGGCGACGCGCGCGGCGATGAACGCCTCCTCCGCCTCCTTCGTCTCGCACGTGGAGATGATGTTCTCGAGCATCGACGGAGGGATCACGAGGACGCCGTCGTCATCGCCGACGATCACATCGCCCGGCTGCACCGTCGTGCTGCCGCAGGCGACGGTCTCGTCGATGCCCCAGGGGACGTGCCGGCGGCCCAGCACGGCCGGGTGCCCGCCCTTGTGGTACGTGGGCAGGCCGATCTCGGTGACTTCGGCGAGGTCGCGGACGCAGCCGTCGGTGACGATGCCGGCGGCGCCGAGAGCACGCGCGCGCAGGGCGAGGATGTCACCGAGGGTGCCGGCGTCATCCACACCGCGGGCATCCATGACGAGCACATCGCCGCTGGTCAGAGAGTCGAAGAGGCGCTTCTGCGCGTTGTAGCCGCCGCCGTGGGACTTGAACAGGTCCTCCCGGTTCGGCACGTACCTCAGGGTGCGGGCGGTGCCGATCAGCTTCTTCCCCGGCTGGGTGGTGCGCACCCCGTCGATGGAGACGTTGTTCAGGCCCTTGGAGCGCATCACGGAGGAGATGGTCGCCAGCGCCACCTTCTCGATGCGCTCGCGCATGTCGTCGGTGAGCGGGCCGACGGATCCGGCGCCCCCGTCGGCCCCGGAGAACTCACTGATGTCCCGGCCGGAGGCGTCCGCCCACTGCTGCGCGGTGGGCTTCGGCTGCGGGGAGAACGGCTCGAGGTCCACCGTGCCCTGCACCGCCTGGGTGCGGAGGCGGCCGGAGGAGAGGGCGGGGTCCTCCGACCCGCCGGCGGTGACCTCGACCTCCACCACCTGGCCGGGGCCGAAGGTGGAGGCGCCGGCGGGCGTGCCGGTGAGGATGACATCGCCCTTCTCCAGGGTGATCAGCTGCGAGAGGTCGGAGACGATCTGCGGCAGCGGGAACAGGAGAGTGGACGTGGAGTCCTCCTGGACGAGGTCGCCGTCCAGCCAGACGCGGATCGCGATGTTCGCCGGATCGAGGCGGTCCGCGGGGATGAGCCGGGGACCGATCGGGGCGTAGCCGTCGCCGCCCTTGGAGCGGACGTTCGCTCCCTTATCGGCCCAGCGGAAGTCGAACGCGCCGAGGTCGTTCGCGGCGGTGACGGCGGCGACGCGGCCCCAGGCGTCGGTGGGGGAGACGCGGCGGGTGCGCTCGCCGATCACCAGGGCGATCTCGCCTTCGAATCCGAGGATCTCGGCGCCCTTCGGCAGCTCCACCACGGTGGGGTCCTCACCGGTGGGGGTGGTGAGGGAGGTGGGCGGCTTCATGAAGTAGCCGGGGGCTTCAGGGGTGCGGCCCTTCTGCTCCGCGCGGGCGGCGTAGCTGATGTGCATCGCGTACACGGCGCCGGGCTTCGTCCCGAGGAGTGACCAGGCGGCTTCGGCCGGATGCGGGGCGGACTGCTCGGCGGATGTGGGGCTCGTCACTGAGGTCATGCCGGCATCGTATACGATCCCCGCTCAGCTGTCAGCTGTGTCACTACCCGGGATTCCACCGGCCCGGGCGGGCGCGTCAGAGCGCGGCGATGTCCTTCGGCTCCTCCGCGCCCGGCTCGTTGTCCGCCACCACGATGCGGATCGGTTTCACCTTCGCCCAGATCGCCATCAGCGCGCCGAACACGATCAGGCCCACGCCGACCCACAGGTTCGCGTTGAACCCGTCGGTCTTCTCGGCGTCGGCGGCGGAGAACGCGAACAGGCCGAGGGCCGCCAGGATGACGCCGTACAGCGCCATCAGCGCGCCGATGAACATGCGGATGTCGAACGCGCCGGTGGTCTCCACATGGGAGTCGGCGGGCAGCTGCGGGGTCTCGCCCGTCGGCGTGATGCTGGTGCTCATAACTGCTGCTCCTTCGATCAGGCGAAGACGATGTTCAGGCCGATCACCAGGACCAGGCCCAGGATCGCCATCGGGATGGGGCGGCGGAAGATCGGCAGATCGGCCTCGTCCGGATCCACCAGGTCGGCCTTCGGGGTCTCGGAGTACACCAGACCCTTCAGCTCATGCGCCGGCTTCGGCTGCGTCACCATCGTGACGACCACCGACACCACGATGTCCACCACGAACGCCGTCGCCGCGGACAGGAACGCCAGCCCCTGACCCGGCAGTTCGAACAGGCCGAAGAACGTGGAGGACGACCACAGGACCACCGCGGCGAGCGTGCCCGCCACCAGGCCCGTCCAGCCGGCGGTCGGAGTCATCCGCTTCCAGAACATACCGAGGATGAACGTGGCGAACAGCGGTGCGTTGAAGAACCCGAACAGGGTCTGCAGGTAGTCCATCAGGTTGGAGAAGTGGCCCGCGATCAGCGCGGTGAAGATGGCGATGATGCACGCGGTGATCGTCGCGATGCGGCCCACCGTCAGGTAGTACTCGTCATCGCGGTCCTTCTTCACGTAGGTCTGCCAGATGTCGTACGAGAACACGGTGTTGAAGGCGGACACGTTCGCCGCCATGCCGGCCATGAACGCCGCCAGCAGGCCCGCGATCGCCAGACCCAGCAGTCCGTTCGGCAGCACGTCCCGCATCAGCAGCAGGAGCGCGTCGTTGTACGTGACGCCCGTGCTGGCGGCCCCCGCGGAATCGCCCGCGCTCTCGAACTGCTTGAACGCGGTGAGCTCGTTGACCAGGACCGCGGCGATCATTCCGGGCACGATCACGATGAACGGGATGAACATCTTCGGGAACGCGCCGATGATCGGGGTCATGCGCGCAGCGGTGATCGACTTCGAGGCCATCGCGCGCTGCACCTCCACGAAGTTCGTGGTCCAGTAGCCGAACGACAGCACGAAGCCCAGACCGAACACGATGCCGATCACACTCAGCACCGGCGACTCGAAGCCGGACAGCTGCTGGCCCGGCCACGTGTGCAGCTGCTCCGCACCGAGCATGCCGTCACCGGACACCTTCTCCTTCAGCCCGGACCAGCCGCCCACACGGTGCAGACCGATCAGGGTCAGCGGCAGCAGCGCCGCCACGATCACGAAGAACTGCAGCACCTCGTTGTAGATCGCGGCCGTCAGCCCGCCGAGGGTGATGTAGGACAGCACGATCGCAGCGGCGACGATCAGCGCCACCCACATCGGCCAGCCCAGCAGACGGTTCACGATCGAACCGAGGAGGAACAGGTTCACGCCCGCGATCAGCAGCTGGGCCAGCGCGAACGACAGCGCGTTCACCAGGTGCGCGGCATTGCCGAAGCGCATCCGCATGAACTCCGGCACGGAGCGGACCTTCGAGCCGTAGTAGAACGGCATCATCACCACGCCGAGGAACAGCATCGCGGGGATCGCACCGACCCAGAAGTAGTGCATGGTCGGGAAGCCGTACTGGGCGCCCGTGGCGGACATGCCCATGATCTCCACGGCGCCGAGGTTCGCCGAGATGAATGCGAGGCCGGTGACCCAGGCCGGCAGAGACCGGCCCGAGAGGAAGAATTCGATCGAGTTCGAGACGCCGCGCTTGGCGTAGACGCCCACACCGATCACGAACACGAAGTAGATCGCGATGATGAGGTAGTCGACGATGTTCGCGTCGAGTCTGATGGTGTCCATGGCGCACAGATTCCAGTCAGGTGGGGGAAGGGGTGCTTGCCAACCTACCGCCCCGCGCCGCGCGACGGGAAGTCGGGCCGGGCCCCTCGGCCCGGGCGAAGTCTGGCCGGGCCCATCGCCCCGGGTCCATCGCCCCGGGCCCGCTCGCCGCCCATTCGGCTGGCGACCGATCACAAACCCTGGTGGAACCAGGGCTGTAGGCCAGTCCGGCTGCGAAAAAGGGCGGTTCAGCGGCTGAATCTGTTCGCGCACCCCTGCCGATCAAGGCGTGGAGGACGTGAGTGAGCACAATCCGACCAGAATCCGACCCCGGCGGGCGGTTCGCTGCCGAATCGGCCGATCTGCTCCAACTTGTGCACACGCCTCGCCACCGGCACTCCCGCCGTGCCGCCCGGGGAACGGGGCCGAGCCGTCCCTGCCGGCCGAGCCCCTGCCGGTCGCCGGGGCCGCGCTACGGTTGACCCATGCACACCTCTGACTCCGCATCCCGCCCCGCCCCGTTCCCGTTCGGGAACCAGAACCCGTCGGCCTCCCTCATGCCGGAGCACCGGATCGAGGACATCACGATCGATGTTCCGCTGGTGCACGATGACCCGTCGCGCGGCACGATCGAGGTGTTCGCCCGCGTCATCACCGCACCCGGCGGCGAGGACCGGCCGTTCCTGGTGTACCTGCAGGGCGGTCCCGGCAGCGAAGCGCCGCGGCCCGCGCCCGGGCAGCCGGCCTGGGTGGCGCGCCTGCTGGAGGAGTACCGGGTCGTGATGCTGGACCAGCGCGGCACCGGCCGGTCCACCCCGGTGGGTCTTGACCTGCCGTTCCCGCCCGCGCCGGAGCGCACGTTCCGCGAAGCGATCGAGCACAGCGCGGACGAGGTCGCGGAGTACCTCACCCACCTGCGGGCCGATGAGATCGTCAACGACGCCGAAGCGATCCGCCGCCACCTCGGCGCTGAGCAGATCTCCACGCTCGGCCAGTCGTTCGGCGGCTTCACCACCCTCGCCTACCTCAGCGCGCACCCCGAATCGCTGCGCGAAGTCCTCATCACCGGCGGGCTCGCCGCGGTCGGCCGCCACAGTGACGAGGTGTATGCGGAGACATGGCGGATCATGCGGGAGAAGTCCGAGGCGTTCTACCGCCGCTTCCCCCACGCCCGCGACCGCATCCGCGAGCTGATGGGCCTGGCGGACAGGGGCGAGATCCGACTGCCGAACGGCGACGCCGTCACCCCGGCGCGGCTGCGCACCCTCGGCCACCGCCTCGGCTCCGACGACGGCTTCGTGGCGCTCCACAACCTCCTCGAACTGGACCACCGCGCGCCCGCCTTCCAGCACGACCTCGCCGCCCTGCTGCCGTTCACCGGCCGCAACCCCCTGTACGCGGTCATCCACGAGAGCTGCCAGGCCGACGGGATCGTCACTGACTGGAGCGCGGAGCGCACCATGCCGCAGGACTTCCACGAGGATCCGACCCTGCTGGGCGGCGAGCATGTGCACCGCTCCCTGTTCGATGAGGATTCGGAGCTGGCGCCGTGGAAGCCGGTCGCCGAGATCCTCGCCGGCCACCAGTGGGGCCGCGTCTACGACGAGGACGCGCTGCGCAGCGCCGGGGTTCCGGGTGCCGCGGCCGTCTACTTCCACGACGCCTTCGTGCCGTCCGTGTTCTCCCTGGAGACGGCGGCGCTGATGCCGCAGGTCGCGCCGTTCGTGACCAGCGAGTACGAGCACTCCGGTCTGCGCTCCAGCGGCGACGCGGTGATCAGCCACCTGATCGACCTGGTGAAGGGCCGACGGGTCCGCTGATCCGCGGGACCCGTCGGCCGCCCGGCGGTCCGTCCTGCCGGGGCCGACGGGGCAGCCGTCTGCTCAGGCCTCCTCGGGGCCGATCTCCGCCTTCTCCCGCAGCTGCCGCTTGATCCGCGCCAGCATGCCGGCCATGCCGCGCAGGCGCAGCGCCGAGACGACCTCCGCGAGGCCCATCCGTTCGGTGACGTCGTTCGGAACGTCGAGGATCTCCCCGACGCTCAGGCCGTCGAGGCCCTCCGCGAGGATGCCGGCGAAGCCGCGCGTGGTCGGCGCCTCCGGCGGGGCGGAGAAGAACAGGTGCGCCTCGGCGTCGCGGCCCGTGCCCTCCACCTCGGTGATGAGGAAGATCGGCGACTGGCATTCCGGCACCGGTTCCAGCAGCTCCGGGTGGTCGGCGTAGCGCTCGGGCAGCTCGGGTAGGTCGTCGGAGAACTCCAGCAGCAGCTGCAGGCGGTTGTCGCCGGACAGTTCGGTGAAGTCGTCGGCGATCTCCTGCAGGGCGGCGGGGACGGCGGACATCAGCGGCCCTCCCCGGCGGTGAGGCCGACGGGTGCCTCGCCCGGCTCCTCGCCCTGGGCGACGGGCACGCGCACGGTGTTGCCCCACTCGGTCCAGGAGCCGTCGTAGTTGCGGACATTGTCGAAGCCGAGCAGGTAGGTGAGGACGAACCAGGTGTGGCTGGAGCGCTCACCGATGCGGCAGTACGCGATCACCGGCTCGCTGGAGTCGAACGACAGCTCGTCGACGTAGATCGCCTCCAGTTCCTTACGGGACTTGAACGTCTCGTCGTCGTTCGCGGCGCGCGCCCACGGCACGGACTTCGCGGTGGGGATGTGGCCGCCGCGCAGGGTGCCCTCCTGCGGGTAGTCCGGCATGTGGGTGCGTTCGCCCGTGTACTCCTGCGGGGAGCGGACGTCTACGAGCTGGCCGCCGAGGAAGCCGAGCACGTCGTCCTTGTAGGCGCGGATGGGGGCGTCCTGGCGCTCCACCACCGGGTAGTCGGTGCGCTCACGCTGCGGCTTCTCACGGGTCATCTCGCGGCCCTCGGCCTGCCACTTGGCGCGGCCGCCGTCGAGGAGGCGCACGTCCTCGTGGCCGAACAGTTCGAACACCCAGAGGGCGTAGGCGGCCCACCAGTTGGACTTGTCGCCGTACACCACGATGGTGTCGTCGCGGCTGATGCCCTTGGCGCTCATCAGTTCGGCGAACTCCTCGCCGCCCACGTAGTCGCGGGTGACGGGGTCGTTGAGGTCGAGGTGCCAGTCGACCTTCACTGCGCCGGCGATATGGCCGACGTCGTACAGCAGCACGTCCTCGTCGCTCTCCACCACAACGAGGCCGTCGGCTCCGAGGTTGTCGGCGAGCCAGTCCGTGGTGACGAGCTTCTCGGGGTGGGCGTAGTCCTGGAGCTTCGGTGCCGGATCGGCGGGGATGGTCATGAAGAAACGGTCCTCCAAACGCGGGGTCGGTTGTGCTCCGATTGTCTCACCCGTCGGCGGCGCCAGCGCCCAGCTCGCCGCCGCGATGAACCTGGTGCTGGACGCACAGGACCGCGCCCTGCTCGAGGTTCTGCTGCCGCAGACCTGAGCGCGAGCGCGGTCCGGATGGTGGGGCGGTCCCGGCGGGGCCGCCCCTCAGCTGATGGGGGTCAGCCCTGGTCGGAGCCGGCCGACGGGTGCTCCCACGGCTGCTGCGGCGCCGCCTGGTAGCCCTCGGGCTGAGAGGGCTGCTGGCGCTTCGGCTGGGCGCGGCGCAGGCGGGTCGCGGCGGAGTCGGCGTCGTCGTCGGCCTTCTGCGCGGCCTGCGACTGCAGCATGGCGTTGCGGATCTCGTCGCCCATGGCGCTGACGGAGCCGGGGTTGGACGGCAGGTACAGCACGTTGGAGCGGCCGTTGCGGGCCACGTCCTGCATGGTGTCGAAGTACTGGGTCATCAGCAGCAGCTGCTCAGCGGACTGTTCGATGCCCACGCGCTTGAGCATCTCGTACTGCTCGGCGATGCCCAGCGCGATGGCCTTGCGCTGTGCGGCCACACCCTCACCCTGGAGGCGCTTGGACTCGGCCTCGGCCTCAGCCTGGGTGACGCGCTTGATCTTGTCGGCCTCGGCGAGGGACTGCGCTGCCACGCGGTCGCGCTGCGCGGCGTTGATGGAGTTCATCGAGTCGCGCACGCGCGGATCCGGGGAGATGTCCGTGACGAGGGTGTTGACGATGTTGAAGCCGAAGTCGGCCATCTGCGAGGACAGGGTGTTCTCCACGCCGCGGGCGATGTCGTCCTTCGATTCGAACGCGGCGTCCAGCTCCAGGGTGGAGAGGGCGGAGCGGACGGTGTCGAACACGTAGGAGCGGATCTGCGCCTCCGGGTTGGACAGCCGGTAGTAGGCGTCCACCACGGACTCCTCGCGGATCACGTACTGAACGGCGACCGGGACGGTCACGAACACGTTGTCCTTGGTCTTGGACTCGATGTTCACTTCGAGCTGCTGGATGCGCAGGGAGATCGGCGGGGTGAGGGTGTCGCGGAACGGCACCTTCATGTTGAGGCCCGGCTTCGCAACGCGGCGGAAGCGGCCGAAGCTCTCCACGATCACGTTCTCCTGCGTGCGGACGGTGAAGAAGATCGACGAGCGGAGCCCGCCGAACAGCGCGAAGACGATCGCGATGAGGATGACGATCGGGATCAGGATCGCGATGAGCACCTCCATGGTGTCCCCTTTCTACTGGTCGGTGATGAGAGTGTCGATGCGGCGCGCGATCCGCGCCGGTGCGATGGGCGGCCCGAAGCGGTCCACTACGTGGCCGTCGCGGTCGATGAGGAACTTCGTGAAGTTCCAGGCGATCCGTCCGCCTGCGATGCCGGGCTTCGACGCCTTCAGCCACTGGTACAGCGGGTGCGCACCGGGTCCGTTGACCTCGATCTTCGAGAACATCGGGAAGTCCACGGAGAAGTTCGTGGAGCAGAACTCGGCGATCTCCTCATCGGAGCCGGGCTCCTGGTGGCCGAACTGGTCGCAGGGGAAGCCGAGGACGCTGAAGCCGCGGTCCGAGTACTCGTCCTGCAGCTGCTGCAGGCCCGCGTACTGCTTGGTGAAGCCGCATTCGCTGGCGGTGTTGACGATGAGGAGGACCTGACCGGCGAAGTCGGCGAGGCTGCGCTCCTGCCCGTCGATGCTGAGCGCGCTGAAGTCACGGATCGAGCGTGGGGTCTCAGTCATCGGGCCCTTCTCCGCTGGTGGCGTGCATCAACGGCGTCAGTCTATCGACGACCGCGGCGGATCCGAAGCGAGGAAGGCGGAGACTTCTTCCCGTGCGGGCACGGACGCCGGACCGAGCCGCGTCACCTTGAGCGCCGCCCCGGCGTTGGCGCGCTCCGCCGCAGCCGCCCAGTCGCTGCCCAGTGCCCGTTCGGCGAGCAGGATGCCGGTGTGGGTGTCGCCGGCGCCGTTGGTGTCCACCGGGGTCTGCGGGAACCCCGCCACGTCGACAGTCGCACCGCCGGCGAGGACGGTGCAGCCCTTCTCGCCGTCGCGGACGATCACCACGTCACCGGCGATCAGATCGCGGATCGCGTGCAGGTCATCGGCGGCGCCCACGAGGCCCTCCGCTTCGTCGGCGTTCGAGGTCCAGACCGTGGTCAGGCGCAGCATCCGTCGGCGCAGCTCCTCATCGAAGTCGGCGAACGGGGCGCCGGGGTCCAGCACGATCTCCACCCCGCTCGGCAGCGACTCGAGGAACTCCAGGAGGGGCTCGCGGGTGGGGTCGAACAGGCTGTAGCCGCTGACGCACACGAGGTCGCCCGGCTCCGGGGCGAGGGCGGCGAGGGAGGCAGCGGTGATGCGGCGCTCCGCCCCATAGGTGGTGACGAAGGTGCGCTCCCCGGACGGCTCCACGAACACGAAGCACGGGCCGGTGTCCTCATCGGGAACGGGGTCGGCGGACAGGCGGATCCCGTCGGCCGCGAGGGCGGCGCGGATCAGGTCGCCGTTGGGGCCGGTGCCATGGGCGCCACCGTGAACAGCGGTCGCGCCGGTGCGGGCGGCGGCCACGAGGATGGTGACGGCGCCGCCGGCGGCGTACTGCGGCATGGCGGTGGCGTTGGCGTTCTGGCCGCGGCGCGGCAGGTGCGGCACGGGGATGGTGACGTCCACGAGCGCCTGCGCGGTGTGCAGGACACGGGCGGGGCGCTCGGTCGGCTGGGGGCGGGCGGTGGTGCCGGTGCTCATGCGGCGAGTGTAGTGCGCACCCACGCGTCGGCGTCCCGGATCGCGCGCTCCAGGTCCAGGCCCTCGGCCTTCCGAGCCCCGCCGATCACTTCGGCGCCGATCGCCTCAGCGCCGATCGCTTCACCGAGTGCGCCGACGCGGTCCGCGGCCTCCTGCCCGGCGCACAGCACCACGGTGTCCACATCCAGCACCTGCTCGGCGCCGTCGCGATCGGTGAAGGAGAACCCGTCGGCCCCCACAGCGCCGTAGGTGACGCCCGTGTGGCCGATGACGCCGCCGCGCCTGAGGGCGGCGCGGTGGATCCACCCGGTGGTGGCGCCGAGGCGTGACCCGATCTTGTGGGCGGACCGCTGCAGCAGGTGGACCTCGTCGGCGCGCTCGGCGAGCAGCTGCGCGACGTCCACGCCGATCCCGCCGCCGCCCACGATCGCGACCCGGCCTCCGACGGGTGCCCCCGCGAACACGTCTGCGTAGGTGATGACGTCCGGGCCGGCATCGGGGTGGACGGGGATCTGGGGGTCGCGCGGCCGCACCCCGATCGCCAGCGCCACGCGGTCCGCGCCGACGCCCGCGATGTCCTCGGCGGTGAATCGGCGGCCGAGGCGGACGTTCACGCGGCCGCGGGCCAGGCGCTCCCGCCAGGAGTCCAGCAGCAGTGAGTAGTCCTCCTTGCCGGGGATGCGCGCCGCCCACGCGAGCTGCCCGCCGATCTCGGCGGAGGAGTCCACGAGGGTGACCTCGTGTCCGGCCTCCGCTGCGAGGCACGCGGTCTCCAGGCCCGCCGGGCCCGCCCCCACCACGAGGATCCGCTGCGCCTGGGCGGCGCGCGGCATGATCGGCAGCTGCAGTTCGCGGCCGGCGCGCGGGTTCACCACGCAGCCGGCGGGGCGGCCGGTGAAGATGCGGTCCAGGCACGCCTGGTTGCAGGAGATGCACGGCGTGACGACCGGGGAGTCGGCGGGTGCGGACTCGTCGCGCGGGCCGCCGGGCGCGTCGGCCTGCGCGCGCCATTTCTGCACCAGTCGGGCGTCGGCGAGGAACGGGCGCGCCAGCATCACCCCTTCCACCCCGGTTGCGGCGATGGCGCGCTCAGCATCGGCAAGGGTGTGCAGGCGGTTCGAGGCGATCACCGGCACCGCGCCGTCGATCGCCGCCGCGAGGTCCGCCGCCAGCGGTGCGAACTGCCCGCGCGGCACGCATGTCGCGATCGTCGGCACCCGCGACTCGTGCCAGCCGATCCCGGACATCAGCAGGTCCGCGCCGGCCTCCACCACGCCTCGCGCGAGGGCGTGGATGTCGTGGGTCTCCTGGGCGCCGGGTACGAGGTCCGCGAGCGAGATCCGGTACGACAGCAGCGGCTCAGGCCCGATCGATGCGCGCACCCGTCGGACCACTTCCAACGCGAACCGCCGGCGGGCCTCGGCGCTGCCGCCCCACGCATCGTCGCGGCGGTTCGTGGCGGGCGCGAGGAACTGGTTGATCAGGTAGCCCTCGGACCCCATCACCTCGACGCCGTCGTAGCCCGCCTCGATCGCGAGGGCGGCGGCGCGGCCGAAGTCCTCGATGGTCTGCTCCACCTCGGCCGCGGTGAGGGCGCGGACGGGCGCGGGGCTGATGGGGGAGTCCACGGCCGACGGGCCCACCGGCTCACCGTGCGCGGCGTACCGCCCGGCGTGCAGGAGCTGCAGGACGATCCGGGCCTCCGGGTTCGCGGCGTGCACCGCGTCGGTGACGGTGCGGTGCTGGGGGAGCTGGTCCGCTGAGTCGAGCCGGGCACCGCCGGATGTGAGGGCACCGGCGGCGTTGGGGGAGATGCCGCCGGTGACGATGAGGCCAGCGCCGCCAGCGGCGCGCTCCGCATAGAACGCCGCCAGGGCTGGAGCGCCGCGGGGATCGTCCTCGAAGCCGAGGTGCATGGATCCCATGACGATGCGGTGCGGCAGACGGGTGCGGCCCGCCTGCAGCGGTGCGAAGAGATCGGAAGACATACCGCGAGTTTAGTGGTACTGCCAGTATTGGGTAATGGTTTCGGGGAATCGGGCCGAGGCGGCACCCGTCGGCGTCAGGAGGACAGCCTGCTCAGACGCACCCGCATCCGCCGACTCACCTGATTCAGGCCCGCCACCTGCGCGGTGATCCCCGCCCTCCGGTACTTCTCGATCACCGAATCCAGCGCCGCGACAGTCGACGCATCCCAGATATGCGCCTCCGACATGTCGATCACGACCGACGCCGGATCCCGCGCGTACTCGAACTGCGCGAACAGGTCGTTCGAGGAGGCGAAGAACAGCTCCCCGCGCACGGAGTACCGCACCTCCCGCTCCGACACCTCCTCGCGCTCCAACGTCACCACATGCGCCACCCGGCGGACGAACAGGATGCACGCCAGCACGATCCCGGCGCCCACACCGATCGCCAGATTGCTCGTGACCACCGTCGCCGCGACGGTCACCAGCATGACCGCCAGCTCGCTGCGCGGCATCATCCGCAGAGTCCGCGGCGCCACCGAATGCCAGTCGAACGTCGTCACCGCGACGACCACCATCACCGCCACCAGTGCCACCATCGGAATCTCGGCCACCACACCGCCCAGCGACACCGTCAGCACCAGCAGGAACACCCCGGCCAGTGCAGTTGAGATGCGGGTGCGAGCTCCGGAAGCGCGCACATTCACCATCGTCTGCCCGATCATCGCGCAGCCGCCCATGCCGCCGAACAGCCCACCGAGCACCGTCGCTGCACCCAGGCCCCACGATTCACGTGTCTTGTCCGACCCGGTGTCCGTGATGTCATCCACCAGCGTCGCCGTCAGCAGGGTCTCCAGCAGGCCCACGAAAGCCACCCCCACCGCGTACGGCAGGATGACCCGAAGCGTCTCCAGGTCGAACGGCACGTCCGGGATCAGCAGCTGCGGCAGCGAATCCGGCAGCGCGCCCTTGTCACCCACGGTCGGCACATGGGTCAGCCCCATCCCCACCGTCACCAGCGTCAGCACCACCACCGTCACCAGCGGCGCCGGCACCGACCGGGTCAGCCGCGGCAGCAGCACCATGATCGCCAGTCCCGCAGCCAGCAGCGGATACACCACCCACGTCACGCCGATCAGCTCATGCATCTGCGCCATGAAGATCAGGATCGCGAGCGCATTCACGAAGCCCACCATCACCTGGCGGGGGATGAACCGCATCAGCTGCGCCATCCCGAACAGGCCCATCACGATCTGCAGAACGCCCGCCAGCAGGATCGTCGCAATCAGGTACTGGACACCGTGCTCCCGCACCAGCGGCGCGATCACCAGCGCCACCGACCCCGCCGCGGCCGTGATCATCGCCGGCCGGCCGCCCAGAACAGCGATCGCAACCGCCATCACGAACGAGGTGAACAGTCCCATCCGCGGATCCACCCCCGCGATGATGGAGAACGAGATGACCTCCGGGATCAGTGCCAGCGCCGTCACCAGGCCACCCACCACCTCCACCAGCAGCATGCGCGGACTGCGCACAGCCCGCACCCACGACTGACGCTGCTCAGGGGTGAGGGAGGGCGCCTGCGGCGCGGGGACGGAAGCAGTGGACACGCAGAATCCTCCAGAGCTCGAGGGATCGGCCGACGGGAGCAGTCCACCTTATCGGCGGCAGCGACCTGCCGTAGGGTGAGATGCATGACGGACAACGCCCTGACGCCGATCGCAGCCACCGCCGACATCGCCGCCGACCCCGCCACCATCTTCGAGCTCATCGCCGACCCCGCCCAGCAGCCCACCTGGGACGGCAACGACAACCTCGCCGAGGCAGGCGTCGGCCAGCGCATCACCGCCGACGGCCAGGCCTTCACCATGCGCCTCACCACCGGGGCCGACCGCGAGAACCGCATCACCGCGTTCGAGGAGGGGCGCCTCATCGAATGGGCGCCCGGCGAAGTCGGCGGGGAACCGTTCGGGCAGCGCTGGCGGTGGGAGCTCACCCCGATCCTGGACGCCGACGGGCGTGAGAGCGCCACCCGGGTCACCCACACCTACGATCCGACCCGCCTCGATCCCGCCACCTCCGCGGAGCGTCGGCTCCGCCGCGCCGCCGCCACCACCGAGGAGATGCTCGCCGCCTCCATCGCGCGGCTGCGCCGCGTCGCCGAAGGCGCAGGCTCCGCTGACCAGGGCACGGGCGGCGAATGACCCGCCTGAGCGCGGACGTGCCCCGGCCCGCCGCCATCGCCACCGACCTCGACGGCACCCTCCTGCGCGCCGACGGCACCGTCTCCGACCGCACCCGCGACGCCTTCCACGCCGCCTGGGACCACGGTCTCCACACCGTCCTCGTCACCGCCCGGCCGCCCCGCTGGGTGGACCGCCTCGCCGACCTCGCCGGCAGTCACGGCACCATCTACTGCGCCAACGGCGCCTTCACCTACGACCCGAACAGCGGCACCGTCACCGAGAACTTCGGCTTCGAACCCGACCTGCTGCAGTCCATCATTCAGGACCTCTCCACCGTGGACGGCATCGCCATGAGCGCCGAACTGCCCTCCGGTTTCTGGCGCCAGGCGGCCTACCCCTCCACTCCGCCCGACGGGCAGACCGACGAGGACGGCGGCATCGTCGCGCCGCTGGAGGACATCACCGAGGTCGCCGGCAAGCTCCTCGCCCGCTGCGACCGCCTCGACCCCGCCGCGTTCCACCGCCGCATTGAGGAGCTCGTGGGGGACCGGGCCGCGCTGCACGTCTCCACGTCCGACGGCCTCGCCGAACTCGCCCCGCTCGGCGTCAGCAAATCCGAAGCGCTCGGCCGCTTCGTGCGGGTCATGGAGATGACAGCCTCGGACGTGTGGGCGTTCGGCGACATGCCCAACGACATCCCCATGCTCACCTGGGCCGGGATGGGCATCGCCGTGGCGAACGCCCACCCCGATGTCCTCGCCGTGGCCGATGGAGTCACGGCGTCCAACGATGAGGACGGCGTGGCGCAGGCGATCGAGCAGGTGCTGCGCGGCTGAGCCGCGACCCATGACCTCGCGCCGGACCAGGCCGTGGCCGGGCCAGGGCCGGGCCGGGCGCAGGAGCGAGATGTGCAAAAAACGACCGAAATCCGCCTTCTGGCCCGGTTCTGCGGCTGGCAGGGCGGTTTCACTCCATGATCTGCACACCCCGGCCGGGCTCCGGCCCCCACTCGGCGGGGGAGTCGTCCACCATCTCCGGCGGGAGGCTGAACTCGCCGGTCGGCAGGCGGCCGCCGCTCACCTCGCCCGCGAGCGGCTCGGTGCTGGCGCCCGCGGCGGGCTGTGCAGCCCGGGCGGCTCTCGCAGCCCGCTCCTCGCGACGACGGGCGCGCCGCTCCGCCCGCGTCTCCGGCGTGCCCGCACGTGCAGCGCGCACATCGCCCCACTTCACCAGGGCAATGCCGATCAGGATGAACACACCGCCCACAAGCTGGATCGACGTCGGCAGCTCACCCAGCACGAACCACGCGGCGAGCGCCGCCAGCGGCACCTCCACCAGATTCACGAACGCGCCCACCGTTGCGCCCACGAGGCGCAGGCCGAGGATGCCGAACCCGTACGCGCCGATCGTGAACAGCACGAGCATCGCGAGCGGCCACAGCCAGCTCATGGTGCGGCCCGCGAACACCACATCAGCCGTGCGGAACACCGCCGGCATAACCCCCAGCAGGTTCAGCGCCGCGATCACCACCGCGCCGATCGTCATCCCCAGTCCCGTGAACGCGAACGGCGGCAGGCTGATGCTCGACTGAGACGACACGAGGAAGTAGATGGCGAGGCACACCGCGGCGAGCAGCGCCATCACCACACCGAACCCGGTCAGGTGCGCCCCGCGGAAGTCCAGCACCAGCACCACACCGGCCATGGACACGATCACGCCGAGGAACGTCAGCGCCACCGGCCGCACCTTGGTGGCGGCCCACAGGTAGAAGACGATCATGATCGGCGCGGTCATCTCCAGCAGCAGCGCGACCGTCACGGTCAGCTCCTGCACCGCCACGAAGTAGAACCCCTGGCAGCCCGCCATCGCGGCGAGGCCGTAGATGAGGACGGTGCGCCAATGCTCGCGGACCTCGCCCCACCGGCCCCGCATCTGCCACAGGGTCGGCGCCGCGAGGAGGAGGGATGCGCCGGTGAGGCGCACGAACGCGACCGACCCGGGGGTCCAGCCGGTGGCGTACATCGTCTTGGCGACCGCTCCGGACACGGCGAAGAAGAACGCGGACGCGAGCGTGAACGCGAAACCGAGGACGACCTGTCGTGACATGGGCCAAGTACACCAGACTTCCGGACCGGGGTAGCCTGACACGGTGAATTCTGAAACCGCTCTGCCGCCGATCGTGTCGGCCGGTGACGTCCCGGCTGCTGGTGACGGCGTCGTCATCGCCGACGTCCGCTGGTCCCTCGGCGGCCCGAAGGACGCTGCGACGTTCCGTGAGGAGTACGCCACCGGGCATATTCCCGGAGCGGTCTTCGTGGACCTCGATGACGACCTCAGCGACCACTCCGTCACCGGCGCCGGCCGCCACCCCCTGCCGAGGGAGGACGACTTCGCCGCCACCCGCGCCCGCCTCGGCATCGGCACCGACACCCGCGTCTACGCGTACGGCACCGACGACCCGGCCGGTGCCGCCCGCCTCGTTCTCATGCTCCGCTTCTCCGGCATCGCCGCCGCCCTCATCGACGGCGGCCTGCCCGCCTACCGCGCCGCCCACCCGGACGTGCCGATGGAGCCCGGCCACAACGACCCGACCCCGGTGGAGACGGTGGAGGAGCCGCTGGTGCGCCTGGTGTCCATCGACGAGGTCGCCTACGCCGCCCACTCCCGCAGCGCCCTGCTGGTGGACGCCCGCGCGCCGGAGCGCTTCCGCGGCGACGTGGAACCGGTGGACCCGCGCGCCGGCCACATCCCCACCGCCGTCAACGTCCCGTACGCCGCGCACCTGCAGGCCGACGGGACCTTCCGCAGCCCGGAGCAGATCCGCCGCACGTTCGAGGACGCGGGCGCGACGGGGGAGCGCATCGTCATCAACTACTGCGGCTCCGGTGTGAGCGCCTGCGTGAACGTCCTCGCGATGGAGCACGCGGGCCTGCGCCACGGCTACCTGTTCCCCGGATCGTTCTCCGAATGGTCCGCTGACCCCCAACGTGAAGTGGAGACCCGATGAAGCGCCGAATCCTCGCCCTTGCGGCCGGCGTCCTCGCCCTCAGCAGCTGCGGCATGGTGGACGCCGTCCGCAGCGACAGCCCCGACACCGCGAACTCCAACCCGGCGTTCGAGGCCACCGAGTCGCCCGCCGCCGGCGGTAAGGACGCCACGGACAGCAGCGACGCACCGGCCGACGGAGCCTCCGAGTCGCCCAGTGCCGACGCGCCCGACGGGGCCTCCCCGTCGCCGAGCGCCGACTCCACTGACGGCTCCGGGCCGAGCGATTCGGCGTCCCCGTCGGCCTCCGAGCAGCCGACGCGGGACCGCATCATCCTGCCCGCTGAGGCGTACCGCGGCGCCGGGGGCGACGTGCCCGCGTCCGCGAAGCCGATGACGAACGTCGAGGGTGATGACCCCGCGCTGCAGATCGCGCGGGTGCGCGCCCCCTCCGGCAACATCTGGTGCGATATCGACCCGAGGACCGGCGCCGTGTGCACCGTCAAGGAGATCACCGGGAAGGCGCCGAACCAGAGCATCGTGATCAAGCCCGGCGGTGAGCCCGAGTTCACCGACTCCGGCGCCGTCACCAACGATGACGCCGCGGTGGCTGCGCAGGAGATGCCGTACGGCACGCAGGCGAGCCATGGTGAGTTCGTGTGCGCGTCGGAGACGAACGGCATGACCTGCTGGTCCACGAAGTCCGGTCACGGCGTGTTCCTCAACCGGGACGGCATCAAGACCTTCTGACCGGGGCCGACGCTGTTCCTGGACGCATGCCCAGGGATGTCGGAGAGGATGAGGACATGACTTCCATGACTGTTCTCCACGGCGAATCGTTCCTGAGCCACCGCGCCATCGGATGCACCGACAACCTGCCGGTCGAGGACGATGCGGCGCTGGTCGAACAGGACATGCCCACCGCGGACCCCGTCGGCCGCGACCTCCTGGTGGAGGTGCGCGCGGTCTCGGTCAACCCCATCGACGTCAAGCAGCGCCGCAGCGCTCCGACCGACGGCTTCCGCGTCCTCGGCTTCGATGCCGCCGGAGTGGTCCGCGCCGTCGGCGGCGATGCCCGCCTGTTCGAGGTGGGCGACGAGGTCATGTACGCCGGACAGCTCAACCGCGACGGCTCCAACCAGAAGCTGCAGCTGGTGGACGAGCGCATCGTGGGCCGCGCCCCGAAGGACCTCTCCTGGGCGGAGCGCGCGGCCCTGCCGCTGACCAGCCTCACCGCGTTCGAAGCGCTCACCGACAGTCTCGGCCTCACGGAGGAGTCGGAGGGCACCATCCTCGTCAACGGCGCCACCGGCGGTGTCGGCACCGCGATGCTGCAGCTGCTGGAGGCGCTGTTCCCCACGGTCACGGTGATTGCGACCGCGTCCAGTGCTGAGAAGGCGGACCTCGTGCGCTCCCTCGGCGCGGAACACACCGTGGACCACACCGGCGACCTGGCCGAACAGGTCCTCCAGGTCGCCCCGGGCGGCGTGGACTGGATGTTCACCTCGAAGTCCGGGGGCCGCGGCAACGTGTTCGCGGACCTGATGAAGCCGCGCGGCCACATCGTCGCGATCGATGAGATCGAAGACGTCACCGACCTCATGGCGCTGAAGTCGAAGGCGATCACATGGCATTGGGAGTCAATGTTCGTGCGGCCCCTGTTCCAGACGGATCAGGAGATCACCCGTCAGCACGAGATCCTCGAACAGGTGGCGGACCTCGCCGACGAGGGCCGCATCCGCCCCGTGATGGAGGATGTTCTGCGCCCCATCAGCGCGCAGACCCTGCGGGAGGCGCACCGCCGCGTCGAATCCGGCCGCACCGTCGGCAAGATCGCCCTCGAGGGCTGGGAGCGGGACGAGTAGGACTGGGCGCGAGACGAGCGCCGAGCGCCCTGGGCGGCGGCCGACGGGTTCGTGGCTATGGTGTGAGCCATGACAACAAAAGTTCTGATCCCCGATTCCATCGACCTCGACTTGCCGGACGATGACCGCTGGCAGTTCATCACCACGAAGACCGACGAACCGATCCCGGAGGAGCACCTGGACGCCGAGGTGTACGTCCAGTGGATGCAGCCGCAGAACCTGGTGGAGGACGCCGCGAAGCGACTCACCGACGTGAAGCTGGTGCAGACCTTCATGGCCGGCGTGGACGCCGTGAAGAAGGCCGGCTTCTCCGACGACGTCATCCTCACCAACGGTGTGCACCTGCACGACGCCACCGTCAGCGAGCACACCATCGCGCTCACCCTCTACCTGCTGCGCCGCCTGGACGAATCGGTCCGCCAGCAGGAGAAGAAGAACTGGTCGCGCGAGCTCGGCGAAGGCCAGCCGCTGCACCCCGAGGACCGCGTCACCACCCTGATCGGCGCGAACGTGCTCGTGTGGGGCTTCGGCCAGATCTCCCAGCACCTCGCTCCGATCCTGAAGGCACTGGGCGCGAACGTCACCGGTGTCGCCTCCACGGCGGGGGAGCGCGCCGGCTTCCCCGTCATCGCTACCGAAGACGTCCACGACCACCTCGCCGACACCGACGTGCTCATCTCCGTGCTGCCGGCGAACGACTCCACGAAGGACCTGCTGAACGCGGACGTCTTCGCCGCGCTGCCGAAGCGGGCCGTGGTGGTCAACGTGGGCCGCGGACACGCCCTTAACGAGGACGATCTCCTCCGGGCCCTGGAGTCCGGGGAGATCATGGGTGCCGCCATCGACGTGACCAAGCAGATGCCGCTGCCGGCCGAGTCACCCCTGTGGGGTGCCCCGAACCTGCTGATCACGCCGCACGCGGCGGGTGGCCGCCCCGTCGGCGCTGAGGACCGCCTGCTGGCGAACCTCGAAGCGCTCGACGGGAACGGCGACTTCGTCGGGAAGCGCTGAGGGGCCCTCAGCGGTCCTTGGGAGCCCGCTGGCCCTTCGGGGCCTGTGGGCTCTTCGCGTTCCGGGGAGCCTCGCGGCGCTTGCGCTCCTTCGTCTGCATGGAGGAGGCGCGCAGGGCCTCGTGGTCGAGGGCGCCCTCGTCCGTGGTGATCTCATCGATCACCTGCGTGGTGACGGTGTCGGAGACGGCGCTGACCATTTCGCGCTTGCGTAGCCGCAGCTCGAGGTGCTCCATGTGGTCCACTTCCATGCGCAGGGCCTTGAAGCTGGAGAGCACCATGCCGATCATGACGAACGACCACGGCAGGGCGGCGATGAGGGCGAGTGCCTGCAGGGCGCTCATGCCGGTGTCGTCAGTGCCGGTGGCGGCACCTGCGGCGATCAGGGCACCGGCGATGAGGCCGGAGGAGATCGCCCAGAAGATGCGGGTGATGCGCGGCGGGTTCGGGTTGCCGCCGTGGGCGATCATGTCCATCACGAATGCACCGGAGTCGGCGGAGGTGATGAAGAAGATCGACAGCAGGACGATGGCGATGCCGGCGAGGAGCCCGCCGACGGGCAGGGTGTTCAGCATGTCGAACAGGGCCGTGTCAGCGTTGATGGTTCCGTCGGCCTGCGTGAAGTCCACGCCGTCGAACATTGTCTTGTAGATGGCGGTGCCGCCCATGATCGTGAACCAGAGGATGGTCACGAGGGTGGGCACGAGGAGCACGCCGATGATGAACTCGCGGACGGTGCGGCCGCGGGAGATGCGGGCGATGAACACACCCACGAACGGCGACCAGGACATCCACCAGCCCCAGTAGTTGATGGTCCAGCCGTTCAGCCAGCCGGCGCCGTCCTCACCGTAGAACGGCAGCGTCTGGAACGAGTTGGACAGCAGGCTGGAGAGATAGCCGCCGATGTTGTCCACGAAGTCGCGCAGCAGGAACAGGGTGGGGCCGAGCGCGAGCACGAGGAGGAGGAACACGCCGGCGAGGGCGAGGTTCATGTTGGAGAGGATCTTGATGCCCTTGTCCACACCGGAGGCGGCGGACAGGGTGGCCAGACCCGTGATGACAACGACCAGGATGATCTTCATCGTGGGGGTGCCGTCGAGCAGGCCGAGATGGTCGAGACCGGCGGTGATCTGGTTGACGCCGAAGCCCAGCGACATCGACACACCGAACACGGTGCCGACGATCGCGAGGATGTCCACCAGCTGGCCGATCCACGAGTTCACGTGGCGGCCGAGGAGCGGCTCGAGCGCCCAGCGGATCGTCAGAGGGCGGCCGCGGCGGTGCGCCGCGTAGGCGAGGGCGAGGCCCACCACCACGTAGGTGCCCCAGGCGTGGAAGCCCCAGTGGAGGAACACCTGGTTCATCGCCTCGGTGGCGCGGGCCGGATCGGCGAGGTCCGCGAAGCGCGGTGCGCCGCCGTCCTTCGTGAAGAAGGTGAGCGGCTCAGCGGCGCCCCAGAACACGAGGCCGATGCCCATACCGGCGGCGAACAGCATCGCGAACCAGGAGAACATGCCGTACTCGGGGCGCTCGTCGTCGCCGCCGAGGCGGACGGAGCCGAGGCGGGAGAACGCGATGACGAGGGCCGCGATGACGAAGCCGGTGACGGCGAGGACGTAGTACCAGCCGACGGCGCCGACGAGCTTGTCGTTGATGGTGCCGATGAAGTCGTTGAACTGGTTCGGCAGCAGGAGGGCGAAGCCGACCGAGATCAGGATGACGGCGGCGGCGACGCCGAAGACGACCTTCGCGAGGCCGAAGTTCTCACGGTTCTGGGGATCGGGCGCGGGGGAGGAGTCGACGGGCTCGGTCGCCGTCGATTCGGGAGTGGAGGAAGCCATAGACCTATCTCTCGTGATTGGCATAGTGCCTTTTGAGGCTATGGGGGACCCCCGCGCGTATCAACCCTCTGCCGTCCCGGTCACGTCGCTGTGACCCGCGTGTCGGCGCTGGTCAGACCAGCAGGTCAGCGCCTGTGAGGACCGCCGCGGCGGATGCTTCGGCGGCGGCGTCCAGCCCGATGGAGAACTCTTCGTCGGCCCGCGGGGAGCACAGGTCGCTGACGCCCCGCATAGCGAGGAAGGGCAGTCCGAACCGTTCGGCGGTGTGCGCCAGCGCGGTGGATTCCATGTCGGCCGAGAGGGCCGACGGGTGCAGTTCTCGCATGGGTTCGGCTTTGTCGGCTGTGACGAACGCGTCCCCGGAGAGCATGAGGCCGCAGCGGACCGCGGCCCCGGTGTCCGCGACGGCGTCGGCGACGGCGCTGGCGGAGGCGTGCCCTTCGAACACGGCAGGTGCGCCCGGCAGCTGGCCGTGGGCGTAGCCGGCGGCGGTGGCGTCGGCCAGGGAGTAGCTGTAGGTCTCTCCGATGACGACGTCGCCCACGTTGATGTCGCTGGCGAGGCCGCCGCAGGAGCCGGCGGAGATGACGATGCGGGGCGCGAACGTGAGGATCGCCCAGGTGGCGGCGGTGGCGGCGGGGGCGGTGCCGATGCCGGTGGTGACCTGCGCGCAGCGGACCTGCTGACCGTTGGCGGTGGTGAGCAGGCCGGTGCGGGCGGTGACGGTGGTGGCGGCGGAGCCGGCGGCCAGGGGGCTCTCCACCTCCTGGACCTGCTGCAGGTGCGGGGTGAAGGCGTCGGCCTCTTCGTGCATGGCGGTGAGGATCAGCAGGTCAATGTGCATGGAACCCATTCAATCATCCAGTGCTGTTCGCTACTGTGGCCGTATGAGCCGCCTCGTTGAGTACCCGAAGATCGCTGTCCGTGCCGTCCGCCAGGCACCCCTGCCGGGCTGGGTGTACACCACCGGCTTCGGGAAGGCGCGGATGGCGACGCCGACGGGGGCGGTGCTGAAGCGCCACGCGGTGGACGTCGCCATGATCAACCGCACCCGCACCGTGTGGCTTGACCGCCACAAGGCTGACAACGGCGTCATCGTCTACCTGCACGGTGGGGCGTATGTGTCGGGGCCGTTCGCGTTCGACTGGCAGTGGCTGTCCGACCAGGCTGACCGCCGTGAATGCGCCGCCGTCCTCATCGACTACCGCTACGCCCCGGACTACCAGCACCCAACGGGTCTGCTGGATGCCGCGGCGGTGATCAAGCGGCTGTCGGCCGACGGGGTCCTCACCGACCTCAACTGGATCCTCGCGGGGCAGAACTCCGGGGCGGGTCTGGCGCTGGCGCTTGCGGATCGACTCGGCACCGGGGAGGCGGAGAAGGCGAACGTTCCGGCGCCGCGCGGCCTGGTGATCATGTCGCCGTGGTGGGACCTGGAGCTGAACAACACGGAGCTGACGGAGACGGAGCAGCGCAACCCGGTGCATGAGCGCCGACTGCTGCAGGCCGCTGCGTCGGCGTACGCGGGCCGCACGCCGCTGGATGATCCGTCGCTGTCGCCGGTGAACGCTGATCTGGCGGCGCTGCCGTCGATCCACCTGTCGGTGGGGCTGAAGGACATCTTCCTGACCGACGCGCGGATCATGCGGATGCAGTTCGAGCGCCAGGACCTGCACGTGGACTACCGCGAGGTGGCGGGGAAGCTGAACGGCCGCCTGCGGATGTCGCGCGGGGCGGATATGGAGCGCCTGCTGCAGGAGCAGGCGGAGTTCATCGACCGCGTCCTCGCCTGACCCGGCGCTCCATCCGGCACCCGTCGGCCTTCCCGCTGCCGCGCGGGCAGCGTTCTCCGCGCCAGCCGCGGGCTGGGTGCGCCGGGTCAGCCGTGGGAGGCGAGCACCCAGGCGAGGCCGATGGATGCAGCGAGCGACCCCATCATGCACAGCAGCACCACACCCATGGTGGCGCCGCCGAGCAGCGTCACGATCAGGACGTACACCAGCAGCGCGGTGATCATGCCGATGGAGCGGAGGAACTCGCCGCCGTCGAAGCGCCGACCGCCGGACATCTGCGTGAGCGCGTGGTGGAACCGCCACGTGAACAGGGCCAGCAGACCTGCCGTGGCGATTCCGATGACCGCGAGGTTCACATGCGCTCCGGGGCGCTGACGCCCAGCAGGTCCAGGCCGGTCACGAGGACCGATTCGGTGAGGTCGGCGAGGGCGAGCCGGCCGGCGCGGACCTCGGCGTCCTCCTCCTTCAGGATCGGGCAGTGCTCGTAGAACCCCATGAACGCCTGCGCGAGGTCGAACAGGTAGGCGGCCATCCGGTGAGGGGCGTAGTCCGCGGCCACGGCGGTCGCCGTCGGCCCGAACTCCAGCAGCTGGAGGGCGAGGGCGCGCTCGGCGTCATCGACCACACGGGGTGCCGCAGCTGGCGCGGCGGCGCTGTCAGTGGCGGCGCTGTCAACGGCGGCCCCGTCGGCCCCCGACGCCTCAGCGGCGCGGCGACGGATCGAGCGGATCCGCGCCACCGCGTACTGCAGGTACGGCGCGGTGTTGCCCTGCAGGGCGAGCATCCGGTCGAGGTCGAACGTGTAGTCCGAATCATGCGCGGTGGACAGGTCCGCGTACTTGATGCCGCCGATGCCGATCATCTGCGCGATCTGCTCGCGCTCATCCTCCGGCAGGTCCGGGCGGAGCTCGTCGATCACGCCGCGGGCCTTCGCGGTGCCCTCCTGCAGCAGGTCCATGAGGCGCAGGGACGAGCCGGAGCGGGTTCGGAGGATCTTGCCGTCCTCACCGAGCACGGAGCCGATCTTCACGTGCTGGGCGTCGACCGACTCCGGCAGCCACCCGGCCTCGCGGGCGGTCTGGAAGATCATCTGGAAGTGCAGTTCCTGCGCGGTGCCCACCACGTAGGCGATGCGGGTCGCGCCGAGCGTCCGCACGCGGTGGCGGATGGCGGCGAGATCGGTGGTGGCGTAGCCGAAGCCGCCGTCGGACTTCTGGATGATCAGCGGCAGCGGCTGCTCATCGCGGCCGGTGAAGCCGTCGGGGAACACGCAGAGGGCGCCGTCGGAGACGCGGGCGATGCCGGCGGCCTTCAGATCGTCGCAGGTCTGCTGCAGCAGGTCGTTGTAGGAGGATTCGCCGGCGAGGTCGTCATCGGTGAGGGTGACGTCCAGGGTGGAGTAGATGCGGTGGAAGTACTGCTTGGACAGGTCCACGAGGCGGCCCCAGATCTCCAGGGTCTGCTCGTCACCGGACTGCAGGGTGGCGACGCGGGCACGTGCGCGCGTTGCGAACGCCTCGTCGCCGTCGAACTTCTGGCGGGCGGCCTGGTAGAACGCGTTCGGGTCGGTCTCCAGCAGCTTCGCGTCCGCGGAGTCCTCGCCCACGTCCAGCAGGTGCTCGATCAGCATGCCGAACGGGGTGCCCCAGTCACCGATGTGGTTCTGGCGGATCACGCGGTGCCCGAGGAACTCCAGGGTGCGGGCGAGCGCATCGCCGACCACGGTGGTGCGCAGATGGCCCACGTGCATCTCCTTCGCCACGTTCGGCGCGGAGTAGTCGATGACCACGGTGTCCGGGGAGGCGGGGACGGCGGCACCCAGGCGCTCATCCGCGGCGATTGCGGCGGTCTCGCCGGCGATCCACTCGGTGGACAGGGTGATGTTGAGGAACCCGGGGCCGGCGATCTCCGGGGCCGACGCGATCCCCGTCAGGTCCAGGTGCTCCACGATCTGTGCGGCGATGTCCCGCGGCTTCTGCCCCAGCTTCTTCGCCAGCCCCATCGCGGCGTTGCACTGGAAGTCGGAGAAGCGGCCCGGCCGGATGATCGGATCCGCATCGCGGTACTCCTCGCCGAAGGCGGCGGCGAAGGCGTCCTGGAAACGGGAGGCGAGAGCGATATCCGGTGCAGTCATGGGATCCAGCGTAGCCATGCCCCGAAGGCGCTGGGTAGTCACGGCCTGAGGGGTGCGTCACCCCAGCCGCGCTCCTGGACGCGGCTCCGCGCCGAGCCGCACAGGGCGGGCTCGGCGCGGGCACAGAATGCGCGCTCGGCGCGGGCGGGGGTCAGGCGGGCGAGACGACCGACGGGGCGGTGCCGGTGCGGGCTGCGAGCTCCGCGTTCTCCAGGCCGCCCACCACGAGGTTCTCCACGGCGGTCTCCGTGTAGAACGCCACGTGCGGGGTCATCAGCACATCCTCGCGGTCCAGCAGCTGCTCGAGCACGGGGTCGCCCAGGTCGCGGTCGCTCCAGTCGTACCGGTAGAACTGCGCTTCGTTCTCGTAGGTGTCCAGGGCGGCGCCGCTGAGGTGCCCCGAGTCGAGCGCCGCCAGCAGGGCCTGCGTGTCCAGCAGGCCGCCGCGACCGGAGTTGACCACGATCGCTCCGGGGGCGAGGCGCGCCAGCGCCGCCTGGTCGATCACGTGGTGGGTGGCGGGCATCAGCGGCATGTGCAGGGTGAGCACATCCGCGCCGTCCAGGGCCTCCTCCATGGTCGGCGCGTACTGGCCGACCTCGGTG
Source organism: Helcobacillus massiliensis (assembly GCF_033106145.1). Classification (NCBI taxonomy): domain Bacteria; kingdom Bacillati; phylum Actinomycetota; class Actinomycetes; order Micrococcales; family Dermabacteraceae; genus Helcobacillus; species Helcobacillus massiliensis. The sequence continues at coordinate 2,496,965 of NZ_CP136959.1, forward strand.
AACGCGTCATTCGGGTACGGGTCGTACCCGACCACGGTGGCTCCGAGCGCTGCGAACAGGCGCGCGGTCTGCAGACCGATCGACCCCGTCCCGAGCACGGCCACGCGCAGGGTGGCGAGCTCGCGGCCCAGGAGGCCGCCGAAGCGGAAGTCCCGGCGCTGCAGCTTCTGCTCGATCTGGGCGAAGCGGCGGGTCAGGTAGAGCGCGGAGGTGAGGGCGAACTCGGCGATGGCGTTCGGCGAGTACACCGGCACATTGGTGATGACGATGCCGTGCTTCTGCGCGAGCGCGATGTCGTACATGTCCGTGCCCGCGGTGCGGCTGGAGATCTGACGGATCCCCGCGGCCTGCAGCGCGGCGTACACCTCCGGCTCCGGCGGGATCACCTGCTGAACGGTGAGGGCGTCGAACCCGTCGACCATGCCGACGGTGTCGGCTGTGAGGATCTCGGTCGTGGCCTCGACGTTGTGCTGCGGGTGCTCCTGGATCCAGCGGTCGAGGGCGGGGCGTTCGTCGTCACGGATTCCCATGAACAGGATCTTCATATCAGCCAGCTCCTTCAGGCTCGTGCGGGCGAGGCGCCCGCGTCGGTGTCAGCGGATCGGGTGGTCGGTGCACCGCCGGAGACGGATGCGTCCGGGTCGAGGGGCTCATCGGCAGCGCCCTCGGTCACCGGGGCGCCCTGCGGGGAGAACGCGAAGATGCGGGCCTGGTACACGCCGATCTTCAGGCACAGGGCGTGCACAGCGGCGGCCAGCGCAATCGGGATCACGAAGTAGACAAGGACGAGGATGAGGATCGCGGTGATGCCGCCCTGGTCGAGCTGCTTGGCGGCGGCGATGGGGCCCACGAGACCGGAGTGGCCGAAGCCGGCGGTCTCCGGGGTGCCCTGGATGCCGAGGATGCCGCCCACGAGGCCGGTCAGGCCGCCTACCAGGACGAGCGGGAGGACCATGATCGGGTACTTCAGCAGGTTGCCCATCATCATCTTCATGGCGCCGAGGAACGTGGACCAGGTGACGCCGGCGTTGTTGACGCGGAGGCTGCCGATCATGAGGACGGCGGCGGCAGCGGCGATGCCGAGGCTGGCTGCGCCGGCAGCGGGACCGGTGATGCCGATGGCGAGGGCCACGGCGACCGTGGAGATCGGGGAGACGATCATGACGGCGAAGATCATCGCGATCAGGACCGACGCGGCCAGGCCCAGGCCCTGGGACGCCGCGATCGTGTTGATCAGCGTGCCGATCGCCGTGGTGATGAAGGTGACGTACGGCAGGGTGAGGATGCCGACGAGGCCGGCGATGCCGCCGCCGATGATCGGCAGGAACAGGACCGTCAGGGACCCGAGCCGGTTGCCGACCCACGCGAGGATGAGGACGGCGACGGACGCGGTGATCATCGTGTTGATGAGGTCGCCGATGCCGACGAGCATGACCCCGTCGGGGCTGAACTTCATCGCTCCGGAGCCGACGAAGCTCGCGGTGCCGACGATCACCGTCTGCACGGCGGTGAAGCCGAACTGCATGCCGATCAGCACGCCCACGATCACCGGCACGGTGAACTGGAGGCCCACGACCACTTGGCCGAGGGTGGTGAACAGGGAGATGTCGGGGAAAAGTCGCGCCAGGAGCTTGAACAGCTCACCTGTGATCGCGTTCGGGATGAGACCGACCACGATGCCGACGGCAGCGCCGTTCAGCACGCGGTCGAGGAACAGTTTCGGTGTCATGGGTGTGTCGAACACGCGAATGCCTTCGTGCTGGAGGGACACGGGAACCGTGTGTGCCCCGGGGGCGTCTTCCTGCGAGGAGCCTCGTGGGCCGGAACAGAAAGAGGACGAGGAAAGAAGGGTCGCTTCTCTGCTCGTCCTGGGTCCAGACTACGGGCGATCCGGGGGCGCTGCGAGGGTCTTCGGTCCCGCGGTCGCAGGAGCATCCCGGCACTTCCGGAGGACCGCGCGAGCGCGCGTCGGAGCCTGCCCCGTCGGCCCCCGTCGCCCCCCGGCTCAGACGGCGGCGCCCTCCTGTGCGGCAGCGGCGCGCTTCGCTTCGCGCTCCCGCACGATCTGACGGGCCTGATTCACCGCGTCCGGCATGGACGCGATCACGTAGTCGTCCGGCTGCAGGGAGGACAGCACGCCGGTGCGGTCCGTCAGGCGCTGGTGGCGCGCCTGGATCCCCTTCACGATGACGGTGATGCGGCGGCGGCCGAACGTCTTCACCAGTTCGGACAGGACGCGCGCGCCCGAGGAGTCCATGAACCGCAGGTGGGACAGCCGCAGGATCACCACGTCCACTTCGTCGACATCGTCGAGGGAGGTGAGGATGCGGTCGCCGATGCCGAAGAACAGGGAGCCGTCGAACTCGATGAGGGCGATGCGCTCATCACCCGGCTCCGCCTCACCCGGCAGCTCCTCCCGGTGCACAACAGAGTTCAGCGACATGGCGCGCAGGGAGAACACCGCAGCAATGGCGATGCCGATCGCGACCGCCCAGATGAGGTCGAACGAGACGGTGATCAGCGCCGTCACCACGAACAGGAACGCATCCGAGCGGGACGTGCCGATGATGTCACCGGCAGTGCGGCGATCCACCATGCCGACTGCAGTCATCATCAGGACGCCCGCCAGCGCCACCATCGGGATGCGGCCCACGAGATCGGTCGCGAAGTACACCACGGCGGTGAGGAACAGGGCGTGCACGATCGCGGCGATGCGGGTGCGGGCACCGGACCGGACGGACACGGCGGTGCGGGCGATCGCACCCGTGGCGGGCATGCCGCCGAACAGGCCCGACGCGATGCCGGCGAGGCCCTGGCCCACCAGTTCGCGGTCACCGTCATAGGTGCCGGCGGTGGTCATGCCGGAGGCGACGCGGGCGCTCAGCAGCGACTCGATCGCCGTCAGCGCCGCCACCGCGAACGCCGGGCCGATCAGGGACCGCAGCATGTCCGGGTCCAACGGTGGTGCGTGCGGCATCGGCAGCGATGTGGGCAGCTCACCGATGCGCGCCAGGTTCCATCCCGCGAGGTCCACCACGATCGTCACCAGGACGATTGCGATGATCGAGCCGGGGATGCGGGGGTGGATCTTCGGCAGCAGCGTCATCGACGCCACCACGATCGCCACGCAGACCAGGCCGAGGAGGGCATCCGTCGGCCGCACCCCGCTGAGCGACTGGATCGCCGCCACCAGGGCGTTCAGTGACGGTCCCGGCTCCACGCCGAGGGCCGACGGGACCTGCTGCATGAAGATGATGACCGCGATGCCGAGGGTGAACCCTTCGATCACCGGCCAGGGGATGAACGACACGGTCCGCCCGAGGCGGAAGAAACCGGCGACGATGACGATCATCCCGCCCATTACCGCCACGATCGGCAGGGCGATCATGCCGTGGGTTGCGGCGATCGGCGCGAGGATCACGACCATGGCGCCGGTGGGGCCGGAGACCTGCACGTGGGAGCCGCCGAACACGGCGGCGACGAACCCGGCGATGATCGCGGTGATCAGGCCCATTTCGGGGTCGGCGCCGGAGGAGATCGCGAACGCGAGGGCAAGGGGGAGGGCGACGATGCCGACGGTGATGCCGGCGAGGATGTCGCGGGGCCAGCTGGTGGGCAGCTCCCTGTAGTCAGCGGGCTTCGGCAGCAGCCGCTCCACTCCCCACAGGAGGCTCGTCCGCTTCCGCTCGGCCATGACCACTCCAACTCCCCGCTCGCCGGTCAGCAACCGGGTCATTGTCTCAGTCACCGGACGGGCGGGGAAGGGATCTGTGGTCACCCCCTCCCGTCACGCGGCGTCCCCGCCAGCGCAGCGGCCTGCCTGTCGGCGCGGGCGGAACCGCTGTTCTGGGGGAGCCCGGGGAACGGTGTCCACGCAGCGGTGCGCAGGCTGCGGTGCGCACGGAGCAGTGGCCGTGCTGGTCGCGGACCCCCAGGTAGGGTGTCGAGCGGTCCGGTCCCACTGTTCCCCCATCGCCACCCGCAGCACTGCACATCTCAGCCGGCCGAGCCCGAAGGAGTCCTGATGCGCCCCGTCGACACCGTTACCTACCGACGCCTCAGCGATGACATCCCCTCCGGGCTCGCCGTCGCCACCGCGCGGATCGGCCGCTGGGACATCGCCTCCACCATCGACTCGTTCCTCGACGTCTCGTACGACCCGCCCACGATGCTGCTCAGCCTGTACGGCGAGTCCCGCCTCGCCGAAGCGATCGAGGAGGCCGGTACCTGCGCCCTGACCGTGCTGTCCAGTGACCAGCGGGACCTCGCGGACCGCTTCGGCACCCCCGGTCTGCCGCTGCAGGGAATGCTCAACGGCGTGGCGCACGAGCGCGACCCGAACGGCAACGCGGTGCTCACCGGCGGCATCGCCTCGTTCGCTCTGGAGGTGGCGGATGTGCACCAGGCCGCGACGCATCGCCTGATCGTGGGTCGGGTGGTGGCGCTCGCGGACGGCACCGCGATGCGCCCCGCGATCCGCTTCTCCCGCACCCACTACGACATCGTCTGACCGGCAGCCGGTCCGGTCCCAGCCCCCGATCCACCCCGCCCCCGGTCCGCATCGGCTGCCTTCAGCAGCGAGGCCGTGTGCAGAAGATGGAGCAGAATCGCCCTTTTGGGTCGTTGACCCGGTGGATCGGCGGATCTGCTCCAGGTTTTGCTCGCAGTCGCGCGCGGACCCCGGCGGCGGGGCCGTCCCCGCGACCTCCCGTGTGATGTGCGTTCACCCGCGCGCCGCGCCTCCATGGCCGAGCAGGGTGCGGGTCCTACACTGGCGAAGGACTCGACAGTGAGGGAGATATGGCTTCGGACAGGAACGCGTCGGACGACGACTGGCTCTTCGCCACCGACGATGGCTTCGTGCCCACCGAAAAGCTGCCCTCCCCGGAGGACTACGCTCGGATGCGTGCACAGCAGGCGCAGCTGGAGGACGACGCTGCCGCCCAGCCCCGTTTGACGCGCCCTGAACGCCCCGCCCCGGTCCGCGTCCCCGACATGCCCGACACCTCCACGCAGGAGATCCCGATCCTCGCGCCCGCGCCGGACACGGCTGCGCCCGCTCAGCCGGCGTCGCCCGCTGAGGAAGAAGCAGCCACCCGCCCCGGCGGCTCCACCGCCGTGCGGGTGCGCCGCGTCGATGACGACCTCGACGGGGAGAGCACCGCCGAGCACGCCGTGGTGAAGGAACCGATCCAGAAGAGCTACGCCCGCTCCGGCACCACCCCCACGGTGGCCCCCGAAGAGCTGAAGGCGTCGATCTCCCTGCCGGTGCAGTTCCGCACCGTCTCACCCTGGGACGTCGTGCGCGACGTCCTCGCCGTCGTCTCCTTCATCGCCGTGTTCGCCACCACCGTCACCGAATCCGAGCACGTGGTGCTGGATTCCGCGGCCCGCATCGCCGCCGGCATCGGCATCGTCGGTGTGGCCGCCGCGTCGCTGATGCGGTGGAAGGCGAAGGACACGAACTTCCAGGTCATCCAGAACGTCCGCATGCTCTGCCAGATCCCAGCGGTGGTGGCGGTGCTCGGCGTCATCGGCGCTGACTTCGGTGCCTCACTGCCGGACCTCTTCCATCCCCTGCCCGACGGGCCCACGATCGGCGTCGGCGCCGGGGTCGCGCTGCTGGCGCTCGGCGCGACCGTCGGCGGTGAGCCGCCCCGTCACGAGGGCCACACGCCCGGTGAGAAGCAGAAGGGCTGGGCGCGGATGGCGCTGCGGGTCATGCGCGTGCTCGCCTACGCGTCGTTCGCCCTCGCGGTGGTGATGATGATCGGCAAGGCGTTCGCGGGAGCGCACCTGTTCGCGCTGGTGACCTTGTCGCATGCTGTTCCGAGCCTCGCGCTGATCGTCCTGTTCCTCGAGGCGGTTCTGCACCGTCGGCCCTCCTGGTACGTGTTCGAGGTCGGTGCGGTGGGGCTGCTGGTCGCCGGCGCGATCATGGATTCGTCCCTCGAGATGGAGTACGCGGCGCCGCAGTCGTTCTCCACCGGGTACGTGTGGCTGCCGCTGCTGTTCGTCGGCTTCGGCATCGTGATCAACCGGGCGTACGTCCGCTCGATGCCGCTGAGCTTCAGGCGCTCGGACTGGATCATCTACACGGTGCGCGCGTTCGAGTTCTCCCTGATCATGCACGTGGTCGGGTTCGTGTCCGCGCTCGCGTTCGTCGTTGCTGTGTTCCTCGGGTACGACGACGGCACCCCGCTGTCGATCGCCGCGATGAACGCCGCGTTCATGGTGGTGTTCGCCGTCGCCTCGGCTGTGGCCCGCCACGAACTGATGTGCCGCCATGCGGCCAGGGCCCGCACCTCCGGGGTGGTGATCTCGGTGGCGCTGGCGGTCCTCGGGTTCCTCGGCGTGATCGTGAACTCCGTGGTCGCCTCCGCCGGCGGCACCCTGACGAACGGCGGGCTGGCCCTCATCATCGGCATCGCGGCCGGCCTCATGCTGACCGTTCCGGCGCCGGTGCGCGATGAGCACGGCGCACCGAGCCTGGACCGCTGGTTCTCCGAGTTCCGCCACCGCGACCTGACGGGCACGGGCCTGTGGGCCCGCGTCCCGGATGTGGGCGACGAGACCCGGCAGCGCCGCACATTCCCCACCCTCTCCCGCTGATCGAAGAAGGCACTCATGTTCCGTTGGACCCTGCATGGCAACGGCCGCACTGTTGAACCCGGTCGCGTGGTCGCGCCCGATGAGCGGCTGAACTGGTTCGCCACCATCGGCATCGGCGCCCAGCACGTCATCGCCATGTTCGGCGCCACGTTCCTTGTGCCGCTGCTGACGGGCTTCCCGCCGTCCACCACGCTGCTGTTCTCCGGTCTCGGCACCCTGCTGTTCCTTTTGATCACCCGCAACCGGGTGCCCAGCTACCTCGGGTCCTCGTTCGCGTTCATTGCGCCGATCACCGCCGCGAAGGCCGACGGAGGCATCGGTGTGGCCCTGGGCGGCGTCCTGATGACGGGCGTGATCCTGGCGCTGGTGGGTCTGCTGGTGCAGAAGGTCGGGACCCGGTGGATCGGTCTGCTGATGCCGCCGGTGGTGATGGGGTCGATCGTGGCCCTGATCGGCTTCAACCTGGCGCCCACCGCATACGAGAACTTCCAGAAGTCGACCGTGACGGCGGTGGTGACGCTGGCGGCGGTGGTGCTGTGCACGTCGATGTTCCGGGGCCTGCTGGGCCGCATCTCCGTGCTGATCGGTGTGGCGATCGGCTACGCGGTTGCGGTGGTCCGCGGCGAAGTGGACTTCACGGAGGTGAATGAGGCTCCTCTGCTGGGGCTTCCGCCGTTCCACTTCCCGGAGTTCCACCCGTCGGTGCTGCCGATGTTCCTGCCGGTGGTGCTGGTGCTGCTGGCGGAGAACGTGGGGCATGTGCGGTCGCTGTCGCTGATGACCGGGAAGCCGCTGGATCGGATGATGGGCCGCACCCTGTTCTCCGACGGCCTCGCCACGACGCTGTCCGCCACGTTCGGCGGCTCGCCCACCACCACGTACGGCGAGAACATCGGCGTCATGAGCGCCACCCGCGTGTACTCCACGGCCGCGTACTGGGTGGCGGGCATCACGGCGATCCTGCTGGCGATGAGCCCGAAGGTGGGGGCGCTGATCTTCACGATCCCGCCGGGGGTCCTCGGTGGTGTCACGTTCATCCTGTACGGCCTGATCGGCATCGTGGGTGTGCGCATGTGGGTGGACGGCGTGGTGGACTTCTCCCGCCCGAAGAACCAGTTCACCGCGGGTGTGGCGCTCGTGGTGGGCATCGCGAACGTGACCTGGCAGTTCGGCGACATCACCTTCAACGGCATTGCGCTGGGGTCGCTGGCGGCGCTGGTGATCTACCACGTGATGAACTCGCTGGGCCGCGTGTTCGGCACGGACGAGCCCGCTCACTGACGTGTCCGGCACCGACTCGACTGGCCCGGACCCGTCGGCCCGGCCGGCCTCCCCGGACCCGACGGGACGGCCCGGGTGGGCGCCGTTCCTGCAGGTGGGGGTGCGGGTCACCGCCCGCTACCGCCTGCCGACGGATGCCGCGTTCCGAGCGTCCGACGCCCTCGGGTACATCCGAGCCGTGGACGAGGAGACCATTACGGTGGAGACGAAGCGGGGCTTCGCGCGGATTCCGCGGCCGATCATCACCGCGGTGAAGGAAGTGCCGCCCCCGCCGCCCAAGCGGCGCCCCCGCGCCGAGTAGGCCGCCGCCCCCGTTCCCAGTCCTGACCGTTTCGGGCGGTTCCCGCCGGTAGGATGACCGCATGGCTTCCAGCTCTGAATTCGTCAACCGCCCCTTCCACAGCCTGCCGGTCGAGCGCGACCTCGTCGCGATGCGGCAGCTGATCCCGTCGGCCACTATGACGGCCCGCACCACCGCCGAGCACGGCGCCCAGGAGGTGGAGATCGCGACGATCCTGCCGATGAACTGGCCGTCCTGCAAGCGTGAGGACGGCACCGTGCTGCTCGGCATGCAGGCCACCGTTCCGGGGTCGGACGTGTCCCGCGGCCTCGGCCAGGCGCTGCTGTCGGCGCTGGAGGCGGATCCGGGCACGTCGTTCGCGCAGGTGGAGATGACGGAGGAGTCGCCGCGCCTGCAGGACCTCCTCGACCCCGAAGGCTTCGGCCCCCTGGAGATCCACGATGACTTCGAGTTCTGGATCGATGCGGGCGCGGAGCGCACCGATGAGCTCGATGAGGGCCTGAAGCAGGCGAACGACGCCATTATGATCACCCGCGCCGTGGACGGCCTCGACCACGGCTTCTGGGTGGACGCGGGCCCGAAGGAGCACCTGCGCTGGGTGTTCGACGCCCCCGAGGACAGGGTCATCGACGCGATCGCCCGCCTGCACGCCCGCCGCGAGTCCGCGATCACCGACGGCACGAAGTTCGTCGGCTCCTTCCGCGCCGACGGCCTCACCATCCCCGTGTGGGACCTGCCGAAGGGCTTCGGGGCCGACGGGGTCGCCGAGCACGCGGAGGAGTTCTCGAAGCGGTTCCTGGAGGCGCTGAACACTGATGAGCCGCTGACGGGTGCGGAGCGCCGCGCCCGCGGCGGCGTCCTGAGCCGGCAGGTCACGCTGCGATGACCGGCATCGAGGGGGCCCGCGTGCAGCACGCGGCAGTGGTGATCCCGGCGAAGGACGAGGCCGCCCGCATCGAGGCGACCGTCCAGGCGGCGTTCTCCATTCCGCGGGTGGACCTCGTGGTTGTGGTGGATGACGGTTCGACCGATGCCACTGCCGCGATCGCGCAGGGGGCGGGCGCCCTCGTGGTGCGTCACCGCGTCAACCAGGGCAAGGCGGCCGCGATGGCGACCGGTGCGCGCCTGATTGCGATGCGGGAGAACGCCGACCGGGCCGACGGGTCCGGGGACAATACCGAGCACATTGAGGAGCCGGTGCCGGGCCACACGGGTGAACTGCCCGTGGTGCTGGAGGACGGGGAGGACGCGCCGGTGCTGGCGCGGCCGATCCTGTTCATCGACGGCGACATGCAGGACTCTGCGGCGAACGCCGCCCCGCTGATCGACGCGGTTCTGGATGACGGCGTGGACATGGCGATTGCGGCCCTGCCGCCGCAGGAGGGTGCCGCGGGGATGGGCCTGGTGGTCCGCACGGCCCGCAACGGCATTGAGCGCGCGACCGGTTTCGTGGCGGAGCAGCCGCTGTCGGGCACGCGCTGCATCACCCGGGAGACGTGGGACGCGGTGCAGCCGCTCGCCCCGGGCTGGGGTGTGGAGACGGGACTGACGATCGACGCGCTGGACAAGGGCTTCTGGGTGAAGGAGATCCCCGCGGAGCTCTCCCACCGCGCCACGGGCCGCGACATGCGCTCGCAGCTGCACCGTGCGGCGCAGCTGCGGGACGTGATGCGGGCGCTGCGCTCCCGCCGCCACCTGTCGCCGAACGACCCGCTGGAGGAGCCCGTCGGCGACCAGGCCGACGAGACGGACTAGCGGCCTTTCCCGCTGACACGCGGCAGAAGCGCGAGCTGGACGAGCGTGCCGACGGCAAAGGCCGCGGCGAGCAGCGCCAGGCCCGTATCGTTCGTCAGCGCACCGATCCACGCACCCAACACGGCAATGGTCCTGAGCGCCCGACCGAGCGGCGCCTGTGCATCCCAGGCACTCACACGCCGCGAAGTGACCGCGAGCACCGTCAGCGCGACGATGATCAGCATGCCCGGCACCGCCACGACCGGATACAGCCACAGCGGCTCCAGCATCCGCACCGTCCGGCTCACCACCATCGAGGCTGCGGCCGACGGATCCTCCACCAGCAGCGCCGCAAAGTCCCCCAGGTGCGTGCGGGCACCGGCACCGCGCGACGCATCCAGCGCCGCCACCGCCGCGAGCAGAACAGCACCCGCAGCGCCCGCGACCAGCACGTGCACGGGCCGCAGCCGCACACCCCACGCCGCCATCACAGCGAGGAGCAGCACCGGTCCGAAGATCAGGGAGCTGCCGGCGTCGGCGCCGAACTGCGGCGCCGCGGACACCACCAGCACCACCAGACCGCTGACACCCACGACCAGGGTGCGGACCAGGCGCGACAGCTGCGGTGCGGCGTGCAGCAGCGCGATCAGGCCCATCGCCCACCCGGCGAGCACGAACGCCGTCAGATGATTCGACATCCCGTAGAACCGGCCGCCGTACAGCGGCTGATTCCCCAGCAGGGACGCCAGCTGCAGCCGCGACCCCGTCAGCGAATCCAGCAGGATGACGCCCGCGAGGACGGCGCCGGCGGCCGCGGCGTCGAGCCCGCGCACCGTCAGCACCCGTCGGCCCCGGCCCTGCGCGGACGCGAGGCGCGGCAGGAGGCGCCGCACTGAGACCTCCACCACGACCAGGCCGACGGTCGCCACCACGAGGATGTACCCGAGCACCGTCGCGGCCGGCCACGGCGACAGCGGCCACGGAACCGTGGACGTGGTCAGGCCGGCCGCCACCGCGAGCAGACCGAACGTCAGCACTGCGGTGGTGCGGCCCAGCGCCGCGAGCACCGCCCCGACCAGGGCGATCACGCCGATCACCACGACCAGGATCGGCGTCAGGTCATCCATTGCGCGGGCCGTCAGCGTCAGCGCCTCGGCATGGTCGCGGGAACTGTCCGTGCCGAGCGGCTCCACCGCCCGCACCGAGTCCTCGGCGAGGTCGAGGTTCGTGACGAGGCCCTGCTGACGCGTGGACGTGGAGGTGAGGGAGCGGTTCGTGGCCCAGCGGGAGTCCATCACGACCTGCAGGTTCAGCGGCACCTCCAGGTTGAACGTGTCGCGCTGCTCCTCGGCGGCGTCGGCCCGGTCGGCGGGCGGGTCGGTCATGCCGATGCTCGCCACCGCGATCGCGGGTCGATGGGGCGGGGTCGTGGTGGTGATGCCGCCGCAGCGGCCGGCCTGCTTCTCGAATTCGGCATCGATCGCGCGGATCGATGCCCGCCGCTGCGCGTCCGTCACGCCCGGTCCGTTCGCGACCGAGCCGAGGTCGCGGATCGGCACACCGGCCTTCGTCTGCTGCGGGGTGGGGGAGGGCTGCGGGCCGACGGGTGCGCGCCTGCCTGTTGCGAGCGACGTCCAGCCCTGCCGCTTCGTGGTCATGACACTGTCCGAGGTGAGTGCGACGGTGCCGGCGGAGGAGGAGCGGGCGAAGCAGGTGAGGTTCGGGGCGTCGGCCTCGGTGATGTCCGGCCAGGTGAGGCCGCTGGTGATGTAGAGCGCCTCCAGCTGTTCGTGGTCCCCGTCGGCCCCCTGCCCCGAGGAGCCCAGGGCGCCCACCGCGCCCACCGGGGCGGCGCCGACGGCCGCCGCGGCGGGGCCCACCAGCAGGACCGCAGTGAACAGGACCATCAGGTGGAGCAGGCGGCGCATGCCCCGATGGTAGGGCATAGGGTTGCGCCATGCGCTTTGGATTCCTCGGTCCCGAACGGACCTTCACACATCAGGCACTTCTTCAGGTCCTGAAGCAGCCGCTGCTGCAGGACGCGCTGAGGACCACCGGGCAGGAGCTGATCGCCTACCCGAACGTGGCCGGTGCCGCCGGCGACCTCGTGGCCGGTGACATCGACGCTCTCATGGCACCGATCGAGAACTCCGTGGAGGGCGGCGTCTCCGGCACCCTGGACGTCCTCGCCGCCACCACCGGCCTCACCATCATCGCCGAGGAGATCGTCCCCATCACGTTCGTCCTCGCCGCCCGCGAAGCCGTGGAGCTCTCCGAGATCCGCACGGTCGCCTCCCACACGCACGCGCAGGCGCAGTGCGCCGACTTCGTCCGCATCAACCTGCCCGGCGCCGCCCCCATCCCCGCGCTGTCCACCGCGGAAGCGGCCCGCACGATCGCGGAGATGGACCCGTCGGACCCGGCCGCCCGCACCAGCGCCGCGCTCTGCTCCCCGCTCGCGGCGGAGAGCTTCGGCCTGCACGTGCTGGCCGACGGGGTCGAGGACAACATCGGCGCCCAGACCCGCTTCGTGCTCGTGGCCCGTGACGGGAAGATCCCTCCCCGCACCGGCACCGACAAGACCACCATCGTGGCGCACCTGGCGCACAACCGGTCCGGGTCGCTGCTGGAGATCCTGGAGATCTTCTCCGCCTACGGCGTGGACCTCTCCCGCATCGAATCGCGGCCCCTCGGGGACGCGCTCGGCCGCTACTCCTTCTCCATCGACATGGAGGGGCACCTGGAGGACCGGCGCGTGGAGGCAGCGCTGCAGAGTCTGCATCGCATCTGCTCCCGCCTGGTGTTCCTCGGCTCCTACCAGCGGGCCGACGGCGCCGAACCGACCGTGGACGACGCCGTCTCCGACACCACGTTCGATGAGGCGCAGGAGTTCACCGCCCACCTGCGCGCACAGATCGCCGACTGACGCCGGTCAGGCGCCCGGCAGGTCAGGTACCCGGCGGGTCAGGCCTGATCGCGGGGGATCCGCACGGCGAGCGCCCGCGGCTGCACCCGCGCGGACACCGCGGTGGCGCGGCCGAGGGTGTCGCCGTCCACCTGCACCGGCATCGACTTGCGGCTGCTGACGGTGACGCGGCGCGCCTGGAAGGTCCGCGAGGACGAGATCTGGGCGAGCTCCGGCGCGTCCGGCAGCACCAGCTCCGTGGCGATCTGCGCGAACCCGGCCGGTCCGCGCCAGTTCAGCGCGAGGATCTCCAGCGACCCGTTGGTGGCGTCCGCACCGGGCATCAGCGTGACGCCGCCGGGCAGGCGGCCCACGTTGCCGATCATGACGGTGCGGGCCCGCATCGACATCTCCCGGCGGCCGTCCAGGGTGAGGGACACCCGCATCGCCTTGCCGAGCACGCGCGTTGCGCCCGCCAGCACGTAGGCGGCCACGCCCACCACCTTCTTCAGGCGGGACTTGGTGTCCGCCATGACTTCGGCATCGAACCCGACACCGGAGATGACGAGGAACGGATGCTCCTCGTCGGTGTCTGCGGGCTCGTCCTCCTCGGTGCGGCCGCGGTCGATGCTCAGCCAGCCCAGGTCAATGGTCTCCCGGGCGCCGTCGGCCAGCACCGCCACGGCCCCGTCGAGATCATCCACGGGGATCTCGAGGTTGCGGGCCATGAGGTTGCCGGTGCCCACGGGGATGATGCCGAATTCGGTGGAGGTTCCGGCGAGTGCGCCGGCGACCATGCGGACGGTGCCGTCACCGCCGGCGGCGACCACCATGTCCGCCCCGTCGGCCAGCGCCCGCTCCGCCTGCCCGGTGCCGGCGTCCTCCACCGTCGTCTCGATGAAGACCGGCTTCGGCAGTCCGTGCTCGGCGAACAGCTCTGCGACCTCCTCGGTGAACTCCGAGGGGTCATCGAACTTCGACGGGTTGACGACCACGGCGATGCTCGTGGGCTTTGATACGTGGTTCACAGGGCCAACATACAATGAGCGCATGATTGATCTTCGCCAGCTCCGTGAGAACCCCGACATCGTCCGTGAGGCACAGAAGGCGCGCCGCCGCGACCCCGCCACGGTGGACGCCGTGCTGGAGGCGGACGCCGCCTGGCGCGAGAAGACCCGCGCCTTCGAGGACCTGCGCGCCGAGCAGAAGTCCTTCTCCAAGCAGATCGGGAAGGCCTCCGCTGAGGAGAAGCCGGCGCTGCTGGAGAAGGGCAAGCAGATGTCGGCTGATGTCAAGCGCCTGGACGCTGAAGCCGACGAGGCGCTCGCCGCCCGCAACAGCGCCCTGCGCGCCATTCCCAACATCGCGGAGGGCGCACCGGAGGGACTGGAGGAGGACTTCGAGACCCTCGAGGAGAACGGCACCATCCCCACCTTCGACTTCGAGGTGCGCGACCACCTGGAGATCGGCGAGAAGCTGCAGGCGATCGATATGCAGCGCGGCGCGAAGGTGTCCGGTGCACGGTTCTACTTCCTGCGCGGTGTGGGCGCCCAGCTGGAGATGGCGATCCTCAATGCAGCGCTGGACCAGGCAACGAAGGCCGGCTTCACCCCGATGATCACCCCGACCCTCGTGCTGCCGGAGACCATGGAGGGCACCGGCTTCCTCGGTGAGCACGCCGACGAGGTCTACCACCTCGACAAGGGCGACGACCTGTACCTCGTCGGCACCTCGGAGGCGGCCCTCGCCGGTTACCACCGCGACGAGGTGCTCGACCTGGACGGCGGCCCGATCCGCTACGCCGGCTGGTCCGCCTGCTACCGCCGCGAAGCCGGCTCGTACGGCAAGGACACCCGCGGCATCATCCGCGTCCACCAGTTCCACAAGGTGGAGATGTTCTCGTACTGCAAGGTGGAGGAGTCCTACGAGGAGCACCAGCGCCTGCTGCAGTGGGAGCGAGAGATGATGGAGCGGATCGATGTCCCCTACCGCGTCATCGACACCGCCGCCGGCGACCTCGGCACCTCCGCCGCCCGCAAGTTCGACTGCGAGGCGTGGATCCCCAGCCAGAACACGTACCGCGAACTGACCTCCACCTCGAACTGCACCCAGTTCCAGGCGCGCCGCCTCAACATCCGGGAGCGCCACGACGGTCAGCTGCGCCCCGCCGCCACCCTCAACGGCACGCTCGGCACCACCCGCTTCATCGTGGCGGTGCTGGAGAACCACCAGCAGGCCGACGGGTCCGTGGTGGTGCCCGAGGGTCTGCGTCCGTACCTCGGGGGCCGCGAGATCTTCGAGGTGAAGTGAGTGCAGGGCGCCCTGCCTGACCCCGCCGGGATGCCGCGCAGCCTGATGGACCTGCTGCGGTCCGAGCCCGCCGTGGTGGGCCTGGATGTGGACGGCACCCTGCTGGATCACCGGATGCGGATGTCCCCGGCGATCGCGGACGTCCTCGCCCGCCTGTCCCGCTCGCAGCACCACACCGTGATCGCGACCGGCCGCGGCCTGTCGAAGACCCTGCCGGTGGTGCGCGCAGCCCAGGTGGCCGACGGGTACGCCGTCGCCGCAAACGGCGCCATCACCGCCCGGATCCAGGGCGGCGACGCGGAGATCATCGACACCCGCACCTTCGACCCCGATGAGGCGCTGCGCCGCATGCGCGAGGTGGTGCCGGAGGGCCGGTACGCGGTGGAGACCGCTGCGGGTGACTTCTTCGCCACGGAGTCGTTCGAGGATGCGGAGTTCGGCATCCACGCGGAGGTCGTGTCGTTCGAGGAGCTGTGCGACCACGAGGACGTGATCCGCGTGGTCGTCACGAAGCCGGACATGCCGCGGGAGGAGTTCCGCCGGATCGTCCAGAAGGCCGGGCTGCACGGTGTGGAGTACGCGGTCGGGTATTCGTCCTGGCTGGACATGTCCGCGCCGGGCGTCACGAAGGCGACTGCGCTGGCGCGCACCATCGACCTGCTCGGTGCCCGGAACGTGCTCGCGATCGGCGACGGCTCCAACGACATCGACATGCTCCGCTGGGCGAACCTCGGCGTGGCGATGGGGCAGGCGAACCGGAACGTGAAGGACGCCGCGGATGCGGTCACCGGCCCGATCGAGGAGGACGGCGCCGCCGCGGTCCTCAACGAGCTGCTGGCCGGCACTGAGTTCGCGCAGGACCCGTCGGCCGGCAGCGTGGGGGAGTGGGTGCACGTTGGCTGAGCAGGCCGGGCAGCCCGCTTCCGCTTCCGCTTCCGGGGCCGACGGCAACCGGGCGCTCGCGGCGCTGGCGGCCTCCGGCATCGACTACGACGTCACTGAGACGCAGCGCGCTTCGTCCCTCGAGGAGGCGGCGCACCTGCGCGGCATCGACCCGCATGACCTGGTGAAGTCGATGGTGGTGCGCTACCGGTACCCGCAGGCCGCGCCCGGCACCGATGAGCACCGGTTCGTGATCGTGCTGGTGCCCGGTGACCGCGCCATCTCGTGGAAGAAGCTGCGCGCACACCTGGGGACGAACCGGGCGGCGATGCCGAGTGCTGAGGAGGCCCTCGAGGTGACCGGGTTCGAGCGCGGCACCATCACCCCGTTCGGTGCGGGGCTGCCCGTGGTGGCGGATGAGACCGTCGGCCGAGGCCGCATCTCGATGGGTGCGGGGGAGCACGGCCGCGCCGTGTTCGTCAACGGCGCGCAGATGCTCGAGTTCGTCAGCGCCGATATCGCTGACGTCACCGACCCGTGAGCGGCCACGGCTGCACGCTGACGCTCGGCGTGCTGCCCGAGAGGGCGGAGACCCTTGCGCTGTACGACTCCGTCGGCTGGGCGGCCTACACGCAGCAGCCGGACGTCCTCATGTCCGCGCTCGCCGGCTCCACCACCGTGGTGACAGCGCGCGATGGGAGGGGCGGCCTGGTGGGCCTCGCGCGCGTCATCTCCGACGGCGTCTCCATCGCGTACCTGCAGGACGTCCTCGTGCACCCGGACCACCATCGTCGGGGGCTCGGGGCGGCGCTCGTGGACGCCGCGTTCGAACCGCACCGCTCGGTGCGGCAGAACGTGCTGATGACTGATACGGAGGCGCGGCAGGCGGCGTTCTACGAGTCCCTCGGCTTCACGGAGATGCACGCCGCGGACGTGCGCGGGTACGTCCGGTTCCGCTGACCGCCTCCTCTGGCTACGTCCGCTGACCGCTTCCGGTGACCGCGTTCGGTCATAGGGGCGCCGGGCGGCCGGGCGGACTGTCCAGCACGCTGCGGTCCGTCCTCACCGAAGGCGCAGCACGACCTTCCCGAGGTGCCCGCCGTCCCGCAGGATCTGGTGCGCTGCGGCAGCGTCCTCGAACGGCACCTCCGCCCGGATCGGGACGCGGATCTGCCCGCTCTGGATCAGCGGCCACATCTGGGAGCGCACCGCCTCCATCACTCGGGCCTTCGCCTCGCCGCGGCGGGACCGCAGGGTGGTGCCGATGATGTGCGCCTTCTTCAGCATCACCTGCATCACCGGCAGAGTGCCTGTCGCGCCGGCGAGCACGGCGATGATGACGAGCCGACCGTATTCGCTGAGGGCGCCGACGTTCTTCTCGAGCGCGTCACCGCCGCCGAGGACGTCCAGAATGACGTCGAAGCTGCGCGGCCCGTCGCCGGCGGCGATCTGCTCGAACACGTCGCCGTCGTGCCGGTTGAAGGCCACGTCCGCACCGATGCGGCGGAGGAGGGCCGCGTTGGTGTCGCTGCCGGCGATCGCGGTGACGTGGGCGCCGCGCGCCTTCGCGAACTGGACTGCGGTGAGGCCGACGGATCCCGTCGCCCCATGGATCAGGACCCGTTCGCCGGCGCGGACCTGCGTCTCGAGGTGCAGGTTCGAGACGACCGTGGCGGCGGCTTCGAGCACGGACGCCGCGAACGCGAAGCGGTCGGACGCGGTGCCCGTCGCCTCAGGGTTCCCGTCGGCCGGCCTGTCGCCGTCTGCGATCCCGTCGGCCGGCCTGTCGCCGTCAGCGATCCCGTCGGCCGGGGTAGTGGGCTGCTGGGGGAGGGGCAGCAGCGCCGACTCCTCCACTGCGACCACCTCGGCGTACCCGTTGCCGGCCACCAGGGCGACGACCTCATCGCCGGTGTCGCGCCGGGTGCCGGCGATCTCCACGCCAGGCGCGCAGAACTCGGCGCCGTCGGCGGTCCTCAGCGGGGTGAGGAACGGCGGGGGCGGGTAGGCGCAGGCGACTTCGGCGACGTCGGCGCGGTTCACACCGATGGTGTGGACGTCCACGAGGACTTCGCCTGCGGCCGGGGTCGGTTCGGGGGCGTCGATCAGATGGAGGGAGCGGTCGGAGATTCTGAAGGTGCGCATGCCACCAGCGTAGGGGTGCCGGCTCCGCCACCTGGGTGCCCGGCGCCGACGCTCTGGCCCGGTCACCCGTGCCGCTCTGGCCCGGTCGCCCCTGACGCGCGCACGCGTCGGCGTATGCAGGCAGCCCGATCGCCCTGGGGTACTGGTATGCCGCTATGCGCCAACGGATGCTGGCGGCCAACGGATGCTGGCGGCCGACGGAAGCTGACAGTCCGCGGGCATCGCGCCCGCTGGTAGACTGTTGCGGCGCCGTTGGCACCGCTGACATTCATGTCGGCACCGCTGACGTGCAAGGAGAGTTGACCGAGCGGCCGAAGGTGGCGGTCTTGAAAACCGCTGTGCGGTAACCCCGTACCAAGGGTTCAAATCCCTTACTCTCCGCGGACCACGCACCGAGAACGTCCCCCGTCCGTCCCGCCGCAGGGGCGCGGCGCGGGGACGTTCTCATTCCCCCGCGAGTACGCTCAGCCCATGAGCCCTGACACCGCCCGCCGCGTCGGCCCCGCCGCCCACAACCGCCCTGAATGAAGGAGACAGTGATGTCCGCGCAGAATGTGAAGCTGGAAGTGGGCCAGATGGCCCCCGACTTCGACCTGCCCGCCGCGGGCGGTGGTCGCATTTCGCTGGCCGACCTCGCCGGCGCCCCCGCCCTGATCTGGTTCTACCCGGCGGCGAACACGCCCCTGTGCACCACGCAGGCGTGCGACCTGCGCGACAACTACGACATGTTCACCGACGCCGGGTACCGCATCGTCGGCATCTCCCCGGACCCGATCGAGGACATCGAGACGTTCGTTGAGAAGCAGAACCTGCCGTTCACCATGGCGGGCGACGAGTCCCACGAGGTGATGGCCGCGTACGGCGCGTGGGGCATGAAGAACATGTACGGCCGCCAGGTGGAGGGCACTATCCGCTCCACCTTCGCGATCGACGCCGAAGGCCGCCTCACGTTCGTGAAGTACCGTGTCGGCACCCCGAAGCACATCGCTGTCCTGCGCGAGAAGCTCGTCCTCTGACGCATGGGGTCGATCGCGGACATCCCCCTCCTGCGCGACGCCGCGGTGGACCCGTCGGCCGTGCGGGAAGCCGCTGGCGTACCCATGCTGCTGTCGCTGGACACCCGCACAGTCCGCGAGGAGCCGCTCGCCGGCGCGATCCCGGCCGTGCTGGCCGGCGCCGACTCCGCAGGGGCCGACGTCGGCAGTGCGGGCACCGCGGGGGCCGACGGGGGCGAGCCCCACACGCTCACCGCTCTCGGCAGCGCCCTGCGTGTCGCGCTGGCCGACGGGGTCCTGCTGTGGGTCACCGCCCTCACCCCTGAGGAGCACGCAGCGTGGCAGGCATCGGACCTCGCGCCGCTGATGCGCGACGTCACCGACCACTCCTCCGCCGACAGCGCGCTGGTCGTCGGCATGGCGCCCACCGCGATCGTCCGCCACCTCCTCAGCGCCGGTGAGGAGCAGCGCGCCCTGCTGCGCGGATGGCTGGACGGCATCGACACCCTGAAAGTGCCGGTGGGTCTCTCCCGCGACCTCGCCGACTCGGGTGTGCGGGTCCGTCACCGCAGCCGGTGGGAGCGCTGGTCCCGCTCCGCCACCGTCATCGCGTACACGATCGTGTTCGTCTACTCAGCGCTGCGCGCCCTGCCGGTGTCCCTGGTGAAGGAGTTCCACGGCTCCCTCCTCACTCTGTGGGCGATCGACCTGATCACCGCGTTCCCCTACACGTGGGGCGTGATCACGGCCGTGTCCGGCACGAGCCGCCGCCAGCGCATCGCGGGCCTCGCCGTCACGGTGGGGACGTTCGTGGCGCCGTACGTCTACTTCTGGTTCCACGGCAGGCAGTATCCGCCCACGGTGATCGTCGTGGTGGTGCTGCTGATCGCGTCCGGGGTGGCGCTGGAGGTCACCAAGTATGTGCGGACAGCGCGGCTCAGTCGGCGGCTGCGGGAGCCGTCGGCGCCGCTGGGGCGGACCCGCCCTGCACCGTCCGCAGTGCGCTCACCAGCAGGAACCACAACCCGCTGATCCACCACAGGGCCAGCAGGCCCGCCGAGCGGTGCGGGTGGTCCGCCACGAGGATGCCGGTGGTGGCGATCCAGATGGTGACTGCGACGATGTTGAACGGCATGAGGCGGCGCACCCGGAACGGGTGCAGGTACGTCCACGGGACGAGGGTGAGGGCCGCGAGGATGACGATGGCGGCGCCGGCGCCCCAGGCGGGCAGCTGCAGGATCCACAGGGCCACGCCGACCACGTTCCATGCAGCGGGGAACCCGACGAAGAAGAAGTCGAAGGACTTCACCCCCGTGTTGCAGTAGCAGAACATAGAGGAGATGCAGATCAGGGCGGCCGCCGCCCACGCCCAGGTGTCTCCGCCGAGGTCGATGTGGGTGGCGATGAACAGGGCCGGGATGAACGTCCAGGTCAGGTAGTCCACGAGGTTGTCGAGGGTGGTGCCGTCGAACCAGGGGATGACCTCCCGCACTCGGGCGCGGCGGGCGAGGGAGCCGTCGAGCCCGTCGACGATGAGCGCGACGCCGAGCCATCCCCACATCGCGGCGATGTTCCCATCGGACAGCGACTTCAGCGCCAGCAGCGCCCACAGCAGCCCCGACAGGGTCAGCGCATGGACGGCCCAGGCGCCGGCGATGGCGCGTGGGGTCGGCTGGACGGGGCTGGTGGCGGTGCGGCTGGACGACATGCGCTCCATTATGCGGTGGGGGCGGCCCGAGCGAATCAGACCATTGACCAGATCACGCGTGAGCCCGGCCACCCCCGCTGCGGGATCCCTCCGGGGGACGGCACGCGAGGGGCCGACGGGTGAATGGTGTGACAGCGGTCCGCCTGCTTTGTGCGCAGGGCCCGACGTCCGATAAGGTGACTCGGTACGGACAGCGCGTGCGGCGGCCACCGCCCACAGTGCGAACCGTACAAGGAGACGTGGCAGAGCGGCCGAATGCGCTCCCCTGCTAAGGGAGTAGGTGGTGTTGATCCGCCTCGGAGGTTCAAATCCTCTCGTCTCCGCCGCGAAGAAGTGCCGCTGACCAGCAGAACCGCTGGATCAGCGGCACTTTTTCGCATCCTGCGTGATCGCCGTCCAGATCCTCCGCTGAAGGAGCTGCCGGTGCAGGAGCTGCCCCGCGCGAACCGGGCAGGCTCATGATGTGAACCGCGACCCCCAACTGGTGGACGACCGGCTACAGTGGGGACCGTCCGTTCGGAGCTGAGCCGGCCGCTTCGCCGCCCCCGCTGTGGGAATCCGAACGCACCCGGCACGGCCCCGGCAGCCCGCTAGAGCGCGCACCCCGTCGGCGCGCACCGAGGAGACCGGATGCCTGAGAACATGCACCTGCCCACCCTGACGGCAGAGTTCCCCGTGGTCGGCGACGACCCCCACATCGACGCCCCGCTGCGCGCCACCGTGCGCCGCCTGTCCACGATGCTGGGACAGACCCTCGCCGACCAGCACGGCCAGGAACTGCTCGACCTCGTCGAAGAGGTCCGCCAGCTGTCCAAGCACGCCTCCTCCGCCGACGGTGACGACAGCACCCGCCGCGCCGAGACCATCCAGCGCCGCCTCGCCGACCTCCCCATCGAACAGGCCACCGCGCTCACTCGCGCCTTCACCCAGTACTTCCTGCTCGCCAACGCCGCTGAACAGGTCTACCGAGTCCGCGCCATCAAGGACACCGACACCGACAAGCAGTGGATCCCCACCACCATCGGCCAGATCGCCGACGAACTCGGACCCGAGGCGCTGCAGGAGACCATCGACTCCCTCGACACCCGCCTCGTCTTCACCGCGCACCCGACGGAGGCCTCCCGCCGCGCCGTCCTCACGAAGCTGCGCCGCATCTCCGACCTCCTCGACAACGACACCGCCGAGGGCACCCGCGAACGCGAGAAGCAGGACCGCCACCTCGCCGAGATCATCGAACTGATCTGGCAGACCGACGAACTGCGCGACTTCCAGCCCACCCCGCAGGACGAGGCGCGCAACGCCCTCTATTACCTGCAGCAGATCTACGAGATCACGATGCCGGGCTTCATCGAGGACCTGCGCGACGAGGCCCGGCGCCACGGCGCTGATGTCCCCGTCGGCCGCGTCCCCCTCCGCTTCGGCTCCTGGATCGGCGGCGACCGCGACGGCAACCCGTACGTCACCGCTGACGTCACCCGCGATGTCCTCGCCATGCAGGCCGAGACCGCCCTTGACATCACCCGCGGGGTCCTCACCCGCCTCATCCAGTCGATCTCTGTGTCCTCCACCATCGTCGGCGTCGACGAAGAGATCGGCGACTCCGTCGACGCCGACTTCGCCGCCAACCCCGCCATCGGCGACACGGTCCGCCGCGACCTGTTCGAACGCGAGCAGTACCGCCTGAAGCTCGTCGCCATGCGCGTGAAAGTGGACCGCACCCGCGACCGGATCCGCAGCGGCTCCGCGCACCAGCCGGGAGTCGACTATGCCTCCGGCGACGAGATCCAGGCCGACTTCGACGAAGTCCGCGACTCCCTCCGCGCCCACCGCGGGAACCGCGTTGCCGACGGTGAGCTCGCCATCGCCCAGAGCGTCCTCGCAGGAGTGGGGCTCACCCTCGCCATCCTGGATGTCCGCGAACACGCTGAGAAGCACCACGATCTCCTCACCGAGCTGTACGCCCTGATGGGCGAAGACGACCTCGACGGCTCCGGCGCCTCCTACGCCGACCTCACCCGTGAGCAGCGCACCGACCTCCTCGGCCGCGAGCTCGGCAGGGGCCGCCCCATCGCCGGCGCCCTGGTCGGCACCGACGACTCCCCGCTGAGCGACTCCGCTGCCGCCGTGTTCTCCGTGTTCACCGCGATCCGCGACGCCCACCGCACCTACGGGACCGACGCGATCCAGACGTACATCGTCTCCATGACCCGCGGCGCCGACGACCTCCTGGCCGTCGCCCTCCTCGCCCGCGAAGCCGGCCTCGTGGACCTGCGCGGCCAACACCCCCGCGCCGATATCGGCTTCACCCCACTGCTGGAGACCGTGGACGAACTCCGCGGCGCCGGCCGCATCCTCGACGAACTCCTCAGCAACGAGCACTACCGCGAGATCGTGCGCCTGCGCGGCGACCGCCACGAGGTCATGCTCGGCTACTCCGACTCCAACAAGGAGTCCGGCGTGATGACCAGCCAGTGGGAGATCCACCAGGCGCAGCGGCGCCTGCGCGACGTCGCCGCGAAGCACGGCGTGACGCTGCGCCTCTTCCACGGCCGTGGCGGATCCGTCGGCCGCGGCGGCGGCCCCACCTACGACGCGATCCTCGCCCAGCCCAACGGCGTCCTCGAAGGCGAGATCAAGTTCACCGAACAGGGCGAGGTCATCTCCGACAAGTACACCCTGCCGGTGCTGGCGCGGGAGAACCTCGACCTGTCCCTCGCCGCCGTCATGCAGGGCTCCGCGCTGCACCGCGAACCCCGCACCCCCAAGGACCGCCTCGCCCACTTCGGTGACGTCATGCAGCAGGTGTCCGATGCCGCCTTCGCCCGCTACCGCACCCTCATCGACGACGAGAACCTCCCCGAGTACTTCGTCGCCTCCACCCCGGTGGAGCAGCTCGGCGAACTGAACATCGGTTCCCGCCCCTCGAAGCGCACCACCAGCGAGAAGGGCCTGGACGGCCTGCGCGCCATCCCGTGGGTGTTCGGCTGGACCCAGTCCCGCCAGATCGTGCCCGGCTGGTTCGGCGCCGGCTCCGGCCTCAAGGCCGCGCGCGAAGCCGGACTCGGGGCGGACCTGCGCGACATGTACGAGCAGTGGCACTTCTTCCGCACCGTCATCTCCAACGTGGAGATGACCCTCGCGAAGACCGACATGAACATCGCCGCCCAGTACGTGCACGCCCTCGTCCCCGAGCACCTGCACCACCTGTTCGACGCGATCCGCGCCGAATACGACCTCACGGTCGCCGAAGTGGAGCGCCTGACCGACGTGGTCGAGCTGCTGGACAACAATCCCGTCCTCAAGCGCACCCTGTCCGTGCGCGACCGCTACCTCGACCCGATCAACCACATGCAGGTGGCGATGCTGCGCCGCGTCCGCGAAGCACAGGCGCGCGGTGAGGACGTGTCCGAGATGGAGAAGCGGGCGCTGCTGACCACCATCAACGGTGTCGCGGCCGGTCTGAAGAACACCGGCTGACCGTCGCCCCTCCTCTGCGCGGCGCCGCGGAGGGGCGGCCGTTGGGACCCAGGAAGCCGACGGGGGCCCGGGTCGGCTAGAGCCAGCCGTTGTCGGTGGCGATCCGCACCGCCTCGTAGCGGTTCGACGCCCCCGTCTTGCGGATCGCGCTGGAGAGATGGTTGCGGACCGTGCCGTCCGAGAGGTGCAGCGCCGCAGCGATCGCAGCGGGCCCCGAGCCGTCCGCGGCGGCGCGGCACACCTCGACCTCCCGCTCCGACAGCGGATTGTCCGGCGCCATAAGGGAATCCGCCGCGAGTGTCGGATCGATGACCCTGAGGCCGGCGTGCACTCGGCGGATCGCGTCGCTCAGCTGCTCCGGCGGCGTGTCCTTCACAACGAAGCCGCTGGCACCCGCCGCGATCGCGCGCTTCACGTAGCCGGGCCGGCCGAACGTCGTCACGATCAGCACCCGCGTGCCCGGCGCCTCGGCCCGCACCGCGGCCGCCGCATCCAGGCCGTTCATGCCGGGCATCTCGATGTCCAGCAGCAGCACGTCCGGGCGCAGGTCGCGGACAGCCGCGAGCACCTCGTCGCCGCGGCCCACCCCGCCGATCACCTCCACCCCGGCCTGCAGATTCAGCAGGGCGGTCAGCGCCGCCCGCACCAGGTCCTGGTCCTCCGCGATGACCACCCGGATCGGGGCTGCGCCCGCACCCGCGCCCGCGGTTGTGGTGGAGCTCATCGCATCCTCACCGTCACTGCCGTCCCCTCACCAGGCGCTGACTCCACCGTCACCCGGCCGCCGGCCTCGGTGACGCGGCGGCGCAGACCGCGCAGCCCGTTCCCGTCGGCCGCCTCCCCGCGGCCCCGGCCATCATCGACGACCTGCAGCCGTCCCGGTGCCACGGTGATCGTGCACCGGGACGCCTCCGCGTGCCGCACAGTGTTCGTCACCGCCTCCCGGAGCACCGCGGCGAACAGGTCCGCGTCACGCCCCGCCGCAGGCTCAGCGGCCGACGGGTCCGGTGCATCCACCGCGACACCCGCCGCCGTCAGCGCCCGCTGCGCCGCCGCCAGCTCCTCGGACAGGCTCGACTCGCGGCCCCGCATCACCGTGGTGCGCGCCTGCGCCAGCGCCTCCCGCGACAGCTCCGCCACCTGCTGCATCTCCGCCTGCGCGGCCGACGGGTCCGCCGCCACCAGACGCGAGGCCAGCTCCGCCTTCAGGTTGATCACCGTGAGGGAATGGCCGAGGACATCGTGCACGTCTCGGGCGATCCGCTCCCTGTCCTGCGCGGTCGCCAGTTGGTGCCGCAGCTCCGCCTCCGCCTCCATCCGTGCCGTCATCGCCGCCGTGATCAGGACGAAAGCCGACCCGGCGAGGGTGAAGCCCAGCACCGCCGGCTTCGGCATCTCCGGCGCCAGCAGCAGCGCAGCCGCCGTCCCGACCAGCGCCACTGCACCGCCCACTGGCAGGGCGATCCGCGGCGGGTGTGGGAAGGCGATCGACGCCACCACGAACGTCAGCAGGGAAAACGCGATCGCGAACAGCAGCGGATACAGCGCGATCATCAGCACGGTCAGCAGGACGGTCCACAGCCACAGGAGATCCCGTCGGTTGCCCTCCGCCCAGTGAGGGGAACGGCCGAAACCGAGAAGGTACACCACCGCGAACACAGTGAGAATGGCGAGGCCGATGCCGCGCCGCGCCGGGTCGGGGTAGGTGGTGAAGAGCGCGATCAGCGGGAACGCGACATACAGCAGCCAGATCCCGGCCATCCCCATCACAGGCAGGTGCAGCGGGCCGCGGATCCCCGGCCGAGCGGCGCTGGCCGAAGCCGTGCCGGGCCGGTCCGCGTCAGCCGCCGGGGCGGTGCGCTCTCCTGTCATGCGCGTCCCTTCTGCCGGTGCTCCAGCGCCCAGCATATGCCGGCGAACACCCCGAACCACACGAGCGTCATCACGAGCGCGAAGGTGAGCGACTCGGTCTGCAGGCCGCCCCCGTTCGTCAGCTGGACCCCCTCGGAGAGCGGGAAGTGCGCCAGGACGCTCGGGCCGTACAGCGGGGTGAAGCGTGCGAACGCGAGCAGGTCCTCGCTCAACGGCATGAACATGTTGGAGGCGAACGCGAGGATCACCAGGGACGTCGCCGCCACCGACACCGCGGAATCGGAGCGGAACAGCGCGGCGAAGATCATGCCGAAGAACCCGAACGGGATCGCGGCTGCCACACACAGGGCGGCCGCGGCGAGCCACCGCTCCACCGGCATATCCGCGTTCGTCACCAGGCCCGCGATGTTCACCGCGATGACCGGCAGAAGCACGCGCACCAGGATGTTCGCGCCGTGGGCCAGCATCAGGTCGCCGCCCCTGAGCGGGGTGAGGGCCAGCTGGCGGCCCCACCCGGAGCTGCGTTCCACCACGGTCATTCCGGCGGCAGCGACAGCGGCTGTCGCGCCGCCGTACAGCGCCATCGACACCATCGTGTGCGCGGAGACGTTTCCGTGCCCCGCCTGCATCTCCCCGTAGGGCTGCAGGGCCCCGAACATGATGAACATGCCCACGGGCAGAACGATCGTGAAGAACAGCCCGACCCAGTCGGCGGTGAGGCGCTTCAGGGTGAGGGCGATGAAGGTCAGGCGGTTCATGCGGCTGCGCTCCTGGACTCGGTGGTGGAGGATGAGGGGCCGACGGGTTCCGCGGCCGAATCGGTGAGGGCGGCGAACGCGTCATCGAGCGACGCCTGCCGGATCTGCAGATCGTGCACACCGTTGTGCGCGAGGAGCACCCGCGCTGTCTCATCGGAGTGGGCGGTGGCGAGGGAGAGCCGGCCTGTGTCCACGTGCACCTCCCGGGCTTCGGGGAGGGCCTCGACGAGACAGCGGGCCCCGTCGGCCCCCATCCCCGCCGGGAGGCGGCAGGAGACGTGTGCGAACTGCGCGAGGGAGCGCACCTCGTCGACCGGCCCGTCCGCGAGGATCCGGCCGGCGCCCATCATGATGATCCGCTCGGCGAAGCTCTCCGCCTCCTCGAGGTAGTGCGTGGCGAACAGGATGGTGCGCCCGCGTTCGGCCTGCGACGCCATCGCGTTCCAGAAGCGACTGCGGGCCGACGGGTCCATCCCCGTTGTGGGCTCATCCAGAACCAGCAGGTCCGGCTGCGGCAGGATCGCGAGCGCGAACCGGATCCGCTGCTGCTCACCGCCGGAGCAGGCCTTCACTCGGCGGTTCGCGATCTCCGTGAGCTGCGCGTCTTCGAGGACCTGGCCGACGGGCGCCGGGTCCCGGTAGGCCGCGGCGATCATTCGGATGGTGTCGCGGACGGTGAGGTCCGGCAGGAGGCCGCCGGTCTGCAGCTCCGCGCCGACGCGCCCCGCTCTCACCGCGGCCCGGGGCGTCTGCCCGAGCACGCTGACGCGGCCCTGAGCGGGACGGGTGAGGCCGAGGACCATGTCCATGAGGGTGGTCTTGCCGGCACCGTTGGGGCCGAGAAGGGCGACGATCTCACCGGGGCGGATCGTGGCGGAGACGCCGCGGACGGCGTGGACGCGGCCGCCGGGGCCGACTCTCTGATGCACCTCGTCGAGGCTGATGGCGGGTGTGTTCTCGTTCATGACACCAGAATCCCGCCGGGGGAGGGGCGGTGCGCAGGGACGGTGTCACTGATCCGCCATGACAGCTGTCATGGTTCCCGGCGGCCCCGGCGGCCCCGGCACAGCGGAGCGCCGACCCCGTGGAGGGGCCGGCGCTCGGTGCGGATAGGGTTCCGCGTGACGCGGAGGGGTGCGGCTCAGCGTGCGGAGTGGGAACCGCCGTCGGTGCGGTCGACTCCGTCGGCCTTCTCCGCCGGAGCGGCAGCGGCCTGAGCGGCAGCGCGCTCCTCGGCGAGCGCCTTCCGCCGGTAGGCGACCCAGAAGTACCCGCCCACGAACAGGGCACCGCCGATGATGTTGCCGATCGTCACCGGCAGCAGGTTGTGCAGCACGATGTTGCTGATCGTGACGGAGGAGAAGTCCGCCTGGGTCACGCCCGCGGCCTGCACGGCGTCACTGCCCCAGAATTCGGCACCGAACACGTGGGTGATCACCCAGCCCATCGGCAGCATGAACATGTTCGCCACGGAGTGCTCGAACCCGGTGGCGACGAAGAATGCGATCGGGCCGGCGATGCCCAGCATCTTGTCCGTGGCGGAGCGGCCGGCGAACGCCATCCACACAGCGAGGCACACGGCGAGGTTCGCCATCACGCCCAGGGCGATCGCCTGGACGAAGCTGAGGCTGAGCTTCGCCTGGGTCGTGTTCACCACGACCATGCCCCAGGCGCCGCCGTTGCTCAGCGGAGTCTTCGCCAGTGCGATGATCGCCACCACGATGAGGGCGCCCACCAGGTTGCCGATGTAGGACACGGCCCAGTGGCGGGCCATCATCCCCCAGCTGAGGCGCTTCGACAGCGTCGGCATGAGGGACATGGTGGTGCCGGTGAACAGGTCCGAACCGGACATCACCACGAGCATCAGGCCGGTGGAGAACACCAGGCCGCCGATGAGCTTCGTGACGCCGATCGGCAGGCCGGACGTGGGGCCGACCCCCTGCTGGGTGGTGACGAAGAAGATGAAGCCGAGGGCGATGTAGGCGCCGCCGGTCAGCGCGAGCCAGAACAGCTCGCCGATCGGCTTGGTGGCCTTGGCGTACATGCCGTCCTCCATGGCCTTCGCCATGGCAGGAGGCGTGGGAATGACGAGTTTGGGGACGATGGAGGAGTCCACGATCGGTCCTTCCTGGGACGCTGTCCGGGGGGGGATGGGGCGTCCCCGAGCGGAACGCCCTTTCCTACACTATGCCCCCGTTCGGCGGTGTCAGCGGGACCCTTGTCGGCCAGCGACCGTCGACCCCTCAGCGCGGGACCGTCACTTCCAGTCGAGGACCTGCCAGCGTTGCTTCTTCGCCTCCGCGTACAGCCCCAGGTCGGGGGAGATGGCCGACGGGTGCCCCAGCAGCCGCAGCCACGACGCATCAGCGACGGAGTCGCCGTAGCCGTAGGACTTCGCGAGGTCGAGGCCGTGCTCGTCGGCGTACTTCCGCAGCCAGTTCGCGCGCGCCTCATCCACCACCGGCGGGGTCGCGAGGTAGCCGGTGAGGCGGCCGTCCTCACCCAGATGCATGCGGGTGGCGACCACGTCATCGAACAGGTCCGCGATCGGCTCCACCAGCAGGTCCAGAGCACCGGTCACGAGGACGGTGCGGTGGCCCGCGCGGCGGTGCTCCTCGATGCGGGCGCGGGCCTCCTCGCGGATGGAGCTGCGGATCTTCTCCCCGAGCTCCCCGGACAGCACTCGGCGCAGCTCCGCGGGGGTGTACCCGCGGTAGCGGCGGTTCACGGAGCGGATGAACTCGGAGCGGTCCCGCGACTCCGCCAGCAGGTACTGCGGCAGCGCGGACGCCAGCTTCGCGCTCTCGCCTGCCCAGGCACGGCGCGGGCGTGTGGCGCGCATGATCGACAGGTACTGCTGCACGATGTTCTGCGCGATGACCGTGCCGTCGAGGTCGAACACGGCCAGGACGTCCGTGCCCTCCTTCAGGGCGGCGGGGCCGCGCGCCTCCCGGCGGCGCTGGGCGGACTTCGCCCGCTTGTACGCCTTCGTCAGCTCGGTGAGGGCCGGCAGGTGCTGCTTCTGGAAGAAGTCCTTCCAGTCGATGACGGTGACGTCGAAGTCGTTGGTGGCGAGGAACTCCGCCGGCAGCTCTTCGCGCAGCGCGCGGGTGTTCGCGTCGTCGAACACCATTTCGGTCTTCGTGTAGTGCCGGTACAGGTCGGTGAACTTCCGCAGGGTCTCCAGGCCGCTCACGGTCCTATGCAGCTGGCCCGCCCACTGGCGGGTCCGCTTCGTACCGGGAAGCTGACCGGTGATGAGCTGCGCGGTCTTCGCGGCCTTCTGGGTCGCCCAGAAGCGCGCCTCGATGAGCTGCACCGACGGGAACGACCAGGTGGGGACCTCGATCTCCTCGCCGTTGTCGTCCGTGAGGGGGTTCTCCTGGAAGTAGCCCTGCACCGCGGACACCATCTCGTGGAACGGCAGCGGGTTGGAGGAGCCGGACACGACCTGGTAATAGGCGTCATCGCCGCGGCGGGACACCTCCTGCGTGGCGAGCGCGGTGATCACGTTGACGATGAAGTCGACCGGGATGATGTCGAGGATCGAATCGGCGAGGCCGGGGAACTCCGGCAGGCGGCCGTTGCCGTAGGCCATGATGAGGGGATCGGCGACCTTGTAGCCGTCCAACCAGCCCGGGTAGGGGCGGCGCAGCGCCGACTCGATGATGGAGGGGCGCACCACGGACAGGCGGTGGCCCTTCTGGGCCCACAGCTCCTCGGCGACGCGCTCCGCCATCGCCTTGGTGAAGGTGTAGATGTCGGTCCAGCCGAGGGAGTTGGCGCGCTGCAGGCCGTAGTCCTGGAGGCGCTCGTGGACCCAGTCCTGGCGGGCGCGCTCAGCGACCTCCGCGCTGGCCTTCGGGCCCATCTTCCCCGCTTCGAACGCGGCGCGGCGCATCAGCCGGCGCAGCACCTCCGGAGTGCGGGACTGCGCTTCGACCCGGTCCTTCGCGGCGAGCGCCATGTCGTATTCGGCGCGCCAGTCCGCGGTGTGGGTCAGGCGGCCTTCGCGGCGCAGGCCCTTGGCGAGACCGGACACGTACGCGGTGGAGACGTGGATGACGTGCGGGTCCTGATCGGACTCCAGCAGCGCCTCGTACAGGTTCTTCGCGCCGCCCACGTTGGTGGCGAACGCTTCGTTGATCGGCGGGTCGAAGGACACCGAGGAGGCGGAGTGGATGACCACGTCGAGCTTCTGCGTCAGCGGCGGCATCGCGGTGAGATCGCCTTCGAGGACGTCGACCCGGTCGGCGAGGGCCGACGCGACCTCCTCCTTGCTGGTTCGCTCAGCCCAGGAGGTGAACACGGGCTTGCGCAGCAGGCCTTCGAGGCGCTTGCGCCCGGTCTGGGAGCCCTTGGGTCGGATCACCGCGGTGACGCGGACATCGGGGTGGTTCTCCAGCAGGTCCTGGAGGACGGCCTGCCCCAGGAATCCGGTGACGCCGGTGAGCAGGATCTGCGAGTGAGCGTTCGCCATGACTAGGTCGTTCTCCCAGGTGGAATCGGGTGATGTGGGCCGTCGTGACCCCTCCCGCGAGGCGCCTGGAGGGGCTGAGGGCAGTGCGGCCTAGTGTATCGTAGGGCGCATGCACAGGGCCCTCATCACCGGCGGAACGTCAGGTATCGGGGCGGCCTTCGCCAGGGCCTTCGCACAGCGCGGCGCTGACCTGGTGATCGTGGCCCGCAACCCCGAACGACTCGACGCCTTCGCCTCGGACATCCGTTCCCGATACGGCGTGGACGTTGAGACCATCGAGGCTGATCTGGTCCACCGCGATGACCAGCAGCGGATCGTGGAGCGCCTCGAAGCGGACCCGCCGATCGACATCCTCGTCAACAACGCCGGCTTCTCCGTCCGGTCCGACATCCTCGGCGAGGACCTCTCCCTGCACGACGACGGCCTCGAAGTGATGGTCCGCGCCGTCTACCACCTGTCCGGCGCCGCCGGCCGCACCATGGCGGCGCGCGGCGAGGGCACCATCATCAACGTCACCTCCACCTCCGGATACGTGCCGCAGAACAACTACTCCGCCATCAAGGCGTGGGCGCAGATCTACACGGAGGCCCTGTCGGTCCGCCTCGCCGGCACGGGTGTGCGGGTGGTGGCGCTCGCCCCCGGCTGGGTGCGCACCGAGTTCCACGAGCGCGCCGGCATCAAGGGGACCTCGATCCCGGGCTTCCTGTGGCTGGACCCGGACCGCCTCGTGGAGGAGTGCCTGCGTGACGCCGCCGCCGGCCGCGTCATCTCCATCCCCTCGAAGAGGTTCAAGCTGATCGTGGCGCTCTCCCGCCTCGCGCCGCGCTCCATCATCCACCGAGTGAGCGCCTGGCTGACGGCGCGGAGGAACAAAGAGAAGTGAATCAGTACCACGACCCGGCCCTCTACCGGTCCCGCTGGCGGTCGCGGATCCGTCGGCTGCTCCAGCGCGGCGTCTTCCGCAGCATCGTCGGGTCGGTGGTGACCCAGACGATCAGCGTGCACCCGTCGGTTCACAAGGTCCGCGGCGCGTTCGTCCTGGTCGCGAACCACTCCTCGCACCTGGATGCGCCGATGCTGATGCAGGGCCTGCCGATCAAGCAGGCGCGCTACCTGTCCACGGGCGTGGCACGCGAGTACTTCTTCGAGGTGTGGTACCGCCGCATCTTCGTGCGCTGGATGTTCAACGCGTTCCCGATCGACCGCGACGGCTCGAAGAAGAACTCGGGTCTCAGCCGCCGTCTGCTGAAGGCTGGGGTGCCGATCCTGGTGTTCCCGGAGGCGACCCGCTCCACGACCGGCCGCATGGCCGAGTTCAAACCGGGCGCGGCTGCGCTCGCCACCGGCGTGGGCACCCCTGTGATCCCGGCGGCGCTGATCGGCGGGCATGAGGCGATGCCGAAGGGCCGCAATTGGCCGAAGCCGGGCAGGCCGCCCGTCGGGGTCGTGTTCGGTGAGCCGATGCGCCCGTTCGAAGGGGAGGTCGTCACCGACTTCTCCGCGCGCGTGCAGGCCACCGTTGCTGAACTGTACGAATCGAATTACCGCACTGTGATGGGGGAGGAGCTGAGCGAATGATCTCGGCAGCTGATGTGAAGCGCCACAAGTGGTGGGGCTGGGGACTGGACGATGTCACGTTCCGTTTCGACAACAAGCCGCTGTTCGCGCCGCTGGTGAAGGAGAAGGTCGGTCTCGACCTCGACGCCATCACGCCGCGCCCCGAACCGCAGCTGTCCGACTATGAGGTGCCGGCGAGCGTGCTCTCCTCGGAGGACGCCGCCGCGCTGACCGCGATCGTCGGCTCGGAGAACGTCCGCACGGACGACGAGTACCGCGTGGTGCACTCCTTCGGCCGCTCCGTCACAGACCTGTTCCGCGCCCGCACCGGCGACTTCCGCCGCATCGTGGATGCTGTCGTGTATCCGGCGAGCGACGAGGAGGTGCAGTCGATCCTCCGCCTCGTGGTGGAGCGCGACCTCGTGGTCATCCCGTTCGGCGGCGGTTCCTCCATCTCCGGCTCCGTCACCCCCGATGTGGACGAGAAGCGCGCGATCATCACCCTGAACCTGGGCCGGATGTGCCGCGTCCTCGACATCGACGACACCGCTGGCCTCGCCCGCGTCCAGGCCGGCGTGTACGGCCCGGACCTCGAGGAGCAGCTGCAGGAGCGCGGCTGGACGATGGGCCACTTCCCGGACTCGTTCGCGTACTCCACGCTCGGCGGCTGGGCCGCGACCCGCTCCTCGGGCATGCAGTCGGACAAGTACGGCGACATCGAGGGCATCGTGCGCGGGCTGCGCCTCGTGCAGGCCGACGGGGTCATCGACACCAAGCCGATTCCGGGCCGCGATTCCGGGTCCTCCGTGCACGAGATGGTGCTGGGTTCGGAGGGCCGCCTCGGTGTGATCACGGAGTGCACGGTGCGGGTGCACCGGGTCGCCCCGGTGCGCGAGGTCATCGCGTACATGTTCCCGGATTGGGAGAGCGGTGTGCGGGGTATGCACGCGATTGCCCGCTCGGAGGTGCATCCGGTGTTCACGCGCCTGTCGGACGGCCCGGAGACCCGCTTCTCGCTGGCGATGGTGAAGGAGCCGGAGTCGCGGAAGTCGAAGGCGATGGCGAAGGTCCAGGAGGGCCTGTTCGCGTACCTGCGCTCGAAGGGCTGGGACACCCGTGAGGAGATGTGCATCTCCTACGTGTGCTTCGAGGGGACGAAGCAGCATGTGGAGCGGGAGAAGTCCGCGGTGAAGCGGATCGTGAAGTCCGTCGGCGGCATCACGCTCGGCGCCGGCCCCGGCAAGATCTATGACCAGAAGAAGTTCGACACCCCGTACCTGCGGGACTTCCTGCTGGGGATGAACGTGTACGGCGATGTCTCGGACACCGGCACCACGTGGTCGCGCCTGAACGAGATGCACTCCTCGGTGTACGACGCGTTCTACAGGAAGCTCGACGAGATGGGGCTGCGCGGCTTCATGTTCTGCCACATGAGCCACAGCTACCACCAGGGCGCGTGCCTGTACTTCACGTTCGCTGTTCCGTACGAGTCGGATGAGCGAATGCTCGAGGAGTACACGGCGCTGAAGCACACGATCCAGCAGGAGTTCATGCACCACCTGGGCACCGTGAGCCACCACCACGCGGTGGGCACGGAGCATCAGCCGTGGATCGCTGAGGACATCACCGATGGCGGCGTGCGGATGCTGAAGGATCTGTACGCGGCGCAGGACCCGGGCGGCAACTTCAACCCGGGCAAGATCGTCACGCCGTAGCCCCGGCGGCGCCCCTGCCCCACGGCCGAATCCCCGGCCCCCCCCCAGCCGGCCCCGGCCATCGCGCCGGCGCCCGCCGCTGTCTCCAGCCGGCCCCGGTCATCGCGCCGGTGCCCGCCGCTGTCTCCAGCCGGCCCCGGTCATCTCAATCGAAAGCGACTTTTTTGCGGTAAGCACCCTGCCGATCCGCAAAAAAGTCGCTTTCGTTTTTGGCCCCGTCGGGTCTCTGGCCCCTGGGTTTCTGACACCGCCTGGTCCCCCGGCTCGCCGCCGCGCTGCCCAGATCTTCGATGCGCTGGCTGCAGAGTTCGCTGGATGTGCCGAATTCGGGCTCGATAGCGAACATCCGTCGAATTCTGCGGCTGGGCGGGGCCGTCGAACTGCGCAGCCGATCCTCCTCGGCCGTTGCGGCGAAGATTCGGACTGCGTTGCGGCGAGCCTTCGGGCCCCTGCGGCGAGCGCCCTCCGAGCACTGCGAAGCAACGGACGGGGCCCCGGGCAACGAGAAAGCCCCGAGATCATGGTGATCTCGGGGCTTCTCAGCACTGCGCGCCCGGAGGGATTCGAACCCCCAACCTCCTGATCCGTAGTCAGGTGCTCTATCCGTTAAGCTACGGGCGCTTGCCGTTTCCGACCTTCTCAACATTACTCGAGTTGGTGAGTCGATGCCAATCGAAGGCCGGGCGGCGGGTCCTACATCACAAAGTGCGTCGTCTCATCGGCGCGGGCGC
Organism: Helcobacillus massiliensis; assembly: GCF_033106145.1. Lineage (NCBI taxonomy): Bacteria > Bacillati > Actinomycetota > Actinomycetes > Micrococcales > Dermabacteraceae > Helcobacillus > Helcobacillus massiliensis. Next base: position 2,532,428 of record NZ_CP136959.1, read on the forward strand.
TGCGGGGTCGGCGGAGACTGCAGGTCGCCCGGGCGGTGCGGCTGCTGCGGGGGCATCGCGGTGTTCGGCGCGAGCGGCTGCTGGCCCGTGGGAGCCGGCGGTGCAGACGGGGCATGCGGTGCCGGAGCGGCCGACTGAGCCTGCGGGGGCGACTGAACCTGCGGAGCTGACGGAGCCTGCGGGTGTGCCTGCGCCTGCGGCTGGCCCGGTGCCTGTGGGTGCTGAGGGTGCTGCGGTGCAGCGACCGCGGCTGCACCTGCTCCAGCCTGGGGCGGCGCATGCGCACCGCCCTGGCCCGGAGCTGCGGGGGAACCCGTCGGCTGCTTCCCCTGACCCCCGCGGCGCCTGCGGAGGAAGAAGAACGCCGCCGCGGCCAGTGCTGCCAGCAGCAGAAGAACGAGCAGGGTGGTGACGATCGCACCCCATGGGAAGCCGCTCTTCACCTCGGACTTGATGTTGACGCCCTGGGTGAGGAGATCGTGCAGATTGGTGATGCGGACGGTGTCGCCGTCGATCTCGCCGCTGACGCTGGAGAGCACCTTCCCCGGCATGGTGATCTCAACATCGACCTTCGCATCGTCGAGGTCGATGCCGTGCTCCCGTGCATTCTTGACGAGGTCGTTCCATTCGTCCTCGCTGATCCGCTGACCCTCGTCCGTGACGAGGCGCAGAGCCTTGCCGTTCTCCTCGAGGGTCAGCATCTCCTTGACCATCTCGTGCGTGCCCTCGTATTCGATGTGGCAACCGGAGTCGCCGCCGGACGCAATGGGGGTGACCTTCAATCCGGGCGTGTTCGGTTCTTCGGCTTTGGTGTCCTCGCAGAACTCCGCGACGGAATCTCTGTTGAACGCCATCGCGGCAGCGGTCTTCTGATCGACCTTCAGAGTGAGGTCGATGGAGACCGTGGACTCGTCCTCGAAATCGACTTCTCCCTTCAGCTCACCGCACGCGGCGAGGGTGAGGAGCAGCAGCGGTGCCAGGAGCACAGCGAGGAGACGACGCCAGGCGGCGCGGGGTGGGTGCGCGGGGGAGGAGAGGTGCATGAGCGCGGGCCTTCTTGACAGGGACGGGCGGGGCCCGTGAGCGCGGGCCGACGGATGCCGGCTTCCCGACCAACCGGGAGCCTCACGATTGTCCATTATAGGCCGATTTCACCGGAGCGGGAACGGCCAGGGCGCCGCCCCGTCGACCGAAGTCGACGAAGCGGCGCCCTGTGCGCGGAACTCACGGCAGCGGCCCGCCCCCGATGGTACGGAGGCGGGCCGCGTCAGGTGAGCGGGATGACCGCTGTCTGATCAGTTGGTGCCGGGGCCCTGCCACTGCGGGCCGGGGTTTTGGGATCCGGAGCCGGGCTGGCCGGGCTGGTTGCCGAAGCCGTCCTGGCCGCCGAAGCCCTGCTGGCCAGGCTGACCCGGCTGACCGGGCTGCGAGCCGAAGCCCTGCTGCTGGCCGCCGAAGTTCGGCTGACCCGGCTGGTTGCCGAAGTTCGGCTGGCTGGGCTGGTTGTTGGCGCTGGGCTGGCCCTGCTGACCGAAGCCCTGCTGGTTGAAGCCCTGCTGGCTGTTCTGGTTGCCGAACGGACCGGAGGAGCCGCCGGCGGCGTGGGTGCCGAACGGTGCCGGAGCAGAGGGCTTGTTCTTCTTCTTGCGGGACAGGAAGAAGAAGATCAGCGCGGCGATCGCCAGAAGAGCGAGGAGCGCGAGCACGGCGAGCACGATGATCACGATCATCCACGGGAAGCTGCTCGTCTCTGCCTTCACATCAATGCCCTTGGTCATCAGTTCCTTGGGATCGGTGATGCGGACCTTGTTGCCCTCCGCCTTGCCGCTGGCGGTCTCCACGACCTTGCCCGGCATGGTGATAGTGATGTCGGTGGTGAAGCCGGAGGCGTCCAGGCCCATCATCTTCATGCCCTCCATCGCCTGGTCCCACTCCTGTTCGGAGACGGTGGAGTTGCCGATCTTGAAGCGGAGGTACTTGCCGTCCTCTTCCTCGGTCAGGGCGGAGTTGTTGGCTTCGGCTTCGCCGTCGCCCTTGAAGTTGCAGCTGATGCGGTCGCCGTCGTCCTTCGGGGACACCTTGACGAAGTCAGCGCTGGTGATGCCCATCTGGGACTTCAGCGAGGTGCACAGTGCATCGGACGAATTGCCGAAGCCGAGGGTGGAGGCGGCTTGTTTGTCGAGGGAGATCGTCATATCGATCGACGCCTGCTTGGCCGACTTGATCTCGATGTCACCCTTGACCTCACCGCAGGCCGCGAGGGCGACCAGCAGGAACGGGGCGATCAGGATGGAGAGGAGTCGGCGCCAGGTGAGGCTCGGGCGGGTGCGCCGAGCGGGCGCAGGGGATGCTGTGGTCATGAGGATGGCTTTCTCTTTCGGGGAGAGGGTCACGAGCGTGGGACGGTGCCCAGGCTCGAGCGCTGGCAGATCTCATCGCAGCTGGGAACACTATAAACGCGATGTGGTGTCCATCGCGGTGGGGACTATGGGTCCTTCGCCCCGCCGGCGGGGGCGGGGCCGACGGGTTCAGTCCTCGCCCGGCACCTGATCCAGTCCGCCGGTGTCCGCGCCGGGGGCCATCGGTGCACCGAACACGGGCTTCGCGGTGGGGCGCTTCGGCGTCATCCCGTCACCGGAGGACTGCCGACGGATGCGCCGCAGAACCCACGGGCCGAAGAACTCCTTGGCCCACACGAGGTCCTCGCGACGCGCCTCGCGCCACTCCTTCCGCGGCGCCGCCTCCGGCATCTCGCTCGTGAGGTCGTTGTCCACGCCCAGCACGTTCAGCACCTCGCGGGCGATGGTGTGGTGCCCGAGCGGGGAGAAGTGCAGACGGTCCGGCGCCCACATGTCCTCGCGGGTCAGTTCGCGCAGGGACCACAGGTCCACCACGAACGTGCTGTACCGCTTCGCGATGGCGCGGATGTTCTCGTTGTAGATGGCGGTGCGGCCGCGGATCATGCGGAACACGGGGGTGCTGCCCACGTCCGGGCCCGTCCACAGGATGATGTCCGCACCGGTGGTGGCGAGGCGGCCGACGGCTTCGTCGATGTGACCGGCGATCTCATCCGGGTCGCCGCGGCGGATCACGTCATTGCCGCCGGCGAAGAAGCTCACCAGGTTCGGGGACAGGTCGATCGCGGGCTCGATCTGCTCGTCGATGATCTGCCGGTACAGGCGGCCGCGGATCGCGAGGTTCGCGTAGGAGAAGTCGTCGGTGCCGGCGGTGAGCTGCTCGGCGACCCGGTCCGCCCAGCCGCGCACACCGCCGACGACGGTCTCGTCGGCATCCCCGATCCCTTCGGTGAAGGAGTCGCCGATCGCGACGAACCGCGTCCACGGGTGGGAGGATTCGGCGGGGCTCATCGTCATCGCCAGTTCGTCAGCAGAGCGCCGCCGAGCATGATCAGGCCGAGGCCCACCGCCAGGTTCCAGTCACCGATCGGCAGCGGGTACTGGGCGGCCGACACGTAGTACACCACCATGTACAGAAGACCGAGCACCAGCAACGTCATCGCCACCGGCACCAGCCAGCGCGGCGACGGCTTCGGTCCGAGTTCGCGGGCGCCCCTCTGAGCGGCGGCTTCATCGCGCGCGCGGGCTGCGCGGCGCCCCGCCGACGGCGCGGACGTGTCCTTGGCCATGCCTCACCTTCCTGTTGCAGAGACTCCCACTAGAGTAGCGAACGCATCCACAGACGAAAGGCACAGCATGCACCCGTTCTGCACCCGCGCTGAGCGCGCGAGCGCACAGGAAGCGTCACGCCGATGAGGGCGGGGGCATCGCGCGTCGTCGGCATCCTCGGCGAGGTGATGATCACCGTCGGAGTGCTGCTCGGACTGTTCGTGGTGTGGCAGCTCTGGTGGACCGATGTCATCGCCGACCAGGAGCATTCCGACATCATCGCCGCCTCCGAGGACATGTGGGGCCGTCCCCCGCAGAAGATCGCACCCCCGGAGTCCGGCCCGCCGCCGGTGGCGAAGCCCGGCGCTGAGAACCAGGTGTGGGGCACCCTCCACGTCCCCAAGTTCGACAAGGTGTCATCGCCCATCGCCGAGGGCACCTCCATGACCGAGGTGCTGAACGTCAAGGGCAACGGCCACTACCGCGAGACCGCGGTCCCCGGTGAGAACGGCAACTTCTCCATCGCGGGTCACCGCTCCACCTACGGCCGTCCCCTCCACGACATCGCCCGCCTCAAGGAGGGCGACCCGGTCATCGTGGAGACCGCCGAAGCGTTCTACGTCTACCGAGTCACGAGCGATCAGATCACCATGCCGTCCGCAATCGAAGTGATCGCCCCCGTCCCGAACAAGCCGGGGGAGAAGCCGACGGAGCAGTTCATGACCATGACCGCCTGCCACCCGATGTACTCCGCGCGTGAACGCTACATCGTGCACGCGAAGTTCGATCACTGGGTGGACCGCAAGAAGGGCATTCCGCAGGAGCTCGAAGGAAAGGTGTTCTGACATGTACGGACCGCTCTGGCGTGCCCTGCCCGGCCCGTGGTGGGTGAAGACCCTGATCGTGCTCGTGCTCGTGCTGGCGATCGTCGCCGTCCTGTTCATGTGGGTGTTCCCGATCGTGGCGCTGTACATGCCGTTCAACGACAACACCGTGGGTGCGCCGCTGCCGCTGCCGGTCAGCTGAGGCCGCGCCTGAGGCCACGGCGCCGACGGGTTCAGCCGATGAGCGGCCGCAGACCCTCCGCGCGCCGCGCAGCGTCAGCAGTGGGGGCGCCCTCGGCGAGCTGCAGGAACACGGCCAGCATATGGTGGCCGCCCTCCGTCAGCACCGACTCCGGGTGGAACTGCACCGCATGCAGCGGCAGCTCCCGGTGCGCAATGCCCTGAATGGAGCCGTCTTCCGCGGACGCCGTCACCTCCAGGCAGACCGGCAGCGTCTCCGGCACAACCGCGAGCGAGTGATACCGGGTCGCAGTCAGCGGTGACGCGAGCCCTTCGAACACGCTCCGTTCCTCGTGCGTGATCGCGCAGGTGCGGCCGTGCATCAGATTCGGCGCATGCGCGACGGTCGCTCCGAACAGCTGCGCCAGCGCCTGCAGGCCCAGGCACACCCCCAGCATCGGGGTACCGGTGCGGGCACAGGCCTCGATCACCTCGAGGGAGCGGCCAGCCGTGTCCGGGTTCCCGGGGCCCGGGGAGATGAGGACACCGTCGAACTCGGTGGGGTCCAGATCCGCGTGGTCATGGCGGCGAACGGTGCAGTCGGCGCCCATCTGCTCCAGGTAGCCGACGATCGTGAACACGAATGAGTCGTAGTTGTCGACCACGAGGATGCGCGGGCCGGCGGGGTCGGCGGAAGAGTCCGGGCCGGCGACGCCGCGCGGCTCGGCAGCCGCTTCTGGGCCGGCGGCACCGTCAGCAGATCGGGGATCGTCCGTCCGCATCAGCCGTTGCCGTTGCCGTTGCCCTGGCCGAGCCCGGGCTTGTCCGACGGCGGACCGCCCTTGCTGTTGCCATTGCCCTGTCCATTGCCCTTCTTCCCAGATGCGCCGTTGTCAGTGGTCTGCGTGGGGCTCGGAGAATCCGTCGGCTTCGGAGACGTCTCGGTCGGGCTCGGCGACGGCTCCGGAGTCGGCGACGGGGTCGGAGTCGGCGTTGGCTTCTCCTCCGGGCCGCTGGAGACGATGATCGTGACCGTCGAGTTCGGCTCCACCTTCTCGTTCGCCTTCGGCTCGGTGCGGATCACCCTGCCCTTCGGCACCGAATCGCTCGCCTCCTGCTTCACCTCGACACCGAACCCGGCGTCCGAGAGCTTCTTGCGCGCCTCATCCAGGGGCGCGCCCGTGACGTTCGGCAGCGCCTTCGGGCCCTGCTCCTTCGCCACGACGATGCGCACCGTGGACCCGGAGTCCAGCATCTCGCCGGCCTCCGGCGACTGCTCCAGGACCGTGCCCGGCGTCTGCTCCGGATCCTCCTTCTCGGACACGTCCACAGCGAACCCTGCATCGGACAGCGCCGACTCCGCCTGGTCGCGGGACAGGCCCACGACGCTCGGCACCTCAGCCTGACCGGACGCCAGCCACACCTGCACGGTGCCGCCCGTCTCCACGGAGTCACCCGCGGCTGGATCGGACCGGGTCACCGTGTCCTTCTTCGCGTCCTTGACGTCCTCGGTGCCGGCGACCTTCATCGTCAGCCCGGCGTCCTTCAGCAGCTGTTCCGCTTCGCTCTTCGACTTCCCGGACAGGTCCGGCACCTTCGTCTCCGACGGGCCCGAACTGACAGTCACGCTCACCGTGGACCCACGATCCACCTGCGTGCCCACATCGGGCGACACCTCGGACACCTGGCCATCGGGCACATCGTTCGACGGCTTGAGGTCGAACTTCGGGTTCAGGCCGGCCGCCTGCAGCTCCGTCCGGGCCTCCGCCTCGGACACGCCGATGATCGCCGGCACCTGCACCTGTTCAACGGCAGGATCGCCGGACTTGCCGAGCTGCCACCACAGGGCGAGCCCCGCAACAGCCAGCACGGCCAGACCGATCAGCGCCCACAGCAGAACCGGGGTCCGGTCCCGACGGCGCTCCTCAACAGCCGCCCCGTTGGCCGTGGCCGGCTCAGCGGCGCTCGAGTGCGCGTGCGCAGCGCCCGCCCCGGCGACCCCGGCCGCGGCAGTGGAACCGGCGGCGACCGCGGCACCCGGCCCGGTCGTCGGAATCAGCTGGGTGGCCGACAGACGCTCCGTCGGCTGATCAGCGGGCGCGAGCGCCTGCGTGGGCGCGTCCACGGGAGCACCACCACCGGCGTAGGCGGCGGGCAGCTCAGCCGACGGCTGCCGGCCCGCGGCCACGGCCGCGATGTCGCGGGAGAACGCGAGTGCGCTCTGATAGCGCTCATCGCGGTCCTTCGCCAGGCCCTTCAGGATCACGGCGTCCATCGCCGGCGAAATGCTCGGGTTGAACGTGGAGGGACGCTCCGGCAGCTCACGTACATGCTGGTACGCGATCGACACCGGCGAATCGCCCTGGAACGGCGGGCGACCGCACAGCAGCTCGTACAGGACCACGGCAGCGGAGTACACGTCCGAGCGGGCATCGACCTGCTGGCCGCGCGCCTGCTCCGGCGACAGGTACTGCGCCGTCCCCATCACGGCGGACGTCTGCGTCATGTTGTTCGTCGCTTCAGCGACAGCACGGGCGATGCCGAAGTCCATCACCTTCACCGCACCGGACTTGTCGATCATGATGTTGCCGGGCTTGATGTCGCGGTGCACGATGCCGTGGCGGTGCGAATACTCCAGCGCCGACAGCACCCCGGCCATGATCTCGGACGCCTGATGGACGTCCATCGGGTGCTCCTCGTTCACGCTGGAGCGCAGGGTCTCACCCTCCACGTACTCCATCACGATGTACGGGATGGTCACCTCGGTGCCGTTGGGCTCGGTCTTCACATCCTCGCCGGTGTCGTACACGGCGACGATCGCGGGATGGTTCAGGCTCGCAGCGCTCTGCGCTTCACGGCGGAACCGCTCCTGGAAGTGCTCGTCCTGCGCGAACTCGCTGCGGAGGACCTTGACGGCAACGGTGCGGTGCAGGCGCGTGTCGGTGGCGAGCAGCACTTCAGCCATGCCGCCGCGCCCCAGGAGGCGGCCGATCTCGTAGCGGCCGTTGAGGAGCATCGTCGACTCAGTCACCGTTCACCCGTCCTTATTCCTTCGCCGGCCAGCACCGATCCGTCCGTCAATCCTACGTGCTCCAAGCCCAGGGACATGCCTCCCTGCGAAACAAGGATTGCCAGCGCCACACCGATGATGATCACGGTCAGCACCACGATCAGCGGCAGCACCAGGGAAGACGACTTCTGCGACCGCTGCGCCTCCCGCACGGTGCGGACCCCGTCGGGCCGCCGCGCCGAATGATCCGGTGCCGGGTTCGCACTCAGCGCCGAATTCGACGACGCCGCGCCCGACGCGCTCGGCGCCGCAGCCGACCGCACCGACACCGACCGGGGCTTGCCCAGCAGCGGCATCGCGGCGGTGCGCGTGCCCGTCGGAGAGATCGGGCTGTCGTCCTTCTGCTTGCGCTCACCCGTCTTCTGCGGGCCCGTCGCCACCGGCCCGGCGGCGAACCGCGGCTGCTCACCGCGTTCGAGCTCGTCGAGGATCCGCGCCACGGCCGACGCCGACCGCGGGCGGTTCGCCGGTGCCTTTGCCAGCATCATCATCACCAGAGTGCGCATGTCCTCACTGATCGTGGAGGGCAGCTCCGGCGGTGGCTGCTTCACCTGCGCCATCGCGATCTCCACCTGGCTGGTGCCGGTGAACGGCCGCTCACCGGTCAGCATCTCGTAGGTGACGATGCCGAGGGCGTACACGTCCGAGAGGCTGGTCGCCTGCTTGCCCATCGCCTGCTCCGGCGCAAGGTACTGGGCCGTGCCCATCACCAGGCCGGTCTTCGTCAGCCGCGCCTGCTCATTGGAGCGGGCGATGCCGAAGTCCGTCACCTTGATCGCCCAGCCGTTCGCCTCATCCACCAGGATGTTCTCCGGCTTCACGTCACGGTGCACCACGCCCTTCACGTGCGCGGCGTCCAGGGCTCGGGCGAGCTCGCGGATCACGGTGGTCACGCGGGCCTCATCGATGCCGTTCGGGTTCTCCTCGATGATGTCCGACAGCGGGCGCCCGGGCGCCAGCTCCATCACGATGTAGGCGCGGCCGTCGAGCTCGCCGTAGTCGTACAGTGCGGCGATCGAGTCGTGCGCGAGCGCGGCGGTGTGGCGGGCCTCCGCCCGGAACCGCTTCAGGTAGCCCTCTTCGCCGGCGAACTCCTCGCGCAGCACCTTCACGGCCACGGTGCGGTCCAGGTCCTTGTCCAGGCCTTCCCACACCTGGCCCATGCCGCCGGTGGCGATGAGGCGGGTGAGCTCGTAGCGTCCTTCGAGGACAAGCCCCTTCTTGGTCTTCACCTCTCGTACCTCGCCTTCATGACATCACGTGCAATGGGGGCAGCCACGCGGCTGCCGTATCCGCCCTCTTCGACGATGACCGCGATGGCCACCTTCTTCTGACCATCGGATGCGTAGCCGACGAACCAGGAGTGCGCCTTCTTCCCGCGCTCCCACTCGGCGGTTCCGGTCTTGCCGCCCACCTCGAGGCCGTCGATCCGGGCCGCGCCGCCGGTGCCGTCCTCGACGGTCGCCTGCATCATCTCGCGCATCTGGGCGGCGTTCGCCGCCGACAGCGGCTGCGACATCCGCTTCGGGGTCATCGTGGACACCTGGGTCAGCGACGAGGTGCGCACACCCTTGACGACCTGCGGCTCCATCACAACGCCGTCGTTCGCGAACGACGCTGCGACCATCGCCATCTGCATCGGGGTCACACGGGTCTCGTACTGGCCGATGGACGTCATCGCCAGCTGCGCATCGTCCATGTCAGTGGCGATGTGCGACGGCGCGACCTTCATCGGAATGTACTGCTCCTGCCCGAAGCCGTAGTCCTTCAGGGTGGCGGCGAGCTTGTCCTCGCCGAGCTTCACACCCAGCATCGCGAACGACGTGTTGCAGGACTGCTGCATGGCGGCCTGGAGGGAGGACTCGTTGTTCGGTCCGCAGGCGGTCCGGTCACCGCCGGAGAAGTTCGTCATGGTGGAGTTCGAGTTCGGCAGCCGGTAGGAACCGGGGCCGGGCACCACGGAGTCCTTCGTGTACCCGCCGTCCTGCAGCGCTGAGGCCGCGACCAGCAGTTTGAACGTGGAGCCTGCGGGATACAGGTTGCCGGAGATGGCGCGGTTGCGCAGCGGACGATCCGGGTCCTCCTGCAGGCGCTTCCAGTTCTCCGCGACCTTCGTGGTGTCATGCCCGGCGAGGTCGTTCGGGTTGAACGTGGGGGAGGAGACGAGGGCGAGCACCGCACCGGTCTCCGGGTCGAGGGCCACCACGGCGCCCTTGCGCCCGTCCAGCGAATCCACGGCCGCCTTCTGCATCGCCGGGTCGATCGTCAGCTCCACGGTGGCGCCGCGGGCAGGCCGACCGGAGATCAGGTCCCGCACGCGCTGGTAGAAGAGCGCGTCGGCGTCACCGCTGAGCTCCTTCTGCATCGCGGCCTCGATGCCGCTGAAGCCGTACACGACCGAGTAGTACCCGGTGACGGAGGAGTAGGTGCGGGCCGGGTCGTAGGACCGCTGGTAGCCGTAGTTGTCGTTCACCTGGGTGGAGGTGGCGACCGCTTCGCCGTCCACCACGATGGGGCCGCGGGCGCGGCCGTACTCGTTGTAGATGGCGCGGGCGTTGCGGGCGTCGGCGCTCAGCTCGTGGGTGCGGATCGCCTGGAAGTACGTGGAGGAGCCGAACAGCAGGAGGAACAGCACCGCCAGCACGAGCGACACGTGGCGCAGGGGCTTGTTCATGCGGCGGTCGCCTCCTCAACCTTCTTCGCGGACGCCTTGTCCAGGGTGCGCGCCGCTGGTCGGCGGGCGGCGTCGGACAGTTTGATCAGCAGCGCGATGATGATCCAGTTCGCGACCAGGGACGAACCACCGGCCGCCATGAACGGGAGCGTGAGGCCGGTCAGCGGCACCACGCGGGTCACTCCGCCCACCACGATGAAGATCTGCAGGCCGATGGAGAAGGCGAGGCCGGCGGCGAGGAGCTTGCCGAACCCGTCGGGCATGCCGATAGCGGCGCGCAGGCCGCGCTGCACGAGGATGCCGTACAGCATCAGCAGCGCGAACACGCCGATCAGGCCGAGCTCCTCACCGAGGGAGGCGAAGATGTAGTCGGACTGAGCGAAGGGGACGAGGTCCTGACGGCCCTGCCCCAAACCCGTGCCGATCAGGCCGCCGTTGGCGAGGCCGTAGATGCCGTTGTTGATCTGGCCGCAGTTCGCGAAGTTCGCAGACGACATCGGGTCGAGCCAGCATTCGAGACGGCGCTGCACATGCGACAGCTTCGTCACGGACAGCAGCGCCGGCGGGGTGAACATGGCGGCGCCGATGATCAGCCACGACAGGCGGTCCGTGGCGGTGTACAGCATCACCACGAACAGGCCGAAGAACAGCAGCGAGGTGCCGAGGTCGTTCTGGAACACGAGCACCGCGGTGGCGCACAGCCAGGCGCCGAGGATCGGGCCGAAGTCCGCCCAGCGGGGCAGGGTGACGCCGAGGATGCGCGGCCCCGCGAGGGCGAGGGTGTCGCGGCGGGACACGAGGAACCCGGCGAAGAAGATCGCGAACATGATCTTGGCGATCTCGGCGGGCTGGAACGAGTAGGAGCCGATGCGGATCCAGATGCGGGCGCCGTAGCTGGCGGAGCCGATGATCGGCATCAGCGGCAGCAGCAGGAACGCCAGGCCCACAGCGCCGGTGATCCACGTGTACCGCCGCATGGTGCGGTGGTCCCGCACGATGAAGAACACGAGCAGCGCCAGCGCCATCGCGATCCCCGTCCACATCACTTGGCGGGAGGAGAAGCCGTGGCCCCAGCGGGTGAACTCCTCGTACACGAGGTCCACGCTGCGGATCTCGGCGAGGCCCACCATGTTCAGCAGGACGGTGACGGGCAGGATCAGCGGGTCCGCGAACGGGGCGCGGACAGCGACGACGCCGGCGAGCACCAGGGCGACGGCGCTGACGATGCCGATCTCCCAGAGCGTCTCGGGCTGGATCCCGTCCCGTCGGCCGAAGTCGACCATCAGCAGCGCTCCCGCGCCGAGCACGAGGGCGGCGACGGTCAGCGCCGCCAGCAGCAGACGGCGCGTACGGGCCTGGTAGGTGACGACTGTTGCCATCAGATCCGGCCCTCAGCGGTCGGGGCGTCGGCGGCGGGGCCCGCAGCCGGCGAGGACTCGCTCGGGCTGGCGGGCGCGGAGGGGGAAGCCGACGGGGTCGCGCTCGTGGATGGGGTCGGGGAGGCCGACGGGGTCGGGCTCGGCGACGGCTCCGGCGGAGTGGCCTCGGTCTTCAGTTCGGCGACGATCCGCTTCGCGTCCTTCAGGTCGTTCGCCACGATGGTGGACTTCACCTGGGTCTGCGTGATGGGGCGCAGGTCCTTCACGGGGATGCCGGTGTCGGTCTCCACGCTGCTGAGACTGATCGGGCCCAGGTCCTGCGGGACGCCGCGGTAGATCTGCACGGTGGTGCCGTCGGTGCCCACGTAGTACTGGTCCTGCGTCCAGGAGTAGCCGAACCAGGCGGCACCGGTCAGCAGAATCGCGAGCAGCGCCGCGGCGGCGATGGCGGGCCAGGGACCGCGGCGGGGCGGCTCCTCGGTCTCGAAGTCCTCATCCTCATAGGGCGCGGATTCGCGTGTGAGGGCGGCGGCGCGGGCAGCGGGCCCGGTGGCCTGGGTGGGACGGTTGCGGTCGGTCGCGGCGGCGCCGACGACCTGCGTCTTCGTCGACGGCAGATCCTCGGTGCGGCGGATCTGGTCGAGGTCGACCACGTCGGCGACGATCGCGGTGATGTTGTCGGGGCCGCCGGCGCGCAGGGCCAGCTCGATGAGGTGATCGGCGCACTCCTCGACGTCGTCGATCTCGCGCAGGCTCGCGTCGATCGTGTCGTGGCTGACCACACCGGAGAGGCCGTCGGAGCACAGGAGCCAGCGGTCGCCCACGTTCGCGGGGCGCAGGGAGAGGTCGAGCTCGGGGTCGGTGTCCAGATCGCCGAGGACCCGCATGATGATGGAGCGCTGCGGGTGGCGCTCCGCTTCTTCGGGGGTGAGGCGGCCTTCGTCGATGAGGCGCTGCACGAAGGTGTGGTCCTTCGTGACCTGGTGCGTTTCGCCGTCGCGCACCACGTAGGCGCGGGAATCGCCGATGTGGGCGAGCGCGAACTTGCCCTCGGCGCGCAGCAGAGCAGTGACGGTGGTGCCCATGCCGCTGAGCAGCGGCTCTTCACGGGCGCGGCGCACGATGGAGCGGTCCGCTTCCAGGATCGCGGTTTCGAGCCCGGCCACGATGTCGGTCGCGGGGGCATCGGCCTCCAGCTGAATGAGGCGGGCGATCGCGAGGGACGAAGCGACGTCACCGCCGGCGTGTCCGCCCATGCCGTCGGCCACCACCAGCAGGTGGGGCCCCGCATAGCCGGAGTCCTGATTGTTCGAGCGCACCAGACCGACATCGGTCCTGGCCGCGTAGTGGAGGGCGACTGTCATCGGGGCCCCCGTCGGAGTTCGATGACAGTGCGGCCGATGCGCACCTGCGCACCCGACTTGAACGGCACCGCCTGCGTGATCTGCTGATCGGAGAGCATGGTGCCGTTGGTGGAGCCGAGGTCCTCCACGAACCAGTCGTCCCCGTCGGGGAAGATCCGGGCATGGCGGTTCGAGGCGTAGTCATCATTGAGCACGAGCGTGCATTCGGGCGCGCGGCCGATCAGCACCGGGGACGCACCCAGGCGGATCGTGGTGCCCTTCAGCGGCCCCGCGGTCACCACCAGCGAGGTCGCCACGGCCTCCGGATCGGTGCGCATCTTCGCCAGCTCTTCGGGACTCGTCACGGTCCTCTGCTCACGGCGCTTGTCCTTCCCGCTGCCGCGGGAGATCACCGTGGTGCCGAACAGGTCGTTGCGCAGGATGATCAGGGCGGCCACCACGAACACCCACAGGGCGATGATGAACGCCAGGCGCAGGACGACGATCGTCAGTTCGCTCAAGTCGTCACCACTCCGTCGTGCTCTGCGGCAGGATCACGCTGAGGCGGGTGCGCCCGATGCGGATGGTGGCCCCGTCGGGCAGGGGAGTGGGCGTGGTGACCCGCTCGCCGTTCACGTAGGTGCCGTTGGTGGAGCCGAGGTCCGTCGCGGTCATCGTGCCGCGGTCCACGCGCAGCTCGAGATGGTGACGGGAGACTCCGGTGTCGTCCAGGATGATGTCGCTGTCGCCGCCGCGGCCGAGCACGGTGACGGGGCCGGTGAGGAGGTACTGCTGGCCGTCGATCTCCAGGATCGGCTGGAACTGCTGGGCGTCCCCGGTGGCGGGTGCGAGGGAGGAGCGTTCGGTGCGGGACTCGGTCTCGAAGCGACCGGCGCGCACCTCGTCATCGCGTTCGATGGTGACGCTGACGTTGCCGACGAAGAGGTAGCGCTGCTTGTCCGCGTGGTCCACGAGGATGTCCTGCAGCTGGTCCTGGAGGGCGTCCTTCCAGGACTCGAACTGGTCGTAGTTCGAGGAGTGCAGGTACAGGAAGTACGTGTTGGGGGCGAGGGTGCGGGCCCGGTCCAGCACGTGGATCTGGTCATCGCACTCACGCTTCAGACCCTGGGCCAGGTCGAGCGGCTTGATCGATCCGCTGCCGCGGTTGAAGACGCTGGCGACGCCTCGGTCGAGCCCGCGTTCGATTCTGTCGAGAAAGCTCACGTTACCTCCGCACGGTGTGGACCCTTCGATCCTATCGCGACGCGCGCGGAGGAACTGGTCGCGATGTGTGCGGGTGGAGTGAAGATGCTGTCACGGCGCCGAATGTGATCCACGGGGCATTCCTGTTGGATGCTCGTCGATGCTCGTTCACCGGGCATTGACCTTGCCTCGGTAACGTGACCGGCGTGAGTAATCTGAATATCGTTGTTGCTGGCGGCGCCGGATTCTGCGGTTGGCCGACAGCCCTTCATCTGTCAGCTCAGGGCCACCGGGTCACCATTGTGGACTCGCTCGTGCGGGAGAGGATCGACGAGGAGCTCGGCTCCAACTCCGTCACCCCGATCGCATCCCTGGAGGAGCGCGTTGAGGCGTGGAAGGAGCTGACCGGACGCACGATCGAGACCCGGATCGGCGACCTCAACGACTGGGACTTCCTCACCGGAGTGTTCCGGGAGGCCACGGACGGCCAGCAGCTGGATGCCTTCGTCCACTTCGCTGAGCAGCGCTCCGCGCCCTACTCCATGATTGACCGCGAGCACGCGATCTACTCCCAGCGCAACAATGTGGAGGGCACCCTCAACGTCCTCTACGCGATGAAGGAGTTCGCTCCGGACGCCCACCTCGTCAAGCTCGGCACCATGGGCGAGTACGGCCAGCCGAACATCGACATCGAAGAGGGCTGGATCGAGATCGAGCACAAGGGTCGGACCGACCGCCTGCCCTTCCCGAAGCAGCCCGGCAGCTTCTACCACCTGTCCAAGGTCCACGACAGCGACAACATCATGTTCGCGTGCCGCATCTGGGGAATCCGCGCCACGGATCTCAACCAGGGCATCGTGTACGGCCTGGACACCGAGCAGACCCGTCTGGACGACCGCCTCGCCAATCGCTTCGACTATGACGCGGTCTTCGGCACCGCCCTGAACCGCTTCATCATTCAGGCGGCCATCGGCCATGACATCACTGTGTACGGCCAGGGCTCCCAGACCCGCGGCTACCTCAACATCGAGGACACGGTGCGCTGCATCGAGATCGCCTGCAACAACCCGGCGGACCGCGGCGAGTTCCGCGTGTTCAACCAGTTCACCGAGCAGTTCTCGGTGCAGGAGCTCGCCGATCGCGTCGCCGCGGTGGCGCGCACCATGGACCTGGACCCCAGCGTGGAGAACATCGAGAACCCGCGCATCGAGAAGTACGACCACTACTACAACGCCGTCAACACCCGGCTCATCGACCTGGGCCTCGAACCGCACCTGCTCACCGACGAGGTCATCGCCGACGCCCTGCGCACCGCACAGCGCTACAGCGACAGGGTCAAGCGGGAACTCGTCCTGCCGAAAGTGACGTGGAA